>CAWGYJ010000001.1:0-1489320 GCA_963826895.1 uncultured Solirubrobacterales bacterium
TCGCCAAGTTGCTCCCCCAATGGGGCTTTCGACGCTGAGCTCCGACCCGACCCGTTTGCAGACCGGACCGCCAGCCTGCTGCCGAGCCTCCTGGTGGCTACGTCCAAGCGGCCGGGGCCGGTCCGGGCGAGGTCTCGGAGCCGGTGCCTCCGCTTCGTGGCGCGGGCGGCCATTGGAGGAGTAACGTAATTCAACGTGACTACGACCTCGGACGGCGAAGCCGGTAAGGCGAGGGACGGCAAAATCGCCGTGGGTCGGCGGGTCTTTCTCGGTATGTCAGTCCTGGGTCTCGGGGGCATCGTCTTCGAGGGGCCAGTCAATTCTGTGCTGCAGCTCATCCCTTGGTGGCCCGGCTTCCGCATCTATTCGATCACGGGCTCGTACCCCCATATCTCGGATTCGGACTACCGCCTGGAGGTCAGCGGGCTCGTCAACAACCCGATGGTGTTCACTCTGGCGGACCTCAAAGCCATGCCCACCACGTCATTTTCCCAGGAATTCCAGTGTGTCACCGGATGGACCGTTCCCAACGTCCAGTGGGAAGGCGTAAGACTCTCGGAGATCCTGTCCCGTGCCGGAGTGCAAGAAAGCGCCGTGGCCCTGAGTTTCGAGTCCTACGACGGGGCCGACTCCGAGAGCCTCACGCTGTATCAAGCTCACCTACCCGACGTGATTGTCGCTTATCGAATGCTGGGTGCGGCGGTCAGCACCGAACACGGTGGCCCGGTCCGCCTATACGTGGGACCGATGTTTGGCTACAAGTCGCTCAAGTGGCTGTCGGCCATCCGTGTGGTCGACCAGGTGATACCGGGATATTGGGAGCAGAACGGTTATCCCGTCAACGGATGGCGTGACGGCTCGACCGGACCTACCGATCAAGCGTTGACGGGTGGGGCGGCATGACCAACCAGATCGAGGCTTACCCACGGGCAGTTTCCCGGGTCTTGCGCTTCGACCGCGTACAGCGCACCGCCCACTGGGCAAATGCCCTGCTGTTTGGCATCCTGATGCTGACGGCCATGGCGCTGTATTTTCCCTCGGTCTCCGCCATCGTCGGCCGACGGCCCTTGGTGACCGATATCCATGTCTGGACGGGCGTCGTACTTCCGATCCCGCTTCTTATCTCACTGCTCGGTCCTTGGGGTGCTCGCATGCGCCGCGACCTGCGGCGTGTCAGCCTCTGGACAAGGGACGAGATCGCGTGGATGAAAGCTCTCGGCCGAAGAGCACCTCGGGTCGTCGATAAGTTCAATCCCGGCCAGAAGCTCAACGCCATTTTCATCGGTGGCTCGATAGTCGTCATGCTGGCTACCGGCATTGTTCTGAAGTGGTTCCAGTTCTTCCCTGTCAGCTGGCGTACCGGTGCAACGGACGTCCATGACGTCTTGGCCTTCGCCATCTTCGCAGTGGTAATAGGTCACATCGTCGTCGCCGTGGCGCACCCCGAGTCGATGAGGTCCATGATCAAAGGTTGGGTGACCGAAGCGTGGGCCGCCCGCTACGCTCCCGCTTGGCTGCAGGAGGAGACGGAAGAACCGGAGAACGACCGATTGTCGTGAAGTTCGATTGACGACGTTTGTTCACCAGCGTCAGCTTCCATGATTGTGACTGCGGCTACGCCCCCTTTCAGTTTGCCTCGGTCGTGCCGGTGCGGCGGTGTCTGGCAGCCCACACAAAACACGCCAATCCCGCCACGACCATCACCGCTCCAATAGCCGCCCACTTGCCCTGGCCGCTCATTGCCGAACCTTGAATGACTTTGGTTCCTTGGAGTATCCATACCGTGCCGACCGCACAAAGCACAAACCCGACGACTGCTCGGCCCCACATAGTTGGCTCCCTTCGCGACACACGGACCGCAGTGACTGCTTCGCTTAGAACGACTCTTCGACCACGATCACTTCGGCCACGCCGCGTCGCCGCGTCAGCTCGGCCTCGTCCCGTCTGAACCGCCGCGCGAGCAAGCCCCCACGAGGCGCCGGGAGCACAACCGTTCGGGCTCCCCGCTGAACGGCGATTTCGCCGATCGCGCGCATGAAGCTGCCGCCCTTCGCGATCACGAACTCGACGAGGTCACAAGCCTCGACGTGCGTGGCCGCAGCCGCGATCTCCTCTTCGGCTATCTCGTCCATCTGGCGGTTGTACATCCCGGCGGTGCTGCGGCAGATCGCGCAGCCGCCGTGGTTCGCCTCATGCGGCGCGACGGCGATGACGGCGAGCCGAGCGCCGCGTCGCTCCGCCAGAACTCGCGCGTGCTCGAGCGCCGCCAGCCCGCGTGGCGTGTCCTCGTAGCGAACGAGGACCTGCTCGACCCCGGCCGGGACCGGGCCAGACGGCGAGCGTGCGTCGACGAGAGCAACGGTCCTAGCGACCGGGGCCGACCGGTCAGGTGCCTGACCGCTGACCAGCTGCGGCTCGGCGCGTGCGGACATGCTCAGACCATACCGAGACGCCGCCGGACCACCCTGCGTCACCGAAGCACTCGCTGACTACGCCAAGCTCGGGCGACAAGAGCAGTCCCGGGATGCGCGGCAGGCCCGCGAACCAGGAGGAACTTCCACTCGAGTGCGGCGTTAGGGCCATTGCCGCTAGGCTGGCGCGGGATGAGCGGACCGGGCGATGGACTGCTTACTCGCCTTGTGGCCCGTGCGCGGGGGGTGCCGACGGAGCGTCACTGGGAACGGTCCGCCGTGCTCGAGCCCCGCGGCGCGCTGCGGGTGCCGGAGCTGATCAGCGACACGGAGGGACTGGCCTTCCCTCCAAGCGCTCTGGATGGGCCATTCAAACCACTCGACCCAAGCGACCCTGCCGTGCAACTGCTTGCGGCGCGGCTGGGCAGCCGCGCGGGATCGAGTCCGCTGAATAAGGGCGAGCAGCCCGTCGAGCAGCGCCCGTCGTCATCCATCTTGGACGGCTGGCACCTGCTTGCGCGAACCAGCAAGGAGGCTCTGTTCGGACGCGGCATGCCGCCGGACCTGGTGATGGTCACGGTCAAGAAGGATGCCCGCCGCGGCACGTGGTCGCACACCGGCAAGACGGCGGGGCGACCGCTGCGCGCGACCCGCGACGGGATCCGCGCCTCCTCCTGGCGGCTGGACCCCACCCACGAGCTGAGGGCAGATGACACCGTCCTGCGGATACTGGTGGCCGAGCTGACCCACGCGGGCGGCAAACGCGCCGACGGACGGGTGCTCGACCCAGACCTCTACGAGGGCGAGCACGAGCTGATCCTGACCATGTTCGTCACACCGCTCGAGGGATTCCAAATGCGCTCGCCGAACCCGGAGACGCCAGTGCGGGTCGCGCTTCCGCACCCCGTCGGAAGCCGGAAGCTGATCGACGGCGCACTGTACGAGCGCTCCCTATAGGTCAACCGCCGGGCAGCTCGTGGCCCGGGCCCATCCGGACCGAAGCGATCGTGCCGACAGCTCCCCGCTCGGCCCGGCGGCCGTCACCGCGTCGACGCCATTGCGCTCGTCCGAGTCGGCGCCTGCGGCATGACGGATGCGATCGTCGGCGACTTGGCCCTGCCGAATCGTTTCCGCCTTCACGGAAGGCGCAAGCTAGCGTGTCGCTTTGTTCGGGTGAAAGCGGCAGCCACCAGAGACCACCGTCTGCACCGCGGTCGGGCGCGGTGGGCGACGCTGGGCGGCTGCGCTCGGACAGCCGATACCAGCGACTCGACCCGCGCGGCGACTCTATTCACGTTGCGCTCGCGGGCGTCGTAGTCGCGATGCTCCGCTGCGCCGGCGTCAACAGCCGCGCTTGGGCATCTGAACGCCTTTTGCCCGCAGGGCTGCGCTGACCTCTTTCACCTGCGCGCACAGCTCACTCCCCTGCCCGTAGGTGAGGTGGTTTTGCAGGTCGGCTGCCAGCAGCTTGCCGCCGTGGGGCACGCTGATGAGGGGATGATTATCAACCCCGAATTGACACACCGGGTCGTTTCGGTGACACCACGAGTATGTTCGGATCGGGATCGCCGGAGCACTGATGGCGTGTCCCAGGGCGAGCCCGGGGTTCAGTTTTGCAAACTCCAGGATCCCGACCTCGTTGCGTGAATAGCCGCCGGCAGCGAGGACGTGCGCCTCGCGCGGGTAGAAGTAGGGGTCGCCGAACAGGATCATCGTCGCGACGTGCTTTTGGACGGCTGGCGGAAGCCTGGCGAGGACGCGCCGCATCACGTCGGCGCCCTGGGAGTATCCCGTCAGCACCACCGTCCAGCGCGAGCAGCCCATGCTCTTCGCGAGCGCCGTGAGCGCCGCGACACCTGAGTTCACGCCGTCGATGACGCTGTCCAGGTAGTGGGAGGTGAGGAAGTGCCCCTTGAGTGCGTCCTGGATGAAGCTGCCGGCGATATCGACTGCTGGGTACGAGAGGATGCCCCGCCCGGTGATCGTGACCCCCACCGACCTGCCGCGCTCGTAGAGTTCCTTAAAGAGCGCGTACCCAGGCGTTCCCATCGCCTGCGGCGTGTTCTCCGGCTTCTCGCCCGATCCCCGGGCCGAGTAGTAGAAGACCCTGGTCCGCGCGGACGCTGCAATGGCAGCATCAGTCGACGTGTGCCCCTCCTCGGTGCTGCCTCTGGAGGTCTGCGCCGCCGAGCAGCACTCGCAGACCGTGATGGTCGCGGTCGCGGTGTTGCCTGACAGTCCGTCCTCGACGCCGTCGACGGGAAATGCGTCGAACGTGAACGTTGAGGTTCCGGTGAAGCCGTTGGTCGGCCCCCAGGTCACCTGATCGCCTTGAATGTGCTCGATCACTCCGCCCGCCTGCTTTGCGCCTGAGAGAACGTCGTAATCCAGCGGCTGGCCGCCCTGCCAGGCGCACGGCAGCGTGAACGTGACCCAGCGATCCTCGGTGGTCGAGACGGCGACGTTGCTGCAATGCGGGGTGCCGGAAGACAAGGTGGCCGATTGCTGGAGCGTCTGCGCGGTGGTGTCGCCTTGGTCGTCGGAGCTGCTGTAGGTGCAGTCATCGGTCTGAGTCCCGCCGCCATTGACGGGGAATGCCAGGAAGTCGACTGCATTCGAGCCGGAGCCCTGAAAGTGGCAGCCGGCGCCGGCGAACTGCGTGGTCACGATCGTTCCAGACGGCGAAACACCCGGCTGAAAGCAGAAGTCGTCGGGGTTGGTGTCAGAGCTTTGCAGCAGCCTGAAGGGCTCCGCGTAGTAGAGCGGCACATTCTCTCCGAGGTACCAGTACTGGCTCTGAGCTTCGCCGGTCAGCGGGTCATACTGGGTCAGGTTGGCGGCATCCTGGGGTTGGTTTGCCTGGAAGTTGGTCGCGGCGTCCGGGGCCAGGCTGAGGGTGGCGCTGCAGTTGGGGTTTGGACCGTTCGGAGGGCTGAGCGAGTCCGATATCGAGGCTGAGCCGCCGTCGCTTTGCAACGTCCAGCAGCCGGTCCTGCCGTTAAACGTCTCGCTCCAGGACAGCGAGATCGCCGCGACTGCATCGGGATTGCCGCTGCCCTGGGAGATGTGACTCGTATACGTCCATGTGCCCGTGTAGTCGGCCGTGACCCCATCGGTCTCGCCCCCGCCGCCACAGTCCGTGCTCGCCCCAATCGACGGCCCGGCTGCGAGCAGCGCACCAGAGCACGTGGCGATCACGAGGATCAAGCCCACCTGCGTTCCCGTCCGCAGCCTGCATTGCAGAAAATCAGAAACCGCGCTCAAAGGTGCCCGTCGGCCTGGACACCCTGCCCAGAGCCTTAGCCAACGACGCAAAATAGCCCCCATGAGAGAACCGCCACGACGCTCGAGATGGACAGCTTTGCACGCCGCCAATCAGAAGACAACTCCCCGTGACGGCTGACTCTAGCTATGGCTAGCTGACCGGTTCAGCTGGGAAGCTTCCGGCCGATTGCGGCGTTGGGCCGTGTGGAGGGCGTGTGCGCTATTCAGCGCGTGGACGCTCATGATCAGGGAGCCCTCGGCCTGCCCGGGCATCGGCTCAAGGTCTCGGCTCAAGACGCGGAACTAGGGCGACCACATCGCGGCTGGGGGCGCTCATCCGCCTCGATTCGCGGGCGTTGGCTGCGGCGCAGGAGAGTTGATTCATCTCGACGATCGGCGAGCGTGAGATCCCGACGGTCGCCGCTAGCTACTCCCGGCAAGCGCGCGGTGCGCTGATCCTCGTAGGATCTAGCTCATGCCTCCGGCCTCCGCCTTCGCGGCCAAGCTCAACGAGCAGATCGCCAACGAGTTCGGCGCCCATCAGCAGTACGTCGCTTGCGCTGTCTACTACGACTCCGAGGCGCTGCCGCAGCTGGCCGGCTTTTTCTACCGTCAGGCACTGGAGGAGCGCGACCACGCGATGATGATGGTCCAGTTCCTGCTCGATACGGACGGCCAGGTCACGATCCCCAGTGTTGAGGCGCCACGTACGAGCTTCGAGGATGTGATTAGCCCAATCGCGCTGGCGCTCGAGCAGGAGCGGCGCGTGTCCGAGCAGATTAACGCTCTCGCGGCCACCGCCCGCAAGGAGGGCGACTACACGTCAGAGCAGTTCATGCAGTGGTTCATCCGCGAGCAGACCGAGGAGGTGGCAACGATGAGCAACCTGCTCCGGGTCGCCGAGCGCGCGCGCTCGGACCAAGCCGACATCGAGAACTTCGTTGCGCGTGAGCACCAGAACCCAGCTGGGCAAGATCCCACAGCTCCACGCGTCGCTGGGTCGCGGTAACGCTCGCCACCAAACGGACGCTTTCCACGCCGAGCAGGGTCAGGTAGCCCAGCAGGCCGAGCGGGCTCCTGTCGCCAGAACCGCGCGCATCTCGATCGTGCCAACAGGTAGTCGCCAAAGCTGTGACCCAGCGTCGATGGCCGGCGGATCCAAAGCGATCGCCTCGCCGGTCTGTCACGGCATGGTGATCGCGGGCGTGGAGTCGGGGAGGCGGCGGCGACCCGAGCCCCGGTCTAGAGTCGGGGCATGCAGGCACACGATCAGTCGGGATTGGTGCTCGGGGGTGGCGGGATCACGGGCATCGCGTGGGAGCTTGGTCTGCTCGCCGGCCTGGCCGCGGCGGGTGTTGATCTGCTGGGCGCTGACGTGATCGTCGGCACTTCGGCTGGGTCGGTCGTCGGTGCTCAGATCACGAGTTCGACGCCCCTCGACGCTCTCTACCTCCGGCAGCTCGAGCCCCCGTCGAGCGAGTTGCCTGCGCGCCTGGGCCCGCGAGAGATGCTTGTGTATCTGGCGGCACTGCTTCGCGCACGGGGCGACCTAACCAAATTCGGCCGCCGGCTCGGAGCGATGTCACTGAGGGCAGCCCGGGCTGGACGGGTCCCGACTGTCGAGCAACGCCTCGCGGTGATCAGATCGAGGCTGCCATCGACGGAGTGGCCCGAGCGCGATCTCCGCGTCACGGCAGTCGATGCCCGCTCGGGCGAGTTCCGAGTGATCACCAGCGCCGACGGCGTGCCGCTCGTCGATGCGGTGGCGGCGAGCTGCGCGGTTCCGGGCGTGTATCCACCCATCCCGATCGGCGACCGGACCTACATCGATGGCGGGTTTCGGAGCAGCACGAACGCTGACCTCGCCCGTGGGTGCACGAAGATCGTCGTGCTGGCGCCGATCGCGCGAGCGGTCGGGCCGATCAAGGGTCCGCAGCAACAGCTTGACGAGCTCGCGGTCTCCTCGATCGTCGTCGTTCCGGATCCGGGCTCACGTGCGGCCATCGGTAAAAACGTGCTCGATCCGGCGGCGCGACGGGGCGCCGCCCAGGCCGGCCACGCGCAAGCGGCAGGCGTCGCCAAGCACGTCCTGGCCATCTGGAGCTAGCCGGACGATCCCGCCCGACCAGACCACCGAGCCCGATCACCACCGTCCGCATCGCCGCCCAAACCCCCGAAGCTCAGACGCAGAATCTCCCCGTGAGCAGGGCGCCCACTCCGACGAGGTCCCTTGCAGCCCAAGCGAAAGCAGTGACCGAGGCGATTCGCCGCGGTTGAACATGGCCGGCGTGCGAGCGCCTGACGCGTCCGTCGCGATCTGATTGTTCGCAGACCCGATGCCGGACAGCTCGATGTCGATCAGCACCGCGCGCAGATCGAGCACGAACTCGATCGCGTCTTCGCCACCTGCTAATCCGGGAAGCTATGCCGGTGCGCCGCGCATCCGATCCATGGCTGCTCGTCGTGGTCGCCGTCACCGCCATCGCCGGCTTCGCAGCCCTAACGATCGCTGTGACGAGCAGTTCCTCCCTCGCGCTTGACTCGCGCGCCTTCGAGATCGCCGACGACCTACGCGCGCCATCGCTTGACGACGTCGCCCGCGTCCTCACGAATCTGGGCCTGATCGCGATCGTTGGCCCTGCCGTGGCCCTCGGCGCCGCGCTTCTGATCAAGCGTCGACACCGCGCCCGTGCGGCAGCGCTCGTCGTCGGAGCGGCACTCGCGTGGATCAGCGTGTGGATCGTGAAATTGGTCGTCGACCGGCCCCGCCCGCCGGACCCGCTGGTGCACACCTCCGGTGCGAGCTATCCCTCGGGTCACGCTGCCAATTCCATCGGCTGGGTCGCGCTCGCGATCGCGCTCAGCGTCGTGATCCCCACCCGAGGCGGCCGGATCACCGCGATCACCGCGGGCGCACTCCTCGCGGTGCTCGTCGGCCAAAGCCGGATCTACCTGCGCGCGCACTACGCCTCCGACGTCTTTGCCGGCGAACTCCTCGCCGTGGCCATGTACACACTCACGACGATCGGCCTGATCCAGTGGCAGTCACGCCGCCGCCCGGCCGCCGGCACCTTGCGCGTCGCTCTCGGTGACACGAACGACGAGTCCTGAACTCAAGCGTGGGGAACGTGAGGGTCGGGCCCGACAGACATCCCGGCGCACGATTGCCTTTCCTCTGAACATTATGCGTCGCGACATCACGCCGGCGGTGTGTTGTTTCTGTGGCGAACGCGGTAGACGCGCTAGCCGCTGATGTTGCGGCCGACGCGCGCGCGAAGGCGGAACATTCTCAAGGTCAGTCGATGAGCCCGAGCGTGCGGGCCCGGGTGACCGCCTCGGCGCGACTGTGAACCCCGAGCTTTTGGTAGAGGCGCCCGGCACGGTCCTTCGCTGCCGAGCGGGAGATCCCCAGCTTGTCGGCGATCAGCGCAAAGGTCAACGACGTCGGCAAGTAACGGAGGATCCGCGCTTCAGCCAAGCTGATCGACGCTGCGCTGACCTTGGCGGCAGCTTCGGTGACGGCTTCGGTGCCCGCCTCGTTTGCCGCCGCTACTGCCGCTTCGTCGACCGCGATAGCCTCGGCGGCTGCTTCGTCGGCGACCAACACTTCTGCAGCGTCCTGCGCGACAGCCTCCGCCGCTGCTTCGTCGGCCGCGGCGATGGTGAGACCGGCGGCCCCCAAAGCGTCAATAGCCTCGTGCGCGGCTTCCTCCTTGACGACGCCTGCGCTGATCAGCGCCCGAACGGCGTCGGCGGCGGCAGCGGCGCGAATCGCTTCGGAAGCAGCGATCGCGTCGGCGGCTCGCGTCTCGGCCTCGATGGCTCGGAGCGTCGCGTCCGCTTCGGCGGCCTGCGCCGCCGCAATCACCTCAACCGCCTCCTCCATCGCCGCGACCTCGGCTCCAACAATCAACCCAGCCTCGGCGGTAAGGAAACCCTCGCCCAGCAGCTCCCCTCCAGTCTCTGCGATCGCATCGAAGAGCGGCTGCGCCCAACCGTGCTCGATGAGTAGAAACGCGAGCGCCGTCCCAGGCAGCAGGGAATGTGCCAGCGCCAGTGCGTCAGTCGGGTCGAAGCCCGACGAACCCGCCGCTGGTTCCACCAGACCAGCGCCGCCCAAAGGCACGACCCGCGACAGCAGTGCGCCAAAGTCATCATCGCCGATGACTGTGCGCTCGATCGTGCCGTCCTCCCTCTTCGAGACGAAGAGCAGATCGAGCAGGCGCAGAACTCCTCGGCCCTGTAGACGGTCGACCTCGGCCAAGACCCGACCATGGAAGTCGGAGCCAGGACCAAAGCTCATGGCAATCACCTGCAAGGGACCGGGCATCTGTCGACCTCCAAGATGAACACGACAACGGCCGCGAGGGCGAGAACGGGCACAGACTACAACTGGGACACACCCCCATCCGGAGCGCGGCGGGCCGCGGGGCCGCGCTCCGCTGGCCAGGCCACCCGCAATCCGACGGCCCGTTCCGAGCCCGACCGTGCCGCGATCGCTCTTGCTATCCGCGCCGCCTCGAGTCGCGCGATCGCGTTGGCGACGACTCAGCGGCTCCAGCTGGGTGGCTGCCAGGGTTGCCACCCCGGGATCGTCCGGCGGAGCCGGCAGACGACAAGCCAGTCGATCCCGAGCGTGACGGCCCAGGCCACGCACAACCCCAGGCCGATCCACCACTCACGGTGCGATCCATCGATCGCGCCGACGACGAAGGCGATAGGGCCGATGGTCCCGGCGATTCCCGCGACGAGCCAGAAAGCCCAATGGGCCCACGGTGGGTGTCGGTCCCATGGTCGGTGCATGGAGACAGTGTTTCCGACTGGATGGGCCTCGTCAACGGAATGGCTCACTGTTGTCATTTCGTGGCCGGGTGGCTACGCGGTGGCGAGGTCTGGCCGCCGATTCGGGCGACAGGGCGCGCCCCGGGCCATCCGCTCGCGATCGCATTTGGCTACGAGAGGTCGCCAGACCGGACGACCGCATCGGCGACCTTCCAGTCGTCCGGATCGGCGAGCGAGCGCGACATGCGGTGGCCTCAGAGCGTGGTCGGACGCTCCGAGGACGAAGCCACGCGCACAAGCGTTTCTCGTTGCCGCGACCGATGGCGTCTCCGAGGCGGCCGTGTCCCGCTCAGAGTGGCACGACCGGGACGCGGGCCTTGGCTGCCGCATCGGCCATGCGGACATCGGTCGTGAGGAGTTCGGCGGGGAGGATCTGCGCCAGCGCGACGTATTGCGCGTCGTAGGCGGTGAGGTTGTGGCGTAGCTTCCAGGCCCGATCGGAGAGCGCTCGGCCGGGGTAGCGGACGATGGGTAACGCATTCAGGTCGTCGAGTGTTTGTCGCGCTCTAGTCGACGTGATCTCCCCCATGCGCTCCCATCGACGCAATACGCTCAGGACCTCGACGTCGATCAGGTCGGGAGCGGCCACGGGCGCGGTGATACCGCTGAGGTGAGTCGCGAGCTTCATGTGGCTGGCGGCGTCGAGGAGTCCATCGAGGGCTGCTGACGCGTCGACGACGATCACGCCTGCGCGTCACGGATCGTGCGGAGTGCTTCGCCGGCGGTCTCAGCGGGCCGTACTGGCTTGCGCGATTGCAAGCGGGCGAGAAGCTCCGCCGAGGTGGGCGTACTCGCTACGCGCTCAAGCTCTGACCGGAGGTATTCCGACAGGGAGACACCCTCACTGGCAGCTCTTGCCTTGAGGGTGCGGTGCACGTCGTCGCGTACATCACGGATCTGGATCAACGTCCCCATACGAGGCATAGGCTAGCATACGAGTCGTATGAACGAAGGTGGGGCAGAGCGGTGCTCAGCACCGTGCCGGTCCCGCTGCACGTGAAGGGGCGAATGGACGATCGCTGGCACCCCCGACACCGGATTGCCGCGGGACCAGAGTGCGTGCCCGCTTCCGTGGCACGGGTGACGCTCTGGTCCACACGCCGCATCGCGGCCCGCCCGTGTGTATCGCCGTTGCGTTGCTTATGAGGCGCGGTCGTAAGCTGCACGGCGTATGGAGCGCGTCGGAGTCGTGGTCCACCCAACCCGCCCAGTGCAGCGTGGGGTGGAGATCCTCCGGCGCTGGACGGTGGCCCGTGGCGTTCGGCTGGTGCAGATTCCGATTGGCGAGCAGCCGGCGGTTGCGCCGACCGGCGAAGTGAGCGCGTGCGACGTCGTTGTCGCGCTCGGCGGAGACGGGACGATGCTCAAGGCGCTACATGCGGCAGCCAGAACCGGGGCGTCGGTGATGAGCGTCGCCTGCGGCAGCCTGGGGGTGCTGACGACAGTGCCGGAGAACGAGCTGGGGGCAGCCCTCGACCGTTTTGCCGCCGGAGACTGGCTGGCGCGCCACCTGCCGGCGCTCGATGTCGGGGCCGGCGGGGTACACGTCGCCTGGGCGCTGAACGATCTTGTCCTCGCTCGACGAGGGGGCACGCAGCTCATGGTCGAGGTGTGCGTCGACGGGGAGCTCTACGTTCGCATCGCGGGTGACGGGATCGTGGTCGCGACCCCCGTGGGATCGAGCGCGTATTCGATGGCGGCCGGCGGCCCGTTGCTGGCGGCTGGCACTAATGCGTTCGTGTGCACCCCGCTCGCGATGCACGGCGGCTGCGCCCCGCCGATCGTCGTTTCGGACGACCGAGAGGTGACAATCGAAGTCCATCCGGGACGCGGCGGCTTCGATCTCGAGGTCGACGGGTTCCTGGTCGAGACAGAGGCGCATGGGTTTTCGGTCAGCAGCGAGCCCGCATACGCCACGGTCGTTGTGCTCGACGGCTCTCGTAGCGGCCTCCCGCGGCTGCGCGAGCGCGGGCTGATAAGCGACAGCCCCCGCGTGGTCGCAAGAGAGAACCAAGAGCTGAACGTCAAGCGCGAAACCTGATCGCGCAGCGACAGACCCGGGCTTGAAGATCGTCGCTGTCGCATGATCGTGCTATAAAGATCGACTGATCGATTTATGCCTCGAGTGAGTGACGAGTACATGGCGCGCCGGCGCGAGGAGATTCTCGGGGGGGCGAAGGCGTGCTTCGCGCGTGAGGGATTTCACGCGACGTCGATGCGCGACATCTATCGCGAGTGCGGGCTGAGCCCGGGCGCGGTCTACAACCACTTCGCGAGTAAGGAGGAGATCGTCCGGGCACTCGGTGAGGAGCAGCTGCGCGAGGCGCACGCGCAACGCGAAGCGCTTGAGCTGATCGAGGACCCGATCGAGGCGCTGAGGCTCCTGGCTGCCGGCACTCGCGAGCAGCTGGCGCGCGAGGAAGATCTTCTGTTGCGTTTGCAGCTGGCGAGCGAGGCGCTACGCGACGAGTCGATCGCCGAGATCTCGCAACAGACGTTCGCCGCGACGCTCGCGACGGTCGTCGGGCTGATCGGCCGCGCGCAGAGGACCGGCCACTTGGATCCGCTCGCTGACGCCGACGCGCTTGCCCGGGTTCTGATCGGCGTCTTCCAGGGGGTGATCGTGCAGACGGCGATCGGCGTTCCACCTGAACGCGAGCGCCACATCCACGCGCTGCGGACCCTGCTCGCGCCGATGCTCTCCCCGGATTCCCAAGCGCGGCTGAGCGAGTCACCAACCATCGAGCCAGGACGCGCATGAATCCCGAGGAGCGTGGACGTTTCGTGACCGAGCACCCCACGCAATCGGTTGCGACGCCACCACACCCGGGCTGACCCGCGCCTTGATCGTGGACCTTTCGCACGGCCGCGTCGTCGCTCAGTTCCCGGCGCTGGGTGGGGGTGACGAGGTCGCCTATGACAGCGGCTTGGAGCGCTACTACGTCACGGTCGCCTCCCACACGCGGGCTTCGTCGATCGCGGTCATCGATGCAGTTACGCACCGAGCGATTTGGACGCCGACGAGAACCAGCGCAGATCACCCGAGTATCAACGATCACAGGAGGACGACCATGAATCCGGAGGAGCGCAGGCAGTTCGTGCGCGAGCACCGAACCGCGATCTTCGGCTATCCGCGCGGACACGATGGACCGGCGATGTCGATCGTCTATTACGTGCTCCAGGACGACGAGATCCTCGTGTCAACGATGGCTGAGCGGGCGAAGGCGAAGGCCGTGGCGCGCTCGCCGAAGGTCTCGCTGTGCGTGCTCGACGAGCAGTGGCCGCCGAGCTATCTCCAGGTCTATTGCGACGCGACGATCGACACGGACTTCGGTCAGGTCGTTGACGTGATGATGAGCATCGCTGGGGTGATGGCCGGCAATCCGATGCCTGACGAGGTCCGGCCGATGGTCGAGGAAGGCGCACGCCGCGAGCAGCGCGTCGTCCTCCGCCTCCGCCCGTACGCCACCTTCTACACACCCCCGGTGCATGTTCACCGTGCCGAGGACATAAACGAGGGGCTCGTGCACCAGGTGAGCGCATCGCTCCCGTGGGACACCGACCCTGCGGTTGCGTAACGAAACTCCCCGATGAGCGCCGACGCACCAATCAGGCCGGCTCGCGACGCACCCGCGCCCGGCGCTGAGACGAATCCGTGCCACTGGAGACCTCGCCACGCACACAATCGCGTCGAGAATGGGCGGAATCGCGCAGCGAAGGAGAGCTCATTCCGGAGTTGAGCCAGCGAGCCAACCGGGAGTGTCGAGGCGAGACGGGGCTCTGATCCCGAGGTCGGCGAGCGCTTCTTCGAGTCGTTCAAGTTCCTTGACGCCGATGCGTTGCGCCCAGCGGTCTCGAAGTTCGTCGAAGACCTGCTCGCCGGTGGCGAGCAGGGCGTGGCCCTCGGTGGTGACGGTGAACCGGCGGCGGCGCGGGTCTCGCTGGTCGGCCTCGCCGGTGATGTAGCCGCGCTCTTCAAGAAAGCCGATCGTCTTCGCGGCGGCTTGCTTTGAGACGCCGAGCTGGCGGCCGAGCTCTGAGGCGGTGTCGGCGCCGGCGTCGATTGAGCGGATCGCGAAGTCGTGGACCGGCCGGATCTTCTCGTGCCCACGTTCGGCCAGCTCAACACTGGCGGCATCCGCCAGGGAACGAAATCCCCGCGAGCAGCAACAGCGCGAGATCGGCACCAGACCGAGACATTCCCAAAGCATAGACAACCAGGTTGCGACAGCGACAACCTAGTTGCTAGCGTATGAGACAACTTAGTTGTCTATCTGAAGGAGCCACGCATGTCCGACACCACCACCGGTGCCTCGATCCCCGAGGTCAGCCACCACCGCACGCTCATCAACGACACCGACCTGCACTACGTCAGCGCCGGGTCTGACGGCACTCCGGTTCTGCTCGTGCACGGGTTCCCCGAGACCTGGTGGGCGTTTCACAAGCTGATCCCGCTCCTAGCCGACGAGCACCGCGTGATCGCCGTCGATCTGCCCGGCTTCGGAGACTCCGGCAACGCGCCGGAGGGCAGCACCAGCGCCACCACGGCGGAGACCCTGCGACGACTCATCGACGAGCTCGACCTCGGCGCGGTTCACCTCACCGGCCAGGACATCAGCGGAGTCACGACCTTCCGGCTGGCCGCAGTTCATCCGGAGCTGGTCCGCAGCTTCGCCGCGATCGAGACCGGCCTACCCGGGTTCGGACTGGAGATGCTCGCCGACGTGACCCACGGCGGCGCCTGGCACATCGGCGTGCTGGCCGCCCCCGGGATCCCCGAGATGCTGCTCGCCGGCCGTGAGCGAGACTTCCTGGCGGGCTACGCCTATCCCGCCATGTGCGCGACCGACGGCGCCATCACCGACCAGGACGTCAACGAATTCACCCGCACCTTCGCGCGCCCGGACGGCTTCCGCGGAGCAAGCAGCCTGTACCGCTCGATGCTCCAGGAAGGCGACGAAATTCGAGAGCTGGCCGCCCACAGCAGGCTGCAGATCCCAGTGCTGGCCGTCGGCGCCGGATCCGGCGACTTCTCCCACCACACCATGACCCAGGTCGCCCAGCACGTCAGCGGCGCCACTCTGGACGGCGTTGGCCACTACGCGGCGATGGAGGCCCCAGAGGCGCTCGCGCAGGCGCTCCTCGAGTTCTACAGAACCATCGACGCCTAGCGTCAAAAGCGCGACAGCTCAGTCGGTCCGCCCGACCGGCGACCGCCTGCTCAGTCGACGCTCAGCTGGTCGGTTCGGCCAAGCACGATCATCGTGCGTGTCGTCGTGACGGTCGGCTTGCCCCGGCCCCGGCGGATGCGATCGACGACGTTCTTGAGATGGTCGAGGTCGCGGACGCGGACGTGGGCGAGCGCGTCGGGGTCGCCGGCGAGCGTGAACGACTCGATCACCTCCGGTAGGTGGATGACGGAGCCATCGACGTCCGCGACCTGTGTTCCGGCCGCGAACCGCAGCTCGATGAACGCCTCGATGTGCGTGTCCAGATGCCGGTGGTCCAGGACGGTCGTGTAGCCGCGGATGATGCCGGCCTGCTCGAGCCGGTCTATGCGCCGCTTGGCGGCTGGCGGGGACAGTCCGACGATGCGGCCGACCGCGCTCGCGGACCGGCGCGCATCAACGGCGAGTGCTTCGAGGATCTTACGATCGGTCTGGTCGAGATCGGTCGCCACGCTCAAAGCATAAACAAAGGGCGCCCAGAGCTTTCAGAACTGAACGTATCGGTACGCGGCGACGTCAAGATCCTTGATCCCGGTGCGCTGATGAGGGGAGAATCGCGGGCGAGATGGCAACGGTCGAGCGCGAGAGTGAGTTGCAAACGCTGCAGACGGTCGAGGACCGAGTGCTCTGGCTGGCGACCTCGATCGTTCACCACGCGAACAAGGTGAGGGCGACGGGCTCCGGCGTGAAGGTCGGCGGCCATCAGGCTTCGTCGGCGTCGATCGTGTCGATCATGACCGCGTTGTGGTTCTCGCATCTGCGCCGCGAGGACCGAGTGTCGGTCAAGCCGCACGCCTCGCCGGTGCTGCACGCGATCGAGTACCTGCTCGGCTGGCTCGACGCACAACAGCTGACGACGCTGCGGCAGTTTGGCGGCCTGCAGTCGTATCCGAGCCGGTCGAAGGATCCCGTGCCGGCGGACTTCTCGACCGGCTCAGTCGGGATCGGCGCGACGGCGCCGATCTGGAGCGCGGTCGCCCACCGTTACGTCGCGGGGCATTTTGAGGTTCCGCGCGGCGGCCGCCAGGTGGCGCTGCTGGGCGACGCCGAGCTGGACGAGGGCGCGATCTGGGAGACGCTGGTCGATCCGCTCGTGCGGCATCTCGGAGAGGTGCTGTGGATCGTCGACCTCAACCGCCAATCGCTCGATCGCATCGTTCCGGACATGGCGGCGCCACGGATCGAGGGCATGTTCGAGGCCGCCGGCTGGCACACGATCCAGGTCAAGTACGGCCGCTGGTTACGAGAGCTGTACGGGCGCGAAGGAGGCGCCGCACTGCGCCGCCGCATCGACGAGATGCCGAACGAGGAGTACCAGCGGCTCCTCCGTGCATCGGCGGGGGAGTTGCGCGAGCGCATGCCGGGATCCGGTCGCGGACGGCGCGACCTCGCGCGGATCGTCGGCGAGCTCGACGACCACGATCTGCTCCGTGCGATCCGCGACCTCGGGGGGCACGATCTTCAGGATCTACTCGATGCGTTCGAGCAGGCGGATGCCGTCAAGGATCGTCCCACCGTGATCTTCGCCTACACGATCAAGGCGTGGCGCCTGGCCACCGAGGGACATCCGGCCAACCACTCGGCGCTGCTGTCCGCCGAGCAGTGGCAACAGCTGGCAGAACGCACCGGCTGCGATCCGCGTGACCCCTGGGCGGGGTTCGCGGACGGGTCGCCCGAGGCCCGGCTGTGCCGGGACACGGCCGACCGGTTGCACCGCGAGCCGCTGCCCGTTCGCGTCGCCCCGGAGCCACCGACGGACCTGGGCCGCGCCCACCGTGGGCGAGCCTCGACGCAGCAGGCGTTCGGCCGGTTCTTCGTCGATCTCGCCCACAGGGCTCCGGAGCTCGCGGCGCACGTCGTCACGGTCAGCCCAGACGTCGCGTCGTCGACCAACCTCGGAGGCTGGATCAACCGGGCGGGGATCTGGCACCTCGGCGAGCGGATCGACTGGTTCGCCGACGACACCGACACGCTCGTGCGCTGGCGCGAGAGCAAGCACGGGCAGCACATCGAGCTCGGGATCGCCGAGGGCAACCTGGTAGGGCTGCTGTCCGAGCTCGGCGCGACCTGGTCGCGCGACAGCCAGGCGCTGCTGCCCGTCGGCACGCTCTATGACCCGTTCGTCAACCGCGCCCTCGAGCCCTGGTCGTTCGGGATCTACGCGGGCGGCCAGTCGATCCTCGTCGGCACGCCGTCCGGGGTCACGCTCGCGCCGGAGGGTGGCGCACATCAGTCGATCATCACCCCGTCGGTCGGGCTCGAACAGCCCGGGTGCGTCGCGTGGGAGCCGGCGTTCGGCCAGGATCTCGAATGGGCGCTGCTGCACGCGTTCTCCAGGATCGGCCGATCTGACGGGACCTCCGCCTACTTCCGGTTGACGACCCGTCCGCTCGATCAGGCGCTCGCGCGCGTGCCGGAGGACCCGGCTGCGATGGAGGCGCGGCGAGCAGCCGCGCTCGCGGGCGGGTACGTGCTCAGCGCTACGGAGCGCGTACCGGAGATCACGCTCGTCGGCGTCGGCGCGGTGCTGCCCGAGGTGCTCGCCGCCGGAGCGCAGCTGGAGCAGGCCGGCATCGGCTGCGATGTCGTTTGCCTGACATCGCCCGATCTCGATCTTCCGAGCGCTGCAGGCTCGGCGAGGCCTCGGTCCCGGTGAGGACGGGATCCTTGACACGCGTGCTTCCGCCGAGCGAGCGGCGCCGATCGTGTCCGTGCTCGACGGGCACCCGCATACGCTCAGCTTCCTGGCCACCGTGCGGTGCGTGCCGATCTCCTCGCTCGGCGTTACGGACTTCGGCCAGTCCGGCGACGTAGAGGATCTGTATCGCTACTTCGGTATCGATACCGACACGATCGTCGGGGCCGCAATCGACCTCCTGCAGGATCTGCGCCCATGACCGATATCGCGATGCCCAAGCTGTCCGACTCGATGGAACAGGGAACGATCCTCAGCTGGCTGAAGGCACCCGGCGATCAGGTCGCCGTCGGTGACGAGCTGCTGGAGATCGAGACGGACAAGTCGACCGTGACCTACAGCGCAGAGACGGCGGGAGTGCTCGAGATCCTCGTGGCGGAGGGCGCGACCGTGCCGGTCGGAGAGCCGATCGCCCGGACCGGAGACGCACTGCCCGACGGGGACCCCGAGACGGCCGCCGCCGCAGACGCCGGGGCGCACGCTTCGCCGGCGCCGGCGTCGGCGTCGGTGCCGGTGCCGGTGCCGGCATCGGTGAACCGGAACGGTCGGGGCCAGGGACGCGCCGCCGTGGCGACGCCGCTGGCGCGACGGATCGCCGCGGCGCACGGGATCGAGCTCGACCAGGTGGTGGGGACGGGGCCACTCGGCCGGATCACTCGCGCCGACGTGGAGACCAAGGCCGGACTGGCGCCGACCCGACCGATCCAGGCGCCGGAGCAGCTCCGGCCGGCGACCGCGCCGGACAGAGTGCCCGGCTCAGCCCGGCCCCAGGAGCTGAGCCGGCTCCAGCGGCTGATCGCGCGGCGGATGACCGAGGCCAAGGCGACCGTGCCCCACTTCCAGGTGCAGACCGACGTGACGATGGACGCCGCACTCGCGCTGCGCGCCGAGTTCATCGCGGCCTGCGGCGACGATGACCCGGCGCCTTCGCTCAACGACCTCGTGATCAAGGCCTCCGCGCTCGCGCTTCGCCGCCATCCGCTTGCGAACGGCTCCTACGCGGAGGCGGGATTCGTCCTGCACGACGCGGTCAACGTCGGGGTCGCGGTCGCCGCCGATGCAGCCCTCGTCGTGCCGACCGTGTTCGACGCCGACACGAAGTCGCTCGGCGAGATCGCCGCGCGACAGCCGCCGGCTGGCGCAGCGGGTCCGGTCGGGCGAGATCGCTCCGCGTGAGCTGGAGGGGGCCACCTTCACGATCTCGAATCTCGGCATGTTCGGGATGACCGCGATCACGCCCGTGATCAATCCGCCACAGGCAGCGATCCTCGGTGTCGGCGCGGCGCGAGCGACGCTGGTGCGCGTGGATGGCGAGATCGTCGAGCGGCAGCTGATGACGCTCACGCTCTCCTGCGACCACCGGATCCTGTATGGCGCAGACGCGGCACGCTTCCTCGGCGAGATCCGCGGCCTGCTCGAGGCGCCGCTGAAGCTGATGCTCTGACCGCGCCCCCCCGCGATGGACCTGGTCACCGACGCGCACGAGGACGACCCGGCGCTGGACATGGCGCTGACCGAGGCGATGCTGAGGGCCGCCTCGGCACGGGCCGGCCCCGAGGTCGTCCGCATCTTCCGGCCAGGCGCGACGGTCGCGTTCGGCCGCTCTGACCGCAAGCGCCCCGGATTCCGCGGGGCAAGCGACGCAGCGCGCAGGCACGGCCGCGAGCCGGTCGTTCGTCTCGCCGGCGGACAAGCCGCGCCGTACGACTCCGACTGCGTGATCGTCGAGGTCGTCCGCCACGAGACTTCGATCGTCGGCGGCATCGACGACCGCTACACCGACCTGTCGGAGCTGCTGTCGGAGGCGCTGGCCGTGCATGGCGTCCCGGTGGAGGTCGGAGAGCTGCCCAGCGAGTACTGCCCGGGACGATTCAGCCTTCATCTGCCGGACGGCCCGAAGGTCGCCGGGATCGCCCAGCGGGTCGTCAAGGGCGCCTCGGTGACGAGCGCGGTGGTCGTGGTCGACGGTGGCGACGAGCTCCGGGCCACGATCAGCGATGTCTACGCCGCGCTCGACATCGCAGTCGATCCAGAGCTTGCCGGGGCGCTGGCGGACCGGCACGGCGGACTGACCTCCGAGGACCTCGCCGGCACGCTCTGTGGTCTCGCGCGTGAGCGCTACGGACTCACGACGCCGTCCAGCAGCTGATCGACGAACTCGGCAATCGCCGCGGTGGTGGCGTCCGGCGCGTCGAGTGTGACGTGGTGTCCAGCGCCGGGCAGAGTTATCAGGCGAGCGTTCGGCATCAGCTCCGCCATGCGCGGACCCCAGAACGCCCGGACGTCGTGCTCGCCCCAGATGACCAGCGCTGGGCACTGGATCTCGCCGAGACGGTCCTCGATGGAGTCGTACGTGGCGGGAATGCGGGTTGCGTGAGGCATCGCCTCGGGTGGGTGGCCGAGCATGAGCTCGAGTTCCCAGGCCGCTGCCGCGGGGTGCGCATCCACCCATCCGGGGGCGTGGAACGCGTTGCGCTGAACCTCCTCGAGTGCTGAACGGCGCTCGCTGTCCGCGCCGTTTGCGAGGACCTGACCGACCCGTGTGATCATCGCAATGGCCTGGTCGGCCGGCCGGTCCGGTCCGGCGCTCATCGTGATCAGCCCGGTGACGCGCTCCGGCGAGCGCAACGCGACCCGCATCGAGATCGCGCCGCCCTGCGAGACCCCGGCCAGGATCGCCGTTCGTTCGCCGAGTGCATCGATCAGCCGGGGAACGGCGTCCACCAGGTCCGCGACGGTCCACCCGCCGGGATCGAACCCAGAGTCGCCATGGCCCGGCCAATCGACGGCGACGACCCGGCAACGCCTGGAGAGCGTTGGGAGCTGCTCGGCGTAGACCGCCTTCCCCGACAGGGTTCCGTGGAACAGCAATAGCAGCGGGCCTTCGCCCACCTCGTCGTACGCCCAGCGAACTCCGTCAATTTCGGCGGCTGCCGTCGTCATGCGCGGCGGTTATCGATCCGTGCGTGCCACTAGGCGGGCTCGGCGCCGAGCGTCGAGTTGAAGTGTGCGAGGTTGTGTGACAGGTGCTCGGTCATCAGCCTGCGCGCGCGCGACGTGGCGCGCGCTGCCAGCGCATCGGCAATCGCCTCGTGCTCGCTGTGGGCACAAGCGAAGTACGTCTGGTCCGGCCTCGTTGCCGCGTCGTACCTGATGTACGCCTCGAACGCATCGCGCAGGGACTCGATCAGCTCGATCAGTCGCGGGCGACCGGCGGCCGCGTAGATCGTGCGGTGAAACTCACGGTTCAGAGGCTGATACCCGAGCGGATCCTCGGTGCGTCTCATCCGCTCGATAAGGCTTTCGAGCCGTCGCAGGTCTTGGTCCGTGATGGACTTCGCGCTCAGCTCGGTGGCGAGAGGCTCCAGCGCCAGCCGGATCTCGTAGTTCTCGCGGATGTCGCTCGCCGTGGGCGTGAACACCACGACTCCGCGCTGGACGTCATGGCGCACCAGGCCTTCCCGTGCGAGAGCGGTGAACGCCTCTCGAACGGGAGTTGTACTGACGTTGAAACGTTGTGCGAGCTCGGCCTGGCGCAGGCGTTCACCCGCCTGCAGCTCTCCTGAAAGGATCAAGCGCCGGAGCTCCGCCGCGACGGCTGCCGACCGTGTGGCCCCGAGCACGGGATCTGAGGGATTGATGCCCACTGGGAGTTCGGCAACATAATGCATTATGTTGAAAGCTATTGTATAGAGTATCGCCTGGCCCCGCGCATTTGGGTACAACTCGACGGCGAGGTCCGCACCGCCCTGGCCGTCGAGCAACTGAGGCGAAGGAGGAGGACATGAGTGTCGATTCAGAGGCCGGCCGCGGGTTGGCGGCATGTGGCGAGGACGGGGTTGCAAACCCGACCTTCCACCACGTGAACCTGAAGACGACGAGGCTTGACGAGATGATCGCCTGGTACGCGCAGGTGGCCGGCCTTTGGCCCAACTATCGCTCGCCCGAGATCGCGTTCTTGACCAACGACGGAGCCAACCATCGCCTTGCGCTGATCGGGTTCCCCGGCGTGAGTGACGACCCGGACAAGATCTCGCACGCCGGCCTACACCACACGGCATTCGAGTTCGCGGCGCTGACCGATCTGCTGCAGCGCTATCAGACGCTGAAGTCGGCGGGGATCCGGCCCCACGTCTGTATCGACCACGGCCTGACGACGTCGTTCTATTACCTGGACCCTGACGGCAACAGCGTCGAGCTGCAGGTGGACAACTTCGGCGACTGGGCCGCGTCGTCGGAATGGATCCGGACGGCGCCGGAGTTCGTCGCCGATCCGATCGGTCCGTTCGTCGACCCAGATGCCCTCGTGCGCGCGCATGCCGAAGGTCTCGACGCGGCGGAGATTCACCAGCGGTCGTACGCCGGTGAGTATCCCGCGACCGAATCGCCAGATCTGCGAGTGCCCCAGGCTGACGTCCAGGGCGAGTCATGACGTCCGCGAGCAACCGCCCCGCCGACACCGGGCCGGCTCTGGATGCCGACGTCGTGATCATCGGGTCGGGTCCGGTGGGGAGCGCGCTCGCCGTCGACCTCGGGCTGGCCGGAGTCCGGACGATCGTCCTGGAGCAGCGTGAAAACGGGCAGCGCCCGCATCCCGGAACGAACCTCACCAACGTCCGCTCGATGGAGCACATGCGTCGCTGGGGGGCGACCGAGCATCTTCGGGCATCCAATCCGCTGGGTCCGCAATTCGTGCGCGATGTGGTCTTTCCGACCCGCGTCGTAGATGGCCAGATCGTCGCCCGGGTGCCAGGAGCGTTCGACTTCCACGAGAACCTGCCCTTCGCCTCGGCGCTGCCGCATTTCGGTCCGCAGGAGTCGATCGAGCGCGGCCTGCGCGCGAGGCTGGCGGAACTTCCGACAGCCGAGATCCGTTACGCGAGCACATTCGAGCGCTTCGTCGAGCACGAGGATTTCGTCGAGGTCGTGTACCGCGGCTATGACGGAGCCGAAGGGAAAGTCGCCTGTAGCTACCTCGTCGGTTGCGACGGCGGTGCAAGCGCCGTGCGGCGCCAGCTCGGGATTCGGATGGAGGGCATCCGTGGTCTCGTCGATGCAACGATCTGGTACGTCTTCTCACCGGAGATCCGGGATCTGATCGCCGAACATCTCGGTGGCGCGGTGTTCTGCTGGTTCGTCAACGAGGACAAGACCGGCGTGAATCTCCTCGCCCAGAATGACGACGGGCTGTATCAGTTCTTCGACTGCCCGATCGAGGAGGGCGTCGATGGAAGCGACTGGGAGGAGATGAAGGCCCGGCTGATCCGGACTGTCGGCCGCGACGTCCAGGTCGAGCCCGTCGAAGGCGGCGGCTTCAAGATCAACTCCGTCGTAGCGCCCGAGTTCCACCGCGGCCGGGTGTTCCTGGCCGGCGAGTCAGCCCACCACATATCCGTGTTCGGCGGCTTCGGGATGAACACCGGGATCGGCGACGCCGCCGACCTCGGCTGGAAGCTCGCCGCGGCAGTCCACGGATGGGCGGGCCCGGAGCTCTTGTCGAGCTATTCAGCCGAGCGCATTCCCGTCGTCAAGTGGGTCCGGGACCTGACCGAATGGAGCACTCAGCACGTCGCAAATACCTGGACCCAAGCCGGCGATGGAGGTGCGTGGTCCCGAAGGAGATGCTCTCCGCGAGCAGATCGGGAAGGAGATCCTGGCCGTGAAGAGCGCGGAGCTGATGAGCTTCGGTGCGCAGTTCGGTGCCGCCTACTACGACTCGCCGATCATCGCATCCGACGGGACCGAGCCCCCGCCGCGAGTTTCGGCGAATTCACGCCGTCCGCATCTCCCGGCGCCCGGGCACCGCACATGTGGCTCGGAGACGGCACCGCCGTGTTCGACCACGTGGCGCTTCAGGGCTTCACCCTTCTGCGGCTAAACAGCGACGTCGACACGCAGGCGTTCGAAGACGCAGCTGCCAATCGCGGAATCCCCTTCTCGGTGCAAACGCTACGAGCAGACGGCCTGAGCGAGCTCTACGAAGCTCCGCTGGTCCTGGTCCGCCCCGACCACTACGTGGCGTGGCGTGGTACGGCAGTCCCCGATGACCCGGGCGCGGTGCTGGACGTCTTACGAGGGGAAGACCCGAAGCGCCCCGGTGCGCCGAAGGAACACGCAGCCGCGAGCGCATGAACGCTCCACAAGGTCCGCGCCAGCCGGATCAGCAGTAGAAAGGACTCACACATACCCAAGCTCTTGACCGTGATCGCCAGCACACGCCCCGGACGTGTCGGGCGACCCGTCGGCGAGTGGTTCGCCGAGCTGGCCCGGAGCGATGGGCGCTTCGACGTGGAGATGGTCGATCTGTTCGAGCTGGCGCTGCCGTTGCTCGACGAGCCTCATCACCCGCGGCTGCGCAACTACACGAAAGATCACACGAAGGACTGGAGCGCGACCGTGGCGGCCGCAGACGTGATCGTATTCGTGACCGCCGAGTACAACTACGGATACCCGGCGGCTCTGAAGAACGCGATCGACTATCTCCACCACGAGTGGCGCCACAAAGCGGTCGGATATGTGTCCTACGGGGGGATCGCGGCCGGCACGCGCGCGGTGCAGCAGCTGAAGCAGGTGACTCAGGCGGTCGGCATGATGTCGGCCCAGCTGATCGTGAACATCGCCTGGGTTGCCCAGAAGATGAGCGAGGACGGCCGGTTCGAGGCAGACGACGACAACGACCAGGCCGCCACGGCGATGCTCGGCGAGCTGATGCTGCTCGACGGCGCGCTCCGAACTCTGCGCTGAGCCCGTGCAGCGCCAGGCTCCCCGGTTGGCCGGTGTCTTCGAGCTGGTCAGCGTCAAGCGCCCGCAGCTGAACGGCAGGAAGCGACGGCTCGCTGCCGCGCTCACGGTCTACGACCTGCGGGAGATCGCAAGGCGGCGCACGCCCAGAGCCGCATTCGACTACACGGACGGCGCCGCTGAGGCGGAGATCTCGCTGACGCGCGCGCGCCAGGCGTTCGAGGACGTTGAGTTCCACCCCTCGATCCTGCGTGACGTCTCGAATCTCGACACCTCAGTCAGCGTGCTCGGCGGCAGATCGTCGCTGCCGTTCGGGATCGCGCCCACCGGCTTCACGCGACTGATGCAGGCGGAGGGGGAGATCGCCGGGGCCGCCGCCGCCGCGGCGGCGGGCATTCCGTTCTGCCTCTCGACGCTCGGGACCAGCTCGATCGAAGACGTGCAGGCGGCCAACCCGACCGGGCGCAACTGGTTCCAGCTCTACATGATGCGCCGGCGCGAGATCTCCTACGGGCTGGTCGAGCGCGCCGGCGCCGCGGGCTTCGACACCATCTTCTTCACCGTCGACACCCCGATCGCCGGTGCCCGCCTGCGCGACAAGCGCAACGGCTTCTCGATCCCGCCGCAGCTGACGGCACGCACGATCCTCGACGCCAGTCTGCGCCCGTGGTGGTGGTGGGATTTCCTGACAACTCCAAAGCTGGAGTTCGCCTCACTGTCATCCACCGGAGGTACGGTCGGAGAGCTGCTCGACGCGGCGATGGACCCGACCATCTCGTTCGACGACCTCGACGTGATCCGCGGGATGTGGAACGGCAAGATCGTGGTCAAGGGAGTGCAGAGTCTCGCCGACGCCCGCAAGCTCGCAGACATCGGCGTCGACGGCATCGTGCTGTCCAATCACGGGGGGCGTCAGCTCGACCGTGCCCCGGTTCCATTTCTTCTGCTGCCCGACGTCGTGCGCGAGGTCGGCAAGGACCTCGACGTGATCGTTGACACCGGGATCATGAACGGCGGCGACATCGTCGCGTCGATGGCGCTCGGAGCGAAGTTCACGTTGATCGGTCGTGCATATCTCTATGGATTGATGGCCGGCGGCCGGCAAGGAGTTGATCGCACGATCGCCATCCTGGGCGACGAAGTGGTGCGCACGATGAAGCTGTTGCAGGTGGCTTCGGTCGACGAGCTGTCGCCTCGTCACGTAACGCAGCTGCAGCGGCTGATCCCGCGAAGCGACTGATGATGGGGTGGCCAGTGCGTTCACATCACGAATCGATTGTGGTGCGTTCCGATCGTAAAGTCACAGGGCCTGATGCCTTTACATCTTGGATCAAACGCCGCCCGTGGCGGCGATTCGTCTTGCTTCGGTGTATCGCGGCAACGATAATCACTCCACGAAGCGGGCGCCCACTCAGGAAATCGGGGCATCGATCCGAGTCCGGACAAATTGTGCATGTGAGAAGGAGGAGATATGAGTACCGATGTTGCTGAGCACAGAGCGGGCGTCAACACCGCGCTCAAGTCGACCACTCGGGTCGGAGAGTTGCAACGTGCCGGGTATGTGGCGCTGAAGAGCCCTGATCCTGCTGCGGCCGCGCAGTTCGCCTCCAAGCACCTCGGGCTTTCCCTGGTACAGGTGGATTCCGAAGGTCGTCACTACCTCGCCGCTCATGGGCTCGATCCGTTTTCCCTGGTGTATCTCCCCGGTCCCGTCGGTCTAGACCACGTGTCCTTCGTTGTCGACGACGTTGCAGCGCTGAATCGTGAGGAATCGCGACTCAGGGCGGCCGGCGTCGACGTTGAACGCATCGCGGAAGGCCCGCTGTGGAGGACAGGTCCCGCGCTCCGTCTGACCAGTCCGACCGGGAACATCATTCATCTGACGCCTGGCGTTCGGGTCGAGAGCACAATGGCGGCGAGGACCGTACCCGCTCCCGTGAGCCCGGCGCCGATCAGCATGGACCACGTTGGATTCTGCACTTTGGATCTTGAGGCGGAGATCAAGTTCGCAACAGACGTGCTGGGGCTTCAGTTGAGCGCTCGGATCACAGATCCGGAGGGCAACCTGTTCGTTGCGTTCCTGCGGTCTCACACGCTGTACCACTGCTTTGTGGGCGTGTCCAGCACTCGCAACGACCTCCACCACTTTCAGTTCAGCTTGAAGAACGCCCCGGCCGTACATGCGGCTTGTGAGAGCTTCCGTGCCGGCGGCGAGGTGGATGTCCTCTGGGGTCCGGTCAGGCACGGGCCGGGGAACAACGTCGCCGTGTACTTCTATGACCATGACCGCCATTTCATCGAGTACTCCGCTGAGGAGGAGATCATCCTCGATGACGCCGCGTATCTCGTCCAGCAATGGGACTCGGAGAATCCGAAGACGTTGGACGAGTGGGGATCGACGGCTCCGGCGGCCCTGTTCGAGTAGACGCCACCGTCGGCCCGGCCCCTGTCAATCGGCGATCAGCATTGGATACGAAAGTGGCGAGTGAAACACCAGCGCGGCATTACGACGTCGTGATCGCGGGCGGCGGGGCAGTTGGCCCCGCTCTGGCTATCGAGCTCAGCATGCGCGGCATCGAGGTCCTGGTCGTGGAGGCGCTCCCGCGCGGCGCCTACAAGGCGCCGCGTACAAACCTCACGAATGTGCGCTCGATGGAGCATTTCCGCCGGTGGGGCATTGCCGACTCCCATCGGGCGGTAGACCCGATCAAGGACATTCCCCGGGACTTCGTTTTCCTCACGCGGCTCAACGGATATGAGCTCGTGCGCTTCGAGAACGCTGTCAACAGCGAGGGCAGGAATGATCTGTTCTCGGAGGCGGCGGCGTGGTCCGAGCAGGCGGTGATCGAGACGTCGCTCCGCGACCGCGCGGAGGCCGCGCCATCCGTCGAGTACCGGTGGGCCACCGAAGTCGTGGGCTTCGAGCAGTCGGACGACGGCGTTGTCGTGCAGCTCGAGGACAGCGCATCGGGCGAGGCGGACACCGTGTCCTGCAGCTATCTGGCCGGGTGCGACGGCAGTCGCAGCGTCGTCCGGCGGCAGCTTGGAATCAGATTGGAGGGAAAGGCTGACCTCAACGTCAACTCGGGGATGGCCGTGCGGGCGCCGGCTCTGAAATCGCTGTGTCGTGACATAGCGCCCGGAATCCTGCTCTGGTTCGTCAACGGTGACCTGGGCGCGTGGCTTGGCCCGCTCGATTCCGAGCAGGGGATCTGGTTTTTTCATGCCGTGCCGTGCCCGGAGGGCTCTGATCCTGACAACTTCGAGGACATACGCCGGCTGCTGTACCTCTGCGTCGGCGAGGAGTTCCCGGTGGAGTATGTGTCGGGTGGCAAGTGGGTGACGCATTCGCTGCTCGCGCCGTCGATGCGGGATCGGCGCGTATTCCTCGCCGGGGATGCGGCGCATCTGATTCCGCCAACCGGCGGCTTTGGAATGAACCTCGGCCTCGGCGACGCAGTTGACCTCGGCTGGAAGCTCGCGGCCACCGTCAAGGGGTGGGGTGGACCGGAGCTGCTGGACAGCTACTTCGCCGAGCGGCATGCGGCGGACGCGTGGGTGATCGCCCGCCAGGAGGACAACAATGCCCTGTTGTCAGATGACATGTACGAAGACGGAGCTGAGGATCCGGGCGAGCGTGGTGTCCATGCGCGAGAACGGCTCGCGCAGCTGATCGCGACCCAGAAGGTGCAGGAGTTCTCGAGCCTCGGGTGCCAACTCGGGTATCGCTACGAGGGCTCGCCGATCATCGCGCACGAGGATTCCCCTTGGCCCGAAGTCACGCAACAGCTCTACGTACCTTCGGCGCATCCCGGCTGCCTCGCGCCACATCATTGGTTGGCGGACGGGCGCTCCTTATATGACGCGTTTGGGCCTGAGTTCACGCTGCTGAACCTCGGCGGAGCCGATGCGGAGGCCGCAGTCATCGTCGCTGCGGCGCACGACCGGGGGGTTCCGATCGAGCTGTTCGTGTCTGGTGAAGAGGGGCTGCGCGAGCTCTACGAGGCCGACCTGGTCCTGATCCGCCCTGACCAGCACGTGGCGTGGCGGGGGAACACGGCTCCGGCAGATCCGATCGCGCTGGTTGACCTGGTACGGGGCGCGTAAGCGCGGCGCCTGAGGTGCGCGGCCGGCTTGACACCGACGGCGCTGACTAGAGCGTCAGTGAGCGACCAGCGGTGCGTGTCCGGCTTGGAACGGGAGCACCCAGTCAGGCACCTTGCCCTCGTCGCGCAGCGCAGCCAGCTGCCGCTCCTCATGGTCGAGCACCTTTGCGACGCTCGCGTGAGCTTCGCACCTCGTCGCGTGAGCGGCGAGCCGGGGGAACGGAGACCCATCCAGGCCGGATCCAGTTGCGCGGAACCACAGCCACAGCAGGTGCACATCAACGAGACTCCAGTCGCCGAAGAGCCACTCGCGATCGCCGAGCCGCTGTTCGAGGATCGAGAACGCCCGTTGCAGCAGCGGAGTCGCTTTGGCGCGCAGCGACTCGAGGGCTTCGGGGTCATCGCTGTACCACATGGGGAAGCGCAGCTGCCGAACGAGCGGATGGACGCTGGACGCGAACCAGGACAGCATCTCGAGCACGCGGGCTTCGGTTTCCAAGTCTCCGAGCGGCAGAAGCTGCGCGTCAGGGTGCCGGCGCGCGAGATACGTCTGGATCGCCACGTTCTCCGTCAATGTCCAGCCGTCCACGATCAGAGCCGGGACCGAGCCCTTCGGATTGATCAACAGGTACTCGGGCCCGTTCGCCATCCGGTCCTCGAGTACCGCCTCGAACGGCGCTCCAATCTCCTCCAGGGCGACGTACGGGATCCGCGAACACGTGCCGGGGTACCAGTAAAGACGGTAGGGGGCCAAAGGATCTCCGTTCACTTCGGTTTGCGTACCCAGTCGGTCGCGTGGCAATCCAGCGCGCGATGTGCGAGACACAACTCCACTTCGCGAAGTATCTACAATATATCACGCAGCGAAATCAGAGCGAGAGAGGGAGGGATCAGCAATGCCCGACAAACCCATCGTCGTGTTCGGCGCGGGCGGCCTGTTCGGCCGCTACGTCTCGCCCGAGCTCTCAAAGCGCGGGGCGCGGGTACGCGGGGTGGTGCACCACGAAGCCGGCGAAGCAGTCGCCCGAGCGCATGGCGTGACGGACGTTGTCTATGCCGACCTGCGCGACGAACCCGCATTGGAGGAGGCGCTCGACGGCGCGGGCGGCGTCTATTACATGCCGCCGAAGTTCCTGCCGGATGAAGAGGAGATTGGCATCCACCTGGTACAGCTGGCCGCAAGCGCCGGGGTGGAACGGTTCGTGCTCTCGGGCGTGATGCATCCCTACCTGACCGAGCTGCACAACCACCGGGCCAAGTTGCCCGTCGCGCGTGAGCTTGTCATCTCCGGCATGAACTTCACGACTCTGCTGCCGACCAGCTTCATGCAGTCGATCGGGGCGTTCTTCTGGCACAAGGTGCTGGCGACGGGCGAATATGTCGAGCCATGGGCTCAGGACAAGCAGGTGTCCTGGGTCGATTACCGCGACGTGGCTGAGGTCGCCGCGAAGGCGCTCACCGAGCCCGGCCTTGGCCACGCGTTGTTCGAGTTGGCTGCGCCCGGCACCTACTCGCGGGAAGACGTCTGCGAGCTGATGGGCGAGGCGCTTGGAAGGGAGATCGTGCCGAGGAGTCAACCGTTCGACGAGTGGTTCGAAGCGAACATGCCACCGGACGCCGATCTCCGCGAGTCCTTCCAGAACATCGAGACGTTCTACTCGAAATATGGCTTCCCGGGTGACAACAGCTTGGTGCTGCGCACGATTCTCGGACGTGAGCCGCGAACGATGCGGGCCTACATCGAGGAGCTCGTCACCGAAAGCCTGCAAGGCGCGGCAACCTGAGCTGTGCTGGGGGTGGCGACCGGTGTCGCCACCCCACCAGACGTTTGTGGCCGCCTACAACGATGTTCATGCTTCGTCAGGTGCCGGCTTACCGGCTCCCGACCTGAACAGGTTGCGGATGGCCGCTGCGCGGGCGCTTGGCGCTCGTTGGTAATAGGCCAGCGCGACCGCTGCGATCAGGATCACACCGTCGAGCATCTCGGTTGTCCAAGTTGGGGCTCCGGCGAGGCTGAGTCCCATCACCCCGGTCGCAATGACGTAGGACCCGATCACGGTGCCCCAGACGTTCATGCGGCCGTTGCGGAACTGCGTCGAGCCAAGGAATGCCGCGGCGATGCATGGCAACAGATATCCGGGTGCGATCGTCGGGTCGCCGGTTGCTTCCTGTGCGCTTGCCAGAATTCCTGCCACACCGGCGATGACGGCGCACGTGATCGTGGCGATCAGGATTACGCGAGCGGTGCGGATGCCGGCGAGACGTGCCGCTTCGGGATTGGCTCCGGTCGCATATAGACGTCTGCCGGCAGAGGTGCGTTCGAGTACGTACCACATCACCACTGCGACGACCAGAAGGATGTAGAACGGGAGCTCGAGTCCCAGGATTCTGTCGTTTCCGAGGCTCTGGAAGCTTGCGGGCATAGCGATCGGTCCGCCGCCCGACACCCACGTGATGACCGCCAGCAGCAGCGAATACATGCCAAGGGTCGCGATGAAGGGAGGGATCCTGGCGTGCACGATGTTCCACCAGTTGATCACGCCCACGACGGCCCCCATGAGCAGGGTGAGGATGATCGCGATCGGCGCCGCAATATGGTTGTTGACCATCAGCCACGCGATCATGATGGCGCCCAATCCGATCTCGGCGCCGAGCGCCAGATCGACCACTCCAGCTGCGATCACCGGTACGAGCGCAAGTGCTCCGAGACAGGTGATCGCCTGGTCGGAGAACAGCGATTGCCATGACCCGGACGTCAAGAACGTGCTCGGCACCCAGATCGAGAACACGATGAACATCAACCCGAAGAGGTAGATCGCGCTGATGTTCCGGAACGACAGATCATGCAGTGCCCGTTCCTTGAACGACGGTCCCGTCCACGCCCTGGCGCTCGCGGCTGCCGCTTCCTTATCGAGCACAAGGTTGCCACTGTCGCTTTGGACGCGTGCGAGCTGTTCCGCACGCCGCGCGCGTTTGGCTGCGCGCATCGGTCTGCTTGACGTCTGCCACAGTCGGCGAATTGCCGCCGCCGTGGAGACGGGGCTCTTCTGGTAGGCCGCGAGGCCAACGGCGAGCAGCAGGATCGCCCCGTCGAACATGTCGGGGACCCAGAGTGGCGCGCCCGCGAGCTGAAGCCCCGTGATTCCAGTCGCGATCACATAGGCCGCTACGACCGTGCCCCACACGTTCATGCGTCCGCTGCGGAACTGGGTTGAGCCGAGGAACACTGCAGCGACAGCCGGGAGCAGGTACCCGGGCCCGACTGTCGGGTCTCCGGTCTGCGTCTGGGAGGCGAAGAGCATGCCGGCCACACCGGCGATCACCGCGCACGCCATGGCACAACCACCCACCACGCGGCCGACTCTCACTCCTGCCAGTGCGGCGGCTTCCGGGTCCGCTCCGGTCGCATAGATCCCGCGCCCGAGCGGAGTGCGTTCAAGCACGTACCACACGACGATCGCGATGCCGAGCAGGATGTACACGGGCATCTGCAGCCCCAAGATCTGGGTGTCGCCGATCTTCGCAAACCCAGCTGGAGCGTTGAGGATCTGATTGCCGCCCGACAGCCACGTTACCACCGCCAGCAGCACGGAGCTCATCCCCAGCGTCGCGATGAACGAAGGGATTCTGAAGCGCATGATCAGCATCCGGTTGATCGCTCCGACAAGCAACCCGGCGAGCATTGTCACGACGATCGCCTCAGGAATCGAAAGGTGTTTGTTGACCATCAACCACATCACCAAGACAGCTCCGAGGCCGACCTCGGCACCAACCGCGAGGTTGAAGACGCCCGCGGCGAATGCCGGTACAGCGGCGACCGCGACGAGGCAGGTGATCGCCTGGTCGGAAAGCAGTGACCGCCAGGTGTCCCACGTCAGGAACGTGCTCGGTATCACGATCGAAAACACGATGAACATCACCAGGAACAGATAGATGGCGCTCATGTTTCGGAACGACAACACCGTTCGCACACGGGTGGAGAACGCCGGCGGCTCCCATGCAACGAGCGACGCTGCGACTTCGCTGCCCGGAACCACGGCCGACCCGCCGGCGGCCCCCGTCTTGGTTGCCAGGTCAGGAGCCATGAGGAACCTCCGCCGTTGCCACATTCGCGGATGAGCCGGTCCCTAGCCCCAGTTCAGCGCGAACGAGGCGGGACTCCGTCAAGTCTTTACGGGCGATCTCCTCCAGGATCCGCCCCTGTTCAAAAACGACCACTCGATCGCACAGCGAGACGAGCTCCTTGGTGTCCGAAGAGCACACGAGCACGCCGGTTCCCGCCTTCGCGGCTGCTGCGATCAGTTCGTAGATGGCCGCCTTGGCGCCAACGTCGACGCCCTGAGTCGGCTCGTCGAGCAACAGAACCCGCGGCTTGGTCCTGAGCCACTTCGCGAGCACTACCTTCTGCTGGTTTCCACCGCTGAAAAGCTTCAGCTGCTGACTTGGGTTGGGAGGCAGCAAACCGACCAAGCCCATCCAATCCTGGGTCTCCTTGCGCTCCTGGCGATTGTCCAATCGGCCGAAGCTCCGATTCAGCGGCCACAGCAGCGGTAACGTCAGGTTCTCGCGGACGTTCATGTCCATCACGGCACCGTCTCGCCTGCGGTCGGCCGGCAGGAACGCGAGGCCGGCATCTATCGCCGCAGCAGTGTCATCGGAGATCAGTTCATCGCCCGCGACCTCAACCGTTCCGCGCGAGCGATGTGTCGCGCCGAACACCAGCGCGGCGATCTCCTCGCGCCCGGAGCCCAGGATTCCGCTGACCCCAACGATCTCCCCAGCAGCAAGCTCGAGCGACACACCGCGCACCTTGCCCGCCGGCGATGTCTGCCACGCGCAGCAGGTTGCGCTCGCTGTCAACTTCAAGGCCGGCCTCATGATCGGCGATGGCGCGTCCGGCGATCAGCTGAACCATCTGATCGTGGTCAAGCGTAGCCGCCGGTTGGTCGGCGACAACGCGACCATCCCGGAGGGCGACCACGCGGTCAGCCAGTCCCAACACTTCATCGAGCCGATGGGAAATGAACACGACCCCGGCCCCCTCAGCGGCGACGCGGCGCACCGCCCCGAACAGAATGTCCACCTCGTCGCTATGGAACGCGGTGGTCGGCTCGTCAAGTACGAGCACGTTCTCAGATTCCGTCCAGCCGTTCATGGCGCGCGCGATCGCCACGATCGCGCGCTCTGCAGGCGAGAGCAGCGCGACCGGCACGGTCGGATCGAAGTTCGCGCCAAAGCGCGCGACGAGACGTCTTACTTCATCGCGCTCTTTGGCGGTACGGACGGGGGCCAGGCCGCGTCCGCGCACTGATCGGCCCAGTCCCATGTTTTCGATCGTCGTCAACATGTTGATGAGCCCGAGATCCTGGTGGATGAAGTGCAGCGCTTTACGCGCCGCCGCGTCATCCAACAGGTTCCCGTTCGCATCACGGACCTCGATCGTCGCTCCCGGGTCCGGCTGATAGACGTTGGCAAGGATCTTCACCAACGTCGATTTGCCGGACCCGTTGTGTCCAACGACAGCGACGATCTCACCAGCCCCGACGGAGAACGACACGTCGTCGAGCGCCTTCAGTCCCGGGAACGTCTTGCACAATCCCTGAACTCGCAGCAATTGGCTGGGAGCGGTTGACTGATCAGGTACAGCCGACATGCCGTCTCTTCCCGTCGGGGGCCGGTGATCCTTACTTACTCGGGTGCCAGAGCTTGGCGAACCTCGCGGCGAAGTCCGGGTAGCCCGGCCAACCATCCGTCGTGTTGAACGTGATGTCCGGCTGCTCGAGCAGCTGGTAGGGACCGCCATTTTCGCTGGGCTGCGGCGTCTGACCCATATCGAGCTTCGCGCCGGCGTCGACCATCGTCCATGTGTAGGTGTTGAGGTCCACCGCGAGACCCGCCGTCAGCTGGCCGTCCTTGATGTCCTGAAGGATCTCAGGCGTCGGGGACTGACCGACCGTCAACACCTTGTTGACGCCAGCGGCGCTCATCGCCGCGGGTAGACCCTGGTACATGTCCTCCGTCGAAGTCACCGCAACATTGGTACTGGGATGCGACTGCAGATCGCTGACGATCGTCGCCGGAGCAGTCGTGCCAATGGCTGCGAACTGGATCGGAACGTTGCGGATCGTGCACTTCGGGCACAGCGTCGCCATCTGCGCCTTGAAGCCGGCCCACATCGACGCCGTGAATCCCAGCTCCGGGACGGTGTAGAACACAGCGTTCGTGTTCGCGCCCTTCTGAGCAACGGACCAGTCGGCCAGGATCCTGCCCTCGCCGTAGGTCCAGGTCTCGCAACCGACGCACCACTTGATGCCGTACTGCTGCCAACCAACCATGCCGGCGCCTACGATCTTCGCGCCGTCATGCTCGAGGGTCGTCAGCTTGCCGCCAAACTCGCTCGGCAGGAAGGCTGGGATCAGAACAACCTGCGGGTGATCGGCGATCGCCGTGGCTGCAGCAGCCTGAGCACTTGTCGCCGTCTCGCCCGCCGGAATCGCGATGAACGTACCGCCGATCTCTTTAACTGCCGGCTTCAGCAGATCCGCGAACAACGAGCCGATCGGATCAGACGCTTCCAGATACACGAACTTCGTCCCAGCCGGAAGCGGCTTCTTCAGCGCCTCAGTGACCGGGAACGGGCTCGGATGACCCGTAACTGCAGCGACCCCCGCCTTAGCGAGAGCGACATCGGCTCCACTCGACGCCGAAGCGTTCGCACTGGTCGTCGCACTGGAACTCGCGGCGGAAGTGGAACTCGAACTTGAGCTGGAGGAACCACACGCCGCAAGAGCGACGACTACCAATGCAGCCAAAGCGGACGCGACGACGAACCGCAATGCGCCCCGGCTATCAGAAAAGCCGCGACGCCCAGCGTCGCGTCGACTTGTCCCACGATCCATCATCATCTCTCTCGCTCTCCTCAAGGCGCGCAACCGCACCGGTTACCTACGCCCGGAATGCCCGGGCACAGACAAGAAGATATATGATAAATCATCGGAGACGCAAGTTAGGCGATTCTTACGACGTCCATTCGGGGCCGACCGAGCGCCTGTCTAATGCGAATCGAGCGCTCCCAGAAGCTTCGACACGCGGCCGGCACCCCGGGTCACGGCGGAGATCTGCAAAGCCCGTCCGGGGAGCACATCCGCGCTGAGGCACGTGAGGCTGATCGCCGCAACAGTCGCTCCACCGTGGTTCTTGATCGGGGCGGCCACACACACGGTGCGCAGGTTCTGCTCCTCCTCGTCCAGCGCATAGCCTTGCTCCTCGGCTAAACGAACGGCCCGCTCGAACTTGGCTTTGGAAGTGATCGTGTGCTCGGTGAGTGCGACGAAATCGTGCTGCTCCATCCAGCGCTGTTGAGCGTCCGTGCCGAGCGCGGCTACGAGCACCTTTCCGAGGGCCGTGGCGTGCGCCGGCGCGGTGCCACCCACGCGAGTCGCAATCTGAATCACGTGGTCGGGGTTGTTGAGCTTTTCGACGTACAGCACCTCGTGTCCATGGAGGATCGCGAGATTCGCCGTTCCGATTCCCAGCTCCGACAGCTCGCGAAGCACGGGCCGGGCGACGGCTGCGATGTCGAGTCTGTCCGCAGCGGCGGCGCCGAGTTCGATCAACTTCACCCCCAATGAATAGCCGCCCTCCCCGCGGGCGATGAGGCCGACCTCCGCGAGGGTGTCGAGCAGCTCCGAAGCCGTGCTCTTGGGAAGCCCGAGCTTCCGGGCCACTTCTCCGTGTCGCAGCGGTTCGGAGGAGCGCCCCAGGAGATCGAGCACAGCGGCAACACGTTCGGCTGAGCGGACCCGCCGCCGCTGGGTCGAGGGCTGAGGCGACACCAGTTGGCCTACGCGCGCTTTGACCCGGGCAGATTCGGCGCCGATCGTGTCACGAAAGCCGGCCGGATCGAGCTGAAGTGTATATTCTTCTGTCCGCCCACCCGAACTATGTTCGCATATACGAACACAAGATCCAATGGATGACCATCAACCCCGTGTGCGCGTTGGTGGTCTGCAGGTGGACACAGAGCTGTACGAGTTCGTTACCGGCCGCGTACTGCCGGGGCTCCGAGTTGATCAGGAGCAGGTGTGGGGCGGCCTCACCGAGCTCGCCTCCAGCATCTCGCCACGGATCGCCGGCGCGCTCGCAACGCGCGACTCGCTACAGGCCCAGATCGATGCCTGGCATCGACTCAACCGCGGCCGTGCACACGACGCCGCCGCCTATCGGGCGTTCCTGAACGAGATCGGTTACATCGTCCCGGTCGGCGAGGACTTCACGATCGAGACCGGCAATGTCGACGTTGAGATTTCTCAGATCGCGGGGCCGCAGTTGGTTGTCCCGGTCAGCAACGCACGTTTTGCGCTCAACGCGGCCAACGCGCGGTGGGGGTCACTGTACGACGCCGTGTACGGAACCGACGTGCTCGGATCGCGTCCGCCAGATGGCCCGTACGACGCCGCACGGGGGGCCGAGGTCGTCGCCTGGGTACGCAGCTTCCTGGACGAGACCTTTCCGTTGGTCACCGGCTCCCACGTCGATGCGTGCAGCTACGGGATCGCGGACGGGCTGCTCGAGGTCGCCCTACCGGGCTGCACGACCCATCTTTCAGCTCCGGGCTGCCTGACCGGGTATGTCGGAGACGACGCCGCCCCACGGGCGATCCTGCTCGAGAACAACTCGCTCGGCGTGATCATCGAGATCGACCGCGATCACCCGGTCGGCCGGAACGACGCTGCCGGGATCAAGGACGTCGTGATCGAGTCAGCGGTCACGACGATCATCGACTTCGAAGACTCCGTCGCTGCCGTCGACGTCGCCGACAAGGTGGCGGCCTACACCAACTGGCTCGGCCTGATGCGCGGCGATCTCGCCGCTGTCGTAGAGAAGGGCGATCGCCGTTTTGAGCGCCGGCTCGAGCCAGATCGATCGTTCATTGCTCCAAACGGCGAGGAGCTCGTGCGCCGAGGGCGGTCGCTACTGCTCGTCCGCAATGTGGGCAACCTGATGACGACCGAGGCGGTGCTCGATCAGGATGGTGTGGGCATCCCGGAGACCTTGCTCGACGCGATGCTGACCGTCCTGATCGCGCTGCACGACCTCGCCCGGCCGGCGGCGACTCGCAACTCGCCGGCCGGAAGCATCTACGTGGTCAAGCCGAAGCTCCACGGGCCGGACGAGGTGGCGCTGACGGATGAGATGTTCTCGATCGTCGAGCGCGCGTTGGGCTTGCCGCCGAACGCGGTGAAGGTCGGCGTGATGGATGAGGAGCGTCGTACCACCGTCAACCTCAAGGAGTGCATTCGCGCCGGCCGGCGGCGAATCGCCTTCATCAACACGGGCTTCCTGGACCGCACCGGCGACGAGATTCACACCTCAATGGAGGCGGGGGCCGTGGTGCGCAAAGGCGTCATGCGAACGACCGCATGGATCAACGCGTACGAAGACTGGAACGTCGATACCGGGCTCGCCTGCGGCCTCCGTGGCCGGGCGCAGATCGGCAAGGGGATGTGGGCAGCCCCCGACGAGATGGCGCAGATGCTCGAACAGAAGATCGCCCATCCGCAGGCCGGCGCCAACACGGCGTGGGTGCCCTCGCCGACTGCGGCCACGCTTCACGCAACCCACTATCACCGCGTCGACGTCGGCGCGCGTCAAGCAGAGCTGTCGGGGTCGGCACCGCGGGCGACGCTCGAGCAGCTGCTGACTCTCCCGCTGGCGGACCCTGCCGCATGGAGCGTCGATGAGCGCCTGGCGGAAGTCGACAACAACGTCCAGGGCATTCTCGGGTACGTCGTGCGCTGGGTCGATCAGGGGATCGGTTGCTCGAAGGTGCCTGACATCGACAACGTCGCGCTGATGGAGGACCGAGCGACGTGCCGGATCTCTGCTCAGCACATCGCAAACTGGCTTCACCACGATGTCGTGACGGCCGACGAAGTCGAGTCGAGCCTGCGACGGATGGCGCTCGTCGTGGACCGGCAGAACGCGGGCGATCCGCTCTACACGCCCATGGCTCCGTCGTACGACGGACAGGCGTTCCTCGCGGCCAGGGAGCTGATCCTGGACGGCACGAGCCAGCCGTCCGGTTACACCGAGCCGATCCTGCACAGCCATCGTGCCCGCCAGAAGGCGAGGCAGTCTGATGGCCGGTGACGAAACCCTCATCCGCCGGCTCCGCCAACTCGGGTTCGGCGATCGCGTTCTGACGAACCCGGCACAGCTGGCAGCGTTCAGCTCCGACGGCTTGACGGCGTTCAACGAACGACCGCTGGCCGTGGTGATCGCCGAGTCAGCGGAGGACGTGATCGCGTCGGTACGGCTCTGCCACGACATGACAGTGCCATTCGTCGCGCGCGGGAGCGGCACGTCTCTGTCCGGCGGGTCGGTGCCGGTCGCCGACGGGATCGTGATCGCGCTGAATCGTATGAACCGGGTGCTCGAGGTCGACCCCGAGACTCGGACGGCCGTCGTCGAGCCGGGCGTCGTGAACCTCGACGTGAGCGCGGCTGCCGCCGTCCACGGTCTGCTGTACGCGCCGGATCCCTCGAGCCAATCGATTTGCAGCATCGGCGGCAATCTGGCGTTCAACTCCGGCGGCGCACACTGCCTCAAACACGGAATGACGAGCAACCACGTGCTCGGCATCAAGGTCGTGTTGCCAGACGGAGAGCTGGTCGAGCTCGGGGGCGATCACGCGGGCTGCGTCGGGCCGGACTGGACAGGAATGTTCTGTGGCAGCGAAGGCCTGTTCGGGATCGCCGTCGAAGTGACGCTGCGGCTGGTACCGATCCCCGAGACGATCTGCACTGCCCTGGCGGGGTTCGCGAGCCTGCAGGAGGCCGGCGATGCCGTGGCCCGGATCGTGCGGGAAGGACTGCTGCCCGTCGCGATGGAGATCATGGATGCGCTCGCGATGGAAGCGGCGGAAGCGGCGGTCCGACCTGGATACCCGAGGTGCGCGGCCCTGTTGATCGTCGAACTCGAAGGTGAGCACGACGTCGTGGCGTCCGAACGCGTCCTACTGGAACGGTCGCTGCGGGAGTCTGGAACGACCGACCTACGACTCACGTTCGATCCGACGGAACGAGCTTTGATCTGGAAGGGCCGCAAGAGCGCCTTCTCCGCCGTCGGTTGGCTGTCGCCGGACTATGTGGTCCAGGATGGCGTTGTTCCGCGCACGCGGCTGGGTCACGTGCTCGCCGAGATCGACCGGATGAGCTCGGAGACCGGGATTCGGGTGGCCAACGTGTTCCATGCGGGTGACGGCAACCTGCACCCGCTGATCCTCTATGACGGCCAAGGAATCGGGCGCCGAAGAGCGGGCTCACGCATTCGCGGGAGAGATTCTCAAGATGTGCCTCGCGGTCGGCGGATCGATCACCGGAGAGCATGGCGTCGGCGTTGAGAAGCGGGAGTACCTCCGCCTGATGTTCTCGCCCGATGACATCGAGCTGATGCAGCAGGTCAGGCGGTCCCTCGATCCACATGAGCTTGCGAACCGCGGAAAGATGCTTGCGGTCAGGCCTTGACCATGACGGAGGCACCGATCCGGCTGGTGCAGGACGTGATTCGCGGTGCTGATCCCGGCAAGCGACTGGTTCCGGTCGCCGGCGCGACGAAGCCCGCGCTGTCCAGCTCTCGCCGCACGGATGTCGAGCTGATCGACGTTTCGGATCTGAGCGGGATTCTCGAGTACGACCCAGCCGAGCTGACGGTGACCGCACTTGCCGGCACCCCAGTGAACGAGATCGGGGAAACCCTGGCGGAGCATGGCCAATACCTGCCCTTCGATCCTCCTCTCGCCGCTTACGGCGCCACGCTCGGAGGAGTCGTCGCGGCCGGGGCCTCGGGCCCCTGCTCAATGAGGTACGGCGGGATCAGGGACTTCATCATCGGCGTGCGGTTCGTCGACGGCACCGGCCGACTGGTCAGAGGCGGCGGAAAAGTGGTGAAGAACGCCGCCGGGTTCGATCTCGCGAAGTTGATGGTCGGCTCGATCGGGCGACTCGGCGTGATGGTCCAGCTGTCGTTCAAGGTGTTTCCCCGCCCGCGCGCCACCGCTTCACTCGAATATCGGCCGGGCACGATCACGCAGGCGCTCGAGATCGCCAGAACGCTGACGGCTTGCAAGGTTGAGGTTGACGCGCTGGAGATGATCCCGGGGGGGCGAGTCCTGGTGCGGCTCGGTGGTGGCGCCGACACGCTCGAGGCGAGGCTCACGCGGTTGCAGCGCGCGGTTGACGACCCGCCAACCGTCTACCGCGGTGAAGAGGAGTTGGCGCTGTGGCAGAACGCCGCTGACTTCAGCTGGGTGTCGGCGGGAAGCGCACTGGTACGCGTCGGTCTGTCAGCGCGCAGAATCGAAGATCTGGACGCGGCACTGGCGACGGTACCCACCGCCTGCGCGCGGTATGGGCTTGGCGGCACGGTGGCGTGGATCGACTGGCCGGCCGTTCGTTCACTCGACGAACTCGATGCGCTGCTCGCCGACCGCGGCCTTCGTGGGATGGTCCTCCTGGGGCCACCTGGTCGGGCTCTGTTGGGGCCGTCCGCGGGAGGGGCCTTCGCCCAACGGATCACGCAGGCGCTCGATCCCGAGCATCGTTTCTTGAAGGTATAGGGAGGTGCAACACGAGATCCCCGTTCAGGACCTAGGGCCACAGGGTCAAACGATGGCCGACGTCGTCGAGGCTTGCGTCCATTGTGGCTTCTGCCTGTCGACCTGTCCGACCTATGTCACGCTCGGTGAAGAGATGGACTCGCCGCGTGGGCGAATCTTCTTGATGAAGGAGGTGCTCGAGGACAAGCTCGATCTGCGGGACGCGCTGCCATACCTCGATAACTGCCTGGGATGCCAAGCCTGCGAGACGGCATGTCCCTCCGGAGTGAGGTACGGAGAGCTCATCACGCCATTCAGGGCGCGGGCCGAACCGTTGCGCAAGCGTCGGTTGAAGGACCGCTGGCAGCGGGCCATGACGCTCCAGACGCTTCCGTATCCGCGACGGCTGCGTGTCGCGGCCACGCTCGGCCGCTTTGCTCGGCCGCTTTCCCGGGCGCTTCCGGCATCCGTCGCGGCGATGCTGCAGTTGCTCCCTGACTCGCTGCCGCCTGCTCAACCGCTGCCGTCGTTCTACCCCGCTGAAGGTCAGCGCCGAGGCCGCGTGGCGCTGCTGGCCGGATGCGCGCAACAGGTCTTGGCTCCGAACATCGGCTGGGCCACCTTGCGCGTCCTGTCGCGCAACGGCGTCGAGACCGTGATCCCGCGAGCGCAAGGCTGTTGTGGCGCGCTGGCAATGCATAGCGGCGCCGCTGACCAGGCCAAACGTCACGCCCTCCGTAATCTCGATGCGTTCCCGACCGATGTCGACGCCATCGTCACCAACGCCGCGGGGTGCGGCTCCGGCCTCAAGGAATATGGGCTGCTGTTCCAGGGAGCAACTGAGGAGACTCCAGCGCGCGAGCTCGCCGAGAAGGCGATCGACATCAGCGAACTGCTCGACCGGATCGGCTTGGTCGAGGTGCCCCCACTGAAGCGCCCGCTGACGATCGCCTACCACGACGCGTGCCACCTCGCGCACGCACAGAAGGTTCGCGACGCACCTCGCGCGGTGCTCGGTTCCATCCCCGGGGTCACGACACTCACGCCGCACGACTGGGAGCTGTGCTGCGGATCTGCAGGCACGTACAACATCGGGCATCCGGACATCGGAAACGAACTCGGCGACCGGAAAGCCAGAGCTCTTATCGCAACGGACGCGGAGCTCGTCGCCGCCGGCAACATCGGTTGCCTCACCCAGATCGTCACCCATCTCAATCGGCTGGGTCACCCGATCGAAGTGATGCACACGATCGAGATCCTCGACCGCGCCTATGCCCGGAGGCTGGGCGGACGTGTCAGCGACGATCGTCAGGCACGCTTTCGAGGAGATCGGCGAGCCGAAAGGCGAGCGTGATCTCAAAGCGTGTCTCCCACGGCTGAAGTGGCCGCGCCAGAAGCTCCGCAATTCGGGCCAGCCGATATTTGACGGTGCTGACATGGACGTGACAGCGGCCCGCGATGCGTTGGTGGTGTCCATCTTCCTCCACGTAGGCACGCAGCGTCGTGAGTAGCTGAGCCCCACCAGCCTGCTCGTGTGCGGCCACCGGACCGAGGACCTCGTCGACGAAGGCACGGGCGTTTGTGAGGTCCTGAATGTCCAACATGAACCGCAGTGGTCCCAGCGCCGATCCGTGGATCACGCGCGACTGCCCGTGACTGGCCTGCTTCGCGAGCTGGGAGCACGCAGCCGCCTCGCGGAAGCTTGCGCTCACGTTCGAGCGGCCCGAGCTGGTACCGATCCACAGGACGGAGCCCGCTCCCGCTTCGATGAGCAGCCCGACGAACCGATCGATGTCGTGCCTGTCCCCGATCAGCGCGATGACACCGCGATCCCCGCGCTGGCCGCTCAGAGCGGCCTTCGAGTGCACGTTGGCGTCGCGCGACGTGATCACCCGGTGTATGAGCCCGCGCAGCGCCTGCGGATCGAGGTGGCGTGCCTGCACAACGACGATCGAGCACGCCTCGGTGAGGTCGATCCCAAACCGTCGAGCCCGGGCCTCGAGCTCGTCGGAGCGATCATCTTCGGCTTCCAGGAGCTGCTCGAGCAACTCCCCCCGCAGGCGCCACTCGACGTCCTGAGCGGCCTCGTGCTTCATCAGCTCGAGGGCCAGGACCGTGGCCCCGTGGGAGAGCGCGTTCTGCTCCAGCTCACCCAGCGGAGCCTGACCGAAGACTGTGATCTGACCGACGGCAGATCCGTTCCGGCGCACGGAGACCATCGAGGCGACAGCCCCATCCCCGTCGGCATCGCCGGCCGGCGCGCTCAGGACCTCGAACGGAGGGACTATCTGCTGCTCCAGGAGCAGTCGCCGCCCGGTCACCTCGCTGAGGGTCTGCATGACCAGGTCAATCCCCAAGTCGGAAACCGCCGCTTCGCCGAGTGCCCGATGAATCTCGAAGGTGGCCTCCAGGGTGCGCGTCTTGTCGAGCAGCGAGCCGTACAGCAGACCGTTGCCGATTGCGACCGAGGCCTGCGCGGCGAGCGCCGTGACGATCGAGGTATCGGACGCGGTGAACCGGGTCGGCGACCGGTTAGCGGCGTACAGCACCCCGACCACACGATCGCCGCGCAGCATCGGTGCGCACAGGACCGAACAGACCCCTTCCGCAAGCACCGTGTCCCGGACTGGGCCGGGCGACGCCCACGAGGCGTAGTCCGCGACGACGACCGGTCCACCAGCCTGTAGCGCGGCGCCGCCCAGGCCCTCGTTCTCGGAGACCTTCATGTCTGCGAAGTCGGGCACCGTCGTTCCGTAGCTGACGGCCACGTGCATGGTGCGCGTCTCGTCGTCGAAGAGCGAGAGCCAGGCGATATCGGTCCCGAGCAGTCGCGCGGCATTGCCGGTCGCCAGTTCGAGCACTCGCGGCAGATCGACCTCTTCCGCCTGCAGCTCGGTACCGAGGTCGACGAGGGTGCTGAGCACGTCCAGCGGCAGGTCCGGCGACTCCGGCCTCATCGGTGAAGTATGGCAGTAGGGGCTGTTTCGGCTGGGTACACGCCGCCCGAACCGATTAGCCCCGATGGGACAAGTCAGAGCCCTCTATCTCGTCTGCTCAGGTCTTCCACACGAGCTATCCGTCCGATATCTTCGTCCCGTCGTGCGCTGGCCTGGTTTATGAGGAACCGAGCCAGATCTGGTGCGCCCGCCCCGCCCAATGAGGGCGTGATCGGGCGCAAGAGGAGAGAGAGTTCGTTGGTCGCAATCAGTGAGACCGCCGCCCGCGGCCCCGTCGTCAACTCCCATTTCGGTCCGGGTCGCACGTGAGCGCGACCGCGGCGCGCCAGAAGCTGCTCGCTGATGGCGTCGTATTCCCGGAGTCGCCGCGTTGGCACGCGGACCGGCTCTGGTTCTCCGACGTGTACGACTTTGCGCTCAAGACCGTCGACCTGGAAGGACGATCCCAAGTGGTCGCGCGAGTGCCAGGCCGTCCCTCAGGGCTCGGGATTCTCCCGGACGGGCGAATGTTGATGGCAACCGCACTCGAGCGGGTCCTGTACGCGGTCAGCCATGACGGCACCATGGAAGCCATCGCGGACCTGTCGTCCCGCGCGACCGGGCTGCTGAACGACATGGTCGTGGACCGGCAAGGCCGCGCGTACGTCGGCGACACCGGCTTCAATGTCGGAGCCGGGGAGCCCTTCAAGCCCGGGTGCACATGGCTGGTTGCGCCAGGACGCGAACCCGAAGTCGCTGCCGACGATGTGCATCTGCACAACGGTTGCGCGATCTCGCCCGACGGGCTCAGGCTCTATGTTGCGGAGACGTTCGCACATCGCATCTCGCGGTTTGACATCGACGATGACGGGCGCCTGTCGAACCGCCAGATCCACGCCGAGCTCCCGAGTCGGCCAGACGGACTCTGCCTTGATGAGGAAGACCATCTCTGGGTTGCGATGGTTCAGGACAGCGAGTTCGTTCGCGTCGACCCCGGCGGCGTCATCGTCGAGCGGCTCGAGAGTCCGGAGTCATTCGCATTGGCGTGCGTCCTCGGCGGCCCGGACCGAGCTCAGCTGTTCCTGTGTTCAGCGGACACGTCGATGGAGCGGCTGCGCGACGGCGACTCCCGAGGTTCGATCGACGTGCTGGAAGTACCGGTCCCCGGAGCAGGGCTGCCGTAGGAGGGGAGGAGATGACCGCCCAGGGCTCAGATCGATCAAGTCTCGACGGCCGCGTTGCCGTGGCGGAGCCGACCTACAGCTGGCCTATGCCGCATCAAGCCGATCACGGTACCCGTCAGCACCCAGCACAACCGCCCAGCGCCGCGCCGGAGCCACACCACGACCGGCACGCCAGGCTGTGGCGCTGAACTAGCTCGCTATCGCGACCGGCTCCTCGGCCTCGGCCTCGGATGCGGTGCCAACCACGCCTTCATGTACTGGAGGTTCTCGGACAGGTGGGCGGTCAGCGCCTTTCGCACCGCGGGCGCACTCCGCGTCTCAGCCGCTTCGACCAGCGCAAGATGCCGTCGATAGGGCTCGTCAAATGCAACGGGCCGAGCGTCATACACAGTCCGACGTATCGGTCGGAGACACCGACGAGTCGCTCCACGATCCGCGCCGAGTGAGGCCCTGCGGCCGGGCTCAGGAGAATCTGGTGAAGCTCGTGATGGGCGTCGGTGTCCCGCAGGTTGCCGCCGTTCGGATCGGCGACTCCCAGCTTCTCGCACGCGCGCGCGGCACGTTCCAGCTGCTCGTCGGTGTAGTGGCGCGCCGAACGCCCGGCAAGGTCAGGTTCGATCAGCAATCTGAGCCGGTACACCTCCGTCAGCTCTTCGATGCTGAGCGGGGTGACGATTGCTCTGCGCCCAGGGCGCAGCATGACCAGGCCGTCGGCCTCAAGCCGCCGAAGCGCCTCCCTGACCGGGATATGGCTGACGTCCATCTCCTCCGACAGTTCCCCGATCGAGAACTGCTCGCCCGGACGCAAGCCGCCGGCGACAATCGAACTCTTGATTTCCCTGACAATCCGCTCGACGAGCGATGGTGCGGTTTGGGGGCTTAAGCGTGGCAGTGTGATCCTCCTGTAAATACGCGGTGGCTAACCCTGCATGCGTCCCCCCCTCGTGGTGCGAGGGCAGACGGTGCGGCCCGCCTCGTTGCGCGTCGGATCGACGTGCAAGTTCAACGTGACCCAATATCATATCGAATAGGCGGACGCTGATTGTGCGGACGCGGGTTCGTCGCTGCTCGCTGCGCCCAAGAACACCGGATTCTGAGATGACGGCCCCCGAGCGCTGCCGGCTGTCTCGGCCGCTCTAGACAATATGGATTGAGGTCCGTCCGGCCCTGGATGTAGAAGTGGCCGGTTCCCCCACGTCGGTTCGTGGGGTGGATGTTCATGCCGCGCGGGTGCACCCGCGCGGCCGGTCCACAACCGAATAGGAGGAGCCAGCCATGGCGAAGGCTAGAACCTCGTCGGCCTGGATGTGCACGCGACGAAGATCGTCGCGGCGGTGCTCGATGCTGAGACGGGCGAGCTGCAGACGTTCGCGATGAGCGGTGAGAACACGACGGCGGCCGCGTTCTGCGCGGGGCTGCCACGGCCGGTGCGGGTCGCGTATGAGGCCGGGCCGACCGGGTACGGGCTGGCGCGCGAGCTCGCCAAGCGTGGCGTGGAGTGTGTGGTCGCGGCGCCGTGGAAGATCCCGCGCGCGAGCGGGGATCGGGTCAAGACCGACCGTCGTGACGCTGAGCATCTGGTCCGGTTGCTGTTGGCGGGCAAGCTGCACGCGGTCAGGGTGCCGGGCGATGAGGAGGAGGCGCTGCGTGACCTGGTTCGCGCCCGGGAGGCGGTCCGCGTGGATCTGATGCGCTGCCGGCACCGGCTCTCGAAGCTGCTGCTGCGCCACGGGATCCGGTTCGACGACGGGCGCGCGTGGACCGAGCGTCACCGCCAGTGGCTGGCCACGGTCACGCTGGACTGGCCGGCGGCGCAGGCGACGATGCTCGACGCGCGCGGCGCGATCGACGCGCTCTGCCACCGCCGCGAGCAGCTCGAGCGCGAGATCGTCGCGCTGCTCCCGGACTCGCCGTGGAGCGGTGCAGGTCGGGCGGTTGCGATGCCTGCGCGGGGTCGACACGCTGACCGCGGTCGGGTTGTGCGCGGAGGTCGGCGACTTCGAGCGGTTCGCGCAAAGCCGAGCAGCTGATGAGCTACGTCGGGCTGGTCCCGTGCGAGTCAACGACCGGGCAGCAGCGCCGGCTCGGATCGATCACCAAGACCGGCTCCGGGCACGCCCGCCGGCTGCTGGTCGAGGCCGCCTGGCACTACCGCCAGCGCCCGGCGATCGGCAAGGCGCTCACCGACCGCCAGACAGACCAGCCGCCCGAAGCGATCGCGGTCGCCTGGTCGCCCAGCGACGACTGCACCGCACCTGGACACGGCTCGAGGCACGCGCCAAACGCCGCACGATCATCGCCGTCGCCGCCGCCCGCGAACTCGCCGGGTTCTGCTGGGCGATCACCCAAATCGAGTAGACCACAGCACCGAAACATCGCCTATCCCGTCGGCTGGGTCGGTGGCGGCCCGGCAACGCGCGGGGAACCCGCGAGGCCAACTATGAGCAACCCGCCCCCACGGCCGGCCACGCCCGATCCTAGACAGCGGCTCCCCACGACGAACCATGGTCCTGCGGCACACCCAAACCCGCGAATATCAGTCTGACCGCGCGTCGCGCACAGCCTGCCGGACCGCCACCCACCCAGCCGACCACAACCCCGCGCAACCCGACCCGCGAAAGCGAGAAACTCATGACGCCCCGCTTGACAACCCGCTCTCCATATCAGTTGGTGGATCCCACCTGCGGCTCAGCTCGCAACGGGTAGCGCGGTAACCCCGCGGAACACGAAGTCCGGGATGTGGCCGGGCTCACCCACGAGGTGCAGCTTCGGTCGCCGCTCCCTGAGCTCCTCAAGCGACAGGCGGATTTCCAGACGCGCGAGCGGCGAGCCGAGGCAGAAATGGGTGCCGCGGCCAAACGCCAGATGTTGGGTGGCCCCGCGTGCCGGCTGGAATTCGTCGGGGTTCTCAAACTGCTCGGGATCATGGTTTGCCGCCCCAAAGTGCAGCATCACGAGGTCGCCGGCCGGAATCGCAGCTTCGCCGATCTGCGTGTCCTGCAAGACCCGGCGAGGCAGCTCGAAGATCGAGGTATCGAAGCGGAGCATCTCCTCGACGAGGAGGGGGATGTCATACTCGCCGGCAACCAACCGTTGCCACAGAGCCGGCTCCTTCAGCAGATGCCAAAAACCGTTGGCGATCACGTTCGCCGTGGTCTCGTGCCCGGCGGAGAGAAGGCCCGGGAACAGAGACAGCATCTCGAAGTCCGAGAGCTCGACTTCGCCCTGGCGGCGCACATCCCAGACCGCAGTGATGAGGTCGTCAGCAGGCTCGTGCTCGCGCTTGGCGATCAGGTCCCCGACGTACTCGTGGTACTTCACGGTGTCCTCCGCGCGAGCAAGCTGCTCATCGACCGACATCCCGCCCTGCTCGGCCCCCATCAGCTGGTTCCAGCGCTCGGAGTAGTGGTGACACATCGGAATGTCCTCTCTGGGGATTCCGACCACGTCAGTGATGACCGTCAGGGCCAGCGGGTACGCGAAGTCCCGGAGCAGGTCGAAGGGTTCGTCGCTCAGGCAGACCCTCGATCAGCTCGACCACGGTCGCCCTGATCTTGTCCTCCATGCCCGCGACCCTCCGCGGAGTGAACGCCGCGTTGATCACACGTCTCAGCCGGGTGTGATCCGGCCGATCCAGACCGAGCAGGGTCGCGCCCCCGGGGACCTTTCCCTCGAATTTGGCTTCCACGGCGGGGTTGTACTTCCCCACCGCCGCGTTCACGTTGGAGAAGATCTCCGGCTGTTTCAACACGAACTCGATGTCGGCGTAGCGAGTGACCACCCAACACTGGGCGAGCGGGCTGAAGAACACCGGCTCCTGCTCGCGCTGAGCCTTCAGCCAGGGATATGGATTCTACTGCCCTGAAAGCTCGAAAGGGTTGTAGTCAGCACTTACGGGGCAGCGCTGCCCGGACGGCGTCTCCACACTCATCGCTTGGTCTCTCTCCTCCGCGGCTGTACTCCCAGCGAGCAACAGCGGTAGCTCCACTAGTACGACGCTATCATATATGATTTGGGCCGGGGTCTCCTCCGAGAGGCGCCCGAGGCGTACCCAACCCAGGAGGAGATCAGATGAAGGTCACCGTCGACGAATCTCTCTGCGAGGGCCACGCGCTCTGCGTTGACGCGTGCCCCGACGTATTTGTGCTGCGCGACGAAGATGACGTGGTCACGGTTCTGATCGAGAGCCCCGAGGACTCGCTGCACGACCAAGTCGATCAGGCCGTTGCCGCGTGTCCGAAGACCGCCATCAGTTTCGAAGGCTGACCGCACCGGACCGCCTGATGGCCTCCAACCCACAATCACCTCCCGACGAGGCGTCTGCGCTGCCCGGGAGTGCCGATGTACTGATCGCCGGGTGCGGTCCAGCCGGCCTTGCGGCGGCGGTCGAGCTCGGGCAGAGGGGCGTGGATGTCGTGATCCTCGAACCACGACACACGGCTGACTTCGACCGACCGCGCGCGAAGACCACAAACATCCGCACGATGGAGCACTTCCGCCGGTGGGGCCTTGCCGGCGCGCTCCGACGCGCCGCCCCGATACCCGTGTCCTGGTCACAGGACGTATCGTTCTGCACCAGCCTGACCGGCCGGGAGATCCACCGGTTCACGGATGTCTTCGGACTCAGCATCGCGCGTCAAGACGACTGGGCGGAGTCCGGGCAGCAGGTCCACCAGGGGATCGTCGAAGACGTGTTGCGGTCGGCTGTGTCGGCACTCCCGACCGTTCAGCTCGCGACTGGCTGGTCGCTCGATGGCTTGGATCCGTCGAGTTCACACGTGGACGTCGTCGGTCGCCATGAATCCGGTGCCACGGTGACCATCACCACCAAGTTCGTGCTGGGCTGCGACGGCGCCCGCAGCAGAACTCGCGAGCTGATCGGAGGCCGGTATGAGGGGAGCGCGGACGTTCGGACCAACACCAATTTCGTCTTCCGTGCGCCCGAACTCTGGTCGCGCGTCGAACTTGCGCCGGCGGTCCAGTACTGGACCCTCGACGCGGCGGTTCCGGGCATCGTCGGTCCACTCGATCTCGACGGGACATGGTTTGCCTCAGCGGTCGGGTCGTTCCGCCGGACGACACCAGCGGCGCGCTCCGATTGATCCGCGCGATCATCGGCCCGCTGGCCGAGGACGTCGAGATCGAGCTGGTGGCGATCGATCCGTGGCAGTCGCGGATGCTGGTCGCGAACACGTACCGGGTCGGGAGAGTCTTCCTGGTGGGCGACGCCGCGCACCTGAATCCGCCGTTCGGCGGGCACGGCTACAACACCTGTGTCGGCGACGGCGTGAACATTGGATGGAAGCTCGCAGCGACGCTCGCGGGCTGGGGATCGGACGCGCTCCTCGACAGCTATGAGCAGGAACGACGCCGAGTCATCGAGCGGACCATCGAGGAGTCGACGATCAACATGCGCCGCCTTTCGTCCGACTACAACGATCCGATCCTGCTCTCGGACGGGCCGGCGATGGAATCGCGCCGCGCGGAGATCGCTGCTGCGATCAAGAAGGAAAAGGACCTCGAGTACCACAGCCTCGAACTGGTTCTCGGATACAACTACGAGGGGTCGTCGGTGATCGTCGACGGCAGTCCAGGTGAGAGGGTGCAGGGAGGGGCCGGATACCGGATGCCGGCTCGGCCGGGGTGGCGACTTCCGCATCTGTGGCTCGAGGACGGATCCTCGATCTACGACCACCTGGGACGCGAGTTCGCGCTCATAACACTCAGTTCCGCGGTCGACGGCGGTGCGCTCGTGAAAGCTGCCGCCGAGCGAGGGGTGCCGCTGGCTCTGGTCGATCTGTCCGCCGTGCCCGGACTCGAGGCCGGCTACGGCGCGGCGCTGATCCTCGTCCGACCGGATCAGCACGTCGCGTGGATGAGCTCCCGTTCGCCGTCGTCGACCGAAGGCGCCGAGTTGTTTGACCGCATGCTCGGTCGAGCGCTGAGGGCAGCGGCCTGACCGCTCAGTCCGCCCGAAGGGCACCGGTGGCAGGTGTGCGGTCCGCCGGTCCGAGGCCCGGCGTCGCTTTCGTGGGTGCACTGATGACGGCGACGATGATCGCCGGCATCGTCAGCAGTCTTGGGGCTCCGCTGCTGCCCGATGTCGCGAGGACCATGCACGTGTCGCTGGACAGCGCGCAGTGGTCCCTCACGGTTGCGCTACTGGCCGGCGCGCTGTCGGCTCCGACGCTCGGTCGTCTCGGCGACGGTCGCTACCGTCGTGAGGCGATCATCGGCGAGCTGACGATCGTGTTCATCGGAAGCTTGATCGCGGGGTTTGCAAACTCACTCCCGGTGCTGCTCGTCGGACGCGTGATGCAGGGCACCGGCATCGGCTTGGCGCCGATCACGATGGCCGCAGCCAGGGCACATCTGCCGGTCGGTCGGTCACGGGAAGTGATCGCGACGTTGTCGGTGATAGGCGCTGCCGGCGTCGGCCTCGCCTACCCGATCAGTGGGCTGCTGGCGAGCGCCGTCAGCTTGCGCGCCGCGTTCTTCTTCGGTGCGGTACTGAGTGGTGCGATCCTCCTGATGGCGGTCGTCGCGATTCCGTCAAGCCGCCATGCCGAGCCGGTCTCGCTTGATATCCGCGGGGTGATGACGATCGGCGCCGGGCTGGTCGCCCTGCTCTTGGGAATCGCTCAGGGAGAGGTTTGGGGCTGGTCGTCCGGGCGGACGATCGCGGCGTTCGTCCTTGCGGCGCTGATCCTCGGAGTCTGGGTGCGTACCCAGCTCCGCGGCGAGCAGCCGTTGGTGGACCTTCGACAGCTCCGTCACCGGCCGGTGCTGGTCGCCAACGCGGCCGCGCTGACGTTGGCTGTCGCGCTGTACGTGTTCATCACTGCGATCACCGAGTTCATCCAGGCGCCATCCAGCGCCGGCTATGGCTTCGGTGGATCAACGCTCGTCGCAGGACTCGCGCTGGTTCCGTTTTCGGTGATCAGCCTGCTCGCCAGCCGTCTGGCCGGAAGAGCAGTCGCCTCGTTCGGCGCTAACAACGTCCTGGTCGTCGGCTCGCTGCTGACCGCAGCGGTGGGTGCGTTCTTCGGCATCGAGCACAGCGCGCTGTGGCAGGCGTTCGTCGCCATGGGGATTCTCGGCCTTGCGTTCGGCTTCAGCTTCGCGGCGATTCCGGGGATGGTCACCAGGGCCGTCCCGGCCCGCGAGACGGGCAGCGCGCTCGGCCTCTATCAGGTGATCCGCGCGGTCGGCTTTTCGATCGGCAGTGCTCTGACCGCGTCGATTCTCGCCGCGAACATCGCCGGTTCAAGCGTGCTTCCCACCGCCCAGGGCTATGTCCTGGCTCTGTGGGTGGGCAGCGCGGTTGCCATGGCAGCGGCGCTCGTCACGCTCGTGCTCGGCCGCAGGTCGGTGGTTCCGATCCGTACGGTGCCGGCCGGCTCATCCGTTTGACGAGCCACCGGATCAGCCGGGGAACGACGACTCGTCACACCGGTGCGGCGGCGCTCTGCGTGCGGGTCAAGGCGAGACCCAGGGCTTCCACGACCGCGTCGAGTTCGGCGCCCGAGCTCGCTGTCCCGAAGACATATCTGTCTGGCCTCACCAGCGCGGCCTTGACCCCGAGCCCCTCCAGCCACCGGCGTATTTCTTCGGAGTCGTCATCGACCACGCTGACGCCGAGCGAGTCGGCCAGCGCCTTGGTTTCCGCGGATGTCTCAGAAAGGCACGCGGGATCGCTGACGAGCGCAAACCGGTAACCGACCGCGTCGTCAAGCAGCTGTCCGTTGGCGAGCTTGGGTTGGGCGCTCAGGAATCCGGCGTTGGGGTCGGCGTCGTCCATCCAGATTCCGGACCCCAACCGCGGGCGCAGAGGCTGTGCCTTGACCTCCGGGACTTCCTCGTCGCCGGCTCCCTGCGCCTCCATCGCCTCGATCGCGTTCGCCATGTGAGCGGAGGTCGTGATGTACGCCTCGACGTGCGGCTCACGCTCGGTCTGGTACGTATCCAGAAGCTCGGCGGAAGATTCGCCGTGAAGCACACGCCCGAGCTTCCAGGCAAGGTTGATCGAGTCGCGAACGCCGGAGCACATGCCCTGTCCGAGGTGCGGGGGCATCGTGTGCGCCGCGTCACCGGCGAGGAACGTGCGCCCGACCCGCCACGGCTGGGCCGTTCTCGACCGCCACTCGTATACCCCCAGGCGAAGGATCCGATATTCGTGCGGACGAAGCCATCGTCCGAGCACCTCTGTGGCCTTAGCCGTGCGCTCGAACTCTGCCTGATCGTCGTCCGGACGCAGCATCAATTCGAAACGCACGCGGGGCTCGGCGATCGGAACGAACGTCAGTGGGTTCCGGAGTCCGCCCTGGATGAACATGTCGCGGCCCGCGAGTTCGCCGTTTGTGACGTACGGCCAGATATCGATGATCAGCGAGCGATGCGTTGCGTGGTGATCGATCTCGCCAACGCCCATGAACTCACCCACCTTCGAATTTGCGCCGTCGCACCCCACCACGAATGACGCGGTGATCTGACCGTCCTGGCCAGTCGACAACTCACGAACGCTGACCGTCACATCGCCGGCTGATTCTTCGAGCCCGACGGCGTCCCAACCGAAGTAGGTGGTCGTACCGCCGGCGCCCTCGGCGTAGCCGCGGAGCACCGCCTCGAAGTCGGGCTGATGGAACATGTAGTCGGATTGCCACCCCTGAGCGGTCAGGCCGCCGTTCATGTCCATCTGCATGAGCAAGCGTCCCTCGCCGTCGAGGTGCCGGTACGCGCCGACCAGCGAAAAGTGCTTCTCCAGCTCTTGCAGTCCGAGGGTCTGAAAGGTTCGCATCGTCTCGTCGTCGAGGTGCGTCGCACGAGGATGGGCGACGGGCAGACGCGCGCGGTCGACGGCGGCGACGCTCACGCCCTGCAGCTCCAGCAGGCGGGCAAGGGTGAGGCCCACGGGGCCACACCCGATGACTGCGACATCGACGGTCGCGTTGGCAACAGCACCATTCATCTCTCGGTCTCTCCTGTTCTCGCCGGCGCCGTGTGAGCGGCGTCGCTCCTCCGACTCGGCGGTTGACTCACGTCGGCGGCGTCAGCTCGTCACACATCACGAGCCATCCGGATGAGTTGTCCGTGCGGTAGTGGAGAACTCGCTGGTACTCCTCGCTGTCGTAGAAGGCATTCGCCGCCTCCTTCGACGGAAACTTGACCACGACCGTGTGCTGGCCCGGCTTCCCCTCTCGGGCCTGCGCGTTCTCCTCCGCGACCAGGACCTCGGCGCCGTACTTCTCGAGGATGGGCAATCCGGCTTCACGATAGATCGCGAATTCATCCTCGTTTCCAGAAACTGTATAAGACGCGATCATATATCCGGGCACAGGGCGATCATCGCATTCGGCTCCGGGGCTGTCAATCGTCGATCGTGCCACCCGACCGACGCCCCTACGGAACCTTCGTCGCGACGAAGCCGCCGTCGACCGGGAGCGTCACGCCCGTGATGAAGGCGGCCTCGGGCGACAGCAGGAACAGGATCGGATGTGCCACTTCCGCCGGAGTGCCGAAGCGGTTCATCGCGGCAAGCGGCGCATACGTGTCGTAGTCGATGTTGCCGTCGGCGATCAGCTCCTCGACCATCTCGGTCGCGATGTAGCCAGGCGCGACAGCGTTGACACGGACCCCGCTCGCAGCCCATTCGACGGCCAGCGTGCGCGTCAAGCCGGCCACGGCCGCCTTCGACGTCGAGTAGGCCGCTCGGCGCGGCCATCCGAACATCCCGGCCACGGACGCCAGGTTGACGATCGCCCCGCCGCCGGCGTCCGCCATCCTCCGAGCCGCCAGCACGCTCGGATGGAGCGTTCCATCGACATTGATATCCATCACCCGGCGCCAGTCCTCCTGCTCGAGCTCCAGCGTCGGGACGAAGTGCGCGACGCCGGCGCTGTTGACCAACCCGGCCAATGGCGGGCCCCAGGCATCGACGGCCTCGAATGCAGCGGAGACGCTTTCGAGGCTCGACACGTCGCACTGGAACAAGGACACGCGCGGGCCGTGCCGCTCGAGCAGTTCCGCGTATCGACCCTCGCCGATGTCCAGGACGGCGCAGTGCGAGAAAGCGGCGCGCGCGAGCGCGAGATCGACCACCGCAAAGCCGATTCCCGATGCGCCGCCCGTGACGACGCAGGTGCGGTCAGGATCGCTCGTGCTCATGATCAGACCGCCCGGGACAGGACCTTGTCGCGCCAGCGAACACCTGTTGCCGTGAATTCAGACAACGCCGGGCCGGTGACCGCGGCGTCCCCGATTGCCTCATCGACCGCGGCGAGCAGGTCTGCGCTCAGTTCGATCCCCGAAGCGGCGGCGTTGGCGTGCACCTGTGCGGGCCTGGAGACGCCGACGACTGTCGAAGCGACCTCCGGACGGCGCAAGGTCCAGGCGAGTGCCAGGGCGGGAAGATCCATCCCGGCCTCGTAGGCGACGGGGCGCAAGCGCTCGACGGCTTCCAATGTGGAATCGAGCATCACAACATCCATCTCATTGCCCATCGACTGACTCGCCGCCCGCGAATCGGGTGGAGGCGGGAAACCGAGCTTGTACTTACCGCTGAGGACGCCCTGGGCCAGTGGCCACCAGACGATGTGGTTGATTCCATAGGGAGCACAGAGCGAGAACAGCTCGGCCTCCGGCGCCCGCCAGATCATCGAGTACTGCGGCGTCGAGACGGAGAAGAGATCTGGACCGCCGACCTTGATCCCGGCCTCGATCTGTTCCTTGGTCCACTCGCTGAATCCGAGGTAGCGCGCCTTGCCTGCGGCGAGAACCTCTTGAAACGCCTCGATCGTCTCCTCGATCGGGACCGTTGGGTCGAAGCGATGCGCAAAGTAGACGTCGACGTAATCGGTCCGGAGCCGCTGCAGCGAGGCGTCGATCTGCTTTGCGATCTGGACTGCCGAGAGGCCCCGTTCGGACGGATCCTCGGACGCAGGCATACAGACCTTGGTGGCGAGCAGGTAGGAGTCGCGCGAATATGGCGCCAAGAGCTCTCCGAGGGCCAGCTCGGACGCACCGAACCCGTAGACGTTGGCGGTGTCGAAGAAGTTGATGCCGACGTCGAAGGCTGCCTTGGTACAGGCACGTGCCGCCTCGGCCGCGATCCCACCGGAGTACGTGAGCCATGAACCGATCGAGATCTCCGATACCTGAAGCCCGGTCACCCCGAGCGGGCGATAGCGCATGGTCGGTGCTCCCGTCCCCATCAGTAGTGATCGTTCTGGTCCTGCGGGCTGTAGGGGAAAAGTTCTGATGGTTGGCCGTTGACCGTCGTGCCGGCCTGGTGAATGGCTGGAGCCATGCGCAAGAACTCGAGCGGGAACGGAAGCTGGGGCGCGGTGAGTTCATCGAGGGTGGACGTCTGTTCGGGAGTGAGCTGGAGATCGAGCGCTCGAACGTTGTCCTCGAACTGCTCGAGCGTGCGCGCCCCGATCAGCGTCGAACACACGCCAGGACGGGCCTGTACCCAGGCGAGCGCGACTCGCGCCACCGTGGCGTCGATCTCGGCCGCGATCCTGCTCAGCGCATCGACGATGTCGTAGTGCTTGTCGGTGAGCAGGCCGGCGAGGGTTGGCGCGCGCCCGGAGTCTTCGACCTTGCCTGCGTTCTGGCGTGTGTATTTCCCCGACAGCAATCCGCGGGCGAGTGGCGACCATGGAAGTACTCCGAGGCCGAGTTCGCGCGCCATCGGGATAAGCTCGCCCTCGACGGTGCGCTGCAGCAGCGAGTACTCGATCTGCAGGCCGATGAACGATGCCCATCCGCGAAAGTCGCAGATCAGCTTGGCCTGGGTCACCTTCCATGCCGGAGTGTCAGAGACCCCGATGTACCGGACTTTGCCGGCTACAACCAGGTCTTGGAGCGCGGACATGGTCTCGTCGACCGGTGTGTGCCTGTCCCAGTTGTGCAGCCAATAGACGTCGATGTAATCGGTCTGGAGCCTTCGTAGCGATTGCTCGCAGGCCGCCGTCACGGCTTTGCGGCTCGAGCCGCCGCCGTTGGGGTCGCCGGGGTAGAGGTTGGCGCTGAACTTGGTCGCGATCACGACTCGGTCGCGCCTGCTGCGGTCGTGTGCAAGGTGGTCGCCGATGATCTTCTCCGAGTGGCCTTTGGTGTACCCGTCGGCGGTGTCGATGAAGTTGCCGCCGAGCTCGAGGTATCGGTCGATCATCGCCCCGGATGTCTCGACGCTGGCGCCCCAGCCGAGGTCCTCGCCAAAGGTCATGGCCCCTAAGCACAGCGGGCTGACTCTCAGTCCGGAACGGCCCAGCGTTACGTAGTGGTCGAGAGGCACTGCGTCCGTCGCGCTCTCCTCGTGATGCAAGCGCACCAAGTCGACGTGCCCGGAAATCCCGGACACAAGCAAGAAGATATATGATAAATCTCTAGGGACGCAAGTTGGGCTCTGTTGATGGCGCCCACGACCAAATCTGAAGGTGGAGAGGACGCTATGGCTCGAAGCACCCAAGAGTCGGACTGGCGGGTAGTCGAAGAGCTGCGCACCGGAGATCTGATCTGGGGCGAGTCGCCGCGGTCGCACGACGGCGAGCTCTGGGTTTCGGATACGCAGGGCTCCAAGCTCGTCGTCGTCGGCGCGGACGGGACCGCCCCACGGGTCATCGAGCTCGAGTCGCCTGTCAACGGCACGTGGTTCCTGCCGACGGGCGACCTCGTCGCCGCCCGGATGCAGGACACGCGTGTGGACACGTTCGACGGCGAAACCTGGTCTCCGTACTGCGACCTGACCGATCTCAGCCGCACAGGGCGGCTCGGCGATCTGATCGCGCTGCCGGACGGAACGGTGTTCGTCGATGACGTAACGCACGGCGAGCCGGGGCAGCTGCTGAGAATCGACGCCGGGGGCAAGGCGTCGGTCGCGGCCGAGGATCTCACCTTTCCGAACGGCCTGGCCGTGATCGATGACGGGAGCACCCTGGTGGTGGCCGAGACCTTCGCCGGCCGCCTGAGTGCGTTCACGCTCACGCCGGACGGCCGGCTCGAGGATCGGCGAGTCATGATCGATCTCCAGTCCGAGCTCGGGCCAGACTATCTCCCCGACGGGATCTACGCCCGCGCGGACGGCTCGGTCTGGGTGGCCACGACGCGAGGTGGCGCCTTGATCCGGATCGACGGCGGCAGCGTGGAAGAACAGATCGAGCTCGACGGATTCGTGATCGCATGCTGTCTGAGCGAGGACGAGAGCGATCTGTACGTCACCGTCGCGCAAAGCCTCGATCCGGGCGTCGGGGTCATTGACGCCGTCTACAAGAAGCGCACGCGCGCGCGTGTACTTAAGCTCGGCCGCGAAAGCCATTGATCCAGCGGAGTTGAGGACGAACATGACTACCAACGGTGCAGCTGATCAGGTCGATGTTCTGGTGGTCGGGTGCGGTACGACGGGGCTGGCGTTGGTCCGGCTCCTCGAGCTCGAGGGGCTGCGGGTCGCCGCCGTCGAGCGAGGTCGGCTGCCGCTCAGCTTTCCCCGGGCGACGAAACTTGACGATGAGACGATGCGGGCGTGGCAGACGCTTGGGCTCCGCCACCTGGAGAAGACCTTCTCGCTGGTCGGCTTCTACCGTTTCTATGACGCGGCGTGGAATGTGGTCATGGAAATGGACCTGAATCGCGGGCTCACCGAGCAGGGGTGGCAGTCCGACTACATGTTCCACCAGCCCGACTTCGAGGCGGTGCTGCGTGGCCACGCGCAGAACGATCCCAACACCTCAACGTATTTCGGCTGGGAGCTGGTTGGGATCGAGGACTCAGGGGACGAAGTGCAGGCCGATATCCGCGAGCTCTCCACGGGCTCCAGGACGGCAGATACGGGCTGCATTCGCGGTCGGCGCCGATGGCGCCAACTCTCCCGTCCGCAAGATGATGGGTATCGACCAGATCGACTATCACGCCACCCATCGTCAGCTGATCACCGACCTGGTCCCGTTCGTCGAGAACGACTCGCTTCCCGGCCGTGACTGCTTCATTCGGGGTGGCATCCGCAACCCGCTGACGTTCGTGCCGATCGCCGAGCCACGCCTGCGGTTCGAGTTGATGCTCCGGCCTGATGACGATGCTGCGGATTTCGAACGGACCGAGAAGGCCGCGGAGATGCTGGCGCCTTGGTTCACCCCCGACCAATATCGGCTGCTTCGTTCCGACGTCTACGAATGGCGATCGCTGATCGCAGATCCGTGGCGGGTCGGACGGGTGCTGGTGGCAGGCGACGCCGCACACACGATGCCGCCCCACCTGGGCCAGGGGATGTGCTCCGGAATTCGCGACGCGACCGGTCTGGCGTGGAAGTTGAAGCGGGTCATCCGTGGCGAGTCGCCGATCAGCCTGCTCGATACCTACGAGTCCGAACGCAGCCCCCACGTGGAGACCTACGTCGCTCTCGCGGCGCAGATGGCGAACCAGATCGAGAACATGGAGGTACCCGCCGGTCCCGTCGATGGCGAACCGGAGAAGGCCGAGGTTGAGCCGCTGCGACCGCGCATCGGTCCGGGTGTCCGGGCCGAGGACAGCGACGAGCTGGCGGGAACCCTGAGCCCTCAGCCCAAGCTCGCCGACGGACGGCTGATGGACGACGCGGTCGGATACCGCTTCGCGGTCGTCGGCGATCTCGCCTGCCTGGATCAGATCAGCGCGGACACAACAGCGCGGCTGAAGCAGCTGGATGCGGTCGTCCTTCGTGAACAGGCCGGCGAGCTGGCCGACTGGATCGCCCGGCTCGACGTGAACGCCGTGATCATCAGACCGGACCGTTACATCTACGGCAGCGCCCGCAACGGGTCCGAGCTTGACGCTCTGGTCAGCAAACTCGGCGCCACCTTGACGGCGTCGACCGTAGCGACGTCTTGATGATCAGTAGATGCTCACCAGCAGGTTGACGCAGTGACTAACACGAGATGGGAGAGAGTATGAGCACCTCGAAGATTCGTCCTCCGGTAATCAGCGAGATCGGACACGTGTCGGTCCGTGTCCGGGACCTCGACGCGGCGGAACAGCTCGCGACACACCTGATGGGCCTGCGGGTCACCGAGCGCACCGACGATTCGGTTTGGCTCTCACACGGGACCGATCACCACAGCCTCCAGTACACACGCGACACGACCGATGCCGTCGACCATGTTGGGCTCGTGGCCGCAGGCCCCGAATCGGTTGAGGAGATCAGGACACGAGTGACTGCGGCCGGTCTGCAGATCCTCGCCGACGGTCCCGAGGGTCCAGGCGTGGAGGACGGGTTCACGTTCCAGGACGAGGAGGGCTTCGCCTTCCAGATCTACAGCCGCATGACGCAGGTTGAGGACCCCATTGACCGGCTGGTTTTGCGCCCCCGCCGACTCGGCCACGTCAACTTCTTCGCGAGCGACGCGCCGCGGATGCAGAAGATGCTGATCGACGTGCTCGATTTCCGGATCTCCGACTGCGCCGACCCAGGAGGCATGTTCCTGCGCTGCAACGTCGATCACCACGGCATCGGCGTCTTTCCCGGGCCCGGTCAGCTGCACCACCACGCTTGGGAGTACCCCACGATCGTCGAACTTGCGGAACTGGCGGACTACGTCGACTCGCACGGGCATTCCACGCTCTGGGGGCCGATGCGGCACGGCATCGGGCGAAACATCGCCACCTACGTTCGTGAGCCAAGTGGGCTCGTCGCCGAGTTCTACTGCGATATGGACCAGATCTGCGACGACGCGAGTCACGTACCCGGCCAGTGGGACATCGAGAACGGCCACAAGTGGGTGAGTCTCTGGGCAGAGCATTACACGCCAGAAGGCTTTGCCGACATGGGCCTTCCGCCGGTGGCACTGGCAGCCGCCAAATGAACCGTGCGTCCACGCCGCGACCAACCAGGAGGATCCGATGACAGCAATTGAGCTCGCGACGTTCAGGGCGAAGCCTGATCATGGTGACGCGATGGCCGACGGGCTTCGCGTTGCCGCCGGCGTGATAGCGGAGGCGGATGGGTGTCTGGGCGCGACGCCGATGCGCTGTATCGAGCGTCCCGAGGAGTTCACGTTGCGTGTCGAGTGGACCGCGGTCGAGAAGCACTACGAGTTTCGTGACTCTGACGACTTCCCTCGCTATCGCTCGCATTTCGGCGAACATCTCGAGGAGCTCGTCGGCTTTTCGCATTACAACGAGTTGTGAGTCGCATGCACAAGTGCGTATTTGCGATCTCGTACCGTGAGGATCGGCCGAGGGAGGCGATGTATGAGTACTGGGAGCGTGTGCATGCCCCGCTGGTTCTCGCTGTACCCGGACTGGTGAAGTACGTCCTGAGCGATGTGACCGAGGACCTTGGCGATACGCCCTTTGATGGGCTCGCCGAGCTGTATTTCGCGGATCGGGCGGCCTATGACACGGCGATGGCTTCCGACTATTGGGCGGACACGGTAGTTGCCGACGGCGAGAACTTCCTCGACACCAGCAAGACCTTCGGTGCGATCCTCAAAGAGAACCAGTTGCGCTGAGCCGGGCACCTGTATGCAAGCGCAAGTGAGTACTCCACGATGACCGGGCGCGGGCTCGATCACGACAGCGCCACGATGTCGCTCCAGGGCTTCGACGGCCGGGTCGCGCTCGTCACCGGCGCCGCGGGCGGGATCGGCCGGCGCGTGACCGAGACGTTCCTCGCTCTCGGGGCTCGGGTCGCGGCGTTCGATCTCACCGAACCGGACATCCCCGGCGCGGTCGGCATCGCCATGGATGTCACGGATGTCGACTCCGTAGCGGCGGCGACTGCCACCGCGGAAGCTGAGGTCGGACCGGCCTCCATCCTCGTGACGTCGGCCGGCATCTTCAATCCGACGCCGTTCGCCGACATCGAGCTCGGTCTCTGGCGACGCACCCTGGACGTCAACGTCACCGGCACGTTCACGTGCGTGCGCGCGGTGATTCCCGGGATGTGTGAGCGCGGGTACGGGCGCATCGTCACGATCTCGTCGATGGCCGGGGTCGATGGAGGGGCTTGGGCGTGCGCCCATTACGCGACCTCCAAAGGAGCCGTCAACGCGTTCACGAAGGCGGTCTCCAGCGAGCACTGCGCTCACGGGGTCACCGCCAACGTGGTGGCACCGCGGACGATTCGAACGTCGATGGTGGCGGGACTCGAGGAGGATCTGGCCAAGAAGTCCCCGATCGGCAGGCTGGGGGAAACCGATGACGTAGCGGCGGCCGTCGCGTTTCTCGCCTCGGCTCACGCGAGCTACATAACCGGCGAGATCCTGATGGTCAACGGAGGGTGGTGGTGATGCGTTCACAGGTTGTGGGTTACGGCCAGACGCCGTTCGGTCGCGCTGAGAACAAGACGCTGGCGGACCTCGCCGCGGAGGCAGGCCGGGCGGCGCTCGAGTCCGCCGGTGTCGGAGCTGATGCCGTGCAGGCGATCTTCGTTGGTACGTACGCCGGCGTGGCGCTCGGTCGCCAGGGCTTTCTGGCCGCGATCGTCGCGTCGCGGCTCCGAGCCGGAGGTGTGCCGGTGATGGCCGCAGAGGGTGCATGTGCATCAGGAACCGTCGCGTTCCATCAGGCCGTCGCCGCGATCGAGGCCGGCGTCCATGACGTCGTACTGGTCGTCGGCGCGGAGAAGATGACGAGTGCGTCGACCGCCGAGGTCACAAGCGTGCTGGCCTCAGCGACCGACACCGCATCCGGGAGCTACAGGTCGGGTCTCACGTTCCCCGGCTTCTTCGCACTTGTCGCAAGGCGATACATGTACGAGTACGGCGCTGAGGCAGACCAGCTGGCCGACGTCGCGGTCAAGAATCGCGCGCACGGGGCCAACAACCCGTACGCCCATTTCCAGAAGCCGATCATGCGCGAGCAGGCACTGAACGCCAGGCAGATCGCGGAGCCCTTCAGGCTGTTCGACTGCAGTCCGATTTCGGATGGCGCGGCGGCGCTCGTCGTCGCATCGAGGGAATGGGCGGACGCGCACGGAGCTGTCAATCCCGTCGACGTGCTCGCGACGGGGATGGCCAGCGGCCCGGTCAGCGCTGAGGACCTGGAGAGCTTCGTGAGCCTTCCGGCCGCAGTGAGGGCCGCCGGCGACGCGTATGCGAAAGCTGGGTTGACGCCTTCGGAAATCGACGTCGCGGAGGTCCATGACTGCTTCACGGCCGCGGAATGGGTCGCCCTGGAGGACCTCGGTCTGTTCGAACGCGGAATGGCTGCGGCGGCGACGTCCGATGGCGCGACTCAGTTGGGTGGCGGCAGTTGCACCGTCAATCCGAGCGGCGGTCTGCTGTCAAAGGGACACCCTGTCGGGGCGACGGGCGCGGCGCAGCTGATCGAGATCGTTCGCCAGATGCGTGGCGAGTCAAGCAATCAGGTCGCCGGCGCGGACGTTGGGCTCGCTCATAACGTCGGTGGCACAGGCGGCCTGGCGGCGATCACCCTGCTGGCGGCGTCATGACCGCGACGGTCACCACCTTCACCATCATTCACATCGGCAGCGAGGGACCGGAGCCGACGCCGTACGCGGTCGTCGTCGCGCAAGGCGGCGATGGCAAGTCAGTCGCGGCTCGAGCCGACGGCGACCTATCGTGGTTGGCGATCGGGAACCCCGTCTCGAATCGTCGAAGACGGCCGACGGCGCGTCCGCGCATTCGGTCTCGGACTGAAAACATGAGCACCGAGCGATGACGGTGTCGATGATGCAAAGCGCGGATGGGGAGCTCACGTCGTGGTCGACGCTCGCGCAGCGCTGGTCTCGTGCTGTCGTCTCGGCAGGCGACGCGACGTTCCTGGAGTTCGAACGCCCCGGGGGCGAGATCGCCGCCTGGAGCTATCAGGAGTTTGCAGGCGTCGTCGAGCAGGCGCGGCGCGCGATCGACGAGGCCGGTGTCCGTCAAGGCGATCGCATTCAGCTCGTGCTGCCGAACTGCCCCGCGTTCCTCGCGGTCATGTTGGCAGCCGCGCAGAGCGGCGTCACATTCCTGTCAAGCGATCCGCGTGCCACGGGTGTGGAGCTCGGCAGGCAAGCGGCGCGTGTGAAGCCCACCCTCATAGTTTGCGGGCCTGAGCAGATCAACGCCTACGGGGATACCCACCTCGCGGCTCCGGTGATAGTCGTCGACCCTGACGACATGACGTTCGGCTCGCTGCGAGCCGACGCCCAGCACGACCTGGACGTCGTGTCACCGGCGCCGATGGACACGCTCGGGCTGATGTTCACGTCGGGCACGACGTCGCTCCCCAAGATCGTGGAGATAACACAGGCGAACTATGCCTTCGCGGGCGACGTGATGGCCGCTGCGGCTGGGCTCCGGCGCGGATCGCGATTCCTGGTCGTGCTGCCGCTGTTCCATGCCAATGCTCAGTACTACTCGGTCTCAGGTTCGATCTCGGTCGGCGGCACGGTGATTCTGATGCCTGCTTTCTCCGCCTCGCGTTTTCTGCAGCAGGCCGACCGATTCCGGGCCACGCACGCGTCCCTGTTCGGGGCGCCGATCCGCATGATCCTGGCTCGTGCCGAGGCGGTGCCGCTCTCTCGGCCGCTCGAACATCTGTGGTTCTCGCAGAACCTCACCGAGGACGAGTACGAGCGGTTCGCCGGCTTGGTGGGATGCCGCCCGCGACAGATCTACGGGATGACCGAAACGTCGCCGGCGGTATTGATGAGCCGCCGCTTGGATCCTCCGAAGATGACGATTGGCACGCCGACGCCGGGCTGCCACGTACGGCTGAGGGATCCCGAGACGGGCGATCCTGTCGCCATCGACCGAGTTGGGGAAATACAGGTCGGCGGATACCCAGGGCTGTCGCTGTTCGCGGGATACCGGGACAACGAGGCGGCATTCACCGGCGCGATCGCGAGCGAGGGCGATGACGGCTTCGTCTGGTTCAGGACCGGTGATCTCGGGCGCCTGGATTCCGAGGGCGAGGTGACCTTCGTCGGGCGAGGCGGCGACATCCTCAAGGTTGCCGGTGAAAACGTCTCGGTTGTCGAGATCGAGTCGATGCTGGTCGAGCACCCGGACGTTCTCGATGCAGCCGTCGTCGGGCTTCCCGATCCGCTGCGTGACGAGGTTCCGGTCGCGTTCGTCGTGCCCGCCCGTGAGCTGCCGCCGACTTTCGCGGACGACCTCATGACTTGGTGCGAGGAGCGTCTGTCAGGTCCGCGTCTTCCGCGGGAGATTCACGTCGTCGAGGAGCTACCGCGGACAGCCGTCGGGAAGATCCAGCGCTTCCGGCTAAAAGACGGCTTGACCGCCGGTTAGCTGAACGACCGGCAGCGTCCTCGAAGCTGGCGCGCCGGCGGCGGCCCGAGTCCGAGCTAGCGCCCCGCGACCGGCGAGCCAACCTCCGAGGCGAGCGCGTGCAGGACCTCCGCGGGCTCGGCGCGCGTGGTGTAGTCGGCATCGACCACCGCGAAGGCAATGATCCCGTCCTGGCGGATGACGTAGGTTGCGGGCAGCGGCACTTCGGCGACGGCGCTGCCGTTGCGGTCGGCCACGTCGACGCCCACGCTGAGTTGGTAGAGAACCCATTCCGGGTTGATGGCGTGAACCAGCCCGAACTGGCGGGCAACGACGTTTCCCACGTCTGACAACACCGGGAACTCGAGCGCGTTCTTCTCGGCGGTATCGAGAGACGAGTCTGGTTTTTCGGGGCTGATCGCGACGAGTTCACCGCCGGCCTCGTGAACATCGCCGAGCCTCGCCTGAAGCGCGCGTAGCTCGAGATTGCAATAGGGGCACCAGCCACCTCGGTAGAAGGACAGGACCACGGGACCGTGGTCGAGCAGCGCGGCGAGGGTGACCGTCTCGCCTGTCGCGTTCGGCAGTGAGAAGGAGGGAGCCCGATCTCCGACCGTCAGAGCCGTGCGAGCGAGGCCCGACTCCTCCACGATCGCGACGGTTTCGCGCTGGGTCTGGCGCTGCTCCGGGGTGCGCGCTTCGTACGACGATTGCCGCTGCGCTGCTAGCTCTTCGTCCAGGGTCACGCCGCCACCTCCGGTTGTTCGCAGACCTACATCATGAGGGCAGAAAATATACACTATACGAACATGGCCACCGCGAGTGCCCCTGCCCGATCGCCCGCGATTTCACCCTGCGAAGTTGACGACTACCTGAGCGCGGCCGCCGAACTCCGCTTCGATGACGTCGCCGGGGTCGATCGCGATCGGTGGGGCTGCGGCGCCCGTGGCGACGATGTCGCCCGCGCGCAACATCTCTCCCCGTGACCGCAGCTCGTTGGCCAGCCAGATCAGCGCGCCGCACGGATCCCCGAGCACTGCCGCCCCGGACCCCGACGAGACCACGACGCCATTACGACGCATGACCACCCCAAGCGAGTGGAGCTCCTCCAGGCGCCAATGCACTACGGGCGGACCGAGCACCAGGAAGGCGGCGCACATCGCATCGGCCACCAGGCTCGGGATGCCGACGCCCGGAAAATCCGAGAAGCGGGTGTCGGGCACCTCGATCGCCGGATGGAAGCTCGCGACCGCTGACAGCACATCCGGAGCCGCGAAGTCCGTGTCGCCCGGGGGGATGTCTCGCGCGATCCGGAACGCAAACTCGGGCTCGGCCGATCGCATCGTCAGCGCGCGCGCGTCAAGCTCGGTGCCGGTCTCGAGCACGCACCGGCGGTAGAGCCGGCCGATCACCGGTCCATCCGCCCCGATGTGGCGTTGCCCGGCGGCGCTGGTTCCGGCGATCTTCCAGCCCGCGCCAGGTCCGGCTCGCGAATCGAGGGCGCGCTGGATGCGCCACGCGTCGTCGACGCTCGTGGGCCGGCAGCCGATCGGGAGCGCGGGTACCGTCGCTCCGCTGGTCCAGAGTCGCCAGAGGAGCGCCGCTGCCTCGTCGGCGAAGGCTGCCGACTTCACCTGACGGACAGGACGAGCTTGCCGGTCGAGCTCCGCCCTTCAAGCAGCTCGTGGGCCCGCCACGCTTCCTTCAGCGGATAGACGCCTGTGATCGGAATCGCCAGTTCCGCGGCGGCGAACTCTGCGAATGCGGCTTCCGCGATGCCTCTGGCTCTCGACGGATCCAGCACGGACAACGCCGTAATCGAGAAACCCAGCATGCCGCGCAGCTTGCTTCGCATGACGCTGCCCGGAAACCCGATTTCGGGCTCGTCGCAGGCGTTGCCGTAGGCCACGAGTCGGCCGAGCGGCGCCAGCACCTCAAAGCCCCTGGATCGCACCTCGCCGCCCACGGAGTCGAAGATCACGTCGAGCCCGCGTCCCTGCGTCCGTTCCATCACGGCGGCGTCCCAATCCGGCCCGACGAACACCTCGTCGTATCCATGGCGCGCGGCGAAAGCCGCCTTGTCCTGGGTGCTGACGACGCCAAAGACGGCTCCCGCGCCGCTCCGTTTGGTGATCTGTCCCAGCAGCGTGCCGACGCCTCCGGCGGCTGCGTGGACGAGAACCTGTTCGCCGGCTCTCAGCCGCGCGACCTCGTGAACGAGCGCGTGAGCCGTCGGCACGATCGTCGGCATCGCCGCCGCGCGCTCGAGATCGGACGCCAGGCCTCCAGTCAGGCGGTAGGTCATCGCGGCCGGCGCGACCGCCACCTCGGCATAGCCCCCGCGGGTGGTGAGGGCGCACACAGGGTCGCCAACGGCGAACCCGTCAACGGCGTCACCCACGGCACGCACGATGCCCGAGACCTCCAGCCCGGGGATGAACGGCGGGACGAATACGGGTAGCGACCCCGCCGAGCCATCACCTCGGCGTAGTTGACCCCGGCGTACACGACGTCGACGGACACCTCACCGGGTGCCGGGTCGGGGGCCGGCTGCTCGACCACCTCGATCGTCTCAGGCGGTCCGTATCGGTCTACCAGCGCAGCTCTCACACCATGCTCCAATCGCCGAGTACAAGGGCCGCCTTGTCAAAGGCTATATCTTATACACCTAGATGGCGCGTCGTCGATCTCGCGCGGCGCGATCGCTTTACGAGGGAGGATCGATGGACACAGGGCTGGAAGGCCGGGTCGCCGTTGTAACGGGTGCCGCGAGCGGCATCGGGCTCGCGACTGCCCGGGCGCTCGAGCGGGAGGGCTGTCACGTGGTCGCCGCCGATTTGAAGGAGCGCTCCCCGGACTACGGAGAGGGTTGGCTCCCGGTCGCCGTCGACGTTTCAAGTGCCGACGTCGGAGACCGGATCGCCGAGGCAGCGAAGGCTCGTTGGGGCCGCCTCGACGTGCTGGTTGCGTGCGCCGGCATCTATCAGACCACACCTCTGGATGCACTCACCGTTGAGGAGTTCGATCGGTTCCAGGCGGTCAACGTTCGCGGCTCGATGCTCTGCGCTCGGTCCGCGTTGAACGAGATGAAGCAGAGGGGCTGGGGCCGGATCGTCCTGATGAGCTCGATGGTCGTGAACTCCGGCGGACTGGCCGCCGGGCCCGCATACGTCACCTCCAAGGCGGCGATCGTCGGTTTGACCCGCTCGCTGGTCCATTCGGGCGGTCCCTACGGCGTGACGGCCAACTGCGTCCACCCGGGCATCATCGAGTCGCCGATGACCGCCGGCCTCGACAGAGACCTGATGCGCGGGGCTGCCGAGCGCACCCCGCTGAAACGCAACGGAACGCCGGAGGATGTCGCCGCCGTGATCGTGATGCTCTGCTCCGAGGGAGCCGGGTTCGTGACCGGTGCCCGGATCGACGTCAACGGCGGCGCTGTCATGAGCTGACCCGCACGCAGGCAGTCCACTTGTACACCCACACCGCATTGGAGACGTGAGCACTGTCATGGACCAGCACCGAGTCATCGCCGTCGAGGAGCACTTTGCCACCCGCCGCTATCTCGAAGTCGCCGCCGGGCTCGACGTGTGGTCGGGCGACGCGCTCGAGCTGCAGCAAATGCGCAGCCCGTATGGGGCCTCGTCCTGGATGACCGAGCACCTCTCGGACATCCCGACTCGACTGGCCGTGATGGACGCGTCGGGCACCGACGTAGCCCTGCTGAGTCTCAACCCGCCCGGCGTTCAGGCCTACGAGCCCGTCACCGCCGCCACAGCCCTTGTCGTCAGCGCCAACGACGAGATGGCCGAGGTCGTGCGCGACCATCCAACCCGGTTCGTGGGGCTCGGGGCGGTCGCGCCCCAGGATCCCCAACACGCGGCCACCGAGATCGAGCGGATCATGGGGCCGCTCGGGTTCGCCGGCCTGATGATCTGTTCCCACACGCGCGGGCAGTATCTCGACGAGCCAATGTTCGAACCCCTGCTTGCGGCAGCCGAAGCGCACGGCGCAACGATCTACCTGCACCCGCGAATGCCCACTCCGCAGATGATCGGGCCCTACCGGAACTATGGAATGACCGCCGCCGTCTGGGGATACCAGGCCGACGCCGGCACCCACGCCGTGCGACTGATGCTAAGTGGCGCGCTCGATCGCCACCCGAAACTGAAGTTCGTGCTTGGGCATCTTGGCGAGGGCCTCCCCTTCTGGATGCAGCGCCTCGACAACCGGTACGCGTTCGCCCACAAGGCAGCGGCCGAGGCGCTCGGGTTGGCGACGCTCGAGTTGACCCCCACTGAGTACCTGCGGCGCAACTTCGCAATCACGACGAGCGGCATGGATGACGAGGTCGCGCTCCGGTTCTGTCTGGAACGCCTCGGTGAGGACAGCATCCTGTTCGCGATCGACTACCCATATGAAGACAGCGCCGCGGCCACTCAGTTCCTGCGTACCGCGGCGATCCCGGAGTCCGCTCGCGCGAAGATCTCGCACCTCAACGCCGAGCGGTGGTTCAAGCTCCCAGCGAGCTCCTGAGCCCGGCCGCTATTTCGGCCTGAAACGAGCCCGGAGCTCGGGCAGCACGGCGAGGTTGCCACCGGAGAAGTGATATTCGGGCGGATCGCCGTCCAGCTCCATGTCCGGAACTCGCTCGAGCAGTCCCTTCGCCACAACCTCCAGTTCGATCCGCGCGAGCTGCGCGCCCGTGCAGGTATGGATCCCGAACCCGAAAGCCACGTGCGGGTTGGGTGAACGGTCAAGGCGGAATTCGTCCGGACTCTCGAATGTCTCAGCATCACGATTCGCAGACGCCCAGTTGAGCATCACGAAAGCATCCTCGGGCAGTGCGGCACCCCGGACGGTGACCGGGCATTTGATCGTCCGCCCGAACATGTGCAGCGGGGTGTTGAGCCGGAGCGTCTCCTCGACAGCGGCTCTCACCAGGTCGGGGTCGTCAATCAGCTTCTGCTTGACATGCGGGTCTCCGAAGATGTGCGCGAGCAGGCTCGCCATCGCCGACGTGGTGGTGTGGTGACCGGCGATCAAGATCCCCTGCAGCAGGTTTCCGATCTCGTCGTCGGACATCACCTCCTCCTCGAACGGCTGCGTTGCCAGCCGGGTCATGAAGTCCTCGCGTGGCTGCGCCCGCCGGGCATCGGAGAACTCCTTGACCAGCGCGTTGAATTTGCGGTTGGCCTCGATCATCAGGCCGACGTCCTTGGTCGCTTCGAAGGTTGCGATCGCGACCGGTCGCACGCGGGTTGCCTCGTCGGCATCAAGGCCGATCATCCCGCAGATCGTCAGTACCGGAAGCGGCTCACACAGTGCTGCGACGAGATCCACCTCTCCATCGGGCAGGAACGCGGCGATCAGTCTCGCCGCGTCATGCTCGGCATGAGCCTCGAAGCGCCGGTACATATCGACGTTGAGCACTTCCTTGAACAGGTCGCGCTCGATCGTGTGCTGCGGCGGGTCGGCCTGAATGGCGAAGGCCCTGATCGGCAGCGGCGGCAGCGTGAACCCATCGGCTGAGCTGTATGTCTGCCAATCCTTCGCCGCGGCGCGCACGTCGGAATAGCGAGTGAACATGTAAAAGCCGCCGTGGGCATCGCTGTGCGCCACCGGGCAGTTCTGCCGCCACTGTTCGTACTTCTCGTAGGAGCCGGCAGGCGTGCCGTCGGGATCGTGATTCGTGAACGAGCCAATCTCGCCGACCGTGCTGTCGCTGGACATCGATCTTCCTCCTCAGGCAAAGTCGTCCGGTTCAGAGCGCTGCCCCTCAGATCACATCAGGGGGGAGTCGCGCCTTTATGCATGCCAGGCTCTCTGTCAAATGGTCCGTCAGCGCCTTCGCCATCGCAGGGGCGCTCCGCAGCTCGGCAGCCTCGACCAGGACGCGGTGGCGACGGTACGGCTCATCGGGCTCGGCGGGACCGGGGTCGTAGACCAACCCGATGTAGCGATCCGTGACGTCCATCAGTCGCTGCATGGTCCGCAGCGAGTGTGGACCGGCCGCCGGCCTCAGCAGAGCCTGATGCAGGAGGTTGTGGGCGTCCGGGTCACACATTCCAGGGGCTGAGCCTGACCCGTGGAGCCGCTCGCAGGCTCCGGCCATGGCCGTAAGCTGCTCGCCGCTGTACGAGGGAGCCGAACGGGCGGCGAGATCGACTTCGATCAGCAGGCGCAGGCGGTAGAGCTCGTCGACTTCCTCGAGGTTCAGCCGGCTGACGATTGCACTGCGCCCGGGTCGCAGCTCGATCAAGCCGTCGGCCTCCAGCCGGCGAAGAGCCTCACGGACCGGAATGTGACTGACGGCAAGCTGGCTCGCCAGGTCGCCGATCGAGAACTGCTGGCCGGGGCGGAGATCTCCTACGACGATCGAGTGCTTGATCTCGCTTGCGATCCGATCCACCAGCGGCGGAGTGTCCGGAGCCTTCGACCGTGCGCGCACAGCCGACGACCTCATCGGGCCAGCTCGTCGGCCACGCTCGTTTCTTGGGCCTTGCCGCTGTCCTGCAGGTGCGCGTCGAGATGCGCGATCAATGACTCGACGTCGGCCGGACTGTCCGCTGTGCCGAACACGTAGCGATCAGGCCGGACGAGCACAGCCCCCACCCCCAGCCGTGAGAGCCAATCCTTCAGTGGATCGGAGGAGGCACGGACGACCTTGATCCCGAGCCGCTCCAGACTCGATCCCGCCGTAGCAGCTACATCGCCCAGCGCCGAGTCGGACCCGACGAGGGCGAACCGGAAGCCCACCACATCGTCCAGGAGGGTTCCGTCTGCAAGCTCCGGCTGTTCACTCAGCGTGCCGGCCCATTGGTCGCCCGTGCTGACGATGCCCGGGCCCAGCGGGGGACGCAACGTTTTGCGTGCCTCCGGCGGCGGCGGCTCCATGTGGGCGGGGACCTCGACCATGTCCTCGATCTGATTCGCCATCACGGCGGCGGTCTGCACCATCACCGTCGCGTGCGGCTTACGCTCGCTTTCGTACGTGTCGAGCAGCTCAGGCGGGGCGTCTCCCCGGATCACCAGTGGGAGCTTCCACGCCAGGTTCGTGGCGTCACGGATGCCGGTGCACATTCCCTGGCCGATGTGCGGCGGCGTCTCGTGGGCAGCATCGCCCGCGATGAACAGCCGGCGGTTCCGCCAGCGATCGGCGACCACGGCTTGCCATTGGTAGACGTCCGCGCGCGCGATCCGATACTCGCTTGGCCGGAAGAAGGGTTCAAGAAACGCGTAGATCCGATGCAGCTGCTCGAACTCCCGGGTGTCATCGTCCGGCCTCAGGAGCCACTCGAACCGCAGCATCCCGCGGGACAGGTACAGGAACGTGACCGGGTTCCGGATCCCAGCCTGGATGAACGAGTCGAGATTGCCCGGCAGGGCCGGTGAGGTGACGAATGGCTCGATGTCGACGATCAGCGACCGATGAGTGGCATCAAAGTCGACGTGCTCGGAGCCCATGATCCGGCGGACCGCGGAATGCGCGCCGTCGCAGCCGACGACATAGCTCGCAGAAATGCGCGCCTCAGCTTCCGACGAAGTGTCACGCAGGAGCAGGTTTGCGGCTTCGTCGCTCTGATCAATGTCGAGAAGCTGGCGCCCGTAGAACGTCGTTGCTGAAGCTGCCTCCTCGATGAATCCCCTCAGCACGGACTCCCAGTCCGGTTGATGGAACATGTAGTCCGAGTTCCACCCCTGGTCCGTCTTGCCCCGATTCATGTCGAACTCCATGACGATGTGCCCCGACGGGTCAAGAAAGCGGTAGGTCCCGACGCCGATGTAGCGCGGCTCCATGTGCGCGACCCCGAGGGTCTGAAACGCGCGCATCGTCTCGTCATCGAGATGCGTCGCTCGCGGGAATGAGACGGGCAGGCGTCCGCGGTCAATGACCGCCACGCGAACGTCCGCACGTGCGAGCAGATGGGCGAGCGTCAGGCCGGTCGTGCCACACCCGACGACCGCGACGTCGAAATCCTGTGCGGAGTCGGTCATCGCTGCACGCTCCCTCGATCACCGACGCGGTCTGCGGTGAACGGTCCGGACACCCATGGTGCGGACGGGGACGGTCGAACTCGCGCTCTCATTCCTCAACCTCTCTCTCGCTCGCACACGCTCGCGTGTGACCGGTCTACCAAAGAATATATGATAGGTCGACGAGCCGCAGCGGACATGAGGCGGCACCGTCAGCCTGGACCGGCGGTCGTGGTATTGCCCTGTACAGAAGCCTAAGGAGCGAGCTTGCGATGTACGAAGGCTATGAATTCCTCCAAGTCGAGCCCGGCGAGGACCGGATCCTCCGGATCACCATGAACCGACCGGAAAAGCTCAATGCTGCAGACGCGAAGGGCCACGACGAACAGGGCCGGATCTGGAAGGACTTCGACGCCGATCCGGACATGAACGTCGCCATCATCACCGGCGCCGGCAAAGGATTCTGCGCTGGTGGCGACATGGCCGGGGGCATGGCTCCAATCGACATCGACATCCGAGACGGCCGCGCAATCGTCCGGAACATGATCGCCTGCCGCAAGCCGATCATCTCGGCGATCAACGGCGTGGCCGTCGGAGGCGGAGCCGCGGTCGCTCTGTGCGCCGACATCATCATTGCGAGCGAGCGAGCTCTGCTGATCGACGGTCACATCAAGATCGGGATGGCCGCGGGAGACCACGCAGCGCTCATATGGCCGTTGTCAATGGGGATGGCCAGGGCGAAATACAACCTGCTGCTCTGTGAGCGCATCACGGGCCAGGAGGCGGCCGACATGGGTCTGGTGGCGAAATGCGTGCCTCATGACGAGCTGATGCCAACTGTGGAAGACATCGCGGCCCGGCTCGCACGCGGCCCACAGTTTGCGCTGCAAGCGACAAAGGCGTCGCTCAACAACTGGTACCAGCAGAACATCTCGATCTTTGAGCATTCGCTCTATGCCGAGGCTCTCAGCCAAACGCTGCCCGACGCCAAGGCCGGGATCGAGGCGGTGCTGAAGCACGAGGAGCCCGAGTTTCCTGGCGCGACGAACTCCGATCGGTACTGAGCCCGCCGGCTCCGCTGATTCCTCTTGCACGGCCGCGAGTCCGAGGTCTATCATATATCATAGCTGGCGCCCCCGGTCCGCGAGGACTCCGATCGGTCGCGCGTTCTGCGTCTAACTCGAGAGAGGTGTAGCTAGTCATGAAGCTTGCCAACGTGAAGTTCGAAGGGCGCGCCAGGCCGGCGCTTGTGGAAGACGACCAGCTCCGCCTGCTCGAGACCGATAGCGTCGCCTCAGCCCTGTCGCTGATCGCCTCGGGAGAAGATCTGCCTCTCGGCTCACAGATCCCGATCGGGTCCGCCGAGTTACTGGCCCCAATCGGGCGTGAATCCAATTTCTTCTGCATCGGACTCAACTACTACTCCCACATGGAAGAGGCGAACCTGCCCAAGCCGCAGCATCCGATCGTGTTCTCGAAGTTCCCGTCTGTATTGGTTGGACCGACGGACGACGTCCTGCTCCCCAATACCTCGAAGATGATCGACTGGGAGACCGAGCTCGCGGTTGTCATCGGGCGCCGCGTGCGCGAGGCCGATGCGGAGCAGGCAGCTGACGCAATCGGCGGATTCACGGTCGCCAACGACGTCTCCGCTCGCGACTACCAGCTCCACGAATCCCAGTGGATCCCGGGCAAGAACGTTGGCTCCTCAACTCCGGTCGGACCCTGGATCGTGACCGTCGACGAGCTCGGTCCGAACCCGGACCTCGCGTTGACAACCCGAGTCGACGGCGTCGTACGGCAGGACGGCCGCACGACGGATCAGATCTTCACGCCGGCTGAGGTCGTCGCGTACATCAGCGAGTTCATCACGCTCGAACCGGGGGACATCATCGCCACCGGTACGTGCGCCGGTGTCGGACACTGCATGACCCCCCCGACGTACCTCGGAGACGATCAGGTGCTCGAGTCGACGATCGAGCGCGTCGGCACGCTGACGAACCGGTGTGTCAGCGGGCGAGTCATCGCCACGGTGCCTGCGCTGACTTAGAGGCACGGCATCTCGCGATGCGGGACTCATCCGAACTTGTGACGTCGCGATCCCGTGGCGTCACATCTTCGTCCGCCCTGGCAGAGGCCCGACCCGACCGGCGGTCAGGGGATCTTCGCGCTCCGCCGCCAGGGGATCAGATCGGCCGCTTCTCGGATGTCCGTCGCGGAGTCGACGGTGGCGAGCACGTATCGATCTGGCCGAATCAAGACGCCGGCGGATTTCAGCTCTCCCAGAGCCTCCCGGGTTTCGTCGCCGGAATCGGCGATGACCGCCACGTCGTCATCCGCGAGTCGCCTGAGATCGGACTCATCCAGCAATTCGATCAGACTCGGCAGACCCAGGACGGTGAACCGCTCGCCACTGACGACGTCGAACAGACGCCCGTCCTCGAGGGTCGGCTGCGGGAACGGCGTCCCGAGCGGGGCCTCGGCTGATGCCGGCAGCAGCCCCGGTCCAATCTGCGGCACGGGCAGACGAACAGGCTCGTCGCGGTTCGACAACATGTCTGCGTCGCGTTTGGCGGCCACCGCCGGATCGAGTGTCTGGATGACATTGCCCAGGCTGACCGAGAGCTCGATGAATTCACGAACGTGAGGGGCTCGCTCGCTCTCGTAGGTGTCCAGGAGATCTTCGTCGGCCAGTCCCTTGATGACCGCGGCCAGCTTCCACGACAGGTTGCGAACATCCCGAAACCCTCCGCACAAGCCCTGGCCGAGGAACGGCGGCATCAGGTGTGCGGCGTCACCGGCGATCAGTGCCCGACCGCGGCGCCACTTGTCGGCGATCACGGCGTGGAACGTGTAGCCAACGGAGCGGTAGATGTCGGCGTCCTCGGGCGTCAGCCAGGGGCTGAGCAGCGACCAGACGCTGTCCGGCCGCTCCAACTCGGCCGGATCCTCGTCCGGAAGCACCATGAACTCCCACCGCCGGCGTGGGCCGACGTTGCGGATGAACGTGACTGGTCGTTTCGGATCACAGAAATGACGCGATTCATCCGGGAGGCTAGGTACGTCCCGCGTCAGCGTGAGGTCTACGACCACCCAGCGTTCGCTGTCGGCGAGCGACTCCATCGTCGCGCCGATGAACGACCGCACCAGCGACCGGCCACCATCGCACCCCACGACGTATTTGGCCTCACAGGTGACGGACTCGCCGGTCGTCGAGTCGACCGCCTCAAGCTGGACTGAACCGCCTTCATCACTGAGCCTTTCAACCACATGCTGCAGGCGGACATCAACGTTGGTCAGTGCACCTACGGACTCCCGAATGATCAGGTCGGCGTCCGGCTGGTGCCACATGTGCAGCCGCGCATAACCGTTACGACCCCATTCGCCGCATGCCCACGAGAGCAGCACTTGACCGTCGGCCGTCAGGAAGTCGAAGTTCCCCGGAACCCGTGTCCCTTCCAGGATCCGATCGGCGACGCCCAGGCGCTGAAGGAATCGCATCGCCTCATCGTCGATCGCTCCCGTTCTGGCCCGCTCGAACACATAACGGTCTCGTTCGAACACGGCAACCGAGATGCCGGCCCGGCCGAGGTATCCGGCCAACGCCTGGCCCACCGGGCCGTAGCCGACAATCGCCACGTCAACGGAAATCACAACGGCTCCTCCTGCGGTCGACGTTCGTTTCCGCCTTCAGAAGCTGATGACCAGGCGGCCGCGCAGGCCGCCGGCGTCCATGCGCTCGTAGGCCTCCTGAGCACGTTCCGGAGGATAGGTGTCCGCAACGCGTGGGACCAAGCGTCCGGCTGCCGCCTCGTCTGAAAGGAGCTCCAGCCAAGTGGTGGCAGCCAGCACCTTTGACACGCTGATCACCACCAGGCGGATTCCGCGCTCAGGGTCCTCGCCATCGTCCCAGCCGCGGACGACGGCGATTGCACCGCCGTCGCGGATGGCCGGCAGCGCGTCGCGTCGTAGTACGGCGGTGTCGAACACCGCGTCGACGCCATCCGGAAGCAGCCTTCGCACGTCGGCGGCAAAGCCCTCGCCGCGCGACACCACGTGATCAGCCCCGAAGCCCGCCACGAGCCCCTCATCCTCGGGCTTCGCGTCGGCGACCACGACCAGGCCCTCGCGTTTGGCCAGCGCGATGACGTATGACGCCAGCAGTCCGGCGCCGCCGGTCACGGCGAGCGTCGCACCCGGCGGCAGGCCGAGGAGATGCAGGCCCTCGAGCGCGGTGAGCCCGTTCATCGGGAGGGTGGAGGCGGCTGCCGCGTCGAGTCCCGCTGGGACAGTCACAACCGAAGCGGCAGGGACGATGACAAGCTCTGCCTGGGCGCCGCCATCGGGCAGCCGCGCGTTGAGCACGGCCATCACCGCGTCCCCGACCGAAAGCCGATCAACGTCAGGACCGACCGACTCGATCGTTCCGGCTGCGTCCATTCCCGGAGTGAGCGACGACTGCGACTCGGTGGCGGCGAACGTCCGCCACATCAGGGTGTCGACGGGATTGACCGTTGCTGCGTTGACGCGGAGGCGGACTTCGCCAGGGCCGGCCGCGCGGACTTCCCTGTTCTGCACGATGATCGGACCGCCGGCTTCGTGGATGGCGACTGCGCGCATGTCTATTGCCCTTTCGCTGCCTGGCGTGTCCGCCGTTGTGTTCGGGTCCGCGGCCTTCTGGTTCGCCCGACGGAAGCTATAGAATATATAGACTGGCGTGCGGCTGCGAGATCCGACTGCAGAACGGACAGACGTAATGACGATTCCAACCAGAGCCCTGGGGCGCACCGGCGTCGAGGTCTCCGTCCTCGGGTACGGCGCCATGGAGCTCCGCGGCCCCGACACGATGCGCGGACCCGAGATCAGCGACGAGCAAGCCGCGCAGCTCCTGAACGGCTTGCTGGACGCCGGGGTCAATCTCATCGATACCTCGATCGACTACGGCCGTAGCGAAGAGCTGATCGGCCGGTACCTGAGCTCGCGCCGTGATGAGTTCTTCCTCGCCTCCAAGTGTGGCTGCCCGCTCACGATCGAGCCCGATTGGGATCCGCCGGCGACGGCGGCCGCGCATGCTTTCACGCCGGACCGCATCCGGGCCGGCGTCGAGCAGAGCCTTCGGCGCCTCCAGACCGACCGCCTGGACCTGCTCCAGGTACACATGTCTCCCTCGAGGACGCAGATGGAGTCAGATGGCACGGTCGAGGCGATGGAGGGACTCCGTGCTGAGGGCAAAGTCCGGTTCATCGGGATGTCGGGCATCCTTCCCAACCTTCCGGATCAGATCGCGATGGGCGTCTTCGACGTGTTCCAGATCCCCTACTCGGCGCTCCAGGGCGAGCACGAGCCGTACGTCGCGCAGGCTGCGCAGGCCGGCGCGGGCATCCTGATCCGAGGTGGGGCGGCCCGGGGAACGGCGTCAGAGGACAAGAATTGGCGCGTTGAGCCACTCAGACTGACCGGGACGACAACCGCGGCGAAGGACCTCTGGCAGGCAGCCGGGCTCGACGAAATTCTTCCCGATGGCATGAGCCGCCACGAGTTCCTGCTGCGTTTCACGCTCAGCCACCCGGGGCTCTCGAGTGCCATCGTCGGCACCAGCAAGCTCGCGCACTTCGAGAGCAACGCAGAGTTCGCAGCGCGCGGCCCGCTTCCAGCCGAGGTCTATGGCGAGGCGAAGCGCAGGCTCACCGCAAACAATATATGATAGCTGGCCACTTGAGCCGTTGATCAGCACCGTGAGGGGAGCCGACATGCACGAAGTACGCACCGGAATGCCGATCCTTGTCTCGGGCAAATGAGGTTCGTCACCTTTGCGACCGGTGGGCCTGGTCGACCGGTGCTGCGAGCCGGGGTCCTGGGAGAAGGTGTCGTGGTCGACATCGATCACGCGATCGCGGCGCGCGGTGGCAGGCCCGTGGCCGGTAGCTCCTCGGAGGGCAGCTCACAGTTGCTGACGCTGATTCGCGGCGGCGACCTTGCACTTGAGGTTGCCCGCGAGGCCACGGAGAGGATGATCGCGAATGGCGATGACCGCAACGGCGAAGACGTGATCGTCCACTCGTTGGATGAGGTCCAGCTGGTGGCGCCACTCCCGCGACCCAACAGTCTCCGTGACTACCTTGTTGTCGAGGAGCATCTTCGCAACTGCGTTGCGGCCGGGATCCTCGAGGCGATCGCCGAGGAGTGGTACAACATTCCCGCCCATTACAAGGGAAATGTCGACGAGATCTATGGTCCGGACGACACGATCCCGTGGCCGGCGTACACGGACAAACTCGACTACGAGCTCGAGATCTGTGCGGTGATCGGCAACCCCGGCCGGCGGATCTCGGCGACGGACGCCGGTCGACACATCTTCGGTTACACCCTGTACAACGACTGGAGCGCGCGCGACATCCAGGGCAGGGAGATGAGCATCGGCACCGGCCCTGGCGTGTGCAAGGACTTTGGGAGCTCGATTGGACCATGCATCGCCACGCCCGACGAGTTCAGCCGCGACACGGCCCACCTGGAGGCAAGGATCGACGGCGACGTCTGGTCGAGCGGTGTTCTCGGAGCGATGCATTTCTCGTTCGAGGAGATCATCGAGTGGACCAGCCAGGAGGAGACGCTGCGATCCGGCGATCTGCTCGGCAGCGGCACGATCGGGCGAGGCTGCGGCGTCGAGATGAACCGCTGGATCACCCAGGGCTGCGTGGTCGAGCTCGAAGCGGAGGGCATCGGCGTCCTGCGCAACACCGTCGGCCAGAAGGGCGCCGGCCCCACTCGCGTCATCGACGTCGAAGCTGTGGTCTGAGACGCTGATCCCACAGTACCCCGCAAGGCACATGGCGCTTTCGGAATGACACCCGAGATTCCCGACACATTCCAGGCTCTCGTCGCGACGCAACGCGGTCCCGAGGTAGATCGGCTGCTCACAGAGATCGGCCGCGGGCAGCTACCTGACTCGGAAGTGACAATCCGAGTGATCTGGTCAAGCATCAATTACAAAGATGCGCTTGCCGTGTCCCCGAATGGCAAAGTCGCGCAGATCTCGCCGCTTGTTCCAGGGATCGATCTGGCCGGAGAAGTCGTCGAGGATCTGTCTGGCAAGCTCGCGCCGGGGAGGGCGGTGCTCGTTCATGGGTACGGTCTCGGAGTCTCGCACCACGGGGGCTTCGCCGAATATGCCCGGGTACCAGCCGAATGGGTTGTTCCGACGCCGAGCGGGTTGCAACAGCGGGATGCGATGATCCTGGGCACGGCTGGTTTCACCGCCGCACTATCGGTCCTGGCGCTCGAAAACGCGGGCTTGACGCCCGAGCAAGGTCCGGTGCTCGTCGCCGGCGCGACGGGAGGGGTTGGCTGTGTTTCGGTTCAGCTCTTGGCGGAGCGAGGTTATGAGGTCTGGGCAAGCACGGGTAAGCGGGATGCCGAGTGGCTACTCGATCTCGGGGCGGCCGGGCTGCTGACTCGAGAGGAGACATCGCAGCCGTCGACGCGTCCCCTTGAGCGTCAGCGTTGGGCTGGATGCGTAGACCCCGTCGGTGGAGCGACAACGGGATACGCCGTCAGGACCACCCGATATGGCGGGGCGGTGGCGCTCAGCGGTCTCACAGGCGGCGTCGACCTAGACCTGACGGTCCATCCGTTCATCCTTCGCGGCGTTTCGCTGCTCGGGATCGATTCGGTGCAAACGCCGATCAAGCGGCGTCAGGAAGTGTGGCAGCGGTTAGCCACCGACCTGCGTCCGCGCCGGCTCGAAGAGCTCGGGGTACGCGAGATTGCGCTTTCGGACGTTGCAGACACGCTGGGAACCGTAGCGGCAGGGCTCGGCTCCGGGAGAACGATCGTAAACGTTGCCCCGTGACGAAACCGCGCCGCGGGAGTTGGCGACACTCCGGGCCGGCGTACGGCCCGGAGTGGGCTTTCGATCTGACTTCCCCTAACCGGCGACGAACGACGCGAGCAGCCGGCTGCTGCGCACGCGGGCAGCGTCCGGGTCGGGTCTCGGCGCAGCGAGGGTCGTCTTGGTGATTCCGGTGCTGTCGCTGCCACGGATCATTTCGCCGATCATCTGTGGCGTTGCCTCTGGGTGGAAGTGCACGCCGAGATGCCGTCCGATTCGGAAAGCCTGGGGACCGAGGCGATTCTTGGCCAGGACCTCGGCCTGAGGCGGCAGGCGGATGACGTCGTGCTGCCAAGCAAGCCATGGCCCGCTCGGGATCACGTGTGGGATCGAGAAGTCCACCATGATCCATCCTCGATATGCGGTCTCTGCCGCTGTGATGTCGCCGCCGAGCGCGAGAGCCAGGGTCCGTGCTCCGTGTCCGATCCCGACGATCCGTGTGCCACTCCGGTCCGCTGCCCGGAGCCAGTCCAGCTCTTCTTCGAACGAGCCACGCTCGTCGGCCTCTTGAAAGGATTCCGGGCCGAGCAGAATCGCGAGCGTCACTCGGTCAGGGTCAGGAAGCTCGTCGGAACCCGCCTCGGGGATCGCCTCCGGCTCGAGGTTCTGCTCGCGCAGTAGATCGAGCAGGTGGGCGCTCGGCGCGTCAGCGCCGTGGTGGATCACGAGCGCTCCCGGCTGAGCGAACACGAGCCAGCGCCCTGGAGCCTGTCGATCGGCCCTCGGCGCCGGAACCACGGCGGCTGGGGTCACACCACTTGTTTTCATCATCTCAAGACACCTCGCAGAAGTTGGATTCGTGCGGTCCGGGTCGGAGTCCGGGCCGCAGGGCACAGAGGGGGCCTGCTCTCCCCGGCGGACGGGGCCACCGTGAGCGCCGGGCCGGTCGACGTACGCGGCTACGCGTTTGCCGGCGGTGACAGATACGTCGCGCGAGTCGACGTATCTATCGACGGCGGCGTCAGCTGGACCGAGGCCAAGCTGCTCGACGATCTCGGTCGCTGGGCGTGGCGTCACTGGCAGATCACCGTGGACCTCCCGCCCGGCGAGCACGCGCTGGTCGTTCGTGCCTGGGACTCCTCGGCGGCGACCCAGCCCGAGGACGAGGCAGGATTGTGGAACCCGAAGGGCTACGTCAACAACGCCCGACCGCGGATACGAATTCGCGCGGTCCCGCGATAGGACTCGGCGACGAGCGGCTCGCCAGCGCGACAGCACGATGTACCCGTCGCTGACCGAGACGGGAGCCCTCGGGGCCGAGGGGACTGTCCGGGAGCTCTGGCGCGTCGCCAGCGCTTGCCCGCCAGTCGTCACGCCGTCGGTCGGCGCGGGCGATCTGCCCTAGCACCTGGCGCGGTCCGCGAGCGCTGCGCGCGGACGGCCGGCGACGCACCTAAGCGAATCGCGTACACGCGCGGCCAACACACGAAACGAGGAACGACTTCTATGAGAACCCGACTTGTGACCATCATGCCCTCACTGGCCGTGTCGCTGGCGCTGGCATTCGTAGTGGCCCCATCGGCCGCGGCCCACCGCTTGCGCCCGGGTGGCTTCCCGGCGGCTCGGAACTCGGCGAGCTCAGGCATCGTCTTGCAGTGGTACGACATCACCAACAGCACCATCAACGCTGCCGCCTTTCCGCAGCCAGTGACCCAGAGCAATGCATGGGACATCAGCTGGCTCGCTGCTTCGCACGCCGTTGATCGCAGCCGCGATCCCAGCTAGCGGATCGCAGCCTTTGCGCAGGCCCTTCACGACACGCTCGTCTGGCTGGTGCCGGGCCAGCAAACTGAGCTCGACTCCGACCTCGCCTCCACGCTCGCGGCGATTCCCAACGGTCCGGCCAAGAGCTGCGGCATCGCCGCTGGTCAGCGGGCAGCGGCTGCGGTGATCGCCGAGCGCCAGAACGACGGCCTCGACACGGCATCCGTTGACGTCCCGTTCACCCCTTCCGCTCCGGGCCCGGGTCTCTGGCAGCCCACGCCACCGGCCTACGGCCCCGCCGTCCGTGCCGGCGAGGGCAACGCGCAGTCGTTCCTGCTGGCCGCCAACGACCAATTCGACCCCGGGCCGCCGCCCGCGCTGACCTCTCCTAACTACCTGCGATCACTCGCGGAGACGGAGGCCTACGGTGCCGTCGACAGCACAGTCCGCACCCCGCAGGAGACGGATGTGGCGCTCTTCTGGGGAGGGGCGATCAACATCCAGTACGTGCAGATTGTGCGCGCGATCATCGCCGACACCGATCACTCCCTCTCCTGGGACACGCGCTTCGTCGCAGCCTTCAACGTCGTCACTACCGACGCCCAGATCGCGATCTACAACGCCAAGTACGAGTACGTGTTCTGGCGGCCCGTGACCGCAATCCGGGACGGAAGCCCAGGCGTCACCGCAGACCCAACCTGGACGTCGCTGTTCACCACCCCCTCCTACCCCGAATACCCGAGCGGCCACGGCGGCTTCGCCGGCGCCGCGCAACAGGTGCTCACGCGTTCGTAGGCCCGAACGCGCCCGCACCGATCAGCGTGACGAGCCCGAACGATCCAGGCTCGACCCACGTGTACTCGAACTGGGCGCAGATCACCCAGGAGGTCATCGACGCTCGCGTCTGGGAGGGAATCCACTTCCGCTTCTCCGACGACACGGGCGCGAGAGTGGGCGACCAGGTCGCGGACTGGGACCTGCGCCGGCTGCACAAGCTCGGCCTGTAACGCGGTCCGGCACAAGCCGGCACACGTTCCGCACAACGGTTCCGGCGGAGAGCTCCGAGGCTCTCCGCCGGCGCCTCGGGTAACTGATCGCAACATCTGAGGCAGAGCAGCGCTCCGGCGGCCAGCACGCCGCGCTCGAGGCCGTCAGCGCGCCATAAGCATGGCCGCCATAGCCAACGACGGATGGGCTTCGCGGCTGATCACCTGCTGACTCGATTCGGCTCGCCCGCTCGAACGCGAGTGTGATGCGATCGGGGTGGGCCTCGGTCATCGCGACGACCGTGGCCCACCCGCTGTGTGATCGCATCAGGAACGGCACCTGATCTTTTGATGGATTACCCGCAGGTTGGCGGCGTGCCGGAGAAGCACTTGCCGCTCGTGCTCGCGACGTAGGTCGTCGAGGCGGTGTGTGTGTTCGGGTACGACAGGGCCGGCAGGTGGGCCGGCGGGATCCCGATCACGGGCACGAGGTTGTTCGACTCGACCGTCGAGATGCCGTAGCTCAGCGGCCCCGGCGTGTAGCCGACGTACCCGTCGGGCTTGACCGGATTCGCTGTGCACGGAACCGTCCACGCGACGGGGCCCGTGGCGTTGAGGCAGCTCGCGGCGCTGACGCCGATTCGCTCCTCGGTCTTCGTGAAGACGGCCTCCGAGCCGTTCCCGTATCCGAGCACCGAGCCGCTGTTGTTGTTCCAGCGGCCGCCCTTCCCGAGTCCGTACATGTCGGGCACGATCGCCGACAGCAGCACTCCGGACTTCGTCCCTTGGACGATCGTGCCGATGTCCCCGTCGAGCGCGAAGCCCTCGACGAGCGTGATCCGGCCGGTGATCGAGGTCGGCCACGGCAGGCACGCGGGGGTGTAGACCTGTGGCGCGCTGACCTTGACCTGCCAGACGCACGTGTTGGCGATCCCGCCGCCGGACTGATCGGTGAACTGAACGCCGTCCGGTTGGCCGTTGCTGCCCGTGAAGAACACGTTGTCCTGCACGCTGTAATAGCCGGCTCCGTACGTGCTGTCGGTGTCGGAGCCACCGACGATCGGATTGGCACTGACGATGCCGAGATCGAACGTACCGCCACCGCCGTTGCCGGAGGTCTCGCCGACGCCGGCCAGCACCTCGGGATGGGGAACGTGCTTCGCGATGTAGCTCCGGCTCGCGCACTGGCGCTGGTGCCAGCTCCCGTTCAGGTATTCGAAGCAGCCGATCCTCGCCGGCGGTCGCGGCACCTTGGACGTCTGACCCGCTGCCGCCGAGGCGACGGCCGGGGCGGCCGCGAACGCGATGCCCGCGACGAGCGCGGTTATGCACTTCTCACGCAATGAGAACATGGGAACTCCTTCCGATGTGGACGGATGTGGATTGCTGGTCCACCGCATCGCGGTTGCCCTTGCGCGGTGGCGGTGAGCGTCTGATCGAGGCTCACCGACCCATATGAGCGCCGATCACGTTCTCTGATACATCCGTTTTCCGCGCGCGGGCGTTCGGCAGGAGACGGGCCTGAGGTGGCGCTGCTGATCGAGGCCGCCTGCCGACAGCTGGTGGGCTTGCGTTAGCCGGCCCCCAGGCACACGAAGCCCCCGAGTGCGTAACGGCTGGGGGATAGGCGGGCCTGAGCCTTCGCGAGTGCCGCGGCCGGCGAGTCGCCCGCAGCCAGCCGGCGGTGTACCGCGATCATCAGTTGTCTGGTCTGGGCATCGGGGGCGGGCACGACGCTGGCGATGATTGTCCGCGTCCCGATTGCGATCAATGCTGCGGCGAAGCCGAGCAGTTCATCTCCCGGGCGCGCGTCCGACACCGCGAGGTTGCACGCCGACAAGACGACGAGATCTGGGGCGCGGTGCAGCTGCTGCAGCTCATAGGCATTGAGCGAACCGTCGCTGAGCTCGAGCGAGGAGAAGAGCGGGCTGTCGGCCCGGAAGTTCCCGTGGCACGCGAGGTGCGCGATCGTGGCGCCGTCGAGCGCGTGCTTAACGGCCGTCACGGTCGCCCGCGCTCCGGTCAAGGTGGTGGCGTCCGGGTGAAGCTGTGAGACGGTCGAGACTTCGGCGACGGCGTGGCGCAGCCGCGGGCCGGCGACTACGACGATCTTGCGCTGGGTCGGCCGAGCGGATCTTTGGAGCGCCAGCCACGAGACGACGGAGGGCGTGACGACCAGCGGGCGGCCGCACAGCGGCGGCAGAATCGACCATGGGAGCGCGTGCAGAGCGCCAGTCGGGACGATTACGAGCGGCCGGTCACCGATTGTGTCGGCCAGCGGCGAGAACAGCCGGAGGCCAAGTGCCTCGGAGGAGGCCTGCGCCCCTGCTCGCGCCGTCGCGCGCTGCGGGCCGGACTGCCGCGGTCGTGTCAGGCGCTCGAGCGCGAATCTGAGCCAGGTGAGCTCTTCGATCACGGGTGCCGACGGACCGAGCTCGTGACGGACGAGGCGGCGCTCGACGAGCGTGATGGCGGTGATTGCGCCGTCGAGCTCGATCAGCTCGACGAGCGCGGCCGGCCCGAGCGCACGCGCGATCTCGGCCCGGTTGATCTTGCTCGCCGATGGTGCGGAACCGCCCGCCGCGTGTCGCGACAGGCGACGAATCGACGTCTCGAGCTTCGTCTGTCGAGCGATCAATGACGGCGTCGGGTGAGCGTCCCGTTCGCCGCGGCGGAGCCGCGCACCGATCGAGCGCAGCTCTGCAAGGGACGCGCGCAACTCGGGGTTCTCCGGAGGCGTGACGGCTGGGAGCCGTAGCGCGTTTGCGCGAAGCGTTTCGGCCCATCTCAGCACGGCGCCGGGGTCCGGGCCGTCGAGCGCGAGCCGCAGGCCGACGCGGGCGAGCCCGACGCCGATCTCCGAAGCCGTGGCACGCAGGTCCCACGAGCCGAGTGCGGCGCGATGGCCGTCGAGCAGGCGAAGTCCGTTGCGCACAGCCCGCTCCGCCCCTGAGGGGTCATTGGCGGAAAGCCGCACCAGCGCCTCGACGTGCCAGGCCTCGATCCGATCGCCGACCGGGCCATTGCGGCGCGCGGCGGCGCAGGCCGCGAGTTCGCGACGCGCGACGCGTGCCGATCCAAGCTCGATTGCCGCCCGCGCGACCGACAGCCGCACACGCAGTGCCTCCTCCCGCCAGCCGCCGGCATGGAGCGCCTCCGCAGCGCGGCGCCCGGGCCCCAACATCGATGGCTTGAGTTCATCCGCGGCGATCGCGGCCGCAAGCGCGAGCCCGGTCGCGCGAGCTCGATAGGAGTCACGGCCGCGCGCGGCAAACGATCTCTGCGCGCGGAGCGCGTGCGCGTGCGCAGCAGCCGCGTCGCCGGCGAGCAAGGTCAGCGCCGCCACGTCCAGCCTGCCTTCGGGCTCCTCGATTCCCGCCTGGCTCCAAATCGCCTGCGCCAGATCCAGCGCTCGCCGTGCCTCGCTCGTCAGCCGTCCGGCGACCAGCGCCTTTGCCCGCAACAGTTCCAGTGCCGACCTGTGAAATGGCGGCAGCTGCGTCGCCTCGATCGCGTCCAACTGGGCCAGGCACGCCGGAAGGTCGCCGCGCGTCAGCGCGACACGCGCGAGCTCGTAGCCGGCGCCGAGCGCCGCCGTGGTCGCGCCCAGGCGCGCGTACAGATCGCGCGCCAGTGTCAGGTCCCGTTCGGCCGCGTCCGCATCGCCGCGCTCGGCAAGCAGGAAGCCCCGGTTCTTGAGCAGGCGCGCCTCCCAGATCGTGTCACCCTCCCGTCGCAGGATTGCGAGCGCCCGCTCGGAACGCTCCAATGGCGGTGCCTGGCCGGCGAGATGCAGCACGGCGATCCGGGACACCTCGGCGCGCGCAAGCTCGAGGCCTTCGAGCGCGGCGCACGCGGCGTCGATCTCGCGCACCGCAGCCTTGGTCGCCCCGGCGTAGGCCAGGTAGATCGCCAGTGGCCGGCGGACGAGCGCGACCCTCTGGACCAGACCGTTGCTTTCGCCGATGCGGACCGCCGCCCGCAATGTGCGGATCGCCCGGGGATCGCCAAGCTCGTGGCGCGCGAACCCCAACGCGTGCAGCGCGCTGACCTCTGCCTCATGGTCGCCCCGAAGGCGTGCCAGCGCAAGCGACCGCTCGGCGAGTTCGGCGGCTTGCCGTGTATCCGATTCCACCAGCCGGTGCGCGAGGTTCGCGAGCGCGAGTGGGTCCTCGTCGGTAAGGCTCCCGGTCACCGGCAGCATATGTATCAGGACCCGCACATCGTGCTCTGATCCAGCTATACGATCCATGCACGCGGTGGTCAACCGCAAAGGAGCAGCAGTGCCTCGAAACCGCGCACTTCCGCCTGGCGAGGACCCGATCGATTCGGAATTGCTTCGACCCGACGTGCCAATCACGCGGCGGTCGCTGATCGCTCAGGCGTTCGCCGTCGGAGCGGCCTCGTCCGTCCTCGCGGGCGTCGAAAGTGCGTCAGCCGGCGCAGTGGTAGCTCGCAAACGGGCTCCGGGCTTCAAGCCCATCCATCGGTTCCCGTCCGGCGAGGCACCGACAAACCCGATCACGCTGCGCGTCATCCACGATCCAGCCGTCGCGTGGGATGTCGATGGCGACGCGCTCGTAACCGCGATCAGGGACGAACTGCTCGTTCGCGGCTCCGCGCTCGCCAACCGCGACTTGCGGCGTGCGCTCATCGATCTCGCTGTCCCCGTCGGCTCATTGAAGGCCGGTGCGGTCGACCTGCCTGCCGATACGCCGAACATCCCGCCACCGACTCTCGCGGCGCTGCTCGAGGACACGCGTCTCTGGCGCATCAAGCACCCAACCAAGAGTTCGCCGTTCGCGGAGGTCGTGCACCTGAACGCAATCCACGGCCCGGCCAACCCTCCAGCCGTGTCTCCGAATCACGTATTCGACCCGTGCAAATTTGACAGTTGCCCAGGCGGGCCCCCGGACCCGATCGCGCCGCTGGGCGCGGCGTTCATCCCGGCCTCGGCGACGCCCGGAGTCAGCGTCGTGGTGATCGACACCGGATACATCCCGAGCAGCGTCGCGACCCACCCTCCGTCTCCCGCCCACATCCGGCTCGATGCCCGCGTCACTGCCGTCCCCGGCTATTTCCGCAACTCGGTCGTGCCCGGAGGCAGATGGGAGCTGTGCCCGCCCGATGATCCATTGCCCGTTCCCGGCCACCCGACCGTGCTGGACGGTGTGGCGGGACACGGCACGTTCATCGCCGGATTGATCGCCAACCGGTGCCCTAACGCCCGGCTCACGCTGGTCGGCGAGCGGCGCGCCGTGACCAAGCTACCCGCGAAGCCCCCGAAGCTGTACTCGGACGAGCTGTCGGTGGCCCGTGCGCTGCTGCGCTACTCCCGGGCGGACGTCGTGTCGTGCGGATTCGCATTCCCGACGTTTCGTGACCGCGCGTCGATTCCATTCTCGCTGGTCATGAACTGGCTCGGGCAGATCGGGCAGCAGGTGGCGGTGGTGGCGCCCGCCGGCAACGAGAACTCGGCACGTGCGTACTGGCCGGCCGCCGATGCGCGCGTGATCGGCGTCGGAGCGACCGACCCGACCCAATCCCTGAGGGCCGAGTTCCTAGTGAACTCCAGGGGCTACGTCACGTCTGGCTCCAACTGGGGCTCGTGGCTCGATTGTTGCGCGCGCGGGCAATCCGTCCCCTCGCTCTTCGTCGATTGGGTTGGAACGACCGAAGATGAGCAGCCGCCGAAGACGACGCTGACTTTCAAGGGTTGGGCGAGCTGGAGTGGCACGTCGTTTGCTGCCCCGAAGGTGACAGCGGCGATCGCGCAGGCAATCGCGGGCGGGACGCTCCCGTTGAACGCCTTCGCGCAGGTGCTCACAACCCACGCCGGCCCGCCCGTCTCGACACCGCCGATACCCGGCAACCCACCCGTCGCGCTAACCAACCTATTGCTCGGATGAATCTTGAGGATGATCGGCCCGTCGTCAGTCTCGCGGGGATGCTTCACGCCGCGAGTGAAGGGGACCAGCGAGCGTGGCAAGCCATCGTGGGCCGCTTCGAACGCCTCGTCTGGGCCACGGTGCGGGCTCATCGGCTCTCCTCGGCTGACGCGGCGGACGTGTCTCAGACGGTCTGGCTGCGACTGGTCGAGAACCTCGACCGGATCCGCGAGCCCGATCGGCTCGGCGCCTGGCTCGTCACGACCGCGCGGCGCGAATGTCTGCGCCTCATCCGCCTTCGAAGCCGCGAGCTGGCGACGGACGCCAGCGACCCGTTCGATGTCTTGCGCGAGGACTCGGTGGCGCAACAGATCATCACCAAGGATCGGGACCGGGCACTGCTCCGGGCACTGGGGGCGATCGACGAGCGTTGTCAGATGCTGCTGCGCCTCCTGTCGGTCCCTGACGGCCCCAGTTACGAAGAGCTCGGAGCTGCGCTCGGCATGCCAGTCGGCGCAATCGGACCGACCCGCGCGCGATGCCTGGAGAAGCTTCGACGCCGACCGGAACTCAAAGGACTTGAAACAGCGTGATCATCACGGACCCACAAGGCGTTGAGATCAAATGAACGACGACCCAGACGAAACGATTGCCGCCGAGCTCCAGACGCTATTCGAGCAAGTCGACGCCGTACCACCGCTCGTTTCCCAGGCGGCCAATGCGGCGCTCACCTGGCGCCGCATCGACGCTGAGCTCGCTGAGCTGCTTGGCGATTCCGCCGACCAAGCGGAGTCGGTCGCCGTCGCCCGCGGACCTGATGCCCCGATTCGAGCAGTAACGCTGAGCAGCGGTGAGCTGAGTATCGACATTCAAATCCTTGCTGACGGGCCCCCGCGAACAGTGCTCGGGCAACTTTCGCCTGCCGCCAGTGCCACGATCGAGATCCAGACAGGCGACGGCGAGTCTGCAACGACCGAAAGCGATCGCAGCGGACGCTTCAGGGCACAGCTCCCCGCTGGAACGCGAATCCGCCTGCGCATTCGCGACAAGCTCCGCACGTCCGCACCTCTGGTCGAGACCAGCTGGATCACCGTCGGCTGAAAGCAGCGACGATCCAATCGCCTGGATCAGAAAGCGCGACTTGCTGCCGCCTCCCGGAAAGGCCGGAAGCCGGTTCGAACGGGCATCGGCTAGCCGGCGCGGCGGGCTAGGAAGTTCATCCCCCCGGTCGAGCGGGCAGTTGTGAGGGTGAAGCCGCTGAGGGCCTGCTGCGCTCGCTCAACCGTCTGATCGGGCCGATCAAAGTGCAGCTCGCCGACGATGGTGTCGCACATCGCGAGCGCATCGGGGTCATTGAATACGGACCACTCGGAGCCCTCGATGTCGAGTTTCAGCAGGTCGACGTGTTCGATGCCGAGCCGAGCAAAGATGTCTCGCAGCGAGACCGCCTCGACCTCGACGTTGTAGGCCTCCCCGTCACGGGCGATAGCGGACTCCCAGCTCTTCCGCGACTGGACGAATCCGACGTGGCCGCTCTGACCGTCGGCGGCCCAGGGATAGACGTTCACGTTGGCCAAGGGCGCTACGGTGGCAGTGAGCCGCTGGAATGTGTCGGGGTCGGGCTCCAGTCCAATGATCCGAGCACTCGGGTACTGAGCTCGGAAGAACATGATCGACGCTCCGATGTTGCTGCCGAGGTCGAGAATCAGCTTCGGGTCGATTCCCGTGATCGAGTACTGCTCCTCCAGGAACATCTCTCGGGCGACCTCGATCTCTGACTGGTTTCCGACCTTGAGACGAAAATCCAGGCCACGGTAGGAGAGGCGCAGTGTTCGCGTCCGCCGTGGCACCCACCCCCGATCTTGCGCCGAGACGAGCACGATCGCGATGCTGTTGAGCAGCGCGTCGACACGGCTTGAAGCCGGCATCGCCAGCTTCTTCGTCTTTTCGATGATCGCGCGAAGCTGGCTGACGGGGAACCGCGGCAAGGAGCGCAGCTTAGTCCGATGATGCGCGGCCGCACTGCCCTTGCTGTCTCGATCACGCTGCTTGTCGCCGAGGCGATCGTGAGTGGTCGGCCACCTCAGAAGACAGGAGCGATCGCCTGCGCTAAGCGCGCTTCGGTGCGGAGCAGGTGCGTGACCCCGAAGCGCGGAGATGCCTGTGGCCCGACGAGAGCGGTCTGCTCGCGGAGTCTTCAGTCTTCGCCAGGCTGGTCTGGGTCGTACGCGTCGAGCTCGAACTCTCGTGTCTGTCCCCCGAGCTCGAGGAAGCGCTGCATGCGCGTGATCGCCTCCTCTGCGGTAGTCCTCTGCGCAAATCGGTGCGCTTCGTCGAGCAGGCCGGGGAGCATGTCAGGCTCGGCGGCGGTGACGGCGGCCTTCGCCTGCGCGATCGCGTCCAGGGGAAATGACGCGATGCGGTGGGCAAGCGCGTCCACGAACGGCCGCAGCTCGTTCTCGTCGAGCGCGCGGTTGACGTAGCCCCATCGCTCCGCGAGGTCTGCGTCGATGTCATTGGCGCCGAGGATGATTTCGAGTGCGCGTGCTCGACCCACGAGGTGCGTGAGTCGTTGCGTGTCTCCGCCGCCAGGGATGATCCCCACGCCGACCTCCGGCTGAGCAAGCACCGCCCGACCGCGTGCGGCGAAGCGCATGTCCATCGCGAGCGCGAGCTCGCTGCCGCCTCCGCGGGCGCGTCCCGATCTTCCCGGCGTTGAACGGGCCCGGGCCGGCGGGGGCACCCTCCAGATAGATCCTCATCGATGACGCGATCGTTCCGGTAAACCAGTACGTCGAGATGTTGTCCAGCATTCTGTCGTTGCTGAGCGCATGCTGTGGCTTGCCGTGGTTGTCAGTCCAGGCGTGAAACTTCTCGAAGATCCACGCGGCCAGCCCGACGGGCGAGTCCGCGAGCGCGTAGCCCAGGGTCTGCGGTCGCGTCGCCTGCTCCCGCCAGTAGCCGTTGTCGACCGAGCGGAACTGAATCGCCTGATCCCAGGCCCTCAGCTCCTCAGAACTCATCGCATCCGGCTTCTCGGCGGGCACTACCAGCGGCCAGTTGGTGTGGACCGCGCGCAGTCCCTCCGGCTTGATCTTCGCGAGAACGTGAACACGCACGTGATTTCAGCCCCGCTCGCCGGGCCGGTCCGAGAACCCGAACCCTGGGAGCGACGGGATGACCAGGTGAAATGCCTCCTGCGCGTTCCCGCCGTGTCGTGCCGGGTCGACGAGCGGCCGGACCGTGTCCAGGAACTCGACGACCGATCCTGGCCAGCCGTGCGTCAAGAGCAGCGGGAGAGCGTCGGCGTTGCTGGAGCGGACGTGGATGAAGTGGATACCGAGCCCGTCCAGCTCCGTCCGGTAGTTGGGAAGCGAGTTGATCTCAGCCTCCACCCGGCGCCAGTCGTAACCATCCAGCCAGTATCCGATGAGATCCTGCAGCTCGGACAGCGGAACTCCCTGGGTCCAGTCCGAAGCCAGCTCCTTCTCCGGCCAACGCACAGATCGCAGCCGGCTGTGCAGATCGTTCACCGCCTGTTCGGGCACCTGCACCTCAAACGGAGTCGGAGAACTCCAGCGTGGTGGTGTTCCCGTAGTCGGGGTATTTGGCCTTGATCGTCTCGATGACCTCCCCGGCGTTGCCGCTCGCTGCTACCGCGTCGCGGAAGTCGCGGATGTAAGCGCGGCTGCCGTTGAGGACGGGCGCGGGGCTGACCTGATCCTCGACTCGGTCGGCGGCCAGAACCTCGTCGACAGCATCAGCGCGCTCGCCTACCGAGGGACACTCGTCAGCGTCGGGGTCGCGGCCCGCGCCGGCTCCAACATCGAGGCGAGAGATCTATGGGCGAAGAACAACACGCTGCGCGGGGTCTTCCTCGGCGGGGCGCTACTGGACGAGTACCCCCGCGTACACGCGATGATCGCCAACCTGATCGGAGGCGTCGGGACCGGCGAGCTTCGAGTCGTGATCGACAAGACGTTCCCCCTCGCCGAGGCCGCCGCCGCGCACACGTACATCGAGAGCCGCCGGGCATTCGGCCGCATCGTGATGACCCGGCTCTCGCCGACCTCGACTCGCTCAACGGGGCAGCGGACAGAACCCCGACCCGTCACATCAGAACCGGATCGAACCACTCCACGAATGGAGGGCCAGCATTCAGCGGACGCCTGTGGAGGCTGGGGATACGATCGTCGCGTGTCGCTGCCGTCCGAGCTATCCGAGCAGCCGCAGCTGCGAGCCGCTGCTGCGGCACTCGAGCGAGCGCGGATGGTCGGCAGCGTGCTCGACCATAAGTGGCGGACGATCTTCCTTTCAACCGAGCAGGTCGCGGTGTTTCCGGATGCGGATCTGTCGACGTGGCTTGGCGTGTCGCAGATTGTTCAGACGCTCGAGAGGCGGCTTCCGTTCGTCGTGCCGGTGGAGACGCGATTGCGCTGGTGGGGGCGCTCGGTCCGGCGATTCGCCATGACGTGTCCCCTGACGATCCGGACTTCGAAGCCGCTTCGGGCCGATGGCCGACATTGCTCGCGACCTCGAGCCTCGGGCCCCGGACTGGGCGGTCGTCGTTGAGCGAGAGCTGACCGACGACGAAGCCCGTAGCCTGATCTGGCACGGGCGCCTCACCGATGTGTACCTGCGGGTGCTCGCGCCCGGCGGCGCGCACGTCGGAACGCTGCATTTCTTCCGTCCGACGCTCGGCGACGTGGTGTCTGCTCGCCTGTCACGCGGACACGCGCCGATGTACGAGCGGATGCTTGAGCTGCGCGATCCCGGTCGCCGGGAGGCGGCGATTCTGTTCGCTGATCTGGAGGCGTCGTCTGAGCTCTCTCGGCGCCTGTCCTCACGGGCGTATTTCGCACTGATCCGCTCGCTCACCGACCTCGTGGACGCCGCCGTGATCGCCAACGGCGGCCTGATCGGCAAGCACGCCGGCGACGGTGCCTCGGCTCTGTTCGTCGTCGATGGTGTCGACGCGGAATCCGCAGCCGCCCGCGGCGCGATCGATGCCGCGCGTCGCATTCGCTACGGCGCCGCCGGCCTTCTCGATGACGCGACCGATGTGCTCGTCAATGTCGGTCTTCATTCACGGCCGTCACGTCACCGGGCGCAGACCCCAAGGCGCTTCGTGATGCAGGATCGATCACCGTCGCCGAGATCTGAAGGAACCAGCGGGCGCGCTCCGTCTGCGCGTTGCGGGTCTCGTACCGGCTGGAGCAACATGCCTGCGCTGATGGCGAAACGGGACGCTGCTCGTTGCAACCGCTCAGGCCGTCGTCAGGTCGGCCAGCATCTCCGCAAGGTGCGCGAAGGGCTGTAGGTGGCCCTCGCCCTCGCGCATTGTCAGCCGGGCGTCCGGCAGATTTTCCTCGAACCAGTGGCCATGAGTCGGTTCGGCCATGCGGTCCTCGGTGCCATACCAGAGCAGAACCGGACACTTGACAGCAGTGGGGTCGATGTCCCAGGCGCCGATCCAGGCGACATTGTCCCAGCCGCACCCAACGACGCCCTGGCGCATCGCCTCGCGCATGTCGGCCAGCAGGTGCTCCGAGTAGGAGCTCCACACCCCCCGATCGGTGTCGGACAGCAGCGGTTCGAATGCCTCGTACAGGGCCGTCGAGCTCTCGAGCGCCCGGGCCATAGCGAAGCCCTCTTGGAAGCCGGCACACGCCGCCTCGGGATCTCCGGGGAGCAGGCGCTCGGCGGCCCTATCGCCATCCGAGAGAAGGTCCAGCGCTCCCGGCACCAGCTGAAACGGGGCTGCGCCGGAGATGACGCCGACCGCTTCGACCCGCTCGCCGGCGACGGCCGCGGTGGCCAAGGCGAACGGTCCCCCGCCGGACCAGCCGGACGTCCAGAACCGCTCCAGACCGTACTGGTCGGCCACCTGGAGGGCCATCTTGGCGACCGACCCGACGCTGAAGGCGGTGGGCGTCGAGCCCCCGTAGCCGGGCCGGTCGAACGCGACCCAACGGACGCCGACATCGGCCAGCAGCTGATCGGCCCACGCCATCTCGAGGCGACAGCCGGGAGTGCCGTGGAAGTGCAGGACAGGCCGGCCGTCCGGATCGCCCGACTCGCGGACTCTCAGCGTGATGCCCTCCATCTGCAGATCCTGCTCCGGCACCGCCACGCCACCAATTCTCGCGCACCGTTCAAATCAGGCGCCATCGGTGCCTCGACGGCCGTCGTGCCCGCTTCGGTGCGTGCGGCTCTCAGGCCTTCCGCTGACACTCGGGCCGGGGCGGAGGACCACGCACCGAGCCCGGCCCAACCACGCTCCAAGCGACTCAGCCGGCGTGAGTGTCGGGAGCGGTCTGGGTGAGCACCTCCCCGAACGTTCGCCCACTCCTGCGGCGATACACGACCTCGAACACGAAGCTGCCCGCCAGCGTGACACCGAGCCCGATCGCCGACGTTGGCGCCGTCTCGATCATGTGACGCAACAGGACAACGAACAGCGACAAACACGTGAGCGCCGACACCACGATCGGCCACGCCCTCGCGCCCGTCTGACCTCGAATCCTCATATGCCCGATGGCGACCGCCGCGTACACCAACAGAAACCCCGCGCTCCCCATCGACGCGACCGAGCTCAGCGGGAAGATCAGTACGAACACCAGCACGATCCCCGCCGTGATGAACAATCCCTCCACATCACGACCCCACAGCTTGCGATCAAACGCTGGCGGCAGACTGCCGTTCTTCGCGATCTGATACGCGATGTTCGTCGACCCGAACAACGTCGCGTTCACCGCCGACGCGGTCGAGAGCAACGCGGCGATCGCGATCAACCTGAACCCCGCCTGCCCCAGCGACGGTCTCGCCGCAACGGCAAGCGCGGAATCCCCAAGCCCCTTCAACACGTGAAGCGGGACGTTGCTCACGACGCCGGCGGCGACCAGCACGTAAAGCACGCTCACGATCGCGACGCTCCCATACAGCGCCCGCGGCAGCTCGAGCCTGGGCTTCTCCATGTTCGCCGCCGCGTTCGTGATCAGCCCGAACCCCTCATAGCCCACGAACAACACGCCGGCCCCCGTCACGATCGCTGACAGACCAGGCCACCTGGCGGGCGACAGCCGCGCAAACCCGTCTCCAGGCAGCGCGACGAACGCCGCCACGACGAACACCACCAGGATCGCCACCTTCACGATCACGATCACAGACTCCGCCCTGCCCATGATCCGGGCACCGAGGAAGTTGATCGCCGTGAACGCGAGCACCACGCCGACCGCCCACACCTCCGCCGGCAGCGCGATGAAGGTCCGCGCATACGCAGCGAACCCCGTCGCGTACAGCGCGATCGCGATGATGTAACTGAAGTACTGAAACACGTTCAGCGAACCCGACCACACCCCGTCGCCGTAACCACGCACCAAGAACGTCACCGCGCCCCCAACACTCGGGAACGTGCGACCGAGCGCCGCGTAGCCATACGCAGCAAAGCCGGCCACCACCGCGCCTATGGCGAACGACAGGGGCATGGCAGACCCCGAAATATGGGCCACGACCCCGAGAATCGAGAAGATCCCGGCGCCGATCATGCCGCCGACACCGATGCTGACCGCGGCTACCAGCCCGATCTCGGACCTCTTCGCTGAGTCTGCCGTCGAACCAGTGATCCGGCAGATGATCCCAACCCGACCGATGACCACGCAAACCACACCAGCCCAAGCGCGCTGTCTCCGTACATGTCCCCTTGGTTCGGGGTGGGGTCAGCCTCTGAGGCGTCCGGGGCGGAGGGGGCCGGCGTGTTCGCGGAGTTTCGCGAAGGCTCGGTTGAGCGCCTTGATGTCGGCGTCGGTGAGGAGTCGTGCAAAGTGCTCTTCGATGCTGTTCCGGCGAGGACTTCTTCGCGGCGATGTATGCCGACCCCGACCGGCTCGCCAAATTCCTGCACGCGATGACGGCGCTCAGCACCGGCGCCGCGATCGCGATCGCACGGCAGTTCCCGTTCCACGAGCACAGGACCGTGCTCGACCTGGGGTGTGCCGAGGGCGGCCTGCTCGCCCACGTGTTGGGCGCCCACGACCACCTCACCGGCATCGGCTTCGACCTGCCGGGCGCCGCCGAGCCGTTCGAGCGTCATCTCCAAGGCCAGGGTCTGGGGGCGCGCGCCACGTTCACCGGCGGCGACTTCTTCACCGACCCGCTGCCCGACGCCGATGTCGTCGTCCTCGGGCACATCCTGCATGATTGGAATCTCGCCCAGAAGCGGGCGCTGCTCGCTCGTGTCCACGCCGCGCTGCCGGCCGGCGGAGCGGTGATCGTCTACGACGCGATCATCGACGACGACCGGCGTGAGAACGCGTTCGGTCTGCTGATGAGCCTGAACATGCTGATCGAGACCCCGGGCGGGTTCGACTACACCGGCGCGGATTGCCGGCAGTGGATGCGCGACACCGGCTTCATGCACACCTACGTTGAGCATCTCGCCGGCCCCGACTCGATGGTCGTCGGCATCAAATAGCCCACGTCAACCGCAGGAGATCGACCATGTCAGTCACCGCTGTCGTGCGACACAAGGTCGCCGACTATGACGCCTGGCGGCCCGTCTATGACGGTCTCGCCGGGCTGCAGTCCGAGGGCGGCGTGACCGCCGAGAGCGTGCACCGACTCGTCGGCGACGGGAACGACGTCCTCGTCCTCCACCGCTTCGAGAGCGCTGACGCCGCAGAGGCGTTCTTCGGCAACCACGACCTGCACGACGGGACGAGTGCCGCCGGCGTCGAAGGCCCCCCGCGGATCGAGATCCACCAGGACGCCTGACCCCCGCAGAGACCCACTTCTGGCCGCGCGGCCGGGAGCGGGTTCTGTCCGGGATCCCGATCACCCGAGCGCTTCGTAGCATCGGTAGTTGTCCGACGCGATCCTGGGCCCGCTCCCGGCGTCAGGCGAATAGCCTGTCCACCACTATGAGCGGCCACTACTCGTCGTTCCGGCGGGCCGAGGCGAGGTCGATCCACTCCTCCTCCTTCGCGCGGCATTACTGCAGAGGGACTTCCCAATGACAGCGGCGCCAAGGCAGGCGGATACCGCGTGACGGGACGGAGGCGCATCGCTATCTGTGGCGGCGGGGTCGCTGCGATCGAGGCGCTACTGGCAGTGCGTGCGCTTCTCGGGGTCCCTCCCCATGTGGACCTGATCGCTCCCAACCGACGCTTCGTCTACCAGCCGCTCGCGGTAGCGGAGCCGTTCGGCCTCGCACAAACGCATCTGTTCGATCTCGCCGCGGTCGCGGCCGAGCACGTCGCGCAGCTACACGTCGCCTCATTGGAAGCCGTCGAGCCCGATAGGGGACGTATCGCCCTCAGCGGCGGAGCCACGCTGTTGTACGACGACCTGATCGTCGCCGTTGGGGCGCGGCGGTGCGCGTGGCTCCCCGGCGCGGTGCCCTTCACGGGGGCTGCTGATGTGTCGTCGTTTCGCGAGCTGCTCGCGCAGCTCGAGCGTGGCGATCTCTCACGAGTCGCGTTCGCCGCGCCGGCCGGGATCAGCTGGACGCTTCCGGCATACGAGCTGGCGCTGCTGACAGCGTCCTGGATCGCGGACCGGCATCTGACCGGCGTCGAGCTCGCGATCATCACGCCTGAGGAAGAGCCGCTCGCCGTGTTCGGGCCCGCCGCGAGCCGGGCGCTGCGAGACCTGCTCGCCGATCGCGGTATTCGTCTGCGCGTGAACGCCATCGCCGAGAACGTGATCCCCGCCGCCCTGCGGCTTGCCTCGGGAGAGGTGCTCGAAGTGGACCAAGTGGTCGCGCTCCCCAGGCTCGAGGGACCACGTCTGCCAGGGCTTCCCGCCGATGACTCGGGGTTCATCCAGATCGACGATTACGCGCGAGTCGTCGGACTTGACGATGTCTATGCTGCCGGCGACGGAACCGCCTTCCCGATCAAGCAGGGAGGCGTCGCGACTCAACAAGCCGATGCGGCGGCCGAGATGATCGCCGCGCGCCTCGGCGCCGGAGTCACGCCAGCAGCGTTCCGGACGCTGCTGCGAGGAATGCTGCTGACGGGTGTCGCGCCGTTTTACCTCCGCGCGGGCGTAACCGGCGCGGCCGCCGATCACGACGAGCTCGCTGCCAACCCACTCTGGTGGCCGCCGACCAAGATCGCCGGACGTTATCTAGGGCCATACCTCGCCGAAACCGCGCGACGCAAGGAGGGCAGCCCGCTCGAGGACCAGCCCATGTCCAGCGACGATCCACGAGAAGTACAAGCGGGCCACCGCGAAGCGCGTGAGCTCGCCCTGAGCTTCGCGCTCGCCGATGCGAACAGCGACGACTACCGCTCGGCGCTCAGATGGCTCGAGGTCGTCGAGCAGCTAGACGGGGTCCTTCCCCCAGGCTATGACGAGAGGCGGACCGAGTGGCGCGGGCGAGCGTGCGGGTAGGGCGTCTGTCGATGATCGACGCATCCGCCGTCAACCCGCCGGGCGGCCTTCGACCCAACCGCGTCCGATTCGAGACCGTCCCGTCGGCGACCACGCGCCGCTACTCGCCCAGGGCGTCGATAGCTGCCTTTGCCTGGGGCGCAGAAATGCCCGCGGTACGCGCGTACGTCATGACTGCCTCAACCTTCTTGCCGGCGCCAACCAAGTCGAGCACCTCGTCCGGTATCGAACGACGCTGCGACCACGGGACATACGCGAACCCCGGATTCGCCGCAAGCTGGTTCTCAATGTAGTCGAGGCGAGCCTTGGTCTCGTCGTCCATCACAGCCGTTCCTTCCGAGTTGTGAGAGTTCACCACCAGCCTAACTGTCAGGAATGTCCACCGCCGCCGGGCGCTCGGCGGGCGAGTTCCCCCGAAACGGGTGATGACGGTGTCAGTCTCGGACCTAATCTCCCATGAGCAGGCTGCCATTTGGCATCCGGCGCGCCAGACCCGCGTCTAACGAGGGGACCAACATTGCTTGTGGCCGGCACTCATACGGAGACGACCAGTCCTGTCCAGTTCTATCTGGAGGATCTGCGCGCTCGCCTGGCCCAGGATGACTCGGGCACGGTCGCCGACTACATCCCCGAGCTGGCGCTCGCCGATCGTTCCTCGTTCGGCATCGCGCTTGCGACCGTCGACGCGGCGATCTACGAAGTGGGTGACACGCGCCTGCCGTTCACGATCCAGTCGATCTCCAAGCCGCTGACCTTCGCGCTGGCGTTGGAGTCGAGTGGCGAGCGGGTCCGTGAGCAGGTCGGCGTCGAGCCGACTGGTGAGCCGTTCAACGCGATTGAGCTCGATCCGCTCAACCCGTTGGTCAACGCCGGCGCGATCCTCACACGCTCGTTACTGGGAACCGATCCCGATCCGTCACCGTTGCAGGGCTACAGTGCCTTCGCCGGCCGTGAACTCTCGATCGACGACCGGGTGCGCCAGTCGGAGTCCCGTACGGCCTATCGCAACCGCGCGATTGCCCATCTGCTGCGGGGCGCCGGGCGCTTCGACGGTGACCCCGACGAGATCGTCGAGAGTTACATTGCCCAGTGCTCGGTGCTCGTCGACTGCCGCGACTTGGCGGTGATAGCCGCGACACTGGCCGCAGGCGGACGCAACCCGGTCACCGGTCGGCGCGTGGCGTCGCCAGAGACGGTCCGCGACGTGCTCAGCGTGATGGCCACGGCGGGTATGTATGACGCGGCGGGGGACTGGCTCTACGACGTGGGGCTACCGGCCAAGAGCGGCGTGGCCGGAGGCGTGATGGCCGTGCTCCCCGGCCGGCTCGGCATCGGCGTCTTCTCGCCGCCCCTCGATGAGCAGGGCAACTCGGTTCGGGGCGTGCGTGTCTGTGAAGATCTCTCCCAGTCGCTGGACCTGCACATGTTCAACCATGCCCACCGCGGTCCGTCTCCCGTGCGGCGGACGTTCACGCTGGCCGAGATGACGTCCAAACGCCAGCGCAGCCCGGCTGTGGCGGCGCAGATCGAGCGCGAGGGGACGCGAGCACGTGCGTTCGAGCTGCAAGGAGATCTCGGCTTCGCCGAGGCCGAGCGGATCACGCGTGCCGTGCTCGGCACCCCGGCCGAGCTCGTCGCGCTCGATCTACGGCGCGTGCATAGCGTCCACCAAGCGGCGATCGCGCTCCTCGCCGGCCTCGGTGATCGGATCAGCGCGGTGTCGGCCGCCCCGGACGAGCTCACGCATGCGATGAACGCACAGGCCTTCGACGAGCTCGACCTTGCGCTCGAATTCTTCGAGAACACGCTGACTGGCGACGCCGCAGCACCCGCACTGGCGAGTTTGGGTGACCACCCCGTCCTACGCGGGATCTCCACCGACGATCTTGCGCTGCTCGAGGGCCTGCTCGAGCGCCGGTCCTTCGCGGCCGGCGATTACGTCACGCGGGCCGGGGAACCAGTCAGCGAGCTGCTGCTGATCACCCGCGGCGTGGTCAGCGAGACCGTCGGGCTGGCCGATGGCAGCGTGCGCCGTGTGGCCACATTGAGTGCTGGCATGACGATCGGAGAGCTGGCGTTGCTCACCGGCAGCCCCCGAATCGGAGACGCGCGCGCCGACACCGAGGTCGAGTGCCAAGCACTGCCGGCCGACGCTCTCGCCGGCATGCGCGAGCTTGACGCCAACCTGCGGGCGGTGCTGTTGCGCAACCTGCTCGAGATCGTCGCGGCTCGCAGCACCCGCACACGCCAGGACCTCGCGGCGCTCGTCGACTGACCCGGCTCGCACGAACGCAACGTCGCCACAAAGGGGCGACCAAGCAGCCGACGCCAGGAGCGTCGGCCGGCGTTCGCCGAGCGTTCCCATCGGACGTCCCACAAGGCATGGGTGGCCCACGAGTACGACGGGCAGCTGCTTGACCCCGAGCACGGCGCGTATGCGCGGGAGTCAGGCGTTCGTGCGGTGTTTGATCGTCTCGAGCATCGCGCGGGTGGCGGCGCTGAGCACGCGGTTGGCCGGGATCGCGACGGCCGTTTGGAACTCAGGTGGGTGATCGTGGATTGGTACGAACTCGATCTCGCCGCCCGGCTCGACGAACGATCGGGGCAGCATGCCGATCGCGAGTGCGTTGCGGATCAGCTCGACCATCGTCGCGGTGTCGTTGACCTCGAACGCGATCGAACGGGTTATGCCCGCAGCAGCGAATGAGCGGTCGACGGCCATCCGGATCCCCCATCCGGCCGGGAGGTCGACCAGCGTCTGGTCGCGGAGTGAGGCGAGCTCGACGCGGGCACGCCGGGCGAGTGGATGGCCGGCGGGCACCGCGAGCATGATCGGCTCGGAGGCCAGAGGGATCAGCTTCAGCCCGGGTGGAGCACCGCCGGGAAGCGCGACGAACGCGAGGTCCATGCGGCCGTCGAGGACCTCGCGGGCCATTTCGGTGGAGCCGCCGGAGTGCCGGATCGCGACCTCGACCCCGGGGTGGCCGGCGCGGAACGCGGACAGCAGCCCGGCGAGGTCGATCGCGCGCATCCCCTGGGCCTGCATCGTGCCGAGCACGATCTTGCCGCGCAGCCCTCCTCGCGCTTCGTCGACGGCGTCGCGGGCGGCCTGCGCCGCGGCGAGCGTCGCGCGTGCGGCGGGCAGCAGGGCGCGGCCCGAGTCGGTCAGCTCGACGTGATGGGTCGAGCGGTCGAACAGGTTTGCACCGAGCTCGTCCTCGAGCTTGCGGACGCCCGCAGACACGGCCGATTGGACGACGTGGAGGCGGTCGGCGGCGCGCGTGAAGCTGCCCTCTTCGGCGACCGCGACGAACGTGGCGAGCTGCCGTAACTCCACGTCGACGAGGTTATCGCCAACAGCGATAACCGTAAGCAATTGTTTGCGTTGATGACGATCTCCCGAACCGCGATCCTGAAGGCCATGATGAAGACGCTCTCCACTCCCGGCACAGATCGTCGTGGCGCCGGGTTCTGGCTCGTGGCGCTCGCGTTCACGATCGTCATGGCGTTTACGACCGTGCCCACCCCGTTGTGGTCGCTGTACGCGCAGCACGACCGGTTCTCGTCGCTGACGGTCACGATCGCTTTTGCCGTCTCCGCGCTCGCGGTCGCTCTCAGCCTGTTCCTGATCGGCCACCGCTCCGACTCGTACGGCCGGCGCCGCGTGCTGATGCAGGCGCTCGCGCTGTAGATCGTCGCGGCGGTGGTATTCGTCAGCTGGTCCTCTCTGCCGGGACTACTGATCGCTCGGGTGCTGAGCGGGCTCGGCATCGGCGCGGTGACCGCGACGGCGATGGCCTGGATCCCGGAGCTCGGCGGCGCGGATCGCCGGCGCGCCCAGATCGTCGCGACGGCGGCGAACCTCGGCGGGCTCGGTCTCGGCGGCCTGATCGCCGGCGCTCTCGCGCAGTGGGCCGGGAACCCTTTGCGCGTTCCGTTCGTCGTGTTCGCCGCAGCCCTGGCGTTGGCGTGGGCGGCGCTACTCATCGTGCCCGAGACGCGAGAGCGGCCGACGCCACGACCCCGGTATCGGCCACAGCGGGTATCGGTACCTGCACATTCGCGCGACCGGTTCCTGGCCGCCGCGCTGGGCGCCGCGATCGCGTTCGCGGTCTTCGGACTATTGACCTCGCTTGCGCCGAGCTTCCTCGCCGGCACGCTCCAGCAGCCCTCGCATCTGCTGGCCGGCGCGGTTTCATTTGCCGTGTTCGCCACCGCGGCGCTCGCGCAGACGCTGACCGGCTCGCGCAGCGCGCATTGGTTGCTGGCCGCGGCGATCCCGGCGCTGCTTGCGTTCGCCGCGCTGCTGGTCGTCGGGATCATCGTCGCCGCGCCGGCCCTGCTCGGCCGCGGCGTCGCCCATCCGGCTTCACAACCACAACCAGCCTCCAATTGACAGGAGCAACCATGCAAGAGACAGCACTGAACACCACCCGTCTCGGCGACACCGGCCTCGAGATCACCCGCGTCGGATTCGGGGCCTGGGCGATCGGAGGCGGCGGCTGGGAATTCGGCTGGGGCCCGCAGGACGACGAGCAGTCGATCGCTACGATCCACCACGCGCTCGAACACGGGATCAACTGGATCGACACCGCCGCTGCCTATGGCTTCGGCCGCTCTGAGCAGATCGTCGGCCGCGCGCTCGATGGGCTCGCCGACCGCCCATACGTGTTCACCAAGTGCTCACTGCTCGAGGGCCCCAACCGCAAGGTCGTGCACAGCGTGAAGCGCGACTCGATCCTGCGAGAGGCCGAAGCGAGCCTTGCGCGGCTCGGGGTTGACGCGATCGATCTCTACCAGATCCACTGGCCGATCCCGGTGCTGGATATCGAGGAGGGTTGGGCCGCGCTGGCCGAGCTCAAGCAACAGGGCCTCGTCAGGCATATCGGCGTCTCCAACTTCGACGTCGAGCAGCTCCGGCGGATCGGGCAGATCGCGCCGGTCGAGACGCTCCAGCCCCAGTATTCGCTGATCGAGCGCGACGTCGAGCACGAGATCCTCCCGTTCGTCGAGCGCGAGCGGATCGGGGTGATCGTCTACTCGCCGATGGGCTCCGGCATGCTGACCGGGAGCATGACCCGGGAGCGGATCGAGCGCCTGGCGGACGATGACTGGCGCAAGCACGACGAGCGGTTCGGCGAACCGCAGCTCTCGCGCAACCTGGAGCTCGTCGAGCGTCTCGAGCGCGTCGCCGAGCGCTACGACACCACGGCGGGAGCGGTTGCCGTCGCGTGGACGCTGCGCAACCCGGCCGTCGACGGCGCGATCGTCGGTTTCCGCCGGCCGGACCAGGTCGACCCGATCCTGACCGCCGCGAACATCGAACTCACCAACCTGGACGTCGACGAAATCGAAGGGAGCACACGATGAGCACAGAGCACTCAACACAGGAGCAGGTTCGCGTCGGGATCCTCGGCATCGGTCTGATGGGCTCCGCGATGGCCGGTCGGCTGCTCGATCAGGGCATCGCGGTGATCGCATGGGACCGCGATCCTGAACACGCTCGTGGGCTTCAGGGCCGGGGGGCGACCGCGGCCAACGAGCCCGCCGAGGTTCTGGAGGACACCCAGGCCGTGATCACGATGCTCCCCACCGCTGAGATCGTCCGGGATCTCGTCGAGCCGCTGCTCGACGCTTGGCCGCAGGAGACGATCTGGTTGCAGATGAGCAGCGTCGGTGCGGCCGAGGCTGACCAGTTGACGCAGGTCGCCCAGGCGCATGCGGTCACGATCGTTGATGCCCCCGTCTCCGGCAGCACGCACCCGGCCGAGCAGGGCCAGCTGACGGTCCTCGCCTCCGGACCCGACTCGGCGCGCGCCCCGCTCGCGCCGATCTTCGACGCGCTGGCATCGCGGGTCATGTGGGTCGGAGAGGCCGGCATGGGGTCGCGGCTGAAGCTGGCCACCAACCACTGGATGATCTCCAGCGTCGCCGCACTGGCAGAGTCGGTGCATCTCTGCGAGGCGATGGGGCTCGATCCGCAACAGTTCAAAGCACTGCTCGACGGCGGACCGCTGGGCTCACCGTATGCCGTGCAGAAGCTCGAAGAGATGCAGCGCCATCGGTACCCCGCGGGTTTCCCGGTCCGGCTCGCCCTCAAGGACCTGGAGCTCGTCCGCGAGGTTGAGCAGAGCTCTGGAGCGGCGATGCCGCTGCTGGATGTAGTTCACGAGGGGTTCGCGACCGCGAGCCACGAATTCGCCGACGAGGACCTCGCCGCAATCTATGAACTCAACGTGGGGTCATGACCGAAGGCGACACGACGGGCATGAACACACGCACGCCGGTCAGGCATCGAGGCCCTGTCGAGCGCCGCCGGCCACAGCTGGTCCGTCGCCGGCGCCTCGGTGGAGTGGGGGGCAACGAGATCCTCACGAGCGTGGCGGCGGTCGTCCTGGTCGGCTTGCTCGTAGCCGAGGGGATCACGATCGTGCATATGCACGGCCTCGTGCGCGCTCATATGTTCATCGGCCTGGTGCTGATCCCACTCGTGGGACTCAAGCTCGCGAGTACCGGCTACCGCATGGTCAGCTACTACGCGGGGGCGCGAGCGTATCGTGAGAGCGGCCCGCCGCTGCTGCCGCTCCGTCTGATCGCCCCGATGCTTGTCGCGAGCACGATCGCTGTGCTCACGAGCGGCGTGCTGCTGCTCGCGATCGGACACAAGTCGAGCATGCTGCTGACAATTCACAAGGTGAGCTTCATTGTGTTCGGAGTGCTGCTCGCAGTTCATTTTCTCGCCTACGTTCCGCTCGTTGTACGTTCGCTGCGTGTCGACTGGACCGCCGCGCGCCGCCAGGCGGTTCCCGGCGCCGGGGTGCCGCGGTGCTGGTGGCCGCGGCTGCCGGCCGCGGCGTAGCGCTGGCATTGGCGCTGCTGCCGACGATCCACGCCTACGGCGGTGCGGGCTAGTGTCAGATCTGCTGCGAGTCCTGGCCGCAACGATGATCACGGCCAGGACTCCATGGTGCCGGTGATGGTTGTTGCGCGTCCGGTTAGTCGTTGGCGCCGATTACTTTGAAGTGGTTGTTGACGAAGATGTGGTGGGGCCAGTTGACGCCGATGTTGTGGACCTTGGCGCGTCGCGGTGATTCGCACGCACGGACGCCGATTCCACGTCTACCCGACGACGCAGCTCACAGGAGATCCCAGTGCACGTGTTCACCGGTCCGCCCAGGGGAGACCAGCACCGCACCGGTCGGCTGCGTATCCCGGCGTGCTTGAGCGCCGCCAGGGTCGAGGCGGCTAGGCCGCCCCCGCACACTCGCCGACAGTTGGTCAACGGCGTCGCGCTGTTGCTCGGCTCACGTTGTCTGTTCCGTTTCGCGGATCAGGGCTTCGAGTCGCCGAGCAGCAGCTCGGTCCGGTACTTCGGGGCGAGCGCGACTGCCCTGGCGATGAACGCGGCGGTGGCGGCATCGTCGAGCGCCGGTGGAGCCTCGGTTCGGTGCGCGACCGGAACGCCGACCTCCTTGAAGAACTCCTCCTGGCCCGCGGGCGAGCAGAGACAGAGCAGTCGCGCCGGCCGTTGCGAGACGTTCCGAAAGACGTGGGGGGCGTTGGCCGGGAGGTTGATCGTTTCGCCTGCCTTCGCAGTGGCGCTGACGCCGCGGAACGTGAGCTCGATCTCACCGTCAAGGATGGTGAACATCTCCTCGAAGTCGTGACGGTGGGGCGGTGGACCGCCGCCCGGCGGGACGTGCATGTCGATCAGCGTGTAGCGCCCGGCGGTGTCAGCGCCGGACACCAGGATGGTGTAGGTGTCGCCCACCAGGCCGAGGTGAGGTAGCGAGTCATCGGTGTCGGGGCTCACGTGCGTCAGGGCTCGCCCGAGGTCATCGGCGGGGATCGGCTCTGGCGGCTTCGACTCGACGGGCGGGGTGTCGTTCATGGGGGCTCCTATATCGTGGGCTAAGCGGTCGAAATCGTCCGCTTATGATGTGGGAGCCTACAGAAGCAAGGCCGCGTGTCGTTACTGGCACGATCACCTCCGGGAATGTCCGAAGCACCGACAAAGGCACAGCCCATCGCGCAGCGACTGCGAAGTGACGCCGCGGCCAACCGCGAACGAATCCTCGCCGCCGCCACGATCGCGGTCAGGCGCGACGGCGAGAAAGTCCCGATGGCAACGATCGCGAAGGAGGCCGGTGTTGGGATCGGAACCGTCTACCGCCATTACCCGACGCGCCCGGCCCTCCTAGCCGCGCTGACGCTCCGCTCATTCCACCTCGTCCTTGAACACGCGCGTACCACCGCGCAGAGCGACGAGCCGGCCCCCACGGCGCTCACGCGGTTCCTCGAACAGACGATCGCGGCCCGCGACGAGTTCGTCCTCCCGCTCCACGGCGGCCCTGTCATCCGTGACGAGAAGATCGTCGCGCTCCAGGGCGAGATCAGAAACCTCCTCGAGCAGGTCCTCGCCCGCGGACGACGTGACGGGACCATCCGGCCAGATGCCACCCCAATCGACATCATCATCACCGGAGCGATGCTCGCCCAACCGCTCCCACACACAGCTGACTGGGACCAACTCGCCCGCCGGCAGGCGAGAATCTTCATCGCCGGCCTCGCCACCACCGATCCACCGCTTCCCGACTAACCCATCAACCCGGCCGCCACCGAGAATCGGATGCCATCCGCTTCGCGGCGGGGAGTAGGATGGCCTGAGAGTTGTCCGTCGCGCTGGGCCGGTGGCAGAGCGCGGGATGGCCGCCTACAGCGGAGCGAGCACGCGGGAGCACACGGTGTTGCCGCCAAATCGTCCGGATCCATCAAGAAGGTTTCTCCGGATCGCGAGTTGGCGTTGCCCGACGTATGTGGCTGTTGCTCGGAGGGTAGGTAGCGATGCGTGGCGTTGCCCGCTGGTGCGTAGCCCATCGCCGGCGCGTGGTGATTGCGTGGGTGACGTTGGCGGTTCTCGCGACCGTTCTGGCGCATGCTGTCGGACCGTCTTACGTGACCTCATTCGGCTTGCCTGGTACCGAGTCCCAGCGGGCGCTTGACCTGCTCAAGCGGGATTTCAAGGCTCAGAGCGGCGACGTCGACGCGGTCGTATTTCATGTTTCGCGCGGGACGGTCCAGTCGCCGGCGGTGCGGGCGGCGATGATGCCTCTGCTGGCGCGGGTTGCCGCGCTGCCGCACGTCGCGGGGGTCGTCAGTCCGTATAGCTCCGGGGGCGCGGTTCAGGTTTCGGCGAATCGGATGACCGCGTTCGCGACGGTCAACTACGACCAGCCCGCAAACGTGTTGGCGAGCGCCACGGGCAAGGCGTTGCTGGCGCAGGTGGCGGCGGTTCACGTGCCCGGTCTTCAAGTGGCGGCGGGCGGTCAGGTGGTCGAGAACGCCGAGGGGTTCAGCGTCGGCCCTGCGACCGAGGTCGGGGTGCTCGCGGCGCTGATCATCCTGCTGCTGACATTCGGGTCGCTCGCCGCTGCCGGGATGCCGTTGATCACCGCGGGCCTCGGGCTGATCACCGGCGTGGCGTTAATCGGGCTGGCCACCCACATCACCAACCTCTCCAATATCTCACCGGAATTGGCGTTGATGATCGGCTTGGGCGTCGGGATCGACTATTCGCTGTTCATCGTCACCCGCTTCCGGGAGAACTATCTGGAGTTCGGCGACGTGGAGCGCTCCATCGTCGAGGCGATGGACACCTCAGGTCGGGCGATTCTGCTGGCCGGCGCGACGGTCGTGATCGCGCTGCTGGGCATGTTCGCCACCGGCGTCGCGTTCATGTACGGGCTGGCGATCGCGGCGGTGCTGGCGGTGCTGCTCACACTGATCGCCTCGCTGACGCTGCTGCCCGCGCTCTTGTCGCGTTTCGGTCCCCGGCTCGTGCGCCCACGCCGCACCCGCAAAGCCCGTCTCGGACGCCGCCAGACGCCAGTGGCCACCGGCAACGGTGACAGCCCAGCCGTCGTCAGCGGCGTCAACGGCGCCGCTGTCACCGCGCCGCCGGATTCGGCGTGGCGGCGCTGGAGCGAGATCGTGCAGGCGCGTCCGTGGCCGTTGGCGATCGTGTCGCTGGCGGTGATGGTATTGCTGATGGTGCCTGTGTTCGCGATGCGGTTGGATTCGAGCGACGCGGGGAACGACCCGACAAGCACGAGCTCGCGGCATGCTTTTGATCTTCTTGCGCAGGGGTTCGGGGCGGGGTTCAACGGGCCGTTGCAGCTGGTGGCAGAGCTCAACGGCCGCGGTAACGCGAACGCGCTGCCGGCGTTGCGGGCGGCGGTGAGCGCGACGCCTGACGTCGTTGCGGTCACGCAGCCGCGGATCGCGGCGTCGGGGGCCATCGCCGTGATCCAGGCCTACCCGGACTCCGCCCCACAAGCGCTCGCCACCACGAACTTGGTCAATCATCTGCGTGACGTCGTGCTGCCGGCGCTCCGGCGTCGCACCGGGGTGACTGTGCTGGTGGGAGGGTTCACGGCTGGCTCGATCGACTTCTCGCACGTGCTCGGGGGAAAGCTGCCGCTGTTCTTCGGGATCGTGATCCTGCTCTCGGCGCTGCTGCTATTCCTGATCTTCCGCTCGGTGGTGATCCCCGTGCAGGCCGCGCTGATGAATCTGCTGACGATCGGGTCGGCGCTCGGCGTGACCGTCCTGGTCTTCCAGCACGGGTGGTTCGCGAGCGTCCTCGGGGTGCAGGAAGGCCCGATCGAGGCCTGGGTGCCGGTGATCATGTTCGCCGTCGTGTTCGGCCTCTCGATGGACTACGAGGTGTTCCTCGTGTCCCGCGTACGCGAGCAGTGGATCAAGCACAAGGACGCCTCCGCCGCCGTCGCCGACGGGATCTCGCTCACCGGACGGGTGATCAGCGCCGCGGCAGCGATCATGGTCTGCGTCTTCCTCTCCTTCACCCTCGGTGACCAGCGCACGCTCAAGGAGTTCGGCTTCGGGCTCGCGGTCGCCGTATTCCTCGATGCACTCGTGGTGCGCTGCGTGCTGCTGCCCGCGGTGCTGCAGCTCCTCGGCAAGACGACGTGGCGGCTGCCGCCTTGGCTGGATGCCCGATTGCCGCATATCAACATCGAGGGCTCGACCGCCCGCGCACTGCCCGCCATCGAAGCCACCGATCTCGGTGAGACCACCGAGTCCGCACCGGTACCCACGTAGACATGCACAAGACGCCGGGCGATGAGTGAGGAGCGCCTGCATGTCGTGTTCGGCGCCGGGCAGGTTGGGCACGCGCTCGCCGCGCGCTTGGCCAGGCTCGATCTCCCGGTGCGCGTGGTCTCACGACACCGACCGGCGGGGCTCGCCGACAAGGTCGACTGGCAGATGGCAGACGCCACCGATCCGGAGGCAGCGACCGACGCGGCGAGAGGCGCATCGGTCGATGTACCAGTGCCTGAACGCGCCGTACACCGATTGGCCGCGGAGCTTCCCGCCACTGCAGCGAGGGGTGCTGGCCGCCGCAGAGCGGACCGGCGCGCTGCTGGTAAGCCTCGAGAACCTCTATGGCTACGGCCCGACCGCGGGCGAGGATATGACCGAAGATCTCCCGCCGGCCGCCACGACCGTCAAGGGCCGGACCCGGGTGGCGATGACCCGGGAGCTGCTCGCAGCCGCCGAGGCGGGCCGAGTCCGGATCGCGATCGGGCGGGCATCGGACTTCTTCGGTCCCGGCATCACCACCGGGACAACGCTTGGTGAGCGGGTCTTCGCCAACGCCGTGATCGGCAAACGCGTCGACTTCATCGGCAACCCCGACCTGCCACACACCTACAGCTATGTACCCGACATCGCGAGCGGTCTGGCGACCCTCGGCACCGACGAGCGCGCCGCCGGCGGCATCTGGCACATACCGGGACCGGAGACCGTCACGACCCGGCAGCTCCTCGAGCTCGTCGCCGGCGAGGTTGGCCACCCGGTCGGCATCCGCTCGGTACCCAAGCTCGCTGTCCGCGCCCTCGGCCTGTTCAACCCGATGATGCGGGAGCTTGCCGAGATGTCCTACGAGTTCGACGAGCCGTTCGTGCTCGACACCACCAAGTACCAGTCCGTATTCGGGACCGACGCCACCCCACTCACCACGGCGATCGGAGCGACCGTCGCCTGGTACCAGACGCGCAACGGCACGTCACCGTCGCCACAGGAGCCACCGAACACATGACCGGCACCGACATCGATGCCGCCCCGGAGCCGCCTCGCGCCAACAACGTCGCCACAGCTACGTTTCGAACGATCTTCAACTCTTCGACCGGCGAACGGATCGAATTCACGGAGGTCAGCCCGGACGTCGTCCGCCTCAACTGGCGCAGCATGCCCGGTGGCGCGATCACCGAGCACGTCCACCCTCACCAGCAGGAGCGCTTCATCATCACCGCGGGCGAAGCCCACTTCACCGTCAACGGCCACAAGCAAGTGGTCGGGCCCGGGGAGACGCTCGATGTGCCCGCGGGCGTGCGTCATTCCGAGAGCAACCGGGGATCGGTCGAGGTCGTCGGCGTGATCGAGCTCCGTCCGGCGCTTGGGACCAAGGAGATGTTCGAGGCGTTCGCCGGTCTCGCGACCGAAGGCAAGACCACGCCCCGCGGCGCGCCGAAGAACCCGCTGCAGCTCGGCGCCACGGTCTGGCACTTCCGCCGCGAAAGCCGCGCGACCTCACCGCCGATCTGGATGCAGAACCTGATCCTCCCAGCGCTGTGGGCGCTCGCAAAGATCTTCGGCGTACGCGCCTACCACGACCGGTGGGACAGCCGCACCACGACATCGGAGCCCGCCCCATGAAGATCGGTGCGGTCAGGGGTCGAGAGACGACCCGGCGTCGCGCGTGTCTCGGGGTCTCAGCAAGATGGCGCTGCTCACGAGCACGAAGATCGGGAACAGCACGAACCCGATGAGGTCGAGAACCAGCCCGAACGAGGCGATGACGCCGCCCAGGCCGAAGCCCTGAAGGAAGAGCAGGATCCCAGCGAGGATTTCCCCGCAATTTGGACGGTTGGCGTAGGCTTCTCTGGTGACCGGAAGACGGGCGCTGCCCGATGTGGTAGCGCGCCTTCCAAAGACTCGAGCCGCGCTCGAGTACGCGAAGCAACAGCACGCTGGGCAGCGCCGCAGCAGCGACGGCGCCTGCTTCATCGAGCATCCGCTCGAGGTGGGCTGGTTGCTTTACCGCGCCGGCGCACCCGACGACGTGATCGCGGCCGGCATCCTTCACGACGTTCTCGAGAAGACCGACGTGAGCGGTGCCGAACTCTGCGCCCGCTTCGGTTCACGAATCGCCGAGCTCGTGCAGGCGGTCAGTGAGGACGAGACCATCTCCAGCTACCAGCGACGTAAGGCTGCTCTCCGGCAGCAGGCCGCGGTGGCCGGACCCGAGGCATTGCTGATCTTCGCCGCGGACAAGATCTCGAAGGTCGGCGAGCTCCGCGCAACTCTGTCGGGGTCTCCGCGGCGGCGCAAATCAGGAACCGAATCGGTGGTCCCACCACGGCGGCTCGCTCATTTGAGACGTTGCCTCGCGATGCTCGAGGAACGGCTTGGCGGCTCGCCGCTCGTCCGCCAGCTGAGCACAGCGTTGGCCGGACTCGACCACGACCTGAAGACCTCCGCGGCGACTCGAGCGGCCGCGTGAGCCGCTGAAGCCCGACGACGTCTGTTGGCGCATCGTCGGCGGCCGTTGGAAACGCCGCTGATTGCGTCAGGAGGCTCAGGCGAGCGGCGTGGCGCAGCCGATGCGGGTCATGTCGGCTGTCGTTGGTAGCCGCCATCGCGGCGGTGAGCAGTCCGGGCTTTCGTCGCCGGCGATCGGCGCCCCTGGCCATGAATACCAGTCGTGCAGCGTGTTCTCGCAAAAGCGCGGTAACTTACCCAAGGAGCGCGCGGCCGTGGGCCTTGCGTGCGAGTGGTATCGGGTAGGACGCGGCTCGGGCGTCACCGGCGAACGAGAACCTCAGCTTACGCGCATTCTCCGTTGCTCTCTGGAGGTTCGTATGGCTGCTATTGCTCGTGCCGGGGTGGGCGCTGTCTCGACCGGCGAGGCCGGCATAGATCCGGTCGAACATCCGCTGATCGATGCGGCCGCGACGGCCGTGGTGACCGTGGCGCCCGCGCTCGGCTTGGGCTGGGCCGCCTGGGAGGCGTGGGGCGGCCTGCTCACGTGGCAGGACCTCGTTGTCTTTGCGATCACCTACCTGCTCGCAGGGATCGGCATCACGGTGGGCTTCCATCGCCTGCTGACCCACCGCAGCTTCCACACCTCCGCGGCCCTCCGGGGGGTGCTGGCGGCCCTGGGATCCTCCGCCGTCGAGGGACCGGTGATCGAGTGGGTGTCCCAGCACCGGATGCATCACGCGTACTCAGATCGCGCGGGGGACCCGCACAGCCCGCACGTCGGCCACAGCAGTGGATGGCGAGGAGCGTTGAAGGGATTGCTCCACGCCCACCTCGGCTGGCTGTTCCGAATGGGCGGCGTCGCCAGCCCGGAGCGCTACGCGCCGGATTTGCTCAAGGACGCAACGATCCGGTTCGTCGATCGCACCTTTCTGCTCTGGGTGCTCGCTGGGCTGGCGGTGCCGTTCGGGCTCGGCGTCGCTTTGACCGGGTCGGTGGTGGGTGGGCTCACCGGCCTGTTGTGGGGTGGTGCCGTGCGGTTGTTCTGTCTGCATCACGCGACCTTCAGCGTCAACTCGCTCTGCCACTTCTTCGGCCGCCGGCCGTTCCGCACCGGCGACCAGTCGCGCAACCTCGCGTGGCTCGCGCTGCCGACCCTCGGAGAGGCGTGGCACAACAACCATCACGCGTTCCCAACCTCAGCCAGTCACGGCATGCGACGGTGGCAGCTCGACCCCTCGGCCGCCGTGATCTGGGCGCTCGAGCGCTGCGGCCTCGCCTGGGAAGTCGTGCGGATTCCTGAGGCCAGTCGCGCGGCCCGCGGCACGCCACGCACGCAATCAGGTCAAGCAAACCCATCATCGCGCCGGCATCGGCTCATCTGACCGGGGGGACGTCGTCGGGTTCTTCGGACGGTCTTGCATCAGAGGTCAGTGCCTCGGCGTCGGCATAGAAACCGAATGGCAGCCGAGTGAGTACCCCCGTGTCGACCGCTGCCCCCAGCGCCGCCGTGAACGCGCCCGCGTGCCAACTTTCAGCATGAGCCATCTTGTGGAGAGTCTTGCCGTCGAGTACGCCATAGGGTGCGATCGCTCGCCGGAGGGCGCGCACCTCCGCAGCGATCACGGCTTCGTCGTGCCTCGCCGTGCGCATCCTCGTCGAAGCTTCGGGGTCGGCAGGTCCATCCAAGTCGGCGTGTTGCGACATCGCGCCTCCCTTCGATCGTTGGTGACCGCCATTGTCCGGCGGACCAGCGCGCCGGTGACCCCATTCTCGGAAACGCTTGATTCGCATGGCAGATCCATCCGTCACCAGTGACCACGGGCCCACGCCAGGGTGCCGACCAGTGCAAGCCCGGATGCGAATGCCATCCGTCTCGAGCATCGTTCGGGCCTGGCAACGACAAGGACGAAAATGGAACTTCGGCACCTGAAATATTTCGTGGCGGTCGCTGAGGAGCTGAACTTCCGGCGCGCTGCCGAGCGGGTCTATGTAGCCCAGGGCGCTTTCAGCGAGCAGGTACGCAAGCTCGAAGGTGAGCTTGGCGTGCGGTTGCTCAACCGCTCTCCGCGGGGCGTATCGCTGACGAGCGCCGGCGCGGCGCTGCTGCCCGAGGCGCGACGCGTGCTTCGCCAGGCCGAGCTCGCGCGGCTCGCGACGTCCAATGCCCGGGATCGCGCCACGAGCCAGCTCCGGATCGGCTACGTGCCGGCATCGCTGCCCACGAGCGCTCTTCGGGCGCTGCAGTGCCTTTCGTCGGCGATGCCGGTGCTCGATCCGAGACTCGAGCCGGGGGGCACACGTGAGCTCCTCGAGGGGGTTCGGAACGGATCGCTTGATGCGGCGGTGATTCCGCTTCCGGCGCCAACCGCCGGCCTCCGGCTGACGCCGCTCGGCGACCAGCGCGTTGTCGCGGCGCTGCCGGTCAGCCACGAACACGCCGCGAAGCGCGAGACCCAGCTCAAGCAACTCGCGCCTGAGCGAATCGTCGTGTTGCCGCGTGATGCCAACCGCTCGCTGTACGACGGCATCCTTGCGGCCTGCCATGCCGCCGCACTGGCGCCGGCGCTGGTTGAGCTGCCCGACGCGGACCTTGATCGTGCGCTCCTCTCGGTGGCGTGCACCCGAGTGGTCGCGCTGTTGCCGGAGTGTGTCGCCGAGCGCCACCGCGTTTCGGGAATCCGGTTCGTGCCCCTGAGCGATGCGGAGCCGGCATTTGCCACGGCCATCGTGACAAGTCGGGATACGGAACACATGCCGACCGTCGCATTGCTCCGGGTGGTCTCGGGGGCCGAGAGCATGCATGCTGCCGGCAGATCGCCTGGCACCCTCCGGAGCGCCGACGTCGTCAGCGCCGGGGGTGATGCCCGATGAAGCTCAGGCCGCAGAGGCGTGACGTCCGACAGCGCGCGGACGTCGCAGTCGCTCCAATCACGCAATGGCGAGCCGAGTCTGCCGTGGTCCGCGACGCGCTGGTCGACGACACCATCACCGCGTACGTCGAATGGCGCGAGGAGTCCGCTGCCGTCTGGGCCTGTTACGGGCGCTGGGGGAGATCGTCGGCGCGCGAAGTGACAGAGGCGCATGTGGCGTATCGCGCGGCGCTCGATCGCGAGGAGGCCGCAGCGCGGGCCTACTCGATACGCATCGCACAGCTCTGCAGTCTGCTCGGTCAATGAGCCGAGGTCTCGTCGGCCAGCGTCAACGTGAACTTCAGGCCGGGCTTGCCGGCGACCACGCAGTCCCCCGCCACGGTGAACCCTGCCTTCTCGAGGACTCGCTGCGAGGCGACGTTCGCCGTGCTCGACTCGGCGCTCAGCGTCCGCAGGCCGTGATCATCTGCGGCCTTTCGGCAGAGCTCGCGCAGAGCCCGGCTTGCGACTCCGCGTCCCGCGACTCGCTCGGCAACCCGGTAGCCAACCCGGGCCGCGCCGTCCTCGAGGTCATAGAGGTTGAAGCGGCCCACGATCGATCCGTCGCGTTCGGCGAGCACATAGAAGACGCAGTTGCCGGCGTCTTGCTCGGCCAACAGCGCATCATGATGCTCGGGAAACGATTCATAGAACTCATCGCCACGATCGTTGATGGATCTGACGAAGTAGGAGCGGTTCTCGAGCTCGAAAGCGAGTACCGCCCCCAGGTGATCGCCGGTGAGACGCTCGAGCTCGTACACACCGGCAGTATCTCGACACCGAGACCCACGCGACGTTCGCTGTCAGACTCCACGTCGATGACCGGGTGGTTCGTCGGATGAGCGCAGGGCAGGAACAAATCGTGGCGATCCTGTTCGACATCGACGGGACGCTGATCGACACCGGCGGGGCCGGCGCCGCTTCGTGGCGACTCGCGTTCGACGAGCTGTACGGGATCCCGGCCGATATCGGACAGTTCACCGACGTCGGGATGACCGATCCCGAAGTGGGCCGCAGAACATTCGTGGCGGTCCTCGGACGCGAGCCCGCGCGCAAGGAGTTCACCCGGCTGATGGAACGCCGGCTCTTCTACCTGCACCGGACGGTCGCCGAGTCGAAGGGTTACCGAGTGCTGCCCGGCGTGGCCGAGCTGCTCCCCAAACTGATCGGCGATGGCTATCTGACCGGGCTCGTTACCGGTAACGTCGAAGCCGCCGCTCACATCAAGCTCCACCGCGCGAACCTCAACCGGTTCTTCTCCTTCGGCGGCTATGGGTCCGACTCCAACGATCGCGGCGACGTCACACGGACCGCGCTCAAGCGTGCCGTCTGGGTGTATGGCGGCGATGTCGCGCCTGAGCAGACGATCGCAATCGGGGACACCCCTCGCGATGCCGAGGCAGCTCACGCCGCCGGCGTCAAGTGCATCGGGGTCGCCAGCGGTCACTACGACGAACAGCAACTGCGGGACGGGGGCGCCGACTACGCGATCGGCTCGCTGGAGCAGCCGCTCCCGCTGTGAACGCCGTCTTCACCGGCAGCGTCTTCGGCAAGACCACCTTCCTGAGCGAGGCCCTCGCCGACACCCTCGACAGACGTCCCGCCGACAGCTGGCGATGCTCATGTGCGGGCTTTCCCCGTTGAGCCGAACAGATCGATGTGCTCCTCGACCACCTTCTGCACGGCGTCGATGACGGGACCGATCAGGCGAACAATCGCGTATTCGTCCGGGTTCTCGGCGAGCTGGCGCTCCAGTGTGGTGCGGTACGCGTACCGCAGGTCGGAGTTGAGATTGATCTTGCTGACGCCCGCAGCCGCCGCCTCCTTGAAGTAGTGGCCGGGCGTTCCGCTGCCGCCGTGAAGGCTGATGTTCACGTCGATCGCGGCTCTGATCTGTTTGAGCAGCCCGATGTCGAGCTGCTTCGGGACCGGGTAGCGGCCGTGGAGATTCCCGATCGCGGCGGCGAACGTGTCGATCCCGGTCGCCTCCACGAATGCGTGCGCGCCTTTGGGAGTGGTGAAGGTGGCCCGGAGCTTCTCGTAGTCGATCGGCTCGTTGTGGACGTTTGAACTGCCGGCGAAGTAGTGCGGCTCGCTCTCGATCAGCGCGTGGGTCGTCTGGCCCGCATATTCGACCACGGCTCGTGTCGCGGCGATGATCTCATCGTCCGTGGCGTCCTTCTTCGCCTGGCTGTAATCGATGTGCACGAACTCGAACTCCGCGTCGATCCCGGCCTTCGCCGCCTCGACGCTCGGGCTGTGATCAAGGTTGACGTACATCTCGATCCCGAACTCGCGTCGATAGTTGTCGACCAGCGAGCGCATGTTCGCGAGCCCGATCACCTGCGCCTCGCTGTGGCTGAGCTCCGCGAGCACGGGAGCGTTCTTCGCGCGCGCTGCTCGGGCGATCGCCAGCAGGGTCTCCTGGTTATCGACGTTGAACGCCCCGACTGCGAACCGCTCCGCGCGAGACCGTGCCATCAGCTCACGTGCCGCGACGATGTTCTGCTCCATGACCTGTTCCGCCCCGTCCTCCGGTCAGTGAACCCGGGCCCGCAGGAACTGCGCGATCACGACCCCGCTCCCACCGGGACCTGCGCCACCGCGCCGACCGCGTCCATGATCACGTTCGCCACCGCTTCGGGCTGCGAGATCATGATCACGTGCGGGCCCTCGATCTCGGTGATCGTGGCTCCCGCGCGCTCGGCCTGCGAGCGGACGAGGTCCGCACCGGCGGCCTTGTCGCCGGTCGCGACGATCGCCCAGGAGGGCAGGTTCTTCCAGGCGGGCGGACCGCACGGCTCCGAGAACGCGAGCTCGGCAATGGGACGCTGGGTCGCGGCCATTACGGCGGTCTGCTCCGCCGGGAGGCCGGCGGCGACCACTTCGCCGAACTTCGCCGGGTCGACCCCAAGCTCGACGGCCGTGTCCCCGCCGTCGCCGACGGGATAGTGGAGCTGAACGAGGGCCGGGGACAGGATCGCGTCCTTCGACGTGGCCGCGACTGCGCCCACTGTCTCGCCTTCCTCGGTTGCGAAGGCGGCCACGAACACGAGGCCGACGACGTTCTTGGCGTCGGTGGCGGCGTCCGAGATCACTGCGCCGGTGTAGGAGTGACCGACGAGCAGGACGGGGCCCGGAATCTGCTCCACGAACGACCGGATGTAGGCCGAGTCGGATGAGAGGCCGCGCAGCGGATTCGCGGGTGCCATCACCTGCACGCCGGCGGCCTGCAGGCGCTCGATGACGCCGTTCCAGCTCGACGCGTCGGTGAACGCGCCATGGCCGAGGACGACGGTGACCGGAGCGATGTCGGAATCTGTTGTTGGCATGAGAGTCTCTTTCGTAATTCGTTATTTGGTGGCGACGTCGATGACGGCCTGAGCGAACGCTTCCGGCGCTTCCTGGGGGAGGTTGTGGCCGATGCCGCCGTCGATCGTCCGGTGCGAATACGGGCCCGAGAATTTGTCGGCGTAGGCACTCGGCTCCAGATGCGGCGCACCGTTCGCGTCACCCTCGAGGGTGATCGTCGGCACGGCGATCACCGGCCCTTCGGCGAGCCGTTTCTCGACCTCGTCGTATTTCGACTCGCCCTCCGCGCCGAGTCGCCAGCGGTAGTTGTGAATCGCGATCGCGACGTGATCCGGGTTGTCGAACGACGCCGCGCTGCGATCGAACGTGGCATCGTCGAAGTTCCACTTCGGGGAGGCGAGTCGCCAGATCAGCTTCGCGAAGTCGTGCCGGTACTTGTCATAGCCGGCCCGGCCACGCTCGGTTGCGAAATAGAACTGGTACCACCACTGCAGCTCGGCTTCCGGCGGCAACGGAACCTTGCCGGCTGCCTGGCTGCCGATCAGGTAGCCGCTGACCGAGACGAGCCCGGTGCAGCGCTCGGGAGCCACCGCCGCGATGATGTCCGCGGTCCGCGCGCCCCAGTCAAACCCGGCAACGATCGCCTCCTCGATCTCGAGAACGTCCATCAGGGCGATCGCGTCGAGAGCCAGGGCCGATTGCTGGCCGTTCCGGAACGTCTCCTCCGAGAGGAAGCGGGTCGTGCCGTAACCACGCAGGTGGGGAATGACGACCCGGTAGCCGTGCGCGGTCAGCAGCGGGGCCACATCGAGGAAGCTGTGAATGTCGTAGGGCCAGCCGTGGAAGAGCACCACGGCGGGCCCGTCGGCGGGGCCGGCGTCGACGTACCCGACGTCGAGCAGACCGGCCTCGATCTGCTTGACCGGGCCGAACGAGGTGCTCGTCTCGGCCTTGCCGGCGATCATGTCTGACGTGCCGGTCATTGCGCCGAGCTCCCCGGCCGGAGCGAGCGGAAGGACGCGCGCATCTCTTCTGAGAAGAGTTGCGGCTGCTCCCAAGCGGCGAAGTGGCCACCTCGGTCGAGCCTGTTGTAGTGGATGAGGTTGTTCGGATACGCCCGCTCCGCCCAGCTCCGCGGCGCCTGATACAGCTCCTCGGGGAAAACGCTGATCGCGTACGGGATCGTGATCGGCTTGGCGTCGAAGAAGTCCGCCTTGTTCTCCCAGTAGAGGCGAGCCGCCGAGACGCCGGTGCTCGTCAGCCAGTAGAGCGTGAGGTTGTCGAGCAGGTCGTCCCTCGTGAGATCGCTCTTGTAGGTCCCGTCAAGAGTCTTCTCCACGAGCCCTGGCTGGCCCGTCCCGTCGCCGTGGTCGAGCGCGAACGCCGCAAGATCGATCGGCGAGTCCACGAGCCCGTACATGGTCTGCGGTCTCGTCGTCATGATCTGTGCGTAGGCCACGTGCTTGGAGTAGAAGCTGCTCAGCTGCTGGAAGGCACTGAGCTCCTCGTCGGAGAGGCCGGCCGGCGGCGGGTCGCCGCGCTCGAACAACGGCACGACGTCGGCGGGAGCGGTGCCGGGCATGTTGGAGTGGATCCCGAGCAGCTCGGGCGCGGCCTGGATGCCCATCGTCTGCGTAACCGCTGCGCCCCAATCGCCGCCCTGCGCAACGAACTGCGTGTAGCCGAGGCGCTTCATCAGCACCACCCACGCGCGCGCGATGCGAACAGGATCCCATCCGGTCGCGGTCGGCTTCGCGGAGAAGCCGTGCCCCGGCAGCGAGGGGATCACCAGGTGGAACGCGTCCGACGCGCTCGCGCCATGCGCGGTCGGGTTGGTGAGCGGATCGACGATCTTGAGCTGCTCGATGATCGAGCCCGGCCAACCGTGCGTGACGATCAGCGGGAGCGCGTCCTCATGCTCGGAGCGGACGTGGATGAAATGGATGTCGAGCCCGTCGATCTCGGTGATGAAGTTCGGGAGGGCGTTCAGCTTCGCCTCGCACTTGCCCCAGTCGTAGTCCGTGCCCCAGTAACGCGCGAGGTCCTGCATCATCGACAGCCGAGCACCCTGGGAGTCATCGGCGACCGTCTCACGCTCCGGCCACCTGGTCGCGTTGATGCGCCTCCGCAGCTCGGTGAGCTCCGACTCCGGAAAATCGATCTCGAACGGACGAACGGTGGTGTCGTCGCTGCTCTTCTCCTGCGCAACGTCGGTAGCGGACATCGTCTCCTCCTGAGGTTGTGTGGCGCATCTAACGCGTCCCCGGCTGGTCGCCGTAGCGCTCTTGCATCGTCCTGCGAACACCGGCCCGTCGCACCGGTGGACTCCCTGGTCGACGCCCGGGTCATCCAACGCCGAGACGGGGGCTCCGACTAGCGGCTATCCGCCGGCGAGCTTCTCGAGCTCTGCGAGCGCCTCAGCGTTGAGCAGAGCCCTGCATGCGGCTTCGCAGGCGCGACAGGCCTTGGCGCAGATCGCGCAGTGACGGTGGTGCTCGGCGTGCCGGGCGCATTCCTCGGCGCAGTTCGAGCATCCGCGCACGCAGGCCTCGAGCAGGCGGTGAACGACCAGGTGGTCGGACTGGGCGGGCCGCGACAGCGTCCGCGCTACGAGGTCGCAGACATCGGCGCAGCTCAGGCACAGCGCGATGCAGGCCCGCATCATCTCGACGTCCGCTTCGGCGAGATCCGAGTCCGCGCACGATGTGCACGCTTGCAGACAGTTCAGGCAAGCGTCTATCGCTGCTGCGACGTCTTCGACTCCGAGTGGGACGCCGCTCGGTGACGCGTCCAGCATGGCGCGCGTATCGGTCATGCGCGGAGCTCGCCGGAGAGCTCACGATGCGATGGCCTGATCGCTCTCACCCGCCCGATTAAACCGCAGTTGGCAACACGGCCTCGGCGGAGCGGGTTATCTTGATCTCAACGAACTGGAGGCACGCGATGAGCGATACGGAACCGACCTGGGAGCCGCATGAGAAGCACGGGACCCTGACGACCCAAAGTGACCTGCCGGACAGCGTGTTCGCGTTCCCGAAGCAGCGGAAGGAGCCGATGACCGATGCATCCCACGTGCGCAGCGCGGTCGCCCGCTTCGACCAGGTGATCGACGTCTCCGACGCGGATCGCGCACTGGCGTTCGCGAACATCGAGAAGGCGGCGCGGCACTATGGCGTCGAGCTGTCGGAGACCGACTGGCACCAGCTCGGGGTCCATCCGCAGTCGCGCGCAGATCACTGACGCTCGAACTGCTGCACGCCGATCGCCGCCGGCAGCGCCGGCCTCCGCGAGCGTGATCCGGCCTACGCCGGACGATTGCGCAGGCATGTGCCGTCCCCGTTCGGCGGACTACTCGATCGTGGTTTGGCGGCTTTCACTGGGCCCTGTTGCGGCGTCGACGACGACCGTGTGGACGTTGACGAATTCGTGAATCCCCTGGGTTGAGAGCTCCCGGCCGTAGCCGGAGTCCTTGACGCCGCCGAAGGGCAGCCGCGGGTCAGAGCTCGTCATCCCGTTGACAGCGGTGTGACCGGCGTCGATCCGCAGGGCGAGGGACTCACCGCGAGTCAGGTCCGACGTCCAGATGTTGCTCCCCAGCCCGAAGTTCGTGGCGTTCGCGAGCCGGATCGCATCGTCGGCGTCAGCGGCACGGATGATCGGGACCGCCGGGCCGAACACCTCCTCGGTGAGCACCGGCATCGCACCGGAGACCTGGTCGAGGACCGTCGGCTCGTAATAGAACCCCGGCAGGTCTGGCGCCCGGCCGCCGGCCAGCACCCGTGCGCCCTGCTCGACGGACTCGCGCACCTGCCTGGCGACCGCATCACGCAGATCGCTGCGCGCAAGCGGACCGATCGTCACGCCCGGCTCGGTCGGGTAGCCGAGTCGAAGCTCGGCGACGTGTCCGAGCAGGCGCTCGGTGAATTGGTCGGCGACCTGCTCCACGACGATGATTCGCTTCGCCGCGATACACGACTGCCCGTTGTTCTGGAACCTGCTGCGGGCCGCCCAAGCCGCCGCCGCCTCCAGATCCGCGTCGTCGAGCACGATGAACGGATCGCTGCCGCCGAGCTCGAGCACCGTTTTCTTCAACGCCCGGCCGGCGATGGCGGCGACCGCCCGGCCGGCGCCTGTCGAGCCGGTGAGCGTGACGGCAGCGACACGGTCATCGGCGATCACCCGCTCACTCAACTCCGGAGTGCGGTCGAACCCGGCCACCAGCACCGAGAACAGGCCCGCGGGAAACCCCGCCTGCTCGGCGACATCTCCCAGCAGCAACGCGGACCCGGTGGTCGACGGGGCGTGCTTGAGGACCACCACATTCCCGGCCGTGAGTGCAGGCGCGAGTGCGCGGATCACCTGCCAGTAGGGGAAGTTCCACGGCATGATCGCGAACAGGACCCCGAGCGGAATGAAGGCGACCCGGGTGCGGACCGCCTCGGTTTCGATCGCCTGCGGCTCGAGCAACGCCGGCCCGTGATCAGCGAACCACTCGCACGCCCACGCGCATTTGTCGACCTCGGCTCGGCTGTCGACCAACGGCTTCCCCATCTCGCGTGTGGCCATCAGCGCCAGCTCCTCGCGGCGATCGCGCAGGGCCTCGGCAAACCGCCGAACCGCCGCCGCTCGCGCGACCGGCGCCGTCAGCCGCCACTCTCCGGCGGCCTCGTGTGCCTGCCCGAGGATCGCATCGAGTCCGTCGAGTGACGTCTCCTCATGGACGGCAAGTGGCTGCCCGGTCGACGGATCGATTGTCTGAACGGTCATTCCAGTGCTCCTTCGACTATGTCCCTGTGCGGCCTCACGGTCGATCCGCTCGGACAGAGTCGCACAGTGCCTCGTGAGCACGAGGCAGGACTGGCTCGCAGCTGTGCTTCGAGCACTGCACGTGCGGCTAGCGGCGCCGGAACGCGGCGGTCAGCGCCGTAGTGCCGACGGCCCACATGTTGTCGGCGACGTTGATCGTGACTCCGGGCGGCACGATCTCGTCGATCCCGTCGAGCACGTCGCTTGACAGCCCGATCCCGTCCGCGGCGAGGTAGCCGTCCAGATGTTCCATGGTCCGCGGGCCGATGATCGTGGATGTGACCGCAGGGTGGGTGGTCGCGAATGCCGTCGCCATCTGCACGAGCGTGAGGCCGGCCTCGTCGGCGAGCCGGCCCAGCGCGTCGGCCGCGTCGAGCTTGGCCGCGTTCGCCGGGTTGGCGGCGTCGTAAGCGCCCGGGAACCGTTGCGCGCGAGCGGCGGAGCCCGGCCCGGCGACTTCCCTGCCCGTGCGGTACTTGCCCGACAACCACCCGCCGGCCAGCGGGCTGTAGCTCATGACCCCGATCCCGTGACGCAGGCAGGTCGGCAGGAGGTCGTACTCGATCGCGCGGGTCAGCATCGAGTAGGGCGGCTGCTCCGTGCGGAACCGCCCGTGGCCACGGCGGTCCGCGGTCCACTGAGCCGCGACGATCTGAGAGGCCGGAACCTTCGAAGCGCCGAAGTACCGGATCTTGCCGGCCGAGACGAGGTCGGACATCGCGCCGAGCGTCTCGTCGATGTCGGTGTTCGGGTCCGGAACGCCGACCTGGTAGAGGTCGATCCAGTCGGTTTGGAGGCGGCGCAGCGAGGCTTCGACTGCCTCGGTCAGCCACCGTCGGGACGCTCCGCGCTTGTTGGGGTCGTCGCCCAGAAACTGAACGCCGGTCTTGACCCCCAGCACAACACCGTCGCGCCGCCCGCCCGCGAGCGCCTTCCCGAGGATCTCCTCCGACTCGCCGTTGGAATAACCGTCGGCGGTGTCGATGAAGTTGATCCCGGCGTCAAGCGCCTTGTGGATGATCCCGATTGCGTCGTCGTGATCGGAGTTGCCGAAGGCGCCGAACATCATCGCGCCAAGGCACAGCTGACTGACCGAGACGCCGGTGCGTCCCAGGGGCCGATATTCCATGGAGATCTCCTTGTGCCGCCGCGAGCGATCGCGTGGAGTGAGGTAGAGTCTGTATCTGAAAACGGAGAGCTTGTCCGGTTGACTGTAGCGGATAGCCTCTCCACTTGCAAGCCATGCCCCAAACGACCTCCCAACCACCGTTGCAACGGCCGGCGCGACGAGCCGATGCCGAGCGCAACCGCGAGAGGATCCTCGCGGCTGCCCGCAGCGCATTCGCCGACCCTGGAGCCGAGATATCGATGGCTGAGATATCGCGACGCGCCGGAGTGGGGATGGCGACGCTCTACCGCAACTTCCCCGGACGCCGCGAACTGCTCGAGGCGCTCTACACCGATGAGGTCGACGCTGTTTGCGACGCCGCCGAGACAATCGATGAGACGACACCCGGAGCGGCGCTCTTAGCCTGGCTGCAGAGCCTGGCCGCCTTCTTCACGAGCAAGCATGAGGTCGGAGCCGAGCTGCTCAAGCACTCGGACGGCACCGGCTCGTTCTTCAGCGAAGGCCGGAACCGCGTTCTGGCCGCCGGCCAACCCCTTCTCGCTGCCGCGCAGCAAGCGGGCGAGATCCGCGGGGATCTGGCGCTCGAGCAGATCCTGGAGATGGTCCACGCGATCGCGGCGATCCAAGGCGACCCCGCCTTTACCGAGCCGATCCTGCATGCCGCACTAGACGGACTTCGTCCCCCGGACGCCACCAGATCCTGAGGCGATAACCGGCGGCCGATTCCACGGGTCGCGGCAGACCCGGGTACGGGCCGGTGACTCCCCGGGCGCGACCGGCCCCGGCGAGCGCCAGGGTGCGTGGCGTGGACGGACATCTCTTGAAAGGACGGGCCCGTGGGATCGATTCGTGAAGCTTTCGAACACCGCTTGGCGGCGGTGGGCGCGACGGTCGTGCCCGGGCCGCTGCTGGAATGGCAGCAGGTCTCGGAGCTCCGGCCGGCCCCGCCGATGCGCGTCGAATTCCGCTCGGCGGACGGCGTGCGGATCCGCTACGCCGTCAGCGATGGCCCGGCCGAGCGCACCGTATTGCTCACGAGCCCGTGGCCCGAGAGCATCTACGCGTTCGCGCCGATCTGGCCGGCGCTCGCCGGTCGGTTCCGCCTGCTCGCGGTCGACCTGCCCGGCTTCGGCGCCTCCGACGCGCCGGCGGATCTGCTTTCGCCGCCGGCGATGGGGGCGTTCCTGATCCGCCTGATCGAGGACTGGGAGCTCGGCCGGCCGCACCTGGTCGCGCCCGACGTCGGGACCTCGGCGGCGCTGTTCGCGGCGCTGCAGTCACCCGGCTCGGTTGCGAGCGTCGCGGTCGGGAACGGAGGCGTGGCGATCGATCCGGATCTCGATCTCGATCCCGCCGTCGTGGTCGATGCCGCGCTGGCGAGCATGGCCGGCCACGCGCTCCCGCGCGCCACCCGCGAGGACTACCACGCGTGTTACGCCGGTGACCGACTCGCGGGGTCGATCGGCTACGTGCGGCGCTGTTACGGCGAGCTGCCGGCGCTGGCCGGACGGCTCGGAGAGATCGAGACGCCGGTGATGGTCTTCGCGGGTTCACGGGATCGCCTGGCGCCGCCGGGCAACGGCGACTTTCTGGCCCGGCGTCTGCGCAATCGTCAGCTGGCCATGCTCGGCGCCGGTCATTTCGTGTGGGAGGAAGTCCCCGACGCGTTCGCGCAGCTGCTCGGCGACTGGATCGGCGAACACAGCTGAACACGGCGACCGTCGCCCCGAGGTCGGCGATCGCGCGGTACGGCCGGGTCATGACCGCGCGATCTGCTCACGCGCCACCACGCGCCACGCCCGTGAGCACTCCACAGCGACTATCACTGCGAGCTGCTCACCGGCGATCCGGCTCGTGCGCGCGTGAGTACTTCCCCGCGACTATCGCCGCTAAGTACTCACGCGTGAGCGGGCCGCGGGCGCGTGAGCGATTCCGGTTGTCGCGGCTGACGTGCACGGCACCGATCTTGCGGTGGGTCAGTGCCCTGCGGACTGGCCTCCGTCGATGTGCAGGATCTCGCCGGTCACGAACGTGGCGCGCTCGAGGTAGAGGATGCCGTCGGCGACGTCGCCGACGTCCCCGACGCGGCCCAGCGGGTGCACTTCGCCGAGGCCGTCATAGGCGTGGGGATCGTTCACCGCGGTCCTGATGACACCCAGCGAGACGGCGTTGAATCGCACCTGATGCGCGGCGTACTCGATCGCGAGTGAGCGGGTGACGGCGGCCAGACCGCCCTTCGTCAGCGCGGCGAGGCCGGCGGGGCGCGTGCGATCGGGCTGATCGACGAGGCTCGTGCTGACGTTGACCACATGACCGCCGCCCTGGTCGATCATCATCGGGATCACCTGCTGGGTCATGTGGAAGAACCCCGCCAGGTTGACGGCCGTGATGGAGGCGTAGTCGTCCAGCGTGTAGTCGGTGAACGGCTTGCCGATGTAGATGCCGGCGTTGTTGACCAGGCAATCCACCCGTCCGAAGTGCTCGCGCGCCTGATCGACGACGCGCCGGGCGGTCGCCGGCTCGGCGATGTCGCCGCTCACGGCGATCACGCCCGGGTCCGATGGCGGGTCGATCGCGCGCGCGGTCGCGACCACCGCGTAGCCGTCGCGCCGGAACGCATCCACGACCGCGGCGCCGATTCCCTGCGAGCCGCCGGTGACGATCGCGACCTTCCGCCGCCCGTCCGACACGATCAGGCCACGGGCGCTTCGTTGACCGACGACGCGCGGCCGTGATCGGGTGCCCGCGCTGCCACGCCGGCCGCCGAGCGTCGCTCGTCCGTGACGAACACCGCGCTGATCAGGGCGGCGAGCCCGCACAGGCCGGCCATGACGAGCATCGCGGTCTGGAAGCCGCCGCGCAACGCGCCCGCGAGCGTCTCGCCGCCGGTGGCGCCGATCAGCGCCGGCACCAGCGCGATCATCAGCAACCCGCCGACGCGTGCGGAGGCGTCGTTGATCCCGGACGCTTCGCCCAGATCGGCGTCAGGGACGGCGGCGAGCACTGCAGCGGTGAGCGGCGTGACGGCGATCCCGATCCCGGTGCCCCAGAGCACCGCTCCGGGCAGGATCGCCGCTGCATACGACTGGCCGTGATGGGCGTTCGAGATCCAGATAAGGCCCGCGGCGACCAGCAGGATGCCGACAACCATCAGCCAGCGCGGTCCGAACTGGGCGACGAGAATCCCGCTGATCGGCGCCAGTATCAGGAACATCACCGTCTCGGGGATCAGCGCCGCGCCCGCCTGCGCCGCTGAGTAGCCGAGGTGCAGCTCGCACTGGAGGAACACCAGATACGCGGCGGCGCCGAGCGCGCCGTACAAGACGAACGTGCTGACGTTGATCGCGTCGAACTGACGTGAGGCGAACAACGACAGCCGAAGCATCGGCGAGCGCCGGTGGGTCTCGACGAGTACCAGCACTGTCAGCGCCCCGATTCCGAGAACGCCGCTCACGATGACCTGAGCAGTCAGCCAGCCGTCGCGGGGGCCGGCCGTCAACGCGTACACCAGGGCCCCGAGACCGAGCACCGCCAGCGCACCGCCGATCATGTCGATCGGCTGACCTCGGCGTCCGGAGGCGATCTCCGGGACCTGCCGCAGAACGACGAGCCCGATCACGATCAGCGGCGCGCTGAGCAGGTACACCACCCGCCAGCTCACGTCGTCGACCAGCCAGCCGGCGACGTAGGGGCCGACGCTGATGGCCAGCGTCTCCAGTCCTGCCCAGATCCCGATGCCTCGGGCACGGTCTGCGGAGCGCAACGTGCCATTCAGCATCGCCAGGCTGCTCGGGACCACCATCGCGCCGCCGATTCCCTGCGCGATCCGGGCCCCGATCAGGACACCGATCGACGGCGCCAGCGAGCAGACGACCGCTGCAAGGAGCATCGTGCACATCCCCACGGTCATGAGCCGGCGGCGTCCGAACCGGTCGGCGAGCGCCCCCGAGAGGAGCAGGAGCGCTGCCACCGCCAGCAGATAACCGGTGAGCGTCCACTGCACGCCGGCCACCCCGGCGTGCAGGCTGCGGCCGATGGCCGGGATCGCGACCTGGCTGGCGCCGGCGTCGAGCGAGCAGGACGCGGAGGCGAGCACGGTGGCGGCGATGAGTGCCGCACCCGTGCGGCTGCGCAGCACCACGAGGTCCGGGGTGGGGGTGGATGGTGGGTGGGCGCTCATGGTTCCTTCACCTCCGGGGTCCGCGATTCTGCTGGCGAGGCCGTGGCGATCGTGTGGCGGAGATCCTTGACCGCGGCTGCGACGGCGTCCGAGAAGCTGGGGAACGGCTGGATCGTGTCTCGGAGGATCTCCAGTGGCACCCGGGCGCGGATCGCAAGGGTGATCTGCTGCATCCACTCGCCGGCTTCGGGCCCGACGCCGTAGCCTCCGGTCAAGCACTGCCCGTCGCCGACGAGGGTGAGGAAGCCGCTGGACTCGGGGTCGGCCTGACTGTAGGTGCGGGTCCGCGAGACCTCGGACAGCGTGACCGTCCCGCTGTAGCGGCCCTCGGCACCCCCGGCGCTCGCGGCCTGAGGGTCGGTGTAGGTCACGCGCGGGACGGCCTCGTAGTGGGCGGTGCGCTCCTCGCCCAGGATGTTCGAGGCGACGATCTCACCCTGGTACTCACCCACGTGAGTCAGCTGCCAGATGCCGGTGACATCACCGATCGCCCATAGGCGCTCGCCGGCGCGCAGCCGGTCGTCGACCGGGACCCCGTGGGGACCGGCCGTGATCCCGACCGTCTCCAGGCCGATGTCCGCGACCCGCGGCCGCCGGCCGGTGGCCACCAGCAGGCGATCGCCGCGCACGTCGTCCCCGTTGTCGAGCGTCAGCATGAACTGATCGCCCTCGCGCCGGGCGTTCGTCGCCTGGCGTCCGAGGATCACCTCGATGCCATCGCGCTGGAACGCCTGCAGGAGCGCGTCTCCCACCGGCCCGGGTTCGTGGGCCAGCAGCCGATCGGCGCTCTCCACAATCGCGACTTCCGCTCCGAGGCGATGTATCGCCTGACCCAGCTCGGCGCCGGCCGGCCCGCCGCCGAGCACGATCAGGCGGCCGGGGACGGCTTTCATCGCCGTCGCCTCTCGCGTGCCCCAGACGCCGTCGAGCTCTCGCAGACCGTTCACCGGCGGGATGAACGGGTCGGCCCCGTTGGCCAGAACCACCTGGTCGGCGGTGAAGCGCTTGCCGTCGACGCTCACAGCCCCGACGCCATCCAGCCGGCCGCGACCACGCAGCAGCTCGATTCCGCGATCGGTCAGCCACTGCACCTGCCCGCTGTCGGAGTAACCACCGACCGCGTCGTCCCGCCAGGAGAGCGCCGCCGCGACATCCACCGTGGCGGATCCGGCGGCGTTACGCGCACCGTGGGCTGCCTCACCCGGCCGCAGCAACGTCTTGGACGGGATGCACGCCCAGTAGGAGCACTCGCCCCCGACCAGCTCGCGCTCCACCACCGCCACCCGCAGCCCGCCTTCGGCGAGCGCGCCGGCGCAGTGCTCCCCAGGAGCTCCTCCGCCGAGAACGATCACGTCGTAGTCGGTGCTGGCGTCGCTCTGAGTCATGTGATCCTCATCTCTGGTTGATGTGTGATGCGGGCTACGTAGCGGAGTGCGCGACCCCGCGCGCCCGGCCCGTGGAACCGGATGAGCTCGTGGCCGTTGCTGAGCTGCACCGCCCAGCCGAGAGCAATCGGTCTGACGATGACTGAGAGGGCGTTCACGGCGAGGGCACTCTGGCGCGTGGACCCTATGTTCGCGCCAGGGCACTCCCGGGCCGTGGCCCTGGGTTTCGGACGGCAAGGGACCCGCTCCGAGCCACGCCCGGCTGCTGCGATTCCGGGGCTGCGGGCGGGGCCGATCAGACCAGGGACGCAACCCGGGTGTCGACGGGCGCCGATCGGCGCGGCCCGTTGCGATCATGCCCGGACTGCGTCAGGCCACGACAGGAGCCACGCATGGGAAGTCGCACGGTGCGCAAGTCGCAGGCTGAGCGAGTTGCGTCGAGCCGGCCGGTTGGGAAGTTGCTGTCGGTCAACGTCGGATTACCGAAAGATGTGCCCTGGCAGGGGAGGACCGTCTTCACGGGTGTGTTCAAGGACTCCGTGTCCGGTTCGCGCCGGGTCGGCAGGCTCAACGTCGACGGCGACGGTCAAGGCGATCTGGCCGGGCACGGTGGCGAGCAGCGTGCGGTGTTCGTCTACCAGATCGGCTCGTATCGCTACTGGGAGCGCGAGCTTGGACGAAACGACTTCGTGTACGGCCAGTTCGGCGAGAACTTCACCGTCGATGGACTTGGCGATGACGTCGTATGCGTCGGCGATCGCTACAAGATCGGCGGCGCGACATTCGAGGTGACCCAACCTCGCGTCACCTGCTACCGCGTCGGGATCCGGATGAACGATCCGCGGATTCCCGCGTTGCTCGTCTCCCACCACCGGCCGGGGTTCTACTTCCGGGTGCTCGAGGAGGGCGACGTACAGGCGGGCGACGAAATCGTCAAGGTCTCCTCGGGACCCGAGCAGATGACGGTCGCGGACGTCGACGCGCTGCTCTACCTCCCCGGGCACACGCGCCAAGGGCTGCAGCGAGCGCTCCGGATTCCCGCTCTGAGCCCGGGCTGGCAGGGCTCGTTCCGAGCTCTCCTGAACGAGGGGCCCGGCAGCGGCAACGCCGGGCTTGCGCTGACGAGCCCCCCGCCCGCGTGGCCGGGCTTCCGCCGGCTGACCGTCACGGCGATCACGCGCGAAAGCGACTCGGTGATCTCGATACGCCTCGAGGACCCCACGGGCGCGCCACTCCCGGCGGCGCGCCCAGGGCAGTACCTGACGCTGCGAGTCCAGCCCGACGACCAGCAGCGGCCGTTGCTGCGCAACTACTCGCTCTCCGGCCCGCCCGGGGCGGGGTATTACCGCGTCAGCGTCAAGCACGAACCCGATGGCGCCGTCAGCGGCTACCTGCACACCCGTCTCGCGGAGGGCGACCAACTGGACGTCGCAGCACCGCGTGGCACGTTCATCCTCGACGAGACGCGGGCACCCGTGCTGCTGATCAGCGCCGGAATCGGCGCCACCCCAGTTCTCGCGATGCTTCAGTCCCTGGCGCAGGAGCACTCTGACCGAGTGATCTGGTGTCTACACGGCGCGCGCAACGGGCACGAGCATTCGTTCGCCGCCGAGAGCCGGGCGCTGATCGCTTCGCTGCCGGACGCGCGGGCGTGCGTGTACTACAGCCGCCCGGCCCCGAATGAGGTCGAAGGCCGCGACTTCGACGGAGCCGGACGTCTGACGGCGCCGGTGCTCGCCGGACTGAAGCTTCCCCTCGATGCCGAGGCCTACCTGTGCGGGCCGGCAGCCTTCATGGACGAAATCAGCGCCGGTCTGGCCGCCCTCGGGTTCGAGGCTGCCCGCATCCACACCGAGCCGTTCGGGCCGGCGCCGAGCCAGACGCCGGGGATCGCATCGACACCTGCCCGCGCGCCCCACCCACCGGCCGGCCCGCCCGGAACCGGCCCCACGATTGCGTTCGCTCGCAGCGATCTCACGATCCCATGGAACGGCGACTACGGCAGCCTGCTCGAACTCGCCGAGGCCTGCGACGTACCCGTCCGCTGGTCATGCCGCACCGGCGTCTGCCAGACCTGCGAGACGACGCTGATCGCAGGGGACGTCGACTACAGCCCCGACCCGGTTGAGCCTGCCCCTGATGGCAGCGTGTTCATCTGCTGCTCACAGCCCCGCGACGACATCGTGCTCGACCTATGACCGCCTGAGTCCGGGGGGCGATCGGCTCAGCCAGCGCGGAATCGGTCATGGTGACTCCGGTCACGCGTCCGTATGGCTCTGTCAGGCCGAGACGAGCTGCTGGCCGCCGTCGATCGTGTAGGTCGCTCCGGTCAGCGCCGTATTGCTCATGATGTGGACGGCGAGCGCGGCCACGTCGTCGGGGCCGACGACGCGCCCGATCGGCAGCGTCGCGCGCAGCTGCTCACGCCGCTTCTCGAGATCGCTGCCGAGCAGCGATGCCGACAGCGGGGTGTCGATGAAGCCGGCGGCGATCAGGTTCACGCGGATCGGCGCGACCTCCAGCGCCAAGTTGGAGACCAGCACGGGGAACGCTGCGGCGACCGTCAACTCGCTCCCGGAGCCGACGCTGGGGCGCCCACCTTCGGGGGTCATGAACAGGAGCGTGCCTCCGGGCCTGACCCTGCCGACCGCATTGCGGGCGGCTCCGACGGCGAGCAGCAGGTGGTCGCCGAGCGCGTGTCGCAAGTCCTCGAACGTCGTCTCGAGCAGCCGGCCGTAGTGCGGACCGCCGGCAGTGACCATCACGTGGTCGATCCGCTCTGGCAGACCCGCGAAGAATCGCTCGAGCGCCGCCGGATCGTTGGCGTCGAACGCGGCGGTGCTGAGCGCCTCGAGCTCGAGCGCCGCACGCTGCAGCCGGTCGTCTGCGTGCAGTCCGGTGAGGATCACGTTGGCACCTTCGGCGTGGGCGCGCGTTGCTGTCGCCAGCCCGATGCCCGAGCTGCCACCGATCACGACGACGGTCTGGCCGAGAAGCTCAGGCTCGCTGTGTGCGGGGTCGGCTGTGGTCGTTGAGGTCATGGTTCCTCTTGCGGTTGAGATGGGTCGGTGGTGGGCGGGTCAGAAACCGATGCGGTTTGTGCCGCGCGTCTGAAGGCGCAGAGCGGCCAGAACTCTCGCGCCGCGTTGCGCGATTCGCCTGTCGCGCTCCCGGCGCGCGCGCTCGAGCCTCCGCTTCTCGGCCTCCGTCTGGCCGACGCGACTGTCGAGTTCTCTGGTGATCGGGATCGTTCTCACTGGATCTCAACGGAACCATCTCGCGCGGCGGTCGGCTTTCGCGCCAGTGCCTGCCCTGGTCGGCACCCGGGATCACGACCGGGCGGTTCCCTGGCGCGACCCGGGCGCTCGAGCCGCGACAGTCACTTCCGTGTTGGTCGCTGGAATCCGGCGCTGGGGCGCAGCGGTCGAGCGGTTCGAGATCGCAGGCCCTCGCGAGCCACGCGACGGCGAGGTGCTGGTCGAGGTCAGGGCGGCCGGTGTCGGCAACTGGGACGAAGTCGCCCGTAACGGCGAGTGGGACCTCGGCCGTGGTCCGCCGCTGGCGCTTGGGGTCGAGGCAGCCGGGGTGGTCAGAGCGCTCGGTCCGGGTGTCGCGCGATGGTCCGAGGGCGACCACGTGCTCACCCTCGCGCTGCCGCTGGTCGACCAGGGAACCTGGGCGCCATGGCTGATTGCATCGGCGCAACTGCTCGCCCGAAAACCGGCGGGAGTGTCGTGGGCACGGGCCGGAGCGTTCGCGGTTCCCGCGCTGACAGCGGTTCAGGTGCTGGACGAGGTTCTCCGGGTGATGCCCGGGGAGACGGTGCTGGTCAACGGTGCCGGCAGCGTCACCGGCGGGTTGCTCGTATCGCTGGCCGGGCTGCGCGGAGCGCGTGCGATCGTCACGGCGGGCCCTTGCAGTCGCGATCGAGTCGCCCGGATCGGCGCCCGGTCGGTGCTCGACTACCACGACCCGAGCTGGCCGCGGCGCGTCCTCGAGCTGACAGGGGGAAGCGGGGTCGACGCCGCCGCGAACGTCGCCAGGTGCGGTGCCACACAGGCGCTGGCGGCGGTCAGGGATGGCGGTCGGTTGGCAACTGTCACATCGGATCCACCTGAACCGGTGCGAGAGATCCGAATCGACTCCGTGCATGTGCGCCCGGACGGGCCGCAGCTCGAGTTGGCCTCCACGGCGCTGGCCGCCGGCCAGCTGCCGTTCATGATCGGGGCCCGGTTCCCGCTGGCCGAGGCCCGCGCCGCGCTCGCCCGCGCGGTCGCCGGCCACGGCGGAGCCGTGGTGCTGGAGCTGGAATAGATCACGAAGCCGTTTCGCGATGACCTTGGGCCGTGGGCGATCCGGTCACCGTGAGCCGACCATGGTCTCGGGCAGTGCCTGCCACAGCTGGCTGCGTGAGCTGATACCGAGCTTCGTGAAGACCTTGTGCAGGTGATACTCGACCGTACGGGGACTGATGAACAGGTCCGCGCCGATCTCGGGGTTCGAGAGACCATCGCGCGCGAGCCGGGCGACGTTTGCCTCCTGGTCGGTCAGCTCCGCTCGCGCCGCGCGGGTGCTGACTCGCTCACCGGTCGCCAGCAGCTCCTGTTCGGCGCGCGCAGCGAACGCCTCGATGCCCATCCCGGCGAGCGCCTCGCGCGCCGCGCGCAGCTGCTCGCGCGCCTCGAGCCGCCGATCCTCGGCGCGCAGCCACTCGCCGTAGTTCAGCTGCGCGCGCGCGAGCTCGGCCCGGAGTCGCGTACTCGCGAGCCGCTCGATCGCTTCGCGGTGAAGCTGCTCAGCGGCCTCGCCCTCGCACAGCTGCGCGTGCGAACGCGCCTCGATGCCGAGCGCCCAATCGCCGCCGCTGGCCTGCGTGGCCACGGACAGCCGCGAGAACGCAGCCGCAGCGCGCTCGGGCTGCCCCAAGTGCGTTGCCGCGCTGATCAGCTCGACCAGCCCCCAGTTGCAGAACCCGAGATCGCCCGGATTCTCGGTCGCCTGTTCGGCCGCCGCAAGCGCCTCGTCATAGCGGCCGAGGCCGTTATAGAGCACCGCACGCGCCCAGTCGGCGACTGCCAGCCCGAGCCCCATCCCGCTGGCACGCGCTTCGGCCGTTATCGCTTCGACGATCGTGATCGTCTCGCGTTCGGAGCCGCGCCACGCGGCCAGCAGCATCGGCGGGTAGCGCGGGAGACTGACACCGGCGGCCTCGACGGTCGCTTGCACATCTTCGATCAACAGCGCCGCCGCGTCGAGCTCGCCCGCGAACGCACAGACGGCGATCTGCAGGCTGAGCCCGCGTGGGAGCAGACCGAGCGCGCCCGTCTTGCCCGCAAGCTCGAAGTGCCGTGTCGCGATCGACTCCCAGGCGTCGTAGTCCCAGAGATCGGCGGCGGCGTGACCGGCCAGCCACATCCAGCGGAGCTCGTCCTCGCCCGAGCCTTCGCCGCCGAGGTATGAGTCGAGCGCCTGCTTGAGCACCGGTGCGCCTGCGGCGTACCCCGCTGTCACGCGCGCCGCGAGCCCATCGAGCAGAAGATCGCTGGCTCGAGGAGGGTCCGCCGGCGGCGGCGCCGAGAGCGCCGCCTCGGCGACGTTGACCGCGGCGCCGTCGGAGGCGAGCCGGCCCACGGCCTGAACGGCCGACAGAGCGTCCAGATAGGTCTCCCGGGCGTGCCTCGGATCGAGCGGCTCCAGACGTGTGGCCGCCTTCAACAAAAGCGGCGGAACCTCGCTGCCCCGGTTCTGCGAGTGCGCGATCTGCCCCCGAAGCAGATCGACGCCGGCGCAGCCGAGTTCGTCCAACGGACCCAACTCGGCGATCCCCAGCAGGCTCAGCGCCGCATCCTGAGCCCCCGCGAGGTGCTTGGCCCGGGCGGCAGCGAGCGCCCGCTGCGCGCCCCGCGCGCGGTCCGACGTCAGCGACACCGCGCGTTCGAGAAACGCGGCTGCCGCCGCCCAGCCGCCCCGCCGCTGCGCACGGCCCGCAGAGCGCTCGAGCTCGGCGGCGACCTCCTCGTCGGGGCCCGTGGTCGCCTGCGCGCGATGCCAGGCGCGGCGATCGGGGTCCGCGATCGGGTCGCTGACATCTGCGATCGCGGCGTGCACGCGCCGGCGGTCCTCGGCCGATGCGACCCGGTAGACCGCGGAGCGAACCAGGGTGTGGCGAAACCGCACGTGGTCGGCGATGTCCAGGAGACGCTCCCGCCTTGCAGGTTCGAGCGCGTCGTCGCCGACACCGAGCTGTTCGCATGCCCGCCGCACGAGCACCGGGTCGCCGATCGACTCTGCGGCCGCGATCAGCAGCAACAGCCGGGTCTGCGCCGGCAGCGGCTCGAGCCGGCGCGCGAAGCTCTGCTCGATCCGGTCCGACAACGATGACGCGTTGAGCAGGCCGAAGCCCCCGGCGAGCTGCTCCGGCCTCAGTCCCCGCGGCAACTCGAGCAGCGCCAGCGGGTTGCCGCGGGTCTCGGCGACGATCCGCTCGCGCACCTCCCGGTCGAGCGGGCCCGGCACGGCGCAGGCGAGCAGCTCGCGCGCGTCAGCCGCCGCCAAGCCCTCGACCGGCAACTCCGGCAGCCCGGCGAACTTGGGATCTGATTCGCGCATCGCGAACATCAGCAGCACCGGCTCTGCCGCCACCCGCCGGCCGACGAAGGCGAGTGTCTGCGCCGATTCGCGGTCGAGCCACTGTGCGTCGTCGACGATGCACAGGAGCGGTCGCTCGCTCGCTGTCGCCGACAGCAGGCCGAGCGCCGCGAGGCCGACCATGAAGCGATCGGGAACAGTACCCGCGCTCAGCCCGAACGCCGTTTCGAGTGCATCGCGCTGAGGTGCGGGGAGCCGGTCGAGCCGGTCGAGCAGCGGCAGGCAAAGCTGATGCAGAGCCGCGAACGCGAGCTCCATCTCTGACTCGACCCCAACCGCCCGCACGACGGTGAGGTCCTGCGCCGACGCGATCGCGTGCCGCAGCAGCGCCGTCTTGCCCGCCCCCGCGTCGCCGCGCAGCACCACGGCGCCGCCCTGCTCGGCGGCGCGCTCCAGCAGCGAGGAAAGGAAGTCCTGCTCCGCCGTGCGGCCCACCAGGCCGAGCGCCCGCGAGGTTCTAGATCCTCCGCTGCCCGGCTGACGCAGTGCGTCACATACGGCCATGGCCGGAGTGTGCTCCGGCCCGCGGAGGACGCCAATCCCGCAGGCTGCATCGTCCGACTGCGGCTGACCCGAGCGGCATGCGGGCTAACCCCACCCCCTGTTCGCCGGCGCCTCATGGTCCGCGAGGGCACTGCGGAGCTCCCTGCGCGACGTGATCCCGAGCTTCGCGAACACCTTGCGCAGATGCCATTCGACAGTGCGCGGGCTGAGGAACAGCCGGGCGCCGATCTCCGGGTTCGACAATCCGTCGCGAGCCAGCCGGGCTATGTGCTCCTCCTGGGCGGTGAGCTCGTCACGCGTCTCGACCGTGCGTTTGCGCACAGTCTCACCTGTGGCCAGCAGCTCGTGGCTCGCGCGCTCCGCGAACGCCTGCATGCCGATCGCGATGAGCAGCTCGTGGGCGATGCGGAGCTGCAGCCGCGCGTCCTTGCGCCGGCCCTCGCGCCGCAGCCACTCGCCGTACAGCAGGTGTGCGCGGGCGAGCTCGGGGCGCAGCCGCGTGCGACTCAGCAGATCGATCGCCTCGCGATAGAGGCTGTCGGCGGCGTCGCCTTCGCTCAGCAGGGCGCGGGACCGCGCCTGAACCCCCAGCGCCCAGTCCGTCTCACCGGCGCGCACGTGCTCCTCGAGCCGCGACAGAGCGTCGGTTGCCACCGATGTCCTCCCGGTTCTGGTGGCGGCCTCGATCAGCTCGATCAGCGCCCATCCCGAGACGAACAGTTCCGGCGTGTCGTCGCTCGCCCGCTCGGCCGCGGCGAGCGCCTCCTGGTAGCGCCCGAGACCGTTGTTGGCGACCGAGCCGGCCCAGCCCGCGTATTGGACGGCCGTTCCCTGGCCGCCTGCGGTCGCCTCCTCGATGGTCGCGTCGATCAGGCTGAACGCTTCGGTCGCGACGCCACGAAAGCCCGCAAGCACGAGCGCGCCGTAGGGTGCATGGCGGGTCCCGGTTGCCTCCTTGACGGCGTCAGCCTCGGCGGCCACAGATGCCGCCTTCTCGAACTCGCCTCCCAGCACCAGCGCCTGGCCGAGCACGTTGGCGCCGACCGCGAGCACCGCGAGCGCACCTGCTTCCCGGGCCAGCTCGACCGCGCGACCGGCGACGGCGAGACACGTGTCGTAGTCCCATACGACGACCGCGGCCGCGGTCGCCAGCCAGCCCCAGCGGAGAACCTCCTCGATCGACACCTCCTCGCCCGCGAACGCGGTCGCCGCCTGTCCGAGCAATGGCGCTGCCGTCGTCCGTCCCTCTGTGAACAGCCGGGAAAAGCCGTCCAGCAACAGATCGGACGGGCGTGGAGGCTGCTCGGGGCCGGGCGCTGCGACAGCGGCTCGGGACACCTCCACGAGGCTGCCGGCCGTCGCGAGCCGCCCGGCGAACAGGGCCGCGCTCCAAGCGTCGAGGTAGGTCTCGCGTGCGAGCTTGCGGTCCAGGGGCTCGAGCGCCGCGGCAGCTCGGAGCAGGAGCGGAGGAGCGTCGCTTCCACGGTTCTGGGCATACGCCGACCTCCGCGCGCAGCAGGTCCAGTTGGGCTCGCCCAGCTCATCCAGCTGTCCCGGATCCGTCGACGCCAGCAGCCCCAGCGCGACATCGAAGGCGCCCGCCTGCACGGCGGCGTGCGCGGCAGCCAGCGCGCGGCGGGTGCGTTGCGCGGGCTCCTGGCTCAGCGTCGCGGCGCGCTGCAGGAAGGCCGCCGCGGCGGCAAGGCCGCCGCGAGCCCTGGCACGGTCGGCGGATCGCTCGAGTTCCAGCGCGACATGCTCATCCGGTCCCACTGCTGCCGACGCGAGATGCCACGCACGACGGTCGGGGTCGAGCTCCGGGTCGGTCGCATCCGCCAGCGCGCGATGCACTGCTCGCCGTCGCTCGGGCGATGCGGCCCGGTAAACGGCCGAGCGCACCAACGGATGGCGAAAGGCCACCCGGTCGCCAATCGACAGCAGCCCCTGGGTCTCGGCGCCGACGGCTGCCGAGACTCCGATGCCGAGTCGGGCAGCCGCCCGCCACAAGAGCGCCGGGTCGCCGACCGGCTCCGCCGCCGCGATCAGCAACAGCTGCTCGGTTTCGGTCGGCGACGACTCGAGCCGTTGCACGAAGCTGTCTTCGATCCGCGCCGGCAGCGCCTCGCCGTCCAGCAGCCCAAACCCACCCGCCAGCTGCAGTGCCGACAGACCGCGCGGCAGCTCGAGCAACGCCAGCGGATTGCCTCGCGTCTCGGCGACGAGCCGATCGCGAACCCGCTCATCGAGCCGAAACCGCACCGCCGATCCCAACAGCTCCCGCGCATCCCCGTTACGCAAGCCCCGAAGCTCCAACTGCGGCAACTCTCGCAGCTCATCCCCCAAATGTCGCGCCGCGAACAGCGATCCCGGCCGGCTCGGCCATCAACCGCCTGGCGACGAACGCGAACGTCAGCGCCGACGCCTGGTCCAACCACTGGGCATCGTCGATCACACACAGAAGCGGACGCTCCGCCGCCGCCTCCGACACCAGCCCCAGCACCCCCAAGCCCACGAGAAACCGATCGGGCACAGCGCCCGCACTCAACCCGAATACAACCTGCAGCGCCTCACGCTGTGGATCGGCAAGCCGTCCCAAGTGCTCCAACATCGGCGCACACAACAGGTGGACGGCCGCATACGGCAACTCCATCTCGGACTCAACGCCCGCAGCCCGGGCCACCCGCAAGCCCGACGCCGACGCCACCGCGTGATCCAGCAGCGCCGTCTTCCCGACCCCCGCCTCGCCCACGAGCACGAGCGTCGGCTCTCGCCGCCGGCGATGCTCTCGATCATCCGATCGAGCGCCTCGCACTCGCGGCCGCGCCCCCGCAGTGTCACCATCCCTCCCCGGTCACGGTGACTGTCACGCATGGGGCCGATGATCCTAAAGGATGCTCGCGCGGGTCACGGATCGTCGCCCGCGACGCCGGTTCTTCCACAAATTCGATGGAGTAAGATCGCTCGATTACGGTGCCGGAGCAGGAGATCGGGAACGCGCCCGCCGGGAAGCGCTCGGCCACTGACGTGCTTCAGCGCGCCGTCCTCGATTCCGCGCTCGACTGCGTGGTCGGGATGGGCGGGCGCGGCCTCGTGACCTACTTCAATCCCTCCGCCGAGCGCACATTCGGCTACGGCCCGGGGGAGGCGATCGGACGGGAGCTCGTCGATGTGATCGTGCCGCCGGCGCTACGTGACGCGCACCGGAGCGGTCTCGCACGTTACCTGGCGACGGGCGAGGCCAAGATCCTCGATCGCCGGCTCGAGCTGATCGCGATGCGCGCCGACGGAAGCGAGTTTCCGGCTGAGCTGACCGTCACCCGTGTCGATCTTCCCGACGGGACCGTATTCGTCGGGTTCGTGCGCGACATCACGCGAGCGCATGCGATCCGAGCACGAGCTCAAAGCGGCGCGGCGGCGCGTGATCGAAGCGGCCGACGCGGCGCGCGAGCGCGTGACGCGGGACATACACGACGGCGCGCAGCAGCAGTTCGTCAACACGCTCGTCAATCTCCAGCTCGCGCAGCAGAAGCTGTCGGCAAACCCCGAACGCGCGCAACAGCTGCTCGAGATCGCGGCGTCCGAGGCACGGGCAGGAATCGAAAACCTCCGTGAGCTGGCGGCCGGCATCCACCCGGCGATCCTCAGCGATCGGGGTCTGGCGGCCGCGCTGGTCTCGCTCGTGGAGCGGATGCCGATTCCCGTCGTGCTCGACCTCGCCGTACCCAAGCTCCCCCCGGCGGTCGAGGCGAGCGTCTACTTCTTCTGCTCGGAGGCGCTCACGAACGTCGCCAAGCACGCCGCCGCGAGCACAGCGTGGGTGAATCTGGTCGTGCGCGATCGGCAGCTGACCGTGGAGGTACGAGACGACGGCATCGGCGGGGCCACGCCGGGGTCAGGCAGTGGCCTGGTCGGCCTGCAGGACAGGATCGCCGCGTTCGACGGGTACCTGATGCTGGGCGGTGCTCAGCCCGGCGGCGGTACGACCCTCACCGCGCGCATACCGATTCCCGACTGAGGCGCCGACATCAGCGCGCTCAGTGCGCGAAGAACTCTGCGAGCTCCGTCTTCGGGACGAACCCGCAGGCGCCGCTCTCGCGCAACTGCTGTGCAGGTACGGCCTTGCGGTCGGTGGACGTCAACAGGACGGTCGGCGGGTGAGGACGCGCGGTCAGCCTTCCAGCGAGCGCGACGCCGTCGCCGTCGGGCAGTCTCACATCGAGCAGGACGGCCTCAGGGGCGAGCCGGTCGCACTGTGTCAACGCGTCGGCCACGGTGGTCGCATGGCCGACGACGCGGTAGCCGCGATCGGCCAGCATCTCGGCGGCCACGCGGCCGAAACCCTCGTCGTCGTCCACGATCAGGACCGACCCGATCGAGGCCTCGCATGAAACAATCGACTGCACGTCACAAGCATCGGCGCTCAACCGACCGCTCGCAATGGGGTTATCCCTATCCGTTCACCGTCTCAGGTACTGGAGCACGGCGAGCACGCGCCGGTGGTCGTCCGGGGTCGTTCGCAGCCCCAGCTTGTCGAAGATGCTCGTCACATGCCGCTCGATCGCGCCGACCGTCACCGTCAGCCGCTCCGCGATCGCGGCATTCGAGCGGCCCTCGGCGATCAGCGCCAGCACCTCGTGCTCGCGCGGCGTCAACTCCGACAGCGGGCCGGGCAGGCGCGGGCGGGCGACCATCCGCTGAACAACTTCGGGGTCGAGCGCCGAGCCGCCGTGCGCCACACGCCGGACGGCGTCCGTGAACACCGACAGATCGCTGAGCCGGTCCTTGAGCAAGTACCCGGCTCCACCCGCGTGGTCGCCGACCAGGTCGAGTGCGTACCCGCCGTCGAGGTGCTGCGAGAACATGAGCACGCCGACGTCGGGAGCCTCGGCGCGTATCTGCTGTGCGGCGCGCAGCCCGTCGTCCGTGTTACCCGGCGGCATCTGAATGTCAGCGATCACCACGTCCGGCCTGTGAGCGCGAGCCTTGCGGATCAGGTCCGGCGCGTCGGCGGCGACGCCGACGACCTCGAATCCCGCCTCCTCGAGCACACTGACGATGCCCTGGCGGGTGATCGGCTGATCCTCGCCCACGACGACACGCACCGGTCCGGGCTCTGTCATGGACCTAAATTACGCCACCCGTGTCGGCGGCGCGGGGCGAAGGCCGACATGACGTACACACTCGAGTGAACGCACGACGCCAGGAGGATCAGATGTCCGCTACTGAAGTTGCAAGCCAACCGCAGCTCCGGATCCAGCTCATCGGAGGACCGACCGCGGTTCTGGAGTACGGCGGTCTTCGCTGGCTGACCGATCCCGCGCTCTCGCCTCCTGGTTCATATGCGGCCTCACGAAGCTGACGGGCCCTGCAGTCGAGCCCTCCCAACTGGACCCGGTCGATGTCGTGCTGCTCTCCCATCATCAACACAGCGACAATCTCGATCCGGCCGGTAGAGCGTTGCTTCCCTCCGCGACCCGCGTCCTGTCGACCACCAAAGCGGCGGCGGAACTGGGCGGCAACGTCGTCGGAATGGAGCCGTGGTCGAGCTCGAGATCGATACCCCGGGTGGAGGCATCGTCAACGTGACCGCCGTACATGCGCAACATGGCCCGGACGGGAGCGACGAGATTCAAGGCCCGGTGCTCGGGTTCGTGCTGTCGGCCCCGGGCGCGGAACGGATCTACTTCTCGGGCGACAACGCGTCGCGAGACGTCGTCCGCACGATCGTGCAGAAGACCGGCGAGATCGCCATCGCGATCCTCAACGCCGGCGCGGTCGCAGCTACCGAAATTCGATCGCGCCTACCTGACCCTGTCCGCCGATCAGGCGGCCGATGTCACGAAGATCCTCGGAGCTCGGACGGTGATCCCCCTGCATTTCGAAGGCTGGGCCCATTTCACCCAGGGAGCCGATGAGCTCAAGGCAGCGTTTTCGGGCAACGGGATTCGTGATCGCCTGCTCATGCTCGAGCGCGGTCAACGCGCCGAGGTCTGACGGAGCATGCATAGGATCTCTTCCGGAAGTCGACAACGAAGGAGTGATCGACGTGGGCGAGGTCGCGGGTAGGCGGATGACGGTGGAGATCGAGGGCGACGTCGTCGTCTTCCTGATCGGTGCTCGGTTCAGCAAGCTGCAGTTCGTGCGCAGCTTCGCGGAACTGGCTTCGCGAGTGCGATGACGGTCACCGAGGTCAATGGCGTCGAGCTGTGGTGGCAGCGGTCCGGGAGCGGCCCGCGGTTGCTGTTCTGTAACGGGTCGGGATCGACGATCGCCGACGCTGAGCCGCTGCTTGATGTACTTGCCGGCCGATTCGATCTGCTCGCCTGGGACTATCGCGGCGTCGGGCGGAGCGCGCCAGTGGCCGGTCCGTACCGGATGGCTGATCTCGCCGGCGACGCCGAGGGGCTGCTCGAGCTCGCCGGCTGGAGCGCGTGCAGCGTCGCGGGCGTGAGCTTCGGCGGGATGGTGGCCCAGGAGCTCGCGGTCACGCATCCCGATCGAGTGGAGCGGCTCGCTCTGGCCTGCACTTCGGCGGGCGGCCAGGGAGGCTCCTCGTATCCACTGCACGAGCTGGCCGAACTCCCGGCGGGGGAGCGTGCGGCGATCGGGTTGAGGATCACCGACAGCCGCTGGAACGAGCGCTGGCTGGCCGATCACCCAGGTGATCGGGTGCTGGTGCAACGGCTGGCCTCGCGGCCGGACCCCGCCGGTGCTCCCGGCCTTCAGGCGCAGCTGGCGGCCCGCGCCGGACACGATGTCTGGGACCGGCTGGACGCGATCACGTGCCCGACCCTGGTGGCCTTCGGGCGCTACGACGGCATCGCTCCCGCGAAGAACAGTGAGGCGATCGCGTCACGGATCTCGGGAGCAGAGCTCCGCGGGTACGAGGGAGGTCACCTGTTCCTGGCACAGGACCCGGCGGCGCTGCCCGAGCTGATGACGTTCCTGGTCTGAGAGGCTTTGCCGGTGCGTGTCCTGATCCCCCTTCCGGATCACGACTTCGATGTCACCGAGGTGTCTGTGCCGTGGCGGGTTCTGGCGGACGCCGGTCACGAGATCGTGTTCGCCACCGAGCACGGCGGCGTCGCTCCCGCCGCCGATCAGCGCCTGCTGGACGGCGTCATCTTCGGCCGGCTCGGGGCCTACGAGGAGCCGAAGGCGTTCTACGGGCAGATGGCTCGGGCGCCCGCGTTTCGGCAGCCGCTCGCGTGGGCGGAACTGCGGCCCGCCGAGTACGACGGTCTGCTGCTGCCCGGCGGCCACGCGCCGCGGATGCGCCAGTACCTCTCCTCGACCGTGCTCGAGGACAAGGTGGCCGAGTTCTGGGCGCTCGGGCGGCCGGTCGGCGCGATCTGCCATGGCGTGCTCGTGCTGGCTCGCGCCCGCGATCCGGCCACTCGACGCAGCGTGATCGCGGGTTGCAGGACGACGTGCCTGCCGAAGTACATGGAACGCGGGGCGTACTACCTCACGGCATGGAAGCTGGGGCGCTACTACAGAACCTATCCCGCGTACGTACAGGACGAGGTCACGGCCGCCCTGGACGATCCGAGCCAGTTCGTGCGAGGGCCACGCACCCAGCGCCGCGGGACCTCCACCGACGACAGCGCCGCCTTCGTCGTCCAGGACGGTCGCTATCTGTCGGCGCGCTGGCCAGGCGACGCGTACCTCTTCGGCGAGCGGTTCCGCCGCCTGCTCGAGGACTAGGGCGTCGTGCCGTGGAAGGGCTTGCCGCCGACGTTCTTCACCGACTCCGCGCGGATCGACGAGTCCCCGGCCTCGGCGTAGCTGACCTGCACCTTCGCGCCGACGGTCACCTCCTCCGCGATCGTCGCCTGCGAGGCGCCGGAGCCGAAGGAGAAGGTCACGTAGTTGCCGTCGGAGCTGTGCTCGTGGAGGGCGCTGGGAAGCACGTGGTACTCCTTGTACCCGCGGAACTCGAAGACGCCGTCATCGAACCAGCCGGCGCCACCGCGGGAGCCGACGCCGGTGCCGAAGAAGCGGCCGTCGATCTTCTCCTGGATGTCCTTGCCGGGATTGTCGAACAGGGCGAGCTGATAGGGGCCGGACGCCGGCCCGGGCGCAATCAGCTTGTCCTTCATCAGCTCCTGGATGACGCCGGCGTCACCGGGCACGGAGCTGTTCTTGGGCCACAGCCCTCCGGCCGCCAGGACCGCCGCGACAACCGCCGAGCAATCGAATCCCTTGGCGTGCGTACCGCTCGGGACGCCAGCCCTCGCGTGGCCGCCACCGAAGACGTACGGGTAGTTCTTGGCCTCGAGCTTGTCGGCGTAGCTGACGATCTCGTTGAGCCTGCCGCCGTTCGAACCGGGGGTCCGGATGATGAAGTCCGACGGGGTGGATGGCGACGATCGTGCCCGTGATCGTCGAGGTCGCGGCCAGCGCGGTGGCACCGGCGAACCCGAAGAACGTCAGACACACCGCCGCGGCGGCGAGAGTGAACCGAGGCAGGCGAGCGAACACCGGGCCGCATCATAACCCGCGCGGAGGTGCGCTCCGCGCGGGGACCGACCGGCGGCTACTCGCCCGGAGTCGGGTCGAGGTTCAGGGCAGCCGAGTTGATGCAGTAGCGGTCGCACCCGTTGGGGCCGTCGTCGAAGACATGGCCGAGATGCCCGCCACAGTTGGCGCACGTCACCTCGGTGCGGCGCATGAACAGGCTGCGGTCCTCGTGCAGCTCGACGTTCGCGCGGTTGGCCGGATCGGTGAAGCTCGGCCATCCGCTGCCGGAGTCGAACTTGGTGTCCGAGGAGAACAGCTCCGCGTCGCAGCCGGCACAGCGGTAGATGCCATCGGCCTTCGTGTGGACGTAGGCGCCGGTGAACGGTCGCTCGGTTGCCTTGTGGCGGAGCACCTTGTACGCCTCCGGCGCGAGCTCCTGGCGCCACTGCTCGTCGGTCTTCTGAATTCGATTGGTCATCGTGCTCCTTTTGGGGTTCATACACCTGTTTTGACCCGGGTCGCTCCCAAACGGTTCATCACGGTGGTCTGCGAACCTTTTCGTCGATGACCGGGTCTGAGCGCTGGTGAGCAACGTCTGGCACAAGCTGCGGTTCGCACGCGACCACCGGTGGACGCCGCCGCACATGTCCGCCTACCTCGACTCCGATCTGGCGATCGCCGCCCGCGCGCGACTCGAGCGCCACACGGCGGAGTGCTCCGAATGTCGCGGCGTCCTCGGCGACCTTCGGCGAATGCTCGCTTTGCTGCACAGCGCGCCGCCGGTCGAGCCGGTCGCCGGCGGCCCGGCGATCGCCACCGCCGTCCTCCGGCGGCTGCATGAGCCAGCCGGCTGATCCGGCTCAGGAGCGCGCGCTGATCGCCCGCGCCCGGGACGGCGACGAGCCCGCCTTCGCCGAGCTCGTGACCGAGCACTCGGCCCGCGTCTACGGCGCCCTGCGCCGGTTCGGGCTGACGCCGCAGGAGGCCGACGAGGTGTCGCAGGAGGTGTTCCTGCGCGCCTGGCGCGGGCTGGCCCGATTCGAAGAGCGGTCCAAGTTCTCGACCTGGCTGTACCGGATCGCGTTCAACGAGGCCCAGCGCCGGCTGGCCCGGCGCCCGCCCCCCGCCGCCTCCCGCGAGGCCGGCGACGAGGATGCGATCGCCGCATTGGCGGCCCCGATCGACGCGGGCCCGCAGGCGCGCGCGCTCGAGCGTGAATTCGAGCAGAAGCTCGAGCAGGCGCTCGCCGAGCTGCCGGCCGACCTGCGCGCAGCGGTTGTCCTGCGCGACCTGGAACGGCTCTCCACCGAGGAGGCCGCAGGGGTGGCCGGCGTCCGCCAGGCCGCCTTCAAGAGCCGCCTGCATCGCGGTCGGATGCAGCTGCGCGCCCTCCTCGAGCCGTATCTCCGGCTCGAGGAGGGACCCGCAGTTCGCTAGTGAGTCGACGGCACCTCGATGGTCACGCCACAGGCCGCGTAACCGGAGCGCTCGAAGTAGCGCTGGTGGTACTCCTCGGCGCGGTGGAAGGTCGCCGCCGGCACGATCTCGGTGACGATCGGCTTGACGAGCGACTCCTGCTCCGAGTCGCGGGTGGCCAGAGCGAGGCGCTCCTGCTCGGGGTCGTGGAAGAAGATCGCCGAGCGGTACTGGCTGCCGAAGTCCCAGCCCTGGCGGTTCAGCGTGGTCGGATTGTGGATGTGCCAGAAGGTGTCGAGCAGCTGCAGGTAGCTCACCCTGGCCGGGTCGAAGATCACCTCAACGGCCTCGGCGTGGCCAGTGTCGCCGCCGCACACCTGCTCGTAGGTCGGGTCGGGGGTCGCGCCGCCGGTGTAGCCGACGGTCACGTCGAGCACGCCGTCGAGCTCGCGGAAGGCCGCCTCGACACCCCAGAAGCAGCCGGCGGCGAAGGTCGCGCGCTGGGCGACGCCGTCGGGGCGCGGCGAGGCAAAGGGAAGGTCAGCACTCGGGTGGGTCATCGGGTCCTTACTTGTCAAACGGAGGATTCATCTACTCCAATAGACCCTCCACGAGCTCGAAAGGGTTCCGCCCGCCGGGCGTCACGCCCCGGATGGTGAGCGGTCATCGCCGGGTTCCGGCGATTCGGGCTCCGGTGCGCACTCGGTGGGCGACAATCGCCGATCACCGGGGTCCGGCGGTGACAGATCACCAGCCGGCACGACGATCGCGTTTGCCCGACCGAAGGGAGCCAATCGATGAGCGAGATGCAAGCCAAGCAGCGAAGTGCCGTTGTGTTCGGAGCGCGCAACCTGGGTCGCGCGGTGATCGAGCTGCTGGTCGGTGAGGGTTGGGCCGTGACGGGGGTCGCGCGGTCGACGAGCACGCTCGACGGCGTCACCGCGTCCGGCGCGCTGGCGCTCGAGGCCGACGTGACGAACCCCGCCAGCGTGGACGACGCACTCGAGCGGGCAGCCGCCGCTCACGGCGCACCAGAGCTCGTGGTGAACGCCGCTGCCGCGTACGGCGGCGAGCGCACCGGTCCGTTCGGTGGCGGCCCGATCGCCGACGCCGACCTCGGCGGATTCGAGTCTTGGGCGGCGGCTCCGGCCCGCGCGGCGTTCTCGTTCCTATCCGCCAGTGGCCGGTTCGTGCTCGCGCAGGGCCGGGCGGCGACGCTGGTGCAGGTCACCGGCGGCTCGACGAGGCGGGCGATGGCCGGCCGCGGGCTGTGGGCTGCAGGATCGTTCGGCGTCAGGGCGATCACCAACGCGGCCGCGCTCGAGCTGCGCCCGCGCGGCATCCAGGTCACGCTGCTGATCGTCGACGCCGGCATCCAGCCGCTCGACGGGTCCACTCGCCCGGGCGCTTCGCCGGAGGCCCTGGCCGACCCGCGCAGGATCGCCGACGCCGTCCTGTTCCTGGCCAACCAGGACGCGCGGTCCGCGACGCACGAGCTCCAGCTGACCCCGCTCGCCGAGAGCTGGACACCCTGAGCCGAGAGGTACCGAGCCGCCGTTAGGCTCAACACGTGTCCGACCTGCGCGTGGCGATCATCGGTTACGGCCTCGCCGGGCGGTTCTTCCACGCGCCGCTGATTGCCGCGACCGATGGGCTGGCCGTGGATTGCGTGGTCACCTCGAGTGCGGATCGGGCCAGGCAGGTGGCGGAGGAGTATCCGCAGGCCGAGATCGTCCCGAACCCAGCGGAGCTATGGAACCGGGCCGAGCCTGAGCTCGTGGTTGTCGCGTCGCCGAACAGCTCACACGTCGAACTCGCGGCGGCCGCGATCGACCACGGCGCGCCCGTGGTGGTCGACAAGCCGCTGGCGATCACGGCATCCGAGGCCGAGTCCCTGGTCGCCGTGGCGGCTCGCGCGGAGGTGATGCTGACCGTGTTCCAGAACAGGCGCTGGGATACGGACCAGCTCACGCTGCGGCGGCTGATCGCGGAGGGTGTCCTGGGCGACATTCACCGGTATGAATCGCGGTTCGAGCGCTGGCAGCCCGAGGCGGATGCCGCGAAGTGGCGTCAAGCTGACGCGCCCGAGCAGGGTGGTGGGCTGCTCCTCGATCTGGGGAGCCATCTCGTGGACCAGGCGCTGTCGCTGTTCGGCCCGGTCAACCACGTCTACGCGGAGATCGCCGCACGTCGCGGCCTGCCGTCCGACGACGACGTGTTCGTGGCGCTCCAGCACGCGAATGGCACGGTGAGTCACCTGCTTGCCTCGGCCGTGGCCCCCGCGGCCGGGCCCCGTCTGCGCGTCCAGGGAACCCGTGCGGGGTTCGTCGTTCCCGGGCTCGATCCGCAGGAGGAGATGCTGCGGCAGGGGCTGCGCCCGGGATCCGCCAGGGACTGGGGACTTCCGGCAGCTTCGGATCGCGGCCGCCTGGTCGAGGGAGAGGAGACCGTCGAGGTCGAGCCGGAGCCGGGTGATTGGCCGCGCTTCTACAGGCTGGTGGCGGCTGCAATCCGGAGCGGAGGGCCGGCGCCGGTCGACCCTGAGGACGCGGTCGACGCGCTCCGAGTGATCGAAGCCGCCAGGCTGGCGGCCCGCGAGCGGCGCGTGGTACTGATGTGAGGCCAGAAGCATGAGCTTGGACGCGGCGCCCCAATCCGAGCAGCTCGACGCGCGCAAGGCGCGCCGGAGCCTGCGCAACGGGTTCATCACGCTGGTGCTCGCGGGCGCGCTGGTCGTCGGGCTGCTGCTCGCGGTTCCGGGGCTCAAGGGCGTCGCGCACACCGTGACGCATATGAAGGCGCAGTGGGTCGCCGTCGCGGTGGTGCTCGAGATGCTCTCGTGCGCGAGCTACGTGGTGGCATTCCTCCAGGTGTTCGAGCGGGCGCCGTTTCGGGTCGGGTCCTACGTCGCGCTCAGCGAGGAGGCGTTCGGCGCCGCGGTGTCGATCGGGGGCGCTGGCAGCCTCGCGGTGGGGATGTGGCTGATGGTCGAGCGAGGGGCGCCGCCGCGGCGAATCGCCGAGCGCTCGGCCGTGCTGTTCCTGTACACGAGCGCGATCAACGTGGTCACCCTGATCGCGGCCGGTGTCGGCCTGTTCCTCGGCCTGCCTGGGCCGAGCAACCCGCTGCTCAGCATCCTGCCGGCGGCGGTCGGCGTCGTGGTGCTGGTGCTGCTGTTCCTGCTCTTGCCTCACTACGTCGATCGACTCACCAAGGACATGCGACCCGGGCGGCTTCACACGGTCCTGACCGAGACCGCGGCCAGCGTCCGTGACACGACGAAGCTGATCTTCCACCCCGACTGGCAGATCATCGGTGCGATCGGCTACCTGTGGTTCGACATCGCGGTGCTGTTCGTGTGCTTCGCCGCCGCGGGCCAGACACCGCCGCTGGCGCCGTTGGTGCTGGCCTACCAGATCGGCTACCTGTCGAACTTCATCCCCGTGCCGGGCGGGATCGGCGTGCTCGACGGGAGCCTGATCGGCATGCTCGTGATCTACGGTGTGGGCGGGACGGTGGCGACGGCGGCGACCCTGGTGTACCACGCGATTTCACTTTGGGTCCCGGCGGTTTGGGGCACGATCGCGTTCTTCATGCTCCAGCGGGGCAAGAAGCGCCCGATCGTCCTGCGCAATCCGACCGAGAAACTGCAGCCGCGATCGCACGACGGGAACTCGACGCCGTGATGTGCGGGCGGGCTGCGGAGGGCGCCGGATCGGTAAGGCGATCCGGCGCCCTCTGCCCTGAGGAGGCCTACTTGGTGAAGTACCAGTACTGCGGCTGTAGGAAGCCCAGTGCATTTGCCGAGTAGCCTGCCAGCTTCTTGTCGATCACCGTTCCGGCGTCACCTTCGAACGTTCCGATCGAGGTCGGGCCGAAGATCACCGGATCCTGCTGACCGGCGTAGCTGGCGTAGCTCGCGAGAGCCGCGCTCTCGTTCGCCTGCGGCCCCGTGATCGTCTGACCGATCAGCGAGGTCATCTTGCTGTCTGAGTAGCTGCCGGCGTTCGCGGCCGAGCCCGGGTTGTAGAGCGGCTCGCCCGTCGGCAGGTAGGAGGGACCGTAGATCCAGCCGGCGCCCCAGTTCTCAGCCGTCCACTTGCACGATGGCTTCGTGTCCGGGCACGGTGCGCCGGTGGCGATCACCGTGCTGAACGGGTGCGTCGAGAGGTTGATCGTGATCCCGACCTTCTTCGCCTGCGAGGCCAGGTCGTTCATCTCGTCCTGCACCGCCACGACACCCGACTCGTAGTCGATGTTGAACGAGATCCCCTCGCCCTTCTTGATCCCGGTACCGCACAGCGTCGGGTTCGTGCACGTGGTCGTGCCGTTCGGCACCACCTTCCAGCCATGGCTCGTCAGCAGCTGACTCGCGTCAGACGTGGAGAACGAACATGGCGTGAACGGGATCGCCGAGGTGTTCACCAGCGAGCTCGGCGGCGCGAGCGGAATCGGGCCGCACGTCGGGTTCGCCGTGCCGTACAGGAACGCCTTGATCCAGCCCTGCTGATCGATCAGATGCTGCAGGGTGTTCCGGAAGTACGTCTGCCGGAAGATGTAGCGGATCGGTTCGTTGCCCGGTGATGTCGGGGCGTTCGAGTTGAGGTTGATCGGGAAGTAGTTGAACGAGTAGCTCGCCGCCTTGTTGAGCGTGTATCCCTCCGCCTCCAGCGCACTCAGCTGCGGGGCGTACTGCGAGGGCACGTTCCCGATCGTGATCTGGCTCGGGCCACCGGAGCGCATCGAGTTGTAGATCGCTGCCTCGCTGGTGTACGGCAGCTCGATCAGCTTGGCGATCGACGGCTTCGGCGTCCCGGACCAGTCCGGGTTGGGCACGAACGTCGCCTCACCATCGGTGGTGAACGCCGACAGCTTCATCGGACCGTCGACGACGCTCCACAACGGGGACGTGGGCCAGCTGCCGAGATCCTTGGACTGCTTGTCAAGGAACGCGTAGATCGAGGCCGCGCCCGACTTCGTCGTGTCCGGCAGATGACCGTTGTCGGTCTTCGGCGCCGGCTGCGACAGCGACGTGCGGTCCCATGCCAGCGGCATCGGCGTGATCTGCGACAGCTCCGAATACAGGACCCACTCAGGGTCGTACACCTTGTTGAACGTGATCACGAACGTCGACGGGTTCGGCGCCGAATACGAGACGACGTTGTCCGGGAAGTACCCCGGCGCGTAGCCGCACCACTCGGTCGACGGGCTCGCCTTGAGCACGTTCATCCAGAACACGAGGTCCCGGGCCGTCACGTTCTCGCCGTCCGACCACTTGTACGGGTTCAGCTTGATCGTGAACGTCTTGCCGCCGTTGGAGATCGCCGGCGCCTGCCCGATCGAGTGGTTGTAGTCGATCGTCGGCCGGTAGTTCTCGCCGTACACGTACAGCGGGTAATACAGCATGTTCATCAGCTGGTTTGACGTTCGTCGTGCTGCAGACCGCGAAGGTGTACATCGGGAAGATGTAGTTGGGCGGGGCGTCAGATCCCTCGGTGAAGTACACCGTTCCACCGGAGATCTTGCTGCCGGTCCCCGGGGTCGGGGATGTCAGGCCCGGGCCGGTCGTCGGCACGCTCGTAGGCGCACTGGCGCTGCTGGAGCTCGAGCTGTTGCTGCTGCTCGAGCCGCAGGCGCTGATTCCGACTGCGATCAGCGCTGTGGCAAGGATGGCCGGCATGCTCCGCCGGCCGCGATGCCAATGAACGTGTCTGTGAGCCCTTCGGGTGAGCTGACGCACTGTCTGACCCCTCTCCTTCGAAAGCATTCGGATCCGCCTGTGAGCTATGGCTCGCGCGGAACGATCACTCGGCCGATGGCGCGGGGAAAGGAATTCAGAACCAGCGAAATCTTCGTAATCCGATCTCAATCCAGCCGGGAGCTCGAGCCGGCGGGGCCCTCAGCCGGCGCGAGTCCAGCGGAGCCCTGAGCCCTCGCCCGAGCTGCCGGACGACCTGTTGCCGGCGAGGGCGTCGCCCTTCGCAGAGCGGCGATACAGGACGACCCTGCCGAGGCGGTGGCGGCTGATGAGGCCTCCCGCATGCAGGACCGACAGATGCTGCGACACGCTCGCCGGGGGCACCTCGAGCAGGCGGGCCAATTCGGTCGTCGAGCGCGGGGCGTCGAGCGCGATCAGCACCGCGGCACGGCGCGCGCCGATCAGAGCTTCGAGCGCCTCGCATGCCGGCGCCGTCGGTCCCCAGAGCAGAGCGCCTCCTCGCACCGGATAGATGACGGTGGGTTGCCAGGGCTTCTGCTCGATCATCGCGACGTTGGGCCAGATGAACACGCTCGGAACGAGCAGCAGGCCCTGTTCGTGAATGGTGAGCCTCCCATCCCAGGGCGTCTGTATCTCGAGCCGGTGATCGCTGAAGCAGACCGACTGGTGGAGATCGTCGAACAGCTTCGACACGCCGCCCTCGGCGTTCCGGGTCCGGTACAGCACGTCTCCCTCCAGCACGGTCCGGAGGTGCTCCCAGTGCGGGGCGAGCGCCAGGTCCCAATATGCCCGCAGGCGCTCAGCCAGTTCCCCCGCGGCCTTCCGCGGATCCGTCAGAAATGGCTCGAGAACCGTCGGCAGGTCGTTGCCGTAACAGCGTTCCAAGTCCGCGCGCACGCGAGCGCCGGCCGTTGTGAGGACCCGGTCGAGCTCGTCATCAAGGCTCGTCAGCGGCATCGTCGGCGGGGGGTGGATGAAATCCGGGCTCAGCCCCCGCGTCGGCTGTAGCGCGAACAACAGCTCGAGGTCGAGGATCACGCGTTCGCTCGGACGTCGCCTCGAGCCAAGGGCGGTGCACGTCGCTCGCGACCGGGCACTGAAGCGCTCTGATGCTCTGCCACAGCTCCAGCAGCGGCGAGATCGCAAAGCGGACCTCCGGCAGATCCCTGGGTTGAAACTCGATTCGCGAACACTCAGCCCGGCGCCGAGGGTCCGTGCGTCGATGACCGGCGCTCGGATCGCATCAGCGCGTCCAGCTGGTCGAGGTTGGTCTCCCACAGCCGCCGGTACTTCTCGAGCCAGTCGCCGACATCTCTCAGCCGCGCGACGTCGAGCCGAGATGGACGGGTCTGAGCGCTCTGAGCCCTGCTGATCAGGCCGGCGTCTTCGAGGACCTTCAGATGCTTGGAGACGGCCTGGATGGTGATCGGAAACGGCTCGGCCAGGTCACCGACGGTCGCGTCGCCGTCAGCAAGCCGGGCGAGTATCTCCCGCCGCGTCGGATCCGCGAGGGCGGCGAACGTCCTGCTCAGCTGATCCATCCGTATTCAGCCTATCAGTTGATAAACCAATCAGTTGAATACAGCCTCCCCCGGTGCCGATTCGAGACAGGCGGCAGTCCTAGTCGCGCTGGACCTTGGGCCTCCGAGCTGCAGTGGGCCGCCGTACGGCCGGCGCGCGCTTCGCGGCGGCGCCGCTCGGGGCGCCGTACATGGCCCCGCACCACATCGCCATCAGCGGCTCGAGTGTCTCTGCCTCCGAGGAGAGCCGCGGGTCCACGCCGAGGCCCGCTACGTACAGGCAGCGTTCGGTGCCCCAAAGGAGCGTGGCCGCGAGTGCGTAGCTGTCGGCACCGGCGGGCGCGAGCCCTGCCTCACGCTCTCGGTCGAGCTCGGCCCCGACGGCGATGGTGAATTGCTCGACGACGCTCGTCCACAGCGAGCGCAGCTCGTCGGTCGCGTTCCAGCTCTCGTGGATCGCGCGGAGCGCCGGGCGGTGGCTGACCCAGAGCGCGATTGCCGCCTCGAGGCTGGTGCGCAGCGCGGCCTGGGGCTCGACCTCGGGGGAACGCTGGACGAACGGTTGCACGACCTCGAAGATCTCACCCATCACGCGCGCGAGCAGTCCGCTGACGACCGCGTATTTCGAACTGAAATAGAAATAGAAAGTCGCTCGGGAGATCCCTGCTTCGCCGATGATGTCGGCCACGCTCAAATCGTGGAGCGGTACGCCCGAGAGCAGCCTTTCGGTTGCGGCGAACACTGCCAGCTCGGTATCGCTGGTACCGCCGTGCGCACGAGGGCGATCGCTCGCGCGGGTGAGCGCGAGCGGGCTGACATCGAGCCCGGCCTGTCGGCCTGCGTCACCACTGTTGCTCCTGGATCGCGCCACCTGGGCCAAGTATTGCGCTGGAGCGCGTCGGGCGCGCGTCAGTGCGGCTCGCGCCCGACGATCGACACGAACGACACGCAGCTGCCAGGTCGGCCGCCGAGATTGTGGGTGAGCCCGAGCTTCGGGTCGGACAGCTGGCGGTCGCCCGCCTCGCCGCGGAACTGCAGCCAGTTCTCGAACAGCATCCGCAGGCCGCTGGCGCCGACCGGGTGCCCGAACGACTTCAGCCCGCCGTCCGGGTTCACGGACAGCTTGCCGTCGAGGTCGAAGGTGCCGCTGAGCACGTCGCTCCAGCTGCGGCCGCGCTCGGAGAAGCCCATGTCCTCCATCAGCACGATCTCGGTCGGCGTGAAGCAGTCGTGCACCTCGGCGAGAGACAGCTGCTCGAGCGGATCGTCGATCCCGGCCTGCCGGTAGGCGTCCTGCGCCGAGCGGACCACCTCCGGGAACGTCGTGTAGTCGTACGCGGGGTCGATCGGCCCGTCGGCTGGGCCCGCGACCATCGCCAGCGCCTTCACGTACATCGGGCGGTCCGTATACCTGTGGGCGTCCTCGGCGCGGCAGATCAGCGCGCAGGCGGAGCCGTCCGAGACACCCGAGCAGTCGAACACGCCGAGCCGCCCGGCGACGATCGGCGAGGAGGCGATCTTCTCCTTCGGGACCCCCTTGCGGAACTGCGCGCGCGGGTTCCGGGCGCCGTTGGCGTGGTTCTTCCAGGCGACGTGCGTCATCGCCTCGCGCATCGCGTCCGGGATCGACGCCGTACTTCTTGCAGTACGCCGGGTCCAGCAGGCTGAACGCCGCCGGGGCCGTCAGCGCGATCTCTGGGGCGGTGCCGTCGCTCGGCGCGTTCGAACGGACGAGCCCCGAGTAGCCGGAGTCCTTCAGCTTCTCGACGCCGACGGCCATCACCAGGTCGTACGCGCCGGAGGCGACCGCGTAACAGGCGTTGCGGAACGCCTCCGAGCCCGTCGCGCAGAAGTTCTCGACGCGCGTGACCGGCTTGTAGTCGAGCCGCAGCGGGCGGCTGAGCACGAGCCCGGACTGTCCCGAGCTCATCGTCCCGAGCCAGTATGCGTCGACGTCCTCGCGTGACACCGAGCGCGTCGAGGCGAAGCACTCCTGGGTGGCGTCGACCAGCAGGTCGTCGGCCGACTTGTCCCAGTGCTCGCCGAACGGCGTGCAGCCCATCCCGACGACCGCGACCCGATCCCTGATCCCGTTACTCGCCATTGCTCAGGGGCCTCGCTTTCCAGAAGTAGTTGTGGACGCCGCCGCTCGTGTAGAGGCGGCGGAAGGTCATCTCGACCCGCGCGCCGATGTCGACCTGCTCGGGCCGGGCGTCGGTCACCTCGAGCGTGTAGCGGCCCCCGCCGTCGAAGTCGACGACCGCGTCGATCATCGGCGGCGAGGGCGAGTACGCGAGCCGGTCGACCGTGTAGGTGGCGACCGTCCCGATCCTGCCGGCGAGCGGCACCGGCTCCATCCTGTCGATCGCGTGGCATTTCGAGCAGACGCGCGTCGGGGGGACGTGGACGCGCCCGCAGTCGGTGCAGCGGGAACCGATGAAGCCGAACTTCCACGCCTCCGAGCGCGCCGAGGGCGGCGCCGCCGGGCGATCGGGCTCGGGACGGCGCGGCGTCTCGCGGTCGAGCAGACCGCGCCACGCGAGGAAGGCCGCGTACAGGACGTCGCGTCCCCCGGTGAGCTGCGCTTCGACCGGTTCGGTCGCACGGTGTTTCGGGAGCTCGGCGGTGGTCTTGAACACGAATGCGTCACAGCCGTCCGCGGCGCTGATGAGCAGCACGGTCTCGTCCGGGCCGGCCCGGTCGAGCACGGCTGCGAGCGAGAGTCCGGGGTCGGCGGCGCCGGCATAGCCGGTCGCGACCGGCCGGGCGTCCACGCGGCCGGCGAACCGCTTCGCCGCGGTGGCCGCGGTCCGCGTGCTCGGACAGGAGACGACGACATGATCCGCCTGCTCGATGCCCGCCTCTGCCAGCGCGCGGCGGACCGCGGCCTCGATCAGCGGCATGTACGCCTCCAACCCGAACCGCTCCTCCCACACGCTGCTTGCCGATTCGCCCGGGGTCCGCCAGCGGTCGAGGAACTCCGCGGTGCTCGAGGACTGGGCCACCAGCTCGGCGATCGGCACGCGGTCGTTGCCGAACAGGAACGCGGCGGCCCCGTCGCCGCCGTCGCGCTCATCGGCCGATCCCGGCTTGCCGGTGCGCACGTCGGCCATCACGGCGAGGCCGCCGCCGGCGGCGGCCGCGCGGAGCGCTCCCGCGGCGCCGCGCACCGAGCCGGCGAGATCGACGGCGAACCCCTCGTGGCCGAGCCCCAGCGCCGCGTGGATCGCGCTGGCATTGGTCTTGTCCAGATACGGAGGCGCGGTCGTGGCGAAGTAGATCGAGCCGGGCTCCCGCTCTGCGCCGGTGAGCGCGCGGCGGGCCGCCGCGACCGCCATCGTGGTCGCGTCCTCGTCATAGGAGGCGACCGTACGCGCGCCCTTGCCCCCGCCGGTTCCGAGCGCGGCGCCGAGCTCCGAGCGCTGCAGGCGGTGGCGCGGGACGTACGCGCCGTAGGCGAGGAGGCCGTGCAAGGGTGGAACGGAATGAGTAGACATCACGACTGAACAGAGTGTATGCAGCGGAACCGTGGCAGACATAGCCGCGGCATCACGGCGTTCGGAGCCTACCTGCCGGGCTACCGGCTACAGGGCGGGCGCGCAGCAGGAACTGCTCGCCGCCTGCGACCACAGCATGGTCGCGACGCAGAGGGGCCCGACGGTCCTCTGAGTCGTTACCGCCCCGTTACGGCCGGCTCCGTACAACAGATCGCATGGGCGAGCGAAGAGCAACGTGCCTGGCCGTCGCCGTGGCGGCCGGCTGCGCGGTCCTGGTCGCGGGCTGTGGCGGCGTCAGCCTGGCTCCGACGAGCACGAACGCGAGCGACGTCGCATTGCTGACGAAGTACTCCGAATGCATGCGCTCCCACGGTGTGTCCGGCTTTCCCGACCCGTCCAGCACCGGCCAGGGCGACAACTCGTTCGGCATCGACGGCTTCAACTTCAACCTCCCGGCCGGCATGAACCCCCAGTCCCCGGCGTATGAATCCGCGGCGAAAACGTGCCAACCCCTGGTCGCCGGCGGGAACGGCCGGCAGATGAGCCCCGCGTTCGTCGCCAGAGCCAAGCGGGCCGCGCTCGCTCACGCGCAATGCATGCGCGAGCACGGGGTCCCCAACTTCCCGGATCCAACGATCAATGCCGGCGGCGGAGGCATAAGTCAAGGTTCCGACGCAGGGGCAGTCGATCCACGATCCCCCGCCTTCCAGAACGCCGAGAAGATCTGCTCGAGGATGCCCGGGTAACTAAACGACCTGGGCGTCGATCCACCCGACGATCGTCTCGACGATGAGCCCGGTGTCGTCCCACATCGGCACGTGACCGAGGCCCGGGAGCACGCGAAAGTTCACGTTTGGAATCTCTCGCTTGAAGCGCGCGGAGCAGGTGACAAGCGGCAGGATCCGGTCGCGCTCGGCCCACGCGACCAGCGTCGGCGCGGCGACCTGGCCGAGGTCCTCGAGGTGCGCGCGACCGCCGCGCAGGCTCGAGAGGACGTCGTCGACGACCGTACAACCCAGCGGATCCAGGCTGATCGCGACCGCGTCGGACGGGGAAACGAGCTCGCCGTGACGCATGATGTCCCGCAGTGCGAGCTTGCGCGCGCCGGGTCGGCTCATCACGCGCGGCATCTGCTTGCGCGAGGCGCGGACCATCCGCATCTGGCGTGCGAAGAAGCGTGCGATCCGTTCCGGCTCGGCGCTCCCGATCTCCCAGCCGCCTCCGGGAGAGAGCGCGACGACGCTGCGGGCGCGCCCCCGCTTGGCGAGCTCGAGCGCCAGCGATCCGCCCATCGAGTTGCCGACGATGTGTGCGGTGCCGACGCCGAGCCGGTCCAGGTGTTGCTCGAGCGAGTCGCCGGCATCCGCGACCTTCTCGAGGCTCGAGCCGTTGTCGTAGGCCGGACCGCCCTTGTGTCCGGAGAGCGTCGGCGCGATCACCTCGTAGCGCGCGACCAGATCCGCGAGCACCGGCTTCCAGTGGCGCCAGTGTCCGGTGAAGCCGTGCAGCAGCAACACGGGTTCGCCCTCCCCGGCGCGGTAGAGAGCGGGTGAGATCTCGGAGGTCATCGCGATCCGAACTCCAGCGTGACCGCGCGTCCGGGCGCGTTGTCGTACGACGCCGGAACGCCGATCGGCTCAGCGGAGAGCCGGTACCGACCCGAGTGGCGCTGCCACCGCTCCAGCGAGACCGTGTTCTTGCCGGCGCGGTCGCGGTGAGTGAACCGGGCGACGACGTGTCCGCCGCGAGTGATCGTGATGTGCGCGATCGCCACCTGGCTGTCGGCGTAGGTGAGGCGGCCCGCTGAGAGGCGAAGGCCCGAGAGCACCGGCCGCAGGATCTCGCCGATCCGGAACACCGGGGGCGGCTTCCAGCTGCCGTCGAGCGCGGCCGCGGTCGGCTGGTAGAGGCGCAGGATCATGTGGAAGGCCCCGTCGGGCGCGGGCAGCCAGTTGGCGCGGGCGGCCGCGGACGCCGGCTCGGCATGCTGGATGTGCAGCGTCAGCGAGCCGTTACGGCCGTAGACCAGGCCGGACGTGCGGTTGCCGATCGCGTACCGGTTCAGCGTGTTGGCGTACAGGAAGTCTTCGCTGTCGTACATGGTCAGCGACCAGAACGCGCGGGCCGGAGGCAGCAGGCCGCGCGGGAAGGTGATCGTGTAGTCGCCGGCGCCGTCGAAGCTCCTGCCGGCGACGTCGACGTACGCGACCGGATAGATGCCCTGCGAGGGGATGTTCGCGCCGAGGTAATCGGTGGCGATGATCGCCCGCCCGAGGTACTCGGCGCCGTAGGTGCCGATCGACCGGCTGAGCACGTCCCAGCCGTGATTGCCCTTGGCGTCGGCGACGAGGAGCCGGCTCGTCGCCTCCGCGACGATCTTCGGGCCCGCGGCGACGCCGGCGTCGATCGCGGCCGTGGTGGCGGCGTTCGCCTGAATCGCCGGCGTGACGCCCGCGATGTTGGCCAGATCGGCGGCGTCCTCCTGGGCGGCCGTGGGGTGCGCGAGCACCACCGCGGCCGGCGCCATCGCCTCGAGTGCGCAGTCGTCCGCTGCCGGCGGCGGATCGATCGTCAGCTCCTGGTCCAGCGCGGAGATGAAGTCGGTCCCGGTCGGCAGCGGCTTCTTCTTGCCGGCGGGATAGCTGCTGAGCGTGACCGACGGCGTCCGCGCACCCATCTCCCAGGCCGGCAGCGGCGTCAGCTCGTACTGGTCCTGGATCTGCTTGACGGCGGGGAAGTCCGATGGGCCGTTGACGAGCGTCCGGCCGAGCAGCCAGACGGTGTTCGTCGGGCTCTTGATCTCGGTCACGCCGTCAGGCAGCGTTCCGGTCCAGCCGGGCGGCACGAGCGCGTACGCGCCGGCGGCGGTGCCGGTGGAGCCGCTCCCGACGTACGCGAACGCGTTCGTGTAGGCGTCCATGAACTGGAGCGTGTAGAAGCGGCCATGAGTGTTCGGCACGTTGACGACGAGCGGACCCGTCGTCAGATCGACCCAGGCGACCGAGTAGGCGGTGTCAACGTTCGGCGAGACGACGCCCTGGGTGGTTGGGGTCGCGAGCGCGTTGACGTTGACGATCTCGTTGTGCACGTAACCCTTGATCGTCTGCAGCAGGCTCTCCTGCGGCATCCCGTACACGTAGGCGGCGGCCGCGGCGGCGAACGTCCGCTGCGCCTGCGCGGCGGCGGTCGTGGAGTCGCCTGTCAGGCCGGCGCCGTAGTCGCTCGTGGCGGCGGCGAGCGCGGCCTCGTACTCGTTTCCCAGGCCCGGGGCCGGGCTGCCGAGCGCGCACGCGGCGATCGGATCGGGCGGGATCGCGGTCTGTGCGTCGACCAGGTGCGGCAGGGCCAGCACGAGGGTCGAGAGCGCAGCGACGAAGATCAGCTTCGGACGCACGGCGGTCATTGTGCCCGGTCGGCTCGCCCGGCAGCGGCGCTCAAATAAGTCGATAGCCAACAGGTCGATGATCGATGTATAGTTGTCGGTATGGAACGTTGCCGTCGACGCGCAGGCATGCTCGGTGTTGTCGTCGCCCTCGGGATGGGACTGGCGGCGTGCGGGGGCGGGTCCCCCAATGCTTCGTCGATCTCCGGCTGTTCGCCCTCGGGGTGTTCGAGCCCGAGCGCGTCGGCGTCGCTGATGGCGTTGGCGGTCAAGTTCGCCGCGTGTATGCGCTCTCACGGGGTCAGCGACTTCCCCGACCCCACCCTCGGGTCGAACGGCCTGCCCAGCTTCACCAGCAATGAGAGCCGCCCGCCGCCGGCGTTCCAGGGGGCCCGAAAGGTGTGCGGGAGGGACCTGCCCAGTCTCGGGCTGAATACGCCCGGCGGAAAGGCGACCGCCGATGCCGAGGCGCTCAGGTACGCCGTGTGCATGCGGTCCAACGGCGTGCCGAGCTTTCCCGATCCCAACGGCAAGGGAGTGCTGGTGATCCAGACCGGCGACGTCCAACCGAGTTCGCCGGCGTTCCAGAAGGCGCAGACGGCGTGTAAGAGCCTGGACAACGGGTTCGGTGAGGCGGGCTCCAGCGCGACGGCGTCTCCTTGACAATAGGTCGACTATCGACGTATTGTGCCGCGCATGGAGCTTCGCCCGCCGAGCTATTTCGCGCTTGCGGCCCTGATCGACGGTCCGCTGCACGGCTATGCGATCGCGCAGCGCGCCCGCGAGCTATCGGACGGGCAGGTGCGGCTCTCCACGGGAACGCTGTATGCGCTGCTGGAACGCGCGCTGTCAGAGTCGCTGGTGATCGCCGGTGAGCCGTACGTCGAGGGTGGGCGCCAGCGCCGCGATTACACGCTGACGCCGGCGGGCAGGGCCGTGCTGGCTGACGAGGCTGCGCGACTGGCGCACGCCGCCAGGGCGGTCTCCGGCCGTCTGCGCGCAACTTCGGAGGCGGCGCTCACGTGATCCGCGAGCGGATCGGCAAGGCAGCGCTGCGGGTCTACCCGCGTGAAGGGCGCCGGGCGCGCGGGCTGGAGATGCTGGGGATGCTGCTCGACGCCGGTGAGCAATCAGGCTGGGCGTTCGTGCGTGAGACCGGGTCGCTCGTGCTGGGCGGTGTGCGCGCGCGGGGGGCGATCACCGCGCGAGCGGGGACCCGCCGGTTGCTCGCCGACTCGTGCTGCCAGGCGGTCCTCATCTGTTTGACGCTGTGGATCATCAGCGCCCTGAGGGCGGAGGTGATCACCGGCCCGAGCCGGCCATTGGTGTTTCAGGCAGTGGTACTGACCGCGATCCTGGCGTGCGCGCTGATCGGGTACGAGCGGGTCGCCGCGGTCGGCGGGCTGGCGGCGATCGCCGCTTACGGCCCCGGCCCACATTCTCAACTGGTGTTGCTGGCACCCGTTCTCGTCCCGATCGGGTGCCTGTTGGCGATGGCGCGCGCACCACGCAAACGGCAGCGCGACGCTCGCCGGCTGCTATGGCTCGTGCCTGTCGCCGTGCTTGCGGAGCTTCACGCCCACGCCCAGGTCGGGCTGCCCGAAGTTCTGGCGGTCATGTCGATCGGCGGACTGCTGGGACTCCTCCACGACCCACGGTTGGCGATCGCGTGCGGCCTCGTCTGGATCATCCTGCTGTCGACCCACGAGGGCCGGCCGGCCCTGGGAGGCCAGAGCTTGCCCGACCCGGCCGCCGTGGCCGCCGGACTGATGCTCACGATCGCCGCTGGGCGATTGTGGGTCATGCGCGACGGCGCGACCACGTAGCGTGGAGGAGCGGTTCGACCTCGAGCGCTTCGTCGCAGCCCAGCAGGGCGTCTACGAGCAGGCGCTGGCCGAGCTGCGAGCCGGGCGCAAGCGCAGCCACTGGATGTGGTTCGTGTTCCCGCAGGTCGCGGGGCTGGGCCGGAGCCCCACCGCGCAGCGTTATGCGATCTCGGGGCTCGAGGAGGCGCGGGCGTACCTCGCGCATCCGGTGCTCGGGCCGCGGCTGTGCGAGTGCTGCCGGACGCTGCTCGAGCTGCCGCCCTCCGACCCGGGGGAGATCCTCGGCGGGATCGATGCCCTGAAGCTGCGCTCCTCGATGACTTTGTTCGCGCGCGCGGACCCGCGCGAGCCGCTGTTCGCGGACGTGCTCGAGCGGTGGTACGGCGGCGGGCGCGACGACGCGACCGAGCTCATCCTCGGGTGAGTCAGCGAAGCTCGCGAGCCACGGCGGCGAGCGCGTCGCTCGATGGAGCGAAGGTGGTGATGCTCGTGAAGCCCCATCGTTCACGGCGGCGCTCGAGCTCCTCGGCGGCGTCCGCCGCGGTCCGTGCGAACAGGGCGCACGGGGACTCGGCGAACACCATCGGGTCGTCGGCCTCGCCCTCGCGCGCGAGGAACGCCCGGGCTCCGGCCAGCGGGTCCTTGCCGAGCTCGACGGCCTGCAACAACACGTCGCTCTCGAACACGCGCGAGCCCGCGGCGCGGCGCACGAGCTCGACGGCCTCGTCGGTCTCCTCTGCGGTCGCCGCCCGCAGCGTGCCCGGAGGATGCCCGGCGCTGTGCCGCAACGCCGCGAACCCGACGATGTCCGCATGCTCCGCTGCGACCGTCAGCCCGTCCCGTGACATCGCGCCGATCAGCGTCGGGACGGGCTTCTGAACCGGCTGCGGAGAATGTTCGTCGCTGTCGAGCAGCTCCCGGACCTCGAGCAGCGTCGTCTTCATCAGCGCGATCCGTTCGCGCGGTCCTCGCCAGGGGATGCGGGCGGCGTCGAACTCGCTCTTGATCGTTCCCGCACCGAGCCCGAGCTCGAGCCGGCCGCCGCTCAGCCGGTCGAGCGTAGCGGCCGCGCGTGCCAGCAGGACGGGGTTCCAGAAGCTTGCGTTGAGCACGTAGGTCCGCAGCCTGAGCCGCTCGCTGACGGCCGCCGCGGCGGTCAGCAGCGCGAACGGGGCCGGGCCGCCGAGGTGATCGCCCTTGGCGACGAAGTCGAGTCCGAGCTCCTCGTAGCGGCGGATCGCCGCGCGGTAGGCGGCCGGCTCGGACTGGAGCTCGCCGACTCCGAACCGATACGGGACCGCGCTCACGCTCCGCAAGGTAGCGCAACTGGCGGGTTGCGTGACGGGCGCGGCTAGATGACCAGCTCCCGCGGGCTGAGCCCGGTCAGCGCGCGACACTCACGTGCGAGGTGAGACTGGTCCGCGTATCCCGCGGCGAAAGCGGCGGATGCGAGTCCGGCGTCGCTCCCGCCGCCGGCGGCGCGGGCGAGAAACCTCCTGAGTCGCAGCACACGCTGCAAGGTCTTCGGCCCGTATCCGACCGCGTCCTGAAACCGCCGGCGAAGCTGCCGCTCACTGAACCCGAGCTCGCCGGCCAGCCGCTCGACGCGCCGGCTCGGGTCGAGCAGGCGCACGACCGCGGCCTGCACGGCGCGGTCCGGCGGCCGCTCGGCGACGAGCGAACCCGTCAGCGCCACCAGCGACCGGAGCGCCTCCCGCGGATCCGCGGCGGCATCGAGGCCGTCCCCGCGGTCGAGCGCGAGCTCGGCCAGCGGCACGCGCTGGTCGCGAAGCGAGCTGAGCGGGACGGTGAGCGCCGCGCCGCCCGCGCCGGGCAGCAGTCTCGCGCCGAGGAGCAGCTCGCCGGCGCCGGGACGGGACAGCCAGGCCGCCGTGTCGGGACCCGCCACCGATGCGCCCTCGCCCGAGCGCCAGACGATGTCCGCGCACGCGTCGGGGAGCACGCGCACCGGCGTCGAGTCGCTGCGCCGGATCCAGAAGCACGCGACGGCGCCGCGCAGCTCGGTGGGCGGGACGAACTCGCGATAGATGTCCGTTTCGTCCAAGACGGGTGTCGCCGACACTGGTTCGATGTTCGCACGAACAAAGGAGCGCAGACATGAAGATCGAGTTTCTGGCGAGCGTCGCCGTGATCACGCCCGACCCAGCGACCAGCCGCCGGCTGTACGCCGAGACGATCGGGGTACCGCTCGAGAACGCTGCCGGCAGCGACTACTTCCACACCGAGCAGCTCGCGGGCTGCAAGCACTTCGGCGTATGGCCGCTGCGGGAGGCGGCGGAGGCTTGCTTCGGCAGCGAGACCTGGCCGGACGATCGTCCCGTCCCGCAGGCCAGCATCGAGTTCGACGTCGCCGATGCCGACGCCGTCGGATCCGCGGCCGACGAGCTCGTCCAGGCGGGGTACGAGATCCTGCACCCGGTTCGCACGGAGCCCTGGGGTCAGACGCTCGTCCGGCTGCAGTCGCTGGAGGGCGCGATCGTCGGTATCAGCTACACGCCCGCGCTTCACGACTGAGGCGCCGCGGAGACGCCTAAGCCGGGATGACGGTTTCGACGAGGCCGGTGGACACGTCGTAGACGTGCCCCGAGATGGTGACCCGCGACGGGACCGCGGGTGCCGAGCGCAGGCGCTCGACGTCGGTCTTGACGGTCGCCGCCGGGTCCAGGACGGCGACCTCGCGCAGGGTGGACTCGTCGGCTCCGATCCGCTCGGCGTAGCGCGCGCGGAACCCGTCCTCAGCAAGGGCGCCGGTCCCGCACTGCGTGTGATGGATGACCGCGACCTCGAACAGCGGGCCGTCGGGGAGCAGTCCCTCGGCGAGCTGGCCGATGAAGGCAACGTCGTTGATCACCTCCGGCGTCACGCGCCCACCGACATTGCGAACCACCAGCGAGTCGCTCAACGCCAGCCCGAGGAAGTGAGCCGGGTCGACTCGGGGATCGCAGCACGTGACCACGAACAGCCGCAGCTTCGGGAACACCACGGCGCCCTGGTGGCCCCCGGCCGCCGCGAATGCACGGTTTCGCTCGAGCGCCGATTCGAAGCCAGGCTCGCCGGCTTCCTCTGGGGCGCTGACCTCGAACCCGGTGGCACGACCGACGTTGCCCGGGTCGCCGGTGGTTGCTTCGGGGCCGTCGCTCATCGCCCTCACTCTAGAACGGGCCGCCGGCGGCCGGAACCCGGGTATGGGCCGGCCCGGGATGCGCCGCTGAGCCGGCCGGCGCTAACCGCTCATGTCGACTGCGTACACGTTCGCCGGCTCGATCGTGACGACCACGCGCGCCTCACCCGGCTTGTCGTGTTCGCTCAGGTCGGCGTCGTACTTGGCGCCGAGCCTGCGCGCGAACTCGTGGTCGTCGTCGGGCTCTATCCGCGCGGTGCCCCGGACCTCCAGGTACCGGTAGGGGTTCTCGAGGTCGAGCAGCAACAGGCTGCACTGTGCGCGCTTGCGCAGATTGCGCGTCTTCAGCCGCGCGTCGTTGAGCGACAGCTTCAGCTCGCCGTCGTCGTGCAGGAACCAGATCTCGGTCAGCTGCGGGAACCCATCACCGCCGATCGTGGCCAGTGAGGCGAACTGTGCGTCGAGCAGGTCCCGGTGGGAGTCGGGGAATTTGGACATGCCGACGATTGTGACGGTCGCGTCGCCCCGGCTCGAGGCTATCCGCCCTTGGTCGGCCCCGGCGAGAGCTGCGCTCCCTTCGGGGGACGGCCGCCGCCGGGGAAGCCGCAGGTCGCGGCCGCCTGCTGGAAGCCCGGCGACTGGAGCATCGACCCCGGCACGGAGATGAACCCACCCGGTCCGCCGAACGCCAGACCGCCGCCGTCGCCGGAGGGCGGGGCGGATGGCGGCGTGCTGGTCGGGTCCGGGAAACTCGTGAAGCCGTGCCGGCGCATGCACTGCGAGAGGTGCAGCATCGCGAGCTTGCGCGACTCGGAGAAGCCACCGGTCGCAGGTCCGCCACCCGGGCCGCCCCCGCACGCCTTCTGAGCATCCTGGAACGCCGGCGAGGCCGGGTTGATCCCGGAGCCCGAGCCGATGCTGATCCCGCCGCCCGGCCCCGGATCCGGGAAGTTGGGGACCCCGTGCGCGCGCATGCACGCCGAGAACCTGACGGGTGCCGCGGCTCCGGCACTCACGCCGCCGGGCCTGGACGACGATCCGCACGCGGCGAGCGCGAGCGCGCAACCGGCCCCGGCGACGGCGATGGCGGATGAGCGTCGCATTGCCGCTCCCAGTTGTAGCCAGGAGCCGATAACAGTGCGGTAACGCCCGCGTTCAGATTGCGGCGGTGCTTATGCCGCTTGGTGCGTTTGTGGCGCCTGGTCCGCTTGTGCGTGGCCGCCGGGGCGACCGGCTTGCGGTCGCTTGCGGGACATGTGTCGGTGGGCGGGTCGCCGGCGAACCGCTGCTCGAGATACAGCAGCGATGGCACGACGTACGCACCCGCCCCCGTCAGGTGCTCGCCGACCGGATCGCGATCGAAGTCGATGATCGCGCCGCCAAGCGGCGCCTCATGTACGTAAGCATACATGAAACCGGCGCGGATGTGAACCGGGGCGCGCCATGCGCGCCGGGGCTCGCCACGCGCATTCTGAGAGACTGAGGAGCGATGAGCCTGCCGTCGGTCAACTACCCCGACTGGAACGACACCTGCGACACGCTGCACGCGCACACGCAGGTGCTCGGGAAGCTGGCGGTGGCGCTGGCGCCGCCCGAGCCGCAGCTGCAGCACGCCGCGCTGCGCCTCAGCCCCCGCGGCTGGGAGACGCTGCCGCTGCCGGCGCCCGACGGCTCGGGCGCGATCGTCGCCGGACTCGACCTGCATGCCCACGAGGCGTTCATCGAGCACAGCGGCGGCGGCGTGGGGCGCGTCGCGCTGAGCCCGAACCGCGGCGTCGGCGAAGTCACGCGCGCGTTGATCGACCACGCCCGCGCGCTCGCAGGCGACGTCCGAATCGATCCGACGCCGCAGGAGGTCCCGTGGACCGTGCCGCTCGATCAGGACGAAGAGCACGCCAGCTACGACGAGGCGGCGGTCCAGTCGTACTTCGCCGCCGCCACGCGCGCGGCGCTCGTGCTGGCGGCATTCCGCGCGCCGTACCGCGGCCGCTCGACGCCGGTGAACGCGTGGTGGGGCTCGTTCGACCTCGCGGTCAGCCTGTTCTCGGGCAAGCCCGCCGACCCGCCGTCGGCCGACTTCATCATGCGCAACGCGATGGACTCGCAGGAGGTTGCAATCGGCTGGTGGCCGGGGGACGCGCGGTATGGCAAGGCCGCGTTCTACGGTTACGCCCACCCGGCGGTGGAGGGGTTCGCCGGCGCGGAGCTGTCGGCCGGCAGCTGGGAGGAGTCGCTGGGGGAATACGTGCTCGACTGGGACGATGTGATCGCGACGGCGGCTCCGCACCTGACCGCGCTCGGGTTCGCCCGGGGCGTGTTCCACCACGCGTGCATGGCGTGCAAATGGGATCCGGCGCTGCTCGCGAGCGCCGAGGGGTCACCGCCGCCAATCCGTTGAGGCGGTGACCCTGGGCGGGGTGTGGCGTCCGGGTCAGCTGCCGCCGTGGGCGAGGTACGCCGCGGTCTCGGCCTTGACGTCGGCGATCAGGTTCCCCTGCGAGAGGTTCGCGTCGAGCAGGTGCAGGCCCCACGCGGGTGTCGGCGCCGGCGTCGGTGTCTGCGCCCCGTCGCGCGCGGTGACCATCAGCACGTGCGCGCCGTTGGAATCGACGCATCTGGCGGTGAATGACCCGGGCGAGGTCCAGTAGACGGTGTTCGGGCTCGGCACGTTCCACTTGAGGACGCTCAGCCCGAGCGCGATCGTCGAGCCCGGCGCGAACGGCGCGCTCGGCTGGATCGGGTCGAGCACGCCGCTACCGCCGGCGAGGCTCGCGGGGTTCGTGCAAAGCACCTCGTCGCCCTTCGGCGGCGCCTTCTGGCCGAGCGCCGCGAGCGCTCCCGGCCGGCCGAACAGACTGTCGCTCGGCACCGGCTGGTCGAAGGTGGAGAACGCGATCACGCACCCGATCTGCGTGTCCTTCCGGCACGCGGGGATGTGCTTGAAGTAGCCGCCGATGCCGGTGTTGCCCTTCACCAGCACGTTGCCGCCCATCAGGATCGCCGACACGAGACGGCTGCGCACCGCCGGCTTGCGATCGACGTCCTTGGCGATCAGCGACTCGAGCACGCCGGCACCCTGTGAATGGCCGATCAGCACGAACCCACGGCCGTGGTTGTACTTCTGCAGGTACGTCTCGAAGGCTTTCTCGACGTCGTCGATCCCGAGCTGCGGGTTCGGCTTGGCGCTGGTCGAGCCGGAGAGGCCGGCGCCGGCGAGCGTCACCTGCCGGTACATCGGCGCGTAGACCTTGCAGTACTGCGAGTACCGCGACACCTGGTAGAGCGCGATCGAGGTCTCGGTGTCCTGGATCTGAAGGTCGCTGTTCGGCGTCTTCTCGTCGCTGACCGTCGGGTACACGTAGAAGCAGTCGATCGGCGGGTTGCGCTCGGCCACCGGGTGCCGGGTACCGATCGCCTTCGTCAGCGGCGCGTTGTAGATGGTCGTCGACAGCCCCGCCGCGCACGGGTCAGGCTTGGCGCCGGGCTTGCACAGCCACACCGTGGCGCCGGCAGGGGCGGCCGCGACCACGAGCACCGCGATCACAACGGCCGCGGCGAGCCCTCCGATCGCAAGCCGAGCCCGTCGTCTCTCGTGGAGTGCGTTCGCCGACATCGCCATCCAGTCCTCGCTCGCGGGTGCGATCCTTACGCGTGCCGTTCGGGGAATTTGGTACACGTAGCGCGATCGTACTAAATTCGCGTGGCGCGATCCAGCCGCTGCGGTGGCGATCGAGAGCCACGCCGAGTGTGCTCGAGGCGGCCGTGAGGCTAGAGCCGGTCGGCGGCGAGCAGGCGCGCGAGGAACCGCTGCGTCTCGGGCTGCGCCGGGGAGCTGAAGATCTGCTCGGGCTTGCCGCGCTCGACGATCCGTCCGTCGGACAGGAAGCAGACCTGATCGGCGAAATCCCGGGCGAAGCCCATCTCGTGGGTGGCGATCACCATCGTCATGCCCTCGCCCTTGAGCTCGCGGATCAGCTCGAGCACCTCGCCGACGAGCTCGGGGTCGAGCGCGCTCGTGACCTCGTCGAGCAGCAGCGCCCGGGGCCGGGTGAGCAGCGCGCGGGCGATCGCGACCCGCTGCTGCTGGCCGCCGGAGAGGCGGTCCGGGTAGTCGCGAGCGCGGTCGCCGAGCCCGAAGCGCTCGAGCATCGCCTGGCCGGCGGCGCGCGCCTCGTCGCCGCTCATCTTCTGCGCGCGCCGCGCGCCGAGCGTCACGTTGTCGATCACGCGCATGTGCGGAAACAGGTTGAACGCCTGGAACACGAGCCCGAGGCGGCGGCGGATCGGGACCGGGTCGATGCCGGGGACGGTGATCGGCTCGCCATCGAGGAAGATGTCGCCGTCGTCGATCTCCTCGAGCAGATCGATGCAGCGGAGCAGCGTCGACTTGCCCGAGCCCGAGGCGCCGATCAGCGCGATCGCCTCGTGCTCGCCGACGATCAGATCGATGCCCTTCAGCACCTGATGATCGCCGTAGGACTTCGTGACCCCACGGAGCTCCAGGACCGCCGTCATCGCGGGCCCAGGGCGACGAAGCCTCCGCGCTGGCGCACGCTGCGCGCTTGGAGGTAGTCGGCGACGCGGGTCAGCGGGATCGTCACGCACAAATACAGCACCGCCGCTGAGAGCAAGGGCGTGTAGTTGAAGTCCTGGGCCGCGTAGATCTGTGCGACGCGGAACGCCTCCTCCGGACCCGCGATCGAAACGAGCGCTACATCCTTCGTGAGCGAGATGAAGTCGTTCAGCAGCGGCGGGATCACGTTGCGTACGCCCTGCGGGATGATCACGTGCCGGAGCGTCTGGGCGCGCGTGAGCCCGAGCGCGAGCGCGGCGCCGCCCTGACTCGGGTGGACCGATTGGATCCCGGCGCTCAGCACCTCGGCCACGTACGCCGAGTAGCACATCGCGAGCGCGATCCCCGAGAGCGTGGACGCGCTGGTCGGCAGCCCGGTCAGGTTGAGCGCTGGGACGCCGAACGCGATCAGGTACACCCATAGGATCACCGGGATGCCGCGCATCAGGTCGACGTAGATGACGGCCAGCACCCGCAGGGGGAACAGCACCGGCGCGCGTGAGGTCCGGATCAGCGCGATCAGAAGGCCCAGGGGCAGCACGCACGCCTCGACGATCAGGAACAGCTTGACGTCGAGCCAGAAGCCGCGCAGCACCGGCAGGAACGACTGGTTGAACCAGTGGCCGTTGAGGAAGTACTCGTGGACGCTGGGCCAGCCGGGACTGGTGAGCACATAGGTCGCCAGACCGCCGATCACGGCGACCGTCGACACCGTCGCGATCGCGATCGACCGCCGGGCGCGCCGGCGTCGGGCGAGCCGGCGGTCCTCGCGGGTGGTCAGCTGCGGAACCGCACTCACGAGCCAGGCCGGCTCAGTGCAGGACCGGCACGCTCGCCTCAGAGGCGATCCAGCGCTTGTTCAGAGCCGCCAGCGTGCCATCTGCCTGAAGCGCGTTGACGGCCTTGTCGACGCACGGAGTCAGCGCCGAGCCCTTGCTCAGCAACAGGCCCCAGTTGTCGCCACCCGGCGCCTGGAACTGGCCGGCGATAGTGGTGTGGGGGAGGTTGGTGGACGTGAGGTCGAAGGCCGTCGCGAGGTCGACGACGATCGCGTCGACGCGGTGGATCCTGAACGCCTGGACGACGTCGTTGGAGGTGTTGAACACGTCCGGCTGATTTGACGGCTTGATCTCGGCGGTCACCGCCGCGAGGCTCGTCGTCCCGATCTGCACGCCGATGCTGGCGTTCTTGAACGCCGCCAGGGAGGTGGCGTGGGCGTACGGGCCGTTGGCCGCGACGATGATTCCCTGGGGGTTCGTGTAGTACGGCGTCGAGAAGTCGACCGCCTGCGCACGTGGCTTCGTGATCGAGATCTCGTTGATGTCGAAGTCGAAGGACTTCGGGCCCGGGGCGTACGAGGAGTCGAACGGCTCGACGACCCACTTGACCTCGCTCGGCGTGAACCCGAGCTTCGCGGCGACGGCGTAGGCGACGGCGCTCTCGAAGCCCTTCCCGTTCGTCGGCTTGTTGTCCTCGAAGTACGGCGGATACGCGGGCGAGTCGGTGGCGACCGTCAGCACGCCCGGTGTGTGCAACTGGAGGTTCGCCTTACTGCACGCGTTCGCGCCGGTCGACGCCGCGGTCGTGGTCTTCTTCGGGCTGCCGCACGCGGCCAGCGTGATCGCTGCGAGCGCCGTTGCGCAGACGGCGGCGATGCGAGAACCACGGAGCAAGGCGCACAATCTACACCGGGCCGCTCCGGAAGGCGGGCGTAGCTCGGGCGCTCGCTAGGCGCTGTCGGCGACGAGTGCGTCGAAGAAGTCGGTGTCGTCGCGCTCGAGCTGGCAGACCTCGAGGAAGTGGCCGAGCTCGGCACGCGTATCGATGTAACCCGCCCTGACGCGTCCGGGAATCGTCATCGTGTAGTCGAATCGGAGCCCGGAGTCGGCGAGCAGCCCGCTCACCAGGTCCCATTGCCGGTCGCCGGTGTCCATGAACGTCGCCAGGTGGTGCAGGCGGATCGCGAACGACCCGTCGGGCGGCAGCGCGTCTCGGTAGAACCCGACCTCGCCACCGACCGGCTCGATCAGCTCGATGATCAACCCGCCGCGTGCGCCCATCGCGAACTTCGCCTCCCACGGGACGATGTCGTCGCCGGCCGTGAACGTCGCGCCCGTGCTCGGCAGATGCAGGCAATGGTCGAGAGCAAAGCGTGTGGACAGCTCGTAGATCGCACGCTCGAGGTCGGTCGTGACATAGCCGAGCTGCCAGACGTTCGCGAACAGATCAGCCAGTGCTGTCACCGGTCGTGGCGTGGCGAACAGTCCCTCGGCAGGCCTCGCGACGGAGCTCAGCGCCATCGAGCAATCGTGCACTCGTGCAGGGTGGCCTCGCATGCCACTCAGAGCCGGGATCGTTGTCTGCCAGTGCACGCCGTCAGGGGACGCGCGAGCGCCACGCTCACCGTCCGCACCCGCTCGGATAAGGTGCGCGAGCGGCACGAATGAGCCAGTTAGGCAACGACGGAGGAGGGCGATATGGCGACTGTTGAGCTGGCCCGGCAGCAGCTTCTGATCGGCGGGGACTGGATCGATGCCAGTTCCGGTGCCAGCTACGAGCAGCGCTTTCCGTATGACCAGACGCCCGTCGGGACAGCGGCCGCCGCCGGTCGCGTGGACGCTCACGCAGCGGTCGATGCCGCCCACGCCGCGTTCGCCGAGTGGTCGCACAGTGCGCCGGGCCAGCGGCGCACGATCCTGCTGAAGGCAGCCGATCTGCTCGAGGAGCGCGCGCCACAGATCGCGCAGATCGTCACCGAGGAGACGGGCGGCGTGTTCGGCTGGGGGATGTTCAACTGCGCCCTCGCGGCGGGAATGCTGCGCGAGGCGGCGGCGCAGGCGTACGGCCTCGTCGGCGACGTGATCCCGTCCGACGTGCCGGGCAAGCTCGCGATGGCGATGCGGGCGCCGGCCGGGGTGGTGGTCGCGATCGCGCCCTGGAACGCGCCCGTGATCCTCGCGACGCGCTCGGTCGCGACGCCGCTCGCGTACGCGAATACGGTCGTCTTGAAGGCGTCCGAGATCAGCCCGCGGACCCACGCGGCGGTCGTGCACGCACTGCAGGACGCGGGTCTACCGCCCGGGGTCATCAACCTCGTCACGAACGCGCCCGAGGACGCCGCCGACGTGGTCGATGAGCTGATCGCGCACCCGGCGACGAGGCGGATCAACTTCACCGGCTCGACCCGCGTCGGGCGCATCATCGCCGAGAACGCCGGCCGTCACCTCAAGCGGGTGCTACTCGAGCTGGGCGGCAAGGCGCCGATGATCGTGCTCGGCGACGCGGACCTCGATCGCGCCGCGGCGGCCGCCAGCTTCGGCGCGTTCTTCCATCAGGGCCAGATCTGCATGTCGACCGAGCGGATCGTCGCCGACCACTCAATCGTGGACGAACTCGCGGAGCGGTTGGCCGAGAAGGCACGGGCGCTGAACGTCGGCGACCCGCGCGAGGAGACGACGCACATCGGTCCGCTCGTCAACGAGGCGGCCATCGAGCGGGTCAACGACCTCGTCCGCGACGCAGTCGCCAAGGGCGCGCAGACGCTCAGCGGCGGCGAGCCCGACGGCGCGCTGTTCCCGCCGACGGTGATCAAGGGCGTCACGCCGGAGATGCGCGTCTACTCGGAGGAGTCGTTCGGGCCGCTCGCATCGATCGTCGCGGTCGACGGACCCGACGAGGCGGTGAGAGTCGCCAACGACAGCGATTACGGCCTGTCGGCGGCGGTCTTCTCCGAGAACGTCCCGTTTGCGCTCGAGCTCGCGCAGCGGATCGAGAGCGGAATCTGCCACGTGAATGACACGACCGTCCAGGACGAGCCGCAGATGCCTTTCGGCGGTGTCAAAGCGAGCGGCTTCGGGCGCTTCGGGGGTCGAGCGGCGCTCGAGGAGTTCACGGAGCTGCGCTGGATCACGGTCCAGGAGCTTCCTCGCCAATACCCGATCTGATCGCAGGGCTCGGGCGATGGCAGAGCTGATGTCGCTCACGGACGCGGTCGCTGCCTTGGTCAGCGACGGCGACTCGGTCGCGCTCGAGGGTTTCACACATCTGATCCCGTTTGCGGCCGGCCACGAGCTGCTCCGCCAGGACCGGCGCGAGCTCGAGCTGATCCGGATGACCCCGGACCTGTTGTACGACCAGCTGATCGGGATGGGCGCTGCCCGGCGGCTCGTGTTCTCCTACGGCGGTAACCCCGGCGTCGGCTCGCTGCACCGCTTCCGGGACGCGATCGAGCACGACTGGCCGCGGCCAATCGAGATCGAGGAGCACAGCCACGCCGGGATGGCCAACCGGTATGTGGCGGGCGCGGCGAGGCTGCCGTTCGCGGTGATGCGCGGCTACGTCGGTACCGACCTGATGGCGCGCACCCGGGTCGAGCCGGTGAAGTGCCCGTTCACCGGCGAGGAGCTGGTCGCCGTGCCCGCGCTGAACCCGGACGTCGCGATCATTCATGCGCAGGAGGCGGACCGTGACGGCAACGTGCAGCTGTGGGGGATTCCGGGCGTGCAGAAGGAAGCGGTGCTCGCCGCGGAGCGCTCGCTGGTCACGGTGGAGCGGATCGTCGGCGAGCTCGAGCCTCGCCCCGGCGGTGTCATGCTGCCGAGCTGGGTGATCGACGCGGTGGCGGAGGCGCCCGGCGGCTCACGCCCGTCCTACAGCCTGGGGATCACCGTCCGCGACAACGACTTCTACCGAACGTGGGACGCCGTCAGCCGCGACCGCGCCGCGTTCGTGGCGTGGATCAACGAGCACGTGCTCGCGGAGATGGCGCACCGGTGACCGCGATCGCCGACCCGACCGCTGCTGAGGTGCAAACCGTGGTCGCGGCACGCCGGCTGCGCGACGTGCGCACCGTGTTCATCGGCGTCGGGCGACCGAGCACGGCGGCGCTGCTCGCGCGCGCGATTCACAACCCCGAGCTGGTGCTGGTGTACGAGTCGGGAACGATCGGCGCCAAGCCGGTTCACATCCCGCTGTCGATCGGCGATGGCGAGCTCGCCGACACCGCGGACTTGATCGTCAGCGTGCCGGAGATGTTCAACTACTGGATCGGGCCGGGACGGATCGACGTCGCGTTCCTCGGTGCGGCGCAGGTCGACCGGTACGCAAACCTGAACTCGACCGTGATCGGCGACTACGAGCGCCCGCGCACGCGGCTGCCAGGGGCCGGTGGCGCACCTGAGATCGCCGCAAGCTGCGGCGAGGTCGTGGTCATCGCGCCGCACACCGCGCGCACGTTCGTCCCGCGCCTGGACTTCTGCACAACCGTCGGCTTCGGCGACGGGCCGGGCGCCCGCGCGCGGCTCGGTTTCTCCGGCGCGGGACCGAGCGCGGTGATCACGGATCTCGGCGTGCTCGAGCCGGACGCTGACACCAAGGAGCTCGTGCTCACGCAGGTCCACGGGGGAATCGAGCCCGAACAGGTGCGCGCGGCGACCGGTTGGGAGCTTGAGATCGCCGAAGAGCTACGCACGACCGAGCCTCCGGGCGACGAGGAGCTGGCGGCGCTGCGCGAGCTGGTGAACCGGTGACCCCCTAGATTTGGACCCGTGTCCGAGCAATCGACAGATTTGATCCTGCCCCGCTATCGGTTCGAGCCGGGGGTCGATCCTCCGCTCGACTACGCCGGGTATCGCAGCACCGAGCTGCGCCATCCGACGAACCCGCTGATCGTGCTCCCGCAGATGTTGACCGAGGTCACCGGCCCGGTGCTCGGCGAGGGACGGGTCGGCCCCGACGACCATGATCTGACCGTGCAGCACGAGGGCGAGCCCATCGGCCAGCGGATCCAGGTCGCCGGTCGACTGCTCGACAGCGACGGCCGGCCAATCCCGAACGCCCTGGTGGAGGTTTGGCAGGCCAACGCCGCCGGTCGCTACAACCATCGCAACGACGACTGGTCGGCGCCGCTCGACCCCAACTTCACCGGCGCGGGTCGCTGCCTGACCGACTCAGAGGGCCGCTACCGATTCGTGACGCTCAAGCCCGGCGCGTACCCATGGAATAACCACGCGAATGCGTGGCGGCCGGCGCACATCCATTTCTCGCTGTTCGGCCGTGTGTTCACGCAGCGGCTCGTGACGCAGATGTACTTCCCAGATGATCCCCTGTTCTCGCAGGACCCGATCTTCAACTCGGTCCCCGACCCCAAGGCCCGGGAGCGGATGATCGCGCGCTTTGACTGGGACACGACCGAGGACCACTGGCAGCTCGGCTTCCAGTGGGACATTGTGCTGCGGGGGCCGGAGGCGACCGTGTTCGAGGAGGCTCACGGGTGAGCGAGGAGGCACACATGAACGTGAACCGCCTCGAGATCACACCGTCGCAGACCGTGGGGCCGTTCTTCACGATCGGGTTGACGTGGGAGGACGGCTTTGAAGTGGTGCCCGACGGCACCGATGCTCAGATCTGGATTCGCGGCGCCGTTTACGACGGGGCGGGCGATCCGGTTCCCGACGCCGTCATCGAGACCTGGCAGGCCGACGGCGACGGCCGCTTTCCGTCGGCCGAGGACCCGCGCGGCGCGGTGCAGTCGAACGGCTTCCGGGGGCTCGGACGCTCGGGCACCGACGATCAGGGCCGCTGGCAGATCCGCACGATCAAGCCGGGCCCGCTCCCCGTCCCGGGGGGCGGGTGCGAAGCGCCTCACATCGACGTGACCGTGCTCGCCAGAGGGCTGCTCGCACGGCTCGTGACGCGGATCTACTTCTCCGATGAGCCCGCCGCGAACGAGTCGGACCCCGTGCTCAGCGCGCTGCCGCCGGAGGCAGATCGCGACACGTTGATCGCGGTCGCCAGCGACGACGGGTACCGCTTCGACATCCGCCTCCAGGGCGAGGGCGAGACGGTCTTCTTCGTCGTCTAGTAGGCGTGGGAACTCTGACGGCGAGCGGGCGATCGCATCGTGGCGACGCGGTCGCGCGATGCCATCAAGGGCCGAACGGTCCTTCGTTGCGAGGCTGTCGCGCAACCTTTCGGGCGCAGCTGCCGCCTGCTGATGGCAACCCACAACCTCACCAAGCTCGTGTGTCACGAACGCTGAAGGGGGAGCCGTGTAGAAGACTCTTCATATAGGCGGTGCTGTGCAGGAGATGGAGGCTTGTTGGCCCTCCAGCGTCGGCCTACGGGGGCAGGCGCTAAACCGCCCTGGTGCTGCGTTGGCTGAAGACCGTCGTGGTGAGCGTCCAGGGAGAAGGCGCGGCACGACCGCGTCAGGTGGGGACCAGGAAGACGTTCCAGAAGCGCTCGTCCGGGAGATCCGGATGGGCGTGCGCTGTTGAGGCGTCGATAAGTAGGTCAGTTGGCATCGAAATCGAGGGACCTGAGTTTTCCTTCGAGATGAGCCTGGCGGGTGCCCGTGTATTGGCCAGGTGGTGCCCGGCGTAGAGGCGGCGTGATCCTGGTCTGCGGCTCTTGCACGGAACGTGAGAAGGCGAGCGTCGAAACCGTCGTCTGGGGCCGCAGGCTCCAGGTCGCGAGAGGGAGCGTGCCGAGGCAGCAACCGAAGGCACTGAGTACCAGTCGCGGCGCTCGCTGGCGGACCGGCCCGTAGTAGCTATGAAGCGCCTGCTCGCTGGGGTGGGGGTGGAGCGAAGGGGCCGGCTCACCAGGAATGTCAGCTCGTTCAACCAGGGCCGCTGGTCCTGGGAGGAAGCGAAGATGAACATGCCAAAGCCCAAGGACAAGCCGTTCGCGATTCCCAAGTCGATGGTGTGGGAGGCGTATCGGCGGGTTGCGGCCAACAAGGGTGCCCCGGGAGTGGACGGGCAGGCACTGGACGAGTTCGAGGCCGATCTGAGGGACAACCTCTACAGGATCTGGAATCGGATGAGCTCGGGGTCCTACTTTCCGCCTCCGGTCAGGGCAGTGGAGATCCCCAAGCCGCACGGCGGCGGGGTCCGAGTGCTCGGCGTGCCCACGATCTCCGACAGGATCGCTCAGACGGTCGCGGCCATGTATCTGGAGCCGATGGTGGAGCCGAGGTTCCACCGCGACTCCTATGGCTACCGGCCGAACAAGTCGGCCCTGGACGCGGTCGGGACGTGTCGGCGACGGTGCTGGAAGTTCGATTGGGTCATCGACTTGGATGTCCAGAAGTTCTTCGACACCGTTCCTTGGGACCTCGTGGTCAAGGCGGTCGAGGCGGTCACCGACTGTCGCTGGGTGCTGCTGTATGTGAAGCGGTGGCTCGCGGCCCCGCTGCAGCGCCCGGACGGCACGCTTGTTGAGCGGGACGAGGGAACGCCGCAGGGGTCGGCGATTTCGCCGATCCTGGCGAACCTGTTCATGCACTTCGCGTTCGACTCGTGGATGGCCCGGAATCATCCGGACTGCCCGTTCGAGCGCTACGCCGACGATGCCATCGTGCACTGCAAGTCACGGCGGCAGGCGGAAACGGTGCTGGTCGGGATCGCCGCGCGGATGGGAGAGGTGGGGCTTCGGCTTCACCCCGACAAGACGAAGATCGTCTACTGCAAGGACAGCAACCGTCGGGGTGAGCACGAGCACACCTCGTTCTCCTTCCTCGGGTTTGCCTTCCGGCCACGGGGGGCACGTCGCAAGGATGGCGTGTGCTTCACGTCGTTCTCGCCGGCGATCAGTCCCGAGGCGCTCAAGGCCAAAGGCGCTGATCTCCGCAAGCTGCGGATTCATCGGCGCACGGACCTGTCGTTAGACGCTCTGGCGCGATGGCTGAACCCCATCGTCGCCGGGTGGATGAACTACTACGGCCGGTTCTACCGGTCGGTGATGCATCCGCTCCTGCGGCGCGTCAGCTTCTACCTGAGGCGCTGGGCTGGGAGGAAGTACAGACGGCTGCGAACCCTGACGCGGTTCAAGCGCTGGTGGGCTCGGGTGCTCGATCGAGCACCCGACCTATTCGCGCACTGGCGGTGGGTACGCACGCTCTGATCGGCTGGTGAGAAGAGCCCGGTGACGGGAGACTGTCACGCCGGGATCCGTGGGAGCCGGGGGCTGCAACGCCCCCGGCCACCCGACCACCGCCACCAACTTCGCGATCTCGCCAAAGCCAAAGCAGTTCAAGCCATCGCCCGGACGGTCAAAGCGATCGTCCACACCGGCGTCCAGCGGGACCCAGAGCGAAGTGGCGAGCAGAGCGCAGACGGCCCGCGCTCACGGACCGTGTTACCCGCTTGGCAGCTTTCCGGACAATAGGCTCGGCGATAGGGGATTCCGACGGGATCCCGGCAGATCGCGGTAGGCTGGGACCGTGGGCGCGGCAAGATGAACCTCCAGCGTCAACGCAACCGAAGCCTCGGGAAGGTGCGCCGTGTGCGTCTGTCCTGGTCGGCGGCGGGATGCGTGGCGCTCGCTTCCGTCTCGCTCGCGGCGGGTGCGCAGGCGGCAACAGTCGTCCTCGGCGGTGGAGGCGATTCCCGATCAGGATTTGGAATCGCTCGCCCGACGCACGTTTGGTTGGGTGGAGACTCCTCCACGTACTTCTACCGGCTTAGCTGGTCGCACTGGGGGCGACGGACGGCACGGGCCACGGGCCGCGGTCACTGGCAGCCGCCGTACGTGACGAGCGTACGAGTGCGCCTACTCGCCTACGACGAGGGTTACTGCTACGGGCGTCGCGCGTACACAACACTGAAAGTGGCCTACCACGTGCACGATCATTGGACGCGATGGCTGGAGCAGAGTGTGTGCCGATGAGGAGACAGGCCTCGGAAGCATCGCGCTGGACGGTGCGGCGGCAGCTCGTTGGCGACGGTCATCGCGTCTCTCAAGACGGCCCGGGCGCGATTGACACGACCCCCTGTACTGGACTGGCCTCGGCGAGCGCACGACGGGCGCAAGCCGTCGCGTCATTGCGGGTCTTTGCCGCTACAGGTCAGCGGTGTGGCGATCGTGCAGGATCGCAGTGATCCGAGCCGGTCTCATCCTGGTCACCTCCGCCGTCTGGTTCGTTGCAGTGGCGGTCGCTGCGCCGGCCGCCGGCCTAATCGACTGCAGAACGTTCATCGTCGGCCCAGCGAACAGCACGGCCTACAGGCACCATAACTTGCCCGCCAGGGGCACTGTGCGACACGCATCGTGCGCGACGCTGAGACGCATCGCCCGCGGCCTCAATAGCGGCACGTATCGGATACCTTCGGGCGCGACCGCCGCCCAGCCACACTGGGGCAGAACGTTCGCGGTGCGCGATCTCGGACGCCGGTGGGCCTGCGAGCTGCAGAACCGCGGTGCATCGGGGCCGACGTACGCAGTGCGGTGCCGTAGCGGGTCATCGCGCTTGGCGTGGTCTACCGGTTAGCCGTTGACGGTTTCGAAGCAGCGCCACGCGCCGGCTCCTCGGCCTGAAGGCGCCGCTGCTCAACTAGGTCGCGTCGTGCCCCACGAACGCGCCGCCGACTCTGCGTGGCCGGCATCGCGGACGAGCGCTCCCGCCCCTCTGGACGACGATCGACAATGGTCATCATCGCATCACCGCATCGTGATGGTAAGATGGCCAGTATGGCGAAGGTACGCACCACATTGACGATCGATGAAGACGTGCTGAAGTGGGTCAAGATCCGCGCGGCACGGACCGGCGTTTCAGACAGTTCCGTGATCGAGGAGTCACTCCGCCGCGACCTGAAGCTCGACGTGCTCGACGGGCTGTGGGCCAACGCGACGATGTCCGAAGCCAAGGCCTCCGAGCTCGCTCTCGAGGCGCAACACGCGACGAGGCCACGACGACGGGCGTCTGGTGCGCGCCGTCGTTGACGTCAACGTTCTGATCTCAGGGATCCTGTCTGCCAAGGGCTCCTCGGCCGAGATCCTTCGCGCGAGTCGCGACGGCCAGTTCGAGCTCGTGATCTCGGAGAGCCTCCTCGCTGAACTCGAGCGCACGCTTGCGTATCCAAAGCTCCGGAAGCGGATCCCGGCGGAGAAGGCCGCCGTGTTTCTCGACTGGGTCCGCGCCCAGGGACGCCTCGCCGAGGACCCGGCGAGCCCGCCGCCGGTCAGCTCGCGCGACCCCGACGACGACTATCTTCTCGCGCTCGCGATCGACCGACGCGCGTACCTCGTCACAGGCGACCAGGACCTGCTCGTCCTGAGCAACGGCCTCCCGATCCTCACCCCCGCCCAGTTCGCGACGAAGCTCCGCGAATCCCGCTGAACAACCGACCGCGCCAGCGCCGCGAAACTGATGACGCGGCGCGCGAAGCGATCACGCGTCGCGCGCAGGGCTTAGCCGTCCGCGTGTCGCCCAAGCTCAAGCCCGCCTCCACCGCCGTCTGAGGTCCAAAGGAGTCGTCTGAGGGCCCCGACCGCCGGCGCGCGCTCCTGCCGGAAGGGGAAGCGCTCGTCGCCAGGTGGGCGAAGCGGCCGGTGAGGTGAGCGGCTGTGGCTATAGGCGATGGCCTAGAGAGCTGACGACGATAGGTGGCGAGGTCTTGACCGCCGAAGCGCTCAAAGAGGGATTTTGGGGCGCGGGGAGCGGCTCAGACGCCGGATGTCGTTGCGGATCCGTCCTACGGCGCTCCCCCGAAGATCGACATGGCCCCGGCTCCGAGCTGGGTTAGCGCGTACACGCTGTTGGTGTTGTCGTTGATTGCGAGGCCGAGCGGCTGCGAGCTGACAGCGCAATGCGGGTGGTCCTTGGCGGGACAGATGCCCGGGCGCGCGATGCGCGTCGGATTGATAGACGGTGATGTCCAGGCCTGAGTAGCGGACGACGTCGCGGGAGTTGGCAAACCGCCGCGCGTCGCCGAGCTCGGCGAGGATCGTGACACCGGTCAGCTCCCCTACCCCATACAGCTCGGCGATCAGCGCACGGCACCCGGGCTGGGAGCGGGCGAACGCACGCAATTCGCGATCGAACGGAATCAGCCGCTGTTCGAGCGCGTCGACGACGTGCAGCGCGATCGTCAGCTGTTCGCGGGCGGCGGCCGGGAGCGTCAGACCGGCCAGCCATTCGCGGTTGGCGACGCTGAGCACGTTGCGACGTTGCGGGATCCCGTGGTGATAGAGGACGGCGTGCATCCGCTGCTGCCACTCGGTCTTCTGGTGGGAGAGCAGATGCCGCGTACGGACCCGCGCGCGCAGATCCAGAATGTGCGCGGGCGGGATCCACGACTCGGGCAGCCGGCCGACCAGCAACAGCTCACGCAGATGCCGGGCGTCAGCCCAGTCGGTCTTCGCGCGCTTTTTCTTGCCCTTCAACGCTGCCGCCTCCGCCGGCTCGGCCAGATGCACCTCCGCGCCGACACGCTGCAGCTCCTCGACCACGAACCGCCACCCCGTCGTCGCCTCCAACGCGACCTCGAGCGCTTGGCCCTCGAACTGCTCGAGAAACGCGCGGACCGACGCCCGGTCCGCCGGCGCCACCCGGGCGCGCGAGATCTCGCCCGTGACCGTCTCGATCCACTCGGCCGAGATCTGCGCCCGATGCTGATCCAAACCCATCACCAACGACATGCCGCCACCTCCCCCTCGATGCCCACACCGCCGGCACGCCCGCTCACGCAGGCGGTCAGCCCAGCCCATCGCATAGCGTGAGCCACGGTCGGTACCTCCGATTCGAATAGCCGGCCGCGCGGCCGCAATCCGCGCGCGCCTACAACGCCGTTCGACGCGGAGGACCGGCCACCTTCACCGCCCGATCACGCCAACCCGGACATGACATCTTTCGTGCCCGCGAATCGCTTCCGCACCGGCGATCGCATTGGCGATGAGCCAAGTCCTCGCAGCGGCGATCGCGTGGAGGGCTCCCGCGATCCTGCTCTGCGCCACTACCCTGTCCACCGTGGGCACGGCGTCCGTCGACGATGACAATTGGACGGCGGCTGATGCCGCTGAGGCGCTTCTCGCGTACGCGATCTCAATCGCTGAGAACGGGCCGACGACCGTGACGAAACATGAGTACCAAGCGGCCCACAGGCGCCTGTTTGAAGATCCGACGGCCCGCCGCGTCGCAGACAAGAAGCTCGTCCGGTTCAAGAACCCGGACCTCATGTGGGGCCACCTACGCAGTGTCGCAACGGGACCGGGCTCGTGGGCGTTGCGCCGTGGCGCAGCCCATGAGCTCATCGACCCGGTCATCGACGCGCTCATCGATACGACCGAGAGTCCCACGGATCAGCTCGTCACGGGAGCCACCGTCCGCCTCAATGCCGACTCCGTCCGGGACGCCTGGGACAAGGCCATAGGACGGCGCGAGAACGACCCCAACGGTGCGATCACGATGGCTCGCACTATGCTCGAATCGACGCTCAAGACGATCCTTGAGGATCGCGGCATCTCGTATAAGGACAGCGATGACCTACCGACGCTGTACACGGTTCGAGATGCGACCAGGCCCACCGGTCCATTCCGACCTGACGCCGCTTGTCTCCTTTGCCATGGCGGACCAGCAGCGCGCCGCGATCGGGATCGGGGTCGGTCTCGTTGAGCGCGAGCACCTCGCTAATCCTGAGGCCGGCACGCCAGAGCACGACGATCACGCCGCGCAGGCTGACACCCTCGGGGCTGTCGCCAGCGGCGCGCATGACCGCGACGATCTCGTCCACGGTCGGCGGATCCGGCGGGTAGCGGAGGCCCTTGTTGCGTGGCGGAACGCCCCGGTGAAAGCTTGACGTGGTCGCTGGAGATCGGCGCCTGCCAGCGCGATCAAGCAGTGATACGGCTTGCATGACGTCCTCCTTTGGGCGACGAGTGACCGACCGATCCTCGCGCTGTCGCACCCGTTTCGGTCATGTTCAGGGCTCGAGCTTGGGCTGATCAGGCACCGGAGAACGACCGCGAGGTCTGACATCGTCGTCAAGACATGAACCCGACGGTTTTTCGCGACGGCCCGTTTCGCTTCTTCTTCTTTTCGCGCGAGGAGGAACGACTCCGCATCCACGTCCAATCACCCGACGGCGAGGCGAAATTCTGGATCGAGCCGAACATCGAGCTCGCACGCAACTACCAGCTCAGCGCTCAGGACTTGAGCCACGTCCTACAGTTGGTGGTCGACCACGAGCAGGAAATCAGGGATGCCTGGCACCACCACTTCGGCCGCTGAAGTCACCAACATCTCCAAGCACGGCTTCTGGATGCTCATCGACGGTCGCGAGCGCTTCGTTGCCTTCGAAGAGTTCCCCTGGTTCAAGCAGGCCACCGTTGAAACGATTCTGCGGCTCGAGCGCCCCACGCCAGGACATCTGTACTGGCCCGAGCTCGATGTCGATCTCGCGCTCGAGTCGATCGAGCACCCTGAGCGATACCCGCTCACATCAAGGCCTTGACGAACCTCTAGGTCGCTCCCGCGGACCGCCGGGCCGAGCGGGTCCTATTGCGCCAAGCGATCGAGCCGGAGCTCGCATGGTCGACGCGTCGCCTTCGCGCTCGTGCGCGCCGGACTGGTGCGGCGACGGACGCGATCGTGTGATCTCGGCCCGTTCTTGGTGTCAGCCTACAGTTCGTCGAGACTTGCAGGGTCACTGGCGGGGAGGCGGCATGATCGGGCCGGATCGAGGTTGGCGTGATTGACCGTCTGGAGGCATTCATGGTCGTTCCGGAGCCGCTCACGCGGGCGGCGCTCGAGCAGGCGATTGTGCGTATCGCACAATCGGCGCTGGGGCGTCAGGCAGACGACCCGCTCGTACTCCCCTATTTCACCCGCCCCGAGCGGCGAGGCCGCCAGGAGAACTAACCGGGATCTCCGTTGCGCCGCCGGAACCACAGCGAGGCCTCGAACCGGGGCCGGCTCTGGGTAGGCACCGGCGCCGCCTCGGTCACGGCCTCCGGATGGTTGACCGCCAGCCATGCCATCCCGAGAACGATCTCGAACTCCGGGTTGAACGACAGGAATGCCTGGAGCAGATACTGCTCGTTCCAGCCCCAGCCCGACAGCACCCACCGCTCGGGGTAGTCACGAGGAAGGAAGATGTCGTGGACGTGCACGACTACCCCCGGTCTTAGCCGCGGGACTACTTCGCCGAATAGGTACACGACGTCTCCGCCGGTCTTGACGGTGTGGGTGCCGTCGATGAACAGCACATCGCCCGGCCCCAGGGCCTCGAACACGGACAGCGGGGTCGCCTCGACCGGCTGCTTCAGGAATCGGGAGACCCCCTTTACGCCACCGCTCAGGAAGTCCTGCGGGTAGGGATCGATGCAGGTGACGTCCATCTCCCCATGGAGGTGCTCGCGATTCACGCGGGCGACCAGCAGCGTGGTCCACCCCGACCCGATCTCGATCATCCGCGCCGGTCTGAGGTGACGCAGCATCGCCCCCATCGCCCAAGAGTCGTAGTATCCAAATGACGGATTGGGGGCGAAGTACTCGAGAGGATCATCAGTCGGCTCCTCAGGGATCCGCATCAGGGTCTGCTTGGCCAGCCTGCCGAGCAGCGTAAGCTGGCGCTCACCTCGCCAATCGATCCCCGGCCGCTCCGGCGCCTGCTCCGGCCAGATGCGGGACCGGTTGGCCTCGCGCGCGAGCACCCGCGTGTCGGGGACCGGGCTATGGAAGTGCGCCAGGCTCGGCCAGTAGAAACGCGGCGCGTCCTCGAGCTCCGGCGGCTGTCCGGCGGGCTTCGGCGGGGGTTCGGCGCTCTGTGTGCTTCGCGTCTCCATGTGCTTGTCGCCGCCACTCCCGCGAGCCGCCCGCCAAGCGCGTTCCCAGACCCCGGCGAGCGCGAGCGCCAACCGCACGGAGCGGCGGGCCTGCAGAGCTGTGAGCCGACCGCGCACGCTCACCAGCTCGGCCTCGCAGTGGACCAGTTCCGCACGAACTGCGGCAGGCTCGTCCGCAGCCGAGACCGTGGGAATCGGACCGAGCTCGGCCACGCGGATCACTGTAGCTCGACCGGCTCCGAGCGCACTCGGAACGACGCCGTTACGTGACGCCTGCCGGAGAATGCTCTGGATCTCCGTTGCGTGCGAGCGTGGCTCTCGGCGAGAAGCGCATTCCGACGTGGTTCCGGGGCGATCGCTTTCCTCATCTCGCCACCTGGCTTCGCGCGATCGAGTTGGCGACGACAGAGTCGTCTATCGAACGGCGAACGTCCGCCCGCCAAACCGAGGAGTTCTTTACGGCGCTATGGCATTGACACCGGTCAGAACCGGCGAAGTTGCGGGGCTTGGGCGTCCGCGCTCATGCCGTCCGGCCCGGGTCCTCGACCCGGGTCGACACGCCGCGAGCGAGCAGGATGTCGGACCGAAGCGAGCACCACGGCCGGTCGACGCCAGGTGGACGAGCAGGGTCTTTGGCGCTGTGCTCCTCGAAGCGCCGGAGCAGCGATGGCTTGACCGCGAACACGGCGTCGGAGTCCAGGTACTCGCTGTCCTGGTCGAAGATGTGCGTCACCAGCGTCGCGTAGCCGTCGGCACGCACCACCACGTGGATGTGGGCCGGCCGCCAGGGATGCCTTCCGCTTGCGTGCAGCATCGCCCCGACCGGCCCGTCGTCCGGGATCGGGTACGGGACGGGGCGCACGGTCAGGAACGCGTACGAGCCGTCGTCGCGGGTGCGGAAGCGGCCGCGGAGGTGGTCCTCGGGCGCTTCCGGATCCTGAACGGCGTACAGCCGGTTCTCGCCGTTCTGCCAGACGTCCAGCTCCGCGCCAGCGACCGGCGCCCCTGTGTCGACGTCGATCACACGACCATGGACCCAGGCCGGGACGCCGCCCTCCAGCTCGGCGATGTTCGCGCCATACTCGCGGCTCGGGGACCCGGGCACGTAGAAGGGCCCGAGGACGGTCGACTCGGTCGCTCCCGCCGCGAGCGGGTGTCCGAGCGCGTCGACAAGCATCGAGAGTCCCAGAGCATCCGACCACAGGATGAACTCCTGCCGGCGTTCGTCGGTGATGTGACCGGTGGCGGTCAGCACGTCGATCGCGACCTGCCACTCGTCCTGGCTCAGGTGCATCTCGGTGGCGAACTCATGCAAGTGGCGCACGAGGGCCTGCAGCAGCTCACGGAGCCGCTCATCGCGGCAGCCGTCGAAGCTGGCGATGACCTTGGCGGTGATATCCGCGGGACTGGTTCGGGTGATTGCGCTCACAGGCATCGCTCCAGTCGGAACCGTGGTTTAGCGGGCCGTCGGCAGACCCAGACCCAGACAAGAATCTCACGCATGTCGAAGGCGTCGTCCCGTGCCGCGCTGGCGATCGGTCCCTCACGGGGTGCCGCGAGGGTTAGGCTCACTCGGAGCTGCGGATGGCATTCGACCTGGTCATCGATGTTGAGAACAGCCCCGGTGCGATGGCGCGGGTGGCGGCCTCGATCAGCGATGCGGGCGTCAACATTGCGGCAGCCACGTGTATCGGCACCGGCGAGCGAGCTGAGCTGCACATCCTCGTGCCACACGCGGAAGCCGCGAAGCACTCGTTGGCGATCTCGAACCTCGCGGTCACTCGAGAGCGAGAAGTCGTGGTTGTCGATGTCGAAGATCGTCCGGGCGTTCTGGCCGACCTTACCCGACGAATCGCCCAGGCTGGAGTCAACCTGGATCTCGTGTACGTAGCCACCCGAAACCGGGTGGTCTTCGGGGCGCCGGACCTCGACGCTCTGCGGGCGGCGCTCGACGCCCAGAGCTGACGGACGCTACGGTCGCGGCGCCGCGCCTGAGCCGCGCAGGTCTCTCTCGATCGCAACGGCCGTCTCGAGCAGCAGCGGTAACACGTCGCGCTTGAGCGCCGCAGCGCTGGCACGGCTCGCGTGGACGGACACGTTCAGCGCAGCCGCTACGTCGCCCGTGCCGTCACGAATCGGAACCGCGATCGAGCGCAGGCCTTCCTCGAGCTCCTGATCGGTGAGCGCGTAGCCCTGCTTGCGCACGCGCGCGAGCAGCGCTTGCAGCGCACCGCGATCGGTGATCGTGCGTGCGGTCAGACGGCGCAGCTCGGTCCGCGCGAGCAGGCGCTCGAGCTGTTCGTCGGGCACGTCCGCGAGCAGTACCCGTCCCATCGAGGTGCAGTACGCCGGCAAGCGCGTCCCGACCGACAGCGTGATGCTCATGATCCGCCGCGTCGGCACCCGGACCACGTAGACGATGTCGGTCTCGTCGAGCACCGAGATCGAGGAGGACTCGTTGACCCTGGCGACCAGCCGCTCCATGTGCGGCGGTGCCAGCTCCGGCAGGCTCAGGCTCGACAGGTACGGGTAGCCGAGCTCGAGCACGCGCGGGCGGAGCGAGAAGCGCCCGTCGCTCGCCGTCACGTATCCGAGCTGTGTGAGCGTCAGCAGGAAGCGCCGCGCAGTTGCGCGCGCGAGCCCGGTCGCACGCGCAACGTCGCTCAGCGTCAGCTCCCGGTGCTCGGCGTCGAACGCACGGATCACCGCCAGGCCGCGTTCGAGCGACTGGACGTAATCGGGGGATCGGGGGACGACTTCGGCCATGGCGGTGTTCGCTATGCGAACACTAATACGTTTACCGCACACACAGGCTCGAGTTGTGATCGAATGTCGCTATGACGGACACGTTCGCGAGCGAGACCGGGGCGGGCCCGGCCGAAGCGGGAACGGCCGAGGTGGCCGGGGGCACCGTCCGCGACGCGACCTTCGAGGTGATGCGCCGCTGCGGGATGAGGACGATCTTCGGCAACCCCGGCTCGACCGAGGTCTCGTTCTTGACCGACCTGCCGGCCGACATCGAGTTCGTGCTCGCGTTGCACGAAGGCTCGGCGGTCGGGATCGCGAGCGGCTACGCGATCGCCCGCGCCGAGCCGTCGTTCGTGAACCTGCACACGGCGCCGGGGCTCGGCAACGCGATCAACGCGATCGCCAACGCGCGCGACACGCGCGCGCCGCTGGTGGTCGTCGTCGGCCAGCAGGATCGCCGGCAGACCGCGTTCGAGCCGTTCCTGACCGGCCGGGCGCTCGATCGGCTCGCGGGGGAGTACCCGGTGTGGACGAACACGCCGGCCCGTCCGCAGGACGTGCCCGGCGCGATCGCGCGCGCGTACCACGAGGCCAAGGCGGCTCAGGGTCCGGCGCTCGTGGTCGTGCCGATGGGTGACTGGGAGGAGCCGGCCGACTCGCTCGCGGCTGAGAGCCCGCGCCGGCTGATCGCCCCGGCGTCCGTAGATCCGCGTGAGCTCGCAGAGCTCGCTGAGCTGATCGACTCCGCGCAGCACCCGGCGATCGTGGTCGGTGCCGGGGCCGACAGCGCCGAGGGGTGGTGCGCGCTGGTCGCGCTCGCCACGCGCTTGCGCTGCCCGGTGTGGCAGGAGCCGTTCGGCGCACGCGCGGGGTTCCCGCAGGACCACCCGCTGTTCGCCGGCCACCTCCATTGGCGCCGGCGGCTGATGCGCGAGGCGCTTGCCCCCCACGACCTCGTGCTCGTGGTCGGCACGAACGCGTTCCGGCTCTACCTCTTCGAGCAGCCCGAGCCGCCGGTCGAGCCCGGGACGCGGGTCGCGGTGATCACCTCCGACCGCGCCGAGGCGCACCGGAGCCCGTGCGAGCTGGCCGTGGTCGCGCCGGTCGCCGCCGCGTGCGAGGCGCTTGCGTCGCAGCTGAGCGAGCGGGCCGGCGACGCGCCGCCGCCGGAGTCGATGCACCGTCCGCCGCCACCGGCTCCGCCAGGCGACGGGGAGGAGCTGCGCGCGAGCCACGTCCTGCACGCGCTGGCCGAGCGGCTGCCGGCCGATGCGGTGCTGGTCGAGGAGTCGCCGTCAGCCAAGCCCGAGCTGCACGAACGGATCCCGGCGCGGGTGCCGCTCGGGTTCATCAGCTGCGCGAACGGCGGCCTCGGGTTCGGGATCTCCGGCGCGATCGGGCTGCGCATGGCGCTGCCCGACCGGCCGGTCGTCGCGGTGCTCGGAGACGGCTCGGCGCTGTTCGCGATCCAGGCGCTGTGGAGCGCCGTCCGCTACGAGGTCGGCGTGATTCTGATCGTGCTCGCCAACGGCGGCTACGGGGTGATGGACGCGCAGGCGAGCGCCCGCGGCGGCGCCGGTGCGTGGCCGCGCTTTCCCGGGATCGATATCAGCGGGATCGCGCGCTCGTTCGGCTGCCCGGCCACGCGCGTACGGACGCATGATGAGCTGCTGTCCGCGCTCGATGAGGCGCTCAGCGGCGGGGCGGCCGCGCGGTTCGAGCCGCTGCTGATCGAGGTGATCGTCGCCTAGTGCCCTCCGCCGCAACTACCGTCCGGCTTGGCGGCTGCAAACCGTCGCCTGCCTGCGTCCTCGCTCGCTCGCGTGCCCAAGGGCACGCCACGCTCGCTGCGTCCTTGGCCGGCTCGGTTTTCGCTCGCCAATCCATGACGGTATCTACGGCGGAGAACACTTAATGGCGATCGATCTCGACCAGATCGTCGCGATCGACGTGCACACGCACGCCGAAAGGCTGCCCGACGAGCCGCAGGATCCCGTCACGCTCGAGGTGCTCGCGGCGGCCGCGAGGTACTTCGGTGGGCATCCGCCGCAGCCGACCGCGCAGGAGGTCGCCGACTACTACCGAGAGCGCAACATGCTGGCGGTGATCTTCACCGTCGACGACGAGGCCGGGATGGGGCGCCGTCGGATCGGAAACGACGACGTGCTCGCCGCCGCAGCCGCGAACCCGGATGTGCTGATCCCGTTCGGCAGCGTCGACCCGCACAAGGGCAAGCTCGGCGTTCGCGAGGCCCACGAGCTGATCGAGCGCGGCGTCCGCGGGTTCAAGTTCCACCCGAACACGCAGGCGTTCTGGCCGAACGACCGCGACCACTATCCGCTGTACGAGGTGATCGCCGAGGCCGGCCTGATCGCGCTGTTCCACTCCGGCACGACCGGGATCGGCGCGGGGATGCCCGGCGGCGGCGGCGTCAAGCTCAAGTACTCGAACCCGATGCTGGTCGACGACGTCGCGGCCGACTTCCCGGGCCTAGACATCATCCTCGCGCACCCGTCGTTCCCGTGGCAGGACGAGGCCCTGGCGATCGCGGTGCACAAGCCGAACGTGTACATCGACCTCTCGGGCTGGGCGCCGAAGTACTTCCCCGAGAACCTGATCCGGTACACCAACACGCAGCTCAAGCGCAAGATGCTGTTCGGCTCGGACTTTCCTCTGATCACACCCGACAGGTGGCTGACGGAGTTCGAGCAGCTGCCGATCAAGGACGAGGTGCGGCCGCTGGTGCTCAAGGAGAACGCCGCGCGGCTGCTCAAGCTGGACGGTGCCGGGTGATCGGCGACGTCCTGTGGACGCCGCCGGCGGACCTGCGGCAGAGCACCGAGGTCGGTCGCTTCATGAACTGGCTGCGCGACGAGCGAGGCCGTGAGTTCGCCGGCTACGACGAGCTGTGGAAGTGGTCCGTCGACGACCTCGAGGGCTTCTGGGGAGCGATCGCGGAGTTCTTCGGGATCCGTTTCCACGCGCCCTACGAACGTGTGCTGGCGAGTCGCGAGATGCCAGGCGCGCGATGGTTCGAGGCTGCGCGGCTGAACTACGCCGAGCACCTGGTTGGTCTCGAGGAGGACCGCGACCGGGTCGCGGTCGTCGCCCGCTCTCAGACCCGGGGGCCGGTCGAGCTGACGTTCGGCGAGCTGCGCGAGCAGGCGGGCCGCGTGCGCGCGGGGCTGCTTGCGCGCGGGGTCGGCCCCGGCGACCGCGTGGTCGCGTACATGCCGAACATTCCCGAGACGCTGGTCGCGTTCATCGCCACGGCCAGCCTCGGCGCGATCTGGGCCGCGTGCGCGCCCGAGTTCGGCGCTCGTAGCGTGACCGACCGATTCGCGCAGATCGAGCCGAAGGTGCTGCTCACGGTCGGCGGCTATGGCTACCGCGACCGTTACGTCGACCGCCGCTCGGAGGTGCAGGCGATCCGCGCGCGGCTACCGACGCTCGAGAGCGTGGTCGCCGTGCCCTACGGCGAGGCGCTGGTCGCCGATGCGATCGGTTGGGGGGACCTGATCTCGCGAGCCCACGCCGCTCGAGTTCGATCCGGTCCCGTTCGACCACCCCCTGTACGTGTTGTTCTCCTCGGGCACGACCGGCCTGCCGAAGGCGATCGTCCACGGCCACGGCGGACAGCTGCTCGAGCACCACAAGAACCAGGGGCTCGGCTGGGATCTGAAGCCCGGCGGGCGTCTGATGTGGTTCTCGACGACGGCCTGGATGATGTGGAACGCGCTGGTGTCGGCGCTGTTGCTGCGTTCCTCGATCGTGATGCTCGACGGCGACCCGGCGTGGCCGGACCCGATGGAGCAGTGGCGGATCGCTGAGCAGGTGCGCCCAACCGTGATGGGCGTCAGCCCGCCGTACCTGATGGGGTGCCGCAAGGCCGGTCTGGCTCCCGGGCGCGAGCTCGACCTGAGCTCGATCAGGGCGCTGTGCACGGCCGGGTCGCCGCTACCGGCCGAGGGCTACGTCTACGGGTTCGAGCAGCTCAGCGACGGCGCCGTGCTGATCAACGGCTCGGGCGGCACCGACGTGTGTACCGGGATCGTCTCGGGGTCGGTGGCCCAGCCGGTCTACGAGGGCGAGATCTCGGGCCGGTGCCTCGGGGTCGACGCGCACGCATTCGACCCTGACGGCAATGAGCTGATCGGCGAGCTCGGCGAGCTCGTGATCACGTCACCGATGCCGTCGATGCCGGTCGCGCTGTGGGGCGACGAGGACGGCGAGCGCTACCGCAGCGCGTACTTCGACGTGTACCCCGGTGTGTGGCGCCAGGGAGACTGGATCCTGTTCACCGAGCGCGGCAGCTGCGTGCTGGCCGGCCGCTCGGACGCGACTCTCAACCGTGGGGGCGTGCGGCTCGGGACCGGCGAGTTCTACGCGCTGGTCGAGGAGCTGCCCGACGTACGCGACTCGCTCGTCGTGCACCTCGAGGACGCGACCGGCGGCGCCGGAGAGCTGTTGCTGTTCGTCGTTCCGGCGGCTGGAACCGAGCTCGACGACGCCTTGCGCGCCAGGATTGCGGGCGAGCTCCGCTCGCAGCTGTCGCCGCGCCACGTGCCCGACCAGATCCTCGCCGTCCCCGCGATTCCCCGCACGCTGACCGGCAAGAAGCTCGAGGCGCCGGTGAAGCGGATCCTGCGGGGCGAGCCGGCCGGTCGCGTTGCCAGCCGCGGCTCGCTTGCTGACCCGATCGCGCTCGACGCGTTCGTCGCGCTGGCAGCACAGCTACAGCTGGAGGTGTCCCAATGACGACAGTGATGGAACGACCGAGGACGCGCGAGCCGGAGCGGTGGTCGGTCTCCGGGGCCGGCATCTCGCAGCGGCTCGAGTGCTGGTCGGACATCCTCGCGACCACACACGTGGCGTTCGACGTCACACCGACGAGCCGCACCTCGGCCACATTCGGCGGCGCGGTCACGCGTCGCGCGATCGATGACCTGATGCTGGTCGACTGCGCCGCCTCGCCGTTCCGCGGCCGGCGGACGCCGGCGCTCGTCGGTGCGGATGGCGCCTCGCCGCGGGAGAACATCCTCGGCTTCCAGTTCGTCTGGAAGGGCGTCGAGCGCGTTCGCGAGGGCGGTCGCGAGCTGATGCTGAACCCGGGCGACATCGTGCTCTGGGATGGGCTCGAGCCGACCGACGTCGAGATCGTCAAGCCGTTCTACAAGCGCACACTTATGTTCCCGCGCGAGCGCGTGTTGGCGGTGTGCCCGCGGCTCGCGGAGCTGAACGCGATGCCGCCGCTCGGCGACTCGGCCTCGGCGCGGCTGCTCGTGCGCTACATGAACGCGATCGCGCTCGAGCTGCCGACGCTGGAGGCGCTCGCAGCGGCGGCCGCGGCGACCGCCGCGCTCGAGCTGCTGCGCGCGGCGGTCGAGCCCGGCCTGCCGACGGGTCGCGCCGCTGAGCGGACCGCGCTCCGTGCCGAGATCCGCCGCTACGTCCGCGCCCACCTGCAGGAGCCCGGCCTCGGGCCGGTGTCGATCGCGCGCGCGTTCTCGGTCTCGGTCCGCGCGCTGCACGCGCTGTTCGAGGACGCGGACGCGTCGGTGGCGGTGCTCGTGCGGAGCGAGCGCCTGGCGCGCTGTCTCGAGGACCTGCGCCAGCGCAACGGCGGATCGGTGACCGACATCGCGTTTCGCTGGGGCTTCTGCGACGCCGCGCACTTCTCGCGGGTGTTCAAGCGCGAGTTCGGGCTGACACCGAGCGAGGTCCGCCACGAGGCGCTCGCCGAGCCGGAGGGCGAGCCGACGTCAGTCTGAGCGGCGGTCGAGCACCCGCACCGCCTTGCCCTCGCTGCGCGGCACGCCGCCCGGGCCGAGCACGGCGACCGCGATCCGCAGGCCCGTGCCCTCGCGCAGCAGGTGCTCGAGCTGCGTCCTCAGTGCCTCGCGGTCGCGCGGTACCGTCGACCGGCTCGCACTCGAGCGTCAGCGCGTCCATCGCGCCGGTGTGCTCGACGATCAGCCGGTAGTGCGGCGCGACGCTGGGGACGCTGAGGAGCAGGTGCTCGACGTGCGAGGGGTGGACGTTGACGCCGCGCACGATCAGCATGTCGTCATGCCGGCCGCGCAGGCCGAGCAGCCGCGCGCTCGTGCGCCCGCACGCGCACGGATCGAGCGTCAGCCGGCCGATGTCGCCGGTGCGGTAGCGGATCAGCGGCAGCGCCTCCTTCGTCAGCGTCGTGAACACGAGCTCGCCTTCGCTGCCCGGCGGCAGCGGCCCGGCCGTCATCGGGGTCGACGACCTCGACGAGGAAGTGGTCCTCCTGCACATGAAGGCCGTCGCGCTTCTCGAGGCACTCGGCCGCGACGCCCGGACCGCACATCTCGGACAGCCCGTAGAAGCTGACCGCGCGCAGGCCGAGCGCGCTCTCGATCTCCGCGCGCATCCGCTCGCCCCACGGTTCGCCGCCGAACAGTCCGAGCTTCAGCCCGGGCACCGCCGGGTCGACGCCCGCGTCGCGGATCGCCTGGCCGATCACGAGCGCGTACGACGGCGTTGCGACGAGCACATCCGCCTTGAGGTCCGCGAGCAGCATCGCCTGCCGGGTCGTGAAGCCGCCCGATACCGGCACGACGGTCGCGCCGATCCGCTCGGCGCCCTGGTGAAATCCGAGCCCGCCCGTGAACAGTCCGTAGCCGTTCGCGTTGTGGACCACCATCCCGGGCCGGACGCCGGCCATCGTCATGCAACGCGCCATCAGCTCGGTCCAGCACTCGAGATCGGCCCGCGTGTAGCCGACGACCGTCGGCTTGCCATGCGTGCCGCTCGATGCGTGGACGCGAACGAGCTCCTCCCTGGGGACCGCAAGCAGCCCGAACGGGTACGCGTCCCGGAGATCGGACTTGCGCATGAACGGGATCCGGCTGAGGTCGTCGAGCGCTCTGACGTCGTCGGCGTCGCTCGATGCCGGCCTCGCGCAGCAGCTCCGCGCCACGCGGCTGCGCGCTCGAGAACGCGCGCGACCGTCTCGCGCAGCCGCGTCAGCTGCAGCGCGGCGAGCTCGTCGCGATCGGAGCGTCTCGGCGGCGCGAGTCCCAGAACGCCTCAGAGCTTGCGCTCGCCGGCATTCCAGTTGCGCTCGAGATTGCTGACGAGCTGCGGGCTCAGATGGCAGTAAGCCTGCTCACGCGAGTACAGCGCCATGTACTCGCGGTACAGCTCGAGCGGCTCCTGGCCGACCCGAATCGCGCGGCGGTTCGCGATCGCGTTGACGAGTCCCGAGTCGGTGAGCGCCTCGATCCGCGCCGTCGAGCGCCGCCTCGAACTCGGCCGGGGCGACGACCTCGTCGCACAGCATCTCGGCGTCGGGTTCGCCCGCGATCCACTCGCGCCCGGACAGGATCGCCTGGCGCGCCGCCCGATCGCCGACGAACCGGGGCAGCCTGCAGGTTGGACGCGCCGGGGATGATCCCCTCCTTGCGCGCCGGCAGGTACAGGCGCGAGCCGCGCGTCGCGAGCACATGGTCGACGACGTGCAGGAGCTGGCAGTGACCGCCGATCGCGAACCGCTCGACGGCCGCGATCCACAGCTTCTCCTCGCCCGATGACAGACCCCGGTAGATCTTGTTCACGTAGCCGAGGTCGCGCGTGAGGAAGAACAGGAAGTCGATCGTGCCGAGGTACAGGTGGGTGAGGTTGATTCCGGTGCCGAATACGCGCTCCCCGGCGTAGCGCGGGTGGTCGACGAACCCGCCGCGGAACACGCCGACCTCGATCTCGGGATCGAGCAGGATCAGGTCGACCGCGGTCTCGGTCGGCCCGAGCGTGACGCCGTCTTCGGCGTTCAGGTGGCGCGGGTTCAGCAGCTCGAGGATCCCGGCGCTGCCCTGTCGGGTGACGCGGACGGGGCCGAGGTCGACGGAGCCGGTGCGCTCGCAGCTCGTCGAGCCGCTCGAGCGCGGCGGCGTCGGCTCGAGCATCGCGTTGCAGCAGGTGCGTGCCCTGCCGCCGGGAGCGCCAGGAACTCCGCCAGCAGCAGCCCCTGCGCGAGCTCGATGCCACGTCTTGTCGGCCAGCCGGCGCTCGCGCTCGGCATCGACCTCGGCCCGCGTCGGGACGAGCCCCGGCACGCGCTCGGCGGCCGCGTACACGAGCTCGTCGAGCCGCACCGACCGGGTCATCCCGTCGGTCAGCTCGTCATACAGGCCGGCGACGGTCAGGCCGGCATCCGCGAGCAACTCATTCTGGGTGCTCACAGCGCCGCCAGCAAATCAGCGACGCCGTCGATCGACGGCGTCGGGGCGCCGTCTCTCGGGTATCGCGTCGAGATCGATCGCGCCGCTGATGCCGCTGCGAACGAGCACGGTGCGCCGCACCGGCCGATCTTCCCGAGCGCGACGTCCATCCCGAGATCATCGCCGATCACGGCGAGCTCGTTGGTCGGCAGACCGAGGCGGGTGCGGAGCTCGGCCACGGCCGCGCGCGAGGGCTTGCCGACGATCTTCGGGCGTGCGCCGCCGCCCTTCGCGATCGCGGCGGTAACCATCGCGCCGCGGCTGATGATCGGCCCGTTTGCGCCGGCGTACGCGCGGACGTAACTGCCCGTCAGCAGCGCCGCGCCGTTCGGCGACCGCGCGCGCCGCGCACTCGATCGCGTCGAGCGGCGCCTCGTCGACATGCGCGACGAACACCACCCCCGGACGGTCGTGGTCGCCCGCGATCGGCACGCCCGAAGCCGCGATCCGCTCGCGGATCACATCCGAGCAGAACAGCAGCGCCGGCTCGTCGCGGTGGTAGCCGGCGCAGGTACGTGATCGCGCTCTCGACCGGTGTGAGCAGCTCGTCGTCGTTGATCGGGAGGCCGTCGTCGCGCAGGCCACGGGCGATCGCCTCGGCGCCGATGTGGCTGCCGTTCGTGAACAGCACGAGCGGACGGCCGAGTCTCGCGAATGCGCTCGAGGACGTCGACCGCGCCAGGTTGCGGCCGCGCCCGCCCGTTCGGGTCGCGGTGCACGAGCGTGCCGTCGACGTCGAACACGAAGCCGCGCACGCGGGTGAGGTCGAGTCGCTCCGGTTCAGCCGGCACGGCGCCAGACCACCTGGTCGTCGTCCTTGGTGACCGTCAGCTGCTTGACCGAGGGGCGGCTCGCGAGCTCGGCGCAGCAGGGTCACGAGCGGCGCGCGGTGCCCGTCGCCGGCGCGCGCGGGCTTTCCGGGCGCCGGCGTGGGCGCGTCGCTCCGCGCCGCGACCATCGCGTCGACCTGCTCCTCGGGCATCGTCAGCCGCAGCAGCAGCTCCTCGTCGGAGATCCGCGTGCCGAACCGCTCGCGCGCGCCGTCGAGGCTGATCGGCTCGAGCCCCGCCAGCTTCGCCGCCTGCGGCCGCGCGAGCACGCGATCGGCGATCTCGGGGTCGACGGGCGCCGGCGACTCGCCGTAGTGGCCGAGGAAGTAGCGCACGGTCTCGTCCGAGACGGTCGACCAGCGCTCTGAGTCGATCACGTTGCGTGTCGCCTGGGTCGCGATCAGCTGCGAGACCGGGGTGACGATGATCGGATAGCCCATCTCGGCGCGCACGCGTCCGACCTCTTCGAGGACCGCCTCGAACAGCTCGGGGCGGCGCAGCTCGGCGAGCATCCGCTGCGTCGTCGTGACCATCCCGCCGGGCAGCTGGTGGCGGTAGTAGGCGGCGTCGAACTCCTGCGGGGTCCCGGCCGGCAGGCCCTTGGCGCGCGGCGAGCCGCTCGAAGTACGCGGTGACCTCCGCCTGGGCCTCGAGGTCGAGCCGATGCTCGAACCCCGCCGCCTCGAGGTTGCGGGCCGTACTGATCGCCTCCGGCTGCGAGGTGCCACGCGCGAGCGGGCCGGTCGCGGTGTGCACGACGCCGAACCCGGCGCGGGCGCCCTCGACGTACACGAGCGGCGCGAGTCCGATCGTGCAGTGGCTGTGGAGCTCGATCGGGCGGTCGGCGCCCGCCGCCGCGATGAAGTGCGGTGCCAGCTCACGGACCGCGTCCGGGGTCAGGAGCCCGCCCGGGTCCTTCAGGTACAGGCGGTCCATCTCGTCGCAGTCGGCGAGCGCGGCCGCGTGCTCGGCGTAGTACGCGTGCGTGTGGACGTCGCTGATCGAGTACGTGAGGCCGATCACGACCTCCTCAAAGCCCTCCTGGTGGGCCATCGCGGCGAGCCGCCGCAGCCGCGCCGGATCGTTTGACGGGTCCGCGATCTGAAGCCGGCGCAGCCCGTTCTCGACCGCGAGCCGGTACGACAACCGCATCACGTCCTCGGCCGCCGGCACCCACGAGATGAACCGCATCCCGGTCGTGATCATCCCGAGCGGGGTCTGCGGCATCGCCGCGCTGACGAGCCGGAACCGCTCCCACGGATCCTCGCGGTGGAAGCGGACCGAGACGGCCATGTGCGTGCTGGAGGAGAAGTCGAGCGCGTGGTAGCCGACCCGGTCGAGCATCGGTGCGATCGAGAGCACGTCGGGCGTTGTCAGCCCGGTCGCACTCCAAAGGCTCTGGTTGCCGTCGCGCGTGGTCGTGTCGACGAACTCGATCACGCCGGCGCCACCCGGAACAGCGGCGCCCCCTCCTCGACCAGCTGCGCGTTCTCGGCGCACACCTCGACGATCGTGCCGCTGAGCCCCGCCGGGACCGAGTTCATCATCTTCATCACCTCGATGATGCAGACGGTCGTGTCGGGCTCGACGCGGGCGCCAGGCTCGACGAATGGAGGCTCGCCGGGGCCGTCGGCGGCGTAGAACAGGCCGAGCATCGGGGCGGCGATGGTGCTGCAGGTCTGCGGCGCGCGCGCGGCGCAGGGGCGGCGGGCGTCGGGCGCGGCGGGCGCGGAGCGTGGCCGGCTCCGGCTGCATCCCGTCCTTGAGCACGTGGAGCTCGAAGCCATTCGTCCGCACGCGGATCTCCGCGCAGTGGCGAGGTGTCGATGAGCCGCAGGATCTCGCGGACGTCCTCGTCGCTCAGCGCCCACGCGCTCACCTCGTCGCGCCCGAACGTCTTCATCACCAGCGACAGCGCTGACGGCAGGCGCCGGCGCCGGTCGCTGCTCGGGCATCGCGGTCACCGGCCGCGACTGGAGCACGAACAGCTCACCGTCGGCGAACGCCCACTCGACGTCCTGCGGGCAACCGAAGTGGCGCTCGATGGCCCGCGCGATCTCTACCAGCGACGCGATCGCGCCGCCGTCCAGGCAGCTCGTGTCCCGCCGCTCGGCGGTCGAGCTCGCGGCGGATCACGCCGCCGCCGCCCGGATCCGCTCCGTACTCGACCGCCTTGCTGCCGATCCGCTCGCGGACGACCTCGCCGGTGACCTTGCTGACGAGGTAGTCGTCCGGCGTCACCTCGCCTCCGACGACCGCGACGCCGAGCCCCCAGCTCGCGTTGATCGCGACCATGCTGCGATCGCCGCTGATCGGGTTGCAGGTGAACAGCACGCCGGCGACCTCGGCGTCGACCATCGCCTGCACCGCGACGCCCATCGCGGGCTCGGCGCGCATGGTCGCCGAGCCGCGCCCGGTAGGCGACCGCGGTCGGGCTGTACAGGCTCGCCCAGCAGCGGGCGACTGCGTCGCACACCGCGTCGGCGCCGCGCACCCAGAGCACGGTCTCCTGCTGGCCCGCGAACGTCGCCTCGGCGCTGTCCTCGCCGACGGCGCTCGAGCGGACGGCGACCGCCGGCGTGCACCGTCGTCGCCGAGCTCCGCGTACCGCGCGGCGATCTCGTCGCGCACCGTCGGCGAGCAGCGACCGGTCGCGGCCGGGGTACGCGGCGCACGCGAGCGCGAACCCGGGCGGCACGTGGATGCCCGGCGGCGAGCAGCTCGCCGAGGCCGGCGCTCTTGCCGCCGAAGTGCGGCTCGTCGGCCCGTCGCAGCTCGGACAACGAGCGGGTGTGGCTCGCTCATCCGCTCGAGGATCGTGACGACGCCCGCCGTACCGTCGACGCGGATCGTCTGTCCCGTGCGGATCTGCGCCGTGGCGCGCCCGGTTCCGACGACGGCGGGCAGGCCGTACTCGCGGCACACGATCGCGGCGTGCGACATCACGCCGCCCACGTCGGTGACGGTCGCCCGGATCTGCTGGAAGATCGGCGCCCAAGCCGGCGAGGTGCTGCCGCACACGAGGATCTCGCCGTCCCGCACGTCCGCGAGCTGCTCGGGTGAGCGCGATCACGCGCGCGACGCCCTCGACCACGCCCGGCGCGGCAGGCGCCCCCCGCAGCTCCGCGCCGCCTTCCTGCTGGCGTGCCCACTCCTGCACGCGCTCGGTGGTCACGCCCCAGAGCATGATCGTCATCGGGTCGGTGACCGCCTCGGGCGTGACCCCGAGCGCGGGCGGCGGAGTCCACTCGCCGAGCCGCTCGAGCAGCTGCTTGCGCCGCTGCACGATCGGCGGCCAGTGCTTGGGGCCGAGCGCGACGCCGCCCGTCGCCCAGGTCAGCGTCAGCTCGTCGAGCGCCGAGGCGACCTCGTGCCGGGTGAGGTGGAAGAGGTCCTCGCCGTCCTCGATGAAGTCGCCCGCGGCCAGGAGCGCCCCGAACTCGCGGATCTTGTTCCACCACCGCGTCAGGAACCAGTAATCGCAGTAGAACTTGTGCTCCTCGACGTACGGGAACACGTTGCGTGAGAGCCCGAGCAGCTCGGCGAACGGCTGGCGGGCGTCCTCGGGCAGCAGCGCCCGGTACTCCTCGGCGAGCCGCTCGCGCTCGCGCGCGATCTCCTCGGTCGGTCGCTCCAGCCGGCGCCCGGCGCGCAGCCCCTCGATGTACCCGGTCAGCGACGCGTACGGGATCCGCGGGTCGTCGAGCCAGCTGCGGTAGTAGTGGTACAGCCCGTCGCCCGTGGCCATGTTGAACCACGGGTCCTTGACGCGCTCGAGCTCCGCCAGCCACGCGCGCCCGGCCTCGCTGTTCGACAGCGCGGCGTCGATCTCGTCCGGTGAGCGGCCGGACGCGAACGCGCCGTCGACGCCGGTGTCGAGCGCCAGCTGTGCGAGCCGCCGCAGCTCGGCGTCGGGGCGGAACATCAGCACGTCGATCCCGGCGACCATCTGGGCGATGTGCTGGTCGGGGATGTCCGGCAGATGGGCCTTGCAGAAGTCCGCGAACGTCGCGTACGCGCCGTACCCGAGCAGCAGGAACTCGAAGTGGTGCTGCCACATCAGATCGCCGAGCCGCAGCACCCGGCCGTAGGCGTTGAGCACCTCGTAGAAGGCCGTGTTGCGATCCTCGCCGAACGCGACCTCGTCGGGCTCGTACTCGGGCAGCTCGGGCACGCGCGAGCTCCCCGAGCTCCGCGATCAGCGCCTCCATCTTCGTCTTCCACTTGCCGTACAGCTCGGTCCAGTTGGCGAAGTAGTAGCCGGCCCGCTGCTCGAAGAACTGCGCGCGCTCGGCGATCTTCTCCGGGTCGGTGACCGGGTTGCCCGAGATGTAGACGTAGCCATTGACGATCCGGTAGTCGATCCCCATCGCCGGCGGGACCGCGAACACCCGGTTCTGCCACGACCCGACCGCCTGATACGGCGAGTCGATGCAGATCACGTCGAACGCCGGCATCGGCAGCGGGAAGTGCATCGAGTTCCAGAACCAGAACCGGTTCTCGTCGGTGTCGCGGCGGCGCTCGTCGAAGCGCGCGTAGTACGGGTACATCTCCTCCCAGCCCTCGCAGCCCGCGGGCGTCTCGATCGAGAAGGGACTCGGGAAGGCGCTGAGCGCCGGCGCCGTGCTTGACATACGAACCTCCGCCGCGTGAACGGGTCGCCTCAACACGCGGCGGTGCCGCGCGGATCCGCTTATACGCCACCCGCGCCCCGCCAGTCAACCGGTTTGCCGCTGAGCGCAGTCCCGCTTGAGCGCGGATGCTCGATTCCGCTCAGTTCCGGTTTGGCCGTGAGATCGTGCCGCGCGATGCGTGTGTGCGAGGTCACCGAGTTCGGCGGGCCCGAAGTGCTGCGCGTGGCGGAGCGCCCCGAACCGAGCGCCTCGCCAGGAGAGGTGGTCGTGCGGATCGCGGCCGCGACCGTCAACCCGAGCGACCTGGCGGCGCGCTCGGGCGCCGCACGGAGGCGGATGCCGTCGCTCGAGCCGCCGTTCGTGCCCGGCTGGGACCTGGCCGGGGAGATCGCGGACCCGGGCGATGGCGGTTCGTCTTTCGCCGCGGGCGATCCCGTCGTGGGGATGATCCCGTGGATCCAGATCGGCGGCCGGACGGGCGCGTACGCCGAGGCCGCCGCCGTCGATCCGGCTTGGCTCGCGCCGCGCCCGGCGGCGCTCGACCCGGTGACGGCGGCGACGATCCCGCTGAACGCGCTGACCGCCCGTCAGGCGCTCGACCTGATCGCCGTGCGCCGGGCGGGACGCTGCTCGTGACCGGCGCGAGCGGCGCTGTCGGCGGGTTCGCGACGCAGCTCGCCGTCGCGCGACGGGCTCCGCGTCGCTCGCTGTCGCATCCGATGGCGACGAGGATTGGGTCGCGGGTCTCGGCGCCGCCGAGGTGCTCGCGCGGGAGGTTGATCTCGGCGGCCTCGTGCGGTCGACGCCGTCCTCGACGCGGTGCCGGTCGGCGCCGACGCGGCCGCGGCCGTCCGCGAGGGCGGCGCGGCCGTGTTCACACGCGGGGGTCATCGGTGGACGATCGGATCGACCTGACCGTGCACACGCCGCTCGTGCGGCCGGACGCGAATGTCCTGGCGTCGCTGGTCGCGGCGGTCGCGTCCGGCCGGCTGCGGACGCGGGTGGCGGCGACGGTCTCGCTCGCGGACGGCGCCGAGGCGCACCGGCTCGCCGGGCAGGGCGGCAACCGCGGAAAGCTGGTCCTGACAACCGGATGAAGGAGGCGTGACGATGGCTCGGATCGTGCTCGTGCATGGAGCGTTCGCGGGGGCGTGGTGCTGGGAGCGGGTGCTGCCGGGGCTGCGCGCCGCCGGGCACACGGTCGAGACGTTCGACCTCCCGGGGTCCGGCGAGGACATGACGCCCGTCGAGCGAGGTGACGCTCGACGCCTACGCCGCCCGGACGTGCGAGGTACTCGCCTCCGGTCCGCCCGCAGTGCTCGCCGGGCACAGCATGGGCGGGATGGTCGTGACGCAGGCCGCGGCTCGCACGCCGTCGCAGGTGGCGTCGCTGATCTACGTGGCCGCGTTCGTGCCCTCCGACGGCCAGAGTCTGCTGGACCTGACCGCGTACCCAGAAGCGGCCGACGACCAGATCCAGGCGAACCTCGTGCTCGAGGGCGACCCCCCGGTCGCGACGCTGTCGGAGGAGGCGGCGCGCAACGCCGTGTTCGGCTGCTGTGACGACGAGCAGGCCGCCTGGGGCCTCTCGCACCGCAGGGGCCAGCCAGGCGTTCCGTTCACGCAGCCGGTGGACCTCGGCGATCCGCCGGCCGAGGCGTTCACCGCGCTGCCTCGCGCGTACATCAAGTGCCTGCGCGACCACGCGATTCCGCCGGCGATGCAGCAGCGGATGCTGACCGACCAGGGGATCGAGCGCGTGATCGAGATCGACACCGACCACTCGCCGTGGCTGTCACGAACGGATGAGCTCGTGGCGGCGCTGGATCAGCTCGCTGGCGGGTAGTCGCGCCCGCTCGGGTCGTGGGCCCCGGCGCTGACCCCCGCGGATTGACAAACCGTCGTCGTCCGGGCGACGGAGGTCGATTGTGCGGCCATAGCCAACATCTCCGACATCGGAGTTCGGGGGTCGGCGGGCTTTGGCACGTTATGGGGGCGCGCGGGGGCGGTGGCGCGCGGGGCGCCCGGGGCGGCGAGGGGCCCGGGGGGGCGGTGGCGCGGGGCGCGCGGGGGCGGTGGCGCGCGCGGGGCTCGGAGTGGTGCACGAGGCGACAATCCGCGGTGGCCGAATGCGCCGTGGTCGCTGGTGAACCTATACGACCGTTTCGCGACTTCGAACCGCGGGTGGGGCGAACCCCGTCACGTTTTGCACCCTCGCCGGCGTCCCAGTGTCCCCGGATGAGCGATCCAGTCAGTCCGCGAGGCCGAGGCCCCAGCCGCCGTCGATCACGATCTCCTGGCCCGTGATGTAGCCGGAACCCGGTGAGGCGAGGAACAGGGCGAGCGCCTTGATGTCGTCGGGGAACCCGACGCGGTGCATCGGGATCTCCTTCGAGAGCGCCGCCTGCAACTGGGGGTTGTGCGCGTGGCCGCCACCGATATTCGTGACGAAGAAGCCGGGCGCGATCGCGTTGACGGTGATCCCGTCGGCCGCGAGCTCGAGCGCGAGCGTGCGCATAAGGTGGCGCGCACCGGCCTTGGCCGCCATGTACGCGGAACCGATCGCCGGCTCGACCTTGGTCGCGGCGAGCGACGTCGTGACGATGATCCGTCCGGAGCGGCGCGGGCGCATGTGCCGAGCGGCGGCGCGGGCGGTCGCGAAGATCCCGCTCAGGTTGATGTCGATCACGCGCTGCCAGCGCTCGTCGCTGTAGCGCTCGAGCGCGCCCTCAGGGACTCGCGGCCGCCGCCCGCCGGCCCACGCGCCGACGAAGCCGACGCCGGGATCGATGCCGGCATTCGCGAAGGCAACGTCGAGCCTGCCGTACTCGTCTGCCGCCTCGTCGACAGCGCGATCGAGCGCCACGTGGTCGGTGACGTCGGCGACCGCGGAGCGGACATCGAGTCCGTCGCCGCGCAGCCTTGACGCTTCACGGTCCAGGCTGTCCGCATCGAGGTCGATCAGCGTTACCCGCGCGCCGTGCGCGGCGAGTACCTCCCCGTACCCAAGCCCCAATCCGTTCGCACCGCCGGTCACGACGACACCGAGACCGGTCACGTCGAACTGCGCGGAAACGTTCACGGCCAGCGAGTGTTCCGGCCGCGTCACAGGCCCGCCAATGCCCGAGCGCGGATCGGCAAGAAGCGCTGCACGGGATGGCTGGCCGCCCCCCGAGGGCGGCGGTAGCGTCCGCCGCGTGACCGAGCTGATGGCTCTGTACTGGACCGTGTCCGGTCCGGTCGAGGTCCACTACGGCCGCGAGTGGAGCCTGTTCGACTGGCGCGACCGCTGCGACGCAGCGCGGCGGCGACAGGGTTCCGGGGATCGGGCTGTGGCACGCCGACGTCGAGCACCAGCTCGAGACGCGCACGCTCGCCGAGATGAAGCAGATCTTCGACGACGCCGGGCTCAAGTACCTGGAGGTCGAGTTCCTGGCCGACTTCTTCGCCCCGTCCGGCGAGCCCGCGCGCACGGAGTCGGACCGGCTGCGCAGGCAGCTGTTCGAGACCGCCGCGGCGTTCGACGCGCACCACATCAAGGTCGGGAACATCCCCGGCACGCCGTGCGAGCTCGGCCGGCTGACCGAGGAGTTCGCCGCGCTGTGCGCGGACGCGGCGCAGCACACCGACGCGAAGGTCGCCTACGAGTTCATGCCGTTCGACGTCAACGTCAACACGCTCGAGACAGCGCTCGAGCTGACCGGCGGTGCGGGGGCGAGCAACGGCGGCCTGGCGATCGACACCTGGCACATGAGCAAGCTCGGGATCGCGCCGGAGGAGCTAGGGCGGATCCGCGCCCGGACAGCTCGCCTGGGTCGAGCTGTCCGACGGCCAGTTCGAGAACATGGACGACCCGATCGACGAGACGATCAACCACCGCCGGCTGCCCGGCGAGGGCGAGTTCGACATCCCGGCGTACGTCGAGGCGCTGCAGCGCGGTCGGCTACGACGGGCCCGTGGGGCGTCGAGGTGCTGTCGGCGGAGCTGCGCAGCCTGCCGATCGAGGAGGAGTTCGGGCGGGCCTACGAGACGACGCTCGCGCAGTTCGGCGCGGGCGTCGCGTGAGGAGAGTGAGGGCTAAGTGACCGAGCTGGACGACGACCGGCTGGTCTGGATCTACACCCAGATGCTGCGGATCCGCGAGTTCGAGGAGCGGGTCAAGCGGACGTTCGAGGAGCACCCCGGCGTGATCCGCGGCCACACGCATCTCGCCGACGGCGCCGAGGCGTCGATCGTCGGCTCGCTCGCGACGCTGCAGTCCGGGCGACCAGCTGCTGGCGACCTACCGCTGCCACGGCTACCCGATCGTGCTCGGCACCGACACGAAGGCGATGATGGCCGAGATCTACGGCCGCAAGGACGGGCTGTGCGGCGGCTACGGCGGCTCGATGCACCTTGCCGATCCCGAGCGCGGCTTCCTCGGCACCTCCGGGATCGTCGGCCAGGGCATCCCGCAGGCGACCGGCGTCGCGCTACGCGGCGCAGATCCGCAAGCAGGGGCAGGTCGTCCTGTGCTTCTTCGGCGACGGCGCCTCCAAGCAGGGAGCCTTCCACGAGTCGCTCAACCTGGCCTCGCTGTGGAAGCTGCCGGTCGTCTACGTGATGGAGAACAACAACTACAACGTGGTCACGCGGTCCGAGCAGGAGGACGCCAACGCCGCCGCCGGCGAGCCGCTGTCGGTCAAGGCCAAGGCCTACAGCATGCCCGGGGTCACGGTCGACGGCGGCGACCCGCTCGCCGTCTACGAGATGGTCGGCGCCGCGGTCGAGCGCGCCCGCGCCGGCGATGGCCCGACGCTGGTCGAGTCCAAGGTCTACCGGCTGAGCGCCCACGGCAACCTGATCGCGCCGCCCGGCGTGCCGCTGCACTACCCCGAGCACGAGGCGATCACGGTGTTCGGCAACCGCGAGGAGTACGAGGCGGCGCTTGCGCGGCGACCCGGTGCCGCGCTTCCGCGCGCGCCTGATCGAACAGGGCGCGCTCGACGCCGCCCGGGCCGACGCGATCGCGCAGGAGGTCCGCGACGAGATGGAGGCGGCCGTCCAGTTCGCGCTCGACAGCCCGTTCCCGGAGCCCGAAGCGGCCCTCAACAACGTCTACGCCTAAGAGACCAGGAGCGCACATGGCACGAGAGATCCCCTACATCGCTGCCGTCAACGAGGCGATCCAGCTGGAGATGGCCCGCGACGAGACCGTCCTGTTCTACGGCCAGGACGTCGCCCCGACCGACGAGGACCCGCTCGTCAAGGCGTTCGGCCGCGACCGCGTGCGGGTGTCACCGATCTCCGAGACGGCCGAGATCGGGATGGCGGTCGGCGCCGCGCTGGCCGGCTACCGCCCGGTCGTCGAGCTGCTCATGGCCGAGTTCATGCTCGTCGCGATGAACCAGGTGGTCAACGAGGCGCCGCGCCTTCGCTACATGAGCGGCGGCCAGGTCAAGGTGCCGCTCGTGCTCAAGGCCGGCTACGGGTTCACCGCCGGCTGGGCCGGCCAGCACACCGGCTCGATCTACAGCATGTTCTGCGGCATCCCGGGGCTGAAGGTCGCGCTGCCCTCGACGCCGGCCGACGCCAAGGGCCTGATGGCGACCGCGATCCGCGACGACAACCCGGTCTGCTACCTCATCCACTACCTGCTGATGCTCGAGCACGGCGACGTGCCCGAAGGCGAGTACCTGGTGCCGTTCGGCGAGGCCGCCGTCCGCCGCACCGGCACCGACGTGACGATCGTCGCGACCGGCTGGACGGTGGGCAAGGCGCTCGAGGCGGCCGAGACGCTGGCCGCGGAGGGCATCGAGGCCGAGGTGATCGACCCGCGCACGCTCCAGCCGCTCGACACCGAGACGATCCTCACCTCGGTCGAGAAGACCGGGCACCTGGTGCTCGTCGACCAGGCGACGCGGCACGCTTCGGCCGCCTCGTTCATCGCCGCCGAGGTCGCCGAGCACGGGTTCTCGTCGCTGAAGGCGCCGATCAAGCAGGTGACCGCGCTCGACGCGACGATCCCGTACAGCGAGCCGATGGAGGCTACGTGCTGCCCGACGAGGGGAAGATCGCGAGCGCCGTGCGCCAGGTGCTCGGCTCCGCTCCGGTGACGGCCTGAGCGGCTCGTGTCCTCGCGCTGGATGCCGAGACTGCGGCGCTGGATCTGCTGGCGACGATGTGGCGGATCCGCTGCTTCGAGGAGCGCGTCGGGCAGCTCAAGCGCTCGATGCAGGTCCACGGCCTGATCCACCTGAGCATCGGCGGCGAGGGCGTCGCCGCCGGGGTCTGCCGCCAGCTGCGCGACGACGACGCCGTCTACTCGGGCCACCGCGCCCACGGGCACGCGATCGCCAAGGGCGCGCCGCTGGGCCGGGTGATGGCGGAGCTGATGGGCCGCTCGGACGGGCTGTGCCGGGGACTCGGAGGCTCGATGCACCTCGTCGACACCCGAGCACGGACTGATCGGGCGCGACCGGCGTCGTCGGCGGCAACATCCCGCTCGCGCTCGGCAACGCGCTCGCCGCGCGGCTGCGCGGCGGCGACCGAGGTCACGGTCGTGTTCTTCGGCGACGGCGCGGTGCAGGCGGGCCACTTCCACGAGTCGGTCAACCTCGCGGCGCTGTGGGAGCTGCCGGTGATCCTCGTGTGCGAGAACAACGGCTTCGCCGAGTTCACGCCGCGCTCGGCGCATACGCCGGTCGAGCGCGTCAGCGACGTCGTCGCGCCCTACGGCTTCGCGCGCGCAGACCGTCGACGGCAGCGACGCCGGCGCGGTGTTCGAGGCGTTCGGCGAGTTTCTCGCAGGCGCGCGCGGCGGGCGCGGCCCGATGCTGCTCGAGTGCCTGACCCACCGCCGCCGCGGCCACTACGAGGGCGACGCGAGCGGTACCGCGACGCGCTCGCCGACGAGGAGTGGGCGCAGCTCGACCCGATCGCGCGGCTCGAGCAGCGGGCGCTCGGCGAGGGCTGGATCGATCGGACCACGCTCGCGGCGGTCAGGGATGCCGCGCGCGCGGAGGTCGACGCCGCGGTCGCGTTCGCCCGCGAGAGCCCGTTTCCGGAGCCGAGCTGGCCGCCGAGCTGGTCTACGCGCCGATGAGCGCCGTCGAGACGACGTTCGTCAAGGCGATCAACGACGCGCTGGCGCGCGCGATGCGCGCCGACGAGCGCGTGATCGTGCTCGGCGAGGACGTCGCCGAGGGCGGCCCGTACACGGCCACGGCGGGCCTCGCCGAGGAGTTCGGCGCCGAACGCGTGCTCAACACGCCGATCAGCGAGGGCGCGGTCTGCGGGGTCGCGATCGGCGCCGCCCAGGCCGGGCTGCGGCCGGTGCTCGAGATCATGTTCATCGACTTCCTCACGCTGGCGCTCGACCAGCTCGTCAACCAGGCGGCCAAGGCGCACTTCATGTCGGGCGGCCAGCTGACGGTGCCGCTCGTGCTGCGCACGCAGGGCGGCATCGGGCAGCCGCGCCGGGGCGCAGCACTCGCAGAGCCTCGAGGCGTGGCTGACGCACGTGCCCGGGCTGAAGGTCGTGATGCCCAGCTGCGCCGCCGACGCGGCGGGGCTGCTGCCGAGCGCGATCGCCGACCCGAACCCGGTCGTGTTCGTCGAGCACAAGGCGCTGTACTTCCGGCGCGAGCTGGTCGAAGACCGCCCCAGCCGGTCGCCGATCGGCGCGGCGGCGACGGTGCGCCCCGGGCGAGATCTGACGATCATCGCGACGTCGCGGATGGTCGGAGAGGCGCTGGACGCGGCGGAGCGGCTCGCCGACGACGGGATCGAGGCGGAGGTGATCGACCCGCGGACGCTCGTGCCGCTCGACATCGAAACGCTCGGCGAGTCGGTCCGGCGCACCGGCCGCGCGGTGATCGCGCACGAGGCCGTGCTCAGCGGCGGCTTCGGGGCCGAGCTGTGCGCCCGCGTGCAGAGCGCGGCGTTCGACTGCCTCGAGGCGCCGATCGAGCGCGTCGGCGCGCCGTTCGAGCCCGTGCCTGCAAGCCCGCCGCTCGAGGACGCGCACCGGCCCGGCACCGAGCGAGATCTACGACGCCGCTGTGAGCGCGTTCGAGTGGGACAAGCCCGAGCCGGTGGCGGCGCCGATCGACGGCACGCTGTCCCGGTCAGGCGCTCGGCCGTCTGCGGGAGCGACGAGCAGCGATGCGCCCGGCAGCCGCTCGAGCAGCTCGCGGTGGCGCAGCACGATCTCGAGGTTCGTCAGCGCGAGCTGCGCGTGCTCGCGCGCGAGGCTCTCGGCGCGCGCGCCCTCGCCGCGCTCGATCGCCTCGATCAGATTGAAGTGGTGGCGGTGCGCGATCACGAGGATCTCGCGCGACTCCGGGAGCTCTGCCTCGGAGAGCACGAACGCCGCGCTCGGACCGGCGAACGGGAGCGACACGATGCCCCCCAGCGTGCGCTCGAGCATCGGGCTCCGCGCCATCTTCAAGAGGCGCGCGTGGAAGCGCTCGTTGAGGTCGACATAGCGCTCGAACGACTCGTAGTCGGCCCGGTGAACCAGCTCCTCGATCGAGTCGTTGATCGCTCTGCAGCGCCTTCAGGTCGCGCCGGGCCGCGCCGCGCTCGGCGGCGAAGCGCGCGGCGGTGCCCTCGAGCACGCCGCGGAGCTCGATCGCGTCGCGGATGTCGGCCATCGTGAACTCGCGCACGACGTAGCCGCCGCCCGGGAGTCCGCGCAGCAGGCCCTCGTGCTCGAGCTCGGCGAGCGCGAGCCGCAGCGGCGTCCGCGATACGCCGAGCCGCTCGACGAGCGGCAGCTCGGACATCCGCTCCCCGGCTCGAACTCGCCGGTGAGGATCAGCTCGCGCAGGCGCAGCAGCGCCCGTGTGATCTGGGTCCGGTTTGCCGGTAATTATCGCCATCTCGTGATGCCGCGGATCAGCCTTGCCGCGGCGGTTTATGTCCCGCAAAAAGCCTGCATGCAAGAAAGCGTCACAGAGACCTATGTGGCCCTTTCTTGTGGGTCGTGTTAGGAGGTTCTTGCATGCAGCGGAGCTTACAACTAGTATGCAATTGTTGCCTCGCTGATTCGGGGCTGGCATCGGACACTTTGAGCCGAGAGGAGAGAGCGGTGAGCAAGTACCACGATTTGCCGCGGTTGCGCATGAGCCTGGCGCTCGTGGCCGCCGTCGGGCTGACCGTCCTGGCCGGATGCGGGAGCAGCTCGAGCAGCTCGAGCAGCACCACTGCTAGCACGGCGAGTTCGAGCGCTACCAGCACACCCAGCTCAGCGCCAGCGCGTCGGCCGACGTCGTCGTGCGGGCCGAAGCCTGGCGTCGCAGGCGACCGGGACGCCGATCAACATCGGCACGATCGATACCCATCAGCCGGGCACCGACTTCACCGACGGCCCGAACATGATCAAGGCCTACTTCAACTGCGTGAACGCCAACGGCGGCGTCAACGGTCATCCGCTGAAGCTGTTCGTCGAGCTCGACCAGACGCAGCCGGCCCAGATCACCGCCGCCGCCAAGCAGCTGATCCAGTCCGACCACGTGGTCGCGATCGACGGCGTGTTCGACCTGCTCGAGTGCACGCTCGATGCCGCCTACTGGAAGCAGCTGGGCATCTACGAGATGGACGCGGGCATCTCGCCGGAGTGCTGGTCGACACCGAACAGCGCGGCGGTCAACATGGGTCCGCGCTACAGCTCCGACGGCGCGGTTCAGTACGCGATCAACTCGGTGCACGCCAAGAAGATCGTGTTCGTCCAGTCCAACGTCCCGGGCACCGGCTACATCGCCGCGGGTCCCGCGGCGCTCGCCAAGGCATCGAAGGTGCCGATCACCGAGCTGACCGAGAACGTGCCGATCACCGACGCCAACTCGGTCGCGCTCAAGCTCGTCGACGAGGCCGGCTCCAACGGCGCGGTGGTGCTGAACTTCACCCCGCCCGAGGCGCTGGTGATCCTCCAGGCCGCCCAGAAGCTGGGCATCGAGGACCGGGTCAAGTCATGGGGCTGCTCGACGCCGTGTGACACCGACTTCCTGGCCAAGGCGCTGGGACCGAAGTGGAACCACAAGCTGTTCGTCAACGCCGAGGCGGCCGACGCCGATGACCACAACGGCCCGGAGATGCAGCTCTACAAGGCGATCCTCGCCAAGTACGGCCAGAGCGTCGCGGGCGGCATCGGCTCCTTCAGCCAGTTCGGCTTCCTGCTGGCCAAGTTCCTGGTCCAGGCGCTGGACACGGTCAAGGGGTCGTACACGATCAAGAGCGTCAACACGGCGATCGTGGGCATCAAGGACTACAAGTCCGAGATGCTGTGCCAGCCGTGGGTGTACGGCAACCTGGCGCTGCACATCCCGAACAACGCCGACTACACGGTGACGCCCGAGAACGGCAAGATGATCACCGCCCAGGGCTGCACGGCGATCTCGAGCCGCCGACCCGCAGATCGCCCAGTACCGACTCCGTCGCGAAGGCGGCGGGCGTCGACTACAGCTCCAGCGCCATAGGAGCAAGCCATTCGAAATCACAGATCAGGGCGATCTAAGGTAAGCCGACATGCTTGCTCGTGGGCGCGTTGTTCCCAGCTGGCAGGACTTCCAGCCGTTCCTCGTCACCGGGCTGGCGCTCGGCGGGGTCTACGCCCTCTCGGGCGTGGGGATGGTGGTCCTGTACCGGGCCACGGGAGTGCTGTACCTCGCGTTCGGAGCGGTCGGTGCCTTCGGCGCCCTGATCGCATGGCAGTTGACGCAGTCGGGCTGGAACATCTGGCTCGCGTACGCTGGTGTGCGGTGGCCGTCTCGGCGGCTGATCACGCTGGCCTACGGGATGGTGTTCGGCTCGGCGCTGGCCGCGCGTGACCCGCTGGTCAAGGCGACGGCCACGCTCGGGCTGACGCTGATCCTGCTGGGGGTGATGGACCTGCTGTGGACCTCAAGCGGCGGCGAGTCGCGCTCGATCACGCTGCCGACCGACAACCACGGCTTCATGGTCGGCCAGATCAACGTGACCACGACCCAGGTGATCTGCCTGGCGGCCGGGCATCGCGATCACGGTCGCGACCGGAGCTGTTCCTGCGGTACACCAAGCTCGGCACGGCGATGCGCGCGATGGCCAACGACCGTGAGATCACGGCGACGCTCGGCGTGCCGGTCCGGCGCGTCGAGGCGGCCGCCTGGCTCGGGCTGTGGCGTGCTCGCCGGGGTCGCCGGCGTGCTGCTCGCCGACCTCGTCGCGCTCGACGCGACCACGCTGACCTTCCTGGTGATCTCCTCGCTCGCGGCGGCGCTGATCGCGCAGCTGCGCTCGATCCTGGTCACGTTCATCGCCGCGATCGTGATCGGCGTCGTCGACGCGGCGATCGAGGCGAGCCCGAGTCAGACATTCTCCAACTACCACGACATGGCGCCGTTCGTGCTCGCCGCGGTCGCGCTGCTGTTCGCCAACCGCAAGCGCGTCGATCACGCTCTCCCGGGCGGGGATCTAGATGCGTTCCGGCGTCGCCATCGATGGCCAACGCCACCAGCGCTGACACGGCTTCGCGGGCGCTCGCTCGGAGCTGCGAGCCGCGGCTCACTGCGCCGGCCGGCGATCATCCTCGTGCTGCTGGCTGCTGGTCCTGTTCGCGCTCCCGGCGCTCGTCAGCCTGTACTACGTCGACGCCGGCACGCAGGTCGCGATCTACGCGATCGTCGCGCTGGGTCTCAGCGTGCTCGTCGGCCGCGTCGGGCTGGTCTCGCTCGGTCAGGCCGCCGTGCTGGCGATGGGCGCCTGGGTGGCGGCCAGGCTGCTGTTCGCGACCTCGCTGCCGTTCGAGGTCGTGCTGCTCATCACCGGGCTGATCACGATGGTGCTGGGCACCCTCGTCGGTCTGCCGGCGCTGCGGATGAGCGGCCTGTACCTGGCGCTGATCACGCTGATGCTCGCGGGCGCGATCACCGTCGTGCTGGCGACGATCAACTTCCCCAACGGCGGCCACGGCTTCCGCGGGTACAACGGCGGCCTGCTGCACCTGCCGGCGATCCGCCGCCCGGGCATCGCGACCAGTCGGACACTGGCTTCTTCCGCTACTCGGTGATCTTCGCCGCGCTCATGTTCTTGCTGGTGCTCGGCGCACGTCCGCTCGCGCCCGGGCGGGCCTGGGCGGCGATCCGCCAGAGCGAGTCGGCGGCGCTGGCGGCCGGGATCAACACGACGCTCTACAAGATGTGGGCGTTCGCGCTCGCCTCGTTCGTCACCGGCGTCGCCGGCGCGCTGCTGGCCGGCGCCGACCAGTTCCTGTACTCGATCGACTTCCCGACCCAGGACTCGATCACGATCCTCGCGGTCGTCCTGATGGGCGGCGTCTTCAGCATCTGGGGCGCGGTCATCGCGGCGCTGCTGATGCAGCTGCTGCCGGCGCTGCTCAACAGCTGGGGGGTCTCGCCCGACTGGCTGATGATCCTGTTCGGCGTCGGCGTGCTGCAGGTGCTGACGACGGCGCCGGCCGGGCTCATCGACCAGGTGCCGAAGGACATCGGCGACTGGGCGGGCTGATACGCAGGGCGGTTGGTCGCGAGCGGCCCGTGCAGCCCGCGGCCGGACAGAGCTCGGCGCCGGCCGGTGTGCGGGCAGCACCGATCGCCGCCGGCGCCGACGGCGCGGCCGCGCAGGCACGCCGGACGCGGCCGCGGGAGGGGACGTCGATGATCGAGGTCTCCGATCTGACGGTCCGGTTCGGCGGCGTGACGCCGCTCGACGGGATGAGCGTCACGTTCGAGAACGGGGACCTGCGGCCTGATCGGGCCCAACGGCGCCGGCAAGACGACCTTCTTCAACGTGCTCAGCGGCTTCGTCAAGCCGGCCTCCGGGAGCGTCACGGCGTTCGGCGAGGACCTGCTGAAGATGGCCCACTTCCGCCGCGCGCGCTGGGGGGTGCGGCGCACGTTCCAGACCGAGCAGGCGATCGAGGAGCTGTCGGTCTACGACAACGTCGCGCTGGCCCACGAGCACTCGAAGGCGCCGTCGGCTCGCGCCGCGAGGACGTGCTCGACGCGATCTCGTTCGTCGGGCTCGAGGCCGACCCGCAGGCACGGGTCGGGACGCTCGGCGCGCGCGATCGCCGGCTGGTCGAGGTCGCCCGCGCGCTCGTCGGTCAGCCGCGCGTGGTGCTGCTCGACGAGCCGGCCGCCGGCCTGCCCGACGAGGAGACGGCGCACCTCGGGGACGTGATCACGCGGATCCCCGAGCACAGCGACGCGGTCGTGATCCTCGTCGACCACGACATGAGCCTCGTCTCGTCCTGCTGCTCGGTCACCGCGGTGCTCGACTTCGGCAAGCTGATCGCCTCGGGACAGACGGCCGAGGTGCTGCGCGACGAGAACGTGGTGCGCGCCTACCTCGGAAGCGAGGCAGCTCGAGTGAGCGACGCGCTGACACCTCAGCGGGCTGGTCGTCGCGCGCGGCAACCGCGACGTCGTCCGCGACGTCTCGATCGAGGTGCCGCCGGGCGAGGTGACGGCGCTGCTGGGGCCCAACGGCGCCGGCAAGTCGAGCATGGTGCTGGCGATCGGCGGCGTCCTGCCGCTCAAGGCCGGCTCGGTCAAGCTCGGCGAGCAGGAGCTCGCCGGCCGCCGCCCGGAGCGGATCCGCCGCGCCGGCCTGGCGATCGTGCCCGAGGGCCGGCGGCTGCTGCCCGATCTGACCGTCGATGACAACCTCCGCGTCGCCACCTACTCGCTGTCGGCGCGCGCAGGCCAAGGCCGGCCGCGCGCGGGCGCTCGAGCTGTTCCCCGAGCTCGAGAAGCGGCTCGGCGCGCAGGCGCGCTCGCTGTCGGGCGGCGAGCAGCAGATGGTCGTGCTCGCGCAGGCGCTCGTCTCGCAGCCGCGGTTCGTGATCATCGACGAGCTGTCGCTGGGGCTGGCGCCGGTCGTCGTCCAGCGCCTGATCCCGACGATCCGCGCGATCGCCGAGTCCGGCGTCGGGGTGCTGCTGATCGAGCAGTTCGCGCCGCTCGCGCTCGGGCTGGCCAACCGCGCCTACGTGATGGAGGGCGGGCGGATCCAGTACTCGGGCGACGCGCAGCGAGCTGCGCGAGAAGCCCGGAGCTGCTGCACTCCGCCTACCTGCTGCGCGGGGGCGGCCTCGAACGGCGACGCGGTGTCCGCGACGCGCCGGCCGCGCGCCGGCGAGCATGAGCGTCACCGCGCTCGAGCACGTGCTCGTCCTCAGCGACGACATCGAGCGCGACGCGCGACTTCTACTGCGAGGTCGTCGGGCTGTCGGTCGGCGAGCGCCCGCCGCTCGCGTTCCCCGGCTACTGGCTGTACGCCGGCGGCGCGCCTGCCTGCACATCGCCGAGCGCGACTCGTATCGCGCGACACGCGGCGCGGCTCGGGCTGAGACGTCCGCCGAGCGCGCCCGGCGGGCACGGGCCGGTCGACCACATCGCGTTCAGCGCCGAGCGACTACGACGCCGCGAGTGCGCGGCTCGCGCGGTGGCGGACTGGCGCGGTCCGCAACGACGTCCCCGGCGGTCCGCGCCAGCTGTTCTTCGAGGACCCGAACGGCGTGCGGGTCGAGATCAACGTCAAGACACCCATGACCGAAGCGAGGTAGCGATGACTGACACGCGACAGCGAGAGGCCAGCGGACCAGCCGGACGGCGCACGACGCCCGCCGTTCCGCGCCGATCACGTCGGCAGCCTGCTGCGTCCGCCCGAGCTGCTGGAGGCGCGCGAGGAGCACGCCGGCCGGCCGACTCGACGCCGAGGCGCTGCGCGCGATCGAGGACGAGGCGATCCGCGAGGTCGTGCAGATGCAGCGCGACGTCGGGCTGCAGTCGGCCACCGACGGCGAGTTCCGCCGCGCCTCCTGGCACATGGACTTCATCTACCAGCTGGGCGGGATCGAGAAGCGCCGCCGGGAGACATCAACGGTCCAGTTCCGCAACGCGAACGGCGACGATCGAGTACACGCCCGCGGCGATCCACGTCGCCGAGAAGGTCCACCTCGACCACACGATCTTCGCCGAGGACTTCGAGTTCCTGCGGGACACGGTCGTGGCCCGGCAGACGCCGAAGCTGACGATCCCGTCGCCGAGCATGGTCCACTACCGCGGCGGCGCGCGCCGCGATCGACCGCGACGTGTACCCCGACATCGAGGCGTTCTGGAGCGACCTGAGCGCGGCCTACGCCGACGCAGGTGAGGCGCGTCTACGAGCTCGGCTGCACGTACCTGCAGTTCGACGACACCAGCCTCGCGTACCTCAACGACCCGGCCCAGCGCGCGCAGATGGCGCGGAGCGGCGAGGACGCCGAGCACCTGCACGAGAAGTACATCGCGCAACATCAACCGCGCGCTCGCGGGCCGGCCGGACGAGCTGGCGGTCACGACCCACCTGTGCCGCGGCAACTTCCGCTCCTCGTGGGCGGCCGAGGGCGGCTACGACTTCGTCGCCGAGGCGCTGTTCGGCGAGCTCGACGTCGACGGCTTCTTCCTCGAGTACGACGACGCCCGCTCGGGCGGGTTCGAGCCGCTGCGGTTCGTGCCCAAGGGCAAGCAGGTCGTGCTCGGGCTGGTGACGACCAAGCGCGGCGAGCTCGAGACGCAAGGACGAGCTCAAGCGCCGGATCGAGGAGGCGTCGCAGTACGTGCCGCTCGAGCAGCTGTGCCTGTCGCCGCAGTGCGGCTTCTCCTCGACCGTCGAGGGCAACGCGCTGACGCTACGAGAGCAGGTCGCCAAGCTCGAGCTGATCGTCGAGATCGCGGCGGAGGTCTGGGGATGAGGCCGGATGCGCGCCGCGGTGACCGAGCGGCGTCGGGTCGATCGACGGTGCTCGATCGGCCCGATCCGTCGGCCCCCGGCCCCGGCGAGGTCGTGGTCGCGCCCGAGGCGGTCGGGATCTGCGGCTCGGACTACCACTTCTTCCTGGGCGAGCTGTCCGACGCCGCCGGGCGGATCGCAGTTCCCGCGCGTCCAGGGCCACGAGGTCGGCGCCACGATCGCGGCCGTCGGGCCTCGACTGCCGCGACGGAGCTCGCGGTCGGCCAGCGGGTCGCGGTGTGGCCGCTGCGCGCGTGTGGGCAGTGCTACCCGTGCAGCGTCGGGCGGCCGAACACCTGCGACAACTTCGAGCTGATCGGGATCCACCTCGACGGCGGCCTCCAGCAGGAGCTGCTGCACGCCCGCCAGGAGCAGGTGTTCCCGATCGAGGCCGCACGACGCGCTGCGGTCGCCGCGCTGGCCGAGCCGGTGTCGATCGCCGTGCGCGCGGTGCAGCGCGGCGCGGATCGTACCGGCGGCGAGCGGGTCGTGGTGCTCGGCGCCGGGCCGATCGGCCAGTGCATCTGCCTCGGTCGCGCGCGAGCGGGGCGCGGAGGTGCTGGTGGTCGATCTCCAGGAGCGCCGCCTGGCGCTGGGCCGCGACGATCGGTGCGCAGACGCTGCGTGTGGACCGACGCGCCGACGAGGTGGTCGCGGCGTCGCGCGCGACTGGGCCGGCGCCGGCGGTCCGCCGGTCGTGTTCGACGCGACCGGCGCCGCCGGCCGCGGTCGGGCGCGATGATCGAGATGGTCGCCTCGGCCGGCCGCGCCGTCCAGGTGGGGATGTCGAACGAGCGAGGTCCCGGTGCGAGTCGGCAGCCTGACCGAGAAGGAGCTCGACCTGCTGGGGGTCAGCTGCTGCGGCAGCGACGAGTTCGCCGAGGCGGTGAGGCTGGTGGAGGCGCAATCAGGCCGCGCTCGCGCGGCTCGTCAGCCACGAGTTCCCGCTCGAACGCGCGCCCGAGGCGATGCGGTTCGCGATCGACAATCCGACCGAGGTGATGAAGGTGGTGATCCTGCGGTGAGTGAGGTCGTACGACTACGTGGTCGTCGGCGCGGGCTCGGCGGGCTGCGTGCTCGCCGGCGCGGCTGAGCGAGGACTCCGGCGCGTCGCGTGGTGCTGCTCGAGGCGGGCGGCGAGGACACCCAGCCGGAGATCCACATCCCGGCGGCGTTCCCGGCGCTGTTCAAGTCGAGCTTCGACTGGGACCTGCTCGGCGAGCCGGAGCCGGGGCTCGGCAACCGTCGGCTGTACCTGCCACGCGGGCGGATGCTCGGCGGCTGCAGCTCGATCAACGCGATGATCTACATCCGCGGCAACCGCGCCGACTACGACGGCTGGGCAGCGGGTGGCGCCGAGGGCTGGAGCTACGACGACGTGCTGCCGTACTTCAAGCGCTCGGAGGACAACGAGCGCGGCGAGGACGCGTTCCACGGCGCGGGCGGACCGATGAAGGTGGCCGACGGCCGCTCGATGCAGCCGCTCGTCGACACGATGCTCGAGGCGGCGCAGGCTGCCGGCCACGAGCACAACCCGGACTTCAACGGCGCGCGCCAGGAGGGCGTCGGCCGATTTCAGCTCACACAGCGCCACGGCCGGCGCGAGAGCACGGCCGACGCCTTCCTGCGCCCGGCGGCGGAGCGGCCGAACCTGTGCGTGCTGCCACGCGCGATGGCGCTCCGGATCGTGTTCGAGGGCACCCGCGCCGTCGGGGTAGAGGTCACGCGTGACGGGGTGGTGTCGGTGATCCGCGCCGAGCGCGAGGTGATCCTGGCGGCCGGCGCCTACCAGTCGCCGGTGCTGCTGATGCTGTCGGGTATCGGCCCGGAGGACCAGCTCGCGCCGTTCGGGCTCGAGATCCGCGAGCGGCTCCCGGTCGGCGAGGGTCTCCAGGACCACTGCATGGCCAGCTCAACTACCTGACCGACGAGCAGTCGCTGTTCATGGCCGCCGCGGCGCCTGAGAACTTCGAGCTGCTCGAGGCCGAGGGGCGTGGACCGCTGACCTCGAACATCCCCGAGGCCGCCGGTTTCTTCCGCACGCGGCCGGGCCTCGATGCGCCCGACGTCCAGTTCCACTTCGCGCCGTCGCTGTTCTTCGACGAGGGGCTGACGGCGCCGGGCGATCATGGCTACTGCTTCGGCCCGGTGGTGATCCACCCGACGAGTCGCGGCCGCGTGATGCTGCGCGCGCCGCTGCCGGACTCGAAGCCGCGTGTGCTCTGCAACTTCCTGACGACCGAGGAGGACCGGGCGCAGCATGCTCGCGGGGATGCGGATGGCCTTGGAGATCGCTGACCAGCCTGCGCTGAGGGCGGTCGAGCGGGCGCCGTTCAGCGTCCCGGAGTCCGAGCTCCGACGCGGACCTGTGGGAGTTCATCGAGCGCGCCTCGCAGAGCGTCTATCACCCGACCTCAACGTGCGCCATCGGATCGGTGGTCGACTCCTCGTTACGGGTCTACGGGTTCGAGGGACTGCGCGTGGCCGACGCGTCGGTGATGCCGCGGATCACGCGCGGGAACACGAACGCGCCGACGATCATGGTCGCCGAGCGCGCGGCGGAGCTGATTGCTGCCGGCAGCGGCGCGAGCGCTGCCGCCGAGGTGGCCTGAACATGTCTATCGCCCGAGGAGGGACCGATGAGCAGTACTGCTGACACCGCCGCCGCGACGGGCAACGGAGCCGAGGCTGCCGTGGCGCCGCTGCTCGATGAGCGGCAATGGACTGGACGGATCTACAGCGGCGGCTGGGTCGACGCGCCGACCACGCTCGAGACTGTCGAGCCGGCAACCGGCCAGATTCTCGGTAGTCCGGGTGCCGCCGATGCCGCCGCCGTCACGAGCGCGTGTGCGGAGGCCGCGGCGGCGCAGCCGGAATGGGCGGCGACGCCGATGACCGAGCGCGTCGCGATCGTCGCCCGAGCCGCCGAGCTGCTCGAGCGCCACCGCTCCGAGCTCGAACGCTGGCTGATCCGCGAGTCGGGTTCGATCCCGGGCAAGGCGGCGCAGGAGATCTCCGCCTCGGCCGGCCAGCTGCAGATGGCCGCGGCGCTGATCTCGCATCCGCTCGGCCTCGTGCTCCCATCGCTGACGCCCGGGCGCACGAGCACCGCGCGCCGGGTGCCGATCGGGGTCGTCGGCGTGATCACGCCGTGGAACTTCCCATACGTGCTCGCGATGCGTTCGGTCGGGCCGGCGCTCGCGCTCGGCAACGCCGTGGTGTTGAAGGCCGACCCGAACACGCCGGTGACCGGCGGGGTCGTGATCGCACGGATCTTCGAGGAGGCGGGCCTGCCACCGGGGCTGCTGCACGCGCTACCGGGCGGTCCCGAGGCGGGCGAGGCGCTGTGCACGAATCCGCACGTGCGGATGATCTCGTTCACGGGCTCGACCGCGACCGGGCGCAAGGTCGGCGCGGCCGCGGGCGGGATGTTGAAGCGGCTCGTGCTCGAGCTCGGCGGCAACAGCCCGCTCGTGGTGCTCGACGACGCCGACATCGTGGCCGCGTCCTCAGCGGGCGCGTGGGGCTCGTTCCTGCACCAGGGGCAGATCTGCCTCGCGGTCAGCCGCCACCTCGTGCACGAGAGCATTGCCGAGGAGTATCTGGAGGCGCTGACCGCGAGAGCGTCACATCTGCCGGTCGGCGATCCGAACACCGAGGAGGTTGCGCTCGGGCCGATCATCAACTCCAAGCAGGTCGCCCGCGTGCAGCGGATCGTCGACGAGACCGTGTCCGCGGGGGCGCGCGCGCTCACGGGCGGCAGCGCCGAGGGGCTGTTCTACAAGCCGACCGTGCTCGGAGGAGTGACCTCCGAGATGGCCGCATTCCGGGAGGAGATCTTCGGCCCGGTGGCGCCGGTGATCACGTTCTCGGACGACGACGAGGCGGTCGCGCTCGCGAACGCGACCGAGTACGGGCTGGCGGCGGCGGTGCAGTCCGGCTCGCCGCAGCGGGCCGCTCGCGTTGCCGAGCGGTTGCACGCCGGGATGGTGCACATCAACGATCAGACCGTGAACGAGGAGCCACCGGCGCCGTTCGGCGGGTTCGGAGCGTCGAGCAACGGCGGCCACTTCGGCGGCGTCGCGAACCTGGAGTTGTGGACCGAGTGGCAGTGGAGAACCTCCCGCGACGCGGCCGAACCGTTCCCGTTCTGAGGTCGCCTCAGATGAGCGGTCGTCTGTCCGGGAAAGCCGCGCTGATCACCGGCGGCGCGGGAAGCATCGGGCTCGCGACGGCGCGCGCGTTCGTGGCGGAGGGGGCGCAGGTGATGATCGTGGACCTCGCGGAGGAGCGGGTGCGAGCAGCGGCCGAATCGGTCGGCGCGTCGTGGCGGGTGACCGACGTGACGCGCTCGGACGAGGTGCGCGAGGCCGTCGGGGCGACCGTGGAGGAGTTCGGCCGGCTCGACATCGCGTTCGCGAACGCCGGTGTGTTCGGGGTCGTGGCGCCGGTCGCCGAGTACCCCGAGGATGTGTTCGAGCGGGTGATGGCGGTCAACGTGACGGGCAGCTTCCACGTCTGCAAGCACGCGCTGGCGGTGATGGCGGACGGTGGCAGCGTGATCGTCAACTCGAGCGTCGTCGGGGTGACTTCGGATCGGGGCATCGCTGCGTACGCGACCTCCAAGCACGCCGTCGTCGGGCTCGTGCGGACGGCGGCGAAGGAGGTGGCCGGGCGGGGGATCCGCATCAACTCGCTGCACCCGGGCCCGGTCGACAACGAGTTCCAGAGCGCGATCGAGGTGGAGGCGGTGGGCGCTTCGCGCGAGGAGTCGGCCGCCGCGTTCGAGCAGATGATCCCGCTGTCGCGGCACGCGGAGGCGAGTGAGATCGCTGCCGCGGCCGTATTTCTCGCCGGCGACGAGTGCCGGTTCATGACCGGTGCGCAGCTTGTCGTGGACGGGGGGCTGAGTATCTAGTAGCTCGATGCTGCGCGCGCTCACCCTTGCGCGGCGCGCCGGGTTTCGTCGAGGATGAAACCGTAGAGCGCGTGGTCCGCGGCGATCGCCAGGCGCTGGATCACGTTCCCGCTGTCGGCATGCGGCAGGCCAAGCAGCGGGGCGGTCGCCTCGAACCCGGACCAGATCGTCAGCCCGAACAGCGGACCGGTCCAGCCGCGGTTGCGCCAGGCATCCGGCAGAGCTCCGAACACCCCGCCCGCCGCCGCGCCGAAGGTCCAGTGCGCGACCTCGACAGCCGCCCGCCGCGGCCCGCTCTGCTCGCCGGCGATCTGCTGCGGCGGCGCCTGCTCGACGAGGCCGAGCGAGACCGTGACAACAGCGGGTCGAGCGCGAGCGCCGCCCGGCCCGCTCGTGCTCACGCCTGTGGGATCTGGCTCGTCGGCGGGATCGGCGGCCCGGTCGGGAGACCGCTGATGTCGGGGGTGCCGTAGGTGTGGAAGGTATCGATCGTCTTCACGCCCCACGCCTGCCCGCGGGCCCGCTCGGCCTGCGTCCACACGACCGGCTCGTAGTCCGGGTCGTAGATGAAGTGCGTCCCGGTCGTGACCTCGACGCGGTTGCCGCCCGGCTCGTAGACGTAGAGGAACATGCCCTGCGCGACCGCGTGCTTCGACGGCGCCGCCTCGATCGGCACGTCCGCGTCGAGAAACAGGTCCGCGGCGCGCAGCAGCTCCTCGCGCGTGTCGACGAAGAACGCGAAGTGGTGCAGGCGCCCGCTCGCGCCGTGCGTGGTCGGCGACGTAGATCAGCTCGTGGGCGGCGATCGTGAGGCTCATCCAGGCGCCGATCTCGGTGCCGTCGTCGTTGATCACCTGCTCGTAGAGCGGAACCCGAGCTGCTCTGACGCGAACCGCCGGTTGGCGCCGACGTCGGCGGCGAGCAGGTTGACGTGGTCGAGGCGCTTGACCGCAGCGCCGCGGCCGACGTAGCGCTGGGGCACGTTCTTCAGCGCCGGCCGCAGATGCTCGGGCGGCGACGTAGCGATCGGTCTCGTAGTACAGCTCCATCGGGTGGCCGTCGGGGTCGGTGAACCGGTACGCGGGGCCGTGGCCGTGGTCGCCGTCGATCCAGCCGAGCCCGAGGCCGGTGCGCTCGATCGCAGCCGCGCGGCGCTCGAGCGCCTCCTGGCTCCAGGCGCGGATCGCCATGTGGCCGAGCCCGGGCAGCTCGGACTCGGTCAGCTTCAGGCCGTAGCGCTGGTAGTCGCCCCAGCCGCGCAGGTAGACCGACTGGCCGTCACGGTGCTCGATCTCCATCCCGAACAGCTCGACGAAGAAGCGCAGGCTCTCCTCGGGGTCGGGGTCAGCAGCTCGGCGTGGCCGATGTGCGCGAGGTCGTGCAGCGCGCTCGCTCACTGGCCGCCGAGCCGCTCGCGCAGCCCGTCGAGGTCGAATGACAGCGCGCCGTCCGCGAGCTTCGCGCGCTTGACGCGCTCCTTCTCGAGCCGCTGCCGCGACGCGGCGAGCACCTCGTCGACGCGCTCGTGCTCGATCACCGCGACGCCGTCGGCGTCGAGCACGAGCACGTCGCCCTGGCGGATCGTCGCGCCGCCGACGGTGACCGGCTCGCCGATCGAGCCGGCGATGTCCTTGGTGGCGCCGCGCGACCCGGACCCAGCGTGCCCAGATCGGCAGCCCGAGCTCCGCGAGCTCCTCGACGTCGCGGACCGACGCGTCGACCAGGACCGCCGCCGCGCCGTGGACCTTGGCCTGCGTGGCGAGCAGGTCGCCGACCAGCGCCACCGGCCGCGGCTCGGGCATCGTCAGCACGAGCACCTCGCCCGGCTCGCACCTGGCCATCGCCGCGTGCACCATCAGGTTGTCGTCCTGGCCGCAGCGGACCGTCCGCGCCGGGCCGGCGGCGCGCGAGCCGGGGACGACCTGGATCAGGTCGGCGTCGACATAGCCGCGCCGCCCGCCGGCCTCGTAGACGGTCGCCGAGCCCGAGCTCGGCGAGCTCCTCGTAGATGGTCGCGCTCACAGCGCGCTCACCACCTGCGGGATCACGCGCTGGAAGGCCTCGGCCTGGCGGATCGCCTGGTCGCCGCGCGCGCGCCGCGCGTGGTTGCCGCGCTGGTCGGCGCGCTGGGCGTAGTAGGTCTGGAGGTACTGCTGGGCCTTCATCTCGGCCATCGCCGCGAGCTTGCGCTCGATCACCGCGGTGATGTCGACGAACGTCGTCGGCGTGAAGTTGCACAGCTCCGGCTGGTGGGGCTCGAACAGGAACAGCTCGGGCGGCCTGATCGTGTCGAACGCGCTCGGCACGCCCGCGCCGGCGGCGAGCCCGCGGGCGCGGTCGACGGCCGCGTAGGCGACCGGGTGATCGGGGTTGAACGGGTCGGTGTCGGTGTGCGTGATCAGCACGTCGGGCGCGAACTCGCGGATCTCGTCGGCGATCAGCGACGCAGCGCGTCGCGGTCGATCTCCAGCGGGTAGTCGCCGAGGTCGAGGCAGCGGAAGTCGGCGCCGAGCGCCGCCGCCGCGCGCTCGGCCTCGCCGTGGCGGATCTCGCTTGACGCGCTCGATCGTCTGGCCCTCCTCCTTCCACAGCTCGCCGGACTCGCCGCGCTCGCCGTAGGAGAGCGCGATCACCTGCGCGCGACCCCGCCGGCCGGCGGCGCTGACCGCGACCGCGCCGCCGGCGCGCCAGACGAAGTCGGCCGAGTGGGCGCCGATCACGAGCATCCGCCGCGCGCTCACAGCGGCTCCGCTCCCGCCACCCGGCGCGTGTTGACGACCGCCATCGCGTGCACCTCCTCCTCGCTGAAGCCGGCCTCGAGCAGCCGGTCGGCCATCAGCGCCATCCCGTCCTCGACCGGCGGATTGAACACCTGGCCGAGATCGGTCGACAGGACCGAGTGCTCGGCGCCCGGTCGCGCGGATGGCGTCGATCCACTGCTCCCAGCTGATCTTGCCGGTGTGCGGCGTCGTGAAGCAGCGCTCGAGCAGCGCGCCGCGCTCGGCGAGCGCGAGCTGGTCCTCGATCGACAGGTTCTGGGACGGGAACTCGGGGTGGGTGATGACGATCTCGCGGACGCCCTCCTCGAGCGCCGCGTCGACGACCGCGAAGATCTCGTCGCGGCCGAGGTGGCCGGTCGCCAGCAGCATCCCGTGGCGCGGCGATCATCGCGAGCACCTCGCGCGTCTCGCGGCAGCACGCGTCCGTCGGCGTCGACGCACCGGCACCGGCTCGATCTCGAGCCCCTGCTCGCGCAGCTCGAGCTGGAGCTTGACCCACACCGGGACCTTCGCGCCCGGGCGGCGCCTCGCGCTCGTGCGCCTCGTTGACCGCGTCGACGGTCGGCATCCACACGGTCCGCGCGCCCTCGCGCGCGGCGATCTCGACCGCCAGCGGGTTGATCCCGCCGACCGCGCGGTTGAGCGCGATCGCGCCGAGCGTCTGCACGCCGGGGACGGCGGCGCGGACGACCGCGGCCCGCTCGGCGGTCGAGGTGTAGTGGGACTTGAGCTGAACGCCGGCCATCCCGAGCTCGCCCGAGCGCGCGCGCGAGCGAGACGTCGTCGATCTTGCGCTCGACGACGTCCGGCGCGACGTGGACGTGCGTGTCGTAGGCGCCGCGCAGCAGCTCGCGGGCGCGCTGTGACGGGACGTCGCTCATCGGGTCGTGTTCAGGGGCCCGATCGGCTCGCCCGCGAGCCAGGCGGCGCCGCGCTCGTACAGCTTCTCGACCTCGGGCCCCGTCAGTCCCGGCATGTCCCGCTTGACTTCGAAGCCGAGCCCGGTCTGCGCATAGCCGAGGTGGCGGTAGCCGGCCGGGAACCGGTCGAGCAGCTCGGGATCGAGCTCGACGCGCGCGTTCGGGTCGACCGGGTCGAGCCGGTCCTGCTCGTAGATCGGCTGGCGCAGCACGATCCCCCAACGGCCGTCGCGCCGGTCGAGGAAGTCGTAGAACCGGCCTGTGCAGACGACGTCGCAGTCCACGCCGTGGACCTTAGCCCGTTGCGAGATCGTCATCTTCGTCTGCGCGATGGCGCGCTCGCCGACCACGTCGACCGTGTTCCCGCCGAGGAAGTGCAGGATGCTGACACCGCGCTCAAAGCCCTCGCGGCTGGCGCGGATGAAATCAGGCGCCGGTCCCTGGAACCAGGTCGCCATCATCACGGCGTCGTGATGCCAGACGGTCGCGAACCGGTCCCAGTCGCCGGCGTCTCGCCACAGCACCCAGTCCTCCACGAGCTCGCGAATCTGCTGCCGCTCGTCGCTCACCGGTGAATCCTCGCTCGCCGCGGGCCGGCGCGCATGATCGCCAGCGCAGACTGCGCTGGCAACGAGCGCAGGGGCCGTCGCCGGGCCTTGCGACGCCCGCGGCCGGCTTTCTACGCTCGCGCGGCGAGATGCACGTTCTCGACGAGCACCAGGCGGACGTCGTGCGGTCGCTGTGCGAGCTGATCGTGCCCGGCTCGGGACGCGTGTGGCCCGAGGTCTACATCGACGCGCTGCTCGCGCGGATGCCGGATGACGACCGGGCCGCGGCGCTCGCGGCGATCGCGGCTGCTCGAGCGGCGCCGGGCCGCCGCGCGGCGCGCGCGTTCACGCCCGAGTTCATGCTCGTCCGCGCGCTCGCCTGCGAGGCGTTCTACAGCGACTTCGTCGCCCCGGGCGCGCCCGGTCCGGGCGCGTGGTCGGAGATCGGCTTCACGCCGCCGCTCGCCGCGCGGCTCGACAAGGACTGGTCGTACCTGGGGGTCACGGGGTGAGCGAGCGCTATCGAGGTCGTCGTCGTCGGCTCCGGCGCGGGCGGCGGCGTCGTCGCCGCCGAGCTCGCCGAGGCCGGGCGCCAGGTGCTGCTGCTCGAGTGCGGGCCCGCACCAGACCGGCCGCCGACCACATGCGCTGGGAGGCGCGCGCGACCCACGAGCTGTGGTGGCCGATCGCGTTCGCCGAGCCGCCGGCGCCCGGCCAGCCGCCGCTGGCGATGTTCCGCGGCCGCTGCGTCGGCGGCACGACCACGATCAACACCAAGGTGGCGCTGCGCCCGGGCGAGCAGGACTACGAGAAGTGGCACGCCGCGGCCGGGCTCGTCGGACGATCGCGGCGAGCCGTTCGGCGGAGCCGGACCTGCTGCCCTACCTCGAGCGCGTCGAGCAGCCGGCTCGGCGTGCGCGAGCGCAGCGACTGGCAGCAGTGCGTGCAAGACGGTCGAGCCGGGCTTCAAGGCGCTCGGCGCGGAGCTGGAGCCGGTGATGTCCTACACCGACGCCAACTGCATGCGCTGCGGCTCGTGCCTGCAGGGCTGCCCGACGAACGCCGGCAAGTCGACGCTGAACACCTACATCCAGCCGGCGGTCGTCGGCCAGCGGCCTGGAGCTGCGGGCGGACTGCGACGTGCGCCGGGTGCTGATCGAGACGACGGCGACGGGCCGCGAGGCGACCGGCGTCGAGTACGTCGACGCGCACGGCGAGCACGCACGCAGGTCGACGCCGACGTCGTCGTCGTCGCGGCGGGCGCGCTCGCGACCCCCGGGCTGCTGCTGCGCTCGGGCGTGCGCGAGGCGGCCGGCGACTCGCCCAGCAGCCGGCTGATCGGACGCAACCTCGGGTTCCACGCCGCGCGGCTCGTCGAGGGGCTGTTCGACGAGCTCCAGGACGCCCACATGGTGTATCCGATCAGCGCCCACTGCATGCAGTTCCAGCGCGACGAGGACGGCGGCTTCGTGGTCGAGGCCGCGACGATCCAGGACCCGATCGGGTTCGCGACCGCGCTGTGCGACGAGCACGGCGTGCCGCTGTGGGGCGAGGAGCTCGTCGAGGCGCTGCGCGCGCTACCGCTACTTCACCGGGCTGCTGACGATCGTCAACGACGAGAACAACGGCACCGCGTGGGTCGACGAGGACGGGCGCGACCGCTACTCGTTCGCCTTCAACGAGCGCGAGCAGGAGCGGATCGACCGCTCGCTGCGAGTTCGCGCACGACGTGCTCGACGCGTCCGGCGCCAAGCGGCTCTTCCACACCGGCGTGCTCAGCACGCACGTGCAGGGCAGCTGCCGGATGGGCTCGGACCCGGAGCGCTCGGTCGTCGACTCCCACGGCGAGTAGCCACGACGTGCGCCGGCTGTTCGTCGGCGACGGCTCGGTCGTTCCGCGCACGCTGTCGGTCAACCCGTCGCTGACGATCATGGCGCTCGCAAGCCGGCTTGCCGACGCACATCGACCAGCGCAACTACCTCTCGGGCGGCGCCTTCTCGCAGGTGATGTAGGTCCAGCAGGCGCTGAAGCTCGAGCGCCCGGCGAAGATCGTCTCCATTGCCCGTCGGATGATCGCGAGGCGGTCGGTGACCGCGGACGGGGATGCCGCCGCGCCGTCGAGCTTCTTCGTACCACCGACCCAGCCGAGCACGCTCTCGTGATAGGCCGTCATGAACTCGAACCATTCCTGGACGTCGGCGACGATGGTCTTCTCACGCACCTCGGTGACGGTCAGACCGGCGCCGGTCAGCGCCGTCGTGTAGTAGTCCAGCGGGCGGGGCTTCAGGAACACGCGGTCGCGCGTCTGCGCGTGGGCCCGCATCCGCTCTGGATCGTCGAGCACGGACCGGTACTGCTCATACCCGGGCTCGGACCGCACGATCCCCTCGGCGATGTCGTTGACCACCCACACGGTTTCGTCAAGAATCCACTCGCCCGCAGCCGCGCGCGGGTTGCGCAGGTTGCCGGAGTTGATGAACACCTTTCCGCCCGGCTTCAGCGCCCGCGCCCACGCTGCGGCGACTGCGTCGAGGTCCGGGTACAGGTGGATCGCGTTCGCGGCGACGATCACCTCCACGCCGCGCGTCAGGAGCGGCTCGCCGAGCACCTCGTCGAGCGTCTGCAGCCGCTTCTCGTCTTTCAGGAACCGCAACAGCCGGACGCCGACGCGCGGGTCCTCGCGGTACTTCTCGAGCGCGACGCGCAGGAACTTCGCCGACGCGTCGACGAGTAGCCAGCCGACCTGACGCTCGAAGATCCGGAGGCGCAGCCGGTCGAGCAGGATCCCGGTCCCGCCCGAGTAGTCGAGCGCGATGTCGCCGTCGCGCAAGGTCCGCGCGAGCTCGTCGACGGTCGGGTCGAGGTTCGAGTACCAGCCGTGCTGGTCGACGTGGTCGTAGGCGAGCGCGGTGCCCTCGATCTCCTGACGCGTCCAGTCCTCGTCCGGAATCGGGTGCAAGCCGGCCGGCCAGCGAAACTCGCTTCTGGGGCCTGCGCGCAGCCGTGCCGGCAGCGGCCTGGAGACAGCACGGTGCAGCTCGAGCAGCCCGTCGACGGCGTCCGAGCCGCCGCGGCCCCACCCGCAGTCGGTGGCCACGCCGAAGTCTCGCACGTGGCGGGACGCGGCCGCGATTCTCGCCCGCGCGCCGTCGGCGCTGTCCTCTCGATGCAGCAGGCCGAGGTACAGCTCCGTGTCGGGCGCGAGCGTGAGCGAGGAGAGCGGCGCGAGCCGGTCGTCGCTGCTCGCGCGCGGGACGGGCATGTGGATCCAATTGAGCGGCCTCGAGAGGCTTGCCGCGAGCGCGTTCGCGATCTCCACCAGCTTGCGAGAGTCGTCGAGCTCGACGAAGTGCCCGTGCGCCTCGTCGCCGTAGCAGAGGTGGAAGCCGAGCTCGACCTCGGCCGGCACGTGTCGTGCCAATCGGAGCAGCCGCTCGAGCACGCCGGCGCGGACCTCGGAGAACCAGGCGGGCGTCAGCCCCTCGAGCATCGCGAACTCCACACGCGCGTCCCACTGGATCGCGAGCTGGTCGGCCGGCACCACCGCCAGGATCGTCGCCAGCTCCTCCAGCATCCGCGCCTCATATCTGGGCTCGATCTGCGCCTGGTGCTCGGGCGCGACGAACGCGCTCACCGGCGCCAGCGGCGTCGGCAGGCAGACCTGGAGGCGGCAGTGGGCGGGGACCACACCGTCGCGCTTCAGGCGCGCGAACAGCCGGTAGGACGCGCTCGCCGTCTCGGCGTAGCCGAGCCCGTCGAAATGCACCTCTCGCGTTTCCACGCCATCGCGCAGGCGGAGTTTCGGCAGCGTGCGGTAGGTCGCGTCGCCGGGCGGCCCGACGACGAACTCCGGCAGCGAGCTGAACACCGGGTACTGCCACAGGATCCAATCCGAGCGCGGTCCCGTCTCACCGTCGGGGATCCGGCGCAGGCGATCGCCAAGGCTTGCAGCCACCCGGCGGAACACGTCGTCGGCGTTGGCCAGCGGCACGCTGCCGGCGAGGTGCACGCCGACCGCGGCCGCCCGATCGCCGTCGGAGCTCACCGCTTCCTCGTCCTCGGCGAGCGGGAGCGATACCCACGCCGGCTTGAGCTCTGTCAGCTGCTGCATGCCAACCGCCTTCCTCCGAATCGACTCCGGCCAACATAGGCGCGCTCGAGTGCGCCCACAACGACCGGAAGGTCGGAAAGGACTATTCGAACGAGAGGGATCGGTCTGAGATCTCGAGCAGGTAGGCGACCATCACGTCGGCGTCGCCGAGCTTGAGGTGATAGGCGTCCGAGCAGCTCCTCGACGCGCGCGATCTGGGCGGACTTGTCCTGAACAGCTCGTGGAACTCGAAGAACGCGAAGTCGACGACCCGTGAGCGATAGCCCGGGCGCCTCGAGCTGCTCGAGCGTGCGCTCGCTGGCCGATGATCGACAGCTGCATGCATGTAGGCGACGCCGTCGTCGGCGAGCGCCTCGGGCAGCAGGCGGATCAGGTGGTCGATCAGGTTGCGCCCCCAGTAGTCGAGCGGCCGGTGGGTCGAGACCTGCTCGAACGGGTCGACCGGCATCTGGTAGAGGCTCGCGACGATCACGTCATAGCGCTCCTCGGGCACCCACGGGAAGAGGTCGACCGTGCGCGGCGCGTGACGCGGTCGGCGACGCCGTTGCGGAACGCGTTCGTCGAGCGTGTTCTTGACCGCGGCCGCGTCGATGTCGATCGCATGCACGTGGGCGGCGCCGTTGCGCGCCAGCTGCACCGCCAGCAGGCCCGTGCCGCAGCCGATGTCGAGGCAGCGCTGGTGCGCGCCGATGCCCTCGCGGTACAGGTACTTCCAGATCAGGAAGCTGCCCTGCGTCGGGACGAACACGCCCGGCTCGATCGTGATGCTCCGGGAACGTCGAGCGGGAACAGCGCGCGGCCGCGCGGCGTCGCGTCCAGCGGCGTCCGGCGCGGCTCGGCCGCGCGGGCGGCGTCGCCGTTGCGCGCGTCGCCGTCGGGCTCGGCGCGCAGCGGCGGGCGTGCCCGGGCTTCGGTCCGGCTCGAGCGCGTCCGCGCCGCCGCGATGTGCTCGGGCCCGACGCCGCAGCAGCCGCCGATGATCTGCGCGCCCTCCGCGCGCCAGCGCGAGCGCCAGCTCGGCGTACTCGCGCGTCCGCCGGCGCTCGTCTCATGAGCGCCAGCCGCCGGACGACAGGTAGCCGAGGTTCGGGTAGACGCCGAGCGGCAGGTCGGTGAAGTCGCGCAGCCACGAGACCATCCCGGTGACGTGGTCGGGGGGCACGCAGTTGATCGAGCAGCGCGCCGACGCCGATCTCCTCGAAGCGCCGCGCGGCGCGGCCGAACGCGTCGCCCTCGGGCCCGCCCCAGTGCTCGCCGTAGACGCCGCAGACCCCGTGCCGGCAGCGGCGGAAGCTGAGCCACACCGGGAGCCCGGTCGCGAGCAGCGCGCTCGACCGTCGCGATAGGTCGAGCTGCGCACGAGCGACAGCGTCTCCATCAGGATCAGGTCCGGGCGGCTCGTCCTCGAACGCCCGCGCCAGCAGCCGGATCGTCTCGCGCCCGTCGGGCGTGTCGACGTCGCCGTTGATGCTGAACGCGACCGCGACCTCGTCGCCGCGCCCGGCCTCGTCGGCCGCGCTCGCGCGCGAGCCGCACGCCGCTGCCGCGCGACGTCCATCCAGTGCACCGGCCGCGTGCCGGCGTCGCACAGCGTCGGGCCGCCTCGCGCACCGCCGTCGGCAGGCCCCAGGTGTCGGTCGAGATCACGTCGCAGCCGACCTCGACGTAGCGGCGGTGGACCGCCTCGACGCGCGGCGGGGCTGTCGAGGATCGCGCGTGACGCCCCACAGGTGCTCGTCGACCTCCGGGCGGTGCGCCCGACGACGTCGATCAGCTCGGTCCCGATCGCGCCGTCGAGGATCACGCAGCGATCGCTCGCGATCAGCGACGCCAGGCGGGCATAGCGATCGCGGGTCGCCACTGCCCAATTATCTGAATCCCGCTGTGATTAGGACAGACCGCTGGCGGCCTCGGACGGGTGATTCTGCGCGGATGATCAAGCCCTCTCGAACGGCCGGGCAAGTTCGACTGAAAGAGCAGGGCGGTGCATCGGGACCGGCGGTATGTTGGGCGCACATGCCCCTTCTCACTTCGTCACCTGGAGCCGACCGGCCCGCTCGATTGGTGGTGGCAGGGCCGGGCCGTGTTCGGCGTCCACGGCGGCAACTCTGGTCTCGCTGACTTCGGCTCGGCGGCGGGTGGAGCGCGCGCTGGTCGACGGTGCGGCTTGCCGACCGCTGAGAGAGAGGTGCGTCAAGCTCGCACTCGAGGCCCCGGCGGCACAGCTGAGCGACCTGATCGCGCTGCTCGCGGGACGAGGGCTGGTGGCCGGGCAGGCGTTCTCTGCGCACGGAGCATGGTGGTGCGGCGCGGCATCCGACCGGGCGGTGATCCTGTGCGACCCACCGGTCGCCGAGGGTCCTCGGCATGAGTCGCTTGGCAGCCAGCGCCTGCGTCGGTTCGCACCCAGCATCCAGGACCGCTCGCACGATTGGGCCGCGGAATCGAGCTGATCGGCCGGGACGCGCCGAAGGTGCTCGCCGAGCTCGGTGCCTACGACGATCCGGCCGCGACGCGGCTCGGCCCCTCGTTCACGGTCGGAACGGTCAACGGCGCGATGATCCACTGGCTGCTCCAGTCAGACCGCGATGCTGTGGTACTGGTCGAGCGCTCCGATGCGCTTGCGACCTGGCACGCGATCGAGCGCGTCGGACGCACGTACGGTGTCGCGTATGTCGGGCAGGAGGCCGCAGCGCGCTACCGGCTGTTCCAGGGCGCGGCTCGCGTGAGCGCGCCGATGTGATCGCCCCTGCGCAGCAGCTCGACGGGAGCGAGGGCGACCGGCAGGCGGCCCTGGAGCGGATGCAGGGCGAGCTGGCGAAACTGGAGCGCGAGTTGCTCGAGCGCGAGTACGTGCGGCGGGCCGACGGGTTCGAGCACGTTCGCGGCGCGGTCCGAGCACTCGGCGAGCTCGGCTCCCAGTGGGATCCTCGATCGCGCGGCCCAGGAGCTCGGCGTGGGCTCTGAGTTCGACCGCGTGCTGATCAGCGAGCTGGCTGGAGCGGAGCTCGCGCCGCGGGCGGTCTGGGAGCGAGGAGCGGACAGGGCGGCGAACGAGGCCCGGCTCGCGAAGCTGCGCGAAGTTCGCATCGCGCTCGAGTACCCGCTGGTGGAGCACAACGTGGCGCGCCGGCGTGAGGCTCAGCTGGTCGACGTCGGCAGCGCCGGACCGCGTGCGCCGGCGGCGCTGGGCGCCGTGCTCGGCTGGCGCTCCTACGTGATCGCCGCGATCGTCGTCGAGCGCGAGACCGTCGGTCTGCTGCACGCTGAGCGCTCGCGCGGCGACCGCGACGTCGACGCGGTCGACCTCGAGCTCGTCGGGCAGTTCGCCGAGGGGCTTGGCGACGCGTTCGACCGCGCGGTTCTGCGCGAGACCCTCGAGCGGCACCGCTCGGAGCTCCAGTCGGCGGTCAACTGGCTGAGCGACCGGCTCGGCCGGCTGAGTGCGAGCGGTCGCCTGGCCGGCACGGCCGGGAACGCTTCGGGCGTCGGACCCGAAACGATCGACGCGCTGACCCCGCGCGAGCTGCAGGTGCTCGGGCTGATGGCGCGCGGGCGGACGAACGCCGCGATCGCGAGCGCGCTGCTTGTCCGGGAGGGAACGGTCAAGTACCACGTGAAGAACATCCTCCGCAAGCTCGGCGCCCGCAGCCGCGCGGACGCCGTCGCGCGGTACGCGCGCGCCGCAGCGCCACCGGTGCGACGATGAGTGAGACGCTCGAGGACGTGCGGCTCGACGACCTGGCCGCGGTCCGCGCTGCGCTCGCCGAGGTGGACGAGCGCCTCGCTGCCTTCGGCCTGACGTCCGCGGCGGAGGCTCACCGGAGCGCGATCGAGCGGCTCGAGCGGCGCTTCGAGGCTCGGTTCGAGGCGCTGGCGCGGGTGCGCAACGCGGTCGCCGGGTTGCGTCTCCTGACCTCGCCGGCGGCGATGCTCGCCCGAGCTCCCGCGGCGCTGTGCGAGGGCTCAGCGTTCACGCGCGCGATCGTCAGCTCCGTGAACGGGAGTGCGATGGTGGCCGAGGCCGTGCATTTCGCCGGCGACGCAGCGGGTGCGCGCGCCGTGCTCGACGCGCTTCGCGCCGAGCCTGTGCGACTCGAGCACCCGCTGATCGAGACCGAGTTGCTGCGCCGCCGCCGGGCGACGCTCGTAGCGAGCGCGGCCGTCAATCCGCGTGTCGATCGGCGGCTGGCGGAGCTGCTCGGGTGGAGCTCGTACGTGGCGGCGCCGCTGCTCGCCGGTTCGAGCACGATCGGGATCATGCACGCCGACCGTGGTCCGGACGAGCCGCTGGAGGCGCTCGATCGCGATCTGCTGTGGGAGTTCGCGAGTGGCGTGTCCGACGCTCACGAGAGTGCGAGCCTGCGGCGCACGCTCGGTCAGGAACGCGATCAGCTGCGCCGATTCCTCGAGTGGCTGAACGGGCGCTCCGGGGTGCTCAGCGACAGCCCGGTGACGCTCGCACCGGCGAAGCCCGAGCCACTGATCGCGCCGTCCGAGCAGGTGCCGGCGCTCGGGGGCGGCGACGACCGGCTGGTGCTCTCCGGCCTGCTGACCAGGCGAGAGCTCGACGTCCTCAGGCTGCTCGTCGACGGCGACACGAACCGGACGATCGCCGCCGCGCTCGTGCTCTCCGACACGACCGTCAAGTTCCACGTCAACAGCATCCTGCGCAAGCTCCACGTAGCCAATCGCGCCGAGGCCGTCGCGCGCTATCTGACGCTGCTGGGTGTGACGACGCCGTAGACGTGCGCGCCTTCAGAAGTCCGGCGCCGCCGGCAATCCGGCGTAGTTCTCCGCGAGGCTCGTGCGCGCCGCCCGCGAGCGCTTCAGGTACTCGAGCCGCGAGAGCTGCAGCCGGCGTTCGAACTCGCCGCTGTAGGTGTCGTGCATCAGCTGGGTCATGTAGTTGGAGAAGTCCTGCGCGCGCCACACCCGCCGGAGCGCCGTTTCGGAATAGCCGTCCAGCGCGCCGCGCGAGCCGTCCGCGTACCAGCTGCGGAGCGCTCGGCCAGCAGGCGGACGTCGTTGATCGCGAGGTTGAGGCCCTTGGCGCCGGTCGGCGGCACGATGTGGGCGGCGTCGCCGGCGAGGAACAGCCAGCCGTACTGCATCGGCTCGCAGACAAAGCTCCGCATCGCCGTGATCCCTTTCTCGAGCACGGACCCTCGCTGAGCGCGCCAGCCCTCGAGTGCCCTGCCTGATCTGCAGCTCGGCCCAGATGCGCTCATCGGGCCAGCCTCGATGCTCTTCATCGGCCGGCACCTGGAGGTACAGGCGGCTGATCTCCGGGGAGCGCATCGAGTACAGCGCGAAGCCGCGCTGGTGCTAGGAGTAGATCAGCTCGTCGGATGCGGGCGCGAGCATGCGCGAGGATCCCGAGCCAGCCGAACGGGTACATGTAGTCGTGCTCGGTCAGCACGCCGCGCGGGATCGACGGGCGGCACGATGCCGTGGAAGCCGTCGCAGCCGGCGATGAAGTCGCAAACGAGTTCACGGCTCTCGCCGCCCGCATCGACGTATGTGATCCTTGGGCTGCCGGTGTCCAGGTCGTGCGCGGCCACCTCCGAGACCTCGAACCGCAGTTCGATCCCCCGCTCGAGCGCCGCCGCGACCAGGTCCTTGAGGACCTCGTGCTGTCCGTAGATCGTGACGTGCCGGCCGGTGAGCTCCGTGATCTCGATCCTCTGCGTTTCGCCCTGGCATCGCAGGTAGATGCCGTCGTGCCGCAGGCCCTCGCGGTCGAGCCGATCGGCGACGCCGATGCGGTGCAGGAGGTCGACCGTGTTCTGCTCCAGCAGCCCCGCTCGTGCGCGGCTCTGGATGTGGTCGCGGTCTCGATCTTCCAGGATCACCGACTCGATCCCGTGGCCTTGCAGCAACAGCGCGAGCGTCAGTCCGGCCGGGCCCGCGCCGACAATGCCCACGTGCGTTCGATCACCCACAATGACCGATCATGACAGCGTCTGACGATCCGTTCTCGGGTGTGTTCTCGCGCGGCCCCGCCGCGGGCCTCGTGGACGGCTCGGCGTGGGTTCAGGCGATGCTCGACTTCGAGGCGGGGCTCGCGCGCGCGTCGGCCAGCGTGGGCCTCGTGCCCACGGACGCCGCAGAGGCGATCGCAGACGCCTGCCGCGCCGAGCGGTTCGATATCGCGGCCATCGGCGCAGGCGCGTCGGGCTCGGGGAACCCGGCGGTGCCGCTCATCGCAGCGCTGAAGGGGCAGCTCCCCGAGGGGGTCGCCGGCTACGTGCACCGCGGCGCCACGAGCCAGGACACGATCGACACCGCTGCGATGCTGCTCGCGCGCCGGGCGCTTGCGCCGATCCTCGACGACGCGGCTGCCGCGGCGCGCGCGTGCTCGCGGCTCGCGCGCGATCACCGCCAGACGGCGATGCTCGGCCGCACGCTGCTCCAGCAGGCGGTGCCGATCACGTTCGGGCTCAAGGCGGCGGGGTGGCTGGTGGGAATCGAGCGCGCCCGTCGCGAGCTCGCTCGCGCCGCCGAGGATCAAATTGCGCTCCAGCTCGGCGGGGCCGCGGGCACGCTTGCGGCTCTCGGTAATCGCGCTGCGGACATCGCCTCAGCGCTGGGCCGCGAGCTGGGACTCGCGGTGCCGGCGCTCCCGTGGCACACCGAGCGCACGCGTCCGGCGGCGATCGCGGGGGCGCTGGCGCTGCTCACGGGCAGCCTCGGCAAGGTGTCGGGCGACGTCGTGCTGCTCGCGCAGAACGAGGTCGGCGAGCTGCGGGTGCCGGACGGCGGTGAATCGTCGGCGATGCCCCACAAGCGCAATCCCGTCGCCGCGGTGGCGGTGCTCGCGTGCGCGGTCCGCACGCCCGGGCTGGCCGCGACGCTGAATGCAGCGCTCGTCCAGGAGCACGAGCGAGCGGCAGGCGCCTGGCATGCCGAGTGGGAGCCTTGGTCCGAGCTGCTGCGCCTGACGGGATCCGCGACGGCGTGGTCGGCCGAGATGCTGCCCGGGCTCGAGCCGGATCCGGGCCGGATGCGCGCCAACCTCGACGCCGCCGGCGAGCTCGTGATGAGCGAGAGCGTCGTCGCCGCGCTCGCGCATGACGTCGGCGCGGCGCGGGCGCGCGTGTTGGTCGAGGACGCGGCCCACCGTGTCACCGACGAGGGGATCTCGCTCCGGGACGCGCTGCTGGGCGCGGACGAGGTGCGTATCGACGAGGCCGAACTGGAGCGGGCGCTTGCGCCGGATTCGTATCTCGGCGAGGCGGGCCGGTTCGTCGATGCCGCGCTGGCGGCGTACGGGGAGGGCTGATGCGTGGCCGTATGTGAGCTCGCGTACTCGGAGGAGGGCGTGAATGACGCCGAACCGCTCGTGCTGTCGAACTCACTCGGGACGACGCGCGCGATGTGGGATCCGCAGGCGCGGGCGCTGTCCGAACGCTTCCGGCTGATCCGCTTCGACACGCGCGGTCACGGCGCCTCGCCCGAGCCGTACGGTCCATACCTGATCGAGGACTTGGCGACTGATGTCCTGGCGCTGCTCGACCGCCTCGAGATCGGACGGACCTCGTTCTGCGGTGTGTCGATTGGGGGCATGATCGGGATGTGGCTGGCGGCCAACGCGCCCGAGCGGATCCGCCGTCTGGTGATCGTCTGCAGCTCGCCGCACATCCCCCCGCCTGAGGCGTGGGCCCAACGGGCCGGTGCCGTCCGCGACGCTGGCACCACCGAGCCGATCGGCGACGCGGTCGTGGATCGCTGGCTTACGCCGGGCTACGCGAACGAGCATTCCGACACACGACGGTGGCTGCGCCAGATGCTCGTATCGAGCCCTGCCGAGGGTTACGCGTCGTGCTGTGACGCGATCCGGCGCTGGGATTTTCGCGAGCAGCTCGAGCGCATCAGCGCGCCGACGCTGGTGATCGGCGGGGAGTTCGACCTCGCCGCCCCGCCCGAGCAGCACGCGAGCCTGATCGCCGAGCGCGTGCCGGGGGCGCGGCTCGAGCTCGTGCCGGCTGCGCACATCGCGAACGTCGAGTTGCCGGACGAAATCACGCGCCTGATCATCGACCATCTGAACGAGGAGGAGGACCAGTGACCGACGACCGGTACGAGGCCGGGATGCGGGTCCGGCGCGAGGTGCTCGGCAACGAGCATGTCGACCGCGCGATCGCGGGCACAACCGACTTCACGGCGCCGTTTCAGGAGTTCATCACCCGGGGCGCGTGGGGCGAGGTGTGGGCGCGCGACGGCCTCGAGCGGCGGACCCGCAGCGCGATCACGCTGGCGGTGTTGACCGCGCTCGGACGCGAGCACGAGCTGGCACTCCACGTCCGCGCCGCGGTGCGCAACGGACTCAGCGAGGCGGAGATCGCGGAAGTGCTGCTGCACACCGCTGTGTACGCGGGCGTTCCGGCCGCGAACGCGGCCTTCGCGATCGCACAGCGCGTGCTCGCAGAGCAGTCCTGAGCGACTCTCGCGCTCGCGCGCCTGCGCAATCGCGATACTGCCGCGATGCTGCGGACCGTCGCTGCGGAGATCCGGCGGGCGCTCGCCCACCCGCGTGCGCCGCTGATCGCGCTCGCGTTGATCCTGCTGTACGCGACGGCGGCGCGGATGTTCTACCTCGGCGAGCCGTGCTCGTCGCCGTGCAACAGCGATGCGGCGCACGGCCTGATCTTCGACGAGGCGTACTACGTCAACGCGGCGCGGGTGATCGACGGGATCAATCCGCCGGCGGGGTCACCGTACGCGGGCGCGCCGCTGCACAAGGACCCGAACGCCGAGCATCCGCAGCTCGCGAAGCTGATCATCGCCGGCGGGATCGAGCTGTTCGGCGACAATCCGTACGGGCTGGCGGCTCGGCAGCGTGCTGTTCGGCGTGATCGCGCTGATCGCGATGTACGCGCTTGTCCGCGCGGCGCGGGCGGGAGTCCATGGTTCGCGGTCGGCGCGACGCGGGGTGATGTCGCTCGACAACCTGATGTTGGTCCACAGCCGGATCGGGACGCTCGACATCTACTACGTCGCGATGGCGCTGGTTGCGGCCGCGCTCTACGTCCGCAACAGACCGCTGCTCGGTGGCATCGCGCTGGGCATCGGCGCGTGCATGAAGCTGAGCGCGCTGGGCGCGCTGCCGGCGTTCGTCCTGCTCGAGGCATTCGTGGTCGCGTGGGCGCGGGGCGCGAAACCCGGCGAGCCGGGCGTCTGGCGTACCGCTCGCGCGCGTCTGAAGCCCCTCGCCGTGATGATCGGCGGCGAGCGTGGTCACCCTGATCCTCGGCGTGTGGCTGATGGACGTGCTCGTCCCGGCCTATGACCCGGGCACGCACATCACATACGCGGGCAACCCGTTCTCCCACATCGCCACATGCTCTCGTACGCTGCGCAGCTGAAGGCGGTTCCGAACGCCACCGGGATCAGCTCGACCCCGTGGCAATGGCTGCTCGACAAGAACCCGATCGACTACTACCGCGTCGCCGTCAACTCGGTCTCGGGCGGCAAGGTCGTCGCAAGCCGGTCGGTGTTCGACGCGCTCGGCGAGATCAACCCGTTCATCATCTTCCTCGCGATCCCGGCGCTGTTCGCTGCGATCGCGGCGGCCTGGTACGAGCGCGACCGGATCGCTGCGCTCGGCGCCGCGTGGTGCGTCGGGACGTTCGTGCCGCTCGTGATCCAGGCCGACGGGTTCGACCGGATCTCCTACCTGTACTACATGCTGATCGTGATGCCGGGGATCTACCTGGTCGTCGCCCGGTTGATGTCACCGGGGAGGGTGCCCCGCGCGGCGACGCTCGGCTGGGTAGTCGGGCTCGTCTACAGCTTCCTCAACCTGTACCCGGTCAAGAGCCTCAGCGGGCACTAGCAGTCGCTCAGAGGGAAGCCAGGGCGGCCTCGAGCGCCTGCGCGATCAACTCGATGTGCTCGGTCGTCGCGGTCAGCGGCGGCGAGACCGCGATCGCCTTCGCCAGCGGGCGCACAAGCACGCCCTGCTCGCGGGCCGTCCGGGCGACCGTCGCGACGGCGCCGGGGTCGCGGTCGAGGACCTCGTGCGACAGCTCGACGGCCGCCAGGAAGCCGATCCCGCCGCGCACCTCGGCGACCGCCGCGTGTCCGGTGAGCGGCATCAGCGCGTCGAGCAGCGGCTGCTCGAGCTCACGCCCTCGCTCGAGCAGGCCGTCGCGTCCGAGCAGCGAGATGTTCGCGAGCGCCGCCGCGCAGCAGGTGGCGTGCGCGGCGTAGGTCGGGCCGTGGCGGAAGCACGGGTCCGCCGGCCGTCGCCCAGAACGGCTCGGCGACTCGCTCTGAGACGATCACCCCGCCGAGTGGGAGGTAGCCGCTGGTGACGCCCTTCGCGAACGTGATCATGTCCGGCTGCACCGACCAGCGCTCGATTCCGAACCACGTGCCGAGCCGGCCGAAGCCGCAGATGACCGAGTCGACGACCAGCAGCACGCCGGTCCGCTCGCAGAGCGAAGCCAGCCCCTCGATGTAGCCCGGCACCGGCGGGAGGAGCGCCGCCCGCGCCGATCACGGGCTCGACGAACACCGCCGCGATGTGGTCGGCGCCGGCCTCCTCGATCGCCCCCTCGAGCGCCTCGAGCGAGTCGTGCGGCACCTGGATCGTGTGCACCTGGGGGCCGAAACCGTGGCGGTTGGCCGGGATCCCGGCGAGCGCGGTGCCGAATCCGTTGGTGCCGTGATAGCCGGCTGTGCGGCTGATCAGCGTCGTGCGCTGCGTCTGCCCCAGCTCGTACCAGTAACGAACGGCGAGCTTCGCGGCGGCGTCGATCGACTCACCGCCACCGGAGGTGAGGAACACGCGCGAGGGCATCGGCGCGAGGTCGGTGAGCATCGACGCGAGCTCGCGCGCCGGCGGGTTGGAGAGGTCGCCGAATGCCGGAGTACGCCTCGAGCTCGGCCCATCTGCTCCGCCACCGCCGCGGCGATCTCCGGGCGCCCGTGTCCGACGTTCGCGTACCACAGGCTCGCGGTCGCGTCGAGGTAGCGGCGAGCCGTCTGTGTCCCACACCCACACATCCTCGCCGCGCTCGATCACCAGCTCGCCGTGACGAACGGACCCCATGTCCGCGAACGGATGCCACAGCCGCGTTTCCTCTACGGCCGTCATGAGCGGCACTTTAACCGGAGTTCGGTGGGCCCTGCCGGACAACCTGGCGGCCACTCACATGGACAACATGGCCATTGGGGCCGGCGGGCACGGTCGGGTTAGAGCGTGTTGAAGCAGCCGTAGACGATGTACAGCGGGTTGGTGACGCTGCGGCCGCGTACGTCGTTCATCGTCGGCCCGCCGATGAACGCGGGCGGTGACTGCGCCTTGTAGCAGCCGTTGGACTGGACGCTGACGTCGTACTCGACCGAGGTCAGCTGGAACGGCACCGAGTGCGGCTGGGGGAGATAGACATACAGGTTGCAGGTCCAGTCGCCCGGGCCGACCGCCTTCGCCGCGCGACGGTTGCACTGTGGGTTGACGTCGAGCTTCGCCTCTGGCGGCGCGTGGCGCCCGAGCAGCGACTGCTGGAGCAGCGTCAGGTTGTTGAACTCCGGTCCGATCGTCGACGCGACCCGGTAGGCGGTGACGCCCGTCGGGCCGAGGTTGCAGGCGACCGCGAGCACCGCGATCGTGAGGGCGGCGATCGCCACCGCTCTGAGCGGCGCGATCCAGCTCGGGCGTCGCGCGCGGGCGCCGCCGACGAAGTCCCGGCGGCGCAGCAGCAGCCAGGCGGCCGTCAGGCTGGCCGCGATCCACAGCACGCTCACGGCGCTCGAGACGAGCAGCGGTCCTAGGAACTGGTGGCTCGTGAACAGGCCGTAGAAGCCGTCGAAGGCCGAGCCGATCAGGGCCAGATGGACGATCACCCCCTTGCCGACCAGCGCCAGGAGCTGGGTCACGAGCGCGACCAGCAGCGGCCCGAGCACGCCGAGGATCCCGTTGCGGGTGGCGACCGAGAACAGCAGCGCAAGGCTCGTGTACGCGAGCACCGGCAGCACGCACGTCAGCCACGCGACGAGCGTCAGCGCCAGCAGACGTCCCGGCGAGATCGGAACGCCGCTGAGGTTCACAAGTGAATGCGCGCCGACGAAGGCGGTGCCGGCGATCAGGCTCGAGGCGGCCAGCAGCGCCGTCAGGCCGACGGCCCACGTGCCGGCCGCGAGCAGCTTGCCGGCGAAGATGTCCTCGCGCGTGCACGCGCGCGTGAGGATCGTCTTCCACGTCCCATGCCGATCCTCGGAGGAGAACATGTCTCCCGCGAGCACGCCGGCGATGATCGGGAACCCCCACGAGCCGGCGAACCCGAGGATCACCAGCGAGATCGCGAAGCCGGAGGTATGCACCCAGACGCCGAACAGCGCGTCGGACGGCGTGCCGCTCTGGATCCGGAGCACGGCCGCGAACGCGAACGGCCCGAGCACTGCGATGATCGCGAGCATGCGGGTCGTCAGCTGCGCGAACAGCTTCTGCATCTCGGTGGCGTACGCGTCGCCCACCCCGCTCTGCACGGCCGCCGTGACCGGCGCTTCGTGCGCGATCGCGCTCACCCGCGCGCCGCGATCGTCTCGTACAGCTGCTGCGGCTCGAGCTCCGCGAGCGCGTCGGCGTCGCCGGCCTCGGTGAGCGCGAAGAACATGCTCTCGAGCGGGCTCACGAGCTGCTCGAGGCGGCGGATCACGATCCGCTCGTCTCCGAGCGCGAGCACGAGCCCGTCGACGGCGCCCGCCCGTCCGGCGACCGCGAGGCCGCCTCGCGGAGCCCGCTGGACGCGGAGTCCCTGCTGCCGGCGCGCGAGCTCGAACGCGCGCGCATCGTCGAGCGTGTGCAGCGCGAAGGCGGACTGCGGCGCACCGGCCTCGAGCTCGCCGGCCGTGCCGTCCCACACCACACGGCCCTCGCGCAGGAACGTGTACGAGTCACAGACCTGTTCGAGCTCGCCGATCTGATGGCTCGAGAGCAGCACGGCGACGCCCTCGGCAGCGAGCTCGCGGACGAGGCTCGCGACCGCGCGCGCACCGGCGGGATCGAGCCCGCTCGTCGGCTCGTCGAGCAGCAGCAGGCGCGGCGAACGCAGCAACGCGGCGGCGAGCCCGAGCCGCTGGCGCATGCCGGTCGAGTACCCGCTGACGCGGTCCTCGGCGCGCGCGGCCAGCCCGACTCGCGCAAGCGCCGGCTCGAGCTCCGCGGCGCGGTTCCCGTCGAGACGGGCGAGCAGCCTGAGGTTGGCGCGACCCGACAGGTACGGGTAGAAGCTCGGCTCCTCGACGAACCCGGCGACCCCGCTGAGTGCGCCCGGGGCGAGGCCGTCGAGTTCCCGCCCGAGTACGTCGACGGTGCCGGTGTCGGGCCGGATCAGGCCGAGCAGGATCCGCAGCAGCGTCGTCTTGCCCGCGCCGTTGGGACCGAGCAGGCCGCGGACCTCGCCCGTCGCGAGCCGCAGGCCGACGCCGTCGAGGGCGATCGTGGACTCGAAGCGCTTCCCCACGGCACTGGCTTGGACGGCGTCCACGACCCATGAATATATGGATTGGCGCGCGTTCGGAGTCAATGCGCGTCAGCCGAGCAGGCCGACGCGCCATGCGCCGATGCCTCAGAACAGGCCGAGGTCCATGCCGCCTGCCTCGAGCGGCGGGATGCCCTTGTTGACTTCCTTGTACTCGGCTTTCGCGTCGGACTTCGCGGCAGACTTCTTTCCGGACTTGGCGGCCTTCGCGGAATTCACCGCATCGCTCGTCGCGGTCAGCATGTCGGTCACCCCCGTGATGACGTCGGTCCGCCCGGTCGTGCCCTTGCTGCTCGACGCCTGCTGACCCTCGGCGGCGTTCTTCGCGTCGGTGAGATCCTTCTTGATCCCCGAAAGCTTCTTCAGCGCGGCCGCCGCCTTGCTCTTGCTCGGCGCCTTGAAGTTCCCGAGATAGGCCACGTCAACGGTCAGCTTCGTCTTGTACGGCTTCAGCGCAGCCTCGAGCGACTTGTCGCTTGCGAGGCCGACGGGGGCGGCGGCCAGCAGGCCGAGCAGCACGAACAGGGGCAGGACAGCGCGTTTCATCGACACCTCCGAGCCGAGATCGTTGGGCGTTCCAGCCTAGCGTTTCGACTGCTGACCGAGACGTTCCGTCCGACGCCGTACGTAGCCTCGAGAACTGTCTGCACTGTCGGCTCGCCGGCCGGGATCTCAGATGGCATCGCCGAGTTGGTTCACAACTCGAGGTGCGGGGGATTTCCGGCCGGCCAGTCGTCTTTCTCCGCACGCACGCGCGTGATCCAGTGCTCGGCCTCGAGGCGCCGCCGTCTCTCAGCTCGATGCCCGCCGGCGTTAACGTTGGCGGCTATCACCGTCGAGCGCTACTTCGTTGTGCCGCATACGCACTGGGACCGGGAGTGGTACCGCCCGTTCGAGCACTTCCGGCTGCTGCTCGGAGGCGTCGTCGACGAGGTGCTCGACACGCTCGAGCGCGACCCGGCGTTCACCAGCTTCACGCTCGACGGTCAGGCGATCGTGCTCGAGGACTACATCGACGTGCGGCCCGAGCACGAGCAGCGGCTGCGGGCGCTGATCGAGGCCGGCAGGATCGAGGTCGGCCCTGGCTACGTGCTGCCTGACGAGTTCCTCGTCGGCGGCGAGCCGCTCGTTCGCAACCTGGTGATCGGCCGCGCGGTGTGCGAGCGGTTCGGTGGCCGGGCGTCGGCGGCCGGCTATCTGCCCGACTCGTTCGGGCACCCGATGCAGCTGCCGCAGATCCTCGCCGGTTTTGGGATCGACAGCTTCCTGTTCTCGCGTGGTCTCGGCGACGAGCTGGAGGAGCTCGGGGTCGCGTTCCGATGGGTCGCGCCGGACGGCAGCTCGGTGCGCGCACTGCAGCTGCTCGGCGACTACAGCAACTTCGCCGCGATCGGCGATGCCGGCGAGGGCGAGGCCCGGGTGCGCGGGATCGACGAGCGCTTCGGGTGGGCGCTCGAGCGCGCGGCGGCGCGCGATGTGTTGCTGTGCAACGGCACCGACCACACGCGCGTGCAGCCGGCGATGCCCGCGATCTGCGCGGAGCTCGAGCGCCGGGTCCCGGGCTCGTCGTTCGAGATCGCGCAGTACGGCGACTACGTGGCCGGGTTGCGGACCGGCGAGCTCCCGTCGTGGAGCGGCGAGCTGCTCGGAAGCAGGCTGTGGAACGTGCTCGCGCGGCGTGAACTCCGCGCGCCTGTACCTGAAGCAGGCCAACGAGCGGGCCGAGCGGAGGCTGCTCGCCACCGAGACGCTGGCCGGGCTCTGTGCTCTGCGGGCCGGAACGCGATTCCCGCTGGCGGACTTCACCTTGGCCTGGCGGGAGCTGCTCAAGTGCCAGCCGCACGATTCGATCTGCGGCTGCTCGTGCGACGAGGTCCACCGGGACATGCTCGTGCGATACGCGTCTTTGGGCCGGACGCTGGACTGGCTCGCGGGCCGCGCTTTGGACGGGCTGGAACGGCCCGGCGGTGTCGGTCTCGTGAATACGCTGCCGTTCGCGCGCCGGGGTCTGGTGCGGGTCGACGGCTGCGAACCGATGGTCGTCTCGCTGCGAGGGTTCGAGGCACGAACGGTGACGCCGGCGGTGAGTGAGGCGTTCGAGTCGCGTGCCGGCGGCGTGATCACCAGCGACCGGTTCAGGGTGCAGGCGGCGGCTGATGGGACGCTCGCCGTCGACGATCTGCTGAACGGCCGGCGGTTCGAGGGGCTGCACGCGCTCGAGGACGAGCCCGACGTGGGCGACCTCTACAACTTCTGCCCGGTGGAGGGCGCGACCGTCTGGCGCCCCGACCAGGCATCGGCGCGGGTCCTCGCCGACGGCCCGCTGATCTGGGAGCTCGAGGTCGCCTGCTCGGCGCCGGAGATGTCGATCCAGACCGTCGTGCGGCTGGTGCGCGGCAGCGGCCGGATCGAGTTCTCGACCGTCGTCGAGAACGCGGGTTGCGATCACCGTCTGCGGGTGGTGTTCGGAGCGGGCGAGGTGCATGGACCGATCCGCGCCGAGGGTCAGTTCGCGGTGGTTGAGCGTCCGGTGGTGCCGCCTGCGCCCAGGGTCCCTTGGTGCGAGCCGCCCGACGCGACCCAGCACACGTGCGGCGCGGTCGCGCTCGGCCCGCTCGCGCTGTTCACGCGCGGCCTTCCCGAGTACGAGGCGCGCGCGAGCTCGGAGCTGTGCCTGACGCTGCTGCGGTGCGTCGGCTTGATCTCGCGCGCCAGCGATGAAATCGCCACGCGGCCCCTCGGAGCGGGACCCGGAACGCCGACCCCGGAGGGCCAGTGCCTCGGCCGTCACCTGCTCGAATACGCGCTCCGGCTCGACGGCGACGAGCTGAGCAACGTCGCCCTGCTGCGCGAGTCCCAGGACTATCGCGAGCCGTTCCTCGTGCTGGAGCCCGGGGTTTCGTTCGAGCCGCCGATCGGTGTCGAGGGCGAGGTCGTGTTCTCGTGCCTCAAGGGTGCCGAGGACGGCGACGGGCTCGTGCTGCGCGCGTTCAATCCAGGCTCCGAGCCCGCGACGTTGCGGGTCACCGGGCCCGTGACGGCTCGTCGCACGCGGCTGGATGAGTCCGCGGGCTCGTCGGCCGAGGACCGCGAGCACGAGCTCGGACCGGGGGCGATCGCGAGCCTCAGGCTCAATGCGGTGGTCTCGTCCGTCGACCGCCGACCTGCCGCTGACGAAGCCTGAGGTCGCCTTTGAGGTGGAGGCGAAGGGCGCGGGGTCGGGCGGCCTCCTACGCACGTCCTACGTTCCTCTCGGAGATCGCTTACGCGGCGCCATCAGGCTGCCGCGCATGACCTCCTCCACAGCCCCAATCTATGTCCGGCCGCGCGTGCTCGAGCGCGTGCGCGCACACCTCACGTGGCAGCGCGTCGCGCTCGCGGCGCTGCTGCTCGGCACCGCGCTCGCCTACATCTGGAACCTGAGCGAGTCCGGCTACGCCAACAGCTTCTACGCGGCCGCCGTGCAGGCCGGGACGAAGAGCTGGAAGGCGTTCTTCTTCGGCTCGCTCGACTCGTCGAACTTCATCACCGTCGACAAGCCGCCGGCGTCGCTGTGGGTGATGGCGCTGTCCGGGCGGATCTTCGGCTTCTCGCAGCTGGAGCATGCTCGCTGCCCCAGGCGCTCGAGGGCGTCGCCGCGGTTGCGCTGCTGTACGCGGCGGTCAGGCGCTGGTTCGGCGACGGCGGCCGGGCTGGCCGCGGGCGCGCTGCTCGCGCTGACCCCGGTCGCGGCGCTGATGTTCCGCTTCAACAACCCCGACGCGCTGCTCGTGCTGCTGCTCGTCGCCGGCGCCTACTGCCTGACCCGCGCGCTCGAGACGCGGCAGCACGCGCTGGGTGCTGGCCGCCGGGCGCGCTGATCGGCTTCGCCTTCCTGGCCAAGATGATGCAGGCGTTCCTGGTGCTGCCGGCGTTCGCGCTCGTCTACCTGGTCGCGGCGCCGACCGGCTGCGCCGGCGGATCTGCGCAGCTGCTCGCCGGCGGCGCGGCGCGATCGTCGTCAGCGCCGGCTGGTGGGTCGCGATCGTGGCGCTGTGGCCGGCGGGCTCGCGGCCGATGATCGACGGCTCGCCCGGACAACAACATCTTCAACCTGATCTTCGGCTACAACGGCCTCGGGCGGATCTTCGGCGAGCGGCGGGCCGCGGCGGCGGTGGCGGCGGCGGCGCCAACTTCAGCGGCCCGACCGGCCTGCTGCGCCTGTTCAACGACCTGATGGGCGGCCAGGCCTCGTGGCTGCTGCCGGCCGCGCTGCTCGCGCTCGTGCGTCGGCGCTGTGGGCGACGCCGGCGCGCGCCGCGCACCGACCGCACGCGGGCCGGCGCTGCTGCTGTGGGGCGGCTGGCTGCTCGTCACCGCGGCTCGTGTTCAGCTCTCAGCCAGGGCGTCATCCACACCTACTACACGGTCGCGCTGGCGCCGGCGATCGCGCGCGCTGGTCGCGATCGGCGGCGCGCTGCTGTGGCGCGCCGCGATCGTCGCTCGGCGCGCGGTCGCTCGCGGCGCTCGCGGTGCTGCGGCACCGCGGTGTGGGCGTGCGTGCTGCTCGACCGCACGCCGACCTGGGAGCCGTGGCTGCGCGCCTCGTGATCGTCGTGCGGCGCGGCTCGCGGCGGCTCGGCCTGCTCGCGCGTCCGCGCCGGCGCTCGGCGCGCCGCGCGCTCGGCGCGCCGCGGTGGCGCGTGCTCGCGCGCGTCGCGCTGCTCGCCGGGCCCGGCCGCGTACGCGGCGCAGACGATCGCGACCGCCCACACCGGCTCGATCCCCTCGGCCGGGCCGGCGGTGGCGCAGCGCTCGGCGGCGGCGGGCGGCGGCGCTCCGGGCGGGCGGCGCGTCGGTGTCGGCGGGCGCGCGCTCGGCGCAGGCTTCGGCGGCGCCGGGCTCGCCGGTCGGGCGCTCCGCGGCGGCGGCGCCGGGCGCCGGCTCGCGCGCGCGGGTCGTCGCGCAGCGTTGCCCCGGCGGCGCGGCTGCCGGCGGCGCGGCGGCCGGCGCGGCTCGGCGGTGCGCGGCCTGCGCGGCGGCGCGCGCCGGCGGCGGCCAGCCGTCAGCAGCGCGCTCGTCAAGGCGCTCGAGCGCGACGCCGGCCGCTACCGCTGGGTGGCGGCGACCTCGGGCTCCCAGACCGCGGCGAGCATCGAGCTCGCGACCGGCGGCGAGCCGGTGATGGCGATCGGCGGCTTCAACGGCAAGGGCGGCAAGCTGAGCCTGGCGCAGTTCGAGCGGTACGTCGACGAGCGGCGAGATCCACTACTACATCGCCTCCGGCGGTGGCGCGGGCGGTCCGGGCGGTGCGCGGCGGTCCGGGCGGCGGCGCGGCCCGGCGGGTCCGGCGGCGGGTCGTCAGCACGAGCGCGATCACGAGCTGGGTGGAGGCGCACTTCAAGTCCGTCGACGATCGGCGGCCAGACGGTCTACGACCTGACCCAGCCCAAGTAACTGGCGCCCGCTCTGGGAGCTTTTCTGGCGTCCAGCGCCAGTTTCGCTCCCAGAGTGCGCCAGGTCACAGATTCGCCCGCCTGCGGCGTGCACGTTTGTGTCATCCCGATGGGACGGGCTCTGATCGGCGTATCTCTGGCCAGATGGCTAAAGCTCGGCGTCCGCCGGTGTCGAGATCATTTTCCAGCATGAGCCCAGAACGCACCCAGGCATACAGGGCGTGTCACGCAGACGCTCAGAGACCTCGGCCCGAGCAAGCTGCTCGAGCCTGAGCAGGATCGGATCCGCTCGGCCGCGGACAGCCTGATCTTCTGTGCAGACCTCGCCGTAGATGAGTCAGCGCGGGTGGCGCTGGAGGACGTCGAGCAGCTGTGCCGCTCGCTGGTGGAGTCCGGTCGCTGGGAGAACGTCACCGCGGTCCGTCTGGCGGACGACGTCTGGGACTGCGGCCCCGGCCGCAGCACCGAACTCGGCCGCCCGGGTCACCGGCCCGAGCTGCGCGCGGCGTAGAGCCTGCCGACGGCGTACGCCGTGGCGCTGAACGCGCCGACGAAGAAGCCGACCGGCCAGTTGGTCTCGTAGGAGAGCGCGATCGCGGCCCACACGACGACGAGCGCGATCGCCACCGACAGCGCGAGCGCCACGCCTGGGCCGGCTCGTGAACGAGCGCGCCGCGGCCGGCGGGCCGATCATCAGGCTGAAGATCAGCGCCGTCCCGACGACGGGGACGGTCATCGTCGTCGCCAGCGCGACGACGAGCAGGAAGCACGAGCTCGATCGCGAACGCGGCTGATGCCCCGCGCCGCGCCGACCTCGCGGCAGCACCGAGGACGAGCAGCAGCGGCCGGTACAGCAGCGCACAGCGCGAGCAGGCAGACGGCGGCGAGCGCGAGCGGTCGGCGCGAGCTCGTTGCTGCAGATCCCGAGCACCTCGCCGAACAGCAGCGAGTAGATCTGCGGGCGCGTACTCGGAGCTGAAGCTGAGGAACAGCGCGCCGAGGCCGAGCATGAACACGAGCGTCAGCGCGGTCGCGACGTCGTGGCGGCCGCGCCGGCCGAGCAGCCCGATCGCCGAGCGCGCCGCGCGAGCGAGAAGACGCCGAGCCCGAGGAGCGTGCTGATCCCGATCAGGCTCGCCGCGGCGGCGCCGGCGAACGAGCCGTTGGGGATCGCGTGCGCGACGAACGCCGAGCCGCGCAGCACGATGAAGAAGCCGACGGCGCCGCCGACGACCGCGACGATCGTCGCGACGATCCAGGCGTTGACCATGAAGCCGGAGAACATCTGCCTCAGCGCGCTCGCGCCGGCGCACGGCGCCGCTGAGCGCCCGGGCAGCCCCGAGGCAGGTAGGCGAGAAGCACCAGCGTGACGACGAAGAAGCTGACCGGCCAGCCGTGGTGGTGCGGCGGCCAGTAGTAGCTGTCGTAGGCGAGCAGCGATGCCCGAGCCAGGTGCGTGCGCGACGCCGATCAGCGGCGGCGAGCGCGATCGCGCGGCCCGGGCGCGGCGGTCAGCCGCAGCGCGGTCGCGGCCGGGCCGATCAGCAGCGCGGTGGAGAGGATCGCCCCGATCGTGACCGCGGAGAGCGCGACCGCGACGCGCCATGCGCCAGCAGGTAGAGCGCGCCGACCAGGCGCACCGGGATGCCGCGCGCGGCGGCCAGCTCGGGGCTGACGGAGCTCAGCAGCAGCGGGCGGTAGAGCGCGACGAGCGTCCCGAGCGCGAGCGCGCCGAGCACGAGCGACCAGCGGCAGCATCGACGAGGTCGAGCGCGAAGATCGAGCCGAACAGGATCGTGATCGTCGCGCCGGTCGTGCTCGTCGTCGATCGTGCCGAGGTAGAGGAACAGCGCCGCGAGGCCGAAGCCGGCGCCGAGCACGATCCCGGTCGCGAGGTCGCGGCCGCGGGCGCGCTGGATGCCGATCAGCTCCATCGCACCCGCCGCCGCGAGCGACGATCGCGACGAAGCCCCAGAGCGGGCCGACGCCGACCAGGAAGGCGCCGAGCCGCCCGCCGCGCCGATGTCGCCGAGCGCCTCGCCGGCGAACGACTGGCCGCGGATCACGGTGAACACGCCGACGCCCGCGGCGACGATCGCGACCAATCGCCGCCGATCACGGCGCGCAGGCCGACCGGCGGAGCTCGAGAAGAAGCCCGGGCTCGACGATCGCGCGCAGGACGGCCGTGCATCGACGCTAGACGATCTCGACGGGCGCCGGCAGCCGACGGTCGTGGCCGGTCGCGGTCGGCGTCGTCGCGCCCGTGCCGGCGACGACGAGCACGCGGCCGTGGACGCGCAGCACGTCGACGTGGTGGCCGTAGAGCTCGCTCAGCACGTCGGTGCGCACGACCTCGTCGGCCGTGCCGCTGGCCGCGCGGCCGTCGGCGAGGTAGACGATGCGGTCCATCACCGGCAGCAGCGGGTTCATCTCGTGCGCGGAGATCAGGACCGCGATCTGCTGCTCGCGGGCGATCCGCGCGAGCAGCGCGACGACCTCCTGCGCGCTGCGCAGGTCGAGGTTCGCGAGCGGCTCGTCGAGCAGCAGCAGCCGCGGGCGGCTGATCAGCGCGTGCGCGATCAGGATCCGCTGCTGCTCGCCGCCGGACAGCAGGCCGACGCGCGCGTCGGCGAAGCCGCGCGCGTCGACGGCGTCGAGCATCTCGTCGACGAGCGCGCGGCGCGCGCGCGACGGACGCGGCAGGCCGAGGCGGTGCCCGTCGAGCCCGAGCGCGACGAGGTCGCGGCCGCGCAGCGGCATGTCCGGGTCGAGCAGGAACTTCTGCGGCACGTAGCCGATCGCGGTCGCGCCACGCGCGGCCGCCCGCGACCGACGCTCCCGGCGCTCGGCGCCTGCAGGCCGAGGATCGACGCGGCAGCAGCGTCGTCTTGCCGGCGCCGTTGGAGCCGATCAGCCCGGTGAACTCGCCGGCGCCGACGCGAAGCTGACGTCGTCGAGGATCGTGCGGCCGCCGAGCCGGACGGTGACGCCGCACCGTCGCGAGCCGTCGAGCGCCGGCCGGCGTCGACGGTGCTCACAGCTTCTCCGTCGACTTGCCGTGCGCGACGGCCCGCTCGCAGCGCCTCGACCTCGGCGAGCATCCAGCGACTGGTAGTCGTAGCCCGGCGTCGGCATCGTCTCGTAGACGCCGACGACCGGGATGCCGGCTGCGCTGCGCGCTGCGAGGAACGACTCGGTCAGCGAGTCGGTGACCTGCTGGTTGTAGACGAACACCTTGACCTTGTGGTCCGAGAACAGGCCGTTCTCGAAGCTGACGTCCTGCGGCGCCGGGTCGACGCCGTTCATGATGTCGGCCTGCAGCGCTGAACGGCGTCAGCGTTGTCGAGCCCGGCGGCCTGCAGCATGTAGTCGCCGACCGGCTCGGTCGTCGCGACCGGCGTGCCCGGGTAGCGTGGCGGCGAACGCCGCGCAGCGCCGCGAGCCACGGCGTCGAGCGACGCGTCGAAGCGCCGCGCGTTGGCGCGCGAAGTACGCGGCGTGCGCCGGCTGCAGCGCGGCGAGGTCCGCGACCAGCGCGCGCGCGACGGCCGGCATCGTCGCGCGGCATGTACCAGAGGTGGGGATTCGGGGTGGAGTCCGGGCAGGCCGAGGAGCGTCTGCACGTCGATCACCTTGCGCGACGAGTTCGGCGACGCGGACTCGATCTTGTTCATGTACGTGTCGTAGCCGACGCCGTTCTGGACGACGAGCTGCGCCGCGCTCGACCTCCTGGGCGACGCTCGGGCTGGCCTCGAAGCGTGTGCGGGTCGGTGTTCGGGTTGCTCTCGATCGCGGTCACGGCGACGTACCTGCCGCCGATCTGCGCGATCACGTTCGCGTACTCGTTCTCGGCGCCGACGGCGACGATCCGGCCGGCGCGAGCGGACACGCCCGGCGTGTCCGCAGCCGGCGAGAAGCGCGCCGCCGGCCGCCGTGGCGCATAGCAGGGCACTGAGTCGGATCCCGCGCACGGACGCTATCCTAACAAAGAATGATTCCGAGTCTCATTCTTAGTCGACGCGGAATGCCGGTGCGGGCGCGGGTATCCTCAGGTCGATGACGGGGTCAGACTGGGCGACGCATGCACGCGAGGTCCTGCACGGCGCGGGGCGCCACCGCGGCGCCGCGCGCGACGAGCTGATCGAGCTGCTGTCCCGTCAGGACTGCGCGCTGAGCGCGTTGGAGATCGAGGACCGGCTCGACAGGCGCGTGGGGCGCGCGAGCGTGTATCGCGTGCTCGAGCTGCTGCACGAGCACGACCTCGTGTCTCGGCTCGAGCTGGGAGATGGCGTCGCTCGCTACGAGCCCGTGGACCCGGACGGAGATCACCATCATCACCTGCTGTGCGATCGCTGCGGCCAGCTCGTGCCGTTCCACGATCCGGCGCTGGAGCGCTCGATCCACCGGCTGGCCGACCGCCTCGGGTTCGACACGACCGATCACGAGGTGACGCTCCACGGCAACTGCCCGGATTGCAGGTAGGAGTCACGGGAGCCGCTCTCCCCACTCCTCGAGCTCGACTGAGGCGGCGTTGCAGACATATCCGATCACGTGATACCAGCCGGCGGTGACCAGCAGCTCGATCAGCTGCTCGGTGTCGAACGCGGCCGCGAGCTCGCGCCACAGCGCATCGGTGACGGTGGACGTCAGGTGCAGCTGATCGGCGAGCTCGAACACGAGCGACTGCCCGTGGTCCCAGCAGGCATCGGACGAGGCGCCCTGCACCGTGGAGCGGAGCTGCTCGTCGCTCAGCCCGAGCGGCCGGCCGAAGGCGGTCGCGTGGACGCCCCACTCGTACTCGGCGCCCGTCAGCGCGCACGTGCGGTGGATCACCACCTCGCGCAGCGGCGGCGGGACCGTGGCGCTCGGACCGAGGATGCCGGCGCCGAGCGGGCGCATCCGCCCGGCGAGCTGCTGTGGCGCATCAGGGTGCGAAACAGCCGCAAGGGCTCGATCTCGCTGCCGGGTGGCATCCACTTGCGCAGCGACGCCTCGGTGTCCGGGTCTGTACGGGGGTTCGAGCGGCGAGATCCGTGGCTCCGTGGCATCGATCATGGCGGTACCCTTCAGGTCGTGCTTCGGTTTTCGCAGCAACCCTACCGCTTCGGATTTAGAAGCGCAAGTGCCTGAGGGCGCCGATCAGCCCCGGCCCGGTACGGCAGGGCCCCGGCCCGGCGAGCCAATGCCCCGGCCCGGTGCTCCGGTGCGCGGCTCGAGTACGGGCAGGCCGATCATGGCGCTGCTCGATCTGCTCGGCCGTCGCTGGGCGCTGCGCACGATGTGGGAGCTGCGGAGCGGCCCGTGGCCGTTTCGTGAGCTACAGCAGCGGTGCGACGGGATGTCCTCGAGCGTGCTCAACCAGCGCCTGGCCGAGCTGCGCGAGGCGGAGATCGTCGAGCTCGTGCAGGGCGGGTATCAGCTGACCGCCGAGGGGCGGGAGCTGCTGGCGGCGTTCGAGCCTCTGAGCGCCTGGGCGGTCCGGTGGGAGGCCCGGGCCCGCTGACGAGCCGCGCCTCAGGTGGTGCGGCCCGCGCGCAGCGGCCGGCGAAGCAGCTCAGGCAGATCGCCCTCGGCGCCCGGAGCGTCAACGCGCTTGCGCGCGCTGCGCCGGTCCTCGACACGGCCGATCGCGAGCAGCACGACGGTGGGGACGACGACTACCGTCACCAGCACGATCAGTATCAGCATCAAAGCCACATCGATCACCTTTCATCGTGGGTTGGTGGCCGATGAAAGCGTGGCACCGAACAACTGTTCGATGTGTGATCAGCGCCACTTTGGCCAGCCAGCCAAAGTGTGCTCTGGAGCGTTGGCGAGGAATTGTGAGCATCGGCGTCAGCCGGCCGGTGACGCGAGCCCGACCGAGTAGTGCATCGGCAGCTCGGACGGGATCTCGCCGGAGGCGAGCAGCTCGTCGATCCGGGCCCTGACCTCGCGGCGGCGCTGATCCGGAAGCGCCGCGATCCAGCTCATCGACGACATGTGAGCCGCGATCCGCTCGGCGCTCGCCGGCTGTGGGATCGTGAGCGTGATCTCGCGCGGGTCGCCGAACCCGCCGTCGGCGCGCACCGCCTCGTGCCACGGCGCGCCGTCGAAGTTGGGGTGCTCGGGACGCAGCTCCGTCACCAGCGTGCCGAGCTCGTGGGCCCAGCTCATGCCACCCCAATCAGGCGCCGTGTTCACCACCGCGAGCCCGCCGCGCGGGCGGAGCACGCGCCGGATCTCCGCGAGCGCGACCGGATGGTCGAACCAGTGGAACGCGTCCGCAACCGTCACGGCCGCGACCGAGCCGTCGCCCATCGGGATCCGCTCGGCGGTCCCCGCGAGCACATGGCCCGCGCCGATGCGCTCGGCGAGCAGCTCGCGCATCGAGGGCAGCGGCTCCACGGCGATCACCTCATAGCCCGCGGCGAGCAGCGCCCGCGACAGCTTGCCCGTTCCCGCGCCGAGGTCGAGCACGGGGGCGCCGGCCGGCACGCCGAGCTCGGCGGCGATGGCGCCGACGACGGCGGGCGGGTACTCCGGCCTGCCGCGCTCGTACTCGCCGGCGACCGATGCGAACTGCTGCGCGAGCGGATGCAGGGTCATGCTCCGCGCCGGCGCCGGCGCCCGCTCCCCCGCGACGAGCTCGGTGAGCTCGGGCGGGACCGTACCCGTGTCCCACGGCGTGAACCCGATCCGATACATCGCGCGGTAGGCGAGGGACATCCCGCAGGAATTATCCAGACCGGCGGGGAAATAAAGTCGATCGATTTACTGTAGTATTTACGCCGCAGATGCAGATCGACGTCCACCAGCACATCTGGACCGAGCCTCTCGTCGAGCGGCTCTCGGCCCGGTCGGCGCTTCCGCTCGTCCGCGAGAGCGACGGAGTGTGCGTGCTCCACAGCGCCGCCGAACAGCCGTACGTGATCGACCTCGCGGCCGAAGCTCCGGCGCAGTCGCGCCGCGCTTGTTCGACGACGATGGGCTCGACCTCGCGCTGATCGCGATCTCGAGCCCGATCGGGATCGAGGCGCTGCCCCGGGACGAGGCGCGCGAGCTGATCGAGGCGCACCTCGACGGGGTGCAGGCGCTCGGCGTCCGAGTTCGCGGCGTGGGGACCGATCGCGCTCGACGGGGCCGATCCCGGCGATGTCGACACGCTCGCGGCGCGGGGGTGCGTCGGCGTCTCGCTGCCGGCCGGCGCGATCGCATCGCGCGGACGGCTCGACGCGCTCGGACCGGTGCTCGAGCGCGTCGCGGCGCTCGAGCTGCCGCTGTTCGTGCACCCCGGCCGCGCGCCGACCGCGAGCGCGGCGGGACGGCGCGACTCGGGGAACCTCTCTGGTGGCGGGCGCTGACCGACTACGTGGGCCAGATGCAGGCGGCGTGGCTGACGTTCGCGTGCTTCGGGCGCCGCGAGCATCCGTCGCTGCGGATCGTGTTCGCGATGCTCGCCGGCGGCGCGCCGATCCAGCGAGCGCCTCGCGAGCCGCGGCGCGCCGGAGGTGGACCTGCGCGATCCACTCGACGTACTACGAGACCTCGAGCTACGGGCCGGCTGCGGTCGAGCCGATCGCCGCGCTGGTGGGGCAGGCAGCTCGCTGTACGGCTCGGACCGGCCGGTGATCGAGCCGCGGGCGGGCGGCGCCACGTGGGGTCGCCGCGCCGCGGCGACCGCGCTCGGGCTGGCGGCCTTCGAGCCGGAGGCGGTGCGCGGCGTGAGCTCTCGAGATCGAGCAGCTGGCACGGTTCGTCGACGGGCTCGCCGCGCAGCCCGAGCGCTGGAGCCACCTCGTCCGCCATGCGGACGACATTCGCGTCTACGAGCAGATCTGGGACGACGAGGACGTCAACGCCTGGCTGATCTGCTGGAGCGAGGATCAGGACACGGGGTTCCATGATCACGACGAGTCCGCGGCGGCGATCCGCGTGCTCGACGGTCACGTCCGCGAGGACCGGCTCAGGCTCGCGGCGGAGCCCTCGACGAAGCTGATCGGGCCCGGCCGGACGTTCACGCTGCCGCCGACGGCGATCCACCGCGTTCTCCACGCCGGCGCCGGGCCCGGCGGTTACGATCCACGCGTACTCGCCGCCGCTGACGCGCATGGGCGCCTATTCGGTCGGGCCGGGCGGCGAGCTCGAGCGCATCTCGCAGTCGTATGAGGACGAGCTGCGCGCCGAGGCCGCACTCGGCCTGACAACCCGAGCCACCGAAGGAGAACGATGTCCGCCACCGATGAGCTGCTGGCAAACAACGAGTCGTACGCCGCCTCGTTCGACAAGGGCGACCTGCCACTCCCGCCGGCGAAGAAGCTCGCGGTGGTCGCGTGCATGGACGCACGCCTGAACGTCCACGCCCTGCTCGGCCTCGAGGTCGGCGACGCACACATAATCCGGAACGCCGGCGGGGTGGTGACGGAGGACGAGATCCGCTCGCTCGCGATCTCCCAGCGGCTGCTCGGCACCGAGGAGATCGTCCTGATCCACCACACGGACTGCGGGATGCTCACGTTCACCGACGACGGCTTCAAGGCCGACATCGAGGCCGACACGGGCATCCGGCCGTCTTGGGCCGCGGAGGCGTTCCCCGACCTCGATGCGGATGTCAAGCAGTCGATCGCGCGGATCGAGGCGTCCCCGTTCATCCCGCGCAAGGACTCCGTGCGCGGATTCGTCTACGACGTGCACACGGGCAAGCTGCGCGAAGTGGCATAACTCCCGGGCGGTGCCCGCCCGCCTTCCGCTATCCGCGCTGCTCTCGCAGGCGCTGGTGGCGTTCACGATCGAGCTCGACAACGAGTTCGAACGGCGGGTGCCGCACCGGACGACGAACCACGGCAGGACGGCCGACGGCCGGCCGACGCCGTGGCTCGGGTCGTTCGTGTTGTGGGCGAACTTCCTGCGCTTCGTCGATCCCGGCGGGACGCCGGTGATCGCGGTCGCGCGCTACCCGGGCGTGATGCGGAGCTGGTTCGCGCGCATGAATCGCTGGGGCTACGTGGTCATCCGTCCGGATCCCCGCGACAGCCGCCCGGATCCGCCGAAGCGCGACTGGATCGTCGGGCTGCGCGAGGGCGGCGAGCTGGCGCGCGAGGTCTGGCCGGCGCTCCCCGCTGAGATCGAGGAGCGGTGGCGCAAGCGCTTCGGGGCCGGCGAGATCCGCGAGCTGCGCACCGCGCTGATCGCGGTCGCCGGCAGCTCCGACGCCGATCTCCCGCACTACCTGCCCGGGTACGACTACGTCGGCTATCTGCCCGAGATGACGTTCCGGCGCCCCCGGCGAGCGCGCGCGAGCGCCGCGAAGCTCGACCTGGCGGCGCTGTTCTCGCAGTCGCTGATGCTCTACACCCGCGACTACGACCGCAAGGGCCATACCTCGCTGCTGCTGTCGGCGAACGTCGTGCGAGTGCTCGGGCGCGAGCCGATCCGGCTCCGCGACCTCCCTGAGCGGACGGGGGTCGCGCGCGTGACGGTCGACAGCCAGAGCCGGCTGCTGTCGGAGCTCGGGCTCGCGACCGTGCAGCCGGATCCGAACGCTGCCCGCGGCAAGGTCGCCCGGTTGACCGGCAACGGCCGGCGAGCGCAGTCGGCGTATGCGCGGCGCTCGGAGGAGATCGAGGCGCGGTGGCGTGAGCGCCACGGGGCCCGCGACGTTGAGCGTCTCAGGGCAGCGCTCGAGGCGCTCGATCCGGCGCTGCTGCTGGCCGGGACGCGGGCACCGGCGGGCGGCTGGCGCGAGCAGACCCCGCTTGCGAGCCTGCCTCACTATCCGCTCGTGACCCACCGCGGCGGCTACCCGGACGGGAGCTGAGAGTCCGGCGAGCGGGGGCGTGCTTTAGCGTTCCCGCAAATTCCTCAACATTTGTTCTAAAGCCTGGCGCTCAGATGCCGATAACGAACCTGTTCCAGGTTGCCGCTAGGAGGCGCAGTGTTCGGGCAGGGTTCGACATCGGATGGTGGCCGCGCACGTGGGGCGCAGGATCACGGCGCGCGCTGCGTAAGGACCCTTGCCTCCGAGCGGCGCTTGGACTTTCGGGGCGGGGCGGGGCGGGGGCGAAACCTGGGGGCGATCGGTGGGGGCTCGGGCCGGCTTAGGGGGCGGTCGATGGGGCGGATGAGCCCGTAACTCCGGTCGGCCCGAGGGGCGTCGGGCCGGCCGGGAGCGGGTCATGCTGGAGCGGTTATGCGTCGTACGCCGGGAGCGCTGTGACTCGCGTGCGTGGGCGAGCCTGCGCCGGGCGCCGGCGCTCGCGCGCGATGAGAAGCATCTGCGAGTCGCGCGGCGAGGTCTTGATCGCCCACAGCATCATTCCGGCGATCACACCGACGACGAGTGTGGCGAAGGCTACGTTCAGGATCACGATTGTGGTGCTCATTGCAAATCTCCTTTCCGGGTATGGAAAGGATCGGGCACGCCTCGAAGACGACCGTCGGCCGAGGCGTGGCGGGCGAGCGTCCGCAGGTATCGTCACGAAGGCGGCGGAACGGACGTGTTCGCTCACCGCGGCGTGAGTGCGGCCCCGCGCGTGCGGATGCGAAGAGACGTAGATGTCGTACTTCGCCCATACCGGCGCGAGCTGCTTGCGCGTGCCGATCAGCCGGTACCACGGGGCGACCGCGGACAGCCCCCACCTGCGCACGGCGGCCGCCATGCTCTTCGGGGTGTCCTCGGTGTTGACGCTGACGGCGACCAGCACGGGGCGCTGCGATCGCGGGAGCGACCGCTCTGCGGCGGACAGCGCGCGACCCTCGAGCGGGCACGAGGTCCTGCAGTGGGAGTCGAAGAACACGGTCGCGACGTTCCTGCGCGCAGCGAGGCGAGCGAACGAGCACTGATCACAGAAAGGTCGCAGCCTGTCGATGACGCCGGATCAGCACGCGCCGAGAGCACGAGCACGATCACAGAAAGCGCCGCACTGGCGGCCCGGCCCGCGATCCGCGCCCGCCTCAATCAGCGGGAGGCGTTTATCAAGCGCGCCGCCTTCGTCAAAGGTCGACCTCGGATGCGACGCGGTCCGGGGTGGCGGCTTCGACGGGTTCGTGCACGTCGGGTGTTTCCGGGACGCGCCTGACGAACCACACGTACCACACGACGAGCCCCAAGAACATGGCGATCGGCAGCAGGAGCGTCAGGAGCGAGCCGGCGAGGAAACTTGCGATTGGGATCGATGCCATCTTTCTCAACTCCTCAGGTTGTGAGCGCTGCGGGCGCCGATGGTCCGTCCGATCATCGGGCGTGAGCCACCGGTAGAAGCCGATCAGGAAGGTAACGGTATACGCGACGGACCCGAGCACCCACATGACGCCGGCCGCGAGCTGCTGGTCGGTGAGCGCGCTGATGCCCCCGGGCCGAGTTCGCAGGCCCGCGTAGTAGGTGTATATCGCGTGCGGCTCGAGCACAAGCACGATCGCAAGCATCCAGCTGACGACCATCGAGCCGGCGACATACGCGATGCGCGTCGGCCAGATGAGCCGCGGGCGCAGGGGCCCAGGGTCGATCACACGGGCCCAGAACAGCAGGCCAGTGAAGAAGAACATCGCGTGCTCGCATACGTGGATCGCGCCGTACCGGAGCGTCAGGTCGTAGGCGGCGGGTATGTGCCAGAGGACGATCGTGGCGTTGAACAGGATGAACGCGGGCACCGGACGCGCCAGCGCCCTCAGCGGTGAGGTCCAGCGGCTGCGAGCCACCGTTCGCCCGACCGTGGTTCGCACACCGAGCGGGAGCGCCCGCCACATCGCGGCCACGGTCGGCCGAGCAGGAACAGCGGCGGCGCGACCGTCAGCAGCAGGACGTGCTGGAGCATATGGACCCAGAACAGCTGATCCGCGTAGTGGTCGATCGGCGAATCGAGCGCGATCACGATCGTCAGCAGCGCGGCGAAGAAGGGGACGACCTGGGGCGGGTCGTGGACGGCGCCGCCCGCGACAGCCGAGCACAGTACAGCAAGCCCGCCAGCCCGACGTAAGGCAGCGACGGGTCCAGCGACCAGTCGCTGAGGTTCATGCTCCGACGAGATAGAGGATGACCCAGGCCAGGAAGCCGATCGCGACGAAGTACAGCCAGTAGAAGGACGATGCCTCGATCCCGGCCCGGAGCAGATCCTCCTCGTCCGCCGGGATCTCGGTCCACCGTGCGCCCTGGCGGCGCAGACGCCACAAGCTGGCGGCCTGCGTCTCGACCCAGTAGATCCCCGAACAGTGCCGCGACCGCATATGTCGCGGTCCACCCGATGAACACCGACGCATACGCACCCGTCGCGGCGCCGAAGTCAAGCGTCGTGTACTCGAAGAACTGGAGCGCGATCGCCAGCAGCGTGAAGACGATCGCGACGACCGCGGCAGGAAGGATGTCGATGTCGGTCCGCTTCGCCGCAAGCCGGTAGGTCACCGCGCCGACGACGAACAGTCCCATGATCGCCGCTCCCAGCCCCTGGTTGGGGTGAACAGGGCCGATCTTCCAGCTGCCGTTGACGTCCAGCGACTTCAGGTAGAAGTACGCGAACACGAACGAGGCGAAGAAGAACGTCATCGACCCGCAAAGCATGCGGCCGCCGACCCACAGCGCGCGGGGCTGCCACTCGGGCGGTTCGGGTTCGCCGTGCTCTGCCCGAGGTGCCGAGGCTTCCATCTAGTGCTGCGCTTTCCGTGGCCGGCGCCGCCGCCGTTGCGCCCGCGGGCACCGGCTCCACGCCGTAGGGATAGGGATCTGCGCCGAACACCGGAATGCGGTCGAAGTCGTGTACCGGGACCGGCGTCGGGAGTTGGAACTCGGCCGACTTGGAGTGCCAGGGGTTGGCCTCCGCCGGCTCGCGCTTGATCAGCAGCGACCAGACGACATTCGCGAGGAAGATCAGCATCGAGATCCCGAGCACGTAGGCGGACACCGATACCCAGTCGTTGAGCCCCTGCCAGGCGGGGTTGTACGTCACAACGCGTCTTGGCATGCCCATGAACCCGAGCGCGAACAGCGGCGCGAACGTCGAGTTGAAGGCGATGAACATGATCCAGAAGTGGAGCTTCGCGAGCCTCTCGTTGAACTTGTAGCCGTACATCTTCGGCACCCAGTAGTAGATCCCGGCGAAGAACGCGAAGATCAGCCCGCCCATGATCGTGTAATGGAAATGGGCCATTACGAAGAAGCTCCCGTGCGTCGTCACGTCGCTCGGCACGTCCGAGTTGAACACGCCCGAGATGCCGCCCCACAGGAAGTTGAACACCCACGCGAGGCAGAACAGCATCGGGACTGTGAAACGTATTCGCCCGCGCCATACGGTACCCATCGCGCACAGGAAGATGAACCCGGTGGGGAGCGAGATCAGCTCCGTCGAGAGCATGTAGAACGGGCGCAGGTCGGCGTTGATGCCCGATAGGAACAGGTGGTGCTGCCAGACGAAGAAGCTCAAAAAGGCGACGCCCAGCATGCCGGCGACCGCAAGCCGGTAGCCCCACAGCGGTTTTCGGCTGAAGACCGGCAGCAGCTCGAGCACGATCCCGAAACCGGGCAGCGCGAGGATGTAGACCTCGGGGTGCCCGAAGAACCAGAACAGGTTCTGGAACAGGTACGAGCTGCCGCCCTGACCCGGGATGTAGAAGGCGGTCTGGATCGTCCGGTCCATCGCGCCCATCAGCAGTGCGGCGATCAGCATCGGCGCCGCGAGCATCATCAGGACCGCGGTGGACAGCGCGCCCCAGACGAAGATCGGCAGTCGCGACCAGGTCATCCCCGGCGCGCGCATCGTAATGATGGTCACGACGAGGTTGAAGCCGAACAGCGTCATCGACAGACCGACCAGCGCGAAAAAGCCGATGTACGCGTCGTATCCGGCCGTGCCCTGGTCGCCCAGCGGCTGATAGCCCGTCCAGCCGGTCTGGAAGCCGCCGAAGAAGATCGTCGTGATCAAGATCACCGAACCGGCCATCAGCAGCCAGAACGTGAACGACTCGATGCGCGGGAAGGCCATCCGGCGCGAGCCGATCATCAGTGGCACGAGCCAGTTGGCGAACGGCCCGAGGATCCCCGAGGTCATGATCCCCATCATCATCGAGCCATGCATGCCGACCAGCGTCAGATACTGATTGGCGCCGAACGCGTGCACGTTGGGCTGGAGCAGCTCGGTGCGGATCAGCATCGCATTGAGCCCGCCGACGAAGAAGAACACGCCGATCCCGACCATGTACTGCTTGGCGACGACCTTGTGGTCGGTGCTGAGGCAGAAGTAGCGGAATAGCCCCGAGATCCTCGGACTCGCGCTCGGAGAGGCTGGGCGGGTGCCCGAGCATCCGCTTCAGCGGATAGTTCCCGAACCCGAGCCCGATCAGGAACCCGACGACCCCAAAGAGGTAGCCGAGCATGATCCCGATGTCGTTCTGGCCCGCCTCGGTCGGGTAGTACGCGATGTCGGCGCCATGGATGTGCGGCCCGATGGCCGAGTAACCGATGAACCAGCCGGCGATTCCGAGCACGATGCCCGTCAGCATGTTGAAGCCGATCAGCCGGCCCCAACCACTGCGACGGGCCGGAGCCGACACTGCAATCGCGCTCATCCGCCTCTCCTCAAAGGTTGCGGGAAGTACGTCTTCGAGTACGGCGGCAGGTTCTTGGTCGCCGGTGCATAAAGTCGTTGCTGCTGTGCGATCCAAAGTGCGAACTGCGCCTTCGGCACGACCTTGCCGTTGTTGAACATGTAGCCGTGCCATACGCCGCACAGCTCGGCACAGCGGACGTTGAAGTTCAGCGGCCCCAAGGTGGTCACGTAGGCGACGTTGTTGGCGCCCGGGGTGGCGTCTGCCTTGACGCCGAGCTGGTAGGCCCAGAACGAGTGGATCACGTCAAGCGAGGTGACGTTGAACCTGACCAGCGTGTTCGCCGGGATCTCGAGGAAGCGAGTCTCAACGCCGCCATAGGCCGGGTAGCGGTAGGTGAACTCCCACTGCTGCGCGATCACCTGGACGGTGAGCCGGTTGCCGTCCGGCGCGTTCGGGATCGCGATCGGGTTCGGTCCCTGGCCGCCTCCCGAGCCGTCGGCCAACAGGCGCGGCGGTGCCATAGCCGGCCAGGAACAGCACCAGCACGGTCGTCGTGACCAGCCACCAGAACTGCACGCTCGCGTTACCGCGGATCGCCGGGCCATCGAGGATGACCTCGGGGTTTCGCTCACGGAAGGCCCAAGCGCGTAACCGAAGTACACGAGCACCAGCGTCGCTACAGGCGTGGCGGTGGCGAGCAGCACCGTGTTGTCCACCACCTGGCCGTGCGCCTGGACGGTGCCGTTGCCCGGCGGCAGACCCGGGCCGAAAACCCAGATCACGATCGGGAGCATGATCACGTTGGACAGCAGCCACAGCAGCATGACGTTGCGGAAGTGGTGATCGTCCTGCTGCATCCTCAGCCCCTGGCTCGACCGTTCATACGACCTTGAGGAAGCCGCCCATGTAGCCGACTGTCTGCATCGGCCCGCCGTTGCCCTGGATGAACCCTGCAGCGCAGGGAACGAAGCACTGCCAGCGGTAGAGCCCCTTGGGCGGGGTTCTGAACGTGAACGAGACCGTCACGTGTGCCTCGCTCAGTGAGCAGGGCGCATTGGAGCACAGGTTCTTGGCGTTAGCCGGAGCCCCGGGCAGCGGCACCGACAGGCCGATCTGCGGGACCGCGAACGTGTGCCCGGGCGAGGCCGGGTTGACCACGCGCATCGGCGTGCCGTTGTAATCCACGGGCCCGACGGTTCCGGCCGGCTGGGAGAAGAAGTTGTTGCGCAATCCCGTCGCCGTGTCGTACTGGTAGATCGTCACGTGCACCAGCGTGTTCGCCGGAACGACGAACGTCGTGTTGTGGCTCCAGTCGCTCGAGGTGGCGTTGACCCCGTAGTACGACACCCAGGTGGGGTGCGGGTCGCTCAGCTCCGCAGCGGGGACCGTCGCCAGGTACAGATGCGGTCCGGAAGCCGTCTGCACCGCTGCCACCGATCCGGGCACGTTGATCAGGTAGAGCCCGATGTATAACCCGATCGCGACACAAACCACCACCGCAGCGATCGTCGCCCACAGCGCGCGTTTGGCGGTCCCGCTCATGCAGTCCTCAGCGTGGCTCGGTGCAAACGAACGTCTCGCCCTCTGGGAAGACGACAGCTCACCCGATTTGAGTGCTTTATGGCGGTAATCATTAGGCTCTTTCCCTCGGGCCGGGTTATATATCGGGCGGCGGCGCACGCTCAAATGAGATGACGGCATTGTCATCCGGCCGTCATGTACGCGTCATGTTCGGCGGGTGTATCGTGCCCTCGACTCCGCTCGGGGACTGGGTGCTCTTCGCCAGGGAGCCCCGGTCGTCTGGGGTGGTCAGTGGAGAGAGATGCGGATACTTATCGTCGAGGATGAGCCGAGGATCCGGACGTTCCTCGCCCGCGCGTTTGAGGCTGAGGGCTTTCCGGTTGACGTCGTCGAGGACGGCGAGACCGGACTCCTGCGCGCGTTGAGCGGCAGCTACGTGCTCGTGATCCTCGACCTGCTGCTCCCCGACCGGGACGGCCTCGAGGTGCTCCGTGAGCTGCACACGCTGCGCTCCGAGCTCCCGGTGCTGATCCTCTCGGCTCGCGGCGACCTCTCGACCAAGCTGCGCGGCTTCGAGCTGGGCGCGGTCGACTACGTGGCTAAGCCCTTCGCGCTGGACGAGCTGCTCGCACGCGTGCGCGTGCATCTTCGCCGCGCGCGTGTGACCGACGATGGCGCGACGATTCGCGTCGGCGATCTGGAGCTTGACCTCACGAGCCGTCAGGCGCGCTTCGGATCCAGGACGGCAGAGTTGTCCGACCGCGAGTTCCACCTGTTGCACTTCCTGATGCGGCACACGGGCGAGGTCGTCAGCCGGGAGCGGTTGCTCGCCGAGGTTTGGGGCTACGGCTTCGACCCGCGCTCGAACGTGGTCGATGTCTGCGTGCGCAGGCTGCGGCGGCGGCTCGGTCCGGACGCCCCGATCGAGACCGTACGAAATGCCGGCTACCGAGCGGCTGCCTAAGTGCTCCGCTCCGAGTTGACCGCTCTCGTCCGTCATTACCGAATCGAGCTGCTGTGGGCGGCGTTCGCGGTCGCCAACTGCGTCGCGGTGCTGCTGATACCGGACATGCGAATGGTGCCGTTCTTCCTGGTGTGGATCAGCCTCACGCTCGTGTACGGGCTGCGGCTGTGGCCGCTGCGCGCGACGCTGGTCGTGTTCGCCTGCGTGATCGCCGCGACCGGCGCGCCGATGTTCGTGCAGGCGTTCGAGGGCGCGCGCTCCTGGGACAGCCTCTTGATAGTGCCTTTGACGGGGGCGATGTTCCTGGCCATGGTCTGGCAGGCGCGCCGGCGAGTGGATGCGCTCCGGATCGCCAAGCAGCGGGCGGAGGAGCGACGATCGCTGCTCGAGCGGCAGGAGCGCTTCATCCACGACGCCTCGCACGAGCTGCGAACGCCGGTGACGATCGCCACCGGTCACCTGGAGCTGGCCCGGGCGCGGAAGACGCTCAACGGCGAGATCGACGTGGCACTCGACGAGCTCGGTCGCATCAACGCGATCCTCGAGCGCCTGCTGGTGCTGGCCGCTGCCGACCAGCCGGATTTTCTGTGCGTGGAGGAGCTCGAGCTAGAGCCGTTCCTGGAGGATGTCTTCATTCGCTGGTCCGAGACAGCTGACCGGGCGTGGCGGCTTGGGCCGCTCGAGCGGATCGCGCTGATGGTCGACCGTGAGCGGCTGCGGAGCGCACTGGACGCGCTGCTGGAGAACGCGGTCAAGTACACGGACGAGCACGACATGATCGAGCTCCGCGCATATCGCGATTCCTCGGGACAGATCCTGATCGAGGTCGAGGACGAGGGATGCGGGATCCCGGACGAAGCGTTCGACCGGATCTTCGACCGCTTCGGCCGGGCGGACGCGGCGCGGAGCCGCGTGGCGGGTGGGGTCGGGCTCGGCCTTGCGATCGTGGACGCGATCGCCAAACGACACGGAGGCAGTTGCACGGTCCGGAGCACCTTGCACGGCTCTGTGTTCTCGCTGGCGCTGCCGTCAGGCGTGGTGAGCGATCCGCAAGAGCACGAAGTCCCCGCGCATCCGTCGAACCTCGCTGCCGGCGCCCGCGCGACTGCCCCCGTCACCGGGCCGCCGGTCGGCGGTGCCTCTCAGAAGTTCCCGGAGATCGCCTGAACCAGTGTGGTGTTGTCGGACACGTCTTCGCCATAGGCCTGGAAGCAGCCGGCGTTGATCGCGTTGATCACCATCGTCGGTGCGGTGCCCCAACGCGGAACGGCCCCGTGCTCTCTGACGTACAGCTTCGCGTACGCGTACTGCTGATCCACGTTCGCCGAGCCCCAATCCGTGCAGGTGGTCGCGTCGCTGACCGCTCCGCCCTTCGCGGCAACGATCGCGACCGCGATCAGCGCCACCATCACCACGAGCGCCGCCGCCGCGAACACCGCCGCCGGCTTGTGGCTCGCGATCAGCCCTCGAATCGTGTAGGGCGGATCGATTTGCGAGGCCTGCGTCCCCGAACCTCCGCTACTCACGAGCGGAAGGCTAGCGGCAGGGTGCTGCGCGTGCACCGGCGGCGGCCCGGCCGTTGCCGCGGCCGTGCCCGGGCCGTCGTTCCGAAATGGCGCGAGGCCGCCGAAGCGACCTCGCGCGGAACAGCTATCGAGCGGGCCAGGGTTGACCGGCCGCATTCACGTCTACGCAGCCGGCCAAGCCTGACCGTGACGCATGACCCATGGGCGCACAGGTCCAGCATGCGGCTTCCCGGTTCGCGACCACACGCGCCGGCGAAACAGCGGCCCGGAAGCAAGAACTCCGTGGTCGCGATGCTGGGTCGCGATCGCGAGCACGATGCCTCCGGCCACGACGACGACGACGAGGCCGACAAATAGCACGTTGAGAACCACCATGACGGCGGGCATTTGGATGCTCTCCCTTCATGTCGCTTGCGGAGGCCCCGGTGATGATCTACCCGTCCGGTAGGCGGTTTCCCCAGGGAGTGATGAGAGTCGTCATAGGCCCGACGGAGGCCGTCATCGCTCCGACCATGTAGCCGGCCGGCCCGCAGCAACTGGCAAAACCTATGATACATAGTTTTTATGCTATGTTGCGTAGGCGATGTCAATCGACAGCAACCTGGAGGGTTCATGACAGACATCACTCGCATCTCCCGCTTCGGATTCGTCAACTGCTATCTGGTCCGAGAGGACGACGGCCTCACGCTCGTGGACACGATGATCCCGGGATCGCAGAAGAAGATCCTCGGCGCGGCGAAGCGGCTCGGGGCGCCGATCAAGCGCATCGTGCTCACCCACGCGCATGGCGATCACATCGGCTCGCTGGACGCGCTCGCACAGGCGCTGCCGGACGCCGAGGTGATCATCTCGACGCGTGACGCGCGGCCTCTGGCCGGCGACAAGTCGATCGATCCGGGCGAGCCGGGGGACAACATCGGAAAGGGCAGCTTCCCCGGCGCGAAGACCGTCCCGACGCGCACCGTCGAACCGGGCGAGATGATCGGATCGCTCGAGGTGATCGCGTCGCCCGGTCACACGCCCGGCCACGTGGCGCTGCTCGACACCCGCGACCGGACGCTGATCTGCGGCGACGCGTATTCGACGCTCGGCGGGGTCGCGACGACGGCGAAGGGCAATTGGCGGTTCCCGCTCCCGGCCTACGCGGCGTGGCACAAGCCGACCGGGCTCGAATCCGCGAAGGCACTGCGGAAGCTCGATCCGGCTCGGCTCGCGCCGGGCCACGGGAAGATCGTCGAGAAGCCGGGGTCGCGGATGGACGCTGCGATCGCCCGTGGGGCCTGAGGTCGCGATGCCGCGCCAGGGCCTGGACACGGCTCGGGTGGTGCAGGAGGCCGCCCGGATCGCCGACGCCGAGGGGCTCGACGAGGTCACGCTCGCTCGGGTCGCCGCCGCGCTGGGCGTCCGGGCTCCGTCGCTCTACAACCACGTCGACGGGCGCGCCGGCCTGCTGCGGCTGCTGGCCCTGCGCAGCATCGACGAGCTCGGCGACGCGCTGCGCGACGCGGCCGTCGGCCGGGCGGGCGCCGATGCGCTGCGGGCGATCGGGCGCGCGTACCGCGGGTATGCGCTCGCGCACCCGGGTCGCTACTCCGCGACCGTGTGGGCGCCGGCGCCGGGCGACGATGAGCTGGCGGCAGCGGGCGCCCGAGCGATCGCGGTGCTGACGGCGGTGCTCGCGGTCTGGGGCCTTACGGGCGACGAGGCGCTGCAGCGCGTGCGCGTGATCCGCGCCGGGCTGCACGGGTTCGTCGCGATCGAGGCGCAGGGCGGGTTCGGGCTGCCGCTCGACCTCGATGAATCATTCGAGCTGCTGCTCGCGACCCTGGTCGCGGGCCTCGAGAAGAGCTGACCTCTATTCGTAACGCTTTCCAGACAGCAGATCCCAGGCGCGGGACAGCTTCTGGTGCCTCTGGGTGTCGCCACCGACCGTCGGGTCCTCGCGCATCACCGCCGGGTTTGCGCTCGGCTTCGGCAGGGTTGCGGAGTCCCCGGTGGAGAGCTTGAGGAGCACGCCGCGATCGTGGATCGAGTCGATCTGGTCGGCGTCGGCGAAGCAGTGCGGGTCGCGGTGGCCGAGCCGCTGGTGATGGTGGTCGGCGTGTGCGATCACGATGCCGTCGAACACATCCTCGCGATCGTCCTCAAGCACGTGCTCGACGATCCCGATCTCGTCGCCGTCCGAGCTGTAGACCGGCGTGCCACGCTCGAGCGCGAGGTACGAGCTGGGTGGGCCGAGATCCTCGGGTACGGTCACTCTTGAGCCTCCTTGATTCCGATCGGCGCCGACAGGATCGCGTCCGGGATTCCGAACGAATCGACGAGCGCACCCGCATTCTGGCGGACCTCGTTGCACAACCGGTTGACCTCGCGCGTGACCGCCTTCGTGCGGATCGAGGTCAGCCGGCCGTGCTCCTGGAAGAAGCCCTTGTCCGCCTCGACGTTCTGCAGCGCGAACAGATCGCAGACGAGGTTCAGGATCGACTTGACGCCCTCGTCCTCGCAGCGGTCGATGGCCGCGATGAACGCCTCGAGCATCACGGTGTCGACGTACGCCTGCGCGGCGGCGATGGCGTGGTCCTGAACAGCGCGGAACACCTCGAACGGGTCGAAGCCCTCGTCGAGGCCGCGCTTGAAGCGGTTCGCGACCGACGCGGTGATGTGGCCCTGGCGCCAGCGGAACAGATCGAGCTGGTGCTCGCGCTCCTGGAGGTTGCCGGGGTCGCCGTCGCGAGTCGGCACCACGTCCGCGATCACCTGGGCGATCTTGCGCGCGAACAGCCGCTCCACGACCGTCTCGACAGCCTGACCGGCGACGAACGTGACCATCTCGGCCGGGTTCAGCCCGCCGAAGTCGTGCGCGTAGTCGGTCAGGAGCGCCCGCGCCGCGAGCATGGTCAGAACGGTGTTGTCACCCTCGAAGGTGGTGAAGATGTCGGTATCGGCCTTCAGCGCCGCGAACCGGTTGACCGCCATGTAGCCGGCGCCGCCGCAGCACTCGCGGCAGGTCTGGATCGTGTGCGTGGCGTGCCAGCTGGCGGCCGCCTTCATCGCTGCGGCGAGCGACTCGAGCTCGCGGCGCTCGCGATCGGGCGCGTCCTGGAGGCGCATCACGTGGTCGAACTTCTCGCGCAGCTCGTCCTGGGCGAAGTGCAGCGCGAAGGTGCGCGCCAGCAGCGGCATCAGCCGGCGCTGGTGAGTCCGGTAGTCCAGGATCGGAACCTCTTCGCCGTCGGGAGGACCGAACTGGCGGCGTGTGAGCCCGTAGCGGACCGCGATCGTCAGCGCTGATTTGGCCGCGCTGATCGCAGCGCCGCCGATGCAGACCCGGCCCTGGACGAGCGTGCCGAGCATCGTGAAGAACCGCTTGCTCGGGTTCTCGATCGGGCTGCGGTAGTGCCCCTCGGCGTCGACGTCGGCGTAGCGGTTCAGGAGCGCGTCGCGCGGGACGCGGACATGGTCGAACCAGATCCGGCCGTTGTCGACGCCGTTCAGCCCCATCTTGTCGCCGTCGTCCTCGATCCGCACGCCGTCGTGGAGATGCCCTCGCTGGTCTCTGAGCGGGACGATCAGCGCGTGCACGCCGTGCTCCTCGCCGGCGACGATCAGCTGGGCGAACACGGTCGCCATCTGCCCGTGCTGTGCGGCGTTGCCGATGTACTCCTTGTGCGCTTCGTCGACCGGCGTGTCGATCACGAACTCGTGCGTCTCGGGGTCGTACGTGGCGGTTGTGAGCAGGTGCTGGACGTCCGAGCCGTGTCCGAGCTCGGTCATCGCGAACGCGCCCGGCAGCTCGAGCGTCGCGATCGCCCGCAGGTAGCGCTCGTGGTGGCGCTCGGTGCCGAGTTGGTGCACCGACCCGCCCCACAGCCCGAACTGCACGCCGAACTTGACGAGCAGCGACAGGTCTCCGTACGCCAGCGTCTCGAACGCGGCCACGTTCGCGCCCGGATCGCCGTGGCCGCCGTATCGCTCGGGGAACCCGGGTGCGGTCAGGCCCTCGTCGGCCAGCTGCTTTGCCCAGGTCAGAACCCGCTCGCGGTACTCCGCCTTCGGCATCGCGATCGGTGGCGCGAACTCCGGCCGGCTGAGCACCTCGCGGGTCTGGTCGCGCAGCTCGACATAGGGCCCGTCGAGCAGCCGCTGGAGCGTCCGCGGATCGAACTGCGTGGTCCCTGCGTCGGTGGCGGTCGCCACGGCGCGAAGCATATGGCGTCCGGGTTCGGTCGCATCGAGTCGCCCCCGGCAGGCCGCGCTATCAGCACTGGGTGGTGTTTGCGGCGGCATGAACGACGCGACGCCTGCCTGGTGGCGGCTCGCTGCGCCCCCACCGCTCAACGCTCAGGCGGTCGCCCGCGCGCTCGGTCGCCCGCGCGCTCGGGCGGCCGCCAACCGGGTCCGGACGCAGTCCGAGCAGCCGCGTCACCGCGCACGCAACCCCCGTGCCTGTACAAACTCGCCGGGGCGCCGGCGGAGAAGTGCAGTTCTGCGCCCATAGCCCGCACTACCGACCACCGCCGATCCCAAGTGCCGAGTTTGGCATTCCGTAGGGGCGGGCCCGGTTCCGAGTTTGTGCGGTTGGGGGCCGAGAGGTCCCGCCGGGTGGCGATCGCCGCGGCCACAACCGCTGGTCATATGATCCGGCGATGACGGCTGGAGCGGGATCGTGAGCGCCGCTGCCGCCGCCGCCCCGGCGCCGGCTGAGCAGGCAGGCGGTAGCAACCGGGCCGTGCTGGTGGTGTTCTCGGGCCTCATGCTCGTGATGCTGATGGCGGCGCTCGACTCAGACGATCGTCGCGACGGCGCTGCCGACGATCGTCGGCGACCTCGGGGGGCTCGACCACATCTCGTGGGTCGTGACGGCGTACCTGCTCGCGCAGACGGCGGTCACGCCGCTGTACGGGAAGCTCGGCGACCTGTACGGGCGCAAGATCGTGCTCCAGGTCGCGATGACCGTGTTCCTGATCGGTTCGGCGCTGTGCGGGCTGTCGCACAGCCTGACCGAGCTGATCGCGTTCCGTGCGCTCCAGGGGCTCGGCGGCGGCGGGCTGATAGTCAGCGCCCAGGCGGCGGTCGGCGACGTCGTGCCGCCCCGCGAGCGCGGCCGCTACCAGGGGATCTTCGGAGCCGTGTTCGGACTCGCCAGCGTGCTCGGCCCGCTGCTCGGCGGGTTCTTCACGACCAACCTGTCGTGGCGCTGGATCTTCTACGTCAACCTGCCGATCGGCGTCGCCGCGTTCGCGGTGCTGGCGGTGACGCTGCCGTCGGTCAAGGAGCGCATCCACCACCAGATCGACTACCTCGGCGCCGGCCTGCTGGCGGCCGGACTGAGCGGCGTCGTGCTGACCTGCACGCTTGGCGGCACCTCCTACAGCTGGAGCTCGCCGTTCATCATCTCGCTCGCGATCGCGTCGGTCGTGGTGCTGGTGGGGTTCGTGGTCGCCGAGCGCCGCGCCGCCGAGCCGGTCCTGCCGCCGTGGCTGTTTCGCAACCGCGTGTTCTCGGTCACGAGCGGGATCGGGTTCGTCGTCGGGTTCGCGCTGTTCGGCTCGATCACCTACCTGCCGCTGTTCCTGCAGGTCGTCAACGGCGCGACACCGACCGGCTCGGGACTGCGAATCCTGCCACTGATGGGCGGTCTGCTGATCACCTCGATCGGCTCCGGCCAGATCATCACCCGCACGGGGCGCTACCGGCCGTTCCCGATCGCCGGGACGGCGATCATGGTCGTGGGGCTGCTGCTGCTATCGACGATGAGCGCCACGACGAGCGGCGCGCTCTCGTCCCTGTTCATGTTCGTGCTCGGCCTCGGCCTCGGGTGCGTGATGCAGGTGCTGGTGCTCGCCGTCCAGAATGCGGTCGACTATTCCGACCTCGGAGTCGCGACCTCGGGCGCGACGCTGTTCAGATCGATCGGCGGCTCGGTCGGGACGGCGATCCTGGGGTCGATCTTCACGAGCGGTCTCACGGCCGACCTGAAGACCGCGCTCGTGAAGGTCGGAGCCACCGGCAAGGCCTCGCAGATCGCCCACGCGCCGCCGCAGTCACTGAAGAAGCTGCCTCCGCTCTTCCGGGACCTTTACATCCACTCGTTCACGAACGCGCTCAGCACAGTGTTCGTGGTGGCCGCCGGGGTCGCCGCGTTCGCGTTCGTGCTCAGCTGGATGCTGCCGCAGCTGGCGCTTCGCGACAGCGTGACGGGCAGCACCGGGATCGGCGAGACGTTCGCCGTGCCCAAGGACACCGACTCGCTCGCGGAGCTGTCGCGCGCGCTGACCGTGCTCGTCGGCCGCGAGGGCCGGCGCCGGTTCGTGGCGCAGATGGCCGAACGCGCGGGCGTCGACCTGGGTCCGGCCGAATGCTGGGTGCTCGTGCGGCTCCATTTCGACCCGCACGCCGACCTCGATGCCCTGAGCGCCGAGTGGGGGATCCCCGTGGACGTGGCGCACTCGGCCCGCGACTCGCTCGATGATCGGGGACTGCTCGTTCACGGCGATGATGGCGGCCTGTCGCCGACCGAGGAGGGCCAGCAGATGGTCGAGCGCCTCGTCGCGGAGCGGCGGGCCAGCCTGTCGCGGCTGCTCGAGGGGTGGGCGCCCGAGCAGCAGCCGGAGCTCGTCGGGTTCCTCACCCGGCTCGCGAACGAGCTCTCGCGCGAGCCGGACCCGGACATGGCCGGGTCCGCCGCCTGAGCCCGTACCCGGTGAGGCTCGTTCGCCTGGACGAATTGGCAGGGGGCATGCGCAAGTAGGACACGTTACGGGTGCTTGGGGAACCCGGGGATATGGCGGAGCAGCCGCGCGAGCCGGCTGCGCGGCCCCGCGATTCCGGTGACCCCCAAGAGCACGACGAGGATTCCGGCGATCAGGGCGACCCCGGCGAGCAGCACCGGCCAGCGCGCCTCGAGCCACTGGCGTCCCGTCGTGAGCCACTGCCCCGCGCGGTCCCGGGCGAACGTCAGCGTGCCGAGGATCCCGAGCAGCGGCAAGACGAAGCAGATGTTGAACAGCATCAGCAGGATCAGCTGGCGGACCGGGTCGAAGCCCGAGCCGACGATCGCCGCGATCGCCGCGAAGTACGGGAACGCGGTCGGGAGCTCGACCGCCATGATCGTCGCGCCGAGCAGCGCGGCAGAACGCCCCTCGGGATTGACCGTCCTGATCTCGCGCTGGGACAGCCTGTTCCGGTGGCGCCACAGCACCGCCGCCGCCACCAGCATCGCGACGCCGGCGGTGACCTCGAGGATGTGTCGCAGGGCGCGGTGCGGATGCGGGATCAGATCGAGCAGCAGCTGCCCGGGCCCGAGCGCGATCGCCGCCCCGCCGAGGAAGTACACGGCGAACACGCCGAGCGTGAACTCGCCGACCTTCGTCCGCGGATGGTCGCCTCCGGCGAGGAACAGGGCCGGGCCGATCGTCGAGGGGTTCAACGAGTCGGCGATTCCGAGCGAGATCACGATGCCGATCAGCCGGATCATTGGGCGGCATTCTTCCCGGCCGCCCAGATCCGTGCCGGAAAGAGTGAATGAGAGGGTTCTCAGCGACGCCGGCGGAACGCGCCCGCGAGGCTGGGTCGCTCAGGCGAAATGCAGCTCGTCGCCGTCGTCGTCGCCGACGGGCCGCTCGCACGTCGGGCACCACCAGCGCGCCTCCATCGGCGTCCCGCACACGGAGTGACGCGGCGCCGCCGGCTCCTCGCCCTGGCGCGCGCCCCATCCGGCCAGCAACCGCAGCACGCCGGCGAGCTCCTGTCCGGCGGCGCTGAGCTCGTACTCGAACCGAGGCGGTCGCTCCGAGTAGGGCCGGGTGATCACCAGCGCGTTGCGTTCGAGCTGGCGCAGTCGCTGCGTGAGGACGTTCGGCGCGATCCCGCCGACCTGCTCCTGGAGCTCGCCGAAGCGGCGGGGCCCGTCGAGCAGCGCGGCGACGATCAGCAGGGTCCAGCGGTCGCCGACGGTCGAAAGCGCCTCCGCCAGCGCGGATGGGGATTCCGCGGCCATGTCTGCGCGGATCGTACGAGAGCGTGCGGTCCTCGCCTGGTAGGCTTGTGACTTGCACATTGCAAGTAAGTAGTCTAGGAGGATGAAATTGACAGCTTTCGCTGATATCGAGACCGCGATCGGTGAAGTCGCGGAGCGCGTCGGACCGGCAGTCGTCGGTCTGGGGCGCGGATGGGGCGGCTCCGGCGTCGTGATCGAGCCCGGCCGCGTGCTCACCAACGCGCACAACGTTCGCCACGACGAGCTCACGGTGACGTTCGCCGACGGACGCCGCGCGGAGGGCCGTGTCACGGCCTCCGACGGCGACCTCGACGTGGCCGTGATCGAGGTCGACACCGGTGAGGCGCAGCCGATCGAGTGGGCCGGTGAGGACGGGGCTCCGGCGATCGGCCGCTCGGTGCTCGCGCTCGCCAACCCGGCCGGCCGCGGGCTGCGGGTCACGCCCGGATTCGTGTCCTCGACGGCGCGGAGCTTCCGCGGCCCCCGGGGCCGGCGGATCGCGGGCGCGATCGAGCACACCGCGCCGTTGCCGCGAGGCTCATCGGGCGGGCCGCTGGTCGACTACCAGGGGCGCCTGCTCGGGCTCAACTCGGTCAGGGTCGACGGTGGCCTGATCCTGGCGCTTCCCGCTGACGAGACGCTGCGCGAGCGGGTCCGGTCGCTCGGCCAGGGTGAGGCTCCGAAGCGTGTGCGGCTCGGAGTGGCGCTCGTGCCCCCGAGGGTCGCGCGCCGGCTGCGGCGGGCCGTCGGCCTACCGGAGCGCGACGGCGTGCTCGTGCGCGCGGTCGAAGAGGGCAGCCCCGCTGAGAAGGCCGGGATCGAGCGCGGCGATCTGATCGTGCTCGCCGGCACGCACCCGCTGGACCGCATCGACGCGGTCTACGAGGCGCTCGATGCAGTCCGCGCGGATGGCTCGATCGAGCTGACGATCGTGCGCGGCAACGAAGAGCGCGTGGTGACGGTGACGCTTTGACCACGGTGGACGAGGCTGCGGCGCTCGACGCCTATTCGCGCATCGTCGTCGACGTCGCCGAGCGGCTCGCGCCGTCGGTTGCGAACCTGCGCGTGATGCGGCGCTCGCGCGGCGGCGGGCAGGTTCCGGCGGGCGCCGGCAGCGCGGTGGCGCTGACGCCGGATGGGTTCCTGCTGACCTCGGCCCATGTCGTGGCGGGACCGGGACGGACGGGCCGGGCGGCGTTCGTCGACGGCCGGGAGCTTCGCTTCCGGGTCGTCGGCATCGACCGCCTGTCCGACCTCGCCGTGTTGCGGGCGGACGGCGATTCGCTGACCCCCGCAACGCTCGGCGAGGCCGAGGGGCTGCGCGTCGGGCAGCTGGTGCTGGCGATCGGCAACCCGAACGGGTTCGCCGGTTCGGTCACTGCCGGGGTCGTGTCCGCGCTCGGGCGCTCGCTGCCGGCGCGTGCCGGCCGCACGGTTCGGTACATCGACAACGTGATCCAGACCGACGCGGCGCTGAACCCCGGCAACTCGGGTGGGGCGCTCGTGACGAGCTCGGCCGAGGTGGTCGGGATCAACACCGCGGTCGCCGGCGTCGGCCTCGGGCTCGCGGTGCCGATCAACGAAGCGATGCGGCGGATCATCGGCGCGCTGATGCGCGATGGACGCGTGCGGCGGGCGTACATCGGGATCGCCGGCGGCCCGCGTCCGCTACCGCCCCACGCGCGCGTGAAACTGGATCGCGACGCAGGGATCGAGGTGGTCGAGGTCGCGGCCGGCAGTCCGGCCGATCGTGCCGGCCTGCGGGCCGAGGACCTGATCGTGTCGCTGGGCGGAACTGCCGTCGAGCGCGTCGACGACGTCCAGCGGTTGATGACCGAGGACGCGATCGGCGAGCCGTTGCTCGCGACCGTGCTGCGCGGCGAGCGGATATTGGAGCTCGAGCTGCGGCCGGTGGAGCTGGGCGAGTAGCGGGACGGTCAACCGAAGGGAGAAGCGGGCAGACGCTCAGCCTGCAAGGCGCATCCGAGTGTCGATCCGAACTTCCCGGGCTGCGACCGACCGACGACGAACTCCGGCCCTTCGCACCTGCGCGGCCTCGACAAGCTCGATCAGGCGGTGGTTGGCGGCGGTCGCCCTGGTCGGCAGCGCGCTCAGATCGGTCCTGCGGAGCCGTTCACCCAGCTCTTCATGCCGATACGTGACGATCGGCATCGAAAACGCTGCCTGCCTGACGCAATTCGTCCAGTCCGCGCATGCACTGTCTGTTGGTCGTCCGCCGGCCAGGACAACGATGTCAGGGCAGTGAACAGCGATCGCGTCACTGATGCCGGCGCCGCCGCGGACCGACAGACTGAGCACCGTGGCGCCGGCACGCACACAGAAGAGCTCGAAGGCGCGAATGTGTGGCGTGTCCGGGTCAAGCTCGTCCCGTGACGCATCCCCGAGCAGGATCGAAACCTCGCGCACCGGCGGCATCACCATCCGCGTGGCCCGGCGAAGCCAATCGACTCCCCAATGCGCGGCAAACGCCCAGGCAGCTGAATCGAAGGTGTGCTTGCCGGCGATCTGGGCGAGGGCAGGGAGCAGCACCTCCTCGACCGATCGTTCGACCGTCAGTAATCCGAGTGTCGTTTCGATCTCGACATCGGCCTGCCGGCAGTCGTAGGAGCCGAGCGCGCCAACGAGCGCGTCGTTGTGAGCTGCCAGCGCCTCACGTGCGCGGGAGACGGCCGACGAGATCGAGCTGCGCTCGCGCAGCGCCGCCTCCAGAGCGCTCACTTCCGAATGCACGAACATCCGATGATTTCCCGGCGAGCGACGCGGCATCGGGAAGCCGAACCGGCGCTCCCAGTCACGCAACACGCCCGGACTGATCTGCAAGAGCCTCGCCGCTTCGCCCGTGGTCAGATACCTCATCGCATTCGTCCGCTTCGGGTAGCGCGCTTTCCGTGGCCCGAGGCGACGGAGCCCGCGAGCCCGATCGCACTCAGGACCACGGCAGCCTGTGTCGGCAAGCAGTGAGCTCCCCGGGCTCCCCGAGCTGCTCGCTCCAAGATGACCTGCGTGTGTGACATGTCGACCTCCTGGGTTCGCCGGAACCTCGGAAGTCAGGGTCGTGCGCTCGGGCTCGCTACGAACTCGACGTCACAAAAATGCCCTCCGCAAATCAGGGTAAACGAGCCCCACACCGCGCTGACGCTAAGACGCTTAAGTGGAGCTTTTGCGTGCGAAAGCTCTCGTGCAGCTCGCCATTCACGGCACCGGCAACCTCGGCGGCACCCTCGGACCGCGGAGTCGGCCGCAACCGAGGCTACGCCGCCGGCGCCTGCCCGCTGCCCTGGATCGCGGCCGGATCGGTCGGGATGTAGCCGTCTTTGACGAGCTTCGGCAACAGCCCGCCACCGGCGAGGATCTCGAGCACGAACTCGGGCAGCGGGTTGCCGGTCAGGGTGGCGCCGTCTTCGATGCGCTCGATCGTCGCGCTGCGCACGTCGAGCTTGACCTTGTCCTGGTCGCTGATCGCTTTGCTGACGCCGTCGATCGTGACCGCCGGCAGGCCCAGGTTGATGCAGTTCCGCAGGAACAGGGAGTTGAACTCGTCGGCGACCAGCGCGACCACCCCGAGCTGCTTGAACAGCTGCGCCACCGGCCGGCTCGAGCCGATCCCGAAGTTGCGGCCGGCGATCACGATGTCACCGGCGGCGACCTCGTCGGTCCAGCCGGGCCGCATGTCGTAGAACACGTGCCTCGCCGCCTCCTCGAGCGGCAGCTTCATCGCGAACCCCGGGTACATGTTGTCCGTGTCGACGGAGTCGCCGAACACCCACGCGCGGCCTTCGATCACGTCGTCCATCAGACGCTCACGTTTCGCGGGTCGATGATGTGGCCCGCGATCGCGGCGGCCGCGACGGCGTACGGCGAGGCCATGTAGATCTCCGCCTCGGGGCTCCCCATCCGGCCTTTGAAGTTGCGGGTGGAGGCGGTCATGCACACCTCACCGGCGCCGAGCAGCCCCATGTGGTACCCGAAGCAGGCGCCGCAGGTGGAATTGGTGACGATCGCGCCGGACTCGGCGATCGTCTCGACGTAGCCGGCCTTGATCGCGTCGGTGTACACGGCCTGCGAGGCGGGCGTGATGATCAGCCTCACTCCGTGGGCGACCTTCTGGCCTCTGAGCATGTCGGCCGCGATCCGCAGGTCCTCGAGCTGCCCGTTCGCGCACGAGCCGATGAAGCACTGGTTCACGCGCCGTTGCTCTATTTCGGAGATGGGGACGGCGTTGTTGGCGACGCCGCCCGGTCGTGCGACGTACGGCTCGAGCGTGGTGAGGTCGACGGTGCGGACCGCGGCGTACTGCGCATCGGGATCCGGGTCGACGGGCTCGTACGAGCGATCGGTGCGCGCGTCAAGGAACGCGCGGCAGAGCTCGTCGGCCGGGAAGGTGGTGAAGTCGGCCGAGACCTCGGCGCCCTGGGTGGCGATCGTGCGCCGGTCGTTCATCGGGACCGTGGTCAGGCCGGGACCGCCGAACTCGAGGCTATGGTTGGTCGCGTCGCCGTACGCGCCCGCGATGTGCAGGAAGATGTCCTTGCCCGTGACGACCTCGGGCTTGGCGCCGGTCAGCTCGTAGCGGATCGTGGGCGCAACCTGGAACCAGGTCCTGCCGGTGCACATGACCGAGTAGACCTCCACCGGCCCGAGCCCGCGCGCGGCGGTGTTGTACGCGCCGCCCGCGCACGTGTGCGAGTCGGTGCACGTGAGGATCTCGCCCGGACGCGCGAGCCCGTTCTCGGCGATCACCTGGTGGCAGATCCCGTGGCGCCCGACGTCGAAGAACCGCTCGATCCCGTGCTGCTCGACGAACCTGCGCGCCCGGACGCCGCCGTCGGCGTCCGACACGGTCGGCGCCGGGACCGCGTGGTCCATGATCACGGCGAGCCGGTGCGCGTCCGCGATCCGCGTCGGCGACGCCCAAAGGGTCGCGAACTGCAGGTCGATCAGCACAGTCATGTCGACGTCACAGACGACGAACTCGCCGACTTCGACGCTCTCGCGCCCGCTCGCGCGCGCGAGGATCTTCTCGATGATCGTCATGCCCATCGCCTGCTCCTATCCCTCGTACCGGTTGCCGAGCTCCTGCCAGGCGGTGAGCCCGAACAGATCGAAGAACGCCTCCGGTCCGGGGACGTGGTCCTCCCCGAGGGACCGGCCCCGCAGTTTGCTGAGCGCCTCGATCGCGGCCGGCACGACCGCCATCACCATCGCGCCGGGATAGATCGCGATCCGGTAGCCCAGCTCCGCAAGGCGGGCGTGATCGAGCTCTGGTGTGAGCCCACCGGGCACCAGGTTCAGCAGCAGCGGCGCCCTCACCTCGGCCGCGATCTGCTCGATCTCCTGCTCGGTACGCGGTGCCTCGACGAAGATCACGTCGGCGCCGATTTCCGCGTAACGATTGCCGCGGGCGATCGCCTCATCGAGTCCGAGGGGCGCGCGGGCGTCCGTCCGCGCGACGATCACCGTGTCCGGGTCACGGCGGGCGTCGACGGCGGCCTGCAGCGTTCGGGCGAACGTGTCGACGTCGACGACCTCCTTGCCCGCGAGGTGACCGCACCGCTTCGGGAACGTCTGGTCCTCGAGCTGGATCGCGGCGACGCCGGCGCGCTCGTACTCGCGGACCGTGCGGATCACGTTGATCGGCGAGCCGTAGCCGGTGTCGGCGTCCGCGATCAGCGGAACGTCGAGCAGGCCGGAGAGGACCCTCGCCCGATCGGCCATCTCGGTCAGCGTCGCGAGCCCGATGTCCGGGAGGCCGTACGCCGATGCGACCACACCGGCCCCGGTCATGTACGCGGCGCTGAATCCGAGCTTCGAGACGAGCGCGGCGGAGACGCCGTCGTACACGCCGGGCGCGACGATCAACTCGTCGCCGGCGAGCAGCTCTCGCAGTTGCGTTGCCTTCGTGTTCATGCGGACACCTCCGGGGCGGCGAAGATCGGGTTGACGGGGGGCGCGAGCAGTGCGACGAGATCGCTGATCGCGGGCAGCTCCTCGAGCGCCAGCACCATGTTCTCGATTTCGCGTGCCCTTGCGTCGTCTATCAGCGGCTCCGCGAGGGTCCGGAACTTCTCGACCACTTCTTCGTTGCCGAGCGGCTTGAGCAGTCCGCCGCGCGGCTGGTCGATGAAGCTCGTGCGGGTGGCATGGTCTTGCAGCACGATTTCGAGGCGCGTGTTGTAGCCGTCCTCGAAGCGCTCGTCGAATGCCGTCTCGTGGCGCAGCGTCGTTCGCTCGATCAGCGCCCAGACGTCGTCGGCGTCGATCCGCCCGGGGGCGAATTGGGCGGCGAGGGCGGTCCCGTCGAGCAGCGTGACTGCGACCGCGTATGCGAGGTTCATCTGTGCCCCGACCGCCGCGAGCGGGCGCTCGGCGCGCCAGCCGCCGTGGTGGAAGGCCGGCTCGGACACGGACACGGTGATCGTGTGGATCGTCTGGGGGTCGACGGGGCCTTCCGCGAGCATCGCCCGCGCGGCGTCGATCGCGGCGTGCAGCCCCGCCATCGCCGCGTACGGCTTCACCGCGATCACGTCGGTCTCCCAGTGCTCGCCGAGCCCGGCGGTGATCTGGGACGGGTCTGGATCATGGCCCTCGCCGAAGGTCGTCAGGAAGCCGCCGTACGGGCGCTCGAACACCTGCTTGATGCCGGTGTAGCCGCCGGCCGCGAGGGTCGCGGCGAGCAGGCCATTGCGAGCGGCGAAGCCGTGTTGCATCCGCTTGCCCATCGACTCGAACTGGGCCGCCATCAGCCCGCAGGCCTGGGTCGCGGCGAGCCCGATAGCGTCCTCGAACTCGTCTGCGTTCAGGTCCATCAGCGTACCTGCCGCGGCTGCGGCGGCAGGCCCGCCGAACACCGGCCCCGAGTGCCAGCCGCGCGTCAGCATCTGCGCGCCATGTAGGGCGAGCCCGACGCGAGGCCCGACCTCGAACCCGCGGATCGCGCCGAGGAGCATGTCGGCGCCGGTCGTGTTCGTCGCGATCGGGAGCGCGGACAGCATCGCCGGGAGCACGAGGCTCGCGCCGTGGACGGGCGCGACAGGGTGGTAGTCGTCGAGCTCGAACCCCTGCACGTAGGAGCTGTTGAGCAGCGCCGCGGCCAGCGGGGTGGTGGCGCGGCCGGTGCCGATCAGCGGCGTGCCGGCGCCGCCCTCGAGCGCTGTGAGGGCGTTCGTGGCGGCGTCCGACCACGGGAGGCGGGCGCCCACCAGCGCGCAGCCGATGCCGTCGAGCAGGAGGTGCTTCGCGCGAGTCCGAGTCGCCTGTGGGACATCGCTGAGCCCGACGGTGGCGAGCCACTCGGCGAGCTCGCGGCTGACGGGGGCGGCGCCGGCGGCCGTGCCGGCGGCGGTACTGGTGTCTGCATCGGTCACGGGCGGCATAATAGGGGATATTATAATATTTGCAAGTATGAGTACGGTGTGGTCTTCTGCAGGAGAGGTGAGCATGTCCGAAGAGCTGACACGCGCCCTGGCCGAACGGGTGAGCGGACTCGAGTTCGAAGCGCTTCCTGACGAAGTGGTGGAGGTCGCGCGCCAGGCGCTGCTCGACTGGTTCGGCGTGACGCTCGGAGGAAGTCACGAGCCGGGGCCGGAGATCTTGGTTCGGAGCACCGCGTGTGCCGTGGACGACGGCGTCACCGTCGTCGGGCGCGAGCTTCGCGTGGCGCCGCTCTCGGCTGCGCTGATCAACGGCACCGCCTCCCACGCGCTCGACTTCGACGACGTCAACGCGCGTTTCCTCGGACACGCCTCGGTGGCGGTGGCCGGCGCGGCGCTCGCGCTCGCCGAGCAGCTCGACGTCTCGGGGGCCGAGCTGCTCGTCGCCTTCGTCGCCGGCTATGAGACGGCCTGTCGGGTCGCGATCGCGATCGGGCCGCAGCCGTACGTGCGCGGCTGGCATTACACCGGGACGGCCGGGACCTTCGGCGCCGCCGCCGCGTGCGCCAGGTTGCTCGCGCTGGACGCGCCGCGGACCGCGCTCGCGTTCGGGATCGCAGCCAGCGAGGCCGCCGGGCTGAAGTGCAACATCGGCACGATGACCAAGTCGCTGCATGCGGGCAGAGCATGCGAGAACGGACTGCTCGCGGCGTTGCTCGCGTCCGAGGGGTTCACCGCGGCGCCCGATGCGATCGAGGCCGAGCAGGGGTTCGCGGCGCTCGCCGGCGGTGACTGCGATGCCGGCGCGGCGCTCGCCGATCCAGCCGCCGGCTGGCACCTGCTCGACAACCTGTTCAAGTACCACGCCTCCTGTTACTGGACGCATTCGACGATCGAGGGCGTGCTGGCGCTGAAGGGCGAGCACCGGCTCGGCGCGGATGACGTCTCGTCCGTCGACGTGCACGTATCCGACCTCGAGCTCGGCACGTGTGTTGTCCCGGCGCCGTCGACGGGGCTCGAGGTCAAGTTCAGCGTCGCGCACCTGGCCGCGATGGCGCTGCTCGGGCGCGACCTGACCATGATCACCGACAGCGACGCGGTCGACGATCAGGTGATCTCTTTGCGCGGTCGCGTGCGGCTCGTGAAGGATGCGGTGGCCGGCCGGCCGACGCGGGTCGTCGTTCGCCGCCTCGACGGCGCCGAACTCGAGGCGGCGGTGGACATGAACACGGCCTCGCGTGATCTGGCGGCCCAGCGTGCCCGGCTCGAGCGGAAGTTCGCTGCGCTCGCCGAGCCCGTGTTGGGGGCGGAGGATGCCGGTTTGCTGGCGGGTCTGGTCGGTTCGCTTGGGGCCGGCGTGAGCGTGCGCGAGCTGATGGCGCCGGCGCGACCGGGTGTGCGGGCGTGACGCTCGAGCGGACATCGCTGCCCCGCACCTCGGAGGGCGTCGCCGCGGCCGAGCTGCGCGACGCGATCGTCCGGGGCGACCTGACGCCCGGTCAGAAGATCCGCCAGGAGGCGACGGCGCAGCAGCTCGGAATCAGCCTGATCCCGTTGCGCGAGGCCCTGAAGACGCTCGCCAGCGAGGGGATCGTCACCTACCACCCACAGCGTGGCTACTTCGTGACCGAGCTGCCGGCGGCGGCGATCTCCGACATCTACGTTGTACGCGACCTGCTCGAGCGCCGGGCCGAGGAGCTCGCGATCCCGGCGATGCATGCGTCCGACTTCGAGGTGATGGCGGCCGAGCTGCGCGAACAGGCCCGCGCCGTGGAGGAACGCGACGCGGTCACGATGATCGCGACGAACCGCGCGTTCCACTTCACGATCTTCGAGCGCTGCGGCAACGAATGGCTGCTGCGCTACGTGAAGCAGCTGTGGGACACGCTCGACCCGTATCGAGTCCTGTCCTACCGGCGGATGTGGATCGATGACCCGACGGGGGAGGCTCCGGGCGCGATCCTCGCCGAGCACGAGCGGATCATGGTGGCGATCGGACGAGGCCGGACCGAGACGGCGCTGCGGCTGCTCGAGCGCCACCGAAAGCGCTCGGAGACATTCCTCTCAACGCTCGTGTAGCGGCGATAATCTCCGGCTACCAACGGAGCCGAGGATCGGAGTGAGATGGGATTTGGGGACAAGCTGAAGGATCTGCGCAAGCAGGCGCAGGAGGCCGTGTCCGAGCACAGCGAGAATCTGCACAACGCGCTCGACGTGGCGGGTGCAGCCGCGAACGAGAAGACCCGCGGGAAGCACACCCAGCGGATCGCGAAGTTCGGGGAGAAGGCGAGCGAGAAACTCGACAAGTTCGCGGCCGGCTCCGAGGGCTCGGACGAAGAGGGCGCTGCGGCCGAGGCCGGCGCTCCCGAGGCCGGCGCTCCCGAGGCCGGCGCTCCCGAGGGCGCCGCCCCTGAGGCCGGCGCGTCGGTTGTCCCTGCCGAGGAGCCCGCAGCCACGGCCGAGCCGGAGACCTCGGTCCCGCCGCCGCCGCCGCCGGCGCCATCCTCGCCGCCGCCCGCCGCTCCCGCCGCCAACCCGGACCTTGCTGCCTGGGCTGCGGGGGACGACAGCGCCGGCCAGTAGCGGCTTCGCTCGCCAGGCCGACCGCCCCGCAAACCGCTCACGCGCGCGTGGTCGATACGCCGCGTGAGCAGTCCGCCGTGACAGTCACCGGGTTCTCCTCACGCGCGCGTGCGCGCGCGATCGCGTGAGCAGTTCCGGGCGTCGGGTCAGGGGTTGTTCAGGCCGCAGGCCTTGGCCGCGCCTAGGAAGGCCGGCGAGTTCGGGTTGATCCCGGAGCCCAGATTCAGCGCTTGCTGGCCGCCAGAGAACGTCGGGTCAGGGAAGCCGGGATCCCGTTGCGGCGCATGCACGCCGCGTCCGCGAGCGCCTGAACGCGCTGCTGCTCGGAGACGGTCGGGCCCGGCCCGCTCGGCGGTATGTACTCCTTGCAGGCCTTCTCGGCGGCCAGGATGGCGGGACCCGCGAATTGGTGGCCATCGACGGATAGCCGGCCGCCGATTCCGAAAACAGCCCGCCCGGGAACCCGACGCCGCCACCGTCCCGGCCTTCGGGGGGATCGGGGAAGCCGGATACGCCGTTCGCCCGCATGCAGCGGGAGATCGAGTTCGGCACGTTCGGCGCGCCGTAGGGGTACCGGGCGCTCTTGGAGTTGGACGGGCCCGAGCTGCCGCACGCGGCGATCGCCGGCACGGAGGCCGCCGCCATGGTGGTCGCTGGTCCGCTCCGGTGGCCGGTTTGGCGTACGCGGCGCATCTCGGGCCCGCTCCGGTTGTACGCCGGGGCCGGTAACACGGTCTAACGGGCGACTGGCGCTACACTCAACGCGGCGCCGGATGGCGTGCGTTGGCACGCTCCGGAGTTGGATGTCCTGACCACCCCCGTATCGGGAAGCGCGTCTTTTTATGGCACGAGGAGACGTCCGGATCGCTGCAACCCTCGCGTGCGAGGAGTGCAAGCGCCGGAACTACCAGACGAACAAGAGCAAGCGGAACAACCCGGAGCGGTTGCAGCTCCGGAAGTACTGCAAGTGGTGCAAGTGCCACACGGCACACCGCGAAACTCGATGAACTGAGAGCGCAGTGGCTCGCAATCGCAAACGCGCGAAGGAGCGTCAGGCGCGCAGGCCGCAGCACGTGGGCGGCGCCGGCTCCAGGCTCAACGGCGACGAGGACGCGCTCGACCCGCTCGCCCATGCGGCGCCCGACGTCGAGTTGGCCGACGCGCAGCTGGCGCTCGGACGCCCGGAGCTGACTGATGAGACACCCGCGGAGCATGAGCGCAACGAGCAGGAGCTCGAGGAGGAGGTCGAGGCTTCCGGGCCCGACGAGTAGGCGGCGGCGACGGAGGCGGCGGTGGTGCCGAGGTGGCGGTCGCGGGCGTCGGCGCAGGCGAGCCTGCCGCGCACCCGGCGGCGCCCCGCCCGAACCTGTTCATGCGCGTATTCGGCTTCCTGCAAGGAAGCTGGCGCGAGCTACAGCGAGTACAGTGGCCTGATCGTCGGCAGGTGATGCAGGCAACCGGGGTCGTGCTCGGGTTCGTGATCGTCGCCGGCGTGTTCCTCGGCGTGGCGGATGTCCTCTCCACGCACTTGATGAATTACGTCCTTGAAGGGCATTGGTAATAGATGTTTCGTTGGTACGTCGTCAACACATATTCAGGCCACGAGAAGAAGGTCAAGCACAACCTGGAGCACCGGGTCGTCTCGCTCAACCAGCAGCGCGCGGTGCGTCAGATCGTGGTCCCGACCGAGACCGTGTCCGAGATGAAGGACAACCAGAAGGTCATGGTCGAGAAGCGCACGATGCCGGGCTACGTGCTCGTCAACATGGACCTGAACGAGGACTCGTGGTCGCTCGTGAAGGGCACGCCCGGGGTGACCGGTTTCGTCGGCGCCTCGAACGAGCCGGTGCCGCTGACTCAGGATGAGGTCAACCGGTTGCTGCACAAGGAGACCGCCGAGCGGCCGCGCACGCCGTGCGCAGTTCTCGATCGGCGAGTCGGTCAAGGTCGTTTCCGGCCCGCTGTCCGACTTCAGCGGAGAGATCTCGGAGGTCAACGAGGACGCGCAGCGGCTCAAGGTGCTCGTCTCGATCTTCGGCCGCGAGACCCCCGTCGAAGTCGGCTTCGACCAAGTGAAGAAGATCTACGATGGCGCGCAAGGTACTGACAGAGATCAAGCTCCAGGCCGTCGGCGGCCAGGCGAGCCCGGCGCCGCCCGTCGGCCCGGCTCTCGGCCAGCACGGCGTCAACATCATGGAGTTCGTCAAGGCGTTCAATGCGCAGACCCAAGCTGACACCGGGACGGTGATCCCCGTCGTGATCACCGTCTACGAGGACCGCTCGTTCACTTTCGTCACCAAGAGCCCGCCGGCCGCCGTCCTGATCAAGCAGGCGCTTGGGCTCGAAAGCGGCTCCGCGGAGCCGCACCGCGAGAAGGTCGGCAGGATCACGCAGGATCAGCTCGCGCAGATCGCCGAGAAGAAGATGAAGGATCTGAACGCAAACGACATCGACGCGGCGAAGAAGATCATCGCCGGCACCGCGCGCTCGATGGGAGTGGATGTGGTCTGATGGCACAGCACGGGAAGGGATACAACGACGCCAAGCAGCGCTTCGACCGCGAGCGTGAGTACGCGCCGGCGGAGGCGATCGCGCTCGTCAAACAGCTCAAGCACACCAAGTTCAACGAGTCGGTCGAGGTGCACGTCCGCACCGGACTGAACGTGCGCCACGCCGACGAGCAGCTGCGCGGCACGATCGCGCTGCCGAACGGCCTCGGCAAGGACGTGAAGATCGCCGTGTTCGCGCAGGGCGACAAGGCCCGCGAGGCAGAGGAGGCAGGCGCGGACGTCGTCGGCGCCGAGGATCTCGCGCAGAAGATCCAGGACGGCTTCGACGATTTCGACGTCGCCATTGCCACGCCGGACCTGATGCCGGTCGTCGGCCGGCTCGGCCGGATCCTCGGGCCGGCGGGCAAGATGCCGAACCCGAAGGTGGGCACGGTGACGATGGACGTCGCCAAGGCCGTCGAGGAGTCGAAGGCCGGCAAGGTCGAGTACCGCACCGACCGGACCGCGATCGTCCACCTCGTGATTGGCAAGAGCGACTTCGACGAACGCAAGCTGCTCGAGAACTACGCCGCGGTGATGGACGAGCTGATCCGCGCGAAGCCTTCGGCGGCCAAGGGCCGCTACATCCGGTCGGTGACGTTCGCCTCGACGATGGGGCCGGGCGTCAAGGTCGACCCGTCGCGTACGCGCGACATCGTCGAGGAGCAGGCGGCGGCGTAGCGCCCTTGGCACCGGGGTTTGCCGGTGCGAAGATCCCGAGCGTGCGCAGGACCGGGCAGCGGTGGTTGACCGCCGCGGTCGTTTCGATGGCGGCGGCGTCCGCGTGGATGACCGTCGCGCCGGCGGCGAGTGCGAACACGATCCCGTCACGTCAATGAGCGATGCAACGGGCGCAGGTTGCTCGCTGCGCGAAGCGATCGCTTCGGACGACGCCGGGAGCAGTGGTGGCGGCGGTCAGGGAGGCGCGGTGACAGGGAGCGGCACCGATCCGAGCGATGGCGGCAACGGCTGTGCGGGCGGGCCGGGCGGCGGGATCTCGGTCAACGGGGGATCGCTCAGCGTCACGAACACCACCCTCACCGCCGACTTCGGCGGCGCCGGCGGGACCGGCGGCGAGGGGGGCCTGGCCGAATCCGCCGATGGCCAAGGAGGAACGGGTGGGGGCGGCGGCGCCGGCGGCTCCGGCGGCGCCATCGTGGTGAGTAACCCGGTCAGTGCGACGCTGCTGAACGTGACGATTGCCGAGAACGGCACCGGCTCGCCCGGGGGCGGCGGCGCGGCCGGACCTGCCCCGGATGGCGGCATCCTGGGCGGGGCGGGTGCAAATGGCGATGGCGGGGTGGGCGGCGGCGTCTGGGCGCAGCCGCAATCCGTCTGCTTCGGCTCGTGTGTTCCGACCAAGGTGCAGAATTCGATCGTGGCCGAGGACGAGGGCGGGAATTGCGCCGGGGGCTCGACCGGACCGATCCTCGACGAGGGTCACAACATCACGTTCGGCGACACGAGCTGCCCTGGCATTGTTGGCGATCCAGGGCTGGGCTCGCTCGCCGACAACGGCGGCGACACCGAGACGCTCGCGCTCGGCCAGGGCAGCGCTGCGATCGACGCCGTGCCCGCGGCCGGCGCCGGGTGTCCGGCCACCGATCAGCGCGGGCTGACGCGTCCGTCGGGAGCTGCGTGCGACGCCGGCGCATACGAGGTCACGCCGCCGACAGCGACGACCGGGCCGGCGAGCGCGATCGGGACGACGAGCGCGACGGTCGGGGCCACCGCTACGGCGAACGACGGGACCGCCACGGTCCAGTTCGAGTTCGGGACGAGCATGGCGTACGGGCACGAAACCGCGGTGCAGAGCGTCGGCGGCCTGGTGGCTACCCCGGTCACTGCCGGCCTGACGGGTCTGACGCCCGGAACGACCTATCACTATCGGGTCGTCGCGGCGAGCGCGGACGGCACGACGAATGGGAGCGATCGGACGTTCACGGCCGCGGCGGTGGCGCCCGTCTTGAGATCGCTGAAGCTGAGTCCGGCGAGTTTCGCGGCGGCCGCGTCCGGCGCATCGATCGCCCGTCGCACGTTCGTCGGGACCGCGGTCAGTTACGTCTTGAGCTCCGCCGCGAAGACGACGTTCACGGTCTCGCGCACGCTGGCCGGAGTTCGGGCCCGGGGACGGTGCGTCGTGCCGCCGCGGCACGGACAGCGCACGGGCGAGCGTGCACCCGGCTCCAGAAGGTCGGCACGTTCACGCACGTGGATCTCGCGGGCGCTGACAAGTTCAAGTTCAGCGGTCGTCTGTCCGGGCGCCGGCTCAGCACCGGTCGCTATCAGCTCGCGGCCACGCCGCGAGCGGGCGGCCTCACCGGGAAGACGGTAATGGCCTCGTTCCGCGTCGTGGCTTAGTCGGGAGTTGCTCTACACTCGCCCGACAGACTTCACGAGAGCGAAGCCCGAGACCCCCGGCGGCGTCAGCGTAAGCCCGGGATAGGCGGAGCAGCGGATTCCGGTCGCGACCGGCCTTCGACGCCCGCCATGTGCGGGCGTTATTTGTGGACAAGGACTGAACATGAACAGAGATGAGAAAGCCGCGGTCGTAGACGAGATCGCCGACCAGCTCGGAGCCGCCGAGGCGGTGTACGCGGTCGACTACCGCGGCATCACCGTGTCGCAGATCGCCGAGCTGCGCGCGAGGCTGCGCGACGCGGACACGAGCTTCCGGATCGTCAAGAACTCACTCACCGAGCTTGCAGCCGACAAGGCCGGCGCCGCTGATCTGAAGCCGATGCTGGAAGGACCGACGGCGCTGGCGCTCGTGCGCGGCGACGCGGCGCTCGCCGCCAAGGCGCTGAACGACATGGCGCGGCAGCTCCACATCCTCGAGTTCAAGGGTGGCCTGATGAATGGTGGCGCGCTGAGCGCCGCCGAGATCCAGTCGATCGCCAGGCTGCCCTCGCGCGACGTGCTCAACGCGCAGCTCGTGGGCACGATTGCGGCGCCGATCACCGGGCTCGTGCGGACGCTGAACGCGCTGATCGCGGGGCTCGCGATCCAGTTGCAGGCGATCGCCGACCAAGGTCTCGTGAGTGGCGAGGCGCCGGCCGCGCCGGCGGCCGAGGAGCCTGAGGCCGAAGCGGCGCCGGAGGCGGTCGAGGAGCCTGCCGCGGAGCCCGAGGCTGAGGCCGCGCCCGAGCCCGAGGGCGAGGAGCCCGCCCCTGAGCCCGAGGCCGAGGCGGAGCCGGAGGCGGTCGAGGAGCCTGCCGCGGAGCCCGAGGCTGAGGCCGCGCTCGAGCCCGAGGCCGAGGCGGAGCCGGAGGCGGCCGAGGAGCCCGCCCGTGAGCCCGAGGCCGAAGCGGAGCCGGCCCCCGAGGCCGAGTCGGAAACCGAACCTACAGAAACTGAACCCGAACAGGACGCCGCGCCGGACGCGGACGAGTCCGACGCGTAAGGAGGAACCATGCCCACGACAGAAGAGTGGATTGACGAGCTGAAGTCGATCTCGGTGCTCGAGCTTTCCGAGCGCATCAAGGCGCTCGAGGAGGCGTTCGGCGTCTCGGCGACCGCGGTCGCCGCGGCGGCGCCCGCCGTCGCCGGCGCCGACGGTGGCGGCGAAGAGGCCGAGGAGCAGAGCACGTTCGACGTCGTTCTCACGGCCGCCGGCGAGAAGAAGATCCAGGTGATCAAGGTCGTCCGCGCCGCCACCGGTCTTGGCCTGAAGGAGGCGAAGGCGCTGGTGGACGAGGCCCCGAAGCCCATCAAGGAGGGCGTCGACAAGGCGGAGGCCGACAAGCTCAAGGCCGAGCTCGAAGAGGCCGGCGGGTCCGTCGAGCTGAAGTAGCTGATTCGTGAGCGCCGCCCGGCATTGCCCGGGCGGCCTTGCGCGTCTCGATTGGCACGCCGCCAGAGAGTCGCACCGGAAAGTGGCAGGTAATTTGTTTCCGCTAGGCGGAAACAAGTCACGAACCTGATTTAGGTGTATCGGGGCGGGGCGGGGCGGGGCGGGGCGGGGCGGGGCGGGGGGCGGGCCGGGGCGGGCCGTGCCGTGCCGGGCGAGGCCGGGCGCGGCCGGGCGCGGGGCCGGGGCCGGGACGGGAGGGCGCTAGCCGGCGAGCGCCTCGACGTCGTCGGCCTCGGGCTGGCCGCCGGATACGTAGTAGTCGACCGCGACGTCCTCGCCCGGAGTGATGCCGGAGAAGCTGGCGTCGCCGTCACCGAACGTGTCCGTCTGCCCGGTCACGGCATCGGCGACCCAGAGCGTTCCGTCCGTGTTGTCGACCGCGAGGACGGTGCCGGTGGTGTACGCCTCGACGTAGTCGACGCTGTCGGCGCTGAGGCTGCCGTCCGGGTTCTGCGAGTACATGACGTCGACGAGGTCGCCCACCTCGTTGCTGTCGGGCAGATCGAGTGATGGGTCCACCGAATAGGACTGCGACGCCTGGCCGGGGATCGAGATCGAGAGGGATGCCGAGCCGAGCGAGGTGATCGTGCCGACCACGTCGATGCCGCCGTCCGATTCGTCGGCGCAGGTGTCTCCGAGCGACTCGGAGATCGGCCCGGTGGAGATGCCGGTCGGCATGAACGCATCGACTACGGGGCCGGAGGCGCCCTCGCCGTCGTCGACGGTCATCGTCTCGCAGTCGCTGAGGTCGACGTTGTCGGTCAGGTATGCCAGCGAAGCGGCGGGCAGGGTCGGGGTCAGGGTCGAGCCGTCGGGCAGCTGGAGCGTGATCGAGTCGGTGCCGACGTTCGTGACGACGCCGCTCGCGGTCGAGTGCGGCTCGATCGGGTGAACGCCGGTCGGTCCGGTCGGGCCGGTCGGGCCGGTGGGGCCCGTCGGTCCTGTCGGCCGGGTCCCTCTCTGCTTGCCGCCACCGTTCTTGTGGCCGGGCCCGGTGTTGTGGTGACCGCCAGAGGTCTGACGGCCGAGGGGCCCGATCAGGATCTTCAATCCTCCCGATGTCCGAGTGACCGTCAGCAGGACGGTCTGGCCGGGCTTCGGCGGGGTGCCGGCGTCGTTGACGCGCGAGGCGCCGAAGCTGAGGCGGCTGCCGTCGGCCAGACGGACGGTCAGCCGGTCGCCTGCGGTAGCGCTCACGCGCGCGTGGAACGAGACTCGCCCCGCGCGTCCGAGCACGCGAACCTGGGTCAAGCGGTTCCCCGCGGCGCGGTACGCGAGCTCGGTGCCGAACCCGACCGCCGGGAACCGGGCGCCGTAGCGGTACCCGCGAACCGCGTCGCCGGCGCCGACCAGCTCGACCCTGTGGCCGCTCACGACGAGCACCGTGCCCTGCGCCGTCGCGGCCCGCGCGCCGGCCGGCGGTGAGACGGCGAGCGCGACCAGCGCGCTCGTCAACGGTGCCGCGAGGCGGATCCGGCGGGATGGGTTGTAGATGCGCCGGGGCATCGTTGGTGTGATCGGCATAGGGGAGCCGGCCCTGGCACCGCGCGGGTGAGAGTGGACGCTTGGCCAAATCGCCGCCGCGGCATGGCCGAAGCCACCGCGGTCGGAGGCTTGCCCAACGCCGCATTTCCCCCTACACTGCCCCGGTCAGCCAATAGCCGTAGCCGCCCTAATTGCACGGCGCCGCGCCACATACGCGGTGGCCGAGGGCGGGGTCCGTGAGAGCTGACAGGCCCTGCACAGGGCAGCGATGCCGTGTGCTATCTTTGCTGGTCGCGCTTGAAGGGCGTGGAGTCGTCTCGCAAGAGGCGCGATGAACGCCGTCCGGAGCGCCGCTCATTCCTCTCTCGACCGCCGAGGAGTCGCCGTCTTGGCAACCGCTGAAGCCCCCCGGACGCGCCGTAGTTTCGCGCGTCTGAACAAGGTTCTTGAAGTCCCCAACCTCATCGATATCCAGCGCCGCTCGTTCGAGTGGCTGACCGACCCCGAGAACGGCGGTCTGCGCGAGACGATCGACGACATCTCGCCGATCGAGGATTACACCGGCAACCTCGCCGTGCAGTTCGGCGAGTTCCACGTTCGACGAGCCGGTCGCGAGCCTCGAGCAGTGTCGCGAGAAGGATCTCACGTACGCGCGCCCGCTGACCGTCACGGTCGCGTTCATCAACCGCGAGACCGGCGAGATCCGCGAGCAGTCGGTGTTCATGGGCGACTTCCCGTGGATGACCGAGCGCGGCACGTTCATCATCAACGGCACCGAGCGCGTCGTCGTCACGCAGCTCGTGCGTTCGCCGGGCGCCTACGTGATGGAGCCCAAGGACCGCGAGAAGCAGGTCTTCATCGCCAACCTGATGCCGGCGCGCGGCTCGTGGCTGGAGCTCGAGATCGACAAGAAGGGCCGCGTCTACGTCCGCATCGACCGCAAGCGCAAGCTGCCGGTCACCGTTCTGCTGCGCGCGATGGGCTACGCGTCGGACGAAGAGATCCTCAACGCTGTTCGACAACTCGCTCTACATCCGCCTGACGCTCGACGCCGACACCGAGGTGACGCGCACCGAGGAGGGCGCGCTGATCGAGCTGTTCAAGAAGCAGCGCCCGGGCGAGCCGCCGTCGATCGACGCCGCGCGCTCACTGCTCAACCAGCTGTTCTTCGACCCCAAGCGCTACGACCTGACGCGCGTCGGCCGCTACAAGCTGAACTCGCGCCTGGGCCTCGACATCGACCTCGATACCCGCACCCTGACCCACGACGACATCATCGCCCTGGTCAAGGAGCTCGTCTCGCTGCCCCGGCTGCTCGGGATGCCCGAGGAGCCGGAGAACGAGGTCAAGGACTACGCCGCCGAGGCGTCGACGATGCCGCGCGAGCCGATCCAGGATCACCTCGACGAGTACGAGCACTTCGGCAACCGCCGTCTGCGCACCGTCGGCGAGCTGATCCAGGAGGCGTTCCGGATCGGTCTGTACCGCATGGAGCGCGTCGTGCGCGAGCGCCTCACCACCGAGGACGCCGACACGATCACGCCGCAGACGATCGTCAACATCCGCCCGGTCGTGGCGGCGCTGAAGGAGTTCTTCGGCTCGAGCCAGCTGTCGCCAGTTCATGGACCAGACCAACTCGCTGTCGGGTCTGACCCACCGCCGCCGCCTGAGCGCGCTCGGCGCCGGCGGCCTGACGCGCGAGCGCGCGCCGATCGAGGTTCGCGACGTGCACCCGACCCACTACGGCCGCATGTGCCCGATCGAGACCCCCGAGGGCCCGAACATCGGCCTGATCGGCTCGCTCTCCTCGTACGCCGAGATCTCCGAGCACGGGTTCGTCACGACCCCGTACCGGGTCGTCAAGAACGGCGTCGTCACCGACGAGATCGTCCACATCGACGCCACCCAGGAGGAGGAGCGGCAAGATCGCGCAGGCCAACACGCCGGTCGATGCCAAGGGCAAGCTGACCGAGGCGACGAGATCCTCTGCCGCACGCAGGCCGGGTCAGTACGTGACCGTGCCGCCGAAGGAGGTCGACCTGATCGACGTCTCGCCGGAGCAGATCTGGTCGGTCGCGACGGCGATGATCCCGTTCCTCGAGCACGACGACGCCAACCGCGCGCTGATGGGCTCGAACATGCAGCGCCAGGCGGTGCCGCTGCTCGTCACCGACGCGCCGCTGGTCGGCACCGGGATGGAGCGCCGCGCCGCGATCGACACCGGCGACGTGGTGCTCGCCAACGAGCCCGGGACGGTCTCCTACGTCGACGCCGAGCAGATCGTCGATCGACAGCAAGGACGGCGGCCAGGACGAGTACGAGCTGCAGAAGTTCATGCGCTCCAACCAGGGCACGCTGATCCACCAGAAGCCGATCGTCGACGTCGGCGCGGACGTCGTCGAGGGCGACGTGCTCGCCGACGGCTCGGCGAGCGACTCAGGGTGAGATGGCGCTCGGCAAGAACCTGCTGGTCGCCTTCATGTCCTGGGAGGGTTACAACTTCGAGGACGCGATCATCCTGTCCAAGCGCCTCGTGCAGGACGACGAGCTCACCTCGATCCACATCGAGGAGTACGAGATCGACGCCCGCACGACCAAGCTCGGCGACGAGGAGATCACCCGCGACATCCCGAACCGCTCGGAGGAGTCGCTGCGCAACCTCGACGACCGCGGCATCGTCCGCATCGGCGCCGAGGTCCAGTCCGGCGACCTGCTCGTCGGCAAGGTCACGCCGAAGGGCGAGACCGAGCTGACGGCCGAGGAGAAGCTGATCCGCGCGATCTTCAAGGAGAAGGCGCGCGAGGTCCGCGACACCTCGCTCAAGGTTCCGCACGGTGAGGGCGGCGTCGTGATCGACGTCAAGACCTTCAGCCGCGACGAGGGCGACGACCTGCCGCCGGGCGTCAACGACCTGGTGCGCGTGTTCGTCGCCAAGAAGCGCAAGATCGCCGAGGGCGACAAGCTCGCCGGCCGCCACGGCAACAAGGGCGTGATCTCGAAGATCGTCGACATCCAGGACATGCCGTTCCTCGAGGACGGCACCCCGGTCGACGTGATCCTCAACCCGCTCGGCGTGCCGAGCCGGATGAACCTCGGTCAGATCCTCGAGACGCACCTCGGCTGGGTCGCGGCGCAACGGCTGGTACGACGACGGCGTCCGAGGCCGCAAGAACGCGACGCGACGGCGGTCGCGCGCAACGGCGGCGACGGGCCAAGGTCTACGTCGCCACGCCCGGTGTTCGACGGCGCCACCGTCCAGGACGTCGACGAGGCGCTGGTGCGCTGGCAGGACGAGCATCAGGGCCGGATCCGGATGGACGTCGACAAGAACCGCCGCGAGGGCGAGCAGGCCTCCGGCAAGGTCACGCTGTTCAACGGCCGCACCGGCGAGCCGTTCGAGCAGCAGGTGACCGTCGGCTACATGTACATCCTGAAGCTCCTGCACCTGGTCGACGACAAGATCCACGCGCGCTCGACCGGCCCGTACTCGCTCGTCACCCAGCAGCCGCTGGGCGGCAAGGCGCAGTTCGGCGGCCAGCGCTTCGGCGAGATGGAGGTGTGGGCGCTCGAGGCGTACGGCGCCGCCTACACGCTGCAGGAGATGCTCACGATCAAGTCCGACGACACGGTCGGGCGCGTCAAGGCGTACGAGGCGATCGTCAAGGGCGAGAACATCGCCGAGCCGTCGATCCCCGAGTCGTTCAAGGTCCTGCTCAAGGAGATGCAGTCGCTGGCGCTCGACGTCAACGTCGTCTCCGAGGAGGGCGAGCGCGCCGAGATGCGCGAGGAGGACGACGACCTCCTGCGCGCGGCCGAGGAGCTCGGCATCGACCTGTCAGCGGCGTCCGCGCGACCGACGGCGCGGCCGCCGACGAGGCGACCGAGCACGAGGGCGAGACCGTCGAGGCCTCCGAGGAGGAGGTCGAGGAGGAGGACCCGGATCTGGAGCCCGGCGAGGAGATCGCCGAGGAGGACTTCGCCTCCGACGGCGACCCGATGCTCGAAGCGGAGGTCCCCGGGCGAAGCTGAAGGTGTTCTCGAGGAGGACGAGGTTTAGCGTCGACGCGGCCAGCCACCGCCCACGCGCACACCAATTTGACTGAGAGTAAGGAATCACTTTGATCGACATCAATAACTTCGACGCAATCGAGATCGGCCTCGCTTCCTCCAAGCAGATCCGCTCCTGGAGCTCCGGGCGAGGTCACAAAGCCGGAGACGATCAACTACCGGACGCTGAAGCCCGAGAAGGACGGGCTGTTCTGCGAGCGCATCTTCGGTCCGACCAAGGACTGGGAGTGCTACTGCGGCAAGTACAAGCGCGTCCGTTACAAGGGCATCGTCTGCGAGCGCTGCGGCGTCGAGGTCACGCGCTCGAAGGTCCGCCGCGAGCGCATGGGTCACATCGACCTGGCCGCGCCCGTGTCGCACATCTGGTTCTTCAAGGGCGTCCCGAGCCGGATCGGCTACCTGCTCGACATGGCTCCGAAGGAGCTGGAGAAGGTCCTGTACTTCGCCGCCTCGATGGTCACGTGGGTCGACGACGAGGCGCGTGCCAAGGACGTCGACTCGCTCGAGGGCGAGGTCAACAAGGTGCTCGACTCCTACGCCGCCGAGAAGGAGGAGCGGGTGCTCGAGCTCAAGGAGTCGCTCGCGCGCCGCGAGGAGTTCCTCGAGAACGCCAAGACCGGTCGTGACTTCTCCGACGAGGACCACCTGTGGGCGGAGACGCTCGAGGTCAACGTCGCCAAGCTGTCCGACGAGGAGCGCGAGAAGCTGCTCAAGGACGTCCGCAAGAGCTTCCAGGCCGACATCGACGACACCGAGGCCTACATCGAGGACGCGGCCGAGCGCATGCGCCAGGTCTGGGACCTGTTCAAGACGATGAAGCCGAAGGACGTCATCAACGACGAGACGACCTTCCGCGAGCTGAAGGACCGGTTCGGCTCGCCGTACGGGTTCGGCGAGTACTTCCGCGGCGGCATGGGCGCCGAGGCGGTTCGCGACCTGCTCCAGCAGGTCGACCTCGACGACCGAGTCGGCCGACCTCCAGGAGCAGGTCAAGACCGCCAAGGGCCAGAAGCAGGCCCGCGCGGTCAAGCGCCTGAAGGTCGTCTCGGCGTTCCTCTCCTCGGGCAACAAGCCGGAGATGATGGTCCTCGAGGCCGTGCCGGTGATCCCGCCGGAGCTGCGCCCGATGGTGCAGCTCGACGGCGGCCGGTTCGCCACCTCCGACCTGAACGACCTCTACCGCCGCGTGATCAACCGCAACAACCGCCTCAAGCGGCTGCTCGACCTCGGCGCGCCCGAGATCATCGTCAACAACGAGAAGCGGATGCTCCAGGAGGCCGTCGACGCGCTGTTCGACAACGGCCGCCGCGGGCGCCCCGTCACCGGACCGGGCAACCGGCCGCTGAAGTCGCTGTCGGACATGCTCAAGGGCAAGCAGGGCCGGTTCCGCCAGAACCTGCTCGGCAAGCGCGTCGACTACTCGGGCCGCTCGGTGATCGTGTCGGGCCCGTCGCTGCGGCTGCACCAGTGCGGTCTGCCGAAGCTGATGGCGCTCGAGCTGTTCAAGCCGTTCATCATGGCCCGCCTCGTCGAGCGCAAGTCCGCGCAGAACATCAAGGCGGCCAAGAAGATGGTCGACTCGATGATCCCCGAGGTGTGGGACGTGCTCGAGGAGGTCATCCACGAGCACCCTGTGCTGCTCAACCGTGCGCCGACGCTCCACCGTCTGGGCATCCAGGCGTTCGAGCCGGTGCTGGTGGAGGGCAAGGCGATCCAGGTCCACCCGCTCGTCTGCCACGCGTTCAACGCCGACTTCGACGGCGACCAGATGGCCGTCCATCTGCCGCTGTCGGCCGAGGCGCAGGCGGAGGCGCGGATCCTGATGCTGTCGGCGAACAACATCCTCTCGCCGGCGCACGGCGCGCCGCTCGCGACGCCGACACAGGACATGGTGCTCGGCGCCTACTACCTGACCTACGGCCCGGACGCGTCGGAGCTCGAGAAGATCGACCCGGCCACGCACAAGCCGCGCCCGCACGTGTACCGCACCGCCCAGGAGGCGGAGTGGTCATACGAGCACGGCGTGGTCAAGCTGCACGACCTGGCCGAGTACCGCCCGCGTCGGGCTCGAGGGCGGTCACGTGCTGACGACGGTCGGCCGGATCATCTACAACGACAAGATCGAGCGCGCGCTCGAGGCGGCGATGGGCGACGCATTCGACCCCAGCACCTACGAGTTCGTCAACCGCTCGATGAAGAAGAAGGACACGACCAAGCTGGTCGACGACCTCGTGCAGGCGTACGGCGCCTCGTCGATCTCGCAGGTGCTGGACGCATTCAAGGACATCGGCTTCCACTACGCGACGCAGGCCGGCGTGACGATCTCCAAGAACGACGTCCAGACGCCCCCGTCGAAGGCGACGATCCTCGAGCGGCTACGACAAGCGGCTGGCGGTGATCGAGGCTCAGTACGACGACGGCGAGATGGGTCCAGGAGGAGCGCCACGAGGCGGTCACGAAGCTCTGGGATCAGGCCACCAACGAGGTCGCGGAGGCAATGACCGCCCACCTCGACGTGCTGAACCCGATCTTCATGATGGCCAACTCGGGTGCCCGTGGCTCGTTCTCGCAGATCCGCCAGCTGGCCGGCATGCGCGGGCTGATGGCGAATCCGAAGGGCGAGATCATCGAGCGTCCGATCAAGGCCAACTTCATGGAGGGCCTGGACGTGCTCGAGTACTTCATCTCGACCCACGGGGCTCGCAAGGGCCTCGCCGACACGGCTCTGCGTACCGCCGACTCGGGCTACCTGACCCGGCGCCTGGTCGACGTCTCCCAGGACGTGATCATCCGCCAGGAGGACTGCGGCACGAGCGAGTACATCGAGATGCCGGTCTCGAAGGTCGAGATCGATCCGGAGAGCCGTCAGCTTCGGCCGACCGGCGAGCCCAACGACAACCTGATCGGCCGCATCGCGGCGCAGGACATCAAGACCAAGCGCGGCCGCGTGATCGTCGAGAAGGGTGCGGAGATCGACCGGGCCGAGCTGGCCGACCTGGTCGAGGCGTGGCACGAGGACACCGAAAAGGGCGAGCTGGTCACGCGTCCCGGTCCGCTCGGTGCTCAAGTGCGAGGCGCCGACCGGCGTGTGCCAGGCGTGCTACGGCCGCTCGATGGCGACCGGCAAGCTCGCGCAGATCGGTGACGCGGTCGGGATCATCGCCGCGCAGTCGATCGGCGAGCCCGGCACGCAGCTGACGATGCGTACGTTCCACACCGGCGGCGTCGCCGGCGCGGACATCACGCACGGTCTGCCGCGCGTCGTGGAGCTGTTCGAGGCGCGCAAGCCGAAGGGTCTGGCGAAGATCGCCGAGGTCGGCGGCAAGGTCTCGATCGAGGAGTCCGACAAGGCGATCACGGTCGTGATCACCGACGACGGCGGCGAGGAGCATCGCCACACGTTCCCGCGGCGGACGCTCCTGTACGTGGACAGCGGGCAGAAGATCGAGCCCGGCACGCAGCTCAACGAGGGGTCGCTGTACCCGCACGAGCTGCTCGCCATCCGCGGCCGGACCGAGACCGAGCTGTACCTCGTCCGCGAGGTCCAGGAGGTCTACAAGTCCCAGGGCGTCGACATCAACGACAAGCACATCGAGCTGATCGTGCGCCAGATGATGAAGAAGGTGCGGGTCGACCAGAAGGGCGACACCGACCTGCTGCCCGGCCAGTTCGTCGACCGGCTACGACTACGCCCGGATCAACCAGGCCGTGATCGACGCCGGCGGCGAGGCGGCGCAGGCCGAGGAGATCATCCTCGGGATCACCAAGGCCTCGCTGAACACGGACTCGTTCCTGTCGGCGGCCTCCTTCCAGGAGACGACCAAGGTGCTCACCGACGCGGCGCTCGAGGGCAAGATCGACCGCCTCAACGGCCTCAAGGAGAACGTGATCATCGGCAAGCTGATCCCGGCCGCCACGGGGCTCAAGCGCTACCGGCGGATCGAGATCGAGCCGTCCGAGCCGCTCCCGCGCGGGATCGACGAGGTCGGCCTGCTCGACCACGACGAGCTGGCGGCCGAGCTCGGGCTGACCGACGGCGAGTCTCTCGGCGGGTTCGCGACCGGGCTCGAGCCCGACCTGTCCGATCTCGAGGAGATCGGCAACGGCGGGCCCACGTCGCTCGGGTTCGTCGAGGAGCTCGCGGACCTCGACATGCCGCTCGACGATGGCGAGCACTCGGGCGATTCGTCCGACCAGTAGCCGTCAGGGCTGAGCTTTTTTCAAGGGCCGCTCCCGCCGCGCGCGGGGGCGGCCCTTCTTACGTGCAGGTTCCGTCCACGCGGCACGCAGAATGTGACGTGACCCTCCGTGGTGCGGTTGGGACCCCCGCAATTGACCAAAGTCCCGCGCCGCCCCGCGGCGTGGTCGATCAGGTGGGCTCTGGGCCCAAGGTGCACATCGCGTCTCGAGGCCGCGTGAGCTTGTCAAGTTGTGGGGGTGGCGGGGCCGGGCCGCCTCGCGCCAGCCCTGGCGGCGGGCCAGGGTTGCGGGCCAGGGTCGCGGGTGTTTGTCCCGCGGCCCGTTCGCGCGTTACGGGCTGAGCCGCTTGCGCACGATCTCGGCGACGGGCCGGGGCAGGCGGCCGAGCGCCTTCAGCGCGACCGGCATCGCGCGCAGCCGACGGTCCGAGAGGACGTTCGGCACGAGCACCTCGATCAGGTGCGGCCCGGGTTCGGCGATCGCCCGCTCGAGCTCGCGCAGCAGCTCATCGGCGGTCTCGACGCGCTTCGCCGGGACCCCGAACCCCGTGGCGAGCGCGACGAAGTCGACATCCGGACGGCTCAGATCGAGCTGCGACTTCGCCTTCGGACCCGCGCCGTCCGCCTGGACCCGCTGCAGCTCGACGTTCAGGATCCCGTACGAGCGGTTGTTGAACAGGACCACGGTCACGTTCAGCTGCTCGCGCACCATCGTCCACAGCGACTGGATCGTGTAGAGGCTGGACCCGTCCGCCTCGAGCGCGATGACCGGACGATCGGGCGCGGCGACCGCGGCGCCGACCGCGACCGGGAGCCCCTGGCCGATCGCGCCGCCGGTCACGCTCAGGAGGTCGTGCCGAGGCGCACCGGCGGTGTTGGCCGGAAGCGTCTGGCCCGAGGTGATCGACTCGTCGGAGACGATCGCGCCCTCCGGCAGCACCGCCCCGATCGCCTGGCAGACCTTCTCGGCCGTCAGCTGACCCGCCGGGCGGGCGGGGCGCGCGAGCTGCTGCACCGCCGGCTGCGCGGCCGCCACCGGGCCGAGCGCCTCGAGCAGCTGCTCGAGGCTGGTCAGCACGTCCCCGTCCGGCGGCGCGAGCTCGTGCACCTCGCAGCCGTCGGGCACCAGGTAGCTCGGCTTGCCCGGGTAGGCGAAGAACGTGACCGGGGCCTTGGCGTCGACGAGCACGAGATGCCTGAGTCCGCGCAGCTGCACTGCGGCGAACTCGGGGAAGTATGCGATGCGCTCCAGCGGCGGCAGGCCGGCTCCGCGCTCGAGCCTGGCGGGGAACGTCTCGGCCAGCAGCTGGGAGACGGTTGCGCTCGCGATCTGCGCGGCGTTGCGCAGTGCGCCTTCGCGGAGCGCGCGGCCACCCAGCAGGATCGCGCTGCGGCCGCCGCCGCGCAGCGCCTGCGCGATCGCCTCGATCGTCGCCGGCGGCGCCGGGGCAGGCGGCGTACGCGCCGGTACCGCGGCCGGCTCGCCGCCCTCGCTCCACGACACGTCGGCCGGCAGGATCAGGGTGGCCACCTGCCCCGGAGGGCCGAGTGCGGCGCCGATCGCCTCGGCGGCGTCACGCGCCAGCTCTCCGGTGCTGCTCGACGTCCGCACCCATTTCGACACGTTGCGAGCGACGGTCTCGATGTCCGACTGGAGCTGCGCGTCGTACTGGGTGTGGTACGTCGCGTGGTCCCCGACGATGTTGACGATCGGGCTCTTCGCCTTGCGCGCGTTGTGCAGGTTCGCGAGGCCGTTGCCGAGTCCCGGCCCAAGGTGCAACAGCGTCACCCCGGGAGCGTCCGCGATCCGGGCGTAGCCGTCTGCGGCCCCGGTCGCGACCCCCTCGAAGGTCGCGAGCACGGCTCGCATCTCCGGCACCGAGTCGAGCGCGGCCACGAAGTGCATCTCCGAGGTGCCGGGGTTCGTGAAGCACGTGGTCGCGCCTGCGTCGACCAGCGTGCGGATCAGGGCTTGCGCGCCGTTCAAGGGCAGCGATCGTATCGCTGACGGGCGAGCGCAGGCCGGCGCCACACGCTCATGGAGGGCGTCCGGGGCGCGGCCCACCATTGTCCGGAACCTGACATCCCAGCTTTTGGTTCAACATAGTGAGGGATCGGGAAGGATGGGTACACGGTCCCCGCAGCCCTGCGAGCCCGGAGTGCACACCCCGAAAGGGAGGACAGCAGCATGTCTCGACCAAGACCAACCGGCGCACGGCTGGCGATTGCGATCTCCAGCCTCGCGCTGTTCGTCGCTCTCGGTGGCGGATCGGCGCTGGCGAGCGCCGTGTCGACCCTGATCAACGGGCACGACATCAAGCCTCACACCGTCGGCAGCAAGCAGCTGGCAAGAGGCGCCGTCAGGGGCCCGAACATCGCCGGCGGTGCCGTCGGGTCGACAAAGCTCAGTCGCTCGCTGCTTGCGCAGATCGCCAAGCACGGAAAGACAGGCCCGGCCGGTGCAGTTGGTCCGACCGGACCGATCGGCCCGCAGGGGACGATGGGCGTCAAGGGGGCGAGCGGCTCACAGGGCGCTACAGGCCCCACCGGTCAAGACGGCCGCGACGGCGGCACCGGCCCCATGGGCGCCACGGGCGGCACCGGCGCCACGGGTGGCACCGGCCCGGCCGGCCCAAGCGGAGCGAATCCCGCGACGGAGGTCGTCGACGTGCCCTCGATCGCGTCGAGTTCCGGCAACAACCCCAACCCGGACTCCGGCGATGCCGGTGACGGCGGCTGGTATTTCTCGGGCGACGGATCCGGCGGCTCGGCAGCGCTTGGCGGTGGCGAGCTTCAGCTCTCGGGCTCGGGCGTCGACGGCAACACGTTCCAGGGTGGAATCGGAATCGCGAAGGCGTACGACAACATTCCGCTCGGGAACCTCAGCGCGCTGAACTACCAGTGGCACGTCGACCAGGTGAACGGCGAGCAGGCACCGACGATTCACATCACGGTGACCGGCCTGACGAACAACTCGCACTTCGGAAGCGGGTTCTCGAACCTCACGCTCAGCCCGGGGCTGAACGGAGCCGTGTCCGTGAACGAAGACGAGCAGTACTTCACGGACGGATTCGCTCCGAACGCGGATTGGTACTCGAGCGCGCAAAATGTGGCCGGCTCCGGCGACATCAACGACCCAGAGCCGTTGAGCTACTTCGTGACCAACAACCCGAACGCCGTGATCACTCAGATCAGCCTGGACAACGGCGGTTCGTCGAATGGCTCGGGCTCGTTCGCGGCCGGCGCGGACGATCTCGTGATCGGGTTCACCGGATCCGGATTCGACAGGTACGACTTCGGCGGCTGACCGCGTCGTAGTCGGTTCACGCCAGGGGCGGGGAGCATGGGCTCTCCGCCCTGGCGCGTCTAGTGCACCGAGCGCCAGCGCGCCATCTCGATGAACAGCTCAACCGGCGTCGCAGCGGGCCGCGCCGGATCGAACTCGCGGTACGCGGCGACCACGTTGGCCGCGAGGCGCTCGGGATCGCCCCAGTCCGCGAACTCGGAGATGTCGATGTCGTCGGCCGCGTCGCCCGGTTCGAAGCCCGCCAGGAACCGCTTGCGGGCCTCGTCCCGGACGAACCGGAGGTAGCGGCGGACGTCGCGGACCCCCGAGGCGTCGGTGACCGGACCGTGGCCCGGCACCAGCACGCGAGCATCCAGCTCGAGGATCCGGTCGCAGGCCTTGATCCAGTTGGAGAGGCTCGCCCACACGATCGGCGTGCCATCGATGAACAGCAGATCGCCGGTGAACACCGTGCTCGCGTCGGGCACGTGGACGATCGTGTCGCCGCCGGTGTGCGCGGGACCGAGCTCGACGAAACTGACGTCCCGGCCGGCGATCTCGACGTCGAGGCGGCCCTCGAACGTCCGGGAGGGCGGACGAACCGTGATCCCCTCGAAGTCGAACGGCCCGAACGCGTGGCGCACGAAATCGGCCACCTCCGGCGGCATCCCGGGGGCCGACTTGAGCCCGTGGAGCATCTCCGGCGAGATCTCCGACATCTCGGCTGCGCACTGCGCCGAGGCGTAGATCTCGGTCGCAGTCGGCAGCAGCTCGTTGCCGAAGCAGTGATCGGGGTTGGCGTGCGTGTTGAGCGCGGCCTCGAGCGGGTTGCGCTCGAGCATCGGCGACATCGAGTCGAGCATCTCGCGCGTCAGGCGCAGGTCGTAGAGCGTGTCGACCAGCAGCGACGCGCCGTCCGCGGTGATCAGACCGGCGTTGCTCCAGCCCCAGCCGCCGTCGGGTTGCAGGTACGCGAACAGGCCGTCGCCGAGCTCGTGGAGTCCCTTCTCGTAGGCGACCTGCATGTCGCGAGCGCCTACCCGGTCCCGGCGGCGGTCTCTTCGGGGACCTCGATCTCGCGCTTGAGGACCTTGCCGGTCGGGCCCTTGGGCAGCTCGTCGACAATCCACACGATCCGCGGGTACTTGTAGGCCGCGACGTTCTCCTTCATGTAGGCGCGCAGCTCGTCGGGCGTGACGCTCTGGCCCTCCTTCAAGGAGACCGCGGCGCCGACCTCCTCGCCGAGCGAATCGTGCTTGACGCCGAGCACCGCCGCCTCGCGCACGGCGGGGTGGCCGTAGAGGACCTCCTCCAGCTCGCGCGGGTAGACGTTGTAGCCGCCGCGGATGATCATGTCCTTCTTGCGGTCGACGATGAAGTAGTAGCCGTCGTCGTCGACGGTGCCGACGTCGCCGGTGTGGAACCAGCCGCCGCGCATGACCTCCTCGGTGGCCTCCTCGCGATTCCAGTAGCCCTTCATCACGAACGGGCCGCGCAGCAGGACCTCGCCGGGCTCGCCCTGGGTCACGTCGTTGTCGTCATCGTCGACGAGGCGGACCTCGGTGCCACCGATCGGGACGCCGATCGAGCCCGGCTTGCGCTCGCGATCGGGCAGGTTGAACGTCGCCATCCCGCAGGTCTCCGAAAGGCCGTAACCCTCGAGCACCTTGGCGCCGAAGGCCTCGTCGAACCCGTGCAGCACCTCCACCGGCAGGGCCGCGCCGCCCGACACGCAGAGCTCCAGACTGGAGACGTCGTACTCGGAGCGCTCGGGGCAATGGAGCAGGGCGGTGTACATCGTCGGGACGCCGCCGAACGTCGTGACGCGGTCGCGCTGGATCACCTCGAGCACCTTCCCCGGCTCGAACCGCGGAACGAGCGTCAGCAACGCATGCGCCGCCATCGTCACATTCATCATCACGCTCATCCCGAACACGTGGAACAGCGGCAGCGTGGCCAGCGCCACCTTCTCGGGCGTCGCGTCGACGAGCTCGCCGCCGACCTTCGCCCCGGCGTGGATGTTCGCGTGCGTGAGCGTGGCACCCTTCGGGGTGCCGGTCGTGCCCGATGTGTAGATGATCACGGCGGGGTCGTCGTCCTCGCGGTCGGCGACGTCGCCGACCGCGTCCGCGGAACCGAGCAGCTGCTCGAACTCACCGGGCACGACGATGATCGACTCCGCGCCCGCTGCGTGCGCGCCGGTCAGCGCCGGATCGGCGAAGTCGGTCCAGCCGATCATCACGCACGACCCAGAGTCGGACAGGTGGTACTCGACCTCGCGCGCCTTCAGCAGCGGGTTCAGCGGCACGACGACGGCCCCGAGGCGGAGCGCCCCGTAGTAGACGATCGGGAAGTACGGGACGTTCGGGAGCTGCATCCCGACCCGGTCGCCGGGCTCGACGCCCTTCGAGCGGAGCAGCCCGGCGGCGCGCGCAACGCCGGCGTCAAGCGCCCGGTAGTCGAGCACGATGTCGTCGAGCTTGATCGCGGGACGGTCGCCGTCGTGGTCGGCGGCCGCGCTCAGCTGGGTGGCGAAGTTCGTCATCGGGTCTCCTCCTCGAGGGCTTTCGCTTCCAGGATGCCCGCGTTCCGCGCGATCAGATCAACGATCTGCGGCTCGAGCTGCTCGGGCATGTCGTGACCCATCCCCGCGAGCATCGCGAGCCGCGCGCCCGGGATCGCCGCCGCGGTAGCGCGACCGCCGGAGGGGGCCACGAGCCGGTCCTCGTCGCCGTGGATCACAGTCGTGGGCATGTCGAGCGTTCGCAGCCGCGGCGTGCGGTCCGGGGCGACGCCGATCGCCGCGAGCTGCCGCGCCGCGCCCGCGGGGTGCACGCCGCGCTCGAAGCAGCGGCCGGCCATCGTCGTCAGCCACTCGTCCGTGGGCGGGTACGTGCGCGAGCCGATCGCGCGGAACGTGACCGCGAACTCGGCGATGTACGTGTCGCGATCGCGCGCCCGGCGGCGAAGCAGCAGCGGCACCAGCCGTGGAGCGGGGCGGCCGACGCGGCGGTTGCCGGTGCTCGACATGATCGAGACCAGGGAGCGGACGCGTTGGGTGTGATTGAGCGCGAGCAGCTGCGCGATCATCCCGCCCATCGACGCGCCGGCGACGTGCGCCGACTCGATCCCGAGGTCATCCAGCAGCCCGATCGCGTCGGCGGCCATGTCGTCAAGCGAGTACGCCGCGCCGCGCTTGTCGCGCACCAACAGCTGCCAGCGCTTCGGGATCGGAGCGTCGCGGAGGACCGTCGAGCGGCCGACGTCCCGGTTGTCGAAACGGATCACGAAGAACCCGTGCTCGACCAGCTGCTCGCAGAACGCGTCGTCCCACATCACCATCTGGGACGCGAGCCCCATCACCAGCAGCAGCGGCTCGCCCGACTGCTCGCCGAACGTCTCGTAGCAGAGCTTGATCGGGCCGACCTGAGCGAACTGCTCGCCGGAGCCGGAGCCGGAGCCGGGGCCCGAGCCCGAGCTCATCCGGCGCCGCCCGCGAACGCCGCCTGGACGACCGCCTCTGCGGCCGGGCCGTACGGCGGCGCGAACGCCTCGATCAGATCGCCCTCGCCGCGGACGAACACGCTGCGGAGGTTCGAGAACTCGCGGAATCCCTCGACGCCGTGATGACGGCCCGAGCCGCTCTGGCCGATGCCGCCGAACGGCAGCGACGGCAGCGCCCCGTGGACGGCGGCGCAGTTGACGCAGGCGCCGCCGGAGGTGGTGCGGCGCAGGACGTCGTCGGCGACCGTCTCGTCCTTGGCGAACACGTACAGCGCGAGCGGGCGCTCGCCCCGGTTGACGCGGTCGATCGCTTCCCCAACGGAGTCGTAGGGGACAACGGGGAGGACCGGACCGAAGATCTCCTCCTGCATCAGCCCGAGCTCGTCGGACGGGTCGAGCACGAGCGACAGCGGCAGTTGGCGGGCATCGGGGTCAGCCTCGGCCGGCGCCGGTTCGAGCGCGCGCACGTCGGCGCCGGCGGCCTGTGCCTCCGCGAGCAGCTTCTCGATCCGCTGCAGGTGGCGGGCCGAGATGATCCCGGTGCAGCTCTCCGAGGTGCAGTAGCCGGGCATCTGCTCGCGCGCGTGGTCCGCGGCGAGCTGAGCGAACTCCTCCAGCTGCGCTCGCGGCACGAGGCAGTAGTCGACCGAGATGCACATCTGCCCGTTCTTGAGCGCCTTCGTGCCGAGGATCTGCTTGACCGACTCGGCATCGACGCTGTCGGAGGTCAGGATCGCCGGGCACTTGCCGCCGAGCTCGAGCGTCACGGGCACGAGCTGCTCGGCGGCGGCCTTCGCGATCTCGCGGCCGATCGCCGGACTCCCGGTGTACAGCAGATGGTCCCAGCGAACGCGCGTGAACGCGCGCGCCAGCTCGAGCCCGCCGACGACGACGTCGACGCGCTCGGGGTCGAACGTGGAGCGGATCATCTGCTGGAGCAGTGCGCCGCAGGCCGGGGTGTACTCGGACGGCTTGATCACGACGCGGTTGCCGGCAGCGAGCATCTCGACGAGCGGCCCGACCGACAGGTCGAACGGGAAGTTCCACGGGACGATGTTCCCGATCACGCCCTTCGGCTGCGGCTGCACGTACGCGCGCCCGGAGCCGAACAGCCCCGGGTCCGAGACCCGCGGCTCGGGCGCCATCCAGGTGGGAAGCTGCTCGGCGGCGTACGCTGCGCGACCGGCCGGTCCGAGCACCTCGATCAGGTCGGAAGCGAGCGACGGATGCACGCCGAAGTCGCTGCTCATCGCCTCGGCAATCTGGTCGCGATGCCCCAGCAGCATCATCGCCACCTGGCCGAGCAACTGCTGGCGCTCCTCCACCGCCGGGAACGGGTCGGCGAGGAACGCCGTGCGCTGGCCCTCGACGATTCCGTGCAGTTCGGCGACTGCCGCGGCGTCGTCGCCCGCGATCGCAGTGTGGTCCTCGGTGGTCGCCATGGTTCTCTCCTCGTCGGGTCGTTGCGGCGGACACTACTCCGTCTCCATTCGTTCACGACCCTCGCACGCGGTGCGGATACGGTCCGACGCAAACCCCCGCCACCGTTGAGAGGATCGCCATGAGCCAGACCATCTTCCCCGCTCTCCGTTATCGCGACCCCGATGCGGCGATCGAGTTCCTGAAGCGCGCGTTCGGCGCCAGCGAGCATGCTGTCCACCGGGGCGATGACGGGTCGATCCAGCATGCTGAGCTCGAGCTCGAAGGAGAGCTGTTCATGCTGGGCCAGTACAGCGGCGACGGCTGGCTCGCGGGCGAGCCGCCGAACCCTCTCGCGAGCACGCTCAGCCTGTACGTGGTCGTGTCCGACCCCGACACCCACCACGCTCGCGCGGCGGCCGCCGGCGCGAATGTCGTGCGCGAGCTCGAGGACATGGATTACGGCTCTCGCGAGTACAGCGTCAGGGACATGGAGGGCAACCTGTGGTCGTTCGGCACCTACGATCCGACCGCCGCGCGCGGGGACTGAGCCGGCGAGCGGACCGAGGCAGACGAGTTACCATCGACGACGAGGTTGACGATGCCCGACGATGAGCAGCAATCACGCTCTCTCAGCGCCGCGCTTGCGCCCTCTGCTCTGAGGGCCGCGCTCAGGCCGCAGCGTCCCGTGTTCGCGAATCCGTGGGACTCCACCGCGGACATGTTCGCCTGCTACGCGGTCGTCAGCTTCATCGACCCGCTGCTGCTGTGGGCCGGCGGGGCGCTGATGGGCGCGATCTTCGGCTTCGGCACGCACTGGGCGCTCGGCGTGTACATGGTCGCGGGGCTCGTCGGCGCGGCCGGGTTCATGACGATCGTCGGACGGAGGCGCGCGAACCTGTCGGTCGACGTGCTGGCGGTCACGGCGTGGCTGATACTCGGCCTGCTGGTCGCGCCGGTACTCGGTCTGGCGCCGTCAAACGCTGCCGCGATCATCGTCTACGCGGTGTTGCTCGCAGGGATCTTCGCGTACGTGCTCGGCGTCGGCCGGTGGGAGACGGGCTTCATCCGCACGTTGAGCTGGCCGCTGACCTGGAGCCTGCTGGCGCTGTTGTTCGCGTTCTGCGCGTATAAGCTGATCCTGTACTGAGGCGCCTCCTCGCAACGACGATCATCTGCGCGGCGGTCGCTGTTGCGCATGCCGGCACCGCCGCGGGCTCGGGTGCCGGCGCCGGCGGATCGGTCCTGGCTCGCACGCCGTACATGGGCTGGAACACGTATTACGGCGTCGGCGGCATCTTCTCCGAGCAGACGATCCTGTCGGTCGCGAGATCGCTGTTGCGCGATGGCCTCGCGAAGGCCGGCTACCGGATCGTGTGGCTCGACTACGGGTGGGCGAGCGGCGCGCGGACGAGCACCGGGCAGCTCGTGCTCAACCACGGCCAGTGGCCGCACGGCCTCGAGTGGCTGACCTCCTGGCTGCACGCGCACGGCCTCGAGGCCGGCATCTACACCGACGCCGGTCGCAGCGGGTGCTACGGCAACGGCGTCGGGTCCTACGGCCACTACCGGCAGGACGCAGATCAGTTCGCGGCGTGGGGGTTCGATGCGGTCAAGGTCGACTTCTGCGGCGCCGGCCAGGAGGGGCTGGCGCCGGAGCCGCTGTACACGCAGTTCGCCAACGCGATCCGGGACAACTCGAGCGGGCGGCCGATGATCCTGAACGTCTGCAACTTCTGGACGCCCGGTCAGATCGACGGCAAGCTGCCGAGCTACGCGAACTCCTCGTTCGCGAACGCGCTGTGGGCGCCCGCCGTGGCGCAGAGCAGGCGCACCGACACCGACATCGGCGGCACGGGGAAGGTCCCGTTCGCGAACGTGCTGCGGAACCTGAACGCCGACGCGGCGCACCCGAAGGCGGCGGGGCCGGGCCACTGGAACGATCCGGACTACCTCGGGCCGCAGCTCGGGATGACGCCAGGAGGAGGCACAGGCGCAGATGACGATGTGGGCGATCGTCGCGGCGCCGCTGATCCTCGGGAGCGACCCGCGCAAGCTCTCGAGCGCGACGCTGAGGATGCTCGAGAACCCGCGCGTGCTCGCAGTCGACCAGGACCGCCTCGGGATCCAGGGAACGGAGGTCGCCGCTCGCGGTTCCGGCGAGGTGTGGGTCAAGCCGCTGAGCGGCGGGCGCCGCGCAGTCGCGCTGCTGAACACGGGTTCCCGGTGGCTCCCGATCACGGCGAGCGCCGCGGCGATCCGGATCGCACACGCGACGCGCTACCGGGCGCAGAACCTGTGGAACGGCAGGCGCTCGTCGAGCCGTGGGACGATCACCGCGCGGGTGGCACCCCATTCGGCGCTGCTGTACGGCGTCAGCGATTAGTTCCGGCGCGCGCGCGCGTCTAAGGTTGAAACGGGTCGGTACACGTACGAGGAGGTAGGCGCATGGCGGAGCACACGATCGGGACACGCGAGGAGTGGCAGGCGGCGAGGGCGGAGCTGGGGAAGCTCGAGGCGGAGTACGCCCAGCTGGGCAACAAGGTGACCGAGCAGCGGCGCGCGCTGCCGTGGGTGCCGGTGGAGAAGGAGTACGTGCTCGACACCGAGGACGGGCCCAAGGCGCTCGTCGACCTGTTCGACGGCCGCTCCCAGCTGCTCGCGTACAACATCATGTTCGGGCCGGACTACTCGCTCGGCGCCTGCCCGGGGTGCACCAGCCTCGGGGACGAGTTCGACGGCTCGGTGATCCACCTCGCCCATCGCGATACGACGTTCATCTGCTTCTCGCGCGCGCCGATCGACAGGTTGACCGCGTACAAGCAGCGGATGGGGTGGGAGTTCCCGTATGTCTCGACCTACGGCAGCGAGTTCGCGTTCGACTTCGGGCTCGCGATGACGCCCGAGCAGCAGCGGTCGATCCCGCCGATCGCGGAGATGCTCGACGACCCGCCGCCCTTCCTCGTCGACTGGTCCGAGCAGATCGGAGCCACGGTCGCGGAGGGGATCCAGGAGGCTCCCGGCTTCATCGCGTTCGCGCTCGAGGACGGAACCGTCTACCACACGTACACCGTGACCGCCCCCGACCCGTTCGTGGCCCCCTACCACTCGTTCCTGCTCAGGCGAACCCCGCTCGGCGACCCGACGCCCGAAGGGTTCGCCCTGCGCAAGGACGAGTACCCGGACTGACCGGCGTGCGCGTGGGCCCTAAGCGGTCGGCGCGACCAGCTCGATCCAGTCGAGCGGCCGCCCGCACAGGGACGAGGCGTCCGAGGGCGCGACGTTCAGCATCTCGTAGCGCGGGAACTGCAGCGGCTGGAGCGCGATCGCCTGGAGCGTCGTGTACTCGTTGTTGCCGGTACCCGGGGTCCAGATATCCGCCGACGGGTAGGTGATGGCAATCGTGTGCACGCCGGCGGTCAGATGCAGCTTCGCCATCGGCACGTACCCGTTGATGTCGAAGATCTCGTCCTTCGCCTGACCGATCGAGCGCCCATCGACCTTCACCTGGAAGCCGCGGGTGAAGCTCCCGCCGAGCCAGAGCTCGTATACCTGCGTGCTGTTGACCTCGATGTGCGCGATCGCCGTTCCCGGCGTGTAGGGCGTCAGCGTGTGCCCGACGCTGTCGTGGTACCACGCCGCCGGCCACTGCAGGTCGTCGCCACGGATCACGATCGGCAGCGGCCGCTGGTAGGCGACCAGGCGTGCGCCCTCGGCGCGCGCGGTCGCGCCGAGCGTCCGCACGAGCGTGCACGGCGGGATCGACGCGGGCGCGATCGAGCACAGCGCCTCGGTCGGCCCGTTCTCGGCCGCGCCGCAGTACGGGTACTGGCTCTGGTCCCCGAGCGGGATGTGCTGGAGGATCCGCTCGGTGGGATGGGCCGCGCGCTGGTAGAGCTGGTAGTAGCGGCCCGACCAGACGATGTGCCACAGCGACGGCGGCCGGCTCTCGACCGGCGAGTTGCGGACCACGATCGAGCGGTAGGGCTCAAGCGTCTGGATCGAGAACGAGTCGAGATCCGCGTAGGCGGTCTTGACGAGCAGCGTCCCGGTCGTCGTCGGCAGGTCGGCCTCGCGGTACTCGGCCGGCTCGGTCGGCGCCCCGTCGCGGAGGAAGTGGCGGTCGGCGTACACCTCGTAGTCGTTGACGAACGTGGGGCCCTTGCCCGCCACGAGCTGACCGATTCGCTGCAGCTCGGCGAGCCGGTCCTTCGGAGCGAGCAGCACGTCGTGGAAGCCCGACAGGTTCGACGCGATCACGCCGAACGCGAGCACGATCACGAGCACCAGCCCGAACACCCACCGCCCCCACAGCATCATCGCGCCGATCAGCGCGGCCGTCAGCAGCGCGGGCGATGAGATCGCGAGCGCCTTGCCCATCACCCACGGGGTCGAGCCGGCGAGGTAGAAGATCGCGCAGCCGAGCAGCGCCACCGCGACGTATGCCGGCAGGCCGAATCGACGCTCGCGGATGGTCACCGTGAGCGTCGCAGCCGTGACGGCGAACACGATCGCGACGAGCGGCGCGGTCGGGAACAGCGGCGCCGTGTACCGGAAGTCGCCGATCGTCCAGATCCCTGCGAGCTGGTAACCGCTGAGCGGCTGGATCAGGTTGCCGAGCGTGGTCGCCTGGTCCTGCCCGGCGTTGAACAGGCCGGCGTCGTTGGACAGGAACGAGTGCACGACCGCCCACAGCGGGATGGCGCACACCGCCGTCAGGGCTCCCAGCCAGAGCGTGCTGATCAGCGGTCCGCGCCACCAGAGTTTGTCGGTCTGGCGCTTGCGCCAGGCGGCGACCGCCCACGCCCCGAACACGATCGCGAACGCGGGTGCGAGCCACGCGCCGGCGCCGACGCTGAGCGAGATCAAGAGGCCGCCGCCACAGATAGCGACGCCGAGCAGCTCCCGCCCGCGCTCGGGGCGCTTGGCGATCACCGTCGCCGCGAGCGCCATGCCGAGCACGAGCAGGAACGCGGCGGTCATCTCCTTGATCCCGCCCCACAGGCTGTAGCCGTACAGCAGCGCCGGCTGCGCCGCGAGGAAGGCGACGATCGCGCGCTTCGGCGGCGACGCGATCAGCGGCTCGGCGAGCGCGTAGATCGCCAGCGCGATCGCGGCGCCGCAGCACGCCAGGTAGGGCTGGAAGATCCACGCGAGGTCGATCCCGATCAGGCCGTGGCTGACGCCGAACAGCGCGAACGCGCCGAGCGGATATGCCGGCCCGACGTCGCCGGACATGACCAGCGCGTAGGTCGACGGCGGCAGCCCGGACACCGAGCGGCCGTGGGCCATGATGTTGTCGGTGATGTCGAGCCAGGTGGCCGTGTCATCGAGGCGGAGGTAGCCGAGGAACGTCGCGTGCCCGGACAGCAGCACGGGCAGCCCGTACGCGATCACCACACCGATCGCAGCCAGCGCCGGCCAGCGGCTGATGCGGCGCCAGGGCCGCCCGATCACGAGTCCAGCGACGGCGCCGACGGCGCACAGCGGCGTCGCGACCGGCGCCGTGCCCGAGAAGGCGGTGAAGAACCCGGCGACGACGAGCACGGCGGCGAGCCCGAGCGGGATCACGAGCGCGTCGGCGACCTGCCGGCCCATCGCCATCTCGACGAGCACGCCCCAACCGCCGCCGAGGGCGGCCAGCACAAGTGGATACACGAGCCACGAGAGGATCATCGGCGCTGCCCCCGAGGAGGGCGGTCGAGCTTACAAAACGCGCCTGAGAGCGGCCCAGTAGGCGGCCTGCGCGCGGGCGGCGGGATTGCCGTCGCGAACGGCCAGGTACGGAGAGTCGAGCTTCGCGGTGAGATGGGAGGCGAACTCGGCCGTGCCGATCCGCCGGGTCGCCTGGACCGCACGCCGTCTGCGGATCGTCGCCGGCAGGCCGCCGAGCACCGCAAGGTCCGCCCGCAGCTTCGCGTTGAGCCAGCCGCCATGCGCGGCTGCGGCGTGGATCGCGAGCTCGATCGCCAGCAGCCCCGGGGCGAGCAGCGCAAGCAGCACCGGCGGGTACACGGCGAGAACCGTGCGCCAGCGGTTGCGCTCCAGGAAGAACCACTTCTGTTGACCCTTGTCGAATTCGTAGCCGTGAACGACCGTCGCCGCGGGCACGATCCCCGCCCGGTGACCGGCGAGCCACACTCGCAGACCGAGGTCGAGATCCTCGGAGTACAGGAAGTAGGACGGATCGAGCCCGCCGATCTCATCCCAGATGCGCCTTCTGACGACGAGCGCGGCGCCGGATGGGAACGCGACCTCGTACGGGCCCGGGGACATGTCCGAGATCGGCTTCCCGCAGTCGCCCGCCCAGCCGATTCCGGAGTAGTGGACGACGCCGCCGTCGGTGTTGATCGTGCCGTCCTGCTGGAGAATCGCCGGCTGCCAGGCAGCCCACTCCCGATGGGTGTGCGCTGCCTCGCGGAGCGCTTGCAGGCAGCCGGGCTGCGGCACCGAGTCCGGATTCAGGAACAGGAGCAGCGGCGCCGCCGTGGCGGCGGCCCCGGCGTGGCAGCCGGCGCCGAAGCCCTGGTTCTCACGCTGCGCGATCGTGTGTATGCCGGCGCGGGTGGCCAGCTCAGCGCTGCCGTCGGCCGAGGCGTTGTCGACGACCACGAGCTCGTCGTCCGGCTGGAGCTGGGCGCCGAGCGCGCCGAGCAGCATCGGCAGGTGAGCCGACGAGTTGTGGCTCACGACGACGACGGCCAGCGCGTCGGGACCGGGCACTACTCGTGGGGCTCGGCGGCGGGGTGAGACTCTGGATCCTGTGCGGCCAGCTGCTGCTCGTGCTCGAGCAGCGCGACGCGCTGCGCCAGCACCTTGTTCTGATCGGACAGGCGCGAGATCGTGGTGGAGAAGTGGACGAGCATCGCGAGCACGAACACGAACGCGACCGCGAACAGGAAGGACGGCGGGTAGTAGATCCCGACCGCGTTGGACAGCTTCGTCAACAGCCCCTTCCACACCGCCAGCACGAGCACCGTGATCCCCGCGAGCAGCCACAGCAGCGCGTAGCGCTCCATCAGGTGCTTGCGCCGGACGAGCTCGAAGATCAGCGCGCAGACCACGACCGCGAGCGCGATCACCTCGATCCGCTGGCTCGTGGCGGTGCTCGTGTGTGCTGCTGCGGCGAACACCATCTGGCTTGGCGCGAGGTTAGCGCTCTGGCCGGAGGTGGCCGCGTTCGAGCACGTGCCGGTAGACCGCGAGCGTCTGCTTGGCACAGCGCTCCCAGCTGAACTCGCGGGCCCGCGCCCAGCCGGCTTCGATCAGGCGCTCGCGCAGCGGCACGTCGTCAAGCACGCGGCGAAGCGTCTCGGTGATCCCGCCGGTGTTACGCGGGTCGAACAAGACCGCCGCTCCGCCTGCGACCTCCGCGAGCGCGCCGGCGCTCGAGCAGGCCACCGGGAGCCCGCGTGCCATCGCCTCGAGGATCGGGATCCCGAACCCCTCGATCAGGCTCGGATACGCGAACGCTCGCGCGGCGTTGTACAGCCCTTCGAGCTCCGCCCGCTCGATCCAGCCCGTCAGCCGCATGCGGTCGGAGATGCCGGCGGCGTCCGCGTGCGCGGTCAGCGCGTCGCGCTCGAGCCCGTCGTGCCCGGCGAGCACGAGGATCGCGTCGCGTTCGGTGGCGATCGGCGCAAACGCGTCGATCAGGCGCGGCAGGTTCTTGTGCTCGAGCGCGGCGCTCACGCACAGGACGAGCTCCGCGTCGCCGAGCGACAGCTGGTGGCGGAGCTCATGCTCGGCCACCGGCGAGGTGGGGCCGACGCCGGCCGGCGCGAGCGGCGTCACGATGATCGACTCCGTGGGCACGTGCAGCTCGGCGGCGATGTCCTGGCGCCCGAACTCGGAGATCGCGATCACGGCGTCCGCGCGCCGCGCCGCGCGCGGGACGATCAGCTCGAGGCCGGCTCGGCTCGCGCGCGGGAACGTCTCGGGGACGTGGTGGAAGATCAGGTCGAGGACGGTGAGCACCGACGGCACCGGGCAGCGGACGGGGGCGGTGGTGCCGAGACTGTGGAGCAGGTCGACCCGGTCGTCGCGTGCCCTTCTGGGGAGCCAGGTCTGCTCGAGCGCGGCACGGAGCGACTTGGCCCGTGAGCGGCCGGGGGCGGGGTGGAATTCCGCGGTCGTGCCCCAATCGGTCGCATGCAGTTCGTCGGTGGCCTCGGGCGCGCAGTAGACGACGAGCCGTAGCTCGGGCTCGAGCGCGTGGATCGCGGACAGCAGCTCGCGCGCGTACAGCTCGGAGCCGCCGACCTCGCCGGGGACCAGGTACAGCAGGTTGATGCCGACACGCATCAGCGTTGCAACTCCGGTGGTGGTGGGCCGAGGCGGCCGCGGGCGGCGTCGAGGACGCCACGGAGGAAGACGTCGCGTAGCGCGCGGCGGCGTGGGAGCTCGAGTCGCATGCATGTGAGCAGGCCGCGGAGGAGCACGAGCACGCCACTGCCGTACCAGAACCGGATGCCGTCGTAGCGCTGCCAGACGCGGAGACCGTTACGGAGGGACAGGTACTCCTTGGCCGGGCTCTCGGCGGTGACGTCGATCGCGCGGCCGAAGACCTCGATTCGCCGGGCGGGTGGTGGCGCGGGGTGCAGGCACTCGGCCTCCGGGACGAGATAGCACCGCAGGCCGGCGCGGCGGTAGCGGAGGCCGAGCTCGATGTCCTCGTACTGAAGGAACAGGTCGCCCCAGACGATTCCGTGCGCTCGCAGGACCGGCACCGGAAACAGGAGCCCGTGCCACGCGAGGTTCGGGACGGTCAGGTGTGGGTGGCGGGCTGCGGCGGCGCGGACGTCGCCGAGCGTCCGCAGCGGCTCTGGCTCGCCGTCGATCAGCATCGGCCAGGCGAGCGTCCCATCGGGGTCGTGCGAGACCGCGCCGACCTCGGCGGCGGCCGGCATCGTGCCGGCCGCTTCGAGCAGTGCTGCGAGGCAGCCGGGTAGGGGGGTGGCGTCGTCATCGAACGCACAGATGTAGTCGAGCTGATCGCGTTCGAGCAGCTCTCGCAGCCCCGCCTCGTACCCGCCGGCGGAGCCGACGTTGACGTGCAGCCGCAGGACGGTCACGCGCCGATCGCGCGCCGCCGCTTCGCTCAGGACCGCCGAGAGCTCGGGCGTGCCGGCGTTATCGACGAGCAGCACCACGTCGAATGCCGGCTCCTGGGCGAGCACTGCGTCGATCGTCCGCTCGGTGGGTTCCCGGAGGTCACGCGCCAGCACGAGCGCCGCGGTTCGGGGGGACACGGCGCCAGTGTCGCGCATCGCTCGCCCGGCACTGGTCGACAAACGTCGCCCAAGACGCTCAAAATGTCGACCAATGGCCGTTGGGGAGGCGCTGATCGTGACGCCCCGGTTCCTGCCGCTGCTCGGGGGCCAGGAGCGGCAATGTGCGCTGCTCGCGGATGCGCTGGCACGGCGCGGGTACGAGCCGATCGTGATCACCGAACAGCTCGGCCTCGACACGCCCCGGCGCGAGCGGATCGGAGCGGCCCAGGTGATCCGGATCCGGTCCTCACCCGCGCGGACGCTCGCCACACAGCTTCGTGTCGCCGCGCGGCTGATCCTGATCATGCTGCGCCACCGCCACGCGAAGTTCGCGATCGTGCGCACGTACACGCTGCCGGCGGTCGCGGTCGGGCTGCTGAAGGCGCTGGCGCTGATCCGCTTCCCCACGCTGGTGACGGCGGAGACGGGCGGCGGCGACGACGACGTGCAGGAGCTGTCACGCAGGCCGGGGTTCGGGGCCCTGCGGGCGCTCATCTGCGCGAACGACGTGCTCAGCGGAATCTGCCAGGACAACATCGACCACCTGCGCGAGCACGGCTTCCCGGGGGACAGGATCGTCCTGATCGGTAACGGGATCGACACGACGCCATACGCGTCCGCGTCGCCGCCCGAGCGGGTCCGGCGGTTCCTGTTCCTGGGGCGGATCGTGGAGGAGAAGGGTGTGTTCGAGCTGCTCGAGGCATTCGCGCGGGTGCACGCCGAGGACGCCGGCGTCACGCTCACAATCGCCGGCGACGGGGAGGCGCGTGGCCGGCTCGAGCGGCGGAGCGCGGAGCTCGCGCTCGGGGATGCGGTGCGGTTCGCCGGCCGGGTACCGCACGAGCGCCTGGACGAGCTGTTCGCGGGCGCCGACTGCCTGGTGCTCCCATCGTGGAGCGAGGGCATGCCGCTGTCGGTGCTCGAGGCGGCGGCGCACCGGCGTGTCGTGATCGCCACGGACGTCGGCGACCTCGAGCGGGTGCTCGGTGACCGGATCACGCTCGTCCCGCCGCGGGACCCGATCGCGCTCGAGGGCGCAATGGCGAGCGCGGTCACGGACCCGCACCCTCGGGCGGACTACGACGACCTGATGCCCGAGCTCGAGATCGACGCCGTCACTCGCCGGCTGCTCGCCGCACTCGGCGTGGATTGAGGGCATTGTGCACCTCCGGCGGCACCATGCCGATGAGCTCGCCGACCCCGATGAACAGGACCCCCGAGAGGACGGCGGCGATCAGGTTCGGAAGGCCCGAGAACAGCAGCGGCGCCACCGCCACCGCGGCGGCGATCGCGACCCGCAGCACGAAGCCGGGTGAGACGAGCACGTCGCCGACGTGGCGCCGCAGCCGCCAGTAGATCAGCGCCGCGAGCGTCGCGTCGCCGCACACGCCCGCGATCGCGCCGCCCTGCGCGTCGAATGCGGGCACCAGCACGCCGGCGTACACGGCCACCGCCACGAGCGCGAGTGCGTTCGTCAGGATCAGCTCGCGCTGGCTCCCGAGCGCGAACAGGGTCGAGCCCCAGATCTGGCACAGCGCGACGAACAGCAGCGCCCCGACCTGGATCCTCAGCACAGCGCCGGCAGGCCCGAACGCGTGACCGCCGATCAGCTCCATCACGGGCACCGCGATCCGGGCCGTCCCGAGCACGATCCCGACGCCGGCGATCACCGCGACCTGGCTCAGCCCCCGGACGGCGTACCGCAGCCGGCCGTGGTCGTCGCGGCCGGCGGTCGCGAGCAGTGGCATCGCGACGGCGACGAGCAGCCCGGGCAGCTCGATCAGCGAGTCCATCGCGCGCAGCGAGCCGCCGTAGTAACCGGTCTGGCGTGGGCTCGAGACCAGCGACATGAGCACGATCACGAGCCGGAAGTACAGCTCGTTGAGCACCAGCGCGATCGCCATCGGAACGGAGATGCGCAGCAGCCGGAGCTGCTCGGCGCGGTCGAAGCGCGGCATCACGTACGGCTGGTTGCGCTCGACGGCCGGGATCAGAGCGATCAGCACGAGCCCGGTGACGACGAGCACGCCGAAGAAGGCGAGCAGGTGAGCGCCGAGGGCGACCAGCAGGGCGACGAGCGCGAACGTGACCACCTGGCGGGCGAAGTCGATCACCGCCCAGCCGGCGTTGCGGAGCTCGACCGCCATCCTCGCCATGAACGAGTGCGCGACCGAGACGAGCAGCGAGCCGACGCCCGCGATCGCGGTCCCGATCACCATCCGCGACGGATAGCCGGCGGCCAGCGCGAAGATCACCGCCAGCAGGATCGCCGGAGGCATCAGCGCCAAGCGCAGGCCGAGGATGTTCGCGACCAGCTCGCGGCGCTGCGACGGCGGCCTCAGGGCGAGCTCGCGGCCGGCGGTGTTGGTGACGCCGAGGTCGGCGATCGTGGCCGCGATCGACACGAGCGACATCACGGTCACGTACCGGCCCGACTCGGCGACGCCGAGGTGGCGGAGCAGCAGCGCCGCGGTCGCGATCCCCAGCGCGAGCCCGGCGACGTTGCCGATCAGCCGCCAGGCACTGCCGCGGATGATCCGCCCGCCGGCCTCACCGGTGTGCAGGATGTCCGGCTCGGCGCCGGCGTCCGGCTCCGTGGGCGTTCGCGGGCCGGCGGGCATCTCCGGGTCGGCGGTCAAAGCGAGCGCTCGGCGGCAACCGGGGGATCGTCGCCGTCGGCGCCGGTCGGGCGGGCGCGGAACAGGCCGACGAACACCGCCAGCAGGACCTTGACCATGTAATACGCGGCCTGGAAGCGCGAGATCGCCGAACGGCCGGTGGTTCGTGCCCGCATCTGCACCGGGATCTCGCAGCTGCGCAGCCGGTGCGAGTGCATCAGCAGGATCGCCTCCACCTCCGGGTAGTCGTGCGGGTAGTCGCGCGCGAACAGCTCGATCGCGTGGCGGTCGGTCATCCGGAACCCGGACGTGGGATCGGTGACGCGCTGCCGCGAGGCGAGCGACACGACCCGGGCGAAGATCCCGATGCCGGCGCGGCGGGGCGCCGAGGACCGATACCCGCCAGCGTCGTCATCGGCGGCGGGCTCGAGGAACCGCGATCCGGTGACCATGTTGTAGCCGCCGCCGTCGGTCAGGCGCGCGAGCAGGTCCGGTATGTACCTGGCGTCATGCTGGCCGTCGCCGTCCAGCTGGACCGCGACCTCGTACCCGTGCTCGTGCGCGAACACGTACCCGGTCTGCACGGCGCCGCCGATCCCGAGGTTGAACGGGAGCCGGACGACCTCGGCGCCCGCCTCCGCGGCCGCTGCACCGGTGCCGTCGGTGGAGCCGTCGTCGACCACGAGCACGTTGAACTCGGGCGCGCAGCGCCGGATCTCCTGCACCGTCCGCGCGATCGACTCGACCTCGTTCAGAGCAGGGACGATCGCCAGATGGCGCCCGCTCGCGACCGGTAGCCTCGACATGCGATGAGAGTGTGGCGCGCGGACATGTCGGAGGCGGGCACGGTCGCCCAGTTGCTGGTCGCGTTCCGCGACCACATGGACCACGACTCGCCGCCGGAAAGCGAGTTCCTGGAGTCGGTCGAGAAGCTGATCGGCCGCGAGGACACCGAGTACTGGCTCGCCTCCGACGGCGACGCCTCACCCGCCGCCGGCGTCTGCCAGCTCCGCTTCCGTCACAGCGTGTGGACGTCCTCGGAGGACTGCTGGCTCGAGGATCTGTTCGTCCGCGACTCCGCGCGCGGGCTCGGGCTCGGGCGCGCGCTGGTGCAAGCGGCGATGAATCGCGCGCGCGAGCGCGGCTGTGCCCGGATCGAGCTCGACACCGAGGAGGCGAATCGGCCGGCGGTCGCGCTGTACGAATCGCTGGGGTTCTCGAGCACGAGCAAGAGCGACAGCCGCGGGCTCTTCTTCGGCGCTCGGCTGTAGCGCCGCGCACCCGGCTTCGCCCGGTAAACTGCGGTGAATCCGGATTCACCTGCCGATTCGAGGAGACTGAAGTGGACCTGAACGACACGCCCGAGCAGGCGCGTATCGCGCCGAGGTGGCGGCCTGGCTGGAGGACAACAAGGCTGACGCGCCGCCGCGCATCGGGCTCCTCGAGGACAAGGAGCTACATCGATTCGCGGCGCGCTTGGCAGCGCAAGCTCGCGGAGGCGGGCCTGGCCGCGCGTGACGTGGCCGAAGGAGTACGGCGGCCAGGGACTCGGGCCGATCGAGCAGGTGACGGTCAACCAGGAGATCTCGCGAAGGCGGAGGTCCCGGGCATCCTCGACGTGATCGGCATCGGGATGCTCGGGCCGTGCCTGATCGCGCACGGATCCGAGGAGCAGAAGAGCCGCCATCTGGGCCCGATGCTGCACGGCGACGAGGTCTGGTGCCAGATGTTCTCCGAGCCCGCCGCCGGGCTCGGACCTGGCGGCGGTGCAGACCCGCGCGCGCCAGAACGACGACGGCAGCTGGACGCTCAACGGCCAGAAGGTGTGGACGACCAACGCCCAGTTCGCGTCGTTCGGGCTGCTGCTCGCGCGCACCGACGCCGACGTCCCAAGCACAAGGGGCTGACGATGTTCATCGTGCCGATGGATGCCGCGGGCGTGACGATCCGGGGACTGCGGCAGATCTCCGGCGAGGCCGAGTTCAACGAGGTGTTCTTCGACGACGTCCGGCTCGACGCGCGACGCCGTCGTCGGCGGTGTCGGCAACGGCTGGGGCACGGCGCTGACCGTGCTCATGTACGAGCGGCTGACGATCGGCTTCGGGTCGGAGAGCTTCGGCTCGCCGGCGCGGCTCGCCCAGACGCTCGCGGCCGACGCGGCCGCGCGCCACGACCGCGACGTCCGCCGGCGGCTCGGCGACGTCATCACCGAGCTGCATCGCCGTGCCGCTTCAACGGCTACCGTGCGCTGACGGCGCTGTCGCGAGGGCCAGATCCCCGGCCCCGAGGCCGGACTGGCGAAGGTGACGATGGTCAACGCCGCGATCGCCGCCGACCGATCTCGGCGGCCGACATCGTCGGGCCCGACGCGCTGGCCGCCGACAGCGAGTGGAGCTACCTGATCTCGTTCCTGCCCGGACTGAAGTCGGCGGGCGGAACCGAGCAGATCCTGCGCAACACGATCGGCGAGCGCGTGCTCGGGCTGCCGCCGGAGCCGCGGCTCGACAAGGGCGTCCCGTTCTGCGAGCTGCGCGCGATGGAGAAGCAGGCGGTCGCCACGATGAACTTCGCGCTGTCAGACGAGCAGGTGCTGCTGCGCGAGGCGGCGCGCGGCTCGCTGTCGCGCTTCAAGACGATCGAGGCCGCGCGCGAGGCGCTCGAGGACCCAGACGCGCTGCCCGATCTGTGGCCGGTCGGCGGTCGAGGCCGGCTGGCCCGGGCTGCTGATCGGCGAGGAGCACGGCGGCGCCGGGCTCGGGCGCGTTCGACGCGATGCTGGTCGCCGAGGAGTGCGGCCGCGTGCTCGCGGCGGTGCCGCTGCTCGGGCTGCTGCCGGCGACGGCGATCCTGGACGCGGCCGGCGACGAGACGCTCGCAGGCGGTCGCGGCCGGCGAGCTGCGGCCCGTCGTACGTGCCCGCGCGCCCGCCGGGCGAGCTCGAGCCGGCGCTGGACCGTGGAGCGCGCATCGGGCATCGAGCGCGCCGACGCGCCGAGCGCGGCGGTCGACGGCGACGCGGTCGTCGCTCGACGGGGCCGGTCGCGTTCGTGCCCGACGCGCCGGGCGCCGATCTGCTGGTGGCGATCGGCGTCGACGACGACGGCGAGCCGGTCGGCGGCCGCGATATCGGCGCGGCGCCGACGGCGTATCGGTCGAGCCGCCGTACCGCTACGACGCGACCCGCTCGCTCGGGCACGTCGACGTTCGACGGCGCCCGCGGCCGGCGGCTGGCGGTCGGCGCCGGACGTGCTCGCCGACGCGTGGTACCTGGCGCACGCGCTGATCGCCGCCGAGTCGATCGGCGCGGTGCAGACGTGCCTGGAGACGTCAGCGTCGAGTACGCCAAGGAGCGGTTCACGTTCGGCCGCGCGATCGGCTCCTACCAGGCGATCAAGCACGAGCTGACCGAGGTCCTGCGCCGGCTGGAGAACGCCGCGGCGCTTCAGTACTACGCCGGCTGGGCGCGCGAGGCGACAGCCCGAGGAGTTCACGCTCGCGGCGAGCGCCGCTCGCACGGCCGCCGGCGACGCGCTCGACTTCGCGACCCGCGCGATGATCAACGTCCACGGCGGGATCGGCGCGACCTGGGAGCACGACGCGCCGCTGTTCTTCCGGCGCGCGCAGCTGTCACGGCGGCTGCTCGCGGGGACGCATGACGCGACCGATCGCGTAGCGGAGGCGGCGTTCCAGGCGGCGTAGCCGCGCCCGGATCAGCGGTTCAGCGGACCAGGTCGACCGTCAGCGACGACGGCGCCGAGGCCGTGCGCTCGATCGTGTAGACGCCCCCGGCCAGCTCGGTGAGCTGGCTGGGCAGCGGCACCAGGTGCGGCGTGTCGGTGGTCGACAGCGTCAGCCGCAGGCGGTCGCCGGCGGCGATCGTCGCAAGGGTCGGGAACACCTGGATCTGGTACTCGGTCACGGCGCCGGGCGTGACCGGGCGGGCCGAGGCGAGCGTGTACGGGTGATAGGGGAGGATCGTGACCCCGTGCGAGGTCCAGGAGCGGCTCGTGTTCACCGCGCGCAGCGAGCCGAGCAGCGCGCCCTCGGTCAGCGGATAGGAGGCGCCGCTCGGGGTCACGTCCTCGAGCTCCGCGACGAGCTCCGTCTCGGACGTGGTCGCGCTCGCATACACGGTCGCGGTGATCGGGCCGGCGACGGTCTCGGCGTGGCTGAACGGCGACGAGGTGTAGCTGATCGTCCACGGCCCGACCTGGCCGAGCTGGTCGTTGTCGGCGCACGGCGCCGGCAGGCCGGCGCTGTGCGACGGGATCGAGATGCCGCCCATCGACCACTGATCGATCGGCCGGCCGCACGGGCTGCCGACAGGGCTCCACAGGAGCGAGTCGCTCGCGGGCAGCAGCGACGCCGTCGGGGCGGCAGTGCCGAGCGAGTCCCCCGACCCGAGGTAGAACCTGGTCGGAGTCGCGCGCGAGAACGGGTAGTCGGCGGTCTCGTCGAAGTTGCCCGTGCCGAGGTCGTAGTAGTGCAGCGGCGTCCTGGTGCCCGCCATCCCGGTGTGCTCGTGCTTGAGCCAGGTGTCGAACCACTCGAGCTCGAGCGGGTCGACGTCGACGCTCGAGCCGTTCAGGTGCTCCCACGGGCCGACCACCAGCTGGTAGCGACCGGTCGTCTTCTGCCCGGCCTTCATCGGCGCCGTCGCGCTGCGCTTGTCCCACACGTTCTGGAGCTCGGCGTAGTTGATCGGCTCGCCGTTCTGGAAGATGTCGAACTCGCCACCGACGAGGTATGCGGGGATGCCGTTGGCGACGACGCGCGCGAGTACGTTCTGCGGGTTGCGCGCCTGCCAGTAGGACCCGTCGTATGCCTCGTCGCCGCCGCCGAGCACGTCCAGCGTGGTGGTCGCGTGGTAGTTCGCGAGGCCATCGGCGTGGTCGGTCTCGATGCTCGCGAGGTCCGCGAGCAGCTCCGGGTCGCCGGCGGTGTCCTCGAACGGGGTCGCGGTGTTGAGCGCGCCCGTCAGCCCGAGGTACGTCTCGGAGAACTCGAAGTCGAGCAGGCCGCCCATGAAGGACGTGTCGCGATACAGGTCGTTCGCCGACACCATCGGGAAGATCGCCTTCAGCGGCGAGTGCCTGCCGACGGCTCCGGCGAGCAGCAGCTGATCGATGCCGAGGTACGAGGGCCCGTAGGTGCCGACGCGTCCGTCCGAGTCCGGGAGGTGCGCCGCCCAGCGAAGCACTCTGATCGCATCCTGCTGCTGGATCGGGTCGAACAGGCCCCAGCTGCCGTTCGAGTCGCCGCTACCGCGCACGTCCTCGACGATCTCGATGTAGCCCCGCTGCGCCAGGTAGTCGTCGGCGCCGCCGGTGACGGCGCCGCCGCCGGGGGAGGCGGCCGAGCCGGGCTTGCTCGAGCCACCCTGGCCCTTGCCATAGGGCGTCATCGTCAGCAGCACCGGGAACGGGCCCTTCGCCGGGGCACCGGACGCGGTCGTCGGGTAGATCTCATTGACGCGGATCGTTGTGCCGCCGGCACCCTGCACCGCAATGTCGTCGTGTGAGGCGGTGCCGTAGATCGCCTGCTCCGGACGCCATCGGCTCCCGCGCGCGGCGCTAGCGGCGATCACGCCCCCGGGCAGCGTCGGCGACAGGCCGACGAGGCTCGCGGGCGCGGACTCGACAGCGGGGGTGCCGGCTGGAGGTGAGGGGATCGACGCGGCGGCGCTCGAGGTGACCGTCGACGAGGCGCACGACACAGCCGCGACGAGCGCTGCGAGAGTATGGGTTCGCCTGGTCACTGGTTGGTAAAACGGCCGCGGGCGGCAAAACTTGCGATTACATGGAGCCCGAGCGCGCAAGCCCACAGCCAGAACGGCCGCAACCGGGCACCGGCCAGGTGGTGCTGTCGGCGTCGCCGGCCGATCTGGCCCCGTCGAGCGAGCTCCGCAGGCTTCAGCGGCTGGGCGACCCGGCGCTGTCGGAGCTCGGGCTCGACGAGTTCCTGGATGAGCTGCTGAATCGGGTCAGAGACACGCTGTCGGTGGACACCGTGGCGATTCTGCTGCTCGATCAGGACACCGATCAGCTCGTGGCGCGCGCGGCGAACGGGCTCGAGGAGGAGGTCGAGCAGGGCGTGCGGATCCCGATCGGCCAGGGCTTCGCCGGCCGGATCGCCAACGAGCGCGTCGCGATCTTCATCGCCGACGTCGATCACGCGGACATCCTCAACCCGATCCTGCGCGAGAAGGGGATCCGCTCGCTGCTCGGGACGCCGCTGATCGTCGAGGGCGAGCTGATCGGGGTGCTCCACATCGGCTCCCTGCAGCCTCGTACTTTCACGGTGCGGGACCTGGCGGTGCTCGACTTCGCCGCTGCGCGCGCCGCGCCGGGGATCGAGCGCGCGCGCCTGTATTCGGCACTCGAGCGCGAGCACCGCGTCGCGATGCTGCTGCAGCGCAGCCTGCTGCCGCGCCGGCTCGCGGAAGTCGTCGGCGTGGCGGCGGCGGCGCGCTACCTGCCTGCGAGCGACGAGGTCGGCGGGGACTGGTACGACGTGTTCGAGCTGCCGAGTGGTGGGGTCGGCGTGGCGATCGGCGACGTCGTCGGGCACGGCGTGCGCGCCGCCGCGCTGATGGGTCAGTTGCGCACCGCCCTGCAGGCCTACGCGTTGTCGGATCCCGCCCCCGCGCAGACGCTCGAGCGGCTGGACCGGTTCGTGCAGGGCATTGGCGACCACGCGATGGCCACGTGCTGCTACGCCGTGTTGGACCCGGAGAGCGGCGTGCTTCGGATCGCCAGTGCCGGGCACCTGCCACCGATCATCGTCGGCGGCGAGGGTGGGCGAGGCTCGTCGACCTGGCTCCGGCGCCGCCGCTCGGGGCGTTCCGGTACGGGAGCATCCGCGAGTACGAGCTGGCGCTGCGCCGAGGGCGAGACGATCGTGTTCTACACCGACGGCCTTGTCGAGCGGCGGACGGTGCCGCTGACCGAATCCATGACGAGCGGCTGCGCCGGCTGATCGCCGACGCGCGGTCGGGAGAGGAGGCGTGCCAGATCGCGTTCGAGCATCTGGTCCCGCCCAGGGTCTCCGGGACGACGTCGCGATGGTCGACCATCGACAACCTCGCGATCCCGGAGGTGCTCGAGCTCCGGATGCCAGCTGATCCACATGTGCTGAGCCGACATCCGCCGCTCGGTGCGGCGCTGGTTGCACCGCGGCGGCAGTCGACGAGCAGACGATCGGCGAGATGACGATCGCGGTGAGCGAGGCGTGCGCGAACGCGGTCGAGCATGCGTATTCGGCCGCGCCGGCGGAGTTCGATCTGCACGTGTCGAAACGACGAGGGCGGGCATCACCGCGTCGGTGCGCGACGCGGGCCGCTGGCGCGCTCCGCGCGGCGAGAATCGCGGACGTGGCCTCGTGATAATCAATGCGGTCATGGACGATGTGGAGGTCCGGTCGGGCGACGCGGGGACGGAGGTCGTGATGCACAAGCGGCTCCCGACGGCGGAGAATGTATAGGTGTGCAACTCGCCGACGTCGAGTTCGACTCCAATGATCGGACCGTGGTCGCGCGGGTCACCGGCGAGCTCGACCTTTCGAACGCCGAGAGCCTCGGGGTCGCGCTGCTCGACTCGATGTCAAACGACGGGCGCCGGCTGGTCGTCGACCTCTCGGGGGTCGCGTATCTGGACAGCGCCGGGATCCGGCTGATCTACCAGCTTCGCGAGCGCTTGCAGGGGCGCGGCCAGAGCCTGCGCCTCGTGATCCCGGCGGATTCGCCATCCCACGATGCGCTGCGGCTCGCCGGCGTTGCCCAGCACGTGGCGATGGCCGAGACGGTCGAGGAGGCGATCCGCGACGGGGGCGGGTAAGCGGCGGAGCTTCCTGACGCTGGTCGCCGCCGCGGCACTCGTGGCCGCCGCCGGCGTCGCCGCCGCGGGCGCGGCGCGGACCGCGCCCGGGCACTGGCGCCTGCCGGCGCATCCCACCTGGTACTGGCAGCTTCAGGGGAGGGTCGACAACTCGGTGGCGGCCTCGATCTACGATCTCGACGGGTTCGAGACGGGCGCGGCCGAGGTCGCACGGCTGCACGGGCTCGGCCGGCACGTCGTCTGTTACATCGACGTCGGCACGTGGGAGAACTTCAGGCCGGACGAGGGCGAGTTCCCGAAGTCGGTGCTCGGACGCCCGAACGGATGGCCGGGCGAGCGGTGGCTCGACATCCGGCGGCTGTCCGTGCTCGAGCCGATCATGACGGCGCGCTTGCGGATGTGCGCGCGACAAGGGCTTCGACGCGGTGGAGCCCGACAACATGGACGGGTTCGAGAACGACACCGGGTTTCACATCACCGCACGTCAGCAGCTGCGGTACGACGAATGGGTGGCGGGCGAGGTCCATTCGCTCGGGATGGCGGTGCTCGAGAAGAACGACCCCGAGCAGGCGCGTGCACTCGAGCCGTTCTTCGACGGCGTGCTCGACGAGCAGTGCAACCAGTACCGGGAGTGCCGCTCGTTCGAGCCCTACCTGCGCGCCGGCAAGCCCGTGCTGAACGCCGAGTACCAGCGCTCTCTGTATCCCGGCTTCTGCCGCGCCGACGAGCGCGCCGGGATCATGGGCGCGTTGTACGGGCTCGCGCTCGACGGCCGCGTGTACCGGCCATGCTGGTAGGCTGACCGACGATGATGAGGAGCGTCGTCATCCGGGGAGGGCTGATGGCCTGCGTGACCGCGCTGCTCGCCGCAGGGGTCGCCGTGGCAGGCGTCGCCAGCGGCACCTACACCGGTTCGACCACACAGCCCGGGCAGGCGCCGGGAAAGGTGCACTTCTCGGTGACGAAGAACAAGGAGACCGTCCATGCGTTCTCGGGACTCGTGTTCGCGACCTGCAAGAGCGGCGGCAACACGAGCAACGCCGACATCACGCTCGACCCGACCGCCGACATGACGATCAAGAGGAGCGCCTTCGGGTTCCACGGCAACTTCAACATCGACAACGGCACGGTCGTGATCGCCAAGAAGGTCGACGGAAAGATCAGCGGCAAGTTCGGCGCGCACAACGAGGCGACCGGGACGATGTCCTTCACGTGGAAGTTCGACTCGAGCGCTCCCGCTCAGCTGAAGGGCTTCTCCTGCAACACAGGCACGGTCAAGTTCACCGCGAAGCCGAAGTGAGCGCGAGCTCGGCCCACACGCTCTTGCCCGCGCCGGTCTGAACGCAGCCCCATCGCCGTGCCAGCGCGTCGACGACGAGCAGACCCCGCCCGTGGGGGTCCGTGGGCGAGGGATCGACGAGCGCCGGCTCCTCGACGCTCGAGTCGCTGACCGACACCGTCACAGTGCCGGGTTCGAAGCTCACGGCCACCTCGAACCGACAGCAGGCGTGTACGACGGCGTTGGTCGCGAGCTCCGAGATGATCAGGGACGCATCGCCGATCAACTCGACGTCGCCGCGCTCGCGCAGCACCTCGACAACGAACCGTCGCGCCCCATGCGGGGCCTCGAGCGATGGCTCGAACCCGCACAGCACCTGCTCACGCACCCGCGGTGCGGTGTGTTGCATCTGCGCCGTCCTCGCAACGTCTGCCGGCCCGTTCCCACCCTGATGGTCCTCCGCTGATCCGCTACCCGGAAAGGGCCTGTTCCTAACCATTCCCCGGGGTCGCCCGCTCGCAGCCGGGAGGGAGGACAGGGCCGTTTGTCGCACTGCACCAAATCTTGGTGTAAGAAAAGTGACGGAATTTGCGCGAATTTCGAACGTGTATCGCTGCTCGGCCGACGGTCTCGCGTCTCGTCATTACGGTTGCGGCGCTGATGGTCACCAACGACCTCTGGTTAGTGCGCGAGGCCTTGTCCCGACTCGCGCAGGAAGGCATCGACGCGTGGTTGTTCGGCGGCCTGGCCGAGGAGCTGCGCGGGTTCGCGCGCTCGCGGCCGACGTGCGAGATCGAACTGCTGTGCCGCGCCGAGAGCTTCGACTGGGTCGACTGCGTGGTCGCGCTGCCCGACTTTCAGGAGATCCCGGGCCGGCGGTTTCCGCACTCGCGCGCGTTCGAGCTCGACGGCGTCATGGTCTCGCTCACCCTGGTTCGCTGTGACCGCGGGGCGCCGCACACCATCTTCTTCGGCCGCTGGCGGCACGATTGGCCGGACGACGTGTTCGACGAGGTCGACGGGTTGCCGGTCGCGGGCGCCGCCGCGCTGCGGAGCTATCGGACGCGGTATCCGGTGCTGCACCACGCGCACGTGGTCTGAGCCGCTTGCTCTGTGAATCCGGATTCACTAGAGTTGTGAATCGGGATTCACCAAGCGGACACCTAGGACCAGGAGAACACGATGGCCACGACCGACGTAAGCAATCCTGCGCGGGAGGTCCTGAACCAGGCACCGCCGCTCCAGCCGCTGAACCTGTTCGAGCGCGACCTGGCGCTGCGCGAGGCGGTGGAGCGCGAGGGCGGGGGTTGGGGTGTCGACCGCCTCCACGACGCCGGCGCGGTCGCCGGGAGCACGGAGGCGTTCGAGCACGGCCGCCGCGCCGAGCGCAACGAGCCGATCCTGCGCACGCACGACCGGTACGGCAACCGGATCGACCAGGTCGAGCTCGACCCGTCGTGGCACTGGCTGCTGCGCGGGGCGATCGAGCGGGAGATCCACTCGCTGCCGTGGCGCTCGGAGGAGCAGCCGGATGACCCGCGCGCCGCGCATTCAGGCGAGGGCGGCTGCCGAGCGCGCGGCAAGAGCGGGGCGCACGTCGTCCGCGCCGCGCTGATGGTCCTGTGGGGCAACGCGAACGGCGGCGTGCTGTGCCCCGTGTCGATGACCTACGCGGCGATCCCCGCGCTTCGCGACTCCGCGCCCGAGCTCGCCGCCGAGTGGGAGCCGCGGCTGACGAAGCCGAGCTATGAGGATGGTGCGCTCGCCGGCATGGCGATGACCGAGCGCCAGGGCGGCTCGGACGTGCGCGCGAACATCACCCGCGCCGAACCGCTGGCGGCGTCGCCGGCGGGCGATGGCTACTACGAGCTCCACGGCCACAAGTGGTTCTGCTCCTATCCGCCGTGCGACGTGTTCCTCGTGCTGGCGCAGGCGCCGGCCGGACTGTCCTGCTTCCTTGTCGAGCGGTCGCTCGGCGGGATGGAGTTCCAGCGGCTGAAGGACAAGCTCGGCACCAGGTCGCTGCCGTCGAGCGAGGTCGAGTTCCACGGCGCGATCGGCCGGCTGATCGGAGAGGAGGGGCGGGGCGTCCCGGCGATCATCCGGATGGTCAACCACACCCGGCTCGACTGCCTGCTCGGCGCCGTCACCGGCTTCCGCCGCGGCACGATCGAGGCGATCAACCACACGCGGCACCGGATGGCGTTCGGCAAGCTGCTCTCCGAGCAGCCGGCGATGCGCAACGTGCTCGCGGATCTGGCGCTCGAGTCCGAGGCGACGACGGTGGCGGCGATGCGGGTCGCGCGGTCGTACGACGCCGGCGAGGAGGAGGCCGCGTTCCGCCGCTTCGGGACCGCGGTGATGAAGTACTGGGCGTGCAAGCGCGCCGCGCAGCATGCGGGCGAGGCGCTCGAGTGCCTCGGCGGGAACGGGTTCGTGGAGGAGTCGCCGATGCCGCTGCTGTACCGCGACGCGCCGCTCGGTTCGATCTGGGAGGGGTCCGGGAACGTGGCCGCTCTGGATGTTCTGCGCGCGATCGTCAAGGAGCCCGAGGGCCTGCCGGCGTTCATCGCCGAGTGCGAGCTCGCCGCCGGCGCGAACCCGCGGCTCGACCAGCACCTTGCGCGCACACGCGCGCGCGTCGAGAGCGTGTTCGGCGGAGAGGACCCGCAGTTCGAAGCGCGGCGGCTGGTCGAGGAGCTGGCGCTCGCCCTGCAGGGGTCGCTGGTCGTGCGTCATTCGCCGCCGGCGGTCGCCGACGCGTTCTGCGCCGCCCGGCTGAGCGAGGGCGGCTCCGGTCGCGCCTACGGGACGCTGCCGGCCGGCGTCGACGCCGGCGCGATCATCGAGCGCGCGTTCCCCGTCTAGTGACGCCGGCGCCGAGAAGTGCTCACCCGCTCACGGCGCGGGCGCCGGTGAGCAGAACGCGGCGACTATCGCGCGGAAGTGCTCACTCGTCACGAGCGTCGAGGGCCGGTGAGCAGAACGCCGCGATAGTCACGGGAAATCGCTCACGCGCGAGAGGCGGACGACCGCGTGAGCACTTCCCGGGGTCGGGGCCGGTGGTGGGGCGGCCGTGACCGACGTTGTCGAGTACGAGGTCGACGGGCGGCTCGCGCGGCTGACGCTGAACCGGCCCGAGCGCGGGAACGGTCTGACACGCGGTCTGATCGACGAGCTCCAGGCGTGCGTGGAGCGAGCCGATCTCGACCCCGCCGTGCACGTACTGCTGCTGTCAGGCCGCGGCAAGGGATTCTGCGGCGGCTACGACCTGGTGGAGTCGGCGGAGGGCCAGGGACGGCTCGGGGGCTATGGCGGCGCGCCGAAGGGCTCGCCGCTGGACCCCCTCGTCATGGCCCGGAACCACAATCCGGCGGAGACGTGGGACCCGATGGTCGACTACGCGATGATGGGCCGGAACGTCCGCGCGTTCATGTCGCTGTTCCATTGCTCGAAGCCGGTCGTCTGCAAGGTGCACGGGTTCTGCGTCGCGGGCGGCACGGATCTCGCGCTGTGCAGCGACCTGCTCCTGATCGCGTCCGACGCGAAGATCGGCTATCCACCGGCGCGCGTGTGGGGCTCGCCGACGACATCGATGTGGGCGTACCGGCTCGGTCCCCAGCGGGCGAAGCGGCTGCTGTTCACCGGCGACTCGCTCTCCGGCACCGAGGCGGTGGAGTGGGGGCTGGCGATCGAGGCGCCGGACGCCGCGGAGCTGGACGAGCGAACGGAAGTGCTGGTGGGTCGGATTGCCATGAACCCGATCAACCAGCTCCAGATGATGAAGCTGCTCGTCAACCAGTCGCTGTACTCGCAGGGCCTGCACGCAACGCAGGTGCTCGGCACCGTGTTCGACGGGATCACCCGGCACACGCAGGAGGGGTACGCGTTCCAGGGACTCGCCGCCCGCGACGGTTTCCGCGAGGCCGTGCGTCAGCGCGACGAGCCGTTCGGAGACCTCGGCCCCTCGACGTTCAAGGGATGAGCTCGAGCGTCCAGGCACCCACCCGCGAGCGCCTGCTGCGCGCTGCGCGCGCTGTGATCGAGGAGGGCGGCTATACCGCCGCCACGGTCGCGGCCATCGCCGACCGCGCCGGCGTGGCGTCGGGAACGCTGTACCGCCACTTCTCCTCCAAGGAGGAGCTGTTCGTGGAGCTGTTCCGGGCCGTCTGCGACAGGGAGGTGCAGGCGATGCGCGAGGCCGCCGAGGCGATGCCCGGGTGCTCGACGCACGTCGACCGGCTCGAGACCGTGCTCGGGACGTTCGCGGCCCGCGCGCTCCGCCGGCCGCGCTTGGCGTGGGCGCTGATCGCAGAGCCGGTGGATCCCCTGGTCGACGCCGAGCGGCTCGCATACCGCGCGCGCTACAGCGCGCTGACCGCCGACGCGCTGCGCGCCGGGATCGAGGCCGGCGAGCTGCCCTCGCAAGATGTCGAGCTGACGGCGGCAGCTTTGGTCGGCGGGTGCGGCGAGGCGCTGGTCGGGCCGCTTTCGCCGCTCGCGGACGCGCGCAAGCCCTCGGACGAAGCGGTCGTGGATGCGCTGCGGACGTTCGTGCGCCGCGCTGTCGGAGCGACGGCGTGAGCGAGGCGGTCCGGGTCGAGCGTGAAGGGCCGGTGTTCACGGTGCTGCTCTCGCGCCCCGACCGGCGCAACGCGGTCGACGGCGCGACCGCGCTCGCGCTGGCCGGCGCTTTCCGGGAGTTCGATGCCGACCCCGATGCGCTGGTCGCCGTGCTCCACGGCGAGGGCGGGGTGTTCTGCGCCGGTGCCGATCTGAAGGCTGTCGGGACCGCCGAGGGGAACCGCGTCAACCGCGACGGCGACGGTCCGATGGGTCCGACGCGGATGAGGCTGCGCAAGCCGGTGATCGCCGCGATCGCCGGTCACGCGGTCGCCGGCGGGCTCGAGCTCGCGCTGTGGTGCGACCTGCGAGTCGCCGAACACGACGCCGTGCTCGGCGTGTTCTGCCGGCGTTGGGGCGTGCCGCTGATCGACGGCGGCACGGTCAGGCTCCCGCGGCTGATCGGGCTGAGCCGCGCGATGGACATGATCCTGACCGGTCGGCCGGTGGCAGCTGCGGAGGCATTCGAGATCGGGCTCGTAAATCGGGTCGTCGGGCCGGGCGAGTCGCGGGCCGCCGCCGAGGCGCTGGCGCGCGAGCTCGCTGCGTTCCCGCAGACGTGCATGCGGGAGGACCGGCTGTCGGCGCTCGAGCAGGACGGGCTGCGCGAGCCGGATGCGATCGCGAACGAGCTGTCGCATGGGCTGCGGTCGCTGGAGGAGGTTGCGGCCGGGTTGCAGCGCTTCCGCTCCGGCGCCGGGCGACACGGTTCGTTCGCCGACTAGGTGAGCGAACATACGCGGGTGTCCGCGGTCACCTTCGAGCATGTTCCGCACGCCGAGGCCGGCTCGCCGCGGCTGCGCTCGCAGCTGCTCGACATGTGGGTCGCGGTGACCGACGCGGGCGGCGCGGTCGGGTTCGTTCCGCCCGCCGATCCGGCCGAGATCGCGCCCGCGCTCGACTCGGCGCTCGTGCGCGTCGTCGACGGCCGCGACGAGCTCGGGGTGCTCCGGCGCGACGGAGCCGCGATGGGGATGGGGTTCGTCGTCGCGCACACGTCTGCGCTCCGCCGGCACTGGCGCACGGTGCTGCGGGTGATGGTGCACCCCGACCTCCAGGGACAGGGCGCCGGCGCGCAGTTGCTGGAAGGGCTGCACGGGATCGCGCGCTCGCTCGGTCTCGAGCAGCTGCACCTGACCGTCCGCGGCGGGACCGGGGTCGAGGGGTTCTACGAGCGCTTCGGGTACACGGTGATCGGCCGTCACCCGGGCGCGATCCGGGTCGCGCCCGGCGATGACCGCGATGAGCTGATCCTGGTGAAGATGCTCTGAGAGATGGGACGTCCCCGAGCCGGATAGATTGCGCCAGGCGTATGCGCACCTGGATCGTGGCATCGATCGTGGGGGTGGCTGTGGTCGCGCTCGGGGTCGCGAGCGCGGTGGAGGCCGCGAACGTGGACGTCGCCGGGACCTGGGACTGCTGTGGCTCGGGTGGCGCGGGGGCCCACGCGATGCACATCACGGACGTCGGGGGCAAGCTGGGGGGGAAGGCGGTGTCGCCGACCGGGACGACGTTCGCGACGATCTCGGGCACCGTCAGCGGCAGCCACGTGACGATCGTGGAGACGTACAACTCGTTCGACCCCGGCTACGTCGCGACGTTCGTCGGGACGGTCTCGGGAAACGGCACGTCGATGTCAGGCAGCTGGTCGAGCAAGGCGGGCCAGTCGGGCACCTGGAGCGCGCAGGCAGCGGCCGCGCCGCCGCCCGTGCTCGGCAAGAGCGTCGACGCCGCGCCGGTCTCGGGGACGGTGCTGATCGAGCTGCCCGGCAAGCACAGGTTCGTGCGGTTGACGGCCGGTGAGCGGATCCCGCTCGGCAGCACCGTCGATGCGACGCACGGCGTCGTCGGTGTGACGGCTGCCGACCACAAGGGGAAGACGATCACCGGCCGCTTCTACGCCGGCGCGTTCCAGGTCACGCAGAAGCGCACGCCCGCGGCCGAGCTGACCGACCTGACGCTGGCCGGGCCGAAGATCACCGGCTGCAAGCCGTTCACCGCCCTCGACGCACGCCACCACCCGCACCGCAGCCTGTGGGGGTCCGCGAAGGGGAACTTCCAGACCGTCGGGCACTACGCGTCCGCGGCCGTGCGCGGCACGAAGTGGTTCACGGAGGACGAGTGTGCCGGAACGCTGATCCACGTCGCGGAGGGATTCGTCACGGTCGACGACTTCGCGCACCACCGCATTTTCAACCTGAAGGCGCCCCACAACTTCCTCGCGCATCCAGGAAGGGGCGGGTAGGCCGTGGCCACGAACGGAAGCTCGCTGCTGCGCAACGTGCAATTGCTCGCGGGCCTCGACGACGAGCTGCTCGCACGGATCGAGCAACAGGTCGGGTCGGTGCACGTCAGGGCCGGCGACTGGGTGCTGCGGCGAGGGGAGCCCGCCGACTGCCTGTACATCCTTCGCAGCGGTCGCGTAGAGATCATCGACGAGGGCCCTCCCGAGGTGCTGATCCGCGTGCTCCGCCGCGGCGATGTGCTGGGCGAGCTGGCGCTGCTCGGCGAGGGCGTGCGCTCCGCATCGGCGCGGGCCCGCCGGGACACCGAACTGCTGCGGCTCAGCCGCGACACGTTCGAGGGCCTGATCGCGCAGGCGCCCAGCTTTGCGCTCGCGCTCACGCGCGCGATGGGCGCGCAGCTGGCGGCGAGTCTCGCGCCGCTCGCAACGACGGAGCTGCCGCGCACGGTCGCGGTGCTCGGCCTCGATCCGGGCGCGCCGGTGGACGAGGTCGCCGACCGGCTCGAGCACCAGCTCGCGGGGTACGGCTCGATCGCGAGCCTCAGTGGCGGCGGCGTGACGGCGATCGAGCAGGCCGAGGCCGATGTCGACAGGGTCGTACTCAGGGGCGGGAGCGCGGCGGCCGGCGAATGGACGCGCACCTGCCTGCACGACGCCGACCTCGTGATCGCGGTCACGAGCGGTCGGCCCGAACGCGAATGGCTCGAGCGGGCCGACGCGCTGCACGGCTGCGAGCTGCTGGTCCTCGGGCCCCCGCCGCCGCCGGGTACGTTCGGAGCGATCGCGCCACGCGAGCTGCAGGTGATCTCCGATCCCGCTCGCCGGGCGGACGCGATCGCTTCGCTGGGCCGCCGGCTCTCGGGCCGCTCGCCGGGGATCGTGATGTCCGGCGGCGGCGCCCGCGCGCTCGCGCACCTGGGCGTGCTCGAGGAGCTGCGCGCCGCCGGCCTGCACATCGACCGTGTCGCCGGCGTCAGCCTCGGCTCGGTGGTGGCCGCCGCGGCCGCGGTCGGCTTCAGCACGGAGGGCATGGTCGACACGTTCCAGCGCGGGTTCGTGGACACGAACCCGACCAACGACTACGTGCCGCCGGCGTACGCGATGCTGCGCGGCGTCAAGACGCGCAAGCTGATCGACGAGTCGTTCGGAGGACGGCTGATCGAGGAGCTGCCGCTGCGGTTCTTCTGCGTCAGCTGCGACCTCATCAGCCGCGAGGCTGTGGTGCATCGCGACGGGCCCGTCAGCAGTGCGGTGTACGCGAGCCTCGCCATTCCAGGCGTGTTCCCGCCGATGGCGACCGATGACGGCCGGCTGCTCGTCGACGGCGGCGTGCTCGACAACCTGCCGGTCGAGACGATGGCCGCGAGCGGCGTCGGCCCGGTGATCGCGGTCGACGTCAGCGGGCGATCGGGCCATTTCGAGCGCGAGGAACGCCGGGCGCTGGCGCCGCTGGCGCGCTCGGTGCGGCACGCGCTGACCGGCTCAGAGGCCCAGATCCCGCGGCTCGGGGAGACGATCGTGCGCAGCGTGCTCGTCGGCTCGCGCGACACGGTCGCCGCCTCGCGCCGCCACGCGGATCTGACGATCACGCCCCAGGTCGACGGGATCGGCCTGCTCGAGTGGAAGGCGCTGCCACGGGCACGATTGCTCGGGCGCCGCGCTGCGCACGAGGCACTCGCGGCGGCCACCGACCTGCAAGAGCGGCTGGGGCTGTGAACCGCTCGCGCCCTGCCCCGCGGACCGTGCTCGCCGTCGCATCGCTCGGCGCGGCGGTCGCGTTCGTCGACGCGACGATCGTGAACATCGCGTTCCCGAACATCGAGGAGTCGTTCAAGGGAACGTCGATCTCGTCGCTGTCCTGGGTCCTGAACGCGTACAACATCGTGTTCGCGTCGTTCCTGGTCGCGGCCGGGAGGATCGCCGACCTGCTCGGCCGCAGGCGGATGTTCCTGTTCGGCCTCGAGTTGTTCGTGTTCGCGTCGCTGCTGTGCGCGCTCGCCCCCTCGCCGCTGGCCCTGGTCATCTTCCGAGTGATCCAGGCGCTCGGCGCGGCGCTGCTCGTGCCCTCCTCGCTCGCGCTGGTGCTGAACGCGTTTCCGGCCGACCGGCGCTCGCACGGCGTCGCGCTGCTGTCCGCGGTCGCGGCGGCTTCCGCCGGTCTCGGCCCGTCGCTCGGCGGCCTGCTCGGTCGCCGCCGGCAACTGGCGCCTCGTGTTCCTGGTCAACATCCCGATCGGGCTCGCCGCAATCGTGCTGGCGCGGCGGCTGCTGGTCGAGAGCCGCACTCCCGGCCGGACGGCGGATGCCCGACCTGCTCGGCGCGCTGCTGCTGGCGCGTCGCGATCGCGGTACTCGTGCTCGGGATCGTCAGGGCCAGTCGTGGGGCTGGGGCAGCCCGCGCGTGATCGCGTGCTTCGCGGCGAGCCGATCGTCGTCGGTGGCGTGTTCGTGTGGCGCTGCACGTGGCACCGCTCACCGATCATCGACCTGTCGCTGCTGCGGATCCGCACGTTCAGTGCCGCCAACGCGGCGACGATCATCGCCGCCGCCGGGTTCTACGGCTACACGCTGTGCAACGTCTGTTCCTGACCGGCGTGTGGCGCTACTCGGTGCTGGACGCCGGACTCGCGCTGACGCCCGGTCCGTTCGTCGCGGCGGCGGTCGCCGGGCCGACGAGCAGGCTCGTCCAGCGCATCGGTCACCGGCCGGTGCTGGTCGCAGGCGGCCTGATCTGGGGCGGCGCCGTGTTGTGGTTCGTCGAGCGCGTCGGCGTCACGCCCCGACTTCCTCGGCGAGTGGCTGCCCGGGATCGTGCTGCTCGGGATCGGCGCCGGGACGCTGTTCCCGAACCTGAGCGGCGCCGCGGTTGCGTCGGCGCCCGGCGAGAGCTTCGGCACCGCGACCGGGCTGAACTCGGTCTCGCGCCAGGTCGGGGCGGCGTTCGGGGTCGCGCTGGTGGTCGCGATCATCGGCACGCCGACGCCGCTGACGGCGCTGCACGCATTCGACAACGCGTGGACGTTCGGCTCCGCGTGCATGTTCGCGGCCGGCGCCGGTTGCCTGTTCGTCGGGCGCCTCGCGGGCGGCGAGGCGCCGTCGCTCGGCGAGGCGGCGCGAGTGGCGCTCGCGGCAGACGCTGCGGTGCCGGCCGAGCGCAGGGCTGCCGCGCCGCGGGCGCGGCGAGCGATCAACCTCGGCGGCGGCGGCGAGCGAGCCGGTCCGCGCACAGTCGGCCGCGGAGTTTCTCGGGCGGGTGCCGCTGTTCGCCGGGCTCGAGCCGGAGCTGCTCGAGTCCGTCGCCGGGCGCGCCGTGCACACGCAGCTCGACGCCGGTCAGTGGCTGTTCCACGAGGGCACGGCCGGGGACGCGATGTACGTGGTCCGGGCCGGCCGGCTCGAGTCGTCGACGAGAGCTCGGGGGCGGTGATCCGCGAGCTCGGACGTGGCGACGCGCTCGGCGAGCTGGCGCTGCTCACTGGTTCGCCCCGGTCGGCGTCGGTCCGCGCCGCGCGCAGGAGCGATCTGGTGGCGATCTCACGGGAGCACTTCGAGGAGCTGCTGCTCGACTCGCCGGCGCTGTCGCGGTCGCTGAACCGCGTGCTCGGCGAGCAGCTGCGAAGCGTGCGGGCGCCGGTCGGAGGCGTGCGGCCGCGCCCGGCGACGGTGCTGATGATCGCTCTGACCGATGGCGTGCCGATCACGGAGCTGGCCCATGGGCTCGGTGAGGCGCTCGGTCGCCATCAGTCGGTGATGCTGCTCAACGGCGGCGAGGCCGAGATCGGGGACTCGGACGCGCTCGCGGTCTACGGCCCCAAGCTCGACCGCGCCGAGGCCGACCACGACCTGGTGATGCTCGACGGCGGCTCGCTTGCCGCGGGCACTCCGTGGGGCGCGTTCTGCCTCCAGCAGGCCGACAGGATCCTGGCCGTCACCGCGGGCGGCCCGGTCCCGGCGGCGGTGGCCGAGCGCGCCGAGCTGCGAGGCTGCGACCTCGTCGCATACGACGCCGCCCCGGGGTCGGGGCGTGTGGCCGGGTGGGCGGATGCGGTGGTGCCGATCGAGACCCACCTGGTCCGGGCGGGCGCGGACCGCGCGGGCGATCTCGCGCGGATGGCTCGCCGGCTGAGTGGCCGCTCGGTCGGTGTCGTGCTGTCCGGCGGCGGCGCACGCGCGTTCTCGCACATCGGGGTGCTGGAGGAGCTGCTCGCGGCCGGGATCGAGATCGACCGAGTCGCCGGCGTCAGCATGGGCGCGTTCGTCGGCGCGCTGTTCGCGATGGGCCTCGATCCCGACGAGATCGACGCGCGCTGCTTCGAGGAATGGGTCCAGCGCCACCCGCTCGGCGATTACACCGTCCCGCGGCACGCCCTGATTCGCGGTGAGCGCGCGCGGGCGATGCTGCACCGCACGTTCGGGGAGGTGGCGATCGAGGAGCTCGCGCGGAGCATGATCTGCGGCGCCACCGAGCTGCGCAGCGGCAGCCTGGTACTGAGCCGCTCGGGGCCGCTGTGGGAGGCGGTCGGGATGAGCATCTGCCTGCCGATCATCGCGCCTCCGTACGTCCGCGAACGGGAGCTGTTGATCGACGGCTCGCTGATCGACAACCTGCCCGTGGGCGCGATGGCGGACCTCGGCGAGGGGCCGGTGATCGCCGTCGACGTCAAGGCGACATTCGAGCCGCGCGCCGGCGCCGGAGCCAACGGCGCCCGGGTGGATGCCCGCGAGCCGCGGACCCCGAGCCTCGGCGAGACCCTGACGCGGGTGCTGCTGCTCGGCAGTGCGAACACGTCCGAATCCGCGGCGCGCCACGCCGACCTCGTGATCAAGCCCCGCGCCGAGGGCGTCGGGCTGCTCGAGTTCCATCAGATCGACGCGGCGCGGGAGGCGGGGCGGGTGGCGGCCCGCGAAGCGCTCGAGCAGTCGGTGCCCGCCGCTACGATCGGCTCGTGAGCGGCCAGAGGGTTCCCGGCGGGGTGGTGCACAAGCTGCCCGCGGACCTGCGCACGGCGCTGATCGCCAACGCGACGGCGCTCGATGCCTGGAAGGACATCACGCCCTTGGCACGCAACGAGTTCATCTGCTGGGTGCAGGACGCCAAGCAGCCGGCGACGCGCGAGCGCCGCATTCGCAGGACTCAGGAGGAGCTGGAGGACGGAATGCGCCGCCCCTGCTGCTGGCCCGGGTGCAGCCACCGGGAGCGCAACGGCCGGGCCTGACCGCCGGGCGCACGCACGCGGGACCTACGTCGGCTTCGCCGGTGGCGAGCCGGGCGGATCGGGGATCGAGTAGATCTTCATCTTTGCCTCGCGGCCGCGGACCTCGAACTCGTCGACAAACACCAGATCCTCCGGGACCTCCTGCACAGCTCGCGGGTCGCCTCGGCCATGAACAGCATGTGCGCCTGGCCCTTGGTCATGCCCTCGAGGCGCGAGGCGGTGTTGGTCGTGTCGCCGATCGCCGTGTACTCGACCCGCTGCTCGGCACCGACGTTCCCGCACATCACCGGACCGCTGTTGAGCCCGACCCCCATCCGAAGCCCGGACGGATACCCCTGCTCGGCCAGCCAGTTGTTGAAGCTTCGCAGGCGTGGCCCGATCATCTCGCGCGCCGCGCGCAGCGCCCGGTCGGCATGGTCGTCCTGTTCGAGCGGCGCCCCGAAGACGGCCATGATCCCGTCGCCCATGTAGGCGATCAGCGTGCCGCCTGCGTCGAGGATCGCCTCGGTCATCTCGTTCAGGTAGTGGTTTACGACCGCGATCACGCGCTCGACCGGCTGCGTCTCGGCGAACTGGGTGAAGCCGCGCAGGTCGCTGAACATCACCGTGCAGACGCGCTCGACTCCCGCCAGGCGCAGGTCGTCGTCGGTGCTCGACAGCACCTCGTCGACGACCCCCGGCGGCACGAACCGCGCGAAGGTGGCGCGCGCGTACTGGCGCTCGAAGGCCTCGCCCAGGTAGACGACGGCGAGCGTGCCGATCGACCCCGACGACGAGCGCGAACATCGGGTCGATGACGGCGATGATGGTCCGCCGAGTTGAAGGCCAGCTGCGCGACAAGGGTGTACAGCGACGCCGACGAGCAGGCCGCCGAGCAGGGCGCGCGAGCGCCCAGCCGCGCATGCCGAGCAGCGGCACGGCACGAAGCCCAGCGCGATGATCAGCAGGACGTTGACCCAGCCGGCGCGCGTCACGAAGCGGGATCGCCGCGAGGCGCGGTGGCAGCCTCGTTGGCGTCGATCTCGGGCCCGGCCATCAGGTTGCCGTTGGCCTCCGAGCCAGAGGTCGGGTGTCGTGCACGTCCTGCAGGATCGACGCGGTGGCGCCGATGATCACGGTCTTGCCGCGGACCATCGACGGCTGGGAAGTGACCGAGGTAGACGCTGCCAGTACGAGAGGAACGGGACCGTGCCGGGCGGGTCCGGCGTAGTCGATCGGGACGCGTGCGCGTGCGCGCCGCCGAACAACGCTGGCGCGACGATCGGCCTGCCGCGCGTTCGCGCCGCGATCGCGACGCCGAACGTCTCGAGGCCCTGGTACCGAATACTGCATTCGCCGGTAGCACGCCGTCGGTGTCGGGGATCACGGTCGCGTTGCCGGCGCTGCGCGCCGAACGTACTGCAGAGGTTCGCGTTGCCGCCGAGCACTCCGGTGGAGCCGTGGGGACCGACGGCGGTCGGTGGCAAGCACCACGTGGCCGGCGTGCGCGAGCGCGTTCGAAGAGGTCGTAGTCGTCGGTCGGGTCGGTCGGCTCGGTGAACTGGATGTCGAACGCGATCTCGCTTGGCGCCGGCCGCTTGAGGAGGTTGTCGATCACGCGCGCGTGGTAGCGGCGCGGGAACGGCCAGTTGGTCGCGAGGTGCCGCTGGTCGTGGAAGTAGCTGAAGGTCGGCTTGTCGATGCCGACGACGACGAAGTTCTTGACCAGCGCCGGCTGCGAGCCCCGGATCTGGAAGCGTGCGTCGATCGTCTGCAGCTCGGTCCGGTGGAACAGCCCGGTGGCGTGCGCGACGATCCCGAGTCCCGCGGCAATGACCGCGACCAGCACGAGCAGAACGCTTCGCCGTCTGCGCCACCGTCGCCGATGCACTTGCGCCCTACCCCCGCGCGCCCCGAGAGGTGTTCAGCATGGGTGGAGATTAACCACTACGATCAGCTTTGACGTGGGACCTGTGCCGAAGGAACTCGGCCGGAAGTTGGGACTCGCCGGGGTAATGGGCGCGCTGCTACTGCTGTGCGCGTTCGCGGGGCCGGCGTTCGCGAGCGGGCCGACGTGGCTGGCGCCGGTGAAGTTGTCCGTCGATGGGAGCGATGCCCAGACGCCGGTGATCGCGATGGATGGCAACGGCGACTCGGATGCGGTGTGGGGGCTGGCGAGTGGCACGCTCCAGACCTCGTACCGCGGCGCCGGTCCGGGCGACAGCTTCACGGAGCAGGATGTGGGCGGCTCGAGTAGCTCGACGGTGCCCGACGTCGGCGAGGACGGCGGCGGTGACGCCGAGGCGGTGTGGATCCAGGGCACCTCTCTGAACTGGTCGTACCGGACGAACGATGTCGACGGGTTCGGGGCCGCCTCGGGGATCAACAACGACCCCTGTCCGGAGTCGAGAGCGACCCCCGGGTCGCTGTGGACTCGAATGCGAACGTGATCGCGGCGTATCTGTGCGACAACGGGGGCACCGAGGATGTCGAGGCCGTTTACGCCGCGGGCGGGACCGCGGGCAATTTCAACACGGCCCCGGGCAACCCCGACAACGGTCCGCCGGTGCAGTTGTCCGATGGCACGAACAGCGCCAGCAACATTCAGATCGCCGAGGATCCGAGCGGCGACGCAATCGTCGTCTGGCAGGAGCTGAACGCCGGCAACCAGCAGATCTTCTACGCGTACCGGCCGGCAGGTAACTCGAGCACGTGGACGACCGCGCAGCTCGTTGCCTCGGAGTCCGGGCCCGAGACGACGCCGGCAATCGCGATGGAGGGCGACGGAACCCGCGACCGTCGCGTACGTGTTCGACGGCGGCGACATCTACGAGCAGGACGCGAGCAGCGGGACCCTCGCCGCAGCAAGCCCGTTCGCCGCAACGCAGAACATGCTGAGCACCAGCGGTAGCGCGTCGGCGCCGGAGGTCGCCGACGACAGCAACGGCGACACGGCGGTGATCTGGGCGGATGGCGCCAGCGCGCTGGCGACGTACCGCCCGTCCGGGAACAGTTCGTTCAACTCGAACACCACCCTCGGAACGGTCGACGCGAGCACGCAACCTCAGATCGCGATCACCTCGAATGACGACCCGATCGCGTTGTGGCAGGACGGGGACACGATCCAGGCCGAGACCGCGGACTCGAGCGGCACGTTCTCCGGTTCGGCGACGCAGATATCGGGCTCCGACGCGACCGAGCCGTCGCTCGCGGTCGACAACAACGGCGACGCCGTGGCGGCCTGGATCCAGTCGGACGGCACGAATCTGATCGCGACCGCGGACGGTTACGACTCGGGTGCCGGTCCCGCGAACAACAACCTCCATATCGCGGCGGCGGGCTCGGCGGGCACCGGCCTGACGTTCTTCGCGCAGCCGTACGACGTGTGGCCGGCGATCTCGCAGTCGTCGATCTCGTGGAACTTCGGCGATGGCACGTCGGTGCAGACCGGCGACGACGTGACCCACACGTTCGCGCACGGCGGGGACTACACGGTTTCATTGACGACGACGAACGCGGACGGCAACCAGACGACGAGCTCCCAGCAGATCGACGTCGCGGCGAGCGCTCCGACCGTCCCGGCGGGCGGGCTGGCTCAGCTCCCCTCGCCCGACGACTGCGTCACAAGCAATGTGGTCGGCTGCGGCACGCTGATCCCATACGGCCTGAACGTGTCATATCAGCCGATCGTCAGCCCGGACGGCAAGAACGTGTACGCGGTCGGGTTCTTCGGCGGGATCGTCGAGTTCTCCCGGAACTCCAGCACCGGTGCGCTGACCGAGATCGGCTGCGTCACAAGCGATGCAACCGATTGCTCGGGCAGCGGCTCGATTCAGAACGCCGAGGGCATTTCCAACCCCGCGGCGATCGCGATCAGCCCCGACGGGTCCTCCGTTTACGTCGTCGACCAGGGCGACAACTCGATCACCACCTTTACCCGCAACGCGTCGAACGGACTGCTGACCGAGCAGAACGGCAGCTGCTACTCGAGCAGCGGTGCTTCCGGTTGCACTTCCGATCCAGGCACCCAGAATCCCTGGAGCGTTGCCGTCAGCCCGGATGGCAAGAACGTCTACGTCAGCTCCGGTACGGGCCAGGACATCGCCGAGTTCACCCGCAACACGAGCACGGGCGCGATCACGCCGATCGCCGGGAACAACTGCATCAGCGACGCGGCGAACCCGAACGGCTGTCAGGTCGCGACAGGCGGCGGTCTGTTGAACGTCGTCGGCGTCGACGTGAGCCCCGACGGCGACAACGTCTATGCCACGGCCGGCGGTGTCGGAGACAACGGCGACGTCGCCGAGTTCACACGCAACGGGAGCACCGGAGCGCTCGCGCCGATCCCGGGCAACGCGTGCATCGGTCGCCCGGGGGCTCCCGCGGAATGCCTCACGAGCGCGACGGCGATCAACGGCAGCGAGGACATGACGATCAACTCGAGCGGCACGTTCGCGTACGTCAACTCGTTCAGCGACGACGCGATCGTGCAGCTGCGGCGCGCCGCGAGCACCGGAGCCCTGACCCAAGTCGGCTGCATCGGCACGAGCAGCTCGCCGGCCGGACTCTGCGCGACCAGCAACGCGAAGGGCATCGACGGACCGCTTGGCGTCGCGCTCAGTCCAGACGGCCTCAATCTGTACGCGAGCGGTGCTGAGGACAATGCCGAGGCGGCGTTCTCGGTTGATCCGACGACCGGGGTGCTGACCCAGCTCGCGTCGCCGAACAACTGCATCACGAGCGACCCGAGCGGCAACTCCCACGGCTGCGGCGCGACCGATGCGACCGGACTCGCGGGCCCACGCCGCCTCGCCGTCAGCCCCGATGGGAAGAACGTCTACGTCGCGAACCAGGGCTCGGGCGGGCTCGCCGAGCTGGCGCGCACGGTTCCGAGCTCGCCACCGCCCCCGCCGCCGACGGGTCAGGTCACCAATGGCGGCGAGGCCTCGTGGGACACGGGGTCGACCGCCACCAGCGCCTCGGCCACGGTCACGGTCCCGGCGGTGAGCTGTGGCTCGATCGCGGCCGGGACGTACGCGGGTCAGTCAGCCGGGGTCGAGCTGTTCGGCCAGGTGACCATCGGCGCCACGACCTTCTATCCGGCCGAGGCGGCCGACGTCCGCACCTACTGCGACGGCTCAAAGGCCGAGTACGAGACCTCGTTCGCAGTCGACGACGAGACCAGCGGCACGCGGGTATTCCATCCCGCCGGTCTGACCGTGAGCCCGGGGGATCCGCTCGCGATCTCGACCACCGCCACCTCGTCCGGCGCCGGCATGCAGATCACGGACGTCAACACCGGAAAGACCGCATCGATCACCGGCCCTGGCTACGCGGCCACCGGCGGCGCCGACATTGGGGTGCAGCCGATTACCAGCAACGGACACGGCGCGCCGATGCTGACCGGCTCGCAGTCGGCCACGGCGACTACCGACACGATCGGCGGCCCCGTCCAATCCTCGCCGGTCGTGGTCCAGAATGCGCTCGTCGACGGCCAGCCGATCTCGTCCTCCTCGACGTTCTACGGCCTGCGCTGGGTCAACTCGTCGAAGACCGTGGTCGCGACGCCGTCTGCGGTCTCGGGCGACGACTTCGCGGTTGATTTCGCGTCGGTTCCGACACCCGTGGCCGCCAAGAGCGGGGACGCCGCGCCGGTCAGCGGCAAGGTGCTCATCGAGCTGCCCGGCACGCACAAGTTCGTGCCGCTGAACTCGGTCAAGCAGATCCCGAACGGGACGCTCGTGAACGCCACCAACGGCAGCGTGCAGATCACGGTGAAGCTCCCCAATGGGCAGACGCAGACGGGCGTGTTCTTCGGCGGCGAGTTCCAGTTCGAGCAGTCGAAGAGCGGAGAGGTGACGGCGGTGCTGGCCGGCGGCTCGTTCAAGGGATGCCCGAAGCCGGCGCCGGCCAAGAAGACCAAGCCCAAGAAGAAGAAGAGGAAGGCGCCCGACGCGGGCGCCGCGTCGTTCAGCAGGCATCACCCGGTCCGTCATCTGTGGTCGAATGCGCACGGCAGCTTCTCGACCCAGGGTAAGTACGGAGCCGCGGCGGTTCGCGGCACCGAGTGGCTGACCCAGGACCAGTGCAACGGGACCTTCTTCAAGGTGACGCGCGACGAGATCACGGTCACGAGCTTCAAGCTCAACAACCACAAGACGACCGTCAAGCAGGGCCACAGCTTCTTGTCGCCGGCGTAGAGCGCGCGGGTCCGGCGGCGCCCGGGTCTACCGGTTCAGGTCTCGCAGCGCAGTGCGCGCCGCGAACGCGCCGCACATGCCGTGCACGCCGCCGCCCGGGGGCGTCGAGGCCGAGCACAGGTCTGCGCCCTACCCCCGCGCGCCCCGTGATTTTTGTCGCATCGCGGACGGTATTTACGCATTAGACTCACCACTCGGTGGCATTTCAGCCGAACGTGGTCGGCAGGAAATGGGGACTGACCGGGGCATTGGGCACAGTCCTGATTTGGGCTGCGTTCGCTTCGCCGGCGTTCGCGAGCGGGCCGACGTGGCTGGCGCCGGTGAAGTTGTCCGTCGATGGGAGCGATGCCCAGACGCCGGTGATCGCGATGGATGGCAACGGCGACTCGGATGCGGTGTGGGGGCTCGCCAGTGGCACGCTCCAGACCTCGTACCGCGGCGCCGGTCCGGGCGACAGCTTCACGGAGCAGGATGTGGGCGGCTCGAGCGGTTCGACGGTGCCCGACGTCGGCGAGGACGGCGGCGGTGACGCCGAGGCGGTGTGGATCCAGGGCACCTCTCTGAACTGGTCGTACCGGACGAACGATGTCGACGGGTTCGGGGCCGCCTCGGGGATCAACAACGACCCCTGTCCCGGAGTCGAGAGCGACCCCCGGGTCGCTGTGGACTCGAATGCGAACGTGATCGCGGCGTATCTGTGCGACAACGGGGGCACCGAGGATGTCGAGGCCGTTTACGCCGCGGGCGGGACCGCGGGCAATTTCAACACGGCCCCGGGCAACCCCGACAACGGTCCGCCCTCGAACATCTTCGCCGGCGCACAGAGTGCCGGCAACATCCAGATCGCCGAGGATCCGGCCGGCGACGCGATCCTCGTGTGGCAGGAGCAGAACAGCGGGACTGACACGATCTGGTACGCGTACCGGCCGGCGGGCAACACCAGCAGCTGGACGACCGCTCAGCCTGTGAACACCCCGGCATCGAACGAAACGGACCCGACCGTGGCCATGGACGGCAACGGAAACGCGAGCGTCGCGTACGTGATCAGCGGTGGCATCGAGGAGCAGGATGCCACCAACGCGGCCATCGCCGGCGGTGGCGCGTTCTCCGGCACGATCAACGATCTCAGCACCAGCGGTAGCGCGTCGGCGCCGGAGGTCGCCGACGACAGCAACGGCGACACGGCGGTGATCTGGGCGGATGGCGCCAGCGCGCTGGCGACGTACCGCCCGTCCGGGAACAGTTCGTTCAACTCGAACACCACCCTCGGAACGGTCGACGCGAGCACGCAACCTCAGATCGCGATCACCTCGAATGACGACCCGATCGCGTTGTGGCAGGACGGGGACACGATCCAGGCCGAGACCGCGGACTCGAGCGGCACGTTCTCCGGTTCGGCGACGCAGATATCGGGCTCCGACGCGACCGAGCCGTCGCTCGCGGTCGACAACAACGGCGACGCCGTGGCGGCCTGGATCCAGTCGGACGGCACGAATCTGATCGCGACCGCGGACGGTTACGACTCGGGTGCCGGTCCCGCGAACAACAACCTCCATATCGCGGCGGCGGGCTCGGCGGGCACCGGCCTGACGTTCTTCGCGCAGCCGTACGACGTGTGGCCGGCGATCTCGCAGTCGTCGATCTCGTGGAACTTCGGCGATGGCACGTCGGTGCAGACCGGCGACGACGTGACCCACACGTTCGCGCACGGCGGGGACTACACGGTTTCATTGACGACGACGAACGCGGACGGCAACCAGACGACGAGCTCCCAGCAGATCGACGTCGCGGCGAGCGCTCCGGCGGTGCCGGAGGGTGGGCTGACGCAGCTGTCATCGCCGAACGACTGCGTGACCAGCGCCCCGGTCGGCTGCGGCACGCTGATCAAGTACGGCCTCACCGGCGCGTACCAGCCGGTCGTCAGCCCGGACGGCAGGAATCTCTACGAAGTCGCCCAGGGCGTCGGGGTGGACAACGGCGGCCTCGTAGAGTTCTCGCGCAACACGACCACCGGCGCGCTCACCGAGATCGGCTGCATCACCGGTGCTGCGAGCGAGCCCGGCTGCACCACCAGCGCACTGGCGGCGATGGACAACCCGTCCTCGATCGCGATCAGCCCCGACGGCTCCAGTGTCTACGTCGTCACGCAGGGGGAGGACGCGATCGTCACCTTCTCTCGCAACGCGTCGACCGGGCTGCTGACCGAGGTGCCGGGCAGTTGCTACTCGAGCAACGTGGTCGCGGGCTGCACAGCCGACCCCGGCCTGCAGTACCCGTGGGGCGTCACCGTGGCGTCGGACGGCAAGAACGTGTACGCGAGCAGCAACGCCGGGCAGGACATCGCGGAGTTCGCTCGCAACACGAGCACCGGTGCGCTCGGCCTGATCCCGAACAACAACTGCATCAGCGATTCGGCCAACCCGAACGGATGCCAGGTCGCGAGTGGCGGTGGAATGCTGAACCTGATCGGGATCGCGACGATCGGCTCAAACGTGTACGGGGTCGCCGGCGGCGGGATCGGCAACGGGGACGTCGCCGAGTTCACGCGCAGCGCCTCGACCGGCGCGCTCAGCGCGGTCGCCGGGAACGCGTGCATCGGCTCCTCGACCGCTCCGTCCGGCTGCCTGACGAGCGCCACCGACATCAACGGGACCGAGGACATGGCGATCACCGCCGACGGCCAATATGCATACGTGAACTCGTCGAACGACGACGCGATCGTGGAGCTGCGCCGTGACACGAGCACGGGCGCGCTCACTCAACTCGGCTGCGTCGGGACAGCGAGCTCACCCCACGGGCTGTGCTCCACGAGCGACGCCGTCGGCATCGACGACCCGCTTGGCGTGGCCGTGAGCCCCGATGGGGCGAACCTGTACGCCAGTGGCGCAGGCGACAACGCCGAGGCGGCGTTCGCGATCAACAACACGAACGGGCTGCTGACGCAGCTGCCGGCTTCGTTCAACTGCATCACGAGCAACTCGAGCGGCTGCGGCTTCAACGATGCGACCGGCGTCGCCGGCGCCCGCCGCGTCGTCGTCAGCCCCGACGGCAAGAACGTGTACGTCGCCGACCAGGGCGGCGACGGGGTGGTCGAGTTCGCACGGAGGCCGATCGCCACACGCGCGAGCGCCACCACCGGTACAGAGGCGTCGTGGGACTCCAACGATCCGGCGAGCAGCATCTCGGCGACGATCACGGTCCCGGCGGTCAACTGCGCGAGCAACCCGAGTGGGACGGTCGCCGGCCAGCAGGAGGGCGCACGTCTGATCGGCAGCGTCTCGAGCGGTCAACACACATCCTTCCCGTCCGAGGCGGCCGAGGTGCTCACGTACTGCAACGGCAAGACGGCGACATACGCGACCGAGTTCGTTGTCAACGACGTCTCGACCGATACCGAGACATACGAGCCGGCGGGGCTGCCGGTCAGCCCAGGCGATCCGATCGACCTGAGCCTGTCGGCCTCGCTCAGCGGCGCGGCGCTTCAGATGACGGACGTCAACACCGGGGTGACGAAGTCCGTCGGCGGACCGGGCTTCGAGGCGGTCAACGGATTCGACATCGGCACCGCCGCGATCCCGAGCAACGGCCACGGCGCGCCGCTCGTGAGCGGCTCGGAGCCGGATGCGACGCAGGTCGCGGTGCTCCCCGGCCCGGTGCAGGCGCTGCCGACGGTGTTCGCGAACGCGACCGTCGGCGACCCGCCGCTGTCATCGGCCCCCGGCTTGTACGAGATCCGCTGGACCTCGGGCGGGGCGACCGTTGCGAGTCCCGGGGCGATCGCCTCCGGTGGCGACTTCACCGGCGACATCACATCGGTGCCCGCGCCCGCGACAGCGAAGAGCGCCGACGTCGCGCCGGTCAGCGGCAAGGTGCTGGTCAAGCTGCCCGGCACGCACAAGTTCGTGCTGCTGACGAGCATCAAGAAGCTGCCGAACGGCACCTTGATCAACGCCACCAGCGGCAAGGTCCAGATCACCGTCGCGCTCCCGAACGGGCAGACGCAGACCGGCGTGTTCTTCGGCGGCGAGTTCCAGCTCGAGCAGGTCAGGAGCGGCCAGACGACGGCGGTGCTGGCCGGCGGCTCGTTCAAGGGATGCCCGAAGCCGGCGCCGGCCAAGAAGACCAAGCCCAAGAAGAAGAAGAGGAAGGCGCCCGACGCGGGCGCCGCGTCGTTCAGCAGGCATCACCCGGTCCGTCATCTGTGGTCGAATGCGCACGGCAGCTTCTCGACCCAGGGTAAGTACGGAGCCGCGGCGGTTCGCGGCACCGAGTGGCTGACCCAGGACCAGTGCAACGGGACCTTCTTCAAGGTGACGCGCGACGAGATCACGGTCACGAGCTTCAAGCTCAACAACCACAAGACGACCGTCAAGCAGGGCCACAGCTTCTTGTCGCCGGCGTAGAGCGCGCGGGTCAGGAGGCGTTACGCGCCGAGGTCTCGCAGGGCGGTGCGCGCGGCGAACACGCCGCACATGCCGTGGACGCCGCCGCCCGGCGGGGTCGACGCCGAGCACAGGTAGACCCCGTCGATGCCGGTCCTGTACTCGTTCCACGCGAAGGTGGGGCGGAACAACGTCTGACGCGCGGTGACGGCGCCGCCGCCGATGTCGCCCCCGACGTAATTGGCGTTGCGCCGCTCGATGTCCGCGGGCGACTCCGCCGTGCGGGCGAGCACGCGCTCGCGGAAGCCCGGCGCGAACCGTTCGATCTGCGACTCGATCGCGTCGGTCATGTCGACCGGGCACGACGGCGGCACATGGCAGTAACCCCAGAGCGTCTGCTTGCCCTCGGGCGCGCGGGACGGATCGGCGACGCAGGGCTGCACGACGATGCAATACGGCCGCTCCGGCACAAGGCCGTGGCCGATCTGCGATTCGCTGCGGGCGACCTCGGCGAATGTCCCGCCGAGGTGAACGGTCGCGCTGCGCCGGCATGCATCGGCCGCCCACGGCACCGGGCCGTCGAGCGCCCAGTCGAGCTTGAAGATGCCGGGGCCGTAGCGGAAGCGCTCCATCGCCTGCCGGGTGCGCGGTGGCAGGCGGTCGCCGCTAAGGGCGACCAGCGAGCGCGGGGAGGTGTCGAGCAGGGTCGCTCGCGCGGGCGGCAGCTCGCGCAGGTCACGGACCTCGACGCCCGTGTGGATCCGGCCGCCCGCAGCCTCGAGCTCGGCCGAGAGCGCTTCGATCACACGATCCGAGCCGCCCTCCACCACCGGCCAGCCGACGGCGTGCGCGAGCAGGCCGAGCACGAGGCCGAACGCGGCCGTGAACGGTGCGCTGAGCGGCTGCATCGAGTGGGCGGCGGCGCCGGCGATCAGTGCTCGGCCCTCCTCGGTGGCGAACAGGCGGGCCAGCGCCGATGCGGGCCAGATCGCGCGGAGCCCGAAGCGGGCCATCGCGAGCGGCTTTCGCGGCAGCGAACGCTGCGGCGCGAGCGCGCCGTCGATCACGCCCTTCCAGTCGGACAGCAGTGGCGCCATCAACGCGTGGTAGCGCGCGCCGTCGCGGCCCAGCGCGGCGGCGGTCTGTTCGAGCGAGGGCATCGCGACCGCCGCCCGGCCGCCGTCGAGCGGGTGCGCGTAGGCGACCTCGGGCGCTTTGAGAACGACGCCGGGCAGGACGGTGTCGCGGAAGAACGGCGACGCCGCCAGCAGCGGGTGGACGGTCGAGCAGACGTCGTGGCGGAAGCCCGGAAGCGTCAGCTCCTCGGTACGGCAGCCGCCACCGGGGGTCGGGGCGGCTTCGAACACTTCGACCGACAAGCCGTTGCGCGCGAGGGTGAGCGCGGCCGCGAGACCGTTGGGGCCCGAACCGACAATGATGGCGTCGACGCTCACGGGCCGAGCATAGGTGTCCCCGAGTCCGGCGTCTGTGAGACGCGGACTACTTGCCGCGCTGCTTGCGGGTCTCCTCGCGGCGATGCCCGCCGGAGAGCTCCACGAGCGCCTTGCGGTCGAGCTGCGAGGCGTCGACCGCGGCGACCCGGCATTTGGTCACAGCGACGAGCGTCGAGGTCCGTGCGCCCTTCTCGAGGGCCGCGCGCTCACCGAGCAGCGCGCCGGGGCCGTACTCGGCGAGGCGCTCGCCATCGTGCTCGACGCGGAGCACGCCGTCGAGCACCAGGAAGATCTCGCTCCCCTGCTCGCCTTGGCGCACTAGCGTGTCGCCCTCCTTGATCGTCTTGATCGTCGGCTTCTCGCCGCCGCGCATCACCTGCTCGGACAGGGTTCGCTCGAGTGCCGACTCGACCGCGGTGACAACCGCGCGGGACTCGACGTCGCCCCAGGGCGTGTGTCGCCCAAACGAGCGCCGGTACCAATCCTTGAAGTCCGCGAGTCCCGACTTGTGGCTGAGCGCGCCGGCGCCGTCGTACACCCAATGGCGCGGGAAGCGGCTCGCCCCGACCAACTCACCGGACGCGGTCCCGTCGGCGTTGATCGTCAGCTCGAGCGTCGTCCACACGAGCGGCGCCTGCCACTGGATGAACGGCTTGCGTCGCACGCGGCGGGGCGCCGGCACGCCGGTCCGGCCGCCGCACGTCTGGGTGAACGTGGCCGAGTCACCGGAACGCTCGATCTTGCGCTGGATGTCCGGGAGCGCGATCGCCTCGAACGTCCGCGACATCCGCCCGACCTTCATCGTCGTCGCGCCCATGTGACCGCCACCCTCGTAGCCGGCGCCGGTGATCCGCCCCTTGTCGTTGACCTCGACCCACGCGCTCAGCAGGTTCGCGAACCGGAACCGGTCCGCCTTGCGCAGCTTCTCGAGCGCGGCGGCGCTCGGGATCTTGTCGGGCGGCGGCTCGTCGTAGTGCGCGACGCCGACGTCGAACGGCACGCGCATGCTCCCCTCGATCGCCTCGGAGGGGATCCACGACAGCGACAGGATCGAGCTCTCGTGCCTCATCGGTCCACCGGCCGGCGAGCCTACCAACGATGCGCGGGGGCTGCACGCGAGAGTGTGAGCGGCGTTGGGAAGGAATCGGCTGGGGCCCGCGTCCTCCTTGGGGCAGGGCCGAACCGAAAAAGGAGTCAGAGATGAGAATCACGCCTTTCGCGGCGATCGCGATGGCCGCCGTCGGGCTGTCCGCATGCGGGGGATCCGGCTCCGCCGGCCGTCCGAGCGCGGCCGCCGTCAACTCCGCGGCCCCGGCCGCGAGCGCCGCTGCCACCCCCTTCCTCGGGCCGTTGCACAAGATCACGACCGTGGGGTCGACCGTGCCGGCGAACGGCGACGTGAACCCGTACGGGATCGCGGTCGTGCCGTCGTCCACTGGATCGCTCGTGGCGGGCGATGTGCTGATCTCGAACTTCAACGCCAAGTCGAACGACCAGGGCACCGGGACGACGATCGTGCAGCTCGATCCGAGCACCGGCAAGCTCGCGCTGTTCGCGAAGCTGAAGGTCGGCTCGCTGCATGGCAGCTGCCCGGGGGGCGTCGGCCTCACGACTGCGCTCGGAATCCTGCCCGGCGGGTACGTGGTCGTCGGCAGCCTGCCCACCACCAACGGCATGTCGGCGACGGCGAAGTACGGCTGCCTGATCGTCGTCGATCCGCACGGACACGCGGTCTCGACGATCGCCGGCGCGAACGTCCAGGGACCGTGGGACATGACGGTCGCAACGCATGGATCGACAAGCTCGCTGTTCGTGTCGATGGCGCTGAACGGCGGCGCGGTCCTCGGCAAGCATGTGATCGACAACTCGACCGTGGTGCGAATCGACGTCTCCTCCGGGCCCGGCCAGGCACCGAAGGTGCTCTCGCAGCAGGTGATCGCGAACAAGATCCCGTGGCGTGACGACCCGGCCGCACTCGTGGTCGGCCCGACCGGCGACGCGCTCGGCTCGAACGGGACCCTGTACGTGGCCGACACGCTTCGCAGCCGGATCATTGCGATCCCGAATGCGATGACGCGGACCACGCCGCTCGCCGATCACGGCATCACGATCTCGCACGGCGGGTGGCTGAACCAGCCGCTCGGGCTGACGCTGGCGCCGAACGGCGACCTGATCGCGGCTAACGCCGGCAACGGCAACCTCGTCGAGTTGACGCAGGGCGGCAAGCAGGTGCTCAAGCGCGCGGGCGATGCCCAGTCCGGCGCCGGGTCGCTGTTCGGGCTGGTGCCGGCGCCCGGTGGGCACGGCCTGTACTACGTCGACGACGGCCACAACACGCTGCGGCTCCTGCACTGACGATCATCGGGGAAGGGCGGCTCGGATCCTGTCCACGGTCTCCGGCTCGCGCGCGGGCGTCGCGGCGTCCTCGTCGAGCCGGAGCACCGTGACGCCGGCGTCATCCAGGAGCTTGTCCTTGTAAGCGTCGAGCTCCTTGCGGAACGGGGTCCAGTGATGCGGGCCGTCGACCTCGATCGCCAGCCGCTCTGCGGGGAAGTAGACGTCGACCTCCACCCAGTGGCAGGTGCCGGGGACGTGAGCGTTGGTGTCGAACGGCGGGGCGTCGATGCGGCGGAGTATTTCGACGACGTCGTCCTCGAGGCCGGAGCGGGTGGGCTTCGCGCCGTCGATCAGCTCGTTCTCGAGACGCTGGACGGCCTTCGTTCGCCTGGGCGCGTCGTCGCAGGCTTTGAGCAGGCTCGGGAGCGTCGTCACCGGTTGGACGAGCGCTTCGTGGACGAGGCGGCGAAAGTGGCGTTGCGAGTACATCGTCTGGGCGAGGCGGAGAATGGTGTGCTCGGGGGTGGTCACCGGGATGCCGTGCAGGGTCTCGGTGGGTGGCATGTCGGTGGCCTTGTAGACGCGGATGCCTTTGGGCGCCTTGACCACGCGTGGTACGACGACTTCGAGCGGACTCGTGTTGCCGTTCCAGAAGCCGGCCAGCGCCGCGCCGGCGAACCCCGTCAGGGCCGCGTCGCTCCCGGCGTAGAAAACGGCAGCCAGGAAATGGCCATTTCTCGAAAGCGCTCGTCTACCGACTACGTAGACGCCGCGGTGGATGCGGAACAGCAGTCCGCGCCCCACCATTCGGTAGATCGCCGCCCGCGAAAAGCCGATCGATCGGAGCTGCTCCCACGTCACAACGCCCTTCTGCTCAGCGGCGAGCTCGTTCAGTGCAGTTTGTTTCCGCCTAGCGGAAACAAATTGACGTTCACTCTCCATCCGCCCATGGTTGCGAGCGTTTCGAAGAACACCGTCACGAAAGTGTCACAAGCCGTTGCGGCTCTGTGAAATTGCGTCCGCCACGCGCGCCACCTCGGCCTCGCCAACGCGTGGGCCGGACGGTAGGTACAGACCGCGGGCGCCCAAACGCTCCGCCACGGGGTAGCGGCGGCCGGCGAACGCATCGCAGTACGCGGGCTGGACGTGGATCGGGACGAAGAACGTCCGGGTCTCGATCCCGTGGGCGGCGAGCCGGGCGCGCAGCTCGTCGCGGGTGAGGCCGAACTCATCGGCGATCACAACGCCGAACATCCAGTTCGCGTCCTCGTGACCGGGCGCGGTCGGGGGCAGCTCGAGCCCCGGGATCTCGGCCAGGGCCGAGCGGTATAGGCGCGCGGTCTCGCGGCGGCGGCCGACGAGCTCGTCGAGCCGCTCGACCTGGGCGAGGCCGACGGCGGCCTGGAGGTTCGACATGCGGAAGTTGAAGGCCTTGAACCGGTGCCAGAAGTGGCGCTCGGGGCTGAAGCCGTGGTCGCGGAGCTCGCGGGCGATCGAGGCGATCTCGGGATCGTTCGTCGTCACCATCCCGCCCTCGCCCGTGCTGATGATCTTGTTGCCGTAGAACGAGAAGGCGGCGACGGTGCCGAGGCTGCCGGCGCGGCGGCCGAGGAACGAGGCGCCATGCGCCTCCGCCGCGTCCTCGATCACCACCAGGCCGTTCGCATCGGCAAGCTCGAGGATCGCGTCGGCGTCGACCGTATGCCCGTACGTGTGCACGATCATGATCGCCCTGGTGCGCGGGCCGATCCGGTCGCGGACACCCTCGATGCTCAGGTTCCAGCTGCCGGAGTCGGTGTCGACGAGCACCGGGGTCGCGCCGACGTAGCCGACCGAGTTCGGGGAGGCGATCATCGTGAATGTCGGCAGGATCACCTCGTCGCCCGGGCCGATGCCGGCGGCGGCCAGCGCGAGGTGCAGCGCGGTCGTGCCGCTCGTGCACGCGACCGCGAACTCGCAGCCCGCCTGCTCGGCGAACGCGGACTCGAACCGGGTCACGAAGCTGCCGGCGCTCGAAATCCAGTTCGTGCGGATGCACTCGCTCACGTATTCGAGCTCGTTGCCGTCAAGAATCGTCTCCGCGACGTGGAGCGGGCGGGAGCCGTTGGCGCCGGCGAGCACGGGCTCCGGTCCCGGCAGCAGCTCGCCGAGCGAGGCGAGCTCGAGCGGCGAGCGGAGGATCGGGTCAGGCGGCCGTGCGACGACCGGCCGCGGCGTGCCCGCGACCAGCGGCCGGGCGACGCTGTGCCACGACAGCTCGGGGCGGGCGAGTGGGGCTGTCACCCAGTCCGTCAGCGTGATGCTGCGATCGACCGTGTCGCGGTGCAGCTCTTCGTCCTCGCGCTCGAAGTGCTCGTCGAAGATCGCGGCCAGCGGCTCTCGGAAGCGCTCGTCGATCAGGCGCAGATTCCCCGTCCGGTATCCCGGCTCGGGCTCGCGCGGGGTCTTGAGCGCCCGCGCCCGCATGCGCGCGTAGGCGGCGAGCGCCGCGTCTGCCTCCTCGGACCCGCGCCGCTGCTCGAGGACGAAGCCGGCGGCGACCTCGGGCGTGATCTTCTCGAAGCAGCGGAGCGCTTGGTTGTCGAACAGCCGGCGCAGGTTCGGCAGCCGGGCATCCCACTCGTCCACGCGCGGGCTCCAGTCGGCGTACTGGGTCAGCAGGGGAACGATGTCGATGCCGATCTCGGCCGGGGAGATGCCGTTCGCCATCAGGTTGAATGCATTGTTTCGGCACTCCGCGCAGCGGCTGCAGGCGGCCTCGTCGAGCGCCATCGAGAAGCACGAGTCCTGGAGGTCGCGCAGGTCCGGGTAGCGCTCGCCGAGCAGTCGCTGGACCTGGAACTGCCGCAGGGGGTAGGTGAGGCCGCCGTACGAGATCCCGAAGCGGGCGAACAGCGCCGACAACGAGCGCTGTGTCGCGGCCGAACACGTGAAGTGGCGGAATTGCACGATCTGGCCGCCGAACCACGAGCTCTCCTGGACCTCCGCCTCGGACGCGAGGTAGATCGAGCTCGCACCCCGTGAGTACGCCACGACCAGGGCTACCGCGCAGAACAGGAACTGATCCCCGATCTCGGTGATCGCGAGCGGATAGCGCTCCGCTGTGAAGCCGAGCTCCCAGGAGCCACGCAGGGTGGCGCCGACCTCGATCAGCTCGAATCCCCGTCGTGCCTGGATGTCGGCCATCACCTGCTTGTGGCGAGGCGTCTCGAGCTCGAAGCTCCCCTCTCGCGGCGAGTGCGTCGTCACGAGCAGCGGTGTCAATCCCAGCTCGCTCAGCAGCGCCGCCTGCGTGATGCTGTCCCGGCCGCCGCTGAAGCAGGCCGCCGCGAGCGTCGATGGCGCGACCGAATCGGGCGACTCGAGCGGCGACCCGGACTCGACGATGTCGATCCTGCGCGCGAAGTCGCCGCCCCCGGCCCAGCCCTCGAGCGTCGCCACCTCGGCGTCGCACATCCGCAGCCAGAACTCGCGCTCGCCGGGGTCGAGCCGGACCGGGAGCACGACGCGGCACGGCCGCAGCAGCGGCCACTGGCTGTGCAGGCAGAGCAGCGCGACTCGCCACCAGAGCGCGTCCGGCACCCCGCTCAGGTCGACGGAGTCCGGGAACCGCAGCGAGAACTCGGTCGCGTGGTACAGCTCTGTCGGGGGCGTGATGGACCACGAGAAGGTCGCCGTCCGGCCGGCGATCGTGGGAGGCCGGAGGTGGATCTCGGTAATCACGAGCGCGCCCGTCGTGTCAGGCGTGACGCGAGACGCCAGCCGGCCACGAGCTTCCTCCGAACGCGCGCGTAGCGGCCTTGCTCGACTTGGCGGAGCGTCTCGTGCCGCTGCAGCAGCCACGTCAGCTTCTCCTGCTCTGCGGCGATCTCGAGCCGCAGAATCTGCACGTACTCGGCGAGCTCCGCATGAGCGGCCGTCATGACGGAGAGCTCGTGCGTGCGCTGATCCAGCGAACGCCGCAGGTCGTCGGTGTTGCGGCCGGGCTCGAGCAGCGGGGCGAGCCGCCCACCGAGCCATTCGCACGCGACCCACTCGACACCGCGGGCGGCCACGAGCTCGAGCAGCAGGCGCACGGCTGGAATATCGGGGCGCCCGGACGTGAGTCTCAGCCGTGGCAGCAGCGCCACGAGGTCGACGTCGAGCACGGCGCCGTGGCGCGCGAGGAACGCAGCCTGCGAGGCGAGCAGCTCAACGACGCCGAACACGCGCGCGAGCTCGCAACTCTCCGGCAAGCGGCGATCGCCACCGTGGTGGAGCGCGAGCGCCTCGCGACACCGGCGCAGGCTCCCGGGGCGCGCCTCCTCGATCCGGAGCGACCAGTCGTTGTCCTCGTAGTACGAGGCGAGCGCGGGGTCGAGCGGGATCTCGCGGAGCGCCTGTGCGCGGATCAGCGCGGCCGTCCCCGGTAGCCAGTCCGAACGCCCGCTCGCGGGCACCTGTGGATCGTCGTGGCGAAGCCCGTTGCCGCCGAGGTGGAAGCGGATGCTTTCGTCCGTCCGCTCGACCGTGCCGCCGCAGTGCTGGACGCGCCCGTCGGCGCCGACCACGAGCGCCGTGACGCCGGCGGCCTCGGGGTGGGCGGCGAGGTCCGCGCGCATCCGCGCCAGCGCACCGCCGATCAGCTCGGCGTCGTCGTCGAGGAACAGGATCAGCTCGCCGTCGACGATCTCCGAGGCGAGCTCGCGGCCGCCGGCGCAGCCGAGATTGCGATCGAGCACGCGCAGCCGCACCCTCGGCTCCGACGCGGCGAGCTCGTCGAGCAGCTCGCGGGCCGAGGAACAGGGGTTGTTGGCGATCAGCAGCACGCTGACGTTCTCGCCGGCGCGCAGCACCGACTCGACCGCGTTCCGCGCCTGATCGGTGCGGTCGCGGGTGAGGATCACGGCCGTGACGGGCTCGGTGACGGAGGACGGATCGACGGGCGCGGCGTCCGACCTGGAGCTCAGCTCCGCTCGCAACCCCGCCGCCGGGTCGGGCGGGTTCCGGCGGATCGGAGGTGACTCGATCCGCGTGACCGGGAAGGCCTGCAGCCAGCTCTCCGCGAGCGCGTCGAGCTCGTGGTAAGCGCCCGGCGCGTACTCGACGGTCTTGCCCATCAGGGCCGCCGCGATCATCACGCGCGCCCGGTCCGTCCTGACATGCCCATGGCGCTCGATCGCCGCAAGCCAGCCGTCGAGGTCCCCCTCGGGCGAGGCCTCGGGATCGGGCGCAAACGCATCCAGCGTGCCGGAGCCCGCAGCGCTGAAGCCGCTGAAATCGAAGAAGAACGCGCAGTCGTGCGCGAGCCGGGCGCGGCACAGCCCCTCGATCCGCCGGAAGGACTCGTGCTCGCGTGCGAACACGGTTGCCCGCGTGCGCTCCAGAGCGCGACGCACCTCGTCCTCGGTGACGTCGAAGCTGCTCGGCAGCACGATCACGCGCTCGAACCGGAGCTCCGCGACCGCCAGCGCCCGCGGCATGACCTCGTGGTGGGGACGGCACCACGCTCCGCCGCCGGCGATCAGCGCCACGTCTCCGGCGGCGGCAGCCAGCTGGTCGACGGTTATCTCGTTGTAGATCCGGCCCGCCAGGAGCGAGCGGGTGCCGGCGCGGGCCAGCTCATCGCCGGGATCGCCAGGCCCGGTCACGAATGTCAGCTCGTGTCCCTCGCCGAGCTCCTCGAGCAGGGCGGCGCGGCTCGCCGCCAGGGTGGCGGCGAGATCGGCGTCCAGGTCTGTGAGCCCCGGCATCCCCATGGATGAGCATTCTCTCAGAGCGCCCCTGCTCCGCTAGCCTCGCGCGCCGTGTCTGGCGATGGGTGAGCTCGTGCTCCTGTGCGGCCGCGACCCAACCCGGTTCGCGAGCGGGTCGGACAGCTATTTCTGCGCGCAGGCACTGGCCGCCTGCCTGGCTGGATACCGCCCGCACATGTTCGTCGCGAGTCGCCGGACCGAAACGGTGGAAGCGCCATGGGGCCACCTGCACCGGATCTTCTCCCCGTGGCGGTCGACGGTCGGCCATGCGGCGATCGTCCATCACCGGCCCCTGACCGCTGCGATCGTCTCGTTTCTGCGCGGCCGGCCCGGGCCCCACATCGTCCAGGCGCACGCCGGCTGGAGCAAGCTGGCTACCGACGCGGCTGCGGCGCTGAACGCGGGCGGGGTCACGACGAGGACCTTCTGCGAGTTCTACTCGTACGTCGGGCACGAGCAGCAGGGGAAGCTCGATGGTGCGCTCGTCCAAGCGCACATGTGGCGGAAGCTCAAGTACAGGCTGCTGCTCGGCTGGGTTCAGGCGGCCTCCGTGCCGACCGAGCGCGCCGGGTACCTCCGGGCGGATCGGGTCGCCGTGAACTATGAGAACGTCCGCCGCCTGCTCCGGGCGGCTTACGGCGAACGGCCGATCGAGCGTCTCGCGTACTGCGCGCCGCTTGCGTTTCGCCCCGATGCGACGTTCGCCGAGCGACCTGTGCGTGCGGGCGACGGACGTCCTCCGATGATCATCGCGGTGAGCCGTCACAGCGCCCGCAAGGGGCTCGACGTTCTGATCCGGGCGCTGGGGTTGCTGCGCGATCGCGGCGTGAGCTTCCGGGCGTCACTGGTGGGCGGTGGCCCGCTGCTCGCCGCGCACCAACGGCTCGTGCGGAGCCTCGATCTCGCCGGCGCGGTGAGCTTCCCCGGAGTCGTTCCGGACGTACTCCCCTACCTGCGCGATTGCGAGCTGTTCGTGCTGCCGTCGACGGCGGAGGACAGCGGCTCGATGTCGGTGCTCGAGGCGCTCCAGGTCGGGGCTCCGATCGTGTGCAGCGAGGTCGACGGTCTACCGGAGGACCTGACGCACGAGCACGATGCGCTGCTCGTACCACCGCGCGACCCACAACCGCTGGCCGACGCGCTCGCTCGGCTGCTGGGTGACGAGCAGCTCCGAGGCAGGCTTTCGCGGAACGCCCGGGCCACCTACGAGGCTCGGTTCGCGCCCGAGCCGGCCGCAGCCGATCTCGCGGGCGTGTACAGGAGCCTCGGGCTCGAGGCTCCCGCCCGCCCGGCACGGATACAGTGACGCGCGCGTGCCACCGTCCGCGCCACCGATCGACCCGCCGCCGATCCCGGGCGTCCGCCGCTCGCTGCACGAGGCTCGGGGCGTCCAGTTCCACGTCACCGAGGCCGGACCACCCGATGGCCGGCCCGTGCTCGCGCTACACGGCTGGCCCCAGCACCACTACTGCTACCGCGACCTGCTCGCCGACCCGCCGCAGGGGATCCGGCTGATCGCTCCCGACCTGCCGGGGTACGGGTGGTCCGGCCCGCCGCAGCACCGCTGGGCGAAGGAGGACATCGCGTCCGACGTGCTGGCGCTGCTCGACGAGATGGGGCTCGAGCGGCTGCTGCTCGTCGGGCACGACTGGGGCGGATGGATCAGCCAGCTGATGGTGCTGCGCGAGCCTGAGCGCTTCAGTGCGCTGCTGACGCTCGGCATCCCGCACGTGTGGAACTCGGCACGGACGACGTTCCCGCACATGTGGAGGCTCGGTCACATACCGCTCAACGCCGCGTTCGGGTCGCCCCTCGTCACGCGCACGGGCTACATCGAGCAGCTGATCTTCCGGCTCGGGGTCGGCAACCACGCCGCGTTCACGGTGCAGGACATCCGCTGGTTCTCCGAGCGCTTCCGCGATCCGGTGTGCGCGCGCGCCACCACGGACACCTACAGGACGTTCCTGCTGCGCGAGCTGCCGGCGGCGGCGCGCGAGCCGGAGACACGGCGCGCGACCGCGCCGATCCGCGCGTTGATCGGGACCAGGGACTTCGCGATCCACCGCGCGATGGCGTCGCCCGAAACGGCCGTGGCGGACGATTACACGCTCGAGCTCGTGCCCGGCTGCGGCCACTTCCTTCCCGAGGAGGCTCCCGGGGTCGTGCGCGAGCGGCTGCTCGCGCTGCTCTGACCGGCTCTCGCCCAGGCGAGCAGCTCGTCGACGTGGGCGGCGGTGATGCCGACGGGGGGGTCGGTATGGACCAGCAGAGTCGGCCCCGGCCGGGCGTCGGCCCAGGTGGCGCATTCGGGCACGAGCGCGTCGTCGACCCAGGCGAGCGGGCGATAGGGCCCGGCATAGGCGTCGATCGCATCGAGCTTCCAATGCGTGTTCGCGCGGCCGACCGCTTGATCGAAGCTCAGATATGGGAGGGGCCCGGGCAGTGCGAGCGCGCGGGGGAGATACTCGTTGGCCTTCTCCTCCCAGCCGGTGCACCAGACGAGCTCGAAGCTGTCCGCGAGCGTCCGCAGATGCTCGCCGGCGGTCGCCGACAGGTAGTGGGCGATCCCGTCGACCATCTCGAACGCGCCATCGGGCCTGTTCGCGTGGTCGAACCCGAACAGCGAGATCACGCCATCGACATCAACGAGCAGGAGAGGTCTGTCGGACACGGCTGGGGACGGTAGCGGCGTCACCTCGCTGGACGTCTGGTGTAATGGATTGCAGGGGAACTGAGGAACGGCGCTCCCGCTGCCGAGTTACTGCGTGAGGCAGCGCACGGCGCCGACCTTGACCCCGCTCAATCGCCAATGACCACCTTCCTAGGCATCCTGCTCGCGCTTGCCTGCGCGCTCGCGACGAACATCGGCTTCCTGTACAAGCACCGAGGCGCCTGCGCGGCGCCCGCGGTCGACATGCGCCGGCCGTTCCGCACCGCGCGCCAGCTGTACTCCTCCCGCTGGTTCGCCGTCGGGATGGTGATCGCGAGCGGGGCCTGGATCTTCCACGTCGCCGCGATGTCGATCGTGCCGCTGTCGGTCGTTCAGGCGGTGCTCGCCGGAGGTGTGGTGCTGCTCGCGATCATGGCCGAGCGCGTGCTCGGCGTGCGAGTCGGGCGCAAGCAGTGGGTCGGCCTCGGGCTGACGGCGGCCGGGCTCGTGCTGCTCGGTCTCACGCTTCCGGGCGTGCACGGGGCCCACTCACGCTTCTCGGTGCCCGGGATGATCGCGTTCGAGTTCGGGCTGATCGGCGCCGGCACGCTGCTGATCATGGGTCCGAGGATCGGCGCTCCGGCCCACCACCACGGGTTCATGCTCGGCGCCGCCGCCGGGATCCTGTTCGGCGTGTCCGACGTGGCGATCAAGGCGATCAGCGGGATGGTCGGCGCCCATGGTGTCGCCGGCCTCGAGTCGCCGTGGCTGCTCGTCACGATCGCCGCCTCGGTCGCCGCCTTCTACGCGTCGGCCAAGGGGCTTCAGGACGGTGACGCGGTGCCGGTGATCGCGGTCACAGGGACGGCCGCGAACATCGCCGGGATCGTCGGTGGGATCATCGTGTTCGGCGACCCGCTCGCCGGCAGCCCCGTGTCGCTGATCATCCAGGTGCTGGCGTTCGGTCTCGTGCTGACCGCGGCGTGGCTGATGCCGGCGCCGGCGCGCGCCGTACCGGCTCTCGCGGTCGCCTAAGCCCGCGGCGCCGCGACCTTCGTCGGCCGCGAGCGGCCGCGGAGCACTAGCTCGTCGCAGCGCTCGAACCGAGCGGCCTCGAGGTCGCCCGCCCGGCTGAGCGCGGCGTCCGAGACGAGCAGCCGCCCCGGCCGGGACTTGGCGAGCTCGGTCAGCAGGCGCTTGGACCGGATCGATGCATACACGCAGGCGAGCGCGCCCGAGACCGCGAACACGATCGTGTTGACCAGGATCAGCCGCAGCCTGTGGTGCAGGTGCGCCGGCTCGGGGAGCACGAAGTTCGCGAACACGAACACGACGAGCGCGCCGGCGGCGTTCGACGCGATCATCGCGGCCGTCATGCGCCGGGCAACCTGGTCCGCCAGCTCGCTGGCCATGGCGTAATTGTCTACTGACTTGCCTGCAGAATCACCTGCGCGACCTGCTCCGGGTCGTCGTAGGTGGGCACGTGGCCGCAGTCGTACAGCCAGACCGAGCGCGCCTGCGGGAGCAGCTGCGCGGCGCGCGCGGCCTGACGGGGCAGGAGCAGGCGGTCGAGCTCGCCCCAGGCGATCGTGACCGGGACGGTGATCGCCTCGCCGCCGGTGAAGCGACCGCGCGCGACCGGCCCGAGCGTCTCGAAGAACGACGGCGCGTCGGCGGCCGCGCGGACCGTCTCGGCCGCATCCAGCGGCGGCACTCGCGTCGGATGGCCGAACACCTGGCCGAGCAGCGCGATCCGCCCGGTGGGTGGCTCCAGCAGCGTGTCGGCGACGGGGCGGAGCATCCTGGTCAGGGCGATCGTGGCCAGCAGCGATGCGCGGGCGTAGCCCTCTTCGAAGCCGTTGCGGAAGAAGCCGGCGGGCGACAGCGCGGTCGCCGACGATGCGCGTCCGAGCTTGGCGAGCTCGAGCGCGAGCAGGCCGCCGAGCGAGTTGCCGGCGAGATGCGGTCGCTTCAGGCCAAGGCCGGCGAGGAAGTCGGCGACCTGGTTCACGAGCCGCTCCACGCCGGGAGGCTGGTCGTGCGGCGACATCGGCGAGGCGCCGAAGCCCGGAAGATCGAGCGCGATCACGTCGCGGTGGGGCTCGAGATGCGGCAGCACCGGGCTCCACACCTGCCAGCGGCTGCCGATGCCGTGGATCAGGACGAGCGGCTCGCCGGTCCCGGCCCGGTGGTGGTTGAGTGTCACGGGCCGGGACGCTATCCGACCGCTGATTCCGGCGCGGCCTCTGTCCGACCTGGACAATGGACGTTCATGCGCCCCGGCGCTACGGTTGTACGAAACGGCATAAGATCGCGAGGAGAGCAATGGCCAGCACCGACGAGGTAATCGGGACCGGGAGCGCGACGCTCCAGGACCTCGCCCGCCGCCACCTGTGGATGCACTTCACGAGGATGTCGGCGTACGACGACCATCCCGTGCCGATCATCACGCGCGGCGAGGGCTGCTACGTGTGGGACGAGCAGGGCAATCGCTACCTCGACGGTCTCTCCGCGCTGTTCTGCGTCAACATCGGCCACGGCCGCGCCGACGTCGTCGCAGGCCGGAGCCGACCAGGCGAAGGAGCTCGGCTTCTTCACGAACTGGTCCTACGCGCACCCGCCGGCGATCGAGCTGGCGGCACGGATCGCGTCATTGGCGCCCGGGGACCTGAACCGGGTGTTCTTCACGAGCGGCGGCTCGGAGGCGGTGGAGTCGGCGCTGAAGCTCGCGCGCCAGTACCACAAGCTCACCGGCAAGCCGAACAAGACCAAGGTGATCGCGCGGGAGATCGCCTACCACGGCACCTCCCTGGGCGCGCTCTCGGCGACGGGCGTGACCGATCTGCGGACGCCCTTCGAGCCGCTCGCGCCGGGCGGCTGCCACGTGCCCAACACGAACACCTACCGGCTGCCCAGGGGGGTCTCCGCGGACGATCTCGTCGAGTCGATCGCGGAACGGATCGAGTTCGAGGGCCCGGACACGGTCGGCGCGGTGATCCTCGAGCCGGTGCAGAACGCCGGCGGCTGCTTCACGCCGCCCGACGGTTACTTCGCGCGCGTGCGCGAGATCTGCGACGAGTACGACGTGCTGCTCATCTCCGACGAGGTGATCTGCTCGTGGGGCCGGCTCGGCGAGTGGTTCGGCTCCCAGCGCTACGACTACCAGCCGGACATCATCACGACCGCGAAGGGGCTGACGAGCGCGTACGCGCCGATGGGCGCGATGATCACGTCCGACCGGGTGGCGGAGCCATTCATGCACGGCACGACCAGCTTCACGCACGGGTTCACGTTTGCCGGTCACCCCGTCTGCGCCGCGATCGCGCTGGCCAACCTCGACGTGATCGAGAACGAGAAGGTCATCGAGAACGTGCGCGCGAACGAGGGCGCACTGCGGTCGATGCTCGAGTCGCTGCGCGACATCCCGATCGTCGGCGACGTGCGCGGCGCCGGCTACTTCACCGCGATCGAGCTCGTGCGCGATCAGGAGACCAAGGAGACGTTCACCGAGGAGGAGGCCGAGACGCTGCTGCGAGGCTTCCTGTCGGGCGAGCTCTACCGGCGGGGCCTGATCTGCCGCGCCGACGACCGCGGCGACCCCGTGATCCAGCTGTCGCCGCCGCTGATCGCCGGGCCGGAGCAGTTCGAGGAGATCGAGGGGATACTGCGACCGGTGCTGACCGAGGCCGCCGAGCGGATGCACGGTCGGGGGCTGACGGTGCTGACCGTTCGTGAGCTGCTGCGCGAGCTCGACGTTCGGGTGCTCGCGGGCGAGTCGGGGCTCGACCTGCCGGTTCGCTGGGTCCACATCACCGAGCTGCTCGACCCGACGCCGTGGCTGTCGGGCGGCGAGCTGCTGCTGACCACCGGCCTGCAGCTCGACTCGCCCGAGCGCCAGCGGGAGTTCATCGGGCGGCTGGCGGACGCCCAGCTGTCGGGCCTCGGATTCGGCACGGGCTTCACGCACCCGAGCATCCCGACCGAGCTGCTGGAGGCTGCCGGCGAGCGCGACTTCCCCGTGTTCGAGGTTCCATACGAGGTCCCGTTCATCGCGATCACCGAGGCCGCTTTCACGCAGCTCGTCAATGAGCAGTACGCGGTCCTGCGACGCGCGATCACGGCGCACGAGCGACTCGAGCGGATCGTGCTCTCCGAACGAGGGCTCGAGGCGCTCGCGGGCGCGCTCGCATCGCTGATCGGCGGCTCGGTGCTGGTCTTCGACGGGCGCGGCGAGCTGCTGGCGCGGCGTGCGTTCCGGCGCCCGCTCGACCCCGAGGCCCTGTCGGTGCTGCACAGCGAGGTCCGCGAGCGGGCGAGGCGCCGCGACGCGCGCGCGTTCCTGCCGGCGGCCGGCGCCGACGGCAGCCGCGGGCTGGCGCTTCCGGTGGCGGCCGACGGAGGCTCGGGTGGGGCCAGCGCCTCACGGCTCCCGGAGGCGTGGCTGGTCGTGCTCAAGGACTCCGGCTCGCTGTCGGACTTCGACCGGCTGACGCTGCACCAGGCCGTGACGATCGTCGCGCTCGAGCTGCTGCGCTCAAGGGTCGCGGGCGACACCGAGCGGCGGCTCGCGGGCAACCTGCTCGCAGCTTTGATCTCGGGCGAGCTGACCGGCTCGGAGCTGACGAGGCGGCTCGCCCCGCTCGGGCTGTCCGACAAGGTCGCAGCGCTCGTGGTCGAGCGTCCCGGAAACGGGCGCGGGCCGGCGGAGCCGTACGAGGCGGCTTTGATCGCCGCGCTGCGAGACGACAACGTCCCGGCCCTGGTCGCCACGTCGGGCTCGCTCACGTGCGCGCTGTGCGCGGCGCTGCCGGACGAGGAGCTGTTCGCCGTCGCCGAGCGGCTCGGCAACCGGATCGCCGGCGAGCTCGGTCACGCGGTCGTCGTCGGGACAGGGCGGGGCGTGCCCTCGGGCGAGGCGCAGCGGAGCTTCCACGAGGCGCGCTGCGCGCTCGAGGCGATCGGCCTCGGGCTCAGCTCGGGGGGCGATGGCGCCGGCGCGCGCTCCGGTGAGAACGGGAACGGCGCCGCCGGCGCTGGATCGGCGGAGGCGGCCGTCAGGGTGGCGACATACCGGGACCTCGGCTCGTTCCAGCTGCTGCTGTCGCTGCAGGACGACGAGGCGCTGCGGCTGTTCTGCGACTCGATCCTCGGTCCGATCGAAGCCGGGGACGGTCATTACGGCGGCGAGCTGATGCGCTCGCTGGAGGCGTTCATCGAAGAGAACGGGCAGTGGGAGCGAGCCGCTCGGCGGCTCTACTGCCACCGCCACACGCTGCGCTACCGGATCCGGCGGGTCGAGGAGCTCACCGGCCGGAACCTCGGCAGCGCGCGCGACAGGATCGAATTCTGGTTGGCCCTACGAGGACGGGAATTGGTGCGATGAAAGTTGGCGTTCCTAGCGAAGTGAAGATCGATGAGTACCGGGTCGCGCTGACCCCGGCCGGCGTCCGTGAGCTGGTCGATGCCGGCCACTCGGTGGTGGTGCAGCAGGGCGCCGGGCTCGGCTCGGCGATCACGGACGAGATGTACACGGCGCAGGGCGCGACGATCGTGCCCGACGCCGAGGCAGTGTTCGGCGAGGCGGAGATGATCGTCAAGGTCAAGGAGCCCCAGCCGGCCGAGGTGGCGCTGATCGAGCCGCGCCACACGGTGTTCACGTACCTGCACCTCGCGGCTGCGCCCGAGCTGACGCACGGGCTGATGGAGTCTGGAGCGCTGTGCATCGCGTACGAGACCGTCGAGGACGCGCGCGGCCGGCTGCCGCTGCTCGCTCCGATGTCGGAGGTCGCGGGCAAGATCGCCACCCAGGCGGGCGCCTTCATCCTCGAGAAGCCGCTGGGCGGCCGCGGAATTCTCCTGGGCGGCGTCCCCGGCGTGGCGGCGGCGAACGTGATGATCATCGGCGGCGGCGTCGTCGGCATGCACGCTGCGTTCATCGCGCTCGGGATGGAGGCGAGCGTGTTCGTGTTCGACCGCTCGATCGAGCGGCTCCGTGAGCTCGACATCGCCTTCGGCGGACGAGCCGACACGATCTTTGCGACCACACTGTCGATCGAGGAGCGGCTGCCCGAGGTGGACCTCGTGATCGGGGCGGTGCTCGTCCATGGCGCGAAGGCCCCGCGCGTGATCACGCGCGCACAGCTGTCGCTGATGAAGCGACACGCGGTGCTCGTCGACGTCTCGATCGACCAGGGCGGCTGCTTCGAGACCTCGCACCCGACCACCCACACCGATCCTACGTACGAGGTCGACGGGATCACCCACTACTGCGTCGCGAACATGCCCGGCGCGGTGCCGATCACCTCGACCTACGCCCTCACCAACGCCACGATGCCCTACGTGCTCGACATCGCCAAGCACGGCGCGGTTGACGCCGTGCGGGGGAATCCCGGGCTTCGGCTCGGGGTCAACGTCGCTGGAGGCGCGGTGACCTACGCGCCCGTCGCCGAGGCGATCGGCGTGCCCTACGTGCCGGTCGACGAGGCGCTCGCGGGCGTGGCGGTAGCGGGTTAGCCTCCCCGCTCGGACGTTCGACCACGCGACCACGCGGGCGGTCAGCCGAGGGTTGGCAGATTGGTCCCGTCCCACGGGACCATCCCGCCCAACCTGCGGTGGCGGCTCGAGCGAACGATCGCGGGCCGGTGGTTCCGCGCGGGTGACCGGCTGACGATCACGATCTCCGAGCCCGGCCGGATCACCGAGCGGGTCGGGCTAAGGTTCTGCGCGGGCGCGCGGCCGCGGGCGCTGCGGGGGTGAACCCGGGTGGGCACGCGCGGCGCCGGTGTATAGGATCCACCTACCATGGGGGACTCCGAGAGCAGCGCCGAGCCCGTGTTCGAGGCCGAGGTGAAGATCGGCAAGGGCATCCGCACGCTCGATCGCCACGGCACCGCGCAGATCGCGAACGGCAGGCTGACGCTGAGCAAGAGCAAGGGCGAGGTGATCGTCGACGTCGCGATGGGCGAGTTCGAGGCCGAGGCCGCATTCGGCGGCGCGGTCGCGAGGATCATCGTCGGCGGCGACAAGTACGCGATCGAGCCGATCCAGATGCGCCGCTACGCCGACATCTCGGTGACGGGCGCCGGCATGAACCTCGCCGGCGACGTCAAGCGGTTCAAGCAGAGCAAGGAGATGACCGAAGCGTTCCTCGCGGCGATCTCCTCGCAGGGCGGCAACGTCAAGGCCTGAGGGGGTCCGGGCCGCCCGGCCGGGCCGCTGTGAGGCCGGCTTTCCTCGTTCCCCTGCTACATTCCGCACTCGCATGCCGACCACCAGCCAGCTGATACGCAAGGGCCGCAAGGCGCCGCCGAAGAAGCTTGCGACCCCCGGCCTCAAGTCCGGCAAGGGCCGCAAGAAGAAGGTCGCCGCGCCGCAGCGCCGCGGCGTCTGCACCCGCGTGCAGACGACCACGCCGAAGAAGCCGAACTCGGCCCTGCGCAAGGTCGCGCGCGTGCGCCTCACCAACGGGATGGAGGTCAACGCCTACATTCCCGGCGAGGGCCACAACCTGCAGGAGCACTCGGTGGTCCTGGTCCGAGGCGGGCGCGTCAAGGACCTGCCGGGCTACCGGTACAAGGTGATCCGCGGGACGCTGGACGCCGCCGGCGTCACCGACCGCAAGAAGTCGCGCTCGCAGTACGGCGTGAAGGCGAAGTAGCCGGTCCGTAGATGCCACGCCGCGCAGCCGCCCAGATCCGGCCCGTCGAGCCGGACGCAGTCCACCGGAATCGCCTCGTTCAGCAGGTGATCAACAAGGTGATGCTGGACGGCAAGAAGTCGACGGCCGAGAAGATCGTCTACGACGCGCTCGCGATCATCGCCGAGCGGAGCGGCAAGAACCCCGTCGAGCAGCTCGAGGCCGGCGTCAAGGCGCTCACCCCGGTGCTCGAGGTGCGGAGCCGCCGCGTCGGCGGCGCCACGTATCAGGTTCCGGTCGAGGTGCCCGCGCGCCGCGCGCGCACGCTCGCCGTCCGATGGCTCGTCCAGTTCTCCCGCCAGCGGCGCGAGAAGACGATGGCCCAGCGGCTCGCCAACGAGCTGCTCGACGCCCAGCAGCAGCAGGGTGCGGCCTTCAAGCGCAAGGACGACATCTACCGGATGGCACAGGCGAACAAGGCGTTCGCCCACTACCGCTGGTAGCGAGCACCGACGGCACCATCTCCGCTACATGCCCGCCGCCTGGGCCCGTTGCGACACAGTCAGCGCTCGGCCAAACTCAGACCGGGGCCACGGCGGGCAGGATCGCGGCCGCGGCGGCCCAGACCACGGCCACGTCGGCCCTGAGTGCGGCCACGGCGGCAGAGACGGGGCTCGCCAAGGTGCCGGTACCGGTCAGTTCGCTGGCCGCGACGGTGAGCTTCCCGGCAACCACCGCCCTCGATACGGACGAGTTTGTCGGGGCGAACGGGAATCCCGCTCGGATTGGTGGCACTCTCGCATCGGTTGCGACGGTGACTCCGGGCGTTGCGGAAACGATGACCAGCGCAACCGCGGCGATCATCGGTGCGATGCCGGCTAATGTCGCCACCGTCATCGCCGTCTTCAATGTGAAGGGAGCCTCGAACGCGCAGTCGAGCCAAAACAGCTGCAATTTCGACCCTGCTACGGCGACGAGTTGCACGATTCCCGGGCCGGTCACGATCCCGGCTGGATCACGGATCGCCTGGGAAGTGATCGAGATCGTCGGCGCCACCCAGACGGGGGGAGCGTTCACGCTGGGTCTGGCGCCCGTGCTCAGTGGCTCCTACAGCTGGGCCGGGCTGAACCCGGCTAGTCGACGCTAGGGCGATACGACCGCTGAGAACAGCTCCGCCGCCTCCTGTGGCGAGAGCTCGAGCGCAGGCTCCCCCACGCTGACCTCGACCCTGGTCACCCCCGGGACCACGCTCGGGGCGTAGCCGTCGAACAGCCACACGCGCCGTTCGAGGGCGACGGCGGTCGCCCGCTCGCGAACGGTCGCCGCATCGGCGCGGAGATGCAGGTGGAAGAGCGGCGTCTGCGGCGGATCCGGAACGACCGAGACGCCGGGGAGCTCGCGCAGCGCCAGCGCCAGCGCGCGGGCGTGCTCCAGAAACCGCGGCATCTGCGGCACGAGCTCGTCGAGGCCCCGCTGCGCCGACGCCGCGAGCGGGAACAGGTTCCACAGGGTCCCGCCGTGGCGGTGTCGCCAGACGCGGATCTCGTCGATGAAATCCTCGGGGCCTGCCACCAGGCAGCCGGCAAAGCCGCACAGCGCCTTGTACAACGAGACGTAGACGGTGTCGAAGAGCTCCGCGATGTCCGCGTGAGGACGCTCGTAATAGGGCGCCGACTCCCAGATGCGCGCCCCGTCCAGATGCGTCGCGATGCCTCGGTCGCGCGCCCACTCGGTCTGCCTGCGGAGGTCGTCCCACTCGGGAAGGCGGCCGCCGATCGCGCGCTGCGGCAGCTCGATCAACAGGGCTCCGATCGGCGCGTGCAGCGCTTCCAGATCCGCGAGCGTGATCAGCCGATCGCGGTCTCCGATGAGCTCGGCCTTGAGACCGTGCAGGTGCGCGTAGGCGGCCTGCTCGTTCAGCTCCAGGTGACAGGTCGGGTGAAAGCCGACGGTCGTGGAACCACGGCGGTCGCAGTGGATTCGGAGCGCGGCCTGCTGCGCCATCGTTCCGCTCGGCAACAGCGCCGCCGCGGGCTTGCCGAGGAGCTCGGCGATCCGCCGTTCGAACGTCGCCACGACCGGGCCCTCGCCATACCGGTCGGGCCGTGCGTCGCGCTGGAGGGCGGCTGCCGCCTGCCCGAGCATGTCGGCGCCCGAGACTGGACGCCGGTGATCGAGCCACCGCTCGCAGTGCCAGTACGCCTCACGCCATTCCTGCTCGCTCATCTCGCCGGCGCGGAGGTCGAGGTCCGGACGATCAACTGGGGCTCGAGCCGTACGTGCCGGCGCTGAGCGCCGCTCTCGCCGGCCACGCGATCGAGCAGCAGCTCGACGCTGATGTGCGCCAGCTGCTCGACGGGCTGGGCGATCGTGGTCAATCCGATGCGGTGCAGCGCGGCCACGCGGGAGCCGTCGAAACCGACGACCGAGACGTCTTCGGGGACGCGCCGGCCGCGTGCTTCCAGCTGTTCGATCAGCGTGATCGCGATGTTGTCGTTGGTGGCGACGATCGCCTCCGGCAGGCCTCCGCGCTGGAAGAACTCGACGAAGTTGTCGGGCTGATCGCCGCCGATGCTGCTGTCGCCGTGGATCACCCAGTCGGGATGGAACTCGGCACCGTGGCGCAGCAGCGCCCGCTGGAACGCCTCCAGCCGGACTCGCAGCGTGATGCTGTCGACTCGTTCGTCGGTCAGATACGCGATGCGCCGGTGGCCGAGCTCCGCGAGATGCCCGACCGCGAGCTCCAGACCCTCCGCGTCGTCGACCGCGACGCAGTCGGCGTAGTCGTCCCAGCAGCTGACCATGACGACGGGCACATGCTCGGTCACGAGCTGGGCCATCAGCCGCCGGTCGCCGCTGAACTGGAGCATCGCGATCCCGGCGACCCGCTGCTCGAGCAGCGCCTCGACCTTGGTCGCCTCGTCCTCGGGGTTACGGCTGGTAGTGCACACGAGCGTCGTGAACTTGCGCTCGGAGGCGACCTGCTCGATTCGCTCGAGCAGCTCGGCCTCGAAGGCGTTCCCGAGGTTGCCGGCGATCAGCCCGACGACGTCCGTTCGCTGGCGCACGAGGCTGCGCGCTGACGCGTTGGGCAGGTATCCGAGCGTGTCGATCGCCGTCAGCACCCGGGTTCGCGTTGCCTCAGAGACGCTGCCCTTGCCGCGAATGACGTTGGAAACCGTGGCCTTCGAGACCCCGCTGAGCGAGGCGACATCGATGATCGTGGGGCGGCGAAACGCCATGGAACGTTCTAGGTGATGTCGGCGGCCGGTGGCAGCTGCACGTTGGGGCGCACAGCATACGCTCCTAACACGATTGAGCTTGACACCGTTAGTGGCACATGGGACTATCCCCGCGCTTCAGCTAGTAGAACGTTTCACCATGTCTACTGCCCCGCCGCTCGCTCTTCTCACCGACGCGCTCGCAGACATGCCTCTGCGGGACGCGCTCGAATGGTGCTCCGCCCGCGGGCTCGCCGGCGTGGAGCTCGGCGTCGGCGGCTATTCGACGGCGCCGCACTGCGATGCCGAGCAGCTCCTCGGCAGCGCCCAAGCGCGCACCGAGCTGGCACGCGAGCTGGACGACGCCAGCCTGGCGGTGGTCGCCCTGAACGCATCGGGCAATCCGCTGCACCCCGACCCCAAGGTCGGCGCCGCGCACCGGCAGGCGCTTCGTCACGCGGTCAGCCTCGCCGCCGAGCTCGACGTCCCGCGCGTCGTCGCGATGAGCGGCTGCCCCGGGGGCCCAGGGGCCGACGGCGGCGGCTCCTGGCCGGTGTTCGCCGGGGGCGCCTGGCTTCCGGACATGGAAGGCCTGTGGGCGGCGCAGTTCGAGCGAACGATCGCGCCGTTCTGGCGCGAGCTCTCCGCCTGGGCCGCGAACGTGGCGCCCGACGTGCTGATCTGCCTCGAGCTCCATCCCGGCACGTCGATCTACAACGCCGCATCGTTCGAGTGCCTGCGCGAGGTCACACACGACAACGTCGCCGTCAACCTCGATCCGAGCCATTTCTGGTGGCAGGGCATCGATCCGGTCGCAACGATCGAGCGCCTCGATGGCGCGATCGGATTCGTCCACGGCAAGGACACGCTGCTGCATCCGGACCGGATCGCCTTGCACGGCGTGCTCGATTTCCGCTGGCCGAGCGCGCCGGAGACGATGCCGTGGCACTTCTGCGCCGTTGGGCGCGGCCGCCCCGTGTCCGAATGGGCGGCGCTCCTGCGCGCGCTGGCCGACCACGGCTATCACGGCTCGATCTCGATCGAGCACGAAGACCCCAACCTCACCCCCGAAGCAGGCATCGAGGCCTCGATCGAAGGTCTCAGAGCGGCGAGCGAAGCCAACGAAGGGGCCCTCGGCGTGGCCCATGCGTCGGCGACCGGGTCGCACGCCGCGTTCACCCCGCAGCAAAAGGAGAGTTGACGTGAACATTGGTACCTCAGCAGGCGAATCATCCGGGTCTCGCGCCCGCCGGTTCTTTGCTCTCGGCGTGGTGATGGCGCTGGCCGCGCTGGCCATCGCCGGGTGCGGCGGCTCGAGCTCGTCCAGCAGCTCGGGATCGAGCACGAGCGCGTCCAGCAGCAGCGCATCCAACCCAACGGGTGGCGCGGCGGCGGCCGCCAAGCCGGGCGGGACTGTGAACGTCGGCATGCCGGCGGGCGCGATCGACCACCTCGAGCCGACGCTCTGGTACTACGCGACCACGTGGGAGATCGCCAACGCCACGTGCGTCCCGATGCTCACGTTCCCCGACAAGGCGGGAACAGCCGGGGTGACGCCGATCGGCGGGGTCGCGACCGCGCCGACCGTCTCCGACGGCGGCACGGTCTACACGTTCAAGATGAAGCCGGGGATCGAGTTCGAGAACGGACAGCCGATCACGGCGCAGGTGATGGATTACACGTTCACGCGGATGTTCTCGCCGAAGCTCGCGTCGCCGGGCGACCTGTTCTTCAACGTCATCAAGGGCGCGCCGGCGGTGATCGCAGGCAAGGCCAAGACGGTCAGCGGGATCAAGGTCTCGGGCGACACGATCACCTTCACCCTGTCCTCGCCGGTCGCATCGTTCCTGTACCGGATGACGCTGCCGTTCGCCTGCCCGGTCCCGATCGGGACGCCCGACAAGGCGGAGGAGAACGGCACGGCGCTGCTGTCAGGCCCGTACTACGTCAAGTCCTACACGCCGCAGCGCTCGATCGTGCTGGCGAAGAACCCGCACTGGAACGCGGCCGAGCTCGGCAATCTGCAGGTGTCGGATGAGATCAACATCGAGCTCGGCGTGGACGACAGCCAGGCCGCATCGCTGATCGAGGCAGGACAGCTCGATACGTACGCGGCGCCGCTGGCGCCGACCGACGCGCTCCAGGCGCTCAGCAACCCGACCGAGAAGGGGCGCGTGTTCGTCGACCCGCTCCCTGCGACGACGTATCTGTGGCTCAACAACACGGTGCCGCCGCTCAACAACATCAAGGTGCGCCAAGCGATCAACACCGCGATCAACCGCCTGGCGATCCAGCGCGTGTGGGGCGGCCCGAGCCAGGGCGTGCCGACGGAGCAGGTGCTGCCGCCGACGATGCCCGGCTACATCAAGGCCGCCAACTACCCGGTCGGCGGGAACCTCGCAGCCGCGAAGACGCTGATGACGCAATCCGGGGTCAAGACCCCGGTCAGCCTGACGCTGCGGACGCTGAGCGACCAGCCCGGATACGCCGAGGTCGCGCAGGTGATCCAGCAGGAGCTGGCGCCGCTCGGGCTGAAGATCAACATCGTCACCGTGCCGGACTCGGTCAACGGCGGCGTGATCAGCGTGCCGAAGAACCACGTCCCGATGGGAATCAACACATGGACGCAGGACTATCCGTACGCGGATGACTTCTTCAGCCCGCTGCTCGACGGCAACAACATCACACCGACCAGCAACAACAACTATGCGAGCTTCAACAACGCGTCGATCAACACCCAGATCGGCCAGCTCGTGGAGAAGGGGAGCGCGGCTCAGTGGAACGCGCTGGACAAGAACATCATCGCCAACTACGCCCCGTGGGCGCCGTTGCTCAATCCGACGCGCGTGACGTTGTTCTCCAGCAGCACGTGCGGCGCTCTGATCCAGCCCGTGTACCTCGTCGAGCTGGCCACGCTCGGGAAGTGCACCTGAGTTCCCGGGCGCATTAGGGTCGCTCCGGGCATGGAGGTAGACGATCGCACGGAGACCGGGCAGCGGGGCGCGACCAGCGCCCCGCTGCTGGCGGTCCACGACCTGTCGGTGAACATCCAGAGCGAGGACGGCATCGTCCAGGCAGTCGACCGCGTGAGCTGGTCGGTGAACCGCGGCCAGGTTCTCGGCATCGTCGGCGAGTCGGGCTCCGGGAAGTCGGTCAGCTGCCTGTCGCTGATCGGGCTGCTGCCGGAGAAGCGCACCACCGTGACGGGCGCGGCCGTGTTTGAGGGCGTCGACCTCCTGGCCTGCACCGAGCGGCAGCTCGACTCGATCCGGGGCCGGCAGATCGCGATGATCTTCCAGGACCCGCTGACCTCTTTGCATCCGCTGATGTCGGTCGGCGCCCAACTGCTCGAGGCGGTCAAGCTCCACCAGAAGATCCCGAAGGCGCGGGCGAGGGCCCTGGCGATCGAGATGCTGGAGCGGGTGGGGTTCTCGGATCCGGCGCAGCGGATGAAGACCTATCCGCACGAGCTCTCCGGGGGTATGCGTCAGCGCGTGATGATCGCGATGGCGCTGATCAACGATCCCGCGGTGCTCGTCGCCGACGAGGCCACGACGGCCCTGGATGTGACCACCCAGGCGCAGATCCTCGATCTGCTGCGTGACCTCTGCGCACGGGCCAACTCGGCGATCGTGCTGATCACCCACGACCTCGGGGTGGTGGCCGAGGTGTGCGATCACGTGGTCGTGATGTACGCGGGCCGGGTGGCCGAGCGCGGCACCGTCGAGGAGGTGCTGGAGCGGCCGAGCCACCCGTACACGTGGGGCCTGCTCGGATCGATGCCGAGCGTCGACGTGAAGGCCGCGCGCGCCAGAACGATCGGCGGTACCCCGCCATCGCTGCTGAGCCCGCCGGCCGGTTGCCGCTTCCATCCCCGCTGCCCGCACGCGATGGACATCTGCCGCGAGCAGGTGCCGGCGCTGCGGCCTGCCCCCGGCGGCGCCGGCGCAGGAGCCCACGCCACCGCCTGCCACCTGGACGAGGCGACGCTTCGCGAGGGCGCCGATCGGGCGTCCGTCCTGACCACGGTCGACTGGTGAACACAGAGGAACACCGCAACGGCACGCCGCCGCTGCTCGACGTGGCCGGGCTCGTCAAGGAGTTCCCGGTCGGGCGGGGGCTGTTCGGCACCCGCGGGGTCGTCCATGCGGTCCAGGGGGTGTCGTTCTCGCTGAGCGCGGGCGAGACGCTGGCCGTGGTGGGCGAGTCCGGCTGCGGGAAGAGCACGCTGGCGCGCTGCGTTCTGCGCCTGCTGGCCCCGACCGCGGGCACGATCAAGTTCGAGGGCATCGACATCACCGAGGCTCCGCCCCGCGCGCTCCGGCCCCTGCGCCGTGACGCGGCGATGGTGTTCCAGGACCCGTTCGGCTCGCTCAACCCACGGCTTCGGGTCGCGACGATCGTCGGCGAGCCGCTGCGCGAGGCACGGTTCGGCTCGAGGAAGGAGATCGAGGCGCGAATCTGGGAGCTGTTCACCCAGGTCGGGCTGAACCCCGAGCACTTCAGCCGCTTCCCACACGAGTTCTCGGGCGGCCAGCGCCAGCGGATCGGGATCGCCCGGGCGCTCGCGCTGCACCCGAAGCTGCTCGTCTGCGACGAGCCCGTCTCGGCGCTCGACGTCTCGGCCCAGGCCCAGATCCTGAACCTGCTCGGCGACCTGCGGGACGAGCTTCACCTCTCGTACCTGTTCATCACCCACAACCTCGACATCGTGCGGCGGTTCTGCGACCGCGTGCTGGTGATGTACCTGGGGCGGGTGATGGAGACCGCGACGGTGGCCGACCTGTTCGCGTCGCCCCGGCATCCGTACACGGCTGCGCTGCTGGCCGCCACCCCGATCCCCAATCCGCGCCTGACGCGGGCCCGCAAGCGGGCCCCGCTGATCGGCGACCCGCCGAGCCCGCTGTCTCCCCCGAGCGGCTGCCCGTTCCATCCTCGCTGCCCCCGCGCCGAGCAGCGCTGCCGGGACGAGATGCCACCGCTGATCGCCGAACGCGGGTCACATCGGTTTGCCTGCCACTTTCCGCTCGAGGTCGCCGGGTGAGCTTCTCGGCGGGCCCAACCACTCAGGTCGCCGAATCGGTGATCGCCGAGCCCGCGGTCGGCACCGGCTTCCGCGCTCGGTTCATGCGGCGCCTGCTCGCCGACAAGGCGACGATCGTCGCAGCGACGTATCTCGTGATCCTGCTGGTGCTGGCGACGGTCGGCGCTCCGATCGTCGCGGCCCTGACCGGGCACGGATCGAACCAGCAGTTCTTCAACGGGCTGACGGTCAACGGCGTGCCGCTGCCTCCGTTCAGCCACGAGATCGGCGCCAACGGGCAGTCCAACCCCCACGGTGCGTTCTTCATCCTGGGGACGGATCGTCTCGGCCGCGACATGCTCGTGCGCCTCCTTTACGGGGCCCGGGCCACGCTCGCCGTCGGCCTCGGAGCCACTGCGGTCGCGCTGGTGATCGGACTCGTGCTCGGCATGATCGCCGGCTATTTCGGCGGCAAGCTCGACGCGGTCATCTCGCGCGGGATCGAGACGGCGATGGCGTTCCCGTCGATGCTGTTCGCGATCGGTCTAGCGGCCGTGCTCGGCGCCGGGCTCGTCAACTCGATCATCGTGATCGCGCTGTTCAGCTGGTACTACCCGGCCCGGATCGTCCGCAATGCGGTCCGAGCGCTCGCGCGGCGAGCAATTCATCGAGGCGGCGCGATCGATCGGGCTCGGGCCGTTCACGATCATGCGCCGGCATCTGCTGCCGCAGCTGACCGCGCCGCTGATCGTGTACGCGACGGGCGTCGTCGCGCTCAACATCCTGTTCGAGGCGGGGCTGTCGTATCTCGGCCTCGGTGTTCGTCCGCCGACTCCCGACTGGGGGCAGATGATCGCCGACGGCGTCACCAGCGACCTCTACCGCCAGCAGATCTGGGTCGCCCTGACGCCCGGGCTCGCACTGGTATTCACGACGCTCGCGTTCAACCAGCTCGGCGATGGGCTGCGAGACGCGTTCGCCGTACGGGGGTCGATCCGATGAAGTTCGTTGTCCGGCGCCTGCTGATCGCCGTGGGCCAGGTGCTGATGGTCACGCTGCTGGCGTACATCCTGTTCTACGTCATCTCGGACGTCACCGGCGCAAGCCCCGCACAGCGAGTCGCCGGTCACGCCGCGACCCCCGCTCAGGTCGCCCGGGTCGCCCATCTGCTCGGCACCGACAAGCCGATCTACACGCAGTACCTGGACTTCCTGGACCACATCATCCACGGCAACTTCGGCTACTCGTACCTCCAGCGCCGGCCGGTCACCCAGATCATCCTGCCCGCCGCCGGGGTGAGCATGTCGCTGATCCTCGTCTCAGTGGTGATCTGGATCACGCTGGCGGTCCCGATCGGACTGATCAGCGCGCTGCGTCCGCGGAGCTTCACCGATCGCTCGCTGATGACCATGGCCCAGGTCGCGATCGCGACCCCCGTGTTCTGGCTGGCGCCGATTCTCTCCTACCTGCTCGCGTTCGAGCCGAACCAGGGCCGCTTCCTCGGCATCTCCTTGGGTACGAGCGTCAACATCTTCCCGATCGAGGGGTGGGTCTCGCTGACGTCCAACCCGTGGCAGTGGCTGCACCACCTGCTGCTCCCCGGCCTGGCGCTGGCGCTCGGGTTCACGGGCTTCTACGCGCGCTTCGTCCGCGCGCTCGTGCTCGAGCAGCTCGACGAGGACTACGTGCGCACGGCCCGGTCCAAGGGCGCCGGGCGCCGGCGGGTGATGCGGGCGCACGTCGGTCGAGTCGTCGCGCCGTCGATCGTCACGATGCTCGGTCTCGACGTGGGCGCGGCGGTCGGCTCGGTGCTGTTCGTCGAGCTCGTGTTCGGCCTGCCCGGCCTCGGGTACGTCGCCGTCAACTCGATCCAGAACCTCGATTACCCCGTGACGGTCGGGGTCGTGACCTTCACCGGGCTGCTGACCGTGGGCGCGATGACGGTGTCCGAGCTGGTCGTGGCATTGCTCGATCCGCGCGTCAGACGTCCCACCTCATGATGTTCGCGTCCGAGAGACCGACCGCGGCTCCGTTCACCCCCGAGGTCGTGGCCGGCGGCGTGGAGCGCACGGAGGTCACCGCCGGCACGGGTGGCGTGTGGTGGCTCGAGCACAGCTACGACGCGGGCCGCTCGTACGTCATGCACGCTCCGCCGGGAGCGGCACCCCGGGCGGTGACCCCCGGCAACGTGGATGTGGGCACGCTCGCGTGGGAGTACGGCGGCGGCTCCTACCTCGTCACCGCCGACGGGTCCGTGGTCTACAGCGACCGCGACGATCAGCGGCTGTACCGCGTGACGCCGGCAGGGTCGCCGATGCCGCTGACCCCTTCGCCGGGCAGCCCCCGCGGTGCCCGGTTCGCCGACGGGTCGGTCGCGTCCGGCGGTCGTTGGGCGGCGTACGTACGGGAGTCGCACGGGGCGGGCGAGCCGGTGCGCCACGAGCTCGTGGCGGTGAGCCTCGACGGGTCTTGGGGCCCGCGCCGGCTGGCCGCGGGGCAGGACTTCTATGCGGCGCCGCGGATCAGCCCCGACGGGTCCGCACTCGTCTGGCTGAGCTGGAGCAAGCCGAGGATGCCGTGGGACGGGACCGAGCTGTGGCTGGCGGACATTCGCCCCGATCTCAGCCTCGGCGAGCCACGCCGGATCGCGGGAGGCGATCACGAGTCGGTGCTGACGCCGCAGTGGTCCCCGGACGGTGAGCTGCACTGGGTCTCGGACGCGTCCGGTTGGTGGAACCTGTACCGCCGGCGTGATTCCGCCGCGCAGCCGATCTGTCCCGACAGGGCCGAATACGCGGTCCCCCCGTGGCAGCACGGCCGCCGCGGATACGGGTTCCTCGGCGACGGCTCGATCGTCGCGGTGCGGATCCGTGACGCCGTGCACGAGCTGGTAACGATCTCAGCGGCGGGCGGCGCGGCCCGTGCGATTACGGCGGAGCTCACGTGGGTCGCCGACGGGCACCTGTCGTGTCACGGCACGACGGTGGCCCTCGCCGGCGCCACGCCGATCGCGGAGCCCGCGGTGCTCGCGATCGACACGCGAAGCGAGCGGATCACGATGCTCGCCGCCGACGAGCCGCCGTGGGACACCGATGTCGTTCGCCGCGGCACGCCGCTCTGGATCACCCGCGAGGACGGCTCGCAGCTGCACGCGTTCTGGTACGAGCCGGTGCTCGACGGCTCTCGCCGCGGCGCGCCGGGCCCTCCGCCGCTGCTGCTCCATCTCCACGGCGGGCCGACCGACGGCGCGCACCTGGCGCTGGACCCGGAGCTGCAGCTGTGGACCAGCCGCGGGTTCGCGCTGCTCGACCTGAACTACAGCGGCAGCACCGGCTTCGGCTCCGCCTACCGTCACCGTCTCGACGGCGAGTGGGGCGAGCGCGATTTCGGCGACTGCGTTGCTGCCGTGGAGCACCTGGCCGGTGAGGGGCTGATCGATCCCGAGCGAGTGATCGTCCGGGGGGCGAGCGCCGGCGGGTACCTCACGCTGCGCTGCATCACCGGGTCGACGGCGTTCGCCGGGGGCATGGCCCGATGCGCGATCTCCGACCTCGCCCTGTGGCGTGAGGACGCGCACGACTTCGAGTCGCGGTACACCGATCTGCTCGTCGGGCCGCCCACGCGGACGGCCCTCTACCGGGATCGCTCGCCGGCGCGCAACGTGGGGCCGGGCGCTGCGCCGTTGCTGCTGGTCCACGGACTCGAGGACGCGGTCGTCCCGCCCGAGCACGCTGAGCTGATGGCGGCGGCGTATCGCGACGCGGGGCGTCCGTGCGCGGTCGAGCTGTTGGAGCACGAGCCGCATGGGCTGCGGCGCAGAGACAGTCGCCGGCGCTGGCTGGAGGCTGAGGTGGCATTCGTCGAGAGGAGCGTGGCGTGATCCGCGTCGGAGTCGTGGGGTGCGGGCTGATCGCCCAGGTGATGCACCTGAACTATCTGAGCGAGCTCTCGGACGAGTTCGAGCTCGTGGCCGTGTGCGATCTGTCCGAGCAGGTCGCGGCCGGGTGCGCGGAGCGGTTCGGCGCGCGCAGCGTGCACACGAGCTGGCAGGAGATGCTGTCCGAGCCGCTCGATGCGGTCCTGGTGATGACCTCGGGCGATCATGCGCCGGCTGCGATCGCCGCCGCGCGCGCGGGCATGCACGTGTTCGTGGAGAAGCCGATGGCGCTGTGCAGCGAGCACGGGGCGCAGATGCTGGACGCCGCCGAGAGGTCCGGGGTGCGGCTGATGGTGGGCACGATGAAGCGCTACGACCCGACGTACGAGCGCCTCCTGGAGCTGCTCGGAGATGTGCGGTCGGAGCTCCGGCTCGTGCAGGTGACGACGCTCGAGTCCCCACTCGAGCCCTACGTCGCGCATTACCCGTTGCTCGCGCCGGGCGATGTCCCGGCCGCGGTCCTCGACGAGCTACGCCGCAGTGACGAGCGAGCCGTCGACCTCGCTGTCGGCGATGCCGGCGAGGAGGCGCGCTTCTGCTTTCGCTCGATCCTGCTCGACACGCTCGTGCACGAGTTCAACGCGCTTCGAGGCGCGCTCGGCGAGCCGACCGAGGTCGTGTTCGCGTCGCTGTCGCGGACGTGCGTGGGCGTCAACCTGCGCTTCGGCGATCTCGACTGCCACCTGTCGTGGGTCGATCTGCCGGGGATTGCGCGCTACCGGCAGGAGTTCGCGTTCTACGCCCCGGACCAGCGGCTGACGCTGAAGCTGCCGTCGCCGTTCCTGCGCAGCGCTCCGAGCCGGCTGATCGTGGAGGGCGGCGAGCCCGGCACCGCCCACGCATGGCAGCGCGAGGAGGTGGTGTCCTACGAGGAGGCGTTCAAGCGCGAGCTGCGCGAATTCGCCGACTGCGTGCGCACCGGGCGGGAGCCGCGAACGTCGGGCGCGGACGGGCTCGCGGACCTGCGCCTCTGCGAGGCGATCGCGAGAGCCGGCCAGGGTCTCGAGCCGGCGCTCGAAACAGGGTTCACAACGGAGGTGTCATGACCACGGACAGGACAATCGTGCCGGCGAACGCGCCGGTCAGCTATGGCGCCTTCGAGATCACGGTCGGCTTCGATCCGAACGTGCCCGATGCGCTGACACTGCTCGACTGGGTCCGCGACGCCGGGTATGACGGCATCGACCTCGGTCCGGTCGGTTATCTCGGCGACACGCAGACGCTCAACGGCCGTCTGGCGGAGCGTCAGCTCGGGCTGGTGGGCGGGTATCTGGAGCTGCCGTTCTCGGAGCCCGAGAAGATGGCCGGCGGCCTCACCGAGCTGGATGCGCTGCTCGACATCTTCGACAGCGTCTCGGGCAACGGCCTGCCACCGAAGCCCACGCTCGCCGACGCAGGGTCCGAGCTCCGCTCGCGGTATCCGGGGCGCGCGGCCTACGACCGGAGCGTGAGCCTCGACGACGCGGGGTGGGAGCGATTCGCCGAGGGCCTTGCGGCCACGGTCGCGCGCTGCCGAGCGCGCGGCTACGAGCCCACGTTCCATCACCACACGGCGACGTACGTCGAGGCGCAGTGGGAGATCGAGCGAATGCTCGAGCTGTCTGACGTGGGGCTGTGCCTGGACACCGGCCATCTGCTGCTCGGGCGGGGTGAGCCCGTCAGGGCGATCCATGAGTGGGCCGACCGCATCAACCACGTGCACCTGAAGGACGCGCGTCTGGACAGGCTCGAGGAGATCGTCGCCGAGGCCGCGCCGGTGCAGGAGATCTGGCGCCGGAAGGCGTTCTGCGCGCTCGGCGACGGCGACATCGACGTCGAGCAGGTGCTCGCCGCGCTGGACGAGACCGGCTACGCGGGCTGGCTCGTCGTCGAGCAGGACGTGCTGCCGGACCCGGAGAACCCGACCCAACCGGCCGAGGATCAGCGGCGCAATCGCGAATACCTGAGGGGCCATGGCCTCTGATCGGCCCTCGGTCGTGTTGATCGGAGCCGGCCGCATGGGCTCGGTGCACCTCAGAGCGCTCGAGCGCACCGAGGGCGTCCGGCTCGCCGGGCTGGTCGAGCCGTGCGAGGCGGCGCGTGCGCGCGCGGCGGCGGATTCCGGGATCCCGGTGTGGGAGTCGGTCGACGAGCTGCTGGCAGGTCCCCTACCCGATGGGGTCCTGATCGCCGCCCCGTCGGATCAGCACTCCCAGCTGGTCGCGAGGTTCGCCGCGGCGGGGATCGCGATGCTGTGCGAGAAGCCGGTCGGGGTGAACGTCGAGGAGGCGCGCGCGGCGGCGCGGGCGGCTGCCGACGCGGGCACGTTGCTCCAGGTGGGCTACTGGCGGCGCTTCGTGCCGGCGCTGCAGGTGCTGAGGGACCGGATCGCCGCCGGCGAGTTCGGCGAGATCATCCAGCTGTGCTGCTTTCAGTGGGACCACGAGCTGCCGAGTGCGGCGTTCCGCAGTCACAGCGGCGGGATCGCGGTGGACATGGGAGTCCACGAATTCGACCAGGCCCGGTGGCTGCTGGGACAGGAGTTCTCGGACGTGTGGGCGACGAGCGCAGGCAACGGCCATGCGGCCGCCGCCGACGATCCTGACCATGCGACCGTGCTGGCAACGATGTCGGGCGGCAGCTCGATGGTCGTGTCGCTCGGCCGGCGGTTTCCCCACGAGGACTCCTGCTGGCTCGAGGTCTGGGGGACCGACGGCCACGAGCGGATCGAGTTCATGTGGGACGGAAGCGGACAGCAGGTGTTCGAGGAGGCGATGGTCAGACAGGCGGAGGCATTCGCCAGGGCTCTAGGTGGTGAGGCGCCGGAGGGCGCGGGCGCGCAGGACGCCATCGTCGCGCTGAGGATCGCGGGCCGGGCGGCCGAGGCGCTCGCCGCGCGTCGCGCGCGCTAGGCGACCGAGCTAGGGCCGGTGGCCGAGCGAGTGGGAGATCTCGGCGGCCCCCTGAACGACAAGCTGGATCACGCCGGAGCCGTCGTCTCCGAGCACCTCGCGAAGCCCGCCGATCGACAGCGAGGCCGTGACGACGCCGCGGTGGTCGAAGATCGGCGCGCCGAGGGACACGATGCCGGGGGTGACATCCTGATCGGAGATCGCGTAGCCACGCTTGCGGGTGGCGCGTAGCTCTGCGAGGAGCGCCGTACGGGTGGCGGGGGAGCTCGGCGTGCGGCGCTCGAGCGTCGCCGCATCGAGATACGTGCGCCAGGCGCTCTCGGGCTCGAACGCCAGCAGGCAGCGGGGGGCGGCGCCGAGATGGAGCGGCAGCGAGCCGCCGAGGCGAAGCTCGAGCAGCATCACCCGGGCGCCATCGATCCGTTCGATGCACACGGCCTCGAGCCCCCGGCGAACGCACAGGAACACTGTCTCGCCGGTCTCGTCGTGCAGGCGCTGCATGACCGGGAGCGCGGAGGCGCGCTCGTCGTAGCGGTCGATGACGGTGCTGCCGAGGTCGAACAGCTTCAGGCTCAGGCGGTAAGTGCCACGCTGGGTCCCGGACTCGACGTAGCCGAGTTCCTGGAGGCTCGAGCACAGCCGGTAAACGGTGCTCCGCGGCTCATCGATCAGCTCCGCGATCCGCGCCGGCGTCAGCTCGCCCTCGGCGGCCAGGTGCTCGAGGATCGCCATCGCCTTGCCGAGAACGGCGATCGAGCCGGACCGTTGCTCGCCCTTAGCCATTCTTGTATTGTGGACTATATGTCCGCATCGTGATCACTGAGCGCGGCCACCGACCGAACCGAGGGTGGAACATGTCCGTATCGCTGGACCCGACCGAGGCCCCCATTGGCGGGGCGGTGATCGACTGCCCGATGGCGCGGACCGCCGCGCTCGGGACCGATTACTGGAACGACTCGTGCTCGATCGACGAGCTGACCTACGCGGTGGCGCGCGGGGCGGTCGGCGCCACCAGCAATCCGACGATCGTGTGCGACGTCCTGCGCACGGAGATGGATCTGTGGCGGGACCGGATCGGCGAGATCATCGCCGAGAACCCGGCGTTCACCGAGGACGACGTCGCCTGGAAGCTGATCGAGGAGATGGCGGTTCGCGCCTCGAAGCTGCTGCTGGGAGTATTCGAGCGCGAGGGCGGCCTCAAGGGGCGGTTGTCGATCCAGACGAACCCGAAGTTCTTCCGCGATCCGGTGCGGATCGCCGAGCAGGCGCTCCACTTCAACACGCTGGCGCCCAACATGCAGGTGAAGCTGCCGGCGACGCGCGCGGGGGTGCAGGCCGCCGAGGAGGTCACGGCGGCCGGGGTCAGCATCAACGCGACCGTCTGCTTCACCGTCCCGCAGTCGCTGGCGATGGCCGAGGCTGTCGAGCGCGGGCTGGCGCGGCGCGAACGAGCCGGCGAGGACACCAGCCACATGTCGCCGGTGATCACGATCATGGTCGGACGGCTCGACGACTGGATGGGCGTGCTGGTCGCCCGCGACGGGCTGATGGTGAACCCCGGCGTCGTCCACTGGGCGGGGATCGCGGCGTTCAAGCGCGCGTACGCGGAGTTTCGCGAGCGCGGTTTTCGTGCACGGCTGCTCGCGGCGGCGTACCGTCACCACATGCACTGGTCGGAGCTGATCGGGGGTGACATCGTGCTGACGATCCCGTGCGCGTGGCAGAAGAAGTTCAACGGCTCGGAGATCCCGGTCGTGCGACGGATCGGCGATCCGGTCCCGGCTGACGCGCTGAGCGAGCTGCTCGACCAGTTCCCTGACTTCCGGCGCGCTTACGAGCCCGACGGGCTGAGCGTCGACGAGTTCGACGGCTACGGCGCGACCAGGCGGACGCTGCGCGGGTTCATCGGTTCCTACCAGGATCTCGTGGCGGTGATCCGCGACTTCATGCTCCCGAATCCGGACGTCAAGTGATCCGGCTGACGGTCGCCCAGGCGCTCGTCCGGTTCCTGGCCGCGCAGCAGGTGCAACGCGACGGCGAACGCGAACGGTTCTTCGCCGGCTGCTTCGGCATCTTCGGCCACGGCAACGTGGCCGGCCTCGGCCAGGCGCTTCAGCAATACGGCAAGCTGCTGCCGTACCACCTCGGCCGGAACGAACAGGCGATGGTCCATATCGCCGCCGGTTACGCCCGGCAGCGCAACCGGCTCGGCACGTTCGCGTGCACGAGCTCGATCGGGCCGGGTGCCACGAATATGGTCACCGGCGCCGCGCTGGCGACCGTGAACCGGCTGCCGGTGCTGCTGTTGCCCGGCGACACGTTCGCTTCCCGGCTACCCCACCCGGTGCTCCAGCAGATCGAGGTGCCGAGCGACGGGACGGTGTCGGCGAACGACGTCTTCAGGCCGGTGTCGCGTTACTTCGACCGAGTACAGCGGCCCGAGCAGCTGTACTCGGCCGCGCTCGAAGCGATGCGCGTGCTCACCGATCCGGCGGACACCGGCGCGGTCACGCTCGCGCTGCCCGAGGACGTGCAGACGGAGGCGTTCGAGTGGGAGCCCGAGTTCCTGGCCGAGCGTGTGTGGACGGTCTACCGCCGGCCGCCCGCGCCCGAGGCGCTCGCGCGGGCGGTCGAACTGATCCGCGGTGCGCGGCGGCCGCTCGTGATCGCCGGCGGCGGCGTCGTCTACTCGGCGGCGACCGCGGCGCTGCGGGCGTTCGTGGACGCCATCGGGGTCCCGGTCGCGGAGACGCAGGCGGGCCGCGGCGCCCTGGTCTCGGCGCACCCGCTGTCGCTCGGCGCCGTCGGCGCGACCGGTGGGGCGCCGGGCAACGGGCTGGCGCGCGATGCCGACGTGGTGATCGGCATCGGCACTCGGTGGAGCGACTTCACGACATCGTCGAAGTCGGCGTTCCAGGATCCGGGCGTGCGGTTCATCAACGTGAACGTCGCGGCGTTCGACGCGGCCAAGCACAGTGGGCTGCCGCTGCTCGGAGATGCCCGGGTGGTGCTGGAGCAGCTGACCTCGGCGCTGGCCGCGGACGGCGCGCGCGCCCCCGAGGAGTGGTCCGCCCGCGCCGCAGCCGAGTCGGCGGCGTGGGCCGAGACGGTGGCGACGATCGTCGCGCCCTCGGGCTCGAGCCCGATGCGCCAGGCCGAGGTGCTCGGCGCGGTCAACGACGCCGCCGGCGAGACCGGGGTGGTGGTCAACGCGGCCGGCTCGATGCCCGGCGACCTCCACAAGCTGTGGCGCGCGCGCGACCCCGAGGGCAAGGGGTATCACGTGGAATATGGGTACTCGTGCATGGGCTACGAGATCCCGGGGTCGATCGGGATCAAGCTCGCGGCACCCGGGCGGCGCGTGATCACGCTGATCGGCGACGGATCGTGGCTGATGCTGTCCTCGGAGCTCGCGACCGCGGTCGCGGAGGCGGTCCCGCTGACGGTCGTGCTGGTCGACAACCAGGGGTACGCGTCGATCGGGGCGCTTTCGCGTTCTGTCGGCGGAGCGGGGTTCGGGACCCATTACCGCCGGCAGTGCAATGGCGTGCCCGTCGTTGACAACGCGGAGGCCACCGGTCTCGAGGCTCCGGCCGAGCCGCTGCCCGTCGACTTCGCCAAGCTCGCGGAGGGGCTCGGGGCACGCGCGATCCTCGCCGCGACGGTCGACGAGCTCCGCGACGCGCTCGCCGAGACGGCGGACGCACAGGCGCCGGTCGTGATCTGTGTCGAGACCGACCGCTACGCCGGCGTACCGAACTACGAAGGCTGGTGGGACGTCCCGGTCGCCGAGACCTCTGAGCGGGTGGAGGTGCGGGCCGCGCTCGAGTCGTACCTCGGTGCCCGCGGGGCGCGGCGGATCTACCTCGGAGGCGGCTCGTGAGTGAGTTGATCGTGCAACCTTCGAACCCGCCGGCTCCGGACGGGACGCGAATCACCGTGACGCCGGAGTCGGCCGGGTGGAGCTACGTCGGATTCGAGTCGCTGGCGCTCGCGCCTGGCGTTCCGGCGCGGCGCGATACCGGTGGGCGCGAGGTCTGCATCGTGGTCGTCTCGGGCGCGCTCGATGTCCGGTCGCCGGACGGTTCATGGGAGGAGATCGGCGGACGGCCGGACCCGTTCGAAGGTCTGCCCGAGGCCGTATACCTGCCGCCCGGCACGTCGTTCGAGCTGGATGCCGCGGGCGGTCCGTGCGAGGTCGGACTCTGTTACGCGCCCGCACGCGAGGGCCGTGCGCCGCGCCTGGTGCAGGCCGACCAGATCGAGGCCGAGACCCGCGGCTACGGATCGCAGGAACGGACGATCCACCCGATCCTGATGGGGGAGGGGGAGGCCGAGTCGCTGCTCGTGTGCGAGGTGCAGACGCCCGCCGGTCACTGGTCGAGCTATCCGCCGCACAAGCACGACCGCGACGCGCTGCCGGAGGAGAGCTACCTCGAGGAGACCTATTACCACCGGGTCGACCCGGCGCGCGGATTCGTGGTCCAGCGCGTATACACGGACGACCGCTCGCTGGATGCCGCGCTGACGGTGCGCGACGGCGACGTCGTGCTCGTGCCGCGCGGCTACCACCCCGTCGGCGTGCCGCCCGGATACCGCTCCTACTACCTGAACGTGATGGCCGGCCCGACGCGGACGTGGGTGTTCCATAACGACCCCGACCACGAGTGGCTGATGACCCCTGATCGGAGAGATTGACGATGACCAGCACAGCGCTGCGGACCCTCAACAACTACGTCGGCGGCCAGTGGGTGCGCTCCGAGTCAGCCGACACCCTCGAGGTCACGAACCCCGCGAACGGTGAGCTGCTCGCGCACGTCCCGCTGTCGAGCGCGGCCGACCTCGACGCCGCCGTCGACGCTGCGCGTGCGGCGCTGCCTGAGTGGCGTGCGGTGAGCACGATCGCCCGCGCGCGGAAGCTGTTCGAGCTTCGCGAGGGGCTCGAGGCACGGAAGGAGGAGCTGGCGCGCTCGGTGACGACCGAGATGGGGAAGACGATCGTCGATGCTCGGGCCGAGGTGGCGCGGATGATCGAGATGGTCGAGGCCGCCTGCGCGATCCCGACCACGATGCAGGGTCGAGTGCTGGAGGACGTGGCGCGGGGCGTCGACGCGGAGACGATCCGCCAGCCGGTGGGGGTGTGCGCGGCGATCGCACCGTTCAACTTTCCGGCGATGGTCCCGTTCTGGTTCCTGCCGTTCGCGATCGGGTGCGGCAACGCGTTCATCCTCAAGCCGTCCGAGCAGGTGCCCCTGACGCAGCAGATCGCGTTCGAGGTGCTCGACTCGATCGGGCTGCCGGCGGGCGTCGTCAACCTCGTCAACGGCGCGCGCGAGATCGTCGAGGGGATCCTCGAGCACCCGGGGATCGACGCGGTCTCGTTCGTCGGCTCGGCGCCGGTCGCGCAGATCGTCTACGAGGGCGCGGCGCGGACGGGGAAGCGCGTGCAGGCTCTCGGCGGCGCGAAGAACCACATCGTCGTGATGCCGGACGCGGTGATCGACAAGACCGTCGAGGGCATCATCGGCTCGGCGTTCGGCGCCGCCGGTCAGCGCTGCATGGCCGGCTCGGTCGTCGTCACCGTCGGCGAGGCGCACGAACGGTTGATGCCGGCGCTCGGTGAGGCGACGCGTGCCCTTCGCGTCGGTGACGGGATCGAGGATGGGGTGGACGTCGGTCCGGTGATCTCCTGCGCGGCGCGTGACCGGATCAACGGCTGGATCGAGCGCGGCGTCGCCGACGGGGCGTCGCTCGCGGTCGACGGCCGCTCGCCGTCGGGCGTCGACGCGGATGGCGCGTACGTCGGCCCAACGATCCTCGACGACACCACGCCCGAGATGGAGATCGTCGCCGAGGAGGTGTTCGGCCCCGTCCTCTGCGTCGTCATGGCGGACACGCTGGATCAGGCGATCGAGATCGTCAACCGGAGCCGGTTCGGGAACGGGACGTCGATCTTCACGGAGAATGGGGCCGCGGTCCGGAGGTACCGGCACGACGTCGAGGCCGGGATGGTCGGCGTCAACATCGGCGTCGCGGCGCCGGTCGCGTTCTTCCCGTTCAGCGGCTGGAAGGCGAGCTTCCTCGGCGACCTGCACGCCCATGGCACGGACGGGGTGGAGTTCTTCACGCGCAAGAAGACCGTCACGAGCCGGTTCTTCTCCGACGGCGCGGGCTCCGGCCGCTACTTCGTCGAGCAGCGCTAGAGCGCGTAGAGCCCGGGATCAGTTCTTCAGCACCGGAATCAGGTTCGGGGGCAGCTTCTTCGGCGGGATCCGCGGCAGCAGGAACGGGCGTCGCGGCTTCTGGTTGAAGTTGAAGTCCTTGAGCAGGTTGCCGAGGATCGGGGCGTTCTCGCGCACGTCCGGGCGCGAATCCGGGCGCCCGTCGGAGCGGTCGATGCGCTGCCCGCCGAGGAAGTCGTCCTCGATGAACTTCAGGTACGCGTCGAAGCTGAGCACCTGGTGGTCGATGTAGCCCCTCCGCGCGTACGGGCTGATCACGAGTCCGGGGACGCGGATGCCATAGCCGGCGGCGTCGACCTTCGGCGGCTTGACGTTGTCGTAGAACCCGCCCCAGTCGTCCCAGGCGAGGAAGATCGCCGTGGACTTCCAGTCGGGGCCGGACATGATCGCGTTGATCACGCGTACGACGTGGTCCTGACCGTCGCTGACGCGAGCGGGCGGGTGCTCGGAGTCGTCGCCCGACGGGATCACCCAGGAGACGGCCGGCAGCCGGCCGTGGTAGGCGTCGGGGAAGAACCGGGTCATCGGCACGATGTCGCCGAGCTGACGGTCCTGGTGAACGTCGGTGAAGCCCGGGAGCGGGTTCCAGATCTCCGGCGTCTTGACGTTCTGCGGCACCGCCGTGCAGGTCATCGCGCCGTTCGCGCAATCCGGCTCGGTCCCCTGGTTCAGGTAGTAGCGCCAGCTGACGTGGTGCTTGTGGAGCAGGTAGGTGATGTCAGTCCAGGCGTACATGCCCTTCACGAACCCCGGCCCGGTGACCTTCAGGAGGCCGAGCAGCGCGGCGCTCTTATCGGAGCTTCCGGATCCGAGGTCGGTATCGGGATTGACCAGATCGGTCTTGCAGCTCATCGGGTTCGTCAGCTTCCTGCACGACGCCGACCAGCCGGACATCATGTACAGGTGGGCCGGGAGGCTCCAGGACGCGGTCGAGGAGAACATGTGGTCCTGGAGCACGAAGTTCTTCGCGTAGGCCCAATAGTCGGGGATCTCGTGGGCGTTGTGGTAACCCATCACGTCGTCGCATCTCGGTGGGCCGTTCAGCACCTGAACCAGACGCGAGACCGTCAGGATCGGCACCTGGCATCCGAGCCGATCGGTGTCCGGCTCGACGGATTCGACGCTTCTGATGAAGCCGTTCATCTTGCCGCCGTCGATGTCGCGCTTCGCGTCGACGGCCATGTGCGGCCCGCCGGAGTTGATGTCGGAGGTGTCGTGGAAGGGCTTCTGGCAGTCGTGGTGCAACGGGTCCGGGATGCACGGCACCTTGCCGGGATTGCCGGCGAGGCCCGGGATCCCGTCGGCGCCCGGATAGGTGCCGAAGTAGGAGTCGAACGACCGGTTCTCCTGCATGATGATCACGATGTGGCGGATCTTGTGGATCCCCTCGAGCGGCGCCGAGCGGGCCGGACGCGCGCGCGCGGCGGCGTGGGCGGCCGGCGTGCCGGCCGACACCGAGACGATCGCGAGTGCGGCCGCGGCTACCGCGACAGTGCCCGAGGCCGCCCAACGTCCCAATCGCCGCTTGCCTGTGCCCGCAAGGGTGCTCGTGGCCACGGGATGGAACCTAGCCGCCCGCGGGGCTCTGCGTCAACGGACGTAGAGGGCCCGGGGAGCAGGGGGGGCCGGAGAGAGAGGGCCGCCCACCGCACGGGACCGGGGGTTGCGGCAGGCGGCCCAAGTTGAACCCTACCCACCGTCGGCTGCGTCGGAAACCCGAGCTCGGCGACGGCGAAAACTGAGGCCGCCTACCGCACGGGACCGGGGTTGCGGCAAACGACCTCATTTTGGTCTTACCCCTGCCGGCGGCCGCTCAAACACGTCGCTCTCGAACCAGCGGTACGGATGGGCCGAGCACCACCCGAGAGAATCAAACACGAGGGTCGCCCGCCGCACGGGACCGGGGGCTGCGGCGGGACAACCCTCGCGTTCACTAAATGTAACCACCCCTCGAGCGCGGTCGCACCGGAACCGGAGCAGGGTGTCAGGAAGGTGACAAATCTGTCCGGCGCGGGCGCCGCTCGCGCCGCGGCGGAGGCGGGCCGAGCAGCAGCCCGAGCCCGCCCGCGAGCACCAGCGCGATCGACCCCAGCGACTCGAGGTACATCCCGACCTCCGGGGTCGCCTTGGCGATCACGAGGTGTCCGCCGTGGAACAGCAGGCCACTCGCCTGCGCGTCCGGCAGATCCCCGATCAGCGCGATCAGGAGCGAGATCACGCCGATCGCGACCAGCGCGAGCAGCGCCACCCGGGACCGCTCTCGCGCGGCGCCGAACGCGAGCAGCGCGGCGAGCACGCCGATCGGCACGAACGCGTAGGAGTTGTGCGAGCCGCCGGTCACCGACGAGACGGGCGCGTGCTGGGAGGCGATGTAGATCGAGTACAGGTGCGTGAACTCCGAGAGCACGAGCAGCACGGCGCCCAGCGCGCCGCACGCCAGGACCGCCAGCGAGACGGCCCCAGCGAGCACCGAAATGGGCTTTCGGGGCGGGGCGGAAGCGCCCGTGGAGCCCTGCTCCCCTCTGCTATATTCGGTCTTCGCCTCGGGTGGTGTCGCGCTCATCTGTGCTCGCTCCCGGGCGCGGAAGATCCGCACGATGGAGACGCCGACTTAATACGCAACCGCCCGGAGCCGACAGAAGCGTCGTGAAGGGCCCCCATGGGCCCTTTTTCATGGCCGCAGGGCGGTAGCACCGAAGACAACGAAGAAGAAGACCTCATGCCTCGCAAGTTCACGCTGGAGAACACTCGCAATATCGGGATCATGGCCCACATCGACGCGGGCAAGACCACGACGACCGAGCGCATCCTCTATTACACAGGGCGGACCTACAAGATGGGGGAGGTTCACGAGGGCGCGGCCGTGATGGACTGGATGGAGCAGGAGCAGGAGCGCGGGATCACGATCACCTCGGCGGCGACCACCTGCGAGTGGGACGGGCACCGCATCAACATCCTCGACACCCCGGGGCACGTCGACTTCACCGTCGAGGTCGAGCGCTCACTGCGCGTGCTCGACGGCGCGATCGCGCTGTTCGACTCGGTCGCCGGCGTCGAGCCGCAGTCCGAGACCGTGTGGCGCCAGGCCGACAAGTACCACGTGCCGCGGATCGCCTACATCAACAAGATGGACCGCATCGGCGCCGACTTCGACCGCGGCGTTCAGACGATGATCGATCGCCTCGGCGCGCACCCCGTGCCGATCCAGCTGCCGATCGGAGCTGAGTCCGAGTTTCTCGGGATCGTCGATCTCGTCGAGAACCACGCGATCATCTACAACGACGACCTCGGCAAGGATCAGCAGGTCGTCCCGATCCCCGACGAGCTGGCCGCCGCCGCTGCCGCCGCTCGCGAGCACCTGCTCGAAGAGGTCTCCCACTACGACGACGGGCTCGTCGAGATGATCCTCGAGGATCAGGAGATCCCGGCCGCCGGCTGAAGGCCGCGATCCGCCAGGCGACGCTGGATATCAAGCTCACGCCGGTGCTGTGCGGCTCCTAGTTCAAGAACAAGGGCGTGCAGCCGCTGCTCGACGCCGTGGTCGACTACCTCCGAGCCCGCTGGACGTGCCGGCGGTGGAGGGGATCGAGCCCGACAAGTCCTCCGACAACGGGACGGCCGCGACCGCGACCCGCCAGGCTTCCGACGAGGAGCCGTTCGCGGCGCTCGCGTTCAAGATCATGGCCGACCCGTACGTCGGCAAGCTCACCTACTTCCGCGTCTACTCCGGCAAGCTGTCCGCCGGCTCGCGCGTGCTGAACGTCTCGAGCGGTCGCACCGAGCGGATCGGACGGATCCTGATGATGCACGCCAACGAGCGCGAGGAGCTCGACGAGGTCTACGCCGGCGACATCGCCGCCGCGGTCGGGATCAAGCAGGTCGTGACCGGCGACACGCTGGCCGCGCCGGACCGTCCGATCAAGCTCGAGATGATCACGTTCCCCGAGCCGGTGATCAAGGTCGCGATCGAGCCCAAGACGAAGGCCGACCAGGAGAAGATGTCGATCGCGCTCGGCCGCCTGGCCGAGGAGGACCCGACGTTCCAGGTCCGCACCAACGAGGAGACCGGCCAGACCGAGATCTCCGGCATGGGCGAGCTGCACCTGGAGGTGCTGGTCGACCGGATGCTGCGCGAGTACAAGGTCGACGCCAACGTCGGCCGGCCGCAGGTCTCCTACCGCGAGACGATCCGCGGCACGGCCGAGAAGGTCGAGGGCCGGTTCGTGCGTCAGACCGGCGGCTCGGGCCAGTACGGCATCGTCTACATCAACGTCGAGCCGGCGCCCGGCGAGGGCTTCGACTTCGTCAACAAGATCAAGGGCGGCTCGATCCCGACCGAGTTCATCCCGGCGGTGGAGAAGGGCGTCGAGGAGGCGTTGGAGAACGGGCCGCGCGCGGGCTACCCGATGGTCGACGTGCGCGTCACGCTGACCGACGGCAAGTACCACGACACGGACTCGAGCGAGATCGCGTTCAAGGTCGCCGGCTCGCTGGCGCTCAAGGAGGCCGTCGCAGCGGGCCAAGCCGGTCCTGCTCGAGCCGATCTTCGCCGTCGAGGTCGTCACGCCCGAGGAGTACATGGGCGACGTGATCGGCGATCTGAACCGCCGGCGCGGCCAGGTGCAGGGGATGGAGCAGCGCGGTAACGCGCAGGTGGTGAGCGCGTACGTGCCGCTCGCCGAGATGTTCGGTTACGCGACCGACGTGCGGTCGACAACACCAGGGCCGCGCGACGTACACGATGCAGTTCGATCGTTACGAAGAGGTCCCGCCGAACATCGCCGAGAAGGTCGTCGGGCGAGCTGCAGCGGCTGCCTAGCAGCTTCCACGGACGGAAATCTAATATCTTTGAAAAGTTCGCCCTCAGGGCGGACGAACCACTGAAACGAGAAGGAGCGACACCAAAGTGGCGAAGGCCAAGTTCGAGCGCGACAAGCCCCATGTCAACGTCGGAACCATCGGTCACATCGACCATGGCAAGACGACGCTTACGGCCGCGATCACCAAGGTGCTGAACGAGAACTTCGGCGGCACCGAAGTGCGGTCGTTCGAATCGATCGACAACGCTCCCGAGGAGAAGGCGCGCGGCATCACGATCGCGACCTCCCACGTCGAGTACCAGACCGCGAACCGCCACTACGCGCACGTCGACTGCCCCGGTCACGCCGACTACGTCAAGAACATGATCACCGGCGCCGCCCAGATGGACGGCGCGATCCTGGTGGTCTCGGCGGCCGACGGCGCGATGCCGCAGACGCGCGAGCACATCCTGCTCGCCCGTCAGGTCGGCGTGCCTTACATCGTCGTGTTCCTCAACAAGGCCGACATGGTCGACGACCCCGAGCTCCTCGAGCTCGTCGAGGTCGAGATCCGGGACCTGCTGTCCGAGTACGAGTTCCCGGGCGACGACATCCCGTTCGTGATCGGCTCGGCGCTGAAGGCGCTCGAGGGCGACAAGGAGTACGAGGCCAAGATCCTCGAGCTCGCCGAGGCGCTCGACACCTACATCCCCGAGCCCGTCCGTGACCTGGACAAGCCGTTCCTGATGCCGGTCGAGGACGTGTTCTCGATCACCGGCCGCGGTACGGTGGCCACGGGCCGCATCGAGCAGGGGATCATCAAGACGGGTGAGACGGTCGAGATCGTCGGCATCAAGCCGACCGAGTCGACGGTCGTCACCGGCGTCGAGATGTTCAAGAAGATCCTCGACGAGGGTCAGGCCGGCGACAACGTCGGCTGCCTGCTGCGAGGCACCAAGCGCGAGGAGATCGAGCGCGGCCAGGTGCTGTGCAAGCCGGGTTCGATCACGCCGCACACCAAGTTCAAGGCCGAGGTCTACGTCCTCAAGAAGGAGGAGGGCGGCCGTCACACCCCGTTCTTCACGGGCTACCGGCCGCAGTTCTACTTCCGCACGACCGACGTCACCGGCGTCGCCAACCTGCCCGAGGGCACGGAGATGGTGATGCCGGGTGACAACGTCCAGATGGAGATCGAGCTGATCCAGCCGATCGCCATGGATCAGGGTCTGCGGTTCGCGATCCGCGAGGGCGGCCGCACGGTCGGCTCCGGGGTCGTCACCGAAGTCATTCAGTAGCACCTGGGCGGCGGGCCGCTAGATCCGCCGCCCGATTTTTGCAAAGCAGATACGACCGAGTGGGGCGGGCCCGGGTGGGTCCGGGAATCCACTCACCGAGAGCAGACCGCCCCTCTCACTGTGTTTATGGCAACCATCGCTCAAAACAAGATCCGCATTCGCCTGAAGTCCTACGACCACACTGCGATCGAGACGGCGGCAAAGGAGATCGTCGAGACGGCGACGCGCACCGGCGCGACCGTCTCCGGTCCCGTGCCCCTGCCGACCGAGAAGAACGTCTACTGCGTGATCCGCTCGCCGTTCAAGGACAAGGACTCGCCGCGAGCACTTCGAGATCCGCACGCACAAGCGGCTGATCGACATCCACCAGCCGACGCCGAAGACGGTCGACTCGCTCCAGCGGCTCGACCATCTCCCGGCCGGCGTGGATATCGAGATCCGCCTCGCCTCGTAGGACTGCGATGGCCGCGATCCTGGCCAAGAAGCTCGGCATGACCCAGCGGTTCCTGGACGACGGCAAGCGTCGAGCGCGTGACCGTGCTCGAGGCCGGCCCATGTCCGGTGACCGCGATCCGCACGCTCGAGCGCGACGGCTACGAGGCCGTCCAGCTCGCGTTCGGCGCGTGCAAGGAGAAGGTCCTGACCAAGGCCGAGCTCGGGCACCTCAAGAAGGCCGACGCCTCGGCTCACCGCCATCGTCGCGCGAGTTCCGCGACGAGGCCGGCGAGCTGCTCGTCGGTGAGACCGTGACGGTCGAGGCGCGTTCGAGGTCGGCGAGACGCGTCAAGGTCTCCGGCAAGTCCGAAGGGCAAGGGCTTCCAGGGCACGATCAAGCGCCACAACTTCGCCTCGGGGCCGAAGTCGCCACGGCTCGCACAACGTCCGCGCGCCGGGCTCGATCGGCGCCTCGGCCACGCCGTCGCGCGTGTTCAAGGGCATTCGCGGGCCCGGGCCGGATGGGCGGCGGCCGGATCACCCAGCGCGGCCTGACCGTCGTCGAGGTGATGGGCACCCGCAACCTGCTGCTGGTCCGCGGCGCCGTGCCCGGGCCTACGCGGCGGCGACCGTGGAGGTGCGGACCGATGGCTAGAGCACTCGCCGCCCGAAGCTCGGCGGCGGCACGGTCAACGCTGGACGCGACGCGCGTTCGAGGCGAGCTTCAACATGCCGCTGGTGCACGAGGCCGTGCGCGCCGAGCTGAACGCCCGCCGGCGGGGCACCGCCTCGACCAAGACGCGCGGACAGGTCTCCGGCGGCGGCGCCAAGCCGTGGCGCCAGAAGGGCACCGGCCGCGCGCGCGCCGGATCCTCGCGCTCGCCGGTGTGGACCGGCGGCGGCACCGTGTTCGGGCCGACGCCGCGCGCACTACACCGTCAAGGTCAACCGCAAGGCGCGTCGCGCGGCGTTGCGCAGCGCGCTGTCGGTGCACGCCGAGCGCGAGTCGCTGGCGGTGTTCGACGCGGGCGTGTTCGACGGCGCCGTCGACCGCGCAGGCCGTCGATCTGCTCGACGACTGGGAGCGCAGGACGGCTCCCGACGCTCGTGCTGCTCGGCGCCGAGGACGAGGCGGACGCCGGCAAGTCGTTCCGCAACCTCGCGCGCGTCGCCGTGATGCCGGTCGGACGACGCCGGGGTCGCCGACCTGATCGGCGCCGCGTCGCTGCTCGTGTCCGAGGTCGGCGCTCTGCCGTGCAGCTCGGTCAGCTCGCGGCGCACGCGAGCCGACGTCCGGCCCCCGAGCTGAGCCGACCGAGCCGAGGAGGCCGGTGATGGACCAGTCAGGTGATCATCCGGCCGGTCGTGTCCGAGAAGTCCTTCGTGCTCGCCGAGGCCGGCAAGTACACGTTCCGCGTCCACGACAGCGCCCACAAGACGCAGATCCGCCAGGCGGTCGAGGAGCTGTTCGACGTCAAGGTGGTCGAGGTCCGGACCGCCTCGGTCAAGAGCAAGCCCAAGCGGCGCGGTCAGACCGCCGGCCGCACGCGGCACTGGAAGAAGGCGATCGTGCAGGTGCGCGAGGGCGAGACGATCCCGATCTTCCAGGCGTTCAGGCAGGGGCGGCTGAGTAATGCCGATTCGCAAGCCAAAGCCGACCTCGCCCGGGATGCGCTTCGTCTCCTATCCGGACTTCGCCGAGGTCACGCGCTCCAAGCCCGAGAAGTCGCTGACCGAGGGGCTGAAGAAGTCCGGCGGCCGCAACTCGAACGGGCGCAAGACCGCGCGCCACCGCGGCGGCGGCGCCAAGCGCCTGTACCGCAAGATCGACTTCAAGCGGCTGCAAGGACGGCGTGCCCGGCGAAGGTCGCGCGACATCGAGTACGACCCCAACCGCTCGGCGTACATCGCGCTGCTGCACTACGCCGACGGCGAGAAGCGCTACATCCTCGCGCCCCAGCGGCTGCGGGTCGGCGCGACCGTCGAGTCGGGCCCGAGCGCCGACATCCGCGTCGGCAACAGCCTGCCGCTCGCGAACATGCCGCCCGGCACGATCGTCCACAACGTCGAGCTGACGCCCGGGCGCGGCGGCCAGATGGCGCGCTCGGCCGGCGTCGGCGTACAGCTGCTCGCGAAGGAGGGCGACTACGTCACGCTGCGCCTGCCCTCGGGCGAGATGCGGATGGTGCGCGCCGAGTGCCGCGCCACCGTCGGCACGATCGGCAACTCCGAGCATCAGAACGTCAAGATCGGCAAGGCGGGTCGCAAGCGCCACATGGGCGTGCGCCCGCAGACTCGCGGCACCGCGATGAACCCGGTCGACCACCCGCACGGCGGCGGCGAGGGCTCGACGACCCCCGGCCGCCACCCGGTGACGCCGTGGGGCGTGCCGACGCTCGGCTACCGCACCCGCAAGAAGGGCAAGACGTCGGACCGAGTACATCGTGCGCGGCCGGAGGAGAGGTAAGAAGCGATGAGCCGATCGAGCAAGAAGGGCCCGTTCGTGCAGGAGCGGCTGATCACCCGGATCGAGGCGATGAACACGTCGGGCGAGAAGCGCATGATCCGGACCTGGTCGCGGACGTCGACGATCTTCCCTGAGATGGTCGGGCACACGATCGCCGTGCACGACGGGCGCAAGCACGTGCCGGTGTTCATCTCGGAGTCGATGGTGGGGCACAAGCTCGGCGAGTTTGCGCCGACGCGGCTGTACCGAGGGCATGCAGGTACGGGTAAGAGGCGATGAGCCCGACGAGCGACACCTGCAGAAGAAGCCCAAGCGCCGGCGCCGGAAGGCGGCAGTCCGCGGACGCGCCCGCGTCCGAAGCCTCGCGCTCGGCTGAGGCTGAGGGCGCGCGAGGAACCTGAGGAGACGCGACAGGCTTCGGACGCCGACGCGACCCCGGCCGCTCCGATGGCTGACACAGAAGCCGACGCCGGACGCTGAGGCCGTCGACGCGCCCGTGCGCGTCCGAGCCCGCGCGCCGAGCGAGGAGCCCCTCGACTCCAGACGAAGATGAAGAGCTGGAGCTGAGACGTCTGATGAGGACGAGGAGGAGGCTGAGGGCGAAGCTGAGGACGATGAGCCCGAGGCGGAAGCCGCGGCGAAGCCGGCTCGGCGGCGGCGGCGTGGGGCCGCGCGGCCGAGGAAGACGAGACGCCTGCTCCGGCGCCGACGCGTCGCCGGGCTCCGCCGGCCGCCCGGACCGCCGCCGGTCGTGCGCGCTCAGGCCAAGTACGTGCGGTCGTCTCCGCGCAAGGCCCGGCTCGTGTGCGACCACATCCGCGGAAAGACGGTGGAGGAGGCGCGAGCTATCCTGGCTCATCACGCCGCGGGCGGTCGCGCAAGACTGGAGCAAGCTGCTCGAGTCGGCGGTCGCAAACGCGGAGCACAACCACGAGCTCGTCGGCGAGGACCTGTACGTCAAGGCGGTCCACGCCGACGAGGGTCCGACGATCAAGCGGTTCCGGCCGCGCGCGATGGGTCGCGCGACCAGGATCCGCAAACGCACCAGCCACCTGACGATCTTGCTTACGCCGAAGGACTAACATGCATGGGTCAGAAGGTTCATCCCGAAGCGACTCCGCGTGGGCTACATCCACGACTGGAAGTCGAACTGGTTCAACGAGAAGAACTTCGCGGACTTCCTGCACGAGGACACCAAGATCCGTGAGCACATCATCGGACGGCTGTCGCATGCCGGGTCTGTCGGACATCACGATCCGCAAGGACGCGCACCGAGGTGGAGATCAACATCCACACCGCGCGGCCGGGGATCGTGATCGGCAAGTCCGGCTCGGAGGTCGACCAGCTGCGTCGAGACCTGCACCGGATCACCGGCAAGCAGGTCAAGGTCAACATCCTCGAGATCAAGCGTCCTGAGCTCGACGCGCGCCTCGTCGCGCAGTCGATCGCCGAGCAGCTGCAGAACCGTGTCGCCTTCCGCCGCGCGATGAAGCGCGCGCTGACGAGCGCGATGCGCTCCGGCGCCAAGGGCGTGAAGGTCCAGGTCTCGGGCCGCCTGGGCGGCGCCGAGATGGCGCGCACCGAGGGCTACTCGGACGGCCGGGTGCCGCTGCACACGCTGCGTGCGGACATCGACTACGGCTTCCACGAGGCCCGCACCACCTTCGGCCGGATCGGCGTCAAGTGCTGGATCAACAAGGGCGAGATCATGCCCGAGGGCTACACCGGCGCTGATCTGACGATCATGGACGAGCCCTCCCCGCAGGCCCCTGAGCGCGGCGGACGCGACGGCCGCGATGGGCGCGGCGGTCGCGGAGATGGCCGTGGTGGCCGCGGCGGTCGCGGTGGCGGTCCGGGGGGCGGTCGTGGCGGGCCGGGCGGGCCCGGTGGTCGCGGCGGCGGACCGGGCGGTCGCGGTGGCGGTCCGGCGGCGGTCGCGGTGGCGGTCCGGGCGGTCCCGGTGGTCGCGGCGGCGGACCGGGCGGTCGCGGCGGCGGCCCCGGCGGTCGCGGCGGCAGCGGCGGTGGTGGTGGCGGCGGCGGACGCGGTCCGCGGCCCGGCGGCGGCGGTCCCGGTGGTTCAGGCGGGTCCGGTGGTTCAGGCGGGTCCGGTGGCGGAGGTGGTCGCTGATGCTCGCGCCCAAACGCGTGAAGCACCGCAAGACGCACCGCGGACGCCGGCGCGGGCTCTCGCGCGGGCAGGTCAAGGTCCAGTTCGGCGAGTACGGGCTCAAGTCGCTCGACGCCGGGTGGCTCACGAACCGCCAGATCGAGGCCGCCCGAATCGCGATGACCCGCAAGATCAAGCGTGGCGGCAAGGTGTGGATCAACGTGTATCCGGACAAGCCGTTCACCAAGAAGCCCGCCGAGACCCGGATGGGCTCCGGCAAGGGCAACCCCGAGGGTTGGGTCGCAGTCGTCAAGCCGGGCCGTGTGATGTTCGAGCTCGCGGGCGTCCCGGAGCCGCTCGCTCGCGAGGCGATGCGCCTCGCCGGGCACAAGCTGCCGGTGCGGACCAAGTTCGTGATGCGGGAGGACGGATGAAGACCGGCGAGCTGCGTGACCTCACAGACGGGGAGCTGCGCGAGCACATCCACACCTCGCGGCGAGAGTTGTTCGGCCTCCGTTTCCAGCATGCCACCGGCGAGCTCGACAACACCGCTGGTCTGCGGAAGGCGAAGCGCGAGGTGGCGCGGGCGCTCACGATCGCGCGGGAACGTGAAATTTTGAACTTCGAGAACGATGAGTGATGGCTGAAGAAACCGAAAACACTGCTCCTGAAGACGAGGCCGCGGCCCCGGCCGACGCCCGCGCTCGGCGGAGGTTGAGACGGCCGCTGATGACGAGGGGACGCGACAGGCGTCGGACGCGGCCGCGGCCCCGTCATCCGACGCCGGTGGTCTGCGCCTGCAGCCGAGGCCGCACCGGTGCTCGCTCCCAAGGAGCGGCGCGCTCGTGCTCGGGCTGCTAAGGCAGCAAAGGCCAAGCCTCGGGCTGCTTCGTCTCCGGAGGAGCGGCATGCGGAGCGGGTCGCCGTGCGGGCCAAGAAGGCGGAGCTTCGGCGAGCTGGGCGGCTGAAGGCTCGCGAGAAGGCTCGGGCCGCTGAGCATCAGGCCGCGGTCACGCCTCCGCGCGAGCATGCGCCGGGCACGCAGAAGACGCGCCAGGGCGTGGTCGTGTCCGACAAGGCGGACAAGACGATCACGGTCCGGATCGATCTCGTCGCGCCGGCACCGCAAGTATCAGAAGATCGTCGCTACGCGGTCGACGCTGCACGCACATGACGAGACCAACGATGCGCACATCGGCGACACCGTGATCGTGCGCGAGTCCCGTCCACTGTCGCGGTCCAAGCGCTGGCGACTGGTTGAAGTGGTGGAGCGGCGCGAAGTGATCCAGAACGAGACACGTCTGCGCGTGGCCGACAACACGGGCGCGCGCGAGATCCTCGTGATCCGCGTCAAAGGCGGGCACCGGCGGCGCTACGCCGGCGTCGGCGACATCATCACCGCGACCGTCAAGCAGGCCGGCCCCGCAGGGGTCCGTGCAAGAAGGGCGAGGTCGTGACCGCCGTCGTCGTGCGCACGAAGAAGTCCTACGGCCGCGAGGACGGCACCTACATCGCGTTCGACGAGAACGCGGCGGTGCTGATCGACGCGCAGGACAACCCGCGCGGCACCCGCATCTTCGGCCCGGTCGCGCGCGAGCTGCGCGAGCGCAACTTCATGCAGATCGTCTCCCTGGCCCCGGAGGTGCTCTGACCATGCCCGCACGGATCAAGGCCGAGGACGACGTGATCGTGATCGGCGGCAAGGACGCGCGGCAAGCGCGGCAAGGTGCTGCGCGTCGACCCGAAGAAGAGCGGGTGTACGTCGAGGGCCTGAACATGGTCAAGCGCCACCAGAAGCCCCAGCAGGTCGGGACCCGCAGGCGGTCAGATCGGCGGCGTGATCGAGCAAGGAGGGGCCGATCCACGTGTCCAACGTGATGCTGGTCGACCCCAAGGACGGCAAGCCGACGCGCGTTCGCATCGAGGTCATCGACGGCAAGCGCCATGCGCGTCGCCACGCGCAGCGGCACGAGGATCGACTAGAGCCATGCCCGCACGACTGAAGACCCGTTACAACGAGGAGATCCGCCCGGCGCTGATCGAGCGGTTCGGCTACTCGACCCCGATGCAGGCGCCTCGGATCACCAAGATCACGGTCAACATGGGCGTCGGCGACGCCAAGCAGGACTCGAAGGTGCTCGACGCGGCCACGGAGCAGCTCGCGACGATCACCGGCCAGAAGCCGAACGTTCGCCGCGCACGCAAGTCGATCGCCCAGTTCAAGGTGCGCGAGCGGATGCCGGTGGGCGTCGCGGTGACGCTCCGCGGCGAGCGCTCGTACGAGTTCCTCGACCGGCTGATGTCGGTCGCGATCCCGCGGATCCGTGACTTCCGCGGGCTCAACCCGCGCTCGTTCGACGGGCGCGGCAACTACTCGCTCGGCGTACGCGAGCAGATCATCTTCCCCGAGGTCGACTACGACGAGATCGATCAGGTCCGCGGCCTCGACATCACGATCACGACAACGGCCCAGAGCGACGAGGAGTCGTTCGCCCTGCTCGAGGCGCTCGGGATGCCGTTCGCGAAAGCGACGCAATCGGTCACGTAGTGGCCAAGACTTCGCAGCGCGTCCGCCAGCAGCGGACACCCAAGTACAAGACCCGGGGCTACACCCGCTGCCGCCGGTGCGGCCGCGCCCGCGCGGTGTACCGCAAGTTCGGCGTGTGCCGTATCTGCCTGCGCGAGCTCGCGCACAACGGCTACGTCCCCGGCATGACGAAGGCGAGCTGGTAAGACCATGTCGATGACCGACCCCGATCGCGGACTTCCTCACGCGCCTGCGCAACGCCGCCAAGGCCCAGCACCACGACGTCACGATCCCGTCGTCGAAGCTCAAGCGCGAGCTCGCCCGGATCCTCAAGGAGCAGGGCTACATCGAGGCCTACGAGGTGAACGCCGCCGCCGACGGGCGCCCGGGTGAGCAGCTCACGGTCACGCTCAAGTACACGGATGACCGCAAGCCGGTGATCTCGGGTCTTCAGCGCGTCTCGCGCCCGGGCCAGCGCACCTACGTCGACCACTCCCACATCCCCCGCATCCAGGGCGGCATGGGCACCGCGATCATCTCGACCTCCAAGGGCGTGATGACCGGCCACGAGGCGCGCGATCGAAGGGGTCGGCGGCGAGGTCGTGGCCCGAGGTCTGGTAGGAGCGAGCATGTCGAGAATCGGAAGACAACCCATCCCCGTTCCGGCCGGCGTCACGGTCGCGATCGAACCTGAGCGCGTGACGGTCAACGGCCCCAAGGGCGAGCTGACCGAGCGCGTGCCCCGCGACATCTCGGTCGAGCAGGTCGATGGCGAGCTGCGCGTCACGCGGCCGACCGACCGCGGCGAGCACCGCGCGCTGCACGGACTGACCGGCTCGCTGGTGGCGAACATGGTCACGGGCGTCACCGACGGGTTCGAGAAGCGCCTCGAGATCCAGGGCGTCGGCTACCGCGCGGCGCTGCGCGGGCGCGACCTCGAGCTCGCGCTCGGCTACTCGCACCCGGTGTCGGTCAAGGCGCCGGACGGCATCGAGTTCGAGGTGCCGCAGCCGACCAGGATCGTCGTGCGCGGCGCGTCCAAGCAGCAGGTCGGCGAGGTGGCGGCGCTACATCCGCAAGCAGCGCAAGCCCGAGCCGTACAAGGGCAAGGGGATTCGCTACGAGGGCGAGTACGTCGCCAGGAAGGTCGGTAAGCGCGCATGACCGTCGCAGACTAAGCCCGCGCTCGCGCCTGAGGCGCCGCCGCCGCGTGCGCGCGAAGGTCGTCGGCTCGGCCGAGCGTCCGCGAATCTCCGTGTTCCGCTCCAACCGCGGCATCTCCGCGCAGCTGATCGACGACGACGAGCGGCCGGACGCTCGCCGCGGTGAACTGGACCGAGGCGGATCTGCGCGTCGCTGAAGCCGGAGGAGCAGGCCAAGCGCGCCGGCGAGCTGCTCGCGCAGCGGGCGAAGGCGGCCGGCGTCGACACCGCCGTGTTCGACCGCGGCGGCTACCAGTACCACGGGCGCGTGAAGGCGCTCGCCGAGGGCGCCCGCGAGGGCGGCCTTCAGTTCTACGCTACTCTGGATTGACTCATGGCAACTCGTGATCGCACAGTGTCGCCCGCCGGACTCGACCTCCAGGAGCGAGTGGTCGAGATCAACCGCGTCGCCAAGGTCGTCAAGGGCGGCCGGCGCTTCTCGTTCACGGCGCTGGTCGTGGTCGGCGACGAGCGCGAGGTCGTCGGGATCGGCTACGGCAAGGCCAACGAGGTGCCGGTGGCGATCCAGAAGGGCGTCGAGCGGGCGAAGAAGAACCTCTACCGGGTGCCCAAGCACGGCTCGACGATCACCCACATGACCACCGGCATCTTCGGATCCGGCCGCGTGCTGCTGAAGCCGGCCTCGCCCGGCACCGGCGTGATCGCCGGCGGCGGCGTCCGCGCGGTGCTGGAGCTCGCTGGGATCCACGACATCTTGTGCAAGTGCCTGGGTTCCCAGAACCCGATCAACTTGGTCAAGGCGACGATGGCCGGGCTCGAGTCTCTGCGTACCCCCCTGGAGGTCGCCGAGCTGCGGGGACTCTCCGTCAACGCGGTGCTCGGCTTGACCGAGTCCCCGGAGAACGGGTCCTCGCTCTGCGGCCAACGCTGATCAGGGGAACGGAGCCAGTGACGAAGCTCTCGCAGACGCGACTGGCCGCAGAGGAGGATCCGCCGTCCGCGGAGGCGCAGCCGGCTGCCGAAGCGCCCCTTGCTGAGCAGCCGGAGGCCGGGGCCGCGTCGTGAGCACGCTGAAGGTCACGCAGCTGAAGTCCCGGAACGGGTCCGACAAGCGGCAGCTGGACACGCTCCGCTCGCTTGGGCTGCGGCGGATCGGCCACACGGTCGATGTCAACGACACGCCGCAGATCCGCGGGATGCTCCACAAGGTCCGCCACCTCGTAGAGGTCTCGGAGGCGAAATGAGCCCCGAGGCCGATAAGACTGAAGAGCACGAGGAGCGGATCGGGCTTCACAACCTGAAGCCGGCGCCCGGGTCGCGCAAGGCCGCGCAAGCGCGTCGGGCGTGGCGAGGGCTCGGGAACGGGCAAGACCTCCGGCCGTGGCCAGAAGGGCTGGGGCTCGCGTTCGGGCTCCAAGCGCCGGCCCCGGTTCGAGGGTGGCCAGAACCCGATCCACATGCGGATGCGCAAGCTGCGCGGCCCGCACATGAAGAAGTCGATGCCGTTCGAGCCGTTCCGGACCCACACCCAGCCGGTCAACATCTCCGACCTCGAGCAGCGCTTCGCCGCGGGCGACGCTGTTACGCTGGAGGCGATGCGCGCGAAGGGCCTCGCGACTCGCAAGGAAGTCCCGGTGAAGGTGCTCGCCAAGGGCGAGTTGACGATCGCGCTCACCGTTCACGCGCATGCGTTCTCCAAGACCGCGCGCGAGCGGATCGAGGCCGCCGGCGGCACCTGTCAGCTGATCGAGGATTGAGCGGGACCCAGGCGCGATGATCGGCACGATCCTCGGAGCCTTCAGGGTCGCGGACATCCGCAAGAAGATCCTGTTCACGGCCGCGATCCTCGCCCTCTACCGGCTCGGGACGCACATCCCGGCGCCGGGGATCAACGAGGCCGGCGTCAAGCAGATCCAGACGAACTTCGGCGGCAACAGCATCCTCGGGCTGCTGAACCTGTTCTCCGGCGGCGGCCTGTCCCGGATCGCGATCTTCGCGCTCGGGATCATGCCCTACATCACCGCCTCGATCATCCTGCAGCTGCTGCAGGTGGTCGTTCCCTCGCTCGAGAAGCTCGCGAAGGAGGGTGAGGTCGGGCAGGCGCGGATCACGCAGTACACGCGCTATCTGACGGTCGGGCTCGCGTTCGCGCAGTCGATCGGCTACGTGTTCCTGTTCAAGAGCTTCGAGAAGAGCGCCGGCACCAACGCGATCTCGGACTTCACGCTGCTGAAGGTGTTCCTGATCGTGATCTCGCTGACCGCCGGCACCGTCCTGTTGATGTGGATGGGTGAGCTGATCACGCAGCGCGGGATCGGGAACGGGATCTCGCTGATGATCTTCGCGAACATCGTCTCGCGGATCCCGAGCGGCATCAGCGCGTGGTGGCAGAACCCCGACCAGGTGTTCCGCGTGATCATGCCGTTCATCGTGCTCGGGGTGGTCGCGGCCGTGGTGTTCGTGCAGGAGGGCCAGCGGCGGATTCCGGTCCAGTACGCCAAGCGGGTGATCGGCCGCCGGATGACCCAGGGCGGCCAGACCTACCTCCCGTTGCGCGTGAACATGGCCGGCGTGATCCCGGTGATCTTTGCCGCCTCGGTGATGGCGATCCCGCCGACGGTCGGCTCGCTGATCGGCCAGAACAAGCCGAACGCCTTCGGGACCAAGATCTACAACTTCTTCGCCCCCGGCAGCTGGCACTACGTCGTCGGCGAGTGCCTGATGATCATCCTGTTCACGTACTTCTACACCGCGGTCACGTTCAACCCCGTGGACCAGGCGGACAACCTGAAGAAGTACGGCGGCTTCATCCCTGGGGTGAGGCCAGGCAGACCGACGGCCGAATTCCTCGATCGGATCCTGGCGCGCTTGACGTTCCCGGGAGCGTTGTTCCTGGCCGCGGTCGCGGCGCTCCCGACGATCCTGATCACACAGACAAGCGCAAACTTCGCGTTCGGAGGCACGTCGATCCTGATCGTGATCGGTGTGGCACTAGACACGATGAAGCAGCTCGAAGCGCAGCTGATGATGCGCAACTACGAGGGCTTCTTGAAGTAGCTGCTTCCTGCCGTTTCGCGCCTGTGTAAAGAGGTAGGTAGGCAACCAAACATAGACTTGACGCCTTTCGGGGTATCAAGTCAGAAGTGAGACGCCAAGGAGCCAGCCGGGCGCGGTCGGAGGCCTCGTCCGCGCCGCGGAAGCTCGGCCGCCGCCCTGTCCTCGACGGAATGCGCGGGATCGCCGTGTTGCTCGTGATCATGATGCACACGGGTCTGCTGGCGAACGGCTATATCGGCGTCGACGTGTTCTTCGGGCTGTCGGGGTTCCTGATCACGACCCTGCTGATGGAAGAGTGGGACGGGACCGGGTCGATCTCGTTTCGGCGGTTCTATGAGCGCCGCGCGCGCCGGCTGCTACCCGCCCTGTTCCTGCTCGTGATCGCGTTTGCGCTCGTGTACGTGATCTTCAACCCGTTCTCCGGATGGTCACTCGCGCATCGGGTCGCCACCACGCTCCTGTTCGTGAACAACTGGGTCGCGGGGCTGGGGCATCAGAACGACCTCGGCGTGCTCAACCCGACGTGGTCGCTGGCGCAGGAGGAGCAGTTCTACCTACTTGGCCGCTGGTGCTCTGGGTGCTCCTCCGCATGCGAGTGCGCCCGCCGGCGCTCGTCGGGTTCCTGGTGGTGACGATCGTCGCGCTCGTTCGGGCGGTGCCGCACGTGCAGCACGCGCTGCCCGCCTACAGCGTCTACTACTCGCCGCTGGACCGCGGGGCCGAGCTGTTCCTCGGCTGTGCCGCGGCGGTCCTGTGGCGGCATCGGTTGGTGCCGCGGGCGCTCGAGTGGCCACTGACCGGCCTGCTGCTGCTAGGTGGTCTCGTGTTCATCCTGTTCGACGTCGAGCTTCCGACGCGGTGGACGTACATGGGCGCCGCCGTCGTCGCGGTTCCGTTGATGCTGAGCCTGCTCGGAGCGCGCCACAGCCTGCTCGCGCGAGTGATCGGGTGCCGGCCGCTGCGCTACATCGGGACGATCAGTTATGGCCTGTACCTGTGCAACCTGCTGATCAACAACCTGCTGATGCACTACGTGCCGGGCCGCTCGGCGTACTTCTACACGCCGATCGTGCTCGTGGCGAGCATCCTCGTAGCGGGGGCGTCATGGCACCTCGTCGAGTCGCGCGTGCTCGGGCGTCGCGGGCGTGTCCGCCCGCCGCGTGAGCTCATCGGAATCCGGGCGCCTCAGCCCGAACATGCCCGATAAGCTCACCGTTCGTGTCAGAGCTCAACCTGATCCTGTTCGGTCCGCCCGGTGCGGGCAAGGGGACGCAGGCCGACCGGCTGCGTGACGACTTCCGGCTGCCGTTCATCTCCACCGGGGAGATGCTGCGCGCGAACGTCAAGGAGGGGACCGAGCTCGGGCAGCAGGCCAAGAAGTACATGGACGCCGGCGACCTCGTGCCCGACGAGCTGATCCTCAAGATGGCGGCGGAGCGCCTCGACGAACCGGACGCTCAGGACGGCTTCATCCTCGACGGGTTCCCCCGCACGCTCGAGCAGGCCAAGGCGCTCGACAAGCAGCTGTCCGACATGCGCCGCCGGATCACCGCGGCGATCCTGATCGACGTCCCCGACGACGAGCTCGTGCGCCGGATCTCCGGCCGGCGTATGTGCGTCAAGAACGGCCACAACTATCACGTCGATTTCGACCCTCCCAAGCGCGACGGCGTGTGCGACCAGGACGGGTCGCGCCTGGTTCAGCGTGATGACGACAAGCCCGAGGTCGTGCGCAACCGGCTGCACGTCTACCACGAGCAGACGGAGCCGCTCGTGGAGTACTACGACGAGCAGGGCCTGATGCGGCGGATCGACGGCACTCGGAGCCCGACGGAGGTCCACGACCACATCCGCGCCGTGATCGCGACGCTCCGGCTCGAAGACGACGTATGAGGAGCGCAGCACCGTGATCCTGAAGAAGAGCCCTGACGAGATCGAGCAGATGGCAGCCGCCGGCGCGATCCTGGTCAAGACGATGAACCTCCTGGCCGGCAAGATCCGGCCGGGCGTCTCCACGCGCGAGCTCGATCAGGCGGCGGAGAAGTTCATCCGCTCGCAGGGAGCCGAGCCGGCGTTCAAGGGCTACCGTGGCTTCCCGGGCTCGATCTGCGCCTCGCCGAACTCGATGATCGTGCACGGGATCCCGGGGGCCTACAAGCTCGGGCGCGGCGACATCCTGTCGGTGGACATCGGGGTGGTCAACAACGGCTGGGTGGCGGACGCCGCGCGCACGTTCGCAGTCGGGGCGATCTCGCCGGTCGCGAGCAAGCTGCTGCGGGTCACCGAGGAGGCCCTGTTCCTCGCGGTGCCGCAATGCCGCGTGGGCAACCGGCTCGGAGACATCTCGCACGCGATCCAGCAGCACGTCGAGGAGGCCGGCCTGTCGATCGTCCGGACCCTCGTCGGCCACGGGATCGGCCGCAACATGCACGAGGAGCCACAGATCCCGAACTACGGAGAGCCGGGCACCGGAGTGCCGCTCGAGGAGGGGATGGTGCTGGCCATCGAGCCGATGGTCACCGCCGGCCGTCACGCCGTCCGCGTCGGCGAGGACCACTGGGCGATCTACTCGCAGGACGGTTCACTCGCGGCGCACTTCGAGTTCACGGTCGCGATCACAGCCGACGGTCCGCGGGTGCTGACCCCGTGGAACGAAGCCGGGAACGGTCGCGCGGCGGCCTGACGCGACGGCGGCGCTGGGTCGGCGACCGTGCGCGGGCGCGGCGCGCCCCGGGATCCGCAGCGCTCTAACCGCCACCGCCGCCGATCGTGCCAAGGGGCCGGACGCCGGCGAGACCCCGCTGCTATATTTGCTCGGTGCGCCCGGAGCGGGTAGTCGTTGCTGCGCGGCGCTCCTGAGGCACGGTAGCGGCGGCCATAACGGTCGCCAGAGCCGAGCCGCGGGACAGCTAAGAGAATTTCGATACGAGAGCGAAGCCAGCGTGAAGGTACGACCGTCGGTCAAGCCGATGTGCGAGAAGTGCAAGATCATCCGCCGGAACGGGCGGGTGCTCGTGATCTGCTCTAACCCGCGGCACAAGCAGCGGCAGGGCTGACCACGGTATGGCGCGCATCAGCGGAGTCAACATCCCTTTGAACAAGCGGGTCGAGATCGGCCTGACTTATATCTACGGCATCGGACGGTCGGCGTCGAACAAGCTGCTTGCCGAGGTTGGGATCGAGCCCGACCGCAAGGTCCGCGACCTGACCGAGGAGGAGGTCGTGAAGCTGCGCGACCTGATCGACTCGGGCTACACGGTCGAGGGCGACCTGCGGCGCGAGCGCTCGCAGAACATCAAGCGCCTGCAGGAGATCGGCTGCTACCGCGGCCTGCGCCACCGGCGCGGTCTGCCGGTCCGCGGCCAGAACACGAAGACGAATGCGCGCACGCGCAAGGGGCCGAAGCGGATGCAGGTCGCCGGCAAGAAGAAGGCGACCAAGAAATAGATGCCCGCTCCTCGTAGACCTCAGCGCGGCCGCCGGCGCGTCCGCAAGAACATCCCCGTGGGCCAGGCCCACATCAAGACCTCGTTCAACAACACGATCGTGTCGCTCACCGACCGCGAGGGCAACGTGATCGCGTGGGAGTCGGCCGGTGGGGCCGGCTTCAAGGGCTCGCGCAAGTCGACCCCGTTCGCCGCGCAGGTGACCGCCGACGCGGCGGCGCGCAAGGGCATCGAGCACGGGCTCCAGCGCGTCGAGGTGTTCGTCAAGGGCCCGGGCTCGGGTCGCGAGACGGCGATTCGCTCGCTGCAGGCAGCAGGGCTGGAGGTGACGGGAGTCAAGGACGTCACCCCGCAGGCGCACAACGGTTGCCGCCCGAGAAAGCGGCGGAGGGTTTAGCGAATGGCACGTGACACGAGTCCTCAGTGCAAGCAGTGCCGCCGCGAGGGGCAGAAGCTGTTCCTCAAGGGCGAGCGCTGCCTGACCGACAAGTGCGGCGTCGAGCGGCGCTCGTACGCGCCCGGCGAGCACGGCCGCGGCCGCGTCAAGCAGTCGGAGTATCGCCCGCAGCTGCGTGAGAAGCAGAAGGCCAAGCGCTATTACGGCGTGCTCGAGAAGCAGTTCCGGATCTACTACGAGAAGGCCTCGCGGCAGCCCGGGATCACCGGCGAGAACCTGCTGCGGATGCTCGAGTGCCGGTTCGACAACGTGCTCGTTCGCCTCGGCTTCGCGGCCTCGCGGCGCCAGGCGCGGCAGCTGATCCTGCACGGCCACTGGACGATCAACGGCCGGCGGGTGAACATCCCCAGCTACCAGCTGCGCGACAACGATGTGATCGCGATCCACGCGAAGTCGTCGGCCGGACAGGTGATCCGCGACGCGACCGAGCTCACCGGTCAGATCCCCGCTTGGCTCCAGGCGGATTACGACTCGCTCACCGCCAAGGTGCTGCGCAAGCCGGAGCGGCGCGAGATCGCCGCGCCGGTCGAAGAGCAGCTCATCGTCGAGCTGTACTCGAAGTAGTGATTGAAGCTTCAGCCGTGCGGCGCGCTCGCGCTATCGCACGGCGCCCAGGCCCGCCTAGGCGGCGGCAGGAACCACGACGTTAGGACCCCCGATGCTCGACTTCCAAGTCCCCAGAATCTCAAGCGAATCCGTCGACGACAACCGTGGCTCGTTCACGATCGAGCCGCTCGATCGGGGCTTCGGCTACACGTTTGGCAACTCGCTGCGGCGCGTGCTGCTGTCCTCGCTCGCGGGCGCGGCCGTGACCAGCGTCAGGATCGAGGGCGTCGCCCACGAGTTCTCGACGATCCGCGGTGTCAAGGAGGACGTCACCGACATCGTGCTGAACCTCAAGGGCGTCGTCTGCCGGATGCACTCCGACGCGACCGAGATCGAGGCCCCGCTGGTCGTCACCGGACCCGGTGAGATCACGGCCAAGGACATCGACCTGCCGAGCGGCGTCGAGATCCTGAACCCGGACGCGCACATCGCGACGCTCGAGAAGAAGACGAAGCTCGAGGTGTACCTGACGATCGGGCGCGGCCGCGGCTACCGCCCGGCCGAGGAGAACAAGTCGCCCGATCAGCCGATCGGCGTGATCCCGATCGACTCGATCTTCTCGCCAGTCCGTCGTGTCGCTTATAACGTCGAGCAGGCCCGAGTTGGCCAGAAGACCGACTTCGACAAGCTCACGCTCGACATCGAGACCGATGGCTCGATCGATCCGCACGCCGCGCTGCGCGAGGCGGCCGAGATCCTGATCTCTCAGCTGGCGATCTTCTCGGACCCCGATCGAGTGATCGAGATCCGCGCGGCGGGCGACTCGAGCGCGCTCGAGCCGGGCCTCGTGGGCGGCAACGCCGGCGGTCCGCCGGCGCGGCAGCCGAACGCGATGGACGACATCCTGATCGAGGAGCTCGAGCTCGGCGTCCGCTCGTACAACTGCCTGAAGCGCGCCGGGATCCAGACGGTCGGCGACCTCGTGGCGAAGACCGAGGGTGAACTCAACGCGATCCCGAACTTCGGCAAGAAGTCGATCGACGAGGTGATCGAGACGCTGCACGCCCGCGGGCTGTCTTTGCGGCACGACTGACGCTCCGGTAGCTTCTTCGTCCCCAGCCCGATGCGCCACCAGCGAAACCGATACCAGCTCAGCCGCAGCGCCTCGCACCGCAAGGCGCTGCTGATGAACCTCTGCAAGGAGGTCATCGACCACGAGCGGATCCAGACGACCGAGACCAAGGCCAAGGCCGTCAAGCCGGAGGTCGAGAAGCTGATCACGCTCGCCAAGCGCGGCGATCTGCACGCTCGGCGCCAGGCGCTGTCCGCCCTTGGGCAGGACAAGTTCGCGGTGTACAAGCTGTTCGAGGAGATCGCGCCGCGGTACACGGAGCGGAACGGCGGCTACACGCGGATCCTGAAGCTCGGGCCGCGTCGCTCGGATTCGACGGAGATGGTCTTCCTCGAGCTGGTCTAGTGGGGCACTCGGGCGGCGCCGGGAACCGGGGCCGGGGCTGTTCCGGCCCGCGGTCCAGCGCTTGATCGCCCAGCCGTAGTCGCCGACGGGCGGGAAGTCGCCCAGCAGGGCCTGGATGCCCTGTGAGCTGAGGTCGAACTGCAGGTTCTGGATCAGGTCCTGAATTGCCAACCCGGCGCCCGGGGCGGGTCGGTGCTGGCGCTGGTGCTGTCGGCGCGGAGCGCCTCGATTGCCTTGATCGCCTTGAGCTCGCGCTTCTCGGCGCGGGTCAGGGCGGCGCGCTTCGTGCTGGGCTTCTTGGCGACCGCACCGGTCACCGCTGGGCCGGCGAGCACGCCGACCAGGACGGCGCCGAGCGCCACTCCCCTGGTACGAAGGTTCATCGCAAATCCTCCTGTCTTGGAGTGGACCGGCGCAGTGTCCACGGGCGCAGCCGGCGATTGGCGCCGCGGGGGAAGTTCGACCGGGACACGTGACCGAACTGCCAGGCCGACGGGTTCGGATACGTTCTTGCGGTGTCCGACGAGCGCGACGCGGTGCGACGAAGCAGGCTCACGCTCGAATACGACGGCGGCGCCTTCGCCGGGTGGGCACGTCAGCCGGGCAAGCGGACGGTGCAGGACGAGCTCGAGCGAGCGCTCGGCGTCGTGCTGCGGCTGCCGGACGGTCTGGGGCCGGCGCTGACCGTGGCGGGCCGGACGGATGCCGGCGTACACGCGCTCGGGCAGGTCGCGAGCTACGACGGACCCGTCGCCTCGGTCAAGTCACTCAACGGCGTGCTGCCCGAGGACGTCGCGGTGCTCTCGTGCTCTGCGGCTGTGGACGGTTTCGATGCGCGCCGGGATGCGACCTCGCGCGCGTACCGGTATCTGGTGCTGAATCGGCCGGGGCGGAGCGCGGTGCGCCGGGGGCGAGTGCTGCACTGCCCACGGCCGCTCGAGCTTGGCGTGCTGGACGCGTGCGCCGCGTGCGCTGATCGGCGTGCATGACTTCACGGCGTTCACGCCGGCCGAGACCGAGCACATGCGGTTCGAGCGGGACGTGTTCAGCGCGGCATGGGATCGGGGGGACGACGACGTCCTCGCCTTTTCGATCGAGGCGGACTCGTTCATGCGTCACATGAACCGGGTGCTGGTCGGGACGATGCTCGAGGTCGCGTCCGGTCTCCGCTCGCTCGACTCGTTCGTGGTCTCGCTGAACGGCGCCCCGCGGTCGGCCGCGGGTCCGACCGCGCCCGCGCATGGCCTGTACCTGGTGGGTGTCGGGTACGGCGGCGAGCGGGTGCTCGGGCGGGTGGACTAATCGGGGGCGACCGGTGCAGGCGCTCAGGAGCAGTGAATGGCTCGTGCGGGGAGCGGAAACTCCCCAAGCATCGTCCCCGGACGCTCCGCAGCGGTTTCCGTTCGTGACAGAGCGGTTTCTCGTCAAGATCGTCTCTGTAGAGGACGTTCGGCGGGTTTCCACCGCCTCGAGGTGGGATCCCGACCGCCTCGCCGGCCGCGTGGCGCGGAGGCAACTCAATTGATCACGAGCGGGCAGCTGCACGCGGCCGGCATTGGAGACGATTCGATCACGCGCCGGCAGAACAAGGCGACCCTCCATCGTGTCCACCAAGGGGTCTATCTGTACGGAACCGAACTGATGCTCTCGGGGGCGGCGGAGCTCGCAGCAGTGCTCGCATGCGGCCCGGAAGCGTGGGTCAGGAGACGATCGGCGCTGTCGTTGCTGAAGGTGGTCGAGGGTTGGCACGGCGATGTCGAGATCACCGTGCTCTCCAGCCGGATGTCCCGGCCCGGGATCGCTGTCCATCGCGCGGGCACGTTGCCGGAGGTCGATCGAGACTTCGCGAGCGGAATCCCGACCGTATCGTGCGCGCTGGCGCTGCTGGAGTTCGCGGAGGTCGCCATGGGCGATGAGCTGGAGCGTGGATCGCCGAGGCGTACGCGTTGAAGCTCGTCGCCGAGTCGCAGCTTCGGGCAGTGCTCGATCGCTACCCGGGACGACCTGGCGTGGTGGCGTTGAGAGCGGAGCTCGACCGCGTAGGCGGCCCGCAGTGGACGCAGAGCGAGGGTGAGCGGCGGATGAAGCTGGTGCTTCGACAAGCAGGGCTCCCGATTCCGGCGACGAGAGCCAAGGTCGCCGGATTCAAGGCCGATTTCCACTGGCGCGTCTACCGGCTGATCGTCGAGTTCGACGGATACCAGTATCACGGTCACCGGTACGCCTTCGAGCGCGACCGCAGACGGGATCAGGCGCACATCGCCGCCGGCTATACGGTGATCCGGTTCACGTGGCGCCAGCTGGAGAACGAGCCACTCCGGGTGGTCGCGATCATCGCGATGGCGATCGGTGCCGCCGGGCGCGCCGCGGCTTGACGCGTAGACGGTGGGCGGTCGGCGTGGCGACTGGGCACGAGGCGGTCACGTAGCACTTGAGCGCCGGCTCGCGATCGACCATGCCCTCGAGCAGCCGGGGCCCGACGTCCGCGACGATGTGCGCCTCCTCGCCGGCGAAGTCGGACGGGTCGACGCCGGGTTCCGTGCCCGGCAGGCACGGCTGACCGGGATCGACCTCGGCCAGGTCCGCCGGGTGGCCGGGGTGGTCGATCGCGTTGATCGCCACCGCGTACGCGGCCGGCGAGGCGACCAGCGTCAGTCCGAAAGGTCAGTGGGGCAGATGCTCTGGATCGCCACGCTGGTGACGTTCGGACCCGCGGGCAGTATCGACAGCGCACCCGTCACGTTGGGGTCACGACATCGTCGGTACGCGTGTAGATCACGGTGTAGGCGATTCCCGGGAACGTGACCTGGCGGGAATCGAGCGCCGCCATGAACTGCGAGCCGACGGCCTGCTGCCACGCCGCGGGGACGCATGAGCCGCCGGCGCAGGCGGCGGTCGCGACGATCGAGCCGGTGTAGTTGAGCGGCGCCAGCCCGACGAGGCTCGCGACCATCGGCCGGATGTCGGGCCAGAACCGGAGCGCCCACCGCGGCAGCGTGCTCGCGCCCTGGCTCCAGCCGAACATCACGACCTGGTGGCGCGAGGTTGCGCGCATGTACCGGACCGCGTGCACGACGTATTCGGCCGCGACCTGAATGTCGCCGTCGGTGTGGTTCGGGACGGTCACTGCGCAGTCCGGGATCCCCTGCGCGGCGAACGCCTTCTCGTAGTTCCAGCTGTACGCCTCGGACGGATCGACGGTCGTGCCCGGGATCAGGAGCACCGGGTCGCGCGTCGCGGCGGCGAGGCCCGAGGTGCAGGTGAGCGACTCGTTCAGCACCGCGGTCGGAACGTCGAGCGGTGGGCCCGGCTCGTCGACCGGCGCGTACGTGACCGCGCCGGCGGATGCTGCGAACGCGAGCAGGAACAGCCCGATGGCGGCCAACGACAGGGACATCCGGAATCGCATCATTCGCTCCTCCCGAGAGCTCGATGGATTGGCCCCGCGAGCTTACCGATGCGCCCGCTCGCCCGGCTACGATCAACCGGTGCGGGTCCTGCTGACGAACGACGACGGGATCGAGGCCGCCGGCCTGCAGGCGCTGCGCCGCGCGCTGCTGGAGATTCCCGAGGTCGAGCTGGCGGTCATCGCGCCGGACGGAAATCGCTCCGCGATGGCGCGCTCGATCACCACTCGCCGGCCGCTGTGGGTCCAGGAGGTCGATTTCGAGGACGGCACCGTCGGCTACGCGACCGACGGCACGCCGGTCGATTGCGTGCGGCTCGCAAAGCTCGGGCTCGTGGAGGGCTTCCAGGCGCAGCTGGTCGTGTCGGGGATCAACCACGGCGCGAACCTCGGCGACGACATCACGTACTCGGGCACCGTGGCCGCGGCACTCGAGGCGATCGTCCTCGGGCTGCCCGGGATCGCCGTCTCACAGCAGTCACGCGCCCGCGAGCTCGACTTCCGGCTCGGGCGCGCGTTCGACTTCACGGTGGCCGCGAGCTTCACCGCGCGGCTCGTGGCGGAACTCGAGAGCGTGCCGCTGCCGGCCGCGACGCTGCTCAACATCAACGTTCCAGGTGCAGATCCCGAGGGGGTCGAGGTCGCGAAGCTCGGCAAACGGATCTACCGCGACGAGCTGGCGCTCGTAGAGCAGCTCGAGGGGCGCAAGCAATATCGGATCTACGGGGACGCGAGCTACGAGGACGACGACAGCGGCACGGATCTCGCGGCGGTCGCCCGGGGATTCATCGCGGTGACGCCGATCCACTTCGACCTGACCGACCACGACGGGATCGCGGCGCTGCGCCGGTACGACCTGGCCCAGCTGCTGGAGAAGCCGGCCGGCGCCATGGAGCCATGAGCGACGCGAACGAGCAGGCGCGAAAGCGGGCGGCGGAGCTTCGCGAGCAGCTCGATTACCACTCCCGCCGGTACTACGAGCTCGACGATCCGGAGATCGGCGACGACGCGTACGACGCGCTGCTGAACGAGCTGCGCGCGATCGAGGCCGAGCATCCCGAGCTCGTGACGCCCGACTCGCCGACGCAGCGAACGGGCGGCGAGCCGGTGTCCGACCTCGTCAAGGTGCACCACCCGCAGCGGATGCTGTCGCTCGCGAACGCGCACTCGGCTGAGGACCTCCATGCGTGGGTGCAGCGGATGCGCAACCACCTGGCGCGCGAGGGGATCGAGGATCCGCGGTTCGAATTCGTCGCCGAGCCGAAGATCGATGGGCTGGCGATCTCGCTGATCTATCGCGACGGCGTCTTCGAACGCGGCGCGACGCGCGGCAACGGCGAGATCGGCGAGGACGTGACACACAACCTGCGGACGATCAACTCGATCCCGCTGCGCCTGGAGATGGAGGACCCGCCGTCGATGATCGAAGTCCGCGGCGAGGTGTACATGTCGCTGCCCGACTTCGCCGCGCTGAATGAGCGGCGCGCCGAGGCGGGGCTGTCGACGTTCATGAACCCGCGGAACTCGGCCGCGGGCACGATCCGCCAGCTCGACCCGAAGCTCGCCGCCGACCGGCCCCTGTCGTTCTGGGCCTACCAGGTCGGGGTCACCGACGGGATCGCGTTCGACTCGCATTGGGAGGCGCTCGACTGGCTGCGCGCGCATCGTTTTCCGGTTCACCAAGGGGTCGCGCTGCTGCGTGACGAGGAGGCGGTGGTTGCGCAGTGCCTCGCATGGGAGGAGCGGCGCGGATCGCTGGAGTTCGAGATCGACGGCGTCGTCGTCAAGGTCAACGACTTCGAGCTCCAGCGCCGGCTGGGCGTGGTCGGGCGCGAGCCGCGGTGGGCGATCGCCTGGAAGTTCCCACCGACGACGGCCGTGACGATGCTGCGCGCCGTGCACTGGAACCCCGGCAAGTTCGGCGACCTGCACCCGTACGCGGAGCTCGAGCCCGTTCATGTCTCGGGCGTCACCGTCAAGCTCGCCACGCTGCACAACGAAGAGGATCTCGCGCGCAAGGACATCCGCCCCGGGGAGGAGGTGATCGTGCTGCGTGCCGGCGACGTGATCCCGCAGGTGCTCTCGCCCGCGCCGCACGTGGCAGAGCGATCTGACCGCCCGCCGGCGCCTGCGCCTCCGAAGCGCTGTCCGGTGTGCGACACGCCGACGGTCAAGGCCGAGGGGTCGGTGTTCACGAAATGCCCGAACCGCGACTGCCCCGGCCGGCGCTGGCAGCTGCTGACCGCGTTCGCGGGGGTGATGGACATCGAGGGGCTTGGCGAAAAGCTCGTGACTCTGTTCATGGACCTCGGCTGGGTGCGGACCGCGGCGGACTTCTACAGACTGACCGCGGAGCAGATCGCCGAGCAACCCGGGTTCGGCGAGGTCTCCGCCGCGAAGCTGGTCGCTGCGATCGAGGCGTCCAAGCAGCAGCCGTTCGGCCGGGTGCTGTTCGCGCTCGGGATCGAGGAGATCGGCTACGTCACCGGGCGCAACATCGCCCAGCAGTTCCGCAACGTCGACGCGCTGCTCGACGCGGGCGCCGAGCAGATCGAGGAGACGCCCGGCGTCGGCCCGAAGATGGCGACCGTGATCCACGAGCAGCTCGCCGACCCCGCGATGCGCGCCCTGATCGAGGATCTGCGCGGGCTGGGGTTGCGCCTGCAGGAGGAGGGCCCGCCGCCCGGCGAGGGTCCGCTGGCGGGGCAGTCGCTGGTCCTGACCGGCACGCTGCCGAACCTGACCCGTGAGCAGGCGACCGAGAGGATCCTCGGCGCGGGCGGGCGCGTCGTCGGGTCGGTGTCGAAGAAGACCGCGTACGTGATCGCGGGCGACAGCCCGGGCTCGAAACTCGCGAAGGCCGAGAAGCTCGGAGTCCCGGTGGTCGGCGAGGATGGGCTGCTTGCGCTGCTGAACGGAGGTGACGGATGATCCGGCGGCTCGAGGCGGGCGACTGGGACCGGTGGCTGCCGCTGTGGAACGGCTACCTGCGCTTCTACCGCGAGGAGCTGGCCGAGGAGGTGACGCGGGTCACGTTCGAGCGGTTGTGCGAGCGGCGCGACGGGATGCTCGGGCTGATCGCGTTCGAGGACAGCGGCGACGCGGTCGGGATCGCGCACCTCGTGTTCCACCCATCGACCTGGACCACGACGACCAAGTGCTACCTGGAGGACCTGTTCGTGTCGAAGACGGCACGGGGCGGAGGATGGGGCCGTGCGCTGATCGAGGCCGTGTACGCGGAGGCGGAGGCGGCCGGCTCGGGCGAGGTGTACTGGCACACGCAGCAGTTCAACGCTCCCGGCCGGTCGCTGTACGACACCGTCGCGCACAACACCTCGTTCGTCGTCTACGAGCACCGGTTCGGCGAGTAGGGCGGGCGCCGCCGAGATCGCGTTTGTTGGAACCCCTGGGCGTTACGGGCTGACGCCGCCACCCGGCGTCGGCGGCGCGCTGCTCTGCGGCGCCGGCGCGGGGGCGTTGTAGTCGGCGAGCGCCAGCGCCATCCGGTCCTGGATCGGATGTGCGTCGTCGGGGTTGATGTCGCTCATCATGAATGCGAACGCCAGCTCGTCGCCGTTGCGTGCCGTGCAGTACCCGACCAGGTTCGACACCACCTGCAGCGTGCCGCTCTTCCCCCGGCAGCGACCCTGCGCGTACGTGCCGCGCATCTCGTCGACCAGCGTGCCGCTCTCGCCGGCGACCGCGAGCGAGCGCACGAATGACTGGTTGCCGGCCATGTGCTCGAGCAGCGCGACGATCTCGTCGGGGCTGCTGGAGTCGTCATACGACAGACCTGAGCCGTCATCGAACCGCGGATGGATGCCGAAGCTGCGCGCGATCTGCGCGCGGACGACGGCCGCGCCGGCGGCGGTCGTCCCGGCTCCGCCGAATCGCGCGCCGATGTCCTTGATCAGCGTCTCGGCGAAGAAGTTGTCCGACGGCGCGTTCGTCAGCTTCAGGAGCGTCGCCATCCGTCGGTGAGTGGACATCGGTGAGCTGGCGTGCATCAGGCGGCGCGATCGCCGCGTAGATCGGGGTCTTCTTCGGCACCTTCACGCCGCCCGCCCGTAGCGCGGCGGCGAACTGCTGCGCGGCGAACTGCGCCGGGTGGGGTTGGAACTCGGTCTCGGAGATGCTCGTGTAGCCGCGGTCGTAGGCGAGCGCGCTGACAGCTGGCCCTCGACGTACTCCGAGGACTCGAAATCGGTCGCGGCGTCCCGCGGAGCGAATCGAAGTAGCGACTCGTCACCCGACGATCCGGCCGTCCACGGCGCGCAGGCCGGTGTCGCGGATCAGGTTCGCGACCAGGCGCTGCATCGTCGCGCCGGTGCCGTAGTAGTGCCGGTCGAACCCCTGCCGAGCCGAACGTCGGGTCGCCGCCGCCCCGCAGGTACAGCGTCCCGGTGAAGACGCCGTGCCGAGATCGACCCGACGCCGAGCACCCGTCGTCAGCGGTCGCGTTCGGGCCGAAAGCGCATCAGCGCGGTCGAGGTCGTGTACAGCTTCTCGACCGACGCCGGCAGCCGGCCGGTATCGGCGCGATCGGAGAACAGCGGTCTGGCCGGTGGTCAGGTCGACCACGTAGGCGCCGCTGTCCTTCCCCGCCTGTTTGAGGCCCTTCGTGAGCGCGCGCGCTGAGCGTGCGCCCGCGGGTTGGCACGGCGGCGCTGTGCGGTCGGGCGCCGCACGAGCGCGGTGGCTCAGCGAGCGCCGAGGACGACCAGCGGCCCGCGTCGCGCCGTAGGGCGGCGGATCGCAGACACCCCATGTTCGTCCGCGGGTCTGATCGTGCAATCTGCCCCGCGTGGGCAAGGTCGTCAAGCTCGAATCAGGCGGCGGCTGGAAGGCGAGCCGGCACCGGGTCGCGCATCGGCGCGCGCGGCAGGCGGCCGAAGCGCTCGAAGACGGCGCTCGTGCTCGGCGGCGGTGGCTTCACCGGCGGGGTGTACGAGATCGGCGCTCTGCGCGCGCTCGATCTGCTGTCGGTCAACCGGACCGTCAACCAGTTCGACGTCTACGTCGGCACGAGCGCCGGCTCGTTCGTCGCGGCCGCGGTCGCCAACGGCGTCACGCCCGAGGAGATGATGCGCGTCATCGTCGCAGCAGGTGCCGACGCCGTTCCCGGACGCCCGGGTCAGCGCGCTGCTGAAGCCCAACTACCGCGAGTTCCTCAGCCAAGGGCGCGCTGTTCCCGCTGCGCGCTCGCGCAGCTGGTGCGGACCCTGCTGCCGCGACATCGGCCAGGTCTCAGCGGTCGACATCGTCGTCGGCCTCGCCGAGGCGCTGCCGTCCGGCCTGTACTCCGGCGCCGGGCTCGAGCGCTACGTGCGCACGATCCTGTCCGACCCCGAGCGGACCGACGACTTCCGGCTGCTCGACGCCGAGCTCTACCTCGCCGCCACCGACCTCGACACGTGCGAGCGGATCGTGTTCGGCGCCGAGGGCTGGGACGACGTGCCGATCTCGACGGCGGTCAGCGCCTCGAGCGCGCTGCCGATGATCTACAAGCCCGGTCGAGATCAGGGACCGCGAGCTGATCGACGGCGGCATCGTGTCGACGACCAACCTCGACATCGCGGTCGAGGCGGGCGCGAAGTTCATCGTCGTCGTCAACCCGCTGGTGCCGTACGTCAACGACTTCGAGAAGCGGATCCCGACGCTCACCGGCTCGCGCCCGCGCCGGGTCTCGGACATGGGCTTCCCGCAGATCGGCTACCAGGCCTTCAAGCTGCTGGCCCACCAGCGCCTGCACGAGCTGGCGCGCCGCTGGGAGCAGCGCTACCCGGGCGTCGACATCGTCCTGATCGAGCCCGAGCCCAACGACGAGCTGATGTTCCAGACGAGCATCATGAACTACACCTCCGGGTCGACGATCGCGCGCCACGGCTTCCAGTCGGTGACGCTGAAGCTGGCCAACGACTACCCGCGCTTCAAGCGGATCTGCGCGCGGCACGGGATCGAGATCTCGGCGACGCGGGTGCGCAAGGTCGTCAAGCACTTCGAGGCCGAGCGCGAGACAACGCGCGCCTGGCGCAAGATCCTCGAGCAGACGACCTCGACGCTGCTGCGTCAGTCGGCGCAGGAGCACAAGCAGCCGCCGAGTCCAACTACGGCGATGCGCCGCGGCCGCGCGGCTGAGCCGGGGTGCCTTCCGCCGGCTGTGTGCGGTGCTACGCGCCTCGCCGCTTGCGACCTGGGCCGACTGGCCGCCGGCGATCTCGCGCATGCTCGAGAGGAAGAGGGTCTTGTCGATCCGACCGTTGAAGATCGGGACGCCCAGCTCGACGCACTTGACGATCACGTCGCGGCGCTCCAGGCCCGCTTCGCGTGCGAGCTCGGTGGGCGTCAGGTGATTGGCCATCGGTTCTGGTCTCCTTTGGTCGGTTCACTACATGGGCAGCAAGTATGCCTGTTCGTGCGGACGGCGACAACGATTTCTTAACAGGCGGCACGCCGGCTCGGTGCATCTTGCGCCAATCCCGCCTGCCCATCCGTCCGCCCCGCTCGGATTCGGACTGGACAAATGTTGTATGTACGCTAGTGTTCATCAGCGTTCCAGGTAGGGACCAACCTCCTCGCGGGAACGGATTTCCATGCCATTGGCGCTGAGCGCGACGCACCCCGCACCCACGTGCTCCGAGCACGACCTGATCGCTGCCGTGCGCCGGGGCGACGACCGGGCGTTCGAGGTCCTGTACTCGCGCTACCACCGCCGGATCGTCTCGTACATCAACGGCATGGTCGGCGATCACGCCCGGGCGGAGGACATCGCTCAGGACGTGTTCATCTCCGTGCTTCGCCGGCTGCGGGCCAACGACCGGCCGATCGTCTTCAAGCCGTGGCTCTACGAAGTCGCCAAGAACGCCTGCATCGACGAGTTCCGGCGCGCGCGGCGGGCCAGGGAGGTGCCGCTCCAGCGTGACGACGATCTGATCGGCGGCAACCCGAGGCTGGTGGCGCGAGCGCCGACCCCGGAGACCGAGATCGAGAGCAAGCAGAAGCTGATCGACCTGCGCGGCGCGTTCCGAGGGCTATCGGAGAGCCACCACAAGGTGATCGTGATGCGGGAGCTGGAAGGGCTCTCCTATGCGCAGATCGGAGACGAGCTGGGCATGTCGCAGGCGGTCGTCGAGTCCACGCTCTTCCGCGCGCGGCGACGCCTCGGCGAGGAGTACGAGGACCTCGTCAGCGGCCGCCGCTGCCAACGCGTCCGCGCGGTGGTGGATGAGGGCGATGCTCGGGCGATGCGCTCGCTCGGGCTCAAGCAGCGCCGGCTGATCGCGCGCCACCTGTCGCACTGCCAGCCGTGCCGGCGCCACGCGATGCTCGCCGGCGTCGACGAGTCGCTGCTCGAGCAGCCGAAGCGGGTGGGCAAGATCGCCGCGCTGCTCCCGATCCCGGCATGGCTCCGGCTGCGGCGCGGCGGCACGTCCGCCGTGCCTTCGCACTCGATCAACCTGATTCAGTCCGCACAGGGGTTGGCGGTCACGAACCCCGGGGCGGTCGGCGGGATCGGCCGGGCCGCCGCCGCCGCGGTGACGTTGATGATCGCCGGCGCCGGAACCGGGATCGTCAGCCTGGGCGCGATCCCTGGCGGCTCGGCGAGCACGGCGTCGCACAGGGCGCCTGCCGCGCCGGTGGTCACGCGGTCAAGCGCACGGCAAGCACCGGCGGCCGCGTCGCGGGCGATCCCGCAACGGAAGCGTGTCGCCGCCCACGCAGCGAGGCGCGCACCGGCGGCGACCGGCGGGAGGTTGCAGCCGGCATCCCGATCGTCGGCCTCGTCGGTCGGCGCTCCGGCGGCCTCCGCCACGGGTGGCCGGCGCGCCGGGGTCTCGGGCTCGGGCAGCTCCACATCGTCGGCCTCCACGCCGGTGGCCAAGGGTGGAGCGGGCGGCGGCTCCGCGGGCGGAGGCACGCTCCACGGCGCGCCGACGGTCACGATCCCCGCCGGCATCAAGCTGCCGGACGTCCTCACCGGCGCGCTGCCCGGGCTGGTCAAGGACACGCATCTCGGCATCCCCGCTCCGATCACCGCCGGTTCGCTGTCGATCGGCGGCGGTGCCGGCGGACGTGCCGGCACGGCGGCAAATGCCCCCGGGCCGCTGGCGCGGGCCGTCGAGGCGCTTGGCGCCGGTTGACGGGTCTCGCCACGGCCGGCCGCCGGAAGTCCACGGGGGCGCCCGCCGGGCCGGGCAGGTGCTCCGTCACGGTTCGGCGATTGGTGGCGCTGTGGGATACTGGAGCCATTCGGGGCGTGGCGCAGCCTGGTAGCGCGCACCGTTCGGGTCGGTGAGGTCCCCGGTTCAAATCCGGGCGCCCCGATTTGTTTGTCGCTGTTTGCAGGGGTTTTGTTCGGCGGTGAGCGAGGGCTGATCGAGGCCATGGATCATAGGTATGGGGCCGGGGCGTCGGAATCCCGTCAACTTTCTCGTAGCGCGAAGTCCTTGCAAGTTGGTGGTTACCGGCAGCAGTTCGGCGCTTCTCGCGCCGACTCGTGAGACGGTCCCGACTGCGATCGGCGCCGCGAGCGAAACCTCGGCAATTTGCGGGACTCGCGAGGCGTGAGCCGGGTCGGTCAGGAAGGCCCCTGCCCATTCCCTGCCTAAACCGTTGACACACTCGAGCTGCAGCTCGCGTAGGACGCGGGCGCTGTGGTCCGTTGGGAGCTGGGCCAGGCTGCGCTGAGCGCTGGCGGCGCGGCCTCGCAATTGGCGACGAGCAGGTTCGTCGTCGCGCGGTAGTCGAGACCCGCATTCGTGGGCGGTCTCAGGCTGTCGCCGCACCACCCGAGAGAGTCAGCGATTCGCTGACGAACGAGGTGAGGTGTGGAGATGCCGAAGGGTCACTATCTGGCCGAGGCTGTGAAGGACGCGATCTGGGTGCTGCGAGCGGAGGGGGTGAGCGAGGCCGAGATCGCCCGGCGGCTCGTGATGCCGAAGCGGACGGTGAGCAAGTACCTGCAGAGGATGGGAGGGATCCGGCCCAGGGCCCGTCGTCGGCCGGAGCGATGTCTGACGCTCGCCGAGCGTGAGGAGATCTCGCGCGGGATCGCCCGGGGAGACTCGGTCCGCGCGATCGGTCGCACGCTCGGTCGTTGTCACACTACGGTGTCCCGTGAGATCAATCGTTGCGGCGGTCGTGGGCGCTATCGCGCGCACGCGGCCGATCGAGCGGCCTCGGGTAGGGCCAGGCGCCCGCGAGCGACGAAGCTCGAGCTCTGTCCCGAGCTGCGTGGGCTTGTGATCGAGCGGCTCGGGCAGGATCACTCCCCGCAGCAGATCTCGGGGTGGCTGCGGCTGTCATGCCCCGACAATGAACTGATGCTGGTCTCGCACGAGACGATCTACCGCGCGCTCTACGTCCAGGCGCGTGGGTCGCTGCGGCGCGAGCTGACCAGGCATCTCAGATCCGGGCGTCAGAAGCGTTTCGCCCGCGCGCACTCCAACCGCGGGTAGGGTCCCGGCTGTATCGCCGGGATGGTGATGATCTCCGAGCGACCACCGGAGGTTGCCGACCGGGCAGTGCCCGGTCATTGGGAGGGTGACTTGCTGATGGGAACTCGTGACTCGGCGATCGCGACCTTGGTCGAGCGCCAGACCCGCTATTGCCAGCTCGTCGCGCTGCCCGATGGAACCAACGCCGAGCCGGTCTGCGAGGCGCTCAAGGCGAGCATCACGACGCTGCCCGAACAGCTTCGCCGCTCGCTCACCTGGGACCAAGGAAAGGAGCTGGCAGCGCACCGACGGTTCAGCATCGAGACTGGCGTCGAGGTCTACTTCTGCGATCCCCGAAGCCCGTGGCAGCGAGGGTCCAACGAGAACACCAACGGTCTCCTTCGCCAGTCCTTCCCGAAAGGCAAGAGCCTCGCCGGCGTCACCCAGGCAGAACTCGAAGAGGTCGCCCGCAAGCTCAACGACCGGCCCCGCCAGACGCTCGGGTTCCGGACTCCCGCCGAGAAACTCACCGAACTGATCGACGAGCTCCACCACACGCGCCCGTCCGAGCGCTGATATCGGCAGTTCGACCACGGAGATCAGTCCGCGCTCGCCTCAAGGACCGCGACCTCCGCGTGCGTCCCGGCCGCCACAGCGCCGAAATCGCCTGACCGATCGCCTTCGGCACCCTCTCGGAAGGCCGCAGATCGCCTCACAACGCGCAGATCACGGCCGGGCCCCGCCCTCGAGGCGGTTAAAGCGCCCATCGCCGCTTCAGGCCTCGCCTACGGCTCGGCCTTCGCGACGACGGGCGCTCTGGCACGAACCCGAGAGGGGGGGTCAGTTCTCAACCGGCGCTATGACACGATGCGGAATGTCAGGGGTGGTGCACCGAACGGTTGAGGTCAAGCGCCCGCACAGGCATCTGATCCGCACACGCTTCGTGACCGCCTTTGTCCGAAGCAAAGCCTCGTCGCCAGGATCCGCGCCGACATCATGGCCCTCTGCCTTAGAGAGCAGCGGCGTGGGCGTCCTCATCGCCGTCAGCCAGCTTCGAGCTCGCCGCCGGCTAGGCCGCCTGCCCAGTCGAGCTGAGCGTCTGCACCCGGATGCTCCGGTCGCTCAGGTGCCGAGAAGCTTCTGCTTCTGAGCCTCGAACTCGGCGTCGGTGAGCACCCCGCGGTCGCGCAGGTCCGCGAGCTTGGTCAGCTGGTCTGCTGTGTCGGGCCGCTGCTGGACGGGTGCACCACCGAGTGGAGCCGGCGCACCGGGCGTCATCACGAACGCAGACGCGCCCGAACCCTGCGCATGCAGCCGCGCTCGGAGTCCCTCAGGATCCGCGGCGGCCTGCTGCAGGATGTCCGCGATCGAGCCGCTGGCAAGCTCACTCGGCGAACCGGCGCCCGACGCCAGCGGCGCAATCGACGGCTGCCCCGCCTCCCCATCGGCGAGCTCGCTGACGGCACCAGCGATCCTCTGATCGGTCGCCGCCTGCGCGCCCTGCGAAGCTGCGATTGCGGGCGCCATCTCCTCCTGGAGCGCGGGCACGTCGAGCACGATCTTCTTGCGGCTTCGCGGGTCGTATCGGACCGGAACCGTCGCTCCGGGTTGAAGACGGTCCTCGAGCCCGAAGAACACCGCTGCGTCTACGGGACTCAGCTGGTGGTGAGGAGCATCCGTCGTCTTCCAGTCATCAGCCATGGTCAAGAAGCTCTCGTCCACAGTGGCTCCGTCCTCGAACACAACGCGGGTCGCAAACTTCCAGGCCCAAACGCCGCCGCCCTGATTGTTGAGCGGCGAGAGCGCAGTCACGACGCCCTTTCCGCGGGCTCCCTCGGTGAGCAGCTTCTTGTGACCGAACATGCAAACCCCCTCCGTGAACAGAAATCAGCAGCCAAACGCCCGACCGGACTGCGACATCGCCGCATCCCGTAACGCTCAGTCAAACAGCTTCCGCAACGATACCCGCGCAATTCAGCCGCCGCGATATCGGGAGCGCCCCCCACGAAGCACCTGACCCATCGGCCTGCCGACCCGAGCCCTGCATTCGCGCCCGCACGGGTGTCTTGGCGCTGGCCCAGCCGGTCTCGCATCGCGCGGCAAGCGCGCGACAGCTGGGTGATGACGCGTTACCTCGGTGTTACCGGCGCCGCGTACGGTGGAGCGGACCGTGCAGCCCGCACGACTCTTCGCAGCGCTCGCCGTCAGCGCCGTCGCAATCGCCGCGTGCGGGTCCGCTTCCAAACCAAACAGCACCGTACCTGCCGACACGCAAGCGCTGACGTACGCCAACTGCATGCGAGCGAACGGTACGCCGAACTTCCCAGATCCGGGCTCGAACGGCGCACTCCCCAACCCCGCCTTGCCGGCGTTCCAAGCGGCCAAGAAAGCCTGTGCGAAGCTGCAGCCCGCCGGCCTGCACTTGCACGGCCCCCCCGAGCCGTCAGCCGCCGAATTGCGCGCCGCGCTCACGTTCGCCCGATGCATGCGCAAGCACGAGGTCTCGCAGTTCCCCGACCCGCTCACGACGGTATCGCTCGTGCCGACCCTGACGCTAGGCCCGGGGGAGTACTTTCCCGCCCCCGGCCCGACCGAGATTCCAGTCGCCGGCGTTCAGGCACGCAGCCAAGGCCTGCGGACTGCAGCTTCCCGCGGGCCCGCCGTAGTCATCCCGCCAAGCAACAGGAAGCGCTCGACCTTCGTCTTGCTTTGGCGGGCGGCCCTCGATACGGCAGCAACGAGCTGAATGCGGGAGCGACGAGGTCGTGGCCGACACCCGTGGAGCGGCCAAGCTCGACCCGCCCCCACCACCAGCCCCAGACCCGCCTTCGTGTTAGGACGCGCATCTCGGCGCCGATGATGCTCGCCCCGCTCCGCGCGGAATGAGAGCACGTGCCGAGTAGGGTTCTTGCGGGCTTGCTGCAAGCACTCGGCTGGGAGCAGAGGAGCCGGCATAGCGATCGGCCGACGCCCAGCGGACGACGAACACCGGGTCATTCATGAGCCTGACGGCTTCTGCATGTCGCCGTTCGGGGCGCTCTCGGTGACATAGCCTGCTGGGCCGCCAGGCAGGTGATGCCAGCATCTGATGCATGCCCATCAGGCGAACGACTGTGGCGGCTGAAAGCGACGACCTCGCAGTCCTGGAGAGCGAGGCTCGTCGGCGTGGGGTCGCTCTCGCACAGGTTCTGCGCGAGGCCGTGGAGCGCGAGGCCGGCCGGCTTCGGCGCAACGCCGAGCCGCGATTTGGGATCGTCCGCGGTGACGGCACCGCGACCGCCTCGATCGCCCGTGACGAGCACGCGCCGGCGCGGCGATCTGGCCGCTCGTAGCGAATCGCGCTGATCCTCGACACTGGGCCGATCGTGGCTTTGTTGGATGCAGGCGATCCCGAGCACGCACGCTGCGTCGCGATGGTCGATGAGCTTCGCGAAGATCTCGTCGTGCCGTTTGCGGTGCTCGTCGAGGTCGACTACTGGCTCAGAAAGCTGTACGGAGCCGGACCTTGGGAAACGTTCGTTGAAGACATCGCCACGGGCGCCTACCGCCTTCATCATCTCGACGAGGGCGGCCTCGTCCGCGCAGCGGAGATCGAGCAGTCCTACGAGTCCCTGGATCTCGGGCTGGTCGACGCGGCGGTGACGGTCACGTGCGAGACCCTCGGCGAGACGAAGGTCGCGACGCTGGATCGCAGGGACTTCGCGGTCGTTCGCCCGCGGCATTGCGACAGTCTGACGCTGCTCCCGGAGTAGCTTCCGCCACCCAGCCGACAGCGCTGCTGTGCGCGCTCGGTGCGCGATCAGTGTCCGACAGTGCGTTACACTGTGGTGCATGTCAGCGCGGCAATTCTCAGCGCGATTGGATCCAGACGTCGTGGATCGCCTTGAGCGTCGCGGGGCCCGTGCTGGGTTGAACAAGTCGCGGCTCGCCGAGCGTTACATCGATGAGGGGATGCGGATGGAGGACCATCCGGGGGTCGTGTTCCGTGACGGGCCGACCGGCCGGCGCGCCGGCCTAGCCGCGGGCCCAGATGTGTGGGAGGTCATTAGTGCCTTGCGCTCAACCGGGCTCGAGGGTGACGAGGCGGTTCAGGCGACCGCCGAGTGGTCGGGGCTGACGGTGCGGCAGGTTCGCGACGCGGTCGGCTACTACAGCGAGTACCCCGCCGAGATCGACGAGCGGATCCGTCTGAACGAGGACGAGGCGGACGCCGCTGAGCGGCGCTGGCGTGAGCAGAGCCTCACGCGGTGAAGCTGCTGCTCGATGAGATGATCTCGGCGGTCGTGGCCGAGCAGCTTCGGGTCCGCGAGCGCGACGTGGAGGCGGTGAGCGAGCGCCGCGAGCTCCGGGGCCTGCCTGACCTGGAGGTGTTCGAGTACGCCCAGTCTGCCGAGCGATCGGTCGTGACGTACAACCGCGACGACTTCCTGGAGCTCGATCGGCGGTTCCGCAGCCAGGGCCGCAATCACAGCGGGATCGTCATTCTCAACCCGCGCCGCTTCCCCCGGGGGCCCGGGTCGATCGCTCCGCTCGTCAAGTCGCTGGACGAGCTGATCGCCGGCGCGCCGCCGTATGAGAGCTTCATCCACTGGCTCCAATGATCAGCCCCCGCCCACGGCATCAGGGAACGCCGCTCACCGAGCCCGCGTCAAGCGCCACGGTCTCGCCGTCGACGCGCACCGGTTGCGAGTGGGTACTTTCCGGCTCGGGTTCCGCGGTGTTTTCGCGATGCCCGGCCGCCCTTCGAGGCGTAGAAGACGCTGACCCCGCCATCTCGCGCACAGGCCAGCGGCCGCCGACCCTTTCGAGCTGCATGACCCCGAGTACATCGCGCGCACGCTCGCCGCGCTGCGCGTCATGGCCGACGTCTGGTTCCGCGCCGACGTGCGCGGACTGGAGAACATCCCGCCGCGCGGGCCGGTGCTGCTCGTCGGCAACCACTCGGGCGGCACACTGATCGCCGACACGTTCATCTTCGCGCAGGCTTTCTATGACCGCTTCGGCCGCGAGCGCGAGTTCTTCCAGCTCGCGCACGACCTCGTGTTCAAGGTGCCTGGCATCCGGGCCATGCTCACGCCCTACGGGACGGTGCCGGCCTCGCCGGAGAAGATGCGTCGCGCGCTTGCGCGTGGCGCCGCGGTGCTCGGCGGCGACCACGAGACCTACCGGGCCAGCTGGCACTCCGCCGAGATCGAGTTCGCCCACCGGACCGGCTTCGTGCGGCTCGCGCTCAAGCACGGCGTGCGAATCGTCCCCGTCGTTTCGATCGGCGGCCAGGAGACGGCGCTGTTCCTCGGCCAGGGCGAGCACCTCGCGCGCCTGCTGCGGCGTGCCACCCCGGCGCGCTCGAGCGGCGCTGGACTGTGGAGCGCCTGATCGACGCGGCGCTCGAGTGGCTTGTCGGAGCGAATGGCCGGCGGCAAACCTGTCCGGTGTCAGGGCTGCAAGCCGCCGATGAGCAGGGCACCGCCGAACACGCCGACGGCACCCAAGACCAATCCCCATCCTCATGTCGTCATGTTCGGCTGCCCGGCCGCTGCCGTTGGCAGCCTACTTCCCGTCGTCTGGGGTGCGCAGAGACTTGCCGGCGCTGTCGATCACCTTGCGGATGAAGTCGTACTGCGTATGGACCAGCCGGTCGGCCATCTCCATCGCGGAGTCGACGACGTCCTGCCGTCTCGATGGTCCCTCGCCGTGCGCCGGTAGCGCCTGGTCGACCGTGGCAACGAAGTTGCGTACCGCCTCGATCGCAGCCCGCTGACCCTTCTCAACGGACTCGAGTACCTCGTCGGACAGCTTCGTGGTCCGCTCGATCGTTGTGGTCCGGTCGGTCGCGCTCGTGGGACGGGTCGCGGCGGGCTTGTGAGTCGCTGGGGCCTTTGCGGCCGGCTTGTGAGTCGCCGGGGCCTTTGCGGGCGGCCTGCGCTTGGTGACTGTTTGGGGCATTGTGGTCCTCCATTCGGGATGTGGACTCGTGCACTTCGACCCTAAGACAGGCGCGCGCGCACTCCATCCGTAGACCGATGCCGACCGGATCCGTAGAACCCATCATCTCGGGCGCTACTTCGAGGTCAACCGGCGGATGCTGTCGCCTCGCGAGCGCCGCGTTCGTGCGCGAATGGCTTGCGCCCTCAGAGCAACAATCGCCGCACGGCTGGGTGGTGGCGGACCGAGCCCGGGTGGGTGATGGCGGTGGCGGTGGATCCCGCTATCCGAACGCCGAGTGAGCTGTAGGTGCGGTCGTTGGCGGCGCGCTGCAGAGCTGCAGATCAGCTTTGGTCCAGGGCGCCGGCGGGCAGCACGAAGCGCAGCGGCGCCCGGGAGGAGGTCGCGTCAGTGTTGACGCGAGACCCGTGGAGGCCGCGGGCGCGAGTCGCGGGCATTGCGTCGGCGGTGCCGGCATGGGCGGTGATCCAGGCCAGGACCGCCGGATAGTCGGGGCCAGCGGCGACGATCGCCGCGCGCTCGATCACGACTCCACCGGACGAGTGCGGGCGGGACAATCTGGTCACCAGCGCGTTGATCTCGAGATCGTCCACCCCTCACACGGTAGACCCCTCGGGAGGTGAGGGCGTTTCGGGCGCGCGTGGCGTGCGCTGTGTGGGATGCCGGCGGCCCATGTCCGTGGCGGGACGCGGCAGGGAATGTGTCCGACACCGCCGCGGAGCAGGGCTACGATTCACCGATGTCCGCTGACACGCCGGAGCAGCTGGAAGGCCTGAAGCGGGCTGGGAGGTTGGTTGCCGCTACGTTGCGAGCGCTGCGAGCTGCCGTGGCGCCTGGCGTCACTACGCGCCAGCTCGACGAGGTCGCCCGCGACATGTTCGCCAAGCACGGCGCCCGGTCGGGTCCGATCCTGACCTACGGGTACCCCGGATCCATCTGTGTGTGCGTCGATGACGAGGTCGTTCACGGGATCCCGGGGAGCCGGATCCTCCGGCCGGGTCAAGTCGTCACGCTCGATGTCGCGGCCGAGCTCGACGGTTACCATGCTGACGCCGCGGTGACGGTCCCGGTTGAATCGGTCGCGGCGCCCGCTCGGCGCCTGCTCGCCGCGACCCGCGCGGCCTTGACAGCGGGCATCCGGGCAGCCCAGCCCGGAGCGACATTACGTGACGTCGGACTTGCGATCGAGCGCACCACGCAGGCGCGCGGATATCGGATCATCCGCGAGCTGACCGGGCACGGCATCGGCCTCGGGATGCACGAAGAACCGACGGTGTTCAACTGGCCGGCGCCACACGCGACGCGGCGGCTGACGCCAGGGCTCGTATTCACGATCGAGCCGATGCTGACCTCGGGGACGACGCGAATCCTCGTCGATCGGGATGGCTGGACCATCCGCACCGCTGATCACTCGCTCACCGCCCACGAGGAGCACACGATCATGGTCGCCGAGAACGGACCCGTTGTGCTCACCGCCGGCCGCTGACGAAGCCGCCCGAACGTGAGCCGGCTGCGGGCCGACTGCCCCGGAGCTCCGTTGAGGTTCATCTCACCCCGGCGTCCGCCAGGGTCTCTGCCTCACGCAGCTGCGCGTCGATCAGGTCGAGGCCGGCGTTCCAGAAGCCGGGGTCATCGAGGTCGATGCCGATCATCGCCGCCAGCTGATGCGGGCTGCGCGACCCGCCCGCGGCGAGCATCGCCAGATAGTCCTCGACGAACGCTTCGCCGACCTCTCGGTAGCGGGCATACGCCGCCAAGGCCAGGAGCTGCCCGAACGCATAGCCGTAGACGTAGCCGGGCACGTCGAAGAAGAAGTGGGGCACGATCGACCATTCGCCCTCCGCCCCGGGGGTCGGCTCGACGGCGTCGCCGTGGTAATCGGCGACGGCTCGGGCATACAGCTCGTTCAGCACGGAGGGCGCGAGCTCGCCGTCCGACCTCCGCCTCGTGTGGGCCGCGTCCTCGAAACGGTTGAAGGCGATCTGCCAGTGCACCGTCCTCATCGCCCCGTCGATGCTCAGGCCGAGGATCGCCAGCCGTTCCTGGTCATCGCGGGCGTTCGCGAGCATCCGCTCGGCCAACAGCGTCTCGCCGAAGATCGACGCGGTCTCAGCCACGATCGTCGGCGCCTCGACGTGGAAGATCCCGCGCGGCGCGGCGAGCACACCGTGCAGCCCATGGCCCAGCTCATGGGCCATGGTCATGACGTCGCCGAATCGGCCGGCGTGGTTGAGCAGCACGTACGGGTGGATCGACGGGGCCTCGGACTCACAGAGCGCGGAGAAGAACTTCGTCGGCCGGGGCGGCGCGTCGATCCAGCCCCCCTCAAAGAAGCGCGAGACGATCTGCCCTGCGCGCGGCGAGAATGAGCCGTAGCTGTCGAGCACGAGCGCGCGCGCCTCGGCATAGCCGTAGCGGTGCTCGATCGCTCCGACAGGAGCCATCACGTCGTAGTCGGCCAGACGGTCAAGCCCGAGCAGCCTCGCCTTCAGCCGATGCCAACGATGCGAGATGTCGTAGCGGCCGACAACCGCGTCGATCAGCGCCTGCGCGGCGGCGCCGGAGATCTCGTTCTCCCGATTCTTCGCGTCCAACCAGTGGCCGCGGCCGCGCAGGCGGTCAAGCGTCGCGTGTCCTTGCAGCAGCGCGTTGTAGGCGAACGCCCGGGTTGGCAGACCAGGCCCGAGCGCCGCCGCATAGGCCTCCTGAGCCCGCTGCCGCAGCCCGCGGTCGGAATCCTCGCGCAGGCTGAGCATCGCACCGGCGCCGAGCTCCTCACCATCAACCTCAAACCTGACACTTGCGCCGAGCTCGGCGATCAACCGGGTCCACGCGAGGCGACTGGTCGGCGCGGTCTCTGACAGAACGCGCTCCTCGGGCCCGCTGAGCAGCTCGGAGCCGGCGTCATGCAGCTTGCGGAGATGGTGGGCCGCAAACTCAAGCGCTGCCCCCGCAGAATCGAGCAGCCATTCGACGTCGGCGCTCGGCAGCGCAGCCCATTCGAGCTCGAAGAACCGAACCTTCTGCTCGATCTCCAACCGTCGCTCCGCAGCCGTCTGCCTCAAGGCACTGGCCGCCCCGCTGTCGAGGTTCGCCTCGTGCCAGAGATCGGCATAGACGAACGCCCGCATCATCGCCTCGCGGATCGCCGACAGCTCCCGCATCGCCGCCGTCAGCCCGGAAGCGTCGAGCTCCGCCACGCGCCCGGGGTAGCGCTCCGCAAAGCCGGCGGCCTGCGTTGCCGCTTCCTCGAGCAACCGCCGCGCGCCGTCAGCACCACCCCCGCCAACGAGCGGCTCGAGGTCCCAGACTGCGGCGGCCAGCTCCTCGTCGGCGAGATGTTCAGCGTTCGCGCGCATGCCCCCGCCGGCAAGCCTAGCCCGCCTACCAGCTTCCGGTCCAGCGTCCGCTCCGGTGAGCATCGAGGATTTAGAATCCCGGCCGTGTCGGCAGAGGAGATCGACGACTACCTACGGGACGTCGAGGAACCCAAGCGAAGCACGCTTGAGGCGCTGCGCGGCACGATTCTCGAGGTGATTCCAGACGCAGAGCAGGGGATCTCGTACGGCGTGCCGGCCTTCCGGCTGCACGGCAAGACGATCGCCGGCTTCGCCGCATTCAAGGACCACCTCAGCTACCTGCCGCACAGTGGCCGGGTCCTCGGGCAGCTGGCCGGCGACCTGTCGGGCTACACGATGACCAAGGGCTCGCTGCACTTTCCGATCGACCGGCCCCTGCCCGGCACGGTCGTGAAGAAGCTCATTGCCATACGCCTCCGCGAAGTCGACCAGCGGTCGCGCTGACACTGGGCGCTACTGCACCCCGGGGAAGGGGCCGCGACGCTCGTCTCGTTGCAGATACGATGGTGCCCATGTACCGCCTCGGTGTTGCCCAGGCCCGGCTGGCCGGCTTGGGCTCGCGAGTACCTCGGATCTGACGCTTCCGAGCGTCAGATCGCCCTCCCGCCGGCGGCTCTCAGCGGCCGTCGACCTGCGCCCAACTGCTGCGGCGATCGCCGTAGCTTCCCGAGGAGACCGCCCCACCGTGAGCTCATCTGCCCCGCGTGACCCCATCCACGATCCGGCTGCGCTCGCACTTGGGCGCGAGACATCGCCGGTAGGAGGAGGTATGCGGTTCGGGCTGTTCGGCGGCGCCCAGGCGCGACGTGGGGACGGCGACCCGGCACGAGGCTTCCGGGACTACGTCGACACGTGCGTCGAGGCCGAGGGGCTCGGGTTCGATTCGAGCTTCCTGGTCGAGCATCACTTCAGCGGAGTCGGGCAGATGTCGGCCTCACTGGACTTGCTCGCGTGGGTTGCGGCGCGCACGACAACGATGCGGCTTGGTACCGCCGTAATCGTGCTGCCCTGGCACAATCCGGTGCTGCTCGCCGAGCGGGCGGCGACCCTCGATCTGATGTCCGGCGGCCGTCTGGAGTTCGGCGTCGGCAAGGGCTATCGCCACTCCGAGTTCGCCGGCTTCTGCATCCCGTACGAGGAGGCGGACGCGCGCTTTGAGGAGGCGTTGCACGTCATCATCAAGGCCTGGACGTCCAGCGCGCGGTTCTCGCATCACGGCAGGTTCTGGCAGTACGAAGACATCATCGTCGAGCCGCCCGCTTCGCAAAAGCCGCATCCGCCGGTGTGGATCGCCGCCGGCAAACCCGATTCGATCCGCAGCGTCGCCGCGGGCGGTTGCAAGCTGCTGCTCGACCAGTTCGCGTCAACTGAAACCGTTGGCGAGCGGCTCGCGCTGTTCAGGGTGGAGTGCGAGGCAGGCGGGCGCACCTTCGACCCTATGGACGTTGCGGTGGCCCGTAATTTCTACGTGGCTCGCGACACGGTTGACGCGCAGGCTGCACTGACCCGGCTCGCGCAGGCGCATGCCGGCATGGTCGCTCTATCGCGACATCCGGACGGGCGCAATCAATCGCACATCACTGCTTATGCCGGCGCACCCGGGGCGACTGAGGCGAGCGCGCTCTACGGTACGCCCGACCGAATCGCTGCTGAACTCGAAGCGTTGCGCGCGGTCGGCGTCCGGCACCTCCTGCTACACGGTGGAGAGGCCACGAGGCAGAGCGTCCGGCGGTTCTCCACAGAGATCATGCCGGCGTTCACTCGGGCACCTCGGCAGCGGTGACTGGCAGCGCCGGCGGCGGCCGGCAGCGCGAGCGCGACGGCCGCACTGACAACTCCCAGGCACCAGAGCTTCATTCGCCTACCGAATCATCCCGATCGGGTCAAGGAGCGCCCCAGTCCGGGCGGAACTGGATGCTGATCCGTGCGCCGCGGCAGCTGGCCACTTTGGGAATGCCGTGCAGCCAGGTCCGCTGGCAGCTTCCGCCCATCACAAGCAGGTCCCCGTGGCCGACTCCGAGCCGCAGCCCTGGGCCGCCCGACTTCGGCCGTAGCCCGAACGGTCGGGTGGCGCCGAGCGAGACAATCGCAACCATCGTGTCGCGTGGACTCTCGCGAGCGATGCGGTCTCCATGCCACGCGACGCTGTCGCTGCCGTCGCGGTACAGGCAGAGCCCGACGCTGACGAACGGCTCGCCGAGTTCCCCGGCGTAGTGGGCACTGAGCACCGAGCGAAGCTCGTCCAGCAGCGGATGGGGCAGCTCTGCGCCCTGCGCGTAGTGGGCCAGGAGCCGCGGGACCGTCACGGTGCGGTCGTAGATGTGCGTCCGCTCCTCGCGCCACGGCACGGTACCGGCCAGCACGTCGAAGAGCTCGTCGGCCGCGGTCACGAAATCCGGTCGCAGGTCGACCCAGGCGCCGTCGGACAGCAGCCGGCGCTCGACGGCGTCGCCGAGCTCTGCGACGCCGAGCGTGCCCAACGAGCCGAACAGTGAGGGTTGGACGACGAGCGACACTCACTGAAGTCTACCTCGGTGACGAACATACGTTCGTGATCGAGGGGCGGTGCCAACGATGGCCAACGGCATTTCGATGCTCGGAGCCGCGAGTTCATCGATTGGCCCGGTGGCCAAAGACATGCGTCGGAGATGGATCCAGAATTGGCTGTATGCAGTGGAGTGTCTCGCGTTGGTCGGGCTCGGAAGGTTCGGGGCCGCCCGGCGCGACCGTCGTAGAGGCGGGCTGGTCGGTCTGATGCCACGCCATGCGGTTCCGCGCCGCGCCAAGGCTCGCGCGTCAGCATTGCTTGAGCGCCGCCCGGCGTGCGCCAGCGAGGATTGGGTTTCGCAACTGCCCAAGCTGATCGATGTTGTGTGCGAGGACTGGCACCTGTCACTCGACGATGAGAGGATGGCCGCAGGCGCGTGGGGAGTCGTGGCGTGGTGTCATACCGAGAGCGGCCTCGAGGCGGCGTTGAAGCTGTGCGCCAACGAAGAGCGCCTGTCGGCCGAGACGAACGCGATGCTCGCCTGGGTCGGGGGTCCGGCGGTCCGCGTGCTCGCTCACCGACCGGGTGCGCTGCTGTTGGAACGCGCCCGTCCGGGAAGACCGTCGCGGCTGGCCCCCGCGCGGCTGGCGCTGCTCCTCGATGCGCTGCACCGGCCCGCGTATGCCGGCCGGCGAGGACTCGGAGACTGGCGTGCGAGCATCAAGGCTGCCGTCTCGCAAGTACCTTCGCTGCAAACGCTGGGACAAGAGCTGCTCAAACACGGACAGGGCCGACCGGTTGTCGCATTGCACGGCGATCTCCAGCCGGCGAACATCCTCGAGCACCAGGGCGCGATCGCGGTGATCGACCCGGTCGGGATCTCTGGACCTCGAGAACTGGATGTCGCGAACGCCGCGCTTCATAACAATTGGGGCGAGGAGCCTGCAGCGCGAATCAGGCGGCTGGCGGCGCTGACGGGCACAGACCCGGCTTTCGCGCTCGCGCTGGGACAGCTGAGCGCCATGTACGCCGCACTTGCGCCGAGATACTGAGGCTGATCGCTGCCAGCGCGGCGCTGAAGGCCAGCCGGATCTGCGAGGCGTCGCAGAGCCGCACATCGCGCGCGACGGCCCGACGACGTTCGGTGTCCGGCGCAGGCATCGCAGAAGCAGGACCGACCCGTCACGCGCTCACCCGTCGCCTTTCGGCCGGCTACTCGCTGCCTCCCTGAGCCAGCTCGGCCACCGGCTGCCACTCGCGCCAGGTTGCGAGACGGCGCTCGTAGTCGTTTTCGGCGATCCCGAGTGGCGCCGTGCCGAAGAACACCCGCAGCGGCGGCGGGTCGGCGTCGACGACGCGCATGATCGCGAGGGCCGAGGCGGCCGGGTCGCCCGGGACGTTGCTCGCCCGCCACTGCTGCTGGCGCTCGCGTAGTCCGTCGTACGCCGCAATCGGCTCGGAGCGCTTGGCCGACGGACCGCTCCAATCGGTCGAGAAGCCACCCGGCTCGACCAGGGTGACGTTGATCCCGAACCCCTTGACCTCCTGGGCGAGTGCCTGGCTGATCCCCTCCAGACCCCACTTCGAGGCGTGATAGATCCCAACGCTCGGAAAGGCCGAGATGCCCCCGATCGACGAGACCTGAATGATGTGGCCGCTGCCCTGCTCGCGCAAGAACGGCAGCGCGGCCTGCGTGACCCACAGCGCGCCGAACAGGTTGGTCTCGATCTGGGCCCGCGCCTCCTGTTCTGAGATCTCCTCAACCATCCCGAAGTGGCCGTAGCCCGCGTTGTTGACGACGATGTCCAAGCGGCCGAAATGCTCGTACGCGCGCGTCACCGCGCCAAAGGCCGCCTCGCGGTCGGTGACATCGAGGGCCAGTGCGAGCAGCGCGTCGCCGTGCTCGGCCCGGAGGTCGTCGAGCGTGCTCGTGTCGCGTGCCGTCGCGGCGACGTGGTCGCCGCGATCCAGTGCGGCCTTCGTCCACTCGCGACCGAAGCCGCGCGACGTACCTGTGATGAACCATGTCTTGTTAGCCATCGACCGATCCTAGTGAACCCCTGGCGTTGCCCCCTGGGCGGTGAGGAGACCGCCCGGGCTTCGCGGGTACGACCAGGCCCGCGAGCTACGGTCGCGCGCCGATCCCGGGATAGCTCACGACAAAGCCGTCGGCATCGAACTTGATGTCGCTGATGAACTCGCCGGCCTGGAAGCGAACCACACCATCTCCCAGCGGCGTGTAGCGCTGTTCGGAGATGGTCGCCCTGAGCGAAGGGACCTCGACCCACCGCATGCGATAGTCGCGGGCCGGCCCTGGCTCCAGCAGCCGGTCACGGATCACGGGCAACGAGTTGAACAGCGGCGACCAGCCGAGATCGAAGAAGTCCGCGCCGTCGAGTCCGAGCTCGAGCGTTCGCTCGCCGACGAGCTCGAGCTGAAGGGTTTCTGGCTCGAGCAGGTAACGCAGCTCATAGGTAGCCCCGAGCTGGGTGCCATAAGCCGCGAACGTCGGCTCGGTCTGCTCGACATGTGCGACCTCCATGCGAGGTGCGCCATCGCCAATCCATGCAAGTCTCTTCGTCATCCGGCAGCGCTCAAACCGGCGAGTGTGTGATGGCCGTTCGCCGGGCCTCGTCGAGCGCGCGGGCCATCCGAACGGCCAGCGCCGGCCAGCCCCAGCGGGCGGTTGCAGTCGAGTGCGCGGCCCGTCCTCGCCGAAGGCGCTCGGGATCGTCGTCGAGCGCGCAGACGATCGCGTCTGCAAGCTGGTCGCGATCGTCGGGGCCGACGAGCCAGCCGGTGCGGCCGTCGTCGATGATCTCGGCGGGCCCGAGGCGGTTGACGGCGATCGCCGGCAGCCCGCATGCCATCCCCTCGACCAGCACCAGACCGAACTGCTCACCGACGGATGCGAGCACTTGCGCGTCGGTGGCGTTGAGGAAGCCGGAGAGGATGGAGTGGTCGTGCCAGCCGGCGAGGAACACGTTTCGGGCGCCGGTCCGCTGGACGGCATCCCACGGATGCTCGCCCTCGCATTCGCCCGGGTAGCCCCCGAGCAGTACGAGCGCCGGCTCCTGTCGCGCGCGCCGCTCGGCAAGTGCGAACGCTTCGATCAGCAATCCGAGCCGCTTGACCGCCGTGTAGCGCCCGACGGCGACCAGGATGGTGGCGTGGTCGAGGATCGCGACCTGGCCGGGTTCGTACGCAACGCTCCCCGGCTCGGCTCCGGGCCGCCAGCCCTTGGGCTCCTCGACCAGCGCCTGCCGCCAGAAGTGGCCGCGGTCGACGGTCCGCGGTGCGAACAGCGTCGCGTCGAAGCCGTTGGCGACGACGACGCAGACGGCGCGCTCGACACCGAGCACGGCGACCGCTCGATCGACGTTCCGGGGGGTCTGGACAACGATCCGCGCGCACTGCCGTGCCCAGCGTCGCATCCGACGAGCCCACGCCGCTGCGTGGATCCAGTGAGCAGGCGCTCCCTCGTCGATCCGCTCGAGCATCAGCAGCTCCGTCCCGTGGAGGTGGCCGACGACCGGGATCTCGGGCGCGATCCGCGCGGCCGCCTCGTTGAGCGGCGTCAGGTGGTTGAGCAGCAGCACGTCGAACGCAGCCACGTCGGCCTCGCGCAGTGCCTGCTCCCAGGCGGCCGTGTGGGCGCGGTACGCGGCATCGTCGACCAGCGAGAAACAGCGGTCGGGGGCACCCGGGCGATCCTCGTAGGACGGATGCATCGGCGCGTCGCCCGCGGTGAAGTCCACGGTTTGGATGTCGAGGTCGCCGTAGAACCTGTCTGCGTCGCCCGGACCACCGGGCACTGAGCCGGTCAGGATGCGGACATCCCAACCGTTCTCGGGCAGCTGCCGCGACATCGACCTGACCACGTGCGCGGATCCTCCGCGTGGGAAGAACAGGATGCCGTTCAGTAGCCGCACCCACCCACCATACGGCTGCCGTGCATCCTGACTCGATCGGGCCCCCGAGCCGGCCCGGGCTCAGCGGCGAGCGAAAACGAGCGCGGTCGCGATCTCCCTGCCGCCCCGGACGGCGACTTGGTGCGCCTCGCGCGGACTGTTGCGCAGGCGACCGGCACACACGAGCGAGGTCGAGCCGCCGCCATCGAGGTTGAGTGCCTCGCGTGCACCGAGGCGGACCATCGTCGCGGCGAGCTCCTCCAGCGTGAGCCCGGCCTCGTCGTCCGCCCGGCCGTCGCAGGCGAATGCGATCAGGCGCTCGCCGTCGGATCCGAGCGCCGCGCGCGGATGCCGCCCAACCGTGATATCCGAGTCGAACTGATCGGCGGTTGCGGAGAACCCCTCCTCATCGCCGCCGACGACTCGCCCATCACGCACAAGCAGCGGACCGGCCTGCAACAGGTCGCCCGGCGGATTCGCGGGAAGCTCGTCACGACGCGCGATCCGCACCATCTTCCCGACGACGCTGACGCACGCTCGCCGCCCACCCCACGGGTGCGTGACCGGAACGAATGGCTGCGCCACCCCGGCGAGCCTGAGCTCCCCGAGCGGCACGCCGACTCGGCGCACGTAGAAGCCACCGACGAGCGCCTCGGACACTTCGTGCTCCTTGCACCATGCGTGCAGCCGCACGAGCCCGGGAAGCCGCAGCACCCTCACCACGGTGCCGGCGAGCGGGTAGCCCGCAACGTAGGCGGTCGTATGCGCCCCGTCATCCAGGTTGAGCCGAACACGCTCGAACGATGACCATCGCGATCGCGTGTCGATGGCGGGGGCCGGAAGCGGAGGCACGGGGCCTGCGAATGTTGGCACTTCGCGACGACGAGACTGTGACGTTCCTGGTCCCGCCGATGACCCGCGATCACGCAGTCGTCCGTCAGGCCGCCCGCGCTCGGGCCGCCGATCAGTGGGCTGATACACACTGCATCGATGTCGCTGCTGGCCAGAGCCTGGCTTTCTCGGGCGAAGGTGCGAAGGCGCGAAGGCGCTTCGCGAAAAGCGATCCGTCGCGTCGCGGTGACCTGATCGCCAGTGTCGCGGGCGGGAAGTCCTTCCTCGACATGGGCGGTATGTGGGGGATCGACGGTGATGACGCCTTCGCCGCAGAGGGCGCGGGCGCCGAGCGGATCGTGATCTGCGACGGAATGGACGCGACCGAGAAGTTTCAGCGCCAACATGCCGCGCGCTCCTCCAAGGTCGAGTACGTCCAGGGGGATCTGCACGACCCGGGCACCGTCGAGCGCCTCGGAGCGTTCGATGTCGTGTGGTGCATGGGGGTCCTGTACCACTCCCCCGACCCGTATCGCCTGATCGAGCACCTCAGGCGCCTGACGATCGAGACGCTCATCCTCGGGAACCGTGTGATCCCGGAGCTACCGGGGATCGAGGGTGCATGTGTCTTCTATCCCGCTGTCGGATGAGTCGCGGAAAGCGTTCACATGGCTCCATCGGCGGGAGGCTTCCGCGCTCCCGGGGCGGCCGCGCCGTTCGACCGCTCGCCGGCGATGGGCTACGTGAACTACTGGTGGGGACTGACGCCTTCGGCGATCGTCGGGATGCTCGAGCTCGCCCGCTTTCGAGATTGTCGAGCGCTTCCAACCCGAGCCCACCGGCCTCGAGATCGTGGCACGAGCGGTTCCCGGACCGTCAGTGCTTCCGGAGCTCGACTTCGCGCGCAAACGCGGCGAGCGTGTCTAGAGCAGCCGCAGCGCGGTCGCCAAGGAATACGATGATGCGTGAGTCGTCACCGCGACGGAAGGATGGCAATGGCGGTACAGGACCTCGGCTTCGACGTCGATATCAAGCCTCTGTTCCGAGAGAAGGATCGCGATTCGATGCGCAGAGCATTCGATCTGTGGTCCTACGCAGACGTCAGGACCCACGCTGACGCGATCGGGCAGCGGCTCAAGGATGGCTCGATGCCATGCGACGGTGCGTGGCCGCCCGAGCGGGTCGAGTTGTTCGAACGCTGGGTCGCGGACGGGGCGCCGGAGTAGGTGTTGAGAGAGTTCGACGCCCAACTTCAGAGGGGCGAGGACCCAGGTGCATGGACGTGTGTGGTGATGGGCGACGTGCCCGAGCTGTTCGGCACCCGCGGGCTCGTGAAGATCCGCGGCGCGATCGACGGGGAGCCGTTCACCGGCGCGTTGATGGCGCAGGGCGACGGCACGCACAGGCTCCCGGTCAGGGCGGCGCTCCGCAAGGCGATTGGCAAGGAAGCGGGAGCCACCGTCCACGTCCGGATCGACGAGCGGATCGGGTAGTGGACCCAGTGTGACGAGCCGGCGTGCCGTTCGTAGAGTCCTCAGCATGCGGCTGAAGTTCTCGCCCACCCGTGCGCTGACGCTGTCGGCAGCGACTGCGACCGTGCTCCTGCTCACCGGGGCCGCCGGCTTCGCGCACACGCAAGCTCGCGCGTACCACCGATGCAACCGGGAGCAGCTGACCGTCCGGGGCCTGAGCGTCCGCGGCACGGCTCAGGGCTCGCTGACGGTCACCAACCTTCGCGTGATCAGGATCTCCTGCTCACGAGCCGCCGCCGCGCTTCGCGCCGCCAGCTACGAGGCGACTCCGGGCGGTCCGCTGTTCACATCGCCCGGGTTCAGCTGCAGCGGTCCGGTGGGTCCACCGCCTCCGGGCGCAAAGCCGCGGTACTACCACTGTGGCCGTCGGCGCCAGCGGTTCGAGTTCCTCGTGCCCGGATTCTCCTGACGCGGAGCAGCGCGGACGCCGGGGGCTCGCGATTTGCGGCCCGGGCCCATGTACGTGCGTCGCGCGATCGTCGATGATGCGTGACCGCCGCAGCGCGGAGCCGCAGGCCCCGTCGCGGGCCGGCCCCAGACCAACCAGTGGAGGTACCAGATGGCCGAGCTCCCACCGCCGCCCGAGGAGATTGTGCTGACCCACTTCATCGTCTCGGAAGATGTCGCGCGCTCTCGGCGCTTCTACACCGAGGTGCTCGGCGGCCGAGTTGTCTTCTCCGGAAAACCGGACGGACAGCCGACCAACGTCGCGCTCGGCAACAGCTTCATCGTGATCAGCGTGGGCGGTGGTCCGACGGACGATAAGCCGACCGTGACGCTCGAGACGCCACCGGATCCGGATCGGGTGAACGCCTTCCTCAATATCAGGGTCAAGGACATCGACGCTGTGTATGCCGAGTGGAGCGCGCGCGGTGCGAACTTTCTGACGCCCCCGAAACAGCACGCATATGAGATCCGCTGCTACATCCGCGATCCCGACGGCCACTTGATCGAGGTGGGGCAGACCACGGACCCGGAGGGGGACTGGACGCCGGCTCAGTGGCTCGAGGAATGACCATCAAGACAAACTGGCTGGTTCCGGGGCTCGGTGGACGACGCCCGCGAGCGGATCCGGCGCGGACCCCCGGCACTCGCCGACGGTCCCGGGAGCGGGTCAGTCGTTGATGTCGAGCACCGGGGTGATGTCCGGCAGCTGTTGATCCGCCCCGACGTGCTCGTTGGGGATGACGGCGGTACCGACGGCGAAGAACTCGATCACGTGACTGCCCCAGCCGTGGTTGTTCTCATGCAGCTTGACCTCGACGATCCCGAGCACCCCATCGCCGATCGCCTCGGCCTCCTTCTGCATCCGTTCCATCGCCAGCTCGCGGGCGTCGTAGAGCGCCTGCGTGTACTGCTCGAGCTCAACATTCTGCCCGGTCTGCCTGATCGACTGCATCATCCCGCGGTGGGCGACGTGGTAGACGCAGCTGCCCATCACCATCCCGACCGGACGTTTCCCGGTCTGCATCAGCGTCCAGAACGCCTGGCCCGAGAGGTCGCTCGTGAACGGGCGGCCGTTCGGTGCCCGGTGCAGCTTGCCCTCCTTGTGGCGGATCGCTGTTCCGATCGCGATGAACTCGGCCATGTCCGCGCCCCATTCGTAGCGGCCGATGTCGAGCCGGACCCCGACCACGCCGTCAGCGCTGAGCTGGTCGGCCTCCTCCTCCATCCGCGTCATCGCCAGCTCGCGTGCCTGATACATCGCCTGGCTGAGCACGTCGAGCTCCTGGTTCTGGCGCAGGCTCCCGAACTGGTAGCCGACGTGATAGATGCTCGAGCCGACGACCAGGCCGACGGGTTCGAAGCCGGCCTTCTCGACACACAGATACTCGTTGACGGAGAGGTCGGAGGTGAACAGCCCGCGGGCGTTCATCTGCAGACGCTCGCCCGCGTGCTCGGCGAGGCCCTCGGTGCTGTTCGGATCGTAGTTCGCCATGGGCAGCGTTCCTTTTCGGCTAGGCACCGAGGTTGATTGAGAGCATCGGGTCCGGCAGCGGGGCGGGGTGGGGTTCGCGCGCCCCGAGCCGGATCGCGGTCCCGAGGACGTGCATCGTCACGTAGAAGAAGTGGATCTTGTAACCGCCGGCCTGGTCGTACTCGTGGTGCTGAATCGTGTGCGCGAGCGTCGAGATCACGATGTCGTTCGCGTCGACCTCACTCGCCTGCCTGCGCACCTCGCGCATCGCAACGTCGCGAGCGTCGTAAACGCCCTGGGCGATCTCCGTGATCTCGACATTCATCCTCGCCCCGCCCCCGAACATGCCGCCCGCGTTCATCACCCACGCCGAGTTCTGCCCGAGCTGAACCGAGATGACCGCCGTATGGCCGACCACGCCGCGCACCTCGGCGCCGATCCGCCGCAGCTTGTCGACGTCCTGGCCCGAGAGCGTGCACATCCCAAGCCGGCGGTTGGGGTGGGGCGGAAGCGTGGTGTCGCGCACCGCCGTGCCGAACACGACAAGCTCGACGTTGCCGGCCTCGCCGAGTGACCCCGTCGAGATCTCGATCCCGATCACCCCGTCCGCGTCGGCCAGCTCCGCCTCTTGGCGCAGCCGGCCGAACGCCCGCGTGCGAGACAGGTTCCAGGGCTCTGACAGGGCCGGGATTTCACCGCTGACGTAATACGCACCCCGCGCGCCGACCCAGCCGTGCTGGACGACCGACGAGCCCATCACCTGCGCGACCGGCTGCAGCCCCGACGCCTGAGCGAGCGCGTACTCCTTGGCGGTCAGATCGCTGGTGAAGAAAGGGGTGCTGGAGGTCGCGACCCGCTTCAGGCGCTGCTCGGCTCCCAGCGGGATCCCGCCCTGCCGGATCCGCTCCAGATCAACCTCGGCCGCGCGCTTCTCCTCTTCTGTGGGCGCAGGCGGCTTGCGCCTGCCAAACGGGGACACGCCAAGGATCCTCGCACACCCGAGGGGCCGGCTATGTCAGCGCCGGAGCCTCGGGCAGCGCTGCCAGCGCGGCGCTGAGGTCGGCCTCGGAGAACTCGGGGTCCTCGAGCTTGCCGGCGAGGTACGCGTCGTAGGCGCTGAGGTCGAAGTTCCCGTGGCCGCAGAGCCCGAACAGGATCACGCGCGACTCGCCGGCCTCGCGAGCGCTCTGCGCCTCGTCGATCACCGCGCGGATCGCGTGCGCCGGCTCAGGGGCGGGGATGATGCCTTCGGACCGTGCGAAGGCCACGGCCGCCTCGAAGGTGGAGTTCTGCAGGTAGGCCCGCGGTTCGACGAGCCCCGCCTTGACGAGTCCGCACAGCAGCGGAGAGTCTCCGTGGTAGCGGAGCCCGCCGGCGTGGACCGGAGGCGGAACGAAGTCGTGGCCGAGCGTGTACATCGGCATCAGCGGCGTCAGCCCGACGGTGTCGCCGAAGTCGTAGGCGTAAACCCCGCGGGTCAGCGTCGGGCACGCCGCCGGCTCGGCGGCGATGAAGCGTGTGGTCGCGCCGTCGCGCAGCACGCGGCGCAGGAACGGGAACGCCAGCCCGCCGAAATTCGACCCGCCGCCGACGCAGGCGACGACGACGTCGGGCTCCTCGCCGGCCATCGCCATCTGCGCCATCGCCTCCTGCCCGATCACCGTCTGGTGCAGGAGCACGTGGTTGAGCACCGACCCGAGCGAGTAGTTGGTGTCCTCGCTCTGAGCCGCGACCTCCACCGCCTCGGAGATCGCGATGCCCAGCGAACCGGTTGGATGCTCGCGCTGCGAGCGGCCGGACTCGGTGACGTCGGACGGCGAGCGGTGCACGGTCGCCCCCCACGTCTCCATCATCGAGCGGCGATAGGGCTTCTGGTCGTAGCTCGAGCCGACCATCCAGACCTCGCACTCGAGCCCGAACAGACGGCAGGCGAACGAAAGCGCCGAACCCCACTGGCCGGCGCCGGTCTCGGTCGTCAGCTTCCTGATTCCGGCGGCGGCGTTCTCGTAGGCCTGCGCGACCGCCGTGTTCGGCTTGTGCGAGCCGGCCGGTGACACCCCCTCGTACTTGTAGTAGATGTGCGCCGGCGTATCGAGGGCGCGCTCCAGCCTGCGAGCGCGGTACAACGGCGTCGGCCGCCACAGTCTGTACACGTCACGAACCGGCTCGGGGATCTCGATCTCGGGCTCGGCCGAGACCTCCTGCAGGATCAGGTTCATCGGGAACAGCGGCGCGAGGTCGTCCGGTCCCGCCGGCTCCTTCGTCCCCGGGTGCAGCGGCGGCGGCGCCTCGCCCGGCAGATCCGCCATCAGGTTGACCCAGTGGGTCGGGATGTCCTGCTCTGAGAGCACGAACTTGACGGTCTCGCTCATCCTTCCCTCCTTCGGCCGGTGACGGTGCCGATCTTACGCGGCGGATAGAGTGCCGGAGGGCGATGAGCACACCGGTGAAGCTGAGAGCGCGGGCCGTCGCTGCCTCGCTGGTCGAGCGAGCCCCTGCGAGCGAGGTTCGCCCGCTGGCGATGCCTCCGGCGGGCAGCGGGCTGAAGCCCGTGATGGGCGATTCCGGTCTGCCGATCGTCGGCCACACGCTGGAGTTCCTGCACAACGGCCTCGATCACGCGCGGCGCTACCACGAGCGGTTCGGCAACTTGTTCTGGGTCGGCTCGCTCGGCACCCGTTTCGTCCAGGTGCTGGGTCCCGACGGGCTCGAGACGGTGCTGACGAACCGCGACCAGGCGTTCTCCAACAAGCTCGGCTGGGACTACCTGATCGGCCCGTTCTTCGATCGCGGCGTGATGCTGATGGACTTCGAGGAGCACCGCCACCACCGCCGGATCATGCAGGCGGCGTTCAAGCGCGAGCGTCTCGTCGCGTACCTGGAGAAGATGAACACCGCGATCGAACGTGGCATCTCCCGCTGGCCGTCGGCGGGCACGTGGCATCTCTACCGGGCCACCAAGCAGCTGACGCTCGACGTCGCCACCGAGGTGTTCGAGGGCGGTGAGCTCGGCGCCGAGGCGGACCGAGTGAACAAGGCTTTCATCGACACCGTGGTCGGCGGTCAGGCGATCGTCCGCGCGGACGTTCCCGGCGGGAAGTGGCACCGCGGTCTCGAGAGCCGGCGGATGCTCGAGCAGTACTTCCGCAGCCAGATCCCGGCCAAGCGCGCCGGCGACGGTGAGGATCTGTTCAGCGTCCTCTGCCGCGCCGAGAGCGAGGAGGGCGATCGGTTCACCGACGAGGACATCGTCAACCACATGATCTTCACGATGATGGCGGCGCACGACACGAGCACGATCACGACCGCGATGATGAGCTTCTACATCGCCAAGCACCCCGAATGGCAGGAACGGCTGCGCGAGGAATCGAGGGCGCTCGGGAAGCCCGCGATCGGCTACGACGACCTTGACGCGCTGCCGACGATGGAGCTCGTGTTCAAGGAGACGCTGCGCATGAACGCGCCGGTCGCGACGTTGGCGCGCCAGGCTGTCAAGGACACGGAAATCGACGGTTACTACATCCCCGCCGGCCAGAAGCTGATGCTCGCGATCCACGGGACCCAGCGGATGGAGCCCTGGTGGCACGATCCGGACACGTTCGATCCGGATCGGTTCAGCGAGGAGCGCCGCGAGGACGCATCGCACAAGTACGCCTGGACCCCGTTCGGCGGCGGCATGCACAAATGCATCGGGATGCACTTCGGCTCGATGGAGGTCAAGGCGATCATGCACCAGCTGCTGCTGCGCAACCGCCTGCGGATCAGGCCAGGCTACGAGCCGCCGATGGATGTCGGAACCGGATTGTTCCCCGGCGACGGCCTGCCGATCGAGCTTCTGCGCGTCAGTTGAGCAGACGCTGCCAGTCGCGCGGCACGGCGCCGGCGGGGCCGGGCACAGGCTGGTCGAGCGGATGGCTGTCGGGCGCGGCCAGCGGAGGACCTTCGAAGAACTCGTCGGAGCGGTAGTCGTAGAACCAGTCCTCGCCGGGCTCGAAGCTCTGCAGCACCGGGTGCCCCGTGGCCTTGTTGTGCGCGGTCGCGTGCTGGGCGGGTGAGTTGTCGCAGCAACCGATGTGCCCGCACTCTGCGCACCGCCGCAGGTGCAGCCACCAGCCTGGCGAGGCGCCCGCGAGGCAATCCGCGCAGCCGGTGCCGCTCGGCGGAACGCTCGGGTTGATGCCGTCAGAAGCGCTTGTCATGGCAAGAAGCTTGGCAGCTCTCAGTCGCCGCGGGTCGGTCCGGGCGAGGCGGGCGGGTCCGCGGCCACGGCTGCGATCAGCGCGGACGCCTGCTCGGCGCTGAGCGGGCGGCGGACCACCGTGGCGTCGGATGAATCGCCGAGGGCCGAGAGCATGTCGTCGACGTGCGCCGGCTCGGCGAGCAGGGCAATCGCCGAATGGTCCTTGGGCACCGCTTCTCGCAGCTCGTTGATCAGAAGCTCGGGCTCTGCCTCGACTTCGGTCGGGCTGCCGGCCTCGGCGCCGATGATTCCGCCGGTCACCAGCCCCGCGGCCAATCCCGGGGGGCCGAAGATCACGCCGACGACGGCGCCCGTGAGCGCCCCTTCGCCCGCGCCCGGGAGCGAGACGTGGTCGGTCTCCTCGACGTCGACGTAGTGACCGGCAAATGTCCCCCGGACCGACATGCGGCCGCTGCCGTAGTGCTCGACGATCGCGACCTCGCTCGTCCACGGTGCGTCACGGCCGGCGCGGTCCCGCAGCGTGCCGAACGCGCTCGCCGCAGCGGGCTCGCCTTTAAAGGTGATCAGGGCGAGGTCGAGGCTCACGACTCGAATTCTAGATCCGCGCGGCTCGCGCCGCATGGGATCATGCCGTTCGCAGCATCGCAGGGCCAGATCCGGACCCGACGAAGGGATCTCGATGGAAGCGCACCTGAGTGGCCGTCATCGCGACACGGTCGAGAAGATCTTCAGCCAGTCGTCCAGCCGCAACATCGAGTGGCGCGAGGTCGTGTCGCTGCTCGAGGCGATCGGAAGCGTCACACACGAGCACAACGGAAAGCTCAGGGTCACGCTCGGCCCCGAGACCGAGACGCTGCCCGTGCCGCACGGGAAGGACGTCGAAGTCCAGACCCTGGTCGACGTGCGACGAATGCTGGACCAAGCCGGCTTCGGGCCGGACGACTCGCCGGCGGTCGCCGATCAGAGCACGCGCGATCACGGCGACGGGCAGTGGGGCGAGCCGACCTAGCGATCGGGCTCGACAACTCCGCCGGGTCAGCGCTGAGGAGCGTTGCGGCGACCGTTTCGCCGGCGGCGCGAACGAGGGGAGTTCCCGTTCGTGCGAGGCGAGGGTCCCGAGCGGTGCTCCGCAGCCCGGCGCGGGAGGCCGTGGTCGAGGCCGAGCGTCTGCGCGAGCTTGGTGACGTCACCGTGGTCGCTGGGCGAGACAAGCGTGATGCCGATGCCCTTCGCGCCGGCGCGCCCGGTGCGCCCGATGCGGTGGACGTATGTCTCGCTGTCGGCGGGCGGGTCGAAGTTGATCACGTGAGAGATGCCACTCACATCGATTCCGCGGGCGGCGAGGTCGGTCGCGACGAGCGTGTCGACCGCCCCGGACTCGAAGCGGGCGAGCGCCTGCTCGCGCTGACGCTGTGACTTGTTGCCGTGCATCGCCACGGCCTCGAGGCCGTGGGCTCGGAGGCGCTTGACGAGCCGGTCGGCTCCGTGCTTGGTCCGCACGAACACCAGCGTCAACTCACGCTCACGGCGCAATTCATCGACGAGCGCCTCGAGGCGGTGCTCGTGATCGATGCGCACGAACCGATGCTCGACATCGGTGCTCGCGCGCCGCTCGGTCGGTCCCTGCTCGTGGACCACCGGGTTCGCGGTGAACGTACGGGCCAGACGCCCGGCCTCGCCGTCGAGCGTGGCTGAGAAGAACAGCGTCTGGCGCTTCGCTGGGCATGCCGACACGATCCGCTCAACGGCAGGGCGAAAGCCCATGTCGAGCATCCGGTCGGCTTCGTCGAGCACGAGCAGACGGACCGCATCGAGCTTGAACGCGCGGCGGGCGAGCAGATCCTCGAGCCGTCCCGGGGTCGCGACCAACACATGCGAACGGGCCGCCTCGCGCGCCTGCTTGACGAGCCCGACGCCACCATAGACGGCGGTTACCCGCAGCGCCCGGGAGTGCGCGATCGCACGGATGTCATCGACGATCTGCGTAGCGAGCTCGCGCGTCGGCGCGAGCACCAGCGCCGCGGGGCGGGGCCCATCGGCCGCGATCAGGTCGACCATTGGGATCCCGAACGCGAGCGTCTTGCCCGAGCCGGTGGGCGATTTCGCGAGTACGTCCCGGCCGGCCAGAACGTCGCCGATCACGACGCGCTGGATCGCGAATGGTTCAGTGAAGCCCTGTTGGGCAAGCGAGCTGACGACAGCACGTGAGGCGCCGAGCTCGGCGAACGACTTATTGGACATGTCCTGCTCCTTGGCGGCGACCAAGTCACCGCGAACGATTCGGGAGGCTGTGGCTGACCCGAACCGCTGTCATGCGGGACCCAAGAGAGCTGCCTCGCGGCCGACGGCGTCGACCGCTGAGAATCAAGGTAGCAGGTCGCCTCCGCGCTTCGGGCCGCGCAGCGCGTCTCGCAGGCGCTGCTCGACGAGCTCGAGCTCTCGCTCGAGCTGCCGTAACCGAGCGTTCGGGCGGAGGCCCCATCTGTACAGCCTGGCTCGCAAGAGGGCGACCCGATCGTGGTAGTAGTCAGCCTCCTCCTGCAGGCGCATGGCCTGCTTCAAGCTCACGGGTTGAACCGGCGAGGCCGCTTGGAGTCAGAACCGGCGGGCTTCGGCGGGTAACGGCGCCGTTCCTCGTCGGTCATCTGGCGGATCACCAACGAGCCGTTCTCGACCTGCTCGCGCACTTGCTCGAGCTTCGCTTGGCGCTTCTCCTCAGCTCGCTCCCGTGTGCTCCTCATGGACCCTTCCCAGAGCCGGCGCGATCAGACCATTTCGGAGAGAGATTCGCTGCGTCGGCGGTGAGAACCTCCTGGGCGGTCATACCACCCGTGCGCTCACCGTACCACTCGGCGCGGCGCATCAACAACCGCTCTGGCAGCCGGCCACAGCTCGGACCGCCTGTCGCCACGGTCGGGTACCTCCAGCTCGGGCGCGGACGCCGTAGCCGAGAGCTGCCGCGAGACGTGCGCCTCCGGGATCAGGCGTGGGCCGACTGCTAAAAACCCGGTTGGTGACGAGGACCACGCGATGCCGGATCTGAAGCTGCTGTTCAGCGACCTGGTCCGGTTCGAGACCGAGCTGTGGAATGCCGTCGACGCGCGGATGCGAGCGGAGCACGACCTTCCGCTGCACAAGTTCGAGCCGATGCAGGTGATCGAGTCGACACGCGCGTGTCGCGTCTACGACATCGCCGGCGCGTTGGCGCTCACGACCGGCGGAGTCTCGAAGCTCGTCGACTCGATCGAGGCCGCCGGCCACTGCCGGCGCCGCCCGAATCCCGACGACCGCCGCTCGTCGATCATCGATCTGACGCCGGCGGGAAGGCGAGCGCTCGCGGACGCCACCAAGACTTTCGAGGCGGAGCTCGAGGCGCGGTTAGGCTCCGCGATGTCGGATCGAGCGCTCAACCAGCTCAGCTCCGGGCTTCGCGCGCTGCGCACGGGCGCCGCCGAGGCCGACGACGCCCGAGCTGCCTGACCAAGTCACCGGAAGGAGGCAAACATGTCCAGCCTGCTCGACTACACCGTCCAGGGGGACGTGGCGACGATCACCGATGAGTCGAAGCTGGGTGGGCGGGACCAACTTCAGCTGATGACGCCGCTGGCGCTCTACCGGCTCTGGGAGCGTCAGAACTGGGTCTCGCACGAGATCGACCTGACCCAGGACCGCCGCGACTGGGAGGCGATGCCCGAGGAAGAACGCGAGGAGTTGCTGTGGGGCCTGTCGGGGTTCTTCGTCGGGGAGGAGCGGGTGACGAATCAGTTCTCGGGCCTCGTGCTTGCCGCCGAGGACAAGCACGAGGAGGCCTTCCTGATCACCCAGCAGGTCGACGAGGCGCGCCATGCCCAGCATTTCAACCGGCTCTACGAGGAGGTGTTCGACTTCGACGGCAGCTTTGAGGACCGACTCGAGCGCGCCCGTCACGACCTCACCCCCGACTACTTCAAGCTGTTCGATGGTCACCTCGTCGACGACCACAACGCGCTCCTGGCCGACCCGAGCGACATCGGCGCGAAGGTCGACTTCGTGACCACGTACCACATGGTCATCGAGGGGACGCTGGCGCTCACGGGCCAGAACTTCCAGACGGCGAACCTCGAGCGCATGGGCACGCTGCAAGGCCATCTACACGCGTTCAACCTGATCGCGCAGGACGAGCACCGCCACGTCGCCTACGGCACCTGGTTCCTGCAGCAGAAGGCGCGCGACCCGGAGCTCGCGCGGCGGATCCAGGACAAGCTCGTCGAGACGCTCCCCGCCGCCGCCGGCGTGCTGGTTCCGCCCCGCCACCAGCTGGGCGACGCCTACGAGTACCTCGGCTACTCCGCGCAGGAGATGAACGAGTTCGCGTTCACGGCGCTATCCCGGCGGCTGAAGGTGATAGGAGTCGGATTGCCCGCCGTCACGGCGTAGCCGAGTTACCGCACGGAGGCGAAGGTGGCGGTGCCGGCCGCCTGACCGAACCCGATCGCGGCGCCGGCCCGGTGCGCCCGGACGCGATGGGCGGCGCGGCCGTCGCTCCACAGGCAGCTCGCGGAGCCGGGCACGACGGGGGAGACGCCGAGCACGAACTTCGACAGCGCCGCCGTCGGGCCGGTCGCCCACGCGTGCGCCGACGAGTCGGCCGCCGCCAGAGTGCCCGAGGTCCCGGATGGGATGCGGTTCAGCTCGATCCGCTCCCAGTCGACGCCGCCCGAGTACGAGGTCTGCAGCTCGCCGTCGCCGGACGCGATCCGGAACTCGGGGAAGCCGCCGACGTCCCGTCCGTAATGCTCGCGGAGATGGGATGCCGGCACAGGCGGACCGCGACGCCCCCGCCGGCGCGCGAGGCCGCCGCCGCGACCGGGGCGGCCGACACGGCCGACGCCGCGAGCAGGCATGCGAGCGGACTTCTGCGTACCACGGAGTTCTGCAGCGTAGCTACGGCAGCAGCACGATCCGCTCGCCCGGCTTCTCAGGCCGGGCCCAGGCAGCCTCGACGTCGGCCAGTGGCGTGGCGGTCGCGCTCACGGCGATCGCGCCGGCGCTGATCGCGTCGACAAGCGACGGCAGCTCGGCCCGGTAGACGGCCGGAGAGACCGAGCCCTGGCCGCTTCCCTGGATGCGTAGGTTGGCCGACCGCAGCGCCACCGACGGGAGCTCGATCGTGGGGCCGGTGATCGCGCCGATCTGGATCCAGTCCAGCGCCCGGCTGCGGTCCGAGCGCGCCGTCAACAGCGCGACGATCGCGTGCTGCGCGGGAGCGCCCCACAGATAATCGACGACGACGTCGACTTCGGCGGCCGCCGCCGCGAGGGCGCCCGCGGTGGCCTCAGCGTCATCGGTGAGCTGCACGACCTCGTCCGCGCCGACCGACGAGAGCGCGCGCAGGCGAGCGAGATCGCGCCCGGCGCCGACCACTCGTCCCGCCCCGAGCAGCTTCGCCACCTGGACCGCCATCGCACCGGCATTGCCGGTAGCGCCGAGGACGAGGATCGATTGGCCCGGCTCGAGTGGCACGCGGCGGCGAAGGGCCACCCACGACGACATCGCCGGGTTCATCGCGGCGGCGACGTCCGCTGCCGCGGCCGCGTCGGGCAGCTCGATCGAGCGCCGCGGGTCTGCGAGCGCCTTCTCGGCCATCGTGCCGAACGTGTCGTCGCCCGACACGAAGTAGATCCGCCTGCCGTCGGCTCGTACTCCGACCGCGTCGATCCCGGGGATCATCGGCAGCGTGCCGGTGCTCGTGTAGTGAGCGCCCGCGGCGCCGGTGCGCACGCGCGGGTGCAGCCCGGCGGCGAGGACGTCGACGAGCATCTCGTCGTCGCCACGCGGCTGCGGGACCGGGAACCTCTGGTAGCGCGGTGGATGGTCGAACGACGTCACGACGGCCGCGTTCATCTCGGTCATCACTCGGTCTTCCTCACGCGGTGTCGCTCGCGGGCGGATCGACGCCGAGCGCAGCGATCAGCTCCGCGGTGGGGCGGCCCTTGGGCCCGATGCGCTCCGGGACCGGTGCGCCGGCGGCGATGAGCATCCTGACGATCTCCGCATAGGGCTCCTTGGGGATCTCGCCGATCGTCTGCATCGTCGGCCCGCCCTCCGGGTCCTGACAGTGGCGCGAGCCGTGAAGCGCCGCTCCGAGCGCGCTGCCGCCGTCGGGGAACACGAGCGCGGCGCCGCGCCGCACGAGCTCGTGCGCGAGCTCCACGCGACGGCGCCAGCAAGCCTCGCCGAGCGGGGGAGGCCGGCCGGCATCGGGGTCGCCGTCGAGGTGCGCGCCCGAATCGAGCAGCCGGCACGCCGTCTCGAACCGGCCGCCCTGGACGGAGAGGACGAGCATCTCGTCGAGCAGCGAGGTCGATGGGTCCGGGCCCGCCCCCGCGCTCTGATCGGCTCCCCGGTCGCGCAGCAGCTGCGCAACCTCGTCCTCACCCCACAGGGTGGCGATCTGGAGCGGGTTCAGCCCGTGCTCGTCGGGCACGTCGACCGGCGCGCCCGCGTCGAGCAGCGCTGCGACGGTCTCGGGCGGGCGGCGGCGCCACACGGCCTGATGCAGATGGGCGGCCCAGGGCTTCGCGCCGTGGGTGCAGAACATCTCGATCATCTCGTGATTGGGGAAGTTCAAGGCCCGCCCGAGGTCGTAGTCGACGAAGTCCTGTCGCGCCCCGGCGTCGATCACGAGCCGAGCGCAGGTCGGGTCGCGGTGCTCGCAAGCGTGGTAGAGGACCTCGTTGCCGGCGTAGCCCTCGCGGTCGTCGGTCGGGTCCGCGCCGGCGTCGAGCAGCATCAGGGTGAGCTCGGGGTCGCCGTTGATCCCGGCGGCACCGTACAGCGGGACCTGGAGCCAGCGGCCGTCGTGGATGAAAGCCGCGTTCGGGTCGGCGCCCGCAGCGAGCAGTCGCCGCACGACCTCGCGGACTCCGGGAGCGCGTGCGGGGTCGCGCCGGAGCAGGCGCGAGAAGCAGGCGTACGAGATCGGCTGCCAGCCGTACGGACCGGCTGGTTCGCTGACCGCGTTCGGAGTGGCCGCCAGCGTTCGCGAGACCTCGTTGGCCTCGCCGGTCGCGCAGGCGCACGCGAGGTCATGGCGGGCGAGGGCCGGATCGGCAGCGAGCAGCCTCCGTGCACGGCGGAGGTTGGCCGACGTGGCCGAGGCGATCAGCCTCGCGGCGCGTTCCGATGGAGAGCCCTGCGGCACCGAGATGCGACGATACCTGCACGCATGGCTCGGTTGATCTACTCGGCGATCTGCTCGCTCGACGGGTACATCGAGGACGCGGACGGCAAGTTCGAGTGGGCCGCTCCGGGCGAGGAACTGCACGCGTTCATCTCACAGCTCGAGCGGCCGGTCGGCACATATCTGTACGGGCGCCGGATGTACGAGACGCTGGTGTACTGGGAGACGGCGGGCACCGGCGACTCCGAGGTTCTGCGGGAGTGGGCGGAGATCTGGAAGGCGGCGGAGAAGGTCGTGTACTCGCGAACGCTGACCGAGGTCTCGAGCGCGCGGACGCGGATCGAGCGCGAGTTCGACGCCGCCGCTGTCCTGCGCCTGAAGCGGGAGTCCGCGGCCGACCTCACCGTCGGTGGCCCGGAGCTCGCGGGGCAGGCACTGGCCGCCGGGCTGGTGGATGAGCTGCAGCAGTTCCTCACCCCGGTGATCGTCGGTGGCGGGAAGCCCGCGCTCCCGGCCGGCCTGCGGGCGGCGCTCGAGCTCGTGGAGGAGCGGCGGTTCGCCGGCGGCGTGGTGTTCCTGCGCTACCGCGTCAGGAACAGCGGGTCGTAACCCGGGCGGGCTTTCTCGCGCCGTCGGTCGCTCAGGCGCTCGGCTCGAACGCCGGCTCGATCGGCCGGCCCTGCCTGCCGGCGGACTCGCCGCCCTCGACGGCGACCCTCGGGAGACGCCTGTCAAGCCAGCGGGGCAGCGCCCAGGTGCGGCGGCCGAGGAGCTGCAGCACCGCGGGCAGTAGCACCATCCTGACAACCAGCGCGTCCAGCAGCACCGCGGTTGCCAGCGCGAGGCCGAACATCGCGAGCACGCGGTTGCCGCTGATCGCGAACGCGCCGAACACGGCGACCATCACAGCCGCCGCCGCCGTGATGACTCTCCCGGTGCGGGTGATGCCCTCCCGGATCGCGGCGCTCGCGTCGCGGCTCCGCTCCCACTCCTCGTGCACGCGGGAGACCAGGAACACCTCGTAGTCCATCGAGAGCCCGAACACGATCGCGAACGCGAGCACCGGGATGAACGCGTCGATCGGTCCGGGCGTTGCGCCGAACAGCCCGCCGAGCCAGCCGCGCTCGAACACCGCCTGGATGATCCCGAGCGACGCTCCGATCGAAAGGAGGTTCATGACCGCCGCCTGCACCGGGATCACCAGCGAGCGGAACACGAGCAGGAGCAGTAACGCCGCCAAGCCGATCACGACTCCGATGAACAACGGCAGCTTCGCGGAGAGCACGTGAGCGAAGTCGACCTGGGACGCGGTGGCGCCACCGACATACACCTGCGTGCCGGTGCTCCGCTCGATCGGGGGAATCACCGAGTCACGCAGCCGCGCGACGAGACTCGAGGTCTGGGCGCTCTGCGGCGAGGTGGTCGGATATGCGACGACGGCCGCGGCCGAGCCGTCTGCATTCAGACGCGGTGGGGCGACCGATGCGACGCCGGGCGTGCCGGCCAGCGCGTGCGTGAGCTGCGACACGGCTGCGGTGTCGTGCGGGCGCGGAAGCGCGACCGCGAGCTGAAGCGGTCCGTTGAACCCGGGGCCGAAGCCCTTCGCCAGCAGGTCGAACGCCTGGCGGGTGGTCTGGGTCGTGGGGTCGTTGCCGGCGTCGCTGGAGGCGAGGCGGAGGCCGAGCGCCGGCGACGCGAGTACGAGCATCACCGCGGTTGCCGCGATCGCGGTGACGGCCGGGCGCCTCTGCACCTGCCGGACCCACCGCGCCCACACTCCGCCGTCCGCGGAGTCAGCGTCGCGGCGCGCCTGACGCCGGCTGACCCTGCCGATCCGGTCTCCCATCAGGCTGAGCAGCGCGGGCAACACCGTCAGAGACGCGCCGAGCACGAGCACGACCCCGATCGAGGCCGCGACGGCCGCGCCGTTCAGCAGGCTGACGCCGAGCGCGAACATGCCCAGCAACGCGATCACGACGGTTATACCCGCGAACAGCACTGCGCGGCCAGAGGTGTTGAGCGCGTCCTCAACGGCCTGCTCGACGTCGCCGCCGTTGGTGCGGTAATTCTCACGGAATCGGGTGACGATGAACAGCGCGTAGTCGACGCCGACCCCGAGGCCGATCATCAGCGCCAGCTCGGACGCGAAGCTCGGCATGTCGATCACGTGGCTGGCGAGGCCGATCACGCCGATGCCGGCACTGAGCCCGAGGAGCGCGGTCGCGATCGGCAGGCCCATGGCGCTGAAGGACCCGAAGCTGAGCAGCAGGATCAGAATCGCCGCGCCGATCCCGACGACCGTCGCGAAGCCGAGCGATGCTTGCTGCGCCTGTTCGATCGCCTGGCCGCCGAGCTCCACTTCAAGATTTGATGACCGTGCCGACTCTGCCACCGAGACCACCCGGTCGACCGCCGCCGCCGGCAGCGCGTTTGCGCGCTCGTCGAAGCTCACGGTCGCGAACGCGATCGTGCCGTCCCGCGAGATCGTCTCCTGCTCGTGCGCGTAGGGACTGACGACGCCCGTGACGTGCGGCAGCGTCGCGACGCGCGCGAGCATCGCGTCGATCTTCGTCCGTTCGGCGGCGGTTGTGAGCTTGCCCGATCGTGCGTGGAACACGATCTGGTCGGCGTCTCCGGCCTGGGAGGGGAAGCGGCTCTGCAGCAGATCGACTGCCCGCTGCGAGCCGGTCCCGGGCAGCGTGAAGTCGCTGGCCGTCTTCTTCCCGACAGCGCTCGAGATCGCGAAGATGCCGAGTGCCGCGACGATCCAGACGGCGACGACGGTTCGGCGATGGGCCATCGTCCAGCGGGCAATTCTCACCATGGTCAGCTTCAACTTTCACGGTTAGCAAGTTTGCAACGAGTGCATTTATAGCCCGGATGCGACGCGAAGTCAACACTGAGTGCATATTTGCCTTTTGTGAAGATTTGTTGCTAGGCTCCGGATAAATGACCGAGCTCGAGACGTCCGAGATCAGGCCCGGACTCCGGGAGCGCAAGAAACAGCAGACTCGCGAACGGATCGCGAAGGTGGCCCTGCAGCTTTTCGCTGAGCGCGGGTACGACGAGACCACGCTCGATGACATCGCCGAGGCGGCGGACGTCTCGCGGCGGACGATCTTCGCCTACTACGACAGCAAGGAGGACATCCTCCTGTGCGAGGAGTCGAACTTCCTTACGGGGCTGAAGCAGATGCTCGATCAGCGGCCCGCCGGCACGACGACCGTCGATGCGATTCGTGAGTTCCTGTCATCGTTCGAGCCGCCGGACGAAGAGGCGAAGCTCCGCAAGGACCTGATGAGGCGTAATCCCGCGCTGAAGATGAAGGTCCGCGCGCGGCACGCGCAACTGGAGCCGATGCTCGCGGAGTCGATCGCCAAGGACCTCGACGCCGAGCCGGGCGACATTCGCACGCTGCTGATCGCCGCCTCGATGACGGCCGCGTTCACGTCGGTGCGCGATCGCTTCCTGGAGGCCGAAGCGGGCGGCGAGCCGGTCTCACACGAGCGGGGGATGGCGATCCTCGACGAGGTGCTCGAGTTCCTGCGCGGCGGGCTCGACGCGCTGCAGCGCGACTCTTAGGGCCCCTTAGCGGGGCCTGCCGGGTCCGTCGTACCGCGAATCGTTCAGATCCAGCACGGTGATCGGCGGCTCGATCGAGCCCTTGGAGCCGGTCGGGACGATCGCAGTGCCGAGCGCGAAGAACTCGATCACGTGGCTGCCCCAGCCGTGGCTGCGCTCCGACAGCGTCACGCCGACGATCCCCTCGGCCTCGAGCTCCTGAGCCTCGGTCTGCATCCGCTGCATCGCGAGCTCGCGGGCGTCGTACAGCGCCTGGGTGAAGTTCGGCAGCTCGACGTTCTTGCCGGTCTGCGCGATCGTGCGCAGCGGACCGCGACGGCCGACGTGGTAGACGCAGCTGCCCATCACCATTCCGACGGGGCGGTGCCCGGTCCGCATCAGCGTCCAGAACTCCTGACCCGAGAGGTCGCTCTGGAACGGGCGGCCGTTGGGCGCCCGGTGCAGCTCGCCGTCCCGATGCGTGACGGCGGTGCCGATCGCGATGAACTCGGCCATGTTCGCGCCCCACTCGTAGCGGCCGATCTCGAGCCTCACGCCGACGATCCCGTCGGCACCGAGCTGGTCCGCCTCCTCCTCCATCCGCGTCATCGCGAGGTGCCGCGCGCTGTACATCGCCTCGGAGAGCACCGTCAGCTCGCGGCTCGTCGTCGGTCCCGCAACCTGGAAGCCGATGTGGAAGATCGAGCTGCCGACGACCAGCCCGACCGGGTCGAACCCGGCCTCGGTGACGAGCATGAACTCGTTGACGCTCAGGTCCGAGGTGTACAGGCCCTGGCGGTTCTGCTCGAGGCGCTCGACGCCGGACTCCGGAATCCCAGCCAGCGACTTCGGGTCGTACTCGGTCATCTCGCTCCGATTCTGATCGAGGTCTTGACTTCGAACGGCGGCGGGCCGTTGCGCGGGCGGATCGCCGTTCCGGCCGCGTGCATCGTGATCACCCATCCGGCACGCTCGGCGTCTCCGCGGCCTGAGACGCGGTACGGGATCCCGAACCGACCGCGGTGCCAGCCGCGCATGTCGGAGGTCTGAAGTGACGACCCGAGACCCACCTTCTCGCGTTGTACCGAGTGGGCGAACTCGACCCCGACAGCGCCGGTGCCGTGCGCATCCGAAGTCTGGCTCCGGAGCGCCGAGCGGACGCGTTCGCGGGCGTCGTTGAACGCCTGGCTCAGCTCCGGCAGCTCCCGGTTCTGGGCCGGCGTCCGGGCTCGCCGCGCCCGCGTGGACCGCGGCGGCGACGCGAACATCACCGCCGTGCTCGCGACCAGGCCGACGGGCTCGTGTCCGATGCTGTGGAGCTTCCAGAACTCCTGCGCGGAGACGTCTGTCAGCAGCGGTGGGTCCTGCCCACTCGAGCCCGGGACCCGGATCGCGGTGCCCGTGACGATGTATTCGATCAAGCCCTTGCCGAGGTCGTGCTCGCTGCGATGCAGGTGCACGCCGACGACGGCGTCGGCCCCGACCTGGAGCGCCTCCTCGCGGAGCCGGTCGAGCGCGCGCCGGCGCGCCGTGTTCCATGCGTCCGTGAGGACATCGAGCTCACAGACCACCTCCACGTGCCACTTGTAATTACGGACCTGCGCAAACGACGGCTCCGTGTACTTGTTGTTGAGCTTGTACCCGGTCGGGATCTGCCCGGTCGTCCTGATTCCGGTCGACCCAGCCCAGGTCGCAGTGCCGAGGAACATCTCGGGCGCTTGCAGCGGCGGCAGGTACTGCCACCCGACGCGGACGACACTCGCGCCCATCACCTGCGCCAGCGGCCGAGGCCCGAGACGATGCAGGAGCGCGAACTCGTTGACCGACAGGCCGCTCGTGAACATCGATCCGCCTTCGCCGAGCGCCCGGAGTCGCTCCTCGGCGCTGGCCGGGATCCCGCCGGACTCGATCCGCGCGAGCGAGTCGTCCGCGTCTGCTGGCCGGTCCCCGCCGCCGAAGAACGCCATTGCGTAGTAATACCGGGTAGCGTCAGCGCCCGTGGAACTGACCGGCGACGCCCTCCGCTCACAAGACGTCGTCGCGGTCGCCCGCCGCGACGAGCCGGTGCAGCTGAGCGCCGAGGCGCGGGGCGCGATGGAGCGGAGCGCGGACGTGGTGCGGCGGCTGGCCGACTCCCCGGAGCCGGCCTACGGGGTCTCGACGGGGTTCGGCTCCCTGGCGAACGTGCGGATCCCGCCCGAGCGGCGCGAGGAGCTGCAGCGGGCGTTGATCCGCTCCCACGCTGCCGGCATCGGACCGCCGGTGGAGCGCGAGGTGGTGCGGGCGATGATGCTGCTCCGAGCCCGCTCGCTGTCGATGGGCTTCTCGGGTGCGCGCCCGGTGGTGGCGGATACGATCCTCGCGCTGCTGAACGCCGGGATCACGCCGGTCGTACCCGAGCACGGGTCGCTTGGGGCCAGTGGCGATCTCGCGCCGCTCGCGCACTGCGCGCTGGCGTTGCTCGGCGAGGGCCCGGTGCAGCTCGACGGCGCTCCGGCGGAGGCCTCGGCCGCGCTCGCCGGCGCCGGGATCGAGACGCTGGAGCTGACCGCCAAGGAGGGGCTCGCGCTGATCAACGGCACCGACGGGACGCTCGGGATGCTGGTGATGGCGCTCGGCGATCTCGATCTGCTGCTGCGCGCCGCCGACATCACCGCGGCGATGTCGGTCGAAGCGCTGCTCGGCACCGACCAGGCGTTCGCCCCCGAGCTGCTCGCGCTGCGCCCACAGCCCGGGCAGGCGGACAGCGCCGCGAACATCACGAAGCTGCTGCGGGACTCCGAGATCGTCGCGAGCCATCGCTACGGCGATGCGCGCGTGCAGGATGCCTACTCGCTCCGCTGCGCGCCGCAGGTTGCGGGGGCCGCGCGTGACACGGTCGCGCACTGCCGCCGGGTGGCGGACGCGGAGCTGCGATCGGCGATCGACAACCCGATGGTGATGCCGGACGGGACGGTGCGCTCGTGCGGCAACTTCCACGGCGCGCCGGTCGGGTTCGCCTGCGACTTCCTCGCGATCGCCGCGGCCGAGGTGGGGGCGATCTCCGAGCGGCGCACCGACAGACTGCTCGACGCCACGCGGTCACACGGCCTGCCGGCGTTCCTGGCGCCCGACCCCGGCGTCAACTCGGGGCTGATGATCGCCCAGTACACGCAGGCCGCGGTGGTGGCCGAGAACCGCCGGCTGGCGGGCCCGGCGAGCGTCGACTCGCTTCCGACCAGCGCGATGCAGGAGGATCATGTGTCGATGAGCTGGGGAGCTGCCCGCAAGCTGCGTACGACGGTCGCCAACCTGAGGCGGATCCTCGCCGTCGAGCTGGTGTGCGCGGCGCGCGCGATCGAGCTCCGGGCGCCGCTCCAGCCGGCCCCGGCGACGGGGGCTGCGGTCCGGGCGCTGAGGACCCGCGTCCCGGGCGCCGGGCCCGACCGGTTCCTGTCGCCCGAGCTCGCCGCCGCGGAGGAGTCGATCCACTGCGGCGGCATCGTCGACGCGGTGCAGGCCGTCACCGGAGCGCTCGCGTGAGCGCGGGCGCTCGACCCGTGCGCGCGCCGCGGGGCACGGAGCTGAGCTGTCGCGGCTGGCCGCAGGAGGCGGCGATGCGGATGCTGATGAACAACCTCGACCCGGAGGTCGCCGAGCATCCCGACGAGCTCGTCGTCTACGGCGGCACCGGGCGTGCGGCGCGCTCGTGGGCGGCGTTCGACGCGATCGTCGCGTCGCTGCGCACGCTGGGCGACGACGAGACGCTGCTCGTCCAGTCCGGCAAGCCGGTCGGCGTGTTCCGTACGCACCAGTGGTCGCCGCGGGTGCTGATCGCGAACTCGAACCTGGTGCCGGAGTGGGCGACGTGGGACGAGTTCCGGCGGCTCGAGGCCGAGGGGCTGACGATGTACGGCCAGATGACCGCCGGCTCCTGGATCTACATCGGCAGCCAGGGGATCGTGCAGGGCACGTACGAGTGCTTCGCGGAGATCGCGCGCCGGCGCCACGGCGGGTCGTTGGCGGGCACGATCTCGCTGACCGCCGGGCTCGGCGGGATGGGCGGCGCGCAGCCGCTCGCGGTGACGCTGAACGGCGGCGTCGCGCTGTGCGTCGAGATCGACCGCGAGGCGATCGAGCGGCGGTTGCGCACGCGGTACCTGGACGAGCTCGCCGACTCGCTCGACGACGCCGTCGAGCGGTCGCTTGCCGCCAAGCGGGACCGGCGCGCGGTGTCGATCGGGTTGGAGGCGAACGCGGCCGACGTCCTGCCCGAGCTGCTGCGGCGTGGCTTCGAGGCGGACATCGTCACCGACCAGACGAGCGCGCACGACCCGCTCAGCGGCTACGTGCCGAACACGATGACGTTCGACGAGGCGCTCGCGCTGCGGGCGTCCGACCCCGACGAGTACGTGCAGCGAGCCCGTCGCGCGATGGCGGCGCATTGCGCCGCGATGGTCGGCTTCAAGGACGCCGGCAGCGAGGTGTTCGACTACGGCAACTAGCCTCCGAGCCGAGGCGCTGCTCGGCGGATTCGAGCGCGCGTTCGACTACCCGGGGTTCGTGCCGGCGTACGTGCGGCCGCTGTTCTGCGAGGGCCGCGGGCCGTTCCGGTGGGTGGCGCTGTCCGGCGATCCGGCCGACATCGCCGCAACGGATCGCGCCGTGCTGGAGGAGTTCCCCGACGACGAGCCCCTGGCTCGGTGGATCGCCGCCGCCGGCGAACGGATCGCGTTCCAGGGGCTGCCGGCGCGGATCTGCTGGCTCGGGTACGGCGAGCGCGCACGGCTCGGGCTGCGCTTCAACCGGATGGTCGCCTCCGGCGAGCTGAAGGCGCCGATCGTGATCGGCCGCGATCACCTGGACTCCGGCTCGGTCGCCTCCCCGTACCGCGAGACCGAGTCGATGGCCGACGGCTCGGATGCGATCGCGGACTGGCCGCTGCTGAACGCGCTCGTCAACACCGCCGCGGGCGCGTCGTGGGTGTCGATCCATCACGGCGGCGGCGTCGGCATCGGGCGCTCGATCCACGCCGGGATGGTGTGCATCGCGGACGGGACCGAGCTCGCCTCGCAGAAGCTCGAGCGGGTGCTGACGACGGATCCCGGGATGGGGGTGATCCGCCACGTCGACGCCGGTTATGAGCGAGCGACGCACGGTGGCCACCGAGCGGGGCGTGCGGATCCCGATGCAGGAATGAAGATCACGACGATCGGCGACCCGGTGCTGCGTCGGCGCGCCGAGGAGGTCTCGCCGGACGAGTTGCGCTCGCCGGAGATCCAGGAGTTGATCGATGCGCTGATCGAGACGCGCCGGGACGCGGGTGGGGCCGGACTTGCGGCGCCGCAGGTCGGCGTGCCCAAACGGATCGCGGTCGTGGAGGTGGATGAGGCGACGCGCTATGCCTACAAGCCGCTCGTGCCGCTGACGGTGCTGGTCAACCCGGTGGTCGAGCCGCTGTCGGACGAGACGCTGCTGATCAACGAGGGGTGCCTGTCGGTCCCCGATCTGCGAGGCGACGTGCCCCGGCACCTGCGCATCCGCGTTCAGTATTTCGATCGAAATGGTGCGCCGTGCTCGGCGGAGACCGAGGGGCTGACGGCGGGGACGTTCCAGCACGAGGTCGACCACCTGGACGGCGTCCTGTTCCTCGACCGCCTGACGGACACGCGCACGCTCTCCACCTGGGAGCAGTTCGCACGCCATGGCGAGCGCGAGTTCCTGGCGCGCGTAGCGCCCTACACACGGCGATGACGGAGTACTGGTGCGAGCTCGCGTGGCTCGGTGGCCCGGCGGCGCGGGAGGCCGTGCGGATCGAGTGCGAGGACGGCTTGATCGCGGACATCTCGGTGGGGGTGCCTGCCGGCGACGGCGTTCGCCTGCCGGGGCTGACGGTCCCCGGGTTCGCAAATGCGCACTCGCACGCGTTCCAGCGCGGCCTGCGCGGTCGCACGCAGGCGCCGTCGGGAGGGTCGTTCTGGACCTGGCGCGAGCAGATGTACGCGCTCGCTTCGTCGCTCGATCCGGACCGTTCGTACGCGCTCGCGCGCGCGACGTTCGGGGAGATGGCACTGGCCGGAATCACGCTCGTCGGCGAGTTCGACTACGTCCACCACTCCGAGGCGATGATGCGCGCCGCTGCCGACGCGGGCATCCGCATGACGCTGATCGACGCCTGCTACCTGCATGGCGGGCTCGAGCGGTTTCACGACGCGGACGCCGATGCCTGGGCCTCGCGGGTGGGCGAGCTGCGATACGCGGATCGCGTGCGGCCCGCCGCCGCGATCCACAGCGTTCGCGCGGTCGACCCGGACGGCGCGGCGGTCGTCGCCGCGTTCGCGAACGAGCGCGGCTGGCCCTTGCACGCGCACGTGTCCGAGCAGCCGGCCGAGAACGAGCAATGCCTTGCGCGGTTCGGCGCGACGCCGCTCGAGTTGCTCTGCTACGCCGGGGCGGTGACCGACCGCTTCACCGCCGTCCACGCCACGCACATCACGGACGGTGACGCGGGTCGCCTGCGCGAGGCCGGCGCGTACACCTGTCTGTGCCCGACGACCGAGCGCGACCTCGCCGATGGGATCGGCGTCCCGAGCGGGCGGCTGACGCTCGGCAGCGACTCGCAGGCGGTGATCGACATGTTCGAGGAAGCGCGCGCGGTGGAGCTCGACGAGCGGCTGCTTACAGGAGTGCGCGGGACTCACGCCGGCGTTTCGCTGCTCCTCGCCGCGACGGCGACCGGGTATGAGTCGCTCGGCTGGCCCGAGGGCGGACGGCTCGAGGAGGGTGCGTTGGCGGACTTCGTCTCCGTCCGATTCGACAGCGTGCGGCTCGCCGGCACGCGAGCGGACGATGCCGTCGACGCGGTCGTGTTCGCGGCGGGCGCGGGCGACGTCGACACGGTCGTGGCCGGCGGCGAGGTGATCGTCCGCGACGGCCGGCATCTGCACGTCGACGTGGCGGCGGAGCTGGTGAGGGCGATCTCGTGACCACGCTGGCGCTCGACAACATCGGGCTGCTCGTCACCTGCGACGAGGGGCTCGGGTCGATGCGCGATGCTGCGCTCGTGATCGAGGACGGGGCGGTGGCGTCGATCGAGCGGGCCGGCGTCGCCGCCGATCTGCGGATCGACGCGAACGGGCGCTGCGCGATCCCGGGCTTCGTCGACAGCCACACGCACCTGGTGTTCGCCGGCGATCGCAGCGAGGAGTTCGCCGCGAGGATGGCCGGCGCGCCGTATGAGGCGGGCGGGATCCTGACGACGGTCACCGCGACCCGCGCGGCCTCGGACGACGAGCTGCGCGCGCTCGCGGAGGCCCGGCTCGCAGAGGGACGGCGCGCCGGGATCACGCACGTGGAGATCAAGTCCGGGTACGAGCTGACCGTCGACGGGGAGGCGCGCCTGTGCGCGCTGGCCGCGGAGCTCACGGACGACGTCACGTTCCTCGGCGCGCACGTCGTGCCCGCCGGCCGCGACGCGGACAGGTACGTCGAGCGTGTCTGCGGGCCGATGCTCGCCGCCGCCGTCGAGGCAGGTGCGCGCTGGGTCGACGTGTTCTGCGAGCGCGGCGCGTTCGACGTGGATCAGTCACGGGTGGTGCTCGAGGCGGGCGCCGCGGCCGGGCTCGGGATGCGGGTGCACGCGAACCAGCTCGGGCCGGGGCCCGGCGTGCAGCTCGCGGTCGAGCTCGGCGCCGCGTCGGCCGACCACTGCACGTACCTGACCGACGACGACATCGACGCGCTCGCCGGCTCGGACACGGTCGCGACGTTCCTGCCCGCGACCGACTTCGCCACGCGCCAACCGTACCCGGACGCGCGCCGCGCGATCGACGCCGGCGTCTCGGTCGCGCTCGCCACCAACACGAACCCCGGCTCGAGCTACACGACCTCGATGGCGTTCTGCATCGCACTCGCGGTGCGGGACATGCGGATGACCGTGGACGAGGCGGTGCTCGCGGCGACGGCCGGCGGCGCCCGCGCACTGCGCCGAGACGACATCGGCCGGCTCGCGCCGGGCTGCCGCGCGGACGTCGCGATCCTCGACGCTCCGTCGCCGGCGCACTTCGCCTACCGGCCCGGGGTGCCGCTGGTGGCGATGACGCTGCTCGAAGGGGCGCCGATCGCCACTACATCTCGGTGAGCCGCCGCTCCAGGTAGCGCCGCTCGGGTTCGGCGGTTGTGAGCGCGAGCGCTCGCGCGTACTCGTCGCGTGCCTCTGCGGCACGGCCGACCCGGCGGAGCAGCTCGGCGCGGGTCGAGTGCAGGTATCGGTAGCCGTCGAGGTCGAGCGCGTCGACGATACGGAGCGCCGGCTCGGGCCCGTACGCCTGGGCGACCGCCACCGCCCTGTTGAGCTCGACCACCGGCGACCCGGTCAGCTCGTACAGCTCGCGGTAGAGCGCCTCGACCTGGGGCCAGTCGACCGGGTCGGCGGCCTGGAGCGAGGCGACGGCCGCCTGGAGCACATACGAGCCCCGGCCGCGGAGCGCCAGCCCGCGATCGAGCAGCAGCCGCGCGACCTCGATCTGATCCTGGTCCCACAGCGACCGGTCCTGGTCGGCCAGCAGCACCAGCTCGCCGCTGTCGAAGCGCGCCTCGCGCCGAGCATCGTGCAGCAGCATCAGCGCCAGCAGCCCGAGCGCCTCCGGCTCGTCCGGCATCAGCGCCGCCAGCACGCGCCCGAGCCGGATCGCGTCCGCCGCGAGCTCGCCGCGCCCTCCGTAGCCCTCGTTGAAGACCAGGTAGATCACGGCAAGCACCGCCGCGAGCCGGTCCGGCAAGACGTGCGCCTCCGGGACCGCGAACGGGATCCCGGCGACCCTGATCTTCGTCTTCGCGCGTGTCAGCCGCCGCTTCATCGTCTCCTGGCTGACGAGGAACGCGCGCGCGATCTCCTCGGTGCGCAGCCCACCGACGGCCGACAACGTCAGCGCCACCTGCGCCTCGGTGGCGAGCGCCGGGTGGCAGCACGTGAACAACAGCTCGAGCCGCTCATCGGGGATCGTCGTCTCGTCCATGTTCTCCTCCACGGTGTCCTCGAGCTCGAGCAGCTGCTTCTTCTCGGCCAGCACGCGGTCGCGGCGCCGGCGATCGATCGCGCGGTTGCGCGCGGTCGTCAGCAGCCAGGCGCCCGGGTTGTCCGGCGGGCCATCGCGCTCCCACCGCGCCGCCGCCGTCGCGAACGCCTCCTGGGCGGCCTCCTCCGCGAGGTCGAAGTCGCGGAAGTAGCCGACCAGGTAGGCGAGTACCCGGGCCCAGTGCTCGCGGAAGACCTGCTCGAGATCCACTAGTGGACGAGCGCGCGGACCTCTACCGACCCGCCCAGCCGAGCTGCGGGAACCTTGGCCGCGATCTCGAGCACCTCGTCGAGGTTGTCGCGCTCGAACAGGTAGTAGCCCGCGAACGCCTCCTTGGTGTCCGCGAACGGGCCGTCGGTGATCAGCGACTGCCCGTCCGCGACGCGGACGGTGGTGGCCGTCTCGACCGGCTGGAGCTGCCCGCCGGCGACGCACCCGGGCAGATCGCGGATCGCGAAGTACTCCGCTGTGACGCTCTCGCGCTCCTCGTCGGACATCGCTTCCATGGCGCCTGGGCGGGTGTAGATCAGCAGGGCGTATTGCATCTGAGCCTCCTGTGTAAGAGTGGACTGTCGCTCATTTGACGAACGGATACGGCGGGAGGGGACAGGAAACTCTCGCAGCGTTTAGGGCAAGCTGACAGCCCGATCCGCTAGCCTGACCGGCGGTGCTGCCCAGTTTTTATGACGACGTGCGCGCAGCGTTGGCTGAGCGCGCCGCAAATCACCGTGTGTGGAAGCGACTTACCCGCACGCCCCTGTCGGCCAGGTTCACGAAGTACTCGGTCGGCGCGCTGATCGCGTTCATGCTCAGCAACATCACGTTCGCGATCTTCTACATCGGGGGCGTCGGGACGACCGTGTGCTCGATCGCCGGATTTCTCGGCGGCGCGATCCCGAACTGGGTACTGACACGGCGCTGGGCGTGGTCGCTCAGCGGGCGCCCGCCGATGCGACAGTGGCTCAGCTACATCATCGTCTCGATCGGCGTCGTCCTGTCGACCGCAGCGGCGACGGGCTGGGTCGACCAGCAGGTGAAGACGATCCCGTCGGGCCACGGCTTCCGGGTGCTGATCGTGACCGCGTCGTACGTGTTCGTCCAGCTGGTGCTGTTCCTGCTGAAGTTCGTGATCTACGAGTACTGGGTGTTCGCGCCGGTCGGCCGCGTCCGCGCCCGTCTGCGCTCCCTGCGCCAGGTCCCGAGGACCGCGCGCGCGAACCGCATCCCGTAGAGCAGGTTCGGGCCCTTCTTCGTCAGCGTCGCGCCGTCGGGCCTGTCCCGCATCGTGGTCGCGACCTCCATCACGCGGAAGCCGTTCATCGCCGTGGCGATCAGCATCTCCGAGGTCTGGTACTGGATCTGCTCGAGCTTGACCGTGCGCGGTCAGCTCGGAGCGGAAGGCGCGGATCCCGCAAGCCGGGTCGGTGATCCGCTGGCCGACGAGCGTGCTGACGAGCTTGCCGAAGAAGATCACGCCGGCGTGGCGCACGGGATCCGTGGTCAGCTCGGTGCCCAGCCGGCGCGAGCCGTTGACGAAGTCCGCTCGGCCATCGACGATCGGCTCGATCACGCGCTCGAACTCGTGACGGCAGTACTGGCCGTCGGCGTCGATCGTCGCGATGATCTCGGCGCCACGCGTCCGCGCAAGCCAGTAGCCGAGCATGAAGATCAGTCCCTGGCCGCGGTTGACCGGGATGTCGCACACGAGCGCGCCGGCCCCGCGGGCCTCGGCGGCGGTGTTGTCCGACGAGCCGTCGACTGACCACGATCACCTCGGCCGCCCAGGCCGGCGATCTCGGCGCGGGATCTCGCGCACGACCTCGGCGACGGTCGGCTCCTCGTCGTAGGCCGGGATCACGACCGCGATCGGTGCACCCTCGCCTGGAGGGTTCGCGGCGAAGAAGGCCTTCACCGGCTCCCGCTCCTCGGGCAGCAGGCGGGCGATCTGCTCGTCGAGCGAAATCGGCTCGGTCGAGGCGGCCATCACCGACCCACCTCGCAGACCGCGTCTCCTGCTCTGCACCTACTCGCCATAAGACAGCTCCTCTGGATTACGTTCGTGCGGAACCGGCGGAGTGAAGCGCTTCCGGCCGGTCCTGGACGCCGCAACAGCGGCGGCGTCACAGGGTAGCGGCCGGTCCGGGCGCAGGCGCTCCGGCCTCCGCTGGTCTCTCGCGCGCGGAGGGGGCTGCGCCGCCGTGTGCGATCCGTCACACGGGTTGGCGCTCTGCCTACAGGTCTGTAGGATTCGGTCCGTGAGCATGCACGAGGAGCATCTCGACGTGTTGATCGTCGGCGCCGGGTTGTCCGGCATCGGCGCGGCCAGCCACCTGGAGATGAACCTGCCGGGGAAGACGTACGCGATCCTCGAGGCACGCGACCGGATCGGCGGCACGTGGGACCTGTTCCGGTACCCCGGGATCCGCTCGGATTCGGACATGTACACGCTCGGGTACTCGTTCAAGCCGTGGGGCAAGTCGAAGTCGATCGCCGACGGTCCGGACATCCTTTCCTACGTCGTCGAGACAGCTCGGGAACACGACGTCGAGCGCCACATCCGCTTTGGGCATCGCGTCGTGCGTGCCGAGTGGTCCAGCGAGTCTCAGAGCTGGACGGTCTCGGCGGAGCGCACCGACACCGGCGAGACCGTGACGGTTACCGCCGGGTTCGTGTTCATGTGCAGCGGCTACTACAACTACGAGCACGGCTACCAGCCTTCGTTCCCCGGCGAAGAGCAGTTCCGGGGGCAGATCGTCCACCCGCAGTTCTGGCCCGAGGACCTCGACTACGCCGGCAAGCGCGTGGTCGTGATCGGCTCCGGCGCGACCGCGGTGACGCTCGTTCCGGCGATGGCCGGCGAGGCGGAGCACGTGACGATGCTCCAGCGCTCGCCGACGTGGATCGTCTCGCTGCCGGCGGAGGATCCGTTCGCGAAGGTCATGCGGCGCGCGCTGCCCGAGAAGCTCGCGTACAGCGTCGTCCGCTGGAAGAACGTGCTGCTGACGATGGCGAGCTTCCAGATCAGCCGGCGGCGGCCGGAGGTGATGAAGGGCATCCTGCGCAAGGGCCTCGAGCGCGCGCTGCCCCGCGGGTACGACATCGACACGCACTTCAAGCCGCGCTACGACCCGTGGGACCAGCGGCTCTGCCTGGTCCCCGACGGCGACCTGTTCAAGGCGCTGCGCGACGGGCGGCGCGTCGGTCGTGACCGACACGATCGAGACGTTTACGGACACCGGGCATCCGGCTGACCTCGGGCGAGGAGCTCGAGGCGGACATCGTCGTGACCGCCACCGGGCTCGACCTGCTGGCGCTCGGCGGCATGGAGATCGCCGTCGACGAGCGGGACGTCGCGCTGCCGGACACGATGGGATACAAGGGCATGATGCTGAGCGGCGTCCCGAACCTCGCCGTGTCGCTCGGCTACACCAACGCCTCGTGGACCTTGAAGTGCGATCTCACGTGCGAGTACGTGTGCCGGCTGCTCGCGCACATGGACGAGCGCGGCTACGGGAGCGTCGTGGCCGTCAACCACGACCCGAGCGTCGAACCGGTGCCGTTCATCGACTTCAGCTCGGGCTACGTGCTCCGCTCGATCGACAAGTTCCCCAAGCAGGGCTCGAAGGCGCCGTGGCGGCTGTACCAGAACTACGCGCGCGACATCGTGTCGCTGAAGTTCGGGGCGCTCGAGGACGGCGCTCTGGAATTCACGCCCGTGGCGCACGGTGCGGCGACCGGGGCGGGCGCCGCCGCCGAGCCGGCTGTCGCGGCCTAGCGTCGCCGCCCCCCGCGGGCGGGCGTGGTAGATAACCCGGAACTATTCACGGTTATCTCCCAAGACAGTGGCGGATCGGGTGCTGATCGAGCTTCCGGGCGCTGATGTGGTCGGGATCCGCGCCGCGAACCCGAGCCCGTTCACGCTGAGCGGGACGAACTCGTGGATCGTGGGACGGGACCCGGCGTGGCTGGTCGACCCAGGGCCTGTGCTCGAAGCGCATCTGGATGCGCTCGCGGACGAGATCCGCGCTCGGGGCGGGCTCGGCGGCGTGGCGCTGACCCACGACCACCACGACCACTCCGAGGCGGTGCCAGCGGTCCGCTCGCGGTTTCCGGGCGTGCCTGTGGCGGGGGCCCGCGGCGAGGTCGACGTGCTGCTCGGCGACGGCGATCCGTTCGGACCGCTGGTGGCGCTCGCGACTCCGGGGCATTCGCCCGACTCGCTGACGTATCTGGTCGGGCCGGTGGCGCTCACCGGCGACGCCGTCCTCGGAGAGGGAAGCGTGTTCATCTACCCCGACCCGGGTGCGCTGGCCGGGTACCTGAATGGGCTGCGACGGCTGGGCGAGCGCGACCTGGTCGCGATCGGCCCTGGACACGGGCCACCGGTGGAGGATCCGGGCGGCAAGCTCGAGCAGTACGTCGCCCACCGGCTCGACCGGGAGCGGCGGCTGGTGGCGGCGCTGGACGACGGCCTGCGGTCGGCGGACGAGCTGCTCGACCGCGTCTGGGACGACGCGCCGGCGATCCTGCGCCCGGCCGCTGTCGCGACGCTCGCCGCTCATCTGGACAAGCTCGCCGACGAGGGGCTGCTGCCTTCGGGGGTCGAGCGGCCCGAGCCGTGGGAGGCGCTCCGGGGGGTGTAGCGGTCGTTACCGCCGGCAGGCGTTGTCGCAGTACGGGCCGTTCTCGGTCTGGCCGCAGCGGCACACGGCGGCGCGGACCTCCGAGACGGCGCCGTCGGGCGTGTCGATCTCCAGCTCGCCGCGCAGTGTGATCGGCCCGCCCTCGACGAACTCGACCCTCGTGGGCCGTTCGGGCTCCTCGGCGGGGCCGTCGTGAAGCACGTAGTGGAGGGCGCCGCTCGGGCAGCGGCGGACCACTTCCGCGATCTCGTCCGCCTGCGCGTTGGCCGGCTGGATCCACGGGCGCTGCTTGACGTCGAACACGGCCGGCAGGCCGCGAACGCACTCGGCGAAGTGCAGACAGCGCTGCGCGTCGAAGTACACGTCGATGCCCTCGCCGGTGTACGCCTTGCCGGAACGGGTTGTGTCAGCCATTGGTCACCTGCTCTCGAAGCTCGGGCTTGACGAGGCCCAGGTACTCGTCGGGGTGGCGGCGAATGCAGCCGGCGATGAACGGGCATATCGGCACGACCGACAGGCCACGCTGCCGTGCGTCCTCCAGTACGGCTTTCGCGAGCTGCCCTCCAAGGCCCTCGCCCTCGTAGGCCGGCTCGATCTCGGTGTGGATGAACGTGATGTGGTGGGGGTGCAGCTGGTAGGTGACGAACCCGGCCAGGCTCGCCGTCCGAGCGGATCTCGTAGCGCGAGTCCTGCTGGTCGTCGCGAATCTCGACAGCCATCGGGCTCAGCCTACAGTCCGCCGCGCGTGGGCTGTCATAGCGGCGGACACCAACGCGAGAAGCAAGCGGATGGCTGAAGACGACGACCTGTTCGCGCGGTTCAAGGCCGGCGACGCGCCGTCGCCTCGCGGACCATCATTCTGCTGAGCGGCGTCAGCGCGCCACGGTCGGGCAGTCGCCCTCGCAGCAGGTCTCGATCTTCTGGCGGCAGTCGCGGCACCACCAGGCCGAGCGCATCCAGAACAGGCGGTGGGCGACGCCGGTGAGCGGGCACAGCATGGCGTCCAGTATTCGCGCCGCCTCGGACGCCGCGACCTGCTGCGCCGAAGGTTGGCGCCGGCGTCCAAATAATTTGGACGCGGGAGACAGAGTTCGCTCAGCCGGCTGACGGCGGCAGACTCCGTCCGCAGGAAACTACTCGCCGAGTCGCCGGCGCGCCACCGCCGCCGCCACCGCGAGCGGGGTGTCGCCGGTCGCGTCCGCCTCGGCGAACAGGCCCGCGAGGGTCGCTGAGATGTCCCTGACCCGCCGGCGCGCGGCGGCGGGGTCGTAGCCGCCGGGCGCGAACTCCTGCGCGATGTTGATCAGGCCGCCGGCGTTCGCGACGAAGTCCGGTGCCCACAGGATCCCGCGCCCCGCGAGCAGTGCCGCGACCGAGTCGGACGCCAGTTGGTTGTTGGCGGCACCGGCGATCACGGCGCAGCGGAGCTGCGGGACGGAGACGTCGTCAAGCACGCCTCCGAGCGCGCACGGCGCGAGCACGTCGACGCTTGCGGTCAATGCGGAGCGCGGCGTCACCCAGCGGGCGCCGAGCGCGGTGGCCACGGCACGCTTCGACGCGTCGACGTCCGAGAGCAGCAGCTTCGCGCCGGCGCGGGCGCAACGGCGCGCGACGCGAGCGCCGACGTGCCCGAGCCCGATCACGCACACCGAGCGGCCCTCGAGCGAGTCGGACCCGAACGCACGCCGGCAGCACGCCCGGATCGCGGCCTCGACGCCGAGGGCGGTGAATGGCGACGGATCGCCGGAGCCGCCCCGCGCCCGGGCGAGGCCGGCGACGAAGCTCGTCTCGGACGCGATCAGGCTCATGTCCCGGCTCGAGGTACCCACGTCCTCAGCCGTCAGGTACGCGCCGCCGAGCGCCTGCACGGTGTCGGCGAAGTCGAGCAGCGCGGCGCGGCGGATCCGCGCCGACACTCCGGCCGGCGCCATGATCACGCCCTTGCCGCCGCCGAGCGGAAGGTCGGCCACCGCGGCCTTGGACGTCATCGCGCGCGACAGTCGCAATACGTCCCGCAGCGCGGCGCGCGAGTCTGCGTAGTGCCACATCCTGCAGCCCCCGAGTGAGGGCCCGCGCACCGTCGAGTGGATGGCAACGAACGTGTAAAGGCCGGAGCGTGCGCCGCGACGGACGAGCACCTGCTCGTGGTCGAGCGGCTCGGGGTGGACCTCTACAGAGGCCAGTTCGACCCGCTGCCGCCGCCGCCGGACGAACCCGACACGGTGTTCGAGGAGGTCCCCGCCGAGCCGGAAGTGGTCGGGCTGCCGGACGTACCACCCACCGACGAGGTGGTGGCGTTGGGGTCGGAGGTCGTGCTCACGGGCGGGCTCGACGGCGTGCCGTTCGAGGTTCCGTCCGGGGTCCCGGTGGAGTCGCCGGTGCTCGTACCGGGCGAAGCGCCGTCACCGGACGGAACGCTGTCGGTGCCACCGGGCAACGGGATCGGAGCGCCCGTGCCGGTGCCCGTGGTCGTGCTGACGCCGGGCGCGCCGCCGCGGGCGCTCCCGCCGCCGAGCCCGCTGCCACCGCTGGCGGAGGCCGAGCCGATGGTCGTGGAGCTGAGCTCGCTCACCGATCCGCTTGCGCTCTTGCGCGCCGGTGCCGTCCTGTTCTGCGTGGTGCTCGGCGAACGGGTTGCCGAGGCGGCGGAGTGCGCGATGCCGGCCGCGGCGGGGTCTGTCGCGCCGTTCGCGGCGCCGGTGGGCGCCGTCGCAGCGGGCGAGCCCGCGCGCGTCGAGAGCGGGGCCGGTGAGGCGTGGCGCGCCGCGTGGGCGTGCCGAACGGGCGCCGAGAGCGTGCGCTGGAGCTCGACCGCGCCGCCGGCGGTCACGACAGCCGCCGCGAGCAGCGTCGCGACGTGGCCGACGGCGACGAAGCCGGCCCCGGCGGTCGCCACACCACCACCGGCGGCCGCTGCGCCGGCACCCGCAGCTCCGGCGCCGGCGCCCGCCCCTCCGCCCGCTGCGGCGGCGCCGCTGCCACCGCCGAAGCCGAGCAGGTGCGCGGCCATGCCGAACGGGCCGATCGGGGCGACCATGGCCGCAAACTTGCGGCTGACGCCGCGAATCTCCGTGCGGAATGCGCGGCAGGGCGCGCACTCGTGCATGTGCCGCCGAGCGAGACCGCTGGCCCGGACGCCGCGATCGTGGGCGAGGATCAACTCCTCGCGGATCTCGGCGCACGCCGTGTCGCGTGCCTCGGCCGCCTGCGCGAGGCCGACGCGGGCGCGGACGAGCAGCGACTTGACGGCGGCCACGGAGGTCCCGAGCGCGCCGGCGATGTCCGTGTAGGGCATCCCGCCGAGCTCGCGCATCAGCAGCGCCGAGCGCTGTTGCTCGGGAAGCTGCCGCACGTCGCGGACCAGCTGGCGCAGGGAGTCCCGCTGCTCGGCCTCGAGTACCGGGTCACGGGTCGGCGCACGAAGGATCCCGAGCACCTCTGGCGCCGGCGGGATCGGCCGGCGGAGCTCGTCGACGCAGCGGTTGTGCGCGACGCGGTAGAGCCACGCGCGGAGCGTCAGCTCGCGGTCATTGGCCCGCAGGCCCGAGTACGCGCGGACGAACACGTCCTGGAGCGCGTCCTCGGCATCCGCGCGCGAGCCGGGGAGCATCTGCCGCGTGTAGGCGAACAGCCGCTGCCGGTAGCGATCGTGGATCGTCCGGAACGCCTCGTCGTGGCCATTCCGGAACAGCTCCACCAGCTGCTCGTCGGAGCGCAATCGCAGCAGCGAAACCCCGAGCCCGCTGCGATTCCGAGCCAGTCCTGCCTGTGCTTGAAGAGCGGAGGCTTCCACGGCTAGTTCCGGTAGCTCAGACTCTAACGCCTGACCGGGATGAAAGTTCCTCGGCTTCGCAGCGATTTACGGGTCGAAATTCGACGCTTTCAACCGGATTGCCCGGCGAGTGCGCGCGCGAGCTCCTCGCGGGAGTGGACGCTCAGCTTCAGGTACACGTGACGCAGGTGGTACTCGATCGTCTTCGGGCTGAGGAACAGGGCCGCGGCGGCCTCGCGCGTCGTCTTGCCGCCGACGAGCAGGAGCGCGATCTGGAGCTCCTGCGGGGTCAGCTCGTCGATGGTGGCAGGATCACGGCGACGGAGCGTCTCACCGGTCGCGGCCAGCTCCGCGCGTGCGCGCTCGGCCCAGGGCCCCGCGCCAAGCGTTTCGAACGTCTCGACCGCCGCCCGGAGCTGCTCGCGGGCGAGGACTCGATCGCGGGCTCGGCGCAGGCGCTCGCCGTACGCGAGCTGGGTCCGCGCGCGCTCGAACGCATCCGGGGTCAGCTCGTGCTCGCCCAGGGCACGCTCGAACAGCTCGGGCGCACGGTCGTCGTCCACGAGCAGCGCCTCACAGCGCAGCGCCCGCGCCATCGGCCACGGCTGCGCCTTCTCGCGAGCGGCATCGATGAAAGCCGGCGCGATCACGTCAGCGTCGTGGCGCCGTCCGAGCCTCAGGTACGCGTCGACGAGCTCGGGCGCCGGCGACAGATCGGGGTCCGTGATTCCAAGCTCGAGCAGCAGCTCGGACTGGCGGGCGAAGTGGTGCAGCGCGCCGGCCGGGTCACCGAGCCCGAGCGCGAGCTCGCCTTCGAGCGGCCGCCAGCCACACCTCGAAGATTCGCGTCCCGAGCCGCTCGGAGAGTGCGAGCACCTCGGTCGTGTAGTCGGCGAATTCGCGTCCGCGGCGCGCCTGGAGCCACGCGAGCCCGGCAAGTCCGAACGCCAGGTCCGTGAGCTGATCGGTCTCGCGCGCGAGCGCGATCGCCTCTCGATAGTGAGCCTCCGCGAGTGGCCAGTTGTCGGCGGTGCCCTGATGGCGTGCAACCAGATTGAGCACGAACGGAAGCCCGCCGATCACGCCGTTGGCCCGGGCGGTGGCGAGCGCACGCTCGAGCAATGAGCGGCCCGTGCTCGCGTCGCGCGCGAAATTCGCCACGAGCGCCAACCATGAGACCAGCTCCGGGTCCTGGCCCAGCGCGGGCCGGCGCTCCGCGAGCTCGCGGGCCTCGTGGATCGCGGCCGCTCCGGCCGCGGCGTCGCCGCCGAGAACGTGCGCCATGCCGAGCGCGGCGGCGGCAAGGAATCGGGTCTTCTCGGAAGCCCCGTCGGGCATCAGCGCACTGGCGCGCCGTGCGATCGACAGCATCGTTGCCGGCTCTCCGGCCGAGAAGCACGCGGTCACGGCCTCGGCGAGCATCTCGACAGCGCGCTCCGGATCGGCGCGCTCGGCAGCGTCGGTGAGGATCGCGTAGCCGTCCATCACCGGCCCGCGGCGGACGGCGATATGGCCGGCGAGCCGATCGATCCCGACGAGCGTCGCCGGGTCGGCGGCTTGGGGCCGAGCGGCGTCCAGAAGGGCGGTCGCCCGGTCCGGCAACCCTGCGAGCCAGCTGGTGTCGGCCGCCGCGAGCAGCAGCCGCGCGCGACGTGGATCATCCTCGGCGAGCAGCGCGGATCGCTCGTATGCGGCGGTGGCGGTGGCGTACGCGCTGCGGTCGCGAGCTCGCGCGGCCGCCTGCTCGAGTGCCGCGGACGCCACCGCGTCGGTGCCGATCGCGGCGGAAGCGAGATGCCACGCGCGGCGGTCGTAGTCGCGGTCAGGGAGCGAGGCCGCGAGCGCACGATGGGCGGCGCGGCGTTGGTCGCCGCCCGCCTGGGCGTAGATCGCCGACCGCGCGAGCGGGTGACTGAACTCGGCTCCGCCGGCGACGAGCCTGATCAGCCCGGCCTGCTCGGCGCGCGCGAGCGCGGCGAGCTCGATGCCGAGTTTGCCCGCGGCGCGACCGAGCGTCGCGAGATCGCCGCTGTCGTCCGTGGCGACGAGCACGAGTGCAGCCCGTGCCTCGTCGTCGAGGCCGGCGGCGCGGCGAACGAACGCGTCTGCGATCCGCGCCGACACGAGGATCGGGGCGCCCTCGGGCGCGAGCACGAGCTGCTCCGACTCGGGTGCGAGCTCGAGCATCGCGAGCGGGTTGCCGGAGGTGGCGGCGTGGAGCTGAGCGACCCGATCGGGTGCGAGCCCCTCGAGCAGCACGTTCGCCTGCTCGACCGTGAGGCCGCCAAGGCGGGTTCGCGGCAGGTCGGTCTGGTCCAGCAGCGACAGCTCTCCCTCGCGCACGGCGATCACCGTCGCGATCGGGTCGGCGACGAGGCGTCGCAAGGCGAACAGGATCGCCTGCGGCGCTCGGCTGATCGAGCCACTGCGCGTCGTCGATCATGATCGCGACCGGCGCGGCCTCGGCGTAGGCGGCGAGCAGGCTGAGCGTGGCCGCGCCGATCGCGAAGCGTTCGTGCGAACGCGCGGGCGCCAGGGCGAGCGCAGCCTCGAGCGCGGCCGCCTGCGGTTCCGGCAGCTGCCCGAGCAACCCCAGCGCGGGCCGGATCAGTTCGAACAGCGACGCGAACGGGATCTCCGCCTCGGACTCGATCCCGCGCGCCCGCAGCAGCTGCATCGGCCGGCGGGCGATGTTGCAGAGCTCGGCCGCCGCGTCGAGCAGCGCCGTCTTCCCGATCCCCGGCTCGCCGACCAGCGCCACCGTGGAGCTCTCGCCGACCCGGGCCTGCGCCAGCGCAAGCTCGATCAGCGCGCCGCTCCGGATCGCGCCCGAGAAGCATGGGCCGATTCTCGCATTGGGCCCCCAGGTGGGCGACTAGGTGGCCCCCGGATGCGCCGGACGACACCGCCGCCGTACGGTCGCCGAAACCCAATCCGAGGAGGGATTCGATGAGCACCATCGAGCAGCCCGTCGAAGTCGACGGCGACAAGCTCATGCAGTTCGTGTTCAGGGCCGTGGACGAGGTCGGCGCGACCCTCAACACGGCGCTGGTCGTGATGGGTGACAAGCTCGGGCTCTACCGCGCGCTGGCGGGCGCAGGACGGCGCTCACGCCGGCCGAGCTGGCCGAGCGCACCGGCACCGCCGAGCGGTACGTGCGCGAGTGGCTGAACGCACCAGGCCGCCGGCGGCTACGTCGACCTACGACCCGGACAGCGGGCGCTACACGCTGCCGCCCGAGCAGGCGGTCGCGCTGACCGACGCGACAGCCCCGCCTACCTGCCCGGGCTTCTTCCAGATCGCGCTCGGCTCGGTGATCGACTCGCCGCGCATCGTCGAGGCGCGCGCAGCGGCGACGGCTTCGGCTGGCACGAGCACACCCACGACGTGCACGAGGGCTGCGAGCGGTTCTTCCGGCCCGGCTACAACGCCCACCTGATCGCCGAGTGGCTGCCGGCGCTCGACGGCGTCGTCGCGAAGCTCGAGCGCGGCGCGACGTGTCGCCGACGTCGGCTGCGGCCACGGCGCCTCGACGATCCTGATGGCGCAGGCGTATCCCGAACTCGACGTTCGTCGGCTCGGACTACCACGAGGGCTCGATCGAGACTGCGCGCGGCAGCGCGCCGCAGGAGGCCGGCGTCGCCGATCGCGTCGAGTTCGCAGGTCGCGCCGGCGCAGGACATACAGTGGCGACGGCTACGACCTCGTGACGATGTTCGACTGCCTGCACGACATGGGCGACCCGGTCGGCGCCGCGCGGCACGTGCGCCAGACGCTGGCGCCGGACGGCACCTGGATGATCGTCGAGCCGAAGGCCGGCGATCGCGTCGAGGACAACCTCAACCCGGTCGGCCGGGCGTATCTACGGCGTTCTCGACGCTGCTGTGCACTCCGGCGTCGCTGTCGCAGGAGGTCGGGCTCGCGCTCGGCGCGCAGGCGGGCGAGGCGCGGATCCGCGAGGTCGTCACGGCTGGCGGCTTCACGCGCTTCCGGCGCGCGGCGGAGACGCCGTTCAACCTCGTGTTCGAGGCGCGCATCTGAGGGCCGTCGCGGGTGACCGCGAGGCGAGTCGCCTTGCGGGCACGCTACGGCGGTGAGACGATCCATTGGAGGACGGCGATGGGACCCCAGTCAGCAACGATCGAGTCGGGACCGCGAGCAGACGCGCGCCCGCTACCCGGACGAGACGGGGTACGTGAGCGCGACGGCGTGCGGCTGTTCTGGGAGCGGTACGGCGACGGCGAGCCGCACGGTGCTGCTGCTGCCGACCTGGTCGATCGTCCATTCGCGCTTCTGGAAGCCGCAGATCCCGTACCTCGCGCGCCACTGCCGCGTGCTCACGTTCGACGGCCGCGGCAACGGCCGGTCGGACCGGCCGGCGGGCGCCGAGGCACTACGTCGACGGACCAGTTCGCGGCGGACGCGATCGCGGTGATGGACGCGACCGGCGTGGAGCGGGCGACGCTCGTTGCGCATGTCCTGCGGGGCGCTGTGGGCGACGGTCGTGGCCGCCGAGCATCCCGAGCGGGTCGAGCGGGGTCGTGTACATCGCGCCGGCGGTGGCGCTCGCGCCCGCACATCCCGAGCGTGCGGTGCATCGCGTTCGACGAGCCGCTCGACACCGACGAGGGCTGGGCGAAGTACAACAGCCACTACTGGCTCCGCGGACTACCGCGAGTTCCTCGAGTTCTTCTGCGGAGAAGTGCTTCAACGAGCCGCACTCGAGCAAGCAGATCGAGGACGGCATCGACTGGGCGCTCGAGACCAGCCCGGAGACGCTCGCCGACACGACCCGCGGGATCGGCTCGGCGGCGCCGAGCGTTCGCTCGAGCGCTGCTGCGCGCGTGCGCTGCCCGACGCTGGTGATCCACGGCGATCAGGATCTGGTCGCGGCCGCACGCGCAGGGCGCGGCGCTCGCGCGCGAGCACGGGCGGGACGCTGGTGACGCTGGAGGGCGTCCGGCCACATGCCCGATGCCGCGCGATCCGGTGCGAGGTCAACCTGCTGCTGCGCGACTTCATCTGCCCGCCGGCGCCGCCGGCTCGCTGGTCGTCGGGCCGAGCGCCGCACGCGGCGGGCGCTGTACATCTCCTCGCCGATCGGGCTCGGTCACGCGCGGCGCGACCTGGCGATCGCCGACGAGCTGCGGCGGCTGCACCCGGATCTGGAGATCGACTGGCTCGCGCAGCATCCCGGTGACGAGCGTGCTCGTCGGCGCGCGGCGAGCGCATCCACCCGCGAGCGCGGAGCTCGCGAGCGAGTCGGCCCACATGGCAGTCGGAGAGCGACGGGCACCGACCTCCACTGCTTCGAGGCGATCCGGCGGATGGACGAGATCCTGCTCGCGAACTTCATGGTGTTCCACGACGTCGTGCGCGACGAGCAGCTACGACCTGTGGATCGGCGACGAGGCCTGGGACCTCGACCACTTCCTGCACGAGAACCCGGAGCTGAAGACGGCCCCCTACGCGTGGCTGACCGACTTCGTCGGGCTGGCTGCCGATGCCCGACGGCGGCGAGCGCGAGGCGGCGCTGTCCGCCGACTACAACGCCGAGATGATCGAGCACGATCGCGCGGTTCCCGCGCGTGCGCGATCGGGCGATCTTCGTCGGCGAGCCCGACGACATCGTCGCCGGGCGGTTCGGGCCTCGGTCTGCCGTCGATCCGCGAGTGGACGGAGCGGCACTACGACTTCTGCGGCTACATCACCGGCTTCGATCCGCGGTCGTTTGCCGACCTGAGCGCGCTGCGGGCATCGCTCGGATACGGCGCCGACGAGCGGGTCTGCATCGTCACGGTCGGCGGATCCGGCGTCGGCGGGGATCTGCTGTCGTCTGGTGATCGAGTCGCTACCCGTACGCGAAGCGGCTGGTGCCGGACCTGCGGATGATCGCCGTGGCCGGTCCGCGGATCGATCCCGGCGTCGCTGCCGGCGTACGACGGGCTGGAGATCCGTGGGTACGTGCCGGATCTGCACCGCCACCTCGCGGCGTGCGACATCGCGGTCGATCCAGGGCGGGCTCACGACGGGGATGGAGCTGACCGCGAACCGGCGGCCGTTCCTGTACTTCCCGCTCGGTCACCACTTCGAGCAGAACGGTTCCACGTGCGATCACCGTCTGAGGCGCTACGGGGCGGGACGGCGGATGGAGTTCGCCGAGTCGACTCCGGAGTCGGTGGCGGTGGCGATCGGCGAGGAGATCCGGCGCTCGTGCGACGACTATCTGCCTGTGACCGGTGACGGCGCCGCGCGCGCGGCGGCGATGATCGGCGAGCTGCTGTGAGCTCGCTAGGTTGATCAGCGGCGCCTGCGCACGCTGATTCGACCGTCACGGTGAGCTCGCAGTGCACGCTGCCCGATGCGGTCGCGTACGCGGACGGGGCAGCCGAGGACGGCTGCGCGCCCGGCACCGCCACAGGGACGACGACGATCATGCTGCCGGCAGCCTCGAGCGACTATCTGGTCACGAGCACGTTGCACATCACCGCGAAGACCCAGATCATCGGCGGTGGCGCGGCACAGACGGTCATCAGCGGCGGCGGAGCCGTGGAGGTGCTGTTCGTCCAGGACGCGATCGCGTCGATCAGCGGGGTGACGATCACCGACGGGATGACCTCGGATCAGACGACGGGTTGCGGCGCCGACGGATGTCCGTCGGAGAGCGGCGGGCTCGGCGGCGGTATCAACAACCTGGGCAACCTGACGCTGACAGACGATGTGGTCAGCGACAACCACACTGCTGCGGGCGTCGGGCCGACGAATGCGTTTTGCTCTCGCCTCGCCGGCTGCGAAGGCCAAAGTGCCGGCGACGGCGGTACTGGCGGCGGGATCGTCAGCCAGGGCATGCTGACAATCACCGGCTCCACGATCACGGACAACAGCGCCGGCCAGGGCGGCAACGGAACCGGCGGCCAGACCTCCGCCACGGGAGGACCCGGCGAAAACGGCGGCGACGGCGGCAACGGCGGCGTCGGCGGCGGGATCTTCAACGGAGCAGACGACACGCTGACGATCTCCGACTCGACGATCTCCGGCAACAGCGCCGGCGCCGGCGGCAACGCGGGCGGGGGCAGCACCGCGCACGACGACGACGGGGCCGCCGGCGGGAGTGCCGGCAGCGCCGGCTCGGGTGGGATGGGCGGGGGGATCTTCAATGCGGGGCAGACGACGATCACGGACTCGACGATCTCTGGCAATCACACTGGGGCAGGCGGTGACGGCGCCGGCGGCGGCGACGGATACGACGGCGGGAGCGCGGGCAGCGGATCGGTGAGCGGCGCCGGCGGTCCGGGCGGCGGGATCGAGGACGAGCCGCCCGGAATCATGGCGCCGAACTTCGTCACGCTCACCAACGACACCATCGCTGCCAACACCGCTGCGGCGGGAGGCACCGGCGGCACCGGGTCCGGGCTCGGGGGATTCGGCGGCGGCATCGACGACGACCTCGCCGGAAGCATCACGATGTCGTTCTCGACCGTGGCCGGGAACGAGGCGAGCGTCGAGGGCAACCAGGTGAACGTCGACGGCAGCACGCTGACCGAGAGCGCTTCGATCATCGCGTCAAGCGGCGAGCTCGGTGCCAACTGCAGCTCGGACGGCGGCGACGACTACGTGGACGGCGGCGGGAACATCGACTTCGGTGACAGCGGCCCGGCGACGTGCCCGGGGACGGCCGGCGATCCGAAGCTCGGTCCGCCGGCGGCCAACGGCGGGCCGGTGGAGACGATGGCGCTCGGGTCCGGCAGCGCTGCGATCGGGGTGGTACCGCCCGCCGACTGCTCGCAGGCGACCGATGCGCGTGGGATCGCGCGGCCCCAGGGGTCGGACTGCGACGCCGGGGCGTATCAGTACGCGGTGCCCGCGATCAGCTCGCCGAGCGCCACGAGCAGCTCGTCAACCGCTGCCGCGGTGAGCGCGTCGATCGACCCGAACCTGAGCGCGCACGACACGATCGTGACGGTGAAGTACGGGACCACGAACGCCTACGGGTCGCCCTCGGCGGGGCAGGACATCGGCGACGGCGACGTCGCGGTCTCGTTCGCAGGCACGCTCAGCGGGCTCGCTCCTGCCACCAGATACGACTATGAGATCGTCGCCACGAACGGGGACGGATCCGCGACCTCGACCGGGGGCTCATTCACGACCGCGCCCGCCGCGCGAATCGTCTCGGTCTCGACCATGGCCTCCGTGCTGACGCTCGGCCTCAGGTGCGGTGCGACGGCGGGCGAGAGGTGCGACGGGCCGCTCGCGCTCGAATCCGGCCGCCAGACGGTCGCGAGGGGGAGCTACTCGGTCGCCGCGGGTGCCATCGACACGGTCACGCTGGCGCTCGACAGGGCCGGGCTCAAGCTGCTCGCGCGGCGGTACGCGCTGACGGTCTGGATCGCGATCGATCGGGTGACGCAGAGGCGGGTGACCTTCCGCTACGCGCTGATCCACGCCAGGATTGCCCTAGGGTTCACACAGGTTGGGGACGTCACCTCGGTGCAGAAGCCGAGGGTGTCCGGGATCCCGGCGCGGGCGAAGGTCGAGGTGATCTGCCACGGCGGGGGCTGCCCGTTCGCAAGGCGAGCGTTGAAGGTCAAGCACGGCAAGGCGTCCGGGACCGGCGCGCTGCGGGGCCATCGCCTGAAGGTCGGGGCGAAGCTGACCGTCGAGGTGACCAAATCCGGTGAGGTCGGTGAAGTGGTCGTGTTCACGATCCGCAGGAGCAAGCCGCCGAAGACGGTTCACGACTGCCTGCCGCCCGGCCTTAGCCGTCCCACCGCCTGCGACTAGCCTGGCGCGCTGGTCATACACTGATCCGCGATGGACGCAGCGTCGGGGATCGCGATTCCGGCCGCGTTCGGCGCTGGGTTGATCTCGTTCCTTTCGCCGTGCGTGCTGCCGCTGGTGCCGGGCTACATCTCGTCGGTGGCCGGGGTCGCGCCGAAGCAGATCCGGCCGCGCCGCGTGATCGGCCCGACGCTTCTGTTCATCGCGAGCTTCTCGTTCATCTTCATCTCGCTCGGGCTGCTCGGCCAGCGTGCGCTGCACACGACGCTCACGGGCCCAACTGCGCTGAAGGTGTCGGGCGCGCTGATCATCCTGATGGGGGTGATCTTCCTGGCGGCACCGTTCGTCCCCGTGTTCAGCCGCGAGCTGCACGTCGGCAAGCTGATGGAGAAAGCAGGTCGTGGCGGGCCGGTGCTCACCGGCGCCGCCTTCGCGCTCGCCTGGACGCCCTGCACGGGACCGACGCTCGGCGCGATCATCAGCGCCACCGGCACGACCGGCTCGGCTGCGCACGGGGCGCTCCTGATGGCGGTCTACTGTCTCGGGCTCGGCGTGCCGTTCCTGATCACCGGGCTGGCGTTCGGCACCGCAACCTCGTTCTTCGGCGTGATCAAGCGGCACTACCCGATCGTGATCGGGGTCGGCGGCGTCGTCCTCATCACCATGGGCATGTTGATCTTGACCGGCGAGTTCACGATGCTCAACATCACCGTCGACAACTGGCTGCACAGCCTCGGGCTGCCGAACTTCAGCTCCGACACGTAGGGGCGTATAGTCGCCGCATGGGGCCTGAGGGATCGCTGGGGTGAGCATGACTGACGGGGAGATGCTGCGCGCGGAGCCCGGTCGCCGGGGGACCTTGGTCGTCGCCGGCCTGCTCGCCGCGCTGGTCCTCGGTGCTGCTGGGATCCTGGCCGCGGGCGCGCCCCGCTCGCGTGGCCCGATCCTCGCGATGTCGCCGAGCGCGAGCGCGCCGTCGCTCGCCAGCCTCGCGGCATCCCGAGGTATCGGATCCGACCAGCGTGCGTTCTGGGCCGCTCGGAACGTGGACGGGGTGCTGGCGGTCAGCGGCGCGCAGCGCCTGCGCGCGACCTTCTCCGCCGCCGGCGTACGCGTGACGGTGCCCGGAGGCGGCATTGGGCTGGCGCTGCAGGCGCTCGGTCGCGGCGGATCGCTCCGACGGGTGTCAAAGGTCACTCCGTCCGCACGCGCCAACCGTGTTTCCTACACGCGCGGTGGGGCGGTGGAGTGGTACTCGAACGGGCCCCTCGGGCTCGAGCAGGGTGTGACCCTTCGCGCGCCGCCTGTCGGCTCGAGCGACGAGCTAAGCCTGTCGTTCGCCCTCTCGGGCGCGGCCGCACGGTTGCAGGGCGGACAGCTCGTATTCACGGGCGCGCGTGGCGTGCCGATCCTGCGCTACAGCGGGCTGAGCGCCACCGACGCCCGCGGCACGGCGCTGCCCTCGAGCCTCCAGCTCGCCGGCGACAGGCTGCTGGTCCGGGTTGATGACCACGGTGCGCGCTACCCGATCACGATCGACCCGCTGATACAGGTCGCCACCGTGACAACGTCGGATTCGGCGCAAGGGTCCGAGTTCGGTTACAACGTCGCCATCGATGGCACGACGCTCGTCGTCGGCGACTCGACGCCCCGCGGCGGTGTGGGCTCCGAGATCCTCGGCGAGCCCGCCGACGCGGGCGCCGGGGCGGTGTACGTGTTCAGCGAGCCGGCCTCCGGCTGGGCGCACGCGACTCAGGTCGCGAAACTGACCGCGTCGGCGACGAATCCAAGCCTTAAAACCTAGGCGAATCGGTCGCGATCTCAGGCAGCGCGATCTACGCGGTCGGCCTTAACACCGCCGGCGGCGGCGATCGAACTGACGTTTACGTGTTCGCCGAGCCGAAGAGCGGTTGGTCGAGCGAGGCCGAGACCGCGGTGCTGAGCGGGCCTGGGCTCGCGGACGACTTGTCCGCGGTCGCGGTGTCCGCGTCGTCCGGCAGCGACACCGTGTTCGCCGGCTCGCCGTCCGCGGGGACCTATGACGCTACCACTGAAACGACGCCGGGCGCCGTGTACGTGTTCAAGGAGCCGGCGGGCGGCTGGACACCGAGCGCGACCGGCGAGGCGGCCTCGGCCGTGCTGACCCCGTCGGGTGCCGGGGGCGAGATGGGCGGCTACCTGGCCGTGTCCGGTCAGACGCTGGTCGCCGGCGCGCCGGGCGCCGGGAGCGATCCGAGTGCTTTCACCGATCGCGCAGGCGCCGCCTACGTGTTCGAGGCGCCGTGGAAGACGGGAACCGAGACCGCGGAACTGACGGCGCCCGACGTCGACAGCCAGGCGACACTAACCAAGGGCGGATACCTCGGCGCCGGCGTCGCGACCGATGGGACGACGATCGCCGTCGCGGCGCCAGAGCAGGGGTCCGGCACGACGAACGGCGTCGGCGCGGTGTACGTCTACGCGCTGCCGAAGTCCGGCGTCTGGGCCACTACCGCTACCCCGACGGCCGAGCTGACGGCAACGGGTGAAGCTGCGGACACGAGCGGCTTTTATCACCTGTTCGGGACGCGGGTCGCGGTCGGTGAGTTCTTCACCGATGCCACCGACAGCTCCGCCCCCAAGGGCCAGACCGCGGAGACCGTCTTCGTCGGTACCGGCGACGGCACCGGGGTGTTCGGGTTCACAGAGCCGGCCTCCGGGTGGAAGAGCATCGCCTCCGCTCCGCTGCTGGGCCTGGCGAGTGCGTCCGCGTTCTCGCTGACGCTCGACGGCGGTTACCTGCTCGAGGGCGCTGACAACAGCACGAACGAGTATGGCCCCGCCACCCCGACTTATCTCCCCGGCTCGATCAACGTATTCGACACCCCGAGCGGCGGCAATCTCGGCCCTACCGGCCCGCCGGTTGAGGTCTCGCCACCCGTGGTCACCGGAACCGCGAAGGCTGGCGGCAAGCTGACGTGCTCGACGGGCACTTGGAAGAACGACCCGACCATGTTCGCGTACCAGTGGTCCCTCGACGGCACCCCGATCCCGGGAGCGACGAGCAGCACGTACACGGTCCAGAGCGGCGATGAGCAGCTGACGCTGACCTGCGGGGTGACCGCGTCCAATGCCAAAGGATCGGGGTTCGCGGCCAGCAAGGGCAAGAGCATCCCGGTGCCGCATGTCGCGCGCTGTCCCGCGGCGAGCGGGAAGTTGAGTGGCGACACGCTCGGTTTGTTGCGGCTCGGGATGACCCGCGCGCAGGCGCTGCACGCGTTCGCGCACAGCTCGACGCGCGGCAAGAGCTACGAGGTGTTCTTCTGCCTGACCCCTCGCGGGGTGCGGGTGGGCATCGCGTCGCCGAAGCTGGTCAAGACGCTGCCGAAGTCAGAGCGGGGGTTGGCGGGGCATGTGATCTGGGCGTCGACGTCGAGTTTCTATTACTCGGTGCATGGCATTCGGTGTGACACGACGGTCGCTGCGGCCAGGAAGCATCTGAAGTTGACCGGCCCGTTCCATGTCGGCAAGAACTTCTGGTATCTGGCGCCGAATGGGGCTTCGACGGCTGTGTTCAAGGTCCGTGGCGGTGTGATCGAGGAGATCGGGATCGCGGACAAGCAGTTGACCAAGGGCCATGAGGCGCAGGTCGCGTTCCTAACGAGCTTCTCCTGAGACTGGGTTGTCGGGCTCGAGCCGGCGAGCCCGGCTGAGCAGCCGCGCCGCGGCCGTCGCGTTGCCGGCCGTCGCCTCAAGCGTCGCCCCGTCCTCGAGCGCCTGAATCGAGTCGGGATAGGCGGCGAGCTCCTTGATCGCCCAGGGGACGCCGAACCGGCTCGCGCCGCTGTACTGCAGGCGGGCGAGGACCGCGTAGGCATGGGTGGCGATCTGCGCGATCCCGGCATCCCACGGCCGCAGGTCGCCCGCGGTGTGCAAGTCGCGGTCGGCCGCCGCGAGGTTGCCCGCGGCGGCCTGCAGCAGCGCCGAGCGCAGCGGCAGCTCGGCGGCGGCGCCGCTGACCAGCACGACGGTGAGCGCGGCGTACGCCGCCACGAGCAGCCCGCGCAGCCATGAATAGCCGCGAACGGCGACCGGCGCCGCTGGCGGTGCGGCGATCAGCACCCCGGCGAACAGCGCCGCCAGCGGCGTCGTGCCGGGTCCGGTGAAATAGAACAGCAGCGCGACGGTGTAGCCGGCGAGACCGGCGAGCAGCCCGCCGAACGCGACGCGCTCGCCTTCGGTTGGCTGCGCATGGACCGCCCGAGCTCCGCGGCGCAGGGCGAACGCCGCGAGGATCACGGCTATCACCGCGAGCCCCACCCCGCCGGCTGCAGCCGCCTGAAGCAACCAGTCGTGGGGGCTGTCAGGAGGGTTGGCGGGGCCCACCTCGCGTTCGTATCGGCGGTCGTGGTAGGCGGGAATCGCATCGACCCAGCCGCTCGGCCCGACGCCAAGCAGCGGGTTGTCGCGGACAAGCTCGAGCGTTTCACTCCACAGCAGGGTCCGGCCCTTGGTGGTCTGCTGGGAGAGCTCGGTCGCGGTCAGCACCCGGCCGCGCGTGGTCGGCAGCGCGAGCACGCCGAGCGCGATGATCACGGAGCCGATCGCGATCGCGACCCGACGCCGGCGGTCCGGTGCCAGCGCAGCCAGGATCACGGCGAGCACGACCGCGCCCACGAGCGCGCCGCGCGAGCCCGAGGTCGCCAGCGCGACCGCCGCGCCGATCGCGCCCGCGCGGTGGAGCGCGCCCCGCTGGCGGATCGCCACGGCCGCGAGCGGCCCGAGCGCGAGCACCGCCCACGCTCCCTGATCGCTGGCGTTGCCGAGCAGCGAGCCCGGACGCGAGACGTTGGAAACCAGCGGCCTCAGGCCGGCGGCCTCGAGTGCCGCTTCGACCCCGATCGCGAGCGCCGCGATCGAGAGGCCGTCGAGCAGCCACGCCGTCGACCCGCGCGCGCGTTCGGGGCCCAGCAGGCGCGCCCCGGCCACGAGCGCCCCGAGGTACACCGGAAGCGCCACGAGGCCCTCGTAGCGCGGGGGCCGCCCGATGATCTGTTGAAGCGGTGTGGCGCCGGTCAACGCCGCCGCGAGCAGGATCAGCCCGGCCGCGATGAGCAACCAGGTGGTCACCCGTGGGAGCGAGCCGTGCGCGGGCGCGGTGAGCGCAAGCGCGACCCCGGCGGCGGCGAGCGCAAGCTTCGGGAACACAAAGCGATCGAGCGCCCCGGGGAGGAACGCGGCCCCCGCGAGCGCCAGCAGCAGGATCGCCCAGCGCTCACGCGCGGAAAGGCGATCGAGTCGATCATTGCCGAGCTTGTCGCCCACGTCGAGCCGGAGCGTATAGTGGGTCGATGGCTGGAAGCCGCCGGGGCGGGCGTGAATTGCGGGTGGCGCTGCTGGCGGCAGTCGCGGTCGCGGCGATGCTGGGCGTCGGCGTGCCGCGTGCGGCGGCCGCCGCGCAGTACACGGTCGTTGACCTCGGCCCGCAGGGCACCGAGGCGGGGCCAACGTTCGAGGGAGCCGTGATCGGAATCAGTCCGAGCGGTTTGCAGGTCGCGACGAACTGCGGCGCGTGGGAGCTGGGGACCTACGTGCATGCCCACCCGCCACAAAGTGCCGACGCCGATGACTGCGCTCTCGGGGCCGTGAACTCGAGCGATGAGGTCGTGGGCGAGTGGGGCGTGCCGGCGAGCGGCTCGAGCGCGCAGGCGTTCAGCGAGTCGCCGGTCGGCTCGGCCGATGACCCGTTCCTGACGGCTCCACTCAACAACGAGCATCACTTCGTGGACCCGGCCGACACGGCTGAGGCGATCGATGACGCGGGCGAGATCGGCGGTGGCGTGAACAACCAGGGGCCGCCGAACGGCCTCGTCAACGATGCCTACATCTTCGATCCGAACGCCGCGACGGGCCACCAGGTCCAGCTGTTCGACAACGACTACGCCGTGTTCGGGCTGTGGCCTGACTGGGCGGAGGTCGAGACCTCGAACGCGGTGCCGGACACCCCCGACCCGGACGTCGACGACTACATCACGCTGTACGACCGTCTCACCGACACCGGGGTGCAAACGAATCTCGCTACCCCGAGCCCGATAAACCCGGGCCCCACCGGCGTGGCTCCCGGCAGCAGCCTCGCGAGCGATGGCACGCTCGTCGGCCCGATCATCACCGATTGCTCCGCGATGGGGTGCACCCTCGTCCCCACGATGCGCCTCGCGGATGGCGCCGAGACGACGCTCTCGACCACGGGCTACAGCTTCGGGAGCGTCGACGGGGTCAACGCGAGCCACTACTCGGTCGGTGAGGTGCAAGAGGACTACCCGCCGGACGCCGCGCTCTGGACGCCGGACGGCACGCTCGAGGTGCTGAACAACCTGATCCCGGCTGGGTCAGGCTGGGATCTGCAGAACGCGGTCGCGATCGCCAACGACGGTGCGATCGCGGGGACGGGGACGCTGAATGGCACGCCCGAGAACTTCCTGCTGACCAACAACTCGCTGCTGCCGACCGCCACGACGGGGGTGTGTGTACCCGCGACCGTCGCTCCGGGCAAGGCGACCGGTTGCACCTTCACTGTCGCCGACACGACGCCGGGCGCGACGCAGAAGCCGACCGGCACGGTCACCGTCGCGAGCGACCAGCCCGGCACGATCTCGCCGACGTCGCAGTGCACGCTCGCGGCAGCATCCGCCGGGAAGGCCACGTGCGCCGTCAACTACACGCCGACGCAGAACGGCACGCCGACGCTGACCGGGAGCTACTCGGGCGATGGCGAGCACGGCTCGAGTCACGGGACCGCGACCGTGACGGTCGGGAGCGGCTCGGGGTCCGGGAGTCCGAAGGCGAAGGTTTCCAAGCCGAAGACATCCGGCACCTCAGCGAGCGCGTCCGCCTCGTGCACGGGCGCGTCCGGGAGCTCGTGCACGGTGACGCTGACTCTGTCGGTAGTGCAGACGCTCGTCGGCAACAAGGTGATCGCGGTGAGCGCCTCGAAGCACAAGCGCAAACGAACCGTCGTGCTCGGCAGCACGACCGTCAAGATCGCGGCCGGGAAGACGAAGTCGGTGAGCGTGTCGCTCAACGGGACCGGGAAACGGCTGCTGGCGAGCCGGCACAGCCTGTCGGTTAGGCTCACCGCCTCGCAGAAGGCCGGGGCGAAGTCCACGTTCACCGTCAAGTTCACCGCAAGAGAGAAGAGGCGCAAGTGACCACGTCCCGCTTTCGCAGGCTGGGCGTGCTGGTCCTTTGTGCGGTGCCGGCCGTCGTCGCCGGGACCGCAGGTGCGGCGTCGGGTACGGCGCTCAACCTGACGGGCACGTGGCAGTCGAACTTCCACTGCACGGCGGGACCGTGCACGACCACGAACCAAGCTGACACGGTCATGCTCACTCAGGCGCAGGGCTCCGACGTGATCGGCGGAACTGACGAGACCGGCGCGACGATCAACGGGACGCTGACCGGCAACATGCTGTCGATCACCGGTACGGGGAAGAAGGGCTTCGTCGTGCACGTCAACGTCACGGTCGCGGCTGATGGCCAGTCCTGGTCTGGCAGCTATACCGACAGCAAGGGCACGAGCGGGACCAACACCGCGACGCGTACGCCGCCGCCCGCACCCGCGAACACCGCGCTGCCAACGATCACGGGCTCGCCGACGGCCGGCACGCACCTGTCGTGCTCTGAGGGGTCGTGGGCCAACGCTCCAAGCGGATTCGTCTATGAGTGGGCCCGAGACGGCACGCCGATCGTCGGCGCGACCGGCGACACGTACACGGTGCTCGCGACCGATGAGGGGCTCACGCTCACGTGCACGGTGACTGCATCGAACCTGGGTGGGGCGGCGGCTGCGACGAGCGCCGGCATTCCGATCCCGGTTCCGCATGTCGCGCGCTGCCCGGCTGCGAGCGGCGCGTTGAGCGGCGACACGCTCGGTCTGTTGCGGTTGGGGATGACCCGGGCGCAGGCGTTGCATGCGTTCGCGCACAGCTCAACGCGAGGGAAGAGCTATCAGGTGTTCTTCTGCCTGACGCCCAGAGGGGTGCGGGTCGGGATCGCGTCGCCGAAGCTGGTCAAGACGTTGCCGAAATCGGAGCGCAAGCTTGCGGGGCACGTGATCTGGGCCTCGACGTCGAGCTTCTACTACTCGGTCCACGGCATCCGCTGCGGCGCGACCGTCGCGGCAGCGGGCAAGGTGCTGAAGCTGACCGGCCCGTTCCACATCGGCAAGAACTTCTGGTACCTGGCGCCGAATGGGGCCTCGACGGCGGTGTTCAAGGTTCGTGGTGGGGTGATCGAGGAGATCGGGATCGCGGACAAGCAGCTGACCAAGGGCCACAAGGCGCAGGTCGTGTTCCTCACCAGCTTCTCCTGAAGTCGGGGTCGTGGGGCGGCGCGGTACCGCGGCGGCTCGCTTGCAGTAGGCCGCGTCGCGGGTGGATACGCTCCCGCTCGCGATGAGCCCGTCGATGCCGATCCCGCGCCCCGACACGCCGCTGAAGCTCGGCTCGCCGTTCCCGCCGATCGCCGACTATGGCTTCCTATCGGATTGCCACACGGGCGCGCTCGTGGCGCCCGACGGATCGATCGAGTGGATGTGCCTGCCACGGTTCGATTCCCCGAGCGTTTTCGGCTCGCTGCTGGACCGGCGCGCCGGGTCGTTCCGCGTCGGGCCGTACGGGACAGTCGTGCCGCTGTCCGTGCGCTACCTGCCGGGAACGATGATCCTCGAGACCACGTGGATGACCCCGTCGGGCTGGATCACGGTGTGCGATGCGCTGACGATCGGGCCGTGGCACCACGACCACGCGGACGAGAGCTCGCATACGCGGCCGCCGACCGACCACGACGCCGACCACATGCTCGTGCGCCGGATCGAGTGCATCCAGGGCCAGGTGGAGGTGGAGGCGGTGTGCGAGCCGATGTTCGGATACGGGCAGACGGCGGCGAGCTGGGAGATGGTTGGCGAGGACTGGGGCGCCGCGCACGCGACCGACGGCGAGACGACGATCAGCCTGACCTCCGACCTGCGGATCGGGATCGAGGGCAATCGCGCGCGTGCACGTCACACGCTGGCGGAGGGTGAGCGGCGGTTCGTCGCGCTCGGCTGGACGCACGGCATCGAGGGGCCGAAGGACCTCGACGAGGCCGAGGAGATGATGCGGCAGACCGGTCACTACTGGCGCAGCTGGCTCGCCGGCGGGCGCTTCCCGGATCACCCTTGGCGCAAGGCGCTGCAACGCTCGGCGCTGACGCTGAAGGGACTCACCTACACGCCGACCGGCGCCACGGTGGCGGCGCTGACGACCTCGCTGCCGGAGACGATCGGGGGCGAACGCAACTGGGACTACCGCTACTGCTGGATGCGCGACGCGACGTTCACACTGTGGGGGCTGCACGCGCTCGGGTTCGACTGGGAGGCCGACGACTTCATGCAGTTCGTCGCCGATCTGAAGCGCAACGACGACGGCGGGCTGCAGATCATGTACGGGGTCGGCGGCGAGCGCGACCTGACCGAGCACACGCTGGACGGCCTGAGCGGGTACGACGGGTCACGGCCCGTGCGGACCGGCAACGGCGCGTTCAAGCAGCGCCAGAACGACGTGTACGGCGCGGTGCTCGACTCGATCTACCTGCACTCGAAGGCCGGCGGCCACATGCCGACGCGGCTGTGGCCGGTGCTCGAGGACCAGGTCAGGTGCGCGATCGAGGTCTGGGAGCAGCCGGACCAGGGCATCTGGGAGGCCCGGGGCGAGCCCAAGCACTACGTGTCCTCGAAGCTGATGTGCTGGGTGGCGCTCGATCGTGGCGCGAACCTCGCGGGGCTCACCGGAGAGGCAGAGCGCGCAAGTGAGTGGCGCGAGATCGCAGACAAGATCCGCGACGACATCATCACGCGGGGCGTGTCGGAGCGCGGCGTGTTCCGCCAGCACTACGACACCGACGCGCTCGACGCCTCGACGCTCCTGATCCCACTCGTCCGCTTCCTGCCGTCCGACGATCAGCGAGTCCGCTCGACGGTGCTCGCGATCGCCGACGAGCTGACCGAGCAGGGGTTCGTGCTCCGCTACCGCACCGGGGAGACCGACGACGGGCTGCACGGCGAAGAGGGAACGTTCCTGATCTGCTCGTTCTGGCTCGTCTCGGCGCTGTCTGAGATCGGCGAGCACGAGCGGGCGGCCGCGCTCGCCGAGCGGCTCCTGTCCCACGCCTCGACGCTCGGACTGTACGGCGAGGAGCTGGAAGCGGACTCGGGGCGGCATCTCGGCAACTTCCCGCAGGCGTTCACGCATCTGGCGCTGATCAACGCCGTGCTGCACGTGATCGTTCAGGACCAGGATTAGCGTCGCCGGCGCGCGCGGATGACCGCGAACACGACGAGCGCCGCGACCACCGCCAGCCCGACCTTGCCCGCGACAGAGCCTACGGCCTCGTAAGCGCTTCCTGAGACGAGCCCGATCAGCACGAACGTGGTCGCCCAGATCGCGCAGCCGGCGGTCGTGAGCGCCGTGAACGGCGCCAGCGGCAACCGGCGCTCGCCCGCGGGCAAGGACACGAACGTCCGCGCCAGTGGCAGCAGCCGCGCCACGAACACCGCCCGCAGCGGACGCGGCTCGAGCAGCCGCTGCGAGCGCTCGAGCGCCCGCTCGGCGCCCGGGATCCGCTTGACCGCCGGGCTCGCGCCGACGCCGTAGGCGAGCAGCGAGCCGACGAGGTTGCCGGCCGTCGCCGCGAGGATCGCGAGCGGAAGGCTCATCCATCCCTGGCTGACCGCGAATCCGCTGAACAGCAGCGTGACCTCGCTCGGCACCGGAATGCATGCCGACTCCGGGACCATCAGCATGAACACGCCGAGTGGTCCGAACTGGGTGATGAGCGCCGTCAAGGCCGCGGGGGCGGCTCGTGTGGGCGCGGCTCGTGCGGGCGCGGCTCGTGTGGGCGCGGCTCGTGCGGGCGCGGCTCGTGCGGGCGCGGCGGTGGTCCGTGGGCGTGCGGCGGTCGCGGCGGGGGCGCGCCCGGTGGGGGCGGGGGCGGGCGGCGATAGCCGAGCGCCGACTGCACGCTCGACGCGCGCCACTCCGCGCCACCACGCGGTGTCGGTACGCCCTCGCCGTTCAGGGTCGCGGCGATCGCGCTGAGGCCGAGTCCGCTGTCACGGAGCGCGGCGATCCGCTCGGCGAGCTCGGGGTCGCGCCGGCCGAGGCCCGGACGGCCGCGCGGACGCTCGGGCGTGTGGCCCCAGCGCGCGACCTCCTCGAGCAGCGCCACCATCCGCCGCCCCTCCGCGGTGCGGGTGTCGAGGCCGACGTCCCGGGCGGTCAGATGCGCGCCGGCGGCGCGCAGCCACTCGAACAGGCTCGTGAGCTCTTTGAGCGAGCCTGCGGCGTCGCCGAGGCGCTCGAGCTCAAGGGTTCGCGCCTCCCCGGCGGCGATTCGCGCGAGTTGCTCACTGGCATCCACACCTGCCGATTATACGCAAATCATTTGCGTATAGGAGAGGCGATGTCAAAAAAGGGCCGCATACCGGCCAAAATGTCCGCCCGCCCCGTCGGGTGCGGCGGTGCGATGTCAAATAATCGACCGATACGGTCGGTTTTCCGCACCCGGCCGGGCCGGGGATGCGGAGCAGAGGTCAGCCGTCGAAGCCGGGCTCGCCCGGCAGCACGATCCGCGCGGTCTCGCCGCCGAACACGACTCGCGGCTGCACGGGTTCGACGGTCCGCCCGCGGGCGTGGTCGAGCAGGACGGAAGCGGTCGCGAATCCCGACAGCTGCTCCAGGTGCTTGATCGTCGGGAACACGAGGAACAGCTCGCCGGCGGTGGCCGCGTCGAGCGCGGCCCTCGGGGCGCACCAGCGGACGTCGACGATCTCCGAGCCGTCGATCTCCGGCTCGGCGCCCGCGGGCGCGGTGGCGAGGAAGAACCAGGTGTCGAACCGGATCTTCACCTGGGCCGGGGTGATCCAGCGGCTGAACGGGACCAGGGCCGCCGGGTCGGCGAGCGAGATCCCGGCCTCCTCGCGCAGCTCACGCACGGCGGCGGCGCGCAGCGCGTCCTCGCCCTCGCCCTCGGTCCGATCGACCGCGCCGCCGGGGAACACCCAGGCGCCGCCCATGAAACGGGACTCGGGGTTGCGCTGGACGAGCAGGACCTCGAGGTCCGTGTCGCCGCCACGGAGCAGGATCACAGTCGCGGCGGGGCGCGGGACCGTCACCTCGCCGGACGTGTTCAGTACCTCCCCGGGAGCTGGTCGCGGAGTCTCCACGCCACCGACCCTACCGCGCAGGGCGGAGGACCGGCCGCGCGGCGCGGACTGCTGCGGGCCGCACGGCGCGAGGCGCCGCCGACTGGCTACGCTTGCGCGCGATGAAGTGGATGTGCGAATCGTGCGGGTTCATCTACGACCCCGACGAAGGCGATCCGGACGGGGGAATCCCGCCCGGAACCGCTTTCGAGGACATTCCCGAGACCTGGTTCTGTCCGGTCTGCGGCGCGCGCAAGCGCGACTTCACGCCGTACGAGGACTGACGGCGCGCCGAGCTAGGGCTCGACCGTGTCGGTGACCTCGTAGACGCCGGACACGTACTCGTTCTCGACGAACGTCGAGATCGCGTCGACGCGGCGGTTCTCCTCGGCGTCGGCCTCCTCGCGCCAGCGGCGGTAGTCGTCGATCGTCATGTCGAACAGCCCGAACGAGATCACCTCGTCCTCGTCACGGATGTTGCGTGCGTGGTAGGCGCGTTGCAGCCCGGGGGGCGGCGTGTCGCCGAAAGCGGCGGTGAACTGCTCGTACGCGCCCGGCTTCAGGCGGCGCGCGGTCATCATCACGATCATCTCGGATGCTCCTTTCAGGTTGGAATCGGCCGAGCCTATCCCGCCGGAGCGCCCGGAGCGTGGCAAGTTTGGTTCAAGGAGCGAGGCGCTCGATCAGCCAGCCCCCGCCGTCACGCGTGTAGAGCAGGCGATCGTGCAGCCGGTCCTCGCGGTGCTGCCAGAACTCGATCGCGCGCGGCATGACCACAAATCCGCCCCATCCGTCCGGTAGCGGCGGCTCCTCGTCGCCGTACTGCGCGGCGAGCTCGGCGACGCGCTGCTCGAGCCACGCCCGGCTCTCGACCACCCTGCTCTGCGGCGAGGCGAGCGCGCTCAGCTGGCTGCCCGGCGGCCGCGAGCGGATGTAGGGCGCCGATTCGACGGCGCTCATCCGCCGCACGTCGCCCTCGATCCGCACCTGCCGGCCGATCGCGTCCCAGTAGAACAGCAGTGCCGCTCGTGGATTCTCGAGCAGCTCGCGGCCCTTGCGGCTCGCGTGGTTCGAGTAGAACACGAACCCGTCGTCGTCGACCTGCTTGACGAGCACCATGCGGACCGAGGGCGCGCCGCCGGCGGACGCCGTTGCGACCGCAGCCGCCTCGGGCGCGCGCACGCCGGCCGCGCCGGCGTCCTCGAACCACAGCCGGAACTGCCGGATCGGGTCGGGGTCGGCGTCCTGCTCGCGCAGCGGTCTGGCGAACTCGCCCATGCCGTGACGCTAACCTCGGCCGCGGTCGGAACAGGCGTCTGGGGGAAAGGCCGGCCATAACGCATGCCTCTCGGAGATGACATCTGGCAACGTTGCTGATCGCCGCCCGGGCCCTCGCCGGCTGCGGTTCGAGCTCGACGGCGAGCGTCCACCGGGGCTGCTCGGGTCGATGTTCCAGGACGACCAGTACACGCTGTATCAGCCAAGCACGGCGGCGGTCCGCCGCACGCTCGGCACGCTCAAGGCGCTGGGAGTCGACACGGTGCGCGTGCAGATGCTGTGGGCGAACATCGCGCCCGATCCGACCTCGGCCACTGCGCCGGCGGGCTTCGACGCGAGCGACCCCGCGGCGTATCCGGCGAGCGGCTGGGCTCCTTACGACAGGCTGGCCAGGCTCGCCAGGGCGGCAGGGCTCGGCGTGAACTTCGACCTGACCGCCCCGGGTCCGCTGTGGGCGATGCGCCGGCCGGCGGCTTACAAGCCGGCGGCGGCGCAGTTCGCCCCGTCGGTCGCCGACTGGCAGAAGTTCGTGACCGCGGTCGGTCGGCGCTACAACGGCGGCTACACGCCGCCGGGCGGCGCCGGCGGGCCGCTGCCGCGCGTCAGCGACTGGTCGATCTGGAACGAGCCGAACCAGCCGGGCTGGCTCGCGCCGCAGCACGAGCGGGTCGCCGGGCAGATCGTGCCGGCGTCGCCGCGGCTGTACCGCGACGATGCGAACGCCGCGTTCCGCGCGCTCCGCGCCACCGGCCATCCCCCTCGACCGACACGATCCTGATCGGCGAGACGGCCGCCGAGGGGTGCCTGACCCGGAGCGCGGGCTGCGAGTACCCGGCTACCGAGGAGCCGATCCCGCCGATGCAGTTCATCCAAGCTCTGTACTGCGTGAACTCCGACTATCAGCCCCTGAGCGGCGCCCAGGCGACCGCGCTGGCGTGTCCGGCGAGCCGGAAGGCGTTCGTCGCCGCCGACCCCGCCCTGTTCGACGCGACGGGCTACGCGCACCACCCTTACTCGTTCTACCTCGCGCCCAACGTGCGGTTCAGCGCATCCGACATCGGTTCGTGTCGCTCGCGAACCTGAACACCCTCGAGAGCGGGCTGGATCGCATCTTCTCGGCCTACGGGGTCAGCCGCACGCTTCCGATCTACCTGACCGAGTACGGGTACGAGACGAAGCCGCCGAACCCGTTCCGCGGGGTCTCGCCACAGCTGCAGGCGGCGTACCTCGACGAGGCCGAGTACATGGCGTGGAGCGATCCTCGGGTGCGAGCGCTGTCCCAGTTCCTGCTCGTCGACTCCGCCCCCGACAAGGCCTTCCCGCCCGGGAGCTCCGGCTACTGGTCGACGTTCCAGACCGGGCTCGAGTATCTGAACGGCACGCCGAAGCCGTCGTTCGACGCCTACCTGCTGCCCGTCTACGTTCCGGCCCCGACCTTCGGCGCGGGCGGCTCGGTGCAGGTATGGGCGATGATCAGGCCGGCCGCGAACGGCAGCCGCCAGCACGCCGTGATCCAGTGGCGCCCGGCGCACGGCGGCGGTTACCGCACGCTTACGTCGGCCACCACGGACGACATCAGCAACGTGCTGACGGCGCACGTGCATGCGCCGGGAACCGGATTCATCCGGATCGAGTGGACCGCACCGACCGGTCAGGTGCTGCTCAGCCGCCCGGTGGCGGTCACTCGAAGCTAGTGCCGCAGGTCAAGAATTCGGTCTAGTCAGCCCCGGCGGCGCGAGCGCGTCAGCTCGGCCCAGACGCCGCCGAGCCGATAGCCCGCCTCGGCCACCGAGTGGCGCGCTGACGCCGCCCAGGCAGGGTCCGAACGGCGCAACATCCAAGCGCCGCCCGCGCCGAGCGCGCCCAGCGCGGCGATCAGTGCGAGCAGCACCATCGGCAGCGGAATCGAGCCACTGGCGGCGGCGGTCACCGGGAGGTCCGGCAGCGGGGCGTCGGCGACCGAGCTCGCGGCGGCGCCGATCCTCGAGCGAGAGCAGGCGCCGCCCGCGCGCAAGGCGAGCGCGGCCTTGATCGCGTTCGGGAAGTCCGCGAAGCAGACGGCGTCGAACGTGTCGATCCCGTGCAGCGCGTTGCTCAGCTGAGCGGCGGAGAACTCGCAGGGGGGATCGTGCCGGTGCTCTGGTACACGGACTGCACGCCGCCGGAGCCGGCGCCCGCGGCGAACGCCGACGGCGCGCCGAGGAGGGCCCCGGCGATCACGCCGGCCAGCAGTCTCGAGGCGCGCACGGCACGAGGTTATTGCCAGACCGCGGCGTCCGGCGCCGTCAGGCGGCCCGCCGCGTGCGCGCCTCGCGATCGAACGGCGCGGCCGACGGGAGCTCTGGGTCGAGCACCGACACCGTCCGAGCGCGCGGCTCGAACCCGGCCGCCCGCGAGGCCTGGGCGAGCGTCCGTGCCGCGGCGCGCAGCTCCTCCGCGCGGTGCGAGGCGATCGCGGTCAGCCGCAGCTCGCCGTCGACCGCTCGAACGAAGACCCCGTGCTCGAGCGCCCGATCGCGGATCTCCGCGGCGAGCGGGGGATCGCCGACGCTGATCACGGCGATCTGTGCCCGAGACGCGCCGATGTCGAATCCGAGGCCCGTCAGCTCCTGACGGAGCGCGGCGGCGTTCGCGGCCAGTCGCTCGACGCGGTCGGGTCGGCGCTCGACCTCCGCAATGGCAGCGAGCGCGCCGGCGACTGCCGGAGGCGGCACCGCGCCCGAGCACTCGAGCGTGTGGGCGCAGTGCACGAGGTAGCGGGCGATCTGGCGATCACAGGCGACGAACCCACCGCTCGATCCGAGCGCGTGCCCGAGCGATCCGGTGATCACGTCGACTTCGCTCTCGACGCCGGCCTGGGCGCAGGCGCCGCGGCCGCCCGGACCGAGCGCGCCGAGCGCGCTCGACTCGTCGACGAGCAGCCGCAGGCCGCGGCGACTCGAGAGCACGACGAGGTCCTCGAGCGGTGCCACATCGCCCGCGGCCGAGAACAGCCCCTCCGTGGCGATCAGCGCGCCCCGGCCGTCGGCGTCGTCGATCCCCCAGCGCAGGTGGTCGAGGTCGCGGTGCTCGTAGACGAACACGTCTGCGCCCGAGATGCGGCAGCCATCGACGATCGAGGCGTGCGCGAGCTCGTCGCAGAAGACCACGTCGCCCGGCCGCGCGAGCGCCGCAACCGTGCCCAGGTTCGCGAGATACCCAGATGCGAACAGCAGCGCCGACTCGCGCCCGCAGAACTCGGCGAGCCGCTCTTCGAGCCGGCGGTGGACCGTCATCGTGCCGGCGTCGAGGCGCGACCCGGCGGCTCCGGCGCCCCACCGGATGGCGGCGTCGGCAGCTGCCTTGCGGACCTTCGCGTGGTCCGCGAGACCGAGGAAGTTGTCCGAGCACAACAGCAGCACCGGCTTGCCGTCGAGCAGCACATGAGGACCCTGCGGTCCCGAGACGAGGCGAATGCGGCGGCGCAGGCCGATGGCCCTCAACTCGTCAAGTCGCGCCTCGATCTCGACCATCGTTGGAGAAACAACATATGCGGCAGGCCGGACGGTATGCTGGCGCGCGAGCGGCCGAGGCCGATGGGGAGCTCCGGCCGCCGGGCCCGGGAGATGAAAATCGAAGCTCGTCCTGGCGTTCACCGATCGCGGCTCCGATCGCCGCGGCGCGTGCTGGCGGGCGTGCTCGCCGGGATGCTGATCGCGTCCGGCGGCGCGGCAGCCGCGAACTCGACCCCGGTGGCGCTCGTGCCCTCCGCGAGCGCGCTGAAGGGGCTCGGGCTGCGGCCATCCGGCGCCGGCACCGCCGGAGCACGGAGCGTCCTCGAATCGCAGCTGCCAAGTGGCCTGCGCGGCCTGATCGCGCGAGCACCGGCCGGCGCGGCCGCGGGGCGGGCTCGAGGGCGCACGGCCGGCTTCGACGCGTTCGTGCTCCGTTCGGCGTCGGCGGCGAGGCTGGTGCTGAACGCGTGGAGCCGGCGCAACCACGCGACGAAGACGCGGATCGGGGACGGTGGAGGCATCGCCGGCCACCGCTCGGGCCGGCGCGCCAGGTTCACCGTGCTGTGGCGTGAAGGACCCAAGCTCGGCCTCGTGACGCTGAGTGTGACCCGCGCGCCGGCCGCGGCGCGCGGTCTGGCGCTCGCGTATGCGGAGCTCGCCGACGGCCCGCTCAGCACGGCGCTGCCGACGACCGCATGGCAGGCGGTGCTCGACCAGGTCCGCCCGAACGGCAGCGTGTCCAAGTCGACCGCGCTCGAGGCGTTCTCGCTCGCGTACGGGCGGCTGCCGGGCGTCAGGCCGCCGAAGGGCCGCAGGGCCGTGACGGAGGACGGGACCCAGGCGCTGCTGTGGGGATACGAGTACGAGCGCGAGATGACGCGCGCGCAGCGGACCGCGTTCGACCGGCTCGGAGGCCTGGAGCCGCCGGGACGAGGCGCCCACGCCGCCGAGTACGGAGACGACGGTTTCACCCCGAACGCGGACGTTGAGGCGATGGCCCAGCACTGGGCCGGCGTGTACGAAGCGCGACTCGGCCACACCCTGGGGCTGAGAATCGTGGCGGGCTACACGACGACCGTGGTGACGACGCCGAAAGGCGGTCTCGTGTACGCGGACGCATGGCCGATGAACGCCGAGCAGGGGACCGGTGGCGAGCCCGTCACCTGCCGGATCCGCGTGATGCCGTCCGGCAAGGAGCAATCGGCGGAGTTCCTCAACCTGATCGTCGCGCACGAGGTGTTCCACTGCTTCCAGTTCGACTTCCGCGGCTCGCTGGCGTGGAACGGCCTGCCGGCGTGGATCATGGAGGGCACGGCGGACTGGGCGGCGATCACGGTCGACCCGGTGCCGTACACCGTCAGCGGCGGCAACCTGACCACGTACGTCACCACCTCGGGCACGCCGCTGTTCACGCGGTCCTACGACGCGGTCGGCTTCTGGGGTCATGTGCAGGACACGTACGGGAACTTGTTCGCGCGGATTCGCTCGATCCTTAACGCCGGCAGCAACATCGCCTCATTTCACAACGCGGGCGGTGACGCGTCGACGTTCCTCGACAGCTGGGGCTCTAGCGTGTTCAACCAGACGACCGGCGGCGAGCCGTGGCTGATGGCGAGCCCGATCTCCCCGCCCGCGAGTGTGCAGCCCGTTGTGCGCGCCCCGGCACGGCTCGGGCTCTCCGGTTTGGTCGAGGCGGACCCGTACACGACCTCGCAGTACGTGGTCGACGGTTTCCCGAACGCTCCGATGATGCACGTCGAGATCTCCGGCTACGCGCGGCTCAGCCAGGAGCTGAACGTCACTCAGCTGCAGGACGACTGGTTCTGCACCTCCGGCACCTGCACGTGCCCACCGAACACGATCTCGAGCCTCCCGGCCCGCTACCTGCTGCCGGTCCCGGCGCGGCTGGGACTGGCGGCAGACGATGCCGCCACGCACGGCTCGGTGACGTTCTATCCGCTGAAGGTCTTCTGCAAGCCGAAGAAGGCGCCCACCCCGAAGGGCCAGGGCATTGCACAGGTGGGTTCCGACCCGTGGCTGATGGACTTCGACCGGGACGTGTACGACTTCCAGGGCGCGGGCGAGTACACGCTGCTCAAATCGACGCGCGACGACTTCCAGGTCCAGGTCCGCATGCAGCCGCTCGGCGGCCCGTACGACGTCTCGGCCGTCACGGCGATCGCGATGCGGATCAATCGCGCAACGGTCGAGGTCGACGGACTGCCGCATTTCCGCGACGCGGTGTACGTCGACAAGCGACTGATCGACGCCGCGACATTTACGCGCCGCGTCGGCGGAGGACGATTGCGTGTGCTGGCCTCGGGGCCGATCGGCGGCCTTCCGGAGGTCACGCTGACCTGGCCCGACGGCACCAGCGTGCAGACCGTCAACGCCGGCTCGGGCGAGGGCGCGCACGACCTGCCGATACTCAACACGACGATCCGGACCGCGACCCACCGTGCGCGCGAGCTCGCCGGCCTGGTCGGCAACTGGGACGTCCCCGCCGCCGACGAGTTCGTCGGGCGGACCGGCCGCCACTACCCGAAGCTCGCGATCGTCTACACCGGCTCGTCCTGGGCGCCGCCGCTGAGCGAGCTGCGGACCCTGTACGACAGCTTCGGCAACAGCTGGCGGATCACCCAGGGGGAGTCGCTGTTCCGCTACCCGCGCGGCAAGAGCACCCGCTCGTACACGATCCGCGGCTTCCCCTCATTCAAGGCGATGATCGCGATCCCCGGGCTGCCGAAGATCACCGCGGCCAAGACCGCGTGCACAAAGGCGGGGGTCACGAACGCGCACGTGCTGAAGGCGTGCGAGGTCGACGTGATCGGAACCGGGAGCACGAAGATCGCAAAGGGCGATCGGCAGCTCCAGAAGTCGGGCGGCCTGCCGGCCACGCCGCCGCCCCCGCCGCTGCGCGCGATCAACCTGGGCGCGGGATCGCAGCCACCGCGAGTCGTATACGACCCGACCTCGGGCGCCACGTTCGTCGTCTGGCTCGACCAGAGCGGCACATCGATCGACGTGTGCGCGGTCCGCGCGAGCGCGCCGGATTGCAACGGGGGCGGCGGCCCGGATCGCCTCACCGACCCGCTCGCGAACGCCGGCGCCTCGCCCGGGTACGACAGCCCCCAGCTGATCGTCCAGCCCGGCGGCCAGGTCGTCGTGCTGGCCGATGCGTCCGGCGTGAGCGCGGCGGCGACGCCGGCCGGCTACCCGAGCTCGGACGGAGTCGTCGCCTGGAGCTCACCGGCGAGCGGCTCCGCGTTCGGCTCGCCGGGTCAGGGGCTCGCGGACGGCGGGCTGCTGCTGGCCGACGGAACGGAGGCCGGCGACATGCCGGCCGGTGGAGCCGTGGCGCTCGACGACGACGACATCGGCGTGTACGGCGACGAATACCCGTTCGGGAACGGCTTCACCGACTTCACGCTCACCGCCGGCGCGCCCGCCACGACCCCGACCGTCGACGGCACCGGCGCGTACGGCAATCCGATTGATACCGACGGGATCCAGGTGGCGTCGGTCCCGGATCCGTCGGCTCCCGGACAGTACGTGGTCGTCGTGGTCGGAGCCGCCCAGGGCGCTCCCGGTGCCTGCCCTGCCGGCACCAGTGAGGCGACGGGGTACGGCGTGGCGACCGGCACACCGTCCGAGCTCCAGAGCCAGACGGCGTGGAGCTCCGGATATTTCAAGCCGATCTCGTGCCAGGCGTTCTCGCCCGCGCTGGCCGGTGGCGGGGCATCCGGCGGAACGATCGGGTTGCTCGAGGACGAGGGCCCGGGCATCACCGGTTCGGGAGGCGATGGCGTGTACTTCCGGCGTTTCGACGTGCCGGGCGGCCAGTTCGGGCCGCCGGTGCTCGTGTCCGATGAGACGCAGTCCTCGCTCGACGGCGCGATCGACCTGAGCCTGTCCGAGGATCCGGCCGGCGGCGTGTACGCCGTGTGGGAGGACGAGCGCGGAACACTGCTGACGTTCAGCCCCGACGGCGGTGCGCAGTGGGGATCGGCGGCGCTCCTCAACCTCCCCGAGAGCGAATCCGACCCCGTGATCGCGGGGGTGGGCGGCGGTAACGCGGAGCTCGCATACGACAGCGGAGGCGAGGAGTACGTTGTGCCGCTGTCCTACAGCGCGCTCGCCGGCTGAGTCCGGCGCCCAGCGCGACCGAACGGCTGCGACGAGCCGGTCCGGATCGACTGCGTCGGGCCGCTCGATCAGCATCCGCCCGAAGTACTCGGCGACCGCGATCAGCGCGTGCGACGACAGCTCGACGTCGATCTCCGGCCCGCCGCGGAGCGCCGGCCCGGCGCGCAGCAGGAACTCGATCCGGCCCCGCACGAGCTCGCGATCGTGATCGATCCGCTCGCGCACCGCCGCCGGAACGCCATCGGCGGTCAACAGGATCGGGCGCCAGGTGAGCGGGTCGCCGGTGACGACGTCGATCAGCCCGCGGACGGCGACGGCCACGTAGGCGTCGAGATCCACGGGCCCGACGTCGGTCGGGAGCGCGTCGAGGCACGGAGGGCGCCCGTCGGGCCGGAGATCGAGGAGTCGATCGCGCTGCTCGGGCCGGTGGCGTAGCCGCTGGCGGGTAAGCGACCGGAGGGAAGCGCGCGGGCGCCTGTCGAATTCCCGCGCGCTCGTTCGACGCCCGATTAACCAACCGAGGAGCGAACGATGCCGGCCACCACCAAGGACCCCCGCTGGACCGCCCTGCTGATCCTGTGCACGGGGATGCTGATGATCGTGCTCGACGCCACGATCGTGAACGTCGCGCTGCCCTCGATCCAGCACGACCTGCGCTTCTCCCAGTCGACCCTCGCGTGGGTCGTGAACGGCTACCTGATCACGTTCGGCGGGCTGCTGCTGCTGGCCGGCCGTCTCGGCGACCTGCTCGGGCACCGGCGGATCTTCCTGATCGGACTGACCGTGTTCACGACGGCGAGCGCGGCGTGCGGCCTGGCTGACAGCGAGGCGACGCTGATCGCTGCGCGGTTCGTCCAGGGCGCCGGCGGCGCGCTGACCTCCGCCGTCGTGCTCGGGATGATCGTGCGGATGTTCCCGGAGCCCGGTGAGCAGGCGAAGGCGATCGGCACGTACGCGTTCGTAGCGTCCGCGGGTGGCTCGATCGGGCTGCTCGTGGGGGGCGTGCTGACGCAGGCGATCGATTGGCACTGGATCTTCTTCGTCAACGTCCCGATCGGGATCGTCACGGGCGCCCTCGCGCTGCGGATGCTCCCCTCGGAGCCCGGGCTGGGACTCGCGCAAGGAGCGGACGTCGCGGGCGCGGTCCTGATTACCGGTGCGGTGATGCTCGGCGTGTACGGAATCGTCTCGCAGTCGCTGCTCGCCGGCGCCGGCGCGGTGGTCCTCCTGGCGGCGTTCATCGCCCGTGAGGCGACCGCGTCGAGCCCGCTCGTGCCGCTGCGCGTGTTCCGCTCGCGCGACGTGTCCGGCGCGAACCTGATCCAGGCGATGTCGGTCGCCGGCATGTTCGGCGTGTTCTTCCTGGGCGCGCTGTACCTGCGACGCGTGCTCCACTATGACGCGCTCGAGATCGGGCTCGCGTTCGTCCCGACCACGGTGATCATGGGCACTCTGTCGCTGCGCTTCACGCAGCCGCTGATCGCACGCTTCGGGGCCAAGGCGACGCTCCGGGCCGGGCTCGTGATGATCGCCGGCGGGATGCTGTGGTTCGCGCGCGTGCCCGCCCACGGCTCCTACGCGGTCGACGTGCTGCCGGTGATGGTGCTGATCGGGGCCGGCTGCGGGACCTGCTTCCCGTCGCTGATGACGGTGGCGATGAGCAGTGCGACCCCGGAGGATGCGGGCCTGGCCTCGGGGCTCGTGAACACGACCGTCCAGGTCGGCGGGGCGCTCGGGCTCGCGGTGCTCGCCTCGATCGGCGGCTACCACGTGCCGTTCCTGATCGGTGGCGCGCTCGTGCTGGCGGCGCTCGTCGCCGCGTTCGTGATCCTCGACGGCCGGCCGCCGCAGCGGCGAGTCGCTTCAGCTGCCGACGTTTGCGACGAGCTGGCCGAGCAGCGACTCGAGTTCAGCTAGCGCGTCGGCAGGGATCCCGCGGCGCAGGCGGCGGTCGAACGCGACCGCCGCCTCGCGCAGGCGGCCGAACATCTCCTCGCCCGCGGCTGTCGGCTCGACCACCTGCACGCGCCGGTTGGCCGGATCGCGCCGGCGCGTCAGCAGGCCGCCGGTCTCCATCGCGTTCAGGTGATGGGTCAGCGTCGCCTCCGTGACGCCGACCGACCCGGCGAGCTCGCGCTGGGTGGCGTTCGCGCCCATCTTCAGGTTCAGCAGCACGAGCCACACGGGCAGCGAGCCCCCGGCGGCCGACAGCGCCTCGTCGAACGCCCGGCCGACGATCCTGGCGCTGCGCGCGAGCTCGAGGCCGATGGGGGTGCGCGGCGGACGGGTCATGGCGGCATCAACAATATCATTTGACATCTAACTCTTTGATATCTAAGCTTTATCGCATGAAGATCGTCAACTACACCTCACTCCCGAAGGGCCGGTCCCGGCTCGTCTGCGTCCACCCGAGCCCGACGATCAGGACGGAGTGGTTCGAATGACTTTCGGGACGGGCATGCGAGGCCGAGTGGCGGTCGTGACCGGAGGCTCGAGGGGGATCGGCGCGGCGACCGCGCGGGCGCTCGCGGATGCGGGCGCGGCGGTCGCGATCGTCGGGCGGGACGAGCAGGCGCTCGCGGACGTGGCGACGGCGATCGAGGCGGCCGGTGGGCGCGCGCTGCCGCTGGTCGCCGACTGCACGGACGAGGATCAGGTACAGCGGTTCGCGGTGACGGTCGCGGAGCAGCTCGGCGTGCCCGACGTCGTGATGCCGTTCGCCGGGGGCGGCGGCATGCCGGTGCCGACGGCCGAGGAGACGGCGGAGCACTGGCGCTCGGTGCTCGAATCGGACCTGACCTCGATGTTCATGACGACGAGCGCGTTCCTGCCCGCGATGATCGACCACGGCCGCGGCTCGATCGTGACGATGTCCTCGGCCGCCGCTCGGCAGCCGGCGCAGTCGAACGCGGCGTACGCGGCCGCGAAGGCCGGGGTGATCGCGTTCACGCGGCATCTGGCGAGCGAGCTCGGGCCGAGCGGGATTCGAGTCAACTGCGTTTCCCCGTCGGCGGTCGAGAACGACCGGATGCGCACCTGGATGAGCCAGGAGGCGCGCGATCAGCTCGGCGCGTCGTTCCCGCTACGGCGGATCGGCCGGCCGGAGGACGTCGCCAACGCAGCACTGTTCCTGGCTTCGGACCAGGCGTCGTGGATCACCGGCGTGACGCTCGACGTCGCCGGTGGCAAGATCATGGTGTGATCTCGCAAGCACCCGAGCGGATCTCCGCAGCACTCGAGCGCCGCCGGGCGGCCGCGGCGGCGGCCTGGGACCTGACCGACGAGTTCGTCGTGATCGGCGCGGGGGAGCCCGTGCACCTGCCGGGGCGCCTGGATGTCACCTATCCGTTCATGGCGCACACCGAGTACTTCTACCTGACCGACCGCGACCTCCCCGGCGGGGTGCTCGCGTTCGACCCGGCGGACGGGTGGGTCGACTTCGTTGCGCCGATCACCGAGGCGGACCGGCTGTGGTCGGGCGCGCCGGCGGAGGACCCGGAGGGACCCACCACCGACGCGCTCGGCACTTGGCTGCAGGCGCGCTCCGGTCGTCGGTTCGCGGCGCTTGGTGGCGCGGTCGCGGCGGTCCCCGGCATCGAGGCCGAGGCCGAGCCCGAGCTGACCGAGCGGCTGCGATTCGCGCTCGACGCGGTCCGGCGCCCGAAGGACGAGATCGAGCTCGAGCGGTTGCGTGAGGCCAACCGGACGAGCGTGGCCGCGTTCGCGGCCGCGGTGCCGATGCTGCGCGCCGGCGTGACCGAGCGCCAGGTCCAGATCGAGCTCGAGTGCGCGGCGTTCCGGGCCGGCGCCGAGCGAATGGCCTACGACACGATCGTCGGCAGCGGGCCGAACTCGGGGGTGCTGCACTTCATGCCGAGCGAGCGTGCTCTGCGCGAGCGAGAGCTCGTGCTGATCGACGCCGGCGGCGAGTACCGCTGCTACGCGAGCGACGTCACCCGCACGTACGCGGTGGGGGGACGGTTCGACGCCGAGCAGGCCGAGCTGCACGCGCTGGTGCGCGCCGCCGAGATGGCCTGCATCGACCTGTGCGCACCGGGAGTGGAGTGGCGCGACGTCCACCTGAAAGCCTCGCTCGTGATCGCCGAGGGGCTCGTCTCGTTCGGGGTCCTGCGGGGTGCGCCGGAGTCGCTCGTGGAGTCGGGCGCGGTGGCGCTGTTCTTCCCGCACGGAGTCGGCCACCTGGTCGGGATCGGGGTGCGCGACACCGGCGGGATCATCGCCGAGCGCAAAGACGACCCGCAGCCGTTCCCGAACCTGCGGATCAACCTGCCGCTCGACCGGGGGCTCGTCGTCACGGTCGAGCCCGGCGTGTACTTCGTGCCTGCGATCCTGTCCGACCCCGAGCGGCGCAGCCGCCACCGGGATGAGGTCGACTGGGACCGCGTCGACCGGATGCTCGGGTTCGGCGGCATCCGGATCGAGGACAACGTGCTGATAACCGACGACGGGCACGAGGTGCTCACGTCCGACGTTCCGGTGCTGTGAATCCCCGCTTCGACCCGGAGACGACGCGTCAGGCGGTTGCGGGCCCGGACGGAATGACGTTCGTGTCGGTGGGAGCGCGGCGGGGCTCATACGAGCCCCGCGGCCCCTTCTGATCGTCGCGTCGCTGCCGGTTGCGAATCGCGCGCCGCCGGGCGGTCCGGCCCAGCTGCTCGCTCCGCTCGACCTGCCATAGCTGCCACGCGGTGTTCGGATGGAACTGCATTCCGGCCTCCTTGTGGTCCAGAGTCGTTTGCTGTATACAAAGCTACTCCACTAAAAGCTGTTTGTCAAGTAGTTTGAGATAAAGCTTTATCTTGAGGATAAACTGACCACGCATGACGCGAGTCGCTGAGACCGACGATGGGGTGGACGAGCGGGTCCGCGGGATCGTCGCGAGGTTCCCGCAGATCGACCCGGTCGTCGAGGCGATCACCCACCGCTTCGGCGACATCGAGAAGCTGCTCGACAGGGCCGCGGCGGCGAACCTCGCGCGTGCCGAGCTCACGCACGAGGAGTTCAAGGTGCTGCTCGCGCTCCATGGCGGCAGGCGGTCGCACGGTGCGCTGTCCCGAGAGCTGATGGTCTCGACCGGGGCGATGACGAACCGGCTCGACAAGCTCGAGCGCGGCGAGCTGGTCCGGCGCGAGCGCGATCCTGCGGATCGGCGTGGCGTGCTGCTGGCGCTGACGGACACGGGCCGTGAGCGCCTGAACAATGCCATCGACTTCGCCGCCGCCGAGGAGCGCGACCTGCTCGGCGCGCTCAGCTCCGCCGAGCGCGATCAGCTCAACAAGCTGCTCGCGAAGCTGCTCGCGGGGCTCCAGTCAGAGCTCGGGCCGGCGCCGAAGCACGGGCTGTCCGCCTAGCGGCCGCGCCACTCCGGCGGCCGCTTCTCGGCGAACGCGCGCACGCCCTCGCGGAAGTCCTCGGACGAGAAGCACTCGCGCCGCAGCTCGATCAGCTCGCGCTCGACGTCCGCGTCGAGCCGGCCCTGGGCGTCGAGCACCGCGCGGATCACGCGCTTGTTGCCGCGCTGGGCGAGCGGGGCGTTGCCGGCCATCTCGGCGGCGAGCGCGAGCGCGGTGCCGGCGAGCGCGTCCGGGTCCGCGACCGCGTTGACGAGGCCCCAAGCGTGCGCCGTGGCCGCGTCGATCCGCCCGCCGACGAGGAACAGCTCGCGCGTGCGCGGCGCGCCGACGGCGTCGATGAACTTTCGGATCCCGGTGTGGCTGTACACGAGCCCGAGCTTCGCCGGCGGCATTCCGAGCTTGACGGTCGCGGCCGCGACTCGCAGGTCGCACGACAGCGCCAGCTCGAGGCCGCCGCCGATCGCGTGCCCGTTGAGCGCCGCGACCGTCGGGTACGGGTATGCCTCGACGGCGTCGATCGCGGCCGTGAACGGGTGCGCGACGAGCCGTTCGGCCTCGTCGGCGAACACCTCGTCGGGGAGGTCGCCGATGTCGTAGCCGGCCGAGAAGGCCGAGCCCTCGCCGGTCAGGATCACGCAGCGGGCGTCGAGCGACGGCATCGTCCGGGCGATGCCGTCGAGGATCGGGTGGTCGAGCGCCCCGCGGCGCTCGGGGTTCGAGATCGTCAGCCGCGCGACGCCGGGCGCCGGCTCGTCGACGAGCAGGCTCCCGCCGGCGCTGTCAGGCGTCGAGGACAACGAGCGTGTCGCCCTCGGAAACGGACTGTCCCTCCTGGCAGAGGATCTCCTTGACGACGCCCGGGTCCTCGGCCTCGACGGGCATCTCCATCTTCATCGACTCGAGGATCACCACCGTGTCGCCCTCCTCGACGGTGTCGCCGACCTCGACCTCGATCTTCCACACGGTGCCGGTGATGTGGGCCTCGACATCGGCCACGATGACCATCCTCCTGTGCTCGCTGTGCTCGGGAACGCCGGCGCAGCATAGTCGCGACGTGCGATCGTCGTCGGGGACCGATTGCGCCTATTTCCGCGATCCGTCCGCCGGGTGCCGTTGACTATGGGCCGACTCGGCGGTTCGATTTCACTCGAGGAGAGGGATGGAAGAGAGCAAGTCCGTATTCATCAGCTCGTGCACCCGTCGTCAGATGGCGCGGCGGCGCCAAAGCCGAACGGCGGCGCGGCTCGAGCTGCTGGTCGCGATGACGCTGCTGATCGCCGCGGTCCTGGCGTTCGCGGTGGTCCGCGGCGGCCTGTAGTCGCGGCGCCTCTTCTTGTCTACGGGATCAGGACGTTGACAACCGCGTCGGCAGCCGAGCCGTCCTCAGAGTCACGAACCAGCACCACGAAGCTGCCCGCGTCGGAGCCCGACGAGATGTAACTCACGTTCACCGCGTGCGGGGGTGTGGCGAGGCAGATTCCGGTGCATCCAACGACGTTCCCGAACCCGATCGTGCCCGGATCGCCCGCGAACTGAATGAAGTAGGCCCCGGCCCCGGCGCGCCTGACCTGGACGGCGCCGCCCGAGCAGTTGAACGCGCTGGTCACGAACGGCGAGGCGCTCGTGAACGTGCCCGGGAAGCTCGCCGCGCCTCCGTCGATCGTCGCGTAGCCCTCGACCCGGCCCGGCCCGCAGCCGGCTTTCAGAAAGGCACTGGCTGGGGCGCCGCCGAGGTTGGTTGCGTTGGTGGCGGTGCTCGCTGTCGTGGCGGAGGCGGCGCTCGTGGCCTTCGCCGCCGCCGGCACGGTCCCCAGCTTCTTGACGTTGATCTGCGTGCCGGTCAGCGTGTGCTTCTTCAGCTTCTTGCCGGCGATCGAGCCGTTCCTGATGCTCGAGCCGTTGATCGTCACGGCCGCGTAACCGGTCCCGCCGAGCGCGACGAACAGAGCGACGAGTGCGATCGCGTTGTGCCGGACGAAGCTCGCGATCCTGCTCTGAGTCATGGTGGTCCCCTCCGAGTAGATTGCGCCCGTGATCCTAGCCATCGATCAGGGCACGACCGGCACGACCTGCCTCGTGTTCTCGCCGGAGACGGAGCTCGTCGGCCGGGCGTACCGCGAGTTTGCGCAGCACTTCCCGCAACCCGGATGGGTCGAGCACGACGCGGCGGAGATCTGGGCGGTCACGCAGGCGGTCGCGGGCGAGGCGCTGGACGATGCGGGCGTGGTCCCGGGTGAGCTGCAGGCGGTCGGGATCACGAACCAGCGCGAGACCGTGTGCGTGTGGGACCCCGCCACCGGCGAGCCTCTGCACCGCGCGATCGTGTGGCAGGACCGCCGGACGGCCGCGCGCTGCGATGAGTTGCGGGCGGCCGGAGTGGAGTCGCTCGTGCGCGAGCGGACGGGCCTGGTGCTGGACCCGTACTTCTCGGGGACGAAGATCGAGTGGCTGCTCAGGAACGTCGACGGGCTCGCGGAGCGAGCGCGCGACGGGCGGGCGGTGTTCGGGACGATCGATTCGTGGCTGATCTGGAACCTGTCCGGCGAGCACGTGACCGACCCCTCGAACGCCTCGCGGACGATGCTGTTCGACATCGGTTCCGGCGAGTGGGATGGCGAGTTGCTGGCGCTGCTCGGTGTGCCGGAGCGGTCGCTGCCGGAGGTGCGGGCGAGCTCGGGCCCGATCGCCGTCGACGAGGCCCGACGCGCTCCATGGGCATGCGGTCCCGATCGCCGGGGTCGCCGGCGACCAGCAGGCGGCGCTGTTCGGCCAGGCCTGCGTCGATCAGGGGCTCGGCAAGAACACGTACGGGACGGGCTCGTTCGTGCTCGTCAACTCGGGCTACCGCCCGCCGCGCCCGGTGCCCGGCCTGCTCGGGACGGTCGCATGGGGGATCGGCCACCGGCTCTCGTATGCGCTCGAGGCGTCGATCTTCGTGACCGGCGCCGGCGTGCAGTGGTTGCGGGACGGACTCGGGATCATCGAGACCGCCGCCGAAACAGAGGCGCTCGCAAGGTCGCTCGGCTCCAACGACGGCGTCTATTTCGTGCCCGCGCTGACCGGGCTCGGGTCGCCGCACTGGGATCCGTACGCGCGCGGGACCCTGCTCGGGCTGACACGAGGAACCGGCCGCGCGCATCTGGCGCGCGCCACGCTCGAGGCGATCGCGTACCAGACCGTCGACGCGGTCCGGGCGATCGAGGACGCCGGCGGCGTGGGTCTGGAGGAGCTGCGGGCCGACGGTGGGGCTACGGTCAACGGGTGGCTGATGCAGTTCCAGGCCGACGTGCTCGGCGTGCCGGTGGTCGTGCCCGAGGTCGCCGAGACGACGGCACTCGGAGCCGCCTACCTGGCCGGGGTCGGCGTCGGGCTGTGGACGATCGACGAGGTCGCGCGGTCCTGGCGCGAGCGCCGGCGGTACGAGCCCGCGATGGGTGAGGACGAGCGGGCCTCGTTGATCGCCGGCTGGCACCGGGCGCTCGAGCGCGCACGGGGCTGGGCGGAGGCGTAGCCTGATCCGGCGATGGCCTTGGACGAACCGTCAGGACTCGATCTGGAGCTGTTGGCCGCCTCATTCCGCGAGGATCTCGGCGACGTCAACGCGTTCGTGGAGGGCCTCGCGGCGAAGCTCGAGGAGCTGCTCCCGACGCAGGTCCGCGTCGACCGCAAGCGCGCGGGTTTCCGCGGTCCGAAGCTCGTTCAGCGAATCGAATTCGACGCCGGCGACCGGCGGCTCGAGCTGCGCTACGACGGGCGCTCCGTGGACGCCCGCTCCTCCCGTCTGTCGGGCGGGATCGTGCTGAAGTCGGACACGGTCACGGTGGACGCCTGGCTCGAGGCACTCGGCCAGGCGGTCGCCGACGAGGCGCAGCGCAGCGCCATCACCCGCCAGGCGCTCGAGCGCCTGCTACTGCAATAGGAGGGCTTTTACGAGATGCCACTGTTCAAGCGTCCCGCCGATTCAGACGACCAGGACGACGTCGGGGCAGCTCAGCCCGCGCCGCAATCCGAGGCACCGCAGTCGGAGCGCTATCAGGCGGGCTCGCTCGAAGGGGTTCCGCAGTCCGGGCGCGACCGGATCGAGCGGATGCGCGAGGACGCGAAGCGCGGGTTCTTCACGAGCGATCTGTCGGTCAACGAATTCCTGCTCGTCAAGCAGTCCGGATTCGAGCCGCTCGGGCTCGTGCTCGGCAGCTCGATCTACCACATCGGATTCCAGCAGGCGATGTGGAACCAGAGCCAGGAGCTCGGGGTGCTGACGCAGGCGATGTATCACGCGCGCGAGCTCGCGATGACGCGGATGGAGGAGGAGGCCGATCAGCTCGGCGCCGACGGGATCGTCGGCGTCCGGCTCGATATCGGCCGCTACGAGTGGGGCGCGGACCTGGCGGAGTTCATCGCCGTCGGCACCGCCGTCAAGCACCGCGGCGGAGAGCTGCACCGGGCACCGAACGGGCGGCCGTTCACGAGCGACCTGAGCGGCCAGGACTTCGCGACCCTGCTGCGCTCGGGCTACCGCCCTGCCGGCCTTGTGATCGGCAACTGCGTCTACCACGTCGCGCGCCAGGGCATGATGCAGACGTTTCGGCAGATGGGCAGGAACATGGAGATGCCGAACTTCACCCAGGCGCTGTACGAAGCGCGCGAGCTCGCGATGGGGCGGATGCAGACGGAGGCCGACTCGCTGCAGGCCGAGGGGATCGTGGGCGCCCGCATCATCGAGCGCAGCCACGGCTGGGGCTCGCACGTGATCGAGTTCTTCGCGATCGGGACCGGCGTCGTGTCGACGTCCGCGTCCGAGTCGCACGAGATCGACAGGCCGCAGCTGGTGCTGCCGCTGACGGGCTGAGGGAGCGGGCGGACCCGTGCCTGACGTAGAGCTGAAGCCGCAGATCTACAAGGACCCGCGCCCGAAGGAGTTCTTCGACGAGTACCACGAGCGCGTGCGCGACCACGAGCCCGAGCCCGTGTACGAGTTCGTCCGCGTGGTGACGATGCTGTGGGCGCTGATCGCCTACCGCGCGCGGGGGTTCGGGACCGAGAACGTGCCGAACGGCCCGGTGATCCTGGCGCCGAACCACGCCTCGTTCATGGACCACTTCTTCACCGGCGCGTTCATCCGCCGGCGCGTGCAGTTCATGGGCAAGTCGCAGATGTTCGGTTCGGGGCCGTTCAGCTGGGTGTACACGCACGGCGGCGTGTTCCCGGTGCGGCGTGGTCACCAGGACGAGGAGGCGTTCATCAGCGCGTTTCGCATCCTCAAACGGGGTGGCGCGGTCGTGATGTACTGCGAGGGCGGCCGGACGCGTTCAGGGGCACTGGCCGAGACCGCGCGGCCGGGAATCGGACGTCTCGCGCTCGAGTCGGGTGTGCCGGTCGTGCCGACGGCGATCCTCGGCTCCTACCAGGTGCGCAACTGGAAGAAGCTCCATTTCCCGCGGGTGACGATTCAGTTCGGCGAGCCGTTGCGCTTCGAGCAGCTGACCGAGCCGGACCGCGATCAGCAGCAGGAGGCGGCGGACCTGATCTTCGCCCGGATCAAGACGCTGCACGCCGGGCTGTCCGAGGTCGGACATGGCGGAGCGCTGCGGGCGGCGCGGCGGCGCTGAACGCGACGGCGCTGAAGGTTCGCGCGACCGCACCGCGCGGAGTAGGATCAGCGCGAATGCGCTCTAGGCTCACCGGGGTTCTGGCCTGTGCGGCCCTCGTCGCCGGAGTCGCCGCCCTGTCCGTCGCCGTTTCAAGCGCGCGATCAGGTCCGGTGGCGACCGCAGCGGGCGGCAAGGTCAATAGCCACGAGACTGGAATCAAGTACACCTCGAAGGTGATCGTCATACCGCGCTCGACGGTCAAGAAGGACCTGAGCGGGATCTCCGTGACGACCGGGGTGTTCAAGTTCAAGCACGCCTCGGGCCCGCTGGCGAAGCTCAAGCCCGGCAAGGTGATGCTGCTTCAAGGCGCTGACGCGCTGCTCGTCACCAAGGTGTCGAAGAGCCACGGTGATCTACTCGTTTCGACCAAGCCGGCGAACCTGACGGACGTGATCTCCTCCGGGAAGATCGCGTTCAGCGGGAAGCCGAACTTCGACCAGGCGGTCGGGCAGAAGATCGTCTCGACGCCGTCGAGTGCGAGCGACCACCCCCAGAACGATTTCACCCGCCCGTCATATCCGTACGTCGGAAGTCAGCCCGATCCGATGGATGCTCGCATCGCTGACGCTCCGTCGATCAGCGCCAGCGGCAGTTTCCCGCCGTACGGCTATTCGCTGACATTCACACCCGACGCCGACCGGATCAACGTCGATGGAGTGCTGTGCTTCGCGACGGACACCGTGTGTGGGAACGGTCCCTCCAGCGGTCTCTCGTTCGAGATCCACGTCACCGGCTACCTGATCGTCGGCAGCGCCAAGGGCGGGATCACGGTGGCCGCCGGCAAGGAGACCGGGAGCGACTTCACGCTTGGCGGCTTCACGGCTCACATCGATTACCACTACACGGTGCTCCGCGGCGACGGCAGCGACGGCGACGCGAAGCCACCCGTGTTCCACGTGCCACTCGGCGTCGACTACACGATCCCGGGTGAGATTCCCATCTATCTGAAACTGCAGACGAACTTCTACGTCACTCTCGGCGTGACGAGCAAGAACACGGTGATGGAGGGCGGCCTGCAGCTGACCGGCGGCGGTGGCTCGGACTCGATCAAGCAGAGCGGCAAGAGCGTCAGCGAGACTGAGTCGGGCGACAAGGGGTTCGATGGCAACCTCCTCGATCAAGCCGACGGCGAGAGCAACGTCTCGGTCGGCCCCGGGGCCGCCCTGTTCGCGTTCCAGTTCCCGAAGATGGGAGTCGGCCTCGGGTTCACGTCGGCCAACGCGATCGCGTACGTCGATCTGATCAGCGCGGTCGGCCAGGTCACGGGCGGGGCCGTCTCGCTGTACCCCTGCTCCACCTACGACCTGGCCGCGTCGCTTGGCGCCGGTCTCGAGGCCCAGATCGGACTCGGCAAGTTCGGAATCAGCGTGGCAACGCCGAGGAAGATCATCTACCCGACCAACGGCAAGCCGTTCACCTACTCGTCGGGCGCGCCGAAGTGCCCGTAGTGGCGCCTGCCGCTACGCGGTAGCGATCGCCGCCGCGCCGGTGAGCCCGAGCTCGTCGATCGCCACTTCGCGCATCTTGTACTTCTGCACCTTGCCCGTGACCGTCATCGGGAACGCGTCGACGAACTTGATGTACCGCGGGACCTTGAAGTGCGCGATCCGGCCGCGGCAGAACTCCCGCACCGCCTCCTCGCTCAGCTCCGCGCCGGGCCGCGGCACGACCCACGCCATCAGCTCCTCGCCGTAGCGCTCGTCCGGCACGCCGATCACCTGGACGTCGGCGATCTCGGGGTGCGTGTAGAGGAACTCCTCGATCTCCCGCGGGTACACGTTCTCGCCGCCGCGGATGATCATGTCCTTGATCCGCCCGACGATCCGCACATATCCGTCCTTGTCCATCGTCGCGAGGTCGCCGGTGTGCATCCAGCCCGACTCGTCGATCGCCTCGGCGGTCCGCTCCGGGTCGTTCCAGTAGCCGCGCATCACCAGGTAGCCGCGCGCGAGGAACTCGCCGGGCTCGCCGGTCGGCTGCGCTCTCCCGGTGCTCGGATCGACGATCTTGATCTCCGTGTGCGGCATCACCTGGCCGACGGTGGAGCAGCGGTGCTCGAGCGTGTCGTCGACGCGGGTCTGCGTCGACACCGGCGAGGTCTCGGTCATCCCGAACGCGATCGCGATCTCGTGGATCCCCATGTCGCTCGCGACGCGCTTCATCACCTCGATCGGGCACGGCGAGCCGGCCATGATGCCGGTCCGCAGCGACTCGAGGTCGAAGCCGGCGAAGGCCGGGTGATCGAGCTGGGCGATGAACATCGTCGGCACGCCGTACAGGCTCGTGCAGCGCTCCTGGGCGCACGCCCGCAACGTCGCCTCGGGCTCGAACGTCTCCGCCGGGTACACGATGCAGCTGCCGTGGGTCGTCGAGCCGAGATTCCCCATCACCATCCCGAAGCAGTGGTACAGCGGCACCGGGATGCACACCCGGTCGGCCTCGGTGTAGTTCAGCCCGCCGGCACCGATCCGCGCGTTGTTGAGGATGTTGTGGTGCGTGAGCGTCGCGCCCTTCGGGAAGCCGGTCGTGCCGCTCGTGTACTGGATGTTGATCGGGTCGTCGCAGTCGAGGCCGGCGGCGGCTCGTCGCAGGCCGTCCGGGTCTGCGGTCTCGTTCGCGAGCTCGTCCCACTCGGGGCTCTCGAAGAAGATCGCGCGCTCGAGCGCGCCGAGGCTCGGTCTGACCTCGGCGACCATGTCCACGAAGCTTGAGCCCTTCAGCTCGGGCGCCGCGATGACCCAGCGGCAGCCCGACTGGCCGAGCGCGTACTCGAGCTCGCTGGTCCGGTAGGACGGGTTGATGTTGACGAGGATCACGCCGAGCTTCGCGGTCGCGAACTGGGTCAGCGTCCACTCGGCGCGGTTGGGACTCCAGACGCCGACGCGATCGCCCTGCTCGAGCCCGGCCCGCAGCATCCCGGTCGCGAGGCGGTCGACCGCCTGATTCAGCTCCGCGTACGTGAAGCGAAGGCCCTGGTGGCAGGAGACGAGCGCCTCGGAGCCCGGCACGCGCGCGACCGTCTGCTCGAGGTTCGCACCGATCGTGTCGCCGATCAGCGGCCTGTCCGATGTGCCACTCGCGTAGGACAACATCTGCGCTCAGGCTATAGCGTCCCGGGCTGTGATGGCAACGCTGCGCGCCGGCCTGCTCGACGGGGTTCAGATCACCACGCACGAATGCGGCGAGCCGCTGGTCTCGCAGCTGGTGGCGCTCGGCGCGACGGTGGCCGGCGCCGGTGAGCCCGGCGTGCCGGACGCGATCGTGTGCGACATCGGCTCGCTCGAAGCGCTCGATCAGGCATGGCCGGTGATCCAGAGCGTCGTCGCCGAATCGATGATCCCCGCCGGCCCGCTTGCGGAGGGTGCGACCCGGAAGGTGCTGCTGATCGGGCCGCGACCGGGCGGAGCCGGCGCCTCGAGCTCCGAACCGGCGCGGGCCGCGCTCGAGAACCTCGCCCGCACGCTGTCGGTGGAGTGGGCGCGGTTCTCGATCGTCGCGGCGATGGTGGCGCCGGGCGAGCACACGACCGACGAGCAGGTCGCGGCTCTGGTGGCGTTCCTGTGCTCGAGCGCCGGCCACTACTACAGCGGCTGCCGATTCTCGCTCGGAGTCGTGGCTCACCCACCTGGCGTGTAGCTGGTGAGATTCCAGCTGACGCTTGCGTTCTCGTAGGTGTTGGAGCCGCTGAGCGTCGTCCCGGAGGCGGGCTGTTCCTCCCGCGTTGCAAGCCACGTCTCCCACACGGCGTAGCTCGAGGTCGCGCCCTGACCCGGGCACGACTGGGTCACCGGAAGCAGGTACATGTCCTGCGCGTCGGGTGGGCCACTCTGCAGCACGAGGTAGTAGGTGCCGTCGGGGTGGAACTGGATCACTCCGTCGCGTCCGGGGGTGAGATCCACGGTGCCCGAGCCCGACCACGTGCAGCCGCTCCCGTCCTGGCCCGACATGCTCCACGAGACCGTGCCCGAGGTCAGCTCGAGGTTGTCCGGCGACGTACCGGGCGTGGCCAGCGTCGCGTTGCCGGTCCAACTGAGCGTCCCTTCGTCTGGTAGCTGCACGGAGCCGCTGAACGTGCCCTGCACGCCTGAGCAGTAGTTGCGCATCTTGATCGTCGGACCGGAGCTCGGATTTATCGCATCGCCCGTGTACAGAGCGCTGTTCGCGTAGATCACGACGATCTCCGAGACGTTCTGGTTCCCCTGGTCGCGGCAGAAGTCGATCGACGAGCGGTCGGTCCAGTCCTGCGTGCTCCACCGGCCGTTCTCGAGCTTCACGAACGCCTGCACGCTGGCGCCCCGCGTTCCGTCGAGCGTGTTGTCGAACTGTAGGTACCGAATGCTGGAGTCGATCAGGTCCATCTCGGTGTAGTCACGGGCGAGCGGCTTCAGCGGGAACTTGTCGGGGGCGTTGACGGTCGCCTGGCCGGCTCCGTCCAGCGTCAGGTTGGATCTCTGTGGCACAGGCGCGACGAACAGCTTGTCCCACTTCTGGAACGCGGGATCTGGCGCCTGGTTCCAGGCGGCCAGGGCGAACTTCGGCCACGTGGCGAGGAACGTGCCGGAGCCGCGGTCGACTCCCTGGTCGACCTGGTTGTCATCGAACTGCCCGAGGATCTTCGTGATCGTGGAGGCGCCCTCGGTCTTGTGCAGGTACAGGTCGTAGAGCCAAGTGTTGTAGGAGTCGTCCTCCGACGTGTACGAATCGAGCGGCGTCTGCGGGTCGGTCAGGAGCTTGTCGTAGCTGGGCTCGCCATGGTCCTGCGGGTAGGCGTAGTACTCGGCCCAAGCGGCCGATCCTTCGTCGAACCACGTGTAGGAATCGAGGTCCCTCGCGTAGTGGAATGCGTCCTGGAAGGCGTGGAAGAGCTCGTGGGCGACCACGTCGCGGTCCTCGCCGGGGGCGAGCTCGATGTACGCGGCGGAGGGTCCGCCCGGAGACTCGGTCCCAATTCTGCGCGTGAAGGCGCGGACCACGGAGGCGGAGAGCAGAATCTGCAGCCTGCCGTCGTCGACCGGCAGGCAGGTGTGGTGAGTGGGGTCGGGCTGGCGCCCGAGCAGTCCGGCGAACTTCGGCCAGATCACGTCGAGGTCGCCCGCGTCTCGATGCGCAGCCGCCGCGTCGGCGCGATCGCCCCTCGGCCACCAGATCCGCGCCTTCCTGTCCTGCGTGACCAGCGACGTCCAGTCGTGGTCACTGATCGTGCACGGATTGACGCCACCTGTCGTGGCCGCGATCACGCGTGCCGGGGCGACCCACGACAGTCCGCCCATCGCGGCGAGCATCCAAATGAACGCGGCGCGCAGCAAGTCCCGGTCTCACCTCGTACCTCTCGGAACCAGATTAACACCGGCGGCGTGTGACGGATCCGCGGTAACCTCGTAGTAGTGGGGATGAGACTTCGTGTGGCTCTCGTCGTTTCGGTGGCCGCCCTGGCCGTGATCGTGACCGCGGGCGTGGCGAGCGGGCAGCCGAATCAGCGGGTACCGGCGCGGGCGGCGAGCAATGCGCGGGCGGCCCGTCGCGACGTCCGGCGGGTGCTGGCGAAGCTGGTGCTCCCCGCGGGCGCGACGCCGACGGCACACAATCCCGGGGGCGTGGCGCTCGCATCGGCATCATCCGTGCCGGGATCCTTGGCCCTGATCGACGTCCACCGGTTCTGGCGCGTGCCCGGTCAGCAGCCCGACGACGTCCTGGCGTGGTTCAAGGCCCACGTCCCGGCGGGTTCGTCGCTGACGTCGAGCGGCGAGGGCAGCGGGCCCAATTTCAGCTTCAGCGCGCTCGGCTTCTCGTTCCCCGACATCACCGGCGTGCTCGACTCGCGCGAGCTCAGCGTGACGATCGCCGCCGCGCCCGGCGGCGGCACCGCGATCAGGGCCGACGCGCAGGACGTCTACTGGATTCCGAAGCCGAAATGGGAGCGGGTGCCGGGGGGCGTGCGGCAGATCGACGTGAGCGTCGAGCGGCTCAACCCGACGACGGGCAACAGGACCACGACCTCCCAGACCGTGACGAATGCGTCGCAGATCGCGACGATCGTCTCGCTCGTGAACGCGCTGCCGCCCGGCCAGCCATGGCTCCTGGCGTGCCCGGCCGATCTCGGCCCGGACGTGACGCTGAACTTCCTCACCGCCCCGAGCGCCGCGCCGCTGGCGACCCTCGTCGCCGAGGGATCCGGCTGCGGAGGAGTGTCGTTGACGCTGCGCGGCAAGACCGCCCCCGGGCTGAGCAACGGCCCCGAGCTCGACACCCGGCTCGGGCATCTGCTGGGCTTCAGCGGCTAGTGCCCTAACTGTTCCGGTACTCGCCCGACGCGACGATCTGGGCGCTGCCGCCCACCTCGACGCGCTCGACCCGCTCGGCGGTGCCGGTGACCTGCGCGTAGAGCAACGACGGTCGGTTGATCTCCTCGCCCTGCCGGATCTCGATCTCGTCGCCGAACGCGATCGCGCCGTGGCGCGCGAGATGGAGTGCGAGCGGTCCGGCCGCCGACCCCGTCGCGGGGTCCTCCGGCACTCCCGCGGCCGGGCAGAACATCCGCGTCTTCCAGCGCCGCCCGCTGCCCGCGAAGCAGTTGGCGGCCACGCCGAGGTCGAACAGACGGTTCATGTCGGGCCGCAGGGCGGCGACCGCGTGCTCGCTCGGGAGCGCGACGTATGTGTGCTCGGGACCGATGTGGTAGATCTCGACCGGCAGCTCCGAGCGCTCGACGCCGAGCGCCGCGAGCAGCTCATCCGCGCGCCCGAACGGCTCCCAGGTCGGCAGCGGCTGCGACATCCGCCCGAACGAGATCACGTCGGCCGTGCGCTCGAGCTCGACCGGCACCGGCCCGGCGTTGGTCTCCAGCGTGACGTTGTCGACGCCGAGCGCCTCGCCGACGACGAACGACGTGCCGAGCACCGGATGACCGGCGAACGGCAGCTCTCCATTCGGCGTGAAGATCCGGATGCGGGCGTCGCCGCCCGCCTGCGCGGGCAGCAGGAACACCGTCTCAGCGAAGTTCAGCTCGCGAGCGAGGCGCAGCATCATCTCCGAGTCCAAGGGCCGGCCGTCGAGGAACACGCCGAGCTGGTTGCCCTCGAGCGGGTGCGGCGTGAACACGTCGACGACGAGGTAGCGATGCGAGTCGTGGGCGCCGAGCCAGTCGGTTCTGTCAGGAATCACAGTCATACGTCCGTCTTAGGCGATCCTCACGAGATTGCGATGGACGCCAGCGAGGCTACCGACATGGAAGACAGAGCAGCGAATCTCAAGGCGGCGCGGCGGCAGCGCGCGCGGCTGCTCCGCAGGCGGATCGCCGCCGGCGCGGTGGCGCTGTTCGTCGCGACCTGGCTGCTGATCACGGTCACGCTCGCGAGCGGGCACGATCCGGTGCTGTCGCGCAAGGCGACGACGACGGTCGCGGCGGCGAGCGGTGCGACTACGACCACCACGACCGCAGCGACCACGACGACCACCGCCGCGACGACAACCACGCCGAGCTCGAGCACGAGCAGCCCGAGCGCGGTCTCGACGAGCCAGTCGTGAGCACCCTGACCGAGGTCCGGGAGAGCTTCGCCTGCTTCGGCGGCGAGTGCACGGTGATCGTGCTCGGACCCGGACGAGCGCGATGCGGCGCGCGCGGTCCAGGCCGCCAGGCGCTCGCTGCTCGAGTGGCACTGGCGCTTCGCCGCTTCGTGGCCGACAGCGAGCTGCGGCGCTGAACGGCGATCCGCGCTGAGACCGTCCCCGTCAGTCCGCTGATGCGCCGCCTGTTCGAGGCCGCGGCGTGCGCGGCGCGCGACAGCGGCGGGCTGGTCGACCCGACGCTCGCTCGCCGAGATCGAGCCCGCCGGCTACGCGGAGTCGCTTCGGCTCGGGCGGCTCGCTGGCGCTGCGAGCGGCGCTGGCGGCGGCGCCGCCCCGTGCCGCGGCCGCGCCCGATCCCAGCGCCCGCTTCCTGCAGCTCGAGCGTCGATCGCCGCTCGGGCGACGGTGACGCCGGCCGCCGGGCGTGAAGCTCGACACCGGCGGGATCGCCAAGGGCGTGTTCGCGGACGAGCTGGCGGCGCTGCTGAGCCGGCTTTGACGCGTTCGTGGTCGACTGCTGCCGGCGACCTGCGGCTCGGCGGCAGCGCCGGCGGTCGCGCGCGACGGTTCACGTCGCCGAGCCCGTTCGGCGGGCCCGTCGCTGCACACGTTCGCGTTGCCGAGCGGCGCGTTCGCGACCAGCGGCATCGGCCGCCGCAGCTGGATCGACGCGCACGGGCGCCCCGCGCACCACCTGCTCGACCCGCGGCACCGGCGCGGCCCGCGTTCACCGGCATCGTGCAGGCGACGGCGCTGGCGTCGACCGCGTGCCGAGGCCGAGATGCTGAGCCAAGGCGGCGGTGCTGAGCGGTCCGGACGGCGCCGCCGAGTGGCTGCGCGCACGGCGGCATCGTTGTGCTCGACGACGGCCGCTCACGCTCGGTTGCTGGCGGACCCTGCCGGCTCGCCGCGGCGACGCTGACATGCGCGTTCAGCCAGCGCGCACGATGTCGTCCATCACCTGCTCGCGCTCGGGCTCGTTCAGGATCTCGTGGTAAAGGCCCTGGTACGGGATCACGGTCTTGTCGGCGGCGCCGATCCGCTCGCCGAGCATCACGCTTCCCGCCGGCGGGGCACAGCCTGTCGTCGGTGCCGTACATGATCAGCGTCGGGATCGTGATCGCGCCGACCGTGGCGGGGAACGAACCGACGGCGCCGGCCAGCTCCGACGATCGTCCGCGCCGGCAGCTTGCCGTGGTGCACGAGCGGGTCGTCCTGGTATGCCTTGACGACGGCGGGGTCGCGGCGAGACGAGCGACGGGTCGACGGCGAACAGTGGCAGCTTCGGCGTCGAGGGCCGAGAGGATCGAGGCGAGCACCCGGACCGGCGGCGGCGCCGCATCGAGTGCGGCGAGCGGGCCGGACAGGAGGAGCCCGCGGAGCCGGTCCTGATGGGAGATCGCGTAGCTTGACCGAGATGCAGCCGCCCATGCTGTGCCCGAGCAGGAACACGTCCTGTCCGGGATGCTCGCCGGCGGCGAGGACGACCAACTGGTCAAGATCGGAGACCGTGTAGGCGAGCCGGTCGATCAGGGCCCGAGGCCCCTCGGAGCGGCCGTGGCCGCGGTGGTCGAGCGCGTAGACGGCGTAGCGTTCGGACACGAGCCGCGCGGCGACGTGCTCGTAGCGCCCGATGTGCTCGCCGGCGCCGTGGACGATGACGACGACGGCGCGCGTGCTCACCGTCGGGCAGCCACGAGCGCCAGGCGATCTGTCAGCCCGCGCTCGCCGGTGAACCGAGCCGTCGCTCACGTCCTCCTGCCCACGGCGACGACGACCGCGTCCTCGTGCGGCGAGTCGCGCGCGACGACGTACTCGGCGGGCTCGGTGTCTGACACGTTCTCGACGATGTGCGTGATCCGGGGCGGCACGTAGAGCATGTCGCCGGGCTCGAGCTCGAGCTCCTTTTCGAGATGGTCGCCCCATCTGATCCGAATCGCCCCCGCACAGCATGTAGAGCGCGCTCTCGCAGTTCTCGTGGTAGTGGGCGCGCGAGCGCGCGCCCGGCGGAACGCGGAATACGCCCATGTAGATGTTGCGCGGCGCCTGCCGTGACCTGCGAGATCTCGGCGCCGCCGACGACGCCGCGGGGGACGTCGCGGTCGGGTCCGGGCTTGACCACCTTCAAAGTGTGCCGCCCGGTCATTGGGGTGCATGGAGCGCGAGGCCCGGGGGTCGTCAGGCGAGGACGCAGAAACCGACGCGCAGCAGCGCTGCGCGAGGCTTTGAGGACGATGCATCGCGGCCATCCGGGCCCGCGATACATGTGCCCTAGTTGCCGGACGGTGCACTAGCGCGAGTCTACCCGGGGCGCGCAGCTCGATCTGCAGTGGCGGCTGGGTGGCCGCCTCGTGGTCGACCTGGAGCGTGGTGTGGTGCAGGTCGAAGCGCTCGGCCAGCAGTTGCTGGAGCAGGTGGCGGCAGCTCGTGGCAGTCGTCGCCGGCGCGCACGACGACGTGCGCCGACAGCGCCGGGAAGCCCGGTCGTCACCTCCCACACGTGCAGGTCGTGGACCTCCACCACGCCGGGCTGGGCGGCGAGCGTGCGGCCGATCTCGTCGGGATCCAGGCCGGCCGGGGCCGCCTCCATGAACACCCGCCCGGATTCCTTCAGCAGACCGTACGACGCGTACAGCAGCAGCGCGGCGATCAGCAGCGAGGCGATCGGGTCGGCGCGCGAGAAGCCGGTGGTGAGGATCACGATCGCCGCGACCGCCGTCGCGATGAAGCCGAACAGGTCGGTGACGATGTGGCGGTAGGAGCCCTCGACGTTGAGGCTGCGCTCCCCGGGCTCCGAGCCGCGCGGCCATGATCCGTGCCGCGACCAGGTTCACGACCACGCCGGCGAGCGCAACGACCAGCACGAGGCCACCGCGGACGTGCGGCGGGCTCACGAGCCGGACGATCGCGTCGACCACGATCAGCAGCGCCAGCACGAGCAGCGTGACGCCGTTGGCCTGCGCGCTGAGGATCTCGGCGCGGCCGAGGCCGTAGGTCATCGAACCGCGTCGCGGGCCGGGAGGCGAGCCGCGCCGCGGCCAGCGAGAGCGCGAGCGCGGCCGCGTCGGTCAGCATGTGGGCGGCGTCGGAGAGCAGCGCCAGCGACGAGGCGATCACCGCGACCACCACCTCGACCACCATGAACGCGACGATCAGCGCGAGCGTCACGGCCAGCGCCCGCCGCTCCCCGTCGCGCGGCACGCCGGCGTGGGCGTGCCCGCGTGGGCGGCGTGAGACCCGTGAGTGTGCCCCTGAGCCATCAGTTCACCGACGGATCGGTGGGCATCCGCGCCACCAGCGCGTAGCTGCCTCCCTTGCGGGTCAGGACCGCGCGCCACAGCTCGCCGGGCTCCTCGGAGAACGCGTCCTCGCGCCGCGCCGGCTCGAGTGATCCAGTCGCCGCGCTCGAGCTCGGCGTCGAGCTGCCCGGGGCCCCAGCCCGCGTGGCCGACGAACGCCCGGCCGCGGCGGACGCCCGGCGACCTGGCTCGTCGTCTCCGTCGCCGGTGCCGATCACGCCGATGTCGTCGAACGCGATCAGCGCGGCGTCGGAGGGATCCTCGAACTCGCGCCAGCACGATCAGCGACGACGGCTGCACCGGGACCGCCGATGTACAGCGGGTCGTCGCCATCGACGAGCTCGTCGAGCTCGGCACCGCCTCGTGGACCGTCGTCTCCGACGGCCGGTTGAGCACCAGCCCGAGCGCGCCCTCGTCGTTGTGCTCGACGACGAGCACGACGGTGCGCCAGAAGTTGGGGTCGAGCAGTGCCGGGCCGGCGATCAACAGCTTGCCGCGCGCGGACTCCATACCGTCAAGGTACGCCGTCCGCGCTCAGCTCGTCGTCGTAGCCATCGTCGCTCTGCGCATCGTCGCCCGCGGCGTCCTCGCCGCGCATCAGCTGGATCCGGGCGTCATCGGCGAGCTCGAGCGCCTCGGCGGCCTCGTCGGGGCGCTCGAGGTCGAGCTCGGCGAGCTCGGCGATCACCTCGAACAGATCGACGCCGAGGCAGACCTGGGTGTCGTCGGGCTCATCATTCGTACGTACGTGAAAGAGCTCGCCATCCCGCCAGACGGTCACCGTCTTGGCGGTACTTGCTGTCACGTGAGCTCTCATCTTCAAGGTCGGTCCCTTCTCTGCCCCGCGCCATCCCGCAGCGGCGAACAGTACCGAAGGCGACATATCCGTCAGGAAGCACTTAACTGGGCGATGCGTCCGCCGGTAACCCGGATTACCAGCGGTGAGCAGGCCGGCGGGAGCCTTCGCTCAGAGGCCGAACGACCGGCCGAGGATCTCCTTCATGACCTCGTCGGTGCCGCCCCCGATCGGACCGAGCCGCGCGTCGCGAGCCGCGCGCTCGATGTCGTATTCGGCCATGTACCCGTTGCCGCCGTGGATCTGGAGGCAGGTGTCCATCACGTCGAAGGCGGCGCGCTGCGTCGCGAGCTTCGCGATCGTCACCTCGCGGACCGCGTCCTCGCCGGCGACGTAGCGCCGCAGCGCCGCGTACGTGACGTCGCGCCCGGCCTCGATCGTCAGTGCGATCTCGGCGAGCTTGTGCCGCAGCGCCTGGAAGTGACCGATCTCGCGCCCGAAGGCCTTTCGCTCGAGCGCGTACTTGAGTGTCTTCTCGAACGCCACCTGCATCCCGCCGACCGCCCCGAGCGCCATCAGCAGCCGCTCCCACTGGAAATTGGCCATGATCAGGTAAAAGCCCTGGTGCTCGGCGCCGAGCAGGTTCTCCTCGGGCACGAACACGTCGTCGAAGGTGATGTGAGCCGTGTCCGACGCATGCCAGCCCATCTTCTCGAGCGCGCTCGACTCGACACCCGGACCGCGCTCGATGATCAAGAACGAGATCCCGTGGTGGCCGCCCTCGGCCGTCGTCTTGACCGCGGTCACGATCACGTCCGCCCGGCAGCCGCCGGTGATGAACATCTTCGCGCCGTTGACGACGTAGCCGCCGTCGACCTTCCGCGCGAGCGTCCGGATCCCGGCGACGTCCGAGCCGGCATCAGGCTCGGTGATCGCGAGCGCTGCGATCCGCTCGCCGCGGATCCCCGGCACGAGATACCGCTGCTTCTGCTCGTCGGTTCCGAACTTCCAGATCGGCGGCAGTGCGATCCCGCCGTGGGCGCCGATGCCGGCGGCGAGGCCACCCGAGCCGCACCACGCGAGCTCCTCGCAGAACACGGCGTCGGCGATCGGGTCGCCGTCACCACCGTACTCCGGCGGGAACTTCAGCCCGATGTAGCCCTGCTCGGCGAGCCAGCCGAAGACATCGTTGGGGAACCACCGCGCCGCTTCCCACTCGTTCGCATGTGGTGCGAGCCGGTCGCGCACGAAACCCCGGACGGCTGCGCGGAACTGCTCGTGCTCGTCGGTGAACGGCGGGATCGGGCGGCGCAATGCGGCGGTTGCGGCGCCCGCCTTGGTGGCCAGGTCCATGGCGGCCGACCCTAACCGAACTCGTTACGCGAGCGGCAGACCGGCGGTCCCGGAGGACTCGCCGGCGCCGGTCAGCTGATGCGGGTCGACGTGCTCCTTGCGGACCCGCAGGTCGATGTAGATCACGGCGCTGACCGCGGCCACGATCGGGTACGTGACCAGCGCGGCGATGATCCGGCCGATCCCGCCGAGGACGAGGATCAGGCTGATGTGGTTCGTGCTCACGCCTCCGAGCAGCAGCCCGAGCACGATGCTGATCCCGATGATGGCGATGATCGCGAGCACCAGGGCGCCGAATGTCGCCCACCAGCGACCGTGAACCAGATCGTAGGACCGGCGCAGCGACGCGAACGGGCTTGCCCCCTCGAACATCACCACCGGGACCGCCACGATCCACGACACCGTCAGGAAGATCCCGGGGATGACCAGCAGGATGAAGCCGATCGCGAGCAGGACCCCGCTGATGATCGACAGCCAGGCGAGCGGCCCGACCCTGTCGGCTGCGAACCGGAGCGAGTGCCGCCAGCTACTCGGGTGCCCCGTGTAGGCGTCGAGCAGACACTTGGATAGCGCGCCGATCGTGACGATCACCGACAGGAACGTGATCACGATCACGACGATCGCCAGCAGGCCCGTCGAGTCGGTCGTGTAGATCGTGCCGTTGATCGCCTGCGTCCTGCCGCCGGACAGGATCAGCCGCTCGACGATCACGATCACCGCCTGAGCCGGGATCACCACCACCGCGACGATCGTCCACAGCGCCACCGCCTGCCGGCGATAGAGATCGAATGCGGCGGACAGGATCTCGCCGACAGTCAATGATTTTGCGCCCGCTGGCCCGCCTGGCCCTTCCATTGGCGGGAACCATAACCGTTCGTGCAAACGGCGCGCACCTGCCGGCGACGGGCGACACCGAAATGCTGTCCATCCTCGCGCCGCGGAGTAGAGTGGGCCGGGTGAACCGGGGGCTCGCTACGGCCTCGCGCGGCGTCGGGCTGGCCGCGTTGGTCGCGTGCTTGGGCATGATTGCTTACGCGTCACCGGCGTGGGCGGTCCAGGCGGGGCCGCTGAACTTCGCGGCGCCGCTGCTCGTCGACCACCAGTACCCGTACTCGAGTCCGCAGCCGTTCGACACGATGTCGTGCCCGACGACATCGCTGTGTGTCGGCGACGCGGGTAACGACGACAACCAGACCGGGGTCGGCACCGGCCCCGACGATCTGGTCAGCTCGACGGACCCGTCCGGTACCGAGTCGGGCACGTGGTCGGTGGTGCACACCGCGCAGATCGCGGGCGACTCGGAGGGCTACATCCTGACCGGCGTGTCCTGCGCGTCGTCGTCCTTCTGCCTCGCGGCTGGATCCGCGGGGACTGATGGAGTCCTGCTGACGTCGACCGACCCGACCGGCGGTGCCGCGGCCTGGACGCCCACGACGCTCACCGGGGATGGGTTCTACCTGGCGCCCTCGTGCGTCACCGGGGGGACCCACGGCGGGGAGTGCGTGGCGGCGACGTTCGGGATCACCAGCGGGGACCTGATCAACAACGTGCTGTGGGTCGCAACCGACCCCGCCGGCAACAGCGGCTCCGACTGGACCGAGGTCACGCCGTTCAGTGGCGGCGGGGTGCCGCTTGGTCCCGGGTCGGGAACCGGGGAGCAGACCGGCGCGTTCGTGTCATGTGCGTCCAGCGCGTTGTGCATGGCGATCGACACCGCCGGCGACTACGTCACCTCCAGTACCGCTGGAAGCACGTCCTGGCACGCGCAGCAGACGATCCAGAATTGGCCGTCCGGCTACTTTTCGGAGAGCGTCTCCTGCCCGACGGCGTCGTTCTGCCTCGTCTATGGGACCAACGACCTTGGGGGGTCTGTGATCGCGACGACGACGACCCCGCTGGCCGCCACGCCGGCTTGGACCGTCACGACGCCGACCGTGTCGCCGACGTCCCCAGTCTCCTGCTTCCCCGACAGCGCTGCGCTCGCGCCGAGTCACGTTATGTGCGTGGATGGCACCACGTCGGAGCCGAGCGGCGTCTACACCGCCGGCGTCCTTACCTCGCTCGACGGGGGTGCGACCTGGTCGACCGACAGCTTCACCCAGGCTCGGGGGACGCCGTCCGGCGATCCGCTTGCTCTCGCGTGCCCGGGCGGCGCCGGCCTCCTGTGCGTTGCGGGCACGACCACCGGGGCGGTCGTTCACTCAGGCGATCCGGGCTCAGGTGCCAGCGCGACCTGGTCCGCGCCGCTTCCCGCCGACGCCGGTACCTCGTTCCCACAGTTCGCGCCGGTGTCGTGTCCCTCGAGCTCGCTTTGCGTCGCGTACGACTCGGCCGGCAACGTGGTCACCTCGACGGATCCGGCATCCGGGAGGTGGTCTGTCGGCAACGTCGACCCGAACGGGATAACGGCGCTCGCATGTCCGACGGCGTCGCTGTGCGTGGCGACCGACGATGTCGGCAACGTCGTCGATTCGACCGACCCGGCCGCCGGCGCCTCAAGCTGGTCGACGCCCGCGCTCGTCGACGGCCTCGCGCCGCGGTTCGGGTTTCAGACGCTGAACTGCGTGCCGGGGTCGTCGCTGTGCGTGGCCACCGACACCGCCGACGATATGAGCAGCAACATCTTCGAATCGGGGGCACCGGGCGACGGTCCGACGAGCTGGTCCACACACGCCAACGTTGCCAGCGGCATCGCCGATGTTGCGTGCCCGTCGACCACACTTTGCGTTGCGACCGACAACGCCGGCAACGTGCTCGAGTCGACCAACCCGGCCGCCGACACTTGGTCGGCACCGAGTCCGGTTCCGGCGGCCACCGGCGGGTTCTTCACGTTGGCCTGCCCCTCGAGCGACCTCTGTCTGGCAGGCTCGGGAGGGTCGCTGCTGGCGTCGACGAACCCCGGCGCCGGCTCGAGCTGGAAGGCTGTGGCGACCGACGCCAGCTCGACGATCTCGTCGATCTTCTGTGCCTCCGTGTCACTGTGCGCCGCAAGCGATTTCGCCGGAGCTGTGCTGGCCTCGACGCAGCCCGGGACCAGCTGGTCCGGGCCGACGAACATCGACACGGGCAACGAGGTCACCGGCCTCGATTGTCCGGCGACGGACTTCTGTGTCGCAACCGATAGCGCGGGCAACGTCCTCACAGCGTCAGATCCGGTCACGGGTCCATTGACCTGGTCGGGGCCCGTAAAGGTGGACGGCTCCAACGATTTGCTCGGGACCGGCTTGCTGATCGATGACGGTGATCTGGCGTGTCCGTCGACGGGGCTGTGCGTGATCGGCGATCAGAACGGCAATGTGATCGTCGGCAGCGGAGCCGGCGTCGTGACGACGCGCCCGCCCGTCAACACCGGGCTGCCGGCGATCTCGGGAGTGCCGAGGTCAGGTGGCAAGCTGTCATGTTCGAATGGAAGCTGGTCGAACAGCCCGACTCATTTCGCGTACCTATGGAGCGTCGACGGCACTCCGATCCAGGGCGCCACCGCGCCGAGCTACACGGTCCAGAGCGTGGATGAGGGCATCAGCTTGACGTGCACGGTGACGGCCGCAAACACCGCCGGGCCTGGAGCGCCCGCGACGAGCAAGGGCGTGTCCGTGCCGGTTCCGGTCGTGCGCCGGTGTCCTCGTGCGACCGGGTCGATCGGCGGTCTGAAGCTTGGCTTGCTGGCGCTCGGGATGACGCGCGCGCAGGCTCGCCACGCGTACACGAAGAGCTCGACCCGCGGCCGGAAGTACGTCGACTTCTTCTGCCTGACCCCGCGCGGGGTGCGGGCGGGCTACGCCTCGCCGCAACTGGTGGACTCGCTCCCTCGCAGTCAGAGGCGGAAGCTCGCGGGGCGCGTGGTGTGGGCGTCGACCGCGAGCCTGTATTACGCGATCGACGGGGTCCGCGCCGGCGCCACGGTCGCCGCGGCCGGCAAGCACCTCAAGCTCGCGGGTCCGTTCGTGGTCGGCAAGAACGAGTGGTATCTGGCGCCCGCGGGCGAGGTGACGGCGGTGCTGAAGGTGAGGGGCGGAATCGTCGAGGAGATCGGGATCGGCAACAAGCAGATCACGAAGGGGCGCAAGGCGCAGCGCACCTTCCTGACGAGCTTCTCCTGACGCGCGGGCGCGACCCTAGAACCCGTGCGGGCTAGAGCCCGTACGACCGGCCGATCACCTCGAGCATGATCTCGTCGGTGCCGGCGCCGATCCGGTTCAGCCGCAGGTCCCGCCAGGAGCGCTCGATCCCGTACTCCTTCATGTAGCCGTTGCCGCCGTGGATCTGGATGCACTCGTCGGCGACCTCGACGCTGATCCGGGCCGCGTACAGCTTCGCCATCGTGATCTCGCGCACGGGGTACTCGCCGTTCTGGAACCGCCACGCGGTCGTGTAGACCATCTGGCGCGCGGTCTCGATCTTCGTCGCCATCTCGGCGAACTTGTGGCGGATCACCTGGAAGTTGCCGATCGGGCGGCCGAAGGCGGTCCGCTCCTTGGCGTATTGGAGCGTGCGGTCGAACACGTGCTGCGCGCCGGCCACGCACCCCGCGGCGCCGATCAGCCGTTCGCCCTGCAGCTCCCAGGAGATGTGGTAGAAGCCCTTGCCGAGCTCGCCGAGCATCGCCGACGCGGGGACGCGGACGTCCTGGAACGCGAGCAGGGCGGTGTCTGAGGCGTGCATTCCGAGCTTGACGAGCTTCTTCTCGCGGATCACGCCGGGGAGGTTCATCGGCACCAGGAACAACGTGATCCCGCCATGGCCGGCGTCGGGGTCGGTCTTCGTCACCAGCACGATCGCGTGCGAGCGGTGGCCGTTGGTGATGAAGGTCTTCGAGCCGTTGATCACGTAGTCGTCGCCGTCGCGGACCGCGCGCGTCTTGATCCCGGCGACGTCCGAACCGGCGTCGGGCTCGGTGATCCCGATCGACAGGATCGCCTTGCCCTGGATCGCGGGGACGACCCACTCCTGCTTCTGCTCCTCGGTCCCGAACGCGAGGATCGGCGGCATCGCCATGTCGGTCTGCACCGCCAGCCCCATCGCGAGGCCGCCGGAGTGGGCGTGGACCATCTCCTCGGCCAGCACGAGGCTGGTGTAGTAGTCGCCGCCCTGGCCGCCGTACTGCTCGGGCTTGTCGAGCCCGAGGAAGCCGAGCTCGCCCATCCGCTCGAACACCCAGTCCGGGAACGTGCTCTCCTCCCACTCCTCCGAGTGGGGCTGGAGCTCCTTGATCACGAACCGACGGATCGAGTCGCGCAGCTGCTCGTGCTCGTCGGTGAAGATGAAGTGCTTGCGCTGGGTGGCGAAGTCGGGCTTGAGTACGTCGGCGGTTGTGGACATGCGGCGGACGGTACCGGGCGAGCCGGAGAAAGTAAACAGTAGGACTTCCTACTTTCTACTTGGCCATCGTGCGCACCGGTGTGCGCGGCCGGCTCAGCCGCCGAGGTTCCCGATCAGCTTGTGCTCGGTGATCGCCGGGACGTTGGCGTGCAGCGTGCGCAGGACCTGGTTGCCAAGCTCGCCGTCGTTGGAGCCTTCGACCGCGATCTTGAACGACTCGGTCGGGTCGACGTCGGCGATCGACGTGCAGTACTCGCTCGATTGCGTCGCGGCGCCGATGCCGACGACCTTGCCCTTCCCCTTCAGCTGGCCCGCCGGGATCGTCTCCTGGAACTGCTGGCCGCCGTTGACCGCGACCGCGACCCCGATGCCGTTCGCGATCGGCGCGTTCTCCGGGTCGAAGCAGACGTCGACCGTCGAGCCCGAGCGCTTGATGCTGTCGATCTTCGGCGCCCGCGGGACGGCCGCCTTCGGCGAGCTGAACGAGGTCAGCGTGATCTCCTTGCTGGGCATCCCCTCGCTGTTGGACAGGAACATCATCAGCTTCTGATTTGACCCGGCGTGGGTGACGGGGTCGAACAGCATCGGCACGCCGCCCGAGCCCATGTTCGCGTGATCCAGCCCGGTCGCCACCACCTGGTCGACGCCGTCCGAGCCCTCGTCGATCACGGCCGCCTGGCCGGTGAAGTTCGACGGCACCTTCAGCATCACGGCGCGCAGCCGCGAATAGTCGATCTGCGGCACGTCGAGGTCGGCGACCTTCAGGTGTGGCAGCGAGGCGGTCGATGCGTCGTCGGCGGCAGCGCCAGTGACACTCCCGTCCTTGTGCGGCGCGATCAGGACCGAGGAGGAGAGCAGCAGCTTGTTCTGGCCGAGCAGATCGGAGCTGTAGGACTTGCCGCCGATCGACAGCTTGAACCCACCGCCGGACGTGGCTTTGACCGATTTGACCGCGTCGACGTGCGGGTCGAAATCGGACGAGGAGACGTTCGGCATCTGCGCCGCGAGCTCGACGTCCTCGATCGGCGGCGAGTCCGGCGACACGCTCAGGGTCCAGTTCTTCGTCCCCGGGTTGGCGATGTACATCGTGGTCGTGGTCACCTTCTTGCAGTTCGCCGGGAGATTGACCAACTTCGGATGGTGGGCGGGCGGGCTGCAGTAGGCGGCGCTGGCCGTGTTGTCGTCGTCCATCGGGACGGCGTTCTGGTCGACGAGCGCCTCGCCCTCGTCGGTCTGTCCCGGGTTGTCGGTCCCGCCGCTGGCCGTGGCGCTGCCCTCGAAGCCGTAGTAGCCCTGCGTCGCCGGCGTTGAGACGACCCGGCCGTCGGAGCTCGTCAGCGTCACGATCGGCGTCGCTCCCGGCTCGCTTGGGTCGTACAGGGAGTGGACCGCGACCGCGACGGTGGACGTCGGGCAGGTAGACGGCGTGCCCGCCGGGCACAGGTCGATGCTCGTATGGGCACGCTGGCCGAGTGCGGGCTGGACGCGCTCATCGTGTGGTTGCCGTCCTGGTGGATCGCCTGTCGCCGGCGGCGGATCGGGGTCGTCGACGTCCTGGAACCGGGCCGGGATGTACGGATTCAGATCGCACCCCGTGAACAGGTGAACGCCGCTGTGCGGCCCCGACCACATGACGGCGACGCCGCCGCTGAAGCTGACGACCACGAGGTTGATCGAGCCGCAGGCGGCAAGCCCCTGATTCGAGACGAGTCCCTGGACGTCGAGGCAGATGAACAGGCAGGCGCTGCCGTTCCCCTCGAGGTAGAACGCGAACGGGTCGAACGCCATCGCGCCCGTGATCGAGATGTTGACCGACGCGGGGCCGAAGTCCTTGCCGATCGAGACGCTCATCTTGACGACGCCGTCGACGTAGCTGAGCGAGAAGTTGCCGAACGTGATGCCGGCGATCGAGACGTTGCCCTCGAAGTCGACCTCGGGCGTCGAGGGCTTGATGATCACGCCGCCCTCCACCTGGAGCACCTCGGCAATCGCGGCCGTGATCTGGGCCGCGACCTCGGTCGGGTCGGTCTGGACATCGAACTTGAACTCGTTGATGGAGACCGAGGGGAAGACCGGGATGTAGCCGTCGACCTCGCCGCCGGCGTCGATCAGGTGGCCGTGGCCGATCTCGAACCCGACGTCGACCTCGTTGATCGGCAGCGGCGCCGGAATGTCGACATCGACGTTGCCGACGAAGTCGCCGGTCGACGCCAGATAGCAGAAGGACGCGCTGGCGGGCATGCTGATCGGCCCGAGGTCGGTGTCCTTGGGGATCGAGAGGCCGCTCTTGCCGTTCGTCGAGGGTGGGCAGTCGGGGATCTTCGGGAAGCCCGGGATGTCGGCGGTGTGCGCCCTGACCGTCGGGAACTGGCCGGCGATGTGAACGTGTGGCCGGCGCGCGCGGGCGACGTTCGCGTACTGGTAGGTGGAGAGGTTTGAGACCGCGGGCTGGTCCGAGCCGTAAAGGACGACCTCCGATGTCTCGGGCTTGCTGCTGCCGCCGTCGCTGAACCCCGGCGGCAGCGAGTCCCAGAAGCCGACGAGCGCGGCGCCGCCCTTGTCGGTGAACCCGACGCACGGCTGCGTGGCGATGTCGAAACCGTCGTACTTGGCTCCCGGGACCGTCTTCCACTGCTGGGTCCCGAGGTACAGCCCGCAACCGGAGATCAGCTCGTTGAAGTGCTTCTGGTTCTTCGGCGGCGTCGCTCCGACCGGGGGGAACGTCCCCTTCTTCGTGAGCTCCTTCGGGAGCTGAGCGAACATCGAGTAGGCGATCTTGGTCGCGAAGTCAGGGATCTCCGCGAGCCCGGGGGCGCCGTTGCTGCCGGACCCGAGCGCGAGGTAGATCGGCTGCTTCGGGTGGCTGGGCTGCTGGCAGGGGTTCGAGTTCGAGTGGTAGTCGTTGAGGTCGCCCTGCGGCACCGCGCACTGAGTGACGTACATCTCCTGCTTGTCGTTGTTGATCACGATCGAATAGCCGGCCGGCGGGCTGAGCGGCACGCCGTTGACGTCGATCGTGTCGGCACTGACGTACTCGGATGGGTGGTGGTTGCCGGCCGAGGTCATGGTCGTGACGCAGTCGCCGGAGAACCCGCGCTCGTAGGCCGGCTGGTTGTGGTACCGGAGCGTCAGCGTGGCGGAGGAGATCTTCTGGCAGCGGCCGCCGACATGGCCCGGCAGCGCGAGGAAGCCGTTGATCTTCGTCACCGCGCCCAGCCCCGCGGCGGTGTAGGCGGCGATCGAGACGGAGTACGTGCCGGCGGCGTCCTTCAGGCACTTCTGACTTGGGTTCGAGCCGAGTACCTGCCGGCAGCCGGGGTCGCTGAACGTGAACTCGAGGTCGTTCGGGTCGGTCGTGATCAGCACCGGGTTCGCGACCGTCGGCGCCGCAAAGGAAGTCCTTGGCCTGATCGCGGCCGTGACGCTTGGGAAGCTGTCGCGGATGCCGTCGCGGGTGCCCACGGATGTGTGCAGGATCGTGTTCGGGCCGCTGGTCGGCGCGGGCCCCGGTCCCGCGTCGGCGTTGACGATTCGATCGGCGTAGCCCTGGCAGTCGGGATGCCAGCCCGCGTCACCGGCGAGCAGGTCGCTGAAGGGCGGCTCCGAGCCGTCGTACACGGTGTCGCGCGGGCGCGCACGCGGGCGGCGCGCGTTGTCCGCGCTGGCGTGCGGACCGGACGATGGCTGACTGACGGGCTGCACCGACCCGCCGGTGTAGCCCGGGTAGCCGGGGTTCGTGACCTGGGGGGTCGCGGGAAGCTTCTCGCCGGGCAGGATCCAGGAGCCGAACAGCGAGGGCACGTCGCACTGCGATTCGAAGATCCCCTCCGCCGAAGCGGTATCGATCACCTTCATCGTGACCGGCTGGCCGACCGAGATCGCGTAGTACTTGATCGGGTTCGCGCCACCTGTGTCATCACCGGTGATCCCGAACTTGAGGACGTCGCCGGTCGTGATCGAGAACGGCGCGGCGCCGTTGTTCGGCGCCTTGATGCACGGCGTGTGCCCGACGATCCCGACGCACAGGTTGAAGTTCGGGTGCGCTGCCGGGGTCAGCGGCACCGGTTCGGTCTGGGGCGCCGAGGACTGCCCCTCCTCGTTGACCGCGACCATCGTGATGCTGCGCGGAATCACCGTGTCGTGTGATCCCTGCGTCGCGCCGGTGGCGGGCCCGTACGTGTTGTCAAGCGGGCTCGAGACGCCGACGGCCGTGGCGTAGTTGTAGAGGAAGTTCCATTGATCCTCGAGCTGTTGCTCAGAGTTGACGCCGTACTGGCTCAGGTCATACGGACCGAACCTCGCAGCCTCGTTGTCGGCCTCGTGCGGGAACGCGATGTGCTGGAAGCCGGGGTAGTAGCACGCGGCGGGGCTGCCGTTCGGTTCCGGCGGATTAGCCTCATTGAGGTTGACCCAGGGGGTGCCCGGATAGCAGGTGGCGTAGGGAATGCCCTGCTCTCCCTCAAAGCCGTCGACAGTCGCGAGATTGACCTCTGCGAGCGGCTTATAGGCGGCGACCAGCGGCGGATACACGACGCCGCTCGGCGTGCTGACCGACTCGACCTGGTGGTACAGGGGCACCGTCGGAGTCGATGCGAAACCGTCGCTGGCCGCGCCCATCTGCGCCAGCGCGGCGTTCCAGAAGTTGATCGAAAAGGACTCGAAGCCGGCGGTCGGCGCGTACTTCCCGTGGCCGCTGTGCTGGGTCCCGGTGCCCAGTCCGGTGATCCCGGCGACCGACGTGCAGGTTCCGTTCGGGTAGCAGGTCAGGTCGGGCGCACGCGTCCGCGCACGCGCACGCGAGTCGGTCGTGCTGGGAGCCCCGGACGAGTCGAACCAATACTCCTCCTTGACGATCTGGTCCTGGGCGCTCGACTCGGTCTGCGGCAGCTCCGCCTGCGGCACGATCGTCACCGGCTGGGTGACGTCGGTCGAGTCGCCGTTGCCGCCGGGCGTCGGCGCGCGCACGACCGTGAAGGCCGCGAGCGGCAGCTGTGAGGGGACGACGACGAGGTTCCTGTTGCCGGCGGCCGCAACCGTGCGATTGACGAACTCCTGGACGACGACGGTGTACACGGCTTCGCGATCGGTCTGCGGCTTGCAGTGGCTCTCGCCGGGCGGGCAGCCGATGTGACGCTGATCGGCGGTGTCGGTGATCGGCGGGTCCGGGTATGCGTACTGGACCGTCGAGCCGGTCGCGGTGGCACCGTTGCCGAAGTTCCAGACGTACTGGACGAACCCGCCCGGCTTGTCGATCCTGAAGGTCAGCAGGCGGCCCGCCAACGTCGGGTCGTTGTCCGGCGAGATCGTGAATGCCACGGTCCCCGCCGCGGTCGCGGCCACGGCCGCACTGGTGGCCTTGCCGCTGCCGCCGACGTTCGTGGCGGTGACGGTGCAGGTGAGGTTGAAGCCGAGGTCGGTGCCAAGGACCGTGTAGGTGTCGGTGGTGGCGTTCTGGATCGCGGTGCCGTCGCGGTTCCACTGATAGTTGAACGCCGTCGGGTTGCCGCTCCAGGTTCCCTGCGAGCACGTCAACGTCTGGCCCGCGATCGCCGTGATCGCAGTCGTCCCGCCGGTGATCACGGGCAGGGCGGTGTTGCCCGGCGGCGCCGGCGTGTACACGAACGCCGCGCCGCCGTCGGTGCTGCTGACGCCGGGCGCGCCGATCGCGACGCTCGTGCCGTCGCTCGACATCGTCGTCGCGAACTCCTCGCCGCTCGACCCCGGTCCGAGCTCGCTCGTCTGCGTCTCGCTCGGCTCGCTCGCCCAGCCGCCCGACGGCTCGTCGAACTCCCACGCGTCGCCGGCGTTGCTGTGCGCGCTGCCCGAACCGGCGTACACAGCGTCGCCGGCGATCGCAATCGAGCTGCCGAGCTCGTCACCGGCGCTGCCGCCGTTGACCGTCAGCTCGGCGTCCTGACTCTGGACCTGCCCGGTGGGCCACCCGGTCGCCGGCTGCGTCCACACGTACGCGGCGCCCTGATCGCTGTTGGAGCCGACGGTGTGGTCCGGGGCCCCGGAGGCGACCGTGGTGCCATCCTGCGAGATCGCGACCGAGGTTCCGAGCGCGTCGCCGTTCTTTCCGTCCGAGGCGTCGAGGACGGTGGTCGCGAGCGTCGGGGTCTGGGTGTCGTCGGCCCAGCCGCCGGTCGGCATCGTCCACACGTCGACGGCGCCGGCGAACGTCGAGAACTCGGAGTCCTCGGTGGCGCCGGCGACGATCGTGTCGCCCTTGGCGTCCACCGCGACCGAGTCCCCGGGCGTCCCGAACTCGGACAGCTCGGCGGTCTGGGTCTCGTCGGTGTTCGACGACCACCCGTCCTGGGGCATCGTGTACTCGAATACGGCGCCCTGCTGGCTCGTGCTGATGCCGTACGCCGGCGCCCCGACCGCGACCGTGTCGTCGCCGACGCCAACGCTGGCACCGAAGCGGGACTCGTCGATCGGGCTCGTGGGCTGGAGCAGCGCGGTCTGCGTCTGGCTCGAGCCGCGCCAGCCGCCCGGCGGATCGACGAACACGTACGCCGCGCCAACGTCCGCCTTGGCCCTGACGACCGCGGAGGTCGGTGCGCCGACGACGATCGTGTTGCCCGAGATCGCCACCGAGTTCCCGAAGTTCTGCGGAGCGAGGCCGGCGACGGTCGTTGCGGTCAGCTGCGCGGTCTGCGTGAGGTTCGCCCAACCGTCGTGCGGCTCGACGAACACGTACGCCGACTCCGTGGCGCCGACGACGGCGGTGTTGCCGTCGATCGCGACCGCGTTGCCGAGCGGGCCGTCGCCGGTCTTGCTCGAGGTCAGCTCGGCCTCCTCCACAAGCGGGTCGATCCGGATCGGGTAGGCCGCGCCGCGGGTGTCGACATGGATCAAGATCCGGTGGGTGCTGGTGTCGAGCCCGAGCGACGACGCGAGCGGCCGTCCGCGGGCATCGCTCGCGTGCAGGCCCGTGTATCGCAGCGTGGTCGTGCCGCGGCTCAGCAGCACGTCACCGCGGTTCAGCTGCGCTGCCATGTTGCCGCCGACCGCGACCGCGAGCGTCATGTTCGCGGAGGCGTCTGGACTCGGGCGGTCGAGCGTGAAGCCCTGCTCGAGCCCGAGCGGGCCGTTCGCGTACCACTCGGCAAGCGAGCCGTGTTCGTAGGTGACGCGCCCATCGACGAGCCGTGGCGCGGTCATGGGTCCCTGGCCGTCGAGTCGCAGCGCCAGGCGGGCCCCGGCGTCGGCGATCGAAACTCCGCCGGGCGTGAATCGCGCGCTCAGATGCTGGATCGGGTTCGCGGCGGCGAAGTCAGAGCCGATCCGTCTCACGCGGTAGCCGGACTCCTGGCGGCCGAGTGCCGCCGAGATCGGAGCCTGAGCGGAGGCAGGAAGGCTGAGCAGACCGCGCTGCGCTGAGAGCTGGGTGGGGTGCGACCGAGGCGCCGGGGCGGCCGGGAGCAGCAAGGCGAAAACCAGGAGCCCGATCACCGCTCCCGCCCCTACCGTGGTACGCAGGATCCCCCTCATCTGGTCCCTCGGCGCGACCCTACACCTTTCGTAAGCGGATCCATAGTTTTTTTTGGGGCGGCGGTAAGGCTGCTGACGTGCCGTAGGCTTCGCGCGCGATGGACTACGAAACCGTGCGCTACGAGGTGGGCGAGAGCGGGGTCGCGACGATTTCGCTGGATCAGCCTGACACCCGAAACGCGTTGTCGGACGCGCTACTGCGAGACCTGCGTGACGCGCTGGTCGCCGCCCGCGACGACGACGCGGTGCGCTGCGTGATCCTGACCTCCACGCACGAGAAGGTGTTCTCCAGCGGTGGGAACCTCGCCGGGTTTGCGGCCGACGTGCCGCTCGTGCACAAGCACTTCGGCACCGAGCTGTTCCCCGGCGTGTTCAAGTTGCTCGGCGAGCTGGGCAAGCCGTCGATCTGCGCCGCCAACGGGCATGTCCTTGCGGGCGCGCTCGGGCTCGCGCTCGCGTGCGACCTCGTGGTGGCGAAGGAGGGGGCCCGGTTCGGGACGCCCGAGATCAACGTCGGCGTGTTCCCGTTCATGATCATGGCGCTGATCTACCGCAACGTCGGCCGCAAGAAGACGAACGAGCTGCTGCTGCTCGGCGAGCAGATCTCGGCCGAGGAGGCGGAGCGGATCGGGATCGTCAACCGCGTGCTGCCTGCTGACGAGTTCGAGGCCGGGGTGGAGGAGTGGGCTTCGAAGCTCGCCGCCAAGTCGCCGGTGCTGATGAAGCTCGGCAAGGACGCGATGTTCCGCAGTCTCGACATGCCGCTTGCGGACGCGCTCGAGTTCCTGCGCTCGCAGCTGACGATCGCGTTCTCGACCGAGGACATCCAGGAGGGCGTGAAGGCGTTCTTCGAGAAGCGCGAGCCGGAGTGGAAGGGCCGCTAGCGCTGCCATCCTGAGCCTGCGGACCGACCCTGAGGCTCCAATCACTCGGCGCCAGCGCAGCGTGTGAAGCGTCAGGGTCGCTCGGTGACCCTGACGACACACGCGTTCCGCTTTCGGCGGGTGAGTGACGCGCCAGGGTCGGGTCCGGCACCGATTTCCGCGCGGTCACCGATTGCCGCGACCGGGTCGGTAGGTTGGGGTGATGGAAACCGAGCAGGGGCGACCCCTTGGTGAGGCGATGGTCGGATGGGCGCCGGCGAAGCGCCCGGACCGAACGCCGCTGCGCGGGCGGTACGTGGAGTTGCGCCCGATCGACGTCTTGACAGATGCCGAGCCGCTGTTCTCCGCGTCGCGCGATCCGGGGATCTGGACGTATCTGTTCGACGGGCCGTACGACGACCTCGGATCGTTTCGCACGGCGCTCGAGGCGGCGGCGCCGCTGGAGGACCCGTTTCGTTACACGATCGTGCCGCTGTCGTCCGGGCATCCGGAGGGAATGGCGTCATATCTCCGGATCACGCCCGAACACGGTGTGATCGAGATCGGCAACATCTGGTTCGGGACGCCGATGCAGCGGACAACCGCCGCCACCGAGGCGATCTTCCTGCTGGCCTCGAACGCGTTCGACACGCTCGGCTACCGCCGGCTCGAGTGGAAGTGCAATGCGCTGAACGCGCCGTCCCGGCGTGCGGCGGATCGATTCGGGTTCCGATTCGAGGGCGTGTTCGAGCGGCACATGGTGGTCAAGGGCCACAACCGCGACACGGCCTGGTATGCGATCACCGACGACCGCTGGCCCGCGGTGCGCGCGGCGTTCGAGGCTTGGCTCTCGCCGTCGAACTTCGACACGGACGGGCGCCAGCAGGTGGCGCTTGACGCATCCCGCGGCCGCCTGACAAAGTAGGAAGTAGCACGTCTCACTTTCCGCCTGCGCAATGTCTGCATCCTCTGACGCTCCTTCCACAAGCCTGCTTCGCCCGCTCGTCGAAGACCTCGCCGCGCGCCGCGAGCAGATCAAGCTCGGCGGCGGCGAGGAGAAGATCGCGCGCCAGCACGCCGCCGAGAAGCTGACAGCGCGCGAGCGTCTCGCGCTGCTGATCGACGACGGCACGTTCATGGAGCTCGGCCTCCACGGCCGCCCGCACTCGGCGGCCCGGGCGATGGACGGCAAGGAGGCGCCGGCTGACGGCGTGATCACGGGGTACGGCTCCGTCAACGGGCGGCTGGTCGCGGTTGCGGCGTACGACTTCACCGTGATGGCCGGCTCGATGGGGATGACCGGCGAGATCAAGGTCGGGCGCCTGCGCGAGCTTGCGCTGACGAAGCGGATCCCGCTGATCTGGCTGCTCGACTCGGCCGGCGCGCGGATCCAGGAGGCGGTCGGGTCGCTGTTCGCCGGGACCGGGCACCTGTTCCGCGAGGAGGTCGTGATGAGCGGGGTGATCCCGCAGGTCGCGGCGCTGATGGGGCCGTGCGCGGCGGGGACCGCCTACATCCCCGGGCTGGCGGACTTCGTGCCGATGGTCAAGGGCCGCGGGTCGATGGCCCTCGCCGGGCCGCATCTCGTCCGCGCCGCCGTTGGCGAGAACGTCACCCAGGAGGAGCTCGGCGGCTCGCGCGTGCACTGTCGCAAGTCGGGCGTGGGAGACCTCGAGGTCGCCGATGACCCGGAGTGCATCGAGCGGATCAAGCAGTACCTGAGCTATTTCCCGCAGAACTGCGAGGAATCGCCGCCGGTTGCGGAGTGCAGCGACCCGATCGACCGCGGAGACGACGAGCTGCTCGACGTGCTCCCGGAGTCGAACCGCAAGCCGTACGACATGTATGACGTGATCAAGCGGATCGTCGACGACGGCGAGTACTTCGACCTCAAGCCGCAGTGGGCGAAGACGATCATCACCTGCCTCGCCCGTTTCGGCGGCCGGCCAGTGGGGATCGTCGCCAACCAGCCAAAGCACCTCGGCGGGATCCTGGACAACGACTCGGCCGACAAGTCCGCGCGGTTCATCAACCTGTGCAACGCCTACGGCCTGCCGCTCGTGTACCTGATGGACGTGCCCGGGTTCATGGTCGGGACGAAGGTCGAGGAGGCGGGGATCATCCGCCACGGCGCGAAGATGCTGTACGCGACCGCGAACGCGACCGTCCCGAAGATCACGGTCGTGCTGCGCAAGGCGTACGGCGCCGGCTACTACGTGATGTGCGGGCGCGCGTACGAGCCCGACCTGATCGTCGCCTGGCCGAGCGCGGAGATCAGCGTGATGGGCGCCGAGGGCGCGGTCGAGATCATCTTCCGCAAGCAAATGGAGGAGGCCGAGGACCCGGCTGCGAAGAAGCAGGAGCTGATCGAGAACTTCCGCAAGATCATCGACGTGTACATCGCGGCCGGCCACGACATGGTCGACGACGTGATCGATCCGCGAGAGACGCGGCTGACGATCTGCCGGGGCCTCGAGATGGCCGCCGGCAAGCGGGTGGAACGGCCGCACAAGAAAAGCGGCGTAGTGCCGGTCTGACCGGTAGCCTCACGGCAATGCTTCGGGCCGGGGGTCTCCGCTTTCTTCTGCTTGCCATCGTGGCGCTGTTGGCGTGCGCGCCGGCAGCCGCCGCGTGCGTGCCCGACTCGGGACCGAACCTGTCGCACCGTGTCGTCACCAGCGCCAAGTTGACGAAGTACTCGAGCCTCGCGTGCGCCAACTTCCAGAACGCCGACCTGCGCGGGGTCTCGTTCCTGCAGGCCGATCTGGCAACGGCGGATTTCCGCAAGGCGATCGTGACCGGGGACGATTTCAGCCAGGCGACGCTGACCGGCTCCAACTTCTACGGCGCCCAGGCTGCGGGCGCCGACTTCGGCCAGGCGATGATGCAGTACTCCAACCTCCGCAACGCCAACCTGCAGGGCGCCGACTTCATCCAGACCTACCTGGAGCACGCGAGTCTCACGGGGTCGAACACTTCGGGCGCCAACTTCACGCAGGCTTTCACGTACGACTCGGCCGGAGTCCCCAGCTCCACGCCCAGCGTGGTCATCTTGGTCGTTGTCATCATCGTCGGTTTGTCGATCGGGATCCCGCTCGTGCTCGTGATCTCCAAGATGGTCAGGTCAAAGTAGAAAGTAGAACGCACTACTTTCCACAGAGGTAAGCTTCGGCGCATGAGCGTCGACGACCCGGTAATCATCACCTGCTCGATCTCGGGCTCGATCGCGAACCGCGATCAATGCCCCGCGATCCCGTACACGCCCCAGGAGTACGGCGCCGAGGCGCGGCGGATCGTCGACGAGGGCGGCGTCCACATCCACATCCACGCGCGCAAGCCGGACGGCACGCCGTCGTACGAGATCGAGGACTTCGTCGCGATCAGCGAAGCGATCCGCTCCGAGGTCGGAGACGCCGTGATCGTCAACTTCTCAACCGGGACCGTCGGGGTGCCGGTGGAGAAGCGGATCGCCTACCTCGAGGCCGGGCGGCCGGAGGTGGCGGCGCTGAACATGGGCTCGATGAACTACGCCAAGTACTCGGCCAAACGCAAGGAGTTCGTGTTCAAGTTCGTATTCCAGAACCCGTTCGACGAGATCATCGAGCTGCTGGAGGCGATGAACCGGCTGGGGATCAAGCCCGAGCACGAGTGTTTCGACATCGGCCACGTCGGCTCGCTCGCGCCGCTCGTCGACATGGGCCTGCTCGAGGCGCCGCTGCACGCCGACTTCGTGATGGGCGTCGTCGGCGGGATCCCGGCCACCGCCCGGAACCTCGCGGCGATGGCGGACAACATGCCGCCGGCACCGGACGGCGGGCGGGCGGGTGCAAATCCTCACTGGGGCGTGATCGGGATCGGGCGCGAGCAGTGGATGCTCGTCGCCGCGGCGCTCACGCTCGGGGGCTCGATCCGCGTCGGGCTCGAGGACAACTTCTACCTGCCGGACGGCACGATGGCGCGTTCGAACGGGGAGTTGATCGCGAAGGCACGGCAGATGACCGAGGACCTCGGGCGCAGGCCGGCGACGGTCGAGGAGGCGCGGGCGCTGCTCGGGATCGCCCCACGCGTGGCCGCGTGAGCACCGGCACCGACGGCATGCTGAAGATGTCCGAGCTCGCCGAGCGCTCGGGCGTCAGCGCCGGGACGATCAAGCACTACCTGCGCGAGGGCCTGCTCGGCGGCGGCGACGAGATCAAGCGCACCTCGCGCAACATGGCCTATTACCCGGAGGAGTTCGTCGAGCGCATCCGCCTGATCAAGCGCCTCCAGGAGGACCGGTTCATGCCGCTGCGGCTGATCCGCGAGGTGATGGCCGACGAGCCCGAGCGGGCAGCGCGAATGGTCGAGATCGAGGACCGGATCCTCGAGCGCGCGATCGAGGCGCGGGAATCGGGGCGCACCTCTCGCGCGCGCGTGCGAGAGACATACGACGTGCCGGCCAACGTGCTTGCGCGCCTCGAAGAGCTCGAGGTGCTGACGCCGAACGCGCGCGGCTACGACGCCGACGACATCCAGATCATCGAGGCGATCAGCCGCTTCCGCGCCGGCGGGTACGAGGAGGCGATCGGCTTCACGGTCTACGACACGCTGCGCTACCGCGAGGCCCTGCAGCCGCTGGTCGAGGAGGAGGTCGCCGTGCTGCTCGGACGGCTTGCGGGGCAGGTCGAGGTCGACCGAGCGGTCGAGATCATCGCCTCCGGCACGCAGCCGCTGCGCGACCTGATCGGCGCGATGCACTCGAAGCTGCTGCTGGCGGCGCTTCGCCGCCAGCGCGGGCTCAGTGCCTGACCGTGAAGCCGGCCGCCGTCTTCGCCTGAACGCCGGCGCTGTCCTTCGCTCCCGCACCGATCGACGCGGTGATCCGCTCGTGTCTGCGCAGCGCCTTCTTGATCTGGCCGAGTTCGCCGCTCGACAACCTGAGCGTGACCGTTTCGGGGCGGCTTGCCGCGAGCGTTGCCGTGACGGGCCTGAGGGCAAGCTTCCGATGCGAGCCCTTGATCGAGATCGCGCCGGAGGCTGCGACCGAACAAGCGACGTTGCACTCGACGGTCGCGGCGACGCCCTTGTGCGCGACCACCTTCTGAGCAGCCGAAGCTTTGAGGCTGAGCGCGAGCTTCTCCGGCGGTGGCGGCGAGCTAATCACGGCCGGCGTCCAGGCCGGGCGCTCCGCATTCGAGAGGATCATCGTCGGCGTGCCGCCCGCGGCGGGGATCGTCCAGATCGTGTCGTTCGCGCCTTCGAACGCGATCCCCGACCCATCCGGTGACCAGTCAGGCTCCGCCGCCGAGCTGCCGTTCGGCGTGAGCTGTGTGCCGGTGGCGGCATTCTGCTTCGGGAACACGTCGACCATGGTGGCGCCGCCACCCGTCGGCTGGACGGTGGCGGCGATCTCCGAGCCGTTCGGGCTGACCTCGGGCTGGGTCGTATCAAGCCCGGCAGGACAGATGATCGCGAGCGGTTGCGAGTAGTCGGTTCCGCCACCGGCTAGCGGCGTCTCGACCCCGAGCCCGATCTGGCTGTTCCCGCAGCTGTCCGGTTGATGCGAGCCGTACGCGCCGTGTACGAGGCCGCTCCAGACGACCGTCGCCCCGGACGGGTCGGCGAAGGCTGTGTCCTGCACCCCGAAGCCGCCGTCCTCGGTCAGTGCCGCGCCGTCCACGTTTGCGATCCGGTAGTTCTCGTAGGTGAACTGGCCGACCTGAAATGACCAGACGTAGGCCAGCTGGGTGCCGGCGGCGTTCAGCTCGGCGTCGTAGAAATCGCTCTGCGGCTGCGACGCCGTCGCCACCGTCTGCTGCGCGCCGGTGAGCGCGTTGATCACCCCGTATGAGTCTCCCTGGCGGAAGCCGAGCAGCGGCGACCCCGAGCCCTTCGCCGCCGACACGAACAGGTAGTCGCCGGCGGTCGTGAGCTGGCGGGCGTTTGCGCCGTCCGGCGCGGCGAGCCAGATGTTCCCGTCACGCAGGAACGCGATCGAGCCGCCGGCGCCGTGAGCGACGCCGGGGGCGAGCAGCAGCGCGACCGTCGCGAGCAGTCCCGTCAACGACCTTCGTCCCAGCATCCCGCTGCGCAACGTACCGCAACGGGGTGCGCCGGAGCGGCGCGCGAGGTCAGTGCTTGACGGTGAAACTGGTGTGCGTCTGGACCGTCTTGCCGGCGACATCCTTTGCCTCGGCGACGACCACAGCCGTCACCTTCTTGTGCTTCTCGAGCGCCTTCTTGATCGCGTTCAGCTGACTGCCTGACAGTTTCATCGTGACCCTCTGCGAGCCGCCCGCGAGTAGCCGGCCGCCGGCCTGCTTGGAATCGAGCTCCTTCTTCGAGCCCTTGATCTCGATTCCGGCGATCGCCGCGAATCCGCAGGTCAGGTTGCACTTGACGGTCGCGACCAGCGCCTTCTGCTTGAGCACCTTCTGAGCGGCGGATGCGGTGACGGTGGGCGTGAACACCGTCGCAGCGCCCGGCGGCGCGATCGTCGCGGAGGTCCAGGCAGGATCTGAATCCGGGTGGGCGCTCGTGCCGTCGGTCGTCAGCCGCGTGGCGTCAGCCGCGAGCGTGCACATGTTGCAGCTCGCCGGAATCTCCCAGATGTTGTCGTCGGCGTCGAACAGGATCTCGTTGGGGCCGGCGAATGTGGGATGGCCGAGGCTCGAGATCGAGTACTGAGTGTCAGGGTCCGGATCCACGAGGAGCTCGCGGGCAGAGCTCCCGTAGAACAGCCACAGGCCGGCGCTGAAGCCGCCCTGGCCGGGGGGAGGGGTGCCGTCGACGTCGACGATCTCCTGGCCGTCGGGCTCCACGCCGGATCTGAGCCGTTCGGCTGCGCGTCGGTCACCAACGGATCGGTGCCTGACTGGTTGCCGACCACGAGTTCGTTCGGGTTCGAGCCGGACTCATACGCGAGCAGCGACGAGTCAGCGGGGTCGGCGGCGAAGGCCCCGAGGTGAACGGCCGGAGGCGGCGCCGTCACCCAGGTGCTCGCCGCCCCACCGCTCAGCGAACGGACCAGCAGCGACTCAGTGGCCCCGGTGACGTCTCCAGAGCTGTCGAACGACGAGACGATCTCGTCGTAGACCACGCGGCCGTCCGCGGTTTGCGAGGGGCTCCCGTCAGAACTCGCGACGGTCGGGGTGTCAGCGGGCGGCCCGCTGATCCGCGTGACGACGCCGTTGACGAGCTTGTAGACGCCCTCGTAATTGGTGCCGTCGTTGCCGTACCCGGTGTGGTCGTACTCGTCCGTGTGGCCGACGAACACAAGCGTGGACGAGCTTGGGAGCAGGTTGGCATCGAAAACGCTGTCGTTCGGCGCAACCGAGTTCCACCCGATCAGGACGTGCTGATTGGAACCGTCGTCATTCATCGCCCAGAGCTCGGCCGCCCCGTTGGGCGCCTCATGCGTGTAGATGATCTGCGCACCGGCTACCGGCGCGAGTGCGAACGCGATCAGCGCTGCCAGTCCGGCGACGAGCTTGTTCATGGTCTCCTCAGTGTCTGACGGTGAAGCTGGTGTGGGCCGAGATCTCCTTGCCGGCTTCGTCCTTGGCCTCGACGAGGATGAAGGCGGTCACCTGCTTGTGCTTTGACAGCGCCCTCCTGACCGTCTTCAGCACGCCGGAGGAGAACTTCAGCTTGACGGTCTCCGAGCCGTTTGCCGCCAGCTGACCGCCGGCCTGCTTGGAATCGAGCTCCTTCCTCGATCCCTTGACCTCGATCCCGGCGAGGGCCCCGAACACGCAGATGACGTTGCACTTGACGGTCGCCACGAGGTCCTTCTGCTGCTCGAGCTTCTGAGCGTGCGACGCAGAGAGCGAGACCTTGAACTTGGTGCCGCCCGGTGGCGGGTTGTTCCCCCCAAGTGGTTCGATCATCGCGTTCGATGAGGTCCACGCGGGATCGGTATCCGGGGCTGCGCTCGTGCCGTCGGTGGTCAGCTGCTTTGCGTTGTCGAGACCACAGTCCGAGCTGAAGCTGTTGAAGTTCGTGATCGGCTTGCTCCAGCAGCTCGCAGGGATCTCCCAGAGGTTGTTCTGCCAGCCGAACACGAGGTCGCTGTTGCCAACGAACGTCAGCCCGGTGATCGTCTCCTTGTCGGCGCTCGGCCAGCCGAGCGCCCACGTGGCCGTCGGCGTGGGGTCATTGGAGTAGTTCTGGGTCGAGGGATACACCCAGATCCCCGGGTTGGGCGACTCGATGTCGGCGATCAGCGATCCGTTCTGGCTGAACGCGAGCCCAGAGTAGCCGTACGTATTGCTGGCGTATGGCTGGTTGTAGGCGCCGGAGCTGTCCTGGACGTCGATCGGATAGCAGTTCCCACCGCATCCCGACGCGTTGTAGTACCCACTGCCCGTGTAGGCGATCTTCGTCGGGTCAGAAGGATCAGACGCAATCACGCCGTTCAAGATCGGGCCGCTGGGGTACTCGCCGCCGACCGACGATCCCGAGGAAGGCCCGGGGAATGCCGCCGGGGTGCCGCCGGCCAGTGGGCGCGAATCGATCGTCGAGGCCGTTTGGGCGATATCCCCGCAGCCGGATCCGCAGGTGTAGTCGTTCGTCGCGGATTGCGAGAGATAGACGAGCTGGCCGTTGCTCGTGACCGCCGGATCGACGTCCGCGCTTTCGCAACCGATACTCGGATCTCCCCCGCCGCACCAGAATGGCGCCGCCGAAAGCCTGGTCGCGACTCCGTTGATGAGCGTGTACATGCCGGGGCAGTTACCGGTGCAGTTGCCGGCTGAGTTCGGTGCCGGCACGCCGGCATCGAACGCGATCGCCGTTCCGTTGGGCTGGACGCTGAGGCCGTTGTAGCCAGGAAAGCCAACGGCGCCGATCGTCCCGCCGGCCTGCGCGGCGGTCGCGAGCTGATGCGGGCTGCCGCCGCCGTCGCTCATCGCCCAGAGGCCGCCCGCGTGGAGGTAGACGATCTGCCCCGCCGTCGCGCCGGAGGCAGCGACGAGCGAGAGGCCCGCGACCGCGGCAATTAGTCCAATTAACCTGTACGTGCGCATCGCGGCCGCTCCTCAGTGCTTGACGGTGAACTGCTTCGACGACTGCGTCTCGGCGCCGGCCTGGTCCTTCACGGCCACCTCGACCTCGGCGGTCACCTCCCTGTGCTTCCTCAGGGCGGTCTTGATCTTGCTCAGCTCGCTCCCGGACAGCTTGAGCGTCAGCTTGTCAGCGCGATTCGCCGCGACCGATCCCCCGAGCTCCTTCGTCAGCAAGGGCTTCTTCGAGCCCTTGATCTGGACCGCCCCCTGCGCCGCGAAGGCACACGCGACATTGCACTCGAAGCTGGCCACGAGGGCTTTCTGCTTGACAACCTTCTGGTTCGAGGCCGGGGAGATCGTCAGCTTCAGCTTCGTCGTCGGCGGGGGGCCGGGATTCCCGCATCCGCAGGTCGAGCCGCCGAGGGCCGGGATCGGCGTGGTGGCTGATGTCCAGGCCGGCGACGTGTTGTCGGCGCTCGGGTCGTTGGTCAGATCGGTGGCGCTGCCCGGGAAGCTGCAGGTGGAGGAGGTGCAGGTCGCCGGCACCGTGTAGATGTCAGACGGGGGGCTGGCGGCGTTCGGGTCCGTGGTTGCATCGAAGACGATCTTCGAGCCGGCGAACCGCGCCTGCGTGAACGTCCAGCCGGCGGGAGCGGCGAGGATCTCCTTGACCGGCTCACCCGTTACGAAGGCGCCGGACTGGAACTCGAAGATGCCGTCGATTGGCTGGTTCGAGTCCACCAACAGCAGCTCCGAGCCGTCGGCTGACCAGGACAGGCTCGATGGGCCGCTGGCGCCGGTAGAGGTGTCGCTGTACTCGGCATCGGTGATCGAGACGATGTCGCTCGAGTCGTTGACGTTGTTGACGTGCACCTCGTACTGGCAGGCCGGGTGCGAGCTCAGCATGTAGCCGCAGCCCTGCTTGACCACCCAGGCCAGCTTCGTCGGATCCGCCGGGTCCGGGGCGGGTAGCGCGTTCAAGGTGCTCGTCAGATCGTTCGAGCCGGTGCTCCAAGGCGTGAAGTCGACGTTGCCGGCCCGGCTCAGTGGGCGCTCGCCGAGTCCGGACTGGAAGCCGGTGATCGAAGCGCCGTCGGAGTCGGTGACGCTCCACGCGAAGGCGATCTGGGCGTCGGCGGTCAATCGAGGATCGAGTTCGAACGTGCTTCCGCTCGCATCCGGCCCGGCGGCCGGGGTCTCGCGGGTCACGGTGCCGCCCGAGAGCAGGAAGCTGCCCGTGCAGTTGAAGCCGCAGAGCAGATAGTTGCTATGCGGCTCGAACGCGTCCGTCGTGCCCGAGAACGCGACCTCGGTGCCGCCGTTCTCGAACACGTCGGGACCGCCGATCGAGCTTGGGCTGGGCAAGGCGACCCCGAGCTGCTGGGCGTCGATCAACTCACGCGGAGCGCTGCCGTTGTCGTTCATGACCCACAGCGACGCGTCGCCCTTCTGCCAGATGATCTGGCCGGCTGTCGCGGGCGCCGCGAGGGCGAGTGCCGTCGACGCCACGAGCGCCGGCCCGGTCAGGCGCTGCGCGAACCTGTGCGCCACATCACCAGAAAACATCGTGCGCCTCCATCACTCCGTAGCCCTTCACGAACTCGACCCGGCCTGGGAGCTCGCCCACAAATGTCCCGAACGGCTGGCGGTAGTGGCTGCGCAGCAACAGTAGATTGTCCCGGCGCTCGCGCTCCGCCTCTGGCGTGAACACTAGCGCTCCGCCCTCCGAGAAGCGAGCACTCGAGAGGTCCTCGGCGAACACGCATGGCCCGACCTCGCGGGGGTTCCCGTCGATCCAAACGGTTCGCTCGCTGCCCGTCGGCGGATCGTTGACGCCCGCGACGAGGTTCCAGGCGACCGCTCGCCCGTCGAGCGCGGTGCCGACGCCCGCCGACCAATGCCAGCGCGTGTGGCGCTCGTAGTAGGCGGCGGTGTCGTCGATCACGGCCCGCGCATCGATCGCGTGTTGCCGCCCGGAGAGCACAGCCGTGCCATGCGCCCGGACCCCGCCCTGTTTGCGCGTCCAGGCGTAGCTCGCGCCTGACGGGCATACGGTCTCGATCCCGGCGCGCTCATCGAGGGCGAGGTCGACGGCCACATCGCGATCGTCGATCCGCAGGTGGCCGGCGGTCAGCCGCATGGCGCCCCGCCCGAAAGCGGTCCGCTCTCGCAGGAGGCGTTCGCGGCGATCCCAGATCGCCCAGAACGATTGCCGCGCCGGGCCGATCCGAACGGCGGCGGCGCACAACATCAGCTCCGGCCCGTAGACGCCGACGTACCGCCACGCCTTCAGCGCTCGCAGGCCCTGCCGCGCCGGCATCGGATCCGGCGGCAGCGCCAGCGAGCGCAGCGCCTCAGGCCGCGGTGCCCCGAATTTGCCGCGATGGATCAGCGGCGGCGAGCAGATGCACGCACCGGCCGAAGCCCCGGTGACGCCAGTGCGTACATCTGCTCCCCGGTGCCCTCTGGTCCCACCAGGTGGAGCAGTCCCACTCCAGCCGCCAGGTCCCGGACCCCAACCGACCCACACTCACCCCGCGCCTGATGACCGTAGGCAGCCGATCTGCGTGGGCTCATAGGAGCGCCCCCTCATCGGCAGCCGGTCGCGCGAAGGTCGCGACAACGTCGCGGGTGGATCGCTGAGACACACCGAAAATCATCCTGGCCTTGGCCCGTTCGCACCATCGGGCCGGGGAAGGGTTCGCGGTAGGCACGCAGGGGGTCGCCGCACCCACCATCCGGGGGATGGCGGCCCTCCACCATTTGGGGGAGCGGTGCCCCCCAACAGGCGGATTGCGCGATGCGGGCCGAGGTCTGGTGGAATAACCAGCCGGATGTCTCCGAGCCGCAGCCTGTCGGGACTCGTGGTGACGCTGTTCGCGATCGTCGCGGCGCTGGTCGGGGTCGTGTTCGTCGCCCAGCTGATCGCGGTCATCAGCCTGCGCGACGACACGAACTCCGGCAAGCGCGCCACCGACCTGCTGACCGTGTCGTACAACGCCGAGCTGTCCGTGCTCGACATGGAGACCGGGCTCCGGGGCTACCTGCTGACGCGGGAGACGGGGTTCCTCGCGCCCTACCAATCGGCACGCGCGGAGATCGCGCCGGAGTTCGCGCGAATGCAGGCGCTCGCGTCCGGGGCGTCTCAAATGCGGAGCGTGAACGCGATCGAAGCCGCGATCCGCCGTTACATCGTCACCTACGCGCAGCCGCTGATCGCCACCGGAGGCAATGTCACCCGCCACCAGGCGGCGGTCCTGACGGCGCACGGCAAGCTTCTGGTCGACGGGCTGCGTCGCCAGTTCGCGGCGGTCGACTCACAACAGCTCGTGCAGCGGCAGATGCGTCGTGACCGGCTCGCCGGCCAATCGAATGAGACGATCGCGATCGCAGCCGCGGGCCTCGCGGTGTCGATGGTGCTGCTGGCGCTGCTGGGCGCATACGTGGTGCGCAGCGGGCTGCGCCCGATCCGCCGCGTCGCGGCGGCCCACGAGGCCAGGCGCAAGGGCGATCTGACGGTTCGAGTGCCCGAGGAGGGCCTCGGGGAGGTCGGCCAGCTCACGCGCTCGTTCAACGAGATGGCCGAGGCGCTCGAGCGCAGCACGAACGAGCTGTCGGACGCGAACCGGCGGCTCGCGCGCGCCGTCGGCGCCGCCCAGGAGGCGTCGCGGATGAAGTCGGACTTCCTGGCGAACATGAGCCACGAGATCCGGACGCCGCTGAACGGGGTCGTCGGGATGGTGTCACTGCTGTCCCTGACCCCACTGTCGCGCGAGCAGCGCGAGTACGTCGACATGGCGCGCAGTTCGAGCGACACGCTGATCGACGTCGTCTCGGACATCCTGGACGTGTCGAAGATCGAAGCCGGGCGGCTCGAGCTCGACATGCAGGACTTCGATCTCCGCGAGCTGCTCGGCGCGACCCGCGACATGCTCGCGCAGGAGGCCGTGGCAAAGGGCCTGCGGCTGACCGTCGACCATGACGAGGACGTTCCGGCCGCCGTCCGCGGCGACCGCCTGCGGGTCGGCCAGGTGCTCGGGAACCTGCTCGCGAACGCCGTCAAATTCACGGCCGAGGGCGAGGTCTCGTTGCATGCTTCGGTGAGCGAGCGGACGACCGTCAGCACGATGATCCGCTTTAAGGTCCTCGACACCGGGATCGGCGTCGCGCCCGACAGGCTGGCGATGCTGTTCGAGCCGTTCACGCAGGCGGATACCTCGACGACCCGCCAGTACGGCGGCACCGGTCTCGGGTTGACGATCTGCCGCGACCTGACCGAGCTGATGGGTGGCTCGCTGACCGCCACCAGCGAGCTCAAGCGGGGCAGCTCCTTCGTCGCGTCGATTCCGTTCGCGCCGGCGGCCGGCCCGCTCCCGATGACGCCGGCGCCGCTGGAGCTGCGCGGCCTGCGCGTGCTCGTGGTGGACGACAGCGCGGCCAACCGCCGGATCGTCGAGGCGTACGTGTCCGAGTGGGGGATGCGCGCCGGCACCGCGCGCAACGCGACGCAGGCCATCGCGCTGCTCGAGGCCGCGGCCGACGACGGCGAGCCGTTCGACCTCGCGCTGCTCGACTTCAACATGCCCGGCGAGAACGGGCTCCAGCTTGCGCGTCGGATCGCGGCGACACCCCGCCTCCGCGGCACGCGGCTGATCCTGCTGGCGTCGACGAGCGCAACGCTGGCTGAGCTCGAGGCGAACGGGGTCCGTCATCAGCTCGAGAAGCCGGTCACGCAGTCGAGCCTGCTTGACGCGATCGCGAGCTCTTTCCAAGCCGGCCTGGAGGTGGCGGACGGCGCGATCGCGGAGGGAGCTTCGGTCGACCTGCCGCCGGCCATGGAGCCACCTGCCGCCTCGGACGCGCGCGACGACGACGGCGCGCGCACGCGGCGCGCACGGATCCTGATCGCCGAGGACAACCTCGTGAACCGCATGTACATCGAGCGGCTGCTCGCCCGTGCCGGTCACGACGTGACGGCCGCGGTGGATGGCCAGCTCGTGCTCGCCGCGTACGACGCCGGCGAATACGACCTCGTGCTGATGGACTGCCAGATGCCCGAGCTCGACGGCTACGACACGACCAGGGCCATTCGCCGCCGCGAGGAGCGGGCCGGCCGCCAGCGCACGCCGATCGTCGCGATGACGGCGGCGGCGACCGAGGAGATCCGCCGCAAGTGCCTCGCAGCGGGCATGGACGACTATCTGACCAAGCCGCTGGCGGGGGACGAGCTCGAGCGCGCGCTCGAGCGCTGGCTTCCCGCGCGGGCGCAGGCGCCGAGCGGTGCGGGGATCGATCCGGATCGCATCGAGCACCTACGCTCGCTGTTCCCCGGCGACGAGGCGACCGAGATGCTGGCGACGCTGTCCGCCGAGCTCGGCGACGATCTGGGCCGGCTCGGCGCCGCGCTCGACGTCGGCAACGACGCCGGGGTCGTGGCCGCCGCGCACAGCATCAGCGGCGGCGCGCAGCTGATCGGCGCGGTCGAGCTCGCCGAGGCGGCCGCCGAGGTCGAGCGCTCCGCGCAGGACGGTCGTCCGTCGGCGGAGGGGGTGCAGGCGCTCCGCGACACGTGGGCGCAGACCCGAGCCGGCATCGAGGCGCAGATCGCGCAGGACCGGGCAGCGAGTGGCAAGGCCCTATCATCCGACGGGCGCTGACTGACTGGTCAATCGAACCGTGCTCCCCACCCGTGGGGAACGCTCGCAGAGAGGGATGATGAGGTGCGCGCCGCAGCCGTCCAGCTGAACTCCACCGACGACACCGAACGGAACCTCGCGAGAGCCGACCGGCTGGTCCGCGAGGCGGCCGGTGCCGGCGCCGGGCTGGTCGTGCTGCCCGAGAAGTGGACCGTGATGGGAAGCGGCGCTCAGCTCGCGGCCGGCGCTCAGCTGCTCGACGGCCCGGCGATGAGCTGGGCGGCCTCGATCGCGCAGCGAACTCGGAATCGACCTCGTCGCCGGCTCGTTCAGCGAGCGGGTCGAGGGCGCCGAGAAGTTGTCGAACACGAGCGTCCACTTCGGCCCGGACGGCTCCCGCCGCGCGGTCTACCGGAAGCTGCACATGTTCGACGTGGAGGTCGACGGCGTCCGGTACGCCGAGTCAGAGCACGAGCAGCCAGGCGAGGAGATCGTCGTGTCATCCGTCGCCGGCGTCGGGCTGGGCATGAGCGTCTGCTACGACCTCCGCTTCCCCGAGCTGTACCGCGAGCTTGCCGTCCGCGGCGCCGAGATAATCGCCGTGCCGAGCGCGTTCACGCTCCCGACCACCCGCGATCACTGGGAGGTGCTGGTCCGGGCGCGAGCGATCGAGGACCAGTGCTTCGTGATCGCCGCCAACCAGATCGGCGAGCACCCGGGCGGCCTGAGGTCGGGCGGCCGCTCGATGATCGTCGACCCCTGGGGGCTCGTGCTCGCGAGCGCGCCCGACACAGAGACTGCGATCGTCGCCGAGCTCGATCTCGAGGCGCTGCGCGCCATCCGTCGCCGGCTGCCGTCGCTCGCCAACCGCCGGCCCGACGTGTACGCCCGCTGATGGCGTCTGCGTCCGTAGCCGAGGGTGGGGTGGACAAGCGGCGGGTGATCCTCGACGCGGCGGTGCGCGTGTTCGCGCGCCAGGGCTTCCACACCTGCCGGGTGTCTGACATCGCCGACGAGGCGGGCGTGGCGTACGGCCTCGTGTACCACTACTTCTCCTCCAAGGACCAGATCCTCGACACGCTGTTCCTCGAGCGCTGGGATGTGATGCTCGCCGCGATCGCCGAGACCGACGCCTCCTCCCGCTCGCCGCGCGACAAGCTCGCGGCGATCGCCGGCTTCATCATCGACTCCTACCGCCACGACCCCGAGCTGATGAAGGTGATCATCGTCGAGGTCACGCGCGCGGCGAACACGTTCGGGTTGACGCACCTCGAGAAGATCCGCGATGCCTATCGCGGGATCGCGGCGATCGTCGAGCGCGCGCAGCGCGAGGGCGTGTTCCGGTCAGAAGTCACGCCGGAGTTCGCGGCGCTGGCGTTCTACGGGCTGGTCGAGCAGGTGCTGACCGCGTGGATCTTCGACTCCGAACGGGTGCCCGAGCAGGAGCTCCAGGCCGCGAAGGCGCTGATCGTCGAGACGATCTGCCGGGGCCTCGAGCAGTAGCGGACGCCGGCCGGCGAGGCGAAGGCCGGGCCCGGAGCGCCGGGGAGCGACGCCGCCCGGCGTTTGTTTCTCCGCTGGCCCGGGCACTCTGCTTGAATCCACTCGTGATGAAGGAGAGCCCGCTGATCAAGCGCCTGATCTGGTCCGGACTGCTCGCCGGGTTCGGCGCGCTCGCCAGCGTCGCCTCGACGCGTGCGGCCGCGCTTGTCTGGCGGCGCATGTTCGACGAGGATCCTCCCGAATGAGCACTTCCTCGCCGGCCGAGCGACCAGAGGCAGCGATCGGTGCGGCGTTCGTCGGCGGCTTCCTACTCGCCCTGGTCCTCAGGCGCCTTGCCCGCTAAGAACGGAAATCGCAACGGCAAGCCGGACAACCTGGCGACCGTGATGACGGACGTCTCCGAGCGGGTCACGGTACTCGTCAGGGAGGAGCTCGAGCTGGCCAAGGCCGAGGTCCGCCAGAAGGTGCGGAGCCTTGGCAGGGGACTGATCGCGGGCGGGATCGGCGTGGTGTTCGCGCTGCTGCTCATCCCATTCACGTTGCTTGCGCTTGCATGGGGTCTGAACTCGGCGCTCAGCAGCATCTGGCTCGGGTTCGTGATCGTTGCGGCGCTGATGCTCGTGCTGATGGTCGGCGCGTTCCTGTTCGCCTGGCGCAAGCTGAAGGTCGGAGCCCCGGTGCCGAAGACGGCGATCGACGAGGCAAAGAAGATCCGCGACACCGTGAGCGCGAAGAGCGCCGGGAACGGCAACGGCGCGGTCCCCACACCGGCCGTGGCCGCGATCGCCCCGGCTCCCGTTGCCGCCGCGCCGGCTCCCGTTGCCGCCGCGCCGGCACCTGTTGCCGCGGCGCCGGCGGCTCCGGCTGCGACTGCGGAGGCGCCGATCGCCGTGGCGCCCGTGACCCCAGCTGCGACCGCCGCGGCGCGGGCAGCCCAGGCCGCGGAGACCCAGGCCGACACGACCGAGGTCGACGCCGTCGCGGACGACGGCCCCAAGGGCGCCGAGTAAATGCCGGCCGCCAGAACTCCGGACGAGATCCGCGCGTCGATCGAGGCAAATCGCGTCGAGCTGGGCGAGTCACTCGAGAAGCTGCGCGACGAGGTAGAGCAGCTCACGGACTGGCGTTCGCAGCTGGCCGATCATCAGCAGCAGCTGATGATCGGCGCCGGCGCGGCGGGGTTCGTCGTCGGCGGCGGGATCGCGGCCGTCGGCTCGCTGCTGTTCGGGCGCCGCGAACGCAGGGCGCGCCGCGCGGCGGCGGGATAGCCCCGGTCACCAGCCGGGCGCCGGCCGCAGCCGGCTAGTGCGCGATCAGACGATCGCTGTGCGCGATCAGGCGCTCGCTGTCGGCGTCCTCGTGGGCGGCCGCGCGGCACACGGCGATGACCACCACGAGCATCACGATCCAGGCCGCTGCCACGATCACCGAGATTGTCTCCACGCCCATCAACCGACCTCCGAGTAGGCGATGATCATCGCGGGCCTGCGGCGGCGGCCACCGAGCTGACTGGTTTGGTGGAGGTTGTGAGCCAAAACCTGCAGTTACGCGAGCATTGAGCTGGGAAGACCGCCGGCGCCGAGCAGGCCCGGGCCCACGTGGGTCCCGATCACAGGTCCGATCTCTGACACGACGTCGGGGTCGTGGCCGAAGATCTCGCGGCCCCTCGCGGCCAGTTCCGCCGCCAGTTCGGGCGCCTGGATGTGCTGGACCATGTAGGCGTCCGCGCCGTCCTGCGCGCGCGAGCGGAGCAGGTCGACCATCCGCTCGAACGCCCGCTTCGACGTCCGGACCCGCTCGACCGGCGTGATCTCGGACTCGACGCTGAGGATCGGCTTGATCTTCAGCGCCGAACCCAGCCACGCCTGGGCACCGGCGATCCGGCCGCCACGCCGCAGGTACTCGAGCGTCTCGACCGAGAACCACATCTTCAGCTGCGAGCGCGCCTCGCGGGCGTGGTCGGCGACGGCGGCGCCGCCGAGCCCGCGCCGGGCCGCGGCCGCGGCCGCCAGCGCGACGAGGGCCTCGCCACCGCACGCGGTCGCCGAGTCGACCACGTGCACCATCCCGGCGCGCTCGCCGAGCTGGTCGCGCGCCTGCTCGGCCGCGCGGACGGTGCCGGACATGCCGCCGGCCAGGTGGACCGACACGACCTCGTCGCCCGCGTCGATCAGCGGCTCGTACACCGCCAGGAAGTCCCCGATCGACGGCTGCGAGGTCGTCGGCAGCTCCGGATCCTTCGCAAGTCGTGAGTAGTACTCGTCGTAGTCGCGGATGTCGGACTCGCGCTGAGCCACACCGTGCCAGTGCACGTACAGGCTCACGAGATGGATGTCGTTTTCGGCGACCAGCTCCGGCGGCATGTAGTGGCACGTGTCCGAGACGATCGCGACGCCCATGTTCGCGGCACCCTATCGTGCCCCATCGATGGCGACGCTCTACCGCTGCACGACGCCGACGAACTGGCTGTGTCCGTGCGGCCGGGTCGCGCGCGAGCTGGAGCACGACGGGATCGCGTTCACCGAGGTGCGGGTGCCGCAACGCCGGTCGCGGCGCCCGGAGGTGGAGGCGCTGACCGATCAGCGGCGGGTGCCGGTGCTGGTGCTCGAGGGGGAGGCGATCTGCGACTCGAAGCGGATCGTCGAGCACCTGCGGTGGCGGCGGTCCGAGCAGAATGCGCGGACGCCGGTCCCGGACTGACTCTGGGAGGGAAGCTGGCGCTGGACGCCAGGATGTCTCCCAGAGTGCCGCTCAGGCGCGCGGGTCGACGACCCACTTGAGCGCGCGCCCCGGGGGCGCGGCGAGCGCGTCCGGAAGCTGTTCGAGCCCGATCGTCTCGCCGGCGAGCGCGCGCCAGTCGACGATCCCGGCGCTCAATGCGGCGAGCGCCTCGTCGACCTCGGCCGGAGCATGGTGGAACGTGCCGCGCAACTCGAGCTCGTCGTAGTGCAGCCGGGCGGCCGGTAGGGACGCCTCGGTTCCGGGCGGGCAGCCGCCGACGAGCACCACCGTGCCGCCGGGCGCCGCAGCTTCGACCGCCGCGCGCCACGTCTCCGGGCGGCCGACCGCCTCGAACACGAGCTCGTGACTGTCCAGCTCGGTCACGGCGCGGGCGCCGAGCGCCTGCGCCTGCGCCCGACGGTCCGGGTGGCGCTCGGCGATGGTCACCCGCGCCCCGCGGGCGAGCAGCAGAGACGCCAGCATCAGGCCCATCGGCCCGCCCCCGAGCACGCCGACGTCGGACGCGCCCTGAGCGCCTCGCGAGATCGCGTGGATGGCTGCGGCGAGCGGCTCGGCCATCGCCGCGCCCTCCGCCGGCAGTCCATCCGGGATCCGATGCAGAGCCGCCGCGGGCGCCGCGATCCGTTCGGCGAAGCCGCCGAGCACCCAGGTCGGCGAACGGCAGATCTGCGAACGGCCGGCGGCACACGGCGGACACGCCCCGCACGCCACCGAGTCCGACACCAGCACCCGCTCGCCGGTGTCGACCCGGATGCCGGCGGTCTCGTGACCGAACCGGCACGGGTACGGCGCGAGCGCCGGGTGGCCGTGGCGCCACATCTTCACGTCCGTGCCGCAGGTGGTGGCGGCCTCCACCTGGACCACGACCTCGCCGGACGGCTCAGGCGCGTCCTCCACGCGCAGGTCCTCGGGCCCGTGGAGAACGGCCGCCCTCACGCGGCCTCCGCTCGCCATCCGGGCTCGCCGGTGATGGAGGCCGCGTGAGTCATCGGGCCGGCACCACCACCGCCTTCAGCGCCTCGCCACGGCGCTGGAGCTCCAGGGCGCGCCCGGTCTCGTCGAGCGGCACTCGGTGCGAGACGAACGGCAGCGGGTCGATCCGCCCAGAGGCGATCAGCTCGAGCGCGGCCCGCATATCGGCGGGGCCGGCCGAATAGCTCGCGGTCACGGTCAGCTCTCGGAGGAACAGATCGGTCCCGTCGATCGGTGGCGGGGAGCCGGGCGCGGGCGGCGCATACAGGCAGAGGACGCCGCCGGGCGCGACCGCCGCCGCCGCCGCCGCGATCGCATCGGCCTTCGGCGTGCAGACGATGGCTGCGTCGACCAGCTCGTTCCCGTGGTGCTCGGCGCCGAGGCTCTCCGCGAGCGCGAGACGCGCGGAGCGCGGCTCGCGCACCCACACGGCATCGACCGCGCGGGCGTGCGCCGCCGCGATCGTCAGCAGGCCGTTGATCCCCGCGCCCACCACCAGCAGGCTGTCGCCGGCGCGCAGGCCGATCCTGTCCTGCGCGCGGAGCACGCACGCGAGCGGCTCGACGAAAGTCGCGGCGACCGGGTCCAGGCCGGCCGGCAGCACGAGCAGCTCGTCGACGAGCTCCGCAGGCACACGCAGCCGCTCGGAGAACCCGCCCGGATCGAGGCCGGTGGCGCGGAAGCGCTCGCACATCGTCTCGTGGCCGCGACGGCACCGCCGGCACTCGCCGCACGGCGCGTGGTGGTGGATCGCGACGTGGTCGCCGACCGCGACCGACGACACGCCGTCGCCGACGGCGCGCACGACGCCGGCCGGCTCGTGCCCGAGCACCGCGGGCAACTTCGCCGCGACGTACCAGCCCGTGACGTCCGAGGCGCACACCCCGCACGCGAGCACGTCGCACACGACCTCGCCGGCGGCCGGCACCGGGTCCTCGAAGGACTCGATCCGGACCTCCCCGGACGGGAACGAGCGGGCGGCTCTCATCCCGGTCCGAGCAGCGCCGCCAGCGATCGGGGCCCGGGGTCGCGTACGACGCCGCGCTCGGTCACGAGCGCGCTCACGAGCTCCGCGGGCGTGACGTCGAACGCCGGGTTCCGGCAGCGGGTGCCGGGTGGCGCGATCGGCGCCCCGCGGACCTGCCTGACCTCGTCCTCGTCTCGCTCCTCGATCACGATCTCGGCGCCGGACGGGCAGTCGATGTCAAGCGTCGAGGTGGGGCCGATAACGACGAACGGGATGCCGGCCGCTTGTGCCGCGAGCGCGAGCCCGTACGTGCCGACCTTGTTCGCGACGTCCCCGTTGGCGGCGACGCGGTCGCAGCCGACGATCACCGCGTCGACCGCGCCCCGCGCGATCAGGCCCGGCGCGGCCGAGTCGACGACCAGCTCGTGCGGGATCCCGAGCCGCGCGAGCTCGTACACGGTCAGGCGCGCGCCCTGGAGCAGTGGCCGGGACTCGGTGGCGATCACGAGCTCGAGCCTCCCGCGCACGTGGAGCTCTGCGGCGACCGACAGCGCGCTGCCCCGGCCCGGTGCCGCGAGCGCGCCGGCGTTGCAGTGGGTCATCAGCCGCGGAGCACAGGACAGCAGCCCGGCGCCGTGGCTTGCCATCGCGTCGCTGTTCGCGATCTCCTGCTCGTGGATCGCGTCGGCCTCGGCAAGTGCGGCGCCCGGCGAGGGAGGCGAGCCGGCGGCGGCTCGCACCCGCTCCACCGCCCACGGCAGATTGACCGCCGTCGGGCGAGCTGCGACCAGCACCGCGCAGGCGCGCTCGAGTCCGGCGTCGCTCGGATCGGCCGCGACGCCGAGCGCGACGCCGTAGGCCGCCGCAACGCCGATCAGCGGCGCCCCGCGAACCGACAGCCTGGCGATCGCGGCAGCGACCTCGTCCGGCGTGCGCAGCTCGAGCTCGTGCTCGCGCAGCGGGAGCTCGGTCTGGTCGAGCGCCCACAGCGCCCCGTCCTCGAACCGCAGCGCGACAGTCGATCCGGTCGTGGTCATCGTCCGATAGTGTGCGCCATGGGGCACATGCGCGCACGACTCGGAGTCATCGGAGTGCTGGCGGCGCTGGGCGCGATCGCCGGCGCCGGCCTCGCGCGCGCCGACGGCGGCCCGATCATGCCCCTTTCGCAGGTCCGGGCGGGGATGAACTGCACCGCCTACACGGTCATTCAGGGCACGACGATCTCGTCGTTCGACGTGCAGGTGCTCGGGATCGTCAACCAAACCGCCGGCCAGGGCGCTCGGATCTTCGTCAGCGTCTCCGGTCCGGCGGTCGCGGCGAGTGGGATCGCCGAGGGCTTCTCGGGCTCCCCGGTCTACTGCCCGGCGCAGGACGGGACGATGGAGAACACCGGGGCGATCTCCGAGGGGGTCGGCCAGTACGGCAACAACGTCGGGCTCGTGACCCCGATCCAGCAGATGCTCGGCGAGCCCGTGGACCCGCCGTCGTCGGCGCCGCACACGGACTTCAAGACGACCCCGCTGCTCGGGCCGCTGACGTTCGGCGGCCTCTCGCCGTCGCTGATGGGGCTGGTCGAGAAGGCCGGCCGGCGCGCGGGCCGCCTCGTCGTCGCCGCTCCCGACGGCTACATGCCGAGTTTCCCGGTGCAGCAACTCGTGCCGGGGGCGTCGGTCGCGGCGTCGTACTCCACCGGCGTGATCGCGGCGGGGGCGATCGGCACGGTCACGTACCGCGACGGCAACGACGTGTACGTGTTCGGTCACGAGCTCGACGGCGCCGGCCGTCGCTCGCTGTACCTGCAGGACGCCTACGTGTTCGGCGTGATCGACAACCCCGATCCGGCGCTCGCTCCCAGCTACAAGCTCGCGTCGCCGGGGCACACGCTCGGGACCATCACGAGCGACACCCCGAACGCGGTGATCGGCACGGTCGGGGCGCCGCCCGGGCAGATACCGGTCGACGTCACCGCGCATGACCTCGATACCGGTCAGACGATCAGCGAGGACACGGACGTCGCTGACGAGACCGCCGTCGGGTATCCGCTCGGCAGCTCGCTCCTGGACATCGTCGCGCCGCTCGCGATCGGGCAGGCGGCGATCGACATCTACAACGGGCCGCCCGCCAGCGAGTCGGGCACGATGTGCCTGGCGATCCACCTGCGCGAGCAGAGCACCGCGCTGCACTTCTGCGACCGGTACGTCGGAACCGGCGCGCCCGGAGACGACGGGGAGGGGCCGCCGGAGGTCTCGAGCGGAGCGTCGACTGACGTGTCCACCGCGCTGTCCCTGCTCGACGCCGTGCAGTTCGCGGCGCTGCACGTGACGAGCGTGACCGCGGACATTCGTGCGCAGCGAGGACTCGCCGAAGCGTCGATCCTCGGCGCGAGCGCGCCGCGCCGGGCAAAGCCCGGGCAGCGGATCACGGTCAGGCTGCGGGTGCAGCTCTACCGGGCCGGCTTCCGCACGATCGCGCTGCACCTGCGGGTGCCGGGCGGCGCGAGCGGCCCGGTTCCGGTCGCGATCAAGGGCGCCAGTCCGCTCACGCCGGGGTCCGCGAATGGCGGCGCCTCGCTGACCGCGGCGCTGACGATCGCGCTCGGAGGCGGCGGTCCGGAGACGCCGTCGGCGCCGAAGTCGCTCGCCGCCCTGCGCAAGCAGTTCGCCGCGATCCCGCCGTACGATGGGATCAAGGTCCGGTTCGGCGCGCACGGCGCCAGCAAGCCCACGTACCGCGACCCGTCGTTGCTGATCACGGGGAATACGAGCGTGCTGGTGGATGTCGCGGGCGCCAATGCGCACAAGCGCGCCGCCGGCGGGCACGGCCGCTAGCGCAGCGGCACGTTCTTCGGTTAGCCCTTCAGGTACCCCTGCTTGCGCAGGAAGCTGTCCAGGTGCCTGATGAACGTCTCGCCACCCGCGCTGATCGGGCTGCGCAGGTCACCGGCCCTGGCTTCCTTCTGGAGATAGCTCGCGACCTGCTTCGAGTGGCCGAGCTCGTCCTCGTCCGCGGCCCAGGCGGCGATCATGCCGACGCTGTCGATCGGGCTCGACTTGATCACCTGCTTGAAGTACTTGAGGAACCTGCCGGCATCTGTGGCGATCAACGCCGGATAGTTGCGTGTGATGTTCGTGAACTTGCCGCCTGAGAACGAGAGGATCTCGAGCGGCAGGCCCGACGCGGCCCCGTCGGTGAACTCGTATTTGAACGCGTAGTTGTCGGTGACGAACTCGTACCGGCCGTTGTGGTTCAGGTCCTCGATCGCGGTGCCGTCGGGCCCGAAGTCGCGCGTCGTCTTCGAGTACGTCATCGTGCCCGGGTCGTAGGAGAAGATCTGTTCCACGACGCAGCAGTTGGCGCCACCCGTCCACAGCGACAGGATCACGTCCGGCTGCCCCGTGTGCTCGATGTCGATGACCTTTACGGACGCGTGCCTGGCCTCGAGCGAGAGCGGCGCGCAGTAGGCGCCGCACTGCGAGTCGGTGACGGCCTGCTTGTAGACGACCTGTCCCGCCTGCTCGATCGTCAGCGTCTGGTGGGTGTACTTCGGGTACTTGCCGCCGTAGCTGTAGATCGCCGTCACGTTGCCCGAGCGTGCGGTCTGCGTGACGGTCGCGAACGCCGCCGGCGCGAGAAGCAGCAGCGCGCCGAGCGCCGCGAGCGCCGGTCCCAGGCGACTCAAAGTCGGTTCTCGATCCCGAGCGGCGCGCCCTGTACCGCGGCGGGCTCGGGCGCCGCCGGAGCCTCGGGCTGCTCGGCGCCGAGTGCCTGCGCGAGCTCGCCGGACTCGAACATCTCCGTGACGATGTCGCAGCCGCCGACGAGCTCGCCGTCGATGAACAGCTGCGGGATCGTCGGCCAGTTCGACAGGCCCGAGAGCTCCTGGCGGATGCGCGGGTCGGGCAGCACGTCGACCGCGGCGAACTTGGTGTCGAGCGCCTTGAGGATCGCGACCGTGCGCGCGGAGAAGCCGCACGCCGGTGCTTCGGGCGTGCCCTTCATGAACAGGATCACGGGGTTCTCGGTGATCGCGGCCTCGATCGCGTCTCGCATCTGGTTCTCGCTCATTGGGTGGGCTCCCTGATCTGGATTGAAAGTGCGTGGATCCGGTCGCCCAGCTCGGCGCCGAACACGTCGTAGACGAGCCGATGCTGGGCGATTCGCGGCAGGCCTCGAAAAGCGTCCGCGGACACGACGGCGTTGAAGTGGTGGCCGTCGCCGGTGACGTCCGCGCTCGCGCCGGGGATGCCGGCCTCGATCCGTTCCTTCAGCTCCTGGGGCGTCGCGGACATGCTCCTAGGGTACAGAGGGGCCATCGCTATACTGAATGAAGCATGATCACTCTCACCGACAGCGGTGCCGAGAAGGTCCGCGAGTTCCTGGCCGCACAGGCGGCCGTCGCAGAAACCGCCGGCCTCAGGGTTGGAGTCCGCGGAGGCGGCTGCTCGGGCTTCCAGTATGCGCTCGCGTTCGACGAGGAGCGCGACGGGGACACCGTGTTCGAGGACAAGGGCATCCGCCTGCTGGTCGACCGGCCGAGCCTGCCATACGTGGAGGGCTCGGTGATCGACTTCGTCAACGGGCTCCAGGGCGCGGGGTTCAAGGTCGAGAACCCGAATGTCGTGGCGGCCTGCGGCTGTGGCTCATCGTTCCGCGTTGCGGACGAAGAGCAGGTCTCCGCAGTCTGACCGGCACCGCCGCGGAGCTGACTGACGTCATCGTGCGGCCGATGGTGGCCGCCGACCTGGACGTCGTCGCGACCGTATCGGCTGCCGCGTTCGATCACGACATCGCCGACGAGCTCGCGGCGAGCCGCTGGCACGACCGCCTCGCCTACCCGCTCGGCAGCGATCCGGAGGGCGCGTTCGTCGCCGAGCGCGATGGGCGCATCATCGGCGCCGCCCAGGCGATGCGGCGCGAGCGGCTGTGGCTGCTGTCGCTGCTGACGGTCGATCCGAGCGTGCAGAGCGCGGGCGCCGGGCGGGCGCTGATGGGGCGGGCCCTCGCATATGGCGACGGAACCGATGCCGGGCTGATCGTGTCCTCCGACGACCCGCGCGCGATGCGGCTGTACGCGCGCGCCGGGTTCGCGCTGCTGCCGACGCTGAAGAGCGACGGCAGGCCCGACCGGTCGAAGCTTCCGGTCGCGGACCGGCGCGTGCGAGACGGAGATGCAGACGATCTCGAACGGCTTGCGGCGATCTCTCGCGAGATCCGCGGTGCGCCGCACACGCCCGATGTGGCGTTCTCGCTCGCGCGGAACAGCGAGGCGCGGCTGCTGCTGATCGAGGACCGCGGGTTCGCGGTGCTGCTTCCGGGAGGGGCGGTGTGGCTGCTGGTCGCGCGGGACGAGGACAGCGCACGCTCGTTGCTGTGGGCGGCGATCGAGGCGGTCGGCGACAGCGACCGGGATTACGTCAACTGGATCACGGGCGATCAGCAGTGGGCGGTCGACGTGGTCATCAGCGCGGGCCTGCGGCTGACGACTCACGGCGCGCTCTGCGTGCGCGGCGACCCTGGCCCGCTGCAGCCGTTCCTGCCGAGCGGGCCGTTCATCTAGCCCGGCGCGGGCGTTCGCGTAAGCTGCCGCCGCGATGCGGTTCCACGCCCTCAGCACCGGGACGGTGCGGCTCAAGCATTCGTTCCTGTACGCGAGCACCGGCTGGCGCCGGCAGCTGGACCTGCTGCTGCCCGGGGAGTGGTCGGGGCCGGTGCCGATCCATTGCTGGGCGGTCGAGCACGACGGGCGGCTGCTGCTCGTCGACACCGGCGAGACCGTCGGGGTCAGGAACATCCCGTTCGCGCGGTTCCAGGTCGGGCTTGACGACGAGCTGCCGGGGAGACTCGCCGCGGCCGGGCTGAACCTGGCCGACGTCGACACCGTCGTGCTCACCCACATGCACGGCGATCACATGGACGGCGCGGTCCACGTCAGGGGCCCCGTGCTCGTGCACGACGAGGAGCTCGCGTTCACGCACACGCGCCAGGCGAGGATGCTGTCGAAGCTCCTTCGCCAGCCGGTCCCCACGGGCGTCGATTGGAAGCCGTTCGCGCTCGACGGCGGGCCGTTCGGCGCCTTCCCGCGCAGCCGGCCGCTGACGGACGACGGCCGGATCGTCGCCGTCGACACGGCCGGCCACTCGCCCGGGCACGTGTCGATCATCTGCATCGACGACGACGGCCGCCACGTGATGCTGGCGGGCGACACGTCGGACACGCTCGAGCAGCTTCACGCGCTGCGCGCCGACGCGGTGGCGCCGAAGCCGGCGGTCTACGTCGCGACGCTGCGCCGGATCCTCGAGCACGGGCGCGCGCACCCGACCGTGTACCTGCCCTCGCACGACACCGAGTCGCTCTCGCGGCTGACCGGCGGCGTCGAGCTGTAATAAGAAGGCTCTTAGCGTATCCTGCCCAGGCAGGGCGGTTCGGGGGCCAGTTGTTCCCCGCTCCCGAGCGGCGCCCTCAGGCGGATGGACTCGCGACGGGGGACTTGCGGGGTCGTCCGCTGAATTACGCTTTCGAACGCCGGAGGCGCGCTGCTCGAGCCTGCCGCTCAGCGCGCCTCGGCGAAGCTGAGCGCGGCCCCGTCCAGCGCCCCGAGCGCCCGCTCGATCGAGCAGGAGATGCACGTGAACGTCGGCGTGTCCCGAAGCGTGTACGAACTCGACTCGCTCGTGCGCAGGCGCTGCACGAGGTCCAGGAAATCGGCCGGGTTGTCGGTCTCGAACGCGACCACGAACTCCTGGTCGTCGAGCCCGAACGAATAGCTCGTGTTGAGGTCGACCGACGGGAACTCGCGCCCGATCTTGATGTGCTCCTGCATGATCCGCCAGCGCTCGTCCGCGGGCAGGGCGTACCAGTTTCTCGTCTTCACGAACGGGTAGACGAAGAGGTACTTCCCATGGGCGGGTCGAACTTCCAGTCTCGACTCGTCTGAGTACTCGGAGGGCTTCGTCATGGCAAGCAACGAGTACGGGACCATGCACCATTTCATCAGCCCGCTCTGCGCAAGCACCACGTGGAACTCGTGGATGCGCTCGAGATTCTCGGCCTGGCTGAGCAGCATCAGGTCGCAGTCCCCGCGCGTCCCGACGAGCGAGAACGCGCGCAGCAGGTGCCCCTCCGCAAAGTCCTCGCACGCGGCGGCGAACTCCTGCTTGTCGGCACGCCGCCGGTCCTCGTCCAGGCGGCGCCACTCGGGATCCACCTTCAGAAACGTGTACTTGACGAAATGTCGGCTCGGCATGGCCGGTCGGATGATAGAGGCGGGGCCCGGACAATCGCCGAAGAAACCTAGTGTGTGGGTCGGGTTACGGCTACCATGAAGGAGATGCGCATCGCCCTGGTGTCGCCCTACTCATGGTCGTATCCGGGCGGAGTTACAAGGCACATCGAGGCGCTCGCCGAGCGCTTCATCGCGGACGGTCATCATGTCCGCGTACTGGCGCCGTTCGACCCGCCCGATAGGCTCGCCGCTGTCCTTCACCGCGGCGCCCGTCCGGCCGCGATCGAGCTGCCCGAGTACGTCGTTTCGCTCGGCCGGACGATCGGCTTCAAGGCCAACGGCGCGGTATCGAACCTGTCGATCACGCCGCACGGCGTCGCGACGCTGCACCGCGAGCTGCGGACCGGCGGCTACGACGTGGTGCACATCCATGAGCCGGTGGCGCCGCTGATCAGCTGGGTCGCGACCGATTGGACGCGGCTGCCGCTCGTCGGCACGTTCCACTCGTACTCGGACAAGCGGCTGCCGAACGGGATCGCGAACCTGCTCGGAGCGCGCCGGGTGCTGAACCACCTCCATGTCCGGATCGCCGTCTCGCAGGCGGCGGCGTGGACGGGCGGGCGCTGGTTCGGCGGCCACTATCGAGTGATCCCGAACGGCGTCTACGTCGACCCCGACCAGGCCGCGGCGGGAGCCGAGAAGGTCGTCGACCACGTGCTCCGGATCGCGTTCGTCGGGCAGGCGGTGGAGCGCAAGGGGCTGCCGGTGCTGCTCCGCGCCTTCGAGGCCCTGCGCGACCACATTCCGACCGAGCTGACCGTGATCGGCCCGTCCCCGGACGAGCTCGGCCCGATGATGCTCGACCCCACGGGCGTGACCGTACTCGGCAAGGTCGACGACGCCCGCAAGCATGAGGTGCTCCGGCAGGCGGACGTGCTGTGCGCTCCGTCGCTCGGCGGCGAGAGCTTCGGCATGGTGCTGACCGAGGCCTTCGCGTCGGGCACCCCCGTCGTCGCCTCTGACATCGCCGGCTATCGAGACGTCGTCCGGAACGGCGTCGACGGCATCCTCGTGCCGCGCGGCGACGCCCAGGCGCTCGCCGAGACGCTGCGCGATCTGCACGACGAGCCCGCCCGCAGGCTCGAGATGGCACGCGCCGCAGCGAGCGACGTCGCGAGGTTCGCGTGGCCGGTGGTCGCGGCCGAGGTCATGGGAGCCTACGAGGACGCGATCTCGGTGCCGGCGCCGGCGACGGCGACGCAGCGCGTTGCCGTGCGCACGGGACTCCGGGCCGCGGATCTGAAGCCGCCCGTGCGCGCCCGGAAGCTCCCGAGCCTCGACCCGGTCCCGGCTGTGGCCGGGCGCCGCCGCGCGCTCTCGATCGCCCGGCGAGTCGGACTCGCGGCCGTGTGGATCGCCGGGGTCGTGCTCGCGTGGCTCGCGCTCCAGAAGATCGGCGTCTCGAGCATCGCCTCGGCGCTCGTGTCCTCGAGCCCATCGTTCGTGGTGCTCGGGCTCGCGACCATGTGCCTCGCGATGGTGCTGCGCTCGTTCTCGTGGTACGCGATCCTGAAGGCCGCGCTGCCCCGCGCGCGCGTGAAGCTGGCCGACTCGGTACAGGGCACGATGATCGGGGTGCTGATGTCCTCGACGCTGCCGGCACGCCTCGGCGAGCCCTCGCGAGCTCTGGTCGTCGCACGCCGCACCGGGCGGCCGCGCGAGAACCTGCCGGTGGTGCTCGGCACGCTCGTCTCGCAGACGCTGCTCAACATCGTCGCGTTGATCATCCTCGGCGCCGTGATGTTCTCGTCCGTCGACATCTTCAGTGGCCACCAGACCGCGCTCCTGGTCACCGCGATCGCGCCGGTGGTGCTGCTGCTGATCGTGCTCGTGCTACCGGTGCTGCTCAGGACCGGGACGATTCGAGCCGGGTCGCGGCTCCACGCTCTCCTCCTACAGACCAGAGCGGCGCTGACCCGTGTGCGCGCGGGTCTGGCGGTATTCGCGAAGCCGAAGCTCGGCGCGATCGCTACCGTGATGCAGCTCGCAGCGTGGGCGATGCAGTGTCTGTCCTGCTACCTGCTGCTACTCGCGCTCGGCCTCACCAACCAGGTCGACTTCGGCGCGGCCGCCGCCGTGCTGTTCGCGGTCAACATCACGGCAGTGCTGCCGGCCACACCGGCGAACCTCGGCGTCTTCCAGGCCGCGTGCGTGGCGGTTCTGCACGCCGGCTGGCATGTCGGGATCGCGACCGGCGTCGCCTACGGCGTGATCCTCCAGGCCGTCGAGGTCTCGACGGCGATCCTGTTGGGCATGCCGGCGCTCGTGAAGGAGGGCATGTCCTGGCGCGAGGTCCGGCTCCGCGCGATGCACGCCACTCCGGTCAAGCTGCCGGCGCGCCCGAGCATGCCGCAGGCGGCGCGACGGTCCGCCGGGAGCACGGTCGAAGTCGAATCCTGAGCGGCCGAGCAGGTGAGGGCAGTCACAAGGCCGGCCGTGAGCCGATGACCTCGTTCGACTAGAGTCGCGTTGCAATGACCGCCCCGGGGTTCAGGATCATGCTGCTGACGGCCGTGGCGCTGGCTGTCGCGCTCGCCGGCTGCGGTTCGTCCGGAACGAAGACGAAGACAGTGATCGTCACGACGAAGACCGTGACCGCCTCCGCTCCGTCGACCGCCAGCACCAGCGCCTCCACGACGGCGGCGAGCGTGACTTCGACGGCTTCGAGCTCGACCGCGGCGCTGCCGCTCCTGATCACGATGGGGTGGTCGGGCGTGAAGCCGGCGACGGTCGACTTCAGCGGCGACGGCGGCAACGTCGTCACCGGGATCAACTGGGCGTCCTGGACCGCCGCCGGCGCCGTCGGGCAGGGCACCAGCGGGATCCAGAGCTGCGTTCCGAACTGCGCCCAGGGCAAGACCAAGTTCGTGCCCACCACGATCGTCCTGTCCGGCGTGGTCGGCGACCACTTCACGCACCTGATCGAGACCCGCAACGGCACGAGCAGCGTCGCCACGTACTCTGACAAGCAGAACTGGCCGATCGGCGCGCAGGGGTGAGCGCGTCCAGAACTGATCAGGAGGACGAAGGATGCTGACACTGACCGGACTCGACGAGATCAAGGCGCACGTGGGCCAGGAGCTCGGCGTGAGCGACTGGTACGAGGTCACGCAGGAGGAGATCAACGCGTTCGCCGACGTGACCGGCGACCACCAGTGGATCCACGTCGACGTGGAGCGGGCCAAGGACACGCCGTTCGGCGGCACGATCGCGCATGGGTACTACGTCCTGTCGCTCACGCCGCGCTTCACCTACGAGCTGTTCAGCTTCGACGGGTTCGCCTTCGGCCTCAACTACGGCGTCAACAGGGTCCGGTTCCCGTCCCCGATGCCGGTCGGCCAGAAGATCCGGATGCGCGCCAAGCTCGCGGCCTGCGACGAGGTGCCGGGAGGGGCGCAGATCACGACCGAGGTGACGTTCGAGCGGGAGGGCGGCGAGAAGCCGGTGTGCGTCGCCGAGACGCTGGCGCGCGTCTACACCGGGTAGCCGTCAGGCGCCGGCCATCGCCGGCTCGTCGGCGTCCGCGCCGGCATCCGGGTCCTCGTCGGGCAGCGTCGCCGAGGCGGGTCGGGTCCTTGTCGGTGCCGGCGATCAGCTCGTCGGAGGCCTGCCGGTCGGTCTTCGGGAGCGAGCCCGACCTCATCCCGAAGTAGACCGCCTGCGGGTGGTGGGCGACGATCGCGAGCGTCGACTGCTCCGGCTCGACGGCGTAGCCGCCGGACAGCCGCAGGCCGATCGACGGCGCGTCGAGCAGCCGGAAGACCTTCTCGTGCTCGGACTGCTCGGGGCAGGCGGGGTAGCCCCAGCAGTAGCGGCGGCCCTGGGCGGCGCCGATCCCCAGGTCCCGGCGCGGACCTCGGGCGTGCAGCCACTCGGCCATGCCCTCGGCGGTCTGGACGCCGAGGCCGTGGACGAACAGCTGCTCGGCGAACTCGCCGTCGGCCTCGAGCGAGGCCATCAGCTCGGTGACCGCGTCGCCGGCGGTGACCGCCTGGATCGCGACCACGTCGAGCTGCGCTGCGCGTGACCGGGCGGTAGAAGTCGGCCAGGCAGATGCGGTCGTGGCGCGGCTGGCGCGGGAACACGAGCCGCTCGAGCTCGCTAGGGTGGGCGGGGTCGAAGTCCTCGGGGTCCCAGACGATCAGCTCGTTGCCGTCGCGAGTTGCACGGGAAGTAGCCGAGCAGCGCGCGCGGCTGCAGGTAGTCCTGCTCGCGCCACATCCGTTCCAGCCGCGGCTGGAAGTCCTCGCGCAGAAGCTTGCGCCCATGCCTCGCCCTTGACGCCGCGGCCGCCCCAGTGCAGCTTGAACAGCACGTGCGTGTCGAGGTGGCGGTAGACCTCGTCCATCTCCACCTCGATCTCGCGCGCGCCCCAGAACGGCGGCGCCGGGATCGGGTTGCCGGTCGTCGACGGCGCTGCGGACGGAGTCGTCGGTCACCGGCGGGGCGTCTCGGGTCGACCTCGAGGGGCGCTTCGCGCAGCCGCCGGCGGCCGCCTCGCGGGTCTTCGCGACCAGCGCCTCGCGCGCCTCGGCGTCGATCAGCTGGTCCATCTTCGCCAGCCCCTCGAACGCGTCCTTGCAGTAGAAGACGCCGGGCTCGTAGACGTCGTCGGACTGCGGTGCCGTGCGGGTACAGGATCGCGCAGGCCGAAGTTGCGGTTGATCGCCGCGCCGCCGATCAGCACCGGGAACGTGCAGACCGCGCGCGTGCAGCTCCTGCACGCAGGCCGGCATCTGCTTGGAGGTGGAGACGAGCAGCGCCGACAGCCCGATCGCGGTCGCGTCGTGCTCGACGGCCGCATCGAGGATCGTCGAGATCGGCACCTGCTTGCCGAGGTCGACGACCGTGTAGCCGTTGTTGGTGAGGATCGTGTTGACCAGCGACTTGCCGATGTCGTGCACGTCGCCGAACACCGTCGCGATCACGACCGTGCCCTTCGTGTAGCCCTCGAGCTTGTCCAGGTAGTGCTCGAGCTGGGCGACGGCGCGCTTCATCACCTCGGCCGACTGCAGCACGAACGGCAGGATCAGCTCGCCGGCGCCGAACTTGTCGCCGACCTCCTTCATCGCCGGCAGCAGCACCTCGTTGAGCGTCGGGACCGCGCCGATCTTCTCCACCGACGCGTCGATCCAGTCCTCGACGCCCTCCTTCTTGCGGCGCAGGATGTGGAAGTGCAGCGCCTCCTCGGGCTCCATGCCCTCGGTCGGGTCGGCCTTGCTCGAGCCGGATCCGCGTCGGGCGCCCTTGGACTCGAAGTGGGCGATGAACCGCTCCAGCGCGTCCTCGCGGCGATTGAAGACGAGGTCGTCGGCCAGCTCGCGCTCGTCGTCGGGGATCTCCGCGTACGGGGTGATGTGGTTCGGGTTGACCATCGCGAGGTCGAGCCCGGCCTCGACGCAGTGGTGCAGGAAGACGCTGTTGAGCACGCGCGCGCGCCGGCAGCCCGACGCCGAACGAGACGTTGGAGACGCCGAGCGAGGTCTGGACGCCCGGGAAGCTCGGCCTTGATCCGCGCGGATGCCCTCGATCGTCGCGACCGCGCGACGGCCGCCACTCGTCGTCGCCGGTCGTGAGCGTGAACGTCAGGCAGTCGAAGATCAGCGCGTCGCGGTCGAGCCCGTGCTCGTCGCAGCACAGCTCGGTGATGCCGCTGGGCGACCTCGAGCTTGCGCTCGGCGGTCTTGGCCATCCCGACCTCGTCGATCGTCAGCGCGATCAGCGCCGCGCCGTGCGCCTTGGCGAGCGGCACGACGCGGTCGAGCTTGTCGCGGCCGGCCTCGAGGTTGATCGAGTTGACGATCGCGCGGCCCGGGGATCTGCTCGCAGCGCCGCCTCGATCACGTCGGGCTCGGTCGAGTCGATCTGGATCGGCGCCGGCTGGGCGCAGCGCAGATCTGCTTGACGACCTGCCGCATCTGCTCGGCCTCGTCCTGGCGCTCGGTCAGCGCCACGCAGACGTCGAGCACGTGCGCGCCGCCGGCGACCTGGTCCTCGGCGACGACCAGCAGCCCGTCGTAGTCGTCGGCGAGCAGCAGCTCCTTGGCCTTGCGCGAGCCCTGCGAGTTGACGCGCTCGCCGACCAGCGTGGGGCGTGGGACCTGGACCAGCGGCGTGGCGGCGATCATCGAGCTCACGTGGGCGGGGCGCCGTGGCGGGCGCGGGCCGGTACTCGTCGGCGTGCGACCGCCGACGCGCTCCGCGATCGCCGCGATGTGCGCCGGCGTGGTGCCGCAGCAGCCGCCGACGATCGAGACGCCGTAGCGCTCGACGAACTCGCCGAGCACGGCCGCCAGCGGCTCGGGCTGCTCGGGGAAGATCGTCTCGCCGTTAGGTCCCTGCAGCGGGAGGCCGGCGTTCGGGATGCAGTGGACCGGCAGCGAGCTGAACTCGCCGAGGAAGCGGATCGCGTCGCGCATGTCCTCGGGCCCGGTCGAGCAGTTGAGGCCGATCACGTCGACGTCGAGCGCCTCGAGCGTGGCCAGCACCGCGCTGATGTCGGTGCCGAGCAGCATCTTGCCGCCGTTGGGCAGCAGCGACACGCTGCACTGGATCGGCACCGCGCGGCCGGTCGCGCTTGAACGCCTCGCGCGCGCCGAAGACCGCGGCCTTGACCTCCAGGATGTCCTGCGCGGTCTCGATGATGATCAGGTCGGCGCCGCCCTCGACGAGGCCGGTCGCCTGCTCGGTGAACACCTCGCACGAGCTCGCGGAAGGTGATCTGCCCGAGCGTCGGGTCGTCGCTCGCGGGCAGGAAGCCGGTCGGGCCGATCGAGCCGGCGACGAAGCGGTCGCTCGCCGGCGGCCTTGCGCGCGATCTCCGCGGCCTTGACGTTGATCTCGAGCGTGTGCTCGTCGAGGCCCCACTCGGCGAGCTTCAGCCGGGAGGCCTGGAAGGTGTCGGTCTCGACGACGCTCGGCGCCCGCTTCGAGCATCGACTCGTGGACGCCCTCGATCACGTCGGGGCGGTTGAGCACCAGCGCCTCGTGGCAGCGGCCGGGCAGCCGGTAGTCGCGCTCCAGGCTGAGGTCGAACTGCTCGAGCGTCGCGCCCATGCCGCCGTCGAAGACGACCACTCGTTCGCGCGTGGCGGCGAGGAAATCTCGCATCAGGCGATGGTACGAACCTTGACACAACTATGGCAAGGTTGCGGTCCCGGCAGGTGCGCCGGCGAGCTGACGCGAGGTCGCTACCCTCGGGGCGCTCGATGGACCGACGGAGAACCATCAGGTGGTGGCGTCGCGCCACTGCCGTCGCGCTGCTGTGGTTGCCGCCATCGGCGCGAGCCAGGCTGCCGCTGCGGTCGTGCCGGTGACGGTGACCTCGGCGGTGACCCAGCACGTGCGCTCGGGGTTCCTGGGGCTGTCGCTCGAGACCCGGGGCGTCGAGGGGTACACCGGCGCAGACCCGGACCACGTGAACCCGGTGTTCGAGCAGCTGATCCGGAACCTCGACCCGGGCCAGCACCCGGTGCTGCGGATCGGCGGCGACACGGGCGACTGGAGCTGGTATCCGGTGCGGGGGATGAGCCGGCCACTCGGGGTTCGCTACTCGCTGACGCCCGCCTGGCTCGGCGTCGTCAAGGCTCTTGCGAGAGCCGTCAACGGGCGGCTGATCCTGGCGGTCAACCTCGAGGCCAACAGCACCCGCGTCGCGGCGGCCGAGGCACGCGCCTTCATTTCCGGAATCGGGTCGCCGTGGCTCGAGGCGCTGCAACTCGGAAACGAGCCCGAGCTGTACAACGTGCTTGCGTGGTACGCAGTTCATGACATGCCGGTGTACGGACGTCCGCCCAGCTGGGACTTCCCGTCGTTCCTGTCCGACTACTCGATGATCGCGCGCGCGCTTCCGAACTATCCCCTGGCGGGCCCGGAGGTCGGCGATCTCACGTGGGTCAACCGCATGGGCGAGTTCCTTGCCAGCGAGCCCCGCGTGCGGATCGTGACCGTCCACCGCTACGCGCTCGGCTGCGTCGCGACCGAGCCGGGGACAGTGTCGAATCTGTTCTCGGACGCTTCGACGCGCGACTTCACGTTCGGCTTAGGCCCGGCGCTCGAGGCCGCCCATCTGCGCGGCCTCCCGATCCGGCTCGACGAGATGAGCAGCGTCAGCTGCGGCGGCCAGCCCGGACTCAGCGACACATTCGCATCGGCTCTGTGGGACCTCGACGTGTCGTTCGAGGCGGCGCAGCGCGGCTTCAACGGCGTCAACTTCCACACGCGCGAGGGGATCGCGAACGAGTTGTTCACGTTCACCCACCGCCACGGCACGTGGACCGGCCGGGTGTCACCGGACTACTACGGCCTGCTCGCTTTCGCGCACGCGGCCCCTGCCGGCTCGGCCCTGCTCGGCGTCGATGCGCCCACGAGCGGCCCACTGCACGTGTGGGCGACCCGCGCCCCGAATGGAACCGTGCGCGCGATCCTCATCAACATGGCCCTGAAGTCAGGGCGCACGATCGCGCTGCGGGGTCCGAAGCATCCCCGGGCGGTGACGGTCGAGCGGCTGAGCGCGCCGTCGGTGGGCGCCAAGCGCGGCGTCACGCTCGGCGGTCAGGCGTTCGCCTCGCGCACGAAGACCGGGCGGCTCACCGGCAGCCCGCTGACGATCTCGATTCCGCGCTCACGCAACGGCTCCTACTCGGTGTGGGTGCCCCCCGCGAGCGCCGCGATCGTGACGTTCGCCAAATAGGGCGGAGCGGGCGCACGCCACGCCCTCCCGGGTACCGTTCACCGAGGAAAGCGTCAGATGCGCAAAGTAATTGCCTACGAGTTGCTGTCGCTCGACGGCGTGGCCGAGCAGCCAGACGCATTCATCACCGAGTTCGACGAGGTCATGCGGGAGAACCTCGGTCGTGTCATCGCGGCCCAGGACGCGGTGCTCCTCGGGCGCCGGACCTGGGACGACTGGGCGGCGTTCTGGCCCACCAGCGAGATCGAGCCGTTCGCGACCTTCATCAACGCCGTACAGAAGTTCGTGGTGACATCCACGCCTCCCTTGCCGGAATGGGCGCCGACCACCATCGTCGACCATGACGTTGCGGACTTCGTCTCAGAGCTCAAGCGCCGGCCCGGCGGCGACATCGGGATCCACGGGAGCATCTCCCTCGCCCAATCGCTGCTCGAGGCGGGCGTGGTCGACGAGCTCCGGCTTGTGATCGCCCCGGCAGTCCAGACGCGCGGGCGAAAACTGCTCGACAGCGCAAGCCCTCGACGGTTGTCATTGACCCGCAGCGTCGCCTCTCCGAGCGGCTGTCTGCTGCTCGACTACGAGCTGGGCTGAGCCGGACCGCTACTTCCCGGTGGTACGGTGCATCGCGCCGCGCCTGAAACCCGAGCGTCCTCCCTGGCTACTCGCCGCGGCGCGGGCTGCAACGTGAGCGGGTGAGGGGGTGCGGCGGATCAGCCGCTGCAGTGCCGGGTCCTGCGACCCCTCCTGCGCCCGGGCGGTGAGCGCCTTCGGGCTGACCGTGCGAAACAGCGGCCCGCGTTTGGGATCGACCACGGCAACGACGACCTTCGAGCTGCTGGGCACGTCGAACACAACCCCGTCCAGAACCGGACCGCCACCGGCAACCGAAACAGTCTCGCCGATCTTGATCTCGTCCACACAGCGAGCTTACCCCAGCCGCGATCCAGCGACTGGGGACCGGACCGCGGCGGGGACATCGCCCCGTGCCGCCATGCGACGACGGTGTTGACAGCCAAAAGCCCTGGCCGGTCTGCATGCCAGGGCGAAGTGCGCCGGCGTCGCGGAGCTGAAGTACGGTGCAGTTGTGCTCGCCAAACCCCGTTATGTCGTCCCCGGGAGGAAGACGAGAACCGTCGGGACGATCCGACGGCGACCGCGCTACCGATGCCTGCCAGCCCGAGTTCCGGTTGGGATCGCGTTGCTGAGCGCTGGGCTGCTCGCTGGCTGCGGCGGCGGTGCACAACACGCGGGTTCGCTTGGCAAAGTGCTGTCGGGGGCGCTGGGCTACGCGAACTGCATGCGATCGCACGGAGTCCCCGACTTTCCGGACCCCAACGGCCAGGGCGAGTTCCAGCTCCGCACCATATTCCAGAATGGGCGTGCGACTCAGGGTGAGGATCTAACCCCGAGCTCGCCGGCGTTCCAGGGTGCCGAGCGGGTCTGCGGGTCGTTCGGCTCCGCTGGACGGCGGGTACCGAAGGCGCAAGAGGACCAGGCATTCCAAAAGGGGCTCGAGGCCGCCGTCTGCATGCGCGCCAACGGTGTCCCCAATTACCCCGACCCTAAGCTCATCGACGGATCGATCGACCAGGAGTTCAACGGCAGTTTCAACCCGGACTCGCCCGCATTCCAGCAGGCGGCCAGGAAGTGTGCAAAGCCGGGCGTGGAGCTATCTGGGACCCTCCCGCCGGGGTGATGAGCACAACCACCATCCTGAACCCGCGCGCCGTTCACGCCGACACTGGAACTGCTGCTCGCCGAGCGAAACCCTTCACCACCTTCACGGCACGGCGAATATGGTCGTCAGGCTCTACCACGAGGTCCGGTCCTACAGCGCTCAGCGCCGGCACACGCCCTGCGCGGTTGACCGACTCCGGCCGTCGCGGTGGCTCAGCGTTCGATGGCGATGACGAAGTAGTCGGACTGGATCCTGGCGCTGCCGTCCTGGACGGGGTTGAAGCGCCGGACGAGATCGCTGAACTCCTCGAGGAATGCCTCCCAACGGTGCTGCGGCTCGAGCGTTCGGCGCGCCATGACGAACGGTCCGAAGTCCTCGGCGTACCGCCTGACGGCGTCTTCGACAGACGGGAAGTCAAAGTTGACCGTTTCGCGGGACATCGCCGGACTCACTCCGGCGGCGCTGAATACCTCTGCTACGTGCGCCTCAATGCCCCAGAGCGGGGGCGGTTCAACACCCGGCGGGGGAGGCGGCATATACGAGGCGGTCAGTTTGAACATCTCGCCTACGAAGCCGTCATTGACCCAGGTTGTCATCGCGATCCGTCCTCCGGGCCGACATACGCGGGTCAGTTCAGCGGCCGCGCGCTTGTGGTCGGGCGCGAACATCGCTCCGAACGTCGACGTCACGCGATCGAAACTCGCGTCCGCGAACGGGAGATCCTGAGCGTCCGCCTCGACCCAGGACACTTCGACGCCCGCCTCAGCGGCGCGACGGCGCGCGTGCTCGAACAGCTCGGGCGTCACATCGACGCCCACCACGTCAGCTCCGCGCTGCGCGGCCGGGATCGCGATAGTCCCGCCGGATCCGGTCCCGACGTCGAGCAGCCTGGTCCCGGGCTCGACGCCGATCCGATCGAGCACCAGCGTTCCGACTGGTCTGATCAGACGCGAAAAGCCGTCCCAATCACCCGCTGCCCACGTTGCCCGCGTCCGCTGGCGAAACTCGTCGGCCGAATTCAAATGGTTAGCCGAGCTTTCAGGCTTGGCGTTGGTCAGGGACATGTGACCTCCTGTCGATTTGAGCAGCCGCGGTGTATCCAATCGCGGGGGCGTGTGAGCGGGCGTGTGATCACGCGACAAGCGCCAGTTCAGCGTTGAGTGCCGGGTTGGCGATCGCTTCGGCCAGCGGGCGCACGGCGTCCAGCGCCGTGGCATCTCCGAGGCGCGCGCGGTGGATCGCGGCCCGCACCACCAGCTCGCGCCTGTCGCCGCGCGCGGCGACGGTTTCGATCTCCGAGATCACGAGCCGCGGACGGATCTGCCGCATCCAAGAACGGCAACGACGACAGGCGCTCTGGACTCACCGGCAGCTCGGCCAACGCCACATACGCAAGCACCGCCCACGACTTACGAACCCGCGGCGGCACGGCCACCACGCCATCCCGCTCCAGCTGAGGACGACCCAGAAGGCGCACAACCGACCCCTCGTTCACATCAGAAGTATCCGCCACCAGCCCACCTTCAAAGGCGCCCGTCGACAGGTCGCCCTGCCGAGGAAGCTCACTGTGTGCTGCTAACCGCGCGCTCAAGCTCCTGGGGGGTGATCGCGCCGTCGGCAGACGCCAGGCACAGCTTGGCGGCGGCGAATACGGCCGGTGCCTGGAGGTCCACGCCGGCGGCGGCGATCATCTGCGGGCTCAGCTGACCCTGCGAGCCCGGATCAGGGAAGGCTGACACGCCGTGGCGTGTCGCCATGGGGGAGGCCCTGGGAACGGGGAACCAAGCAGGCAACGGTTGTAGGCAGCCGGTGCCATCCCGGTCACAGGCCCCCACCCGATTGGCCCCGCGGCAGCCGAGCGGACGGCCCGCGCAGCCGCCAGGCACGGCTCGCGCTCTCTCTGGTTCGAGCAAACCGAGCGCCCCCAGGCGCGGCCGCCGTGCCTGACGGTTGCGCGGAGCCGGCAGCGCCGGTTCAGTGGCCGACTAGCCGGGAGAGGACGACTTGGGAGCGGGTGCGGACCACGTGCCCGTCGCGCTGCAGGTCCCGGATCAGATTCTCCAGTCCCGCATTGTCATGCGTGCGCACCCGGGCGATCGCATCGGCCTCGCCCGTGATGCTCCAGGCCTCGAGCACCTCGGGATGCTCGCCGAGCGTGGTCGCGACCTCGTCAAGCTGTGTGCCCGGAGCGAAGAACAGCTCGACGAGCGCCTCCGTGTGGTCGCCGAGCGCAGAGTGGTCGAGGACCGCGGTGTAGCCGCGAATCGCGCCGTCGGCGCGGAGCCGGTCGACCCGCCGCTTGACGGCCGGCGCGGACAGCGACACGCGGCGGGCGATGTCGTCGTAGGTCCGCCGAGCGTCCTCGACGAGTAATGCAAGAATCTTGCGGTCAGCGTTGTCCATGTGGCGATATGTTAATGAAAGTCCGTTGAAATTCGCATCGACAACCGCCAAAGCGGCGATTAGCCTCTATGAGGCCATGTCAAAGATCCTCTTCGATGAAGCCCACAGCGAAGCCTGGACGATTCGTCCCGAGTTCGCGAACGCGATGCAACCCGCACACCCCGGCGACGCCTCCTATGCGCGTGCCGCAGCCGCCCTCGCCGACCGGGATTTTACCGTCCAGGCGAACGTCGGCGATCTGCTCAGCGGCGCCACGCTCTCGGGTTGCGACGTGCTCGTGATCGCGCACCCGTCCGATCCCAAGTGGGAGCGCACGACCGGCACCGGCTCGCCGCGGCTGACCGCCGAGCGAGCTCGACGCGATCGAGGCTTGGTCAACGACGGCGGCGGCCTGGTCGTGCTCGGCGAGACCGAGCAGGACAAGTACGGCAACAACCTCAACGAGCTGCTCGAGCGCTTCGGCCTGAAGCTGCGAGACGACACCGTCCAGGACTACGAGCACTGCGACGGGCGCCCCGACCTGGATCCTCGTCCGAGCTCGGCGACGGCGCCCGCGGCCGCGGCGGCGACCTGCTCGCCGCGCGTGCGCGAGGCGTGCTTCTACCGAGCGACCACGATCGCCGCCGCAACGGCGCTCGCGTGCTCGCTCGCACGCACCGGAGCGCCTCGATCCCCGGCGCGCCGCTGCTGGTGGCGTCCGAGCACGGTCGACGGGCGCGTCGTCGTGCTGGGCGACTCCGACCTGTTCGGCGACGACTGCATCGGTGCGCTCGACCATCGCGGCGCTGTGGATGAACATCGCGACTGGGCGGCCGAGCGGTCGACGACCGCCGAGCGGCGCCGTGGCCGGCGACGGCGGAGGCTCCCGCCGGACGCGGAGCTGCTGCGCGCTGATCGAGACGACCAACGCGCTCGCGCTGCTGCAGGCTGCCGGATGGCTCGCTGCAGGCCGGACGCCGACAGGGACGCGGCCGCTGTCGCGCGTCGAGGCGGTCATCGGCGCGCTCGAGCGCTCGCGGCCGAGTTCCCGCACCACGCCGAGTACCTGTCGCTCGCGATCGAGGACCTGCGCGCGCTGGGCGGCCGGCCGGCTGCGGCAAGCCCGACTTCACCGCGTCGCTGACGCGTTCCGGCCCGGATCAGGGGCGCGAGGACGGTCGTCGAGCACCTCGTGTTCTTCCCGATGTACAAGCAGAACGGCTCGCCGCGACACATGCTTCGAGGCGGTGATCGTGCGGGTGCCGTGGCCCGACTGGATCGCCGAGCTCGAGCGCACTCGCTACGACAACCCGAAGTACGTGCCGGTCGAGCTGGTCGCCGCGACGCGCGGCTACGACAGCGAGTGCGCCGTGCTGTTCCCGGAGATGGTCGCGGTCGCCGGCCGGCCAGCCCAACAACTTCGGCGCGATCTTCTGCGACCGCGAGTCGGCGCGGCTGCGGCGGGTCGGCGGCGCGGCGGCGGATCTGCTGCGGATCAACCTCGCCGCCGGACGCGGCCGTGCTGCTGCGCAGTCCCGAGATCTCGCAGCAGGCGTACATCCTCTGGGACCTGATCCACGACCGCGCGCACAGCCACGGTGACCTGCCGTTCGACCCGTTCATGATCCGCCAGCGCGCGCCGTACTGGATGTACTCGCTGGAGGAGCTGCGCTGCGACCTGACCGCGTTCGGCTCAGGCGGTCGAGCTCGAGCGGAGCGGCCTCGCGTTCGCGCCGCAACGTCCAGTACGCGATCCTGTTCGACCGGCTGCTGCGCTTCCCGATCACCGGGCTCGCGCGTGCGCAACTACGACGGGCTCGGCGGTCAGCTGCTGTTCGCCTACCTGCACAGACAGCGGCTACCTGCACTGGACCGACAACCGCCTGACGATCGAGTGGGAGCGGGTCGCGCGAGGGCGTGGCCGGACTGCGCGACGAGATCTACGAGCTGTACCGCGCCGGGATCGATCGCACGAAGCTCCAGCACTGGGCGCGGCGCACGACCTGGTGGCGGCTAACGTGCCGCCGGCGGCCGGCTCGCGGTGGGTCGCGGGCGTGCGCGACTTCGCGACGTCGAGGACCCGCGGCCGTACATGCGACCTGGTGCTCGACGGACGAGTTCCCGCTGTCGATCTTCTACACCGCGCTCAAGACGAAGCTGGGCTAGGACCGGCCGGGGGGGCGGGCCGGGCGCGGGTAGCGAGGGGCCGGGAGCGGGTAGCGAGCGGCCGGGCGCCCGCGTGGCCGGAGCGGCTCACGCCGGGACTCTTGCGCCCTCACGCGGCTGTTGCTCCCCCTGCGGATTGCCAAACTCGGCGGCGCCGCTGGTCCGCGGCAATCCGTGTGGGCTATCGACCCGAAATCGACCCCGCTCGCGCCGGCGGCGCCGACTTTGGCAATCCGCGGGGGTCGTTTGGGTGCTCGAGGCGGCGTCCGGGCGCTCCGGGGCGTGGCGTCGTGCCGGCGCCGAGGGGCCGGGGGGGCCGGGGGGCCGGGGGGCCGGGGCGGGGCCCGGAGCGCGGGTCGGCGATACGTGGCTAATCTCCGCCGGCGTGACCACCGCCCGCGGCTTCGTCTCCGACAACTCGGCCACGATCCATCCGGCGGTGCTGGAGTCGATCGCGACGGTCAACGTCGGCCACGCGCCGGGGTACGGGCACGACGATTACACGCGCCGCGTTGAGGACCGACTGGCGGCGGAGTTCGGGCCGTCCGCGAAGTCGTTCATGGTGTTCAACGGCAGCGGCGCGAACGTGTGCTGCCTGCGAGCGGCGTGCCGCCCGTGGCAGGCGGTGATCTGCGCCGAGACGGCGCACATCAACGTCGACGAGTGCGGCGCGCCGGAGGCGCTCGCGGGGGTCAAGCTCCTCACCAGCCCGACCGAGCATGGGAAGCTCACGCCCGAGCTGGTCGAGGCAAGGCTCGTGCGAGTCGGCGACGAGCACGCGGCCCAGCCGCGCGTGGTGTCGATCTCGCAATGCACGGAGCTCGGCACCGTGTACAGCGTCCGCGAGACCGAGCGGCTCGCCGACCTCGCGCATGCAAATGGGCTGCTGCTGCACGTCGACGGCGCGCGGCTCGCGAATGCCGCCGCCGCCCACGGCGTCCCGTTGCGCGCGCTGACGGCCGACGCCGGCGTTGACATCGTGTCATTCGGCGGCACCAAGAACGGCCTGATGCTCGGCGAGGCTGTGATCGTGCTCGAACCCGAGCTGTCGGTCGGATTCGAGTACGTGCGCAAGCAGACGCTGCAGCTGGCGTCGAAGATGCGTTTCGTCGCCGCGCAGTTCGACGCCCTGCTCGACGACGAGCTGTGGCTGGAGTGCGCCACGCACGCCAACGCGATGGCCAAACAGCTCGCCGAGCGCGTCAGCGAGATCGATGGCGTGGAGCTGACGCGACCGGTGGAGACGAACGCGGTGTTCGCTACGCTGCCCCGGCGGGCAATCGATGCGCTGCAGCATCAGTTCGCGTTCTACGTCTGGGACGAAGCGCGCGACGAGGTCCGCTGGATGTGCTCGTGGGACACGACCGAGGAAGATGTCGATGCGTTTGCCGCAGCGGTGGTGGAGGCCTTTGCGTAAATCGTTGGTGGTAGCGATCGTGGCGCTGCTGTGCGCGGGCGGCGGGATCGCGTACGCGCTCAGCAAGTCGTCGGGCTCGAGCAACCAGAACGACCCGTCGGCCGTCGTGTCAGGGAGCGCCGTCGCGAACGTCAGTCAGTCAACCGTGGGGCAGATCCCGACCGGCTATCTCGGCCTGTCGTTCGAGATCCGCGGCATCGAGTCCTACACCGGCACCGACCCGCACGCGATCAACCCCGTGTTCGAGCAGCTGATCCGCAACCTCGATCCAGGCCAGCGGCCGGTGCTGCGCCTCGGCGGTGACAGCACGGACTGGAGCTGGTACCCGTACCGCAGGGGCCCGCATCCGCTCGGCGTCAGGTACACGATCCCTGCGAGCTGGTTCTCGGTGATCAGGTCGCTCGCAGAGGGCGTCGACGCGCATCTGATACTCGGCGTCAACCTCGAGCAGGACAGCGCCGCCGTCGCCGGCGCCGAGGCGCGGGCGTTCGAGTCGAAGATCGGCTCGCAGTGGATCGAGGCGCTCGCGCTGGGCAACGAGCCCGAGCTGTACCACGGCCTCGTCTGGTTCTCGCTGCATGGCGTCAGGTACTACGGCCGGCCGGCGAGCTGGAACTTTCAGTCCTACCTGAAGAACTACGCACAGATCCTGAGCGCGATGCCGAAGACCGAGCTCGCGGGCCCCGATGTCGGCGGCCCATCGTGGGAGCCGTCCCTCGGCAGCTTCCTGGCCTCGGAGCCGCGCGTGAAGATCGCGACGATCCACCGCTACCCGCTCAAGTACTGCGTGCCATCTGAGCACGCGACGATCGCGCAGCTGCTCTCGAACTCGTCCACGCGCGGATACGCCGCCGGACTGACCGGGCTTATCCACGCGGCTCACTCGCATGGCGCGGCGTTCCGGCTGGATGAGATGAACTCGGTCTCCTGCGGAGGCGCGGTCGGCGTCAGCAACACGTTCGCCTCCGGGCTGTGGGCGCTCGACGCGATGTTCGAGCTCGCCCACGCCGGCGTTGACGGCGTCAACGTGCACACGCGCGAGGTCCCGAACCAGCTGTTCACGTTCAGCCACTCGGGCGGCCACTGGCGCGGAGTGGTCGAGCCCGACTACTACGGGCTGCTGGCGTTCGCGCAGGCCGCTCCTCCCGGCTCGAAGCTGCTGAATGTTCCGGGTTTCACCAGTGGGCCGATCCACGTGTGGGCGACGCGTGCACCGGACGGAACCGAGCGGGTGATCCTGATCAACATGGCCTCAAGCGGCACCGAGAACGTCGACGTGAAGATCCAGTCCTCCGCCACCACCGGCACGGTCGAGCGGCTGACGGCGCCGAGTCTGTCCTCGACCGGGCACGTCACGCTCGGCGGCCAGAGCTTCGCGCCGAACACAACGACCGGCCAGCTGTCGGGCGCGGCGCAGACCACCACCGTCGCGCAGTCGAACGGCGGCTACGCGGTCAAGCTGCCGGCCGCGAGCGCGGCGATCCTGACACTGCCGGCGTCTTAGTGCCCTGAGTCGAAAATTCGCGAGACTGCTCCCGAATTTCCGACTCAGGACACCAGCTCTCAGCTCAGCCTCCGCAGTGCCTGCTCCAGCGCTGCGCGCGAGGTGATCCCGAGCTTCGAGTACACGTGGCTGAGATGAGTGTCGACGGTCTTCGGGGTTACGAACAGCGCCTGGGCGACCTCGTTGTTGGTGCGGCCCTCGGCTGCCAGCCTTGCCACCCGCAGCTCGCTCGGCGTCAGCGCCTCGGGCCCCGTGCTGCGCGCGCGGCGCGGCCGTGCGCCGGTGGCGACGAGCTCGGCTCGCGCGCGCTCTGCGAGGCGCAACGCGCCGCAGGCGACGGCGCTGTCGAGCCCTGCACGCAGAGGCTCGCGGCCGGCGCTCCGCCGGCCGGCCCGCCGCAGCGCGGCACCCAGCTCCACGAGCGCGCGAGCGTGCTCGAGCCGCGCGGGGGAGTCCGCGAGCGTGCGTTCGGCATCGGCAAGCAGCTCGATGCCCGCCTCGCCCCCTGCCAGCAGCCCGAGCGCGCGGCGCGCGACACCGACCGCGCGTGGCCGGCCCACACGACGGGCGTCGTGGAGCTCATCCTCGGCGAGACGGCGAGCCTCGTCACGCTCTTCGGGGCCGAGCATCAGCGCGAGCGCCGAGCGCCAGCTGGCACCGCTCGGGTTGCGCATGCCAAGCGCGCCCCAGATCTCCCCGGCCTGGCGCATGTCAGCGATTCCGGCTTCGGTCTCTCCTGCGGCGTGCCGGATGCGACCGCGCAAGTCCAACAGCTGCGCGCCGCTGTGGACTTCGGCGATCGGACCGAGCCGTACGGCTCGCGCGATCGCCGCAAGATCCTCAGCGTCCGGTCTCTCCAGAATCACGTCGGTGGCGAGCCAGAGACAGCTCGGCAGCTCATAGCTCAGCTGCTGGCGGTGTTGGAACTCGATCGCCGCCCGAAGCGCGCTCTCGGCCGCGTCGAGCCGGCCCCGGCGAGCGTCGACCCAGCTGCGATAGGCCGAGGCCAGTTGAAAGGCGGCCACTGCGCCCCGGTTGCGAGAGTCCTCCAGCATCACGTCCCCGAGCTCGGCGGCCCGGTCGAGCAGGTCGCACATGACGAGCGCTGACAACCCCTGGTAGAGGCTCCACCGATCTACGGCGGCGGCGAGCAGCCCGCCGTCGTCCCAGCCGCGCTCCACCAGCGCTGCCACCTTCGCTGCGTCGCCCTCTCGCCATGCGTTCACCGCCGCGAGCAGGAGCGACAGCGGTCGTGCCGGCCTGCCGGCGCTGACGGCCAGCTCCTCCAGCACCGGCAGGCGCCGATTGAACTCGACCACCAGCCGACGGTCGGAGATGGCGATTCCGGCGAGCAGGCTCTCCAGCCTGACCGCCAGCTCTGGAGCTCGGTTGCCGAGGTCGGACAGCGCGTCGCGCAGCAGCGCGGCAGGTCGTTCCCACTCTCCCCTGAGCACGAGTACCGTGGCCAGCTCCAGGGCGGCGGTGTTGCGAAGCAGCGGATCCTGTGCGAACCGCCGGGCCTGCTCGAGCTGCTCGGTCATCAACTCCCACTGGCCGGCGAATCTCGCGGCCGTCGCGAGCTCGAGTGAGATCGCGGCGCGCAGCGAAGGTTCGCCGCCCTCGCGCAGTGCCCGCCGCAGGTAGGAGACGGCATTCTCAGGGGCGCCTCGTGCGAGCGCATGCCGTGCCGCCTCGCGCAGCTGGGCGATCACGCGCAATGAACCGATCGGTTCGCTCGCCAGCAGCTGCGCCGCTACAGCGTCGAGCTCCGCCGCGTCGTCGCTCAGCAGCTCGGCCGCGCTTCGGTGCAGCCGAGAGCGCTCGCCCGCGGCCAGCTCGTCATAGATCGCCGCGCGCACGATCGGGTGCGCGAACCGCAACGGCTCCCCCGGTTCGAGCACGTTGACGGACACGAGCGCGTCGAGCGCGCTCACGGCCTCGGCTTCATCCAGCCCCGCCAGTCGCGCGGCGCGCGGGGTCTGCGCCTCGGCCCCAAGCACCGCCACCGCACGCGCGAGCGGCACGCAGCCGTGGGGGGTTCTCGCGAGGCGCGTCAACGTTGCTCGCGCCACGGTGAGCGGACCAAGCCGGTCGACGACGTCAGCGTTGGCATCCGTGGCGCGGATGCCGTCCGTGCAGAGCGCGGTGACGAGCTCGTGCACGAGGAACGGCACACCGCCGGTGGCCTCGTAGCTGGCGCGCGCGAACGCCGCCGCTGGGGACTGCCCAAGTCCGGAGGCCAGCAGCTTGCCGACGCCGTCCTGAGTCAGCGGACCGGGGCGAACCACGACCACCTGCTCGTCCAGCAGCGGCGTCCAGCCGCCGCGCTGCTCGGTTCGGGCGGATGCCATCACGACGCAGGACACTCCCTCGATCCGCCGCGCGAGGTGGAGCACGAACCGGATCGAGGGACCGTCGGCCCACTGGAGATCATCGATCGTGATCAGGGCGGGCGCGGTGCTCGCGGCGTGAACCGTGAGCCAGTACAGGCCGTGCAGGAGCGCGAACGCCGTGTCAGGAAGCGAACCCGGCGCCGGTTCGGCATCGCCGACCAGCGACGCCACAAGCTGCGCCGAGCCCGACAGCAGATGGTCGCGGTCGTCCGGCGATGCTCTCTGAAGCAGCGGCTCGAACAGCTGGCGCACGATGCCGTATGGGAAGTGCTGTTCCAGCTCGCCGGCGCGCGCCGACAGGGCAAGCATTCCGGCCTTCTCGGCGCGACGGCGGGCCACCGCGAGCAGCGCCGTCTTGCCGATCCCCGGCCGTCCCTCCACCAGAACCACCCGGCCCTCGCCTGCGCGCGCAGCCGTCAGTGCCCGGTCGATCTGATCCAGCTCAGCCGTTCGTTCAAGCAGAGCTGGCCGACGGCGCGACGACGCGGTCCCCCGTCCCATGCCGCGACTGTACCGGGACACAAACCGCCGATCAAAAGATCAGGTGCTCCTCCCGATGCGAAGCGCTCGCGGCGCGGGCATGATCGATCTTCGTGGCGATCATGGGGACCGACCGGATCACTCTCGAGCTCGAGCCGGGCGAGCCGATCCACGGCCGCCTGTTCGACGGTAACGGTGACGTGCAGACGTTCCACGGATGGCTCGAGCTCTGTGCTGCGCTCGAGACCGCACGTCCACATGTCGGTTCGGAGCCGGACGCCGAGGCGGAGTGATGGAGGCGGTAGTGGTCGGCTGGGTCAGGCGGGCAGCGCTGGCGGCATCGCTCGCGTGCGCGTTCGTGCTCCTCGGCGCGGTCTCGGCCGCGGCCGGCCCGGCCGCCCCGTACCCGGTTTCGGCGACCGATGGGGTGGCGTTCAGCGGCAACGTGCTCGTCCAGGACACCGGCTGCGACGACGCCGAGGACCCTTGGGCCGTGATCACCGGATCGGTTTCGATCAACTGGGGCGACGGCACGCCGGCGACCGGCGGCACAGGCACGGCTCCGGTCTGGACCGAGAGCAACATCAACACGAGCCAGAACGCGCCGGTGACGATCGCGGGCACCCACAGCTACGCACAGCCCGGTACCTACGACGGCACCGCCAAGTACACGATCGACTGCACCGACGGGACGATCAACGGCTCGGGGCCATTCGTCGCGACCGTCGCCGACGCGCCGCCGTCCCCGACCCCGTTCGTCGTCGGGGACATCGTCAACGAGCCGCTCACCGGGCCTGTCGCGTCGTTCAGCGACAACAACGTCGACGCGGCCGCGAGCACGTACACCGCGACGATCGACTGGGGCGACGGCTCGCCCGCGAGCACCGGCACGGTGGCCGGCTCCGGCGGGAACCTCACCGTCAGCGCGCCGCACACCTACACCGCCGTCGGCCACTACCCGCTCAAGGTGACGATCACCGACGGGCTCGGCAAGCAGGCCGTCGATTCGGAGACCGCGGTCGTCTCGAACCCGCCGACCAGCGTCGCGTTCACGGTCTCGCCTGACACCGACCCGATCCTCTCGCGCCAGAACCTGACGTTCTCGATCACGGACCCGACCCCCGGAGTCACCTACCGATGGGACTTCGGCGCCAAGGACTCACCGGTCGGATCTCCGACCGCTCCGTTCCTCCCGCAGGCCGACGGCACGAGCGTCGTCCACGCCTACCCTGACCCGGCGCCGCCTCCGTCGAATCCGAACCAGGCCTGTCAGGGACTTGCCGGTTGCACCGGCAGCTTCGGGGTGTATGTGGTCCGCGTGCGTGCGCTGATTCCCGGGCACGCGACCCTGTCCGCGACGCCACAGAACGTGGTCGTGGTCCCGGTCAAGCCGCCGACGGCGAGCTTTCAGGTGCTGCGCACGTCGGTCAACAACGGCGGCAACGGCGCGAGCACGTCGGTCACGCACCCCGTCACGATCGTGCCGCAGGCGCTGCTGCCCGAGGCGAACTCGGGCGCGCAGGACCAGATCGTCCGGGAGGACTTCTACTTCGACCTGCCCCCGGGCCAGACCCCGACCGGACCGCCCCAGCTCACGTGTGTGTCCGGCGGTGTCTGCGGTGTGTACGCCGGCAGCGCGCTCGTGCCGAGCGCGTCGGACCTGGGCGCCGCCCCCGGCGTCACCGGCCTCGGCACGAAGCCGATCGTGACCGCGACGGCGCCGTGCATCACGCTCAACGCCGCCCACAGACACGCCGCACACGGGCGCCGCTCGCGGATCTCGCTCCCCGAATGCCAGACGACCGTCGCTCCGAACGGTGGCTTCGAGTCGTTCTCGATCAACTTCTGGAACCGCGCCCTGGCACGGATCGGCTCGCCCGGCGGGGTCAAGACACTGCCTCAGCTGGAGCAGCCGTACTGCGGCTATCCGTACGAGTTCTGCAGCACGAGCGAGCCGCTCACGTTGGGCTATCCGCCGCTCGCGAGCGTCAACCTCAATGCGGCCGACGGCTACCACGGCGGCCAGGGGATCACGCCCGGAAATGACGGCTGCCTCCCCGGCTACCCGCTGCTCCTGCCCGTCACCGGCTATACGGAGGGCGACGGCTGCATCACGAACTCGATCCCCACCGAGGGACCGCCGGGCGAGAACGAATCCGTCCTGTTCGGCCCGTACGACCTGTCGCACTACGGCGTCGACAGCGCCTACCAGCTCGAGGACCAGTGGAACCTGCTCTACAACTACGCGACCGTCGTCGGCACCGACACGAACCTGGACGGCCAGTTCGGACCGACCACCGGCGCGAGCGAGGGCACGGGCAAGCGGACCGTGCCGCGGACGATCACGATGATCGCCTACGACGCCGAGGGAGTCCCGTCGACGCCGTACACGCAGCCCGTATTGCTGACGCCGGCGACGCACCCGACGCTCAACCTGTGCGTCAAGGTCGTCTCGCCGTCGCCGTCGCCCTGCATCGCCCCGGGCAACTCGGCGCCACCGTTCCAGATCACCGCCGGCAACGGCTCGAGCAACCCGAACTCCGGTACCGAGCTCAACTTCGACACCGCCGGCAGCTCCGGCGGAACCGATCCGATCAAGTACTACGCGGTCGCCGTCGGCCAGCCGAACCAGCTGCTGAGCCAGCCGAGCAAGACCTGCCCCGTGGGCAAGCTGGGGGGTTTCGCCGTGCCAGGCACCGGCTCGACGGTCGGGCCGAGCCAGCCGTCGACCGGCCCGACCCACGTCATCCCCGGCGGCCATGGGCAGCCGACGGCCGCGGACAAATCGGACATCAGCGTCGGACCGGGAGGTGGCATCACCGGAATCAAGATCGTCACGCCCTCCACGCCGACGACGCTGACGCCGTTCCCGATGCCCGTGTTCAGCGACCTGATGGCCGGCGCGTTCCCGTACCACGACTGCGGCTCGTTCGCGATCCGCACGGTCAACGAGAACGCGGCCCCGGAGCCGCTGCCGAAGTCCGGCCCTAACCAGATCGTCAAGACCGCCGTCGTGCGGGCTGCGGCCAAGCGCCGCGGTCCGGTTGCGCACATCAGCTCGGCGCCGACCGTCGCGACAGGCGGGATCGCAGGCCTTTCGAGCAGCGCGACGGCGGGCGACGCGTCGGACATCATCACGACCAACCCGAACGGTCTCAACGTCCGCTTCGCGCAGGCGGGGATCTACTCGGTGGCCGTCGCCGCCTACGACACTTCAGGGCTCGCGTCGATCACGCGGATCGACGGGTTCGAGGCGCTGCCGCCGTCGTCGCCCGGCGAGTGCAAGTCGATCAACTCGCAGACGATCCACATCGACGACGGGAAGATGAACAACGGGCCCGGGTACCTCGGCTTCTCCGGTCAGTGCGTGACCGTCGTGACGGACGGGTCGAATGGGGGGACCGGGCTGTACGTCAGCTCGAGCCCGGTCGATTTCGACGGCGTCCCGCTCGTGCCGCAGGCGGGCGACGAGCTCGTGATCGACTTCGAGAAGACACCGAACCTCGTGTATGTGACCGACGGCTCGTGCCAGATCCCCACCGGCGATCTGACGAATCCGAGCGCGGCGCTGTCCCAGTCCCATTGCGGGCCGCCATCGACGAGCCAGAGCGCGCCCGCCGGGAACCTGTACGTGACGCTCAGCGGAGGCCAGAACAGCTCGACCTCGCCGCAGGGGATCGCCGAGATCAACGACTTCAACATCGCGGCGGCGGACTGGTACCTCGGGCCGTCGGTCACCAGCCTGGCGCCGACCGATACGCCGCCGGCGGGGACCACGTCGCCGACCGGATGTGGTCTGTACCCGGGCGCGCAGGCGTGGAACCTGCCGAGCGGGGCGCAGTACGAGAACTTCGACGTCGCGACCCATCCGTGCCTGACGTTCACGACCGGCGGGCAGTCGCGGATCGCGTTCTGGGACTCACTGCCGGGCGGGTTCAACAACGGCTCGTCGCAGCCGGCCACCTCGCAGGTCGTGCTCCAGGGCTCGGACGTGCCGGCAGTCGTCGCGCTGTCGACGAACCAGTACGCGAACGTCGCGCGCGCGGAGCGGCGGCGGCGCGTGATCGACGGGAGCGCCGCGAGCTTCCCGGCGGTGAAGGCGCACACCGCCGACCTCGGCCTGCCCGGGTTCCCGAGCATCCCCAGCTGCCCGCCGACCGTGACCAGCTCGAGCGGGCTGACGATCCCGCAGGGAACCGACCTTGGGCCGATCCAGATGCCCGCAGGAGCGCAGTTCTGTTACATCTCCTCGACCGGCGACTTCGTCGGCAACATCGACGTCAACGTCCCCGGGCCGCTGCCGCTGAACGACGTCGACGTCGGGTTCGAGATCGGGCACGGGAGGCTGATCGCCGCGGGCGGCGAGATCTCGGGCAACGTGCCGATCGGGCCGCTGATCGTCAACGATCTGAAGTTCGACATCCAGACCGACCCGGTGGAGGTCGCGGGCGCAATCGAGGCCTCGATCCTCGACGTCGTCGACATCGAGGCGGGCGTGATCGTCAACTCCTCGCCGCCGAATCCCAGCGCCAGCTTCGAGGGCTCGGTCGGCCTGTTCGGTTTCCAGTTCGGGAACTTCTCGCTCGTGTTCACGAAGAACACCGTCGGGATGGCGGTCACGATCAGCAAGGACTTCGGACCAGCGAGCCTCAACATCACGGTCAAGGGCGCGATGATCTTCAGCCCGAGCTTCCAGTTCTACGCCGAGGGATCCGGCAGCGCGTGCCTGTTCATCTGCATCGGCGTCAAGGGCCTGATCTCCAACGAGGGCGTCGCCGCGTGCGGTTCGATCAGCCTCGTGTTCGTGACGCTGTCGGCAGGTGTGGCCGTGATCTGGAGCGGGCCGAACAGCGGCGTGCACCTGTTCACGGGCTGCGACCTGACGCCTTACATACCCGAGGCGCTGCGCAACGTCGCGACCGCGCGCGACGGCCCCGCTGCCCGCGCCGCGGCGCAGGCTCCGTTAGCCCCCGGACAGTCGCAGCAACTCGTCCTGTACAGGAAGGGCGACTGCACGCCGTCCAGGCAGAAGGGCTGCGCGAAGACGACGGTCGCGATCCAGGTCCACTCGCTGCTGAGCTCCGAGGCGGTTGGGGCGACCCCGATCGTGACGCTCACCGGCCCCGGCGGGACGTCCGACTCGCGCGTGATCCAGACGCCGCCTGAGCCCGGCTACTACGGCTTCGACTCGGAGGCCGGGACCTCAGGCGGGACGACCGGTGGCGAGACCGATGAGGGGACGTCGCTCGTGTCGCAGGACCCGGTGCCGACGTACGACACGAACAAGCTGAGCTCGGCGTTCTGCAGGACGCCCAACCATCCGACGGCGTCCTGCCCGCGCGTGACCACGACGACGCTGTTCGTCGCCGACCCGGGCAAGGGCAAGTGGACGCTGAGCGTCGGCGCTTCATCGCCGCCGGTGATCGACATCGCGAAGGCGTACTCGGCGCCGCCGGCGCCGCCGCAGGCGTTCAACGGCGGGGTCCACGTCGCGACCCTGAAGACCGTCGGGAGCTCGTTCGTGATCAAGACCGACGGACACACCTATCCCAGCGCCGACCTGAACGACGCGAACAAGGTTCGGATCGCGCCGTCGATCGAGATTCCGGACACCGGGGTGAAGATCCTCCGGGAGCTCAAGAACCAGACTGTCGACGACCTCGACGTCCCGCCGCTCGACGAGTCGCGCCTGCGCTCAGTGATCCTGAAGCTGCCGAAGGGCTTCGAGGGGACGGTCTCGGTCATCGACCACGGACCGACCGTCGATCAGGTGCTCGCCGGCGACATCTCGAGCGCGGACGTCCCCAGCGGCGGCCTGCCGATCCTGTTCGAGCCGACGCCGGACTTCGGCGGCAAGCACGAGATCGAGGCGTTCCTGTCCAACAGCGACGGAAGCCCGGGCCGGATGCTCGTGCTCAGCAGGTTCAGCTCGCCGAAGCTGTCGACGCCCGATGCCCCGAAGATCCTCAAGGTCGTCCGCAAGGGCGTCGACGTCGAGGTGTACTTCGACCCCGAGAACGATCCGATCGCGAACGGGATCGGGCTGGCGCTGCACACCGCCGGCGGGCAGAGCTTCGAGGACACGTTCTCCGGCAGCGCGCTGCACGCGGTCGGCAAGCTGGCCGGAATCGCGGGCGCCCGGGAGGCCAAGGAGTACGTGGTCACGATCCACGATGTCGACCCCACCGAGAAGATCGAGGTCGGACTCGACGGCTTCAACGACGGCGTGCTCGGGGGCACCGCGACCAAGGCGATGGGCGCCGGGATCAGGTCCTCGAGCGAGAGCCATCTGTTCTCGCTCGTGCACGTAAAGCTCTGATTTGGCGGGTGGCTGTGCGCAGTCAGCGCGCCGTCCGGCGGACGGTCCGGGCGGCGTGCTCGCGCTGGCGTGCCTTCGCGCGGGTGATGATCCCGGCGATCTGCTCGGGATCCTGCTCGGTCCGGAGGCCGTCGATATCGGAGGCGGTGATCCGGCCGTCCGCGAGCGCCTGCTCCCGTAGCCATCCGATCAACCCGTCCCACTCGCCCTCGCCCACCAGGATCACGGGGAAGTGGCTGATCGTGCCGGTCTGGATCAGCGTCAGCGACTCGAACAGCTCATCGAGCGTCCCGAACCCACCGGGGCCGATCACGAACGCGGAGGCGTACCGGACGAACATCAGCTTGCGCGCGAAGAAGTGGTCGAAGCGCAGACCGATGTCGACGTACCGGTTGAGCGCCTGTTCGTGGGGCAACTCGATGTTGCATCCGACCGACAGGGCGCCGGCGTCCTTCGCGCCGCGGTTTGCGGCCTCCATCATTCCGGGACCGCCGCCGGTGATGATCGCGAAGCCGGCACGGCCGACGGCAGCCGCGACGCTCCGGAACTGCGCGTAGTGAGGATGGTCCGCGGGCGTGCGTGCCGAGCCGAAGAACGTCACGGCAGGACCGATGCTCGCGAGCTTGTCGAACCCGGCGGCGACCTCATGTGAGATCCGCTGGATCCGCTCGGAGTCCGCGGCCCGGACCTCGGGCGGCTCGTCACCGAGCCACAGCATCAGCTCTTCGTCGGTGGTCGGAAGGTGGTCGCGGTCGGCGGTCACGTACGCGTAGGCTTACCAGCCATGGCAGACAGGCGGGATCCGCGGATACTGATCATCGGGGCGGGCTTCGGCGGGATCACCGCTGCGATCGAGCTGCGCCGGCACGGATTCTCGGACGTCACGATCCTCGAGCGCGGGCCGGGGCTCGGCGGGACCTGGCGGTTCAACTCCTATCCGGGCGCGGCGTGCGACGTGCCGAGCCATCTGTACTCGTTCTCGTTCGCGCAGCGCCGCGACTGGACGAGGCTGTGCTCGCCGCAGGCCGAGATCCTGTCGTATCTGGAGGGCGTCGCCCGCGATCAGGGAGTCGACCAGTTGGTGGTGCCCGGGGTCGAGGTCAACGCATGCACGTGGGACGACGACACGGCGGTGTGGACCGTCACCTCGGCGGATGGGCGCCGATGGCAGGCGGACGCGGTGATCGTCGCGACCGGGCAGCTCCACCAGCCGTCGTTCCCTCGGGTCGAGGGGACGTTCCAGGGTCACAGCTTCCACTCGGCGTCCTGGGACCACGACTACGACCTGCGGGGCAAGCGCGTGGCCGTGATCGGCACCGGCGCAAGTGCGGTCCAGTTCGTGCCGGAGATCGCGCCGCTCGTCGGTCGCCTGCACGTGTTCCAGCGGACCGGCAACTGGTTCCTGCCGCGCGAGAACCGGCCATACCCCCGGTGGATGCGGTGGGTGATCGAACACGTCCCGGGAGTGCAGGCATTCCGCCGCCGGTTCATCTACGAGTACGGCGAGTCGCTCACGTTGATGATCCGCCACCCGCGTACGTTCGGGCGCGTCGGCCGGCTGAAGTCGACGCTGTTCATGCGCAAGCAGGTCCCCGACCCGGAGTTGCGGCGCAAGATCTGGCCGGACTACACCTTCGGCTGCAAGCGGGTCCTGTTCAGCTCGATGTTCCTGCCCGCGCTCGGGCGCCCGAACGTCGAGCTCGTGACCGAGCACATCACGCGGTTTGACGGGGGTCGGGTCGTCACGGCCGATGGCACCGAGCGCGAGCTCGACTGCGTGATCTACGGCACGGGCTTCAAGACCAACGACTTCATGTTCCCGATGGAGATCTCGGGCGCCGGCGGCCGGTCGCTGCGCGAGGCGTGGGCGCACGGGCCGCACGCCCACAAGGGCATCTGCGTTCCCGGCTTCCCGTCGCTGTTCATCATGTACGGGCCGAACACGAACACCTCGGGCGGATCGATCATCAACTACGAGGAGTTCCAGGCGGCATACATTCGCCAGGCGCTGTCGCTCGTGCGCTCCCGCGCCGCCGCCGCGATCGACGTCCGCCCGGAGGTCGAGGCGCGCTTCGACCGCGAGACCCAGGCCCGGTTCGCCGGCACGGCGTGGACCGCGTGCGACTCGTGGTACCGCGACCAGAGCGGGCGCATCGTCGCGAACTGGCCGGGGTACATGCGCGAGTACGAGGCCGCCGTCCGCGAGCTCGACCCGGCGGAGTTCACGCTCGTCCCGCTCCCCGACCGAGAGCCCGTCGTGGCCTGATGTCGGCCGAGGGCCTGCGCGCGGCCGAGGAGAAGATGCGCGCCGACGGGCAGGACGGGGAGGCCATGCGCGCGTTCGCGCGCGCGTACGAGCGGCTCGAGGCCGGCGAGTCGGCGGTGATCCCGAGCGACTCGCTCGAGCCGGCGGCAGACGTGCCGTCGCTGGAGGAGCTGCCGTCCTCAGGTGCGATCGCCGACGCGCTCGCGCGGGTGGCGGTGGTCAAGCTGAACGGAGGCCTGGCGACGACGATGGGGCTTCGCGGTCCGAAGTCGCTGATGGAGGTGCGCGACGGGAAGTCGTTCCTGGACATGATCGTCGGGCAGACCGTTTTTCTGCGCGAACGTCACGGGATCTCGCTGCCGCTCGTGCTGATGGACAGCGACGCGACGCCGAGCCGACACGCTGCGCGGCGCTGCGCGCGCATCCGGAGCTGGCCGACGACGGGCTCGCGCCGGACTTCCTGCAGAGCATGATCCCGAAGCTCGACGCGGGGACGCTGGCGCCGGTCAGCTGGCCGCGCGAGCCCGGCGCTCGAATGGTGCCCGCCGGGCCACGGCGACGTGTACGGGGCGCTGCGCCGGTCGGGCATGCTCGACGCGCTGCTCGAGCGCGGCTTCAGCTACGCGATGATCTCCAACGCCGACAACCTCGGCGCGACGCTCGACGCGAGGATCGCCGCGCCATCGTCGCCGGCGAGCGGATCCCGTTCCTGATGGAGGTGGTCGCAGGGCACCGAGGCCGACCGCAAGGGCGGCCACGTCGCGCGCCGGCGCGCCGACGGCCGGCTGGTGCTGCGCGAGACCGCGCAGACGCCGCGCCGAGGACGAGGAGTCGTTCCGCGACTACCGCCGCTGGCGCTACTACAACACGAACAAGCTGTGGGTCGAGCTGCGGGCGCTCGCCGAGCTGCTCGAGCGCTCGGACGGCGTGCTCGAGCTGCCGCTGATCGTCAACCGGAAGACCGTCGATCCGCGCGACCGCGATCGACGCCGGTGCTCCAGCTCGAGAGCGCGATGGGCGCCGCGATCGGCCTGTTCGACGGGGCGCGCGCTGCTGCTCGTGCCGCGCACCCGGTTCGCGCCGGTCAAGACGACCGACGACCTGCTGGTGCTGCGCTCGGACGCGTACCGGTGGGGGAGGGGATGGCGATCGAGCCGCGCCGCGTCCGACGCTGCCCTACGTCGAGCTCGACCCGCGCGTATTACAGGCTGATGGACGACTTCGCGCGCGCGCTTTCCGGCCGGTCCGCCTTCGCTCGCCGGCGCCGCGCGCTTCGTCGTCGACGGCGACGTCACGTTCGGCGCCGAGGTTGTGGTGCGCGGCGCGGTGACGGTCACGGCGAAGGGTGGACCGATGACGGTGCCGGGCGGAACCGTGCTCGAAGGCTGAGTCCGCCGACCGGCTCGTCTCTTTGCAGCGGAACGTTCGCCGGGCGACGTAAAGCTGCAAAGAGCATCAGGCACGGGACACTGTGGTCAGTGAAGCGCGTGGTCACGATCGGGGTGTACGAGTGGGACCTCGAGCGGTTCCTGGCGGCGCTCGCGGGTGCCGAGGTGCGGGTGCTGCTCGATGTCCGCCAGCGTCGCGGCGTGCGCGGGCGGGAGTACGCGTGGGCGAACTCGCTGCGGTTGCAGGATGCGCTTGCAGCCGCCGGCATCGCCTACCAGCACCACCTCGAGCTCGCTCCGACGACGGCGCTGCGCCAGGCTCAGTACGCGGAGGACGCGCGGCGGGGGTCGGGAAGCGCAATCGGGCGGCGCTGGCGGAGGTCTACCGCGAGGGGTACACGCGGCAGATCCTCGACCGCGCCGACCTCGCGCCGATCGTCGCCGCGTTACCGGCGAACGGGGCGGGCGCGTTGTTCTGCGTCGAGGCCGACCCGGAAGCGTGTCACCGCTCGCTGATCGCCGAGCGGATGGCGGCTGAGTTCGGCGTCGACGTCAGGCACCTGCGCCCGGTGCGCTGAATCGCCGAGTCGCGGCAGTGCTGGAGGTTCTGTGGGTTGCGCAGTCTGTTGCCGGCTACTCCGTGACCCGCGGCGCGTACCGGTGGTGCAGCATCAGGGCGTTGCCGTCCGGGTCCTCGAAGAACGCCATGTGGCAGACACCGGTGTCGAAGGTGTCCATCGTGAACTCGACGCCCTGCTCCTCGAGCGTCGCGCGCGCGGCGTGGACGTCGTCGACGTGCAGCGCCAGCGGGTTGCGGAGCGTCGTGTGCTCGAGGCCCATCTTCTCGGCGTGCATCAGGTTCAGTGTGAGGTTGCCGGTTTCGAACTCGGCGAAGTTGCGCTCAGGCACGTACACCGAGCGGTGTAATCCGAGGGTCTCGCCGTAGAACTGCACGGCGCGATCGAGGTCCCGCGTGGGGATACCGAGGAAATCGACGCCGGTGATGATCTGATCTGTGGTTGCGCTCATGGAGCGCGAGGCTACCTATTCGTCGAGCAGTCGCCCGGCCGCCTCGATCACGATCGGCTTGATCGCCTGCCAGCGGACGTCGACCGCGTCGCGGCCCCAGACGGGAATCGCGTCGACGAGGCCGCGGATCAGCGAGATCGTCAGGTCCAGCAGAGCCGGGAAGCGCGGATCGTCGGACTGGTCCGGGAACAGCGTCGACGCGGCCGCGGCGATGATCGAGTCGAGCCGCTGCTCGAGGCTGCGCAGGGGCTGGGCGAGCTCGGGCTCCGTCCACACCGCCGACCACAGCTGCGCGGCCGCCAGCGCCTCCGGCGCGGTGAACTCGCGCCACGCCTGGTCGAGCACCTTCTCGCGGTGGCGCGGGGTGCGCAGCGCGAGCAGGTCGATGTGATCCAGCGCGTCGTCGAGCAGCCCCAGCGCGACGTGCTCGACCGCTTGGATCAGGAACGCATCGCGCGTCGGGAAGTAGTGCATGAACGTGCTCTGAGCGACGCCGGCGCGCTCGGCGACGTTGCGCGTGGTCAGCCCCGCATAGCCGTCCTCCACTAGGCATTCGACGGTCGCATCGAGCAGCGCCCGGCGCGTCAGCGCGCGCTGCTCGGCGCGGGTACGGCCTCGCGCGGGTGCGTTCTCGGACGGCTCCGTGCGTGTTTCACCGTTCACGTGATCGATGATGCTATCGTGCCGCCTCATCGATCAGGCGAACGATGAAATTCGGAGCTCGCGGATCCGGCGGGCCGCGCAGCTGACCGGGGCCGCCGCCGGGATCGCGGCGCGCGAGGCGACGGCCCGAGCGATCACCGCCACCGGCTCGACCGAGGCCCGGCGCGCGGCCGCGAGCCGTCGAGCAGCTGAAGAGCGCGAAATCGCTGGTGAAGCTGTTCAGCGGCATGCGCGGCGCGGCGATGAAGGTCGGGCAGACGCTGTCGGCGGTCGACCTGGGGCTCGTGCCCGAGGAGGTGCGCCCCGAGTTCCAGGAGATCCTCGCGACGCTCCAGCAGAGCGCCGAGCCGGTGTCGTTCAAGGCCATCACCCGCGTGATCGAGGAGGACCTGGGGGAGAAGCTGCGCGAATCGTTCTCGGACTTCGATCCCGAGCCGATCGCCGCGGCTTCGATCGGCCAGGTCCACCGCGCCACGCTGCGCGACGACGGGCGCGTGGTGGCGGTCAAGGTCCAGTACCCCGGAATCGCTGAGGCGATCCACGCGGACATGCAGAACCTGCGGCTCGCGCTGAAGCTGCTGGCGGTGCTCGCGCCCGGGATCGACACCGGCGAGATCGCCCACGAGATCCGCGAGCGGATCACCGAGGAGCTCGACTACGAGCTCGAGGCGTCAAACCAGCGCGCGATGGCCCGCGTGTATGGGAATCCCGCCCACCCCCACCCGTTCATCTTCGTGCCGGATGCCATCACGTCGCTATGTCGCGAGCGCGTGATCGATGTCCGAGTACGTCGAGGGGGACAGGTGGGCGGCGATCCGGTCGCGACCACGCCCCGAGCTCGACCGGATCTCCGAGATCCTGATCCGCTTCTACATGAATGGGCCCCTTCGCCACCGCCTGCTCAACGGCGATCCGCACCCGGGCAACTCCCTGTTCATGCCCAATGGCCGGGTCGCGTTCATCGACTTCGGGTTCTTCAAGCGGCTGTCGGACAGCGAGGTCTCGCAGCTGATCGCATCGACGCGCGCGACGTACGAGAACGACCCGCAGGCGCTGTTCGCCGTAATCGCCGACCTGGGCGCGCTGCCGGATGACCCGGCGCTCGCGCAGCCGTTCTTCGACAGCTACAAGGCGATCTTCGGCTGGCTGCTGGTCGACGAGCCGGTCACGGTCGACGGCTCGATGACCGGGGAGATGATGCGCTCGTACATGCGGATGCGCCGGGCCGACGGATCGACTCGCTGACGCTGCCGGCCGAGCACTTCGTGCTGATGCGGGCGGTGATGCTGTTGATCGGGCTGCTCGGCCAGCTGGGCGCGACCGGCCGCTGGCTCGACATCGCACGCGAATGGCTGTTCACCGATCCGCCCGTAACGGAGCTGGGACGCATCGAGGCGGAGTTCTTCGGCGGTAGGTTCGACTACGTCACGGAGGTGCCGGCATGAGCGCACTGGCCACTGAACGGACGCCGCGGGTGAGCGGCGTTCAGGTCGCACAACAGACGCTGCGCCACGGGCTGGGCACGGACGGCCTGCTGATCCGCGGGGTCGAGGACTCGGACATCACGAGGTTCACCTTCAACCGGCGCACGGCCTACGTGCTCGAGCACCCGGACTACGCCGATCACGTGCTGCATGGTGCGGTCGACCGGTACCACAAGTCGATCGAGTACGAGCTCCTGCGGACCGTCGTAGGGGTGAGCCTGTTCACCGACGAGGACGAGTCCTGGCGCCGGCACCGGATGATCCTCGATCCGGTCCTGGCCAAGCGCCATCTGACGAGCGTGTTCGAACTGATGCTCGCGCCGATCGAGCGCTTCGTGGACCGCCTCGAGCACGGCAGCTCGGATCGCGTGGAGCTCGATATGACCGCCGGGATGACCGAGCTGACGCTCGACGTCGTGGGCTCGGCGCTGTTCGGACACGGGATGGCGGATCTGGCGCGGCGGATCGGGCCGGACGTGACCGACGGGCTGCGCGCCGCCGAGCGAGCGACGCGGCTGCTGCTACTGGCGAACCCGCCGGTGTGGCTCGTCCGGCTGCTGGCCGGGATCGTCGACCGCGCCCCGATGTTGCCGCCGCCGATCGGGCGCCTGCACCGGATCATGCGCGCGGTCGACGAGATGGTGTGGGACGTCGTCCGCGACCGCCAGGCGCATCCGAGTGACGTCGAGGACGTGCTCGGGTTGCTGCTGTCGGTGCGTGACGAGTCGGGGCGAGACGCTGCCGCTGCGCCGGGTGCGCGACGAGGCGGCGACGTTCATGCTCGCGGGCCACGAGACGACGGCGAACGCGCTGTCGTGGATGTGGTACCTGCTGGCCCTGAACCCCGACGCGCGCGAGCGGATGCTGGCCGAGGTCGATGCGGTCCTGGGAGACCGCCGTCCCTGTTTCGACGACGTCGCCGCTTGCCGTGGACCGCCGCCTGCGTGCAGGAGGCGATGCGCGTGTACTCGCCGGCGTGGGTCGTGCCGCGGCTGTGCGTCGAGGACGACGTGATCGACGGGCACCGGATCCGGCGCGGCTCGACGGTGTTGATCTCGATCAACTCGCTGCATCACGACGAGCGGTTCTGGCCCGACCCGGAGGCGTTCGATCCGACCCGCTTCCTGCCGGAGAACATCAAGTCGCATCACCGCTCCGCGTACCTGCCGTTCGGCGGCGGGCGGAGGGTGTGCATCGGCAAGACGTTTGCGATGATCGAGGCGACGCTCGTGACCGCGCTGATGAGCCGCTCGTTTGTGTACGACCTCAAGCCCGGGCACCCGGTCGTGCCGGAGGCGACGCTGACGCTGCGTCCACGCCACGGGCTGAAGATGATCGCGCGCCGCCGGCGCGCGGACGTGTCGAGCATCGAGGCGGCGGCGTGAGCGGGCGCGTGCAGGTCGGCGGCGCGCGCGTCGTGATCACCGGCGCCGGCAGCGGCATCGGCGCCGCCACCGCGGAGCGCTTCGCCAAGGCGGGCGCGAAAGTGGTCGCAGTCGACATCGACCCCGTCTCGGCGGCCGCCACGGCCGAGCGCTGCGGCGAGGCGTCCTACCAGTGCGACGTCGCCGATGCGGGCGCCGTCGCGAGCTCGCGGCGACGGTCGAGCGCGAGCACGGTCCGGTCGACGTGCTCGTCAACAACGCGGGCGTCGGGGTGGGCGGGTCGCTTCTCGAAACCAGTGTCGAGGACTGGGACTGGCTCCGCTCGATCAACCTCGACGGGGTCGCGTACGGGTGCTACGCGTTCGGTCCGGCGATGATCGAGCGCGGCCGCGGCCAGATCGTCAATGTCGCCTCCGCCGCGGCATACCTCCCCAACCGGAGCATGGCCGCCTACTCCGCCACCAAGGCGGCCGTGTTCTCGTTCTCCCAGTGCCTGCGCGCCGACTGGGCGGGAAAGGGGGTCGGGTAGGCGTGATCTGCCCGGGGCTGATCAACACTCCGATCGCGTCCAACTCGCGGCTGTACGGCCGCCTCGCCGCCGGACAGGAGCGGATCGTGCGCACGTTCCGGTTCGGCCATTCGCCGGACCTCGTCGGCGGCGCGATCGTCCGAGCGGTGGAGCGCAACCAGGCGATCGTTCCGGTCGGGCTCGAGTCGGCGCTCGCCTACCGGGTGCTGCGGTTCGCGCCGGGACCGGTTCACGGGCTGCTGGCGAAGGTCAACCCGGGCTGATCGCCTCCGGGGGCGTCCGCCTACCGTCACCGGCCGGTCGCGGCTGGTGATAGGTTGACTCGCGAGGGGGACGCACGAGAAGGAGGACTGACGTTGCGACGCATCAGATTCGCAGTTGCCCTCGCGACCGGCCTCGCTGCGCTCGTGTGCGCGGTGGCCGCGCCGGCCGCATCGGCCAAGGTCGTGTGGCTGTGCTTCCCCGGGCACAAGCCCGACCCGTGCACGCCCGGGCTGTCGACGACCGTGTACTCGCCGACGTTCAAGAAGCTCGGCACGCAGAGACCCGAAGGCCGTCAAGAACCCGTCGATCGACTGCTTCTACGTGTACCCGACGGTGTCAGCGCCAGAAGACCGGCAACGCGAATCTCCAGATCGACCCCGAGGAGCAATCGATCGCTCTCTACCAGGCGGCGCGCTACTCCCAGTACTGCAAGGTGTACGCGCCGATGTACCGGCAGGTGACGCTCGACGGGATCGGACTCGGCACGCCGACGACGAAGCCGAATGCGGCCGAGGCGCTGACCGACGTCGAGAACGCGTTCGAGACCTACCTGGCAGAAGTACAACCACGGCCGCGGGTTCGTGCTGATCGGCCACTCGCAGGGCTCGTTCGTGCTGCGGGCAGTGATCGCGAAGCTCGTCGACCCGAAGCCCGCGGTCCGCAAGCGGCTCGTGTCCGCGATCCTGATGGGCGGCAACGTGCTCGTGAAGCAGGGCAAGGGGATCGGCGGCGACTTCAAGCACATCCCCGCCTGCCGAGCCGATGACCAGATCCACTGCGTGATCGCGTTCTCCACGTTCGACCAGACGCCGCCGACCGCCACGCTGTTCGGCCGCTCGACGACCAAGGGCGACCAGGTGCTGTGCACGAACCCGGCCGCCCTCGGTGGCGGCAGTCGGCATCCTCGACACGATCTCGCCCGAGCGCGCCGTTCGACCCGAAGTCGGCGCTGGCGGCGGGGATCAAGCTGCTCGGGATCACGCTTCCCGATGCCTCCGACCGTCTGGTGGGCGGCGCCCGGCGCCTACAGCGCCAAGTGCGAGACGCTCAACCACGCGACCGTGCTCGAGATCACGCCACGTCGACGGGGCGCCGACCCCGAAGCCGAGCCCGACGACCGGGTGGGGCCTGCACCTGCTCGACGCCAACATCGCGCTCGGCAACCTGCTCGGGATCGTCAAGGACCAAGCGGCCGCGTTCGCCAAGGGGTAGGCCGGACCCCGCGTTGAAGAGGCGTCGATGTTCCCCGGATATCGGGGAATATCGACGCCCCGGCGCGGCGCGGCGGGCGTTGGTCGACATTGGCCATCCGGGGAGGGTCTGGCGCAAATCGGATGAGCGCCGCGCCCGGTTGGCAGGAGTTGACAATGGTTGGGGCGGTGGTCGGTGGGTGGTCGCGGGGGGCTTGGTAGATATGAGCAGGCGTGATTGCTCGGATCTCCCAACGGCGGTCGCTGAGCCCCCGATCCGTGTCAGCCGACCGGTTGAATGGCCGGTCCGGCCGGTCACGGGCCGCCGGTCGGCGGCATGGCCGGCCTTGCGGTTATCACCTTCTGATGACGACGCACGTTTAGGCGACACTCTCAGGAGGAGGAGGAGTTTGTCGACCGCAGACCGTCAGCTGAGGTTCCAGCCGAAGTAGACCTCGACGCGGACGACCTTGTCGTCCGCGTCGAACGTCAGCACCTCGGTGTTGCGGAAGCGGGTGCCGTCGGTGCGCGTCGCCTCGTACGTCACGATCACCTCGTCGCCCGATTCGATCAGCCGCTTGAACTCGTACCCCGCGGACAGCTCGTGTCCCGGCCAGCAGCGCTTGAAGTACTGCTCGCGGTCGATCCCTGGGTCGGGCGGGGCGTAGAAGCGCAACTGCTCGCTCAAGTGCGGCTCGATCAGGCTCCGGTCGCTGCGCACGTACGCGTCGTAACAGTCGCGAGCGATCTGGAGGCGGTCGGCCATGCGGGCTCAGGTTAGCCCCATGGGGCCAGCGATAATTGCCGCGTGGCCTACGACCCGGACCTCGCGAACCGGATCCGCGAGCTGCTCGCCGGCGAGCAGGGCGTGACCGAGAAGAAGATGTTCGGCGGCCTGGCGTTCCTGATCGGCGGCAACATGTCGGTCTCCGCCAGCGGCCGCGGTGGGCTGATGGTCCGCGTCGATCCCGCCGACTCCGAGGCTTTGGTGAGCAAGGAGCACTGCGAGCGGATGGTGATGCGCGGCCGCGCAATGGACGGCTGGCTGCGCGTCGCGCCCGAAGGGGTGCGCACGAAGCGCCAGCTCGAGCCGTGGGTCAAGCGCGGCGTCGGCTACGCGCGCTCGCTGCCGGCGAAGCGATAGCCGCTCGCCCCGCGGCTCACGTGTTCTTGATCACGATCCCGTCGAGCACGAACGCGGCGCGCTCGGTGGAGTCGATCGCGTCCTCGAGGCGCTCGAAGATGTCCTTCCAGCGGATCACGACCATCGGGTCGATGGCGCCGTCGAACAGCGAGGCGATGCCTTCGCGCACGAGCCGATCCCCTCATTCTCGAGCCGGTGGACCTCGACGATGCGGACACGCAGATCGGCGACGCTGCCGGCGGTTCGCAGAGCCTCGAGCAGCTGCGCTGTCGCGTCGACGAGCACGTTGGCGAGCGCCTCGGCCTGGAGCATCGACGCCTCGATCCGGTAGAGAACGAGGTAGTCGGCGACCTCCTCGGTGAAGTCGACGATGTCGTCGAGCGCGGACGCCAGCGTCAGCACGTCCTTGCGGTCGATCGGCGTCGCGAACGAACTGTTCAGGCGGCGGATCAGCTCGTGGGTGATCTGGTCGCCGTGGTGCTCGCAGTCGCGGATGTCCCGCGCCAGCTCCTGGCGATCGGGGAACGCAACGAGCATCTCGTGCAACAGCTCGGCCGCGCGGACGACGTTGGCCCCGGCCTGCTCGAACAGGGTGAAGAACACCTGATCGCTGCCGCGAAAGACCTGCTCCAGCAGCGCGACGTTCCGCGCACGCTCGCCCCGGTGCGTCTTAGCCGCCATCGGCTGAGGATAGAAGCCCGCTACGGTCGCGGCTATGCGAATTTCGCCCGTCCCGGTCGCGGATACCCGCTCGTTGCGGCATGCGGTGCTGCGCCCGCACGAGCCGCCGGAGGCGATCATCGCCCACGAGCCGGCCGGCGCCATCGCATTCGCCGCCCTCGACGACTGCGATGAGCGGCCGATCGCGGTCGGGCTCGTGGGACCCGAGGGCGGACAGGGAAGCTGGCGCGTACGCGGGATGGCGACGGAGCCGGAGGCGCGATGCCGCGGCGCCGGCACCGCGGTGCTGGAGGCGCTGATCGCGCACGCCCGCGCGAACGGGGCGACGCTCGTGTGGTGCAACGCCCGGGTCCGGGCGGTGACGCTGTACGAACGGGCAGGGTTTCGCGCCGTCTCCGACGAGTTCGAGGTCGACCGGATCGGGCCGCACTACCGGATGGAGCTCCCGCTCGATCGCGACACCTAGGAAAGCGACTCGTCGAGCTCGCCGAGCGCGTCGGTCAGCTGCAGGTTCGCCGAGTAGTCGACCGGGCAGGCGATGACCGAGACGGTGTCGTCCGCGAGCGCGCGCTCGAGCGTCGGCAGCAGCTCGCCGGCCGCCTCGATCCGGTACCCGCGGGCGCCGAAGCTCTCGGCGTAGGCGACGAAATCGGGGTTGCCGAACGCGATGTCGCTGCTCTCGCCGAGCTCGAGGTCCATCTTCCACTTGATCAGGCCGTACTCGTCGTCGACCCAGATCAGCACGACGAACGGGATCCGCTCGCGGATCGCGGTCTCGAGCTCCTGCGAGTTCATCATGAACGCGCCGTCGCCGGTCGCCACCAGGATCCGCGCGTCCGGGCGGGCGAGCTTCGCGCCGATCGCGCCGGGCACGGTCCAGGCCATCGTCGAGAGGCCGTTGGAGATCAGGCACGTGTTGGGCGCGTACGTGGGGTACAGCCTCGCCATCCACATCTTCACCGCGCCGGTGTCGACGAGCGCGATGTCCTCACGTCCGAGCGCTGCGCGGGTGTCGGCGACGATCCGCGCCGGCGCGAGCGGGAAGCGGTCGTCCTCACGGCCGCGCTCGAGCTCTGAGCGAGAGCATCGCGCGGATCCGCCCGACGTCCGAGGCAAAGTTGCGCTCGACCGCGACGGCCAGCGCCTCGAGCGTGCGCGAGATGTCCGACTGGAGCCCGACCTCCACCTGGTAATGCTGGTCGACCTCCGCCGGGAAGCGGTGGATGTGGATGATCTTCTTGTCCCCGTGCGGGTTGATCCGCACCGGATCGAACTCCTGGAGCTCGTAGCCGACGGCGACGATCACGTCGGCCTCGTCGAAGCCGAAGTTCACGTAGTCGTGGCGCATGAAGCCGACCGCGCCGAGCGCGAGCGGATGGTCGTCGGGGAACACGCCCTTGCCGTGGAAGGTGGTCGCGACCGTGATCTCGAGCGTCTCGGCGAAGGCCCGAAGCGCCGGGCCCGCACCGGCCCGCGCGGCGCCGTGACCGGCGAGCACGATCGGATCGCGGGCGTCGCTCAGCACCGCGGCCGCACGCTCGAGCTGGCTCGGCGACGGCTCATCCGATCGCGGCACGTTGACGATCAGCGGTTCCGCTCCCGGCGGGGCGGGGGCCTTCTCGACGTCCTCGGGCACGGCCAGGTACACGGCCCCCGGGCGCTCGGTCTGCGCGAGCTTGAACGCCTTGCGGATCATCTCGGGCATCGCCTCGGGGGTGGCGGTCAGCGCCGCCCACTTCGTGACGGGCGCGAACATCGACACGAGATCGACTCCCTGGTGAGATTCCTTGAACGCGCGGTTCATCCCCACCTGGGCGGAGATCGCGACCACCGGGGTGGAGTTGGTGGTCGCGTCGGCGACGCCCAGCAGGAGGTTGATCGCCCCGGGGCCGAGGGTCGCCGAGCACACGCCGGCGTCGCCCGTCAGGCGGCCGTAGACCTCGGCCATGAATGCGGCGGCCTGCTCGTGGCGAACGAGCACGTACCGGATCGGAGAACGATCGAGCGCCTGGACGAGATGGATGTTCTCCTCGCCCGGGATCCCGAACACGTAGTTGACGCCCTCGTTCTCGAGGCAGCGGACGATCAGCTCCGCGACGGTGCCCTCCGAGGCGCTCATTCGCTGGACCCTACCCAGTCCACCACGCGGCCAGCACGCGGCGCCAGTTCCGCCAGGCGATCGCCTCGAGCTCCGGCTGCTCGAAGCCGGCCGCACGCAGGGCGTCGATGACGCGTGGGACGCCCGCGACGTCGCCGACCGCGGCGGGGATCGTGGTCCCGTCGAAGTCCGATCCGAGCGCCACGTGCTCGACCCCGATCCTGTCGGCGACATACCGGGCGTGCTCGGCGATCAGCCCGACCGGAGTGTCGTCGTCGTCCTCCATGTCGGCTCGCAGGAACGCGCAACCGAAGATGATCCCGACGAGCCCGCCCGACTCTCCGATTGCGTCGAGCTGACGGGTGATCAGGCTTCGCGAGGTCGGGGGACAGCGTGTGCACGGCGGCGTGGGTGGCAACGAGCGGGCCTGCCTCGAGCGCCGCGACATCCCAGAACCCGGCTTCGTTCAGATGGCTGAGGTCGACGAGGATGCCTCGGTCCGCGCACGCCTGTACGAGGCGCTTGCCGGCGCCGGTCAGCCCGGGGCCGGTGTCGGGAGACGACGGAAAAATGAACGGGACGCCATGGCCGAAGTCGTTCGCGCGGCTCCACACCGGCCCGAGCGAACGCAGGCCGGCCGCGTACCAGGTGTCGAGCGCCTCGAGGTCCGGATCGATCGCCTCGGCGCCCTCGAGGTGCAGCACCGCGAGCGGCGGTGCGTCCTCGCCGGCTGCGAACGCCGCGTCGAAGTCTCCGATCGAGCGGGCGATGCGGACGTCGCCCGCTCGCTCTAGCGCGAGCAACCGGCCGGCGGCGGCGCTCGCGTGCGCCGCCGCGGCGGCATGGTCGAGCGGCTGCGCGTACTCGAACTCGACGATGCCGTCATCGCGGGGGACGGGGATCCAGTGCTCGGAACCCACGGACGGCGAGAACACCGCGAACATCCCGCCGCGAACGCCGCCGGCGCGCATCCGCGGCAGGTCGAGGTGACCGTTGGGACGGCCCGAGGCGATGCCGGCATGGTCTTCGCGCGTCAGCGCGTCGTTGTGGCCGTCGAACACCGGGACCATCGCCGGACCCTAGCGGCTGCCCGGGGCCGGCCATTCGCCGAGCGAACACCCCCGCAAAGTGCCAACCACGCTAACCCGGGCGCATGCATGGTCAAGAACGCAGGCTCTGGGCCCGAAAATGCCCTCGATCGCTCAGTGTCGGACGCTTTGGCACGTTGTGGGGGTAGGCGCCTCCGGGTAGGCTCGGGGTGATGACGGAGCGATGAGGTACGCGACCGCGCGCCTGGACGAAATCGAGCGACTGTCCGCGTTCGGGCAGCACGGAGTGTGGCGGCCGATCCGCCACCACTTCGGGATCGAGGGGTTTGGGATCAACGCCTACACGGCCGATCAGCCCGGGGATCGCGTGATCGAGGAGCACGACGAGATCGGCGCGGCAGGCACCGGAAGGCGCCACCAGGAGCTGTACGTGGTGCTGGCCGGCCGAGCGACGTTCACGCTCGACGGCGACGATGTCGACGCGCCGGCGGGGACGTTCGTGTTCATCGGCGAGCCCGACGTCCGGCGCGGGGCGATCGCGGCCGAGGCGGGGACGAGCGTGCTGGCGGTCGGCGCGCGGCCCGGCGTGCCGTTCGAGATCTCGCCGTGGGAGTACCGCTTCCGCGCGGCCGCGCTCGGGCCGACACCCGAGGCCCACGAGGCGCTCGACGAGGCCGAACGTCGCTTCCCGGACGACACGGGGATCCCGTACGACCGAGCGTGCCTGAACGCTCGAGCCGGCGAGCGCGTGGCAGCGCTCTCGGAGCTGGCACGTGCGATCGAGGCCCGGCCGGACTCGCGGACGGCCGCTCGCGAGGACCCGGACTTCGAGTCGCTGCGCGGCGACGAGGAGTTCGAGCGGCTAGTCGGCGGCTGAGCCGTCGGCCGGCTCGTCTGCCGGTGCCACGCCCGCGTCCACCGCGGCGGGGACAGCGCCCTCATCGAGCAGCCGCTCGTAGACCCGGAAGCGCTTGACGACCCGGCCGCCCATCGCCTCCATGCCGCGGTTCATCGCCTTGTTGGTCTCGAGGATCCAGCCCATCTCGCCGCCCTTGCGGGTCGTCTGCTCGGCCATGTCGAAGTGCTCGATGTACAGCGCCGCGGCGACGCCCGGTGTGCTGGTACTCGGGCAGCACGCCAAGGAAGCCCGACGCGGACGCGGTCGATGATCTGGCGCTTGCGCAGGAAGTACCACCAGCCGAGCGGGAGCAGCCTGCCCTTCATCTTCTTCTAGCACCTGGTTGATGTCGGGGATCGTGATCGCGGCCGCGACCGTCTCGCCGTCGTTCTCGGCGATCATGAACCAGTCGCTTGTCAAACACCAGCGTGCATCTCCTGCGTGTACGCGGCGAGTCCTGTCCTTGAGTACGGTACGAAGCCCCAGTTCTGCGACCACGCGGCGTTGTAGACCTTCGCGAACTCGTCCATGTCGCGCCTCAGGTGCCGCCGGGACATCTTGCGGATCGTCACCCCGTGCTTGGTCCGCGCGCTGCTCGGCGATGTCGGCAGGATCGGCTTCATCGGCCCGATCCGGTCGTGAGATCCAGCTCCCACATCAGCAGGTCCATCGCCTTGAGCATCCCCGGCCGCCTCGCAGCCGCTGCTGGTAGTAGGGGGGTGCCACGGCTTCCGGATCATCGGCTCGCGCTCGAAGCCCTCGATCAGGACCCCGCACTCGTCGTTCATCGTGAAGTCCATCGGGCCGACCATCCGCTCGCAGCCCCTGCTCGCGTAGCCAGTCCGCGGCCGCCGAGCAGCGCGTCGACGACCTCCTGGTCGTCCTCGAACTCGAGGAACCCGAAGATCCCCCAGCGGATCGTGCTGGAACTCGTTGAACCGGTCGTCGATCTGCGCGGTGATGCGCCCGACGACCCGGCCATCCCGCGCGCGCCAGGAAGTACTCGGCTCGTCCGTGCTTGAAGAACGCGTTCAGCTTCCGGTTCAGGAACATGTAGCGCTCGAGCTTCAGCTGCGGGATCCACGGGGTGCCTGCGTGCAGCCGCATCGGCAGGTGCACGAACTCGCGGAGATCGCGCCAGCCACGGACCGGCTTGACCTCAACTGGCACGGGCTGGGGCTGCGTCGAGGTGCATGCGGGCCGGAAGCTAGCGGCTCGCGGCGGCCGGCGCTGCCTGGAGCTGGCCGGCGCGCCGTGCGGCGGCCTTCACCGCCTCGGTGAGGGTCTGCAGATCGTAGACGCCGTAGTGGCGGCGGCCGTTGATGAAGAAGGTCGGGCGTGCCGGTGACCCCGCTCTCGTCGGCGCTGGCGACATCGTCGGCGAGGACGCGGTCGGCGTACGTCGCGGCGTCGGAGCTCGTCGAGGGAAGCGCTCGACGTCGAGCTCGAGCTCTCGCGCGTGGCGCATCAGGTCTCGGAGAACCGGAGCTCGTCCTGGTGTGCCCAGCAGCAGGTCGTACATCTCCCAGAAGCTGTCCCTGGGCGCCGGCCGCCTCGGAGGCTTCGGCGGCCGATCTGCGCGAACGGACGTGGACGTCGTTGAGGGGGAGATGGCGCCACACGTAGCGGACGTCGTCGCCCTGGTCGATCGAGCAGTTCGCGGATCACGTGCTCGGCCTGGCCGCAGTACGGGCACTCGAAGTCGCCGTACTCGAGCAGCGTCACGGGCGCGTCCTCGGCACCGCGGATGTGGTCGCGCTCGGGGTCGACGTCGTCGGTGAGGTCGAGGAGGTCGTCGGCGGTGCGCCGCGATCTGGCGCGCCCGCACCTGGGTCGGGCAGCGCCTGACGATCGACAGGGCCGACCCACGTGAGCAGCGGCGCGAGCGACGACGGTGACAGCGCGCCGAGCTTCGCCTCGTCGAGTCGTCTCCCCGTGAAGGCGAGGCGTCGAGATCAGCAGCGAGACCGTGAAGCCGATGCCCGGCGCACGTGCCGGCGGCGAACAGAGCATCGGTGGGCTGATCAGCGGGCGCGGACCATGCAGCCGCGGGCGCGTGGCGAGCCAGGATCGCGAGCAGTGATGCCGACCGGCTTGCCGACGACGTAGCCGAAGAAGATCCCGAGCGAGATCGGCGAGGAGATCGCGCCTGACGAGCAGCGCCGCCCGTGATGTGCACGCCGGCGTTGGCGAGCGCGAACAGGGGCACGATCACGTAGCTGGTCCAGGGGTGCAGCTCGGTACTGCATGCGCTCGTTGGCCGAGATCGCCGAGGCGAACGCCCTGCTGCACCGACCGCGCGAGCTCCGGCCGTCGGCTGCTCGCGGAACGAGCGCGCGAGCTCGGTTGCGCGCTCCAGATCGTCTCGCGCGGGCGGGTATGCGCTCGTCACGAGCCCGACCGCCAGCCCGCTGACGACGCGGGTCGATGCCCGATTTGAACATCGCCACCCACAGCGCGGTGGCCGACCGCGACCGACGCCGGGTGGCGTCCGGGCCACGGGCAGATAGCGAAGCGCGAGCAGCACGCCCGAACAGCGCGATCGCGACGACGAGGGCCAGGACGGAGACGTGGAGTCGTGTAGACGAGTCGCGATCACGACCAGCGCGGTCGAGGTCGTCGACGACCGCCAGCGTCAGCAGGAAGACCCGCATCCGCGTGGCCGCTCGTCGGCGTGAGCAGGCCGAGCGACGCCGAGCGCGAACGCCGTATCGGTGGACATCGCCGCGCCCCATCCGTGCGCGCCCGGCGCCCCGGCGTTGAACGCGAGGTAGATCAGGATCGGCACGGTCACGCCGCCGACGCGCGGCGACCACGGGGAGCGCGACCCGGCGTGCGGTCGCGCAGCTCCCCGAGATCGAGCTCGCGCTTGGCCTCGAGCCCGACTACGAGGAAGAACAGCGTCATCAGGCCCTCGTTGACCCAGTGGCGCAGATCGGCCGACATGCCGGCGTGCCCGATGCGTGATCGACAGCTCCGTCGTCCAGACCGACTCGTACGTCGACGCTGAGACGTTCGCCCACACCAGCGCCGCGACCACGGCGGCGAGCATCACGGCGGCGCCACCGGATTCGGTGGTCAGGAAGTCGCGGACCGGCGCGGCCAGGTTGCGGGCCCAGGCGGTCCGGCCGGTGAAGCCTTCGGCGATCGTCCCGGTGCTCACGAGACGGAGGCTAATCAGTTGACCCGGTCGGCGGTCGGTGAAAGGATGGCGCCAAGGAACGGGGACGCTCTTGAGACGGAGGGCACACCATCCGGCCGCCAGGCCGGGGCGTATCGGACGCCAGTTGGTTGTCGCGGTTCTGGCTTCCGTCGCCGCGGTCTCCGCCGGGCCGGTGGCCACGGCGGCCGCCGAGTCCTACCAGGCGCTCGTCAGCTCGACCACGGGGCTGACCCAGATCGACACGGGCTCGAACACGGCCGCGTCGCCTGTCGCCGGCACGGGCACGTTGGGGCCGGTGGTGATCGCGCCAGACGGCCAGACCGCATATGCGGTCACCTCGGATACGGGTCACGGCGAGTACGGCGTGATCCCGTTCGCGCTGACGGCGTCAGGGCCGGCGGCGGAGACCCCGATCTCGGTGCCCAAGAGCGACTACCCGGAGGCGAACCCGATCAACGACGGGTTCGACTCGATCGTGATCACGCCGAACGGTCACACGCTCTACATCGCCGATGGGGGGAACGACGTCGTGTTCCCGATCGACCTGACGCAAAACCCGCCCGTGGTCGGGACGGCGATCCAGCTGAACGGCGGCCCGACCGCCCTCGCCATGAGCCCTGACGGCTCGACGGTTTACGCGCTCGACGCGGGGATCACGCCGATCGATACGGCGACGAACACTGCTGGGACGACCGTCGCGACCTCGCTGGGGGGCAACGCCGAGAGCTTCGCGCTGACGCCCGACGGGTCCAAGGCGTACGTGCCAATCACCGGGAGCCCCTACGTGTACCCGGTCTCGTTGCCGTCGGGAACCAAGGGCACGGCGATCAATCTCGGCGCGGAGACCACGGGCGGCGACGGTATCCATACGATCGCGATCAGCCCCGACGGGAGTACCGCGTACGCAGCGGGGGCAGTGCAGAGCGACGGCGACCCGAGCATAGTGCCGATCAATCTCGCCAACGGTCAGGCGGGGACCCCGATCGACCTGACCACCCCGACGGGCTCGGACGAGGCCAGCATGTTCGCGGTCGCGATAACGCCAGACGGCAAGACCGTCTACGCCTCGTTTGAAAGCTTCTCGGATGGCGTCGTCCCGATCCCAACCGCCACCGACACGCCCGGAACCGCGATCACGACCGGCATCGGCAGCGAGGATTGGGCGATCGCGATCACCCCGGACCAGCCCCCGGTCGCCTCGTTCACGGTCACGGCCGCGCCGCCCGGCTCGGCGACGATGTTCGACGCCTCCTCCTCGACGGTCCAGTTCGGCTCGATCACGAGCTACCAGTGGAACTTCGGCGACGGCTCGCCGGTCGTCAACACTGCGACGCCGACCACGTCCCACGTGTACGCGACCGCTGGCGACTACACAGCGACCCTGACCGAGACCGACGGTGTCACAAGCGCGAGCACGACGCGCACGATCATCATCGGCGGCGGACCGGCGCCGATCGTCAGCCTCGCCGAGAACACGCTCGACTTCGGGCAGCTCGCCGCCGGCGCGAGTATCGCCAGGACGATCAGGATCACGAACACCGGCGCCGGGCCGCTCGTGATCTCGTCCTCGAAGCTGAGCGGAGCCGACGCGAGCGACTTCACCGTCAGCAACGATTCGTGCACAGGCCAGACGATCGATGCCGGGCACGACTGCGCCGCCCAGATTACGTTCGCTCCGTCCGAGCCGGGGACGCGCACGGCAACGCTCGCGTTCACGGACAACGCCTCGGGCAGCCCGCACACGGTCAGGCTGACCGGCACCGGCGCCGCCCTGCCGACGCTGACCGGGACGGTCACCGATGGCACCCAGAGCTCGGCGCCGCCGATCGCCGGGGCAAGTGTGCGTGCGTGCGTCGACGTCGCGCTCGGGTCGAGCTGCAAGTACACGACGACCGACTCGCAGGGCCGCTACTCGTTTGCGCTCGCGCCAAACGTCTACGACCTCGAGGTGTTTCCCGCGAGCGGCAACCTCGCCAGCGGAGCTGCGCTCGTGACGGTCAAGTACGCCGCCGACACGCAGGACTTCTCGCTCGAGGCGCCGGCTGCGATCCCGGCCGGGGTCACGCTCAGCTCCGGCGGCGGGACGTTCACCGGCGGCGTTCCGCGGATCTACAACAGCGATCCGATCTCGATCACCGAGAAGTGGCACATCCCAACCGACATCGGCCCGGCGCCCGCGGGCCTCGCGGCGAACACCGACCGGATCGAGATCTACACGACGATCGGAGCGATCACTCCGAGCGGCGCCGGCGGCGAGCAGGACGCGCTGCGGGCGGGCGCGGCGATCATCGGGGTGCAGTACGACTCGGCCGGGAACGTCGTCCACATCTCCCCCGTGTTCACCGGGCCGGGCCAGTTCGAGGGGGATCCCGGCGCCGCGGCGGACCTGCGCGGCCGGACGGTCGCCGTTGCCGGGATCGCCGCGGCCTGCGGGCCGGGCTTGTTTGCCAACAGCAACGGCGGGATCACGATCACGTTCAAGGGGAGCGACGGCCAGGTCAGCTTCGAGTTCAACCCAATAGCGGTCAACGTGCCGGCACCGAACGGCAACAACGCGGGCGATGTGATCGTCGCCCTGGCGGCGAACGCGGCGCTCAGCTCGATCCCCGAGGTGAATGCGTACAACGCGATCGTGTCCGCCGGCAACATCGGCAGCCAGCTCGGTCAGGCGCTGTCGAACTCGAACGGCCCGCAGGCTGCGGCAGCCATCACCAACCTGGCCGCGACCTACGTCAGCAGCCCGCTGGCCCCGTTCCACGGCACGAACGGCTTCCTCGTCAACTACATCACCGGCGGCACCCAGTGGGCCCTGAACAGCTCGATTCCGCCGCCGGCGCCGTGCCAGAGCCCTCCAAACCCGAAGATCAACTCGCCATGGGGCGTCAACCCCCTCACCCCGCCGTTCAACTTCTACACCGACCCGAGCGGGCTCGTGGAGAGCACCGCCGGCGTGCCGCTCGAGGGCGCGCGGGTCGTGCTCAAACGCTCGACCACGCGCAAGGGCCGTCTGAGCCAGGTGCCGAACGGCAGCAGGACCATGTCGTCGGCCAACCGCAAGAACCCGAGCCTCACGGACGTCGACGGCCTCTTCGACTGGGACGTGCTGCCCGGGTACTACGAGATCACCGCAAGCGACGGGCATTGCAGAGCGCCGGTCAGCACCAGTGTGTTCGGTGTGCCGCCGCCGGTGACCAACATCAAGCTCCGGCTCCGGTGCAAGGCGATCAGGCGAAAGGCGACGCGGACCGCGCTCAAGGCGACCGTCGTCACAGCCGGACACGCCGCCGTGCTCGTGGCCTCGGTGTCCGCCCGCCGCGGCCCTCAGCCGACCGGGATCGTCACGTTCAAGGACGGCTCGAAGGTGGTCGCGAGCGCGCCGATCGACGCGAAGACCGGTCGCGCGGTCGCGAGCGAGACGATCAACGGCGCGCACCACAGCTTCAGCGCCACGTACGCGGGCGACGCGGTCGACGCCCCGAGCTCGGGGCGCTAGCCGCGAGCCGGAGAGTCGGCGCCGTCTCCGGTCTGCTGAAATCTTGCCGTGGTCCCTCGGCCCCGAATCGGGCGGCTGCTTGAGGGCTCCTGGGAGCGCCGGCTCACTTTGGTCGTCGCGGGTGGGGGCTATGGGAAGACGACGGCCCTGCGCCGCCTCGCCGCCGATGACCGCTCGCGCTGGTTGAGCCTGAGTGCTGCCGATCGCGACGTCGCGATGCTGGCCAGGCGGGTCGCAGTTGCTGTGGGTGCTCGGTCGGCCGGCGCGGCGCCCGCAGGGGCGCCGATCGGGGCAACCGATCGCCGCGGACTCGCGGAAGGGCTTGCGGGGGCCATCTGCGAAGGCCTCGATTCGGGCGACGGCGAGCTGCTGCTCGTGCTCGATGACGTCGATGAGCTGGAACGCGATGAATCGGCCGGCCAGTTCCTGAGCACCCTCTGCCTCCAAGCGCCGTCGCGGTTGCACATCGTGCTCAGCGGCCGCGAGCTTCCCTCGTTCGGGCTCGGTTTGGCGCGCGGTCGCGGTGAGCTGATCGAGCTCGACGCGTCCGACCTCGCGTTCACCAGCGAGGAGGTCGCCTCGATGCTCGCCGAGCGTCTGGGCCGCGGCGCGGAGGAGCTCGCTGAGCAGTGCTGGTCGCTGACGGCCGGCTGGGCGGCGGCGCTCCAGCTGATCGCGGATCGGCTCGAGCGACTCGAGCCCGCCCGCTGGCACGAGGCGCTCGATCAGGTGCGGCTGCACCGTGGTGCGGTGTGGCGCGAGTTCGCGGCCGATCTGATCGACCGCGAAGATGCCGGCGCGCAACGGATTCTCGCGGTCGCCGGCGTCGCACCAGCGGTCGATCGCGAACTGCTCGCCTCGCTCGGCATCGCCGTGACGGATTCCGAGCTGGACGGTCTGCAGACCCGCGGGCTGCTCGTTGCGTCGGGCGGGCACGGCGCTCGCACGCTGTCACCGGTGCTCGCCGACGCCGTCGCGGAGCGTCTTGAAGCGGACGAGCTTCGCCGGGAGATCATCGCGTGTCTGGAGCAGCGCGACCGCTTCGACGAGGCGCTCGAGTGCGCGGTCGGCGGACCGCGAGAAGACGCATTGTCGCTGCTGGAGCGGCGCGGCGAGAGGTTGGTTGAGCGGGGCTACGGGCTGCGCGTGGCCGAAGTCATCAGGGAGCTCGACGCCACTTCTGATCGCGCACTCGAGACCATCCTTGCGCAGGCGCTGGTGGCGATCGGTGAGTGGGACGGCGCGATGGAGGTGTTCGAAGCCGTCCGGCGCGAGGCGCGTGGCACCCCGCTGGCCCCTGCGGTCGCCTGGCGTTTCGGAGCGCTGCTGTACCTGCGCTCAGAGATCGAGTCGGCGCGGGAAGTGCTCACGGCCGCCTACGACGAGCAGGCTGCGACGGCAGACGATGCGCTGGTCGCGGCCTGGCTGAGCTCCACCCTGTGGGTGCATGGCGAGACGGATGAGGCCGGGCGCGTTGCCGAGGTCGCGTTGCAGCAGGCGCAGGCGAGCGGCGAGCCGGCTGCGCTTGCCGCCGCGCACGTGGCGATCGCGCTCGTCGCGGCGAGCCGTGGAGACCGCGTGCTGAACGAGCGCCATTACCGCCGCGCCCTGAGCGCTGCGGCCAAAGCCGGCGACTCGGTGCAGCTCGCTCGGATCCGGGCGAACCTGAGCTCGCGTGCCGCCGAGGAGGGCGACTACGCCGGCGCGATCCGGGAGGCCGATCTGGCGATCAATGCCGGCGCGGGCCGCAACCTGTTCAGCGCCCTTGCAATGTCCAACAAGGCCGAGGCGCTCGTGCACACCGGGGAGCTCGAAGAAGCGCGCGCGCTGCTGTCGCTTGCGATCGACGTGTTCACGGGCCTCGGATCGCTGCTCGTCTGCGCCCCGTACACGGAGCTCGGCCTGCTCGATCTGGAGCGTGGAGACTTCGCACGCGCACGAGCCTCTCTGGAGCGGGCGTATCGCCTTGCGCAGGAGGCGGACGATATTCACGCACTGGTGTTCGCATTGGCGGGTCTGGCCGCCGTGCTGGCCGACGACGATCCCGAGACCGCGCGCCGCTATGCAACCGAGGCTGCGACACGGGCGACCAGCCTCGAGCGCGCCCACGCTCTGTGCACGTGGTCGTGGGTCGAGCTTGTTTCGGGTGACCGCGACCGGGCAGGAAACCTGGCCGAGCAGGCGGAAGCCGAGGCCCGTCGCACGGGAGACAGCCCTTCGCTGGCACGAGCGCTCGAGTTGCTCGCGGCAGTGCGCGAGCCCGTCGACCAGGCCAGGCTGGAGGCGGCGATCCAGCTATGGCGCGAGGTCGGCGATCCGGTCGCCACTCGCCGCGCGGAGCTGATGCTGGCGGCATCCAGCGGCGACGCCGATCGCGTCGAGGAGCTTCGCGAGGAGCTGTCGCGCCGCGGCGTGCAGCCCGAGCTCGGCCTGGCGGGGCACTTTGTCAACGCCGGCAAGCGAGCCGCCGACGTCGCCGTCACGACGCTCGGACGGTTCACGGTCGCGCGAGCCGGCCAACCGATCCCGTTGGCTGCATGGCAATCGCGCAAGGCGCGCGATCTGTTGAAGTTGCTAGCCGCTCGCCGCGGCCGGCCGCTCACGCGGGATGCCGCCGCCGAGGCGCTGTGGCCCAACGAGGACCCCGCACCGCTGGCGAACCGGCTGTCGGTCGCGCTCAGCACGCTGCGCAAGGTCCTCGACCCCGGGCGGTCGCATCCGGCCGATCATTTCGTCTCCGCCGACGGCCAGTCGCTTGCGCTGCGCACAGAGCACGTGGCGCTCGACGTGGTCAGCTTCCTCGAGACCGCCGAGGCCGGGATCGGCCTGGCGACGCGAGCGGTCGGGGCCGGCGCCGACGACAAGCTGCGGGAGGCAGAGACTCTGTACACGGGGGATTTCCTCGAGGAGGACCTCTATCAGGACTGGGCGGTCGACTGCCGTGAGGAGGCGCGGTCGGCCGCACAGGAGGTCTCGCGTCTACTGGCCCGCGCGGCGATCCAGCGCGGCGATGAGGAGGATGCGGCCCGGCATCTGCGCCGCCTGCTCGAGCGAGACCCGTACGACGCCGACGCGTGGACCGCCTTGCTCGGAGCACTCCTGCGCCTGCGTCGGTATGGCGAGGCGCGCCGCCAGCACACCGTCTACGCCCGACGCATGGCCGAGCTCGCGATCCCGCCGGTACCGCTTGCGGGAACGGTCGATGCGCGACCTTAAGCCGGCGCTAAGGCGCCTGCAAGACCGGGGGTCCAGGGTTCCCGGCCGTGGACACGTTCGTCGTCAGGGTCTACAGATCGGGGCAGGACACCCCACCGGGCGATGACTCGATGCGGGGCGTGGTGGACGAGGTCTCGACCGGCATCAAGGCCACGTTCCACGACGCGACGGAGCTGGTGGCGATCCTGCGGCGCGAACGACCGCCGGCTGACGAGAGGAACGGCGAATGAGCAAGAGAGCTGTCGTCGCCACGCTTGTGGTGCTGCTCGCCGTGCTCGTGGCCGCCGCCGGCGCGTCGGCGGCGACGGGGTCGGTGTGGACGTGGGGGCTCAACGGCGCGGGCGAGCTCGGTGACGGGACGAGCACCGGGCCAAGCCACTGCCAGTTGGGTCCTTGCTCAACGGTGCCCGTGAGCGTGCTCGCGGGCGCGACCGCGATCGCGGCGGGCTACGACCACAGCCTTGCGGTGCTCTCCAACGGGTCCGTCAGGGCCTGGGGCGCGAACCAGTTTGGGCAGCTCGGCATCGGCGGCGGGGGGACGCTCTGCGGCAAGGGATCGGCGGCGACTCCCTGTAGCACGATCCCGTACGGAATCGGCGGGCTCACGAACGTGGTGGCGGTCGCTGCCGGGGTCCGCTTCAGTCTGGCGCTGCTCTCGAACGGGACCGTGTGGTCGTGGGGCGAGGATCAGTTCGGCCAGCTCGGCACGGGGAGCGTTCTCGGCCCGAACACGTGCGAAGACGAGATGCCGTGCAGTCTGAAGCCGGCGATGATCAGCGGACTCAGCAATGTGACGGCCATCGCCGCCGGCGGGGCCCACGCGCTCGCGTTGCTGAACAACGGAACCGTGATGGCGTGGGGCCTCAACAGCGATGGTCAGCTCGGCGACGGCACCAGCACGGGACCGACCATCTTCTGCGTCAACCACGATCCGTGCAGTCCGGCGCCCACCCCGGTCACGACTCCGAACGGGACTCCGCTGACCAACGTCGAGGCGATCGCCGCCGGTGATGCGTTCAGTCTCGCGCTGGTCCGCTTCACCGCGGGCGTGACGCACGTGGACGCGTGGGGTTTCAACGGGCAGGGGCAGCTTGGTACGGGCAGCACGACGGGGCCGCTCACCTGTGGCACGAGCGACCCGTGCTCACCGTACCCGGCCCCGGTCAGCGGGCTAAGCGGCACGGAGACCGCGATCGCGGCGAGCGGCAACGCCGCGCAGGCGCTCGCGCTCGAGTCCAACGGCACGGTGGCGGCCTGGGGCGACAACGAGTTCGATCAGTCCGGCAGTGCCTGCGGCACCTTCTGCCCGAGCCCGAAGCTGGTCCCCGGGGTCAGCGGCGCGACGGCGATCTCGACCAGCGGCGGCCGCAACAGCTTCCGCAGCATGGCGCTCGAGTCCGACGGGCAAGTGGCCGAATGGGGCACCGCCCCGCTCGGCGACGGCAGCCTGGGCAGCAGCCCGGCGCCGGTCACCGTGAGCAGTCTGAGCGCGCCGGTGGCGATCGCCGCGGGCGGCGAGCAGAGTCTCGCGATCGCGCTGCCGCCGACGGGCCGCTTCCGCGTCACGGGCATCGCATGCGAGTTCTGCGCTCCGAAGGTCAAGCTCACGCTTCCGTCTCCCGGGGTGCTGGTGGTCCGGCAGGCGCCCAGCCCGAACCCGGGTCCGCTGTCGGCCGGCGCGGCCGACGTCGCGAAGTCCGTGCCGGTGGTCAAGCCGGCCATGATCACCGTCGCCCACGCGGGACCGATCGCGGTCGACCTGAAGCTGACCGCGCGCGGAGCGCGGGCGCTGCGGCGCCGGCACGAGCTGCGTTTCAAGCTGCTGATCACGTTCACACCGAACGGCGGCACGCCCGCCAGCCGGACGATCACGATCAAGCTCGCGCGCAAGCGGAGAGCTACGTCAAGGAGGTAAGAGGTGTCACGTCCGAGCTGCCGGCGCGGAATCGCCGGGATCATCGCCGCGCTGTCCGTACTGGCGGTCCCGGCCGTCTCCCGGGCCGGCGGTCCGGGTGTCTGGACCAAGCTCGCCGCCGTGGACGGCGGGACCGCGACGCCCGGGATGTTGCGCACGCCCGACGGGTCGCTGCATCTCGTGTACCAGGCGCCGGAGGCGAGCAATAACACGCATTCATTCGGCTGGTCGACGATCTCGATCACCGGAAAGCTGTTGGGTAGCGGAACGGTGCTGTCCGGCTGGTCGAGCCTCGAGCCAGATCCGCAGCTGATCCGTGACGGGACGGGCATGCGCGTCGTGTTCGAGGGCGGCACGGGAACCGGCGGGTGTTACTACGACGCCACCGTTTTCACGGCGACCAGCACCGACGGCTCGGCATGGACGCTCGCTCAGGGCTCGCTGGACAGCCACACCGTGGGCGTCGGCAATCTCGCGGCGACCACCGAGTCGGATGGGATGACCCCGGTGGCGCTGTTCGCCGGCGGCCATCTGTTCCATGTCGGAGTGGATCCGAATTGCCCGGCCACCGCGCTGGATGGCGCGATCTCGCAGACCGTCGGCAGCTCGCCGTCCAATCCGGCTGTGGCGACCGACGCCGCCAGCGGCGCCGTTTGGGCGGCCTGGTACCAGTCGTTCGTCAAGCAGGGCTATTGGGCGGACCAGCTGCTCCCGGCCGAGAGCGCGCCGATCGAGGCGCCCGGATCGGCGGCCACCGCGTCCCAGAACAACCAGCCGCTGCAGCCGGTGGCGCTCGTCGCGCGTCCCGGTGGCGGGGTGTACATGGCCTACTGCGTCGCAAGCGCCACCCAGCAGTGCGCCCACATCGACCTGTGGAAGGTCGGTTCCGCGAAGGCGGAGGTCGTGCCGGGGTCGACTGACAGCACCGAGACGCGCCTGGCGCTCGCGGTCGGCACGGCGGGCAGATTGTCGGTCGTCTGGTACGACGGCAGCAAGAACGTCATCCACGCGATCCGCACCAACACGAGCGTGACCAGGTTCGGTGTGCTGAGAACGATCAACGCGCCGCGCAACACGTTCGAGGTGCGCGGGATTGCGGCCGACGGCACCTTCGGACGCCTCGACATCGTCCTCACCGACCTCCCGTCGACGAACAACGCGCCGCTCGAGCTGTTCCAGACGCAATCGCTGGCCGGGCTGTCGTTGAGCGCGAGCGCCACGAAGTTCAGTCACAAGAAGTCGAAGACCGTCATCTTCACCGTCACCGACGCCGGACAGCCCGTGGCCGGGGCGACCGTCTCGTGCCTGGGCAAGAAGGGGAAGAGCTCCGCGAGCGGCGATGTCACGCTCAAGTTCCACACGGGGAGTCCCGCCGGCAAGCACGTCTGCAACGCGACGAAGGCGCTCTACAACATCGCCAAGATCACGATCAAGGTCACCTGACCGGGTCGTCAGGGTCGTCCGGCGCCGTCGGCCCCCGCGAGCTCGTCACGCCTGTCGGGCAGCGACGCGTTCTGCGGCAGCGGGGTGGGCGCGCTGCCGGTCGTTGCGACCACGGCGCTCTTCGTCCACACCACGTGCGCCGGGCGGTACCGCAACAGCGCCTCCCACGTGCCGGTGTCGATCAGCCCCGTGGCGGCGAGCCCGTGCGCGCGCTGGAAGCGCTTGACCGCGGCCAGCGTGTCCGGGCCGAACGCACCGTCGATCGCGATCCGCTCGCCGGCGCCTGCGAGGTGCGCCTGTGCCCACACGACCAGGTCGCCGGCGGCGCCGTCTCCCACGCTCGCCATCCCGACCGCCGGCTCGTATCCCGCGATCTCGGCCACGGGGGTCGACAGCGCGCTCCACGCGGAGGCGCTCGCGTCCGCCCAGTCCCACCAGCTGACGCCGGCGGCGCCATAGGCCTCCGACACGGCGCGGAAGCGTCTGATCTGGCGGGCGGGCGGGTCCGCGTACACCTGACCGAGCGGGAAGATCGGCCGGTCGTACGGGCGGTTGAACAGGTACGTGTGCGCATGGACGCCATCGACGCTCGTGCCGATCGCGTACCAGTACATCTGTGGCATGTCGTACTGCGCGCCGCCGAGGCCGAGGAACACCGAGTACGGGAAGGATGGGTGGTAGTCGACGTAGGGGAGGCCGTCGAGCGCGAGCGGGAATCCGTACCCGATCAGCCGGCGCAACTCGCGCATGTACGCCTGCGCCTGCTCGTACTTGCCGTCGTAGTCCACCTCGGCGTCGATCACCAGACAGTCGGCGCCGTCACGCACCGCCTGCGCGCCGGCCTGCGCCTCGTAGATCGGGTGATACCCGTACACGTACTGCCACGCGCAGACGCGCAGCCCGCTCGCGTGCAGCGTCTGCACGAGCGCAGGCGTGAACTGCGCCCACATGCCCGAGCCGTCGGAGCTCTTGATGATCAGCGTGTGGACGCCGTGCTGGTGGGCGGCGGCGATGATCGGCGCGAGCCGGCCGCCGTCGAGGAGAGCCAGCTCCCAGATCCACATCGCGCGGCCGTCGAACGGGACGGACGTGGTGTGCCTGGGCGAGCTGTGGTGCCTTGGCGGGTTGTGGTGCTTTGGCGGCGCGCGATGGGCGGTCGTGGTCGTGCCGCCGCCGAGGCCGGTGCCGCCGCTCGGACCAGCGGCCATCGCCGCGCTCGCGCCAACGAGCCCGGCGACGAGGGCCCCGAGCAACCGCACGCGCACCGCACCTCAAAGTAGGGCATAAATCGGCCGGATTCTGCAGGTTGGCGTGCGGGCCGTCGGACCCACGCGGTCGGACCCGCGCCGCCGTTCGTGCCGGCTCAGTCCGCGGCCGACTCGAGGATCTCGGCGTGCTCGATCTCGGGCGGATACCCGTACGCGTACACGAGCAGGTCCTCGTCGCCGAGGTTGGCGGCCTGCAGTGGGGTCATCGGATCGACCACGATCAGCTCGCCGCGCGGGACATCGACGCGCTCGGACGGTTCGCCGACGTACATCGTCAGCGTGCCCTCGAGCACGACGAACGTCTCCTCCTGGCGGGGGTGGCGGTGGCGGCGGCCCTTCGCACCCGGCTCGTACCGCCAGACGTTCGCGCGCGTGTCCGCGAAGCCGGCGACCTCGCTCAGCTCGGCCACGTGGCGCGCGGGCTCACCGGGCTCGTGCGGCCGCGTGATCCATTCCAGCTCCGATGGCGCGATCGTGCGGAAACCCATCGCGGCCACTTTACGGAGGCCCCGCGAGCGGCGGGGCCTCCGCACGGCCGATTACTTGATGAACAGGATCTCCGAGTACTTCGGCAGCGGCCACAGGTCGTCGGCGACGACCTTCTCCAGCTTGTCGGCCGCGGCGCGCACCGTCGTCCATCGCCGGGATCACCTTGTCGTGCATGTACTTGGCGTGCTCGAGCAGGTCGTCGTGCGGCTGGTTCTCCTCGAGGTTGGCCGTCTCGAGCGCCCGGATCGCGTCGACGAACTCCGCGATCAGCACCGTCGATCTCTCCGGCCAGCTCGGTCAGCTGCGCGCTCGAGCAGCAGCGCCAGGTGGCGGGCGGCCGCCGGCAGCAGCATCGTCCGGGCGATCGACGCGGCGGTCTCGGCCTCGATGTTGAGCTTGGTCACGTACTGCTCGAGGAACACCTCGTAGCGCGACTCGAGCTCGCGCTTGGAGAGCACGCCGTAGTTGCGAGAACAGCGTCACGGTGTCGTCGGTGACCAGGTACGGCAGCGCGTCGGGCGTCGCCTTGAGGTTCAGCAGCCCGCGCTGCTCGGCCTCCGCGTGCCACTCCTCGGAGTAGTTGTCGCCGCCGAACACGATCTGCTTGTTGGCCGCGTAGCTGCGCTGCAGGATCGGGCGCAGCGCCTCCTCGAGCGTCGGTGCCGGCCTCCAGCGCGTCCTCGAGCTCCTCGGCGAGGTAGTCGATCGCCTCGGCGACGATCGTGTTCAGCACCGTGTTGGGCAGCGACAGCGACATGCTCGAGCCCGAGCGCGCGGAACTCGAACTTGTTGCCGGTGAAGGCGAACGGGCTGGTGCGGTTGCGGTCGCCGCCGTGCATCGGCAGCGGCGGCAGCACCGGCGTGCCGAGGCCGAGGAACGACTCCGGGCGTCGACTCGCCGACCTCGCCGCGCTCGATCGCCTCGAACACCTTCTCGAGCTCGGCGCCGAGGAAGATCGAGATGATCGCCGGCGGCGCCTCGTTGGCGCCGAGGCGATGATCCTGGCCCGGGGAGGCGATCGACGCCCGCAGCAGGCCCTGGTGCTTGTTGACGGCCTGGATCACGGCCGCGCAGAAGAACAGGAACTGGAGGTTCTCGTGCGGGGTGTCGCCCGGCTCGAGCAGGTTCTCGCCGTCGTCGGTGCCCATCGACCAGTTGTTGTGCTTGCCCGAGCCGTTGACGCCGGCGAACGGCTTCTCGTGCAGCAGGCAGACCAGCCCGTAGCGGCGGGCCACGTTCTGCATGCATCTGCATCGTCAGCTGCTGGTGGTCGGCGCCGACGTTCGAGTTCTCGAAGATCGGCGCGAGCTCGTACTGGTTGGGCGCGACCTCGTTGTGGCGGGTCTTGACCGGGACGCCGAGCTTCGGCAGCTCGCGCTCGGTCTCGAGCATGTAGGCGAGGATCCGCTCCGGGATCGAGCCGAAGTAGTGGTCGTCGAGCTCGTGGCCCTTGGGCGGCTTGGCGCCGAACAGGGTCCGGCCGGTGGTGATCAGGTCGGGGCGCTCGAAGTAGTACTGCTCGTCGATCAGGAAGTACTCCTGCTCGGGGCCGACGGTCGTGAACACCCGCGAGGCCGTCGTTGTTGCCGAACAGCTTCAGCGCGCGGATCGCGGACTTGCGAGAGCGCGTCCATCGAGCGCAGCAGCGGGATCTTGTGGTCGAGCGCCTCGCCGGTCCAGGACGACGAACGCGGTCGGGATGCACAGCAGCGCGCCGTTGGGGTTCTCGAGGATGAACGCCGGGCTGGTCGGGTCCCAGGCGGTGTAGCCGCGGGCCTCGAACGTGGCGCGGATGCCGCCGGTCGGGAAGCGACGAGGCGTCGGGCTCGCCCTGGATCAGCTCCTTGCCGGAGAACTCGGCCAGCGCCGTGCCCTCGCCGGTCGGGGCGTAGAAGCTGTCGTGCTTCTCGGCGGTCAGGCCGGTCAGCGGCTGGAACAAGTGGCGTGTAGTGGGTGGCGCCCTTCTCCAGCGCCCACTCCTTCATCGCCAGCGCGACGGCGTCGGCGAGGCGTCGTGTCGAGCGCCTCGCCGCGGGCGAGCGTCTTGGACAGCTGCTGGAAGACGTCCTTGGGCAGCCGCTGGCGCTGGACCGCCGGGCTGAAGACGTTCGTCGCCGAAGACCTGGTTGTCGGGGACGGTCAGGTCGGGCGCGCCGAGCGCGCCCCCGTTCGGGGTCCACTGGGCGGCGAGGACGTTCTGCTGGCGGATCGAGGCATGTCTGTGTTGTTCCTTCCTGATCGGCGCCTCGGCGGCGGAGGCGCGCGTGATTGTCGGTCTCGTGGAGACGTGAGCGGCGAAGGCGTAGGCGAACGGTTGGGCGCGGGGTCACTATCCCAATGGCCAAACCGGGCCGCGGGCAGTCGGCCGGACGGCGAAGCGGCGCGTGCCGGCATTCGGCGGACGCTGGCGCCCGGCAGCGCTGGCCGACCCGCGGGTGCTAGCGCCCTGAGATGAATGACCCGGCGTGTCGTCGACGCCGAGATCGGGCCGACTCCGTCTACGCGCCGGCGCCGGACCGCTACGAGCAGGCTGCGAGTACCGCCGCTGCGGCCGCAGCGGGCTGAAGCTGCCGCCGATCTCGCTCGGGCTGTGGCAGAACTTCGGCGACGACCGGCCGCTCGCCGACTCAGCCGGGCGATCCTGCGCCGCGCGTTCGACCTCGGCATCACCCACTTCGACCTCGCCAACAACTACGGCCCGCCATACGGGTCAGCGCCGAGATCAACTTCGGCCGCATCTTCGCCGAGGACTTCCGCGCCCTGCGCGACGAGCTCGTGATCTCGACCAAGGCCGGCTACGACATGTGGCCCGGGCCGTACGGCGACTGGGGCTCGCGCAAGTACCTGCTGGCCAGCCTCGACCAGAGCCTGACGCGCATGCGGCTCGACCACGTCGACATCTTCTACTCGCACCGCTTCGATCCCGAGACGCCGCTGGAGGAGACGATGGGCGCGCTCGACACCGCGGTGCGCTCCGGGCAAGGCGCTGCTACGTCGGGATCTCCTCCTACGGCCCGCAGCGGACCGAGGAGGCGATCGAGATCCTGCGCCAGCCTCGGCACGCCGCTGCTGATCCACCAGCCGTCGTACTCGATGTTCAACCGCTGGATCGAGCCCGAGCTGCTCGGCGTGCTCGAGCGCGAGGGCGTGGGCTGATCGCCTTCTCGCCGCTCGCCCAGGGGCTGCTGACCGACAAGTACCTGAACGGCGTGCCCGAGGACTCGCGCGTGCGGCGCGGGCTGCACTTCTCCGAGGACCTGATCACGCCCGAGAACGTCGCGCCGCGTGCGGGCGCTGAACGAGATCGCCGCCGGCGCGGGCAGACGCTGGCCCAGCTGGCGATCGCCTGGGTGCTGCGCGACCCGCGCGTGACCTCGGCGCTGGTCGGCGCGTCGAGCGTCGGCGCAGCTCGAGCAGAACGTCGCCGCGCTGGAGCAACGCCGACTTCGACGACGCCGAGCTGGCCGAGATCGACCGCTACGCGGTCGAGAGCGGGATCAACATCTGGGCGGGTCGAGCAGCGGCTGAGTCGCCCGAGAGCTCACAGCTTTGCCGGGATCGATGGGCACCAGCCCGCCCGAGGAGGACGACGCCGGGACGAACGTCCCGGCCAGGTGCCAGTAGCCGGTGAAGCTGTTGAACGGGCCGCCGACGATCAGGCGCTTGCACTGGAGGTGAATGCGTGAGTGGTTGCGTCGTAGCTCGAGCTCGGACGCCGGCGATCCGCTCGATGGCCTCGTCAACCTGAGTCGGGGCGACCCGATGTGTCGGACCGATCGGCGAAACTCGCCAACCGTCCCATCGGGGGCGGCGCATGGCGATTTTCTCGTCTGTGAGATGCGTTTCTCGACGAGCCTTCGTAGGCCGCACGACGGTTGGCTAGTTTCTCGCCTTCGCCGGAGCGGCGCGCGGCGTGCGGGGTGCGCGCGTCGCCCCTCCACCCCGGAGCGGCGTGCTGCTCGCGTCGCGCGCGCGCGTCGCCGATGGCCGCGCCCGACGCTACTGGGTCGTGACGACCTGGCCCGAGTTGGTCACGTAGGACTGCTCGGGCGTGTTCGTGATCTTCACGTGGAACGTCCCCTGCGGCACCGCGCCCGACGTTGTGCGGGCGAGCGCCTTGCCGTTCAGCCCGGCCGCGACCTGCCAGGCGACCTTGTAGCTGCCCGGCTGCACGGCGGTCACGTGCCAGATGAAGGTGGCGGTGTGGTCCGGCTTCAGCGTGCCGAGCGCCCATGTGTTCGAGTAGGCGGTGACGGCCCCGCCGGGGCCGCCGGCCTGGCAGCTGTAGCCGCAGGTGTTGTTCGGGTTCGGAGCCTGGTCGACGATCCACACCGGCCGCGAGTCGCTCGCGAGGCCCGGCATGTTCAGCTTGTACGCGAACGCCTGGACGCTCGTGCCCCAGCCCTTGGCGAGGTCCTGCTTGGTCCAGCCGCAGGTGACGTTGCAGATCGTCACCGCTACGTCCGGGATCGCCTTGTCGTCGACGTTCGTGACCTTGATGACGAAATGCGTCGGCTCTGACAGCCGCTGGCTGGCCGGGAACGACGAGCTGACCGAGACCTTGAACTTGCCGTTCGGCTCGTTCGCGCTCTGAAGCTGGCCACTGCCGCACGCGCTCAGGGTCACGGCGACGGCGACGCCGCCCAAGAGGCCGCAGCTCCGCATTCTCCACCCGCTCAAAGCGCCCGGAACATACCACGCCGGCGCGCCCGTGATGACGGTTCGAACTTGGCCTTTCCCGCCGCTGTGGCGTAGGCTTACGCGCGTCGGGCCGCCGCCGCGGCACAGCGATCCACGGGAGGACGTAGAGGCAGTGATCCGAGCAGTCGCCGACCGGGCGTTCCTGCCGACGAAGGGCGTGCTCGAAGAGGTCGGGAACATGATGATCCTGACCGGCAAGACGATCGTCTCAGCGGTCCGTCCTCCGTACCCGTACGGCAGCGAGTTCGTCGGACAATTCCTGTTCGCGATGCGGCTGTGCTGGTTCCCGCTGCTCGTCTCCACGGTCGCGTTCGGATACGGGGCTCCGGGTCTCCAGGCGGCGAACTTCCTCGTGCTGTTCGGCGCACTCGACCGCCTCGGAGGCTTCTTCGTGCTCGCGTCGATCCGCGAGTTCGCGCCGTTCGTGGACGCGATCGTGCTGGCAGGCGTCGCCGGCACAGCGATCACCGCGGACCTCGGCGCCCGCAAGATCCGCGAGGAGCTGGACGCGCTGCAGGTGCTCGGCGTCGACCCGATCAAGAACCTGGTCGTGCCGCGCTTCCTGGCACTGATGCTCGTTACCGGCCTGTTCGACATCTACGCGCTGCTGTTCGGGATCTTCGGCGGGATCCTCGCGACGATCGTCAACCACGCGCCGCTCGGCCCGTTCTTGGCCACGTTCTTCAACAACGCCTCGACCACCGACCTGTGGGGATCGGTCGTCAAGACGACCGTGTTCGGGGCGATCATCGCGATCGTCTGCTGTTACAAAGGGATGACTGCGTCCGGAGGGGCCGAGGGGGTGGGGCGCGCCGTCAACCAGGCGGTCGTGATCGCCTTCCTGGGCGTGTTCGCGTTCAACTACGCGTTCACGCAGACGCTGCTCGCGACCCATCCTGAGATGACCACGGTGGCGCGTTGAGCGCACTGGACCCGCCGAGCGCCGGCCCAGCGTCGTCGGCGAACTGGTCACGACGCCGAAGGGCTGGATCGAGGCGTTCGGCGAGATCACGAAGTTCTGCTCGAAGGTCGTCGGCGAGGTCTTCCGGCTGCGCGTGTTCCGGTTCTTCGGCGAGGCGCTGCGCCAGTCCGGGATCCTGATCATCAGCTCCACGCTCGTGATCTGGGGGCTGGTGTTCATCATCGGGCTCGAGTGCGGCATGGAGGGCGCGTACTTCGACCGCGCGAACGGGGTTCCGGCGTACTCCGGCGTGTTCGCGGCGTGGTGCGACCTGCGCGAGCTCGTGCCGTACGCGTTCGGCTACATGATGGCCGCGAAGGTCGGCACCGGAATCGTGGCCGAGCTCGGCTCGATGCGGATCTCGGACGAGATCGACGCGCTCGAGGTGATGGGCATCAGCGGCATGACGTTCCTGTGCGCCACGCGGCTGCTGGCGGCCTGGCTGGTGCTCCCGTTCCTGTACATCTGCTCGATCGGCGCCGGCTTCTTCGCCAGCTACCTGGTCGTGGTCCAACAGATCGGAGACGTCTCCTCAGGAGGCTTCTTCTTAATTTTCTGGCAGTTCCAGAACCCACCTGACTTGTTATTCAGCTTGATAAAGGCGATGTCGATGGCGACGGTCATCGTTATCGTCGGCTGCTATTACGGCTACAACGCCAGTGGCGGGCCGGTCGGCGTGGGAACCGCGACGGCAAAATCCATGGTGCTAAACATCGTGTCTGTACATCTCATCGGCATGCTCGGGACGCAGCTCTTCTGGGGAGCCAACCCGCGAGCGCCAATCGGAGGCTGAAAATGCGGCGATTCAAGTTCGGAGGGTCCGGAGGCGGCGGCAAGGACAACGACGCTCCGACGAACGTGTCGCCGCCTGGCCAGGCGTCGCAGCAGCAGAGCGCGCCGCCGGCGCCGTCGGACTCGGGCCCCTCAGGCGGTGGCGCTGAGCCGGCCGCCGCCGACCAGGGATCGGGTGGCGGCGCGTCGTGGATTCCCGCGGGCCAGGAGCCATTCCCGCCCGCCTCCTCTTCGTCCGAGGACGAGCCGGCGCCGATCGGCGGGGTTGCCGCCGCGGCCGGGGCAGAGACCGCGGCGAGCGCCGCCGACAATCACCGGGGCGATGGGGGCCAACGCGACGATCAGCCGCAGAGCGGTCCCGAGGCCGGCGAGATCGGCGACCGAGACGATCAGGCGGGGTACGTGGAAACGGAAGCGGACCACGCGCCTCAGACGCAGGCCGATGCGGAGCACGAGCGGCCGGCGGCGCGCTCGCGCGTGTCGGTCGTGGACGAGCCGGCCGCCCGCCCGGCGCCGCCCGCGGGTGCGACCGAGGAGGAGTACCGGTGGCACACCTACAAGCACTATCCGTCGGGCCGCCCGGACGCCGTCGAGTTCATCGACACGTATAAGGCGTTCGGCCGCAACCGGATCCTCCGTGGGCTGAACATGGGCCTGCCGGAGGGGATGGTGTCGATGGTCCTCGGCCCGTCCGGGACCGGTAAGTCCGTCTGCATCAAGCACATGGTCGGACTGCTGTACCCGGACGAGGGCGACGTCCTCGTGCATGGCGAGTCGGTCCCGAACATGCCCGACGACGACCTGTTCGAGATGCGCAAGAAGTTCGGTCTGCTGTTCCAGGACGGGGCGCTGTTCGGCTCGATGGACCTGTACGACAACGTCGCGTTCCCGCTCCGGCAGCACACCGAGAAGGGCGAGGACGAGATCGAGGACATCGTCATGCGACGCCTGAACGAGGTCGGTCTCGGTCACTCCCGCGACAAGATGCCGAACGAGCTGTCAGGCGGGATGCGCAAGCGCGCCGGGTTCGCTCGGGCGCTCGTGCTCGAGCCGGACATCGTGATGTTCGACGAGCCCGACTCGGGCCTGGACCCCGTGCGCACGGCGCTGCTCGGCGAGCTGATCCTCGAGATCCACCGCGACATGATGGATGAGGCCAAGGAGAAGCAGAAGGCGCACCTGCCGACGTTCGCGGTGGTCACCCACGACATCATGAGCGCGCGCCGCGTCGCCGACTACATCAACGTGCTGTGGAGGGGCCGCATCGTCGAGGCGGGCCCGGCCGAGGACATGCTCAACTCCGACAACCCGTTCATTCGCCAGTTCCTCTCCGGGGAGTCGCAGGGTCCGCTCACGATGGACTAGAGGGATGGCGCGCGCAAGGCGGCCCCCCGCTAGCCTGAGCGCGCGATGACGGAGAGGCTCGACCGGTGGGCGGCGTTTGCTGCGCGACGGCCGGTGGCAACGATCGCGGTCGTGCTGGTACTCGCGATCGGCGGCGGGTTGCTGGCGCTGGGCCTGCAACCGCGGCACGGGCACGAGCACATTCGTCTCGAGCTCGTCGCAGAGCTACCAGGCGACGCAGGACTTCGCCAGGCATTTCGGCGGCGACACGGTCATCGTGCTGATCCAGGAGCCGTTGCCGAAGCTGGTCGAGACCTCCGATCTCGGCACGCTGTCCAAGCTCGAGGCTTGCCTGGGCGGGCAGGTCGTCGCCAAGAACAACACCCTGCAGGCGTTCACGCCGGTCAAGCCGGGCTCGGAGCCCCCGTATGGCGGGTGGGGCAGCCCGTGCGGTCAGCTGATGAAGCACAAGCCGGTGGAGGTCGTGTACGGACCGGGCACGTTCCTGAACCAGGCCGTGATCGCGGTCAACCGCGGCATCAGCTCGCTGCTGGCAGGCGATCGCCAGCAGGTGCAGAACGCCGGGCAGGCCGCATACACGCTCGCGATCGACAAGCACCTGGGCGCGGCCAACGCCAGTCAGGCGGCGAAGGCCGCCGAGACGCTCGAGGGTGAGCAGCTCGAGACCCAGCTGGAGCAGTTCTACGAGCAGTCGGGGATGAACGGACTGCCCGCGATCGACGATCCGCAGTTCATCCCGCAGGTGGTGTTCGATGACACGCGCGGCGCGAACCAGCCGAAGTCCCGCTTCGCCTACCTGTTCCCGACCGCGGACTCGGCGCTGATCCAGTTGCGTCTGCGGCCGTCGCTCAGCACCGCCCAGGAGGCGCAGGCGATCGGCTGGATCCGCGGGGCCGTGCGGATGCCGATGTTCCGCTCGGCGTACGGCGGCCGTTACACGGTCACGGGCGAGCCGGTGGTCGTCAACGCGCTCGCGTCGACCGTGACCGGCTCGATCGGGGTGCTGCTGGTGGTGGCGGTGCTCGTGATGGGACTCGCGCTGCTGGTGGTGTTCAGGCGCCCGCTGCGGCTGCTGCCGCTCGCGATCGCGCTCGCGGCATCGGGCATCACGTTCGGTGCGATGGCGCTGATCGGCGCATCGCTGACGATGGCGTCGATCGCGGTGCTGCCGATCCTGATCGGGCTCGCGGTCGACTACGCGATCCAGTTCCAGTCACGCGCGTCGAGTCCGCGGACGCTCGCGACCGCGGCGCTCGCGACCGCGACCGGGTTCCTCGTGCTGCTGCTCTCGCCGGTGCCGATGGTGCAGGGCTTCGGCATCCTGCTGGTCGTCGGGATCGCGATCGCGCTCGCGTGCGCGCTGACCGCCGGGCCGGCCGCGATGGCGCTGGCGGAGGGCGATGGCGGCGCGATCGGGGCCGCCGTGCGGGGGGCGGGGGAGATCGCCGCGCCGCTCGCGGCGTCGCTTCGCGGTGCCCGAGAGCTGATCGCGTCGCCGTTCCGCCGTGCTCCGCGGCCGGGCCGCCGAGCTCGATCCGGGTCGCAGGCGGCCGCGCGCGTCCTGGCGGCTGTGACCCGGCACCCAGGCCGCGTGCTCGCCACGGCGCTCGCGCTGGCGGCGCTCGGCTGGGTCGCCGACACGCAGACCTCGGTCCAATCGGACATCACGAAGCTCGTCCCCTCGAACATGCCGGCCCTGCGGGACCTGCGGCTGCTCGAGCGGGTCACCGGGGTGTCCGGGGAGATCGACGTCACCGTCAGCGCGCCCGACGTGACGAAGCTCTCGATCGTCGAGTGGATGATCCGCTACGAGAGCTCGCTGCTCGCTCACTACGGCTATCTCGAGACGAAGGGCTGTGCGCACGCGACGCTGTGCCCGGCGCTGTCGCTGCCCGACCTGTTCGAGGGCGCGACGTCGGCGGGCTCGAGCTCGGGCGCCTCGCTGACCCAGTCGCAGGTGAACAGCCTGCTCGCGGCGGTGCCGGCGTACTTCTCGCAGGCGGTGATCACGCACGACCACCGCGAGGCGACGCTCGCGTTCGGGATCCGGCTGATGCCGCTGGCAAAGCAGCAGCGCGTGATCGACTACATGAGCTCGCAGCTGCACCCGCCGCCGGGGGTGACGGCCCGGTTGGCCGGGCTGCCCGTGCTGGCGGCGCAGGCGAACGGCGCACTGTCGTCGTCGGCTCGGCGGCTGCTGACGCTCGTGGCCGGTCTGATCGCGGTAGGGCTCGTGCTGCTGGCGGTGTTCAGGGACGCGCGCCGCGTGATGGTGCCGCTGATCCCGATCGCCCTCGCGACCGGCTGGTCGGCGCTGATCCTGTACGCGACCCGGATTCCGCTGAACCCGATGTCGGCCGCGCTCGGCACGCTGGTGATCGCGATCTCCACCGAGTTCAGCGTCCTGATGGCCGAGCGCTACCGGCGCGAGCGGCGCGGCGGCGCGACGCAGGCCCAGGCACTCCGGCTGACTTACGGGTCGACGGGGCGCGCGGTGCTGGCGTCCGGGATCACTGCGATCGCGGGCTTCGGGGTGCTGCTCGCGTCCGACATCACGATGCTTCGCGACTTCGGGTTCGTGACGCTGATCGACCTGAGCGTGTCGCTGGCCGGGGTGCTGCTGGTGCTGCCGGCGGTGCTGGTCGCCGCCGAGCGGGGCGACGCGTTCGAGCGGGTGGGTGGGGTCGCCGGCCGGGCGCTGACGGGCGTGCGAGCGCGGCGCCGGGCCAGGGTGGCGTGAGCGAGTCCGAGCAGCCGCCCGCCGAGGCGAGGCGCGAGGCGAGGCGCGGGCGGCGAGGCCGCGGGCGGCGAGCAACCGCCGGAGCCCGTTCGGCATCGCCTCGACCCCGACGCCGCGGTCGCCCAGCAGCGCAGCCGCCCGCGCCGGCAGCTGCCCCAGCCGGTGATCGACACGCGCCCGTACCGGTGGGCGATCGGGATCTTCGGGATCGCGCTCGTGATCGTGATCTCGGTGATCGAGTTCGCCACGCACGGCGTCGCCACCGCCGGCGTGCGCTCCGGCAGCCGGCTGATCAACTTCGCTGCGCCGATCGCGACCTCCGACCTCGTCGGCGACGTGCAGCTCGCAGACCCGTGCAAGTTCGGTGACTTCAATGGCCGGGCCGTGAACACGTGCGTGCTCGAGAAGCGCGGGCCTCTGGTGCTCGGGTTCTTCGTCCCGGGGGTGGGCCAGTGCGACCGCGAGGTCGACACGATGCAGGCGCTGTCGCTGCGATTCCGGAGGGTCCAGTTCGCTGCGGTGGCCGCCAGCTCGTCCAAGTCCTCGACGGCGAGCGACGTCCGCAAGCACCGCTGGACGATCCCGGTCGCCTACGACCGCGACGGTGCGCTCGCGCAGGTCTACGGGGTCGAGCTGTGTCCGATGCTCGAGCTCGCGTCCCGGGGCGGCGTCGTCCGGTCGCTGCTGTTCGGCGCGGACTGGAATCGGCCGGCGAAGCTCGCGGCCAAGATCAGCGCGCTCGAGGCGGAGGAGCCGCGATCGTGACCGACGAGGTCGAGCTCCAGGCCGCGGAGGGATTCGTTTCGCCTGAGCTGCTGGCCGAGTTCCCGGGGCTGCGGCTGGACTGGGTGACCGCGCCGGCCCACGACGGAGGCAGTCCGCCCGCGGTCAAGCGCCGCCTGCGCGAGCTCTCGAACCGGTACCGCGGAGCGAGCGTGGTCGCGATGCGGACGCAGCCGATCCCGCGCGCATACCGGACGTTCTTCCGCCACATCGGCCTCGATCCCGACACGACCCGGATCCCGAGCGAGGAGGCAGCGGTGGCGCGGCTGCTCCAGGGCGCGTTCGTGCCGATCTCGCTGATCGCGGATGCGCTGCTGATCGCGCTGATCGAGACCGGGGTGCCGGTGTGGGCGCTCGACGCCGACCTGGTCGATCAGGGCGGTCTCGGGATCAGGGCCACCGCCGCCGGGGATCGGCTCGGGAGCGGCGAGCACGCGACCACGCTCGAGCCGGGAAGGCTCGTCGTCGCCGACGCGCGCACGATTCACGCGCAGCTGTTCGGCGAGCTCGCCCCGGGCCACGGCGTCGGGCCGCGGACCGCGCGCGCCGCGCTGTTCGCGGTCAGCGTCGACGGAGTGCCGCGGATCCACGCCGAGGAGGCGCTGTGGGTTTGCGTCGAGGTGCTACGCGCGCGCTGAAGGATCAGCCGTCCGCGCGGCGGGAGGCGAGCACGTGCGGCAGCTCCTCGCGCGAGCGGATCGAGAGCTTCTTGTAGATCCGCCCGAGGTGGTTCTCCACGGTCTTCGGGGTGATGAACAGCGACTGCGCGATGTCGCGGTTGGAGTCGCCGCGTGCGGCCAGCTCGGCGATCCGCAGCTCGCTCGGAGTGAGCGCGTCCCGGCCGGTGAGCAGCGCGCGCCGCGGGCGCGCGCCGCACGCCAGCAGCTCCTGCCGAGCCCGCTCCACGAGCGGCCCGGCGCCGCAGCGCGTCGCCAGGTCGAGGCCGCCACGGAGCGGGCCGCGAGCATCGGAGCGCTTGTTGGCGCGGCGCATCGCTGCCCCGAGCTCGACCAGCGAGCGCGCCTGCTCGAGCCGGGCGCCGGAGCGCTCGAGCGTGTGAGCGGATTCGCCCAGCGCGGCGATCGAGTCCTCGCCGGATTGCAGCAGCCCGGATACCCGTAGCGCGATTCCGGTCGCGCGGGGTGAGCCGGAGCTTCGCGCGAGCCGGAGCTCCTCGGCGGCGAGCTCGAGCGCCTCCTCGGGAGCGTCGCGCGCGAGCGCGAGCGCTAGATCGGCGCGCCAGCTGGGGGCATTCGGGTTGACCATCGTCAACCCGTCCAGCACGGCGCCCGCTGCTCGCAGTCGCTCGGCGGCCGCCTGTCGGTCCCCTGCCGCGAGCGCGAGCCGGCCGCGCGCGCGTGTGAGCATCGCGCCGGCAAGTGTCAGTTCCGCGCCGCGCATCGCTGGCAGCGCGTCGATCATCGCGATCGCGGTCTCGATCTCCCCTCGCTCGAGCAGCGCCTCGGACAGGTAGGTGAGCGAAAACGGAATCGCGAACGCGAGCTCGTGCTGCTGGGCGAGCTCGAGCGCCGCCCGGGTCTCGGCCTCGGCCATGGCAAGCTCGCCCCGGCGAAGGGCGACGAGACCGCGATGCGCCGATCCGGCGACGAACCCCATCACGACGCCGCGCCGGCGCGCGTCGGCGAGCATCTCGTCCGCAAGCGTCTCGGCGCGGCTGAGCTCGTCGACGAACACGAGCACGTTGACGGCGAGCGCGACCGCCCCCGCGTCCGAGCCCATCTCCTCGAGCAGGCGCCCGCCGTCCAGCCCGCGCTCGACCAGCTCCAGCGTCTCCTCCCGGCTGCCGCCATCTGTGGAGGTGACCATCGCTAGGAAGATCTGGAGCTCGCGGGCGCGCGATCCAAGCTCGCCGGCCACCCGCCGCAGGCGCGGCAGCTGATCGCGCACGTCGCCGTGCAGCCTCGTGTCCCCGTAGCCCGCGCTCGCGGCCATCGCGCGCAGCGCAGCCGACAGCTCGTCGTCGCGATCTCCCAGCGCCGCGAGCGCCTCGCCGAGCACCGACACGCTCCCGGTGAAATCGGCGACGTAGAACAGGCTGGCCGCCAGCGCCAGTGTGCCCATCGCGCGCTCGCCGGGGTCCTCGAGCGCCTCGATCGCCGTTCTCAGGTGTGAAATGCATTCGGGGTCGCCGGCCGCTTGCTCGGCCTGACCGAGCGCGAGCAGCACGGCGCCTCTGGACTTCGGCGGCGAGGTGGCGACCGCGTGCCGCAGGTAGGCCACCGCCGACTCGGGAGCGCCGCGGACGCCGGCCTGGGCCGCGGCGCGCATCAGGATTTCGGTCTCGCCCCGATCCTCGCGCGGGTCGGCCCGGAGTATGTGGGAGGCGACCTCCTCCGGCTCGCCACCGGCCGCCTCGATCATCGCCGCGGCGCGCGCGTGCAGCCTTGAGCGGACGAACGGCGGGATGTCCTCGTAAACGCTCGTGCGGATCACCGGATGGACGTACTCGAGCCGCCCGTCGGCCCGCAGGATCCGCGCCGCCGCGAGCGCGTCGAGCGCCGCCGGCAGGTGTGCCTCGGGAATCGCGAGCAGGCTGCCGATGCGTCCGAGCGATGCTCGGGCGCCGAGCACCGCCACCCCCTGGGCCGCCGACACGGCGACATCGCCAAGCCTCGCCAACCGAGCCACCGCCGAGCGCGTGATCGTCTCGGGACCGATCCGGTCGATCAGCGCCGAGGACTCGGAGCTCGGGCCGACGCCGTCGTCGGCGAGTGCCTTGAGCAACTCGTTCGCGAGGAACGGGACGCCGCCCGTGGCGATCGCGAGCCGGCGCACGAACGCGAGGTCCACGGGCTCCCCGAGGGTCCGCGCGATCAGGCGCACGAGCCCGGCCTCGCCGAGCGGCGCCGGCGCCAGCAGGTTGGTCAGCGGCTCGGCGCGGATCTCGAGCAGCGGGCGCGGCGGCTCCGAGGGCTCGGCCGTCCGCACCGAGAGCGCGACCACGACCGGCAGCCCCTCGAGCCGGCGGGCGAGGTACGCGACGAATCGCAGCGAGGCGAGATCGGACCACTGCGCGTCGTCGAGCGACACCAGCACCGGCTCGCGGGCGGTGAGGTTGATCATCAGCCAGTAGAGCCCATGCAGCACGGCTCCGCGGTCGGGGGCGCCCCGGCCGCTGCGCTCGGACAGGCCGAGCGCAGGCGCTGCCAGCTCTGCGGCTCCGGCCAGCGCGGCCGCGCCCGGCGTCGCGGCGACGTCCGGCGGCAGCATCTGTCTGACGACCCCGTAGGCATACTCGCGCTCGAGCTCGCTGGCCCGCGCCGACAGCACGCGGAAGCCGTGCGCCCGCGCGAGCGCCGCGGTCTCGCCGAGCAGCGCCGTCTTGCCGATTCCGGGCTCGCCCTCGACCACAACGACCGAGCCCTCCCGCTCGATCGCGCGTCCGAGCGCTGCCTCGATCCGCTCGAGCTCCAGCCCACGCTCCAGCAGTACCGCCATGGTTGGGACCCTACCTAGCGAAAAATGAGGGGTCCACCCTCACGCGCAGATGCGCGGGACGCGCCAAGCTCAAGGACGTGTGGAGAAGTCTCGCTGCCGGGGGACTCGTGCTGCTGCTCGCCGCCGTGCTCGCCGCACCCGTCTCGGCCTCGGGGCCCGCGATCACGGAGTACAGCGCGGGCATCCCCGGCGGCGCTGCGCCGAACGGGATCGCGCAGGGCCCGGACGGAGCGATGTGGTTCACCGAGCGCGACGCGGACGCGATCGGGCGGATCGGATCCGATGGAACCGTCACCCAGTACCCGAGCTCCGGCAATGGGCTGCAGTCCGGAGCGGATCCCGCCGGGATCGTCACCGGACCGAACGGTGACCTGTACTTCACCGAGTACGGCACGAGCGCGATCGGCGAGCTCGATCCGACGACCGGGCAGCTCGTCGGCGAGTACCCGACACCGACCACCGGCTCCGGCCCTGACGGGATCACCGTGGGGCCTGACGGGGCGATCTGGTTCGCCGAGAATTCGGGGTCTCGGATCGGACGGCTCGATCCCGCTACTGACGCGATCACCGAGTATCCGATCCAGCTCGACGGCCACATCGTCTACACGCCGACCGATCTCGTCACCGGCGCCGATGGCGCGCTGTGGATCACGCTCAGTGGCAACGGCGAGATCGCGCGACTCGATCCGGCGCAGGCGAGCCCCGGCACAGCCGAGGGGATAACGCTGTACCCACTCCCGTCGGGGTCCGCAGCGAGCCCGGAGGGGATCGTCAAGGGACCGGACGGCGACCTTTACACCGCCGAGTACGGCGCCTCCGACATCGCGCAGATCGACCCGTCGTCCGTGTCCGTGGGCACCGACGACGGGATCACCGAGTACCCGGCGGGCGGGCAACCGCTGTGGCTCTCCAACGCCGGCGACGGCGCGATCTGGGCAACCGACAACATCAACGACCAGCTGCTGCGATTCGACCTGACGAGCGACACATCGCAGGCGTTCGGCTCGAGCCAGGGCGTCACCGGCGACGCGACCACGGACGCGCAGGACGCGAGCGGCAACCTGTGGTTCACGGAGTTCGACTCGGACCGGGTGGGCGAGGTCGCGATCGCCCCGACGCCACCGCCCGGAGTGATCCTCGGCCCCCGCATCTATGGCACGCCGACGGTGGGCTCGTCGCTCAGCTGCGCGGCGGGCACATGGACGAACCCGCCGTTCAACTTCACGTACCAGTGGCTGCTCAACGGGCAGCCGATCGATGGGCAGACCTCTACGAGCCTCACGGTGTCCACCGCCGACGTCCTGCAGAAGCTCAGCTGCTCGGTGACGGACACCAATCCCGGCGGCTCCAAGACCGTCACCAGTGCCGCCGTGCTGGTGATCCTCGCGCCGCTGCAGACGCCCAGTCTCCAGCCGATCGGAAGCGCCGGGTCCGGCAAGCCACTGGTGCTGCAGGCCGGGGGCAGCGTCTCGGTGGTGCAGTACAGCTACACATTCGCGAACGGGGCGAAGGCCACCTGTGGCGCCTCGGCGCCGGTGCTGAGCGCGGTGTTCGACGGCGCCACCTCGGGCAACGTGAAGCTGACCGAGACGAGCTCGACGGGTCAGAGCGCGAGCACGACCGCGCGCTACTCGGTGGCGGCGCGCAAGGTCAAGGGCGCCCATCACGCGGCGATCTCGACGCGGCTGATCGGCTACGCGTGCTCGCCGACAGCCGGCGCGACGCCTCAGAGCACTCGGTTCAAGACCGCGCATGCATGCTCGAACGCGCCGATCCCGACCACGGAGAACGGCGGGTACGTCTCGATGCAGGGCTGCATCAGCCAGGTGCCGCTGTCTTCGCTGTCCAAGGACGACCGCGACGAGATCCCATTCGCCAACAACGGTCGCTTTGAGCACGGTTTCGTCCCGTCGAGCGATGCCACGGACGACACATATTTCGCTTCATACGGCCCCGTCCAGGTCAACGGCCTGACGATCACTCCCTCCTCGGGCCACGCCGTGATCCTGGTCGAGGGCGGCGGCTCGACCAGGAAGTCCAACGATTCGATCCTCCAGAACCCGAACGGGTACTACCTCGTCAGCGGCGGTGCCACCGCCACCGTCACGGCGCCCGGGACGGGCGGGCACAAGCTGCAGCTGACCGGTACGAACCAGTCGATCAGCTGGGATGTGTCGAGCAGCACCAACGCCAACGGCAAGCCACCGGCGGGTTCCACGGCGAAGCTCGCCGACGTCAAGCTGAGCAACATCGCCGGCGGCATCCCGGGGATCGGCTGGCTGGCGGCGCAGGCGATCGAGACCGCGGACATCGACCAGACGCTGACGTCGCTCGGGTTCGCGATCGCCGCCGACGGCACATACGTCACGAACCTGCCGATCGACATCACGAACCTTCCCTTCGGGGACAACGCGAGCGCCGATGTCGTGCTCCAGGCAGACAACGCGGACGGCCTCCAGCTCGGTGAGTTCACGCTCACGATCCCCGATGTGTTCCTCGGCCCGCTCGAGTTCCAGAACGTGGACGTCCAGTACACGCGAGACGGGACTCAGTCGCCATCGACCTGCCACGGCGTCTCGACCCAGCAGGCGAACTCACTGATCGGGTGCGCGCAGGCCGTGATCGCGGCCGGGCTCGTCAGCGGCACGCTCGTGATCTCGGACGTCTCGAACAAGCCGAGCGTCTCCTACTTCCACATCGACTACGTCGGCAACCTGCCGTTGATCGAGGGGCCGGTGATCGGCGAGATCCAACTGACCAAGTTCACCGGCGACCTCGACACGAACACGGACGCGCTCAACGTCGACGCGCACCTGTCGATCCTGGGCGGCGGGCTCGTCAACGGCTGCGGCCTCGGAGGCTCCTACGGCCAGGCGACGATCCATTTCAAGCCGTTCACGTTCGACGCTGCCGGCAACATCGAGATCCTGTGTGTTCAGTCCCCCGTGGCTCCTGGGGTCTACTTCCACATGGACGGCAACGGCTACGTCGCCGAGGGTTACTACTTCAACGCCAACCTCGACGTCGTGCAGCTGACCGGAACGATGTCCGGGAACGCGTACCTCGATTTCGATGACGGCAAGTTCCACGTCCGCTACGACGGCGACCTGAACGCCACTGCGGACTTCGGGTTCGGCTCGATCGGCGTGAAGGCGCAGACCGTGATCTCCGATGTCGGCATGGCTCTGTGCACCGAGATCGACACGCCGTGGCACAACTACGACGCCGGCTTCGGGGCGAAGTACGACCCGACGGAGCTGTTCAGCGCAACGGGCGGCGCCTTCAGCTACCTCGCGAACAACCTCAGCTTCTACGGCGATGGCTGCGACGTCAACAACTACTCGGTGATCCCGGCGGCGAAGGCCCCGGCGCGTGATGCGCGCGCCGCACAGGCGGGCGGCGGCTATGCGCTCACCGTCCCGGCCGGGCAGAAGAGCACGATCGTGCTGCTCAGCGGGCCGCTCGGCGCTCCGGGAGCGATCCTCCACGGGCCGAACGGTCAGACGATCGACGCGAGCAAGGCCGGCGAGAACGCCGCGGCGAAGACGATCGTCCTGCACCTTGGGTCGGCGACCGAGATCCAGATGTACGACGCGGCGCCGGGCAGCTGGACGGTCGATCCGGCTCCCGGGACGCCGCCGATCACCTCGGCCAAGACCTCGCACGATCTCGGGTCGCCCTCGATCGAGGGCCGTGTCACCGGCTCGGGCGCCGACCGAGTGCTGCACTACGAGATCGTGGGCGTGGCTGCGGACACGAAGGCGGAGTTCGTCGAGGACGGGAACAACGGCGGGAAGCTGCTCGGCTTCGCGCACGGAAACGCCGGGACGCTGAAGTTCACCCCGTCCGACGCGACCGGTCGCGCCCGGACGATCATCGCGGAGCTGACCGGCGCCGACGGGAGTCCGCAGCCGACGATCAAGGTGACGAGCTACCGCGGGTCGCCGCCGGCGCCCGGCCGGCCTGGACGGGTGCGGGTCAAGCGGCGCGGGACGACGCTCGTGGTCACGTTCTCGCCCTCGGCCGGCGCGGCGCGGCAGCTGGTGAGCGTGCGTCTCAGCGACCGCGTCCGTCAGGGCTTGGTCCTCGGCCCGCGCGCTCGCGGGTTCTCGCTGAAGGGCATCCCGCGCGGCATCCACGCAAGCTCGATCGTGATCCGCGGGCGGAGCGCCGAAGGCGCGCTTGGACCGGCCGCCCGCGGGCGCGGCGGCTGAGCGGCGACCGAGCGGCGGGCCGCGCCGAGAACCTGCGGAAGCAGAGCTAAACGAGTGGTAAGCTGGGCCCTCGGCGACTCAGGGAGGAGCGTATGGAGCTCTCCGAGAAGGCAAGCGAAGTCACGCAGATCGAGGTTTCAGCACTCGGCTGCGTTCGCGTCGATGAGGACGCCGAGCGCGCCGCGCGCCGCTCCATGCGCGCGCAGATCGCGCGACTCGAGCGAGAGCTCTCGGGCGCGTTCGTGACGGCCTTCGAGCTCGGCGGTTCGGTGCCGGACTCCGCTCCGAGCGGCGACCCCAGGGTGCTCGACCTCGGCGAGCTCGAGCAGGTCCGCGACGAGTTGGCCGAGCGCCTCCATTTCGCGCGCTCGGCGATCGCAGAGCGCGCCGAGATCCATGCCGCCAATCGTGTGCTGCTCGAGCGGATGCTGCTCGAGCCCGGGAGGTATCGCTTCGTTCGGGTGGCCCGCCACGACCTGGGGGAGCCCGGGTGTGGCGTGTGGCAGGTCAGGCCTCGCCTGGGCCTGATCGGCATGCTGATGGGCTGGTGGCAGGTCAAGCTCTCATCAGGCTGTCCGTTAGCCAGGGGGTCGCGGCTCGCCTGAGCCGCGATCCCTGGCTTCCAGCCTCGATCCGCTGAGTCTCGGCACTACCCTCTGGGCTGATGCTGCAGCTGCTGAGAACAGGCACCGGGGCCGTGCTCGTCGTCCTGATCATGTTCGTCGGAAGCCTCGTGCTCTGGGTCGGCACGCCTCTGCTGTGGCTGTGGGTCGGCTCCCAGATCCAGGGCAGCACGTCGTCGCTCGGAGCGGCGCTGGGCGTGATGTTCGTCGGCGTGGTGATCACGATCGCGGCGCTGTCGTCGCTGCTCGTGGCGCTGAGCAATGTCTACCGCCATAACTGCATCGCTCGCGGATTGGACGATCCCGGGCACTTCGTGCTCGAGGGCGTCCTCGTCGTCAGCGCCGGCTTCACGCTGGTGGCGTTCGTGATCTGGTTCTTTCTGTTCGCGGGCGCGAGCCCGGTCCCGATCGGAATCCAGATCTGACGAGCCGCGGGCTCCGTGCCGCCGCGAACGACGACCCGGAGCCCGCTGTCACGAACCTAAGCGGTTGCGACCAGTTCCAGCCTCAAATCACTGCTCAGATCGAGCTGCGAGGCCAACATCGAACGCTGGCGATCCGTGAGCGAGCCGACCGGCTTGAGCTCATAGATCCCGTTGCGCTTCAGGAACTTCCGGCACCGCTCGTTGCCCCAGCGGCGCTGGCTCATGAGCAGCTCGCTCATCGGCCAGCTCGCCGCCGCTTCGGGCGGGGTCATGATCACCTCCGCGACCGAGATCTCCCCGTGGGCGATCTGTCGCTTCAGCGCCGCACGCGCGAGTCTGATCTCGTTGGCTCGCCCCAGCGCCCGCAGTCGCTGCGGGTCATGGGTCATCGTGGCGGTTTGCGTCATTGGTAGTTCTCTCTCCCTGCAATCTGGTCCGCTGGGCGGACGCTTATGCCAATACGACGCCGTCGCGGCGCTGACACGCCCACGCGTAGACGGCAACCTTGGGTTGTGAACGACCGGTAGCCACCGGCCGATCCGGCCTTACTTCTTCTCTCTTTAGTCGCCCCTGGTGCTCACCGCTCGCTCCCTACCCAGTAAGTGAGCGTTGCTCCCGGTCGACCACCAATCCGACGCCCGGCAGGCTATCGATAGCGAGTTGATCACAGCAACGCAACATGTCCTCGACATCTGCTTAGAGCGTGTTTTTTTTGTTGCCGAGGGCCCCGAAATCGCTTGTGCACGAACGGACAATCTCAGACGGGCTCGGGGAGCGGCCCATGCTCGGACTCGAATGCTCGCTTTACCTCCGCGAACTTCACAATCGCCTCGTCGAGCGTCGCCGAGTCGTGCGTGGCCATCACGCTCGTCCGCAGCAGCGCCCCGGCCGGCGGCACCGCCGGATGCAGAGCGACGTTGACGAACACGCCCGCGTCGTACAGCCCCTTCCACAGGAACGCGGCCTTCCAGTCGTCCCCGACGACGACCGGCACGACCGGGGTGACGACCTCGGTTCCGTCCGGCAGGCGGGTGGGCTCGACGACTCGGAACCCGAGCTCGCTCAGGCCGGCGTGCAGGCGGCGGGCGTTGTCAAGCACCTTCGCGAACAGCTCGCGCCCATCATCCGAGCGGCAGATGCGAACCGCCGCCAGCGCCGCGCCCACGGCAGCGGGCACGCCGGACGCGGTGAACATGAACGGCCGCGACTGGATCCGCAGGAACTCGATGACGTCGGCGGGACCGGCGATCACGCCGCCGCACGAGGCCAGCGACTTTGAGAACGTCGCCATCCGCAGATCGACCCGGTCCTCGATCCCGAGCAGCTCGCAGGTGCCGGCGCCGCGCGCGCCGAGCACGCCCAGCGCGTGCGCCTCGTCGACCATCAATCGCGCGCCGTAGCGCGCCGAGAGGTCAGCGATCTCGGGCAACGGCGCGACGTCGCCCTCCATCGAGAACACGCCGTCGACGACGACGAGCACACCGCCGCCATCCTGCTCGGCTTGTTGGAGCCGCTTCTCCAGCAGGTCCATGCGGTTGTGGCGGAACGCGCGCAGCTTCGCGCGCGAGAGGATGCACCCGTCGAGGATCGAGGCATGGTCGCCGGAGTCGGCGATCACGGTGTCGCTCGGGCCGAGGATCGTCCCGAGCGCGCCCAGGTTCGCCTGATGGCCGGTGCTGAACACGAGCGCCGCCTCGGTCTCGAACCACTCCGCCAGCTCGCGCTCGAGCTCGAGATGCAGGTCGGTGGTGCCGTTGAGGAACCGTGAGCCGGTCAGGCCGGTGCCGTACCGATCGAGCGCTTCGAGCGCGCCCTGCTTGACGCGCTCGTCGCCGGTCAGGCCGAGATAGTTGTTCGAGCCGAGCATGATCCGCCGCCGGCCCTCCATCTCGACGACCGGGAGCGTCGGGCCCTCGAGCACTCGGAAGTAGGGAAGCGCGCCGAGCTCGCGGGCAGCGTGGAGCTGCTCGATCCGCTCGTGCTCGCGGGCTTTGGCGAATACGTCGATGGTGGTGGGCATGGTGGCAGGGTACTTTGAAGCGCGCCGCGTTCGGTGGCACCATGTCGGGCATGGACGAGTTCGAGATCGAGCCGGCCGAATCAGAAGAGGAGGTCGTGGACGGGCTCCCGGTCCTCGCCGAGGTGCGGGAGGTTCAGCCCGCGGCCGCCGGCGGGCTGGGCGCGGCCCACGCAGCCGCCGTCGCCGCGACCGGCTTCGTCGCGGGCGCGGCGACGCTCGCGCTGGCACGCCGCCTGGGCGCGCGCAGGCTTGCGGGCGCCGGCCGTGAGCTCGTGCGGCGCCAGGATCCGTTCGCGCGGCCGTGGGCCGTCGGCGAGACGCGCACGTTCGTCGTGCGGGTTCGCGTGATCGACCGCGACCTGCGTTGACCGAGGTCCGGCTCGAGGTCCGGCCCCGCTGGCTCTTCCGGCTCCCGCGCGGAGTCGGGCTCGACTGCCTCACGCGCGTGCGCGGTGGCGTGCTGCACCGGCTCGTCCACTGTGCGGACGAGCCAGTCGTCGTGCGGGTGGCGCAGGTCGCGGCTGACCGCGTGCTGTTCGGCGCTTGCGCGGCCGATCGCGCCTCCGCCGAGTGGGGGATCGAGCGGATGCGATTCGCGCTCGGGATCGATCACGACCTGCGGCCGTTCTACGACCGGTTCATGTTCGATCCGCTGATCGGCCGCTCGGTCCGAAGCTCGCCGTGGCTGCGCCCGTACGGACGTCCCGACCCGTTCGAGGCGATCACGTGGGCGATCTGCGAGCAGCTGATCGAGTCCGAGCGGGCCGCGCAGATACAGCGCCGGCTGGTGGCGCTGCTCGGCCGGCGCTCCGACGAGCACGGATTACGCGACGCCCCGACGGCGGCAGCGCTCGCCGGGCAGGCGCCGGCGCTGCTCGAGTCGCTCGATCTGTCGGCCGGGCGTGCGGTGGCGCTGGTCCGGGTGGCTCGCGAGGTGGCGTCCGGGAGGGTTGATCTGTTCGACGCCGATCACGAGCGAGGCTGGGGGCGGCTCAGGACGATCCGCGGGATCGGGTCGTGGACCGTGCAGAAGCTCGCGCTGACGGGCCAGGGACGCCTCGACCAGCTTCCCGCCGGCGACCTCGCGTTCGTCAAGTTCGTCGGCCGCCGGCTCGAGGGCCACCCGTACGGGCGGGCGACCGAGCAGCAGGTGATGGAGTACTTCGCGCCGTACGAGGGCTGGGCCGGACTGGCGGGGATCCACGCGCTGCGCTGTTCGCCGGCGGCGGCTGCGCGAATGCCGCTGGCGGCCTAGGACACTAGAGTTCTCCCGGAGCTCGATGCGCGATCCACTTGGCTTGAACGAGCGGCTGTTCGCGCTCTGGTACCCGATCGTCGTCGAGCGCGCCGAGCGCGCCGGCCAGCGTCAAACGCGCCACGAGCTGATCGCGCGGGCATCGGGGCGCACGCTCGAGATCGGCGCCGGCAGCGGGCTGAACGTGGCGCACTACACGCCTGAGGTCACCGAGCTGGTCGTATCGGAGCCCAGCCCGCACATGCTCGCGCACCTCCGGTCTGCGCTGGAAGACGCGCCGCCGCCGGTCGGGTCGTGGAAGCTCGTCGAGGCTGGGGCAGAGCAGCTGCCGTTCGAGGACGACAGCTTCGACACGGTGGTCGGAACGTTCGTCCTGTGCACGATCCCGGACCCGGCGCGGGCGCTCGCGGAGATCGCGCGCGTGCTGAAGCCCGCCGGCCGGTTCCTGTTCCTGGAGCACGTGCACGCCGGCGAGGGCACGGTGCTCGGCCGGTTCCAGGATCTGATCGAGGTTCCGCACCGGTACATTGCCGCCGGCTGCTACCCGAACCGGCGCACCGAGCAGCTGCTGGCGCAGTCGCCGCTCCGGGTCGACTGGCTGGCGCATGGGCGCCAGCCGAAGTCCGCGCCCAGCGTGCGGCCGACGATCATCGGCGCTGCCGTTGCCGGCGACCTCGGCGCCGGCAGCGGCGGCGTAAGAAACCGTCTTATGGAGCCTTGATTCCGTATGCTCCGCACAGGAGTTGATTGGCGCACGGCTGCGCCACGGAGAGAGAGAAGAGGGTGCACCAATGCCGGGAATTTCAGGGGCGGACGAGCGTCTGGGGGCGCTCACGGACCGCGAGCGCGAAACGCTCGCCATGCTCGCGACCGGGGCGACGAACGGGGAGATAGCGTCGGAGCTCGGGATCGCCGAGCCGACCGTCAAGCGCCACCTCGCGAACATCTACCAGAAGCTCGGGTGCACGAATCGCCTGCAGGCGAGCAACGTGTTCCACTGGGGCGACGCTCGCGGCGGCCGCTGAGCTGCCCGAGCGCGCCTCAGACGGACGGCGCGCGCAGGCCTTCGAGCAGGCGGCGCACGGTCTTGCCCATCTCCTCGCGCGCGGCGGCCTGGTCGTCGGAGCGGGCGACGACCATCGCCGCCTCGTCGAGTGCTCCGAGCAGCACGTGCGCGACCGCGTTCGCGGGCGCGGGGCTGAGCGCGCCGGCGTCGATCGCGTTCTGGATCGCGGCCTCGAGCGCGCCGAGGGCGTAGCCCGAGTCGATCTCGCGCCAGACGTCCCAGCCGAGCACGGACGGCCCGTCGACGAGCATGATGCGCTGCACGTCCGGGCGCGCGCACGCGTCGAGGAACGCCTCGCAGCCGACGACGAGCTCCTCCCACGGATCGCCGGACCGATTGGCAAGGGCGACCACGTGCCGCACGAGCTCTGCTGACAGCTGTACGAGCACGGCGCGGAACAGCTCCTCCTTGCCGTCCTTGAAGTGGTGGTAGAGCGCGCCGCGGGTGACGCCGGCGCGCTGGACGATCTCCTCGGTGCCGACGTCCGCGTAGCCGCGCTCGGCGAACAGCTCGCGGGCGGCGGTGATCAGCGCGGCGGTCGTCGCCTCGCTCTGGCCGGCCTTGGTGGTGGGTCGTGGGGAGTCGTCGGTCATCGGATTGACATACATACTGCCTGTATGTCAAGATACATACAGTCTGTACGCAACATGTGAGGCGGTAGATGATGCCTGAGATCCGGCTTTCGCAAGGGACGATCCGCTATCGGGAGGAGGGGTCGGGGCCGCCAATCGTGCTGATCCACGGCCTGCTCGTCAACGGTCGGGTGTGGGAACGGCTGGTGCCGTTGCTCGGAGGTACTCATCGCGTAATCGTGCCTGAGCTGCCGCTCGGCTCGCATCCGCAGGCGATGGAGCCCGGCGCCGACCTGTCGGCGCCGGCCCTCGGGGACCTGATCGGCGAGCTGATCGAACGGCTCGGGCTCGAGCAGGTGACGATCGTCGGCAACGACACGGGCGGCGCGCTGACGCAGATCGCGGTCGCCGCGCACCCGCAGCGCATAGCGCGGATCGTGCTGACGAACTGCGACTCGTTCGAGCACTTCCCGCCGCCGGCGTTCGCGGGCGTGTTCAAGCTGGTCGCGCGCCTGCCCGGCGCGATCAAGGCGCTCGAGCTCGGTGGTCGCAGCCGCCGCGTTCGCCGCCGCGCGATGGCGCTCGCGCCGTTGACGGTTCATCCGATCCCCGACGAGCTGCTGGCGGCGTGGATCTCGCCGCTCAGGGACGCCGGCGTGCGGCGCGATCTCCGGAAGGTCGCACAGGGGATCTCATCCGAGCACACGCTGGCGGCCGCCGAGAAGCTCAGGTCGTTCGACGGCACGGCGCTGATCGTGTGGGGGAAGCGGGACAAGTTCTTCCCGCTCGCCGACGCCGAGCGACTCGAGCGCCTTTTCCCAGACGCGCGGCTCGAGCTGATCGACGACGCGCGCGCCTTCGTCCAGCTGGACGCACCCGAGCGGCTGGCCGAGCTCATCCTCGAGCTCGAGCCGGCGATCACCTGAAGGAGGTCACCGTCATGTCCTTCTTCCTGTAAAACCAACGATGTGGACCCGCACGCGATCAACACGCTCGAGCAGCTCCGGGAGATCTATCCCGAGCCCAAGCAGCGCTCGCTCGACAAGGAGATCGACCACCTCGACGAGCACTGCCGCCGGTTCATCTCGCTGAGCCCGTTCGCGGTCGTCTGCAGCGCGGCCGCGGACGGCCGCTGCGACGCCTCGCCGAAGGGCGGACCCCCGGGATTCGCGCGGGTACTCGACGAGCGCCGGCTGCTGATTCCGGACGCGACCGGGAACCGGCGCGTCGACGGCTTTCAGAACATGCTCGAGAACCCACGCGTGGGGATCGTGTTCATGATCCCTGGAATGGGGGAGACGCTGCGCGTCAACGGGCGCGTCGAGCTGACGCGCGACCCGGCTCTGATCGACGGTCTGCAAACGGGCGGTCATCCGGCCGAGCTCGCGCTGATCGTGCACGCCGAGGAGGTCTACATCCACTGCGCGAAGGCGCTGATCCGCTCGCACCTGTGGGATCCGCCGACATGGCCGGAGGAGCTTCCATCGGCGGCCGAGATCCTCTCCGACCACATCGGCATCGGTGATGTGGAGGCGTCCGCGGCGGCGCTTGAGGAGAGCTACGAGACCCGGCTGTAAGCGGCGCACGCGGCGCCGCCGACCGGGTAGCCTCTTGCACGTCCCTGGCAGGGGACGAGCTCTGAGCACTCGAATTGGGAGGCCACACATATGTCTTTGCGAACCGCTCGCATGGGGGGCGGTGCTGCTGCTGTTTTCGTCGTCTGCGTGCTGCTGGCCGGCACGGCTGCCGCATCCGCGAACACCCCGCACGGGATCGGACCGCTGATCCCAGCGCACAAGGGCTCGTTGCTGCCGATCCACGGGGGCACCGTGGACAGCCTCAACTGGTCCGGCTACGCGGTCACGCCGACGAGCGGCGGCATCACCGCCGTTTCGTCGACGTTCGTGGTTCCCTCCGCCGGGCTCGTCCCGCCCGGACTCGCCGCGACCTGGACGGGGATCGGCGGCTACAACACGAGCGACCTGATCCAGGCAGGCGCGTCCGAGAGCTCGCTGCCGAGCAATGACCTGTTGGGACCGCAGTACTACGCCTGGTACGAGCTGCTGCCGAACTCGGAGACGCAGATCTCGGGCTGCACCGGCGATGCCAACTGCACCGTCACCCCCGGGGACACGATCAGCGTGACGATCAGCAACGCCGGCGGCGACACGTGGAACATCGCGATGACGGACGCCGGCCACTGGAGCTGGAGCAAGCGGGTCAGCTACACCTCGTCCGAGTCCTCGGCGGAGTGGATCCTCGAGGCCCCGACCGTCGAGGTGCAGACGCTGCTGGCGGACGTCGGCACGGTCAAGTTCGGCCCGACCTCTACGTACACGCAGGGCGGCACGACGCACACGATCGCGCAGGGCAACCCGACGACGATCGACCTGTCGCCAGGGATCATCGACGAGGCGACGCCGTCGGCGCTCGCATCCGACGGCCAGTCGTTCAACGACTGCGGATACGCACAGAGCTGCGCAGCGCCTTAGGGGCGCGTATCGCGTCCTGACCGCCGTAGTCCCGCGGCCACGCCGGCCGCGGGACTACGACGGCGGCTTGCAATCCGGGGTCGTGCGGCGGTATGAATCCCGTGGTGGGCCGCCTCAGGTTGATCATCGGGTGCGCCGCGGTGGCGTGCGCCGCCGCGCTGGCGGGCTTCGTCGGCCTCGCCGGGAGCAGCAAGGTGGCGATCGCGCGCGGACGGGTCGCGGTGAGCGCGCGCTCACCGGTCCTGCGCGGGATCCACAAGATCCAGCACGTCGTGATCATCATGCAGGAGAACCGGTCGTTCGACTCGTACTTCGGCACCTACCCGCACGCCGACGGGATCCCGGGGCTGGCCGGCCATCCCGGCAAGGTGCCCTGCATCCCGAATCCGATCCACCACGACTGCCAGAAGCCGTACCACAACACGTCGCTGGTCAACGTCGGCGGTCCTCACGACAACTCCGTGTTCGCGGAGGACCTTGACGGGGGCAAGATGGACGGCTTCCTCAGGAGCCGGGAATCATGCGCCAACGCACTCGACCCGCTCTCCTGCGAGGCGACGGAGCCGATCGACGTGATGGGCTACCACACGGCGCAGGAACTGCCGAACTACTGGAAGTACGCGAAGGACTACGTGCTACAGGACCACATGTTCGAGCCGGTGGACTCATGGAGCCTCCCGGCGCACCTCTACTTGGTCTCCGAGTGGTCGGCGGCGTGCACCGTCAAAGCCGACCCGATGAGCTGCAAGACGGCGGTCCAGGTCCCGAACCTACCTGGTGATCTCGGTCCCCCGCACAACCCGCCGGACTACGCGTGGACCGACATGACGTGGCTGCTGCATCGCCATCACGTGAGCTGGGCGTACTACATGCAGCCGGGACCCGAGCCGGACTGCGAGACCGGGCAGATGTTCTGCACGTTCCGTAACCAGGACCCTCGCACGCCTGGGATCTGGAACCCGCTGCCGTCGTTCGACACGGTCAAGCAGGACGGTCAGCTGAGGAACATCAAGGCGACCGCTGACCTGTACACGGCGGCCAGGGCCGGCAAGCTGCCCTCGGTCTCGTGGGTGATCCCCAACGGCATCGACTCGGAGCATCCGAGTTCCAACATCGCCACGGGTCAGGCGTACGTGACCCGGATCATCAACGCGATCATGCGCTCGAAGGACTGGGACTCGACCGCGATCTTCCTGGCCTGGGACGACTGGGGCGGCTTCTACGACCACGTGCGCCCGCCGATGATCGACGGCGAGGGCTACGGCTTCCGGGTTCCGGGGCTGGTGATCAGCCCCTACGCGCGGCGCGGGTACATCGACCACCAGCAGCTCAGCTTCGACGCCTACAACAAGTTCATCGAGGACGACTTCCTCGGCGGAGCCCGCCTGAACCCCAAGACCGACGGCCGCCCGGACCCGCGGCCTGACGTGCGGGAGGATGCCAAAGGCCTCGGCAACCTGGTGGCGGATTTCAACTTCGGCCAGAAGCCTCGGGCGCCGATGCTGCTGCCGACGAACGTCCGCTGATCAGATTCCCTGGCCGGCGAGGATCTCGTTCGACTCGGGGTTCGCGAGCACGTCGGGGTTCGAGATCAGGTGGTTGCTCAGCATCCACTGCCCGTAGGCGTTCCATTGGGTCGGGTCCTGCCAGCCCCACGGCTCGTTCGGATTCGACGGGAAGAAGTACGGCATCGTCGCCTTGACGGCGGCGGCCTGGAACTTCGGAGCGAGGCCCGGGTTCATCCTCACCAGGTTCGCCACCGCCGCCTGAGGGTCGCGACGAGCCGACTCGTACCCGCGCGCGAGCGCCTGCACGAACTCGCGCAGCGGGTCCGAGTTGTTCGCGAGCTCGTTGCGGCGTACGACGAGCACCAGCTCGTTGTACGTCGGCACGCCGACGTGGTTGACCTTGATCACATTCGGGTGCCTGCCGAGCTGCTGGAGCTGGATCGCCTCGTAGTTCCAGTAGGCGCCGATCACGGCGTTGACACGGCCGGACAGCATCGCCGGCACCAGGTTCGAGCCGACGTTCACGAGCTTCACCGACCGGACGGGGACGTGCGCGTCGGCGAGGATCGTGTCCAGGTAAGCCTGCTGGTAGGGGATGCCGGCGTAGCCGACGGTCTTGCCGCGCAGCTGCTTGACCGTCTTGATGTGCTGCGAGCCGACCGAGACGATCGAGGTCAGCGGCTGCTGGACGACCGCCGCGACCGACACAAGCGGTTCGCCCTGCTGGCGCGCCAGCAGTACCTGCGGCTCGTACGAGATCGCCATGTCGACCTTGCCGGCGGCGAGCAGCTGGAGCGGCGTCGCCGGGTCCGAGGGCACCTCCACGTGGACGGCGAGCCCCGCGCGCGTGAAGTCGCCCTGGGCGAGCGCCTGGTACAGGCCGACATGGTCGGCGTTCGGGAACCAGTCGAGCATCAGCGTGAACGGCCGCTGGGCGCTCGGCGCCAGCTGGTTGCTCTTCTGCCCGCAGGCGGCGAGCGCGAGCGGCAGCGAGGCGAGAGCGGCGAGCAGGGCGAGACGTTTCATGCGGTTGATTCACCTCGGGGTCGGTAGGCCCAGGGGAGCGCAAGTCGCTCGGCCAGGGAGAGGAGGGCGAACAGCAGGATCGTGAACAGCGCGAGTACGACGATCGTCGCCCATGCGCGCGGAAGCAGAAACTGGTTATACGAGATCTCGAACAGATACCCGAGACCGGATGTGGTCCCGTTCGTCTGTTCGGCGAGTACGGCGCCGATCCCGGCCACCGCGACGGCTATCTTCGCGCCGGCGAGCACACCCGGCAGCGAGGCCGGCAGCTCGACGTGGCGGAAGATACGCACACGTCGTGCGTCGAAGGAGCGGCTCAGCTTGATCAGCTCGAGATCGACCTGCGCGAGGGCGTTCATCGTGGTGACGACGATCGGGAAGAAGCAGATCAGCGCGATCACGACCAGCTCTGGCTTCAAGCCGAACCCGAGCCAGATCACGAACAACGGGGCGAGCAGCACGATCGGAAGCGTCTGCGATGCGACCGTGACGGGGTACACCGCGCGGCGCAGCCACGGCAGGAGGTGCATCGAGATCGACAGCGCGAGGCCGATCAGCGTCGCCAGCAGCACCCCAAGGAGCATCGCTTCCGCGGTTGGCTTGAAGTTGCTCCAGATCAGCGACCGGTCGTTCCAGATCGAGCTCGCGATCGCGTGCGGGGCCGGGAGGTCGCCGCTCCCGCCGCCCGAGTCGACGTAGACCTCCCACGCGCCGAACAGGAGCACGAGAACGAGAGCGGGGGGCCACGTGGCGCGAAGCGCCCTCTTCACGCGCCCACCCCCAGCGCCTCGAGCGCCCGCTCGCGGAGCGCGACCACGTCGGGATCGGTCCGCCTCCGAGGCCTCGGGAGCGGGACGTCGATCGTCGCCACCGCTCGGCCCGGACGAGGCGACATCACGACCACCCGGTCGCCGAGCATCACCGCCTCCTCGACATCGTGGGTCACGAGCACGACCGTTCGCGGCTCCTGCGAGAGCGCCTCCGCGAGCCACCCCTGCATCTCCGCGCGCGTGATCGCGTCGAGCGCCGCGAACGGCTCGTCGAGCGCCAGCACGGGCTTGCCGGCCAGCAGCGTTCGCAGGAACGAGATCCGCTGGCGCATCCCGCCCGACAGCTCCGCCGGGCGCGTGCGCTCGAATCCGGCCAGCCCGAAGCGCTCGAGCCAGGGGGCGGCGGCGGCGCGCGCGTCGGCGCGGCCGGCGCCCTTGAGCCGCAGTGCGAGCGCGGCGTTGTCGATCGCCGACAGCCACGGCAGCAGCAGGTCGTGCTGGGGCATCAGCGCCGCGGGCGCGGTCTCGATCGTTCCCGCGTCCGGTCGCTGGAGGCCGCAGATCAGCTCGAGCAGCGTGCTCTTGCCGCAGCCGCTCGGCCCGACGACGGCGACGATCTCACCCGCGGCGGCGTCGAGCGACATCCCGTCGAGCGCGTGCACCGCCTGTCCGCGGCGGCCTGCGAACGTCAGGCAGACGTCGCCGGCGCGTACGGCGCGGGGTCGTGGCCTCTCGCTGCTCCGTTGCGGGCGCCTCGACGATTGCGGTTGTTGCTCCCTTCGCGGGCATTACCCCACAGGTTCGAAGGGTCAGCGCCGGGATTCGGGGGCGCTATCTCAGCCGGCCTTCCCGCCAGCACCCCTGGGTTTGAACGGACTGTCGAGCTTAGCGCTTGCGGTAACGTGCCGGGCGTGGGGCAGTTACAGCCGCGTGCTCAGGACTCTCGGGGTGGCCGCGGTCGCCGCCGGCGCATGTTCGTTTGCGCCCGCGTCCGCCGGCGCCGCCCAGCACTACCGGCCGCGCATCGGCGGCGCCTGGGGGATCGTGCCCGTCAGGGGCCACGGCGAGGTCGAGATCGCGACCGGCGAGAACTATCCCGTCGTCTATCACGGCGGCTCCGTGATGAGTGACGTGACGATCCACGCGGTCTTCTGGGCCCCGAGCGGGTTCCAGTTCGAAGGATCTCCGTCCGCCGGGGTGCTGGGATACGAGCAGCTGATCCAGCAATGGCTCACCGACGTCGCTCACGACTCGGGCTCGAAGTCCAACATCTACTCGGTGCTCAGCGAGTACGGCGACGGCTCCGGGCCGGGCAGCTACCACATCTCGTTCAACACCGCCGCCGACACGATCGACGACAGCGACGCGTATCCCGACGCAGGCCAACCAGTGCGCTTCCCCGAGCGGAGTCGGGACATGCGTGACCGATCTCGAGGTTCAGAACGAGCTCGACAAGCTCATCACCGCGCACGACCCCACCGGACGCGGATTGCACGATCTTTGGTACGTGTTCCTGCCGCCGAACGTCGACGAATGCACGTCGGCCGGCGTGTGCGGCACGAACGCCTTCGCCGGTTACCACTCGCTGTCGAACGTCGGGCACGGCCCCGTGATCTACGCCGTGGTGCCCGACCCGACGATCGAGTTCACCCCGGGCCCGGGCACGGACCCCGAGGGCAACCCGGACGCGGAGTCGACGATCGACACGGTCGCGCACGAGACGTTCGAGGCGATCACGAATCCCGAGGGCAACGGCTGGATGGACCCGAACGGGTTCGAAGCCGCCGACAAGTGCGAGAACGGGCCCCAGGACGGCACATCGCTCGGGTACGCGCAGGACGGCTCGCCGTACGACCAGGTGATCAACGGCCACGAGTACCTCGTGCAGATGATGTGGTCGAATGCTGCTGCGGGCTGCGTGCAACGCACCACCTTGACGCCGCCGGCACCGTCGCCGGCGACCGTCGACGAGACGCAGTTCAGCCCGGTCGTGAGCGGCAACATCGGGAACGGCAAGCCGGGCGTCGGCGTGCGAGTCGCGCTCCTGCGCGGCGGGAACGTCGTATCGCTCGCTCAGACGAGCACGCCATGTAGGCGGAGCATGGTCGGTGCGGCTGAGCCCCACGCGGTCGGCGACGACCGCGATGGGCATCGTGGTCGACTACGGCACCGGCGGACCGGCAGCCGGACCTGATCGCCACCGGCGACGGCGGCAACCCGTTCACCGAATCCGGCTGGACCGGCTGGTTCGACCTCGACAACGGCTACGCGGTCCGGGACCGGTGGCGTGCTGCTCGCGCCGTGCGGGCAGACCGGCGTGCTCAGCCTGCGCGTCGGCAGGGCCACGACCGAACCGCCGGCGGAGCTCTGCCAGACCGAGAGCGACGTCGCCGAGCTGGACACCGGCCGGATCACCAATGGCACCACGATCACGATGAGCAGCGAGGACAACCGCGCCGTGTCGTCGCTGAACCCGCCGGTGCGCTCGTCAAGCTGACGGTCCATCTCGGCGAGCCCGACAGCGTGTCCGCGCTGGGCAACGGCCAGGTTCTGTTCGAGCCGACGGGGTTCGCGTCGTGCACGGCGAACCTCGAGGCGCAATCGGTGAGCTGCGACGGTCTGGTCCCCGGTGAGCGTTACACGCTCAAGCTCGGGCGCGTCGCCCGCAGCGTGCGAGCCGATGGCAACGGCACCGTTCACGCCGCGTTCGCGGTTCGTGGCGGCGACCAGGTCCGCCTGCTCAACAGCGCCGGCCGGACGCTGACGACGCTGCATGTCGCCCACCTTCGCGTGGGCGTGAGCGGCGATCAGACCGTGCTCGCATCCGGGACCTGCCAGCCCGGCGACTATTACGGCGCTCCGGTCTCGAGCCCGCCGCTCGGCTCGCAGGTCGGTGTTCCCGGCGTCACCGGCGACGGCAACGTGTGCCCCGGCAACGGACACGTCCGCGGCCTCCCGGCCACCGACATCGAGCAGACCGACGACTTCAGCGGTGGGCTCACCCGGACCGTCGTGCCCGATCTCGAGAGCTTCTCGCCGAGCGACGGCGCGACGTTGTACGGGCCGTTCCGGGCGGCGGCGCAGCCCGTCCTCCCGGGTCTCAACGGCTCCTCATACGGGGTCCGGGCGACCGTCTCGCTGTCGATCAGCCGCGCCGGCTCGAAGCACCGGGTCGTGTTCGTGCGCAACGCCGCACACGGCGGCGGCGTTCGCGTCAAGTCGCTGGGGGCGGGCGCGTACGACGCCACCTGGGTGCTGACCGACGCCAACGGCGACACCCGCACGATCCATTCACGGTTCGTCGAAGCGTCCTAGACGCGCTCGAGCCGTGCCGTGAACGTCAGGTAGCGCCAGACCATCGCGGCTCCGTCGAGGTGTCGCGTGACCGTGATCGGGATCCCGACCGGCCGCAGCGTGTGCACGCCGGCCTCGTACGTGGCCACGACCGTGATCGGTGTCCTGAAGTCGAACTCGGCGACGTCGTGGACGCCGTTCGACTCGGTGCCGTCGCAGCGCATGTCGTGGACCACGCCGCCGGCTGTGATCACGATCCTGTCCGCGCACTGCTCGATTCGCTGGACGTGGCCGAGCGCCGGATGCGCCGCGGCCGGCTCGCCGTCGACCTCGACCGCGACGACACGCCAGGTCCCGCGGAGGTCGGGCGCTCCCGGTGCCGGCGGGTCCTCGCAGCCTGCGAGCACCGGCGGCGGCATGCTCTCGCCATAGCCGCCCGGCGGCGTGTGCGCAACCGGGATGTCGTCGCAGCGGATCGGGGCGCTCATGTGCGGCCGGTGGAGCCTAGTGGGCGCCGCAGACCGCCTGCGCGTGGATGTAGGCCGGAGACTGCGGGTTGACGCCGGCGTCCGCGACCGCGATCCCGCCGGCCGAGGGGAAGGTCGGGTCCCGGACGGGGACGCCGTGGTTGCGCATGCACTGCGCCTGTGCGATCAGCTTGGCCTTCAGCTGCGATGTGATCGGCGGCCTGCCCTGTCGCGAGATGGCCCGTGAGATGATCGGCTGGCACGCGTGGAGGGCGGCTGCCGCCACCGGCGCCTGCAGATCGATCGAAGACGGGATCGCGATCCCGCCGATCGTGTCGGCCGCGCCGCTGATCGCGGCGCCCGGATCGGGAAAGCCCGAGACGCCATGTGCGCGCATGCACTCCGAGAAAGCGAGTGCTCCAGGGGCGCCCGTCGACGGTGCCTGTGCGCGGGTCCCGGACGTCGCTCCGCATCCGCCGAGGGTGACTGCTGCCACCACCAGGATCCCGACGCTGCGTTTGCTCATGCCGTTCAGTTCTACGCCTTCGTGCGTAACTGCGACATAACTCGCGCCGCACCACCGGCTCGCCGTCAGCCCCGCCGGGTGGCGTGCGGCGGCTCGATGTGGTGGTCGGGCGACTTGATCAGCTTCATCGTGATGTGGGAGTCGAGCTTGTCCACGCCGGGCACGTCGCCGAGCCGGCCCGACACGAATGCTTCGTAGCTCTCGATGCTGGCTGTCGAGACGCGGAGGAGATAGTCCGGTAGGCCGAACATGCGGCGTATCTCGATCACCTCGTCGAGCGCCGCCACGGCGGCCTCGAATGCCTCGAACGTCGCTCGGTCCTTACGCGTGAGATCGACGTTGAGCAGAACCTCGAACCCGCGGCCGAGCGCGGTCGGGTCGATGCGCGCGGTGTAGCCGAGGATCACGCGCTCGCTCTCGAGGCGCCTGACACGTCGCAGGCAGGGGGCGGGGGTCAGGCCGACCCGGTCGGCGAGCTCGACGTTCGAGAGGCGGCCATCGCGCTGAAGCTCAGCAATTATCTGTCTGTCGGTCGCATCCATACTTGCAGATCATTGCGTACTGAGCGGATGATAGGGGGATATTCGCTATCGGATTGCCCGTTCGCAATCGTATTCTGTTGCGTGTGAGTGTCACGGCAGCCCGATCGATCCCCGCCGACCCTCGCGAGACGTTCGCCGAGAGGCCGGCGATCACCCGTGCGGTGGCGGGAATCGGCGTCTACGCCGGGGCCTTCGGACTCACCTTCGGCGCCGTCGCCGCGTCCTCGGGCCTGAGCGTCCCGGAGGCGCTCGCGATGAGCGCGATCTGCTTCACGGGCGCGTCGCAGTTCGCGCTCGTCGGGGTCGTCGCAGCTCACGGATCGCCGCTCGCCGCGATCTCCGCCGCGCTGCTGCTGGGCGTCCGGAATGCGTTCTACGGCGTCCCGGTGACTCAGATCGTGCGGCCTCGCGGCCTCAGGCGGCTGGTGGCGGCGCATTTCGTCATCGACGAGACGACCGCGATGGCCGTCGGCCAGCGCACACGGCGCGCTGGGCGGTACGCGTTCTGGGCGACCGGGATGACGCTGTACGTGTGCTGGAACCTCGGCACGCTCGCGGGAGCGCTGATCGGGAAGGGAATCAATACCTCGGCGCTCGGCCTCGACGCCGCCGCGCCCGCGATCTTCCTCGCGCTGGTGTGGCCGCAGCTCTCGCGCCGGCTGAGCCGGCCGGTGGCGCTTGGGGCGGTCATGCTGGCGCTGTCGCTCATCACGCTCGTTCCGGCCGGCGTGCCGATCGTCGCCGCCGCCGGCGTCGCGATCGCGGCGGGGCTGCTTCCGGACCGGCAGCCGGCCGTCGCGGGGGAAGGCCGATGACGACGCTCTGGATCACGGTGCTCGCCGCCTCGCTCGGCTGCTACGGGCTCAAGCTCGCCGGCGTGTCGCTGCCGGCGTCGGTGCTCAGCCATCCCCGCGTCCAGCGCATCGCGGGTCTGCTGCCCGTCGCGATGCTCAGCGCGCTGATCGTGACCGACCTGTTCGATGCGAACCGCCACTACGGCGCCGACTGGCACACGCTCGCCGGCGTCGGGGCAGGTGGGATCGCATTGTGGCGAGGGCGGTCGCTGATCGTCGTGTTCGTGACCGCGATCGCCACGACCGCCGTTCTCCGGGCGATTCTCTAAAGGCCGCCGAGCAGACCGCGGAGCGCCTCGGTGTAGGCGTCGAGCGCGGCCCGGCCGTCGCCGGTGAGGGCGACCGAGGTCCGTGACGCTCGCCCGTTGCCGGTCGTCTCCGTCGTGAGGTACCCGGCATCCTCGAGCTTGCGCAGATGCGTGATCAGGTTGCCGGGCGTGAGCCCGAGCACGTCTTGCAGGCGCGTGAACGAGAGCGTGTCGCCATCGGGAAGCACCGCGAGCGTGGCCACGATCCGCAGGCGAGCGGGTGCATGGATCACGGGGTCCAGTGAATCGGTACTCATCGGGATGGCTAACCGAAGCGGATCAGCCGGTCGCCGGTCGCGATCGCATAGCCGACCACGCCGACGAACAGACCGATCCCGGCGGCCAGCCAGGCTCCGCTCGGCCCGACGAACAGCGCGACGATTCCGGCGATGACGACCGTCAGCGCGGTGCCGAACTGCGGCCAGTCGGCCTTGCTGGCGGCGATCCCGAGCACGGTCGTGCCGACGATGATCAGCGGCGCCGCCGCCGGGATCACGCCGTAGACGACAGCGTTGCTGGCGCCGTAGTGCTTCATCGCGCCCTGGATGACCGGGCTGCCGAGGTACGAGAGCAGGATCGCGATGCCCTCGCGCCGGCGCTGTTGCAGAGTCGGTCCGCTGACGCCGGCCGACGCGCGCTGGTACACGCGAACCGAGATCGCGATCGAAACCGCCACCGCGGCGTAGACGAGCCCGACCACACCGAGGTTCGGGCCGCTGTACGGATGCTGATCCTTGGTGGACAACCACAGCGCGCCGTACGCGGCGAGGATGAACGACGCCCATGATCACCGTGACCCACGGCGGGCTGAACCCGAACTGCCGGCGTGCCCGCTGCTTGGTCTGAGCCAGCAACCGGGCCGCGTCCTCGGGATCGAGCCGATCCTCGTCGCCGGTGCTCGCGGTCTCTTCGATGTCGTGTGTTCCCTGCATCGTGCTGCTCCTTCGTCAGAACGCTTTGCGACACAAAGTCAAACATACTTTGTAGACCAAAGTCAAGTGCCGGGAGCGAAACCTTCGTGGCCCGGCACGCTCGCGAGGTTGCTGCCCGAACGCCGGCCGCCTACGCGACGATCGGCTTCGTCAGCGCCTTGACGAACTCCTCGAGCTGGTCGGTCCGCCAGCACTCGAACGCGGTGCAGTACTGCTCGTAGGCGGAGATCACGCTGTCGCCGTAGTTCCAGTACAGCCGCGGCTCGGGGTTCAGCCAGAACGTGCGGCCCGCCTTGGCGGTGATCGCCGCGAACACGTCGTCGCGCGGCGGGCGGCCGTTGGTGCGCGCGTCGCCGAGCACGATCACCGTCGCGCGCGGGTGCAGCTCGTCCTCGATCAGCGCCAGGAACTCGGTCCACACCCGGCCGTAGTCGGTGTAGCCGGAGATGTCGGCGACGCCGGCATCTCGGGACACGGCCTCGCTGGCGGCGCGGAAGTCGCGCTCGCGCTCGAACACCTCGGTGACCTCGGAGATCCGCTCGATGAACACGAACGAGCGCAGCTTGCGGAACGCGTCGTGGAGCGCGTGCAGGACGCTCAGGAAGAACGTGCTGGCGCTCGTGACGCTGGTCGACACGTCGCACAGCACGAAGATCTCCGGGCGGCGCGGCCGCTTCGGCCGGTACTTGAGCTCGACCGGCACGCCGCCGGTCTGCAGCGATGCGCGCATCGTCCGCCGCACGTCGACGTGCGCGTGGCGCTTGCGCCCTCGCAGCTCGTGGCCCTGCGTGGCGAGCCGGCGCTTGAGCTGCGCCACCACCCGGTGCACGGCGGCGAGATCCTGGATCGGGCCGGTCGGGAGCGCGCGGTCGAGCTCGGTCAGCGGGCGCTTCGGCGGCAGCGCTCGCGGTGCGCTCGATCAGGTCCCGCTCGAGCTCGCGCCGCAGCGTGCTGCTCGAAGCGCCGCAGCTGCTCGCGTGGGACGCCGTCGCGGCGCGGGTCGTCCTCGGGCAGGTCGGGCTGGGGCTCGGTGCGCAGGCCGAGCGCGCGGCGGATCCGCTGCACGTCGACGCCGAGCACGCCCGAGCCCTCGCCCGTGCCGAAGGCGGCGATCGCCAGCCGCGCGAGGTCGCGCAGTCGCGGCCTCCGATCCGTCCCGCAGCGCCTGCCGCGATCTGCCGGCGCAGCTGCGTCGAGATCGACCTCGTACGTCCGCCGCGCGCCGGCGTGCGGCCCTCGGCGATGTCCCGAGCCGCGCCGCCTGCGGCCTCGGCGGCGCGGAAGAAGAAGCGGTCGAACACGAGGTCGAACACGCGCCGGTCCTCGGGCGACTTGGCGAGCGTCGCGGCGAGCGTCTCCTTGAAGTCCGCCTGGTCGGTCCAGCTGACGTGCTGCAGCGCCGCGAACGCGTCGAGCAGCTCGGAGGTGCCGACCGCCACCCCCTCGGAGCGCAGCTCCTCGGCGAAGGCGAGCAGCTGGCCGTCGAACGCTCGGGCCCGCGTCCGGGATCCCGCCATAGACGTTGGTCGGCTGGCTAGGCGGCGCGGTCTGGCATCGGCCGGCGGCGGGCGTCGAGCTTGACGCCGACCCGCGCGGCGACCGTGTCGAGGTCGGTGCGGTGCTTGACGATCACGCTCATCGTCTCGCGGAAGGTCGTCGTCGTCGATGTCGTTGCGCGCCGAGCAGCAGCAGCGCCCGGGCCCAGTCGATCGACTCGGCGATGCTCGGCGGCTTCTTGAGGTCGAGCTCGCGCACCTGCTGGATGATCTCCACCAGCTTGCGCGCGACCGTCTCGTCGAGCTCGGGCGAGTGCAGGCGGACGATCTCGAGCTCGTGCTCGAGCTCCGGGATAGTCGAGCCACAGGTACAGGCAGCGGCGCTTCAGCGCCTCGGTCAGCTCGCGGCGTGTTGTTGGAGGTCAGCAGCACCACCGGCTGCGTCCTCGCCTCGATCCGCCCGAGCTCGGGGATCGTGATCTGGAAGTCGGAGAGCAGCTCGAGCAGCATCGCCTCGAACTCCTGGTCGGTCTTGTCGATCTCGTCGATCAGCAGCACGACCGGCTCCGGCGATGCGATCGCGGTCATCAGCGGCCGCGCGAGCAGGAACTCCTCGCCGAAGATGTCGTCCTGGACCGTCGTCCCAGCCGGTGTCGCCGGCCTCGGTCTGGATCCGCAGCAGCTGCTTGCGGTAGTTCCACTCGTACAGCGCCTTGGCCTCGTCGAGGCCCTCGTAGCACTGCAGCCGCACGAGCGTCGCGGTCCAGGTAGCGCGCGAGCGCCTTCGCGAGCTCGGTCTTGCCGACGCCGGCCGGGCCCTCGACCAGCACCGGCTTGCCGAGCTTGGTGGCCAGGAACGAGACCAGCGCCGTCGATTCGCCGGGCAGGTAGCCGCCTGCTCGCAGGCCGTCGGCGACGTCTTGAACGGCTGGCGGGGTCTCTCGGCACACCGGCCAATATACGGTTCGTGCCCGTGCCGGCGCTCGTGCTCGCTGTCGTCTCCTCCCATCTCGGGCTGTTCATACCCGTGCTGATCGCCGGCGTGGTGATCGGCATCGTCGGCCACATCTACAAGTCGAACTGGCTGATCATCCTCGGGATCCTGGTCATCGGCGCTCGCCAGCGCGTACTTCTCGTTCGTGCTGCAGCCCGGGGGTAGGGCCCGACCACGCCCGGGCCGGGCTGCGCCGACCCGGGTCGCGCGGCTTTGTGCCAACTCTGTGCAATCGCTTGCGCCGAGGGCGGGCGGCGCGCAAGATCGGTGCCGTGTACATCAGCCACGACAACCGAAAGTGCTCACGAGTCTGGGGTGTGCTCGCGCGTGAGCACTTCGTGGCGATAGTGGCGGGGAAGTACTCACGCGCGCACGAGCCGGATCGCCGGTGAGTAGTTCGCGGTGATAGTCGCTGCGGAGTGCTCACGGGCGTGGCGGGCGGTGGCGCGTGAGCAGATCGCGTGGTCATGAGCTGGCCGTATCGAGCGATCGCCGATGTTGCGGACGCCCAGCAGGGTCAGGCGACACACGCGCAGCTGGTCACGCTCGGGGCGACGGCGTCGGCGATCGACTACCGGAGGCGGGCCGGGCTGCTACATGTGACCTTCGCCCGTGTCTACGCGATCGGGCATCGAGCGCTGCCGCGCCTGTGGCGCGAGATGGGGGCTGTGCTCGCCTGCGGCGATGACGCGTTCGTGAGCCGGCATTGGGCGGCCGCGGCGTGGGAGGTGCGGCCGCCGGCGAGCGGCGACGTGGACATCACGGTGCCGTACCGGCGCAGCGCCAGGAGAACCGGGATCCGGATCCATCGTGCGAAGACCATCGATCCGCGTGACGTCACCGAACTGGAGGGCGTGCCGATCGCCACGCCGGCGTTCGCGCTGCTCGAGATCGCCACCGACCTGAGCTTCGAGGAGTTCGAGCGGGCGTTCGACGACGCGCTGACCAAACGAGTGATGAGCCCGGCCGACGCCCGGGACACGCTCGAGCGGCACGCCGGCCGTCCCGGTTGCAAGAGATTCGCAGAACTCGCCAAACCGGACCACGCGCTGCGGATCACCCGATCCTGGCTCGAGCAGCGGATGAAGTCGCTGATCACCAAGGGGGGCTGCCGATGCCTGTGGTCAACGTTCGGAAGGGCCGGATCCTTCCGGACTTCGAGTGGCGCCAAGAGCTGGTGATCGTCGAGGTGGACGGCTACGGGACACACGGGACGCGGCGAGCGTTCGAGGCCGATCGGGCGCGTGACGCGCAGCTGGCCGCGAACGGGTGGATCGTGCTCCGGTTCACCTGGCGACAGCTGAAGTACGAGCCGGCGGTCGTGCTGGTCCGGCTCGCACAGACGCTCGCGATCCGCCGCGCGGCTTAGGTGATCGGGATGTCCTGAACTTCGACGGGCTCGGCCCGCCGGCGCTCGAGCCGATCGATGTACCAGTCGAGCAGCGCTCTGAGCGCGAGCAGCAGTTCGCGGAGCGCCTCAGCGATGCGCTGCTGGAGCTCGGGTGGGATCAGGCCGCGGAGCCGCTCGAGCACATCGGCGATCAGCTCGGCGTCGCCGTCCGGACCGGGCCGATCGTCCCGAGGCGCCTGCCAGCCGGCAAGCGGCGGGCGGCCGCCGCGGTCGCCCTCGCCGGACGGCGCGTCGCCGGTCGTGCGCTGGCTGCCGCCAAGGGTGGCCGCCGCCGCCTCGGCGATCAGCCGCTCAGCCGCCGCGGACGCCTCGTTCAGCCGGCGTTCGAGACGCCGCAGCATTTGATCGTCAGGTGGCTGCTCGGTCGCCATCGAACGTGATCTCCAGCGCGCCGTCCTCGAAGGTCGCCCCCGTCGGGCGGAAGCCGGCGAGCGTCGGAGGCAGCAATATAGTCCGCCGCTGTCCGTCGACGCCGACGATCAGCTCCGGCCCGACCTGTTTCAGAGAGATCTCGCCCTTGCTCGCGAACGGGATCGAGAGCCGGAGCGAGGCGCGAGTCAGAGCCGACTCGAAAGCTGCTGCGTGACCGTGTCGTAGAGGACGTCGGCGGCAGCCCCGGACACCGAGGAGAACAGCGCCCCGGCGAGCCGATCGAGCATCTCCGCGCCGAGCACCTCCTGGTCGAAGTACGGCGCGCACAGCACCGGCACGGGCGAGAATGCTGAGCGCACAAGCTCGAGGTGCTCCTCCTGCACCGCCCGCCAGCGCGCGAAGTAGTCGCCGACCTCGGCCGGGAACACGCGGTTGACGATCACCGCGTCGGTCAGGTAGCCGTACAGGTTCAGGTAGGTGAACGTGCGCATCGCCTCGCCGATCACCATCCGGTCCGGGATTCATCACGAGCCGCACTGTGCAGCGCGTCCGGTCGCGGAGGATCTCGTTCATCGCGATCAGGCTTCTCCGACAGGCGCTGAACGTCCGTGAACACCTCGCTGCTCGGGCAGCGGGATGTCGAGCAGTGAGCGGGCGATCGGGCGCGCGGCGGCGAGCAGCTGCCGTTCGAATGGGAACACCTTCTCGATCCACCACCGCGCCACGTCCGGGAACGACAGCAGCCGCAGCGTCTCGCCCGTCGGCGCGCAATCGACGACGATCACATCCCACTCGCCCGACTCGTGATGGCCCTGGAGACGCAGCAGCGCGAACAGCTCGTCCATTCCCGGCGGAACCGTCAGCTCCTGCGCCGAGATGCGGTCGACGCCGCGCTCGATCAGCAGCTCGCCGAGCCAGCTCCTGCACGCCTGACCAGTGGCGCTCCATCTCATCCTGGGCGTGGACCTCCTGGCCCCACAGGCCCATCGCCGACCGCGACCGGCTCCGATCCGAGCGCCGCCCCGAGCGACTCGGCCAGGTGATGCGCGGGGTCGGTGGAGAGGACCAGCGTCCGCAGACCGGCCGCCGGCGCAGCCGCGCGCCGTGCACGCGGCGACCGAGGTCTTGCCGACCCCGCCCTTGCCCGTGTAGAGGATCGTCCGCGGCGCCATCGCGCGCCGAGTCTACGGCCGCGCTCAGGAAACCTTGAAGCTCTTCGAGGCGGGGTGCGGGTCCTTGCCCGCGGCGTTCACGCCGCGGACCGCGAACTCGTAGCTGCCCTTCTTGAGGTGCGAGTAGCTCTTCGGCGACTCGCACGACGCGAACTTGAGCTTCGGCGAGGTGTGCCCCTTCTTTGGCAGCGCGGCCAGCGCGCACTGATATCCGGTTGCGTCGGTGGCGCTGAAGCTGAAGCTCGCCGTGTGCTTGCTCGCGCTGATCTTCGACTTCGTGATCCTGGTGTGCGAGGGGGCCGTGTGAGCCGGAGGCGTCGACCCGGCGCCGCAGGTGCCGGAGACGATCGAGTCGGTCACGGTCACCGTGCCGGTGCAGATCTTCGTGAGCGTCAGGGTCTCCGAGATGCTGGGGTAGGAGTCGGTGCAGGTCTCGGTTCCGCCGGTCGAGCAGTTCGACAGGTCGTCCGATCCTCCGCTGCTGGTTGCGGTCTGGCTCAGGCTGGTCCCGGGGAGCACCTGGGTGGCCGCGCTCGGGTTGACTGCGCCGAACGAGAACCTGATCGTGTCGTCCCCGGTCGCCCAGGGAAGATCGAAGGCGGGCATGCCGCTGTCAGGGCCGCTGCCGCCCGTCAGCGGACTCTGCATCTCGAACGCCGAGTCGGCCTGACAGGGGAACGCGTTCGCGTTGCCGTTCTGATTCGTGTCGCCGCCGACGGGGAGCGCGTCACCGAGCCAGTCGACGAGGAGGGATGGCGCACCCGAGCCGGTGGTCACGCCGAGTTCGGGATAGAAGCTGTTGTCGATCGTGTACGGGCCGCAGTTCCAGCTGAAAGGCGTCGTGTCGCTGCCGGCCGTGGTCAGCGATGAGTTGGGGTCCGCGTCGGTGATGCTGAAGTCGGGGTCGGTGAACGGGTACACCGTCTTCGACGCGCCGATCGACCCGGTCGGGATCCAGACGTCGCTCAGCGCCGGGGTCGTGCTCAAGTACCCGCTGCCGGCCTTGGTCGTGCCGTCGAGCGGGAACGTGGCCGTCGTCGTCCAGTTCACGTCGGTTCCGGCTTCCACGTCCTTGAATGTGACCGTGCCCGAGAGGTCGGCCTGGTAGAGCGTCGCCGGAGTGCTCGCGACCGCCACCGCGGGCAGCGTCAGCGCCGCCGTCGCAAGCGTCAGCCCAAGAGACAGGTGTATGCGCCGGGTCATCGGTCAGCCCCCGGTTCCTCGTCAGCCACGCGCGCTTCCTCGAGCATCGACATCAGCTCCAGCCAGCCCGTGAACTCGCGTGACTCCCGGTCCCTCGTTGACACTTTGCCCGTGACTGGATCACTCTCGCGAGTCATCTCGATCTTGACCTGAACGGACCCGGCGCACACGAGGGACAACGTAGAGCGGCTCCGCGCGTTTGTCGTCGTGGTCGCGACCACGATCTTTGGACTAGGATCGCGGCATGAGCGCGCCCGCGGGGCTGCTCGAGCGCGATCGGGAGCTGCTGGAGATAGATGAAGCACTGAGCGCCGCGCGGGCCGGCGCCGGACAGGTGGTGCTGCTCGAAGGCTCGCCGGGCGTAGGGAAGACGAGCCTCGTCGACGCGACATGCGAACGTGCCGCCGCGCAGGGGGCGCTGGTGTTGCGCGCCACCGCTGCCGCGCTCGAGGAGGACCTCAGCTGGGGGGTCGTGAGAAGCGCGCTTTCCGGCGAGCTCGTCGAGCCGCGCCGCCGTGCGGTGCTGCTCGCCGGTGCTGCCGCCGCGGCCGCACCGCTGTTCACGAGCGCGACGCCGCCCGAGGGGGCGGACGCGATCGGCGCGATCCTGCACGGGCTCTACTGGCTGATCGCCGATCTCAGCGCCGACGGGCCGCTGGCGCTCGTGATCGACGACGCCCACTGGATCGATGCTCCGTCGGGCCGCTGGCTCGGCCATCTCGCGGCGCGGGTCTCCGAGCTTCCGATCCTGCTCGTGATCGCTGCGCGCCCGGCAGCTGAGGCGAAGGCGTTCTGGCCGACGATCGCCGCCGCACAGAGCACCCGGTTGCTCAGCTTGGAGCCGCTGAGCCGCGATGCGACGCGGACGCTCGTGGCCGGCACGATCGAAGACGGCGAGCACGCGGTCGCCGACGCCTGCTACGACGTGACCGGCGGTAACCCGTTCCTGCTCGGCGAGCTGCTGCGCCACGTCCGCGGATTACCCGCGGCCCGGCTGAGGCCCGACCAGATTCGCGGCCTGCGCCCGGACTCGATCCGGCGCTCGGTGCTGCTGCGGCTCGCGCAGCTCGACGCGGGCGCCCGCGAGCTGTGTTTCGCGCTGGCCGTGCTCGGGCAGGCCGCGACGCTCGCTCGTGCGGCACAGCTCGCCTCGCTCGATCCCGCCGCGGCCGCCGTGGCCGTGGGCGAGCTCGAGGCGGCCGGTGTGATCAGGACCCGCCCGCAGCTGGCGTTCGTGCATCCGCTCGTGCTCGACATCGTCGAGCGTGAGATGCCCCCGCCACGCACCGACGCGCTGCATCGCGCGACGAGCGCGCTCCTGGCCGACCAAGGAGCGCCGCCGACGGCGCTCGCGCCGCACCTGCTCGCCACCGAGCCCGGCGGCCGCTCCGAGGTGGCCCGCACGCTCCGAGCCGCGGCCGCCGACGCGCTGTCGACGGGAGCTCCCGAGAACGCCGTCGCGTATCTGCGCCGCGCACTCGCCGAGCCGCCCCCCGAGTCCGAGCTGACGGACATACTGATGGAGCTCGGTCAGGCCGAGGGGATGCTGGGGGACGGCGCGGGCGTCGACCGTCTCAGGCTGGCGCTGTCCCGGACTCGCGATCCCCGCCAACGTGGATTGATCGCGGAGGCCCTCGCGCGTCTCCTGGCAGTGGTCGGAGAGCTTCAGGAGATGATCTCGCTCTGCCACGAGACGGCTGGGGAGTTGCCCGAGTCCGAGCGCGAGCTGCGTCTGGCGCTGCTCGCGCACGCTCGCACCGCCGCCGCACAGACGCTGACGCCGTTGCCGGCCGACCCGCCCGGCATCAGAGTGGCCGAGCTTGTCGGAGATACCCCCGGCGAGCGCATGCTGCTCGCGGCCGTGGCCAACACGGGCACGAGGTCCACGATCTCGCCGATGCCCGAGCTGTGCGAGATGGCCACCAGAGCGCTCGGCGGGACGGCGCTGCTCGCAGACGTCGGCGCCGAGTCTCCGCAACTCTGGGCGGCAACGACCACGATGATGTTCGGCGATGATTACGAAGAGGCCGAGAGGCAGATCGCAGCCGCGACGGCCGACAGTCAGCGACGCGGATCGCCGCGCGGCTACACACTCTGCCTGGCGTTCGGCAGCAGTCTGCTCTACCGCGTAGGACGGCTCGCGGATAGCGTCGAGGACGCACGGCATGCGGCCGAGCTGCTTACGGCCGAGCCGCTGGTGCGCTCCTACGCGCTGAGCTTCCTGCTCGACGCGCTGATCGATCAGGGTGCGCTCGCGGAGGCGCAACTGGCGATCGCGGGTGAGCCGCTGGATGAGCTGCCCCTGACGGCGGCGTTCTCGCTATTGCGGGTCGCTCGGGCCCGCCTGTGGCGGTCCGCGGGTGACCACGACTCTGCGCTCCGCGAACTGATGATTCTGGATGCGGCGCTCGGCGACTTCTCGCCGGTGTTCACGCCGTGGCGAGCCGAGATCGCCCTGGCGCTTCACGCCGGCGGCGAGCCAGCGCGAGCGCGGGAGTTCGCCGACGACGAGGTGCGCCGCGCCGAGCGCGTTCAGTCGCGCTGGGCCCAGTCCCGAGCGCTGCATGCGCTCGGCGTCGTCACGGGCTCGGTCGAGCCGCTCGAGTGTGCCGATGTGGTGACGCGCGGCGTCCCGATCCGGCTCGAGCGAGCCCGCGGGCTGGTCGAGCTCGGTGCCGCGCTCAGGCGTCGCGGACGATCCCGGGAGGCTCAGGCGCCGCTCCGGGAGGGGCTCGACCTGGCCGATCGCTGTGGCGCGGCGCCGCTGGCCGCGCGCGCCCGTGAGGAGCTGCTCGCCGCCGGCGCGCGCCCGCGGCGGGCACGGATCACGGGGCGTGACGCCTTGACTGCGAGCGAGCTGCGGGTGTGCCGGATGGCCGCCGACGGCGCCACCAACCGCGAGATCGCACAGGCGCTGTTCGTCGGCCTGCGGACGGTGGAGACGCACCTGACGAAGAGCTACGACAAGCTTGGGATCCACGGTCGCGAGGGACTCGCGGACGCCCTCACTCGAAGCTCGTCATGAAGATCTTCTGTGCCTTCAGTCCCTTCGTCAGCGCCTTGTCGCCGATGCCGATCTCCTGGACGACCCCGCCGCGGAGCTTGAGCACGGCGGTGTCGGCGCCGTTGGGCGCGAGGTACCAGTAGTTGGCGCCGACGCGGAAGTAGTTGCCGCCTGGGAGTGCCTGTTTGGCGGCGGTGAGGGTGGCTCCCGGGCGGATGCCGCGGACGTTGTAGTAGCCGTTTGAGGTCGAGGCCCAGATGACGCGTCCGGCGAGCCCGGCGCGCTTTGATTTCGGCAGCGTCTTCAGGAGTTTGGGCGAGGCGTATCCGGCGCGGACGCCGCGTGGGGTGAGGCAGAAGAAGTCGATGTATTGCTCGCCGCGGTTCGTGCTCTTGGTGAACGCATGGCGGGCTTGGGCGCGGGTCATCCCGAGGCGGATCAGCCCGAGGGTGGTGCCGCCGAGCTTGCCGGTTGCGGCCGGGCAGCCCTTGATCACCGGGATCGGGACCATGACGCCGCCGCTGGTGACCGGGGCGCTGTGCCCGCCCGTGTTCGACGCGATCACGGTGCAGGTCAGCGTCAGGCCTTCGTCGATCTGCTGGACGGTGTATGTACCCGTGGTGGCGCCGATGACCGGCGTGCCGTCAGCGGCCCAGGTGTACGCGTAACTGGTCGCGGCCGGGGACCAGCTGCCCGGCGAGCACGTCACCGTCTTGCCGCTGGCCGGCGTGCCGGAGATCGATGGTGGAGCGGTGTTCTTCGGTGCCGTCGGCGGTGGTGGCGCCGGGTTGGTGACCGGGCCCTTGACGGGTGCGCCGGTCGCGGTTCCGCTCGTCGCCGCCGCGTTGTGCGCGGTCACGACCACGATCACATAGCTACCGACGTCGGAGGACTGCAGCGTGTAGGTGCTGCTGATCCCGCCGCTGGCGACGTTCGTGCACGTGGTCGCCGCGGCGCTGGTGCAGTCCTGCCACTGATAGGTGAACGACGACGGTGTGTTGGTCCAGGTCCCGTTCGTGGTCTGCAGCTGATCACCAACGACGGTGTTCCCGCTTACCACCGGCGCACCCGTGCTCGCCGGCGGCTGCGCCGCGCCGACCACGGCGTCGACAGCCCCGGCGACATTCGACTCCGAGAACGTCTCGCCGGAACCCAGTGCCGGCGTCGAGCCGATCGTCCCGAATGAACCTGACAAGGAGCCGCCGGTGTACTTGATCACGCTGAACGTGTCCCCCTGCGAGGCCGACCCGGCGTACGCATCGCTCGGCTCCATCTCGAGCGTCCCGGCCAGTGACACGCTCCCGGTCACGCTCAACTGCGAGTAGTCGGTACCGGCGGTCCCAATCCCGTTCACTGCGATGTCCAGCGTCCCGCCCGACCCCTGGGTATAGCCGGCGGCGACGTTCAGGGTGCCCGGCGCATCACCGGGGTTCAGGGTGCCACCCGTCTGATCGAGCGAGGCTTCGAGCGTCCCCGTACCGTCCAGCGTGCCACCCGTCTGCGTGACCGGCGCCGTCAGCGTCCCGTCGACCGTCAACGTGCCCGACTGAACCGTGTACCCGTTGGGCACGGCCAGCGTGTCGCCCGAGGTCAGGTCCATCGTGCCGCCGTTCTGGGCGAGCTTCTGCGCTGCGAGTGTCGTCCCCGACGCCACGTCGAATCCGGGGGCGGTGATGGTGACGGTGCCGCCGCCGCCTTGCCAGCTGCCGGTGCCGAGCGCGATCGGTTGGCTGGTGCTGGTGACGGTCATCGTGCCGCCGGCGCCGGTGATCGTGGGGTCGATCGTGACCGTTCCGGTGGTGCTGGTCTGGATCGCGCTGGAGATGTCCTCTAGTTGCGGGGCGCCGTGGGTGTCGTTGGCGTTGTCGCCGATCGCGAACGTGCCCGACCCGGTCTGGGAGACCGTCAGGTTGTCGCCGATGCTGCTCGAGCCCTGCTGATCGCTCGTGTCATCGAAGTTCCCGGCCACGGTGACGGCATCGGTTCCCTGGGCTGGGCCGGCGAGGGTGCCGTCGATGATCGAGAGGTTGCCGGTGTCGGTGATCCCGCCGGTGGACTTGAGGTTGAGGGAGCCGTTGTGGATCGTGAGGCCGGTCAGGCTGATGGCTTTTGTGATGTTGTCGTTGACCGTGCCGCCGCCGTTGACCGAGATCGCGGGGGCCGTGAATGCGCCGGACAGGGCCACGGTCCCGGAGCCGGTCGTCTCGAACGTGCCGGTGCCGCTGACGGTGCCGCTCAGGGTCGAGCTGCCGTTGTCGAAGTCAAGGCCGCCGCCGGTGGTGCTCAGCGTGTCGTTGGAATCGAGCGTCAGCCCGCCGTTCTCGATCGTCAACACGCCGGTGAGCGAGCTCGTGGATCCGTCGATCACGAGTGCCTGCGCGCCCATTGTGGTGGCGGCGCTGGTTGTGAATCCGGGGGCGGTGATGGTGACGGTGCCGCCGCCGCCTTGCCAGCTGCCGGTGCCGAGCGCGATCGGTTGGCTGGTGCTGGTGACGGTCATCGTGCCGCCGGCGCCGGTGATCGTGGGGTCGATCGTGACCGTTCCGGTGGTGTTGGTGGTGATCGGGCTGGAGATGTCCTCTAGTTGCGGGGCGCCGTGGGTGTCGTTGGCGTTGTCGCCGATCGCGAACGTGCCCGACCCGTTCTGGGTGATCGTCAGGTTGCTGGCGATGTCGCTCGAGCCCTGCTGATCGCTCGTGTCATCGAAATTCCCGGCCACGGTGACGGCATCGGTGCCGGCCGACGGGCCGTCGAGGGTGCCGTCGAGGATCGACAGGCTGCCGCTGTCGGTGATCCCGCCGGTGGACTTGAGGTTGAGCGTCCCCCGGTTGTCCGTGAGTCCGGTCAATGTGATCGCGCTCGCCAGGTCGTCGTTGACGGTGCCGCCGCCGTTCAGCGAGATCGCCGGCGCGCTGAACGTGGCGCCGCTGGCGATCGTGACGTTGCCGGACCCGGTCGTCTCGAACGTGCCGGTGCCGTCGATGGTGCCGTTCAGGGTCGAGGTGCCGTTGTCGAAGTCAAGGCCGCCGCCGGTGGTGCTCAGCGTGTCCCCGGAATCGAGCGTCAGCCCGCCATTCTCGATCTTCAACAGCCCCGTGAGCGAGCTCGTGGACCCGTCGATGACAAGATCCTGCACGCCCATCGTCGTGGCGCCGCTCGTGACGACCCCGGGAGCCTCGAGCGTCACGGTTGCGCCACCCTCCTGGTAACTCCCGGTCGCGAGCGTGATCGGCTCGGCCGTGCTGTCGATCGTGACCCCCGAGGCGCCGCCGGTGATCGTGCCGTCGATCGAGACGGTGCCGGTGGTGTTGGTCGTGATGGAGCTGTCGATGGACTCGCCCTGGTCGCCCTCGCCGATCGTGAACGTGCCGCTCCCGTTCTGCGTGATCGAGAGATTCGAGCCGATCGTCGACGAGCCCGAGCTGTCGGAGACGACGCTGAAGGCGCCCCCGACCGTCACCGTGGCGCTACCGGACGCGGGTCCGTCCAGGGTCGCATCGGTCATTGACACGGCTCCGGTCAGCGACAGCGTGTCATCGACCGTCACCGTCCCACCGGTCATCGTCAGATCCGTCAGCTCGGACGTGTCCGTCGTGTCGTCGGCGCCCAGCGTGAGGCTGCCGCTGGACACATCGACGCTGCCGTAGGTGGAGCTCGTCCCCTCGATCGCCTTCGCGGCGTCGCCGCTCTCCTCCACGTCGACCGTGTCGCCGGACGGAATGCAGGCGACCGTCGATGCCGAGGGGACGCCGCTGGTCCAGTTCGAGCCCGTGTTCCAGTCGGCGCCGCTCGAAGTGCCCTGGTACGTGGTGTCGCACGACGGCGCCCCGCTGGCGACGGCCGACGTCGCACCGATGACGCCCACCAACAGCGCCAGGAGCAGAACCGCCCGCGTGCACGTTTTCCTGACGCTGCTCCGATCCACGGCGCGAGCTTGACAGCGCTTCCGTCCGCTGTCGTCGTGGTAGCGACCACGATCTTTGGCCTCGGTCAGCGAACCGTCAGCGAGCCGATGATCCGGTCGAAGTTGCCGTCCGCACAGCGTCGCGACGGCTCCGGTCCTCGAGCCAGGCAACTGAGGCCCGTCGCACCTGCCTGATGCTAGATTCGCCCGCGTCTCAGTGCCACCGTTGAGGAGGAGTTGCAGATGCACCGTCGGGTCAGGGGGCTCAGCGTGCCGCTTGCGGCCACGTTCGTGGCGATCGCCGTCGCCGCGTGCGGTAGCAGCAGCAGCGGTGGCGGCTCGGGCAACGCCCAGTCGCTGCTCAAGCAGACGTTCAGCGGCTCGCACACCGTCAACAGCGGCAATCTGAGCTTCAGCCTCACGATCGAGCCGTCAGGCTCGACCAAGCTGAGCGGCCCGATCACGCTCAGCTTCGGCGGCCCGTTCCAGAGCCTCGGCAAGGGCAAACTGCCGAAGTCGAACTTCAACGTCTCGATCAGCGCGCTCGGTCACACCGGCACGCTCGGGATCCTGTCGACCGGCACCAGCGGGTACGTCAGCCTCGACGGGACGAGCTACCAGCTACCCCAGGCGACGTTCCAGAAGCTCGAGTCGAGCTTCTCCTCGGTCGGCAGCGGCTCCGGCAGCGGCCTGCTCGGGAAGCTCGGGATCAACCCGCTCGACTGGCTCATCCACCCCGCGGTCGCGGGCAGCGCGAACATCGCGGGCACGACCACGACCCACATCCACGCGGGGATCGACGTTCCCGCATTGCTGCGCGATCTGAACACGTTCCTCGCGAAGGCCTCATCGGCGGGCGTGTCCGCCGCCTCCCGCGGCATCTCGCCGGCGACTCAGACCAAGATCGCCGCCGAGGTCCGCGATCCGGTCTTCGATGTGTGGACCGGCAGCAGCGACAAGACCGTGCGGAAACTGTCGGTCGGGCTCACGCTGCCGGTCTCCGGCTCGCTCTCGACGCTGTTCGGCGGGCTCAACTCGGCCGGCGTGACGCTGACGATGCAGTACGCCGACCTGAACCAGCCCCAGACGATCGTCGCGCCGACGAGCACCGCTCCGTACAGCCAGTTCCAGTCGAAGATCCAGACGATCCTGCAGGCGATCGAGAGCGCGGTCGGCTCGCAGCTGCCCACGTCGGGCGGTTCGACGACGTCCGGCGGCACGTCGACGTCCGGCTCATCGTCGTCGGGCAGTTCCTCGGCCGTCAACAGCTACAGCCAGTGCATCACCCAGGCGAATGGGGACGTCGCGAAGATGCAGAAGTGCTCGTCGCTGCTCAGCGGGCAGTGAACGCCCGCTGATCACCCGCTGAGGGCTACTCCCGCCCAACTTCCTGGTCGTCGGGCTCGAGCTCGTCCTCTTCGTCGAAGTCGTCGTCCTCGGCGGTGATCGAGCCCGGGTGGTACCGGACCTGGAAGCTCTCGAGCAGCTCGTCGCGACGGTGCTCGTCGACCGGCACCTCGTCCGAGATCTGGACCCAGTCGGCGCCCTCGTACTCCTCCATGTTGAAGATCTCGGAGTCGAGCTCCGGCGAGTCGTCGACCACGACCAGCACCTCGGTCTGCGGGTTGAAGTACGTCCCGGGGCGGTTGACGAGCTCCTCGAGCTCGAAGATGCGCATGTCGGCCATCGGGGCGAGCAGCCTACCGCGTCCCGGCCGCATCGGTGGTGTAGGTCAGGCTCCGAGTGCAGAGCGCGGTCAACCACGCGAATCCGGCCACGATCGACAGCCGCTGTAACAGGCCGCCGGAACCGCCGAGGCGCGGCGAGCCGGCGAACGCATTTCCGAACAGCGCCGTGGCGCCGGCCATGGCAACCGCCGAGCCAAGCGAATAAGCCGCCCAGGGGTGCTCGCGCCTGCGAGCCGCCGAGGCCGCGGACAGGAGGGCCGCCGCGGGGATCCCCAGGAAGATCGGGATCGCGCAGGCATTATGGAGCTGTCCGTGCACCGTCACGGCGGAGGTCGATGGCGGGGCGTCGGCCGGGGGAAGCCCGCCGCGGGATCGGTCACGAACAGGCCGGAGCCGATCAGTCCGGCGCCCGCGCCGGTCACGAGCCAGCGCACCGCGGAGGGCCCGCCGGCGCTCCCGGAACGGCGCGCGAGACCCCGGCCGGCCACGGAGTAGAGCACTCCCGCGGCGATGAAGTTCAACCGCTGCGGCCAGCCCTCGGGTCCGATCGCCAGCGCGCTGACCGGGTGCCGGCGCCAGTCGTACCCCGCGCGTCGCGGTCCGAGCGCGGTGAACACGGTCACGAACGCCGGACCGGCCACAACTCCGCAAGCGGCCCGGGCGCCGGACACTCAGAGCTCTTGCAGCGACGCGATCTCGCGCTCGACCTCGGCCTCGACGTCGAGCGGCGGCTTCCCGGACCGGGCACGGCGGTGGTTGCGGGCGACGACGAGGTCGCGGATCTCGGCGCGCAGGCCGTCGTCGATCGCGGGCGCGGTAAGGCGGTTCAGCTCCTGCTCGATGTCGATCGGCTCCTCGCCGCGCCTGGCGCGCCGGGCGTTACGTGCCTCGAGCAGCTGGCGGATCTCGACGTTGCGCTCGTGCAGGGCCGCGGCGGAGCCGGTCGCCGGCCGGCCGCCGAGCTCCGACTCGGTGAGAAGCCGGTTCTTGCCGTAGTCCTCCCAGGTCTTGCCGCTGCGGGCCAGGGCTAAGAAGGCGAGCACGATGCCGAGCCCGCACACGATCCAGAGGACGGTGCCGAAGGCGTTCTGCATGGCTTAATTGTCCCGCACCGGGCAAGCCCGCTCACCGCGTTACCGACGTCCGCCGATGGGGTACCCTTAGCCCCATCCAAAGAGTTGACTGACTAGTCAATCTATCCCTTTTCCAAGGAGCGATCCAGTGGTCGATTTCACGCTCACTGACGAGCAGAAGAGCATGCGGGAGATGGCCCACGACTTCGCCGAGAAGGAGATCCGGCCGGTCGCATGGGAGTACGACAGGGACGCCACCTGGCCGGGCGAGATCATCGAAAAGGCGTGGGAGCTCGGGCTGATGAACAGCCACCTGCCGGCCGAGTACGGTGGCCCCGGCCTCGGCTACCTCGACGGCGCGATCATCGAGGAGGAGATCGCGTGGGGGTGCTCGGGCATCGGCACCTCGCTGTCCTGTAACGGCCTTGCGACCGCGCCGATCGCGCTCGCAGCCTCCGAGGAGCTGAAGAAGGAGTACCTGGGCCGGCTGTCCGAGGCGCCGCTGCTGGCCTCGTTCTGCCTCACCGAGCCCGACGCGGGCTCAGACGTCTCGGGGATGAAGACCACCGCGACCCGCAAGGGCGACAAGTGGGTCATCAACGGCTCAAAGTGCTTCATCACCAACGGCGAGTACGCCAACTACTACACCGTCTACGCGAAGACCGACAAGGAGGCCGGCCATCGCGGGATCTCGTGCTTCATCGTTCCGCGCGACGCGGGCGTGGTCGTCGACAAGCACGAGGACAAGATGGGCCAGCGCGCGTCGAACACAGCGACGATCACGTTCCCCGAGGTGGAGATCCCGCTGGACCACCTCGTCGGCGAGGAGAACAAGGGGTTCAAGATCGCGATGATGACGCTCGACCGCACGCGCCCCGGCGTCGCCGCGATGGCGACCGGCGTCTCTCGCGCGGCGATGGAGATGGCGATCGAGTACTCCAAGGAGCGCGTCCAGTTCGGCGTCCCGATCGCGATGCACCAGGCGATCCAGTTCATCATCGCCGACATGGCGACCAAGGTCCACATGTCTCGCCTCGCGACCTGGCACTCGGCGGCGCTGCTCGACCAGGGCAAGCGCAACACGATCGAGTCCTCGCACGCGAAGCGGTTCGCCGCGGACTCGGCGATGGAGATCACCACGGACGCCGTCCAGGTCTACGGCGGCTACGGCTTCATCAAGGAGTACAAGGTCGAGAAGCTGATGCGCGACGCGAAGATCCTGCAGCTGTACGAGGGCACCGCGCAGATCCAGCGGCTCGTGATCGCGCGCGAGACGCTGCTGCCGCGACGCATCGAAGAGCCCGCGACCGCGGCCGTCTGACAAGGAATCGGGGAGCCCGGGCCGCACGCGTCCCGGGCCACCTCGCTCAGTCCGGGGCGAGCCAGCCTCGGCGCTTGAACCAGATCATCAGGACGACGATCGAAAGCGCCAGCAGCCCGAGTCCGAGAACCCAGAACGACCACGTCTTCGCGAGCACGTTGTTGACCAGCCAGGCGAAGTTCTGCCCGAAGAAGCCGGTGATGAACGACAGCGGCAGGAAGATCGTGGCGATGATCGTCAGCTGCTTCGAGATCTCGCCCTGGCGATTGGCGACCGTCGACAGGTACATGTCGGTCGCGCCGCTCAGCAGGTCCCGGTAGGAGTCGATCAGGTCCGAGGTGCGGACCAGGGTGTCGTACAGGTCCCGGAAGTAGAGCGTGTCGTCGGGCTCCATTCCGGGCAGGTGGTTGATCTCGTCGGTGTCACGCGCGAAGAAGTCGCGCATCGGCGTGACCACCCGGCGCATGCCGATCAGATCACGCTTGAGCGAGAAGATCTGCTGCAGGCTCTCCTCGCGCGGGCGTGCGATCACGGCCTGCTCGATGTCGTCGATCTGGTCGTCGACCCGCGCGAGCACCGGAACGTAGGTTCCGAGCACCGTGTCGAGGATGCGGTAGATCAGCGCCTGCTCGCCGCGGACGCCCGCGTCCTGGAGGCGCGTGCGAAGGTCGTCGAGCACGTCGAACGGGTTTGGGTGGAGCGTCACCACGTACTCGCCCGAGATGATCAGATGAACCTCTCGCAGCAGGGAGGCGCCGGCATCGGCGTTCGAGTCGACCCCGTACACGACGAGGCTGACGTAGCCCTCGTAGTGCTCGCGCTTGGGCCGCTCGGAGAAGGTGCTGACGTCCGCGAGCGTCAGCGGATGCAGCGACAGCAAGTCGCCGAGCTGCTTGATCTCGTCGGGGCTCGGGTCCTCGAGATCGAGCCAGAAGAACTGGTGGTCACGCAGGTGCCCCGCGACGTCGCCGAGCTCGGTCTTCTGCAGGCACAGCGCGGGCCTGTTCGCGTCGCCTGAGGGCTGTGGGGTCGGTCCATGTTCGGTCACGCGGGGCAGCGTAAACCGCCGACCGGCGGCAGCGGCCACGGTGGATAGGCTGGCGCAGGTGCTCGAGATCGCTGACACGCCCGTGAAGGTCGCCGGAGGCTCGCTGAACGTCGCGCGCCTACGTGCCGGCGGCGATGCTCCCGTGGTGGTCGCCGTGCACGGGATCACCTCGTCGAGCCGCGCATGGCTCGCGGTCGCGCGGGCGCTCGACGGACGTGCGGCGCTGCTCGCGGTCGACCTGCGGGGGCGCGGCCAGAGCCGGGGGCTGCCCGGGCCGTACGGGCTCGGGTCGCACGTGAGCGATCTGGTGGCGGTGCTCGACGCGGCGGGGCTCGAGCGGACCGTGCTCGTCGGGCACTCGCTCGGCGCGTACGTCGTCGCGCGGTTCGCGGTCGAGCATCCCGAGCGCGTGCGCGCGATCCTGATGGTCGATGGCGGGCTCGACATTCCGGGTGCGGGCGGGGCCGAGCCGCAGGCGTTCGCCGACGCGTTCCTGGGGCCGGCGCTGGCACGACTCCAGATGCGGTTCGAGAGCGATCAGGCCTACTACGAGTGGTGGCGCAGGCACCCGGCGCTCGGGGGCTCGGAGGTGGATGACGGGGACCTGTTCGCGTACGCCGCGCACGACCTCGTCGGCGAGCCACCGGATCTGCGTCCGGGGATCTCAGAGGACGCGGTGAGGGCCGACGTGCTCGGGCTCGTGGACACGAGGTACGCGCACGAGCTCGTGGTGCCGGCGCGAATGGTGGTCGCGCCGCGAGGGCTCGCGGACGAGCCGAGCCCGATGCAGCCACTGGCGCAGGCGGAGGCGTGGGCGGACGAGGATCCGGTGCGACGAACCGCCGAGCTCGTGCCCGACGTCAATCACTACACGATCACACTCGGCAGAGCGGGGGCCGCACGCGTTGCCGACGAGATCGCTCGTATAGGCTCAGCGTGATGCCGACGAATCCAGAGCCCGTGAGCCTGTACGAGATCGTCAAGCGAGCGGTCGAGGTGGCGGATCCCGACGGCGCGGACGACCGGCTGGATCAGCTGCTGGGCCAATTCGAGGACGACGACGAGCCGGTGGCCGGCGTGCTCGACGACCTCGAGAGTCGTGTAGCCGACGTGGTCTCGTTCGTTGATGCCGAGATCGAAGATCCCGCGGTGTCGATGGCGACGGTGATGATCCTGTACCTCGCGCACCGCCGCGATGAGCTGCACGCGGCGCCCGACCGGATCATGCGACTCGCCGCGCGCGCGGAATGGGAAGGGGACCCGCCACACGCCGTCGTCCGCTGGCTCGCCGACCGCGGCGTGAAGCTCTGACTCAGGACGCCCGTTCCGACGGCATCCTCACTCGGTCGAGCTGAACTCCCAGATCGCGATCGCCGAGCATCACCAGCCCGAGCACGAGGATCACGCCGGCCTCGACCAGCGTCGGGACGCGCCAGCCCCACCAGGTCACGCCGGGGTCAAGCGCCGCCTGCGCGAGCGGGTTGACGTGCAGGTGGCTGAACACGAGCCGACGCATCGGGTCGACCGCGTAGGTGAGCGGGTCGATGCGGTTGAGCACCGTCAGCCAGCCCGGGAGGCCGGCGGCCGGGAACAGCGCTCCCGAGATGAAGAACATCGGCATCACGATCATCTGCATGACGCCCATGAACGACTGCATCTGCTTGATCCGGACCGCGATCATCACGCCGAAGGCGGTGATCGTGAACGCCAGCAGCAGCTGCAGGATGAAGATCTCGCCGATCAGCAGCACCTGATAGTGCACGCCGACGAGCGGGCCGACGACGGAGCACGATCACGCCCTGCGTGGCGGCGACGGTGGCGCCGCCGAAGCACTTGCCGATCACGATCGAGCTGCGCCGGATCGGGGCGACCATCATCTCGCGCAGGAAGCCGAACTCCCGGTCCCAGACGATCGAGGCGGCCGAGAACATCGCGGTGAACATCACCGAGATGCAGAGGATGCCCGGGTAGATGAACGTCTTCAGGTTGACGCCGTGCGTGCCGGCACTCGACGAGCCGCTGAAGACCGGCGCCGAGCACGAACAGGAACAGGAACGGCTGGACCAGCGTCGTGACGATCCGCAGCCGGTCGGAGCGGAAGCGGATCAGCTCGCGGCGCCAGACGATCTTGATCGCGCGCAGCTCGCGCGCGAGGCTGCGCTTCGGGACGTGGACGCGGACGATCGGAGCAGCCGGCTCGATCGTCGTCGTCGGTTCGGGGCGGTCCGCGGTGGTGCTCAACGCTTGCCTCCCATCATCTGCACCATCACGCGGTTGCGGTGCTTGGACGGGTCCTCCTCGGCGTCACGGATCGTGGTGCCGGTGTAGGACATGAAGACGTCGTCGAGCGTCGGGCGCGAGACGCTGACCGCCGCGGATCGGGACGCCGAGCTCGGCGAACAGCCGCGGGACGAACTCCTCGCCGGCGGGGACGCCGAACGTGACCGCGCCCTCGGCGATCTTCGCCTCAATCCCGAAGCTGCTGCTCGAGCGCCGCGATCGCGGCCTCGTTGTCGTCGGTGTGGATGCGTCACGCGGTCGGTGCCGACCTGCTGCCTTCAGCGCCTCGGGCGTGTCGAGCGCGACGATCTCGCCGTGGTCCATGATCGCGATCCGGTCGCACCACTCGGCCTCGTCCATGTAGTGCGTGGTCATGAAGATCGTGATCTCCTCACGCTCCTTGAGCTCGCGGATATAGCTCCAGATCGAGCGGCGGGTCTGCGGGTCGAGGCCGATCGTCGGCTCGTCCAGGAACAGCACGCGCGGGGAGTGCATCAGCCCGCGGGCGATCTCTAGCCGGCGGCGCATGCCGCCGGAGAAGGTCGCGACCTCGTGGTCCTGCCGCTCCCACAGCCCGACCATCTTCAGCACCTGCTCCATGCGTGGCGCCACGAGCTTGGATTCGCACGCCGTAGAGCTCGGCGTGGAGCTTGAGGTTCTGCGCCGCGGTCAGGTAGCCGTCGAGGGTCGGGTCCTGGAACACCAGCCCGATGTTGCGGCGCACATCGTCGCGCTCGGTGACGACGTCGTGCCCCGCGACGGTCGCGCTGCCGGACGTCGGCTTGGCGAGCGTGCAGAGCATGTTGATGGTGGTGGTCTTGCCGGCGCCGTTCGGGCCGAGAAAGCCGAACACCTCGCCCGGCTGCACTTCGAAGTCCACGCCGCGGACGGCGTGGACTTCTCCGAAGCGCTTGTCGAGCGCTTTGACGCTGATCGCGGCGGCCACGCCACGTGAGATTACGCGTCATCGTCCTCGGCAAGGATCCGGTACAGCTCGCGGCGGGCCTCGGTCAGGACCTTGGTCGCCTTCTCGAGCTGTGCTCGTTGCCCGTCTGGACGACCTGCGTCCAGGCGACCGCGATGCCTCGGATGAGGTCTCGCAGGCATGTCGGGCTGGCCTTGTCATCGTCATCGTCCCACGGGGCGGGCGCGTCGCCGCGCTCCTCCAGGTGGGCTCGGCCGGCGTCCGTGATCTCGAACACCTTGCCGCCGTCGAGCTCGGAGGCCCGGATCAGGCCCTCGTCCTCGAGCTGCGACAGAGAGGGGTACACCGAACCGGGGCTCGGGGTCCAGCGTCCGTCGCTGCGCTCCCCGATCTCCTGCATCAGCTGGTAGCCGTTGCGGGGCTGCTCTGCGAGCAGCAGCAGGAGCGCGGTGCGGACGTCGCCGCGCCGTCGCCGGCCGCGCCCTCCGCGGAACGGGGGGCCGAAGCCTCCGCCGCGCATCTGGCGCATCTCGATCATCCGGTCGATGTCCTCGGGACTGAAGCGGTGTCGCCGGCCGCGGCCCTTGCCGCCGCCGCTCCGGCCGCGACCTTCGCCGCCGCCGGTGGCGAACCGCCAATTGGGGAATTCGTAGGTTGCATCTCGCATCTCTGAGATCTCCTTTTGTAGTTGTATCGCGATAGTACACGATATATCGTTAACTGTCAAGTGGGGGTGGTGGCGGCGCCGTCTCCTAGGCCGGACGAAGCGCGAGCGCGCACGAAACTTCCGCTGTGCGGAAGGTTCGTCCAGGGTGCAGGGCGGTGGAGGTCGCCGCGGCCTACGGGGGGCCGCCCGGCCGGCCGTTGAACGGATTCGTCGTCGTGGACGAGCTCGACGAGGTCGTGGTGCTGACGGGCGGGGTGGTCGTCGTGGACGACGAGGTGGTTGTCGTGGTCGTGACCGTCGTAGAGCTGGTTGTCGCGCGCGACGACGCGGTGGTGGTGGTGGTGGTCGTCGTCGTCGTCCGCCCGGGCGGGTGGTGGTTGTGGTGCGTGACCGGCTGGGACACGGTCCCCGGCGCCGTGGTCCGCGACGATGTGGTCGCGGTGACGGCCGCGGTGTGCCGGCGATTGGCGTGGTGGCGCGCCGGGTGGCGCGGGTGGTGGCTCGGGTGGCGGGTGTGGGTTCGCGCGACCGCGGCGGCCGGCACGAACCTGGGCGTCCGGCTGCCCTGGTCCAGGGTGCCGACGAGCAGCAGTGCCAACAGCACGCAGACGACGCCGGCGAGCCCCAGCTCGCGCCGGCGACGGCGCCCGAGCCGGCGCCCGTGCCCGCCGGGCTCGGACGGCGCGGACCCGGGCCCCGGAGACCCGGGCCCCGGAGACCCGGGCCCCGGAGACTCGGGCGGCTCGCCGCCTGCAGGGGATGACGCGACGCCGCTCCAGTCGGCGCCGACCGATTCCGCTGCCCGTGCGATCGTCGCCTGGCGCAGCCAGACGAGCGGCGCGATCACGGCGATCGCGCGGTACGAGCTGCCGGCCTCCTCCATCGCCTCGAGCCGCAGGCGACATGTCTCACACCCGGCGAGATGCTCGTCGAGCCAGTCGCCGAGCACCGAGCGCTCGCCGTCCTTGAGCGCCGCGAGCATCGGCAGCGCCCGGTCGCAGTCCGGCGAGCCGGACGCGATCGACTCGAGCGCCGTCCCGCGCAGGTTGTCCCGGAGCCTGAGCCGCGCGCGCGAGATCAGCTGCGCGACCGCATTCGCGTTCAGCTCCATCAACTCGCCGATCTGCTCGTATGACAGCTCCTCGACCTCGCGCAGCGCGAGCACCTCCCGCTGCCGCGCGGGCAGCGCCTCGTTCGCGCGAATGACCTGCTCGCGCGTGGCGGCGAGCAGCGCGGCGCGCTCGGGGTCCTCATCCAAAGACGATGCGGGCTGCTCGTCGTGATCCGCGACCGGCTCGACACGGCGGCGCGACTCGATCGCGTCGTAGCAGGCGTGGCGCGCGCAGGTCAGGACGTAGGCGACGAAGTTGAGGTCACGCCCTTCGAGCGACGGCAGTCGCTTCAGCACCCGCACGAACGTCTCCTGCGTGGCGTCGGCCGCGTCGTGCGTGGAGCCGAGCATGCGCACGCAGAAGCCGTAGACACGGTGCTCGTGGCGGTCGTAGAGCTCTGCGAACGCCGCTCCGTCGCCGGCGATCGCGCGGCGGGCGAGCTCTCCGTCTTCGAGCGCCCGCGAACCCGGTGTGGCGCGCATGACCAACTCGATCCGATTCTCCCAGATGGCATCTGGAAGATGAACGGAACGGACGGGTGTTACTTACGGGCGGTCAGTCGCCGCCGTTGCCACCGCCCGAGCCGCCGCGGCCGCGAATCCACTCGGCCATCTGCTCGGCGACGCCGCCGACCTGGTTGCCGAGCTTCGAGACGTTCTCGCCCATGTCCGCGAAGATCGCGCGGAACCGCCCCGCGTAGTACTCGAACGCATCGCCGGCCTCCTGGCGAACGGGCGGCTCCTCACCACGCTTGATGTACTCACCCCGCTGGATCCGGTCGTACTCGCCGCTCTGCACCCACTTCATCACCTCGGACACGCGCCGCACTGCATACGGGTGCGTCGCGTTGATCTCGTAGAAGAAGCGCCGCACGCGGTCGCTAGGGTCGTCCCAGTCCTCGTATTCGCGGGCTTGGGTGAGGAACGCATCGAGGTCGAGCTCGTCGGCCTTCATGCCTCCCGCGATCACCATCAGCGCCCGGCACACGATGCGCGGGTCCCGCACCACGAGCGCCTCGGCGCGGTCGCAACTGAGCTCCGACGCGCGGTACCACTCGAGTAGGACCGTGCGCACCGCCATGATCGGGAGGCCGAGCGGGAACGGCATCGTCCCGAGTCCGGCGTTGAGGATGATCTGCAGCGCCGTCCGGTAGACCATGTGGTCCGAGAGGATGTGGGCGACCTCGTGCGCGAGCACCGCGCGTTGCTCACCGGGGCCGAGCCGGCCGGCCAGAGCTGAGCCGACCACCACGATCGGGTTCGTGGAGCCGATCGCCATCGCGTTGGCGCCGAGCTCGAACTGACCCGACACGTATACGTCGTAGGTCTGAGGCATGTCGAGGATCTTGCAGACGGCCTGCTGATGGCCCCAGATATCCGGCAGCTGGCGCTCGCCGACCCGGACGGAGTTGCTCAGGTACATCTGGCGCAGCGCCCGCTCGTACTGCCACTCGATCAGCTTGCGCACGACGGTGTTCAGCACCGGGATCGACTTGAGCGCAGCGGTCGCGGCGCGGTCGGCCGGATGCTCGTACGCCTTCGGCGAGATGTTCGGATACGGCTCGATCGCTTCGGGCAGGTTGTCGGCCACTGTGGTTGAAGCCTACTCGCCTCGCAAGTTCGTCACGAGAGCCCGGCGAGCCAGCTCAGCAGGGTCCGGTTCACGGCCTCCGGCGCCTGCTGCTGGACCCAGTGACCCGCGCCGGGAACGACCTCGTCGACCTGCAGGTTCGTGACCCACCCGTTCATCGCCTCGGCGGGCATGAACGTGCGCACGGGATCGCGCTCGCCGGTCAGGAAGAGAGCCGGCTGCCCGATCCGCCGCTCCGCGACCGCAGCCGTGCGCTCCCAGTTGCGGTCGATGTTCCGGTAGTAGTTGAGGCCACCGCGGAAGCCGGTGCGCGTGAACGTCTGCACGTACACGCCGAGCTCTTCCTCGGTCATGAACGACGGCGTCGGGGGATCCTCGTCGGGGCTCTCGGACCATGCCGCGTCCCACACGCGGGAGGTCGCGAGCGTCCGCCGCACGTCGCGCTCGAGTGCCTCCTCCGCGACGCCGGGCTCCTGGAACCAGACGATGTAGAAGCCGGGGCCGAGGTGCTTGCGCATGATCTCGAGCGGTGGCGCGGGCGCGCGCGGCACGAACGGGACCGACAGGCCCGCGACCGCGCGGATCCGGTCGGGGTGCATCCATGCGGTCTTCCAGGCGGCGTCCGCCCCCCAGTCGTGGCCGATGACGACGCCCTGCTCGGCGCCGGCGTGGTCGAGCAGTCCGAGCACGTCGCCGGCGAGCACGTCAACCGCGTACTCCTCGATCGCCTCGGGGGCATCGGAGTCGCCGAACCCGCGCATGTCGGGCACGAGCACCCGGTAGCCGGCTTCCGACAGCGGTCCGACCTGGTGGCGCCAGGAGTACCCGAGCTCCGGGAAGCCGTGCAGCAGCACCACCACCGGCCCGTCGGGCGGGCCGTGCTGCGCGACCGCCAGCTCGATCCCGTTGATCCTCACGCGGACGGACAGTACCCGCACGGCGCCGGCTCGCATACCCTGAGCGCCATGGCAACCGTGCAGGCGTCGGTGACGGTGGAGGCGACGGTCCACGACGCCGAGCAGCACTGGTACGACACGAGCACGTGGGCGGCCTGGGTCGATGGCCTCGAGACGATCGTGGCGGTCGAGGGCGACTGGCCTTCGGTGGGCGGCGGCGTCGTGTGGGAGTCCGGTCCGGCGGGGCGCGGCCGCGTCACCGAGCGGGTGGTGGAGTACGAGCCGCTGGGCGGGCAGACCGTCGAGGTGCAGGACGACTCGATCACCGGCAGGCAGTCAGTGACGTTCACGCCGGCCGACGGGGGGTGCGAGCTGACGCTGACCCTCGACTACCGAATTCGGCGCCGTTCGATCATCACGCCGGTGATCGACGCGCTGTTCGTGCGCAACGCGTGGAGCTCGTCACTGCGCTCGAGCCTTGCCCGGTTCGCCGTCGAGCTGGAGACCCGGGCTCGGGGTTAGAAGCGGCGCCCCGGGATCCGGAGCAACGCTTGCGTCGGCGTGATGCTGTTCATCGGCCGGCTCGACAAGCCGCGCGGCTGACGCAGCCCGGCGCGCTACTCGTCGTGCCGCTCGTGCCAGCGGACCGACGCTGCCTCGGCGCTGGCCGAGTGGTGGTTGGGGACGACCTCGCCGTCCTCCGGCACGGCTGACGGCGAGTCGTGCTCGACCTCGTCGTCGGGGTGCTTCTCGGTCCACTTGATCGCCGCCGCGTCGGCGCTGCTCGAGTGGCGCGCGGGGGGCTGTTCGGTCACCGTCTCCTCCTCATTCGAGGTCGCCTGGGCAGAGCGTAACGTGCGGTGTCCGGCTGCGCTCATCGACCCTCAATAGACTGCAATCGATGTTCGTGTTCAAAGCGGCCGTCGTCGGCGCCGGGACGATGGGTGGCGAGATCGCATACACGATCGCGAACGCCGACATCCCGGTCGTGCTCAAGGACGTCGAGCAGCGATTCGTCGACACGGGGCTCGAGAAGGCAAGTTCGCTGTGGCAGGGCCAGGTCGACGCCGGCAAGCTCTCGGACGACGAACGGGACCGCAGAGCTGCGCTGATCACCGGCGCCACGGATTACTCCGGCTTCGGCGATGTCGACTTCGTGATCGAAGCCGTGCCCGAGCGGATCGAGCTGAAAGCTCTGGTGTTCTCCGAGCTCGACGAGGCCACACCCGGCCACGCGATCCTCGCCTCGAACACGTCCTCCCTGTCGATCACCGAGATGGGGGAGGCGACGCTCCGCCCGGACAAGGTCGTCGGATTCCACTTCTTCTACCCGGCCTCGATGATGCGGTTGATCGAGGTGATCGAAGGGGACGACACCTCCCCTGAGACGGTCAGGGCGGCGTCCAACTTCGCACAGACGATTCGCAAGCTGCCGATCCGCTGCGCCGAGGCGCCCGGCTTCGTCGTCAACCGGATCCTCAACTCGAGCGTGTCCGAGCTCTGGCGCGTGCAGGAGGAGACCGGAGTCGACGTCAAGGAGATCGACCGGATCGTCAGCAAGAGCAAGGCGGCGCCGATGGGACCGTTCTTCCTCGCCGACCTGCTCGGGCTCGACACGGTTCTGCACGTCGCCGAGCACCTGCACGAGTCATACGGCGACCGCTTCTTCCTACACGGTCAGATGCAGCAGCTCGTGGCCGACGGCAACCTGGGCCTGAAGACGGGAAAGGGCTTCTATGAGCACGGAAGCTGACATCGACGCTGCTGCGCTCGTCGAACGCTTCTCGCTGAAGGCGCTCGTCGAGAGCTGCCTCGTGCTCGAGGAGGGGATCTCCTCGGTCCGGGAGATCGACCTCGGGATGATGACCGGGGCCGGCATCGTTCCGGGGCCGTTCGCGCGCGCGGACCAGATCGGCTTGGACGAGATGGTTCAGCGGCTCGAGCACGCCGCGAGCGAGTGGGGCGAGAGCTTCGTGCCGCCGACGATCCTGCGCCGGCTCGTCGCCCAGGGACGGCTCGGTGTCAAATCCGGCCAGGGCTTCTTCCCGTACCCGCGGCCGGACGCCGGCTGGGACGACAGCCCGGTGAAGCTCGAGACGCGTGGCGAGATCGCGATCGCGTGGCTCGACCGGCCGCCGGCGAACTCGATCTCGCCCGAGGTCGTTCAAGCGCTTGCGCGCGTCTGGGGCGCGGTCACCGACGGCGGCGCGCACGCGCTCGTGTTCGCCTCGGCCAACCCGCAGCTGTTCTGCGCCGGCGCCGACATCAAGTCGTTCACGAAGATGGACGAGGCCTCGGGACGCGAGCTCGTCGATTCGATGCATGGGCTGCTGCGGGACATGGAGCGCTCGCGCGTCGTGACGATCGCCGCCGTCAACGCGGGCGCATTCGGGGGCGGGTGCGAGCTGGCGATGGGATGCGACTTCCGGATCGCGGCGGAGTCGGCCACGTTCGGCCAACCCGAGATCAACCTGGGGATCGTTCCCGGGTTCGGCGGCACACAGCGGCTGCCGCGGCTGATCGGGTCCCCGCGCGCGCTCGAGATGAACCTCACCGGGGACCCGATCCCGGCATACGACGCGTACGAGCTGGGTCTCGCGACCAGCATCGTCCCCGATCACGAGCTGCTCGACACCGCGCTCCAGTGGGCGCGGAAGTTAGCCAGCGCAGGCGCCGCTCGCGATCGAGCGGATCAAGCAGGTCTCCGACGCCGGCGATCTCGACGAGGGCATCGAGGCGGAGAAGCAGGCGTTCGCGGACGTGTTCGCGTCAGCGGACGCGCACGAGGGGATCTCTGCCTTCCTCGGCAAGCGCACGCCGCGGTTCACCGGCCGGTGAGCGCGACCTCCGCCGCCGTCTCCGAGCTGGCCGCGCTGATCCGAGACGCGCGGTCGGTCGTGGCGCTGACGGGCGCCGGGATCTCGGTGCCCTCCGGGATCCCGGACTTCCGCTCCCCCGGCACGGGCCTGTGGGAGAAGGTCGATCCGATGGAGGTCGCGCACATCGACGTCTTCCGGCGTGACCCGGAGCGTTTCTGGCACTTCTACGGGGATCGCTTCCAGACGCTGGATTCCAAGCGACCCAACCGGGCTCACGAGGCGCTCGTCGGACTTGAGCGCGCAGGCCTGCTGGACGCGGTGATCACGCAGAACATCGACCAACTGCACGCTCGTGCGGGCACCGAGGAGCTGATCGAGGTGCACGGGACGATCGCGCACTCCTCGTGCCTTCAATGCGGCGCGCGGTACGAGCTGGACGACGTGCGCGCACGGCAGCTGGCCGCGCCCGACGGCGTGCCCCGGTGCGAGTGCGAGCGGCCGCTCAAGCCGGACGTGGTTCTGTTCGGCGAGTACCTGCCCGTCGACGCGCTCCAGCGGGCCGAGCAGCTCGCCGCGGGCGCCGATCTGATGCTGTGCATCGGCTCCTCGCTCGAGGTGTACCCGGTCGCGCAGCTTCCCGCGATCACGCTCGGGACCGGTGGCCGGCTCGCGATCCTCACTCAGGGGCCGACGCAGTTCGACTCGCGGGCGGCGGTCAAGCTGAGCGGTGACGTCGCCGACGAGCTGGGAGCCGTGCTCGCCGCGCTCGGCCTCAGCAGACGCTGAACCTCACCTTCAGCGTCTTCGTGATCGTCGTCGTGACCGTGCGGTGGTGCTTGCGCGTGGTCCGCTTGAAACTCAGGGCGACCCTCAGCGTGTGGGTGCCGGGCTTGAGGCCCTTGAGCGAGAGGCGGAGGGTCGCGGGGAGCTTTCTGGCGGTTGCGTTGGGCAGGTAGGTGGTGACCTTGGTGGCGCGGTGGTGCTTGCGCTTCCTGGTCGTGACGTGCTTGATCCCTTTGTCGAGGTAAACGCGCGCGCTCTCGAACCTGAGCTTGTCGCCCTTGGGAGGCTTGGCGGCCATGAGCATCGCAGTGAGCTTCGCCGCCGGCGCAACACAAGCGATCGGTGCGGGCGCGGTGAGCGTGAACTTCTGACCGTCGACCGTCACGCGGGCTGCTTGCAGCGGCGCTGCGGCCGTCGTCAGCGTCACTGTGGCGCCGGTCGCGGTCGCGCCGCCGTTGACGACCACCAGACGAACGTAGTAGTGCGTGCCTGGAGCCAGGGCGGTCGCGGACTCGCTGACGTTGACCGCCGTGGTCCCGAAGCCCGCGCTTGCCGGTGTGCTCGGGACGTCGATGGGCGAGCTGAAGCTCGGAACGGTGCTGAGCTGGAAGTAGTACGTGGCAGGGCTGTCATTCGGGGTGACCGAGCCATGAAGCGTGGCGCTGTCGAACGTGACGGCGCTCGGCTGTCCGGTGGTCGCGAGCGGCGCCTGCACGCGCGTGAGTTCGAGCGCGCCGAGGTCGCAGCCGTTCACGGGTCGCGCGGTGCCGAGCTCGTCGGTCGCGTCGCAGTTCGTGCCCGCCTTGAGCGCGGGGCTGCCGGCCCCCGGCTCCATCGTCTGCAGCGTGCCGCCGTTGTTCTGGAGCGGACCGAGGTTCGGATTACCCGTGAGCGGCGTGCCCGAGGTGGTGGCCCCGCCGGTCGAGGTCAGCACGCCGATGAAGCTCGGGGCGGTCAGCGACTCGCTGCTTGCGTTCGCCCGCCTGCCCGCTACGTCGTTGACATACACGCCGGCGCCGTCGTAGAGGATCGAATCGCCGATCGAGACACTCGGGGCGGTCGCGGCTCCGGCGGTGATCGTGTTCCCGAACCCGAGGCTGTAGACCCCGTCGCCCTGGTTCTCAGCTCCGCTCGTGTGGTTGTTGGAGATTGTCGAGCCGTCGATTGCGACCGAGCCGTCGACGTTGAACACCGCCCCGCCGAGTCCGTCACCAGCGTCGCCGTATTTCGAGCCGCCTCCCGTGCCGCCGATGGTCCCGCCGGGGCCGCCGGCGGCCGTGTTGTTCGACAGCGTCGAATCGGCGATCGTCACCTGTCCGAACAGCGCGAACACGGCCCCACCCATCCCCGCTCCGCCGCCGCCGTTGAGACCGTTGCTCCCGCTGCCGTCGCCACCGCCGAAGCCGCCGGTGCCCAGCGCGGCGCCCCCGCCTCCGAAGCCACCAACGCCGTTGGAGAGCCCGCCGCCGCCGCCGAAGCCGCCGCCACCGCCGCCGTTGAAGTAGTCGCCGCCACCGCCGCCACCGCCGACCCCACCGCCGCCGCTGGCGCCGGGCGACGCTGTGGGCCCGGCACCGCCGTTGCCGAAGGATCCGCCCGCGCCGCTGGTCATCGTGCTGGCGCTGACGGTCGCACCCGCGCCGCCGTCCCCGCCGGCTGGGGACCCGAATCCGCCGAGTCCTCCGCCGGCAGCCCCGGCGGTGCTCGTCGCGCTGCCTCCGACGTCGCTCAAGCGGAAGCCGCCGCCGCCGCCGCCGCCCTTGTCGGTCGGAGCTCCGCCCGGGCCGCCGGTGGCACCGGGCGCCGGCCCGCCGAATCCGCCCCCGTTCTCGTTGGCATCAGACGAGTCGCCGCCGATTCCGCCACCGCCCGAGCCGCCGTTTGCGTTGGGAGATCCGCCCTGCGCCACGTTGCGGCTGAGCGTGACTCGTTCCAGCTTCAGCGTGCCCTGGTCGAAGATCGCGCCACCCATGCCCGCGCCACCGCCACCGGCGGCTGAGCCGCCTCCCTGAGCGTCGCCGTTCTGTAGCGCGAGGTCGTTCAGCGTCAGCGTGCCGGCGGGGATCCCGGACAGCCCGCCGGAGACGTAGAAGAACCTGAAATCGGTGCTGCCGGTTCGCGCGATCGTATTGCCGTTGCCGTCGATCGTGACGTCGGCGGAGATCGGGGGCAAGCCGTCGGGCCCGAACCAGTAGTTATCGATCGCGCTGAGGTCGTATGGACCGGCGGCCGCGAGGTCGATCGTGTACGCAGCGCCGCTCCCGTGCGTCTCGCCGCCGCAGTCGGTCGCCGCCTTCGCGCCGCCCGGCTCGGGAACCGGCGCCGCGACACTGACGAGCGCCGGGTTCGACGGCGCATCAGCGATCACGAGCGCATCGCGCAGCGTGCACTGCCCGGCGTCGCCGGAGCCGAGCGATGGGGCGGAGCTGTTGACCGTGATCGTCTCAGCCGCGAACGCCGGCGAGCACGCGAACAGTGCGGCCGCGAACGCGTAGACAGCGACACCGGCGACGCCCCGTATCTGACGCACGTCCATGGCTTCGAAGGCTAACGCCGGAATCAAGCGCGGGCGTCGGTGCGACCTCGGCGCGCTCGGTCTCTAAGCGTTCGCCACCGCGCGGGCGCGGAACACGGCCTCGAGGCGCTTCAGCGTGAAGTCGACACCTTCGATCTGCTCGGGCTCGAGCGGTCCGGCGAGCGCGGCCTGGGCGGCGGCGGCGGTCTGATCGCGCCGGCCGCGCAGCTCTGCGAGCCGGTCGGCGAGCGTTTCGACCGTGGGGTCCAGCGCCAGCTCGGCAAGCGCCGCGTCGAGTGCCACCAGCACCTGGAGCGCGGCCTCGCGCGCGCGCCCGTGGTCGAGGTCCAGGCGCGCGCGCAGCGTGAGCTCCTGGCTTGCGAGCGCGCGCTCGCGTCCGCTGAGTGCCGCGGCGAGCCGTGCCTGGGGGTGGAGCACGGCGCTGCGGCGCCGGCGCCCCGACCTCAGGAGCAGCTCGGTCGCCTCGGTCCAAAGCCCGTCGGCGACCTGCTCGCCCGCCCCGAACCCGACCCGCGCGACGAGCGCCTGGTGGCGGCCGACCGGCACGAGATACGGGTCCGCGACGACGAGCCTGAAGGCGTGCAGCGCGCGGTTCAGCACCGCGAGACCATCCGCCAGCTCGGGCTCGCCGGCACGGGAGAGCCATGCGCGCGCGGCTGCGTCGTTCGGGAACGGCTCGCCGACCTCGATCACCGTGGCCCTGCCCGTGATCACAGGCTCAGGCTCAGGTTGAGGCTCAGATTGACGCTTGAGACGCTGGAATCTGCGGCGCTCCGGCGCCCCGAGCGTCGCGATCACGAGCACGTGCGCCGGTGGCGCGTCGGGCGGATCTCCCTCGGCCCGGAGCAGGTAGCGCCCGTCCGGCGGCCCGAACGCCCATGGCAGCTCGAACTGGGTGAATGCGAACAGCGGGCGGGGGTCGGTTAGTGGCTCGGGCCGGGCCACTCTTGCTGCGCCGCTATCGGCGGATCGCGTACTTGCTGGGGGTGGTGGGCACCGAGGGCTCGGGGATCTGGCTGATGCGGGAGATCAGCTGGATCCACTGCTTCGGCTTGAGGATCTGGGTGATCTGCGCCGAGAGCCTCTTGTTGGAGCCGAAGATCGGTGTGTAGGTGACCTGGATCCGGTTGGAGTGGTCTGGCAGCGCGAGCGTGCTCGGCTGGCTCTTGTAGCTCATCAGCGAGATGATCTGGTTCGGCTGCATCGCGCCCTGGAGCGTGAGCAGCCGCCGGATCGTCACGTCGGTGATCGAGCCGGCGCCCTGGTGGCCGAGGATCGGGATCCCGTTGATCTTCGAGATGTCGACGCTGTCGCCGGTCTTGCCGGCCGCGTCGGTGCCGTTCTGGCCCGCGCCGCAGACCAGCCCGGAGACCGAGGGGTCCAGCCCGGAGCCCGACAGGAACTCGAGCGAGGCGAGGATCCGGCGGTCGACGAGACCCGCCTCGATGTCGCGGCGGCCGCAGGCGTAGATCTGGACGTGCGGATCGGACAGGATCCGGTCGGTCAGCTGCTGCTTGGACATCAGCAGCACCTCACCGATCGACGGGTTCTTCGCGCCCGAGCCGTAGAACGGGTCGACGCCGGCCGCGCGGTACACCGCGGTCGCCTCGAGCAGCTTCCAGCCGTCGAGGATCGGCTTCGGGTCGATCTGCGGCGCGTCCTTGCCGGCCGGCTGGATCATGAACACCAGGTGGCTGGCCGCGGTGCTCGTGTTCGGCCCGATGCGGCCGAGGATCGTGCCGGCGACGACGATCGACCCCGCCTTCAGCGGCTCGAGCGTGTACTGGTTCTTGCCGAGGTGCAGGACGTCCGAGAAGTAGTTCTGGAAGCTCGAGATCTCCTGCGACTCGGAGCGCAGCTGGAGGTTGCCGCCCGCCGCATAGGAGGCGGGGCGGGACGGATTCGCGAACAGGCGCTCCTTCGCGATCCCGCCCGGCGCCGAGCTCTGGGCCGGCGCGGCCGCCTTCTTGGTCGTGTTCGAGACCGTCACCGTCTTGGCGGTGTCGGTGGCCGGGTGGAGCGTTTGCGAGACGACCGCGCTGCCCGTCTGGGTGCCCGCCGTCGCCGCGGTCTTCGGCGCCGCCGGTGTCTTCGAGAGCTGCTTGGCGATCTGGGCGGCGGTCACGTGGACCGGCTTCGGCACCGGGTACTTCGACGGGATCGAACCGAGGTTCGCGTACGTGTAGACGTTGCCGGTGGAGTCCTGGAGCTCGATGTACCGGCCGAGGCGCTTGTTGTCGCCGACCTTGACGATCTTGCCGTCGTTGGCCGCGATCACCGGCGAGCCCTGCTTGGCGAAGATCGACGTCGCCTTCGCCGAATCCGAGTCGACCGGGATCGCGGCGTTCGCCGAACGGACCCGGCGGGTCGCGAGTCGCTCGACGCTGTCGTCGGCGTACGTCGCGCGCGCCGCGACCGGGAACCGGCCCTCGACGAGCCCGGTCAGCGCGCCGATCAGCTGGTTGGGCATGCCGCCGATCAGCTTCGCGCGGAGCAGCACCGACTGGACGTACCAGCCGGCGTGGTTGTAGGCGAAGATCGCCTTGCTCAGGTTCTTCGCGGCACCTGCGGCCTGCAGGTACCGCGCCGCGGTGAAGATCGCGTCGACCGGGTTGTATGGATCCGCGTACCCCGAGCCGGTGGCGTCGACCGCCCATTCCTTCCAGGTCGAGGGCAGGAACTGCATCCACCCGACCGCGCCGGCGCTCGAGACGCTGAGGTTGCGGCCGTAGTCGGTCTCGATCTGGTTGATCGAGGCCAGCACCTGCCACGGCACGTCGTACTCGATCCCGGCGGCCTGGTAGATCGGCAGCAGGAACGGCGGGATCTGGAAGCTGTCGATGAAGAAGTTCGGAACCCCCAGCGGCGCCGCGCCCGGAAGCGCCAGCGTGTAAGTCGGATTCGACGGCGTCGGAATGCCGCCGTTGCCCCGCAGGCCGGTGCCCTTCTTGTGGCTGGTGGTCGGCTTCGACGACTTGCCGTGATGCTTGTTCTTCTTCTTCTTGCGGGGCTTCTTGGCCTTGGTGTTCTTCGCCGCGGGGCTGGTCGACTTCTTCTCGGAGCCGCCGGGCGCGCCCGTGGGGGGAGCCTGGCTGGACGTGGTGCTGGTCGTCGTCGTCGACGGGGTCGAGCTGGAAGAGGACGAGGAGGCGGACGAGGAGGTCGTCGTCGTGCTCGTCGTGGTGGTGGTCGTGGTCGTCGTGCCCGTGCCCGACGTGCACACCTCCGTCACCGACGCCACCGGCAGGTTCGCGGGCACGATCGAGGAGATCTGAACTCCCACGGGCACGTTGAACTCGAGGCCGCCGATCGTCTTCACCTGCCACTCGCAGCCGGTGGCGGAGACCGCAGGCGTCCACGCGCCAAGGCCGGCAACGACGGTTGCCGCAACGCCGACGATCAGCTTCGGACTCCTCAACACCGGGGCCAGTCTCCTCCCGCGTTCTGGCTGCGCTCAGCCGTCCATCCGCGACCTAAGAGCCGCATGAATCGGACGCTACTGTTTGTGAGCAGGGTTTGCAACGCGGAACTGTCGTGGTGGAGGTTCGGGGACACGATTCTGTCCAGGTAGGCCCGGACGCACACATCGAATACGCGTGCAATCTCGCGACCCCTTCCGCATCGGCCGTTCTCAGGGCGAACTGTAGCGCCGGGCGCGGCACCGCCCTCGGCGAATGAGGCACTTCTCATGGCTACGCGGCGCCGCGAAGCTCGATTCGCGCTACATAACCCTGTAGTAGAGGTTGAGGTGACCCGATTGGCGCCGGATTGGCGCTCGGTCGCCGGCCGTGGCAGACCGTGAACCGGGCGACGCCATGTGTGGTCGTAACCGAGCCGCTTCGGGCGGGTAGAGTGAGGTTATGAGCGATGACCAGGGATTGAAGGAACGCGTGACCAAGCAGGGTGAGGAGGCGATCGGCAAGCTCGCCCAGGACCTGCTCGACAACCCGGTGATCTCCGGCGCGTTGTCGGCGGCGTTCGAGACCCGCGAGCGCGCGGTGCGCGCGCAGGAGATCGCGATGGGCGCGCTCAACATTCCGTCGGCCAGTGACCTGGAGCGCCTGACGCGCCGGCTCCGTGGGGTCTCGCAGCGGCTCGAGGGGATCGAGGATGGCCTCGATCGCGTGGAGCAGCGGATCGAGGGACTCGGCAACTCGAGCGCGATCGAGCAGCGACTGGCCGCGATCGAGCAGGCGCTCGAGCGGCTCGAGAGCCGGCTGTCCGGCGCGCCAACCGGCGCCTGAAGCACCGCGGACCGCCACCGGGCGGAGTCCGGTCGAGCAGGCGTTCAGCCCGAGCTGAGCGCCCTGGCGGCGATCGTCCCGAGTCGCGCCTCGCCTTCGTGGAGCTGATCGGGGTGGATGCGGCTCCGCTCGGGACCGAGCAGGTCGGAGACGAGCAGGACGGCGGCGGCCTGCACGCCGTGCTTGGCGGCGAGCGTGTAGAGCGTCGCCGTCTCCATCTCGACCGCGAGCGCGCCTTCGGCCACCCAGCTCCGTTCGACGCCGGGCCGGTCGTCGTAGAACACGTCGCTCGAGACGACCGGGCCTCGGACGGGTTGCTCGTCGGCGTCGCGCAGCGACGCCAGCAGACCGGGCGTGGCGGCGACTCGGTCGGGCGCGCCGAGCGCGCGGCTCGTGCCGTCGGCGGCCAGCGCCTCGGTCGCCACGAGCAGCTCCCCGAGGCGCAGCTCGGCTCCGAGCGCCCCGCAGGTGCCAACCCGGAGCAGCCGCCGGGCGCCGAGCGTGACGAGCTCGGTGATGACGATCGCGGCGCTCGGGCCGCCCATGCCGGTCGACTGGATGCTCAGCGGCCGGCCGTCGACGAGCGCCTCGCCCGTGTAGCCCCACAGCCCGCGGTTGTGGTTGAACATCTTCGGCTCGGAGAGCAGCAGCTGAGCCAGCCGCAGGGCACGGCCTGGATCGCCAGGGAGCAACACGCGCTCGGCGAGCGGCGCCGTCGGGTGGATGTGGAGCGTCTCGGGCAGGGGCGGGACTCTAGGAGTCGGGGCCCGGGCGGTAAGAGTCGGGGCCCTGGCGGCGCCCATGCGGCGTTACAGGTCCGTTACCTGCCCGCGGCTAGACTGCGCCGATGGCTCAGGGATCCGGCGCCCCCGACGGCGCACCGGAGTTCAAGTCCACCTCCGAGTTCCGCGAGGTCATGGACCGGACCTTCGAGATGATGCGCGACGACCCGGAGATGGGCCCGCAGCTCCGTGACGCCGACACGCCGCAGCGATTCGAGTTCACGGACCTCGATCTGGTCGTGAACATCCGCGCGGGCGGACCCGAGGAGCCGAACCTGGCGTGGGAGTGGACCGACGAGGTCAGCTGGGAGCCCAAGGTCAAGATGACGATGAGCTCCGAGACGGCGAACCGTTACTTCCAGGGCAAGGAGAACGTGGCGATCGCGATCGCGCGCAGGCGGATCAAGGCGGGCGGCGACGTGAAGGCGGCGCTTGCGATCCTGCCGATCACCAAGCCGCTGTTCGCGCGCTACCGGGAGATGATCACCGCGGATTACCCGCACCTCGAGGTTTGACGCCCGGGGCGGTTGACAGCTGTGGTCGCGGCGAGTAGACCTACAGACTCGCACCAGGCAACAGGCCGGATCGTGCGCGCGGTGCCGGGTTTGCCCGGGCACGCGCTCGCGAGGCGCCGCCGGAAACGTGACGAGCGCCTACGGCCGACGCAGCGGGCCGTGATGCCCGCGGGCGGCGGGGCCTCCACCGGGATCCCGCCGCCGCTCGATGCCCTCAGGGTCCCGGGGCGGACCTGGCGCGATGACGCTGGCCGAGGCCGCCGAACGCGTCGGCGTCACGCCGGCCACGCTTCGCCGCTGGGCTCTCCAGGGGCTCGTCCCGCAGTACGAGGGAACCTGGACCACGGCCGCGGTCAGCCATGCGCGCGTCGTGCACCGGATGCGCGAGCGCGGCCACTCGATCGCCGAGATCCGGCTCGCCACCGAGCAGGGCCGGCTCGCGTTCGGCTACCTCGAGGACCTGTTCCCGAGCGGCGACCGCGTGTACACGCTCAAGCGAGGCCGCGGCCGAGACCGGACTCGAGCCGGGGCTGATCGAGCGGATCGTCACCTCGCTCGGGCTCAGCTTCGCGCAGGCCGACTCGCTCACCGACGACGATCTGCAGCTGCTGCGCTACATCTCCGCGGTGCTCGACGCGGGGCTGCCGCTGGTGGCGATGCTGCAGCTCGTGCGGGTCTACGGCCAGGCGCTGGCGCAGGTGGCCGACGCCGAGGTCCGGCTGTTCCACCTGTACGTGCACGAGCCGCTGATGCGGTCGGGCGCGACGAGCCTCGAGACGGCCGAGCAGATGGCGCGATCTCGCGCCGGGACCTGCTGCCGCTCGTCCTCGCCGGTGCTGGACCAGGTCCACCAGCGCTACCTCCAGTACTTCGTCGAGCAGGACGTCGTCGGCCACATGGAGGTCGATCTCGACGGGGGCGGCCGAGGAGCTCGGCCGGATGCGCGTCGCGATCGCGTTCGCCGACCTGGCCGGGTACACGCGGCTGACCGAGGAGGAGGGCGAGCTGCACGGCGGTCGACGCGGTGGAGCGGTTCGTCGAGGCGGTCGAGGTGACGCTTCCCGATGAGGCCCGGGTCATCAAGACGATCGGCGACGAGGTGATGGTCGTCGGCTCGGACCCGGCCGCGCTGACCGACTGGGCGGTCGGGTTCCAGCGGCTCCAATCCGAACGGCCGCTGCCGCGGATCGGGATCCACTACGGCGTCGCGCTCTACCGCGACGGCGACTACTACGGCCGCGACGTCAACATCGCCTCGCGTGTGGCGGCGCGATCCGCCGGCGGCGAGGTGCTCGTCACCCGCCCGGTGGTGGAGCATGCGGGGCTCCCATCTCGAGTTCGACCGGATCGCCGAGGTCAAGCTGAAGGGCTTCCGCGAGTCGACGGAGATCTTCATCGCGCGGGTGGCCGAGGAGGCGATCGCGCGAGTGATGCGAGAGCGGGTCGCGGCCGACGGCCTGCTGGCGCCGGGGCGAGCGGTGGTCGTGCTGCTCTCGGGCGGGCGCGACTCGACCTGCCTGCTGGACCTGGCGGTGTCGATCGCCGGCGCCGGCGCGGTGACCGCGCTGCACGTCAACTACGGCCTGCGCGAGGCGGCGCGCGACGACGAGCGCCATTGCGCCGGCGTTGTGCGAGCGGTTCGGCGTCCAGCTCGAGGTGCGCCGGCCGCGGCGGCCGCGAGTCCGGGAACCTCCAGGCGTGGGCGCGCGACGAGCGCTACGGGGCGGCGGCGGCGCTGGCGCTCGAGCTCGACGGCGACGTCGCCGCCGGCCACACCGCGACCGACCAGGTGGAGACGATCCTCTACCGGCTCGCGTCGTCGCCGAGCCGCCGGGCGCTGCTGGGGATGCGCGCCGCGCGAGGGGCGGCTCGTGCGGCCGCTGCTGCCGTTCACCCGCGAGGAGACGGCGGCGTACTGCCGCGACCGAGGGCTGGAGTGGCGCGAGGACGAGACCAACGAATCCGACGTCTACGCGCGCGGGCGCGTCCGGCACGCGCTGGTGCCGGCGCTGCGAGCGATCCATCCGGCGGCGCAGCAGAACGTGCTGGCGCTGGCCGAGATCCTGCGCGGACGAGGCGGAGGTGCTCGACGAGCTCGTTGACGAGGTGCTCGCGGGGTCGCGGCGAGATCGCGCTCGAGGCGCTGCGCGAGCTGCCGGCGGCGCTGCGGCGGCTTGGTCGTGCAGCGGCTCGCCGACGGGGCCGCGGCCGGCGGGCTCGCGCCCGGGGCGGCGCGGCGGGCCGACGAGGTCGCGGCGCTGCGAACGGCGGCGCGCTCGACATCGGCGTCGCGGGGTTCGGGCGTCGGTGCGCGGCGGCGTCGTGCACGTTCGCGCCCACCCCGCGTCGCCCCTGAGCGCAGCGCCGCGGGTGGCCGGGTGGCGGCGCCGACGGCGGGCCGGGGCGCCGCAGGTGGCGCCGCCGTATACTCAGAGACGTGAGTCCGACGACGATGCGATCGGGGAGATCCTGGTCCCCGCCGAGGATCTGGCGCGGCGGGTGCGCGAGCTGGCCGAGGAGGTCTCGCGTGACTACGCGGGCCAGGACCTGATTCTGATCGGGGTGCTCAAGGGCGCGGTGTTCTTCCTCTCGGACCTGATGCGCCAGCTCGACATCCCGTGCGAGGTCGACTTCATGGCGGTGGCGTCGTACGGGTCGGCGACCAAGTCCTCAGCGGCGTGGTGCGGATCCTCAAGGATCTCGACGCCGTGATCGAGGGCCGCGACGTGCTGATCGTCGAGGACATCGTCGACTCCGGCCTGACGCTCCAGTATCTGCTGCGCAACCTCGGCGGGCCGCAACCCCGCGCTCGCTGGAGGTCTGCGCGCTGCTGATCAAGCCCGAGCGGCGGAAGGTCGATCTTGAGACCCGGTATGTCGGCTTCGAGATCCCGGATCGAGTTCGCGATCGGCTACGGACTCGACCACGCCGAGCGCTACCGCAACTTGCCCTACGTCGCGGCGTTGAATCAGTGATGGCCCGCAGAGGGAAGACCCATAAAACCCCGCTTGCAAGGGCGGCATCAGGCCCAAACCCAGGTGCTACGCTTGCCCATTGTCCGGTTTTCGATATCCGCGCTGGACGCGCGTAACATCAAGCCATGAGCAGGTTTTTCAAGAGCGCCGCGTTCCCGATCCTGATCGTCGTCGTGCTGGCGTTCTTCGCCCAGAAGCTGATCGGGTCGACCAGCCACGGGCCGACAGTACACGTTCGGCGACCTGCTCCAGCAGCTGGACGACACAAGCAGGTCGCGAACCTCTCGCTCGACCAGAAGTCCAACAGCGCCTCGGTCACGCTCAACGACGGCGCACACGAAGTACTCGGTCGGCTATCCCGGACTCGTACGCGCCGACGCTGATCAACGAGGCGAAGACCGACGTTCCGCCTGCCAGGGCTTCAACGTCCAGAGCAAGTCCACCAACGGCTGGCTGTCGCTGCTGACCTACATCCTGCCGTTCGTGATCTTCATCGGCTTCTGGATCTTCCTCATGAACCAGGTCCAGGGCGGCGGCTCGAAGGTGATGTCGTTCGGCAAGTCCCGCGCCAAGCGGATGTCGGTCGACTCGCCGAAGATCACCTTCCGGGACGTCGCCGGGGTCGACGAGGCCGTCGAGGAGCTGCACGAGATCAAGGAGTTCCTGGAGAACCCCAAGAAGTTCCAGGCGCTCGGCGCGCGGATCCCCAAGGGCGTGCTCCTCTACGGCCCGCCGGGCACCGGCAAGACGCTGCTGGCGCGCGCGGTCGCCGGCGAGGCGGGCGTGCCGTTCTTCTCGATCTCCGGCTCTGACTTCGTCGAGATGTTCGTCGGCGTCGGCGCCTCGCGCGTGCGTGACCTGTTCGAGCAGGCCAAGCAGAACTCGCCGTGCATCATCTTCATGGACGAGATCGACGCCGTCGGCCGCCACCGCGGCGCCGGCCTGGGCGGCGGTCACGACGAGCGCGAGCAGACGCTCAACCAGCTGCTGGTCGAGATGGACGGCTTCGAGATGAAGGACAACATCATCTTGATCGCCGCCACCAACCGCCCCGACATCCTCGACCCGGCGCTGCTGCGCCCCGGCCGCTTCGACCGCCAGATCGTCGTCGACCGGCCCGACCGGCTCGGCCGCAAGAAGATCCTCGAGGTCCACACGCGCGGCAAGCCGCTGGCGCGCGAGATCGACGTCGACGTGCTCGCCGGCCAGACCCCCGGCTTCACCGGCGCCGACCTGTGCAACCTCGTCAACGAGGCGGCGCTGCTCGCCGCTCGCAACGGCAAGCGCGAGATCACCCAGGTCGAGCTCGAGGAGGGGATCATGCGCGTGATCGCGGGCCCGGAGAAGAAGACCCGCGTGATGAGCGGCGAAGGAGCGGAAGATCACCGCCTACCACGAGATGGGCCACGCGATCGTCGGCCACTACCTGCCGAACAGCGATCCGATCCACAAGATCTCGGTGATCTCCCGCGGCCAGGCGCTCGGCTACACGATCTCGCTGCCCGGCGAGGACAAGTTCCTGACCACGCGCGCGGAGCTGCTCAGGACACGATGGCGATGACGCTCGGCGGCCGCGCCGCCGAGGAGATCGTGCTTCGCAGAGATCACGACCGGCGCCTCCAACGACCTCGAGAAGGTGACCGCGACCGCGAAGCAGATGGTGATGCGGTTCGGGATGTCCGAGAAGCTCGGCCCGCGCGTGTTCGGCCACGACCACGGCCAGCCGTTCCTCGGCCGCGAGTTCAGCGCCGAGCCCGATTACTCCGACGAGATCGCGCGCGAGATCGACGACGAGATCCGCCGGATCGTCGAGTCGGCGCACGTGCAGGCGCAGGAGCATCCTGACCGAGCAGCCGCGAGTCGCTCGACGAAGCTGTCGGAGATCCTGATCAAGCGCGAGACGATCGAGAAGGAGCAGTTCGAGGCGCTGCTGGACGGCGGCACCGAGGAGGAGGTGTTCGGCGCCGAGGCTGCGCCGCCTCCGCCCGAGCTGCCCGCCGCGCCGCCGAACGCGCCCGAGCGCTCGCCCGGTCGCGAAGGTCCCGCGCCCGCTGCCCCGCCCGGGGCTCGCCGGCGGCACCGCCGAATAGTCAGACCTCGAGCTCGAGCTCGCGCAGGCGTTCTGCGTGGAACGCGAGCCCGGATTCGAGCGCGTCCGGACGCTCGCTGTAAAACGCCAGATGCGGTGCGAGCAGCTGCTCAGGCGTGTAGGTGACGCCTCGCCGTCGCCATTCCCTCTGGGGCTCGATCTTCAGCTCGAGCGCCCGGACCGTGTGGGCGTCGATCGGCGCGCTGATCCAGTCGAGCAGATCGACCGGGTGGGGCGGGGGGTTCCACCGCAGCCCGAGCGCACGGTGGACGCCGGCGGCCAGCTCGCCGATCAGCAGCACGGTCGGGTGATCTTCGGTGTGGAACATGCGGCCGGGAAGGTCAGGCGCGCGGAGCCGGTCGGCGATGCGCACGTCGAGATCCTGCTCCAACAGGCCCAGGACGTCCTGGCTATGGGCCCAGATCGAGCGCAGCGCATCGGCGGGCGGCTCGTAGGTCGCGAGCCAGCGCTCGGAGCGCTCGGCGCTCCAGCCGCGCGCAGCGCAGGCCATGATCCGCAGGTCGTGGTACTCGACCAGAGGCGCCCGTGCGGGCGCTCCGTCCGGGACCGGGACATAGCCGAAATACGGAAACGTTCCGGGGTGGTGCAGGGCCGCAAACGTGAGCCGGCGATGCTCGCGCGGTGCGTGGGCTAGCACCTCGTCGGTCCCGAGCGGAAGGCCGTGGTAATCGTCGCGGACCGGCTGGGTGATCACGAGCGATGCGCCCGACACCGCCTCGCGCAAGCGCCGGAGAGGCGATTCATCGCCGGCGAGGAGCTTGTTGCGGAGCTCCGGAATCGCAGGGATCGGCTCGGTGACGAACCGGGAGCTGAACTCCGCCGAGCCCTCGAGCAGCGCCCGGAGCGGCTCCGCCTGGCAGTTCCCGTACACGACGCACAACGGCCTCTGCCGCCGTCGCCCCAGGGCGCCGCGGAGCCTCACCGCCGGATGAACGGCTTGCTCGTCGCCTCGGCGGCGAGCCACGGTGCGTCACGGAGCTCGAACGCGGCGGTCTGGAGCTCGAGCCGATAGCCGTGCCCCGCCTGAGCGGGCAGCGGCAAGGTGATCGCCGGCGAGTGCAGCGTGATCGTCTTCGTAGTCGGCGTGCCCGCCGTCGTCGTGCACCGCTTCGTGTGGCAATGGGCGGTCAGCGGTGTGACCGTCAGCGTTGCCGAGCGGCCGCGCAGGACCGCGCTGAATACGACCGGGAACCTGACCTCCGCGCGACGCACTCGAGGGCCGCCGAACACGAGCTTCGGCTGTCCGGTCACGAGGATCGTCAGGCACTGCTGGTAGCCCGCGTAGCGCCCGGCGGGCGCCTGCGTGCCGCATGCCTGCCAGCTGCCGGGCGCGAGCGTCAGCAGATATCCATGCCCGGGGGCGATCGTCCGGGAGGGCGCGCGCATGCCGCTCGCGCGCGTGAACTTGACGACGATCGGCGCGGACGAGGACGACCGGAAGCGGAGCCGGTGGCCGACCAGCGTCAGCGAGCTGTCGGGCGGGAGCCCGGTGGTGGAGAACGACCAGCTGCGCGGCGTGGTGACGCCCGCGAACGTGACATCGACCCGGACGTGGTACGTGGCGCCCGGCCGCAGTGGCCTCACCGGAACGATGAACCCGCCGGGCGCGATGAAGCACGCGAGCGTCCCGCTCGTGCACCCGGCCTGATCGCTGCGCGGGATCGCGGTGTCGCCGTCGGCCGTGACCACCGGGACGGTGCCCGAGGGACCGGTCAGCACCGCTCCGCTGAGCGTCGCCGGGTTGTCGGTCGTCCCCTGCCCGGGCGCGTCCACGAACACGAGCAGATACGGCCCCGTGTCGGCGCGCGAGAAGCCGACCAGGCTCGCGGGGGTGAACGGCTGCTCGCGCGCTACCTCGCTCCAGTAGATCGCCGCCCCCGGCCCCGGGTACGTGTAGATGGTCAGCGCGGTCGGCGCGGGCCGCGTCCAGCCCGGGTACGTGGTCGTGCAGCTGAAGCCGTCCGCGTCGGCGCTGCCGACGACGTCGAGCCGTGGCGCGAGCAACTGGTCGAGGTGGATCGGCGCGTGCTCGTACGGGTTGCCGTCGGCCCAGCCGGTCCCCTGGGCGAGGACCGAGTTCGCGCCCGCGAATGCGCCGCCGGCGCTGTAGCCCGGGTTGCCGGAAACCTCGGTATGGGTCAGCGCGTCCCCGTTCATCGACATGTACTCGTCGTGCATCAGGCAGTCGTTCGACCAGGCCGGGTTCTCGACGATCCCGGCCGGAAGGCCGTTCGCGGTGCGCTGAGCGTTCAGGATGCTGATCGCCTGCTGCGCCGTGGCGGCGGGCGAGCTGGTGGTCGTGGTGGTGGTCGTCGTCGCCGGGACCGGCGCCGCGCTCACGGGTGCCGCACCGCTTGTCGCCGCCGCACAGGCCGCCCCGACAGCCCCCAGCGCGCAGATGAGCGCCACACGTCTCACGTCAAGCTCAGGATAACCGCGTGACACGCAGGCAACCGCCGCTAGGCGGAGGAAGATTGCGCGCCGGCGCCGAGCAGCGGCAGCGCGACGACGCCGATGTCGCGGCTCACAGACCGGATCTCATCGGGTACATGCGACAGGTTCACGTTCGTCGTGAAGCCCATCTCGGGCGCGTCGAGCGGCCGGAAGAAGTCGTCGTAGTGGGTCGGGACGACGAAGCTCGGCTCGATCGCGCGCAGGATCCGCTGCCAGTACCGCGCGGTGAAGCCACGCCCGGCGACGCCGGCCAGGAAGAAATCCACCCGGGGGCCGCGGATCGCGTCGTCGATCAGGTTCGCGCTCCCCTGGTGGTAGAAGCTCGCGCCGGCTACGTCGATCCGGATGCCCCACACCTGGCCGCACCTGTAGGCGCCCGAGCCGAGGCCGTCGAGGTGGTCGCACGTCAGCTCGCCGTCCATCGGGACCGCGAGTCCGAGCAGCAGCTTCGAGTGCACGCTCGGCGTGAAGCTGACCGTGAACGGCCCGACCTCATAGCTGCGGTAGGGCTCGACCTCGACCGTCTGGCCGGCCAGGCCGTGAAGGGCCATCAGATGCGTCAGCGAGCTCGATCCGTACGCCTTGCAGCCGAAGCGCTTGGCGACCGCCGGCGCGTCGACGGCGTGATCGAAGTGGGTGTGGCCGACGAGCACGCCGACGACCTCGCCGGCCGACCCTCCGAGGTAGCGGTCGATCAGCGCCGGGTCGGGGATCGCGGGGCGCCGGCGGATCACGTCGGCCAGCGAGACCCGCGAGACGTACGGATCGATGAACAGCGTCCTGCCCTCGAACGTCATCCGGTAGCCGGAGACCCCGAGCCATTCCAGCGACAGGCCATCGGGCAGCGGCAGCCGCCGGTGCTCGAGCTCCGACAGCGCCTGGGTGTCGTGGCGCTCCTGGCTGCCCTTCGTCGCCGCGAAGCGAGCGAAGTCGGCAAGGTAACGTGCGGGTCCGAGCATGGTGGATGATCCTACGCACAGTGGTCGCGGCTCGTTCACGCGCGTCCTGCTCAGCATCACGCGCGTGTGGCTGCCGGTGTCGCTGGCCGTCGCGGGGCTCGTGTTGGCCGTGATCGGCCATGGGAAGACCACGGTCGCCGCCGTCGGCGTGTGCCTGATCCTGATTGCGCTGACCGTCTGGCTGATCAACATGATGTTCCGCCTCAGCGTCCAGAGCAACCGGGAGCGCGAGCAGGAGGAGGAGGCGCGCGACTACTTCGATCGCTACGGCCATTGGCCCGGCGACGAGCGGTGACCGACTCCTTTCGCATGATGGGGGTCGTCAACGTGACCCCGGACTCGTTCTCCGACGGAGGTCTGTACCTCGACTCGGCGGCGGCGATCGAGCATGCGCGGGAGCTCGCCGGGCAGGGCGCCGATATTCTCGACGTCGGCGGAGAGTCGACGCGGCCCGGCGCGTCGCCGGTCGGCGAGGACGAAGAGATGCGTCGCGTGGTGCCGGTGATCGAGGGCCTCAGCCGTGGCGGTGGCACCGCGCAGATCTCGATCGACACGTCGAAGCTGGCGGTGGCGCGCGCCGCACTCGACGCCGGCGCGAGCCTCGTCAACGACGTGACCGCGTTCCGTGGCGATCCGTCGCTCGCCGGGCTGGTCGCCGATCGCGGCTGCGACTGCTGCCTGATGCACATGCTCGGGGAGCCGCGGACGATGCAGGAAGATCCGCGCTACGGCGATGTCGTCGCCGACGTGAAGGCGTTCCTCGAGGAGCGGCTCGCGTTCGCGGTGTCGCAGGGGGTGGCCGAGGAGCGGATCCTGCTCGACCCGGGGATCGGGTTCGGCAAGACCGTCGACCACAACCTCGAGCTGCTGCGGCGCCTCGACGAGCTGGTGGCGCTCGGCCGCCCGGTCGTGGTCGGGACCTCGCGCAAGTCGTTCCTCGGCCGGCTGACCGGGCGGTCCGATCCCGCCGAGCGCCTTGCCGGGACGATCGCCACGAACGTGATCGCATACGAGCGTGGGGCCCGGGTGTTCCGCGTCCACGAGGTCGCTCCGGTCCGTGACGCGCTGCTCGTGGCGGCTGCTACGGTCAGCGCGCGATGGACCAAGACGACGCCGACGAGTACGACGACGACGTAGACGCCGAGGAGGACCGGCCGGAGCCCGAGGTCACGATCGAGGTCTCGGGGCTGTCGCTGTTCACGCACGTTGGCGTCACGGCGGCCGAGCGGGAGGTGGGGCAGCGGCTGCTGCTCGACATCCGGATCGACGCCGGCGAGTGCGACGCGACGCTCACCGATCGGATCGAGGACACCGTCGACTACGGCAACGTCTGCCAGACCGCGAACCTGGTGGCCCAGCAGCACACGTACAAGACGCTCGAGCGGCTGTGCACCGCGATCGCCGAGCGCCTGCTCGAGGACTACGACCTGCACGCCGTATGGGTGAAGGCCGCGAAGCCGGAGCCGCCGCTGCCGCTGGTCGTCTCGGAGGTGTCCGTCGAGGTGTGGCGCGAGGCGTAGGTTGGCGGCCTTCCGAGGAGGGGGATGAGGGCCTGCCGCGGAGGAGGGACGGGGGCCGTCCGCAGACGCGGGATGGGGACAGTCCGCAGACGAGGGACGGGGGCCCCGCGCGGCGAGCGGATGTCGATTTTGTCCGGATACCGGACCTTTTTTGACATCGCCCTGGTCGTATGACCCGGGTCGGCTATCTGGGCCTGGGGTCGAACGTCGGGGATCGCCGCGCGAACCTCCAGGCGGCCGTGGCCGCGCTGCCCCGCCATGGCGTGGAGGTCGAAGCCTCGTCGTCTGTGTACGAGACGGAGCCCGTCGGCCTCGTGCTCGACCAGCGCGAGTTCTACAACGCGTGCCTGCGGGTCCGGACGTCGCTCGGGCCCGAGCAGCTGCTCGACGCGTGCAAGGCCGTCGAGCGTGAGCTCGGACGGGAGGCCGGCGGCGTCCGGCACGGTCCGCGCGTGATCGACGTCGACCTGCTGCTGCTCAACGGATTGACGTACTTCTCCGAACGGCTCGCGCTACCCCACGCGGAGGTGAGCAGCCGGCGGTTCGTGCTCGTGCCGCTGCTCGAGCTCGACCCGGAGCTCACGCTCCCCGGGACATGGGCCCGCCTCGCCGACGCGCTCGAGCAGCTCGGCGACGGCCAGGAGGTGCGCCTGGTGGCGCCGCCGCTCGCCGTCTGAGCGCCGCAGCCGCTCAGGCGGCCGGCAGCGCGCCGGCGGGCAGACGCCGGAGGTGTTCGGGAACAGCGCGCGGGCGAGCTCGGCGCACGGGCGGCCGTCGATCAGGGGGCGGACGTCCTCGATCGTCAGCAGCAGCGCGATCGTCGAGAGGATCTGGAGGTCGGCGGCGTTCGGGTGCCCGGTGTCACCGATCGTGCCGGCTGCGATGTAGCCGTCGATCGTGTCCAGATAGCCGGGGAGCAGCCCGAGGTCGCGTCGTGCCGGTCCGTCGCCGGTGCGATTGACGCGTGCGGCGATCCGCGCCACTCCGGGCCCGCTCGCGCGGATCGCGAACGGCGGCAACGGCAGCTTCGAGCCCTCCGAGTAGCTGACCATCGCGGCCGGGTCGTGCAGGAACGCCGCCCAGATCAGCGTGCGCCCGACTGGCTGGAAGATCTCGTCGCCCCAGCGCTCGGCGTCCTCGACGGCGGCTCGCTCTGCCGGGTCGGCGGGGTAGAGCGGCGGCGAGGGCTCGAGCTGGTCCAGCCGGCGCATGATCGCGCGCGAGCCCAAAATCTTCTCGGTGCCGTCGATCCGCAGCGACGGGACGGTCCGCGCGCCGAACCTCACCCGCTGGATCGGGGCGTGAAGCGTCGGCGGGTACTCGACCTTCGAGTACTCGAGGCCCTTGATCCGCAGCGCCTTCTCGACGGCCGCACACGGGTGCGAGCCGTGGACCACGTATAGCTTCAGCCGCATCGCGCGAGCAGCATAGATAATCCCCGCAGGATGCTGCTGGTCGTCGACGTGGGGAACACACAGACGCATTTCGGTGTGTATGCGCCCGATGGTGACCAGGTGCTCGAGCACTGGCGATTCGCGACCGTGCGCGAGTCGACCGGGGACGAGCTCGGTGCGGTGCTCGCGAATCTGCTCGGGCTGCGAGGGATGTCGTTCGCCGACGTCGACTGCTCGATCGTGTCCTCGACGGTGCCGCAGCTGTCCGAGCAGTGGACGCAGATGGCCGAGCGCTATCTCGGCCACGAGATGCTCGTCGTCGGGCCGGCGCTCAGGACCGGGATGCCGATCAGGATGGACAACCCACACGAGGTCGGCGCGGACCGGCTCGTGAACGCGGTCGCGGCGTACGAGCGGGTGCACGACACATGCGTGGTCGTCGACTTCGGGACCGCGATCACGTACGACGCGGTATCCGCCGCGGGCGAGTACCTGGGCGGGATCATCACCCCCGGCGCGGAGATCTCGATCGACGCACTCTACGACCGCGCCGCGAAGCTGCCGAAGGTGGAGCTCGCCGAGCCGCGGTCGCTGATCGGGAAGTCGACGGTCGATGCGATCCGCTCCGGGATCGTGTTCGGCTTCGCGGGGCAGGTGGAGGGGATCGTGAGACGGCTCCGGGCGGAGCTGGGCGCGGACACGGCAGTGATCGCGACGGGTGGTCTCGCGGGTCTGCTGGTGCCGTTCATCCGCGAGACGATCGACGAGGTCGACGACCTGCTGACGCTGATCGGCCTACGGCTGATCTGGGAGCGCAATCAGGGCTGAGAGGGCACCGGCACGTCGGGCGTGCGCGCGACGGTCGCCGCGAGGATCAGCGTCGCGATCCGGCCGCGGTCCTGCGGGTCGGCGGCGGTGAGCTCGTCGAACGCGTCGAGCAGCGAGCGGATCGCCGCGAACACCGGCGCGTCGTCGACCTCGTCGGGAACGTCGCAGGCGAGCCGCGCGAGCGCGAGCATCTCCGGCCCTGACTCGTTGTTGCGGAAGGTGGCGATCGCCCCGACGAGCAGGAACTCGGCGACCCGGTCGAGCAGCACGTGCGACGGGCGCTCGCGCTCGCCGACCGCAGGACCGCACGGCTCGAGCGGCAGGCCGGCGGCGATCCGCAGGGACTGCTCGGAGCCGATGCAGCGGATCTGCTCGGCGGACAGGCCCGCCTGCAGCGCACAGCGGAGCTGAAACGCGGCCGATGCGACAGTCGATCCGTAGGGGGCGTCGGACGCGAACAGGATCTGCCCGGGCGGCACCAGCGAGAACAGCGTCAGCAGGTCGGCCGGCATCCACCAGGCCGTGTCGAACAGCAGGTTCGGGTGATCGGCGGCAACCCGCCAGATCCATGACAGGTCGCAGATCCCCGCGTGCGCCAGGATCAGGCGCGCCTTGCGGAACTCGCCGGCGAGCTGCACCGCGTGCAGGCCGAGCGCGGGGATGCCGCGGCCGGCGTGGACGAGGATCGGCAGCTCGCGCTCGTCCGCGAGCGCTGCGAGCTCGCGGACCGCCGGATGGTCGAGCGTGAACTGCTCCGCGCGCGGGTGGAGCTTGATCCCGCGGGCGCCGGCGTCGAGGCATCGCTCGGCCTCCTGGCGGGCGTCATCGGTGTGTGGGTTGATCCGGCAGAACGGGACGAGCCGCCCGTCGGCGTCGGCCGCGGCGGATGCTGTGAGCACCATGTCGTTGGCCGGCGGATAGCCATCGGGCTCGTGCATCGGGAATACGAAGGCCCCGCGAGCGCCGGCACCGCTGAGCACACCCAGCAGCTCCGCGGGAGTCTGCTTCATCTCGTCGGGATCGTTCTGGCCGACGTGCGTGTGGGCGTCGAACAGCTCGAGCCCGGGCACCTGCGCGATCACAATCTCGCTCCACTGCTGGAGCACCGCCTGGACGTCCATACCTGGATTCGTACCATGAACGGCCTGATGGCCCGGGCTCTGACCGACAGCTGGACGCTCGGCGGCGTGCCGATCTCCAACCGCGTCGTGCTCGCGCCGCTGGCGGGGATCGGCAATTGGTTCGTCCGCCTCCAGGCAAAGCGGTATGGCGCCGGGCTGGTGGTCTCCGAGATGGTGTCGTCGTTCGCGGTCCATTACCGGAACGAGAAGACCTGCCGCGAGCTGTTGCGAATCCACCCGGACGAGCATCCGGTGTCGATGCAGCTGTTCGGCCACCATCCCGACGTGATGGCCTCGGCGGCCGAGCAGGTGGCGGCCGCCGGCGCCGATCTGATCGACATCAACATGGGCTGCCCGGTGCCGAAGGTGTGCAAGACGGGGGCGGGCGCGGCGCTGCTCGAGGATCCGGCGCTCGCCGTCGAGCTCGCGCGTGCGGCGGCCCGTGGCAGTGGGCTGCCGGTCACGGTCAAGCTCCGTACCGGCATCCGACCGGGAGATCTGAGCGGGGTCGAGACCGCGCGGCGGCTCGTGTTCGACGCAGGGGTCGCGGGGCTGTCGGTGCACCCGCGCCACGCCTCGCAGCGCCACTCCGGGAAGCCTGACTACGAGCTCGTGCGCGCGCTCGTGGAAGAGCTGCCGGTCCCGGTGCTCGTCTCGGGCGGCCTGCAAACCGCGCAGGCCGCTCGCGACGCGTTCGAGCAGACCGGCGCGGCCGGCGTGCTGCTGGCCCGGGGCTCGCTCGGTAACCCGTGGCTGTTCTCGGAGCTGCTGGGCGCTCGTGTCGACGATCCGACCCGCGCAGAGATCCTCACCGAGCTCGACTGGGTGATCGGCTCCGCGCGCGAGCATCTCGGCGACGAGCGGGCAGCCCGATACCTGCGGAAGTTCTACCCGTGGTACGTGGAGCGGCTCGGCGACGAGCGGCCGTCGCAGAAGTCGCTGCTGACGGCGCTCCAGGTCGCGCCGACGCTCGAGGCGGCGCAGGAGCTGTTCTACTCGAACGAGGTCATGAACACGAACTGAGCGCTGCGCGTCCGGGTCAGCGACTTGTCGCCGATCCCGATCTCCTGCACGACGCCCTGGCGCACCTTCAGCACGGCCGTCGCGGCGCCGGCGGGCGCCAGGTACCAGTCGTTCTTTCCGACCCGGAGAAGGTTGCCTCCGGGCAGATCCTTGCGGGCGCTCGCGAGCGTGGCGCCGGGCCGGACCCCGCGAACGCCGTACACCGGGCTCGACGTGCTGGCCCATACGACACGCCCGCTGTAGGCGCCCCGTTCGGAGGCCGGCAGCGTCTTCAGGATCCTGGGCGATGCGAAGCCGACCCTGACCCCGAATGGCGTCAGGCAGAAGAAGTCGAGATAGCGCTGATGGCGCGCGGAGCTGTCCGGATAGGCCCTGTGCGCCTGCGCGGCCGTCATCCCGAGCCGCAGACGGCCGAGCGTCGTGCCGGACAGCTTCCCGCTCGGCGCGGGGCAGTGGAGCACGAACGGGACCGGCACCTTGACCGCCTTGGTGGTGGCCGCCGCGCCGGCGCCTCCGGGGTTCGTGGCCCTGACGGTGCACGTGAGCTTCGAGCCCTCGTCTGCCGACTGCACCTCGTAGGTGTCGTGCGTGGCGCCGATGATCGGGGTCCCGTCGCGGCTCCATCGGTACGTATAGCCGGTCGGCGAGCCGGACCAGGTCCCTGTCCCGCAGGTGAGCGTGTTGCCCTTCTTCGGCTTGCCCTTGATCGCGGGAGCGGCCGTGTCGCGCGGCACCGGCGGCAGCGTCACCGTCACAGGCTCCCCGCACGGCGTCGCGGTGGCGGCGTCGCCGGAGTCGCCGGAGTAGGTCGCGATCCAGCGATACACGCCCGCCTTCGCGGGCGTGAACGCGGGGGACCGATAGGTGCCCGAGCCGATCACGGTAACCGGCGCGGCGGTGAACGCGGGCGCGGCCACGCAGGTCGAGTCGTTCGGTCCGTACGCCTTGAAGGTGATCGATCCGCCTGAGAGCGTGCCCGCGGTGAGCGCCGCCGTGTCGCCCAGGGCCGTGCCCACGAAACCCGATGACGGCGCGCTCGTCATCAGCGACGTGGTCCGGTTGAGCAGGATCGTGACATTGTCCGTCGTCGGACCGCCGGTCTCGGTGACGAGGTCGGGCCGACCATCGCCATTGAGGTCGCCGACCGCGAGCGCGTTGAGAGGAAACACCGAGCTGAAGTCCTGGTGGGTCTCGAAGCTGAGCGCACTCGCTCCCGCGGGTGTCGTGTTCACGAGGACTGAGGTCTCGCCCCCGTTCGACGCGTCGACGATGTCGGGCTTGCCGTCTCCGTTCACGTCCGCCAGAGCGACGGCAGCGGAGTTGGGCTCGGCGGTCGGCACGTCCTGCTCGTTCGCGAACGTGAACGTGAAGGCATCCGCCGCGGTGGTGTCGGCGAGCACCCCGACGTAGGACTGGTTGTTGTAGCCCACCACCACGTCAGGTTCGTGCGGGCCGTCGAGATCGCCGATCGCGAGCCTGGTAGGAGCTCCGTTGAGCGGCGTGATCGTCTGCTGGGCGTGGAAGGTGGCGGCGTCGGCGCCGGAGGCAGTCGTGTTGAGCAGGACGGACAGCGAGCCCGACAGGCTTGATGTGACGAGGTCCGGGCTGCCATCGCCGTTGAGGTCGCCGACCGCGATCGAGCTCGGGTCGGACTGGACGCTGAAGTCCGCGTGGGTCGCGAAGCCGGCGGTGCTCGAGTCCTTCGCGGTCGTGTCGAGCAGCACGGACACGTTGCCCGACCCGTAGTTCGCGGTCGCGATGTCGGGCAGGCCGTCGCGGTTGAAGTCGCCGATCGCGATCGCCGCCGGGTAGCTGCCGACGGTGAAGTCCTTGTGGCTCGCGAAGGTGACCGTGCTCGCCCCCTTCGTGCTCGTGTTCATCAGCACCGAGACGCTCGTGCCGTTGCCGTCCGCGGTGACGATGTCCGGCAGGCCGTCGCCGTTGAAATCGGCGACCGCGATCGACTGCGGGCTGCCAGTGACCGCGAACGGCCCATTCGCCGTGAACCCACCGTGGCCGTTGCCGAGGTACACGCTGACGCTCCCGGCCGGGTCGACGACCGCGAGATCGGGGATCCCGTCGCCGTTGAAGTCCGCGATCGCCACGCCGTCGGCCCCGGCACCGGTCGAGAGAAACCTGGGCGAGGCGAAGCTGACGGTCTGGGCTGACGCCGTCGCCGCCACCAACCCCAGCGCCACCGAAACGGCAACCGCGGCCACTGACAACCTTGCCCTCACGCGCGCAGCCTACTGCGTGTAGGGTCCCCGGTCGATGGTCGCTCTCAAGGCGCTGCTGGCACTCGGACTCGCGCTCACGCCGTCGGGCGGATTCCACGGAGCCGTGCCGCACGGCGCCGCCGCGAGGTTCGATGTCGGCGCCGCCGTGACCAGCTTCTCGCCGCCACTCGCCGGGCACGCGCCCGGCGGCGACCCGGCGAACTGCGCCGGCGCGGCCGCGTTCACGGGGCCGCGAGTGTTCGCCTTCGAGGACCCGTACACCGACGTGACCCACGTCGGCCACTACGTGTCCGGCGACCCGTTTGACGACTGCGGCGGGGCCGGGCGCTGGCAGGGGAACCTGCTCGGCGGCGGCGGCAACACGCCGCGCTTCTACACGCGCGTCGCCGACCCGGTCGGAGCCCGCGCGATGGTGGTGGGCAATGGCTCCCGGAAGATCGCGGTCGAAGTCGTCGACCAGGAGGGCCTGTTCGACGTGTACGCGGACCGGATCCGGGCGCTGGTCGCCGCCGATGGGATCCACCTGAGCGGCATCTACATCTCCGCCACCCACGACGAGTCGGCGCCGGACAGCCTCGGGCTCGGTGGCGTGTCCGAGACCACCTCGGGCGTCGACAACTTCTGGGTCGACTACCTCGTCAAGCAGAGCGCGCTCGCGATCGAGCAGGCGTACCGTGCGATGCGACCCGCACAGATTCGCTACACGGAGGTGCTCGAGCCCTCGAACGTCCGCCAGTGCTGGTCCTCGTACCCGTTCGTCGACGACCAGCACGTGCCCGTGCTGCAGGCGCTCACGATCGGCAAGCGGCCGAAGGTGATCGCGACGCTCGCGAGCGTCTCCCAGCACGACGAGACGCTCGGCTTCAACGGCGGAACGGCGCAGCTGAACGCGCAGGAGAACTGGGTCTCCTCCGACTGGATCAACTTCTTCCGCGAGGCGCTCCAGCAACACTTCGGCGGCGTCGCGATCGACATGGCCGGGTCGGTCGGCTCCAACGAGAGCCCGGAGGTCTACTCGCGCGCGATCTCGCGGATCCCGCAGGAGTTCATCGACGCCTCGCACCCGGCCGGATGCCGCACGCTGTTCAAGGTCGGGAGCGGCACCGACGCTGCCGGCACCGAGCACGTTCCGCTCGGCTACGACGGCGAGACCAAGGCGTTCGGCGAGGACATGGCCAAGCCGATCATCGCGGCGCTCAAGGGCGGTACCTGGTACTGGTCGCAGTCGAACACGATCTGGGGCGCGACTGCGAACATCTGCGTCCCGCTGACCAACCAGCTGTTCTACCTCGGCGCACAGCTCGGGGTGTTCGCGGAACGGTCCGGGTACAACAGCGGCTGCACGCACAGGTATCCGGTGCTGGCGAACGGGTCCACGATGGGAACCTCGCTGCAGTCGCAGGTGGCGGCATTCCAGATCGGGGATGGCGAGTTCATAGCCGTGCCCGGCGAGGCGTTCCCGATCACATTCTTCCGCGGCTTCGTCGGGCCGCAGGACATGCCCGACCCGACGCAGCCGCTCCCGCAGTGGCCGCTCCCGAGCATGCACGCGCGGTTCCGGTTCTTCGACGGGCTCGCCGAGGACATGCTCGGATACATCTTCCCGGCCGGCAACGCCGTCGGGATCCCGAGCGCGTCGAACCTCAACCCCTCCGACACCGACCGCTTCGGGTGCGGTCACTCCGACGACTCGGAGTCGACGGGCGCGCAGACCGGCAACATCATCGGGGCCGCGCTGGTGAAGCTGCTGGGCGCGCACGGCGGCGCGGCGGAGACGATCGCGGAGGGTCGGTACGTGCTGCCGAACGGGACCCTGTCGCGCGATCCACTCGGCGGCCCCGAGATCAAGTGCAACGTCGATCAGACCTTCCACTACGCGGGTCGCGCGGTGGGGGTCGAGCTGTCCGACGGGAAGCGGGTCAAGCCGCTGGCGTGGATGTCGCTGAGCGGGCTGCCGCAGTCGATGCCCGATCGGGACACCCGCGGGTACTTCGATTCACGCGGCCGGCGGGTGTGGCTCAACGTCTTCCCGAACGCGCGCTGAGCCGCGGCTATACTAGCCCGCCCACGCACACCGGGATCGTCCCCAACTCCCGCAAGATGCGGGGGTTTTTCTTACTTCCCGTCCAGAAAACAGGTCTCTTACACGCAATGCCCAAGGACGTCATTCTCACCCCGGAAGGGCTCACCAACCTGAAGTCCGAGCTCGAGCAGCTCGCGACCATCCGCCGCCGCGAGGTCGCCGCGCGGATCAAGGAGGCGCGAGAGTTCGGAGACATCTCCGAGAACGCCGAGTACGACGACGCCAAGAACGAGCAGGCGATGCTCGAGGCGCGAATCGCCGGGCTCGAGGAGAAGCTCCGTTCGGCGACCGTGATCGACGCTTCCGAGCTTGGCACCGACGTCGTGCGGGTCGGCTCGGTCGTCCACGTCAAGGACGAGGCCGGCAAGTCGACCAAGTACACGATCGTCGGGTCGGCCGAGGCCAGCCCCGCCGAGCAGAAGCTGTCGAACGATTCGCCGGTCGGGCGGGCGCTGCTCGGCCACAAGCGCGGCGAAGAGGTCGTGTTCTCGACCCCGCGCGGCCAGCGCAAGCTCAAGATCACGAAGATCGACGTAGTCTCGAAGTAGCGGGCGGGTCATGGGCGACGAGCCCTCCTCCTCAGACGTATTCGCCGATCGCCGTCGCAAGCTCGAATCGCTTCGGAGCGCCGGCGTCGAGCCGTTCCCCCACGCGTTCGCCGGCGTCGAGCCGATCGCGTCCGTGCGCGCGGCGCACGAGGGCTTGGAGGCGGGCGAGGAAACCGATCAGGTCCACCGCGTCGCCGGACGCCTTGCGGCGCGACGCGGGCAGGGCAAGATGGCGTTCCTCGACCTGGTCGACCGCTCGGGCAGGATCCAGCTCCAGGCCCGCGTCGACGAGCTCGGCTCCGAGGGGATGGAGCTGCTGCTGTCGTTCGACCTCGGAGACCTGATCGGCGTCGACGGGATCGCGTTCATGTCGCGTCGCGGCGAGCTCTCGCTGAGGGTCACGAGCTTCGCCCTGCTCGCCAAGTCGCTGCGGCCGCCGCCCGAGAAGCACCACGGCCTCAGCGACGTCGAGACGCGCTTCCGTCACCGGGAGCTCGACCTGATCGCCTCCGCCGAGTCGCGGGACGTCTTCATCACGCGTGCGCGCGTGATCAGCGCGATCCGGCGGTTTCTCGACTCCGAGGGGTTCATCGAGGTGGAGACGCCGGTGCTTCAGCCGCTGTATGGCGGCGCCGCGGCGCGCCCGTTCACCACACACCACAACGCGCTCGACCGCGAGTTCTACCTGCGGATCGCCACCGAGCTGTACCTGAAGCGGCTGATCGTCGGCGGGCTCGAGCGCGTGTACGAGATCGGCAAGGACTTCCGCAACGAGGGTGTCGACACGACCCACAACCCCGAGTTCACGATGCTCGAGTTCTACGAGGCGTACGCGGACTACAACGACATCGCGGGGCGGTGCGAGCGACTGGTCGCGTACGTGGCGTCCGAGGTCGGGTACGAGGGTGAGATCTCGTTTGCGCCCCCGTGGCAGCGCGAGACGCTCGCGGGGTCGATCGCTCAGCGCACCGGCATCGACGTGCTGGCCGCCCGCGACCGCGATGCGCTCGCGGCGGAGATGGGCGCGAAGGGCCTCGACGTTCCGCCCGAGGACACGTGGCCGCAGCTCGTCGACGAGCTGCTTTCCAAGCACGTGGAGCCGACGCTGATCCAGCCCACGTTCCTGATCGACTACCCGGTCGAGTTGTCGCCGCTCGCCAAGCGCCACCGCTCCGAGGAGGGGCTGGTGGAGCGGTTCGAGGCGTACGCCGGCGGGATGGAGATCGCGAACGCCTTCACCGAGCTCAACGATCCGGACGAGCAGCGCCGGCGGTTCGAGGAGCAGAAGCGGCTCGCGGCCGCGGGCGACGAGGAGGCGCAGCCGTACGACGAGGCGTTCGTGCAGGCGCTCGAGCACGGGATGCCGCCGACCGGCGGAATCGGGATCGGGATCGACCGGCTGGTGATGCTGCTCACGGGGAAGCGCTCGATCCGCGAGGTCGTGCTGTTCCCCGCGATGCGGGACTGATCAGCGACCGATACGAGACCGCGTTCAAAGTTCGCGGCGGTACGCTCGCCCTCGTGCGCAAGGGAAGCGCGATCGGGACCGTAATCGGGGCAGCGCTGATGCTGTTGGCTGCGCCTTCCGCAGGTGCCGCGACATTCGCCGTGCCAGGCGAGCAGCCGTACGTGGTGCCCGCATTCGTGACGAGCCTCGAGGTCACGCTCGTAGGCGCGAGCGGTGGATCGAACAACGTTCTGGTTCCGGGCGGGGCGGGAGCCACGGTGACCGCGACGGTGGCAGTCAAGCCGCGGGGAGACCCTCTACGCCGAGGTCGGCGGGGACGGCGTGACGGCGGACACGACCGCCACGGACGCCGGCGCCGGCGGATACAACGGCGGCGGCGACGGCGGATATCTCATCTTCGTGCTCCCGTTCGTCAGCCTCGATGATCCGTCTGGCGGCGGTGGTGGCGGCGCCTCCGACGTGCGGACCTGCGCGGTCGCCTCGACGACTTGCTCGACGCTCGCGTCGCGGCTCGTGGTCGCCGGCGGTGGCGGCGGCGCCGGCGGTACGCAGCCGAAATTCGACACGGGTGGCGGTCAGGGCGGCGCCGCCGCCGCAGCGGGGACGAACGGGGTATCCGATACGGCGGGGGACGCCGGGGGTCCCGGCGGAGGGCCCGGCGGTTCGACATCCGGGGGCGCGGCCGGCGACATGGGTGCGAGCGGCGGGACGCTCGGCGCCGGGGGCGATGCCGAGATCGGCTTTCCCGGCGGGGCCGGTGGAGGTGGCGGCGGCGGGGTCTACGGTGGTGGAGGAGGCGCCTCCGGTGGCGGTATGGTCAATGAGATGGCCAACCCGCCGACGGCCTCCGGGGCCGGCGGTGGCGGGGGCGGCGGTGGCTCCTCGGGCGCCCTGAGCGCGTCCGTGTCGGACTTTCGGTACCTCCCGACCGCGCCGGCCGCCCAGCCCGAGGTCGTACTGACGCCGACTCCGCCTCCGGTCGCGGTAACCGATGGCGCGACAGGCGTCCGCGGCGCCGGCGCGACGCTGCACGGAACCGTCAACCCGGGCGGTTTGCAGCTGAGCAGCTGTCGCTTCGTGATCTCGCCGGCGCCGGCGGGCGGCGCGACGGCCCCGTGCGCCCAGCAGGTCCCGGTGGGGGGCTCGCCGGTTCCGGTCTCGGCGCTCGTGGGTGGGCTCAGTCCGTCGACGACCTACACCGTGCGGCTGGTCGCGACAAGTCAGGCCGGGCAGAGCAGCGGTGCGCCGGTGAAGTTCACGGTGCCTGCTCCGGCGCCCGTCATCTCGCGGCTCGAGGTTCGTGGCGAAACGATCACGCTGAAGCTCTCGCAGCGGGCGCGGTTGACCTTCACATTCGCGCGCAGGGACGGGAAGAAGTACGTGGTGCTGCGCGGGTCGGCGACAGCGCGAGGCGTGCGCGGCGCGAACCGGATCCGGCTCCGTGGCCGCTCCTTGAAGGTGGGCTCGTACCGCCTGACCGCGATCGCGACCAACTCCGCCGGCGAGTCGTCATCGCCCGCCCGCGCGCGATTCGTTCTGACCTGAAGCCCGCGCTTGCCGGGGCGCTAGGAAGCGCGCGACGACGACCTGATCGCTCGCGTACGGCGACGGTTGGGCCTCGTGCCCGGCGCGGAGGATTGATCACCTGCCCCGGGTTCGGTTCCACCTGCAAGGCGCAGGGGGGCTGTTGGTAAACTGGGGCATGGCCCAAGAACGAGCCGGAGAACTCATCCAGATCGGCGCAGAAGCCGAATAGATGAGAGACCCGGAGCATCTGGCGTCCCCGCAGCCGCACTGGAGTGACGTGAGTAACCTGGTTAGCGCAGGGAGAGAAGCTACTCAGACCAAGCACCGACCGACCACCGCTTAAGATCCGCCGAGACGACAGGGATTTTTCATGTTCGAGCGATTTACAGAGCGAGCCCGCCAAGTGGTCGTCCTGGCCCAGGAAGAGGCGCGGACGCTCAAGCACAACTACATCGGCACCGAGCACATCCTGCTCGGCCTGCTGCGCGAAGAGGAGGGTCTCGCGGCCCGCGTGCTCGAGTCGCTGGACATCACCGTGGAGCGCGTCCGGGCTCAGGTCGTGCGGATCGTCGGATCCGGTGAGGAGGTCACCTCCGGCCAGATCCCATTCACGCCGCGCGCGAAGAAGGTGCTCGAGCTGGCGCTGCGCGAGGCTCTGAGCCTCGGCCACAACTACATCGGCACCGAGCACATCCTGCTTGGCCTGGTCCGCGAGAACGAGGGCGTCGCAGCCCGCATCCTGCTCGACTTCGATGCCGACTCGGAGAAGATCCGCAACGAGGTCATCCGCATGCTCTCCGGTCCCGGCAGCCGCCAGCGCGGCTCGGGCGGCGGCAGTGCGCGCCGGCGCGCAGGGCGCCCCCGGCGAGGGCAAGAAGTCCTCGAAGCTGCTTGACCAGTTCGGCCGCAACCTGACCAAGCTCGCCTCCGAGGGCAAGCTCGACCCCGTCGTCGGCCGCGAGACCGAGATCGAGCGGATCATGCAGATCCTCTCGCGCCGGACCAAGAACAACCCGGTGCTCGTGGGCGAGCCCGGCGTCGGCAAGACCGCCGTCGTCGAGGGCCTGGCCCAGCGGATCACGAACGCCGATGTGCCCGAGCTGCTCAAGGGCAAGCAGATCTACACGCTGGACCTGGCCGCGCTCGTCGCCGGTTCGAAGTACCGCGGCGAGTTCGAGGAGCGCCTGAAGAAGGTGATGAAGGAGATCACCCAGCGCGGCGACATCATCCTGTTCATCGACGAGCTGCACAACCTCGTCGGCGCGGGCGCCGCCGAGGGCGCGATCGACGCTGCGTCGATCCTGAAGCCGGCGCTGGCTCGCGGTGAGCTGCAGACGGTCGGCGCCACGACGCTCGAGGAGTACCGCAAGTACCTGGAGCGGGACTCCGCGCTCGAGCGCCGGTTCCAGAAGATCACCGTCGACCAGCCCTCCACGGAGGAGACCGTGCAGATCCTCAAGGGCCTGCGCGACCGCTACGAGCAGCACCACAAGGTGAACATCACCGACGAGGCGCTCGAGGCCGCGGCCGATCTTGCTGACCGGTACATCTCCGACCGCTTCCTGCCCGACAAGGCGATCGACCTGATCGACGAGGCTGCGTCGCGGATGCGGATCAAGTCGATGACCTCACCGCCCGTGTACCGCGAGCTCGAGGACGAGATCGAGGAGACGCGCCGCGCGAAGGAGGAGGCGATCGAGTCGCAGGAGTTCGAGAAGGCGGCGAAGCTCCGCGACGACGAGCGCACGCTGACGCAGAAGAAGCGCGACCTGGCCGAGCAGTGGGAGGCGGGCGAGTCGACCGAGCGGCCGTCGATCGGCGAGGAGGAGATCGCCGACATCGTCTCGATGTGGACCGGGATCCCCGTGTTCAAGCTGACCGAGGCCGAGACCCAGAAGCTGATGCGGATGGAGGAGGAGCTCCACAAGCGCGTCATCGGGCAGCACCCGGCGATCGAGGTCGTCTCGAAGGCGATCCGCCGCAGCCGGGCCGGCTTGAAGGACCCGAAGCGGCCGACCGGCTCGTTCATCTTCCTCGGCCCGTCCGGGGTCGGCAAGACCGAGCTCGCTCGCACGCTGGCGGAGTTCCTGTTCGGCGACGAGGACACGATGGTGCGGATCGACATGTCCGAGTACATGGAGAAGCACGCGGTGTCGAGGCTCGTCGGCTCGCCTCCGGGCTACATCGGCTACGACGAGGGCGGCCAGCTGACCGAGGCGGTGCGGCGCAAGCCCTACAGCGTGCTGCTGCTCGACGAGATCGAGAAGGCGCACCCGGACGTGTTCAACATCCTGTTGCAGATTCTCGAGGACGGCCGGCTGACCGACGCCCAGGGGCGGACGGTCGACTTCCGGCACTGCATCGTGATCATGACCTCGAACATCGGCGCCGCCGAGATCGCGCGGGACTTCACGATCGGCTTCTCCACCTCACAGGACGAGACCGGGATCAGCTACGACGACATGAAGAACCGGATCATGGGCGAGCTCAAGCGCGTGTTCCGTCCCGAGTTCCTCAACCGGATCGACGAAGTGATCGTGTTCCACAAGCTGTCGAAGGACCAGATCAAGGAGATCGTCGACCTGCTGCTGCAGCGGATCCGCGAGTCGATGGCCGAGCGCGAGCTCCAGCTCGAGCTGTCCGAGGAGGCGAAGGACCTGCTGGTCGAGAAGGGCTGGGACCCGACGATGGGCGCCCGTCCGCTGCGCCGCGCGATCCAGCGCTACATCGAGGACCCGCTGGCCGACTTCGTGCTCCGCTCGCAGGTGCCGCCGGGCTCCACCGTGGTGGTCGAGCCGGCTCCGCCGGACGACCCCGAGGAGCGCGAGGTGATGTTGTCGGTGCTCGAGCCCGCTCCGAAGCCGACACCGGTCGGCGTCGGCGCCGAAGGCGGCGACGCCTCGGGTGACGAGGGCGGCTCCGACGATCCGGAGCCGGCGGTTCCGGACGCGCCAGCCGACGCCGAGTAGCGGTACCAAGACGGGCTATGCGGGCGCTGCGCCGGGCGGGCGTGCCCCTGCTCGCGGCCGCGTCGGTCGCGTGGGTGGTTGCATCGTGCGGCGGCTCGTTGGCTGCCGGCGCGTCGGCCTCCGGCAGCTCAGGCCGGCCTCGGGCGATCGGCGAATCGGCCGCCGCCGGGTCGCTGTCGCTCGCCGGGGTGCGGGTCGTGCCGAGCATCGTGCTCGGTCGCGGCTCCCGGACGATCCCGCTGCCGAGCGCGGCGGACGTCTCGTTCGATCTGACGGCATCCTCCTCCGGCGCAAGTGTCGACGGCGTCGCCGTTCCGGCCGGGGGACCGCGGCACGTCGAGCTCGCGCGCGGGACGATGACCGTCGACGGGCGGGTCGCATCGCGCCGCGCCCCCGTCGGGGGTTCGCTGAACCTTGCCGTCACGCACGGCCGCGCACGCGTCGACGCGCTGATCGTGAGCCCGGCGTCGGAATCCGGCGCGCTGCTGTTCCACCGGCTCGCCGAGCTCCACGCGCGCGTGCCCGCCGGCGTGTTCCCGACGGGCGCCACGCTCGGCGACCGGCTGTACTACGACCCGGGGTGGACCAGCGGCTTCTACGCCGGCGCGCTGTGGCAGGCGGCGGCGCTCGAGCCCACGGGCGGGATGTTCGCGCGCTGGGCGTTGACCGAGACGATCGAGCATTTTGGACTGGAGCGCGCGCCGACCCACGACGTCGGCTTCATGTACGGGCAGTCGTCGCTGAACGCGTGGGAGGCGCTGTGCGGCGCCGGGGTCGCCCGCGGCTCGCGAGGGTCGCCGTCGGTCTGCGCGCGCCTGCGCTCGAGCGTCGTCAGCGCCGCCGGCGAGCTGCTGGCGCTCGCCGGCACCAATCCGGTGGCGGGCACGATCCCGACCGACCCGACGAGCCCCGAGGCCGAGACGATCGTCGACAGCATGATGAACATCGCGATCCTGCCGTGGGCGACGGCGTTCACCGGCAACCAGGCGTACGTCCGGCTTGCGCGCCACCAGGCTTCCGCGATCGCCCGGGTGCTGGTGCGCGCGAACGGCTCGACCGCGCAGTCTGCGAACTTCGACCGCGCGACCGGCCGGCTGATCTCGGTGACGACGCATCAGGGGCTCTCGAACACGTCAACGTGGGCGCGTGGGGAGGGGTGGGCGGTCTATGGGTTCGCCGTGGCGGCATCGGAGCTTCGGTCGCGCGCGTTCCTGCGCGTCGCCGAGCGGGTCGCGGGCTACGTGGCCTTGCATCTGCCGCCCGCCGGCGTCCCGCGGTGGGACTACGACGCGCCGGCGGGAGCACCCGTAGACGTGTCGGCCGGCGTGATCACCGCGACCGGGCTGCTGCACCTCGCTCGCGCCTGCCGGCAGCTGGATGGCGCGGCCGCGTGCGCTGCGCCCGCGGCGCGGTGGACGGCGCTGGCAGAGCGAATGCTCGGTGCGGCGCTGGGCGGCTACGCCTCCTCGCGGCCGCCGCTCGGCCTGCTCCGCTCGCAGATCGAGGACGAGCACTTCCGCGGCTGCTGGTGCAACCACGGCGAGCTGATCTACGGCCTCTCGTACGCGCTCGAGGGTCTGAAGCTGCTGCACGCGGGCTTGTAGGCACCCCGGCTTGAGCCGTGAGCCGCGAGCCGGACCTCGACCGAAGCTTGGCGCCAGCGTCGCAATTATTTAGACGCGCGAGCCAACGTTCGCGCGAGCCGGAGTTGCGCGACCCCTCCCTATTGGCCCGGACGCTGGAGAGGCGGCGTTGCGTCTGCCAGCGCGAGGGCCCACTCGCGCGCCGCAGCGAGGTCGTCGACCGGTTGTACGGGGGTATATGAAGGCGCGGCCGCCCGCGACAGACCGAGGTTCTGCTCGCGAAGGTCCTCCCACCACGGTGACCGGCGGCCTCGGTGGTAGTGCTCGCCATGAGCCTCGGCGATGCGATCCACCTCGAGCGCATCCTCGGCGCGCCCGGCGCGCGCCAGGCTCATTGCCAGGCCCTCGAGCTCAGCGGTGACGCTCGGGCTCTGGTCGACCGCCGGCAGGGATCGGATCGCCGCCGCGTAGCGGGCCGCCGCCTCCAGCGGGTCGCCGCCGATCAGGGCGCAGTCCGCCCACAGGTGCCGCAGGCCGATGGCGGCGGCCAGGTCCTGCGTGCTCTCGAGCACCTCGGCGATCAGCGGCTCGGCCCGTGCCACGTCGCCCGTGGCGACGGCGACTTGCGCAAGCGCCGCGATGCTCTGGTCGATGATCGCCTGGTCGCCGAGCTCGTGTGCGAGCGCCATCGCCTGCTCGGCGGACGATCGTGCGGTGGAGGGATCGAGATCGATGGCGGGGTAGACGACGCTGGTGAGTGCGTCGATCGTCCGCGGGATGTCAGCGAGCTCCTCCCAGAGCGAAGCCGCCCGCTGCAGCAGGCCGAGCGCTTCCACGCTGTCACCGGACAGCGCCTTCAACACGCCGAGTGCGGTGAGCGCTCGACCGAGGGCGGCGCTCGGCGGCGGATTTCGCGAAACGGCGATCGTCAGCTCCGCCTCGAGCTCTGAGCCCGGCGGTACCCAGATCAGCGCGTCGCCGATCGCTCCGCTCAACTGGAGATGGAGCTCGGGATTCTGCGCGCGAGCCCAGGCGAGGGCGACGTAGAGGTCATCGAGCCGGCCCAGGATCCGCTCGAATGCCGCCACCGGCTGCGTTGCGGCATCTGACGCGCCGTCTTCGGCAAGTGCCAGGGCCCACAACGCGTGACGACGTTCGGTCGCTTCGCGGCGACCCGATCGAGCGAGCTGCTCTCGGGCGAACTCTCGTACGGTCTGCGCCATCGTGAATCGCGTCTCGCCGCCACCGGCGTCGACGCGGCGCAGGAAGGAGAAGTCGAGAAGCTGTTCGAGGCTCTCGAGCACGTCGCCCCCACCGATTGCCTCGGCGTCTGACAGCGTGAACGGCGTTGCGAACAGCGTCAGATCGGCGCACAGCTCACGGTCCTCGGACGCGAGCAGCGAGAAACTCCAATCGAGCGTCGCCCGCAGGCTTCGGAGCCGCTCCGGGCGATCGGGCTCCCGGACGCGAAGCAGCTCCATCGATCCGACGAGGCGGTCGAGTAACTCCTCGGGGCTGAGCGCGACGGTCCGGGCGGCCGCGAGCTCGATCGCCAGCGGCAGACCGTCGAGGCGATCGCAGATCATGTCGATGGCCTGCGCCGAACGCTCGGGGTCGAGACCTCGGCGCCGCTGCGTGGCGATCTCCAAGAACAGCTCTCGGCCGTCGTTCGGAGGCAGCGGCGGCAGCGGCAGCACGTACTCGCCCGATACTCGGAGTGGCGCCTGGCTCGTGGCCAATACCTTCAACGGCGGCGCCGCGGCCATCAGCCCTTGGACGATCGGCGACGCGTGGCGGAGGTGCTCGAGGTTGTCCAGCACGAGCATCGTCGGCTCAGCGCGCAGGCGCTCCGAGAGGCTCTCCAGCACGGATTGTTCGCCGCTCTCCGGAAGCCGGAGCTTGTCCGCGACGACGGCGAGGATCCGATCGGCGTCGTCGACGTCGCTCAGGGGCACGAGCCACGTCCCGCCGGGAAAGATCTCGAGCAGATCCTCGGCGGCGGCGATCGCGAGCCGGGTCTTGCCCGACCCCCCCGGTCCCGTCAGGGTCAGCAGCCGGGTCCCGTCGCCGAGCCGCTCGTGTACCTCACTCAGCTCGGCGCGGCGGCCGACGAGCGGCGTCTCGATCACCGGGACGTTGGTCGGGCGGACATGCAGCGTCTTCGGCGGTGCGAACTGCTCCGATGTCCGGCCGTCGATCACCAGGTGGAACAGCCGCTCAGGCTCTGGAAAGTCCTTCAGCCGGTGCAAGCCGAGGTCCTCGGTGCGCTGCGTGCGGCCGAGGAGCTCGAGGGTCGTCCGCGTCAGCAGCACCTGGCCGCCGTGCGCACTCGCAGCCACTCGAGCGCCACGGTGGATGTCGAGCCCCACGAACCCCGTCGCGACACGCCGGACCTCGCCCGTGTGCAAGCCCATCCGGACCTTGACGGGAGGGCCCGGCCAGGGCTCGCTCCGCAACGCCCGCTGGGCATCGATCGCTGCCGCGACCCCCTCTCTGGCCGAGCCGAAGATCGCGAAGAAGGCGTCGCCCTCGACGCCGTCCACGAATCCCTCATGGCGCTCGATTGCGTTTCGGAGGATCGCGTGATGCCGGGCAACGAGCTCCGCCCACCCATCGCCCGCCTCGCGCGCCAGCAGCGTCGAGCCCTCGATGTCGGTGAACAGCAAGGTGACGGTCCCGCCCCCAGGCGCGTTGCTCACGCTCCGAACGCTATCGCCCCGGGCGCGGCTCTAGTTGCGGGTTCGTGTCGGCGCGTCACAACTCTCCGCGATCTGTGACGAGACCGTCACAGGCGGGCGATGCCGTCGGGGGCGGCGCGTAACGTGGGCGGCCACGATGCCACGCGCCACCACGATCCATGTCTGCAGCGCCTGTGGCCACGAGTCGCCGCGCTGGGCCGGCCAGTGTCCGGGGTGCGGCGAGTGGAACACGCTCGTCGAGGAGGCCCGGCGGGCACCGGCCTCCGGCGGGCGGTCCGCGGGCGGTGGCGGGCGTGGCGGTCACGGCGGCGTCGCGGTCGCGCCGATCGCGCTCGGCGACGTGGCGGCAGCCGAGCACGACCGCCTGAGCACCGGCATCGGCGAGCTCGACGACGTGCTCGGCGGCGGCATCGTTCCCGGCTCGCTGGTGCTGATCGGCGGCGCGCCCGGGATCGGCAAGTCGACGCTGACGACGATGGCGCTCGCCCATCTGACCGCGGCGGGGCGCCGGACGCTGTACGTCTCGGCCGAGGAGTCGGCCGCGCAGATCCGCCTGCGGGCCCAGCGGCTGTCAACGCGGCGACGCGCTGCGGATCCCGGTGATCGCCGAGACCGACCTGCACACGGTGCTGGCGACGCTCGAGCGGGAGCGTCCGGAGGTGTGCGTGATCGACTCCGTGCAGACGCTGCACTCGCCGGAGCGGTCGAGCGCGGCCGGCTCGGTGGCGCAGGTGCGCGAGGTCGCCGGGGAGGTGATGCGCGTCGCCAAGGAGCTGCGGATCGCGGTGCTGCTCGTCGGGCACGTGACCAAGGAGGGAGCGCTCGCGGGGCCGCGCGTGCTCGAGCACCTGGTCGACTGCGTGCTGCAGTTCGAGGGCGAGCGGGAGCGGACCTACCGGACCGTGCGCGCGATCAAGAACCGGTTCGGCTCGACGAACGAGGCCGGGGTGTTCGAGATGCGCGAGGACGGGCTGGTGGAGGTGCTCGACGCCTCCGCGCGGTTCGTCGCCGAGGCGACGCGCGCGCCGGGCAGCGTCGTGCTGTGCGCGATGGAGGGGACGCGGCCGCTGCTCGTCGAGGTCCAGGCGCTCGTGTCGTCCTCGGAGCTGGTGCCGCCACGGCGGGTCGTCGCCGGGCTCGACCGCAACCGCGTGGCGCTCGTGCTGGCGGTGCTCGGCCGCCACGCCGGGATCGGGCTGGGCGACGGCCGACGTGTTCGTGAACGTCGTCGGCGGCGTGCGGGTCGACGAGCCCGGGGCGGACCTCGCGGTCGCGCTGGCGGTGGCGAGCGCCGCGAAGCGGACGGCGCTCAGCGGCGCGCAGAGCGGGTCGACCGCTGGCCTGCTTCGGCGAGCTGGGCCTGACCGGCGAGCTGCGCACCGTCGCGCACGCCGATCGGCGCGCTCGCGGAGGCCAGCAAATTCGGGCTTGCGCCGGTGCTGGCGCCCGGGGAGTGCAGGACGCTGCGGGCCGCGCTGCAGGCCGCGCTCGGCGGCGAGCACCGCGCGAGCGTCGCTCGAGCGGCCTGAGGGCCGGGTCTCCCGCGCCGGGGAGCGACGGCTTTTCAGCCGGACTGGGCTAAAATCGCTCGTGATGCCGCCTGCGTTCCGGGGAAGAGCTCAAAGAGGAGCTCGAGTCTCGACAGGAGTCCCGGATGGTGAGGGCGCTCGAGATGGTCGCGCCGGGAACGGCGCTGCGCGAGGGGATCGACAACATCCTCGCACGCGCACACCGGCGGGCTGATCGTGATCGGCGACGCGGACGAGCTGGCGTTCCTGTTCTCCGGCGGGATCAAGCTCGAGCATCGATTACTCGCCGGCGCTGCTCTACGAGCTCGCGAAGATGGACGGCGCGATCGTCGCTCAGCTCGAACGCGACCAAGATCGTCCACGTCAACGTGCAGCTGACGCCGGACCCGACGATCCTCACGCATGAGACCGGCACGCGCCACCGCACGGCCGAGCGCGTCTCGAAGCAGACCGACGCGCTCGTGGTCGCCGTCTCCGAGCGCCGCGAGGTCGTGTCGCTCTACGTCGACGGCGTCAAGTACATCCTCGAGGACATCCCGGTCGTGCTCGCCAAGGCCAACCAGGCGCTGGCGACGCTCGACAAGTACCGCAGCCGCCTGGACCAGGTCTCGACGCGGCTGACGGCGCTCGAGTTCGAGGGCGGCGCGACGCTCCACGACGTGCTGACCGTGCTCCAGCGAGCCGAGCTCGTGACGCGGATGGCGGTCGGAGATCGAGCGCTACATCGTCGAGCTCGGGACCGAGGGGCGGCTGATCGAGATGCAGCTCGACGAGACGATGGTCGGCGTCGCCGCCGACAAGGCGGCGCTGGTGCACGACTATCTGCGTCGAGGACACCGACGAGAGCTTCCAGGAGGCGTTCGACCAGCTGGTCCGCCTTCCGCATCAGGACCTGCTCGACTTCGGTCGCCTCGCCGAGCTGCTCGGCTACGACCGCAAGCTGAACACGCTCGACTACCCAGTCTCGCCGCGCGGCATCCGCATCCTGGGACGCATACCACGGCTGCCCAAGCTGGTCGTCCAGCGGATCGTGACGGAGTTCGGAGGGCTGGAGGAGCTGCTCGCCGCGACCGATGGCGAGCTGGAGACAGTCGACGGCGTCGGCGAGATCAGGGCGAAGGACATCCGCGAGGGCCTTCGCCGCCAGCAGGAGATCAACCTCGTTGATCGATATCTGCAGACGTAGCGTGAGACCGCGAGCTGCAGATCCGCGCCGGCACTGACAGAGGAGGACACCATCACAGAGCTAATGGAAGAGCACCTGGAGGATCTCGAGACTGCTGAGCCGCTGCCGTTCATCGAGTTCGAGATCGGCGACAGCGTCGTCTATCCCCATCACGGCGCCGGCAAGGTGCTTGCGCAAGGAAGATCAAGGAGGTGCTCGGCGAGAGCCGCGAGTACCTGACGATCAAGATCCTCCACAACGACATGACGGTCATGGTCCCGACCGAGAACGCCGCGCTCGCCGGCCTGCGCCGCGTGATCGACGAGGAGACGGTCAAGAAGGTGCTCGCCGTGCTGCAGGACGAGTGCTCGGAGATGCCCAAGAACTGGAACCGGCGGTTCAAGCACAACCGCGACAAGATCAAGACCGGCGACATCTACGAGCTCGCCGAAGTCGTACGGAACCTCGCGATCCGCGAGGCCGAGAAGGGGCTCTCGACGGGCGAGAAGCAGATGTTCACTCGCGCGAAGAGGATCCTCGCCTCAGAGCTGATGTACGCGCTCGAGATGGACGACGCAGCAAGTCGAGGAGCACCTGTACGGACTGCTTGCCGAGTCGGGCCACATGAACGGCAACGGCAACGGCAACGGCAAGGCTGGCGGTGGCCGCGAAGTAGGCCGGCGCGTCAGACCGAGATGGCGGTCGCGTTGATCGTGGCCGCAGGACGGGGCGAGCGCCTTGGGTCCGGCCGGCCCAAGGCGCTCGTCCCGCTTTCCGGGCGGCCGATGCTCCAGTGGAGCGTCGACGCGCTGCGGGCGGTGCGCGGCCGTGGAACGGATCGTCGTCGCGCTGCCTGCCGCCGCGCTCGGCGAGGCGCCCGCGGGGACGGTGGCCGTGGCGGGCGGGGCCGCTGCGCTCGGAGTCGGTCAGGCAACGCATTGGCGGCGGCCGGCGGCGGCGACCCGGTGATCGTGCACGACGCCGCGCGGCCGCTGGCGCGCAGCGAGCTGTTCGAGCGGGCGCTGGGGGAGCTCGAGAGCTCGGATGCCGACGCGGTGATCGCGGCGGCGCCCGTCACGGACACGATCAAGCGAGGTCGGCGCCGACGGTCGCGACGGTCGCGCGGACGCTTGACCGCTCGGCGCTCTGGGCGGTGCAGACGCCGCAGGTGTTCCGCCGTGCGGCGCTCGAGCGCGCGCTCGGCGCCGCGAGTCCACGAGCTACTGGCACAGGCGACCGACGACGCCTGGCTGATCGAGCGCGCCGGCGGCGTGGTTCGCGTGATCGCCGCCCCGCCTGGGCAACCTCAAGGTCACGACGCGCGCGGACCTGCACCTCGCCGAGCTGCTGCTCTCCGAGCGCGCGACCGATGATCGTCCGCACGGGGCTCGGATATGACTGCCACCGGTTCGCCGAGGGCCGGCGTCTGGTTCTCGGCGGCGTCGAGATTCCGCATGAGCGCGGCCTCGAAGGCCATTCCGATGCCGACGTGCTCACGCACGCGATCATCGACGCGCTGCTCGGCGCCGCGGCGCTCGGCGACATCGGTCAGCACTTTCCGGACACCGACGAGCGCTACCGCGGCGCGGACTCGCTCGAGCTGCTCCGCGCGGCGGTCGGCGATCGTCGTCGCCGCGGGCTTTCACGATCGTCAACGTCGACGCAACGGTCGTGCTCGAGCGCCCGAAGCTGGCGCCAGTATCGCGAACCGATGCGCGCCGCGCTGGCGGATGCGCTGGGAGTCGAGCTCGACCGCGTGAGCGTCAAGGCGACGCGCGGGGAGGGGATGGGCTTCGTCGGCCGCGAGGAGGGGGTGGCGGCGCTCGCGGTGGCGACCGTCGAGCGACCGGCTACTTGACGATCTTGAACGTGGCCGTGATCGCCGTCCCAGGTTCGCCCACACCGTTCGTGGGCACGGCGCGGACCGTGTAGCCCCCCGGCTTCAGTGCGTGACCCCGAACGCGCCCGCTGAAGGTGAGCTTGTTGGCCCCGGCGCGGTCGGTGTGAGCGAAGCGCTCCACGACCGTCGGGATTCGCTTGTGAAGCAGCGAGACTGTCACCAACGAGGTCCCCGGCTCGCTGTCGAGGTACGTGATCACGGCTCCGCCCTTTGGGTGCCTGCCCCGCGAGCGCGGCCGGAAATGACCGGGACGGACAACCAGATGCGTGTCGGCCGGCGCTGACTCGACGGTGATCGCCGCCCCGGTTCCGGTCCCCTGAGCGCTGGTCGCCACGAGCTCGACCTTGTACGAGACGCCTGTCCGCAGCCCACTGACGGCCGCCGACACGGGAACCGGTACGCCGCCCGAGCCGACCTGCTGCTCGCACGGAACCTGTCGCGTCGAGAGCCCGGCTGAGAGCGTGAAGTGGCAGCTGGTAACGAGCGAGCCGTCCGGGTTGACGGTGCCGCTCAGGCTTGCGCTGCTCGTCGTCACTTTGCTTGCCACGCCGGTCCTCGCCGACGGTGCAGGCAGCGTCCAGGTGAGTGTCACCGACGGACCCGCTCCCGCGGCGGTCGACTCGGTCGAGAAGCCGCTGACGCCGGTCGCCCCGGCGGGGACGCCGGATGAGCCCCCGCCGCCGCCACCGCCGCCGGCGACTTTCCCGAGGTCGGGGTTCGTGGCCGTGCCGCTGCCGCCGCCCCCGCCGCCGTAGATCCCGCCGCCACCACCGCCACCGCCACCGGCATAATCGCCCCCGCCGAGACCGCCGGTGCCGAGCGAGCCCATCCCGGCCGGGATCGAGCCGTCACTGTTCCCGCCGGGCGTGCCGCCCGATGACGGTCCACCCGGGCCGCCGCCCGTGCCGCCGACGTCGCCGTACATGTCGCTCTGCCCATCCCCGCCGGCGGCGCCTGCCGGCCCGCCCGCGCCGCCGTAGACCACGACGGAACCTTCGCCGCCGCCCCCGCCGCCACCGGCGGCGACGACCAGACGTGACCCGAGCGAGCGCTCGCCGGCACACGCTGCCGGCTGGCCGGCCGTGGCGGCGCTGATCGAGCACGTGCGAACGTCCGACGCCCCGCCTCCGCCTCCTCCCGAGGCGTTGTAGCCCCCCCCGTTCCCAGTCGGCGCCGCCCCGGCGCCGCCGCCGTTGAAGCCGCCGGCACCGTTTCCGGCCTGAAGATCCGGCGGGGCGGTACTGCCGGCAGCACCGTCAACGCCGACCTCGACGAACAGCAGCTCGCCCGGATGCACGGCGAGCACCGCGACCGCCGTGGCGCCGACACCACCCGGCGAGACGGTGCTGCTATCGAGGTTGTAGCCGTAGCCTCCGTCTCCTCCGACGAGCTCCACGTTGACGCTGCCTACTCCGGCCGGCACGGTGAACTGTTGCTCGGCCCCCGTGGACTGGAACACCTGCGAGCCGGTGGCCGCGTGCGCCGGCGTGGCGGCGAGCGGCATCAGCACGAAGATTGCACAGCCGAACCGACGAACTGATCTCATCGGGCTCGAGCGTAGCCGTGGCCGAAGGCGATGTCAGTGTCGCTGGCGGCTCGATCTGGTCTCGCGACAGTCGCGCGTGGGGCGCGATACATCGACGTCCCAAAAATGTTACTGTCTCGTAGCATAAACGTTGCCCACAACATAATCTGCTCGTCCGGCTGGTGGGCCACCCGGGTCGAGAATGAGTTGCTGCCGTGGGGCCTGAAGCAGGTCGAGCTCGGCGAAGACGTGCTCGAGATCGGCCCCGGCTTCGGCGCGACCACGCGGATCCTGGCGGACAGGGTCCCGAAGCTGACGGCACTGGAGCTGAACGAGCGCTACTGCGAGCAGCTGCGGAGCGCGCTCGGCGGCAGCGTGAACGTGGTTCATGGAGATGCGACGCAGCTGCCGTTCGAGGACGGGCGCTTCTCGGCGGCGGTGTGCTTCACGATGCTCCACCACATACCGTCGGCGGAGCTCCAGGACCGGGCGTTCGCGGAGATCGCGCGGGTGCTGGCGCCCGGCGGCGTGTTCGCCGGCACCGACAGCATCGGCGAGGGGCGAGTTTTCAAGCTGATCCACGTCGGCGACGTGCTGAATCTGCTCGATCCGGGCTCGCTGCCCGGACGTCTCCAGGCTGCCGGCTTCATCGAGCCGAGCGTCAACCGGGGCGGGCGCTCGCTGCGGTTCCGCGCGCGCAAGCCTGGATGAGATCAGCGGATGAGCGGCGCGACCCAAGCACCGGTCCAGATTCCGCCGCACATCGTCGACGCGGCGCGACATGTGCTCGCCCAGGACGGGCTTGCCGCCGCCACGCTCGAGCGGATCTCGGAGGCCGCCGGCATTTCCCGGATGACGCTCCACCGTCGCGGCGTGTCGAAGCAGGGGATCCTGACTGCGCTCGCCGAGCGGCTGCAATCCGAGTATCGCGATGCGTTCTGGCCGGCGCTCGTGTCGAAGGCAAGCGGACGCGAACGGCTAACGCTGGCGCTGAGCAATCTATGCGAGGTCACCGAGCGGAACCTCGGCCTGCACGGTGCGCTGAGCGCGCCGACGCGCGACGAGATCTACCACGAGCGGGACACGGGTTCAGGCTCGCTGACGCGCGCCGGGTTCGTGGAGCCGATCGAGCGGCTGCTGCTCGACGGCGCTGCCGACGGTTCGCTTGCGCCGCAGCCCGACTCCGCTGAGACCGCGACGTTGCTGTTCAACGCGATCACGCACACCTACGGGCACATGCGCTCCGGCCATGGCTGGAGGCCGGAGCCGGCGCGCGACGCGCTGCTCAGGCTGCTGATTGACGGGCTTGCCGCCGCGCCGCCGCGTGCTCGCGCAGGAGATCCTGCTCGACCAGTCGCTTGAGCTGGTGCAGCGTGCGGCGCAGGTGTGCGCTGACCGCCGGGGCGGCGACTCGCTCGGCGAGCCAGCCGGCGGGGCCGGCGCCCGCCACGCCATAGGCGAGGCGGAGCTCGACGCGGGTGTGCCCGCTCGGCAGCTCGCGCAGCCGCCACCGCCCGCGCTGGTCGATCCCCGTCACGGATGTCCACGCGAGGTCGCGCGGCTCGTCCCACTCGACGATCTCGATCAGCCCACCGACCTCAGCGGACCCGACCCGGAGCAGCATCCGGTAACGGGCGCCCATTCCCGTGGGCGGCTCGCTCTCGACCTCCCAGCGGGTGATGCCGGACATGAACGTCAGCACCTGCCGCGGGTCGGACACGCTCTCCCACACCCGCTGGGCGGGCGCGCCGATCACGATCTGCGCCCCGACCCTCATCCGAACACCGGCAGGCGGCGCTCGGCGGCGAGCGCGTCGAGCGTCTCCTGCATGACGCGGACGACGTGGTCGTAGACCTCGTCGAGATCAGGGTCCGGGCCGAACTCCTCGCGCAGGTCGATCGCCGGGAGCGTCTCGATCGTGATCTTCGCGGGCAGCGGTATGTGTCCGAGCATGTCGCCGACGTTGAGGCCCCACGGGACCGCGATCGAGATCGGCAGCACCTTGAGGCGGAACAGCCGGTCGAGCGCCAGCAGCTTCGCGAGGCGCTCGCCGCGGCTTAGGAACAGCGCCGTCTCCTGGCCGCCGATCGAGACGACCGGCACGATCGGGACGTCGTGCTCGAGCGCCAGGCGGATGAAGCCGGTGCGGCCGTCGAAGTCGACCTTGTTGCGCTCCCAGCTCGGGCGGTGGACCTCGTAGTCGCCTCCGGGATAGACGAGCAGGGCGGCGCCGCTGCCGAGCGCCTTGGCGGCGTTCCGCGGTGACGCGGCGACGGTGCCGAACTTGCGCAGCCGGCCGAGGCCGGGCATCGACAGCACCAGGTTGTGGGCGAGCTGGTAGAAGGCTCGCTCGACGCCGAAGTAGGTGTTGAAAGCGAGCGTGAACACGATCGTGTCCGGCGTCAGGTTCCCGCCGGAATGGTTGCCGACGAGCAGCACCGCCCCCGAGTCGGGGATGTTGCCGAGTCCCCGCACCTCCCCGCGGTACCAGATGCTCGCCGCGAGCCACATCAAAGGCAGCTGCTCGCGGATGTAATCGGGATCGCGCTCGTCGAGGTCGGCTCGGGGGATGCGGCGCTCGGCCTGGGCCGCGACCCCGCGAAGCGCGCGGCCGATCAGCGATCCGGACTGCGGGTCGCCGGCTCTTGGTCCTCCGCCGGGGTCCGCCGCGGCGTGGCCGTTGAGGTTCGGCTTGCGGGCGGTCGTCGACATCGGCGCTGAAAGAGTCTAGGCCGCCTCGCGCGTCCGGCCGGTGTCGATCGCCCGGGCGCGCCCGCTCTGCTCCGCCTCTGCGAAGAAGCCCAGCAGCAGCTCGTTGGTCTCCTCGGGGCGCTCGACCTGAGGCACGTGGCCGCAGTGGTGCAAGCACACCTGCTCGGCCGACGGCAGCCATCGGCGAACGTGCCGCTCGAACGCGCGCGGCACGAGTGGATCGTGGCTGCCCCAGATGAACAGCGCGGGGTGTGCGAGCGTGGCCAGCCGGGGATAGAAGCCGCCGCGCCCGAACGGCTTCTCGAGATAGATGTTCCGCGCGCAGGAGAGGAACGCGTACCGGGCGCCGGCGGATTGGTAGATGCGGCGGAACTCGTCGACCATCAGATCGCCGACGGAGGGGTCGATCAGGTCGCGGTCGTAGATCATGCTCCAGAACTGCGACGCGACAAGCTTGCGGCTGAATGTGTGCGGGACCATGCCGAACTCGGGCCGCAGCAGGCGCACGACCGGGTGCAGCCCCCGCTTGACCCAAGCGACCGCCGGGCACAGCAGGCCGAGCGCGCCGACCCGCTCCGGCGCGCCCAGCGCCGTCTCGATCGCGATCCGGCCGCCCATCGAGTTGCCGACGATGTGGGCCCGCTCGATCCCGCTTTCGTCCATCAGGCCGACGAGCACATCGGCGAACCACCGGGCGTTGTAACCCCCGCCGGCGGGCTTGCTCGAGGAGCCGAAGCCGGGAAGGTCGATCGCGTGTACGCGGTACCGGCCCGAGAGCGCCGCCGCCGTCTCGAACAGCGAAGCGCGGGTGCCGCCGAGCCCGTGGAGCAGCAGAACGTCGGGGCCGGCGCCCATCGTCATCGTCGAAACCCGCAGGCGGCCGACCGGGACGTCGTGGATCCGGAGCAGCGGCTTCCCTCCCCCGGGCCGGCGGAACAGGCCCTCGAACCCGACCGCGTAGTCGAGGTTGCCGCGTACAGCGAGTTGCCGGCGCTGGAAGGCCTCGACGCCGGACAGCTCACCCTCGCGGAGCCGCGTCCACGTCTCGGCGTCCGTCGAAAGGGTGACGTCGGGCCGACGGCGCGTGGCGCCCTTGCGCACCCGGGCGGCGTGGCTCGTGCATCGAACCTCCCACGTGTGCCCGAGGTCGCAGAGCTTCACGTGATAGGTCGCGTCGAATCCCGGATCGGCGCCCAGGTAGCGCTCGGGGAGCGATCGGAACGCCTCGTCGACGAGCGCCAAGCGCTCCGCGTGTCCCGGCCCTGACGACAAGATCGGCACCCTACAGGCTGCCTCGGCGCGGTGTCGTACATCGCGGACGCGTGCGGGCCTGACGATGATCTACAGTCGCCGCACTTTGCGGAAGATCACGATCCACGACACGCTGACCGGCGCGGTGCAGGAGCTGGCGCCCCGTCGACCGGGGCACGTCGGCATCTACGCGTGCGGCCCTACCGTGTACGGCCCGATCCACGTCGGCAACGCGCGGCCGTTCGTCGTGTTCTCGCTGTTCAAGCGTTTCCTGGAGCACGAGGGCTACGACGTCACGCTGGTGGCGAACATCACCGACATCAACGACAAGATCTACGCCGCGGCCCACGCCGAAGGTATCGGCAGCGCCGAGCTGGCCCGGGAGATGGGCGCGCGATACATCGCCGATACCGACCGTCTCGGGCTCGGGCGCCCGGACCACGAGCCGCTCGCCAGCGACACGATCGACGGGATCGTGGCGCTGATCTCGGATCTGATCGATGGTGGTCATGCGTATGCGGCAGACGGGGACGTCTACTTCAAGGTGCGCAGCTACCCCGAATACGGGGAGTTATCACACCGGAAGATCGATGACATGGATCAGGGGGAGGGCGTTGAAGGTGTGGAGCGCAAGCTGGACCCGCTTGATTTCGCGCTCTGGAAGGGCGAGAAGGAAGGGGAGGACACCTCCTGGGGATCGCCGTGGGGGCGGGGCCGGCCCGGCTGGCACATCGAGTGCTCGGCGATGGCCGAGGAGCTGCTCGGGCTCGACTTCGAGATCCACGGCGGCGGCTCGGACCTGATCTTCCCCCACCACGAGAACGAGGCGGCGCAGACCCACGCGGCCCGCGGTGAGCCGCTGGCGGCGCTGTGGATGCACAATGGGATGATCCGGCTCGACCAGGCAAAGATGGCCAAGTCGGTCGGGAACATCTTCCTGCTCGGCTCGGCGCTCGACACCTACGGCCGCGATGCGCTGATCATGTACTTCGTCGCCGGCCACTATCGCCAGCCGGTGGAGTTCGACGACGAGCGTCTGCGCGACGCGGCCGCGTTCGTGGCGCGGATCCGTGAGGCCGCTCGGGGCCTGGAGCTCGATGGCGACAGTCCGGCGTGGTCGGCTGGGTTGCGAGAACGGTTCTTCGACGCGCTCGCCCACGACTTCAACACGCCGCGCGCGCTCGCGGCGGTTGCGGACTGGGTGTCGGCGGCAAACCGCGAGGTGGCCGGGGGGTCGGGGCCGGTCGGAGGCGCGGACCTGCGAGAGATGCTCGACGTGTTCGGGCTCGCGAACCTGCTCGAGCGTGTGGCCGAGGAGGCGCCGGCCGAGGTCTCGGCGCTGCTGGAGCAGCGAGAGCGTGCGCGGGACGGGCGCGATTTCGCGGAGGCGGACCGTCTGCGCGACGAGATCCGGGCCGCGGGCTGGGAGGTCCGAGATGGACCGCGCGGAGCCGAGCTGATGCCGCTCCGCCGGCCGTGATCGTCTACGGGCGCAACCCGGTGCGCGAGGCGCTGCGCGGCCCGCGGGAGGTGTGGCGCGTGTGGGCGACGAAGAACACCGCGCGCGAGCCGTGGCTCGGTGATCGGGTCGAGATCGTGGCCGCGGACCAGATCGAGCGGCTTTCGGGCTCGGACGCACACCAGGGCATCTGCGCGGAGGTGAGCGAGTTCGTCTACGCCGACGCGGAGACGCTGCTGGCCGCTGGGTCCGGGGCGCTGATCGTCGCGCTCGACGAGGTCACCGATCCGCAGAACCTGGGTGCGATCTGCCGATCGGCGGAGTGCGCCGGGGCGACCGGGCTCGTGTTGCCCGAGCGGCGCAGTGCGGGTGTGACAGCGGCCGTGTGCAAGGCATCCGCGGGCGCCGTCGAGCACCTGCCGGTGGCGCATGTGCGCAACCTCGCCGACTGGCTCGGAGAGGCGAAGGCGGCGGGCCTGTGGTGCTACGGAGCCGCCGCGGCCGGCGACCTGCGCTACGACGCCGTCGATTGGGCGGGCGGCGTCGTGCTCGTCCTCGGCTCGGAGGGGCGAGGGCTGCGCCCGCGGGTGGCGGCAGCGTGCGACGCGCTGGTATCCGTTCCGCTCCGCGGGCGGATCGAGTCGCTCAGCGTGAGCGCCGCCGCGGCGGTGCTGCTGTACGCCGCGGGCGCCGCGCCCGCCGCGCCCGCCACGGGCGCCGAGCCCGCCTGATCCGCCAAAAGGCCGCAAATTGCTTGACAACGCGGCAGAGCTATGTAAAGCTCGCGCCGGGAGATAAGGATCAACTAGAGCTTGAGGGCTCTGGTTGAGGAGGAAACATAGGTGCGGCGCCATGGGAGGTGACGCGTCACGAACTCCAGAGGCCGATCCCTTAGGCGGATACGGCTTGGAAGGGATACATCGTGGCAAGACTCTCCGCTTACCCCCAGGCTCAGCCTCAGGTTGAGGATTGCTTCCTGATCGCGCTGGCGAAGCAGGGGCACGCCGACGCGTACGACCGGATCGTGCGCCGGTACTACGGCTTCGTCCGCCTGAAGGCCTCGTCGTACTTCCTTGCCGGCGGTGACGCCGACGATCTGATCCAGGAGGGACTCGTCGGCCTCTACAAGGCCGTCCGGGACTACCGGACCGACCGTGAGTCGAGCTTCCGTAACTTCGCGGAGCTGTGCATCACGCGCCAGATCATCACCGCGGTCAAGACCGCCACCCGGAACAAGCATGCACCGCTGAACCAGTACGTCTCGTTCTCGAGCACGCCCTCCGGCGCGAGCGGCGACTCCGAGTCGACGCTCGACGAGGTGATCCCCGGCTCGCCGGTCCACGACCCGGTCAACCAGGTGATCTCCTCCGAGGAGCTGCGGGCGCTGGTGGCGTGCATCTCGACCGCGCTCTCAGAGCTCGAGTCGCGAGTGCTCGCCCTGTACCTGGACGGTCACTCCTACGAGGAGGTCGGGCGCCGGCTCGGCTGTGACTGCAAGACCGTCGACAACGCGCTGCAGCGGGTCAAGCGCAAGGTCGGACAGCACCTGTCGGAGCGCGCCGTCCCCGCCTGATCGTCGACAATCGGGGGCGTGGATCGGTTCGACCAGCTGGCGACCACGCCCGCCTCCGTAGATGCGTTGGCCCGATTGCGTGACGCCACAGGCGTCTCCGAGGGGCCGATGGAGCGCCACTGCCTGCGGGTCCGGCACATCGCCGCCGAGCTGGCCGGCCGGCGTGGCTGGGCGGTCGATCCGGAGGTGCTGACGGTGGCCTGCATCCTGCACGACATCGGGCTGTACCCGGCCGCCACACGCGGCGGCGTCTATACGGCCGACGGCGCCGCGCTCGCGCGGGAGCTGTTGCCGGGGTATGGCTGGACCGATGAGCGGGTCGAGCGCTGCGCGGAGGCGATCGACCGCCATCACGAGCTGCGCTCTCAGCTTGCGCGCGGCGGGGAGGTCGAGGCGGTGCGGGTCGCGGACCTCGTCGATGTCAGCGGTGGGATGCTGCGGTTCGGCCTCAGCCGCACGTGGCTGAAGTCGCTGAACGCGGCGGTGCCGCGCGACGGGCTGGCCGGAGAGCTCGCCCGCGAGGTCGGCCGCGCGCTTCGCGAGCGGCCGCTGACGATGCCGCGGATCTTCCTGCGCCCGTCCTAGTGCCGCGAGCTAGGCCCGCTGCGGATCAACCGCGTACACGTCCGTCGCCGGCGCCTCGATCACCAGTGCCGCCATCTCCAGCTTGAGCTGCCCGAGACGGGCCTCCTCGGCGTCGCTGCGCTCGGGCTTGCGCGTGAGCTCGATCAACTCTCCGGGCACGTATCCCTCGCGCGCGTACAACGTCACCTCGCGCTCGCGATAGCGCAGCCGGAAGACGAACCGCTCAAGCGCCCGCCCTCGCTCGGGCCGGGCGAGCGATCGGTCCACGAGGTAGCGCTCACCGGTGAACGCGCGGGTCACGAGCTCGAACCCGTCGCGTGCTCCGGGGCCGCCGAACGCGGTGGCGATCTCGAGCTCGCGGCGCTCCGGCGGGCCCGAGGGCTCGAGCAGTGGCAGCGCTCGCTCGAGCACCTTGAACGCGTGCGCGACGCCGCCGGGGGAGGCCGGACCGGAGTAGTCGAGCATCGCCTCGTACGTGAACGTGATCGGCCGGCCGTCGTCGAGCACCATCAGCGTCCTCATGGTGAGTGACGCTACAGCCCGGCCGGGCGATAGCGTGGGCCGCCTGAGCTCGGTGTTCACCCCCTTTCATCGAGGCGGCGGCGGCCCGCCGCTCGTGTGCGTGCACGGCTTCACCGACACCTGGCGCACGTGGGAGCTCGTGCTGCCGTCGCTCGAGCGCCATTACGACGTGTTCGCGCCGACCCTGGCGGGGCACGCCGGCGGGCCGGCGATCGACGGCGAGGTCAGCGACCGGACGCTCGCCGACGCGCTCGAGCGCGCGATGGACGAACAGGGGATCGAGCAGGCACACGTCGCGGGCAACTCCCTGGGAGGCGCGCTCGCGATCCAGCTCGCCGAGCGGGGAAGGGCGCTGACGGTCGTCGCGCTCGCGCCGGGCGGCGGGTTCCCGCCGGGCGACCGGATGGAGACCGAGATGCTCGGCTACTTCGTCACGATGCTCGACCTGGTGAGGGCGGCGGCGCCATACGCGGAGGCGGTCATCGCCGCGCCCGGCGGGCGCCGGCGCGCGACCCAGTTCATCACCACCCACTACGAGCACATACCCGAGGAGCTGCTCGTGCACCAGCTGCGGGGGACGGCGGCCTGCACGGCGGCGACCCCGCTGCTCGACTATGCGCGCAGGGAGGGCCTGCGCATCGACGCCGAGCGAGTCACCTGCCCGGTTCGGATCGTGTGGGGCACGGCCGATCGGATCCTGCCGTGGCCCGTCGCCGCCACGAGGTACCGCCACGAATGGTTTCCGGAGGCGGACTGGGTCGAGCTCGAGCAATCGGCCACTGCCCGCAGCTCGATGTCCCGGCGGAGACCGCCGAGCTGATCCGCGGCTTCAGCCAGAGCTGGGGCTGACGGTCGCGGCCGCCGGCTGTTCGGGCGGACGGTCGTTCAACGGCTGCGCTATGGCGCGCGGGAAGCGCACCGTCACCTTCAGCCCGCCGCCATCCCGCGGCTTGACGTCGAGGGCCGCGTCGTGGGCGTTCGCGATCGCCTCGACGATCGACAACCCGAGTCCGAGCCCGTCCCGATAGCCGGTGCGGTCGGGTGCGAGGCGCTGGAACGGCTGCGTCAAGGTGGCGATCTTGTCGGCCGGGATCACGGGGCCCGTGTTCGAGATCGTCAGCGCCGAGGAGCGTGCCTGCTCGCGGACGCTGACCCTCACGGCGCCGCCGGCGTCGTTGTGGCGCAGCGCGTTCTGGAGCAGGTTCGACACGAGCCGCTCGATCAGCCGCCGGTCACCCGACAGCCGCGCCGGGCTCAGCTCCGCCTCGACCTTGACACTCCGCGCCATCGCCTCGAGCTCGTAGCGATCGAGCACGGTGCTCGTGACGACCGCGAGGTCGACGAGCTCGCGGCGGTCGATCCCTCGCTGACCCTGGGCAAGCGCGAGCAGCGCTTCGATCAGCTCCTCCTGCTGCTCGCCCTCGTCGAGCACCTGCGAGCACGTTTCGCGGAAGGTGTCGATCGTGGCGGTCGGGTCGCTGAGGACCATTTCGAGCATCGCTCGGGCGGCGGTCAGGGGCGTGCGCAGCTCGTGCGAGGCGTTGGCGACGAATCGCCGCTGGGCGTCGAAAGCCGCCTCGAGCCGCTCGAGCAGGCCGTCGATCGTGTCGGAGAGCTGCTTGAGCTCGTCCTGCGGTCCCTCCATCGCCAGCCGCCGGTCGAGGCTGGCGGCGGAGATGTCGCGGGTCGTGTCGGCCATCGCTCGGAGCGGAGCAAGCACCCAGCCGGCGACGAGCCAGCCCAGCGCCGTGGAGACCACGGCCATGATCGCGAGCGCGACGATCGACTCGATCACGAGCACGTGCAGGTCCTCGATCCGCTGGTCCGAGCCGACGAACTCGGCCACGCGCCGGCCTGTCCGCGAGCGCAGCGCGCTGCGAACGTAGCTCGGCAACCGCAGCTGCTTCGCCGCGGTGTGTTGGTTGCGCCGTGCGCCCGGTGGCGGTTGCACCTGGCCACGACCTCCGTACACGAAGCCGGGCCCGGGCCCGGCGATGCTCCCGGCGGTGACGGTCGTCTTCGAGACCAGCAGGTATGTGGTCGCGAGCAGCACGGCACCCGTGGCGAGGAACAGGCCGCCGTACATCGCGGTCAGCCGCCAGCGAACCGTGGTCCGAGGATGCCGGATGCGGTGGCCGATCTTCGCCGCGATGCGTCGCAGGCGCGTCATGTCGCCATCATGCGGTACCCGACCGGGGCGACGGTCTCGATCACCGGCGGATCGCCGAGCTTCGCGCGCAGCCGGCTGATCGTCATCCTGACGGTGTTCGTGAACGGGTCGACGGCGTCGTCCCAGGCGCGCGCGAGGATCTCCTCGGTGGAGAGGACGGCGCCGTCGGCGCCGAGCAACAGCTCGAGCACCGCGAACTCCTTGGCGCCGAGCGTGAGCGGGTCCCCCGCTCTCGTCACGACCCGGCGCGCCGGGTCGAGCTCCAGGTCTCCGTGGACGAGCGTCGGCGGCAGCGGGCGTCGCGAGCGGCGCGAGAGCGCCCGCACGCGCGCAACCAGTTCGGCGAGGTGGAACGGCTTGGCGAGGTAGTCGTCGGCGCCGATCCCGAGCCCCTCCACGCGGTCCTCGATCGTGCCGGCGGCGGTCAGCATCAGCACACCGGTCGACTCGCCGGCCGCCACCAGCGAACGGCATACATCGTCGCCGTGGACCTGTGGCAGATCGCGGTCGAGCACGACCACGTCGTAGGTGACGACGTTCGTGCGGAACAGCGCGTCCTGGCCGTCGTGGGCGACGTCGACGGCCATGCCCTCGCGGCGCAGAACGCTCGCGATCGTCGCTGCCAATCGCGGATGATCCTCGACAACGAGCACCCTCACGAACCACTCCGTCGCATACGCATCGCCATTGTCGAGCATGGACGATCGGGCATAACACCGATGTAACGGCTGCCGGGGCCGAGCGGTGGCGGGAATGGACGGGCCGGCGGCGAAAATTGGTGCATGCCTGACGCATGGGTCTACATCCTCCGCTGCCGGGACGGGTCGCTGTACACGGGCTGGACCGTCGATCTCGAGCGACGGCTCGAGCGTCACCGCGCGGGGACTGCCAGCCGCTACACCGCCAGCCGGCTGCCGGTGTCGCTGGCGTGCGCCCTCCCGATGGACGATCGCACCGCCGCGCGGCGCGAGGAGGCGCGGATCAAGCGGCTCCCGCGCGCGGCGAAGCTCGCGTTGATCGGCCGGGAGTGACGTGGCTCTACGCCAGGTCGACCCGCTCGCGCCGCGGGGGTTCGCGTATCGCGTGTACGCGCGGCTCGTGGCCTCCCGGCCGCTCGGATGGGTCTCACGGAAGGTCGGCTGGCGGCTGGATCCATGGCTGATGCGGCTGAGCGGCGGGCGGCTCGGGCTCGGGATGCTGCTGCCGACCGCGCTGCTCGAGACGCGCGGCGCGCGGACCGGCGCGCTCCGGCGCAACGTGGTCATCTACTTCCACGACGGCGAGCGAGTGTGCGTTGTCGCCTCGAAGCTGGGGCTGCCCTCGAACCCGTCCTGGTTTTGGAATCTGCGTGCGCATCCGGATGTCGTGTTCGGCGGCGAGCCGTTCCGCGCGGAGGTGGTCCTCGATCCGTCGGAGCGCTCGCGGCTGTGGGGTTCGGCGGATCGCGTGTTCCCGGGCTATGCGTTGTATCGCCGGCGCGCGGCGGCGGCGGGGCGGGAGATCCCGCTGGTGTGGCTGGTCCCTCGCTGAGGGCGTTGGGAGATAGTCGTGAATAGTTCCGGGTTATCCACCAACGGGTCCGCGGACGGCCGCTTCGCTCCCTCTCCGACGGGGCCGCTGCACCTCGGCAGCCTCAGGACCGCGCTCGTCGCGTGGCTGTTCGCGCGCTCGCAGCGGGCGCGGTTCCTGGTGCGAATCGAGGACCTCGACCCGCAGCGCTCACGCCGGGAGTGGGAGGCGCGGCAGCTCGCGGACCTGAGCGCGCTCGGACTCGACTGGGATGGTGAGCCGGTGCGCCAATCGGAGCGGGCTGACGTGTACGCCGAGGCGCTCGCGAGGCTCGATCGCGATGGTCGTCTGTACCCGTGCTTCTGCACGCGCGCGGAGATCCGGGAGGCCGCATCGGCGCCGCACGGCGCGCTTCCGGAGGGCGCCTACCCCGGAACGTGCGCGACGCTCGCCCCAGAGGAGGTGCGCTCGCGGATCGCCGCCGGGCGGCCTTACGCGCTGCGCGTGCGGGCGCAGCGCGAGGTGATCGAGTTCGAGGATCGTCTGGCCGGGCGCCACGCCGGAACGGTCGACGACTTCGTCGTGCGCCGCGCGGACGGGGTGACGGCGTACCAGCTCGCCGTCGTCGTCGATGACGCGGACCAGGGGATCGGCGAGGTCGTGCGCGGCGCCGACCTGCTCGACTCGACCCCGCGACAGATCCTGCTCTCCCAGCCTGCTCGGCCTCCCGGTTCCGAGCTACGCCCACGTACCGCTCGTGCTCGGGCCGGACGGCGCGCGGCTCGCGAAACGCCATCCCGGATCGACGCTCGGCCGACCGCGACGAGCCGATCGAGGACACGCTCGCGCTGCTCGCGCACACGCTCGGCCTCGCTCGGGATCGAGGCCGGGTCGGCGGCGCCGCGGAGCTGCTCGACGAGTTCGATCCCGGCCGGCTACCGCGAGCGCCGATCGTGCTCGGCTGACGGTGGAGGAGGCGCCGGTCAGTCGTGATGGCCGCCGGTCAGCGGATCGCCGACCTCCGCCGCGTCCTCGAGCTCGGCCATGTCATGTTCGTCGAGCTCGACGTCGATCGCGGCCATGTTCTCCTCGAGGTGCGCCACCGAGCTCGTTCCGGGGATCAGCAGCATCCGGTCGTATCGGTGAAGCAGCCACGCCAGCGCGACCTGAGTGACGGTCGCACCGCGGCGCTCGGCGACGGCGGCGATCGGCGGGTCCTCCGCAAGCCGCTTCGGGCCGCCGATGAACGCTGAGCCGAGCGGGAAGATACGGGACGAACGCGATCCCTCGCTCGATGCACAAGTCGAGCACGTCCTCGCCGGAGCGGTTGATGACGCTGTAGGAGTTCTGCACCTCGCCGATGTCCGTGAGCTCGAGCGCGCGGCCGACCGTGTCCGCGCCGGCCTCGCTGATGCCGATCAGGTCGAGCTTGCCCTCGCCGCGGAGGTCTTCGAGCGCCCCGATCTGCTCGGCCATCAGGTCGCCGGAGGGATCGGCGTTCATCAGGCGCAGGTTGACGAGATCCATGCGCTCGACTCGCAGCGAGCGGAGGTTGTCCTCGACGCCCGCGCGCAGCTCCTCGGGACGCTGCGCGGGGAGCCACCCGCCCTTCTCATCGCGACGGCCGCCGACCTTGGTGACGAGCTTCAGATGCTCGGGGTACGGATACAGCGTTTCGCGGATCAGGTCGTTCGCGACATCCGGCCCGTAGTACTGGGCCGTGTCGATGTGGTCGACTCCGAGCTCGATGGCGCGGCGAAGCACCGCGCGGGCGGCGTCCGGATCGCGGGGCGGTCCGAAGACGCCGGGGCCGGGAAGCTGCATCGCGCCGAAGCCGATGCGGTTGACGGGCTTGTCGCCCAGGAGGGAGGTCTTGTTCATGGTCACATGGTGACGAACGCGTTGAGGGTGGGTCGGTGAGGAGCCACTGCGGACTCCGGAGCGCGCTCGAGCCACCGGATGTGAGTTTTCTCATCTCCGCTTTGCTGGGCAATAATGGGCTCAGCCACCATGGCAGGGCGCCCGCAGGCGGATTCACGCGCATTCAGGCGCGCTTGTAAGCCATCGACGTCGATCTCTCTTGAACTCGCCCGAACAGTCCACGGCCTCGCGCGGCCAGATACCCGTCGTCGGCCGCTTCTTTCCCGCGCCCGTCGCCGCCAAGGTTCCGGAGGTCATCCTCCTGTTCTGGATCGTCAAGATCCTGACGACCGCCGGCGGGGAGGTGACCTCGGACTACCTCAAGAAATACGGGAACTTCGGGGGCGGCGGCACCGAGGTGGCGCTGTTCGTGATCGCTCTGGTCCTGCAGTTTGCGACCCGCCGCTACCGCGCGTTCGCGTATTGGTCGCTGGCCTACGCAATCGCGATCGCCGGCACGGGCCTGTCGGACTTCCTGCACCTCGACGTCCACATCCCGTACGCCGGCACGACGATCCTGTGGGCGGCCATCCTCGGAGCGATCTTCTGGGTCTGGTACCGCAGCGAGGGAACGCTGTCGATCCACAGCATCACCACTCAGCGACGCGAGGGCTTCTATTGGGCGGTCGTGTTCGCGACCTTCGCGCTGGGCACCGCCCTCGGCGACTTCACGGCGACCTCGCTGAACATGGGGTACCTGGACTCGGGCATCTTCTTCCTCGTGGTCATCCTGCTCCCGGCGCTCGCGTGGTGGCGCTTTGGCCTGAACAGCGTCGCGGCGTTCTGGATGGCGTACGTGGTGACGCGCCCGCTCGGAGCGTCGTTCTCGGACTGGATCAGCAAGCCGCAGAGCATCTCGGGGCTTGGCTTCGGGAATGGGCAGACGGCCATCGTGATCGCCGTGGTCGTGCTGATGCTGGTTGGGTATCTGGCCGTCGCCCGCCCCGATATCCAGCGCCCCGAGGAGGCCGTCGGTGAGCCTCGCCGGCGGGTGAGCCCAGCGCTCAAGCCCCTCGCCGGGCAGCTCGAGCTCGACGCGGAATAGCAACGCCGCGCGCCGGTCACTAGGCTCGCCCTGCATCCGAGCCTGAGAGGAGTAGAGGATGGCCGACACCGTGCTGCGGGAGGTCCGCGACGACGGCGTTGCCGTGTTGACGCTGAACCGCCCCGATCGCCTGAACGCCTGGACGTACGAGATGCAGATCGCGTTGTTCGATCTGCTCGAGGAATGCGCCGACGACGAGCGCGTACGGGTGATCGTGGTCACCGGCGCGGGCCGCGGATTCTGCCCGGGCGCCGACATGAACGACCTGAGCTCTCTGTCGAGCGACGGCAACGCGGTGGAGGCGAGAGCCAATCGCACGGACCCGCGGCCGATCACGTTCGCGATGTCGATCCCCAAGCCGGTCATCGCGGCGATCAACGGGGCCTGCGCGGGGCTCGGGCTCGCGTTCGCGCTGACATGCGACATCCGCTTCTGCGCCGAGAGCGCGAAGCTGACCACCGCCTTCTCGCGCCGGGGGTTGATCGCCGAGCACGGCACCTCCTGGATCCTGCCGCGCCTCGTCGGTCCCGCCCGTGCGCTCGATCTGCTCATCTCCGGACGCGTGATCCGAGGGTCGGAAGCGGCCGAGCTCGGCCTCGTCAATCGCGCCGTCGAGGACGAGCTGGTCCTCGATATCGCGCTCGAGTACGCCCGTGACGCGGCTGCGAACGTCTCCCCGGCGAGCATGGCGACGATCAAGCAACAGGTCTACGAGGCACTGTCGCGGCCGCTCGTCGAGGCGCTCGAGCACGCCAACCTGCTGATGCTCGAGTCGTTCTCGAAGCCGGACTTCGCCGAGGGCGTCCAGAGCTTCGTCGAAAAGCGACCCCCGGCGTTCCCGCCGCTGACCGCCTAGAGCCGGCCGGCCGGCGGGTCCCAGGCCCGGCACCGGGCCGGGGAATTCACGGGCGCGATGCGCGGTATGAGGCGCGACCGTGTGTCCAGCCAACGCCAACAAGCGAGGTACGCATGAGCGCCATTGAGCAGGAGATGGTCCTGGCCCACTTCATCGTCTCGGCTGATGTCGAGCGTTCCCGCCGCTTCTACACCGACGTGCTCGGCGGCAGGACGGTCATCTCAGGCGAGCAGGGTGACGACGTCACGTACGTCGCGCTGGCCAACAGCTGGGTCATCATCAACGTCGGCGGGGGACCGACGGACGACAAGCCGACCGTGACGCTCGAGACGCCGCCCGACCCCGATCGGGTGAGCAGCTTCCTCAACATCCGGGTCGCGGACATCCACGCCGTATACGACGAGTGGAGTGCCCGCGGCGCGCAATTCCTGACGCCGCCGAAGCAGCACGAAACCGAGATCCGCTGCTACGTCCGCGATCCCGACGGCTACATCATCGAGGTGGGTCAGACGACTCTGGCCCGAGGCTGGCGCCCGCCTTCCTGACCACCGGCGCGCCCGATATGGTGCGCTTGCAGCAGCGACGGTCGTCGCTGGGTCAGGGGCGGCTCGGATCCGGAAAGGGACCTGTCATCGATGAAGAAGCACGTGTTGATCCTGGGGGCGGGCTTCGGCGGCCTCGAACTCGCGACGCGGCTCTCGGAGATGCTCGAGGACGCGGTTCGCGTGACGCTGGTGGACCGCAACGACTCGTTCGTGTTCGGTTATTCGAAGCTCGACGTGATGCTCGGCAGGCAGACCGCCGAGGCGGTCCGCCTGCCCTACAGCAGGTTCATCAAGCCGGGCGTCGAGTTCAAGCAGGAGACGGTGACGGCGATCGACCCGGCCGCTCGCCGGGTGCAGACAGACGCGTCCTGGTACGAGGCGGACTTCCTGGTGGTGGCGATGGGCGCCGACTACGAGATCGAGGCGACGCCAGGTTTCGCTGCCGGGGGCCTCGAGTACTACACCGTCGCCGGCGCCGAGCGACTGCGCGACGCGCTGGGCCGGTTCGAGGGTGGGAGCGTCGTCGTGTCCGTGCTCGGGCAGCCGTTCAAGTGTCCGCCGGCCCCGTTCGAGGGCGTGTTCCTATTGCACGAGTACTTCGCTCAGCGGGGCATCCGCGACTCGGTGGAGTTGAGTGTGGCCTTCCCGATGCAGCGCCCCGTGCCCGTGACCGGCGAGGTTTCCGCGATGTTCCGCGACGGCCTCGCGGCACGCGGCATCAACGAGCTGGCGGAGCATCGCGTGACGAGCATCGACCCGGCGACACGAACGGCCAATGTCGAGAACGGCGCGACGCTTCCCTATGACCTCTTCATCGGCATTCCGATCCACAAGGCGCCCGATCCGCTGAGCGCCTCCGGTCTTGCCCCCGAAAGATGGGTGCCGGTCGACCAGACCAATCTGCGAACCGAGTTCCCAGGCGTCTACGCCATCGGCGACGTCTGCAGCGGGCCTCGCACGGTCCCGAAGGCGGGGATCTTCGCCGAGGCGGCGGCCCGCGTCGTCGCCGAGGACATCGCCGCCGCCATCGCCGGCTCGGAGTCGCCGGCGCATTACGAGGCATCCGGCGCCTGCTACGCGGAGTTCGGCGGCGGGCTCGTCAGCAAGGTCGAGATCAACTTCCTCAGCGGCCCGGCGCCGGTGGCGCAGCGCCACGACCCTTCGGCGGAGTTCGCCGCCGAGAAGCGCGAGTTCGGGACGACCAGGCGAGCGCGCTGGTTCGGGCTCTGATCGCTACCGATCCGGTCTCCGTTCGGTCTCGGCCCCTTGACCCGCATGCGGTCAAGCTGGCAGGCTGACGGGGTTCGCGAAACCGCGGGCGCGAATGCCAGACGATTGGAGGACTTGATGCCCGGACTTGGAGGTCGAATCGAGACGCTGACCAAGGCGAAGATCTCGCATCTGCTCGATCGAGCGGAGGACCCGGCCGAGACGCTCGACTATGCCTATAACCAGCAGATGGAGGACCTCCAGAAGGTCAAGTCGGGAATCGCCGACGTGGTCACCGCGAAGAAGCGCCTTCAGCTTCAGGAGGACAAGCTCAAGCAGCAGGCCGACAAGCTAGACGGGCAGGCCCGTGCGGCCATGTCCGCCGGCCAGGAGGATCTCGCCCGCACGGCGCTCGAGCGCAAGACGCTGATCGTCCAGGAGACGAGCTCGCTCGATCACCAGGTGGCTGATCTGGAGTCCCAGCAGCAGAAGCTGACCGACTCGGAGCGCAACCTCCAGACCAAGATCGAGCAGTTCCGGTCAAAGAAGGAAGTGATCAAGGCGCAGTACTCGGCGTCCGAGGCGCAGGTGCAGATCTCAGAGGCCGCCACCGGCATCGGGGACCACATGGCAGATCTCGGGGAGGCCATGCAACGCGCGATCGACAAGTCCGATCAGATGCAGGCTCGCGCGGATGCCGTGGGGGAGCTCGAGGCCGCCGGGACGTTCGACGATCTCACGTCGCTCGGCCCGCCCCAGGACGACATCGACAAGCAGCTCGACCAGCTCGGAGCCAAGAGCACGGTCGACGACGAACTCGCCAAGCTGAAGGCCGAAGTCGGCCCCGGACCCCAGTCGCCGCAGATCGAAGCTGGCGAAGCGCCGAGTCAAGCGGGCGAAGCGCCGAGCTGACATCGCCGCACTTCATACCGGCGGCTCGGTAGGGCCCGTTACCGTCTGACGGGTGGCCATAACACGGGATCGCAAGCCGGCGCGCGAGGGCGCTCATCTGCTTCGTGAGCGGCTGCCGGGCGCAGCCGACGGGGTGGCTGCGGCCGCATGGCTGCGCGGTGAACCGCGGGCCGTCGCCCTGTCAGGCGACTGGCTGGGTGGGGTAACGATCCTCTCCTCTCATCCGCCGGCGATCGCTGCGCCGGACGACGATCCGTTTGCCAAGCTCGCCTCGACGCCGCAACACGTCGATCTGGATCGCGCCGATCCCTCGGCGCTGATCGGCGGCGGATGGTTCGGCTGGCTCGGGTTCGGTTTGGCTGGGTTCGTAGAGCCGGTTCCACCGCCTCCGCCGCGGCGTTTGCAGCTCCCGCTGTTCGATCTCGCCTTTCACGATTTCGTGGTCGTTCGCGACTCGTATGGAGCCTGGTGGTTCGAGTGTCTGTGGACGCCGGCTCGTGCCGGGGTGCTCGCCGAGCGGCTGGCGTGCTGGCGCGAGCGATTGGCCGGTGAGCCGCCCGCTCGCAGGCCGTTCACGGCTGAGCCTCTGCGCCCCGTCGCTCCCGGCCTGCGCGGTCATCGAGCAGCCGTGTCCGACACGATCCGGCGAATCGCGGCGGGCGAGCTCTCGCAGGCGAACGTGTGCCTGCGCCTCGAGGCCGGCTACCGCGGTGATCCGCTTGATCTGTGGATCGAGGCCGCGGCCGCATGCAGGCCGGCCTACGCCGCGTTCGTGTCCCCGAACCACGCCGGGCACGCCGTCGTCAGTCTCTCGCCGGAGCTGTTCCTGCGCCGGAACGGCGCCGATGTCCTCACCCGTCCGATCAAGGGAACCGCGCCGCTCAGCCACGATCCCGCCACGCTGGCCACCAGCGAGAAGGACCGGGCCGAGAATGTGATGATCGTCGATTTGATGCGAAACGATCTCGGCCGCGTGTGCGGGTACGGCTCCGTGCGCGTGGAGGAGCTGTGCGGGATCCGGCGGGCGCCTGGCGTGTGGCATCTCGAGTCCACCGTCAGCGGAAGGCTCCGGCCGACGGCCGGGGATGAGGAGCTGTTGCGGGCGACGTTTCCGCCCGGATCGGTCACGGGAGCGCCGAAGGTTCAGGCCCTGCGGACGATCCATGCGCTCGAGGCCTCGGCCCGGGAGGCCTACTGCGGCACGATCGGCTTGTGCTCACCGGTCGCGGGGCTCGAGCTGAGCGTCGCGATCCGGAGCTTCGAGCTGGCGCAGGACCGGCTCTGGCTGGGCGTCGGGGGCGGCATCGTGGCCGACTCGTCCCCAGCCGGCGAAGTCTCCGAGGCGCTCGCCAAGGCTCGCGGCGTGATATCGGCGGCGGGCCTCACCCTTGCCCACGAGCCGATCGTCGACGCCACCACTCACACGCCGCTGATCGGCGCGACGCGACCCGACCCCGCCCTCGGCGTGTTCGAGACGATTCGCATCGAATCGGGACGCCCGGTTCGATTGCCCGATCACCTCGCGCGCCTGGCCACGAGCTCCCGCCGGCTCGGGCTGCCGCTGCCCACCGATCTGGAAGAACGGATCGCCACCGCGGCGGCAGAACTGGGTGACGCCGCCCTGCGAGTCACGATCACGAGCCGTTTCACAACCCTGACCGGCCGGCGCCTGCCGGCGGCCGGCGAGATGGAGCTGGTGCCGCTCATCGTGCCCGGTGGCCTGGGCGCGCACAAGTGGGCTGACCGCAAGCTGATCGAGGCCCACACCGCCGCCCGGTCAACGCCGCTGATCTGCGACAGCGACGGCAGCGTGCTCGAAACCGGATACGCCGCCGTATTGCTTGCCATCGCCGACAGCCTCGTAGCTCCTCCGCTCGACGGGCGGTTGCTGCCGTCGATTTCGCGCGCGCACCTGCTCGCCTGCGCCGATCGGGCCGGCTGGAACATCGAGATCCGCACCATCACCGTTCGGGATCTGACGCGAGCCGACGCGATCATCCTGACCTCCAGCCTGCGCGGACCGCATCTCGGACGGCTCGGCCGACACCCCCCGGACGAACACGCCGGACGGATCTGCGAGGCGCTCGCCCAGTCCGCCGTCAGCCGCCTGGTGGGAACGTGAACGATGTGTGGGGCGGCACCCACGGTCCGATCTCGAGCACGAGCTCGGATCGCGGCGCCAGTGGCACGTTCGCCGGCAGGCCATGCCAGCGGCGACCATCGACGAACGCGACCACGTGGCCGCCGCCGAACGACGCGAGCCGGTGCTCGGAGACTTGCCGGCCCCAGGAGCGGAACAGGCTTCCGAGCCGCAGCCGGGACCCTGGCCGGAGCAGCACGATTCCGGTCGGATCGATCGTCACCACGTCGCCGTAGCAACGCGCCGCGGTGATCCGCCCGTCGACCGTCGCGCGCGGAGGCCGTGTCCCGATTCCGGCGGGCACGATCACGACGCGGTTGGCGGCAAAAACCTCGACGTGAACCTCGGCTCTCGGCCCGAGCCGCGGCCGGCATCGCCCGAGCACGGGACCGGCGACCGGCGGCTGGAACCGGGTTCCGGCGCCGATCGGGCGCTCCTCGGCGAGCAGGCGGCGCGGAATCGGGCTCGGAGATCGGTGTGCGGAGGTCGATCCGCACCCCGCCAGGAGCGCGACCGCGATCCCGGCCAGCGGCAACGCCCGCTTACGTGTCGAGTGCGTAGTCGGCGTCAAAGTCGTCGCGGTCAAGCTCATCGTCCGCGCTCCGGACCCGGTCCTGGCGGTGATCGGCGAGGCGGAACGACGGCCACAGGATGCTGATTCCGCAGCCGAGGCAGAGCACGGTGGTGGCCCGCGCCAGGAAGGCCGGCAGAGCGAGCAGCACGTAACCGTGGAGCAGCGTGGGGAGCAGGTTCAGTCCCTCCCACAGCGCGACCGTGCTGATCACGAAGTACGAGAAGTAGTTGGGCCGGCCGAACAGCACGTGCCGGAGCCCCCAGCCAACGAACCCGGCGACGACCACGAGCTCCACCCACTGCGTCGGCGACACGCCCGGCCGGCCGTGGAGCTCCCGTGCGATGTCGGCGGCGCCGATCGCGATCAGCGACGCGATCGCCAGCACGCGCGCGACGCGCCCGTCCAGCTCGACGTCCCGCAGCCGCCAGGCCGCGAGCACGCAGCCGAGCAGCACGACGATCGGCCAGAACCACACGATCGAGGGGCCGTTGGCGTGGTAAAGCGCGCCGGAGATCGCACTGCGGCGGCCGTCGAGGAGAAGCGGGATGGTCCACCGCCCGACGTAGGTCGTGCCGGGGGCGAGCGCGATGCTCGCGAGCGCTTGGAGCCGGCCATCGTGCCACTCGTAGCTGTGCCCGCCGCTGACCTGATGCCAGGCCGGCGGCGTGTGAGCGTTGAGGTCGGCGGGCGGTGTCGCGGCGACAGGCGTCTGGTTGAGGTAGTACATGGAGGAGTTCTCGTTGACCTGCACGCCGGGAGAGGAGAAGCGCAGGTAGGGCGCGCCGCGATAGTCGAGCACCACGACCGTCTCAGTCGCCGGAACGCTGAGCCACATGCGTACGTACCCGTCAACCACCTTGGCCTGAAGGCCGGCGGGAAGCTGCCGGATCCGCGCCAGATAGCTCGTCGCCACGGGCGCCACCGGTCCGTGGGCGGCGGCCTGGCTCGGCAGCGCCACCAGGGCGAGCACGGCGACGAGCACCGCGTGGGCCACGCGTCGTGCGTTCGCGGGCCGCCTAGACTCCGCTCCGGTTTCGCCCGATCTCGTCCGCATCGCTTGGCAGCCACCATGCACAAACTCGATTGTCCCCCGCTCGCTCGTCCGACGCGGCGGGCGGCGGTCGCCCTGGCGCTGCTCGTGCTCGCGTTCGCCTGTGCGCCAGGTGTCGCGCGCGCCGACGGAGACCCCGCCAGCGACGTCCTGATCGATCAGGACGCCTTTCTGCCGTGGGATGCCGGCGCGACCGCTGCACAGCAGGGTCAGCTCGGCGCGGTTCTCGCCGCGGCCGCTCGCAGCGGCTACCCGATTCGCGTCGCGATCATCCCCTCCTCATCCGACCTCGGCTCGATCACCCAGCTATGGGGCCGGCCGCAGACGTACGCCCGATTCCTCGACGTGGAGCTGTCGGACGCCTACCAGGGCCGCGTCCTCGTGGTGATGCCGAACGGATTCGGCCTCGCGTCGACGATGCGACTGCTGCCCGCCGAGCAGGAGGTCATCGCCCGGTTGCCGCCGCCGCGTACCAGGTCCGAGCTCACAACGGCCGCGCAGACAACGATCGCGAAGCTCGCCGCCGCCGCCGGTCACCCATTCCACACCTCCGCCGTTCCCGTCTCCGCGCCGGCGCGACCCGGGTCCGGCGCGGGCGGGGCCGTGCCGCTGATCGTGTTCATCCTCGGTGCACTGATGATCGCCGTCGCGTGGGCGGCCAGCCTCCGCGGCCGGCCGCTGCGGCCGCTCGGGCGGCGTGAAGCCACAGGCTGAGCCGCGATCCAGGGCAGCGCCTCAGCTCAGGTCAGGTCAGGTCGCGGAGCACCCGCTCCACGTCCTGCGGGTAGAACGGCCAGACGAACAGTGCGCGCTCATGGCCGGTGGCGTCGACGACGTACGCCGCCTCGGTGTGGGTGATGTAGTTGATCCGCGTTGAGCCGATCCGCTTGTGGACCACGCTCACGGCGATGTGATAGCGCCGCCAGACCGACGCCAGCTCCGACGGGCTCCCGACCGCCCAGTGCCACTGCGGCACGAGCTCCCAGCGGTGCTCGTCCTCGCGAAGGTCCGCGCGCGTGTCCGCCTGGACGTCAACGCTGACGGCGAGGATCGCCGGCCGGCTCGCGGGCGGCATCGAGCCCACGACCTGATTGAGCAGGTGGGCTTCCAACGGGCACAGGTTGCGGCACAGGGGATCGACGAACGTCACGATCAGCGGCCGTCCGCGGAACTGGGCGACCGACTCGCGGTGGCCGCTCTGGTCGCGCAGCATGAACCCGGGAGCCGACCGGCGGCCCGCCGCCCATGAAAACGGTGGCGGCGTGACGATCGAGGCGGCGTTCGCGCCCGCCGTCTCGCCGTTTCGCAGGGCGAGAATTACAACGATCGGCGTAGCGATCGACACGAGCATCAGCGCCGCGAACCCCGGGATCGCCCACCATCGCCTGACCGGCGAGCTCACAGCGGTTTCGGCAGCGGGTACACGCGGAGGGCCCGGCGCCGCGGAGCGCCGGCGGCGACGCACGCGTACCGCCGTCGCCGCGACGATCGCGGCCGCTGCGATCCCGAGGAGGATCCAGATCCAGTTCGAGCTGCTCCCGCCGCCGCCCGGACCCGGCGGTGCGCTCGCGGCCGGTGTCAGTCGTACGCCGGCCGCGCCCGCGAGCCGGCGAACGGCCGCCTGCGCGGCGACGGCCAGGCCGCCGGCGCCCGGCGCGATCGGAACCTGCGCCAGCAGACGGTAGGCGGCCGCTGCATCCTTGTGCCCGGGCCAGTCGAACCCGAACCCGTTCGGCATCACCACCAGCAGCCGCTGGTTCCTGGTGTCCGACAGCTCGATTCCCAGGAAGCGCGCGTAGAGACGCGGCTTGAGCCACAACTCCGTGATCGAGCCGAGGTCGTATTCGGTGGAGATGATCGCCACCCGGATCGGAAACCGGGCCCGCCCCGCCGCCCTGACGAGCGCAAGCAACTCCCGCTGCGGCGGTGACTCGGAGGTTGCCTGCGAGGTGAAGAAGACCTGCTGGGTCAGCAGGTAGTCGCTCGCGGGATCACCATCGGCGCGAGCGGCCGGCGGATGCCATCCGAATGCCAGCGCCGCGATGACCAGGATGGCTCCGACGCCGGCGGGTGTCATCCGAACATGGCGGCGACGGGATCGAGTCAACCCGGACGGCGACGCACCGACCAACGACGCCGGAGCACGAAGCATCATGCTTGCCACGGACTGATTTTGCACCATTGGCTCCGCCGCGCCAGTTGCCGCACCGCTCACGAGTGTTTCGCCCGTGCGTCTCCTCGCCAGCGAGCCGGTGGCGTGCCGTAGCGGCGCTTGAACGCGCGGCTGAAAGCCGCCTCCGACGCGTAGCCGACGTTCTCCGCGACCAGCGCGACCGGAAGGGCGGTGTCGCGGAGCAGGTCGATGGCGGCGTCCAGGCGGACATGGGCGAGATAGGTGGCCGGCGGCTTCCCGACGCGAGCCCCGAACCGCGCAGCGAACGCCGACCTCGAAAGGCTGCACGCTCGCGCCAGCTCCTCGACAGTCCAGTCGTGGCGGGGGTCTCGATGGATGGCGCTCAAGGCCGGACCGATCTGTGGGTCGAGCGCGCCGGCCAGCCAGTTCGGTTCGGCGTCCGTGCCCGCGGCCCAGGCGCGCAGAATCTGGATGAAGAGCAGATCGAGGATACGAGCGACCATCACCGCCGATCCTTGAGAGGGCGACTGCATCTCGACCAGGAGCATCCTGCGGGCCACTTCGAGCCCCTCGAGCGCTGGGCCCTGAGCGCTGCGCAGGATGATCACGGCCGGGAGGCTCGCGAGCAGGTGGCTCGCCTGCGGGTCGCCGATCGTGAATGTTCCGCAGAGCCAGCGCGCCCGCTCGGGCGTGGGCGTGTCGTCCTCGTATGCGCCGGCGCGCCGGATCGCGTGCGCGCCCTTGCCCGCATCGCCGATGTGGTGCGCGTCGCCGCGCGGGAGCAGGAGGACATCGCCGCGACCCAAGTGCTCGACGCGCCCGTCGCCGTCGATCGCAAGCACCACTTCGCCCTCTTCGACGATGTGGAGGCTGCCCAGACCGGCGAAGCCGATCGAGAAGGTCCGCAGCGGGGCGTACGCGACGATCCGCTCTCCACTCAGACGTACGCTGCGGAGCAGCTCCGAGAGCAAGTCGTGCGGCCGGCCATCCAGGCCGAGGCCGAGCGCGGCATCCTCGAGCGCTGGACGATCGGCAAGATGTTCCGGCGGAGCGGTCATTGTCTGCGCCGATCGCTCGGATTACGCTCGACGAACAGTGAGTGGAGGGGCCAATCGGACGGGCGTGGGATCACGTCAGGCACTCTGTCGACCGGAAAGGAAACAGAACTTATGACATCTGGAGCTGGTGAAGCCCGGCAGGACAATCCGACGAAGATCAGCTTCGTCTATTCCAACCCCGCCGACCCGGCCGCCTTCGAGACGGCTTACCCCGAGCAGCTTGCGCTGGCACGAAAGCTGCCGGGCGTGACCCGGCTGCAGACGTCGAAGGTCTGGCCCAAGGAAGACGGCAGCCCGACCCCGGCGTACCGGCTGTTGGACCTCTACTTTGACGACTACGCGGCAGCCAGCGAGGCCGTCGCGAGCGCGGAGGCGGGCGCCCTTGTTGCGGCCACCCTCGAGCACGCCACCGGAGGCGTTGCGATCGCATTCGCAGAGGTGCTCGACGACGCCTAGACCGACTCGGCCCATGTGGTGCGCGCCCGACGGCCAGGGCGCGTCGACGGCGGTTCGGGTGTCCGGGGCTACGATCGCCGGCGTGTCTGATGGCGATATAACGCCGCGCCGTAAGGGCTTACTGGCGCGCGCGCCGTCCGGGGCTCTCGTCGTCGGTGGGATCGCGTCGGTGCAGTCAGGGTCCGCGCTGGCGGCCAAGCTGTTCTCACAGGTCGGCCCGGACGGCGCTGTGCTGCTGCGCTTGACTACGGCGAGCGTCGTGCTGCTGGTGATCTGGCGTCCGCGGGTGTGGCGACGGACGCGGCGCGAACTGCTGCTCGCCGGCGTGTTCGGGCTGGTGCTTGCGGGGATGAACCTGTGCTTCTACAGCGCGATCAATCGGATCCCGCTCGGTATCGCGGTGGCGGTGGAGTTCGTCGGACCGCTGGCGGTTGCCGTCGGGGGGTCACGCCGGCGCAGCGACCTGCTGTGGGTGGCGCTCGCTGTCGCTGGGATCCTGGTGCTGACGCGTGGCGGGACGCAAAGCCTCGACGGTCTCGGCGTCGCTCTCGCGCTGGCCGCCGGGTGCTTTTGGGGCGCCTACATCCTCGTGAACGCACGGCTGGGCCGAGCGTTCGAGGGTGGCGCCGGGCTGGCCATGTCGATGTGCGTCGCGTCAGTCGTGGCGCTGCCGGCGGGTATCGCCCAAGGCGGATCGCATCTGTTGGAGCCGAGGTCGCTGGCGCTCGGGGCGGCTGTCGGGATGCTCTCTTCGGCGATCCCCTACTCGTTCGAACTCGAAGCGCTGCGCCGCATCCCCGTGAACGTGTTCGGGGTGCTGATGAGCCTCGAACCGGCGATGGCTGCGCTCGCCGGTTTTCTTGTGCTGGGGCAGAGCCTCACCGGCCGCGCGCTGGTCGGCATCGCGCTCGTGATGGCCGCGTCGATTGGCACGTCGCTTGACACGCGCGATCCGCCGATCGCCGTCTAGGTGCTCGCCGCATAGGGCAATCGCCCGATGTGCGGGGAGCGCAACCGCCGGATACTCGCCCCAGCCTCGGCGTCGCTTGGAGACGCCGGACGCGGTCAGGGCGTCGTTCCTCAGCCGAGTACGGGGCCCTCACCCCGCGGCGAACTGCGGGGCGAGCTGGGCCAGCCGCAGCTGGTTGCCGGACGGGTCGCGCAGACCGCAGTCGCGGCCGTACGGCATCTCGGTCGGCGCCATCGTGAACTCGACGCCGGCCTCGCTGAGGCGCTGGTAGTCGCCGTCGACGTCGTCGGTCGTCAGGAATACGGTGCCGGCGAACCCCTTCGCCATCAGGGAACGGACCTGATCGGCCGTGTCGGTGTCCATCACCGGCGGCCCCGGGATCGCCATCAGGACGACGGCGAAGTCAGGTTGGCTCGGCGGACTGACCGTCAGCCAGCGGAACGCGCCGAGCTCCGGCATCGTGACGTCGCTGCGAACCTCCCAGCCGAGCTTGCCGACATAGAAGTCGAGCGCCTCGTCCTGGTCTTGGACCCAGAGCTGTGCGTTGCGTACCTGCATGGATTGCTCCTTTCAGTGGTGTGCTGACAGGCAAGCTAGCCCGTTGCCGCCGCCGGGTCTTCTCGGTTTGTGCTGTGTTGCGGACGGCCGTACAGGCGCACGTAACAGGCGGGGATGATCACCTGCGCTGCGGCCGGCGGGAAGCTCGCGCGGTACTCGGTGGGCGTCTTGCCGAAGTGGCGCTTGAAGCTGGTCGTGAACGACCCGAGGCCGACAAGCCCGACGTCGAGGCAGATCTCGCTGACCGAGCGGTCGGTGTTACGCAGCAGCGCCGCGGCCCGCTCGAGCCGGCGGGTCATCAGGTAGGCCTTCGGCGACTCGCCGAACGTGCGGCTGAACTCGCGGCTGAAGTGAGCCCGCGACAGGCCGGCGGCGGACGCCATCTCCTCGACGCCGATCGTCTCGGCGTAACGACGGTCGGCGAGATCACGCGCGCGCAGCAGGTGCCTGGCGGGCAGCACGGGGATCACACGGCGAGGCTACTCGGCGCACGATGCCCGCGGGCTGCCACCGGATCCGGCGGAATCGGCGTGCTTGGCGCTATCCCTCGTCGAGGACCAGGATCGTCTCGGGACGAACGCCGTCAGCCTTCATCGCGTCTGCCGCCGCCTCGCTCTGCATGAACTCCTGCCACACGGCCATGTCGGGGATCTCGACGATCAGTCCGACCCGGTTGGAACCCGCCGGATCCCGAAAGGCGCGCATCGTTATTCCCAGCGGTCCGAAGACTTCCTCTCGCTTCGATGAATGCAGCCAATGGTCGACGTCGTCGACCTCGTGGAATGCAATGTGCGTCGCCAAGGTCCGTCAGCTTTCTCACAGCATGGCTGTGCGATAGGTACGTCCGATCGGTGCTCCGCTGACGCTAAGCCGTCTGGAGGAGCGCGACTTCAGCCACGCGCTCTTCGGGCGCACCCGCGAACCCGCCCTCGACCGGCAGCGCCGGCAGAAGGGTGCCGTTCATGAACCGATCGCTGTGCTCCTTGGAGTCCCGGAACCGCGGATGGCGCCGGTCCTGCCCCGTCCCGAGTCGGAGCGGCGTCAGGATTCGAGGTTTGCCGGTGCGCGTATGTCGCCTCCGCGGAGGCGCGTGACGATGCTCCAACCCGCTACTGCGCCCCACACTCCCTCGAGCAGCACGAATCCCCACTGGTGGCTGATCGCTGCTGCGGCGGACAGACCGAAGCCGCCGATGAAGTTGAAGACCAAATACCGGTACGAGCGCACGGACCAGGTGCCCTTCAGGGAGAGCGCGTATGCGACCAGCACGACGATGGCGGCGCTCCACTGCAATGCCTCGGACATCAGCAACCTCCAGAACCTGTTGCGGTGCTGCCTCCCGTGAGCAAGCTTAGAACTCGCGACGATGCTCGCGCCGGCGTGATCGCCGTGATCAGACGCCAACATCCGCGTGACCGCGTCCGGCGGTCGCCGACCACCCCGGTCAGTGTCGACTTCGCCAACCGGCCCGCGGGAGGCCGCTGCCCGACACGACCTTGCCGGTGCAGTGCTGATGGGCTGCGCTCCGCCGAGCTCGGCGGATCCCGACCCTTCGGGGTAGGCTGTCAGACAAATGCGCAAGGTTGCGCTTGCGGCGGTCGTGCTCGTTTGTGTGTCGCTGCCCGGGGCCGCTCAAGCCGCCGCATCGACGCTATTGACCGATGGCGCCGTGTACGCGATGGCCTCGACCCCGTCGACTCTGTACCTCGGCGGGACGTTCACTCGGATCAGCACTCATCCGATCGGTGATGCCGTCGCGATCAGCACCTCGACCGGGGCAGCGGCGTCGCAGGCTCAGGTGGGCGGCGGATTTGTCAACGCGGTCGTCTCCGACGGCAGCGGCGGCTGGTACCTCGGCGGCGCGTTCACGACCGTCGGCGGCGTCGCGCGGGCCGGGGTCGCGCACCTGAACTCGGACGGGACGCTCGACATGGGCTTCGCCCCGACGGTCAACGGCACGGTCAGCGCGCTGCTGCTGTCCGGCTCGACGCTGTACCTCGCAGGGACGTTCACGACGGTCGACGGCGTGGCGCGAACCAATGTCGCTGCGGTCAGCGCGACGAGCGGCGCGCTCCAGAGTGCATTTGCGCCGCCGACGATCGACGGTCCGGTCGACGCGCTCGCGGGCGGCACCGGCGTAGTGTATGTCGGCGGCGGCTTCGGTCATGTCGGGGCGACCGTTCGCGGCGGGCTCGCTGCCCTCAACACGAGCGACGGATCGCTCGACGCGACGTTCGCGCCGACGACCGACGTCACCGCCGGCGACTTCGAGCAGGTCTCGGCCCTGGCGCTGTCGGGCTCGACCCTGTTCGCCGGAGGCTCGTTCTCGACGATCGACGGCACCACGAACTACCTCGGCGCGGTCAGCGCGAGCACCGGTGCCGCGGCGGCGGATGTCACGATCGGCACGCTCAACGGCCCGGTCAACGGGCTGGCCGTGTCCGGCGGCACGCTCTATGCCGTCGGAAGCTTCTCGGGCGTCGGCGCGGCCGACCGCGACGAGCTCGCCGACTTCAGTACCTCGACGGGCGCGCTCGGCGCGCTGACCCTGAGCACGGTGACGGGGATGGACGTGTTCGCCACATACGGGCTAGACAGCGTCGCGGTGAGCGGCTCGACTATCTACGTCGGAGGACAATTCGTGGCGCTCGACGGGACGCCGGTCGACAATCTCGCCGCCGTCAATGCCGGCACGGGCGCGATCGAGAGCTGGACCCCGAACCCCGGGAGCAGCGTGTTGGCGTTGGCTGTCGATGCCGGCGGGGACACGATCGAGGCAGGCGGCGACATCCGCTTCCTCGGCGGCACGCCGATGGTCAACCTCGCGGCGATGAACACCTCCGACGGCTCGCCGGTGGCGGGCTTCAGCTCGCCGCTGTCGAGGACCTCGTCGTTCCTGATCAACTCGTTGGCCCTCTCCGGGACAACGCTGTATGCCGCGAACAGCGCCGGTAGCGGCTCGCTGGTGATCGCGGTCAACGGGCAGACGGGCGCAGTCGATACGAGCTTCGCGGGTCCGACGATGAACGGGTACCCGGTGGCGCTGATCGCGTCGGGCGACACCCTCTACGTCGGCGGCCAGTTCAACACGATCGACGGCTCCTCCCGGCAGGATCTGGCGGCGCTCGACCTGCCCGGCGGATCGCTGGACACGAGCTTTGCGCCGCCACTCACCTACAACTCGAGCGGGCTCGGGGTCACGGCGCTCGACCTCGTCGGCGGCACGCTCTACTTCGGGGGGAACGATCTCGACTTCAACGGCAGCTCCACGCGGACGGTGGGCGCGGTGTCCACCGCCGACGGATCGCTGGATGCGGCGTTCGCGCCAACCCTCAGCGGCACCGTCCAAGCACTCACCGACGCGGGCGGGACGCTGTATGTCGGCGGCGGCTTCAGCGCCCCGGCCGCAGCGGACAACCAGGGACTTGTCGGCCTGTCGCTGACCAACGGCTCCCTCGACACAGCGTTCGCGCCGCAGATCGGGCCCGGTGTCTTCTCGCTGCTCGACTCGCAGGGCACCCTCTACGCAGGAGGAGATTTCACGCAGGCGGGCGGCCAGCCGCGCAGCGACATCGCCGCGCTGAACCCCTCCGACGGATCGCTCGCGCCCGTCACGACCGCGGGCGCGGTGGGGGTCACCGTCTCGACGTTCAAGTCGCCGGGCACCTCGGCGCTGGCCGCCTCGGGCAGCAAGGTCTACGCCGGCGGGGCGATCGCCGAGCTCGGCGTCAACGCGATCGGCGGGCTCGGCATCGTCGGCCCGGCCTGCTCGGACGTCAGCGCGTCGACGGCGCCGGGCGCCCCGGTCACGGTGCAGCTGGCGTGCTTTGACCCCGGCGGCAACCCGCTCAACTACGCGCTGGTGGCGCGGCCATCGCACGGCGGGCTCGGGTCGATCAGCGACTCTGATGCGGTCATCTACACGCCGGCGGCGGGCTTCACGGGCACCGACAACTTCACTTACGACGCCACGGCGTCGGACGGCACGACGAACACAGCCACTGTCACGATCACCGTCGGCTCCTCGGTCGGTCCCGCCCGGCCCGTCAACACCGCCGCGCCGATGATCTCCGGCGCTGCGAAGGCGGGCAAGGCTCTGTCGTGCTCGGAGGGGTCGTGGTCGAACAGCCCCGCGCGCTTTGCGTACCAGTGGAACCGGGACGGGACACCGATCGCCGGCGCGACCGCGGGCAGCTACACGGTCCAGATCGATGACGAGGGGCTGACGCTTACGTGCACGGTCACAGCCTCGAACACGGCCGGCTCGGCGTCGCCCGCGACGAGCGACCGGGTCGCCGTGACGGTGCCGGTCGTCAAGGGCTGCCCGCGCGCGACGGGCGCTCTCAGCGGCGTCAAGCTCGGGCTGCTGCGGCTCGGGATGACGCGCTCGCAGGCGCGGAAGGCATACAAGAAGAGCTCCAACCGCGGCAAGAAGTACCAGGACTTCTTCTGCCTGACCCCGCGTGGGGTGCGCGTCGGCTACGCGTCGCCGGCGCTGCTGAAGACGCTCCCGCGGGGCGAGCGCGCGCGATACAACGGGAAGGTCATCTGGGCGTCGACCGCGTACGCGTTCTACTCGCTGGATGGCGTCCGGCCGGGCGCGACGGTGGCCGCCGCCGGCAAACTCCTGAAGCTGACCGGCCCATTCCACGTCGGACTCAACTTCTGGTATCTCGCTCCAAACGGGCCGTCAACCGGAGTGCTGAAGGTCCGCGATGGGATCGTCGAGGAGATCGGAATCGGTGACAAGGCACTAACCAAGGGCCGTCGCGCCCAGACGACGTTCCTGACGAGCTTCAGCTGAGCGCCGGAGCCGAGGCAATTCTCAAACGCCACACGCGGTGGCACGCCGGTCCGGCCGGCGGCGCCGCCGTGAACCTGGATCCGTGCGGTCCACGCTGCGCAGGAGCGCCTGGACGGTCGCGTTTCCGGCGACTGCATTGCGGAGTGTTGGAGAGCGCTGAGACAGCGCGCCCGAAACCGGATCGATCAGCGGACGTGCCCCGAGCGTCCGCTCTCCGCGTACCGGCACCCGCACGACTGGAGTTTTGGCTATTGGGGACGTCGTCTGGCGTTGGGCTTCGCGCCGAGGCCGAGCTGACCGCCGCGCCTGAGCCAGGCCGGCTCCGCTACGGCTCGATCAGCCCGCCCGTGAGCGCAATCGCCACGAGCTGCGCACTCGTCCGCGACTCGGTCTTCGTCATCGCCTTGCGGATGTGGGTGCGAACGGTGTGGCGGCTGAGGAACAGGAGCTGGGCGATCTCCAGCGAGGTGTGACCCAGCGCGACGTAGCGCACGACTTCGCGTTCGCGCGCGGTCAACACGCCGCCGGCCCTGCTCGAAGCCTCGGGGCAGACCGTTCTGAGTAGCCCGACGCCGGTGGCCTCGAGCCGCGCCGAGAGCACGACGAGCAGTGCCCGCCACTCCCCTTTCTGTGACGTAGTGTGCGCGGCGAAGCTGAGCCGGATCGGCGCGCCGCTTGAGTGCTCCACGACGCGCTCGCCGTACAGCTCGTTGGCGCGCAGAAGCTCCGCCCACTGGGCATCGCCGGTCAGCGGATCGGTGTCTCTCGCCGTGCGGGCCGCCCTGCTGCCGATGATGTCCTCCCGGGCGTACCGGAACAGCGCGAGCGCAGCGTTGTTGACCTTCACGTAGCGCCGCTCATTGTTTACCAGCGACATCGGGATCTGGGATGCCTCGAACACCAACCCCATGGCTCCATCGTCCCAGCTCATCCTGCTGTCCGAAGGCTGCATGACCCCAATGACTTCCTGATCGCCTCGCCCGGGAGCGTGTTTGCCGGTGCAGGCTACCGGACCGCGAGCGCGCGGAAGCCGATCAGGCGATCGAGTCTCGGGCACCAGACCACGGGCTAGACCGGGGCGTCATCCGAACCATCGCGGTACACGGCGCTCCCTTCCGCTTCGGGCTGCAGGATCGCGCCCAAATCTGAGGCGTTGTCAGAAGGTGATAACCGTGCGGCGGCTATCTCGCCCGCTGACAGCCAATTTCGCCGGCAAGCTCGCCGTTGAACCTGTCGGCTGACACGGATCGCAGCCAGGGCGACTGGCGTTGGTAGATATGCGCCGGCACGTGGTGCATATCTACCAAGCCCTCGCGCGAACACCCGCCGACCACCGCCCCAACCATTGTCAACTCCTGCCAACCGGGCCGGCGCTCATCGGATATACGCCACACCCTCGGGCGGTCGGCCACCAGACGCGTGGTCCAAGCCCGCCTCCGGACTTGAACCGGAAACCGCTTGATTACAAATCAAGTGCTCTACCAATTGAGCTAGGCGGGCGTGCGCTCAGTGTCTCATGCGCGATGGCGCTGGACTGGCATCATGGCCGCTTGAGCGACGACGCGATCACGATCCGCGTGGCCACCGCCGCCGACATCGACCCGGTCCTGGGATTGTGGGAGGTTGCGCGGACCGAGCATGCGGTGACCGATGATCGGTCCGAGGCGGTCCGGCGGTTGCTGGCGACCGACGCGGAGGCGCTGCTGGTCGCGGAGCTTGACGGCTCGCTCGTCGGCGCGGTGATCGGCGCCTGGGACGGGTGGCGTGGGAACATCTACCGGCTCGCGATCGATCCCGCCCATCGCCGTCGCGGAATCGGAAGCAGGCTGGTGAGCGCGGCCGAGGCTTCGCTCCACGACCGCGGAGCGAGGCGGGTCACCGCGTTGGTCGCGTTCGCGGACGAACGTGCCGGAGCGTTCTGGGACGAGGCCGGCTATCCGCCCGATTCAGCGATCGGACGGCGCGTCCGCGACCTCTGATCGAGCGGCGAGCTCATGCTCCCACCACTCGATCGTGTCGGCGACCGTCTGGCGGAAGGGGATCTGGGGCTCCCAGCCGGTGGCGGGCGTCAGGCGGCGTGGCGTCGCCGCGCAGGTCCATCACCTCGTGCGCGCGCACGCGCGCGGGATCGACGATGTGCTCGACCGCGATCGGAGCGAGCAGCGGAGGCGAGCAGCTGCACCTGTTCGGCGGCCGAGATCGAGCGCCCGGAGCGACGTTGAAGCACCTCGCCGCGCGGCCGTCCGCCTGCGCCAGCAGCCGGTAGGCGCGGACGACGTCGCGGACGTCGGTGAAGTCGCGCCGCGTGTCGGGGTTGCCGGTGACGAGCTCGATCGGACCTGGCCGGCGAGCCGGCCCTCGGCCGCCTGGCGGGCCAAGGATGACACGACGAACGCGGCCGCTGGCCGGGCCCGGCATGGCTGAACGGCCGCGCACGCACCAGCTCGCAGCCCATGAGCGTCGGCGTACACGGCGGCGAGCATGCTCGCCGGCGAGCTTCGACACCGCGTACGGGTTGGCCGGCGCCAGCGGCGCGTCCTCGACGATCGGCAGCGCATGCGGGCGAGCCGTACACCTCGCAGGAGCTAGACCCAGACCGATCCGTGCGCCCGGCGCCTCGAGGCGCAGCGCCTCGAGGCACGTTGACGGCGCTCACGACGTTCTCGCGCATCGTGCCGGCGGGATCTGCCCACGAGCGGCCGACCGAGCTCAGCGCGGCGAGGTGGTAGACGACATCCGGGTGCGCGGTGCGCGAACAGCTCGCGGACCGCCGTCAGCGTCGCGCAGGTCGACAGCTCGACGCCAGCTCCGCACCGTCGCCGTGCGACCGGCTGCCGCGCGCGAGACTCCCGATCACCTCGTCGCCCGCCTCCGCGCACGCGCGCGCGAGCCAGCCGCCGGCGAATCCGGACGCGCCGGTGATCAGAGCCCGCGCCGCGGTCACCGGCGGCGAGCCTCAGGACTCTTCGCCGTTCAGCCCGGCGACAGTGCCCGTCACGCTAACCGCATGCTCGAGCGAGCCGTGGCCGTTGCTCGAGTAGTCGGCCTCGGGCTCGGGCGGGGCCGGCTCGGGCTCGGCGTTGACCCGCCGCTCGAGCTCGCCGAGGACGAACCCGAACAGCAGGTGGCGCCAGGTCGCCTGCGGCGAAGCGCGCGCCGGTTGCCGCCGAGCTGCGGGAGCTCGTCGCGCGCCGGGTGGACCCGGTCGGACACGCGCCCGAGCGGCCACAGCGCGACGTGCTCGGCGAGTGCGACGCAACGGGCCGCGCAGCGCCGGCGGGACCGGCAGCGCGGGCGCGAGGTTGGCGTAGACGGCGCCGAACAGCGCGCCGTTCTGCATGTGGAGCGCGAGCCCGACCGGGTACCAGCCGTCGCCGCGCGTCACGGCCTTGCCGAGCAGCTCGACATCGTCGTAGCGGGAGCAGAACACGAGCTTGTCCAGCGGCTGCTGGAGCGCCCAGACGGCCGCGGCGACCGCGCCGCAGACGGCGCCGCGCAGCGTGCGGGTGCGATCGATGCCGGGCTCACCCTCCGCAACTGTAACGGGCGAGCCGCGGCCGGGTACCGCAATGTGCGATGGATCACGAGCGTCCTTCATAAGCGGGCACGGGAGAAGGGGGCCAACCCGGTCGTGTACTGGATCGTCCGGGCGATCTTCCAGCCGTTCTTCCACGTCTACTTCCGGATGAGCGGATCGGCCGCGAGCACATTCCCGCGCGACGGGCCGGTGATCATCGCCGCCAACCACCGCAGCTTCCTGGACCCGTTCGTGATCGCGACGATGGCACGCCGGCCGATGTACTACGTCGCCAAGAAGGAGCTGTTCTCGAACCGGCTCGCAAGCGTGGATCCTGAACGCGCTCGGCGCGTTCCCGGTCGACGCGGGGCGCGGCCGACGCGGAGATGATCGACACCGCCAAGGCGATCCTCGCGCGCGGCGACATCGTGCTGATCTTCCCCGAGGGCACGCGCACCCGGCCGGGCTCGCTCGGCAAGCCCAAGCGCGGCGTCGGGCGGCTGGCGCTGGAGACCGGCGCGCCGGTCGTGCCGGTCGCCGTGATCGGCACCGAGGCGGTCCGGCGCGGCTGGCGGATCCGTCCGCACAAGGTCCGGATCCGCGCGGGCCGGCCGCTGCGCTTCCCGCTCGTCGAGGGCGCCTCGCCCGAGCTGGCCGGCGCGGTCACCGACTCGGATCTGGCCGTGCGTGATGCTGCAGTGGGAGTGGCTCGGCGGCCTGCCGCCGATCCGCCGGGTGGCGATCATCGGCGCCGGCTCGCTGGGGCACGAGCCTGGCGGTCTGCCTGGCGCGCGCCGGGATTCGAGGTCGAGCTCGGCTGCCGCACGCACGAGCAGGCCGAGCGGCGCTCAGCGCAGACGCGCGTCAACGAGCGCTACCTCCCCGGGCGTCGAGCTGCCCGACCGGTCGCGGTGATGCGCGCCTCCGAGCTCGAGCCTCGGCGGTCACGACCTCGTCTGCCTCGCGGTGCCCGGCCGCGGCGCTGCCGGCCGTGCTCGCCGCCCACGGCGAGCGGATCCCGCGCCGTGCCGGGGTGCTGGTCGTGTCCAAGGGGCTGGTGCCGCCGCTCGGGACGCTGCCCTCGGCGTTCGCGGCCGAGCGCTGCGCGCGCGCGCGGTCGCCGTGCTCGGCGGTCCCGCGCACGCCGCCGAGGTGCTCGAGCATGGCGCGTCGGTCGTGCGTCGCGTCGCTGGACCGCGGCTTTCGCCCGGCAGCTCGGCCGACGCCCTCGCCGCGGCGCCGGCTCGACGTCACGATCACGCAACGACGTGACCGGCGTCGAGCTCGCCGGCTGCGCCAAGAACGCCGCCGCGCTCGCGGCCGCCGCGGCCGCCGCCGCCGGGCCCGAACGTCGCCGGCGCCGCCGCCGGCAAGGTGTTCGCCGAGGTCGATGCGCTGGCCCGCGCCCGCGGCGGCCGGCCCGAGACGTTCGCCGGGCTGGCCGGCGCGGGCGACCTGGTCGCGAGCGTGGTCGCGACCGGCTCCCGCAACCGCCGCGCCGGCGAGCTGCTCGCCCAGGGCGTCCCGGCGGCGGAGATCGGGCGGCGCTCGGGACAGGCGGCCGAGGCGGTCGATCGGTGCCGCTGCTGGCCGAGGCGGCGCGCCAGGCGCAGCTCGACACGCCGGCGCTCGACGGGCTGGCGGCGCTCGTCGAGGGGCGGATCGAGCCGGAGCAGTGGGCGGCGACGGTCAGCGAGCCGCCGCGCCGCAGGCGCTCGCGGTCTGTCCGGGCCGCATGAGCGCGCAGGTAGGCTGCCGATGCGGTGGCCGACGAAACGCCCACGAGCAAGGCGGAGCTCGACGCGCGGTTCACCGAGCTGTACCGCAGCGCACCTGCGCGACGTGTACTCCTACAGCTACTACCGCGTCGGCAACCATCACGACGCCGAGGACCTCACCGAGCAGACGTTCCTGCAGGCCTACCGCCACTTCGAGCGCGCGCTGCGCGAGTCCAACGGCCGGCCGCTGCGGCCGTGGCTCATCCGGATCGCGCACAACCTCGCCGCCAACTTCTACCGCGACCGGTCCCGCAAGCCCGAGTCGGCGATCGAGGACGCCGGGATGATCTCCGCGCCGCACACGACCGAGGCGCTGGTCGAGGGCCGCGAGGAGCTCAAGGCGATCCTCGAGGGCGTCGCCAGCTGCCCGACGATCGCCGGGAGGCGCTGATCATGCGGTTCGCGCTCGGGATGGACAACCGCGAGATCGCCCGCGCGCTCGGGCGCACCGACGGCGCCACCAAGGTGCTGCTGCACCGCGCGATCCGTCAGCTCGAGGGGATCGTCGCCGAGCACGACCAGCCGACCGATGGCGCAACCGCCGACCCGGTGAGCCGCATGAGCGCCACCGACTTCGAGTCGCTGCTGCGCGAGGCGCTGACGCCGGTCGAGCCGCCGGCCGATCTGGCGCAGCGGATGGAGTCGACGCTCGTCAACCTGACCGAGCTGGCCCAGGAGGAGCTGGAGGCGTGGGAGCTGTCGGCGATGCGCGACCCGCGCAACTGGGTGCGTCCGGCCGCCGCCGGCGTCGTCGGCGCCGGCGCCGGCACCGCGCTCGTCGTGCTGCGCGTCCGCGGCCGTCATCGTGCGCGCGCCGAGCAGCAGTCCGCGAACCTGCTCGATCTCGCCGAGCGCACGATCCAGGACATCGCCGAGGAAGCGCGCCGGGTCCTGCCGGACCGCTGAGTCCTGACCGGCCGGTCCTGCTGCTAGCGTCATCCACCGCTGATACGTCAGCTAACCACGCGGCGGTCTGTTACCGGCACCCCTCCCGCGAGACCGGCGTCTCGTGCTCTTCCTGCGGCCGCCCGATCTGCCCGGACTGCATGACCCCGACGCCGGTCGGGATGCGCTGCCCGGAGTGCTCGCGGGAGCGCACGAAGGTGCAAGACGGTCCGCAGCCCCGGCGGCAACGATCGGGCGACGCAGGTCCTGATCGCGATCAACGTCATCGTGTTCCTCGCCGAGATCGCGACCGGCGTCCCGCTCGGCGGCAGCGACAGCGGCTGGGTGTACAACCACGGCGCGCTGTTCGGCCCGGCGATCGGCGGCAATGCGTTCCGCCCGGCTACCCGCTACGCGGGTCACACCAGTACTGGCGGCTGCTGACCTCCGGCTTCCTGCACGACGAGCCTGCTTCACATCGCTCTTCAACATGCTGTTCCTGTGGTTCGTCGGCCGGGTGCTGGAGCCGGCGATCGGCGGGCTCAACTTCGCTCGTCGATCTACTTCGCGTCGCTGCTCGCCGGCTCGTTCGGCGCGCTGCTGTTCGAGCCCGACGTGCCGACCCTCGGCGCCTCGAGGCGCGATCTTCGGCGTGTTCGGCGCGCTGATCGTGGTCGCGCACGCGCGCCGGATCTCGATCTGGCAGAGCGGGCTCGGGCCGACCTGCGTGATCAACATCGTGTTCACGCTCAGCGTCAGCCGGCATCTCGATCGGCGGCCACCTCGGCGGGCTCGTCGGCGGGGTCGATCACCGGCTGGCTGATCGTCAGGTCGGCGAGCGGCAGCGGCAAGCCGCGCTGGCGCTCGCCGGCTGCGTGGCGGTGGCGGTGATCAGCGTGATCGCGGCGATCGCGGTGGCGGGCGGCCACGGCCTGACGCCGAACGGCCTCACGATCTGACGAGCAAGTCGTCGTACAGCGCCTGAACCGACTCGAGCAGCCGTTGCGGCGCGAAGCGCTCGCGGACATCCGCGGCAGCAGCGGCGCCGAGCCGTCTCGCGAAGCGGCGCATCGGCGATCAACTCGGCGGCGGCCGCGGGCGAGCGCCGAGGCGTCCCGGGGGGCGACGAGGCGGCCGGTGATGCCGTCAGTGATGATCTCCGGAAGCCCGCCGTGCGCGCTGGCGACCACGGCACAGCCCGCGGCCGCGGCCTCGAGCGCCGCGTTCGGCAGCGGGTCGGGCTCCGTGCTCGGCACCGCCACGACATCGGCGGCGCCGTACACGTTCTCCACGTCCTCGCGGAATCCGACCAGCCGCACGCGATCGGCGACCCCGAGGCCGGCGGCGAGGGCGAGCACCGCGTCGCGCCGTTGCTCGGCGCCCGGCCACGCGTCGCCGGCGATCAGGCCAAACGCCCCGGTGCTCGCGAGCGGCTGCTCGGCGAGCGCGCGCACGAGCACGTCCTGACCCTTCCAGTCGCTGATCCGTCCGAGCACCGCGATCACCGGAGCATCCGCCGGAAACGACAGTGCCGTCCGGGCCTCGGTCCGCGCGGCGCGATGAGCGTCAACCGCGAGACCGTCGCGGATCACGCGGGCGCGCGGGGTGGCGAACTGGGCCGCGACCGCGGCCGACACGCACGGAAGTGCGGCAGCCCGCGAAAGCAGCGTTCGATACGCGCGCCAGGCGCGCCCGAGGCGCGAATAGATCTCGCGTACGTGCCATACGTGCGGCACCCGAGCGGCCGCCGCCGCCGCACCGCCGAGTACGACCGAGGTGTTGGAGTGGACGAGCGCGACATCGCGCTCGCGGATCAGAGCGCGCAGGGCGGTCGCATCCCGCGCGGCGTCGCGCACGATCGACCCGACCCCCGCGGGCGTCATCAGCTTCCTGCGCAGCGTGCCGACGCTGCCGGACAACCACCTCGACCCCGCCGGCTTCCAGCGCCGGGCCGAGCTCGCCGCGCGCGGGCAGCACGACGATCGGCTCGAAGCGATCGCGGGCCAGACCCGTCGCGAGCAGCTCGAGCTGCCGGTCGGCGCCATATCGCCCGCTCGACGAGTGGACGAACCGAATCGGTCGCGGGCTCAGAGCTCTACCGTCAGCGCCTGGGCGGCCGCATCCGGGAACAGCTCCGGGTGCAGGATGCCGGCGAGCAGCTCGAGCCCGTCGACGATCCGCGGTCCCGGTCGCGAGAAGTAGGCGGCGGCGTCGACCGCGACCACCTCGCCGGCGCCGACCGCCAGCAGCTGCTCGCGGTGCATCTCGGCCTCGCGGTGGGCGATCTCCGCGTCGTACCCGCAGGGCATCACGATCACGATGTCGGGGCGCGAGGCGATCGACCTCCTCCCAGGTCCGCTGCTCGGAGTGCTCGCCGGCGAACCCGAGCACGTCCTCGCCGCCGGCGAGCTCGATCAGCTGCGGCGTCCAGTGGCCGGCGGCGAACGGAGGGTCGAGCCACTCGAGCGCGGCGACGCTCGGGCGGCGGGCGTCTCGGACGGCCAGCCGGACGCGGTCGATGCGCGCTGCGGCGTCGCGCATGAGCTCGACCGCGGCGTCCTTGGTGTCGGTCGCCTGAGCGAGCGTGCGCGCATCGCCGAGCACCTCGCCGACGGTGTGAGGGTCGAGCGAGATCACGCGCGGATGGCTCTCGATCTCGCCCGCGACGGCGCGGACGTCGTCGTAGGAGACCGCGCACACCGAGCACAGCGCCTGGGTGACGATCAGGTCCGGCCTGAGTTCGTGGAGCAGCTTCGTGTCGAGCTCGTAGATCGATTCGCCGGCCAGCGTCCGCTCCTTCACGGCCGCGTCGATCTGCGCGGCGCGTGAGCCCGCTCGGCAGCAGGTCCCGCGTGACCCGCGGCAGCTCCAGCGCCGCGGGCGGGTAGTCGCACTCGTGGGTGACGGCGATAAGGTCGGAACCGAGGCCGAGCGCGAACAGCATCTCGGTGGCTGATGGGACGAGGCTGACGATACGCATCGCTCTAGAGAGGAAACGATATGGCAGACCTGCTCACAGACGAGGAAATCGAGTCAAGGCTCGAGGGGTCCGAGTGGACGCGCGCCGGCGACGAGATCGTGCGCGAGTGGGAGTTCGACGACTTCGCGGGGGCGCTTGCGTTCGTCAACCGGGTGGGGGAGGCGGCCGAGGAGGCCAACCACCACCCGGACATCCTGCTCCACGGCTGGAACAAGGTGCGCCTGTCGCTCACGAACCACTCGGCGGGAGGGCTGACCGCAGTCGACTTCGAGATGGCGGGGCGGTTCGGCGACCTCGCGGGCTGAGCGGGCTCGTGGGTTGGGCAGGCTCGCGGGTTGAGCGGGCTCTGGGCTGCGGCTCGTGGGTTGGGCGGGCTCGTGGGTTGGGCGGGCTCGCGGGTTGGGCGGGCTCGCGGGTTGGGCGGGCTCGTGGGTTGGGCGGGCCTGCCGGTCGAGCGGCCTCGGCCGGCGCCGGTGCGCCCGAGGGTGCGGTCCAACAGTTCTGATGACCCCGAGTCGATAGGGCTTGCAACAAAGGCCCAGGCACTTGGGCAGTCAGGAGAGAGAGTGACATGAAGGTCCTTCTCAAGATCGTGGCCGTCGTGCTGGTCGCGATCGGGGCGTTCCTCATCTATGCCGTGATTCACGCCATGGCGTCGGCCGGAGGCGCCAAGACCGGTGTTGCGATCGGCTATGTCGCCGGCGCGATCATCCTCGGTTACGTCGCCAGCTGGCTGTGGCGGCGCTCGTCGCGGTCCACGACCGCCACCGCGTAGCGGCGCGGCCATCGTCGTCGTCGTTCAGGGCGCGTCTCAGAACCCGGCACGGGGTTCTGGGACGGCTCTGGGTCCGTGGGACCGACTGCTACCGTTCGCCGCGTCGCTGAATGAACGACGACGACCCATCGCGAAGTAAGAGCGTGCGGCGTGGGCGCCCGCGGGACAGGGGGCGAGCCGGCTTCCCGGTGACGGCTCTGTTCATCATCCTGACGGGCCTGCTGGTGCTGGTCAACGCGTTCTTCGTGATCGCCGAGTACGCGCTTGTGCGCTCGCGTCGCGAGCGGCTCGAGGCGATGGCCGAGGAGGGCAAGCGCGGAGCGCGGCTTGCGCTCCAGCAGATGGACGAGATCGGCGACTACATCTCGGCCTGCCAGATCGGGATCACGATGGCGTCGATCGCGATCGGCGCGCTCGGCGAGCCGGCGATCGCGCACGCTGCTGAAGAAGCTGCTCGGCGGGGCCGCTCGAGCCAGCGGCATGGCGGTCGTGATCTCGGTGATCATCTCCTACCTGCTGATCACCAGCGCGCAGGCGATCGATCGGCGAGATCGTCCCGAAGCTGTACATGATCCAGCACGCCGAGGGGCTGGCGCGGCGGATCGCGCGGCCGCTGCGCTTTTTCCGGATCATCTTCCACCCGTTCATCGTGCGTGCTGAACGCTGCGTCGCGACTCGATGCTGCGCGCGATCGGGACCGACCCGGACGCCGAGCTCGAGGGCGGCACGCCCGACGAGCATCAAGCGGATCATCGCCGAGTCGCAGACGCGGTGGGCAGCATCGACGCCGGCGAGGCGAACATGCTCACCGGCGTGTTCCATCTGCACGAGCAGGAGGCGCGCCAGGTGATGACGCCGATTCCGGCGGTGGTGACGGTCGACCTCGCGCGAGACCGTCAGCGACGCGCTGCGGCTATGCGTGTCGACCGGGCACTCGCGGCTGGTCGTGACCGAGGACGAGAACCAGGATCGCGTCAAGGGGATCGTGCACGTCAACCAGCTCGTCAAGCTGATGATGCGCGAGGGCGACGACGCTCACTTCGACGGGCTCGGTCCGCGCGGCGCCGATCGTGCCGGAGACGAAGCCGCTGGACGACCTGCTCGCCGACCTGCAGCGCGAGCGCACCGAGCTCGCGATCGTGATCGACGAGTACGGCCGCACCGCCGGGATCGTGACGATCGAGGACATCATCGAGGAGGTCGTCGGGGAGATCTCCGACGAGACCGACCCCGCCGGCGGCGCGGTCCGCCGGCTGGCCAACGGCGACTGGTTCGTGCGCGGCCACGTCGCGGTGACCGACCTCGAGGACTACGGGCTCGACCTGCCGGTCGACACCGACGCCTACAACTCGGTCGGCGGATTCGTGTTCGCCGAGCTCGGCCGGCTGCCGAAGCGAGGCGATCAGGTCGCCGCCGACGGCTACTCGATCCGGGTCGAGTCGGTGCGCGAGAACCGGATCGAGGCCGTGAGGATCAGGCGGCGGTCACCAGCCGGTGGCGTGTCGACCGGTGGCGCTTCGGGCGGCTGAGTCGTGCCGGCGCACGCCGGCCCCGAGTTCGTTACATTTCGCACTTCAGGCAATTGCCGGTGCGCGCTCCAGCAGCGCGCGACCCCGGCGGTTGAGAGGAGAGGTGAAGCCGGCCCTGCTCGTGGGCCGGCTTCAGTAACGCCTGGGGCGGTCGGGCTTGGGACGGCCTGCCCCGTCGCGGCCGGCGCGGCTCGGGGCCGCGCGACCCCCGCGGATTGCCAAATCGTGCTGCGGCTCGCGACCCCGGTCAATTGTGCGGGCTATGGACCCGCTTCTGACCGCGGTTCTGCCGGCCCGCGCGGTTTGTCACGTTCCGGGGGTTGGGACCGGGGCCGGCGACCGAGCGGCGTCCACCGGGTGACAAATTGCGCCCGGCGCCGGGATCGCGGTCGCCCGGGAACCCATGGAGCCGCTTTGCGACCACGGCGCTCGTGGCCGCCGGACCGTGTCACGTTGTGGACCGCGTGCGGGTGGTGGTGGCGGGGGGGGGTGGTGGCGCGGGGCGGGGTGGTGGCGCGGGGCGGGGTGGTGGCGCGGGGCGGGGTGGTGGCGCGGGGCGGGGTGGTGGCGCGGGGCGGGGGCTTGCGGGCGCAGGGGAGGCGGACCCGGCCAAAAAGAAACCGGCCCGCTGGGGACGGGCCGGTTTCGTGCTTCTGGGGAGGAGGTGCTGCTATGAGGTACGTCGCGCCACGAAGTGTCGTGTTAGGACCTCAACGAAGCCTTTAAAGGATCAGTCGTAGTTGTAGAAGCCTTGGCCGGTCTTGCGCCCGAGCGACCCGGCCCGGACAAGCTCCTTGACCGACTCCGGCACCGCCGCGCCGATCGTCTCGCCGATCGCCTGCGAGACGTCAAGCCCGACGAAGTCGAGCAGCGCCAGCGGGCCCATCGGCATGCCCGCGCCGAGCGTCATGCATGCATCCACGTCCTTCGCCGACAACCCCGTCTCGGCCATCAGCTCGACGGCGCTGAACAGGTACGGGAACAGCAGGCGGTTGACGACGAAGCCGGGTATGTCCGGCACCTCGACCGCGGTCTTGCCGAGCGTCTCGCAGAGCGCGTACGAGCGGTCGCGCGTCGCCTGGTCCGCCTCGGGCGGGAACACCAGCTCGACGAGCTTCATCCGCGGCACCGGGTTGAAGACGTGCAGCCCGACGAATGTGTGGGACCGGCCGGTGGACTGCGCCAGCGCCGCGATCGACAGCGAGGAAGTCGTCGTCGCGAGGATCGCGTCATCGGCTGTGTGCTCGGCGAGCTCCGCCAGCACCGCCGCCTTCGGCTCGTGCTCCTCGACCACGGCCTCCACGACGAACGTCTCCGCGTGCAGCGCGTCCAGGTCGCGCACGATCCTGATGCGGTCGTGCTCGTGGCCATCCAGCTTCGCGCACAGCTTCTCGACGGTCGCGCGGGCGCGATCCTCCGAGCTTTGCGACCGCGCCCACAGCACCACGTCGCCGTGACCGGCCGCTGTCACGGCCAGTCCGCATGCGATCGCGCCGGAACCGGCGATACCCAGTCGCTCGTCCACGGCGGGGTAGAGTACGCGACTGTTCACTGAAGTGGCGTCCAGGCTGGCGACGCCACCACAAACAGGAGTTTTGAGATGCCAATGGACACTGGTCGGGAAGTCGTGATCGTCGAGGCCGCCCGCACCCCGATCGGCCGTGGACACGCCGAGAAGGGCTACTACAAGGACACGCACCCGAACGCGCTGCTCGGCGCCGCCTACCGGGCGGTGATCGAGCGCTCCGGGATCGAGCCGGGCCAGGTCGAGAATGTGATCTCGGGCTGCGTTGCGCAGTTCGGGCCCCAAGGCCTTCACGTCGGCCGCAACGCATGGCTGCAGGAGGGCTTCCCGATCGAGACGTCCGCGACGACGATCGACCTCCAGTGCGGCTCCGCACAGCAGGCCGTCAATCTGGCCGCCTCCCAGATCGCCAGCGGCGTGCACGACGTCGTGATCGGCGGCGGCGTGGAGCACATGGGCAAGCTGCCGTTCTCGGCGACGATGAAGACCCAGCAGGAGTTCGGGATGGCGTTCACGCCCGAGCTGCTCGCCAACCACCCCATTCAGGGACAGGGCATGGGCGCGGAGATGATCGCGGCCGAGTACGAGATCCCCCGCCACGAGCTCGACGAGCTCGCGCTGCGCTCGCACCAGCTCGCACACCGGGCTACCGAGGAGGGGCGCTTCGAGCGCGAGATGATCCCGATGCGAGTCAACGGCGACACGTACGTGACCGACCAGGGCATCCGCCCGGACACGAATCTCGAGGCGCTGTCCCAGCTGAAGACCGTGTTCAAGGAGGACGGCGTGATCACGGCCGGCAACAGCTCCCAGATCTCTGACGGCGCGGCCGCCGTGCTGCTGATGAGCGCGGACAAGGCGAACGAGCTCGGGCTCACGCCCCGCGCGCGGATCATGGACCAGACGACTGTCGGCTGCGACCCGGTGAAGATGCTCGAGGGCCCGATCCCGGCGACGGCGAAGCTGCTCGAGCGCAACGGGATCACGATGGACGACATCGACCTGGTCGAGATCAACGAGGCGTTCGCGCCCGTCGTCGCGGCCTGGCGACGCGTCCACAACCCGGACATGGATCGGGTGAACGTCAACGGCGGCGCGATGGCGCTCGGCCACCCGCTCGGATCAACGGGCGCGCGCCTGATCACGACGCTGCTGCACGAGATGGAGCGCTCCGACAACGAGGTCGGGCTCGTGACGATGTGCTGCGGCGGCGGCCTCGGGACCGGGACGCTGATCCAGCGGGTTTAGTGCCGCGACACTAGTACGGCGGCACTAGGCGGCCACCGCCGGCTCGAGCACGATCAGGCGATCCCCCGCCGCCAGCGGGGGATCGTCGCCGATGCCGAGGTCGACCTTCGCGCCGCGCGCGAATCCGAGCACGAGCAGGTCGGACGCATCGCGCGCCTTCGACAGCGGCTGCGAGACGAGCGCCGCATCAACGGGCACCTCGGCAAGGCGGAACGAGGCGTTGTTGACCAGCTGCACCAGCAGGCTCCCGGCCGACGGCGTCTCGAGGCTCTTGGCGATCGTGTGACCAACGAGTTCGGTGCTGGACAGTGTCAGGGTCACGCCGAGCTCTCGCAGCGCGCGCGCCACGGCTTGGGACTGGGTCAGCGCGAACACCTCGAGCTGCGGTGCGATGTTGTGAACCGCCACCGCGATCACCAGCGTGTCGGCCTCCTGGTCGCAGGCAATCAACACACGGTTGGCCCGGTGCAGATCACACTTCAAGATCAGCGCCTCATCGGTCGGATCGCCGGCGAGGTAGTGGACGTCGTCGGACAGCCCGGCCGGTTTCGTGGCCGCCACGAGCACAACCGGGTCGCCGGCGCGAGCCAACTCCTCGAGCACGCGCGGGATGATGTCGTGGGTTCCGAACACGATCGTGTACGCGCTATGGGGCAAGCTGGTGTCCAAGCCAAACAACCTCCGGACTCGATCTAGCACCGCAGCTCCCGCCGTCAGCGCGAAGATCGCGCCGATCGTCGGGATCGTGGTCAGCATCACGATCGACGCGACGATCTGGCTGCCGGTGTTGTGCGGGGTGATGTCGCCGTAGCCGACCGTTGTCGCGGTCGTCACGGCCCAATAAACGGCGACGCCGTAGCCGATGTGATCGGTCAACGAGAAGGCGGCGGCTCCGACCAGGATGATCGAGGTCGCGAACCCGACGAGCACGGGCACGCGGTAACGCCCGAGCCGGTTGAACCACCGATAGCTGATCAGGAACAGCGGCATCGCGGGGCAATCTAGCCCCCGATCCGGCGGATCCGGTCGGGGCTACGTGACTACGCCTGCTGCTCGGTCGGGCGGATCAACACCTCGTTGATCGCGACCCGGCGCGGGCGCGTGACGATGTAGGCGATCGCGTCCGCGATGTCCTGCGCCTGCATCAACTCCATCGAGCTGAATCGCTTGGCCATCTGCTCCTGGACTTCGGCGCGATTGTGGGAGGCGAGCTCGGTTGCGGTGGCGCCGGGCTCGACCAGCGACACGCGCACGTGGCGCTGGGTCACCTCCTGGCGCAGCGACTCCGAGAACGCGCCGACGCCGTGCTTGGTGAGGTTGTAGACGCCCGATCCGAGCCGCGCGACGCGCCCCGCGACGGAGCTGATGTTGACGAGGTCGGCGACCTGCCGGGGCGAATCCCCGGCCGCCTTCAGGAGATGCGGGAGCGCGGCGTGGGCGGTATACAGAAGCCCGCGCACGTTGACCGAGACCATCGTCTCCCACTCCTCGAGCGGAGCGTTCTCGATCGGCCCGAGCAGCATCACGCCGGCGTTGTTGATCAGCGTGTCGAGGCGCCCGAGCTCGTCGACGGTTCGCTGCACCGCGGCGGCGGCCGCTTCCTGGTCGCCGACGTCGGCCTCGATCACGAGTGCGCCGTCGCCGATGCGCTCCGCCAGCGCCTCGAGGCGATCGGTGCGGCGAGCGACGAGCGCGACCTTCGCGCCGTGCGAGGACAGCGCGAGCGCGGTCGCCTCGCCGATTCCACTGGAGGCGCCGGTGACGAGCGCGACGGTGTCGTTCAGGGAGTCGGTCATCGCTCCAGTATTACCCGTCCCACCGGAACCCGATCGCGGAGGGCGCCGGCGGCAGCGGGCTCGAGGGCAGTCCGGGCTCGGGCTCGTCGACGTTGTAGCCCACCGGGGCGAGGTCGTTGGGGGTGCCGGGATGGAACAGCGACGCGAGGTACTGGTTCTGGCCGCGCCCCGGCCCGAGCTCGAACTGGCCGCCGCCGTAGGCGCCGATCTCGTGCTCGGCGCAGTAGTCGTACGTATCGCACAGCTTCTTCAGGCCGCCGATCCGCGACGGCTTGATGTTCACCATCCGCGGCGGGAACGGCAGGGACTCGATGTCGTCGATCGAGTGGATCGGAGCGTCCCAGGTGATCCGGTCGTGGACGCCCGCCAACACCTCGGCGGTCTCGGGCGTGACCACATCGGGGTCCTCGATCCACGCCTCGGGGAGGGCCTCGACGACGCGCCGGTACAGGACCGGGTCGGGCGGCTGGTCGACGACCGTGCCGCGGTACAGGCTCTTGAAGTCGACCGAGTCGACGGCTCCGGTGGCGACCAGCTGCTGGATCAGCTCGGGCGTCCAGGAGCTAGTGGGGTCGAGCTTGAAGTGCAGCGTCGGATAGTTGCTCAGCCGGGTCTCGATCGGGGCCAGCGTCGGCGGCTCGCCGAGCCGCAGCGACACGACGAACGTGACCGGCTCGGGCGAACGCCCAAGCGCCTCGTGCAGCGACCGCCCGGCCTGGCGGAGCGCCAGATCGAGCGCAGCGCTGTGAAAGGTCCAGCGCCGATACAGCCGTGAGACGTCGCGATTCGGCGCCACCGGGAACAGATCGAGCGAGTCGATCAGCTCGCAGAACCCGCCGAGCGTGTACTCGCCCGCCAGTGGCTGCACCGGGCCGGCTTCCTGCATCGCGACGTGGTCCTCGGCGTCGTATACGACGTCCTCGCCGACGCCCTCGTGCCCCGCGCCTTGGAGGTGAACGACCGTGGAGAGGCGTTCGAAGCCACTCGACACGTGTGCGTTGAGGCCCTCGAGCTCGTACCGCTCGACCTTCAGGGGCAGGTCGGCGAGCAACTCGAACGTGGGCATTGCAAAAAGTCTATTTGACGCGGATCTGCTTCAGAACTCGGCGATTCGTGCCGAAGCCACGCGTTGTGAGGTTGCGCTTCATCGCGATCGTGCTCGCGCTCTCGGCGTTCGGCGCGTGGGCGGCGCCTGCCCTCGCAGCGGACGGCGCCGGCTCGATGACCGTGTCGCCGGCCTCCGCGATCGAGGGATCGGGCGGCAACTACCTGACGTTCACGTACACGGCGGGCCCCGCGGGCGTCTCTGACGGCACGATCGGGCTGCTCGTGCCGAGCGGCTGGACGCCCCCGAGCACGAGCGGCGGCGCGGCCGGCGGCCTCGGCGGAACGTGCGGGGCGGCGGACGGCTACACGGTGACGGCCGGGATCGGCGGCGATGAGGTGACGACGACCGCCACGCTCGGCGACGGCCAGCAGTGCACGATCGAGTACGGGATCATCGGAGCGAACTCGGGCGACACCGCGCCATCGGCTCCGGGCCCGTCCACCTTCACCGCCGAGGAGTCCTCGACCTCCAGCGGCACACCCACCCCTCTGTCCGCCTCGCCGCAGGTCGACGTCACGTCGGACGGCATCGGCACCATGGACGTATCGCCGACGACTGCGACGGCCGGCTCCACAGGCAACACGTGGACGTTCACCTACACCGCCGGCGCGACGATCGTGTCCGGCGAGCTGACGATCGTGGTTCCGGCGGGTTTCTCGGTGCCGTCTGCGAATACCGCTGCTCCGGGCGCGACGACCACGAGCTGCCCGGGCGGGACCGTCTCGGTATCCGGCTCGACGATCGAGGTCAACGGCCTCACGCTGCTCGACACCGCGAGCTGCACGATCACGTACGGCGACACGTCGGACGGCGGACCGGGCGCCAGTGCGACCGCGGTGGGCGGGTACACGGCGTACGCCTTCGATGCGGATGAGCGCTCGAGCTCCACCGGCACGCTGACCCCGCTGGCGAGCGGATCGCCGCTGATGCTCGTCACCGCGGCCGACGGTTCAGGGACGATGCAGGTGTCGCCGGCCTCGACCGTCACCAGCTCGACCGGCAACTACCTGACCTTCACGTTCAGCGGCCCCGAGGGCGGGATCGCCGACGGCTCGCTGGGGATCATCGTGCCCGACGGGTGGACGACGCCGAACGTCGACGACACACAGCCGGGCGGGCTCGGCGGCAGCTGCGGGGCCACTGCCGGCTACACGGTCACGCCCGTCGATGGCGGCGAAGAGGTGCAGACGTCCAACGTCTACATGTTCGGGGGCCAGGAGTGCACGATCACGTACGGGGTCAACGGGGACGACAGCGGGGTCACCGCCCCCGCCACGGGCGGCACGTACACGTTCACGTCGCTCGAATCCTCGACCGCCACCGGAACGCTCACCGAGCTCGCGAGCTCGCCGACGATCGACGTCGGCAGCGGCGGCGCCGGAACGATGGCGGTCGCTCCGACGACCGTCGTCGCCGGCTCGACCGGCCAGACGCTCACGTTCACGTACACGGCCACGACGCCGCTGTCGAACGGCACGGTGGCGGTGCAGGTACCCAGCGGGTGGTCGGCGCCGTCGGCGAGCCCCACGGCAGCAGGCGCGACCACCACCACCTGCCCGGATGGCGTTGTGGGCGTCACGGGCTCGACGATCAACGTCAGCGGCATCGACCTGCCGAGCGGCAGCTGCACGATCACCTACGGAGACCAGACCGGCGGACCGGGGGCGACCGCGCCCTCGAGCGGCGGCGGCGACGAGCCGTACACATTCACGACCCAGGAGCAGTCGAGCTCGACGGACACGCTGACGACGGTCAGCTCCGGCTCGCCCCAGGTCACCGTGGTCGCGGGTGACGGCGCCGGCTCGATCCAGGTCAGCCCGCCCTCGGCGACGCCGGATACCACCGGCAATGAGCTGACGTTCGCCTACACCGCGCCGGACGGCGGATTGGACGACGGCGTGCTGCAGGTCGCGGTGCCATCCGGCTGGAGCCCGCCGCAAACGGGATCCGTGGGGACGGCCGGCTACGTCACCTCGAACTGCGGCAGCACCAACATCGCCGACGGTTCGACGATCGACATCTCCGGTGTGACCCTCGACAGCGGCGACGCATGCACGATCACGTACGGTTCCGGGGCCGGCGCGGCCGCGCCTTCGGCGATCGGGCCGACAACGTTCACGACCGACGAGGCGTCGACCGCCGGCGGGACGCTGACCCCCCTCGCCGTGCAGCCGGTGGTGAACGTTTCGGAGGACGGCACGGGTAGCCTCGGCGTGACCCCGTCGACCGCGAGCGCCTCCTCCTCCGGCAACACGCTCACGTTCACCTACCAGTCGGCCGCCGCGGTGAACGCCGGCGAGCTGACGATCGTGGTGCCGTCCGGGTGGTCGCTGCCGTCGACCACGCCGAGCGCGCCCGGATACACGACCACGACGTGCGACGGGGCGACGCTGACGATGGTCGCGAACGTGATCGAAGTGACCCAGCTCACGCTCGGCTCCTCGAGCGGGTGCGCCGTCAAGTACGGCGACCAGAGCGCGGGCGGGCCGGGCGCCACCGCGAGCTCGACCCCGGGACCCTCGTCGTTCGTCGCCCAGGAGATGTCGAGCGCAGACGGGACGCTGACCGATCTCGCGAGCTCTCCCGGCGTGCACGTCTACGGCACCGACGGCGCGGGGCAGATTTCGCCGGCAAAGCAATACGCTGCCGCCGGGTCGACCGGCAACACACTCGCGTTCACGTACACGGCCGCGGCCGGCGGCCTCAACGACGGTCAGATCGACATCACGGTCCCGCCCGAATGGCCGGCACCGTCGACCACCGCGACCGACGGTGGGTACACGACGTCGAACTGCGGCACGGTCGCCCCGAACGGATCGCTGATCCAGATCACCGGCGTCACGATGTCCGCGGGCGCGACCTGCAAGATCACCTACGGGGATGAGACGGGCGGCGGTCCCGGCGCCACCGCCCCGACTCCGCCCGGCAACTACTCGTTCAAGGCGCAGGACGCGACGACCCCGCAGGGCACCCCGACGGCGCTTGGGTCCTCACCCTCGATTGACATCCCCTCGGCCGACGGCGTCGGGACCGTATCCGTCGACCCGGCGAGCGTCGCAGCCGGATCGACCGGAGGGACGCTGTCGTTCGCCTATGTGGCCGCGGCAGGCGGCATCGACGACGGCGGGATCACGATCACGGTCCCTGCCGGCTGGACGCCTCCGTCCACGAGCGCCGCGGCTGCGGGTGCCGTCAGCGCGACCTGCGGAACCGCGTCGGTCTCCGGGATGACGATTCAGCTCACCGACGTGACGATCGGCGGGGGGGACGGTTGCACGATCGTCTACGGATCGAGGAACGGCGGTGGCGCCGGCGCGAGCGCCCCGTCGACCAGCGGCACGGCCACGTTCGCGACCAGCGAGATGTCGACCGCCGACGGCACCCTGAGCCCGCTGCGCGCGTACCCGACGATCACCGTGACCCCGGCGCAATCGGGTGGCCACAAGCCTCCGCCGCCGGTCACGCACTGCGTCGTTCCGAAGCTGAAGGGCGACTCGCTGGCGACGGCAAAGCGCCTGTTGGGCGCCGCGCACTGCCTGCTCGGCAAGGTCACCAAGCCCAAGGCGAAGAAGAACCAGCGGCTTCGCAAGCTGATCGTCTCGGGAAGCACTCCCGGCGCCGGCGCGGAGCTGGCCTCCGGCAGCAGGATCGGGCTGAAGCTCGCCCAGGCGCCTAAGCCGGAGGCGAAGAAGAGCCGCCGCCACTCTCGAGCCGTGCGACGAGCTCCTCGAGCCGCAGCTCCTCGAGCCCACGGCTGACGGCTTCGAGCTCGGCCGCGCAGTACTCCACGAGCTCACGCCCCTCGCGCACGAGCTCGAGCGTCTCGCGTAGCCCGGCCTCGCCCGAGTCGAGCCGGCGGATGATCTCCTCCACGCGCGCCACCGCCGACTCGTACGTCCGATCCCCGGTGCTCACGGGTCGCTCACCTCGGCGGGCACGGCGCCATCGCGGAAGCGGACGTTCAGCGCTCTGGCGGCGCGCGCCCCCTCGGCGGTCGTGAGCGGCTCGCCGTCGCGGCTCTCGACGAGCGCGTAGCCGCGCTCGAGCGTGCGCTGCGGGTCGTGCGCCGCGAGCGCGAGCGCCAGCCGCTCGAGCTCGGTTCGGCGACGCGTCGTCTCGAAGGTCCGCGCGCGCTCGGCGCTGCGGCTCAGCACCAGTGCATGACGGCCGGCCCGCTCGCTGCGGCCGGCGGATGCGCGCCGGGCGCTCGCGCGCATCTCGCGCAGCAGCTGGTGCAGGCGGTGGCGGTGGCGGGCGATCTGCTCGGACGGGGCGCGGGAGAGCTGTGCGAGCTCTCGGGCACGGGTCAGCACCGCGCGGCGAGCGTTCGCGTGCAGCCGCTTGGCGTGCGCGGTCGTGGCGCGTTGCGCTTCTGTGATGTCGATCGGGACGGCCTCCTGCGCGGCGTGCGTGGGGGTGGAGCACGCGACCGCCGCCACGTCGTCGATCAGGGTCCGGTCGGTGTGATGGCCGACGGACGAGATCACCGGCACGCGCAGCAGAGCGACCGTGCGGCACAGCGCCTCGTCGCAGAACGCGTACAGATCGGCGAGCGAGCCGCCGCCGCGGGCGACGATCACGACCTCCACCTCCTCGATCGCCGCGAGCTCGCGCAGCGCCGCGGCGATCCGCGGCGCCGCGTGCCGGTCCTGGACGGGGGCGAACGCCCACACCAGCCGCCCGCCCCAGCCACGCCGGTGCAGGCCGGCGAGCACGTCGTCACGCGCCTTGCCGCGCTCACCGGTGACGACCCCGATCGTGCGTGGCAGCGACGGCCGCGCGAGCCGCTTCTGCGGTTCGAACAAGCCGTCCGCGGCCAGCCTGCGGCGCAGCCGCTCGAGCTGCACCAGCAGGTCGCCCTCGCCGGCGACGCGCAGCTCGGACACGTCGAAGCTGAACGACGGCGAGGCGTTGGCGCTGCCCGGGTAGAAGTCGCAGCCGCCGCCCACGACCACGCGCAGCCCGTCCTGGAGCGGGACCCCGAGCAGCTCGAATTCGTTGCGCCACATCGAGCACGGGAGCGCTCCGTACGGGTCACGCAGCTCGAAGTAGACGCCCGCGCCGCCGCCCGAGCGAAAACCCCACACCTCGCCGACGAGCTGCACGCGGGCGAACTCGCGGAGCCGTTGCCGGAGCCGGGCGCTGTAGCTGCCGACCGGAAACGGACCTGGAAGCGTGCTGCCGGGGATGCCCTCGGTGTCGGGCTGAGGGTCGGCGTAAGACAAGTGCCGTCGAGCGTACCGCCGGCACCGGCCGCCCCGCGCGTGCCCGCCGCGTCACTCGCTCGTGGCGGGATTCACAGGCGCTCTGAGCGTGAACAAGACCTGACGCGCGACGGCCTCGAATCCGAGTTTCACGTACAGGAGCTGCGGCCAGTCGTCCGCGTCGGCCGGCACGAAGATCGTCTCGCAACCGAGCTCCACGGCCGCATCGATCGCCGCCATCACGACCGCGCGGGCGAGGCCGCGCTCGCGGAACCGCTCGAGCGTCCCGACCTCCTCGATCATCGCGATCCCGTCGCCGGCGAACAGCGTGCAGATGCTCGCGAGCGGCCCGCCGTCCGTGGCCGCGCCGAACACGATCGAGCGCGTGCCGGCTCGCACGGCCTCCTGGCCGGCGACCAGCCGGCGCACGAGCGCATCGGCCACGGCGCCGCGCACGCCCTCGTCCCGTGGAGCCTCCTCGCCCGTGATCTCGAGCTGGAGGGCGTGAGCCTCCTCGGCGGTGAGGGCGCGCGCGGTGCCGGCGGGCGGCCGCCGGTCGGGTGCGCGGACGCGTAGCATCAGCAGCACGCGCTGTTGAGTCCACCCCTGGAGCGCCAGCTCGGGTGCGAGCCGCTCCGCCGCATCGCCGTCGTCGAGCACGACGTGACGATGGCCGAGCCCGGCGAGCTGCTCGTCAGCGAGGGCGATCAGCCGGCTCGCCTGCCGCAGCTCGGGCGCGAGCGGGTCGTCGAGCAGCACTGCGTTGAGGTGGTGGAGCACAGGCAGCCCGGAGTGGCGGATGACGACGCCCACCGGGAGCCTGGTCACATCGGTCGCGCCCGCGATCCGGACGTCCCGGTCGAATGCGAACAGCGAGCGCGTGTCTTGCACGTGCGCAAGATACGATGCCGCGCTCATGGACCTCACGCTGTCACCGTCGGAGGAGGCGTTCCGGGATGAGCTCCGGGCGTGGCTCGAGGCCAACCATCCCGGCACGGGGCCCGAGGGCGACGACAGCGGCTTCGAGTTCCGCCGCGCATGGCAGCGGAAGCTGAACGACGCCGGGCTGGCCGGCATCTCGTGGCCGAAGGAGTACGGCGGCCGCGGCGCGACCCTGGTCGAGCAGGCGATCTTCAACGAGGAGACCGTCCGCTCGCGCACACCGCAGACCGCGAACGTGCTCGGGCTCGCGATGGGCGGGCCGACCGTGATCGCGCACGGCACCGAGGAGCAGCGCAAGCGCTACCTGCCGCCGATCCTGTCCGCGGAGGAGATCTGGTGCCAGGGATTCTCGGAGCCCGAGTCCGGCTCGGACCTCGCGTCGCTGAAGACGCGCGCGGTACGGCACGGCGACGAGTGGGTCGTGACCGGCCAGAAGGTGTGGACGACGATCGCCCACCATGCGAAGTGGTGCATGCTCGTAGCGCGGACCGACCCGGACGCGCCGAAGCACAAGGGGCTCACGTACTTCCTGATGGACATGCAGCAGGAGGAGGTCGGAGTCCGCCCGCTGCGGCAGATCACCGGCGAGGCTGAGTTCAACGAGCTGTTCATCGAAGAGGCTCGGATCCCCAACGACGAACATCATCGGCGGCGAGGGGAACGGCTGGGCGGTGGCGATCACGACGCTGATGCACGAACGCGCGACGCTCGCGTTCGGGCTCCAGGTGGCGGTGCAGATCGCGATCGGGGAGCTGATCGAGCACGCACGCTCGTCGCGCGGCGCGGGCGGGGCGATGGCGAGCGAGGACCCCGTGATCCGCCAGCGACTGGCGCAGTTGATGATCGAGGCCGAGGTGCTGCGGCTGAACGCGTACCGGGGCCTGACCGCGATCATGCGCGACGGCGTTCCCGGCCCCGAGGGCTCGCTCGGCAAGTGGCACTGGTCGGAGGTCAACCAGTCGCTGACCGAGCTCGCGATGGACATCGCGGGGCCGCACGCGATGCTCGACGAGGGGGAGTGGACGTACCGCTTCCTGCGCGCCCGCGCGAACTCGATCGAGGGCGGCACGACCGAGATCCTCAGGAACATCGTGGCCGAGCGGGTGCTCGGGCTGCCGAGGATGCGATGAACTTCGAGTTCACCGACGACCAGCGCGCGATCAAGCGAACCGCGAGCGAGTTCCTGGCCGCGCGCTACAAGCCGGAGACGATCCGCGAGCTGGCTGAGTCCGAGCGCGGGTTCACCGATGAGCAGTGGCGCCAGATCTCCGAGCTCGGATGGCCCGGCGTGATCGTGCCCGAGGAGCACGGCGGCCTCGGGCTGGGCGCCGTCGAGCTGGTCGTGATCCAGGAGGAGATGGGGTACGCGCTCGCGCCGAGCCCGTTCCTGTCAAGCGTGTCGGCGGCGCTGCTGCTGGTCGCGGCCGGTACCGACGAGCAGCGGTCTCGCTGGCTGCCGGCGCTCGCGAGCGGCGAGTCGCGCGGAACCGTCGCCGTCTGGGACGAGCAGGCCGGCTGGGCTCCGGACCACTCGGAAGCAGAGGCGGCGGCCGATGCGCTGTCCGCCGCGAAGATCGCCGTTCCCGACGCCGCGGCCGCTGAGGTGCTGATCGTGGCGGGTGCCAATGGCCGCCACTACCTGGTGGAGGCCACCGCTTCGGGCGTCTCGATCGTGCAGGAGAAATCCCTGGACAGCACGAGGAAGCTCAGTCGTGTGGAACTGCAAGGCGCGCACGTCGAGCCGCTCGCCGATGACCCCGACGCGATCGCCCGCGCGTACGCGGCGATCATCACCGCGGTGGCCGCCGAGAACGTCGGCGTTGCCCAGCGAGCGATGGAGATGGCGGTCTCGTATGCGGGCGACCGCAAGCAGTTCGACCGGCCGATCGGCTCGTTCCAGGCGGTCTCGCATCGCTGCGCGCAGATGCTGCTCGAGGTCGAGGGGGCGCGGTCGCTGTCGTACTGGGCGTCTTGGGCGCTCGACCACGAACCGTCGGCCGCTCTGCGGGCGGCGTCGATGGCCAAGGCCTACGCCTCCGACGCCGGCTTCCGCGTGACCGCGTCGGCGCTGCAGGTCCACGGCGGGATCGGCTTCACCTGGGAGCACGACCTGCACTTCTTCCTGAAGCGGGCGAAGGCCAACGCGTACGCGTTCGGCGACGCCCGCTGGCACCGCGACCGAGTCGCGGAGCTCGCCGGCGTTTAGCGCTTGCGCTTGCGGCTCTGCGCCACGAGCGTGACCGCGACCTTGGCGCCGTCGGGCAGCTTCTTGCCGGCCGGGGGCTTGGACGATGAGACCTTCAGCTTGCCGTGGCTGTGCTTGGGCTTGTTGACCTTGCCCAGCGAGCAGTGGGCCTTCCTCAGCGCCGCGCGTGCCTGCGACAGGGTCTTGCCCTTCAGCTTCGGGACGATGCAGGCGGGCTTCTTCGGGGGCGGCGCACCGCACTGCGTCGCGGTGCCTGCGCACAGCCCAGCGCTGCCGACGCTCGACTGGTGGACCGCGTCGCCGCTGTAATGCGCGGTGATCGTGTGCGGGCCGCTGCTGCTGAGATCGGCGCCGACCGTGCACGTCGCCCCGTCGCCCGTCCGCGGCGTGAGCTGGCAGGGACTGCCCGAGAAGAACGCCCCGCCGTTGCCCGTCAAGCTGACGGTCCCCGTGGGGACGGCGCTCGAGGCGGAGTCGCCGACCGTCACGACGCAGCTGCTCGGCTCGCCAATCGTGAGCGTCGTCGGGCTGCATGCGACGGTCGTGGTCGTGGGGTCGATGCCGGCGTCGACCGCGATGCCGTCCTGCAGGTGACCGGGGTTCGCGATGAAATCGTCGACAGCGCCCGTTGGGGTCGCGATCGCTGCGCGGCCGATCCCGTTCGGCGCCTCGCCGACGTCGATCCAGTACACGTTCGTGCCGTCGGTTGCGACCCCGCCCGGCTCGTTGAGCTTGTCGACGAACGTCTCCTCGAGGGTCCCGGGTTCGCCGATCGTCGCGCTCCCGATGTCTCCGAACGTCCCCATGTTCGAATTGGTCGCCTCGCTCCAGTAGAGGACGCCGTCCGCCGCCGCGATGCCGTCGATCAGCGGCGGAGTCTCGGCCCCGTCGATCCCGGCCAACGTGACGAACGTCGCCGGGCTGCCACCGCCCGCCGGCACGCTGTAGATCGCCGACCCCGACCCGTAGTAGAGCGTGCCGTCCGCGTAGGCCAGCGAGAGCAGGCCGGATCCGGCGGATGGGACGAGGTCGGTCGCGTCCGTGCCGCTGAGCGAGGCCCGATAGATGTCCGTGCCGTTGGTGACCCAGTAGATGTACCCGCCGTCGGTGGCGATGGCGGCGACGAACGGGCCCGTATCGGTCGTGATGAAGGTCTGTTGTGCGTCGCTGCCGTCGAGGTCGGCGCGCGCGATCGCCCCTCCGTCGCCCCAGTAGATGTGCGAGCCGTCGACGGCGACGCCGCTCGACGCGCCCGCTCCCGCGATGAACGCGTCATTGACGCCGCTGCCGTCGAGGTTCGCGCGGCCGATGTCGTTCCCGTCCGCCCAGTACACGTACGCCTGGGCGCTCGAGGCTGACACCGCCGCGAGCGCGCACGCCGCTGCGGCGACAAGCGCGATCCGTCTCACCGCCGCCTGTGCTTGTCTGCGGTCGGCTTCGGCACAAGGGTGACCGCCACCTTGGCGCCGTGTGCGAGCCTCGAGCCGGCGCGCGGCTTCGATGAGCCGACCACGAGCGCCGGCCGCTTGTGGTGTTTCTTCGCCTTCGGTTCGGTCACCTTGCCGAGCGAGCAGTGAGCCCTGCTCAGCAGCGTCCTCGCTGCGGCGAGCGTCTTGTCCTTGAGCTTCGGGACGACGCACTCGGGCGGTGGCGGCCGTTTGCCGCAGGCACCCGCGCACAATGTCGTGCCGCCGCTGCTCGCCTGGTGCGCCGAGTCGCCGCTGTAGGTCGCGGTGATCGGCTGCGTGCCCGTGGACGTCAGGTCGGCGCCAACCGTGCACGATGCGCCCCCTCCGGCCTTCGACGTCAGCTGGCACGGGCTGCCCGAGAAGAACGTGGCGCCGTTGCCCGTGAAGTTGACCGTCCCCGTTGGGATCGAAGTTGAGGCCGAGTCGCCGATCGTTGCGGTGCAGGCGCTCGCCTGCCCGGCCGACAGCGTCGCCGGCTCGCAGGAGATGGTCGTGGTCGTGGGGTCGATGCTCGAGTTGACCGCGATCCCGAACGGATCGTTCGGCTCGGAGATGAAGTCGTCGTTGACGTCCGTGGCCCCGTCGGAACCGAGCAGGGCGCGGCCGATCTCGTCACCGGTGGCGTCAGTCCAGTAGAGGTAGGTGCCGTCACTCGCGACTCCTCCGTTGATCTCGAGGCCCGTGATCAGGCTGTCCGTCTCGTTCATGCCGTCGGTCTGCATCCGTCCGATGCCGTCGACCGAGCCGAACTCACCGAAGTACACGTAGCCGCCGGCGACAGCCACTGACGGAACCTGCACGTTCTCGCCGAGCGATGGGCCAAGCGGGGAGATGGTTCCACCCGCCGTGGACACGATCCTGATCTGGTTTTCGGTTCCGACGTAGAGCTTGCCCGCGTCAACGGCCAGGCCCGTTGGGCTGCTATCAGCCCCGACGTCGATGAACGTCGGATCGATGTCGCCTCCACCCAGAGTCGCACGGCCGACGTACTGCTCGCCGTCGGTCCAGTAGATGTACGAGCTGTCGACAGCGATCCCGGCGGCGCTGTCCGAGAGATTCGGGATCCAGTTCGGCTGCGGATCGCTGCCGTTCAGCTTCACGCGTCCGATCGAGAACGTGCCATCGTTGGCCCAGTAGATGTAGTTGGAGTCGATCGTGATCGCCGCGGGGTTGCTCGCACCGCTCGCAAAGCTGTGGGTCACGCCGCTGCCGTCGAGATCCGCGCGCCCGATCGTCGTGCCACCGGACCCGCCCGGGCCGCCGATCGCCCAGTAGATGTAGGCGTGCGCGCTCGCGGCACCGATCGCCATCACGAGCCAAACCCCGAGCGTCACCGGCAACAGGCGCGATCCGTGGCGCATAGCCCGGCGCAGGGTAGACCGCGCGCAGGCGGACGTCAGTAGCGGGACAGTCTTGATCCCGTCTCAGGCAGGCCGCTGCGCTCAGTCGTGCGGCGCCGGCACGACCAGCACCGGCCGGTCCGAGAGCTGCAGCAGCTTGTGCGGCGTCGAGCCGAGCAGCGCCCCGCGGAGCGGGTGCTCGCCACGCGTGCCGACGACGATCACGCGCGCGTCGCGCTCGTCCGCGAGCTCGACCAGTCCCTGCGCGGGCGCCAGCGGGACGATCACGGCCTCGACCTCGACGCCGGGGTCGTCGCCAGCCAGCGCCTTCGCCTCCTCGAGCTGCTTGGTCGCGAGATCCTGGAGCGCGGCGTGGTAGTCGTGAATCTCGCCCGCGACCGGGTTCAGCTCGTATGCGAACGCGATGATCACCTTGTCGCCATAGGCCTTGCCGACCTCGAGCGCGCTGGTGAGCGCAGCCTTCGCGCACGCCGATCCGTCGTAGCCGACGATCACTCCTGAGCTCATTCGTCTCGACCTCCGATCGGCTCGCTCGCCGGCGCGCCCGCGGCGACCTCCGGGCTGACGACCATCGGTTTGTTGTACTTGAAGAAGTCGGGCATCGTGATCCGCTGGATGATCATGCCGATCAGGCCGAGGATGATCATGAGCAGGGCGATCGCGACCGGCGCTCCGATACCGAGGAACGGCGAGGAGTAGCCGGAGTGGGGCTTCGAGTAGTCGACCACGGCCTTGACGAGGATGAACGTCAGGACCGCCCAGCCGATCAGCGGCATCACGCCGATGAACACGAAGTTCTTGACGCTGTCGAGCAGGTGACGGCGGTAGTAGATGACGCATGCCAGGCCGGTGAAGCCGTAGTAGAACGCGATCGTCAGCGACAGCGACGTGAACGCGTCACCGATCAGGTCGTAGTTCGTGCTCGTTGCCGCGAGCAACACGTACACGATCGTCGAGACGGTGCCCATCCAGATCGTCGAGAACCCGGGGCTGAGGAAGCGGGGGTGGATGTAGGCGAACTGCTTCGGGATCGCCTTCCAGCGCGCCATCGACAGTGTCGTGCGAGCTGTGGGCAAGATGGTCGTCTGCGTCGACGCCGACGCGGACGTCAGCACGGAGATGATCAGCAGCTTGTCGAGCGGCGACCCCAAAACGCCGTGACCGAGCGGCGCCAGCACGTCGTCCGGATTGTTGAGCAGGGAGCTGAGGCCTCCGTAGGCTTGGGCGGCGGTCGACACGAGCAGGTAGATGGCGACGAGGATGAAGGTCGAGATGATCGCCGCCCGCCCGGGCGCGGTGCCGGTGTTCTCGGTCTCCTCGTTGACGCTCACCCCGGAGTCCCACCCCCAGTAGATGAAGACCGCCAGCAGGATGCCGCCGTCGAGCGCGTTGATGCTCGAGACGTCGAACGGGTTGAACCACGACGCGGCCGGCTCGATCGAGTGCGCCGGATGGCTGGAGTAGACCTTGATCAGCGCCACGACCGAGAACAGGATCAGCGTGAACATCTCGATCCCGAGCAGCGCCTGCTGGATCCGCGCCGACAGCTCGATCCCGATGTAGCAGATCACCGTCATCACGAAGATCCACGCGATCCCGACGATCGTGACCTCGAGCGTCGTCGGGTTGTTGTTGCCGAACAGGCTGAATGAGTACTGACCGGCGATCTGCGCCAGGCTCGGCATCACCAGCACGTCGGCGACGACGATCGCCCAGCCGCCCTGCCACCCGAGCCACGGACCCATCGAGCGCGTCATCCACGCGAACGTGGTGCCGCAATCGGGATCGGCGCGGTTCATGTAGTAGTACGCCGCGGCGATGAACGCCATCGGCGGGAACGCGACCAGGATCACCGCCGGCGCGTGCAGACCCAGCGCCGGGACGAGGGCAATGTATCCGAGCGTCGCCGCGAGGCTGTACGCCGGCGCCGTCGACGCGACCCCGATCACGATGTTCGAGAGGAACGAGATCGCGTTCTTCTTCAGCGCCGGCTGGTCGACCTGAACCCCCCCGGCCGGCTGGCTCAACGACGCGCTTTCCACGGCGGTCCCTCTCTCTCCGGTTTGCGTTCCCCGAACTGCTGGTCCGGCGATTCTCTGCCGCTCCGGGCAATCGCGCAAGCGTGTGATGGCCGAAGCGCCCGCCCTGGTTTATACAAAGGGGCCAAGGCCAAGCGTCCAAAGGCAACGGTACGGTGCGGCGGTCATGACCGGCACGCCCAACGGGACAGTCGGGGTGGGGTCCTGGGAGCGGCCGGCGCGCGGCTGCGGTCAGCGCCGGGCGCTGAGCAGCGCCAGGTCGGCGTCGACCATCATCCGGATCAGCTGCTCGAAGTCGACCTCCGGCTCCCAGCCGAGCAGGCGCTGTGCCTTGCCGGCGTCGCCGATCAGGTGCTCGACCTCGGCCGGTCGCTGCAGCGACGGATCGGTCACCACGTGGCTGTCGATCTCGACGCCCGCATGGTCGAACGCCACCTCCAGGCACTCCTTGACCGAGTGCGCGACGCCGGTCGCGATCACGTAGTCCTCCGGCTCGTCGCGCTGGAGCATCATCCACATCGCCCGCACGTAGTCGCCGGCGAAGCCCCAATCGCGCTCGGCGCCGAGGTTGCCGAGCCGCAGCTCCGACTTGAGCCCGAGCTTGATCGCCGCCGCGTGCCACGTGATCTTGCGGGTCACGAATTCCAGCCCTCGCCTTGGCGACTCGTGGTTAAACAGCAACCCAGAGGTTGCATGTAGTCCGTACGACTCCCTGTAGTTGACCGTGATGAAGTGCCCGTAGCACTTGGCGACGCCGTACGGTGAGCGCGGGTAGAACGGCGTCTTCTCGGTCTGCGGCACCTCCCGCACGAGGCCGAACATCTCGCTGGATGAGGCTTGGTAGAAGCGTGCCTCGGGGCACACCTCGCGCATCGCCTCGAGCAGGCGGGTGACGCCGACCCCCGAGAACTCTGCCGTCAGCGTCGGTTGCACCCACGACGCCGCGACGAACGACATCGCGGCGAGGTTGTAGATCTCGGTCGGCTGAGTGGCACGGAGCGTGTCGACGAGCGAGCGCTGGTCGAGCAGGTCGCCCTGGTGCAGCGTGAGTCGATCGCGGATGTGTTCGATCCGCTCGAAGTGCTCGGTGGACGACCGGCGGACCATGCCGTGGACCTCGTAGCCCTGCTCCAGCAGGAACTCGGCCAGGTACGAGCCGTCCTGGCCGGTTACGCCCGTGATCAGCGCGCGCTTGGGGCTCATCGGTGCGCGACGTCCTTCTCCCGGAGCCATTCGATCGTGCCGGCGATTCCGTCACGTAGGTCGATTTGGGCTTCCCAGTCCAACAGGTCGCGGGCTTTTTGCACGGAGGGCCAGCGGCGTTGGACGTCGACCTCGAAGCTTGGGAGGTGTTCGAACTCGAGCTGTGCGGGGTCGTTGCCGCATGCATCCCAGATCAGCCGTGCGATCTGTGCGACGGTTCGCTCCTCGGAGGCGGAGATGTTGAAGTCCTCGTTCGCCCCGGCCGGGGAGGCCATTGCGGTCACGATTCCGTCGGCGATGTCGTCGACGTGGGTCAGTGTGCGGGTTTGTTCGCCGGAGCCGAAGATCTGCAGCGGTGTTTGGCGCGCGAGTGCCTTGTGGATCAGGTCAGGGACGGCGTGTGCGATGCCCGGCTCGTCGGGCTCGGGCAGCTCGCCGGGGCCGTACGCGTTGAATGGGCGGCAGATCGTGTACTCGAGTCCGTGCTCGTCGTGGGCCGCACGCGTGTACACCTCGCCGGAGAGCTTTGAGAATCCGTATGCGGACTTTGGGGTGGGGCACGCGTCCAGGTATGCCTCGGTGGTCGGGAACTCGCCTGCGCGTTCGAACACCATCGAGCTGGAGACGTACACGAATCGGTCGACCGGCGGCGCGAGCGAAGCCTGGACCAGCGCGCCGGTCAGAGCGTTGTTCATCGCGGTCAGCGTGAACGGGAGCTTGTGGAAGTTCGCGATCCCGCCGACGATCGCCGCGAGGTGGATGACGTGTGAGCAGCCCTCGACGGCCCGATTTGCCTCGGCGGCGTCGCGCAGGTCGCCGGTGACGATCTCGCACGACTCGCGCATCCACTGCGGCGGCTCGCGATGATCGGCGATCCGAACCTCGAACGACGGGTCGCGCAGCAGGCGGCGCACGACCGCCGAGCCGATCGTCCCGGCGCCGCCGGTTACCAGAACGCGGGTCATCGATCGCTTTGCACGTCGCTCGGCGCGCCGGCCTCGGCGTGCCCGAGTAGCGCCGCGGCTTCGCGCGCGTACACAAACGCCTGGGCGGTGCCGCACGAGATCGCGAGCGGCAGCCCGACGCGGCCGACGCCGCTGGCTGATAGGGAGCGTTGTGGAGGCACTCGGAGCGCTAAAACGTAGCGGGAGCCGCTTCGGAGCGGCTCTTGCGCAGAGCTGGGCGGCTTACCGTCGCCGCCGCCACCCGCCGAGGCCGTACACCGGACCTGATCAGTCGCAGCAGGGCCTGGTTAGATTATGCCCTGCTGAGATCGCGGCGCGCGCGTGAGCGTCGCGTGCGCCGTGCCTTGGCAATACACCGCGTTGCCGGGAAAGGTGTGGCTGACGAACGAGGCCGTGAACGTCGCCTTCTTCGCGCTGATGAGCGTGACCGTCGCATGCACCGCGGTGTGGTCATTGTCGGGGTTGTAGACGTGGTACGTCTTACCGACCACGGCGAACTTGGAGAAGGTGGCGCCGATCACACCCGAGATCGTTCCCGAACCCGAGCGGCACGGGACGCTCTCGAATTCCAGCTCGAACCGGGCGACGGGCGTGACGTAGGAGAGGTTCTCTCCGATCCCATAGTAGGGCGCGCCCGGATGGCCGCCCAGATAGTGAAACGGCTCTGCCAGCCGGCACCCCTTCTGTTCGTGCATGAGCTTGCAACTCGGCTTTGCGGCGTGCGCAGCGGCAAACCCGACCCCGGCCACGAGTGACACCGCCAGCGACCCTGCAGCTGCTACGGGCGCGAGCTTCTTGGTCCCCGACCCGATCCTGCTCATGCGTGCCTCCCGCGTAAAGATATGCGCGGCGGATGCCGCGCGAGTCTTTACGAGGCTATATGAACGGCAGTCCGTGTCGCGTTTGGCTATCCGCGATCGCCGCGCCCGCACAGGAACTTGATCAGCCGCAGCAGGAACTCGCTGGTCCGCTTGACTACGGGAACGTGTAGAGGTGCTTCTTCTCGCGAAGCGCGTCAGGAGGATCGTCTGGCGGTGGGTGTACTTGCGGATCCCCCTCGGGTGCGTGGCGGACGCCGAGAGCGCTCAGCGCGCGGTGGCACCGGACGCCGGCGCGACCGCACCGGGCGCAGTGGCGACCGGGCCTGGCACGATCAGCGGCCCGGTGCTGAAGTCGGTCCGGCTCGCGGGCACCGGGCCGCGGCCGGACGAGATGGCGGCGAGCCACGCGCCGGCGATCAGGCAGATCAGGACCAGCGCGGAGATGCACGCCGCCCTCGCGGACGGGGGCGACGCGCGTGGGATGCGGTGGGCGACCGCAGCCTGCCGATTCCGCAGGGGCTCCGCGTCAGCCCCGATCGCCGCGCCCGTACAGGAACTTGATCAGCCGCAGCAGGAACTCGCTGGTCCGCTTCGAGTACGGGAACATGTACAGGTCCTTCTTCATCGCGAAGCGGGTCAGGAGGATCGTCTGGCGGTGGGTGTACTTGCGGATCCCCTCGGGTCCGTGGCGCACGCCCATGCCCGACGTCTTCCAGCCGCCCATCGGCGCCTCGAAGGCCGAGTAGTTCGCGACGCAGTCGTTGACGACCACCGCTCCGGCCTCGAGCTTGCGCGCGATCGCCTCGCCCTTGCCGATGTCCTTGGTGAACACCGAGGCCTGGAGGCCGTACGGCGAGTCGTTCGCGAGCCGGATCGCCTCGTCGGTGTCGCGGACCTTCATGATCGGCAGCGTCGGGCCGAACGTCTCCTCGGTCATGCACTCCATCGTGTGATCTACGTCCGCGAGCACGGTCGGCTCGTAGTACGTGCCCTCGCCGTCGCGACGGTGGCCGCCGGCGACCAGGCGGGCACCCTTCTTGACCGCGTCGTTGACGTGCTCCTCCACGATCTCGATCTGTGGCGGGTTGATGAACGATCCGACGTCGACCGAGCCGAACGCTCCCGGGACGCCCTGGCGCAGCGCGCGGGCGCGCTCGCCGACGAGCTCGACGAACCGGTCGTGGATCGGCTCCTCGACGTAGCAGCGCTCGACCGAGATGCACGTCTGGCCGGCGTTCTGCATCGACCAGAACACGGCCGCGTTCGCGGCCCGCTCGATGTCGGCGTCCGCGCATACGATCATCGGGTCCTTGCCGCCCAGCTCGAGCGCGACAGGCGTGAGCGTCTTCGCCGCCCGTGCCATCACACTCCGGCCGGTCTCGGTCGAGCCGGTGAACATGACGGTGTCGGCGTGGTCGATCAGCTCCTCGCCGATCGCGCCGCGGCCGACGATCACCTGGAATACGTCCTCGGGGATCCCGCACGCTCGCAGGCCCTCCTCCATCAGGAGGCTGGAGAGCGGCGTGACGGACGACGGCTTCAGGAGCACCGTGTTACCCGCGATCAGCGCCGGGAACACGTCCCCGATGTTGTTCGCGAGCGGGTAGTTCCAAGGGCCGATGATCGCCGCGACGCCGACCGCCTCGTAGCGCACGAGCGTCTTGCGCCCGAGCAGGAACGGGGACGAGGTCTTGACCTTCTCGTCGCGGAGGTACTTCGGTCCCTGCTTGGCCCAGAACCCGGCGCCTGAGACGACCAGGCTGTACTCGAGCACGCAGTCCTCGCGCGTCTTGCCCGACTCCGACATCTCGGTGTCGAGGATCCGGTCGGCGTTGTCGCACATCCACTTCTGGAAGCGGAGCAGGATCTTCCCGCGCTCGGCGAATCCGAGCGCGTTCCAGGCCGGCTGGGCCTTGCGGGCCCGCTCGGCCATCGCGGCGACGTCCGCGGGCGTTGCCGCCGTGAGCGTCGCCACGACCTGGCCGGTGGCCGGGTTCTCGACGACGATCTCGTCGGCTTTGCTCGCCTTTGCGCCGTTCGTCGCCTGCTTGTCGGAGGTCGTCGTCGCCATGTGTTTACGCAGCCTTCCTGTAGATGCTCACGACCGCGGCGCCGCCGAGGCCGATGTTGTGCTGAAGCGCGACCTTGACGTTATCGACCTGGCGCTTGTCGGCCTCTCCACGCAGCTGCCAGTTCAGCTCGGAGCACTGCGCGAGCCCGGTGGCGCCCAGCGGGTGGCCCTTGCTGATGAGCCCGCCGGACGGGTTGACGACCGGACCGTCGCCGCCGTACGTCGTCGCCTGCTTCTCGACCAGCTCGTGGCCGTGGCCCTCCTCGGCGAACCCGAGCGCCTCGTAGGTGATCAGCTCGTTCGCCGAGAAGCAGTCGTGCAGCTCGACGACCTGCACGTCCTCGGGGCCGACCTGGGCCTCCTCGTAGGCGAGGTCCGCCGCCTTCTTGCTCATGTCGTAGCCGACGATCTTGATGCAGTCGGCGTTCTCGTCGAACGTCGAGCCGAGGTCCGTGACCATCGCCTGGCCGGCGATCTCGATCGCGTGATCCCACAGGTCGTGCTCGTCGACGAACCGCTCGGATGCCACGATCACCGCGCCGGCGCCGTCGGACGTCGGTGAGCACTGAAGCTTCGTCAGGGGGTCGTGGATCATCTTCGCGTCCTTGATGTCCTGGAGCGAGTACTCGGTCTGGAACTGCGCGTACGGGTTGTTGACCGAGTGCTTGTGGTTCTTCCAACCGATCCACGCGTAGTGCTCGGGCTTCGAGCCGTACTTCTCCATGTGGTCGCGGCCCGCGTTGCCGAACATCTGCGGCGCGAACGGCGAGCTCTCGGGGTCGCGGATCTGGAACATGCGCATCATGTGCTTGTCCATCGCCGGCGTGCGGTCTGTGTACTTCATCCCCAGCGAGCCCATCTCCATCTTCTCGAACCCGATCGCCAGTCCGCAGTCGATCAGCCCGCCCTTGACCGCCTGGCGCGCGAGGAACAGCGCGCTCGAGCCGGTGGAGCAGTTGTTGTTGACGTTCAGGACCGGGATCCCGGTCAGGCCGAGCTCGTAGATCGCGCGCTGGCCGTACGTCGAGTCGCCGTACACGTAGCCGGCGAACGCCTGCTCGATCGAGTCGTAGGGGACACCGGCGTCGGCGAGCGCCTTCTCGCCGGCCTCCTTGGCCCAATCGGGGTAGTCGCCCTCCTTGGTGCCGGGCTTGTCGAACTTCGTCATCCCGACGCCGATCACGTAGCTCTTGTTGCTCATGGTGCTGTCTCCTGGATCGCTGGTAGCACTTCGTTTACGAGGTTGAGAAAGGTCTTCGTCAGCAGCTCGCGGGTCTGCTCGCGGGTCAGCCGGTCGCGGGCGAGCCACTCGATGCTCGCGGCCTCGGCAAAGCCCGAGTAGGCGCGGATCGCGGCGCGCAGCTCGGGCGGCGCGGTCTGCGCCTCATAGGTCTGGAGCGCCTCGATCAGCCGGTCGGCGGCCTCCTCGCGCGCGTCCTCGAGGATCGCCTCGAGCTCGGGGTCGCCGCCGCCGAGCCCGCGCCTCGCGTTCGCGGCGAGCCACGTGCCGCGGTTGCGCTCGAGCATCGTCAGCCAGCGATCGACTGATTCCTCGATCACGTGGTCAAGCCCGCGCCCGGGCGCCTGCAGCGGCACCGGGTTCGAGGGCATCCGCATCAGCTCGCGCACGACCTCCAGGTACAGGTCGCGCTTGGTGCCGAAATAGTGGTGCAGCAGGCCCCTTGCGACGCCCGCCTCAGCCGCGATGTCGGTCGTGGAGACGGCGTCGTAGCTGCGCTCCGAGAACAGCCGGCGCGCGCACGCGAGGATCTGGCGGCGGCGTTCGTCGTGGTCGAGGCGTTGCCAGCGGGGAGCGGGCGCAGTGGCCATCAAAACGCCACGTTAGCAGAAATTGGCAGAGTGCCAATAAGGTGTCTCCGGGGCGTCTCGGGCCCTGTACACCAACCGAGTGGTTGTGCCGGTCGTGTCGGTGGCGATCACGACCAGCGTGCGTTTCCCGCGTGCCTTGCGGACCTTGAGCGCGCGGCCGCCGATGGTGATTCGAACGGTTTGCTCGGGCCGGCTGAGCGTGTTCGTCAGCTCACCGTGGTGGAGCGCCGGCCTGGTCCCGGCGCTGACGGTCAGTCCGTGCCTGATCGCGCCGAACCTGAGGTCGTTCGGCATCGCTGACCGTGCCCGTGCCGGCACCGCCGAACGCGACCGAGACGAACGCACTCGCCGGCGGCGAGCCGTTGAACGTCGCGGTCACGGTCGCGTTTGCGGTCAGCTTCACCGTGCAGGTGCCCGTACCCGAGCGGCCGTCTCCACTCCAGCCCGTGAACCCGGGGCGGGCGTCGTGAACGATTCGATCGCTCCGGCGGTGGTGCCGAGGGAGTCGTGGGCGATCAGCTGGAAGTAGTACGTCTTGGCTCGACTAGAGCGGCGGACACCCGCATTGTCAGTGTCTTTCGGGTCTCGGTCTGGTCTGGGCCAAAACAACCCTGAAGGCCGACCAGCCGGCGGAAAGCTCTAATCTGATCGCGTGGCGGGCGATGTTGTGCTCTTTCGTGTGCTCGGCTCGCTCGAGTTCGAGCGGGACGGGGAAGTGGTGCCAGTACCCAGCGGTCGTCAGGGATCGCTGCTGGCGTTACTCCTGTTCGCCGGCGGCGTTCCGCTCTCGCGAGACCGGCTGATCGATGAGTTGTGGGGGGAGGAGCCTCCCGCGAGCGCGGTCTCGGCCCTGCACGTGCATCTCTCGAAGCTGCGCGACCTGATCGGCGGGATCCTGGTGCTGGAGCCCGCCGGCTACGTTCTCACCCCCGGGGCCTATGAGGTGGACGCCTGGCGGCTGGACTCCCTGCTCGAGGAGGCGCGCGCGAACCCGGACGATGCCGGCGCGCTGCTGGACGAGGCACTGGCGCTGTTCCGCGGCGAGCCACTCGCGAACGTCGCAGCGGAGGGCAGCGTCGCGCAGTGGCGCCGGGCGCTCGAGGAGAAGCGCCTGCAGGCGATCTCGCTGCGGATCGACGCTGCCCTCGCAGCGGGACAGGCGAGCGAGTTGATCCCCGAGCTCGAGCGGCTGGTCGGCACACACCCGCTCGAAGAGCGATTGTGGGGACAGCTGATGCTCGCCCTGTATCGCGCCGGTCGCCAAGCGGAGGCGCTCGACGCATATCAGCGGGTGCGTCGTCTGCTGAGTGGCGATCTCGGCCTGGAGCCGGGACAGCAGCTGACGAGACTGCAGCAGCGGATCCTCGATCAGGACCCGACGCTCCTGCTCGCAGCGCGGGCGCCGGTTAACCCGACACCGGCATCGAACCTGCCGCGGCCGCTGACAAGACTCGTCGGACGCGAGCAGGAGGTGCTCGCGCTGGCCGAGATGATGGCCGACCCGGATGTGCGTGTGGTCACGCTCACCGGATCAGGGGGAGTGGGGAAGACCCGATTGCTGGTGGAGATGGCGCGGCAGCTCGAGGACGACTACGCCGACGGTGCGTTGTTCGTGCGCTTGGAGCAGGTCACCGATCCGGCGCTCGTCGGCGCCGAGATGGCGCGCGCGCTCGCGCGGGGTGACGCGTCCGGCGGGCCCACGGCCGACGGCTTGGCGGCCTACCTCTCCGAGCGCGAGATGTTGCTGGCGGTCGACAACTTCGAGCACGTGATCTCAGCGGCGACGCTGATCTCGGAGCTGCTGGAGGCGGCGCCCCGGCTCCGCATCATGATCTCGAGCCGCAGAGCGCTCCGGATCCGCGGCGAGAACGTATTCGAGGTCGAGCCGCTGGGGCTGCCGACGGACGAGAGCGAAACCGAGCTGTCGCAGAGTCCGGCGGTGCAGCTGTTCGCGCAGTGCGCGCTGGCGGCCAACCGCAGGCTCGCGCTGGACGAGCCCTCGACCAGGGCGTTCGGCGCGATCTGCCGCGCGCTCGATGGGTTGCCGCTCGCGATCGAGCTGGCGGCCTCGCGGATGGGATTGGTCACGACGCGCCAGATCGAGGCGCAGCTGACGGTGCCGCTGTGGATCGGGGACCACGGTCTGCGAGATCTGCCGGACCGCCAGCAGACACTCGAGGCGACGATCAGCTGGAGCTACGACCTGCTCACTCCGAGCGCCCAGTCGGCCCTGCGCGGCGCAGGGGCGTTTCTCGGCGGCTTCAGCCCAGCAGCGCTGGCGGCTGTGGCGATGCAAGCCGGCCCGGCGCAGCTCGACGAACTGCTCGAAGCGCATCTGGTCCGCCGCCAGGGAGACAGCGATCGCTTCGAGCTGCTCGAGCTCGTCCGTGCCTTTGCGCTTCACCGGCTCGAGGAGTGTGGGGAGCTCGCGGATTCGCTGGCTCGCCATCGCGCGTACTTCAGGGCGCTGGTCGCGCCTCTGAGTGAAGCATTCGACGCGGGCCAGGGGCCGGGTGAGCTGGCCGCGCCGTTCTTGGCCGACCACCCGAATGTCAGGGCCGCGCTCGAGACCGCGCTGGCGGCCGGCGACGAGGACACGACGGTGGCGCTCGCGCTCGGGCTCCGGCCTCTGTGGCTGGCCGGGATGCTGTTCCAGGAGGCGCAGGAGTCGGTCGGGCGCATACTCGACCGCTTCCAGGTACCGCCCGAGAAGGAGATTTGGTTGCTGCGCGCCGTGGCCTTCCTCGACGGATTCAGCGCGCGGCCGCCGATCTGGAACCGCCGGCTCGCGGCACGCGCAGCCGAGTTCGGCGACCACGAGGCGTTTGCCACCGCGACCGGCAACCTGTTCGCGCACGCGATCAACGCGCGCGATCTCGACGAGATGAAGCAACTGCGACCGTCGATGCTCGCCTTGATCACCCCGGAGAGCAACGCGCGCGTGCGCGGTTGGACCCACTACTTCCTGGCGCTCGACGCCTACGTGCACGGACAGATCGACTCGGCCTGCGACCACGCAGCGCAGAGCGTGAACAACGCCGAGGAGATAGGCCACGAGTACATGCTCGCGAGCGCGGTGGGAACGCGGATGCTGGCCGTGAGCGCGCGCGACGGCGTGATGGTGTGCGGGGCGCTGGCCGAAGCGATCGAGTGCATGCGCCGGCCGAGCATTGCGCCGCTGTCGGCATTCGCACTCTGGCTGGTCGCGCGTTTTGCCGCCGGCGTCGACCCCGCGATGGCTGGCCGGTGGCTGGCGCACAGCGAACGGATTCTGGCCGCGAGTGACTCCGAGATCTGGCCGGAGAGCATCCTGCGCGAGGAGACGATGGCCGTGCTGGGCATCACCGACCTCGACGCCCTGCTGAGCAGCACTCCTCCGCTCGACCATGCGGAGGCCCTGGCCGCGGCGTCCGAATGGCTTGCCGGGCGCGACCCGAAAGAGCAGGCGGCGCGGGCCACGGCGACCGCCTTCGTCTCAGCGTCCGGCTGATCTCCAGGCCCGCTTGGGGCGGTCTACGTTCGGTGAACGAGCCTTGTGACCGTCTCGTAGCCGCCGGCGGACTGAGTCGTCTGCACGCTCAGGACAAGCTGAGGGTGCTTGCGCCTGACCAGCCTGATCGCAGGGCTCGTGAGCGTGATGCGCACGGATCCGACGCCCCGTGGGTTCAACCTCAGCGCGCCGTGGCGGATGGTGGCGGTCGCGCCCTTGACGTTTAGCTTGACACCGTGCCTGGAGGTCACGAGCTTGAGATCGCCAGGAAGCGTGACGGTGAGCGTCACGAGCCCGTTCCCGCGGCCTGCGGTGACGGTGAAGCTGAGTTTCGGCTTGTGCCTCGACGCCGATAGGTGGGAGAGCTTGGGTGCGTTGATCGCGAACGTGGGCGCGATCGTCGCGTTGCCGTTGAGCGTGAGCGTGCACGGACCGGTGCCCGAGCAGCCGGCGATGTTCCAGCCCTCGAAGGTCGACCCGGAGAACGCGCTCGCGGTCAGGGTGTACTGCGTTTCGGTCTGGAGCTGTAGCGAGCAACCGGGCTGGCATCCGTGGACCGTGTCGTCCGAGCCGTGGGCGGTGACGTCGCCGAGCCCGGTCGTCCTACGCAGAACACGCAGCGTCACGGGCGCGGCGGTCGTGAGCGTCTCGTTGGCGGCGAACGTCTCGCCGTCGGTGTTATCGGCCACGAGCCGGTAGTCGTATGTCGTCGCGGGCTGGAGGTTCGAAAGGCCCGCAACCACGTTCTGCGGATCCGGCAACACGCCCTCGCCGGGTTCGGTGCCGGTTGGCAGCGGAGCGGTCGAGCCGTAGCTCGTTGTCGTGCCGTACTCAAAGCGGTAGGACGTCTCGAGGTTGCTGCCCTCGGAGTCGACGGTGCCGTTGAGCGTCGCGCCTGTCGTGCTGATGGCGCTCGCACTGCCCGTCACCGGGTACGGAGCCGGGAGCTCGTAAGCGCCCATGTCCGGCGCCAAGCCGAGGAAGCGCGGGCGTCCGGCGGGGTCGGACGCACCGTCCAGCGGGTCATTGGTGCCGTGGTCGACCGTCGGCGAGCCCGGTTGCTCCTCGAACGAGTACGTCCCCGGGTCCTCGAAGACCGCGTTCTGGCCGGTGTTGTGGGCCCCCAGGTCGAGCGAGGCCCCGGCACTCAGATCGTCCTCGGCGATCTTGAAGTCCGAGTAGTCGATGTCGAACGTGACAGTCCCCCGGCGCAGCGGCTCCCTCCGGCGAGCGGTGACGAGGTGATCCTCGCGGCCGGCCAGTATGGCGTGACCTCCGCGATCAGGGCACCGGTCGCGGAGGCCATCCACGGCACCACTCGTGCACGATCTGCTTGATGCGCTGGGCGAGGTGCGTCATGGGGTGCTCCCTGTGGGGTCGTGATTCGGGGTTTCGCCCTGGTCGGCCGGCATCGGCCGCCGGCGCTGGGGCGTCCAAGTCGTGACTGTGGAAGATGGGGCGAGGCTCGCGGGGGCAACCGGGTCGGCAATCGGCGGCCCGGCGATCGTCTGGATCGGGATCACCCCCGCCCAGACGGGAAGCTCGTAGTCCTCGTCGTCGTCGACCGGTGGGCCGGTACGGACCTTCGCGGAGGACTCGTCGAGCGTCATCGCAAGCACGCGGGTCGCTTTCAGCTCCTTGCTGCTCGGCGGCCGGACCTCGGCCCAGCGCCCGGGAACCAGGCGCTCGGTGAGCGCCTCGAGTGCGCGCCGCCGCTCGTCGGGCCCCTCGACCGGCCTGGCGTGGCCGAGCACGACGACCGATCGGTAGTTGACCGAGTGATGGAACGCGGATCGCGCCAGCACGACGCCGTCCACCAGCGTGACCGTGAGGGTCGCCGGGACGCCGGAGGTCAATGTCCGGATCGTGCGGCTGGCGGCGGACCCGTGGACGTATACGAGGTCGCCGACTCGCGCGTGCAGCATCGGGATCACGAACGGGTGGCCGTCGTGCACGAACCCGAGGTGGGCGATCAGCGCCTCGTCGAGGATCGCGTCGATCGACCGGCGGTCGTATGCGCCCCTGGCCGGGACCCGGCGTACCCTGCTTCTGGGTGTCTGGGTCGCTGCCATGGTCTAGAGAATACGGAGACTTGGCCCGCATACCAGAGCCAATCCGACTGTAGAATCTAGGACCAAGTTGGACTTGCATCTCGACCTGGATGCGGCGCCCGGACGCTCGCTCAGAGCGCGTCTGGAGAACTCGCTGCGCGACGCGATTCGCGGCGGCGTGCTCACCGCGGAGACCCGGCTGCCGTCCTCCCGGGAGCTGTGCCTGGAGCTCGGCGTCTCGCGCGGCGTGGTCGTCGACGCGTACGCCCAGCTCGCTGCCGAGGGCTATCTGCACACGCGCCGCGGCGGCGGCACGGTGGTCGCGCCGGGAGTCAGCACCACCGACCGGGCGGCGCCCGCCGAGGTCGCGCCGCACCGGGTCCGGTACGACATGAGCCCGTACCAGCCGGCGCTCGGCGACCTCCCGCGGGGAGCGCTCGCGGGAGCGGTCGGGCGGGTCCTGAAGGAGATTCCCGACGAGCGCCTCGGCCTGCCCGACCCGGCCGGGGTGTTCGAGCTGCGGAGCGCACTCGCGTCCTATCTCGGACGCGCGCGCGGCGTGCGCGCGGCCGCCGATGAGATCGTGATCACCACGAGCACGCGCCATGGGATCGAGCTCGTGTGGCGTTCGCTCGTGAGTCACGGAGCGAGACGTGTGGCCGTCGAGGACCCTGGCTGGTCGGGCGTCCGCGAGACCGCCACCGCGGCCGGGCTCGAGTTGGTGCCGGTGGCCGTCGACGATCACGGACTCGACGTCGACAGGCTGCAGGACGAGTCGCCCGATGCCGTCGCCCTGGCGCCCGCGCACCAGTACCCGACGGGCGCCGTGCTCAGCGCCGAGCGCCGCCGGGCGCTGCTGAGCTGGGCCGAGCAGCGTGGGGCGACGATCGTCGAGGACGACTACGACGCCGAGTACCGCTACGACCATCAGCCGATCGGCTCGCTCCAGGGGCTCGCGCCCGCCCGCGTCGCGTACCTCGGCTCGACCAGCAAGACACTCGCGCCGAGCGTGCGGATCGGCTGGCTGGTGGCGCCGCCGGGGCTGCTGGAGCCGATCCTCCGGAGCCAGCAGAGGACGACGACGGTCCCGAGCCCGATCTTGCAGTTCGCGCTGGCCGACCTGATCGAGCGGGGCGAGCTGGACCGCCATCTGCGCCGTCAGCGTCGCCTGTACCAGCGGCAGCGATCAGTGCTGCTCGAGGCGCTCGCGGATCGGCTGCCCGAGCTGACGGTCCGTGGCGCTGCCGCCGGACTGTATGTCGTGCTCGATCTGGCCGACGATGCCGACGAAGCCGAGGTGCTCGCCACGGCCCGGGCGCGCGGGATCGCGCTCGAGGGACGCGAGTCCGGCCACCCGGGGCTCGTGATCGGCTACGCCGGGATCAGGACGGAGGCGATTCGCTCCGCTGTCGCGGAGCTCGCCGATTGCGTCGGGGCGGCGCCCGGGCGCGGCTCGGCGGAACCGCGCCCGGCGCACGCAGCCACCGGCTAGGACGTCAGCGGGCTACGAGGTCATGCCGGTGAACTGGCCACCGGTGATGTTCAGGACCTGACCGGTGACGAAGTTCGCCCACGGCGAGCAGAGGAAGAAGACGCCGCCGGCGGCCTCCTCCGGGGTGCCCGGGCGGCCCAGCGGGATCAGCATCGCCGCCATGCCGCGCAGCTGATCCGGGATCCCGAGCTGGACCTTCTCGCCGCCGATCTCCATCGTGTTCGCCTCGTCCTTGGAGGCGGTCAGGCGGGTCTCGATGTAGCCGAACGCGACCGCGTTGACGTTGATCTTGAACTGGCCCCATTCCTTGGCGAGCGTCTTCGTCAGGCCGACGACGGCGGACTTGCCCGAGGAGTAGTTGGCCTGGCCCGCGTTGCCCATCGTGCCCGAGATCGACGACACGTTGACGATCTTGCGGAACACCTCGCGGCCCTCTTCCTTCTCCTTCTTCGCCGGCTCGCGCATATACGGCGCGACCGCACGGCACATGCGGAACGGGACGATCGAGTGGATGTCCAGCATCTTCTGGAACCACTCGTCGCTCATCTTGTGGATCGGCGCGTCGAGCGTGTAGCCGGCGTTGTTGACGAGGATGTCGACCTGACCCCACTCGCCGACCACCTTCTCTACGAGCTCGTCGGGAATACCGGGCTTGGTCAGGTCCCCGGCGAACACGAGCGTGTCGCCCTGGATCTCCGATGCGGTCTGCTCGGCGACATCGCCGTCGAGGTCGTTGATCAGGACCTTGGCGCCCTGCTCGGAGAGAAGCTCCGCGGTCGCGCGGCCGATACCGCGCGCCGAACCGGTGACGATCGCCACCTTGCCGTCGAGAACTGCCATCTGTTGCTCTGCCTTTCGTTTCGTTGGAAAGCGGTCGGATCATGCCAGCCCTGCGGGCCGAACGGGCTGTTGGCAGCCTGTCAACACGCCTTCGCGGCCCGACGGATAGAGTCGCGCATCCATGAACGCGAACGAATGGCTGGCCGCGTTCGCCGAGCGGATCGGCGGAACGCCGCCGAGCACCGAGGAGTTCAAGCTGATCCTCGACCTGGCAGGGGTGGCGGCGCACTCGTCCGAGCGAGTGGCGGCGCCGGCGGCGTGCTGGGTCGCGGCCAACGCCGGGGTCGATCCAGGCACGGCGTTGGAGGCGGCGCGAGGGATTGCGGGTGAGTGAGCGCCAGTACGACGTCGTCCTGTTCGGCGCCACCGGCTTCACCGGGCAGCTGACCGCCGAGTACCTCGCCCGCGCCGCCGGCCCCGGCACGCGCGGCGCGCTCGCGGGCCGGAACATGGCCAAGCTCGAGCAGGTGCGGGAGCGACTCGCCTCGATAAATCTTGCGTGCGCCGATCTGCCGCTGCTGCATGCGGACGTCAACGATCCCGCGTCGATCCGCGCCGTGGCCGAGTCGGCGAAGGTCGTGATCACCACGGTCGGGCCGTACATCCACTACGGCGAGCCGCTCGTCAAGGCGTGCGCCGAGGCGGGGACCGACTACGTCGACCTGACGGGCGAGCCCGAGTTCGTCGATGAGATGTGGCTGCGCTACCACGAGCGAGCGGTCGCGTCCGGCGCCCGGATCGTGCACTCGTGCGGCTTCGATTCGATCCCGTACGACCTCGGTGTGCTCTACACGGTCGGGCTGCTGCCCGAAGCTGCCCCGCTGCACGTGGACGGGTTCGTGCGCATGGGGGGCACGTTCTCGGGCGGCACCTACCACTCGGCGATCAACGCCGCCGCCCGGCTCCGGCAGGCGGCGCGGAGCGCGTCGCAGCGGCGGAGGCTCGAGCAGCGGCCGTCCGGTCGGACCGTCCACGGTGTTACCGGCCGACCGCATCGGGACGCGGATGCCGGCGGGTGGGCCGTGCCGTTCCCGACGATCGACCCGCAGACCGTGCTGCGCTCTGCGCGCGCGCTGCCGCGATACGGCCCCGACTTCAGCTACGGGCACTATCTCGTGCTGCCGAACGCGGCGATGGTCGCGGGACTGATCGGGGGCGCGGGGCTCGGGATCACGCTCGCGCAGCTGCCCCCGACCCGGAAGCTGCTGCTGCGGATCAAGGACCCGGGGCAGGGGCCGACACCCGAGCAGCGAGACAAGGCGTGGTTCCGGGTGCGGCTCGTCGGGGAGGGCGGCGGCCGCCGCGTGGTGACGGAGGTCAGCGGCGGCGATCCGGGCTACGGCGAGACCTCGAAGATGCTCGGCGAGGCTGCGCTGAGCCTCGTGCACGACGATCTGCCCGCGGTTGCGGGGCAGGTCACGCCGGCCGTCGCGATGGGGCAGGCTCTGATCGATCGGCTGGTGGCGGCGGGGATCTCGTTCCGGACGATCGAGGGCTGATGGCTCTCGACGCGCGCTCAGCTGTCGATTCGATCGTTTCGGTGTTCGGACGTCACCCCGGGTTCCGCGCGCTGCACGCGAAGGGGACGCTGCTGAAGGGCACGTTCACGCCTCTGCCCGAGGCCGTCGAGCTGACGTCCGCGCCACATTTTCAGGGTGGACCGCTGCACGCGACGTTCCGGTTCTCCAACGGGTCCGGGAATCCGGCGCATCCGGACTACGCCCCCGATCCGCGAGGGCTGGCCGCGAAGATCTACCTGGAGGACGGCGGGCGGACGGACATCGTGTGCGTGTCCTCGCCGCGCTTCCCTGTCAAGACGCCCGAGGGCTTCATCGAGCTCGTGGCCGCGCAGGGTGCAGGCCCGCTCGCGGCGGTGAAGATGCCGCTCGTGTTCGCGCGCCACCCCGAGGCGTTGCGGAACCTCCCCGCGCTGGCGCCGACGCTCCGCCCGCCGGCGTCGTACGCGGTGATTCCGTACTACGGGATTCATGCGTTCAAGTGGATCGACAGCCACGGGGGCGAGCGGTGGGTGCGCTACCAGCTCCTGCCGCAGGCGCCGCATGTGGGAATCGCGCCGTGGTCGGCGCGGCGATCGGGCCCGGATTACCTTCAGGACGAGTTGCGCGCGCGGCTGGCAACGGCTCCGATCGCGTTCACGCTCGAGGTGCAGATCGCGATCCCCGGCGATCCGATCGACGACCCCAGCGCCGCCTGGCCGAAGCTGCGGCGCGTCGTGCCGGTCGCTCGCTACGAGATCACCGACCTCGAGACCGATCGCGAGACCGGCGGCGACGTGCTTGTGTTCGACCCGACCCGCGTGACGGAGGGGATCGAGCTGTCCGACGATCCGGTCCTCCGTTTCCGCCACGCGGCGTACTCGGAGTCGGTGGCGAGGAGGATGTCCTGATGTCCTCTCGATGGACGGCCGCCGACATGCCGGCGCTGGACGGGCGGGTCGCGATCGTCACCGGCGCGAACAGCGGGCTCGGGCTCGAGACCGCGCGCGAGCTCGCGCGTCATGGGGCGCGGGTGGTGATCGCCTGTCGCGACGTGACGAAGGGGACGGCGGCGCTCGAGTCGATCCGGGCGGACGTGGGTGCCGGGGCCGAGGTGTCCGTGTCGCAGCTCGATCTGGCGTCGCTGGCGTCCGTGCGAGCGTTCGCCGGACGGATCGGCGACGAGTTCGAGCGGATCGACCGGCTGATTAACAACGCCGGCGTGATGGCGCCGCCGCGGCGCCTGACCGAGGACGGGTTCGAGAGCCAGTTCGGCACCAACCACCTCGGGCACTTCGCGCTGACGGGGCTGCTGCTCGAGCGGTTGCTCGCCGCGCCGGCGCCGCGTGTGGTCACCGTCTCCAGCGGCGCGCATCGGATCGGTCGCATGCACTTCAACGACCTGATGGGCGCGCGGCGTTACAACAACTGGCTCTGGTACGGGCAGTCGAAGCTCTCGAACCTGCTGTTCTGTTTCGAGCTCCAGCGCCGGGCGGTGGCGGCGGGCACGCCGCTGCTTTCGCTTGCGGCGCACCCGGGTTACGCGCGGACGAACCTGCAGTTCGCGGCGCCCCGGTGGCACGAGCAGATGATCATGCGGGTCACCAACCCGATCATGGGCCAGAGCGCCGCGATGGGCGCGCTGCCGACGCTGTACGCGGCGGTGCAGGACATACCCGGCGGATCGTTCGTGGGGCCGAACGGCTTCGCGGAGCAGCGCGGCTACCCGCACATCGTGACCGCCTCCTCGCGCGCGTACAGCGAGGCAGATCAGCGGCGGCTGTGGGAGATGTCCGAGCAGCTGACCGGCGTGACGTACTCGTTCTCTTGAGCTCTTTTCGCGAGGACGGTGTTGCGGCGGTCGACTGGGTCGCGTCGTACCTCGAGCGGGTTGAATCGTTGCCAGTGCTGGCGCAGGTCGCGCCGGGGGATATCCGCGCCGCACTGCCTGCTTCTGCGCCCGAGGAGGGGGAGCCGTTCGCTGACGTGCTGCGCGATCTGGATTCGATCCTGCTTCCGGGGGTGACGCACTGGCAGCACCCTCGCTACTTCGCGTACTTCGCCACCTCGTCCTCGGAGCCCGCCATCCTGGCGGAGCTGCTGGCGGCGGCGCTGAACTCTGTGGCGATCCTGTGGCGGACGGCGCCGGCGTCGACCGAGCTCGAGGGGGTCGTGTGCGACTGGGTGGCGCAGCTGCTCGGATTGCCGGCAGGCTGGCACGGGCACATCGAGGACACCGCCTCGACCTCGACTCTGGCGGCGCTGATCGCCGCGCGGGAGGCGACCGGGCGCGGCGTTGTCGTGTGCTCTGCGCAGGCGCACTCGTCGGTTGACAAAGCCGCGCGAATGCTGGGGATGGAGCTGAGGAAGGTGCCTGTGGATGGGTCGTTCCGGCTGCGCGCTGGCTCGCTGGGAGATCTGTCGGACGTCGCGTGCGTGGTCGCGACGGTTGGCACCACCGCCTGCACAGCGGTCGATCCGGTGCCGGCCGTGGCCGACGCGTGCGCCGAGTCGGGCGCGTGGCTGCACGTCGATGCGGCGTATGCGGGCGCGGCGATGGTGTGCCCGGAGTTCCGGTGGGCGTTCGAGGGGGTCTCTCGAGCCGATTCTCTGGTGGTGAACGCGCACAAGTGGATGCTCACACCGACCGACTGCTCGCTGCTGTGGTGCTCGCGGCCGGCCGATCTGCGGGCGGCGTTCAGCCTCGTGCCGGAGTATCTGAGGACGCCGGATGCCGAGGACGCCCTGTCGCTGAGCGAGTATGGCCCGGCGCTCGGGCGGCGGTGGCGGTCGCTGAAGCTGTGGGCGGTGCTTCGGTGCTTCGGGAGGCGCGGGCTCCAGGAGCACGTTCGCCGGGGCGTCGCACTGGCCGAGTTGTTCGAGCAGTGGGTGGTGGCTTCGCCAGGGTGGGAGGTGTGCGCGCCGCGGGAGTTCTCGGTCGTCTGCTTCCGGGCCGACGCGGACGACTCGTTCAACGAGGCGCTGCTCGAGCGCGTCAACGCCACCGGTGAGATCTTCATCTCGCACTGCGTGCTCGACGGGCGGTACGTGCTGCGGCTGGCCGTCGGGCAGCTGTCGACGACCGTGGAGGACGTGCGGCTCGCGTGGGACGTGCTGCGGCGCGAAGCCGACACACTTAATTGACAGAGTTGGCGCGTTTGTGTCTTGTTCCGTTACAGCGGTCCGGGCGACCATGCGGGCATGCCGCTGCACGAAACTTCCGCCAGGCGGAAGGAGCGAGAGCTCTACGAGCTGGCGGAGAAGCAGAACCAGGTGGTGACGACGGCGCAGTTGCTGGCCGTCGGGTTCACGTACCAGACCATCAACCGCTGGGTGGCGATGGGCCGGCTGTTTCGGCTCCATCGTGGCGTGTACCTGGTCGGGAGGCCGCCGGCGCGGCGTGAGGCCCGCTTCCATGCGGCGGTGCTGGCGTGCGGAAGCCCGGCGGCACTGATCGGCTTTGCTGCGGCGGCGTTGTGGGGGTTCTGGCGAGGCAGCACCTTCCCGGTCGAGGTCATCGCGCCGCGCCGGCTGAAGAAGCGGCGTGGAATCGTGGTGCATCGCGTGGCGGTCATGCCGGAAGTGAGCGAGCACGCCGCGATTCCCGTCGCGACACCCGAGCAGACGATCGTCCACCTCGCCGGCACCATGTACTCGGACCGTCACTTCCGCCGCCTCGTCCACGAGGCGCTGGTCCAGAAGGCGACGAGTCTCAGCGCCCTGCTGGCGGAGGTGGAGGGCGCGTCCGAGCGAACGCCTGCGATCGACCGGATTGAGCGGGAGCTGGCCGACGGCGCGAAGCCGACGCGCTCCTACCTCGAAGACGATCTGCTCGAACTGCTCAGGCGCGGGGACTTCCCGCCGTCCGAGACCAATGCGCACGTGTCCGGCACCCCGGCCTGGGTGGAGGTCGACGTGTGGTTCCCGGAGCAGCGGCTCGTGGTCGAGATCGACGGCCCCCACCACGACACCTCATACCAACGCGAGTTCGACGCCTACAAGGACACGGTCGTGCGAACTGCCGGAGCCGAAGTTCTGCGGCTGGATCAGAACGCGGTGACAGCGGCACGGGCGGCGGAAACGGCCGCCCGCATTCGGGCCCGGCTACTTGAGCTCGGCTGAGCTCTTGCCGAGCAGCTGCCGGGCGACGATCAGCAGCTGGATCTGCTGTGTGCCCTCGAACAGGTCGAGGATCTTGGCGTCGCGGGCCCACTTCTCGAGCAGCTCGCCCTCGCCGTAGCCGGTAGCTCCGCACAGCGCGACACAGCGCAAGGCAACATCGGTCCCGACTCGCCCGGCCTTGGCCTTGGCCATCGACGCCTGCAACGAGTTCGGCTTCTTGTTGTCGGCCATCCACGCCGCCTGCATCGTCAACAGCCGCGCGGCCTCCCAGTCGGACTCCATCGCGATGAACTCCGAAGCGGCCGCAGACTGGGAGTGGGGCGGGGCGTCGTAGTCGATCTCGACGCCCGCCTCGGACAGGATCGAGCGGGTGCGCTCGAGGCACGCACGCGCGACGCCCACTGCCATCCCCGCCACCAGCGGCCGCGTGTTGTCGAACGTCTGCATCACGCCCGAGAACCCCTCGCGCGCGGACTTGATCTCGGGCGAGCCGAGCAGGTTCTCCTTCGGGACGCGGCAATCCTCCAGCACGAAGTTGGCGGTATCCGAGGCGCGGATGCCGAGCTTGTGCTCCAACCGATCCAGCTTCAGGCCGGGATTCGAGCGCTCGACGACGAACGACTTGATCGCGCCGCGCCCGGCGCTCCGGTTCAGCGAAGCCCACACGACGATCAGCTCCGCCCGGTCGCCGGAGGTGACGAAGATCTTCTCGCCGTTCAGGACGTACTCATCACCATCGAGCACGGCGGTCGTCCGGATCGCAGCCGAGTCCGAGCCGGCCTCGGGCTCCGTGATCGCCATCGCCGCCCACTTGCCGCCGAAGCGCTTGAGCTGCTCCTCGTTCGCGACCGCCGCGATCGCGGCCTGACCGAGTCCCTGGCGCGGCATCGTCAGCAGCAGGCCGACGTCGCCCCAGCAGAGCTCGATCAGCCCGAGCAGCGAGGCGATGTTGGAGCCGTTCCGGGTCCCGGAACGGGCCGTGCCCGATTCGGCGTGGTCACCCTGCGAGACGCCGCCGGCGCCCGCGCCGCCGAGCGAACCCGACTCGTTCATGCCGTCGATCACGGCGGCGAGCATGTCGAGCTCCTTGGGGTACGTGTGCTCGGCGCGGTCGTACTTGCGCGAGTTCTTGCGGAACACCTCCTGCGCGACCTGGTTTGACTGGGTCACGAGGCCGGCGAACTTCTTGGGGATCTCGAGGTTGATCGGCACTCAGATCACCAGCACGCCTTCCATCACGCCGGCGGCGCGAAGGTCGCGGTACCAGCGCTCGACGGGGTGCTCCTTGACGTACCCGTGGCCGCCGAGCAGCTGGACCCCGTCGGAGCCGATCTGCATCCCGCGCTCCGAGCACAGCCGGCGGGCGAGCGTCGCCTCACGGGCGAAGTCGAGTCCCTGGTCGGCGCGCGAGGCGGCCCGATACGAGACCAGGCGCATGCCGTCGAGCTCGATCGCCATGTTCGCGACCGTGAACGCCACCGCCTGGCGATTGCTGATCGGCTCGCCGAACGCGGTCCGGTCCTTGACATAGGGGATCACGTAGTCGAGCACGGCCTGCGCGGTGCCGACCGCCAGCGCGCACCAGCCGAGGCGCGCGAGCGAGACGCATTGCGAGTACACCTCGGGCGAGCCGTCGGCGAGCAGCGCGCCCGCGGGAACGGCGACGTCGTCGAGCACGATCCTGCCGGTGGCGCCAGCGCGGACGCCCATGGCGGGCTCCGCTTCGACGCTGAGCCCGCTCGCCTTCGATTCGACGATGAACAGAGCAGGCCCGCGCCCCTCGAGCGCAGCGGCGACGATCAGCAGCTCGGCGTCCGCGGCCCGCGGGACGAACGACTTGACGCCGTTCAAGACGTACCCACCGCCCGACGACGTCGCGACGGTCGAGAGCGAGAACGGGTTGAACAGCGGCGCCGGCTCGAGCAGGGCGACCGCGGCGGCCGGCGGATCGTCGCCGACGAACGGGGGCAGGTAGGTCGCCTGCTGGTCCGCGTCGCCCCACAGGCCAAGCGCGGTCGAGACTCCGGCCGGCGCGAGGCACGCGAGCGCGATCCCCATGTCGCCCTGCGCGAGCGCCTCGCTCATCAGTGCGGCCGTGACCGCGGAGCGCTCCTCGACGGCGCCGCCGAGCTGCTCGGGGACGCCGACCGTCGTCAGGCCGAGCTCGGCGCTCTGTGCGAGCAGCTCGGGCGGCGTCGCGCAGGCGTCGTCAGCCGCCTGTGCGGCGGGGCGGAGGCGGTCGAGCGCGAACTCTCGGACCGAGTCGCGCAGCATCGCCTGCTCATCGGTGGGGGTGAGGTCGAACAGACCCGCGCCGGATGCGCGCGGCTGGCGCGCCGGGCGTGTCAGCTTCTGTGCGGCGGCGAACGTGCGGCCGGCGCCGGCGGCGGTGCGCATCGTCGTCTTGGTGGCGCCGTGCAGGAACCGCTCGGCCGGATCGCGCAGACCGACGCGGTCGATCACCGGCGAGGAGGCGAAGCGGTTCAAAGCTCGGAGCGCGACCTGCATGCTCCGCGCCGGAAGATCCTGGGTCTGGTTGGACATCGGCGGCGTGGCGGAGGATAACATGAATCGGTGTCACGTCGTTCGGTGTCAAGACGAGGAACGGCATGAGCGGGCGAGGGCGGGTCAATTGCAGGGCTCTTATGCCGTGCTTATGTACGGCGCGTCATCCTCATCCACAGGATGCGCGTGTTGATCGCCGAGGATGAGGTTCGGTTGGCCGATGCGATCGCGCGCGGACTGCGCCGCGAGGGGATGGCCGTCGACCTCGCGCCGGACGGCACGGACGCGCTTGTCAAGGCGCGGGTCGTCCGCTATGACGTGGTGGTGCTCGATCGCGATCTGCCGGGCGTGCACGGCGACGACGTCTGCCGGGCCGTTCGCGGCGAGCGACCGGAGACGGGGATCCTGATGCTGACCGCCGCCGGCACGTTGCAGGACGTCGTCGAGGGGCTCGCCCTGGGCGCCGACGACTACCTCGCGAAGCCGTTCCGGTTCGCCGAGCTGGTCGCGCGGATCCACGCGCTCGCGCGGCGCTCGACGCCGAGTCGCCCACCCGTGCTCAAGCACGGCGACATCGAGCTCGATCCGGCCCGCCGCACGCTCAGCCGAGGCGGCCGGCCGGTGGAGCTCGCGCGCAAGGAGTTCGCCGTGCTCGAGGTGCTGATGGGGGCCGACGGCGCGACGGTGTCCGCCGAGGACCTCCTGGAGCGGGTTTGGGACGAGCACACCGACCCGTTCACGAACGTCGTGCGGATGACGATCATGACGCTGCGCCGCAAGCTGGGTGAACCGCTCGCGGTCGAGACCGTGATCGGCGTCGGGTACCGGATGGCGTGATGGGCGGGTGGCGCCCGAGGCGGCCGCGGCCGCGGATCGCAGGGCCCTCGCCGACGATCAGGCTGCGCCTGACGGTGCTGTACGGCCTGGTGTTCCTCGTCACCGGTGCCGTGCTGCTGACGATCGGCTACGTCCTCGTCCACGACAACATCTCGGGCCAACACCACTATCACGAGGCCGTCTTACGTCAGCTCGGGCTCGTTCCCCCCGCCGGGACGGGGGCACCGTTCGGGTTCGGGTCGAACTCCCCTGACGCTCACCTGTTCCGAGACGTGCAGGCGCAGATCACGAGCGATGCACTGCACCGTCTCGTGATCGAGTATCTGCTCGCGCTCGGCGTGATGACGATGATCGCGGTGGGCACCGGCTGGTGGCTTGCGGGCCGTGCGCTGCGGCCGCTGCGCGACATCACGGCCACCGCGCGGCGCGTGTCCGGCGAGAACCTCGGCGAGCGGATCGCCCTGTCCGGCCCGGCCGACGAGCTGAAGGAGCTGGCCGACACGTTCGACGGGATGCTCGGAAGACTCGATTCCGCGTTCGCGAGCCAGCGGCACTTCGTCGCGAACGCCTCGCACGAGCTGCGGACGCCGCTCGCGATCATGCGCACGGAGGTCGACGTGGCGCTCGCCGACGACGACGCGAGCGCCGGCGAGCTGCGGGCGATGGGCGAGGCAGTCAGGGAAACGGTTGACCGCTGCGAGCGGCTGATCGAGAGCCTGCTCGTGCTGGCACGGAGCGAGGCCGCGGCCGGCCGCGAGGAGGCGGTCGACGTCGCCGGCCTGTGGGCCGACTGCATCACCGACCTGCGCGCGCGAGCCGAGGACGCGGGCGTGACGATCAAGGCGCAGCTCGCGCCGGCGTGGACCCGAGGAGACCCGGGGTTGCTCGAGCGGATGATCGCGAATCTGATCGACAACGGCATCCGCCACAACGAGCGGGGCGGCCGGCTCGACGTGCGCACCGAGACCGATCACGGAGCGGTGCAGATGGTCGTCGCCAACGGCGGCCCGGTGATCGACGCGGACGAGGCGCAGCGGCTGCTGGAGCCATTTCGCCGTCTGCACCGGTCGTTCGGTGGGTTCGGGCTCGGGCTCTCGATCGTCAAATCGGTCGTCGACGCGCACCACGGGACGATCGAGGTGATCGCGCCGAGCGAAGGCGGTCTGGAGCTGCGGATCACGCTCCCCGCGTCCGGGCCGGACCGCAATGTTGGCGCGCCGTTACCTGCGGGCGCACTTACGCAGAGCTGACGGAAAACGCGCTACAAACATGCGCATGAGCCGCCGAGCCCTCTTCTGGAGCCTGTCCGTCGTCGCTGCCGCGCTGGTGCTGGCGGCGTGCGGATCGAGTGCGAACACCAGCACCTCCGGCGCGCTCTCGGCCAGTACCTCGGGATCCTCGTCCTTCTACCAGGCGCGACTGAACTTCGCCAAGTGCATGCGCGCGCACGGCGTCAACGTCCCCGACCCGTCCGCGAACGGCGGCCCACCCGCCGGCGGTGGCGGTGGCGGCGGTGGATTCGGCTCGCTGCGCAGCAACCCGAACTTCCAGTCCGCCAGCCAGGCGTGCGCGAAGTACCGCTCGAAGGCGTTCGGCTTCGCCAACATCACACCCGCCGAGCGGGCGCAGTTCCAGCAGGACCAGGTCAAGTTCGCGGAGTGCATGCGGAGCCACAGCGTCAACATCCCGGACCCGAGCAGCAGTGGCACGGGCGGGGGTGGCTTCGGAGCGATTTTCCGTGACATCACGCCCGCCGAGCGCCAGAGCCCCGCGTTCCAGACGGCGTTCAAGGACTGCTCGACCACGCTTCCGTTCCGCCGCGGCGGCGGTCCGGGCGGCGCCGGCGGGGCGCCGGCGGCCCGCCGGCATAGCGGCTGTCATCAACGGATAAAGCCGGCCGAGCGGCTTACGGAGAGCTGACGGTCCACCACCTAGGCTCGGTGCATGCCGAGCAACCGCCTCCAAATCGAAGGCGACCTGGCGTGGACCAAAGGCATCCCCGCGCCGCGTCCACGTGATGGTCTGTCCTTCTGGCGGCGCCCGGCTGCGACGAAGTGCGCCTCGTCGCATGCGGGAGCGAGATTTCCCGCAACCTGAGGTACCGGCGGCGGGCTGGGCTGCGACTCCCGCCCGGCCCGCCAGCCGGACCTCGGGAGCTGGTTCACGACTCGATCGCTGCGCAGTCGGGTCGGGCCTGTGCGGGAGTGGCGAGCTGCTCCGGGCGGGTCTCGGCCCGGATCACAACGGCCACCGCCGCGAGGATCACGAGCCCTCCGATCACGGTCACCACCGTGATCCGCTCTGACAGCAGCACGGCTCCCAGCACCACCGCGACGGCAGGATTCACGTATGCGTAGGTCGACACCTGGGAGATCGGCGCGTGCTGGAGCAGCCACACGTAGGCCGTGAACGCGAGGATCGAGCCGAACAGCGCCAGGTACGCGATCGCGATCCAAGACCGCGCAGACGCGTCGCCGACAGCGTTCCAGTGCTCGCCGAGGAGCGGACCCAGGGCCGCGAGCACGAGGCCTCCGATCAGCATCTCGAGCGCGGTGCCGAGCGCCGCATCGCGGGGCATCGGCAGCCGCGAGGACGCGAACGAGCCGAGCGCCCACGACAGCGAGGCGCCGATCACGACGAGCAGCTCCGGGATGCTGACCCCCTGGCCGTGGCCGCCGCGGGCGACGAGCAATGCCACGCCGACGAACCCCACGCCGAGCCCGGCGAGCGTGGTGCGGCTCGGCCGCTCGCCCGACAGATAGCGCATGATCAGCAGCCACAGCGGCACGGACGCGACCAACAGCGCCGCGAGGCCCGCGGGCACATGGCGCTCGGCGACCGACACGAAGCCGTTGCCGCCGACGAGCAGCAGGATCCCGACCAGCGCCACCGAGCGCAGCTCGCGCGCCGGGATTCTCGGGAGCGCCCGTCGGCGAGCGGTGAGAAACACGCACATGGCGAGCCCGGCGCCGAGGTAGCGGAGCCCGGCGCCGATCAGCGGCGGCACGGTCTCGTCCATGTAACGGATCCCCACATACGTCGAGCCCCACGCGATGTACACGATCCCCAGCGCGAGCCACACCAGCCGCGCCGGTTCGCGGGCGGCTGCGGCGGGCGAGCTTGACACTCGCCCGAGGCTACGCCGAGTCGATCAAGTTCGGGCTCGTGGCCGCGGGCACTGACCGAGCGCCGCTACCAGGTATCGACGTGGGGCCGGCGCTTGCCGGGGCGCCGCCACCACTCGCCCGGGTGATCGTCGAGCAGCATCCGGATCCAACGGCGCGTGTCCGCCGGGTCGATCACGTCGTCGATCTCGAAGTACTCGGCCATGCTGATCCCCTTGCCGCGGTCGTACGCGGCGGCGACCGCGGCCTCGAACGCGCGCTCGCGCTCGTCGGGATCGGCGATCGCCTCGAGCTCGCGCCGCATCCCGAGCCGGACCGCGCCCTCGAGTCCCATCGCACCGAACTCCGAAGTCGGCCAGCCGACCGTGAACAGGGGGGCCTTGAAGCCGCCGCCGGCCATCGCCTGCGCGCCGAGGCCGTAGCCCTTGCGCAACACGACCGTGCCGACCGGGACGCTGAGGTTCGCGCCGACGACGAACATGCGGCTGAAGTGGCGCACGGTGGCGGTGCGTTCGGCCGCCGGGCCGACCATGAACCCCGGCGTGTCGCACAGCAACAGCAGCGGCAGCGAGAACGCGTCGCACAGCTGCATGAACCGGGCAGCCTTGTCGGCGCCGTGCGCGTCGATCGCGCCGCCGAGGTGGGTCGGGTCGTTCGCGATCACGCCGAGCGGCCTGCCGTCGACGCGGGCGAGCGCGGTCACCATCCCCGAACCGAACCCACGCCGCAGCTCGAGAGACGTCGTCGAGCAGCGCATCGATCACGGCGCGGACGTCGTAGGCGCGCTTGCGGTTCAGCGGGATCAGGTCGCGCAGCGCGGCGGGGTCGGCGGCCGCGGTGGCCGGATCGGCTTGCACCGCGCCGCGGAAATACGACAGGTACCGCTTCGCCGCGGCGGTCGCCTGCGCATCGTCAGCCACACGGAGGTCGACGACCCCGTTCGCCCACTGGACGCCGATCGGGCCGACCTCGCCGGGATCGTGCACGCCGAGCCCACCGCCCTCGATCATCGCCGGGCCGCCCATCCCGATGCTCGAGTCCTCGGTCGCGATCACCACGTCGCAGCAGCCGAGCAGCGCGGCGTTGCCGGCGAAGCAATAGCCGCCCGTGATCCCGACCAGCGGCACCAGCGCGGACAGCCGGGCGAAGAGGTGGAACGCGCGGCAGTCGAGGCCGGCGACGATCGGCATGTCGACGTCGCCGGGGCGCCCGCCACCGCCCTCGGCGAACAGCACGACCGGCAGCCGCCGGCGCTCGGCGACCTCGAACAGCCGGTCCTTCTTCTGGTGGTTGCGCATCCCCTGCGTCCCTGCCAGGACGGTGTAGTCGTAGGACATCACGACCGCCGGCCGGCCGTCGACGTCGCCGACGCCCGCCGACCAGCCCGTCGGCGGGTGTGCGCCGCTCAGCTCCTCGCGCGTCCGGCGGCGCTCCTGCGCGGCGAACATCAGCGGCCCGTACTCGACGAACGTGCCGTCGTCGACGAGGTCGGCGAGGTTCTCGCGCGCGGTGCGGCGGTGCTGCTCGTCGTGGCGGCGGGCGACGGCCTCCGGCCGCGCCTCGTCGAGTGTCAGGAAGTGGCGGTCCGCGACCGCCTGCACGTCCTCGCGGACGCCGCCGGCGCCAGTCGCCGCGGGCGGCGCCGGCATCGGCGGCCTCGGCGACGGAAGCTCCGTCCGGCGTCATCACCGCGAGCACCTGCCCCTCGTCGACCGCGTCGCCGACCTGCACCTCATATCGCACAACCCGTCCCGCGACCTCGGACACGATCTCGTGCTCCATCTTCATCGCCTCGAGCACGACCACGGCGGTGCCCGCTCCGACCGGCTGCTCGTCCACCGACGCGAGCGCGATCACCGTGCCCGCGAACGGGGCGATCAACGTCAGCTCGTTCATGCCGGGATGATCGCGGATCGATCACGCCCTGTGGACAACCGCGGCCGTCGATCTCGAGCCGACGGGCCCTAGCGGGCGGTCTTCCCCGCTGCCACGCTGCGCGGGTGCAGCTGTCAAGACCGGCCAGGAGGCGGTGATGGATTCACAGAGACTCACGGAGCCGCTGCGGCTCGAGGTGACCGGCCAGTTCCTGTCGATGCCGCTGGTCGGTCCTCACGACAACTCACAGCCAGTCCGGCTGGCGGTCAACCGGGCGGTGGAAGCGCTGACGCGGATCTCGGGCAACTGACTCGATCCAGGCTCTGCTGGATCGGACGCGCAAGGGGCAGCGAGAGCCGGGGGCGGTCATCGTGAATACTCTCGGCGATGGCCGCCCCCGAGCTGCTCTGGACCCCGACCGCCGAGCGTGTCGAGAAGGCCAACATCACGCGCTATCAGCGGTGGCTCGAGAGCGAGCACGGGCTGACGTTCGAGAGCTACGAAGAGCTGTGGCGGTGGTCGGTCGACGACTCGAGGGGTTCTGGGACTCGATCGTCGAGTTCTTCGGCGTCCGGTTCGAGCGGCCGGCGGCCGGGTGCTCGGCAGGCGCGAGATGCCCGGGGCCGAGTGGTTCCCGGGCGCGCGCGCTGAACTACGCCGAGCACATCTTCGCGCGGCAGGGACGACGAGGCGCTCGCGATCCGCACGCCTCCGAGCTGCGCGAGCTCGACTCGTGGACCTGGGCGCAAGCTGCGCGCGCAGACGGCGGCGATCGCCGCCGGGCTGCAGGCGCTCGGCGTCGGCGAGGGCGACCGCGTCGCCGCCTACATGCCGAACATCCCCGAGACGATCGCCGCGTTCCTCGCCGTGCGCGTCGATCGGGGCGATCTGGTCCTCGGCGGCGCCCGAGTTCGGCGCCCGCAGCGTGATCGACCGCTTCGCGCAGATCGAGCCGAAGGTGCTGCTCGCGATCGACGGCTACCGCTACGGCGGCAAGGACTTCGACCGGCGCGAGATCGTCGCGCCAGATCGCCGGCCGAGCTGCCGTCGGCTCAGCGGGTCGTGACGCTTCGGCTACCTGGACGGCAGCGGCTGGGAGGACGGGCTTCGCCTCGGACGACGCGCGAGCTCGACGTTCGCGCCGCTGCCGTTCGACCATCCGCTGTGGGTGCTCTACAGCTCGGGCACGACCGGGCTGCCGAAGCCGATCGTGCACGGCCAGGGCGGGATCCTGCTCGAGCAGCTGAAGAAGGGCCACCTGCACCTCGACGCGCAGGCCGGGCGACCGCTTCTTCTGGTTCTCGACGACCGGCTGGATGATGTGGAACTTCCTCGTCGGCGTGCTGCTGACCGACGCCTCGATCGTCCTGTTCGACGGCAACCCGGGCTACCCGGACCTCGGCACCGCTGTGGGATCTCGCCGAGCGCACCGGGATGACCTGCTTCGGCACCAGCGCCGCGTTCATCGCCGCGTGCATGAAGGCGGGCGTCGAGCCCGCGACAGGGCGCGAGATCTGAGCGCGCTGCGCGCGGTCGGCTCGACCGGCTCGCCGCTGTCGCCCGAGGGCTTCCGCTGGGTCTACGACCAGCTCGGCTCCGACACCTGGCTGTTCTCGACCTCCGGCGGGACCGACGTGTGCACCGCGTTCGTCGGCGGCGTGCCGACGCTGCCCGTGTACCTGGGCGAGCTGCAGGCGCGGGCGCTCGGGCGCCGCCGTCGAGGCGTGGGACGCCGATGGCCAGGCCGCTCGATCGACGAGGTCGGCGAGCTCGTGATCACCGAGCCGATGCCGTCGATGCCGATCTTCTTCTGGGGCGACGACGGACGGCGTCGCAGCGCTACCGCGAGAGCTACTTCTCGATGTACCCGGGCGTCTGGCGCCACGGCGACTGGATCGAGATCACCGACCGCGGCGACAGCGATCATCTACGGCCGCTCGGACTCGACGATCAACCGCGGCGGCGTGCGGATGGGGACGAGCGAGATCTACCGCGCCGTGCTGTCGGTGCCCGAGGTGCTCGACGCGCTCGTCGTCGATCTGCCGCGCGAGGGGACCGACGGCTGGATGCCGCTGTTCGTCGTGCTGCGCGACGGGCGAGACGCTGACGACGAGACTGGTCGCCGAGATCCGCCGGCGGATCCGCGAGGACTGCTCGCCGCGCCACGTGCCCGACGAGATCACGCAGATCGCCGAGGTCCCGCGCACGCTGTCGGGCAAGGTGCTCGAGGTGCCCGGTCAAGCGGATCCTGATGGGCACGCCGGCCGAGCAGGCGGCCAGCCGCGAGTCGCTCGCCAACCCCGCGGCGCTCGACTACTTCGTGGAGCTGGCGGCGGAGCAGGGGTGAGCGACCGGGGCCGGCTCGGGCGTGCCAACCGCGACCCGCGGTTCGTGCGGGCGGTGCGGACGACGAGGGAGCTGCTACCCGGCGACGAGAATCTCGGCGACCCGCTCTCGACCGCGGCCGAGTGCCCGACCGACGCGGTCGCGCGGTACCTGGCCGAGCGCGGGGCGGGGGAGACCGCCGCGCGCGAGGCGGGACTGGCCGCGATCCAGGTCTGGCAGGCGCTGTCGCAGCGCGTGGGTCGGGGCGGCGGCGAGTGCGACGCGACGATTCTGTTCACCGACATCGTCGGCTTCTCGACGTGGGTGCTGGACGCCGGGGACGAGCTCGCGCTCGAGTTGCTGCGGGCCGTCGCGGGGGCCGTGGAGCCGCCGATCGCCGCGTGCCGGGGCCGGGTCGTCAAGCGGCTCGGCGACGGGCACATGGCCGTGTTCTTCGAGCCCAGGGCCGCGGTCGACGCGACGCTCGAGATCCAGCAGCGGATGAACGAGCTCGAGATCGCCGGCTACAGGCCGCGGCTCCGGGCCGGACTGCATCTCGGCCGACCGCGCAGGCTCGGCAGCGACTATCTCGGGACCGACGTGAACATCGCCGCACGAGTCAGCGCCGCCGCGGGTGCCGGCGAGGTGCTGGTCTCGGATGCGGTCCTCGCGGCGATCGGCCCGACGGACCTGCGCGTCAAGCGGGTCCGCGGGTTCCGCGCCAAGGGCGCGCCGCGCGACCTCGAGGTGTACAGGCTCAGCCCGTGCTGATCAGGATCGGAGCCGGCAACGGGCGGCGGCAGAACGCTCGCGCCGGGTAAGGTGGCACGAAGGAGGATGAGCAGGCAGACACACGTGTCCGTGATCGGTGGCGGATCGTGGGGCACCACGGTCGCGTCGCTGGCCGCCCGGAACGCGCCGACGACGCTGTGGACGCGCCGCGAGGAGGTCGCCGAGGAGATCGAGCGCGAGCACGCGAACAGCGCCTACCTGCCCGGCGAGACGCTCGACCCCGAGCTCCGCGCGACGACCGCGCTGGAGGAAGCGGTCTCGACCGCCGACGTGCTGGTGATGGGAGTGCCGTCACACGGCTTCCGCGACGTGCTCGAGCAGGCGGCGCCGTACGTCCGCCCCTGGGTTCCGGTCGTGAGCCTCACCAAGGGACTCGAGCAGGGCACGCACAAGCGGATGACGGAGGTGATCGAGGAGGTGCTCCCGGGCCACCCGGCGGGCGCGCTCGCCGGTCCGAACCTCGCGCGCGAGATCGTCCAGGGCTATGCGGCCGCGGCGGTGATCGCGATGCCGGAGGAGCGGATCGCCCACAGCCTGCAGAGGATCTTCACCCGCACCGTGTTCCGCGTGTACGCGTCGACCGACGTCGTCGGGGTCGAGATCGCGGGCGCCTTGAAGAACGTGTTCGCGATCTCGGCGGGGATGGCCGCCGGACTCGGCACCGGCGACAACACGCGCGCGCTCGTGATCGCCCGGGCGCTGGCGGAGATGACCCGGCTCGGGGTCGCGATGGGCGGCGACCGCCACACGTTCGCGGGCCTCGCCGGGATGGGCGACCTGCTCGCGACGTGCATCAGCCCGCTGAGCCGGAATCGCAATGTCGGCGAGCAGCTCGCGAGCGGGCGGACGATCGAGGAGATCACGGCCGACATGAACATGGTCGCCGAGGGGGTCAAGACCTCGCGCGTGGTGATGGAGCTGGCCGAGCAGCACGGCGTCGAGATGCCGATCGCCTATGAGGTGTACGCCGTCCTGCACGAAGGACGCACGGCGCCCGAGGCGTTCCGCGGGCTGCTGCGCACGCGACCGACGACCGAGCTGGCGGCGAATTGACCGCGACGGTCCCCGACACGCCTCAGACCGGCTGGCCGGCGCCGGACGGCGCGCCGGCGCTCGTGCTCGCGTTCGCGCGGGCCGGCGCCGAGCGCGAGCTGATCGACGAGTGGCTCGCCTCCACCAGTCGGCCGGCGGGGACGCGGATGGAGGTGCTCGAACGGCCAGATGCCCGGCTCGAGCAGGCGCTATCCGACGCCCAGGGCGATCCGTGGGTCGTCCCGGTGCGCGTCGCGTGGCGCCCGGGCGCGCGCCTCGAGGCTCAGCTGCGGCGGCCACACCCCGACCGCTGCCGCGTGATCGCGGCCGAGCCCGCGAGGCTCGGTGAGCTGCGGCGGCGCTTCGACAAGGACCCGGGCGCCGACGGCTTCAGCGCCTTCGTCGGCCGTCAGGCACAGCTCGCGCTGGCGCGCGCCGAGCGGCGGGAGGCAGGGCTCCAGTACAAGGTGCCGCGGCTGGTCGTGGAGGAGATCGAGGCGAGCTCGCACTTCAACGCTGAGATCGCACGGCTGGCCGGTGAGCTCGGACGGCCGGAAACCGACGTCCGCGCCGAGGCGGTGTCCTACCTGCACGAGATGGCCGCCAGCCACAGCCGGCTCGCGATCGACGCGTGGGAGCAGTTCAGCCGCTGGCTGAGCCGCGCGTACTCGATCGAGGTCGACGAGCGCGCGGTAGAGCGCATCCGCAGGCTCAGCAGCCGCTACCCGCTCGCGTTCCTGCCCTCGCACCGGTCCTACCTGGACCCGCTCGTGCTCCGCGGCGCGCTGCACAGGAGCGGCTTCGCGCCCAACCACGTGCTCGGCGGGTTGAACGTCTCGTTCTGGCCGATCGGCCCGGTCGCGCGCCGCAGCGGCGTCGTGTTCATCCGGCGCAGCGTCCGCGGTGAGCCCGTGTACAAGCTGGTGCTGCGCGAGTACATCGGCTATCTCGTGCGCAAGCGGTTCAACGTCGAGTGGTACATCGAGGGTGGACGCACGCGCACCGGCAAGCTGCGACCGCCTCGCTACGGCCTGCTCAACTATCTCGTCGAGGCATTTCGCGACGGCGCGGCCGCAGAGGTGATGCTGATCCCGACCTCGATCGTCTACGACCAGCTGTACGAGGTCGGCGCGATGGCGGCCGAGGAGCACGGCGCCGGCAAGACCCCGGAGAGCCTCTCGTGGCTCGTCGGGTACGCGCGGGCGCAGGGGAGGGGCTTCGGGAAGGTGCGGATCCGGTTCGGCGATCCGCTGCCGCTGAGCGAGGCGCTCGCGGACGCCACCGAGCCGGAACACGCTGTCGAGCAGGTCGCGTTCGAGGTCTGCCACCGGATCAACCGGGCGACGCCGGTCACCGAGACCGCGCTCGTCGCGCTCGCGCTGCTCGGGGCCGAGGACCGCGCGCTGACCCTGTCCGAGGTGCGGACGACGCTCGCGCCGCTGCTTCGCTACGTGCGCCGGCGCCGGCTGCCGGTGACCGGGGAGCTCGACCTGCGCACGGACGCCGGCGTGCGCCACGCGCTCGACGCGCTCGGCCGTCACGGGGTCGTCCGCTGCTACGACGGCGGGATCGAGCCGGTGTGGTCGATCGCGGCCGAGCGTCACCTCGAGGCGGCCTTCTACCGCAACTCGATCGTCCACTTCTTCGTCACGCGCGCGATCGCCGAGCTGATGCTCGTACACGTCGACGAGCAGGTCGGCCGGGGTGACCCGGTCGGCACCGGTTGGGAGGACGGGCTGCGGATCCGGGACGTGCTCAAGTTCGAGTTCTTCTTCGCCCGCAAACGCGACTTCGACCGCGAGCTACGGGACGAGCTCGCGCTGATCGACCCCGAGTGGGAGCAGCGCGAGCCCGAGCCGGGCGCCGCGGTCGCAGCGCTCGCGAGGACCCACCTGCTGCTGGCGCCGCGCGTGCTGACGTCGTTCCTGGGGGCGTACCTGGTGCTCGCCGACAGGCTCGCCGCGCACGACCCGGCGCAGCCCGTCGATGAGGAGCGGCTGCTCGCCGAATGCCTCGGGGTCGGCCACCAGTACAAGCTGCAGCGCAAGCTGGCCAGCACGGAGTCGATCTCGCGCGAGCTGTTCGCGACGGCGCTGAAGCTCGCCGGGAACCGTGATCTTCTCGATCCGGACGCCGAGGCGACCGCGCTCGACGCCGGCCGCCGGGCGTTCCGCGATGAGATCTTCGAGCTCGTCGAGCGCACCGGGCGGCTGCGCGAGCTCGCGCTGGCGCCGCGCGCATGACGACCGTCGCCGGCCTGCTCGAGGAGATCGAGCGTGCGCCACAGGGGCCGGAGGTCGGCGCGTTCTTCGATTTCGACGGCACGCTGATCGCCGGCTACTCCGCCGGCGCGTTTTACCAGGACCGGATCCGGCGGTTCGAGCTGACGCCGTCCGAGCTGATCCGGACGCTGACAGCCGTGCTCGAGATGGAGCTCCGAGGCGCCGACGTCTCGAAGCTGATGGAGATCGCGGTCGCCAACTGGGCCGGGCACCGCGAGGAGGAGGTGCGCGAGCTGTTCGACCGGCTGTTCTACGAGCGGATCTCGGGCATGGTGTATCCCGAGGCGCGCGAGCTCGTCCGCGCGCACGCGCGGGCCGGGCACACGGTCGTGCTCGCCTCGAGCGCCACCCGCTACCAGCTCGCCGCGCTCGCCGAGGACCTCGAGATCGAGCACGTGCTGTGCTCGGAGGTCGAGCTCGTGCGGGGGTACTTCAGCGGCTACCTTCGCGGGCCGGCTCTGTGGGGGTCGGCCAAGGCGACCGGCGTGCGTCAGTTCGCGGCGGCCCGCGGCGTGGACCTCGAGGCCAGCTTCGCGTACGCGAACGGAGACGAGGATGTGGCGTTCCTCGAATCGGTCGGTCTGGCCCGGGCGCTGAATCCCGCCAGCCAGTTGAAACGAGTGGCCGCGAAGCGCGGCTGGCCGTCGGTCGACCTCGGCCAGCGAGGCCGTCCCGGATTGGTCGACGTGGCACGGACCGGCGCGGCGCTCGCCGGCCTCGGCGCCGCCGGCGGCGTGGGGATCGCGGTCGGGCTGCTGACGGGCGACCGGCGACGCGGGGCGAACGTCGCCGCGTCGATCGGCCCCGACGTGGCGCTCGCGCTGGCCGGCGTGCGCCTCGACGTCACCGGCGAGGAGCACCTGTGGTCGCACCGCCCGGCGGTGTTCATCTTCAACCACCAGAGCTCGATCGACGTCGCCGTGATCGGTGCGCTCGTACGCCGTGACCTGACCGGCGTGGCGAAGATCGAGGCCTCGCGCGACCCGCGATTCGCGCCGATCGGCTACGTCACCGACATCGTGTACGTCGATCGGTCCAACTCCAAGCAGGCTCGCGCCGCGCTCCAGCCTGCCGTCGAGCGTCTGAAGGGCGGCACCTCGATCGCGATCGCCCCGGAGGGCACGCGCAGCCCGACGCCGCGCCTCGGTCGGTTCAAGAAGGGCGCGTTTCACCTCGCGATGCAGGCGCAGGTCCCGATCGTGCCGATCGTGATCCGCAACGCCGGCGACGTGATGTGGCGCGGCTCGTTCGTGATCCGGCCAGGGACGGTTGATGTGGAGGTGCTCGAGCCGATCTCGACCCGCGGCTGGAGGGTCTCGGAGCTGGATCGGCGTGTCGCCGGCGTGCGCGAGCTGTTCGTGCGGGCGATCGAGGATTGGCGCGTCTGAGCTACGAGCCGCCTATGCTTGGCGGTATCCGATGAGGCGCAAGATCGTTATCGGAGTCGCGGTGCTGGCCGTTGCCGCCTTTGCGGGCGGCGCGTTCGCGGCGACGCAGGAGCGGCCCGTGAACGCGCGCCAGGCCTTCCTCAGCGATGTCGCGCAGCGGTTGCACGTGAGCACGCAGCAACTGCTCTCAGCGATCAAGGGCGCGGATATCGACCAGCTCAACCGGGCGGTGGCGAGCGGCCGCCTGACCGCTGCGCAGGCGAGCAAGATGAAGACGATGATCCAGCGTGGCGGGACGCTGCCGTTCCTCGGGCTGCCGGGCGCGCTCCTCGGCGGTCCCCCGCGGATGTTCCCGGCCCCGTTCGGCGCCAGGCAGCGCGCGTTCAAGCTGCCACGGGGGGCGCAGGCCGTGGCCCCGGGCGGATTCGGGCCGCCGCGAGCCGCGATCGCTGTGGCCCCCGGGCGCGCGTTCGCGTTCGGCGGGGCTCCCGTATTGGGGGCGCTGTTCGGATACCTCGGCGTGAACCCGGCGCAGCTGGTCAAGGGCCTTCAGTCCGGCAAGACGCTCGCGCAGATCGCGAGCGAGCACGGCAAGTCCGCCGCCGGGCTCGAGCACGTGATCGTCGCGTCGCGCAAGGCGATGCTGGACAAGCTGGTCGCCGCGAAGCTGATCACACGCGCGTCCGCCGCGAAGCGGCTCGCGCGGTTCGAAAAGCGCCTCACCACGTTGCTGAGCACCAAGCACCCGCTGGCGGCTCTGCTCCGGCCCAGCGTGGCATTCGGGTTCCGCAAGGCGCGCTGGTTCGTTCCCTGACACCGGGCTGAACCCCCCGGGTGTCCGGTAGCGGACTCTTACGCAGTTCTCATCGCGCTCTCACGGGTATCTCATTGGTGGGTGCTGTGATACTCGAACAACCGTGCTGAGATTCCGATGACCAGGAGAACGAGAACATGAAAACGCTGCGGCGGCTCTTGCCGGTGATCGCCGGTGCCATCGCCGGCGGCGCGATCGCGTTGATCGTCGCGGGGAGCGGCGGCACGCACAACACGACCACCGTGATCCAGCAGGGAAGCGGAGCGTCGTCGGCCTCCGTGCCCACCACGCTCAGGAGAGACCAGGGTCTGAGCGTGAACCAGATCTACAGGCAGGATGCTCCTGGTGTGGTCGACATCCTCGTGACCTCGAGCAGCAGCTCGAACAGCCTGTTCGGATCGCAGCAGACCGAGGGCGAGGGAGCCGGAGTGGTCCTCGACAAGCAGGGCGACATCCTCACCGACCAGCACGTGGTGGCGAACGCGACCCAGGTGACCGTCACGTTCCAGGACGGCCTGCGCGCGAAGGCCAAGGTGCTCGGCACCGACGCCTCGACGGACGTCGGCGTGATCAAGGTGAACGTGCCCGCGGCCGAGTTGCACCCGATCCCGTTCGCTGACTCCTCCGACGCGCAGGTCGGCGACCCGGTGGTCGCGATCGGCAGCCCGTTCAGCCTGCCCGAGACCGTCACCGCCGGGATCGTGTCCCAGACGGGGCGCAGCATCCAGGCGCCCAACGGCTACACGATCTCAGGCGCGATCCAGACCGACGCGGCGATCAACCCCGGGAACTCCGGCGGCCCGCTGCTCGACGCCGCCGGTGAGGTGCTCGGCCTCAACGACCAGATCGAGACGAACAACACAACCGCTTCGGGCGAGGGCTCCAGTTCCGGTATCGGCTTTGCCACCCCGGGCAACGAGGACACGAAGGTGGCGGACACGATCATCGGCGGCAAGCAGGTGCGCCATTCGTACCTCGGCGTGCAGCTGAACGGAACGTCGTACGGCGGCGCCCAGATCTCCTCGCAGTCGGACCCGAACTCGCCGATCACGGCCGGCTCGCCCGCGGCCAAGGCCGGTCTTCAGCCCGGTGACCTGATCACGGCGATCGACGGCAAGCCGGTGAGCTCGACCGATCAGTTCATCGCGTCGCTCGACAACTACTCGCCGGGTGACGTCGTGACGCTGACGGTCAAGCGCGGCGGCAGGACGCTGGCGATCAAGGTGACGCTCGGCGTCCGGCCCGCCCAGGCGCCGGGAGCGTCGAACACAGACTCCCTAAGGGACGAAGCCTGCGGGGGTGCGGCGCCATCGCACCCCCGCCGGTCTTCTCCTTGCGGTGCGGCGCCATCACGTAGCATCGCGCCCGTGAACCGCTCGGAGTTCGAGAGCGAGCTCGCCAAGCTCCAGCTCGAGCTGGTCAAGCTCCAGGACTGGGTGAAGGCGAAGGGCCTCAGGGTGGTCGTGTTGTTCGAGGGCCGCGACGCCGCCGGCAAGGGAGGCGTGATCAAGCGGATCACGGCACCGCTGAATCCGCGCATCTGCAGCGTGACGGCGCTCGGCGTGCCGACCGATCGCGAGCGCACGGAGTGGTACTTCCAGCGCTACGTCGCGCAGCTGCCGGCGGCCGGCGAGATCGTGCTGTTCGATCGCTCCTGGTACAACCGCGCCGGCGTCGAGCGCGTGATGGGCTTCTGCACCGACGACGAGTACTGGGACTTCCTGAACTCGGCGCCCGAGTTCGAGCGGATGCTGATCCGCTCGGGGATCATCCTCATCAAGTACTGGTTCTCGGTCTCCGACGAGGAGCAGGAGCGGCGGTTCCAGGAGCGGAACGAGAACCGCAGGAAGCGCTGGAAGCTGTCGCCGATCGACCTCGAGGCGCGGACGCGGTGGTTCGACTACGCCAAGGCGAAGGACACGATGTTCCACTACACCGACACGATCGACTCGCCGTGGTGGTCGGTCGACGCCGACAACAAGCGACGGGCGCGGCTGAACTGCATCCACCACCTGCTGTCGCATGATCCCCTACGAGGATACGAAGCCACCTGAGCTGAAGCTGCCCCCACGCCAGCCCGCCGACCCCAAGTACACGCGCCCGCCGCTCGACTCGATGCGCTGGGTGCCGACGGTCTACTGAGCGGCCGGCGCGAGGTGCGGCCGGCTCAGAGCGCGGCGACGCGGCCCGGGAGGATCATCGCCGAGCCGGTCGCCAGCGCCACGTGCCGTCGGTCGGCGTCGCGCACGGTGGCGTTCGCGACCGCGAGGCGGCGTCCGCGGTGCGTCACGAGGCCGTCGGCGATCAGCTCGCGTCCGTCGGCGGCCGCCGGGCGCAGATAGTTCACCTTGAGGTCGATCGGCGCGAGCGCCGTGCCGGCCGGGAGCGTCGTCTGGATCGCGGTGCTGAGCGCGGTCTCCGCGAGCAGGGCGACGACACCGCCCTGGAGGCGGCCGGGCGGCGGCGCTGTCAGCCATTCGGTGGCGGGGAGCGCGAACGTGGCCTCGCCCTCCGAGGCGGCCCGGACCTCGATTCCGATGAGGTGGTGGATCGGCGGCCGCGGCAGCTCGCGCGCGATCGCCGCCCGGACGGCCTCGAGGCCGCTCAGCCGGTCCCACGTGTCCTGATCGACCACCTCGCCGATCGGATCGCGCTCCCAGGGGTCCGGGGTGTCGTACGCCGGAGGGGGCTCCGCGGCAGGCGCGGCGAGAGTCAGCCGGCGCCGGGAGGCCGGCCGGGGGCGCGGGGCCGGCCTTCGATGCCTGCGCCTGCGGGTGGCCGAGGATGAAGCACAGCGAGGTCCCGTGCGCGAGCACGCGGCCGTGCTCATCGGTCAGCGTCACCTCGGACAGCGCGATCGTCCGGCGGGCGTGCAGCAGCGTGCCGCGCGCGATCACGAGGCCCTCGGGGCGGGCCGGCGCGAGCACGCGCAGCGACAGCTCCGACGTCGTGACCGCGGTTCCGGCGGGCAGCGTCGAGAGGATCGCGAGCGCGAGTGCCCCATCGGCGGGCAGCGTCAGCGGGCCGATCGAGATCGCGCCCTGCGGCGAGAGCAGCCAGCGCGTCAGCGGCATCTCGAACACGACGCTGCCGAGACCGACCTCGACGAGCTTCAGCCCGGTCAGCCGCGAGAGCGGGGGCGGCGGGAAGACACGGCGGGCGAGCTGGGCGCCCAGCAGGTCGAGCCCGGACAGGCCCGCGAGCTCAGGTCCCGGGTGCCCGCCCCTTGCGGGCTCCTCCCAGACCTCCACCGCCGGCCCTACTGCGTGGCGGCGGCCTGCGCCAGCGTGCGCTCCATCAGCTCCTCGTGCACGCAGCGGGTGTTCCCGTGCTGCCGCGTCCAGTGCGCGTCGGCGTCCATCACCCACGAGAACGTGTCATCGGCCATGCAGCGCTCGAGCGTGTCGTCGATCTCGGCGCGGAGCTCCGGCTTCTCGATCGGCACGAGCAGCTCGACGCGCGTGTCGAGGTTCCGTGGCATCAGGTCGGCCGAGCCGATGTAGTAGCTGCTCTCCTCGCCGCGGTGGAACGTGTAGATCCGCGAGTGCTCGAGGAAGCGGCCGACGACCGAGTGAACCCGGATCGTCTCGCGACACGCCCGGCACGCCGGGCTTCAGGCAGCAGATCCCGCGCACGTTGAGGTCGATCGGGACACCGGCCTGCGAGGCCTGGTACAGCGCCTCGATGCACTGCTGATCGACGAGCGCGTTCATCTTCATCACGATCCGCGAGCGGCTGCCCCGCGCTGTGCGCGACCGCGGTCTTGTCGAATCTCCTCGAGCAGCGGCTCGCGCATCGAGTCCGGCGCGACCAGCACCTTGCGCTGGCGCTTCGGGTGGCCGTAGCCGGTCAGCGTGTTGAACAGGTTGGCGACCTCCTCGCCGATCTCCGGATCGGTCGTGAAGAACCCGAAGTCCTCGTACAGGCGGGCGTTCTTGGCGTGGAAGTTGCCGGTCCCGATCATCACGTAGTGACGGACGCTGCCGCGCTCGCGGCGCACGACCAGGATCGCCTTAGCGTGCGTCTTCAGCCCGGGGATGCCGTGCACGACGTGGGCGCCGACCTCCTCGAGCGCCTGTCGACCAGTGGATGTTCTGCCGCTCGTCGAAGCGGGCTTTGAGCTCCACCAGGCAGACCGCCTGCTTGCCCTTCTCGGCCGCGGCGATCAGCGACGGTACGAGCGCGGAGTCGTCCGAGGTGCGGTACACGGTCATCTTGATCGCAAGCACGTTCGGATCGTCGACCGCCTGCTTGACGAACCGCTCGACGCTGGTGGAGAACGAGTGGTACGGGTAGTGGACGAGCACGTCGTCGCGCGCGCATGGCCGCGAACACGTCGGGCTGCTCGTCGGCGTCGCCGGTCGCGAGCGCCGGGCGCGGTGATGCGGCGTCCAGGGCTGCTGGCGCAGCTCCGGGCGGACGTCGACGCCGACGATCTGCCACAGGTCGCCGAGGTCGAGCAGCCCGTCGACGTCGTAGACCTGGACCTCGTCGACGTCCGAGCCATTCGATCAGGCGGGCCTTCAGCGCCGGGTCCATGCCGGCGCCGACCTCCAGCCGGACGACCTCGCCGAAGCGTCGGCGCCGGCAGCTCGTCCTCGACCGCCTGGAGCAGGTCGTCGGCCTCGTCGGAGATCTCGAAGTCGGCGTCGCGCGTGACCCTGAACAGGTCGTGCGCTGACGATCGCCATTCCGGGGAACAGCGCGTCGAGGTGGCGTCGCGATCATGTTCTCGAGCGGGATGAACGTGTTCTTCTCGATCTCGACGAACCGCGGCAGCACCTCCTTCGGCACCTTCACGCGCGCGAACACCTCGTGGTCGAGATCGGGATCGCGCAGCCGCACGATCAGGCTGAGCGACAGGTTCGAGATGTAGGGGAACGGGCGCCCGGGGCCGATCGCAAGCGGCGTCAGCACCGGGAAGATCTGCTCGCGGAAGTGCTTCGCGATGCGAGCCTGGGATGCGCCCGACTCCTCGCAGCTGACGATCCGGATCCCCTCCTCGGCGAGCGCCGGGCTGATCACGTCGGTGAACGTACGGGCGTGGCGGCGGTCCTGCTCGCGGACCGTCGTCGCGATCAGCTCGAGGATCTCGGCCGGGGAAAGGCCGTCGGGCCCGCGGGCGTCGATCCGCGCGTCGACCTGGTCGTGCACGCCCGCGACGCGGACCATGAAGAACTCGTCGAGGTTGGTGACGAAGATCGCGAGGAACTTCAGCCGCTCGATCAGCGGCAGCTCGTCGTCCTCGGCGAGCTGGAGCACGCGGTCGTTGAAGTCGAGCCACGAAAGCTCGCGGTTGACGTACAGATCCGGATCGCGCAGCCGCGGATGGCGAGAGTTGCCAGGGCGCTTGCCGGCGCGGCGGGCCTGCGGGGCTTCGGCGCTTTCGGCGGTTGCCACCGCCGCGAGCTGCTCGGCTGACGGCTCGTTCACGCGACGCGCTCCGGGGCGCTTGCGGCGATCGCCGAGAGCTCGCTCGGGCGCAGCAGCACGATCAGCTCGCCCTTCGCGATCGCGGCAAGTCCACCCTTGCGCATCCGCGCCTGCGCGCCGGTGAGGTCGTGAACGGTCAGCGTGAACGAGGGGTCGTGGCCGACCAGCAGCACGTCGGCGAGCCCGGCGATCAGCGCGTGCACGTCGAATGGCTCTCCGGACAGCGCCGGGTCGATCGTGACCGGCACCCCGAGCGGCTCGCACGCGTGCTCGGCGGTCTGCACCGCGCGCAGCTTCGGACTCGAAAGACACGCGTCCAGATGAACCCCGAGACGCGCGAGCGCAAGCCCGGCATCGGTCGCCTGTCCCATCCCGCGCTCGGTCAGCGGCCGCTCGTCGTCGGGTTGTCCGTCGACCGCTTCGGCATGGCGCAGCAACCAGAGCATCCACCTACTGTAGAACCTGACCGCCGCGGCCGTGAGCGCCGGGCGCTCGTCACCAATCGCGGCCGTGGCGCTCGGAGCGGCAACGCGAGCGCAGTCTCTCGTAAGGGCGAGGCAGCGTGCCCACGATCCGCTCGGCGTTGTCGAGCAGATCGAGCGCGCGACGAGGTTCGCCCCAGCGGTGCTCGGACGCCGCCATCAGCAGCAGCGTGTCGATCGCATCGCGGTGACCGGGGTCGGTCGGCCAGGCGGGCGGTTGTGTGGTGGAGCTCACGGTCAGTCCAGGGTAAGCAGCGTTACCGGAGCCATTGTGACGTTTCGGTTAAGTGCCGGGCAAATCTTTGGCCAGACTGTGCGGGCCGCCCCGCGGATTCCGTGACCGGCGTCAGGCCGCCAGCGCGGCGGCGCGCCCGGGGAGCAGCGGGAATGAGCGATCCGCCCTGGGGGGCAGCAGATAGTTGGCACGCTTGAGCACGAAGATGAACTCGTTGATCCCGTTGTTCACCGTCGGCGTGATCTCCGGGTTCTGGAGTTGGGCGCTGGCCTGATTCATCGCCGTGCGGGTCAGCACGAAGTCCTCGATCGTCTGGTGCACGGACACGAAGTGCACGCCGGCCTGCCCACCGTCGACGGTGTCGAAGTCGCGGCGGATGATCCGCGGGATGCCGTTGCGCCTCGCTCGCGCCGACGCCTGGGCGTGTCCGATCACGCCGTAGTGGTTGATCGCCTGGCTGAGCTGCTTGGGGTCGGACTCGGCATCGGTGGTGATCCGGTCGACCTGCGCGGGCGTGACCTGCGGCGCGTACATCCGCGCCACGCGCTCGGACTCGGACAGATTCCCGTACCAGCTGCCGAGCCGGAGCCGCATGTAGCTGTTGTGCTGGGTCGTGCCGCCGGCGAACGCGCCGCCGGCGATTGTGACGCTGTCCTCCGTCGCCTGGTTCTTCTTCAAGCCCGACTTGAAGCCCATGAACAGCGGCGATGTCCTGGGGACCGGATCGCCCGGCGGGATGCCGCCGACGTTCTGATGCGCAGCCGGGATGCCCGCGCCGGTGAATCCCGTCCGGGTCTCGCGCCAGCTCAGCGCGTCCGAGACCTCGAGCGAGCCGCTCGCGCCCGGCAGCGCGTCGCCGTGCAGCAGCGCCCCCTCGATCGCCGCCAGCCGGTCCTCGTCGTCGGAGGCCAGGTGCAGCATCAGGTGGTAGTCGTCGAACGACGGCAGTTCGAAGTCCGACAGCCGCTTCGCGCGCGGGATCGGCGAGGCCACGCCGAGCACGTCCTCGAAGTACAACGGGCTCCAGCCGGCGGTGAACAGCAGGCCCGTGTGGCTCCACGGGAACGTGCGCTCGAGCGTCCTCAGCGCCGCCTCGAGCATCCGCGCGCGGTTGGGGCCGGGCTTGCCGTTGACGTCGAAGTACAGAAGCCGGTCGTACCTCGGCGCGATCGGGTTGCCGTGGGCGTCGTGGGCGAGGTAGTCGACCCATGCGTGCTGGCGGGCCGGCAGGCCGGCGACCGACGCGCCGAGCACGACGCGGGGGACGTGGACCTCGGGAGCGCTGTGGCTCGAGCCGCCGCACGCCGCCACACCGACCGCCGCGCCGCCGGCAGCCATCCCGGCGGCGCCCGACAGGAAGCGCCTTCTGGTCAGGCTCACGACGGCGGGTTCCAGTGGAACGAGACCGTCACCCGGTGCGGAGCCAGCCACACGTGCTGGTATTCGATGTGCCGGGCCGCCACGGGCGGCGTGATCAGCAGCGACAGCTTGTACGTCCCCGGGCCGTCGAGCTGCACGTTGTTGCCGTAGTGCGGGCCCATGAACGCCGACAGCATCGGGTACTGGCGCTCGTCGTATACGACCTTGCCCTCCTTGGTGAACGTCGCCCACACGCTGGCATAGGGGATCGGCACGTTCGTGTGCGCGTCGTTGAGCATCACCATCAGGTGGAAGTTCGTCCCCTTCGGCGGCTTGACCATCTGTTCGCTGGTGCCGTTGTAGATCACGAACGGCACGGCGGTCATCGTCCGCGCCTCGATCTTCATCCCCTGCCACGTGGCCGTCGCAAGCAGCTGGCTCGGGATCGGCTTGATCCCGTTGACGGCCGCGACCGGCGTCGCGGCGCCGGAGCCCATGTCCATGCCCGGCATGCTCGAGCTCGCCGAGCTGCCCGAGCTGCCGGATGACGCGCCTGACGAGGCGTTCTTGTCGGCGGCCGCGCAGCCGGCGATCAGCACGCCGGTCGCGGCGACCGCCGCGCCGCGCCTGGCGGCGCGGCGCACTGCGGTGGAGTTGATCATTGGGAGCCTCCCGCCTGGGGGATCGGTGTCGGTATCTGTCTCGGTACCCGTGCCGGCGTCACCGCGGGCGACCGCTCAGCGCCGAGGACGGCAAACACCGAGCACGCGAGCAGCACCCACAACGGTCCCGAGTTGGGGTCGGTCGCGCCGCCCTGGAAGATACCGCCGAACCCTTCGCCGACGACCCAGTACGCGAGGCTGAGAATGATCGCGGCGATCAGGAACTCGCGTGGATGCCAATTCAGCAGCACCGCCAGCGCGATCGCGACCGACAGGAGCGCGAGCAGAATCGCGATCCACTCGCCGTTGCCGCTGGCGCCCTTCGCCACCCAGTTCTGGAGGCTCGAAAGCCAGCTCATGCCCGACGGCGCCGCATTGATCACGTTCGTGATCCCGTTCGGGGCGGTGCTCGGCGGCGAGACCCACAGATAGGCCATCAGCAGCCACAGGCCACCCCAGGTCCATTTCGTGCCGCGCACGCCGAGCAGCCCGCCGGGACGTCCGTTCGGCCACACGCTTGCGCCGATCAGCCCGTAGAGCAGCACCGCGCCGGGCGCGCCGTTCAGCGCGTTGGCCATCGGCGCCCCACCCATGCCCGTGGTCGCCATGAACAGCATTCCGAACGCCTCGCCGAACCACCACACGGCGAGCGCCCAGACGAACGAGACCGCGAGCGCAGGCTTGACGGTGGGGCGATACAGGATCCCGAACCCGATCGCGATCTGGATCAGCGCCGCCCCGGTGTTGAACAGCACCTGATGTGACTGCATCGTGGCAGCGCCCTGATTGACGCTGCTCGCGACCCAGTTCGGCTGGCCGGCGGTCAGCCCTTGCAGCAGCTGGATGAACCCCTTTCCGTACATGAACGACTGGAACTGCAGGCCTCCCACGAGCACCCAGATCAGCCCGAGGGCGGTCTGGATCGTGCGGGGGGTGTCGGATGCGAAATAGGCCCGTAGCCGAGCTACGAGCGAAGCGTGCGAGGTCCCGTACGCGGCACCCCGAACGTCACCGGCAGTGGTAGCCATCAAAGCTCCTTGGGTCGATTGACGTGGTGTCGCGGGCGCGTGTGGATTGCTGACGCGCCCGTCAGCTCACGCCGGTGGGCCGCGACCGGAGGAGCCGCGCGCGAGGGGCGCGAGCGGCGGGACCGAGAAGTCGCGCGGGCGGGCCACTGTGACGGCTGGACCGGTCCACGTTGCGATGGTGCGGGTCCGACGCCGGGCGACCTCGTGGAGCATCCAGCGCGCGCCATGGAACAGCGCCGCCAGCACGAGCCCGATGCACAGCGAGACGGGAACCGCCCACCAGCCGCCGAAGCCGAAGATGCCCTGCAGACCGGCGGGGTGGCCGGTCAGGAACACGCCCTCGAGGAACTCCTGGCAGATGAAGATCGCGAGCAGCGCGGCCGAGCAGGTGAGCCACAGCCCGAGCAGCGAGGCGCCGTAGCGCCGCGCTGAGGTCTGGCCCGCGAAGGCGCGGCCGAGCGCCTGCAGGAAGACGCCGACGGCGATCGCCAGCGCCGCGATCAGCCAGGGGACGAGCGAATGCAGGTACGAATGGCCGGTCCGCTGGAGCTCGATTCCGGCGTTCGCGCCGAACGCGAGCATGTACCGCAGCTGATGCACGGCGAACGCCGCCGGCGGAAGCACCGCGACCTGGGCAATCCGTCGTGCGTGCGGACCCATCGCGGCTCAAGAATAGCGCCGCAAAGGGCCCGGTACGGGCATTTCGGGACGCGCCCCGGCGCTCACCCGATCAGCAGCCGGCGTCCGAACACGCGCCTGAAGGCGTCGCCGTCGCCGTATCGCTCGACGCTCCAGCGCGGCAGCATCAGGTCGCCCTCGGCCTCCAGGTGCAGATCGACGCCGTGGCCGTTCGCGCGCAGCTTCGCGTGCGAGACGGATTGGTCCCGGCCGCGCTCGAGGTGCTCGGCCAGGCGCAGGATCACCGAGCAGCGGTCGAGCAGCTCCTCGTCACCCGGCTCGGCGAGCGCTCCGAGCACGCCGAGCTTCGGAATTCCCTTGCGGTGGTACCGGCTCATCTGCGCGATCAGCATCCGCTCGCGCGGGTCGAATCCGGGCAGCTCGGCGCCGAGGATCAGATAGCGCGAATGCTTGTGGTGGTCGTCGTAGGAGATCGTCATCCCGACGTCGTGCAGCATCGCCGCCGCCCACAGCAGCTCGCGCTCGCCGGGCTTGGGCTTGAACAGGCGCTGCTTGGCGAGCGAGTCGTGCATCTGGAGCGACAGCATCGCGACGTGCTCGACGTGTGCCAGGTCGGACTCGTACTGGATTGCGAGGTTGCGTACGGCCGCCTGACGGACGTCGTCGAACAGCGGCTCACCGCGCCTGCCGCCCGCTCGCCATCCGGGCTCGCCTGAATGGGCGGCGCGCGGTTCATCCGGCTCGGCCAGCAGCACGCGCGCAAGGAACACGCCGTCTCGCAGGCCGGCCTCGGTCACCTCGAGCCCGTCGAAGCGCCCGAGCTCGACGACCGTCTCGAGCACCACCGCCGCCGCGAGGATGATGTCGCCCCGCTCCGGCTTGATCCCGAGCACCGTGCCACGCTCGCTCGCGGGCATCGCCGCGAGCCGCTTGACGAGCGCGGACATCGCCTCGGGCGTGATCACGAACCCCTGGATGCCGAGATCGATCGGCCCCTCGGCCGCCTGCGCGGCGGCGGCCAGGTTGCGGACCGCGCCGCCGATCCCGACCAGGCGCGGGCTCGCGGCGTGCAGCCAGCCGAGCTCGCCGAGCGCCTCGCGCACGTGGGCGCGCAGGCGCGCGAGGTCCTTCTTGCGTGCCGGCCCGTCTCCCGGCAGGAACCGCTCGGTCATCCGCACGGCCCCGAGCTCGAAGGAGGCGAGCTCGTGCGCGCGCCGGTCGGCGACGTTGACGAGCTGCATGCTCCCGCCGCCGAGCTCGAGCACGACCCCGTCGCTCAGAGTCGAGGTGTTGACCGCGGCGACGTACCCGTAGCGGGCCTCGTCGTCGGCCGACAGGACCTCGATCGGCAGGCCGACCTGCTCGTGTGCGCGCGCGAGGAACTCGTCACGATTCGACGAGTCGCGGATCGCGCTCGTGGCGACCGCGAACACGTCGCGGCGCGCGAGCCCGTTCGCGACGCAGAAGCGCTCGAACACCGCGAGCGTCTCCATCCCGCGCTCGATCGCCTCCTCCGAGAGCCGGCCGGTGGTCGCGAGCCCGGCTCCGATCCGCACCGTCTCGTAGAGCTCGTCGGTCCGCTTCCACCACCGCGCCGGCCCTTTCGCGTCGTAGGTGAACACGACCAGCCGCCAGGAGTTCGAGCCGAGGTCGATCACCGCCACCTGCCGGTTCCCGTCCTGGGTCCGTCCCGCTGCGCGCATCGATCGCCAGCTCACGGCTGGATCATCGTCCCGGTCGCGGACGGGTCGCGCGTGACGGTCCCGCAGTTTGCGAGGAGATCTGAAAGCAGCGTCGACATCCCGAAGTCGCGTGCGGCGAGGCCGCGGCCGCTCAGTGGGTTGTAGTACTCGCGCAGGCCCTCGCGGCCGGCCGCAAGCGCGAGCGAGTCGACGATCCGCTCGGCCTCAGACTGGTAGCCCAGCTCGCGCATCGGGGGGCGAGCAGCCCCGGCGGGCTCGGGTCAGCCCCCCGGCGCCGCCCCCACGACGGCGCCGGCGGATCTCATCGATCCTGACGGGAGCCTCGCCTGGGCGGGCGGGCCCTTATCGGGCTCCGATGGCTCCCGGTCCTGCGCCCCCAGTACCTGGATGACGTAACCGTAAGCGCCGGAGGGGCACGATCGATACGACATTTCTCACAGTCGCCGCGATGTTGGAGAATCGGTCCATGCCGAGCTCGCATGCACCCTTCCTACGGCAGCTGTCGGCCACGGACGCCGAGGCGCTCGTGCAGCGCTCGCGACGGAAGCTGATCCGCAAGACCGAGCCGATCATGCGCGCCGGCGCCGCCGGCGACTTCGCCGCGATCGTGCTCGAGGGCCGGGTCAAGTTCGTGGCCTACGGGAACGACCGGCGCGAGGTGGTGCTGGCGCTGCGCGGTCCCGGCGAGCTGATCGGCGAGATGGCGGCGCTCGGCCACCAGCTTCGCAGCGCCACGGCGATCGCGGTCGACGACGTGGAGATCGGCTACCTGTCCGGCGATCAGCTGCGCGAGTTCTTCGCCGAGCACCCGGACGCCGCGATCGTGCTCGTGCGGATGCTGGTCGGGCGCCTGACCGAGGCCGACGCCGACCGCGTCGGGCTCGCGACGCAGGACAGCGTCGCCCGCCTCGCCAAGCGGCTGCTCGAGCTCGTGGCCGAGCACGGGACGCAGGTCGAGGGCGGCGTCAGGATCGAGCTGGCGCTGACGCAGGGCGAGCTCGCGAGCTGGACCGGCGCCACCCGTGAGACGGTCTCGCGCGCGTTGCGCATGATGCGGCGGCTCGGCTGGATCGCGACCGACCGGCGCCGGATCATCGTGATCGACCAGGACGCGCTGCGCGAGCGGGCCGGAGCGCGGCCGCCCGGCGGTCTGTGATCAGCGCCGGACCGCGGGCTGCTTGCGCTGCTTGGGGTCACCCGCGGTGGCGAGCTTGCCCTCCTGCGCCGGTGCCGCGGCGGGGCCTGCGCGGGCATCGCTGAGTGGCGCATTCAGGAACCGCCACAGCGAGCAGGCGAACAGGATCGTCATGAACACGGCGCTCGTGGCGCACTCCTCGCACACCGCGTGGATCGAGAACAGCTCGCGGTAAGTCAGGTATCCGCTGAACCCGAATCCGATGAACGTCATCCCGAGAATCGCGGTGCGGTCGAGCTCTGAATCGGGCGCGAGCAGCGCCAGGAAGATCCCGATGTAACCGATCAGGCCGATCAGCGCCACGGGGACGCCGCCGAGCTTCGACCACTGCGACCTCTGAACCGTCAAGCAGGCCGTGCTGGCGGTGCAGACAGGCTTCGCGCCCGAGTAGTGGACGTACACCAGATAGCTGGTGAGGATGATCCCGAGCACCGTGATCGCGAGCATCACCCGGCGCAGCGTGATCCGGCTCATGAGACCTGGGCGATGTCCTGCTGAAGCGTCGAGTACGCCGGGACGCCGGCGGTCGGAGAGACCTGACCCTTCGGGCCCTTGAAGACGAGCGTCGGGGTGCCGGTGACGCCGGCGGCGGTGCCGGCGTTCTCGTCGGCGGATACCTGGGAGGCGAGCGAGGACGAACTTCGGGAGCTCTGCCAGGTGTTCAGGTCCAGGCCGGACGTCTGCTCGGCCAGGTTGTTGAGATAGCTCGTGTTCACGTAGCCAGTGTCCTCGGCGCCCTGCTCGTGGTAGAAGAGCTCGGCGAAGTTCCAGAACTTGTTCTGCTCGCCGGCGGCATAGGCGGCCGACTGCTGTTGTGTGAACACGCTCTGGCCGGGTCCGTTGCAGGTCGCGGTGCAGAACGACCTGTAGACGACCTTGACCTTGCCGGTCTTGACCTCGTTCGACACGAGCTGCTGGAACGTGCTGAGCGTGAACGCCCTGCAGATCGGGCACTCGAGATCGCCGAAGTAGGTCATCGTCACCGGTGCGGTCGGGCTGCCGAGCGTCCGGCCCGACTGCGGGATCCCGGCGAGCAGCGAGTCCACCTGCTGCTCGGTCTTCGTCAAGGTCTTACCGTGCTGCAGCCCGCTGCTGCCGCCGGCCGAGACGGCGAACACGACCACGATCACGGCGACCACCACGATCGCCATCCCGCCGAGCATCTGCAGCCGCCGGTTACGGCGGGCCTGCTCGGCGCGCAGCCGCTCCTCTTCCAGTCGGCGCTGGCGGGCGGCTTCCTTTTGCTCCTTGCGTGAGGCCATGATTCAGGGCGCCGGCGAACCCCGGCGGATCGCAGGATAGCGACGAATGAGGGCCCTCCGGCGCACCGTTACGGAGTTCTTACGGGCGCTCACATGTCGACCGCGAACGGGGTCGCGCCACCGGACCGACCGGAAACGGCTCGACGGCCGGTCCAAATAATCGCTCTTAGCGTGTGAACATCCTGTGACCGGCTCGGTGTCCTGCCGCACCGGACCACTACAGTCTGCGCCATGACGCCTGAAGGGAGCGAGGCTCTCAGCGGGACCCAGACAGCCACGCAGCGCTCGCGGAACCGGCTCCGGCTTGCGGTCATCGACCGCGACGCCGGGTTCATGCAGGTACTGTCCAAGCGGCTGGACGCGCTCGGATGCGAGTACCGCGCCGTTGTCGTCCGCGGTGACGCCGAGGCGCTGGTCGCGATGCGCCTCAACGCGCTCGTCGTCGACCTCGCGATCCTCGGCCCGGCGAGCTGGGAGTACCTCGAGCAGGTCTGCGCGCGGCTGCCCGGCCTGGCCGTGATCGTCTGCACCGGTCCGTCGTCGGTCGCCCAGCGCGTCCGCGGGCCTGCGCCTCGGCGCCGACGCCTGGATCACCAAGCCGTGCCACGCCGAGGAGCTGATCTGCGTGATCGAGGCGGCGATCCGGCGGCACCGGCGCAACGAGATGCCGGCGCTCGAGGCCGCCGCCGAGCTTCGGCGAGATCACCGTGCGTCCCGACCTCTACCAGGCCTATGTCCGCGAGGCGAGCCTCGAGCTGACCGCGCGCGAGTTCGAGATCCTGCACCTGCTCACGCGGCTCAGACCGCGTGCTGCGCCGCGAGGAGATCTACGAGCGGGTGTGGGGCTACGCGATGGCGCACGGCGACCGCTCGGTCGACGTGTTCGTCCGCAAGCTGCGCCAGAAGCTGCGATCGGCCTCGCCGGAGTGGAGCTACATCCACACGCATTTCGGCGTCGGGTACCGATTCGCGCCCGAGCACGGACGGCGGCGAGCTCGAGCAGCTCGACAGCGCGGCGGCCGCGGATCCGGACATGGCCGGCGCGGCGGACGGCGCGGACGCTCGACCCGGCGCTCGCCGGCTGATCGTCGCGGTCGCATCGACCGCCGGCGCCGTCGCGGCGCCGATCACAAGCTGTTCACATCTTCGTCACGAGTCGGTAACGCGCCTGCGCCGCGAGCAGGTCCGCAGTCAGCATCCTCGATGGCGTCGACCGCGCCGGCCACGCGCGAGGCCGGCGAGTACGAGGTGCTCGAGGTCGGCCCGCTCCAGATCATTCCCGAGGAGCACCTCGCGCGCGCCGACGGCCGCGCGCTGATGCTCTCGATCCGCGAGCTGCGGCTGCTCACCGAGCTGGCGCGGCGCGCCGACCGGATCGTGTCGCGCGAGGAGCTGTTCGGGCTCGTCTGGGGGCGGGAGATGCGCGCCGGCGACCGGTCGGTCGACGTGTACGTCCGCAAGCTGCGGGTCAAGCTCGAGGCGGCGCTCCCGGCCTGGCGCTTCATCCACACCCACTTCGGCTTCGGATACCGGCTCGCGGCCGAGCACACACAGTCGGACAACGAGCGGTTCACAACTCATTAACACCATCCGGCGCCCGGCGCGCGAGACACTGCCCGACTGCGAACCAAACGAAGGAGAAATAGTGCGCACAACGAATCAGCGCGGTCGCCATCGTCGATCGCCGCCGCGCTCGGCATCGCCGCCTGCGGGTCGAGCTCGAGCAGCTCGACGAGCGACGAGCTCGAGCGCGTCGAGTAGTCGCGGCGACGAGCGCTCACGAGCTCCGCCGCGGCCGGCGGGACGATCAACGGCGCCGGCTCGACGCTCGCCGCCCCGATCTACCAGCAGTGGGGCTCGAACCTCAAGTCCCAGGGCCTGACCGTCAACTACAACCCGGTCGGCTCGGGTACCGGCGATCGCCGATCTGCAGACGGCGACCGTCGACTTCGCCGGCTCTGATCCGGCGCTGCACGCCCGCCGACATCAAGGGGATGAAGGGCCCGGTGCTCCAGTTCCCGGTCGCGTTCGGCGCGATCACCGTCTCCTACAACCTGCCCGGGCGTCAAGAGCGGCCTCAAGCTCGACGGGCCGACGATCGCCGACATCTTCACGGGGAAGATCACGACCTGGAACGACGCCGGCGATCAAGTCGCTGAACCCGGGCATGAACCTGCCCGAGCACGCACATCACCGTCGTCCACCGCTCCGACTCATCGGGCACGACCAACGGCTTCACGACCTACCTGTCCGACGTCAGCCCGACATGGAAGTCGTCGATCGGCGCCGGCAAGGACGTCAAGTGGCCGGTCGGCACCGGCGCGGCCAAGAACTCCGGCGTCGCGGCGGCCGTCAAGCGACCTCCGGCGCGGTCGGCTACGTCGAGCAGGCGTACGCGCTCGTGAACGGCTTCACGTACGCGGCGGTCAAGAACTCCGCCGGCACGTACGTGCTGCCGACGATCGCCGAACACGGCTCGGCGGCAGCCGACGGGATCAAGGTCCCGGCGAGCCTCGGGATCTCGACGATCAACTCGCCGAACCCCACCGCCTACCCGATCGTCTCGCAGACGTTCCTCGACGCCTACACGGATCCGTGCAAGGACGGCGGCGCGAGCTCCGGTACGGCCGCGGCGCTGAAGTCGTTCCTGTCCTACGCGTTCGGCGCCGGGCAGAAGACGCTCGGAGCCGGCTCGGGTCAGCTGCCGTACGCGCCGCTGCCCGCCGCGCTGGCGGCCAAGGACAACGCGCAGCTGGCGAAGATGGTCTGCAACGGGTCACCGATCAGCTAGAGTCGGTAGGTGGAGGCAAGCGCCACCTCGGCAGGCGGCGGCCGCTCGGTTCTCGAGCGGTCGCCGCTGCAGCCGTCTTCCCGATCAGCTCCTGAAGTGGGGGCTCAGCGCGCTCGCCGTGCTGCTCCTGCTGCTGATCGCGTACTTCTTCATCCGCCTGATCGGCGAGGTCCCAGCACGCGTTCAGCCACTTCGGGCTCAGCTTCGTGTTCGGCAACGACTGGGACTCCGGCGCACGACATCTACAAGGGCCTGCCGTTGCTCGTCGGGACGCTGATCACCTCCACGATCGCGCTGATAATCGGCGTGCCGGTGGCGGTCGCCGCGGCGCTGTTCATCACCGAGCTGTGCCCCCGCCGCGCGCGCGGCCCGATCGGGATGCTCGTCGACCTGCTCGCCGCGGTGCCGTCAGTCGTGTACGGCCTGTGGGGCGTGTTCGTGCTCGCGCCGAAGCTCCAGGGCTTCGAGAAGTGGATCGCGAACACGTTCTCGTTCATCCCGTGGATCGGCGGCGGAGCGGCTGACGTGAACGCGTCCGGGAACTATTTCATCGCCGGGCTGATTCTGGCGATCATGATCCTGCCGATCGTCTCCGCGATCTCGCGGGAGGTGCTGCGCACGGTCCCGGCCGAGCACAAGGAGGCGGCGCTCGCGCTCGGCGCGACCCGTTGGGAGATGATCCGGATGGCCGTGCTCCCGTACGCGCGGCCCGGGATCACCGGTGGGGCGATGCTCGGCCTTGGGCGCGCCATCGGCGAGACGATCGCGGTCGTGCTCGTGATCGGCAACGCGCCGACAACTCGGCCACCACATCTTCGATCAGGGCTACTCGCTCGCGGCGGTGATCGCGAACGAGTTCGGAGAGAGCTCGAACGACCCGCTCCACGCTTCGGCGCTGTTCGCGGCCGGACTCGTGCTGTTCGTGCTGACGCTGATCGTCAACCTCATCGCGCGGCGGTTCGTGATCCGTGGCACGCGCGGCTCGCGGACGGCCGGTGGGGACGTAGGCACCGACGTCGTCGTCGAGGCACAGGCGGCAACCGTCGGAGGCGGTGCGGTCGAATGAGCACAACCGCGCTGCCCGAGGTCAGCGCTCGGCGCCGCACCACCGACCGGGTGATGCGGTCGCTGATGTGGCTCGGCACCGGAATCGCGCTCGTGCCGCTGGTGCTGGTCATCTACTACCTGATCCACAAGGGCATCTCGACGTGGAACAGCAACTTCTTCACGACCGATCCGAACGGCAACTTCTTCGGCAACCACGGCGGGATCCGCAGCGCGATCCTCGGCTCGCTCGAACTGATCGCGCTCGCGTCGGCGATTGCGATTCCGATCGGGATCGGCGTCGCGCTGTATCTCACCGAGTACGGCAAGGACTCGTGGTTCGCCAACCTCGTGCGCTACTTCGTCGACGTGATGACCGGCGTACCGTCGATCGTGTTCGGCCTGTTCATCTACATCGCGCTCGTGGTCTCGAAGGTCGGCGGCTCGAGCTTCGCCGGCTGGAAGGGAGCGGTGGCGGTCACGCTGCTGATGTTGCCGATCGTCGTGCGCTCGGCCGAGGTCGTGCTGCTGCTCGTCCCTAACAGCCTGCGGGAGGCGGCGCTCGCGCTCGGCGCTCCGCGGTGGCGCGTGATCACGCGCGTCGTGTTGCCGACCTCCGCGTCGGGTCTCGTGACCGGTTGGCTGCTCGCGATCGCGCGCGGGATGGGGGAGACCGCGCCGCTGCTGTTCACTGTGTCCTACGCGATGGGCCTGACCGCCAATCCGAACTCGCAGATGAACTCGCTTCCCGTCCAGATCTACAACGACATCCACAGCCCAGAGGCAGCGGTCCAGGCGCGTGCGTGGGGTGCGGCGTTGACGCTGGTCGCGATCGTCCTGATCCTCAACCTGATCGCCCGAGCGGTCTCGCGAAGGAGCCGCATGGCATGATCCCTGAAGACACCAAGAGCAAGGAGCAGACGGAGATGTCCGCGACCGGCGGCCCGTCAGAGCAGGTGCAGGAAGATGCTCGCGGTCGCGCTGACCGTGTCGAGCACAAGGCCGGGCACTCGATCGAGATAAAGGGCCTGAAGGCGTTCTACGGCGACACCGAAGCCGTCCATGGGATCGACATCACATTCCCGGCCAACGAGGTGACGGCGATCATCGGGCCGTCGGGCTGTGGCAAGTCGACGATGGTCCGCTGCATCAACCGGATGCACGAGGAGATCCCGGGCGCGCGCGCCGAGGGCAGCGTCAAGCTGGACGAGCTCGACGTGTACGACGGCGGCGTCGACGTCACGATCGTCCGCCGGCTGATCGGGATGGTGTTCCAGAAGGCGAACCCGTTCCCGACGATGTCGATCTTCGACAACGTTGCGGCCGGTCTGCGGCTGACGGGCACGAAGGGCGAGAACATGCGCGAGCGAGTCCACCGGGCGCTGCGGGCGGTCGGGCTGTGGGACGAGGTCAAGAACCGGCTGAACGAGCCCGGCATCGGGCTGTCCGGCGGCCAGCAGCAGCGCCTGTGCATCGCGCGCACGATCGCGGTCGAGCCCGAGGTGATCCTGATGGACGAGCCGTGCTCGGCGCTCGACCCGGTCGCGACGCTGAAGATCGAGGAGCTGATCGACGAGCTCAAAGAGCGGTACACGATCGTGATCGTGACCCACAACATGCAGCAGGCGGCGCGCGTCGCGAACTCCACGGCGTTCATGCTGTCGGGCGAGCTCATCGAGCACGGACCGACGACGGAGATCTTCACGACGCCCAAGGATGAGCGGACCGAGCGCTACGTAACCGGCAAGTTCGGGTAGGAGGCACCCACATGCAAGAGACCCGGCACCAGTTCCGCGAGGAGCTCAAGGAGCTCGAGCAGCAGACGCTCGGCGGTCTGGACCTCGTCGTATCGCAGCTCGATCGCGCGCTCGAGTCGATCAGCTACCAGGACGTGGAGCTCGCGGGCATGGTCGTCGCCGACGACGACCGCATCGACGGCCGCTACCTGGAGGTCCACCAGGGAGTGCTGTCGCTGCTCGCGCGCCAGGCGCCGGTGGCGACCGACCTGCGGATCGTCGCGGCGCTGCTGCACACGATCCGCTGCATCGAGCGGATGGGCGACCAGTGCGTGAACATCGCGAAGCTCGTGCCGCTGTCCGGGCACGAGCCGCCGAAGGACAAGGACATCCTCGACGCGATCGAGCGGATGGGACAGCTCGCGCGCTCCCAGGTCTCGCAGGCCAGGGACGCGTTCCAGTCGCGCAACGTCGAGCTCGCCCAGGACCTGGTCCGCCAGGACACCGAGATCAACCGTCTCAACCGGGAGATCTTCAGGCGCGCGGTCGAGGTCGGCGACGATCTCGAGGTGCGCGAGTGGGCGATGTTCATGATCCTCGTCGCGCGGTGCCTGGAGCGGATCGGCGACAACACCGTCGACATCGCCGAGCAGGTCGTGTTCGTCGTCACCGGCCTGTTCCGCGAGGTCTCGGACGTCGGCACGCCGGCCGCTGACGTCGGTACGACCGCGGCGTAGCTCTGAACGAGAAAGGGCCGGTTGCGTAGGCGACCGACCCTTTGCTCATGAACAGAGAGAGGGATTGCAGGGTACGCCGGCGCCCGCCGGACGGTGTGACTATTGCGTATCCCGCGCCGCCGCATACACGCGAACCGCTTCAGTGCGTCCCTTCAGTTGCACACCCGTGCGCTCGGTCAGCTCAGGGCGCTCGGCGCGCAGCAGCTCGAGGTCATCTCATCGAGCATCGGTGCGCCGTCCTGGATCGGGTTGCACGGTGCGCGACCCTATCCGCTGGCGGGGCGGACGCGGCCGAGGTTTGTCCACGAGGCCAATGACCGGCCCGGCGGGCGCGCGTACCTTCTCGCCATGAGTACCCGACCGCCCCAGATCGTGGCGTTCGGCGGCGGCGGCTTCTCGATGGAGTGGGGCAACACGCTGCTTGACGATTACGTGCTCTCCCTGACCGGCGTCGATCGCCCGCGTGTCTGCTTCCTGCCGACCGCGAGCGGCGACGCCGACCACTACGTCGTCCGCTTCTACCGCGCGTTCCCGTCCTCGCGGTGCGAGCCGTCTCACATCTCGCTGTTCCGGCGGGAGACCGGCGTCGGCGACCCGCGGGCGCACCTTCTCTCGCAGGATCTTGTGTACGTCGGCGGCGGCAGCCTCGTGTCGCTGATCGGCACCTGGCGCGCGCACGGGATCGATCTGGCGCTCCGCGAGGCGTGGCAGGCGGGAGTCGTCCTGTGCGGCGGCTCGGCCGGATCGCTGTGCTGGTTCTACTCGTCGCTGAGCGGGTTCCACGAAGGGCCGGCGCGGTGCATCGAGGGGCTGGGATTCCTGCCGTGGAGCAACGCCGTGCACTACCTCGACGAGGCCGGGCGCCGCGAGGCGTTCCACGAGGCAATCCGTAGCGGCCTGCCGCCGGGCTACGGCGCCGGCGACGGCGCGGCGCTGCACTTCGTGGGTGTCGAGCTGTCGGAGGTCGTGTCCTCGCGCCCGGGGTCGAGGGCGGCCTACGTCTCGGCTGACGGCGACGGCGGCGTGACTGAGCGCGAACTGCCGGTGCGCTACCTCGGGGCCCGTCTGGGGGCTGTCGCCGCGTGATCCTCGCGATGGGCGGGGGCGGGTTCACGATGCGCGAGCGTTCGCCCGCGCTCGACAGGTTCGTGCTCGATCTGTGCCGTCGCCCGTGCCTCGGGTCTGCTTTCTGCCGACCGCCAGCGGCGACCCGCGCGACCAGGTGACGCGGTTCTTCGAGCGGTTCGCGAGCTGGCCTTGCGAGCCGAGCGTGCTGTCGCTGTTCCACCTCGGCCGAGAGCCGTGGCACGATCCGGTCGCCCACCTCCTCTCCCAGGACGCGATCTACGTCGGCGGCGGCTCGATGCGCAACATGCTCGCGATCTGGCGCGAGCATGGGATCGACGAGGCGATGCGGATCGCGTGGCACCGGGGCGTGCTGTTGGCCGGGCTCAGCGCCGGCGCGATGTGCTGGTTCGAGGGCGGCGTCTCGATGAGCGGCGGGTCGCCCGAGCCGATCGCCGGTCTCGGGCTGCTGCCCGGCTCGCTGTCGGTACATCTCGGGGGTGAAGGCCGAGCGGCTGCCGGCGTTCCGGCAGGCGGTGGCGCGGGGGGCGCTGCCGGCGGGCTACGCCGCCGACGACGGCGCGGCGCTCTTGTACGAGGGAGCGAGGTTGGTCGAGTGCGTCGCCTCGCGCGCGGGCGCACGCGTGAAACGTGTGGATCCGGATGGGGAGGGGGGCGTGCGGGAGCGGGAGATCGGCGTCCGGCTGCTCCCGGGCGCGGCGGCGGGCGCGGGCGCGGGCGGCGCCGCGGCCGGCGTCCCGGGCGAGCCGGTCGAAGAGCCGCGCGGCGTGTCCGAGCTCCGCGCACTTCGCGCCGGGCGCCACCGCTGGGACTGAAAGCGCACCGGACCCCTGGCTGCACGAACCTTCCGCGTAACGGAAGTTTCGCGCGGACTCGGCGGCCGCGTTCAGCTCGCCGATGGGCGGCGGCGCACGGCGATCAGCGCGCCGGCGGTCCCGATCGCCGCGACGATCAGCACGATCAGCAGCACCGCTGTGCCGCCACCGCCGCTCCCGTTGCCGTCGCCCGATGAGCCGGATCCGCTGACGCCGGCGATCGGATGACCGGCCGCCGCAGCGAGCTTGCCGGTCGCGGTGAGCGCGGCCTGCGCGAGGTCGTCCGGGCTGCCGCCGGCCGGAGGCGCGAGCTTCGCCGCCGCCGCGGTGGCGGCGGCCGGGAGCCCCTCGACGCCGTAGCCGTCCTTCATCACCACGAGCAGCGGCTGCTTGCTCGTGAAGCTGATCTCGTAGTCCAGGTACTTGGCGTACGCCTGCGGCTTGCCGAGCAGCTGCGGGATGATCCCGAGGTCGATCGGAGAGGCGATCAGCGCGATCTTGAGCGGGAAGTGCTCCTTCGAGGCAGCAGCGGTGGCGGTGTTGAGGCTCGCCATCAGTGACTTCGAAGTCGCGGGCTGGTAGGGGTAGAAAACGTTCTCCCCGAGCAGCACATCGCTTGCCGGGTCGCCGTCCGCCAGCGCCGCGATCGGCGGCGGCACGAGCAGCAGAGCGAGCACGACCGCGAGCCCGGTTGCAAGGCGAGACCGCATCTCGCGCTGAGGTTAGCCATATGCTGCGCGCGGAGATGAACCGCGTGAGGTCGCTGATCGTGCTCGTCGTCATCGCGCTCGTGTGCGCCGGGGTCGCGATCGCGGCCGGCGGATCGAGCGGGGAGCTGCACGCCTGCGCCTCGAAGCGCACCGGCGCGCTCAGGCTGCTGAGCCACGGCAAGTGCAGGCGCTCGGAGCGTGAGGTGTCCTGGAATGTCGCAGGACAGCCCGGCAAGCAGGGCGGCGCCGGCATGCCCGGCGATGCAGGGCGTGCGGGCGTCACCGGCGCGACCGGCGTCACGGGCGCGAACGGCACCGCGCGCGCGTACGCGCACGTGATCGCGGGCACAAGTCTGGGCGCGAAGCCGACGCTGGACGCCTCGGCGACGAAGGGATTCACATCCGTCGCCTACGGCACGGCCGGCCAGGGCGGGGGCGAGTTCTGCCTGCTCGCGCCGGGAATCAATCCGAGCGATTCGGCGCCGGTCGTATCGGCGTACTACGACGGCGCGTTCGCGAACACGCAGGCGACGGCGTTCCCGGATGCCGGCGCCCCCAACTGCCCGAGCGGCGACTTCGAGGTGATCGAGCAGGCGGGCGGCTCTGCCGCGACCGGCGTCGACTTCGACATCGTCGTTCCGTAGCGCCCGCGCTCACAGTCCAGGCGGGAACTCGTAGTGTGGGTGGGGGAGCAGGGCGCCGTCGATCTCGAGCGCAATCTGTGCATGGCGACGCAGTCGGATCGACTGCGGCGATCCGCGCCACCGCCGGCCGTCGACGTACGCCAGCACCGGACCGCGGAAGCCGGCCAGCGCTCGGCGCCCAAGCGGCCGGCCCCAGAGGGCGAACAGGGTCCCGAGCAGCGGCGTCGATCGGAGGCCCCGATCGATCCGGATCACGCCGGTCGGCTCGAGCGTGCGGACCGGATACGTGCATCCGCCGGACACCACGTACGCGCCGGCGTGCCTGACCGGCGGCGCCACTCCGATTCCGGCGCTGACCGGCATCACCAGCCGGTGGGCGAACAGCTCGAGGTGCACGCCGTACTGCGCCGGGTGCCGGCGCGTGCAGCGGAGGCCGTTGATTTCGGCCCGCGCGGCGACCGCGGGCGACAGCGCCGGTAGGCGATACCGCGGTCCGACGCCGACGTGCACCGGATGGTCGGACGGCGGCAGCGCTACGAATGAGTCGCTCGTGGGCGACTGCGGCGCCCCGCCGCACCCGGCCAACGCAAGCGCCGCCACCGGGGCGGCGACCCAGCGGCCCGACACGCCGCGAGCCTATCCGGCCCGCGCCGGCTCGCCGGCAAGCCGCAGCTCCTGGCGTTCGGTCGCGAGCTCGACGTGCGCGGGAGAACCGCCGAGCTCCAGCCAGCGGGCGGCGACGGCGTCGGCCAGCGCGTCGAGGTCCGCGTCGGTGTGCAGCGGGTCGTGGTGGAACAACAGCAGGCGCTCGGCGGCGACCCGATGGCCGAACTCGAGTGCATCCGACATCGGCGAGTGGCCCCAGCCGAGGTGGTTCGGGTACTCGGTGTCGGTGTACTGGCAGTCGTGCACGAGCATCGACGCACCGTGCGCGAGGTCGAACCCCGAGATCCAGTCGTCGTCGAGCGCAGCCAGCGGCGCGCCGAGGCCGGGCTCGTGGTCGGGGATGTAGCACAACGATGTTCCGGCGTCCTCGATCCGGTAGCCGAGCGTGGGGCCGCGATGGTTGACCGCCTGAGCGCGAATACGCGCCGGGCCGATGTCCCACTCGAGCGGCTCGGCCTCGCGGAACGAGAGGTGCGACGGCAGCTCGCGGACCTCGACGGGGGCGAGCGGCGCGGAGATGTACCGCGCGATCCGGTCGCGCAGCGACGCCTCCGGCGAGGCCGGGCCCCAGATGATGATCTCCGACTCCGGCCTGAACGCCGGCGCGAAGAACATCAGGCCCTGGATGTGGTCGAGGTGAAGGTGGGTGAGGAGGATGTGGATCGGCCCCGGCGAGCCTTCCTGGCCGGTCAGCGCCAGGCCGAGGTTGCGGATCCCGGTGCCCGCGTCCAGGATCAGCGTGCTGTCGTCCGACAGCGTCAGCTCGACGCACGACGTGTTTCCGCCGTAGCGCATCGTCTCCGGGCCCGGGGCCGGGATCGAGCCGCGCGCACCCCACACCGTCAACTTCATTCTTCGACCTCCCCGCTCACCGGCCAGAAGAACACGATCCCGCCCGTGGCGCCATCGGGGCCGATGATCGGGATCGCGCTCGCCTCGATGTCGTAGCACTGGCCGGCGGCGCCGCGGATGCGGAAGGTGCCGTGGCCCGGGCGGTTGTCGCGGACGGCCAGCGTCGTGGGGATCTCGTCGTACGGGAGCGGGCGCTCGTCCGCGCCGAACGGGCCGAACTCGGCCGTCCACTCGTCGGCGGACAGAGATCCAAGCTCCTCGAACCGCCGGCCGAGCATCGCGGCCGCGGCCTCGTTGAAGAACAGCAGCGTGCCCCCTTCGCCGAGCAGGAACGCCGGCGTCGAGATGCTGGACAGCAGGTTCCGCGCAAGGATGATCTCGAGTGGCTTCTGCCCGTTCACGGCCGTCACTCTAGTGTCGCACCAGTGTCGCGGCCCGAGCGCCGCGACCGGATCGGCGCTCGGGCTAACCTTCGCACGCGATGGCCGCCCAGAACTCGAAGCGCGGCTCGCGCAAGCGCGGCAAGACGACTGCGCCCCGCGCGGTCCCCTCGCAGCGCCGTGAGCTGCGCGCCGAGCGAATGCAGAAGGTCGAGCAGCGGCTGCAGGCCAAGGATCGCACCCTCGGAAGGGTCGGCGATCCGCCGCCGAACCCGTTCGGCGGCGTGCCCGTGTCGGAGCTGCTGATCCTCGCCGGGATCGTCGCGCTGGCGTTCTGGCTGTTCGTCGGTGGCGGTGCGCCGGCGCTGGTCGCGGGGATCGTGGTGCTGATGCTCGGCGTGCTCGAGTTCACGACTCGCGAGCACTTCTCGGGCTACCGCTCGCACACGGTCCTGCTGTCGGCGATCCCCGCGATCCTGGTGGCGGTCGCGGCGGTCTCGATCTCGGGTGAGAAGGCGGGTAACGCGCCGCTGCTGGCCACCTCGATCCCGGTGTTCGTGCTGCTGTTCTTTCCGCTGCGAAAGCGTTTCAAGGCCGCGCGCCAGGCGAGGCTCGCCCGGCCGCCCGAGCCCCCCGCGGCCTAGGGTGCGCGACTACGTCGGGCGGCCTCAGAACAGAGACCGGCCGGCCGGGGAGGGCACTGCCTCGGGAGCGGGTTCCGCGGCGGCAGGCTCCGCCGGGGCGGTCGTCGGCAGCTCGATCGTGAACACGGCGCCGCCGTCGGGCGCGTTCTCGGCGTTCGCGTGGCCGCCGTGCTGCTCGGCGACCTGGCGGACGATCGCGAGCCCGAGCCCGGAGCCCTGACTGCCGCGCGAGTTGGCGCCGCGGAAGAAGCGGTCGAATACGTAGGGGAGCTCCGCGGGCTCGACGCCGGGCCCGTGATCGCGCACGCGCACCCCGCCGGGACCGACCGTGACCTCGACGGTCCCGCCGGCCGGGGAGTGACGGGCGGCGTTGTCGAGCAGGTTGTTGATCGCGCGCTCGAGCCGCTCCGGCACGCCGTCGACGATCACGGGCTCGAGCTGCGCCTCGAACCCCACCGACGGCGCGTTGCGCCGCGCGCGTGCGAGCGACTCCTCGACGACGCGGTCGAGCCGCACGTCGTCGGCGTCCCCGTAGGGCTGGTCGCCGCGCGCGAGCTCGATCAGGTCGTTGACCAGCGCGGTCAGCTCCTCGCTCTGCTCCACCACGTCGGCCAGCAGCCGCCGGCGGTCCTCGTCGTCGAGCTGGGCGCCGGCGAGCAGCACCTCGATGTTCGTGCGCAGGCTGGTCACGGGGGTTCGTAGCTCGTGCGACGCATCGGCGACGAGCTGGCGCTGTGCGCGCACGGATTCGTCGAGCGCCGCGCGCGAGCCCTCGAGCCGCGTCGAGCATCGCGTTGAAGTTGCGCGCCAGCCGCCCGACCTCGTCGTCGGCGTGGATCCGCAATCGCAGCGACAGATCGTCGGTCTCGCCGATCTGCTGCGCGGTGTCGGCGACCTCGGCGAGTGGAGCGAGCACGCGGCGAGCCGCGAACCGGCCGAGGAACGCGGCCAGCGCGATTCCGCAACGCACACAGGAGCAGCAGCACGAGCCGGAGGTTGGAGAGGATGTTGTCGATGCCGCCGAGCGGGCGGGCGAGCTGAAGGGCGGCCGGGACCGGGCCGGTCGCCTCGTTGACCGTCACCGAGAACCGTGATCTCGCGCAGGTCGCTGCCGTCGACGGTTACGTCCGAGAGGAACATGCCGCCCTGGCCGTCGGCGGCGGCGAGAGTGGTCGAGGTGATCGGCAGGGTCAGCCGGGGGCTCGACGAGTACAGGAGCTCCCTGTTGCCGGCGACGACCTGGGCGTACGGCGCGGGGCCACCGGAGCTCGGCGGCACGTACGGCAGATCGGAGGTGGACAGGTCGTGGCTGTGGAGCACTTCGAACGCTTCAGCTCGCAGCGAGCCATCGAGATTGCTGCTCAGCTGGTCCCGGACCACGAGATAGCACACGGCAGCCGCGATCACGACCGCCACGCCGACTGCGGCTGCCGCCGCCAGCCCGACACGTCTCTTGAGAGCCATTACTGGACCCGCCCGCTTAGTCCCTCAGGACGTAGCCGACTCCGCGGATCGTGTGCAGCAGGCGCGGCTCGCCGCCGGCCTCGGTCTTGCGGCGCAGGTAGCCCATGTAGACGCCGAGCGCGTTCGAGGTCGGACCGAAGTCGTAGCCCCACACGTGCTCGAAGATCGTCGAGCGGGTCAGCACCTGCCGCGGGTGCTGAGGAACAGCTCGAGCAGCGAGAACTCCGTCTTCGACAGCTCGATCACGCGGTCGCCGCGCCTGACCTCGTGCGCGACCGGATCGAGCTCGAGATCGGCGTAGTGGAGCGTCTCGCCGTCGCTACCGTCGCTCGAGCGACGCAGCAGCGCGCGCAGCCTCGCCTGTAGCTCGCGCAGCGCGAACGGCTTGACGAGGTAGTCGTCGGCGCCGACGTCAAGGCCCTGGACGCGATCGTCGATCGCGTCGCGCGCGGTCAGCATCAGGACCGGCGTCCGGTCGCCCGCCTGGCGCAGGCGGCGGCACACCTCGAGGCCGTCGAGCCGGGGCATCGCGACATCGAGGATCACCGCGTCCGCGGGCTTGCGTCGCGAGTGCGTCGAGCGCCTCCTCGCCGTCCGCAGCGAGCGCGACCTCGTAGCTGTCGAGCCGGAGCGCGCGCTCGAGCGCCCGCCGAACTGCGGGTTCGTCATCGACGACAAGGACGCGCGCCATGGCCGAATGATGGCGCTTGCGCGTAAAAGTTGGCGAAGAAGCCTGATGCCGCACCGGCCGGAGACTCGCCCGAGACCCCGCTGGCACTGACAACGGCGGTGCCGCGGCTTACCTTCCGGAGCATGAAAAAGATCCTTCCCGTCATCGTCATCATCGGGCTCGCCGGCGTCGTCGCGCAGTGCATCGGCCTGCCCGAGCTACTCAAGACCGGCACCTGTGCATCGGGCAACACCGCGTTTGCGATCGCGCGTCCGTGCCCGGCGGGCACAGGCACGACCATCGCGCTGTTCGGCGGCGGGATGACGATCGCGATCCTGGCGATGGTCGCGGCGTCGTTCTCCGGGAACGGCCTGTTCGGCGGCGCTGCGCTGTTGTTGTGGGCGGCCGAGTTCGTCGGTGTTGGCGTCACCGTGCTGGTGTGGGCGCTGACCCACGACGACGGACCGGCGGGCTCCAAGCTGGCCGCATACATCATCGCGATCGTGTTCATCCCGATGGGCGCCATCCCCCTGATGTTGGGGATCCGGGGCTGGATCGGCGGCGCGGAGGACAAGATGACCGAGCGCCGGTCGAAGGTCGCCGACGCGGTCATCTCGCGGGTCGACGAGCTCCAGCGCTACGGGCAGAACCAGGCGCGGATCCGGATCACGTACACGGTCACGGCGCCGGACGGCGCGAACTTCGAGCTGAGCCGGGAGACGAACGCGATCGTCAGCCACATGCCGCGCCCCGGCGCCCGCGCGAAGCTGCGCTACGACCCGCGCAATCCGGATCACGTCGAAGTGCTCTCGAGCGGCGCCGGGGCCGGAAGCGGGACGGCCGCGAGCTCGGCGACATCGCCGGCGCCGTCGATTCCGAGCACCCTCGCGATCCCCGGAATCCCCGGCGACACGGGGTCGCTGCCGTGGACCTCGAGCCCGGTCGCCGGCGCCACTGCGCCGAGCGCCAACGGCGACTCGCTCGGACAGCTGAAGAAGCTGGCCGACCTGCACGACTCGGGCGCCCTGACCGACGCGGAGTTCCAGCTCGAGAAGTCGAAGATCCTGGCCGAGTCGTAGACCCGCCACGGGGTTGGGCGGCCCGGGGCTGGCGCCACGGGTTGGGCGACTCGGCGTTGGGCGGCCCGGCGTTGCCGGGTCAGCCCTACGGCGCGGCCCAGCTGTCGCTGGTGCTGATGCCGCCGTCAGCCCAGCTGAAGGAGATCGACCTGAACACGAAGGCGACTTCTTCGAGCTCGCCCGAACCGTCCTGGACGGCGGGGACCGACACTCCCGTCAGCTGTCCCGTGAGTGTGTGCAGGCCCGACGCGCTACGGACCTGGACCAGCAGCAGCCCGGTCTTGAACGAGGATCCGTCAGCAACGGCTCCGAACAGCACCGGCGAGGCTCGGTCGATCTCCCGCTTGATCACGAACGCGCCGAACTTGAAGTTTCCGGGCACGTCACCGGCCGGGCCGGGTCCCGAGAACGCGCTCTGCTCGGAGGGCGGTACGCTGAGGCTGAGGATCTTGAACCGCACGAGCTTGTTGCCGTCGTCGATCTGAACGCCGCCGATCGTCGCCGCGCCCGGCCGGACGGTCGGCGTGGCGATCGTGATCGGGCCGCTCGGCCCCGTCGCACCGACCCTGCCCTTCGCGCCGATCCTGCCGGGTACCCCTTGCGCGCCGGCGTTGTTCCACGTGATCTCCTGCTGAAGCGTCACGGAGCCGGGAGTAGAGGTGCACGTCTGCTGCTGACTCGGGTCGATGATCTCCACGTTTCCGGGGATCGTCAACGGCACGAACGGGCTGGTCGCGCCGACCGTGCCCTCGACGCAGGCGGTGATGACGCCACCTGAGTTGCCGGCGGCAACCGCCAGCGCCGCGCCGCCGCCGGCGAGGCCGGCGGCAAGGACCAGACCGACTTTGCCTGCGCGTCCGATCGTGGCCGCGACCGGCATGCCGGCGAGAAGCCCTCCCAGTCGTCCGGGGTCGACTTGGTGTACCGGAATGAGATCGCGCCGTACTCGAAGCTGACGCTCTCGACCGGGCGGTCACCGCCACTCGCCTGCGAGAAGCCGGACACCGTGACATCGGTGAGCGTCACCTCGAGGTATGCGCCGCCGGCCTTGCGGCAGACGATGATGGCGCTCTTGTAGTGCGTGCCCTTCGTGATCGCCTGGAGCAGCCGCGGGCTCGCGGCGTCGGTCTGCTTGACGATCGTGAACGGCTGGTGGCGCCGCTTGCCGCTGGTGGCACTACCCGTCGATCCGTCCGTCGGGATCTGCGTCAGACCGTAGGAGACGATCGGGAAGTGGTACCGCTGGCCCGTGATCGTGGTGTTCATCTGCATCTCGCCGATCGACGAGCTGCCTGGGGCGAGCCCGCTCCCGACGATCGTGATCGTCTCGGCGGCGCCGGCCTGGCCGGTCGCCCCCTTCGGACCCGCCGCCCCGGGGACGCCCTGAGCGCCGGTCGGGCCGGTCTGGTTCCAGTCGAGCGCGGTCTCCGCCCCGCCGGCCGGGCCAGCCGAGCCGGTGCTGCAGCTCTGGTTCTGACTCGGGTCGATGATCCGGACGTTCCCCAGGGCGGGGATCGGGACGGTCTGCTGCGAAGAATTGGTCGTGACCTGCACGCACGCATGAATCTCGCCGCCCGAGCCGGGCACCGCTGCGACCGCGAGCGCCGCCCCGCCACCCGCGACGCCGACGGCGAGAACCAGCGCGGCCTTGCCGGGCCGGCCGAAATGCCTACTGATTCGAACTGCCCGAACCGCCCGACTTGCGCCTGCGGATCGTCACCGACGTGAAGTTGAGCGTGATGCTCTCGAGCGGCCGCTCATCGGCGCTGCTCGTCTGATAGGAGCCGATCACGACATCGTTGAATTCGTACGTGAGCGCCACACCGCCGGCCTTCCGGAGGGCCAGCGTGACGGTCTTGTAGTGCTGCCCGGACGCGCACGCTTCGATCAACTTCGGCGAGGACACGTCGATCTTCTTCGTGATGCTGAATTCGTTGAACTTGACCTTGCCTGAGCCGGCGCCGCGCGAGGCGGATGTGCTCGCGCCGGGTCCATTGAAGCTGTAGCCGAGCACGTTGGACGTGATCGCGCCGGCCCCGCTGCCGAGCGTGAGCGTCGCGATCACGGGGCCACCTGGATTGACCTGGAGCGGGGCGATCGTCGGCTGCTGAGTGACCGTCGCGGTGCGGCCGTTCGAGAGCGTGAACGTCTCGCCGGCGATCGTGATCGTCTGCCCCGCCACTCCCTGTGCCCCGGTCGGCCCCTGCGGACCCGCCGCATTCCAGGTCACCGCCTCCTCCGGGACACCGCCTGCGGGGTTGGTGTTGCAGGTCTGCTGCGGGCTGTCGATCAGCCGCACGTTTCCGGGCGTCGTGGCGGGAAGCGTGCTCCCCGGCTGGAGCTCCACACACGCGTTGATCACGCCACTCGAGTCGGGCACCGATGCAACCGCGAGCGCTGCTCCACCACCCGCGGCTGCCACCGCCACGAGCAGTACGACCCTCGCGGGCCGCCCGGTCCATTTTCGATTCCCCACGGTCGCGCGCGATCCTACGCCTCGCGATGCGCGAAATCAATCAGCTGCGCCGCGGCTCATTTCGGGCCGAGATTGGCGACCTCGAGCTTCTGGAAGGTGAACGAAATCGCCTCGAGCGAGTCAGTGTCGCGATGCTCGGTTGAGCCCGACAGAGCAGGGTGATACCGCTCGACCGAGGAGATCGAGGCATTCGTCAGCGTGATCCGCTGGTAGACCGTTTCCTTGCCGGTCCCGGATGGGCGCGTGAACGAGATCTGAACGGTCTTCAGGACCTCGTTCGTGACCAGCGCCTGGAGCAGCAACGGGGAGGCCGAATCCACTTCCTTGACGATCGTGATCGGCGAGTGCTGGCGCTTACCGCTGGCGCCGCCCGAGTTCGATCCCGTCGGCGCCTGCGCCCCGAACGAGAAGCCGAGCATCTCGAAGCTGTCGGTCTTGTTGCGGCCCGTGACCGCCCCCTGTTTGAGTTGCTTGAACGTGAGCAGACCGATAGGGCTGCCGTTCGTGGGGATCGGCGCCGCGGCCGGGCCGACGGTGAGCACCTCGCGGTTCGGCAGCGTCACCGTGCCGCCGCCGACGACGGTCACGGTCTTGCCGGTCGCGCCGGTGGCTCCGGCCGCGCCCGGCGTGCCCGCGGAGCCGGTCGGGCCGGTCTGGTTCCAGTCGAGCGGCACGTACGTAATGGAGTCGTTGACCGTGCTGCAGGTCTGCCCACCGGAGGTGTTGATGATGTGCACGTTGGGGCCCGCGACCGGCAGGCCCGAGGCGTCGGCCGCCTCGTAGCACGCGTTGATCACGCCGCCGCTCCCGGGGACCGACGCCGCCGCGAGTGCCGCCCCGCCACCCGCGGCCCCCACCGCAACCAGCAGCACAGCCTTCCACGGCTTCCCGATCCGTCCAATCCCCACAGTCGTCCGATCGTACGCTCCTAGCACGGGACAATCAACGGATGGCGCAGGACAGGCTCGACAGCTACCGGCGCAAGCGCGACCCGGAGAAGACGCCCGAGCCCGCCGGGTCGCCGGCCGACGCCGCGAGCGCCGAGGGCGCGCCGCGGTTCGTGATCCAGGAGCACCAGGCGACGCGCCAGCACTGGGACCTGCGGCTCGAGCACGACGGCGTCGCCGTCTCGTGGGCGCTGCCGAACGGGATCCCGCAGGACCCGGCGGAGAACCGGCTCGCCGTCCACACCGAGGACCACCCGCTCGAGTACCTCGAGTTCGAGGGGAAGATCCCGAAGGGCCAGTACGGCGCCGGGACGATGACCGTCTGGGACCGCGGCACGTTCGAGGTCCACAAGTTCGACGAGCGGAAGGTCGAGGTCACGTTCCACGGCGAACGCGTGCAGGGCCGGTACGGGCTGTTCCCGCTGAAGCCGCGTGGCGGCGCCCAGACCCGACGACAACGACGACTGGATGATCCACCGGATGGACCCGCCGCAGGACCCCGAGCGCGAGCCGATGCCGGAGAGCCTCGTGCCGATGCTGGCGCGCGCCGGGGACCTGCCTCGCGACGAGCGCGGCTGGTCGTTCGAGGTCAAGTGGGACGGCGTGCGCGCGGTCGCGTACCTGAAGCCCGGCCGCCTGCGCCTCGAGAGCCGCAATCTGCGCGAGATCACCGACTCCTACCCCGAGGTTCGCGGGATCCTGCTCGAGCTCGGGATGCGCGAGGCGGTGCTCGACGGCGAGATCGTCGCGTTCGATGACGACGGCCGCCCGAGCTTCGGCCGGCTCCAGCGGCGGATGCACGTCACCTCGCCGGCGGCGGTCAAGCGCCTCCAGCGCTCGACGCCGGTCGTGTACGCGATCTTCGACCTGCTGTTCCTCGACGGGCGCTCGCTGCTCGAGCTCCCGTACGAGCAGCGCCGCGAGCGGCTCGAATCGCTGAAGCTGAACGGCCCGGCGTGGCGCGTGCCGCCGGCTCAGGCGAGCGCCGGCAAGAAGCTCCTGCAGTGGACGCGCGAGCAGGGGCTCGAGGGCGTGGTCGCCAAGCGGCTCGGCAGCCGCTACGAGCCGGGCCGCCGCAGCGGCACCTGGATCAAGGTCAAGAACACGCTCCGCCAGGAGCTCGTGATCGGCGGCTGGCTGCCCGGTGAGGGAAGGCGCGCCGAGCGGATCGGGGCCCTGCTGATGGGCGTGCACGAGAACGGCGGCGGGCTGCGGTACGCGGGCCGGGTCGGGACCGGGTTCACCGAGCGGACGCTGGACGAGCTCGCGGCACGCATGAAGCCGCTGAGGCGCGCCACATCCCCGTTCGAGCCCGGCGGCCCGAAGCTTCCACGCAACACCGAGTTCGTCGAGCCGCAGCTGGTCGCCGAGGTCGAGTTCACCGAGTGGACCGAGGACGGCGTGATGCGCGCGCCCTCGTACAAGGGGCTGCGGGACGACAAGGCGCCCGCCGATGTCGTCGCCGAGCCTGACCCCGCCTCGCCCACTGCGCCGGGGGGTACCCCGGACTCCCCGCAGGCGCTGTTCGACGCGGTCGAGCAGCTGCCGGAGGGCCAGCTCGCCGCGACCACCGGCGGCCGCCGCCTCAAGCTCTCGAACTGGGACAAGGTGCTGTTCCCGCAGACCGGGTTCACGAAGGGCGACCTGATCGCGTTCTACGCGCGCCTCGCGCCGGTTGTGGTGCCGCACCTGAAGGACCGCGCGCTGACGCTCAAGCGCTACCCGAACGGCGTCGACTCCCAGCACTTCTACGAGAAGAACTCGCCGTCGCACCGCCCCGACTGGGTCAAGACCGCGACCGTCGGCGGGATCGCCTACACGCTCTGCCAGGACCGCCCGACGCTCGTGTGGCTCGCGAACCTGGCCGACATCGAGCTGCACACCTCGCTGTCGCTGGCCGCGAGGCCCGAGCAGCCGACGATGCTCGTGTTCGATCTCGACCCCGGCGCGCCGGCCGGCATCGTCGAGTGCTGCGAGGTCGCGCTCGTCCTCCGGGGCCTGTTCGAGCAGCTCGGCTGCCAGAGCTTCGTCAAGACCTCCGGCTCGAAGGGCATGCAGATGTACGTGCCGCTGAACACGCCGGTGACATACACGCAGACGAAGCCGTTCGCCAGACGGATCGCCGAGCTGCTCGAGGCCCGGCTTGCGAAGCTCGTGACCTCGAGGATGACGAAGAGCCTGCGCACCGGAAGGGTGCTCGTCGACTGGAGCCAGAACGACGCGCACAAGACGACGGTGAGCGTGTACTCGGTTCGCGCGCGCGAGCGGCCGACGGTCTCGACGCCGGTGAGTTGGGACGAGGTGGCGGCCTGCAGGAGCGCCGGCGACGCCGAGCTGCTCACGTTCGACACCGTGGACGTGCTCGAGCGCGTCGAAGGCGAGGGCGACCTGTTCGCGCCGCTGCTCAGCCTCAAGCAGAAGCTGCCCGCGCTCGGCTGATCGCCCCGGGGCGATCGGCTACGGTTCGCGCCATGAGCGACCCGGGCGCGATCCTGATCACGGGCTGCTCGAGCGGGATCGGGCGTGCGACTGCGGAGCACCTGGCCGGCAAAGGGCACACCGTCTACGCCACCGCGCGCCGGCTCGAGTCGATCGCGGAGCTCGAGCGGCTCGGCTGCAGGACGCTCGCGCTCGACGTCACGGACGAGGGCTCGATGGCGGCCGCCGTCTCGGCTGTCGAGGACGCGCACGGCTCGGTCGGCGCGCTCGTCAACAACGCCGGGTTCGCGCTCAGCGGCGCGATCGAGGCCGTGTCGGTTGAGCAGCTGCGCGCCGAGTTCGAGACCAACGTATTCGGGTACGTGCGGATGGCACAGCTGGTGCTGCCGGGGATGCGGCGCGCGCGCCGCGGCCGGATCGTCAACGTCAGCTCGGTTGCCGGCCGCGTGACGATGCCCGCGGCGGGCGCGTACGCGGCATCAAAGTACGCGGTCGAGGCGATCAGCGACGCGCTGCGGTTCGAGGTACGCGGCTTCGGGGTGCAGGTTGTCCTGATCGAGCCCGGTCCGATCCGGACCGAGTTCACCGGCACCGCCAATCACGCGCTCGGCGAGCTCGACGCGGGTCCGTACGCCGACTTCCACGCGGCGGTCGCGAAGGGTGACGCCGAGACGGACGAGAGCTTCATCGCCGGCAAGCCCGAGCATGTGGCCGGCGCGATCGAGCGGGCGATCACCGCGGGCAGCCCGCGTGCGCGCTACCGGGTGACGGCGATCGCTCGCGTGCTGCCGGTGGTGCGCGGCGCGCTCGGCGATCGCGCATTCGACGCGTTACTGCGACGTCAGCTCAAGCCGCCGGGCTGAGCCGTTACTCGTCCGGCTCGCTGAGGTCGTCCTCGTCGTCCAGGCCGTCCAAGTCGTCGAAGCCGTGGGTCGAGAGCTCGTCGTCGTCGAACTCGCCGCCGGGCTCACCGAACTCGTCGTCCAGCTCGTGGGTGCCTTCCTCGTACTCCATGCTCAGCCTCTCAGTCGTCGGACAGCGGCGTGACGGTAACACCGTCGAATAAGGAGATGTGTACGAGTTGTGTCCGTCCGATCTCAGACCGGCCGCGCGCTCTTTAGGATGATGCCGACGATGGATCCGATCACGCTCAGAAACCGGCTCCTGGTCGCGACCGGCATGTGGCGGGAAGCGACCGGCGAACCGCTGCCCCGGCTCGAGCCCGGCGACCCGGCCGACCAGATTCAGGAATTCGAGCTGAAGCTCGTCAACCGCCTGTGGGAGGGCGCCACGCCCGAGACCGCGCGGGAGGTGGCCGACCGGACCTGGGACCTGGTCCACGATCGGCCCGACTCGGACCCGGTCAAGAAGCGCGTCGTCGAGTGCCACGAGGCGCTCGCGCGGCTCACCCGCCTCGGCGACTGATCACGCCTCTGCAGACGTGCTCCACGAACGCCACTACACGCTGACCGAGGCCAACGCGGCCCGCGCGTGGGTCGCCGAGCGGGTCGGCTGGATCCGCGGCGCCCACGCCCGCCTGGTCGCGCTCGGTCCCCGCGCCGGCGCGGCGATCGAGGCGCTCGACCCGGACGCCGGCGGGTCCTACCCTGGTCGCGATGTGGCGCGCTCGCTGGTCGAGCTCAGCCGCGCGCTCGGCGAGCTCGAGGCCGTCGAGATCGTGCTCCGCGACGTCGACCGTGGCCTCGTCGACTTCCCCGCGATCCGCGAGGGCGAGGAGGTCTACCTGTGCTGGCTGATCGACGAGCCCGAGATCGGCTTCTGGCACGCGCCCGAGGCGGGGTTCGCGGGGCGGGTGCCGCTGTAGCGCCGGCTCAGCCTGCGATCAGCGCGTCGGTGAGCGTGTCGATCGCGGCCAGGCGCGCAGCCAGCTCGTCGCTGAGGCCGTAGCGGCCGGCGAGCTCGCTCGGTGCGGCGTACGCAAGCTTCGTCTGCCCGCTGTCGTCCCACACGAGCACCTTCAGCGGCAGGTCGAGGGCGGCCAGCGGGACGGCCTCCATCACCGGCGTGCCCGCCGCCGGGCTGCCGAACACCACGACCTTCGTGTCGCGGAGCTCCAGGCCGTTGTCTGCGGCCGCGCCGCTGTGGTCGAACACGGCGAACAGCTTCACCCCCTTGGCGTCGAGCAGCCGCTCGAACCGCTGGACCGTTTCTTCCACAGGCCACGGGCTTTCCTTGACGACGATGCCGGCGCTCCTCATAGCTCGCACGGAATACCCCCAAACCTCCCCAGGTTGGCCGATTCCTCCCAAAGTTGGACGAATGTTCGATGGCGCATTCGCTCGATCGGCCATATTCTGGCGCGCCAAGGTGGACGTTCACCCACGGTCGGCGCAGGTGCCTGGCACGTGGGGGCTAGCCGGAGGTGATCGTCCGTTCGCTCCCGATCGCCGCCGTGATGGGGCTCGCGGCGGCGGCGGAGCTTTCTCTCGTCAAGCCGGCCGCCGCGTACGCATCAGCCTCGTCGAGCGTTTCGTGGGCCAGTAGCGAGCCGACCAGCGAGTCCAGGTTCTCGCGGTGCCCGCGGAGCAGCTCTATGACCTCCGTATGCGCCGTCTCGACGATCCTGCGAACCTCCTCGTCGATCAGCCGCTGAGTCGACTCCGAGGTCTCGGAGGCGCCGGGGAGCAGCGGCCCGAAGCCGTCCTGCGGGAGCACCGCAATCGGCCCGATCGAGGGGCTCATGCCCCAGCGGCCGACCATCATCCGCGCGATCCGCGTCAGCTGCTGGATGTCGGACTCCGCTCCGGTGGTGAGGTCGCCGAACACGATCTCCTCGCACGCCCGGCCGCCGAGCGCGACCTTGATCTGCGCCAGCAGATGCTGCTCGTCGTAGTTGAAGCGGTCCGCGTCGGGCGCCGAAAACGTGACGCCGAGCGCCTGGCCACGGGGGATGATCGAGACCTTGCGGACCGGGTCGGCCCCCGGGGTGAGCATGCCGACGATCGCGTGGCCGGCCTCGTGGTAGGCGGTTCGCCGGCGGTCCTCGTCGGAGATCACGACCCGGCGCTCGGCGCCGAGCACGATCCGCTCGAGCGCGTCGGTCAGGTCCTCGCGGTTGACCTGCGAGTGCGAGCGCCGCGCGGCGAGGAGCGCCGCCTCGTTGACGACGTTCGCGAGGTCGGCGCCCACCATTCCGGGCGTCGAGGACGCGAGCGCGCCGAGATCGACATCCGGTGCGAGCGGCACCGAGCGCGTATGGACGCGGAGGATCGCCTCGCGACCGGCGCGATCGGGCGGCTGCACCGAGACGCGGCGGTCGAAGCGGCCCGGGCGCAGCAGGGCGGGGTCGAGGACCTCGGGCCGGTTCGTCGCGCCGAGCACGATCACGCCGGTGCGCGGATCGAAGCCGTCCATCTCGGTCAGGATCTGGTTCAGCGTCTGCTCACGCTCGTCGTGGCCGCCGGAGATGTTCGGACCGCCGGATGAGCGCGAGCGCCCGACGGCGTCGAGCTCGTCGATGAAGATGATCGCGGGGGCCGCGGCCTTCGCCTGCGCGAACAGGTCACGTACGCGCGAGGCGCCGACGCCGACGATCATCTCGACGAACTCCGACGCCGACATCTGGAAGAACGGCACGCCCGCCTCGCCCGCGACCGCGCGCGCGAGCAGCGTCTTGCCGGTCCCGGGCGGGCCGGACGAGCAGGACGCCGCGCGGGATCCGCCCGCCCAGCTTCAGGTACTTGTCCGGGTTCTTGAGGAAGTCGACGATCTCGGTCAGCTCCTCCTTGGCCTCGTCGATCCCGGCCACGTCGCGGAAGGTGACGGGCTGCTCGTCGGCCTCCACCCGCCTCGCTCGCGAGCGGCCGAACGACATCAGGCCGCCGGCGCCGCCGCCGCTCGCCGCGCGGCGCATGAACCAGATGATGATCAGGATGAAGAACAGCGTCGGGCCGAACCCGAACAGCAGCTCCTCGAAGAACGACGCGCCGGTATCGGGGTTGGTGGCGTTCTGGACGACGCCGTGCTGCTTGAGGATGTTCTCGAGCGCCTGGTTGTCGGCGAACGACGGGATCTGCGTCGCGAAGTACACGGTCGCCGCGCTGCCCTGGTACGCGAACGGGTGCTTGAACGTGCCCTGGACCGACTCGCCTGTCGAGTCGATCGACTGGACGTTGCCGTCCGTGACCTGGGTGAGGAAGGTCGGGCTGTACGGGACCCGCACGCGGGAGGTCGGCGAGAGTGCGTTCGACGAGACCCAGACGTTGAGGATCAGCACCGCAAGGACGAGGCCGATGATCAGCCAGCGACCGTTGCGCCGAGGGGGCATCGGCGACTTCGGCGAGCCGCCGCGCCCGTCAGGCGCAGGAGTCACCCGCCACGAGGGCGGAGTCGGCGGAGTGGACCCCGGACGAGTGCGGGTGGGAGCCGAGCGCCTGGGTTGATCGTCGGCCATCACGTAATTGTCGCAAGCCGGGAACTCGCTACTCCGAAGTTCTTACCCTTCGATTCGGTTCCGAAAAGAATGTGAGCCCTCGACCGTCGCGCCCGTCGCCTCCGTGCGCTCGACGAGCCACCGGTCCGAGGTGACGACGCGGACCTGCTCGGGGTGGGGATCGGCCTGCAGCATTCGCACGATCTCGTCGTCGGCGGCGTCGCGGCCGGGACGCGGCGCGTGCGCGACGACGATCACCGTCGAGCGGATCGGGGGCCGAGGCGGGCGCTCGAACACGACCGTCACGTCGTCGCCCTCCTCCGCGGCCCATCGCTCGAGCCGGTCGACGAGCGCGAGCATCGCGGCGTCGCGGTCGCGCCACCACTTGTCCGGGCGCGTGCCGATCACGTTCATGCCGTCGACGATCCAGCGCACTTAGTCCTCCGGCCGCGGCGTGCGCCGCTCGCGCTTGCGCTGGGCCTGTCGCTGCTTGTCGGCCGCTCGCCGGCGCTTGGACGCCTTCGTCGGCCGCGTCGGGCGCCGCGGGCGCTGGACCGCCAGCGCCGCCGTCAACCGGCGCTGGAGCCGTTCGAGCGCGAGCTCGCGGTTGCGCGCCTGGCTCCGCGCGTCCTGTGCGACCGCCACCACGCGCGGTCCCGCGCGCGAGACGATCCGGCGCTTCTGCTCCTCGCTGAGGGTCTGGCTCGCGGCAACCTCGAACGACGCCTCGATCCGCGAGGCGGTGACGTTGGCGTGCTGGCCGCCGGGTCCGGAGGAGCGGGAGGCGCGCACGGTGATCTCCGACAGCGGCACCGCGGCGCGGCGTCCGATCGGCATCGGATCGTCCATTAGGTGTTCCCCGTCGTGATCGGCGTCGTGGATTGGCGAGCGAAAACCGAGCCGGCCGAGGACGCAGCGAGCGTGGCGTGCCCTTGGGCACGCGAGCGAGTGAGGACGACGGCCGGCGAGGGTTTGCAGCCGCCAAGGCCGACGGTAGTCATGACGGGGGGCACAAGCACAAGTGTCGCGCTTGTTGCGGATCACGCCGCTTTCACGGCTTCCAACCCTGCTGCGTGCTAGCGTGCCGCGCCGAAAGGCCGTCGGATTGACGGGAACAGTAGGTGCAGGCCCCGGGGTTCCCTCCGTGGTAGCAGCACTGAGAGCTACGGAGGAGATCTCCAGCATGCCAACAGGCACAGTCAAGTGGTTCAGCGACGAGAAGGGCTTCGGCTTCATCACGCCCGATGAGGGCAGCCGCGACCTGTTCGTCCATCACACGAGCATCACCGCGGACGGCTACCGCTCGCTCGCCGAGGGCGCGAAGGTGTCGTACGAGGAGGAGGCCGGGCCCAAGGGGCCGAAGGCCATCAACGTCACGAAGATCTAGCCGCTGAACCTGGAAGGCCGGGCCACATGTGGCCCGGCCCCGCCGGTGCATGCACCGGCGGCCGGGCGGCGCATGCGCCGCCCGGAACAAGGCGGGCATGGCGGACTGGGTCACGATCTCATCACTGCTGACCGCCGGCGGGACGACCGTCCTGGCGATCGCGACGTTCGGCTCGATCAGCTCGGCGAACCGCGCCGGGCGCGTTGCGGAGCGCGCACTGCTGGCGGGCCAGCGGCCGGTGCTGACCCCGTCGCGAGAGGACGACGCGACCGAGCGGGTCGGGTTCGGAGACGGCTTCCAGATGAGCGTCGCCGGTCATCGTGCCGCCGCGGAGGTGCAGGGCGGGCGCGTGTTTCTCGCGATGACCGTGCGCAACGCGGCCGCCGGCGTGGCGGTCATCCACGGCTGGCGCGCCGCGACCTACGGTGGCGACGCGGGCACCGTGCACGACCAGCCCGAGCTCGACGACTTCCGCCGCCAGCAGCTCGACCTGTACGTGCCCGCCGGCGAGGTCGCGGTATGGCGCGGCGCGATCCGCGAAGCGGACGACCCGTCGCTCGCGTCGCTCGTCGATGCGATCGAGAACGAGGGCCGGATCTACGTCGACCTGCTGTACAGCGACTACGAGCGGAGCCAGCGGACGATCGCGCGGTTCGGGCTGCTGCTCGACGACGCGGAGCAGGCGGTGCGGTTCGCGAACGTGCTGCGCTACTGGATCGTCGATGGGGACGATCCGCGCGCCGCGTACACTCAGTGAGCAAGAGACGGATTGGGCGCGCGATGACGAAGACAATCGAAGAGCGCGAGCAGGTGATCGTCCGGTTCGCCGGCGACTCCGGCGACGGGATGCAGCTTGCCGGCAGCCGCTTCACCGACGCGACCGCGGTCGTCGGCAACGACCTCGCGACGCTGCCGAACTTCCCGGCCGAGATCCGCGCGCCGGCGGGCACGCTCGCGGGCGTGTCGGCGTTCCAGATCCACTTCGCCTCGCGCGACATCCTCACGCCCGGCGACGCGCCGAACGTGCTGGTCGCGATGAACCCGGCGGCGCTCAAGGCGAACATCGCCGAGCTCGACCGCGCGGCGCGACGATCATCGTCAACGAGGACGCGTTCACCAAGCGCAACCTGGAGAAGGCCGGCTACGACGACGAACCCGCTCGAGGACGGGTCGCTGGCGCGTACCGCGTGCACCGGATCCCGATGACGACGCTGACCACGCGCGCCGTCGAGGGGATGGAGGAGCGTCACGACGCGTGACGCGGGTCGCGCCAAGAACCTGTTCGCGCTCGGCGTGCTCTCGTGGCTGTACGGGCGCCCGACCGAGGTCACCGAGCGCTGGATCGAGCAGAAGTTCGGCAAGCGGCCCGGCCGTCGCGAAGGCGAACCTGGCCGCGTTCAACGCCGGCTGGTCGTTCGGCGAGACGACCGAGCTGCTCGACGTCCAGTACCGCGTCGCGCCGGCGACCGACGTCGCGCCCGGCACCTACCGCAACGTCAACGGCACGACGGCGCTGTCGCTCGGGCTGATCGCCGCGAGCGTCCGCAGCGGGCTGCCGCTCGTGCTCGCCGTCCTACCCGATCACGCCCGCCTCGGAGCTGCTGCACGAGCTCTCGCGGCACGCGGCGCTCGGCGTCCGGACGATCCAGGCCGAGGACGAGATCGCCGCCGCCGGGATGGCGCTCGGCGCCGCCTTCGGCGGGCGCTTGGGCGTGACCGCGACGAGCGGCCCGGGCATGGACCTGAAGGCCGAGACGATCGGGCTGGCGGTGATGCTCGAGCTGCCGATGATCATCATCGACGTCCAGCGCGCCGGCCCGTCGACCGGGATGCCGACGAAGACCGAGCAGTCCGACCTGCTGATGGCGCTGTACGGCCGCCACGGCGAGTCGCCGCTGCCGGTGATCGCGCGCGACGACGCCCGGTGGCTGCTTCGACGCCGCGTTCGAGGCGGCGCGGATCGCGATCCGCTACCGGACGCCGGTGATCCTGCTGTCGGACACGTTCCTCGCGTCCTCCTCCGAGCCGTGGCTGGTGCCCGGCGCTCGAGGACGCTGCCTGCGATCGATCCCGCGTTCGCGGTCGCCGCCGGGTCCGGATGCGGCGTTCCTGCCGTACGCGCGCAACGAGCGACGGCGCGCGGCCGTGGGCGATCCCCGGCACGCCCGGGCTCGCAGCACCGGATCGGCGGGCTCGAGAAGGCCGACGGCGACCGGCAACATCTCCTACGACGGCGCCAACCACGCAGCGGATGACCGAGCTGCGGGCCGCGAAGGTCGCCGGGATCGCCGAGAGTGCCCGCCGCTCGACGTCGACGCCGACCCGGACGCGACGCTGCTCGTGCTCGGCTGGGGCTCGACCGAGGGCGCGATCCGCGCCGGCGGTGCGGCGCGGCGCGGCTCGACGGCCACACGGTCGCCTGCGCCCAGCTGCGACCATCTGAACCCGCTGCCCGCGAACACCGGCGACGTGCTGCGCTCGTTCGACCGCGTGCTGGTCCCCGAGATGAACACGGGCCAGCTGGCGTCAGGTGCTGCGCGGCCGTTACCTGGTCGACGTCGAGTCGCTACACAAAGGTCGAGGGGCAGCCGCTGTTCGCCGCCGAGATCGAGGCGGCGATCCTGGAGCGGTTGGGATGACCGCGCTGACGACGAACGGCGGCGGGTCCGGCGGCGACGGCCACGCGCTGACCAAGGCGGACTTCCAGTCCGACCAGGAGACGCGCTGGTGCCCGGGCTGCGGCGACTACGCGGTGCTGTCGGCCGTGCAGCAGTTCATGCCCGAGCTCGGGATCCCGCCCGAGCGGATCGTGTTCATCACCGGGATCGGCTGCGCCGGGCGGTTCGCCTACTACATGGACACGTACGGGATGCACGGCATCCACGGCCGCGCGCCGGCGCTGGCGACCGGGCTCGCGACCGCGCGCGAGCGACCTGTCGATCTGGGTCGTGACCGGCGACGGCGACTCGCTGTCGATCGGCGGCAACCACCTGATCCACGCGCTGCGCCGCAACGTCCCGGTCAAGATCCTGCTGTTCAACAACCAGATCTACGGGCTGACCAAGGGCCAGGCGTCGCCGACCTCGGAGCTCGGCAAGATCACCAAGTCGACCCCGTTCGGCGTCGCGGACCATCCGTTCAACCCGGTCGCGCTGGCGCTCGGGGCCGAGGCGACGTTCGTCGCGCGGACGCTCGACCGCGACCGCGAGCACCTGACCGAGGTGCTGCGCGCCGCGGCCGCCCACGAGGGCGCGGCGCTCGTCGAGATCTACCAGAACTGCCCGGTGTTCAACGACGGCGCGTTCTTCGCGCTGACCGAGAAGGAGACCAGGGACGCCAACCAGATCCGGCTCGAGGCGGGCGAGCCGATCCGGTTCGGCGTCGACGGTGAGCGCGGCGTCGTGCGCGGCGCGGACGGCTGGCTGTCGATCGTCGACGTCGCCGACGTGGGCGAGGACGCGCTGCTCGTCCACGACCCGACCCGGGCGGACCCGGGGCTGGCGTTCTCGCTGGCGCAAGCTGGCCAACGACCCGACCGGGCCGACGCCGATCGGCATCTTCCGCGGCGTCTCGCGGCCCGTGTTCGGGCGCGGCGCGGTCGCGGGCGCCGAGGTCGCGCCGAGCGAGAGCAGCTCGGCGAGCTGCTGCACGGCGGCGACACCTGGACGGTCGCCTGAACCACGCCGCTCCGACGTCTGTCGGAGCGAAAAGTGACCGTATAGGTCACAAGACTTCCCCAAGTCGCCGCATTCGGCGTCGGCAACCGGCCAACCTGGCGGCGGGCCGGCCGTTCCTATCTGTGGAGATTCCGACGCCCCGGAGGAAACGCGAGACACGCCAGTGCGTTAGGAGTTGACGCCGTTGTCCTCGCTGCGTTTCGAGGCCGTGCCGGTAGGCCGCCGGCACGGCCTCGTCGCGTTTTCGGCGCGGTTTGCCGGCGCGTCGGGGCGGCGAGGATGCTGGCTAACCTGGGGGCATGGACGTAGAGCTGCTGTGGTGGGCGGGCTGCCCGTCGACCGAGCGGGCGCTGGCGGACTGCGCGAGGCGCTGGCGGAGCTCGGGCTCGGCGACCGATCGTCCGGATGACCGAGATCGCGAACCGATGACGAGGCGGTCGAGCGCCGACTTCGCCGGCTCGCCGACGATCCTCATCGACGGGACTGATGTCGTCCCGGCGGACGATGCGGTCGGGCTCAACTGCCGCGTCTACCGGCGGCGCGACGGCCGCGTGTCGCCGACCCCCGACCCTGAGGACCTGCGCGACGCGCTGCGCGCGTGCTCGGCGACCGAGGGAGGTGAAGCCGATGACGCTCGCCATTGACGAGCTGGCCCCGGACTTCACGCTGCCGGACACGGACGGAAGCGAGCACTCGCCGAGACGGCGCCGCGCCGCGACGGTTGTCGTGTTCACGTGCAACCACTGCCCGTACGCGCTGGCGTGGCACGACCGGCTCGCCGACGCCGCGCGCGACTACGCGCCGAAGGGCGTGCGGTTCCTGGCGATCAACGCCAACGACGCCGACCGCTACCCCCGCGATTCCTACGACGCGATGAAGGCGCGCGTCGCGTGCGAGGACTGGCCGATGCCCTACCTGCACGACTCGACCCAGGAGGTCGCGCGCGCGTATGGGGCGAAGACGACGCCGGACGTGTTCGTGCTCGACGCCGAGCGGGCGGCTGCGCTACCGCGGCGCGCCGGACTCCGACTACGACGACCGGGCCCAGCGGGCCGCGTGGCTGCGCGAGGCGCTCGACGCCGTGCTCGGCGGCGCGAGCCCGCGCGGCCGAGACGCCGCCGGTCGGGTGCTCGATCAAGTGGAAGCCCTGAGCAAGCGGTAGCCCTGAGCGCCGGCTCGCGCCAGCGTGGCGACGTAGCCGCCGTCGGGCTCGAGCGGGAGCCCGGCCGCGTCCCAGTCGAGCAGCCCGCCCGTCATGTTGTGGGCGTCGAAGCCGGCGCCGCGCGAACGCCTGGGTCGCCATCGCCGAGCGGCGCCGCTGCGGCAGTAGAAGACGACCGGGCGCTCGCGGTCGATCGTGTGCGGCCTCGGGCACTGAGCTGCTGAGCTACGATCAGCCGGTCGCCGGCGATCCGGCCCGCCTCGTGCTCGTGACGGCTCGCGGACGTCGATCAGCTGGATCTCGCCCTCGGCGAGCAGGTCGGCGACCTCCTGGGGGGTGTAGTCGGCGTCCATTCGCGGCAGGGTAGCCACGTCGCGGAGGATGCGCCGCCCGCTGATCTCCTGCCATAGACGTGCAAGCGTGACAGACATCTTGCAGGTGGTGTAGTGTGCCCAGCCGATAATGCACCCAGCCGAATCGTCCGGCCGCATGCCGCGGACGATCGGGGAACCCGCTGGGACCCACCGTGGGTCCGTGGGGCGAATCGCCGGAAGTCCGGCGTAGCGCAACTCTTTCAGCGCGAGCCCGTCAGCTAACCCCGTAGGCGACCGAAAGAGAAGGGTTAGCTGTTGTTCCAACCGAGCTTCCGCGCCGTTGTCCGTCTAGCTGAGCTTTGGCGCTCGCTGCTGCTCACGCCGATCGCTGGCCGCGCCCGCGCCGGCGCTGGCGCAGCGGCTCGGCTAGCCGGGTCCTGCGCGAGGGGATGACCGGGCGCGACGTGCGGACGCTGCAGACGGATCTCACCAAGGCCGGCTTCACGACCGCCGCGGTCGGCGTCTTCGGCCCGACGACCGAGACGCAACGTCAAGCGCTTCGAGCGCAAGTACCGCATGACCGTCAACGGGGTCGTCAACGCCGCCTTCGTCGCGAAGCTCGAGACGGTGATCCGGCCGCAGTCGCAGAGCTGCGACGCCGACGCGACCGCCCGGCAGCGGCAGACGGCGAGCCGGCGACCAGGGCTCGACCGGAAGCTCGGCCAAGGCACCGCCAACGCACTCGAAGCAGAGCTCGGCGGCCCGACCGGAGACCCGACCCGACGCGGCTCACGCGACAACCCGGTCACCGCCGTCCCGCAGGTCCGCAGGACGGCGGCTCCCAGCATCTCGGCGACCGCACGCTGCGCGAGGGCGATGAAGGGCCACGACGTCCGGGTGCTCCAGGGCTACCTGACGCTCGCCGGCTTCCCGACCGCCGTCGACGGCGACTTCGGCCCGGCGACCGAGGCGCAACGTCGATCGAGTTCGAGAGCGCCAACGGGCTGACCGCCAACGGCGTCGTCACGCTACGCCCAGTGCCCAGGTGCTGCGCCAGGTCGTCGCCAAGGCGATGACCGCGCACCGGCCCGGTCGGGCAAGGCGACGATCAACTCCGACGGCACCGCGACCGCGCCGGCCGGCGCGCCGCAGGCCGTCCAGGACGTGATCGCCGCCGCCAACCCGATCATCGACAAGCCCTACATGCTACGGCGGCGGCCACGGCGAGCTGGAACGCTCCGGCTACGACTGCTCGGGCTCGGTCAGCTTCGCGCTGCACGGCGCCAGCCTGCTCTCGGCCGCCCGAGGACTCGACCGAGCTCGAGACCTACGGCAGCGCCGGCCCCGGCCAGTGGATCACGATCTACGCCAACGCCGGGCACACGTACATCGTGGTCGCCGGGCCTGTGCGTTCGACACCGCGGCCACGACGGCCCGACGACGCCGGCGGGCACCGGTCCGCGCTGGCTCGACGCGCGATCCCGCAACCGCCGACGGCGGGCTACATCGTCCGCCACCCTCCGGGCTGGCTAGCGGTCCGGCGCGGCCACCGCGCGCGGGCCGTAACCGGCCGCCGGACGCGCCGCGTCGCGTGCGGCCGGAGGCGCGGTCATCGAGCATCCATGCGCAGCATGTCCGCGCTGTCCGAGCTGTACACGATCCCGCAGGAGCACCTCGACTTCCGCGACACGATCCGCGAGATCGCGCAGCGAGCGGATCGCGCCGCGGGCGGCCGAGATCGACGAGCAGGCGGACTACCCGCACGACCTGCGCAAGCTGCTGGCCGAGCAGGACATCCTCGGGCTGCCGTTCGAGACCGAGCACGGCGGCACCGGCACCGGCACGCTGATGCTCAACATGGCGGTCGAGGAGATCGCCAAGGCGTGCGCGTCGACCGCGCTGATCCTGATGATCCAGGAGCTCGGCACGCTGCCGATCAAGCTGTTCGGCTCCGAGGAGCTCAAGGAGCGCTTCCTGCCGCGCTGCGCGAGCGGCGAGTGGTCGCCGGCGTTCGCGCTGTCCGAGCCCGAGGCCGGCTCCGATCCGGGCGGGATGATCACCCGCGCGGTCCAGCGACGGCGACGAGTGGGTGATCGACGGGACCAAGAACTGGATCACCAACCTCGGCATCGCCGACTTCTACGTCGTGCTTCGCGGTCACCGACCGCGAGGCCGGCCACTCGCGCGGGATCACCGCGTTCGTGGTCGAGGCCGACCGCCCCGGGTTCAGCGTCGGCAAGCTCGAGCACAAGCTCGGGATCCGCGGCTCACCGACCGGCCAGCCGATCTTCGACGGCGTCCGCGTCCCGGACGAGAACATGATCGGCGAGGTCGGCCAGGGCTTCAAGGTGGCGATGGGCACGCTCGATCGCTCGCGCCTCGGGGTCGCCGCGCAGGCGCTCGGGATCGCCCAGGGCGCGACCGACTACGCCGCCGCCTACGCGCGCGAGCGCAGGCAGTTCGGCAAGCCGATCAACGCCTTCCAGGGCGATCCAGTTCAAGCTCGCCGACATGGAGACCCAGTGCGCGGCCGGGCGCGAGCTGCTCTACCAGGCGTGCGCGAAGGTCGACCGCGGCGATCCGGACATCGGCAAGTACTCGGCGATGGCGAAGCTGTTCTGCTCCGACATGGCGATGAAGGTCACGGTCGAGGCGGTGCAGGTGCTCGGCGGCTACGGCTACGTCAAGGAGTATCCGGTCGAGCGGATGATGCGCGACGCGAAGATCACCCAGATCTACGAGGGCACGAACGAGATCCAGCGCCTCGTGATCGCCCGGACGCTGAGGTAGGCACGATGCGCGGCTCGCCAGCCGACCGCTCGCCGCATCCTGTTCTCGGCCGTCGCGGCGCTGACCGTCGGCCTCGGCGTGGTCAGCGCTGTCGATCGGCTTCAGCGACTCGCCGCCGGTGCGGCTGCTCCAGGGCCTGGCCGTGTTCGCGCGCCGGCGCGGTGCATCATCGGCGGCGTCGTCGTGCTGGCGCTGCGTGCACCTCGCCGACTGGCGCGACCCCGAGTCCGAGGAGGAGTTCGAGGCGCTCGTCGCAGCGCGCCGAGCGGCTCGCCGCGCGAGGGCTCGTGGAGCGACGCCGATGACGACGAGCCGGCGAGCGACGACGACGACGACGACGACGAGTACGACGCTCGACGACGACGAGGACTTCAGGGCGCTCGTGCGCTCGGCGATCGACGAGCTGCCGCTGGAGTTCCACCGCGCGCTCGAGCACGTCGCGATCGTCGTCTCCGACGGCGGCCGCGCGCAGCGCCGCGCCTACGGCCTCTACCAGGGCGACACGGTCGCGCAGGACTACTTCCACGACCGGATCGTGATCTTCCGCGACACGCTGATGCGCGACTTCGGCCACGACCCGGAGCTGCTCAAGGCGCAGGTCACGCGCACGGTCCGCCACGAGCTCGCCCACCATCTCGGCTGGGGCGAGAAGGGCGTCCGCGGCCTCGGCCTCTGACCCCCGCGAGCACGACCCACGTGACGAGACCAGGAGCCCGAGCATGCCCGAAGCAGTGATCGTCGACGCCATCCGCACGCCCATCGGGCGCGCGGGCAAGGGCTCGCTGAAGACGGTGCGCGCCGACGAGCTGGCCGCGATCCCGATCCGGACGCTGATCGAGCGCAACCCCGAGCGTCGACTTCGCGCAGACCACCGACGTGCTGATGGGCGCCGCGTCGGGAGTCGGGGAGCAGGGCTACAACGTCGGGCGCAACGCGGCGCTGCTCGCCGGGCTGGACCACCACGTTCCCGGCTGCACCGTCAACCGCTTCTGCGCCTCGTCGCTGATGACGATCCGGATGGCGTCGCACGCGATCCGCGCCGGCGAGGGCGACCAGTACATCGCCGCCGGGGTCGAGGCCGTGTCGCGCGCCGGGCTGGGCGCCGGGATGATGGAGAGACCAAGAACCCGAAGCTCAACGGCTCCGAGGGCTCGCTGTACGACGTCTACATCCCGATGGGGATGACCGCCGAGAACGTCGCCGAGCGCTGCAACGTCACCCGCGAGCAGCAGGACGAGTGGGCGCGTGATCTCGCAGAACCGCGCCGTCGAGGCGCGCGACTCGGGCCACTTCGACGCCGAGATCGTGCCGGTCACCGTGCCCGCCCACAAGGACGACCGACAAGGAGGGCAACGAGATCGACGTGCCCGAGACGGTCGTCGACGCAAGGACGACGGGCCGCGGCCCGGGACGACGATGGAGGTGCTGGCGCAAGCTGCAAGCCGGCGTTCAAGCCCGACGGCACCGTGACCGCCGGCAACGCCTGCCCGCTCAACGACGGCGCCGCCGCGGTGCTCGTGATGTCGGACGAGAAGGCCGCGCGAGCTCGGCCTCGAGCCGCTGGCGCGGATCATCGCCTCGACCGTCGCCGCGATCCGGCCCGAGATCATGGGCCTCGGCCCGATCCCCGCGATCCAGGCGCTGCTCGAGCAGACCGGGATGACGATCGACGACATCGACATCGTCGAGATCAACGAGGCGTTCGCCGCGCAGATCGTGCCGTGCCGCGACGAGCTCGGGATCCCGGACGAGAAGCTCAACCCGTTCGGCGGCGCGATCGCGCTCGGCCACCCGTTCGGGATGACCGGCGCGCGGATCATGACCACGCTGCATCAACGGCCTGCGCGCGCGCGACGGCCGCTACGGGATCGAGTCGATGTGCGTCGCCGGCGGGATGGGCCAGGCGATGCTGATCGAGCGGTTGTCGTAGGCATAGGCATAGGATCCCCCTCCGGAACTCGAGACCGGAGGGCGCGATGAGGTGGACTGGACGGCGGGTGCGCGTTTGTGTGATCGCGACCGCGTTGGCAGCCGCCGCTGCGGCGCCCGCGTCGGCGACGATCAGCCTGTCGGCGCCGTCGCTGCTGACGATCGACACGCCCCCGCTGGAGATGAACGGGATCGCGGTCGGCGACCTGAACGGCGATGGGATCCCGGACCTCGCGTTCGTGAGCGGGAATCCGGCTGCCAACAGCGGTGTGCTGACGGTGATGCTCGGGAACGGCGCCGGCGGCTTTGGTGCCCCGCTCGAGATCCCGATCGGCACCAGCACCACGCAGCTGTACGGGGTCGCGATCGGGCAACTGCTGCCCGGCGGCCTGCCGGATATCGTCGTGACCGACAACAAGAACGGCAAGGTTTGGGTGGTGCCGAACACGACGACGGCGGGCGCCTCGACGCTGTCGTTCGGGACGGCCGTCCCCTTCAGCGTCGGGACCTCGCCCTGGGACGTGGCGATCGGCGACGTGAACGGGGACGGTCGCAATGACATCATCGTGACCAACAACGGCTCGAACAACGTCTCAGTTCTGCTGAACACAGCGACCTCCGGGACCACGCCGAGCTTCGCGGCTCAGCAGAACTTCGCGGTCGGATCGAGCCCGATCGGCGTCGCGGTCGCCGATCTCAACCGCGACGGCCGCCCCGACATCGTCACCGCGGACCAAGGCGGTACGGGCGTGTCGGTGCTGATGAACACGACGGCTCAGGACGCGACGACGGCGACCTTCGCCACGCACGAGGACATCGCCACCGGAACGTTCCCGTACGCCGTCGCCGTCGGCGACCTCAACCGCGACGGGATCCCCGACATCGCGGTCGCCAACAACGGCGACGACAACGTCTCGGTGCTGATGGGCGACGGCGACGGCCAGTTCAGCGCACCGCAGGATCACACCGCCGGCACCGGTCCGGACGCGGTCGCGATCGGCGACCTGAACGGCGACGGCCACGCCGACATCGTCGTCGCCAACTACGGCAGCGAGAACATCTCGGTGCTCGCCGGCAACGGTCTCGGCGGCTTCGCTCCGGCGACCGACTTCGGCCTCGGCGGCGTAGCCGAACAGCCGGTGGGCGTGGCTGTCGCGGACCTCAACGGCGACGGCGCCGACGACGTCGTGACCGTCAACGCAACCACGCAGAACGCATCGGTACTGCTCGACGACGGGATCATCTCATCGCCCGGCGCGCTCAGCTTCGGCTCGCAGACGACGGGCCAGCCGGGTCCCGTGCTGTGGCTCGAGGTGACCGATACCGGCGGGGCGCCGCTGACCTTCACCGACGTGTCTCGTGCGGGGACCTCGGGCACCGACTCCAGCGACTTCACGATCCCGGCCGGCGACGACCAGTGCACCGGACAGACGGTCGCTCCCGGCGGCATCTGCTGGATCGGCGTCCAGTTCACGCCCGGGGGTGCGGGCGCGCGGACCGCGACGCTTCACTTCGCGGCGGCCAACGTCGACTTGCCGGCGCCGGCAGTGGCGCTGTCCGGCACGGGCGTGGCGCCGGGGACGGGGCCGCGCGGCACCACCGGTGCGACGGGGCCGACAGGACCTCCCGGGGCGGCCGGCAAGGTCGAGCTTGTCGTGTGCACGAAGAAGACGGTGATCGTCCGCCGTCGCCGCAAGCAGGTCGAGACGTGCACGACCAAGACGGTGTCGAAGCCGGTGAAGTTCACGGTCTCGTTCCGGAACGCGCGCGCGACGCTCGAGCGCGGGCGGCGCGTGATCGCGAGCGGCGAAGTACACGACGGCGAGCTGCTGCTCGACGCGCCGCACGCACTCCGGGCCGGCACGTACACGCTCGTGCTGAGGAGCGGTCGGAGAAGCGTGAGGATGCGGCTGACGATCAGGTGATCGCGGCGCCCAGCTCCGCCAGGGCCTCCGCAAGGCCCGCCGCTACCGCCGACAGCGGCGGGTCCAGGTCGCGGTCGGCGAGCAGCCCGAAGCACATCTGCCCGTTGTAGCTGAGGATCCCGATCGTCAGGCCCTGGTTGGCCGGGTTCGGCGGCACGACCGGGTACGCCTCGAGCATCCGCACGCCGCTCAGGTAGAACGGCTGTTGCGGGCCTGGGATGTTCGAGACGACCAGATTGAACGCGCGTACCGAGCCCATCGCGCGCGCGAGCATCCCCGAGACGATCGGTGGCGCCCACCCGGCGGCGCCGACCATCAGCGCCCCGGCCCTGACCGCGGCGGAGTCCTTCAACTGGCTCGTCTGCGCGTTGATGACCCGGATCCGGGCGTCCAGGTCAGGCTCGGTGACGGGGAGATCGACGAACACGGTCGAGATCCGGTTGCCGAGCTCTCCGCTGTCGTCCGGTTCCCGGACGCTCACCGGCACGAGCGCGACCGGCGCACGCTCTCCGGGCACCGGCAGGTAGCGCCCGAGCATCCCGGCGACGACCGCGAGCACGGCGTCGTTGACCGTCCCGCCCGCCCGCTTGCCGGCGGTCTTGAACGCCTGCAGCTCGCCGTGGGCGACCGCGTAGCGGCGGTTCGGAGAGATCGGCCGATTCAAGGGCGTCATCGGAGCGGACGGGCGCTGGCGCGCGAGCTCGAGCGCAACCTCGGTGGTCTTCAGCATGTCGGCGGCGGCGCGGCGCGGGTCGGGGTCGAGTGCGCGCAGCATGCCGTCCATCATCAGCCGGGGCGCCCGCTGCAGCGGCCGGCTCGCGAGCCTCGCGACGTGGCGGCGCATGTCGTACTTGCGCGGCTCCCACTCCCGGTCCGGTGGCGGAGTCTCCAGCGGCTCCTCCGTCGGGTCGAGCACCAGCACGGCCATCCCGATCGCCGCCATCCCGTCGACGAGGGCGTGGTGGACCTTGAACAGCAGCGCCTGTCGGCCATTTGCGAGGCCCTCGATCAGGGTGGCCTCCCAGAGCGGCCGCGCACGGTCGAGGCGATGACTGAACTCCCTGCCGACGAAGGCGCCGAGCTCGGCGTCGAGGGCGGGCGGGGGCAAATCCGGAAGGCTCGCCTGGCGCACGTGCCAGTCGATGTCGAAGCCGGTGTCGTCCGACCACACGGGGTTCGTGATTCCGAGCGGCGGCTCCGTCAGCCGCTGGCGCAGGCGCGGGATGAAATGGATCCGCTCGCCGATCCGCTGCGCGACCATCGCCCGGGTCAGGTGCGGCTCGGAGTCGAACACGAGCAACCCCCCGACCGACATGTTGATCGGCCCGTGCTCGGCGGCGAGCGAGGACCGGTCGGCGGGGGACAGCTCCTCGTCGGACATCTCGTGCTCGTCCGCTCCGATGGGCGCCCTACTTCGGCGGCATCCGCAGCGCGCCGTCGAGCCGGATCACTTCGCCGTTGAGCATCTCGTTCTCGACGATGTGCACCGCGAGCGCGGCGTACTCCTCCGGGCGACCAAGCCGCGACGGGAACGGGATCGCGGCGCCGAGCGCCTCGCGGACCGGCTCGGACAGGCCGCCGAGCAGCGGCGTGTCGAACGTGCCCGGCGCGATCGTGCACACGCGGATGCCCTGGCTCGCGAGGTCGCGCGCCGCCGGCAGCGTCATCCCCACGATCCCGCCCTTCGACGCCGAGTAGGAGATCTGGCCGATCTGGCCGTCGTAGGCCGCGATCGATGCGGTGTTGATGCACACGCCGCGCTCACCGGACGCGACCGGCTCCGACGCCGACATCTTGGCCGCCGACAGTCGCAGCACGTTGAACGTGCCGATCAGGTTGACGCGGATCACGGTCTCGAACGGCTCGAGCTGGTGCGGGCCGCGCTTGTGCGCGGTGCGCTCGGCCCAGCCGATGCCGGCGCAGCAGATGGAGATCCGCAACCCGTCGACCGCGTCGACCGCGGCCTGGACGGTGTCGGGCTCGGTGACGTCGGCACGCATGAAGGTGGCGCCTTCGCCGAGCTCGTGCGCGAGCGCACGGCCCTTGTCCTCGTTCAAGTCGGCGATCACGACCCGCGCGCCGGCGGCGTGCAGCGCACGCGAGGTCGCCTCACCGAGTCCGGACGCCCCGCCCGCGACGAGCGCGCCACTGCCGTCGATCTGCATGGAGCGGAACCCTATCCCCTGTAGCGCTCGAGCACCTCGCCGATCCGCTCGGCGCCCCAGCGGACCTCGTCGGCCGGCACTCGCTCGTCGGCGGCGTGGATCAGCTTCGTGAAGGTCACGTCCGCGGGCAGCCGCATCGGCAGGAAGCCGTAGCTCTGGATTCCGATCCGGGCGAACAGGCGCCCGTCGGTGACCGCCGGCAGCAGCATCGGGACGGCGATCGTGCCGGGGTCCGCGCGCTCGAGCACTTCCGAGAGCAGCGGCAGCAGCGAGAGGTCGGCGACGTCCGGCCCGGGGTCGTACTCGGCTTCGAACTCGAGCTCGTCGTCGCCGCTGCACTCGCGCAGCTCTCGGAACAGGTCGTCCGGCGTCTGGCCCGGGAGCAGCCGCCCGTCGAGCTCGAGCACGATCTCCGACGGGATCACGTTGACCTTGTCCCCGCCGCGGACGATCGTGGCGTTGACGGTGTTGTGGAGCATCGCGTCGAGCAGCTCACCCTGCTCGCCGAGCGCGTCGAGCGTGACGTCGGTGCGCTCGGGGTCGAGCAGCGCTTGCTTCAGCTCGTCGCCGTGCTCGGGCAGCGCACCCGCCAACGCGCCGATCATCGTCTCGGGCACCTGCGTGATGTGGACCGGGAGCCGGCGCTCGTCGAGCTTCGCGAGCAGGCGCCCGAGCCGCGCCATCGCGCCGCCGCGCATCGGTAGCGAGCCGTGGCCGCCGGGACCCCTGAGCGTCACGCGCGTCCAGCAGACGGTCTTCTCGGCGACCTGGATCGGATAACTCGGGATCCCGGCGAACTCCGTCCGGGCGCCGCCGAATTCCCCGATCGCGTGCCTGACGCCGTCCAGAACGTCCGCGTGCTCGTCGACCAGGAACGCCGCTCCGTACGTGCCGAGCGCCTCCTCGTCGGACAGCGCACACAGCAGCACGTCGCCTGGCGGGGCCTGTCCGGATTCGGCGAGCGCGAGCGTCGCGCCGAGCATCATCGCGACGCCGCCCTTCATGTCGAGCGCGCCGCGTCCCCAGATCTCGCCGTCGACGAACTCGCCGCCGAACGGGTCGCGGGTCCACTCCTGGCCGGCGGTTGTGACGACGTCGACGTGGCCCTGGAGCAGCAGCGGCGGGGCTTCACCGCGGCCGGGCACGCGGGCGATGAGGTTGGGGCGAGCGGGATCCTTCGCGAGGATCCGCGTCCCGAGTCCCGCGTCTTCGCAGACCTCTCGGATCCAGGCGATGCACGCCGCCTCGTTCCCGGGAGGGTTGGTCGTGTCAAAGCGGATCAGCCGCTGGAGCAGCTCGCCGGGGTCATGGAGCATGCGATGCGAACCCTACGCGGTCCGCGGGCGGTCAGGAGGCTCGCGGCCGTGCGAGCGAGAGCGCGAACAGCTCGTCGGCGTCGGTGTACCAGCGGTCGAGCTCGAGCCCGGCGGCGCGGTAGTCCTTCTCGATCCGCTCGCGCGTGAACTTCGCGCTGATCTCGGTGCGAACCTCTTCGCCCTGCGCGAAGTCGATATCGAGATCGAGGTCCGCGATCCGGACCTTGCAGGGCCGGCGCGCGCGCAGCCGCATCTCGATCCACTCGTTCCGGGTGTCGAAGAACGCCACATGTTCGAAGTCCTCCGGCGAGAAGTCCGCGTCGAGCTCTCGGTTGATGACGTGCAGCACATTGCGGTTGAACTCGGCGGTGACGCCCGCGCCATCGTCATATGCGGCTTCGATCACCGCCGGGTCCTTGACCAGATCGGTGCCGAGCAGGAGCCGATCGTCCGGCCCGAGCAGGGCCGCGATCGAGCGCAGCAGCCGCCGCCGCGTGCCGGGCGGGAAGTTGCCGATCGTGCCGCCGAGCAGCGCCACGATCCGGGGCACGCCGTCGTGCTCGGGCACCTTCTCGAGATGACGCTCGAAATCGCCGATCACGCCATGGATCCGGAGCTCGTCGTACTCGGAGACGAGCTCCGCGGCGGCGTCGCGGACGACGGTCTCGGACACGTCGAGCGGGATGTAGCGGCGCAGCGTGCCGGCGTCCTCCATCGCACCGAGCAGGATCCGCGCCTTGTCCGCTGAGCCGGATCCGAGCTCGACCAACTCGCCGGCGCCGGTGGCGGCGACGATCTTGGCTGCGTTGGTCGTGAGGATCTCGCGCTCGGTGCGCGTGGGGTAGTACTCGGGCAGCCGGCAGATGCGCTCGAACAGCTCCGATCCGCGCGCGTCGTAGAAGTGCTTGGGCGGCAGCTCCTTGAACGGGCGGGTGAGCCCGTCCAGCACGTCGTTGGCGAGCGAGCGCTCGTCGGACTCCTCGAGATACGAGTCGATCCGGATCTCATCGGTTGCGGTGACGGTTTTCATCTCGTCTCATCCTTTGCGATCCGGACGCCGGCGAAGATCTGCCGGCGCTGTGGGTAGTCCCAGTTACGGAACGCGGGCGTGATCACCCGCGCGCGTGTCGCCCACGAGCCGCCCTTCAGCACCTTGTAGTCGGAGCCGAAGAACACCTCGGAGTACTCCTTGTACGGAAACGCTTCGAATCCGGGGTAGCCGCCGAAGTCGGTGGCGGTCCACTCCCACACGTCGCCGACCATCTGCTCGCAGCCGTAGGGCGAGACACCGGCTCGCGACGCGGGCGCGGGCTCGGTGCCGGGGTGAGCGAGATCAACGTTCGCTTGGAGCCCCGGCAGCGCCGGGTCGGCGCCCCACGGGTAGCGGCGCGCGGCCCCCATCTGCTGGTCCCAGGTCGCCGCCTTCTCCCACTCCGTTTCTGTGGGAAGGCGGGATTCGTGCGCGCGTGCGAAGGCGTCGGCCTCGAACCAGGAGACGTGGACGACAGGGCGGTCCGGGTGCAGCGGCTCGAGCCTGCCAAGCCGCCACTCGGCGTCAAGTCGCTCCGTCCAGCCCGAAGGTCTCGTGATGTCGTACTGCTCCTTCCACGCCCAACCCTCGGCCGACCACCACTCGCGGCGCTCGTATCCGCCACCCTCGACGAACGTCAGGTAGCTGCCGTTCGTGATCGGAGAGCTGCCGATCAGGTAGCCGCGCACGTCCGTGCGATGCCGGGGGCGCTCGTTGTCGTAGGCAAAGCCGTCTGGCGGGGCGCCGATCGTGCACGGTCCGGCGGGAATGTGGATCAGCTCGAGGCCGGTCGCGCGCTCGAGGCCCGTCGCGGCGATCGTCCCGTTCGCCCCCGGCCGAGCCGGCCGGCCGGCCGCGCCGCCGTCCCGCGCGTGAAGCGCCGGGTCGAGGCGCGCGAGCTGCATCGCCTGGAGCATCGTCTCGTTGTGCTGCTGCTCGTGGCGGATCACGAGCTCGTGTACGTCGCCGGCGCCGCGCTCGTCGATCACCTCGAGCGTGCGCGCACGCACCTCATCCAGATACGCCTTCGCCTCATCGGTCTTCAGGAACGGGAGCGTGCCACGCCCGGCGCGCGGGGTCTCGAACGCGTCGTACACGTCGGCCAGGTCGTCACGCAGCAGGGGGCGGGCGCCGTAACGGTGGTTGAGCCACAGATCCTCGAACGCGGCGATGTGCCCGAGGTCCCAGACGAGCGGGCTCATCAGGGTCGAGTACACGCGCTCGAGATCTTCGTCGCCGATCGACGCGACCATCGCGAGCGTGCGCTCGCGCGCTTCGCCGAGCGCTCCGACCACCTCTGTCGCGCGATCGTCGGCGATTTCCGTTCCCATGATCAGAATTGTCCCATCCCCGATGTGAACCGGAACGAAACTAGGGCGACTCGGGGTCTCACGCCCACGCCGGAACCTGCTGGACGGACCAGCGGTTCCCGTCCGGGTCCTCGAAGAACACGAATCTGCCCCACGGAAAGTCCTGGATCTCGCTCGCCTGCACGCCGCCACCGATCAGCGCGTCGCGCGCCCGCTCGATGTCCGCGACGACCATCTGCACCGACTTCAGCGACCCCGGCTCCGCGTCGACGAGACCCTTGCCGATCGCGATCGAGCACGCCGACCCGGGTGGCGTCAGCTGCACGAACCGGATCTCGTCGCTGACCGTGTGGTCGTGGTCGACGACGAAGCCCGCCTGCTCCGAGTAGAACGCCTTCGCGCGCTCGACATCGGAGACGGGCACCGCGATCAGCTCGATCTTCCAGTCCATCGCTCTGCTCCTTGGTGGGGTACCACCAGGGTAGGAACGAATGCGGTCCGTTTCGGTCCGCATCGGCGCGCTGCCGGTTCTTACCGCGGGGGCGTGGGAGATAACCGTGAACTATTCCGGGGGATCTACCGAGGCCCTGGCCTCAGGTGAGGCCGTAGCGCAGGAACAGCGTGCGCTCGCGCTCGAGCGCCCAGATCAGCTGCAGTTCGCGCAGCTCCGGCAGCTCGGGGCCGTTCGTCATCGAGGGGCCGCCTCCTCCGCCGGTGAGCTTGGCCGCGAACGTAAGCCACAGCTCGTCGACGAGCCGCTCGCGGACGAGCGCCGTGAACACGGTCGGACCGCCCTCGCAAAGCAGCGAGCGCACGGCAAAATCGCTCCGTAGGGCGCGCATCACGTTCGCCAGCGTGAGCGCATCCGGTTCCAGCTCGACGACCGTCACGGCGGATCTGCACGTCTCGACCGCCGGGGCGGCGCCGGCCGGTGCGAACACCACGATCCGCGCGGCAGGCTCATTGAACAACGGGATCTCGACGGGGATCGCGCCGCTCCGCGACACGACAACCGCGAGCGGTTCGGCGGGCAGCCCGCGCGACTCGCGCCGCGCGCGGCGCTCGGGCTTGCCGATGATCCGGCCGTAGTTCTCGGCCTGCAGCGTTCGCGTGCCCGCAAAAACGGCGTCGACCTGCTCGCGCAAGCCGTGGAACACCGCCCTGTCACCCTCGTCGCCGAGCGCGCGCGATCGGCCCTCGAAGGTCGCATGGCCGTCTGCGCTCTCGACGAAGTTGCCGATCGTGTAGGGCCGCTCGGCGGGCGCCCGGTCGCCGAGCGCCAGCGACGCGAGCCGCTCGTCGACGTTGACCGGCCCGGGTTGGGGGGTCAGCTCCGTGAACACCATCGACGCTCAGGTTAGAGTCGCGGCGTGCTCGACTGCACCTACCGGGTCCAGATCCCGCACCGAGCGGGGCAGCTCGCGCGCGTGATGTCGGCGATCGCCGTCGGGGAGGGGTTGATCGGTGACGTCGTCACGATCTCGATCGGGCGCGAGCGCTCGATCCGCGAGATCACCGTCGAGGTCCGGAATACGGATCAGGCGGACCGGATCAGCGGGCTGATCGACGCGCTGCAAGACGTCACCGTCGATTGGTACCAGGACCGCGCGCTGATCCGCCACCAGGGCGGCAAGCTCGAGATCGACGCGATCCACCCGGTGCGGACCCTGCAGGAGATGCGCGACGTCTACACGCCCGGGGTCGCGCGCGTGTCTCTCGCGATCGCGGCGCAGCCGTCGCTTGCGCGCGAGTACACGATGATCTCGCGGAGCGTCGCGATCTGCACGAACGGAACGCGGGTGCTCGGCCTCGGCAACATCGGGCCGGTCGCGTCGATGCCGGTGATGGAGGGGAAGGCCGTGTTCTACCGGCAGTTCGCGGGGATCTCGGCGATGCCGATCCTGATCGACCTCGGCGCCGACGACGTCGACGGGTTCGTCGAGACCGTGGTCCGGATCGCGCCGACTTTCGGCGGCATCCACCTCGAGGACATCGCCGCGCCCGCGTGCTTCGAGATCGAGCGGCGGCTGATCGAGGCGCTGCCCCAGCCGGTGATGCACGACGACGTCCACGGCACCGCGGTCGTGTCGGTCGCGGCCGCGATCGTCGCCTGCCGGCACGCCGGCATCGAGCTGAGGGCGGCAACCGTCGGGCAGCTCGGGCTGGGGGCCGCCGGGCTCGGGATCGCGACCCTGATGGTGCAAGGCGGCGCGCACCGTGTGATCGCGTTCGATCCGAAGGAGGAGTCGCACGCGCGCGCAGCCGCGCGCGGCATCGAGCTGGCATCGATGGACGAGGTGATGGCGCAGGCGGACGTGGTGGTGGCGACAACCGGGCGTCCCGGCCTGATCGAGCCGTCGATGATCCGGCCCGGGCAGGTGATCCTCGCGCTCTCGAACCCCGACCCCGAGATCGCGCCCGAGGACGCCGAGCGGGCAGGCGCGGCGTTCGCCGGCGACGGGCGCAGCGTCAACAACGTGCTCGGGTATCCGGGCATCTTCCGCGGCGCGCTTCAGGCCGGCGCGAGCGTGATCAACCTGGAGATGAAGCTCGCCGCGGCGCGGGCGATCGCGGAGCTGACCACCGGCGACGAGCTGGTCCCGGACGCGCTCAACCAGGAGGTGCACGACTCGGTCGCAGCGGCGGTCGCGGCGGCGGCGGTCAGCTCGGGCGTGGCCCGCCCCGAGCATGCAGCTACAGGGTTGTAGGGGCGCTGAGAAACGCAGTAGGCTCCGCCGCGATGGACTTCAGGCAGCTCGACAGGGGCGAGATGGTTGCGACGATCGGCGGGCTGCTGCTCGCGATCTCGATCTTCCTCGCGTGGTACTCGCTCGGGAACGCGAACGCGACCTTGAACAGCTGTCACGGTCCTCACACCACGTGCACCGGCTGGCACTCGCTGACGATCACCCGCTTCGTGCTCCTGCTGGCCGCCGTGGCGCCGGTGATCCTCGCTTGGATCATCGTCCGCGGCCACGCCCTGTCATGGCCAAGAGGCGAGCTGACGGCTGTGACCGCGCTCGCCGCGCTCACGTTCATCCTGTTCCGCGGCGTGATCGACAAGCCCGGGCAGCCGCCGGGCGAGATCAGCGTCGACATCGGGTGGTTCGTCGCGCTGGTTGGCGGGCTGCTGATCCTGGCCGGCTCGATCTGGCGCTCGCGGGAGAGCAGCGCGCGACGCAAGCCACCGGGTGTACTGTGAGCGGCGCCGACGGCACCGCGCGGCCAGACCGGAACCTGGCCCTCGAGCTCGTACGTGTCACGGAGGCGGCGGCGCTCGCCGCCGCGCGGATGGTCGGGCGCGGCGACAAGGAGGGCGCGGACCAGGCGGCGGTCGATGCGATGCGCTACGTGCTCGACTCGGTTTCGATGGACGGGGTCGTCGTGATCGGCGAGGGGGAGAAGGACGAGGCGCCGATGCTCTACAACGGTGAGCACATCGGCGACGGCTCGCCACCGCAGGTGGACATCGCCGTCGACCCGCTCGAAGGTACGCGGCTGACGGCGCTCGGGATGCCGAGCGCGATCGCCGTGATCGCGCTGTCAGAGCGCGGGACGATGTTCGACCCGGGGCCGTGCGTGTACATGGAGAAGATCGCCGGCGGCCCGGAGGTCGCCGACCTGCTCGACCTCGACCGGCCGCTGCCCGAGACGCTCAAGCTGATCGCGGAGCGCAAGGGAGGAGACATCCGCGACGTGATGGTCGTGATGCTCGACCGCGAGCGCCATCACGACGCGATGCGCGAGGTCCGAGAGGCGGGGGCGCGCGTGCGGCTGATCCTCGACGGCGACGTGTCCGCCGCGATGCTCGCGGTGTCGGACAACTCGCCCGTCGATCTGCTGTGGGGGATCGGCGGCACGCCCGAGGGCGTGATCTCCGCAGCGGCGATCAAGTGCATCGGGGGGCAGCTGCTGGGCCGGCTGTGGCCGCGCGACGACGACGAGCGCGATGCGGCTGTGGCCGCCGGGTACGACCTGTCGCGAGTGCTGGATTGCGACGACCTGGTGTCGGGCGAGGACGTGTTCTTCTCGGCCACGGGCGTCACCGACGGCGACGTGCTGCAGGGCGTTCGCTACCAGGCCGGCGGTCGCGCGAGCACCGAGTCGCTGGTGATGCGCTCTCGGTCGGGCACCGTGCGCCGCATCGTGGCCCGGCACGACCGCACAAAGCTTCGCGCGGTGACCGGCCCCCGCTACGGCTGACCGTTCTTGCCTGCCGCGTCGGGCGTCACGTCGGCCTCGCCGAGCTCGGCCGCGGGCTCGTCGGGGATCCGGAGCGCACCGACACGAGACTGCGCGAGCTCGAGCGTGGCCAGCGAGCGCAGGAACGAGTTCGTCACGAGCACGTGGATCGCGGACTGGGTCATCTCGTACACCGGGACGCTGAAGCCGGCCGCGATCGCCGGATAGAAGTTCGCGACCTCGACCGAGATCCGCAGCCGAGCAGGTCCCTCGCGCAGCACGTCGAGCGCCAGGAAGCCGCAGCCCCGGCCGCTGCGCGCCACGAGCAGCCCGTCGCGGATCCGCCACTCGACGTGTCCCCGGTCCGGCTCGATCGTGTACTCCGGGGTCTCGAACCTCAGCAGCGTCAGCGGCCGGGCGATGAACACGACCGAGCGCGAGTGCTCGGTGTAAACGACGCGGATCAGGCCGAGGGTCATCCTGGTCAGGAACAGCCAGTAGGTCCGTGCGAGATTCTCGAGATTGGTGGCGTTCCAGATCTCGTCGATACTCGCCGAGGTCGTCGTCAGCTCGGCGGTCTGGACCGAGCGGACGGCCCCATCGTGGCTGATGACCGTCGACTTTCGTGGCGAGACGATCAGCGTCTGCGCCGGCAGCCCGCGCCGCCGCCGGCGGCGCGCGAGCAGCAGCCCGACGATCGCGATCAGCGCCATCAGAGGCCCGGTCATGACCGCATTCTTACCGTTTTCCGTCCTTTCGCGACACACACGCCCCTCGAGGCCGCCATGACCCTGGTTCCGCGACCGAGATGCGTGATAGAACGCCGTCGATGACCTCCGGACCGCCACGCCGCCGCCCCGCGCGGCCGGTCGCGGACGCTCCGGTCGACGCGCTGCTCGGCCGCTCGGAGGATCTCGCCAAGGGCTGGCTGCTGGCGCTGGTCGAGGCGGCGCCGCTCGGTTCGCTACCCGCGATCCTCGCCTCCGAGCTGGCGAGCGAGGGGCCGCGGCTGTGCGACGCGGTCGTGCGCGCGCTCGCTGACGACACCGAGCTGCGCCGGCTCGAGCCCGCCGGCGCGCTGGGCCCGCTGGCGGCTCGGACCGGCGAGCTGGCGGGCGCCTCGACGGCCGAGGCGGCGATAGGCGCGGTCGATGCGCTGCACGCAGTCGTGTGGGGCGGCGTGCGCGAGGAGCTGGGCGGAAGCCCGGACCCGGAGCAGGTCGCGGAGCTGGCCGAGCGGCTGGCGCTCGTGACCGAGCTGGTGCGCGTGGCCGCGCTGACGGGGCTCACGAAGCCGCTCACGGCAGCGACGAGCATGACGCCGGAAGCGCCGGCGGCCGAGCGTGCGGAACGCGAGCAGGCCCCTGCCGAGGAGCCCATCGGCGGGCCCGAGTCCGGTCCGCGCGTGGTGCGGCCGTTGCGCGGCGAGCCGCCGGCCGTCCCCCAGCCGGCCGGCCCCGCACCGGACCGGCAGGCGCTGTGGGTCGGGGCGCTCGAGGAGGAGGTGACCCGGTCCGAGCGCAGCGGGGCGCAGGTTTCCCTGCTGCTCGCCGAGCTCGAGGATGCCGACCGGATGCTCGCGGTCGAGGCGCCGGCGAAGGCGAGCGCGATGTTCGGCCGCTTCGCCCAGGCAGTGCGCGACGCCGTCCGCCGTCAGGACATCCTCGCGTCGGAGTCCGAGACGCGCGCTTGGATCATCGCCCGTGACACGGGCCGCGCCGGGGCGCAGGCGCTGGCCGGCCGGATCGCGACGCTCGTGCGTGCGGCACCGGAGTGGCGCGGGGCACCGCTCGCGGTCACTGTCGGGATCGCCGTGCTCGGGGAGGACGGCGGAGATCCGGACAGCCTGATCGAGGCTGCCGAGGAGACGCGGTTCGCGGCGGCCGCGAGCGGCGTCGGCGTGATCGCCGAAGGTCAGCCGCCGAGCGACGCTCCTTCCGAGCCGGCGTAGCTGTTCGTCAGCGGGCGGAGGCGGGCGCCGGCGGTAGCGAGACGGCGCCGATCGTGGCGGTGCCCGGGATCCCGAGCGCCTTGTCGGTCGCCTCGGTCAGGTCCCAGTTCGCACCGTTCGCGTACGGGCCGCGGTCGATGACCGGCACGATCAGGGTGCGACCACGGTAGTAGAGCGAAACCTTCTCGCCGCACTTGAGCGTCCGGTTGGCGACCCCGATCATGCTCTTCTTCAGCTTCTCCCCGCATGCAGTGCGGTCGCCCCAGAAGCCCGGGCCGTACATGGTCGCGAGCGCGGGGAGGTACACGGTGACGGTCACCATCGGGGCGGCGCCGGCCGCGCGAGCCGCTCCCTCGAGGAGCGCCCGGATCGAAAACTGGCCGATGTGGTTCGTGTCCCAGACCGCGCTGAAGCTGCCGTTGTGAGCCACCGTCGCGGTCACCGTCTGGGCCCAGCCCCACCCGGTCTCGTGGCCGAGGCGCTCGATCTCGATCGTCTTGCCCGCGTCGGCGCGCGGGGCGGTGCCGCTGAACGTCAGCTGTCGCCGGAGCAGGGCGGAGGAGCGCGTGTCGAGGGTGATTCCGTCGGCGGTCGCGCTGACGGCGATATTGCCCGCCTGCACGTTCGCGGAGGCCTTCGCCGGACGATTGCCCGTGACGCCGACGCCGCCCGAGCTGGCCGCGCCGAGCGCGGGCACCAACGCGCTTGCGAAAAGCGCGAACGCCACGGTTGTACTCACCCGGTATCTCATTGTTGGTGCTTCGCGTTGCCTACGGGGTGAGCTGACGGGCTCGCGCTGTGCGCTACGGAGCCAGATGGATCCGATTCGCCCCTGCGGCCGTTTTGTGCCGGTCGCAAGTGGTTCCCCCGCCGACCGCTCGCTGACGAACGGTCGCTCGGCTTGGAAGTGGCGCCAGTATATGCGAACCGCGGCGGGCGCGGTTATGTCGCCTTGACCCGGCGCCGGTGCCGGCTGATGTCAGGGCCGCGGGAGGCGAGAGAGCGCGTTGCGGAGCGCGCGGGCGCTCGCGGTCAGCCCGATCTCGGCGAGCTCGGCGGCGGCTTGGACCGCGGTGCCCAGGATCTCGCCGCCCGTCGGTGGGCCGGCTCGTCGCGGTGGGGCGGTCGGGCGGCGCGCGGGTGCGCGGGCGCTCGCCGGACCACGCGTCGGGGTGCCGGCGGGCTGTGCGGGCTGGCGTAGACGCGAGGCCGGCTTGGGCGTGCTCGCAGCCGGCTTGCGCTTTGCCGCGGCGAGCCTGGGCTTGGCGGCGACCGGCTTGCGCTTTGCCGCGGCGGGCTTGGGCTTGGCGGCGGCCGGCTTGGGCTTGGCGGCGGCCGGCTTGGACCCGGCGGCGGCCGGCTTGGATCCGGCGGCGGGCGCCTCTGCCGCCGCGGTCGCTCTTGCCGCGGCCGGCTTGCGTTTATCGCTGCGGCGATGTGGGCGGGTGTGCGGCAGCGCGCCGAGGACCTCGTTGGGGCGTTCTCGATCGGTCATGGCCGCTTCATGTTCCCGCAAGATCGGACATCAAGGCCGCCTCGCCGCCGGCTCGATACGAAAAATTGGTGCGCAACTTGAAACGTGGGCGCGCGTTCTACGTACTAGAGGTGGTGTTCGCCACGGCGGCACCCGCACCACGTTGACTTCAAAAAATGTAGTAACTAGAATAGGCCAAGCGTGTTTGAGTCGCGGATGTGCGCCCTGGTGGGGCGGCGTCCGCGCTTATCTCTGATCGGTCAGCCCCGGGTTCAGACGCCGCTACGCTGGGAGCGGCCCGTAACCCCATCGGAATTAGGGAACCAGATGTCAGTAGCGGAACTGCAGGAACTCGAAGAGGTCAAGGGACTCGTCAACCGCGGCCAGCAGCTCGGCGTGCTCACGTACGCCGACATCGCCACCGCGGTTGCGGAGCTGGATCTCGACGAAGCCGACGTCGAGGAGCTCCACGGCTTCCTCGAGCGGGCTGAGATCGAGCTCGTAGAGGAGGTCGATCCGGCGCTCGCGGCGACTGAGGTCGAGCGGGCGCCCGACAAGCGCGGCCGGCGCAAGCCGAAGACGGCGCTGGACCTGAAGCCGGACATGACGACCGATTCGCTTCAGCTGTTCCTGAAGGACATCGGCAAGGTGCGGCTGCTGACTGCCCAGGAAGAGGTCGACCTCGCCAAGCGCATCGAGCGCGGCGACCTCGACGCGAAGCAGAAGATGGTCGAGTCGAACCTCCGGCTCGTCGTCTCGATCGCGAAGAACTACCGCAACCAGGGCCTGCCGTTTCTCGACCTGATCCAGGAGGGCACGCTGGGGCTCGTCCGCGCGGCCGAGAAGTTCGACTACCGCAAGGGCTTCAAGTTCTCCACGTACGCGACCTGGTGGATCCGGCAGGCGATCGCCCGCGCCCTGGCCGACAAGGCCCGGACGATCCGCATCCCCGTCCACGTGGTCGAGAAGCTCAACAAGATCGGTCGCGCCGAGCGCAAGCTGGTCACCGAGCTCGGCCGCGAGCCGACCGCCGAGGAGATCGCCGAGGTCACGGGCATCGAGCCCGAGGAGGTCGAGTCGATCAAGCGCTCGGCGCAGGCTCCCGTGTCACTCGAGAAGCCGGTCGGCGACGAGGAGGAGTCCGAGTTCGGGCAGTTCATCGCCGACGAGCGGGCCGAGTCGCCGTACGAGCGGGCCGCGGAGATCCTCACCAAGGAGGCGCTGCGCGAGGCGCTGGAGAACCTCTCGTACCGCGAGCGTCGCGTGCTCGAGCTCCGATACGGGCTCGGCGGCGAGCATCCGCGGACGCTGGACGAGGTCGGGCGGACGTTCAACGTCACGCGCGAGCGGATCCGGCAGATCGAGAACCAGTCGCTGAAGAAGCTCCAGTCGCTCGCCGAAGCGCAGAAGCTGCGCGACGTCGCCTGACGCCCTAGCGCGCCGGCTCCGGTAGCAGCCGGTCCACGAGCGCCAGCGCGGGGCGACCGTCGAACAGCGGACGCAGGTCTTCGCGGTAGAGCATCAGAGCCAGGCTCGGCGCGACCATGAAGTCGGCCGCGTTGAGCTCCTCGCCTCCCAGGGTGCCGGCGGCGATCAAGCCGTCGATCCGGTCGAGCATGGCCGGCAGCGCGGAGACCTGCGCTGCGTCGGTCGTGCGGCCCGAGGCGAACGTCCTGGCGATCACCGGCGCCGTGAGGCGCCGGGCGAGCTCGTGATGAAACAGCAGCGGGCCGAGCCGGCCGTCGGCTGTGCGCCTGGCGAACGTCGCGCGATCCCGCAGGAACGCCGGGATGACGACCAACCTCGCCGCCATCTGCAGCTCACCGTTGGCCCAGCTCTCCGCGTCCTCGACGGCCGCCCGCCGCTCGGGGTCCGCCGGGAACAGCGGCGGCTCGGGGTGCGCGCGGTCCAGGAAGCGGGCGATCTTGTGGTTGGTCGAGACACGCTCGCCGTCGGCCGCGAGGCCGGGCACGGTCCCGAGCAGGTCGCCGACGCGGATCCCCGCCGGGCGCTTGCCGTGGGCGGCTCGCGTCTCGCCGCCGGCGTCGAACCCGTTCAGGCGCGCGAGCACCGGATGCGTCAGCGTCACGAACTCGACCCGGCGATACGGGATCCGCTTGTGCTCGAGCATCAGCATCGCCGAGCGGCAGGCGTGCGAGCCGGGGATCACGTAGAGCTTGTACATCGCGTCGATGGGGGTCTCGGGCAGACCTGTGCGCTCAGCCGCGAGGCTTGAGATCGAGGTCTTCGCTCTCGTAGATGACGTCCAGCTCGCGCAGGACCACCCGCCGCGGGCCAGGGACGACGGCGCCGGCGACGTGCGCGCGCAGGGCGAGCTCCGCGGCGATCGAGACCACGGTCTCGGCCGCGTCGGCGGCGCAGTAGACGGCGAAGCCGGCGCCCATGTTGAAGGTGGAGTACGCAGCTTGCGGGGCCAGCTGCGCTTCGGAGACCATGAACTCGAGCACCTCCGGCACCTCCGGCAGGCTCACGATCTCGTAGCCGAGCTCGCGGCGGGGGCGCATCAGCTTGAGCAGTCCGTGGCCGGTGATGTGGCTCAGGTAGCGGACTCCCACGTCGCGCAGCAGCAGCTCCCGGACGAGCGGCGCGTAGATCACGCTCGGATCGAGCAGCGCCGAGCCGAAGCTCCGGCCGCTGCGGAGCGGGGTGGCGTAGCCGTCCGGCAGGCGCGCCGCGATCGAGCGGGCGAGCGAGGCGCCGTTCGCGTGCATGCCGCTGCTCGCGACGAACACGATCGCGTCTCCGGGAGTGAGCGACCCGCCGAGGAGCGGCGGGCGCCCGCCCGGCACGCGCCCGACCGAGCTACCGGCGAGCTCGATGTCGTCGCTCGACACCAGGCCTGCGAGCGCCGGGGACTCGCCACCGCCCCAGGTGGCGCCGGCGTCCTCACAGGCCTGGCGCCAGCCGGTGAGCAGTGCGGCCTGGCGCGCGCTGTCCTCGTACCAGGCCGATGAGCCGGTCGCGAAATAGGCGTTGACGACCAGCGGCAGCGCTCCGACGCAGATCAGGTCGTTGACGATCGCGGCGACCGTGTCGTAGGCGACGGCGGTGTATCCGGCGACGCCCAGCTCGTCCTCGAGCTGGCGGGCGATGATCGACTTCGTGCCGAGGCCCTCGAGCACGAACGCGAGCGTCTCCTCGCCGACTTCGAACAGGAACGCCGGCTCCCCGCGCGACTCGTCGATCGCGCGCCCGCCGCCGGCCGCGAGCAGCCCTGAGGTCGCGAGCGCCTCGGTCAACGCGTTGCGCTTGCCGGCATCGAGCGCGTCGTAGTCGACGCCCGCCGAGCGGTAGGCCGAGCTGCTGGAATCGGTCATCGGCCGACACTGTCTCAGAAGCACGATCGCGGCGGCGGTCCAGCGCGATTCAAGCGCCGCTGGGGATCGGCCGATCTAGGCCGCAGATGTTCGATCTGCATGAGGCACTTCGCCACGTGGTCCGCAGCGAGGGGTCCGACCTCCATCTGAAGGTCGGTTCGCCGCCGCTTGGCCGCGTTCACGGCACTCTCAGCCCCCTGGAGGACTACGCGCCGCTCAGCGAGGCCGACACCGATCGCGTGCTGCGCGAGATGCTCACCGACCAGGAGAAGCTCGCGGAGTTCGATCGCGACGGCGAGGTCGACTTCGCGTACGCGGTCGAGGGCTTCGCGCGCTTCCGCGTGAACGCGTTCCGCCAGCGCGGCTACATCTCGATCGCGCTGCGCGTGATCCCGTACGCCGTCCGCACCGTCGATCAGCTCGGACTGCCGGCGGTCGTCTCCGACCTCGCCGACGAGGAGCGCGGGCTGATCCTGCTGACCGGCACCACCGGCTCCGGAAAGTCGACGACGCTCGCGGCGATCGTCGACCAGATCAACGGGACCAAGTCACGGCACATCGTCACGATCGAGGACCCGATCGAGTACCTCCACACCGACCGCAAATCCGTCATCAACCAGCGCGAGGTGGGCATGGACACGGCCTCGTTCGCGCGGGCGATGCGCCGGGTCCTGCGCCAGGACCCCGACGTGATCCTGATCGGGGAGATGCGCGACGAGGAGACCGTTCGCACGGCGCTGTCCGCCGCCGAGACCGGCCACCTCGTGCTCTCGACCGTCCACACGATCGATGCTGCGGAGACCGTCAACCGTGTGATCGACTTCTTCCCCGAGCACGAGCAGAACCAGGCCCGCGCGATGCTCGCCGGAACGCTGAAGGGGATCATCTCGCAGCGGCTCGTGGCCACGCCGGACGGCGCCGGACGAGTCGCGGTCTGCGAGGTGCTGCGGATGACCGGCCGCGCCCGCGACATGATCATGGACCCCGAGCAGACCGGGAGCCTGCGCGAGGTGATCAAGGAGGGCGAGTTCTACGGGATGCAGACGTTCGACCAGGCGCTGCTCCGCCATTTCCAGTCCGGCCGGGTGTCGATGGCCGAGGCGCTGCGCGTCGCCTCGAGCCCGCACGACTTCAAGCTGCTGGTGGCCGCCGAAGGGCGGACATCGACGTCGATGGACGACCTCACGGACACCTCGGGCGGGGTCGGGCCGGCGACGCTCCAGCAGAGCGCACCGCCGACGAAGAGCGCGCCGCCGACGATGCCTCCAGGCCCTCCGGGCGCGGCTCGGGTGGGCAGCTCCGCGCCGCCGCCGGGCGTCGCCGCCTGAGCGTCGGCTACAGGTCGGCCAGCGCCTGCTCGGGGACCTCCGAGCAGGCGATCAGCCGGGAGTCCGCGAGCGCCGCCTCCCGGTGTTCGTGGACCTTCAGGTACTCGGGGTTGGTCGCCATCTCGATGAACTTCGCGCGCGACGGATACTGGACGAGCAGCACCAGGTCCCACTCCGGCTCGGCGGGCCCGATCACCGACTCCGCAGGCGCGATCGCCTGCACGAGGCGGCCGCCGACGCCGCGCAGGAACTGCTCAGCGGCGACGCTGTAGCGGGCGTACGCCTCGGCGCCCGAGACGCCCTCGTCGATGCCGTCCGCGCGATCCTTGAAGCGCAGCAGGTTCAGCATCACGATCGGGCCGGCGTCATCGCTCGAGATCAGCTGCTGGATCTGTTCCTGCGTCGGATGAATCGGCACGGATGGCCTCCAATTTCCATGGCTTCAGTTCGTGAAGCATTGCGCTAGAATCAGTGTTCGGATGGCATCGAATCAAACCTGTCCGGTCTGCCGCACCGCGGAGATCGTATGCGGCAAGTGGACGCTGTTGGTGATCAGGGACCTCGCCGAGGGGCGCTCGCGATTCTGCGAGCTCGAGCGCTCGCTGACCGGAATCAGCCCGCGGACGCTCTCGCTTCGCCTGCGCGCGCTCGAGGAAGCGGGGATCGTGGAGCGCCAGACCTACCCCGAGGTCCCACCGCGCGTCGAGTACGCGCTGACGACAAAGGGCCAGGCGCTCGTGCCGCTGATCGAGGACATGCGCACATACGGCCGCGAGTGGCTCGGGGCCGATTGCGAAGAGTCCGTCGCGGAAGCGCTCGCGCCGGTAGGCGCTGCCGCCTGAGCGCGGCGCGCCGATGCGGATCGCGCTCGCAGCGGACGAGCTGACAGGCGTCGCGGAGGCGCTGCCGGAGGAGTTGCGCCGCCGCGGCCACGAGCCGATCGCACACGGCGCCTACGCCGAGGGCGAGCGCGAGGACTGGGCGTGGTGCAGCGAAGCCGCCGCCCGCGACGTCGCCGAGGGCCGCGCGGAGCAGGCGGTGGTGGCGTGCTGGACCGGGACCGGCGCCTCGATCGCGGCCAACAAGGTCGCCGGGATCCGCGCCGCGCTGTGCGCCGACGCGCAGACGGCGGACGGGGCGAGGCGCTGGAACGACGCGAACGTGCTCGCGATCAGCCTGCGGGCGACGTCGCACGCGCAGCTGAACGAGATCCTCGACGCGTGGTTCGCGGGCGCCCCGAGCGAGGATGGCGACGACGTCCAGAACGTCGACCACCTCGCCGAGATCGAACTCGGCTAGCAGCCGACTCTGGGAGGCTTCCTGGCGTCCAGCGCCAGTTTCTCTCCCCAAGAGCGCTCAAAGCAGGATCGGGCGCGTCCGTGAAGAAACCGCGCATGTGAGAAACAGCTCGTTGCATGACGCGCTCGCGGAGTTCGCCACCAACGCGGCCGGCCGGCTGCACGACGAGACCGCCGCCGGCGCCGAGATCCCGTTCGAGGTCGTCTCGACGCCCCGCCGCGCGCGCAGCTCGCCGCTGTACTGCTATCGGCCGCTGACCGGCGCGTTCATCCGCGAGCGGCTCGGCCTGCTCTCGGCGCTGCCGAGTTACGCGCCCGCCGCACGGGCGCTGACGCTGCTCGACGGCGTCGACGCGTACCTCACCCTCCGCGGCGAGTCCCGGATTCCGGCCGACCCGCGTGAGCGCGCGGACGCCGCGCTCCGTGTCTTCCTGGCGTCGGTGTTCGAGGAGCGCAGCGAGTTCGGATTCGACGAGGAGCGGTTCGAGGCGTCCTACGCCGAGCTGGAGCGGGCCGTGTACGAGGGCCGGGCGACAAGCGTCGTGATCGTTCCCCTGCTCGGGATCGCGCTCGACGCGAGCACCGGAGAGCTGCCGCTCGGAGACGGGGTGGCGCTCGTGCGCGGCGAGACGCTCCCCGACGCGCCACCAGACGCAGTCTGGGGCGACGGGGAGGATCCCAACGTGCTCGCGATGCTGACGGTGTCCGGCGACTCCGTGCGCCCGCCGATCTCGATCGCACGCACCCGCTTCCGCCGCTTGCTGACCGCGCTGCGCCTGTTCGAGCGCGGCGGCTACGCGCTCGGGCCCGTTGCGTGGACGCGGAGCGACGCCGGGCCGTGGCGCCAGGTCGCGTTCGGCGGCTCGGGCCGGCCGCGGCTCGTGACGTTCATCTCCGCCGAGCAGGAGGACGAGCTGCGGGCGTTCTGCAACCTGATCGCGCGGCGGACGCCGAGCGGAGGCGAGCTCGCGTGGGCGCTCTCGCGGTTCGAGATGGGGTGCGAGCGGCTGGCGCCGTTCGAGGCGCTGACCGATTACCTGCTCGCACTGCGCGCGCTGCTCGAGCCCGAGGGACCGAGCAGCGGACGGCTCGCGCAGCGCCTCGCGGTGATCTGCGCGACCGAGGCCGAGCGCGCGACGCTCGCCGAGCGAACGGCGCACGCGATCTCGCTCGAGCGAGCCGTGATCGCAGGGCTGGCGCCGGCAGAGCCGGGCGCCGACGGGATCGTGTACGAGCTCGCCGAGAACCTCCGGGCGCTGCTCCGGGACGCCGTCTGCGGTCACCTCGACGCGGACCTGCGCGCGGTCGCGGACGAGCTGATCGCGCAGTCGGTCTAGTCTGCGCGGGCGTGTTCCACGTCGAGCTGCGTCAGTTCCCGCACACCGCCCGCGCGTTCAACCTCCCGCGCGAACAGGTCCACGCGCGGATCGTGATGCCGTGGGTCCGCCGAGAGTTCGTCGTGCTCGACTCGCAGCAGTTCGCGCCCGAACGGGCGAAACTGAAGATCTACGAGGGGCCGGAGCTCCAGACCGCCGACCTCGGGATGGGCCGTGGCTGGCAGAACGTGATGCGCAGCGGCGAGGACGTGACCGAGCGCGAGCTGCAGGCGGCGGCCGCGGCCGCGCCGGCGCAGGCGGTCGCGGGCGCGTCGCCGACCGCGACCGAGCCGCTTGACCACGTCGACCTGGTCGTGTCCTCGCTCGAGCGGAGCCTCGTGTTCTACGGTGGACTCCTCGGCCCGCTCGGGTTCACGCGCTGGAGCACGATCACGGGCGAGCGCGGCGAGCGCGTCGTGTACCTCGGCCGGGCCGGCTCGCGTTTCGCCATTGGGCTGCGCGAGCGGCAGTCGGACGCCGGCGAGCCGTATGACCGCTACGCGCTCGGCATCCAACACCTGGCGTTCTCGGCGCCTTCGCGCGCGGTTGTCGACGAGCGTGCTCGCTGGCTCACCGAGCAGGGCGCGACGATCGAATCCGATCCGAAGGAGTACGACTACTCGCCGGCGTACTACGCGGTCTTCTTCCACGACCCGGACGGGATCAAGCTCGAGCTCGTCCACCGGTAGCAGGGGCGAGCGGATGCGGGGGCGCCCGATCGGGCCGGCGCTAACCGTCCGCCGCCGCGGCGGCATCGATCTCGTCGGCGACCGAGCGCCACAGCGTGACGTGCACCTTCGGGCGCACGCGGCTCGACACGCGCCCGGCGCGGCCGGAGGAGATCGCCTGCGTCGCGTCCGGCGTGGTCGCGAACCGCTGGAGCGCGAGCGCGGCCGGGAGCGCGCGGCCGAGCCCGAGCGTGCTCGCATGCCACAGGTCGAGGATCGGCGTGCCGCGCACGTCGAGCCGGATCAGGCCGCGTCGCCGGACCTCGTCGAGCACCGAGTGCGCCAGCGTCACCATGATCCCCTCGCCCGCCGCGGCGGCGGCCCGGGCGGCGGCCTGGCTCGAGTACGTCGAGACGTTCGCCGGGGAGAGGTCGTGACGGGCGAAGAACATCCCGGTCCCCGAGCTCGGATCGAGCTCCGGCTGACCGACGAGCCAGCGCTCACCGGCGAGCTCGGACGGGGAGATCGCCTGCCGCCCGGCGAACGGATGGCCGGGGGCGGCGACGATCACCAGGCGGCAGCGCAGGAACGCGACGCTCGCGATCGACGTGGCCTCGGGGCCGGGGGCGGGACCGAACGCGATGTCGGCGCGGCGGTGCTCCAGCGACTCGGCGATCTCGGCGCCCGAGACCGTGTCGATCTCGATCTCGATCCCGTCGTCGCGGGCGGCGAACGCGTCGATCAGCGGCCCGATGTGCTCGGCGACGAGGCTGGTGGCGGCGACGCGGACGCGACGCGGCTCCCCGGGCGCGTCGGGGACCGAGCGCCGCGCCTGCTCCGCCAGGCCGAGGATCTCGGACGCGAGCGCCGCCAGGCGGCGGCCGCCCGGCGTCAGCGTGATTCCGCGTCCCTCGCGCACGAACAGCTCGTCGCCGAGCTCGCGCCGCAGCGCCGCCACGGCGACGGACACGGCGGGCTCGGTCACCTCCAGCTCGGCCGCCGCGGCCTTCACGGAGCCCAAGCGGGCGACGAGCACGAAAGATTGCAGTTGGGCGAGGGTCATCGCGATGGGCTAAGCGATCACTTAAGACCGATTTGACCGACGAGGCTAACAGCGGCAGAGTCTCGTCCGGAGGAGCACACGGATTGCAAGTCCCGGCCCCGTTTGACTACGAACGCGCAACGAGCGTCGACGACGCGCTCTCGTTGCTCGCCCAGCTCGGTCCCGACGCCCGTCTGCTGGCGGGCGGCCACAGCCTGCTGCCGATGATGAAGCTGCGGCTCGCGAACCCGAGCTGCCTGGTCGATATCGACCCGCTCGCCGAGGAGCTCGGCTACATCAGAGAGATGGAACCACCCACCCCCGAGATCCGGATCGGCGCGATGGTCCGCCACCGGGAGCTGCTCGAGTCGCAGCTGCTCGCCCGGCGTCTGGCGATCGTGCCCGACGCCGAGCGGGTGATCGCGGATCCGATCGTCCGCAACCGCGGCACGATCGGCGGCGCGCTGTGCCAGGCCGATCCGTCAGAGGACCTCGGCGCCGTCTGCGCCGCCGTCGGCGCACAACTGCTGATCCGCGGGCTGGACGGCGAGCGCCTGATCGGGATGCACGAGTTCCACCGCGGGCCCTACCAGACGGCGGTCGGCCCGGCCGAGATGCTGATCGAGATCCGGATCGCGGTGCCCGACGGCTCGGGCAGCGCGTACGAGAAGGTCGACCGGCGCGTCGGCGACTGGGCGGTCGTCGCTTGCGGCGCCGCGGTGACGGTTCTCGACGGCGTGATCGCTCAGGCCGGGATCGCGCTCGCCGCGGTCGGATCGGGCGTCACCTCAGAGGAAGCCGAGCGCTCTCTGATCGGCGAGGCCCCCTCACGGGAGCTGTTCGAGCGCACCGGCAGGCTGGCGGCGGCGGCAAGCCGGCCGGTGACGGACCAGCGAGGCTCGGCGGAGTACAAGCGGCACGCCGCGGCCGTGCTGACCGAGCGCGCGCTGAGTCGCGCGACCGCCCGAGCCCTGGGGGGCGAGGCGTGATCCAGGTCACCGTGACCGTGAACGGCTCCGAGCACACGCGCGTGATCGAGCCGCGGATGCTGCTGGTGCACTTCCTGCGTGACGAGCTCGGGTTGACCGGCACCCATTGGGGTTGCGACACGTCGAACTGCGGCGCCTGCGTCGTGCTGCTGGACGGCTGGCCCGTCAAGTCGTGCACGGTGCTGGCGGCGACCGTGTCGGGTCACGAGATCCGCACCGTCGAGGGACTCGAGGCGGACGGCGTGCTCGACCCGGTGCAGCAGGGCTTCACCGAGGAGCACGGGCTCCAGTGTGGCTTCTGCACGCCGGGCATGCTGATGACCGCACGCGCGCTGCTGGACCGCAAACCCGAACCCGAGCGATCGGCAGATTCGCGAGGCGATCTCGGGCCAGATCTGCAGATGCACGGGCTACGCGACGATCGTCCGCTCGGTTCGCTGGGCGGCTGAGCATTCAACCGAGGAGGTTCGATAGATGACTGGCTGGGTTGTGGGGATAGTGCTCGGCGTGGTGGTGATCCTGATCGCCGCCGCGATCGTGATCACGATCGTGTCGCTCGCGCGGCGGATCGCCGGGCAGGCGAAGACGGCCGTCGCCGGCGTCGAGAAGGTCCGGGAGCAGACCGATGCGCTGAGCGGGGTCGCCCGGATCAACGACTCAGGCGTGCGGATCCTGCACTCCGCCCGCGCGCTGAGAAAGGTGGCGGTCGGCAGATGACTGTCCTGGCCACGTCTCCAGCCACGTACTGGGGGATCGCGCTCGGCATCGGGCTGGTCGCCGCGCTCGTCGTCGCGGCGCTGCTCGGGGTGCTGCTGAGCGCGGTCGCGAGCATCGACGACTCCGTCAAGAGCCTGCTCGGGGTCGCCGGAAAGGTCGCGGCGAACACCGCGTACATCCCGCAGCTTCAGGCGACGGCTCCGGTGCTCGGACAGATCATCGACGAGGCGCTGGTGCAGGATGACTACATGAACGCGCTGACCGACGGGTTCGGTGGCAAATGAGCACCACGCATCTGGGATCCTGCTGAGCGTCGTGCTGGCGCTCGTCGTCGTCGCCGTGCTCGCCGGCGCACTGTTCATGGTCGAGCGCGGGCTCGAGTCGATCTCGGGCAACGCTGGCGACCCTCGCCGGGGCGCTCGAGGGGGTCGAGTCCGAGCACCTGCGGCCGCTCGAGCCGGCGGTCAAGGCGATCAACGAGCAGTTCGACATCATCCTCAGCGCGCTGCCGGGGATCGCCGCGAAGGCGGCGGTCGTCGCCGAGAGGAGGCCGCCATGACGCTCTACTGGATCGGCGACGCGATCCTCCTGCTGGTCGTGTCGTGCCGGTCGTCGTGTACCTGCTGCAACGGCGGTGCTCGCGGCGGCGCGCAGCATCGTCCCGAGCGTGCAGAAGATCGCCGAGGTGGCGGCCGCCGGGTCCAAGGACCTCGACGCCGTGCCGCTGCTGCTGACGACGCAGGAGCAGGTCCGGAAAACGGTCGAGACCGTCGCCGACTACGGCGGCTCGCTCGACGTGATCCTCGACGACGCCTAGGAGGGGTCGGAATGCCTGCTGCCGGAGTAGTGCTGATCGTCGTCGTCGTGCTGATCGTGCTCGCGCTCGTGTACTTCCTCGTCTCGACGATCGTCGCGCTGCGCCAGATCACCACGGGCTGGACGACGCGATCGCGGGCGTCGGCGAGATGATCGCGAAGAGCGAGCCGGTCAAGCCGGTGGTCGCCGACATCAACGCGAACCTCGACGCGGCCGTCGCCGCGCTCGAGGGGCTGCTCGTCAAGAAGGCCGGGCTGTGCGGACGCGGTCGGCCTGATCGACGGGCTGTATCCGGGCGCCGCGGCCGCTGGGCTGCGCAACTTCCCGGACAGCACGAAGGTCACGCCGCCGCGGATCTCCGAGGTCTACACGAGGGGGACCCTGACGCTCGCGCGGCTGGGCCGCGAGGCGCCGATCGCAGCCGCCAGCCCGGACGGTCCGGCGCTGCGCAACGCGACTCGCGGGAGCGTGGCCGCGCGCGTCCTGTATCCGGAGGTGCGCCAGACGCATCCGGAGCAGATGCCGCGCTCGCCGGTGATCGGGACCGACTCGCCGGTCCAGTACGAGCCGGCGGAAGCGCCCGGCGTGCGCACGGCGGATGCCCGACGACGGCGGCGGGACCGCGACGATCGAGCGAGAGGAGCGCTGATGCAGACGCCAGCGCCGTTCGAGTACGAGCGCGCGACCAGCGTCGAGGGCGCGATCGCGTCGCTCAGCGACGGCGGCGACGGCGCCGGATCATCGCCGGCGGCCACAGCCTGCTGCCGATGATGAAGCTCCGGCTCGCCAACCCCGAGCAGCTGATCGACATCAACGACCTGGACGAGCTCGTCTACATCAGCCGATCTCGGCTCGACGAGATCCGGATCGGCGCGCTGACCCGGCACGTCGACCTGCTCTCGCTCCGAGCTGCTTGGCACGACACTTCCCGGTGTTCGCGCGATGCCGAGGAGGTGATCGCCGATCCGGTCGTGCGCAACCGCGGCACGATCGGCGGATCGCTGTGCCAGGCCGACGCCGCCGAGGACCTGAGCGCGGTGTGCGCGGCCGCCAAGGCATCGGTCGTGATCCGCGGGCCCGACGGCGAGCGCGTCGATCGGCATGGACGGGTTCCACATCGGCCCGTACATGACCGCCGTCGGCGCCGGCGAGATGCTCACCGAGGTCCGGTTGCCGGTGCGCCCGGGCGGCCGGTAGCGCCCACGAGAAGGTCGAGCGACGCGCCGGCGACTTCGCGATCGCGGCCGCCTCGGCGGCGGTCTGGATCGACGGCGGCACGATCGCGGACGCGGGGATCGCGCTGAGCGCGGTCGGGCCGACGACGATCAACGTCACCCGCGCGGAGGAGCTGCTGCGCGGCCAGGCGCCGTCGGAGGAGCTGTTCGTGCAGGCCGGCGAGATCGCGGCCGAGGACTGCTCGCCGATCGGCCGACGGGCGCGGGCCGGTCGACTACAAGCGCCACCTCGCCGGGGTGCTCACCAAACGCGCGCTGCGCCGCGCCAGCCGCCCGCGCGCTGCACCAGGAGGCATGAACGAGATGCAAATGACGCTCAACATCAACGGCCAGGACGGTCTCGCGGGACGTCGAGCCGCGCATCGCTGCTCGTGCACTTCATCCGCGACACGCCCGGCCTGACCGGCACCCACTGGGGCTGCGACACGTCCAACTGCGGCGCCTGCGTCGTGCTGATGGACGGCAAGCCGATCAAGTCGTGCACGACGCTCGCGGCGATGTGCGAGGGCCACGAGATCCGGACCGTCGAGTCGCTCGAGGTCGACGGGCAGCTGGACCCGATCCAGCAGGGCTTCCACGAGATGCACGCGCTGCACTGCGGCTTCTGCACGCCGGGGATGCTGATGACGACGCGCGCGCTGCTCGACGAGAATCCGAACCCGACCGAGCACGAGATCCGGACCGCGATCTCGCGGCGCGATCTGCCGCTGCACGGGCTACAAGAACATCGTCGCCGCGGTCCAATGGGCGGCCGAGCACGAGGCCGACCGTCGCGGCAGGAGGCTGAGCGTGGCCGTCACCGAGAACCTGCCGAGCCCGGCAGGAGCGGCCGATCGGCTTCGGCCGGCTGAAGCGCAAGGAGGACGCGCGCTTCATCCGCGGCAAGGGCACCTACCTGGACGACATCCGCCTGCCGGGGATGGTGCACGGCGCGATCCTGCGCAGCCCGTACGCGCACGCGAGGATCGTCTCGATCGACACCTCGGCCGCGCTCGCGCCGCCGAACGTCGCGGCGGTGATCACCGCCAAGGATCTCGAGACGCTCGGGCTCGCCTGGATGCCGACGATCTCCTACGACACCCAGGCCGTGCTGGCGGGCGACAAGGTCCGCTTCCAGGGCCAGGAGGTGGCGTTCGTGATCGCGACCGACGAGTACTCCGCGCGCGACGCGCTGCCGCTGATCGAGGTCGAGTACGAGCCGCTGCCGGCGGTCGTCAACGCTCGCAAGGCGCTCGATCCCGACGCGCCGCTGATCCGCGACGACAAGCCCGGCCAGACCGACAACCTCGCCTCGCCGACATGGGAGGCGGGCGACGAGGAGGCGACCGACCGTGCGTTCGCGGAGGCGGACACGATCGTCACGCGCGACATCATCTACCCGCGCTGCCACCCGGCGCCGCTCGAGACGTGCGGGATGATCGCCGACTTCAACCCGAAGACCGGGCAGCTCGACATCTACAACGGCAACCAGGCGCCGCACGCGCATCGCACGGTGTACGCGCACGTCGCCGGCCTGGCCGAGCACATGATCCGGATCCAATGCAACGACATCGGCGGCGGCTTCGGCAACAAGGTGCCGATCTACCCCGGATACGTATGCGCGATCGCGGGCTCGATCGTCGCCGGCGTGCCGGTCAAGTGGATCGAGGACCGCTCGGAGAACCTGATGTCGACCGGCTTCGCGCGCGACTACATCATGCACGCGGAGATGTGCGCCAAGGACGGCAAGATCACCGGCCTGCGGGTCGACGTGATCGCCGACCACGGCGCGTTCGACTCGACCGCCCAGCCGACGAAGTTCCCGGCCGGGTTCTTCCACATCTGCTGCGGCTCCTACGACCTGCAGGCCGCGCATGTGAAGGTCAAGGCCGTGTACACGAACAAGGCGCCGGGCGGAGTCGCGTACCGCTGCTCGTTCCGGATCACCGAGGCCGTGTACCTGGTCGAGCGTATGGTCCACGCGCTCGCGCTGGAGATGGGCGTCGACCAGATCGAGCTGCGGATGCGCAGCTTCATCGCGCCCGAGCAGTTCCCGTACGAGACGACCACCGGCTGGACGTACGACTCGGGGAACTATGCCGAGACGATGAAGGTCGCGATGGACATCGCGGGCTACGACGACCTGCTGCGCGAGCAGGAGGAGAAACGAGCCCGTGGCGAGCTGATGGGGATCGGCGTGTCGTTCTTCACCGAGGGCGTCGGCGCCGGCCCGCGCAAGCACATGGACATCCTCGGCCTGTCGATGAACGACGGCGCCGACCTGCGGGTGCACGCCTCGGGTAAGGCGGTGGTGTCGCTGTCGGCGCAGACCCAGGGGCAGGGCCACGAGACGACGTTCGCGCAGATCGTCGCCGAGGAGCTCGGGATCCCGCCCGAGAACGTCGAGGTCCGGCATGGCGACACCGACAAGTCGCCGTACGGGCTCGGGACGTACGGGTCGAGGTCGACGCCCGTTTCCGGTGGCGCGGTGGCGATCGTGAGCCGGAAGGTCCGCGACCGGGCGCGCCTGATCGCAGCGCACATGCTCGAGACGAGGCCTGAGGACCTGGCGTGGGAGAAGGGGCGCTGGTACGTCAAGGGCGACCCCGAGCAGGGCGTGCTGATCGAGGACATCGCGCAGCGCGCGTACAGCGGCGAGTCGCTGCCCGAGGGGATGGAGGGCGGCCTCGACGCGCAGGTGATCTACGACCCGCCGAACCTGACCTATCCGTACGGCGCGTACATCGCGGTCGTCGATATCGACCCCGAGACGGCGTACGTGAAGGTGCGGCGGTTCATCGCCGTCGACGACTGCGGCGTGCGGATCAACCCGATGATCGTCGACGGCCAGATCCACGGCGGCCTGGCCGAGGGCATCGGAATCGCGCTGATGGAGGTGATCACGTTCGACGAGGAGGGCAACTGCCTGAACGGGTCGTTCATGGACTACCTGATCCCGACCGCGCTCGAGTGCCCCGACTACGAGCTCGGCGCGACCGTCACCCCGTGCCCGCACCACCCGCTCGGCGCCAAGGGCGTCGGAGAGTCGCCGAACGTCGGCTCGCCGCCGGCGATCGTCAACGCGGTCATCGATGCGCTGCGTGAGACCCACGGCGTGAGCCACATCGACATGCCGTGCACGCCCGCGCGCGTGTGGGCCGCGATGCAGGGGAGGCCCGAGCCGCCGCAATGATCTCGGACAAGCTCTCAGAGCGCCGGCACGAGCTGTCGGAGCGCGGCGAGCCGTTCGTGACGGCGACCGTCGTGCGCGTCCAACGGCCGACGAGCGTCGAGCCGGGGAACGTTGCGATCGTTCGCGGCGACGGGACGATCGAAGGGTTCGTCGGAGGCGTCTGCGCCGAGCACAGCGTCCGTCTGTACTCGCTGCGCGCGATCGACGCGGGCGAGCCGCTGCTGCTGAGGATCATGCCCGATCCCGATGAGTCCGCTCCCGATGACGCGCCGGTGGACTCGGGCGTCGAGGTCGCGCACGAGGATGGCGCGGTCACGGTCCGTAACCCGTGCCTGTCCGGTGGCGCGCTCGAGATCTTCCTGGAGCCGACGCTGCCGCCGCCGCGCGTTACGGTGGCCGGCGACAGCCTGATCGCCGCGTCGCTGCGGAGTCTCGGGCGCGAGCTCGGCCTCGAGATGGCGTCCGGGTCGCCGTCGGGTGCGGACCTCGCGGTGGTGGTCGCGGCCCACGGGCGCGACGAACTCGCCGCTCTGCGGGCGGCGCTCGAGGCGGAGGTCCCGTACGTCGGCCTTGTCGCAAGCCCCAAGCGCGGCACGGCCGTGCTCGAAGAGCTGCGTGCCGACGGCGTTGCGCCGGAGCTGCTCGAGCGGGTCGACACGCCCGCCGGGCTCGATATCGGCGCGCGCACTCCGGCCGAGGTAGCGCTCTCGATCCTCGCGCGGGTCGTCGAGGTTCGGCGCCGCCAGGGCGCGCCGGTGAGGCACGCCGCGGAGCGCGCGGCTGCGCCCGTGACCGCGGTCGATCCGATCTGCGGGATGGCCGTCGTGATCGTCGACGGCACGCCCAGCGCGGAGCGCGACGGGGACATGTTCTATTTCTGCTGCGAGGGCTGCAAGCGGAGCTTTGATGAGCGACGAGCTGTCGTATCTGGTTCCTGACGTCGAGACGCTCGCGCAGCGGCTCGGCGCAGTCGACTATCTCGTCGACGAGGCGCTCGCGACCTCGATGTTCCTGTCGCTGCGGCTGCCGCAGCCGTTGTTGCTGGAGGGCGAGGCGGGCGTTGGGAAGACGGAGGCGGCGAAGGCGTTGGCGTTGGCGCTTGACACGCCTTTGATCCGGTTGCAGTGCTACGAGGGGATCGATGCGGCCGAGGCGTTGTACGAGTGGAACTATCCGCGGCAGCTGTTGGCGATCAGGCTCGCTGACGTCGCCGGCTCGGAGCTCCGCGAGAGCGACCTGTTCTCTGCGGAGTATCTGATCCGCCGGCCGTTGCTGCGCGCGCTCGAGCATCCCGGGCCTCGGCCGGCGGTGCTGCTGATCGACGAGATCGATCGGGCGGATGATGATTTCGAGGCGTTCCTCTTGGAGATGCTCGGTGAGGCGGCGGTGACGATTCCGGAGCTGGGGGTGATCCGGGCGTCGGTGCCGCCGGCGATCGTGCTGACCTCGAACCGAACCCGCGACCTGCACGACGCGGTCAAGCGGCGGTGCATGTACCAGTGGATCGACTATCCGGGTCGCGAGCGCGAGGTGGAGATCATCCGCCGGCGCGTGCGGGGAGCGTCTGAAACTCTTGCGGTGCAGGTCGCTGATGCGGTGTCGCGGATCCGTGACTCGGATGTGCAGAAGCCGCCGGGAATCGCGGAGGCGATCGACTGGGTCGCGGCGCTGGAGCTGCTCGGCGTGTCGTCTTTGGATGCGGACGCGGTGGACCGGACGCTCGGGAGCCGTCCTGAAGTACGCCGAAGACCAGGACGTGGTCCGCTCGGCGGGGTTGGAGCAGCTCGTCGGATGACGTCGTTCGGCGTCGAGACGGTCGTCCTCGATCTCCCGGCGCTCTCGGGTTCGTTCGCGCGGCGGCTGCACGAGGCGGGCGTGCCGGTGACGCCCGACCGCTCGGCGCGGTTCGCGTCTGCGCTCACATTGGTGAGACCGGTGGCGCGGCGGAGGCTCTACTTCACGGCGCGGGCGGTGTTCGTCTCCGAACGCGGGCAGCTGACGGCGTTCAACCGCGTGTTCGCGGAGGTGTTCGGCGGCGGGGCGGGCCTCGATTCGCCGGAGATCAATCTCGTGCCCGACCCGCACTCGACCACGGACGACCAGGCGCCGCCGAAGGCCACCGCCGACCGGGTGCCGGGGGCGCGCGAGCAGAGTGAACCGCAATTCAGTTCCGCTAGGCGGAAACAAACTGCACCTGACCTGCTCGAGGAGGAGACGCCGGTGCCGATGGTCGCGAGCAACGAGGAGCTGCTGCGGTCGAAGCGCTTCGACGCCCTCTCGCACGACGAGCTCGCCGAGCTGTACCGGCTGATGGCGAGGATGCGGATCGAGGCGCCGCTGCGACGCACCCGCCGCGCGCGGCGCGACCGCCACGGCGAGCGGATCGACCTGCGGCGCACGCTGCGCGGGAGCATGCACACGGCCGGCGACCCGATCCGGCTCGCTCGCCGCCGCCGCCGGATCGTTCCCCGCCGGGTCGTGATGCTGTGCGACATCTCCGGCTCGATGGAGCCGTACGCGCGCGCGTACCTGCAGTTCCTGACCTCGGCCGCCGGCGCTGGGCCGAATGCGGAGGCGTTCGCGTTCGCGACCCGCCTCACGCGGCTCACGCGCGCGCTCGCCTCGCGCAACCCCGAGCGCGCGATCCAGCGGGCCGCCGCGGCGGCGCCGGACTGGTCGAGCGGCACCAGGATCGGGGAGGCGCTGAGGCGCTTCAACGACCGTCACGGCCGGCGCGGCATGGCTCGCGGCGCTGTGGTCGTGATCATGTCCGACGGATGGGAGCGCGAGGACCCGGCGCTCGTCGGCCGGGAGATGGCGCGGCTGCGGCGGCTCGCGTATCGGATCGTATGGGTCAACCCGCGCGCCTCGGCGGACGGATTCACGCCCCGGGCCGGCGGGATGGCGGCCGCGCTGCCGTACTGCGACTCGCTGATCTCCGGCCACAGCCTCGAGGCGCTCGAGGCGGTCGTCGACGCGATCGGCGCACGCGGCACGACGGGCGACGACGCGCCGAGGCCTGGGGAGCCGCAGCCCGAGCCGGAGGAGGAGCCGTGGGGCAGCGCCACGCCCGTTCCGGGCAGCTCGGTCGCGATGCCGAGCGGATACGGCCCGAGCCGCGGGAAGACCACGCCGGGTTGGAGCATCGGATGAGCTCGGACGCCGCGCGGACCTGCATCTACCCGGGCTGCGAGCGCCCGGCGGTGCCGCCGCATCCGCTCGGCGGGCCGCAGCCCGCGTTCTGCGAGCTCGAGGAGCACAACGCTTTGACCGCACACCTGGAGCGCAAGCGGCTCGCCGCCGCCGGCGCATCCGCACCGCACGAGGAGGATGGCGATGGCTGACGAGGCATACCGCGCGGTGTTCCTGCGCGTGCACCCGACAGGCAAGATGGTCCTGAGCCTGACGATCGAGTCAGACGGCCAGGAGTCGCAGTACGCCGGCCTGGTCGCGGGCGAGCTCGGCGTCCCGCCACTCGACGTAAAGGTCGTCCCGGCCGACACGAATCGGTTCGGCGAGGGCCACGGATTCAACACCGCGCCGTCGGGCGGGACTCCGGCGGCGATCACCTCCGCGACCGGGAAGATCAAGGACAAGGCCCAGCTGCTGGCCGGGATGGCGCTCGGCTCACCGGCCGACGCTCTGAAATGGGAAAACGGCGCGTTCGTGTCGGGGTCCGGCTCGCAGACGATCGCCGACCTTGCGCTCTACGCCCATGGCACCGGCGAGCTCCCGCCGGGGGTCGAGGGCGGGCTCGACGCGCAGACCGTCTACCGGGACTGAGCCGCGTCAGTGGAGAGGCAGGTAGGAGACCTCGGAGCCGGCCGCGAGCTCACCGCCGCCGGCGGGAATCCGAGCGAGCGCCTCGGCCTGCGCGGTGACCGCGATCTGGTGCGACTGCTGCTCGGCGAGCGGCAGCAGCACGGGGTTGCCGCGACCCTTTCCGGGCATCGAGGTCCACGCGACCTGGACGCGGATCATGTCGTCGCGAACCGGGTTGCGCCGGACGGTGCTGCCCAGCACGCCGGCCCCGAACGCCGGACGGAACTCGGGCGCCCCCTGCAGCGAGAGCAGCGCGGGGCGGACGAACAGCTCGAACGTCACGAGCGTCGATACCGGATTGCCGGGCAGTCCGAACACGAGCGTCCGCCCGCGAACCCCGAACGTCAGCGGTTTCCCGGGCCTCAGCGCGATGCGCCAGAACAGCTCGCGCACGCCGAGCTCCCGGCCGATCCCGCGCACGAGGTCGTGCGGGCCGACCGACACACCGCCCGAGCTGATCACGACATCGTGCTCGAGCGCGCGCTCGAGCGCCTCGCGATGCGCCTCCGGCGTGTCCGCCGCCGCCCCGATGCGCTCGACGATGCCGCCGGCCGTCCGCAGCGCGGTGGCGAGCATGGGTCCGTTCGAGTCGTAGATCTCGCCGGGCCCGAGCTCCTCGCCGACCGGACGCAGCTCGGTGCCGGTCGTGAGCACCGCGACCCGCGGCAACCGGTGGACGGGGAGCTCGCTCAGGCCGGCGGCGGCCGCCGCGCCGATCTGGGCGGGGCCGATCCTCGTTCCGGCGTTCATCAGCGCCGCGCCGCGGACGATGTCGCTGCCCGGCTCGCGGATGTGCGCGCCGCGATCCACGCCGGCGGCGATGGTGATCGTGCCGCCGTCCGATTCGACGTCCTCGACCGGGGCCACGGCGTCGGCTCCGTCCGGCATCACCGCGCCCGTCGAGATCCCGATCGCCTGTCCGCGGCCGAGCGCGTCGCCCGTGTACGGCCGGCCGGCAGCGGACTCGCCGATCACGGTCAGCGTCCCCGGCACGTCGGCCGCCCTGAGCGCGAAGCCGTCCATCGCGGAGTTCGCGAACGACGGCATGTCGATCTGCGCGGTCAGGTCCTCGGCGAGGAACCGGCCGTGCGCCTGCTCGAGCCTGACGCGGTCGACCTCGAGCGGCGTGATCTGCGCCGCGACGACCGCGAGCGCCTCGTCGATCGGCAGCAGGTCGCTCAAGTCGCCGTCAGCCGGCCGTCGATCGCGACCTTCAGCTCGTCGGCGACCTTGAGCGTGCCGAACAGCGCCGAGTACGGCTTGATTCCCCAGTCGCTCTGCCTGATCGTCGCCTCGCCCACGAGCCGGCCGTCGTCTCCGATCGTGATCTTGAATGTCAGCGGGCGGCGCGTGCCGAGCAGGTTCAGCTCACCCTCGATCCGCAGCCGCCCGTCCTCCTGTTCGATCCGGGTCGAGCGGAACTCGATCGCGCCACCCTTGAGCACCTCGTCATCGATCGTCTGCGTGATGTTGGCCTTGTCGTCGTCGCCAAGCGTCTGGATACCGCCGCTGCCCTCGAGCACCTTGAAGGACCGGGAGTCCACCATGACCTCGAGCGCCGGCGCATCGTCCAGCGTGAGCGTCGCGGTCCAAGAGCCGACTTCGATCAGGAGGTTGTGGCCGGCGACCGCGGCGGCACCCGCCTTGCGCGTGTGGACCGTCAGGGTGGCGTCGCCGGGTCCGAGATTGTGCACCGACATCACCACTCATTATCTACGGAAGGACATAGATGATTGAACTCGATAACTCGTTCTCGAACGGCAAGCCGACCGATTACAACTGGGAGGCGATCCTCGACCTCGATCGCGTGGTTCCGTGCGTGGAGGGCGGCAAGGTGCTCGAGCGCACCGCGCCTGACAGCGCGAAGGCCGAGATCTACGTGAAGATGGGCGCGATGGGGCTGCGGTTCACGGGCACGGTGGCTGTCATCGAGCGCGACGACGAGGCGCACCGCGCCGTTCTCCAGGTCAAGTCGCGCGAGGCGGGCGGTCAGGGATACGCGAACGCCGACGTGACGTTCACGCTGAACGACGGCGGGGGTGAGATCCACACCGCCGCGCAGATCACCGGCAAGGCGGCGTCGATGGGCGAGGGGGTCGTGCAGACGGTGCTCGACGCGCTGATCAACGATTTCACGCAGAAGCTCGAGACGATATGAAGGACGTAGCCGAGCAGGTACAGACATGGCTGGATCGGGGCGATCGGGTGGCGGTCGCGACCGTGGTGGCGACCCGTCGCTCTGCGCCGCGGCCACCCGGCTCGAAGATGGCCGTCAACGACCGCGGCGAGGTCTTTGGCGCCGTATCCGGCGGGTGCGTCGAGGGTGCCGTGGTGACAGTCGCCGAGCAGGTGCTCGCGGGCGGCGAGCCGCAGCTCGAGTCCTACGGGATCGCCGACGACGAGGCGTGGGACGTCGGTCTGCCGTGCGGCGGCGAGATCGACGTCTGGATCGAGCGGTTCGAGCCTTGAGCGCGCAGGGCTCGTTCCTCCGCGCTGCACAGGACGGCGGTCGCGCGGCGCTCGTCACGGTCGTGTCCGGGCCGTCTGCCGGAGCACGGATGCTCGTGGCGGCCGACGGCTCTCGGGAGGGCGGGCTCGGCGATCCCTCGATGGAGGAACGGGCGGCGGCCGCGGCGGCAGAGCTGATGTGGGTGGAGCGCTCGGAGCTCCGCGACGAGTTGTTCATCGACGTCGTCGCGCCCGCGCCGCGCGTGCTGATCTTCGGCGCCGTCGAGTACGCGAACCACCTGTCGCATCTCGTGAGGACGATCGGCTGGCGCCCGTACGTGATCGATCCGCGCGCGCAGTTCGCGACGCGCGAGCGGTTCCCGGACGCGGTGGACGTGGTGGTGGCCTGGCCCGAGGAGGCAGTGGCGCAGCTCGGTGGCATCGACCCGGCGACGTACATCGCGGTGCTGACGCACGACCCGAAGATCGACGACCAGGTGCTGGTGCTCGCGCTCGCCGCCGATCCGCCGCCGGCCTACATCGGCGCGATGGGATCCAAGCGCGCGCAGGCGGCAAGGCGCGAGCGGCTGCTCGCCGCCGGCGTGGAGGAGGAGCAGCTCGGGCGGATCAGCGCTCCGATCGGCCTCGATCTGGGCGCGGTCGGGTCGGAGGAGGTCGCGGTCTCGATCCTCGGCGAGCTGCTCGCCGTCCGGTACGGACGCGCGGGCGGCCGGCTGTCCGCGCGCGCGGCGAGCGCGGGGAGCATTCACTAGACATGGCACGTCTGCCGATGCGCCTGCCCGAGCCTGGCGAGGTCCCGCGCGACGGCGGCACCGCTGTCCAGGACGACGCCGACCGGCCGGTGTTCCGCGGCAACGGCCCCGACGACTACGTGTGCGTGCAGTGCGGGAACGTGCTCGCCACCGCGATGCCGCCCGAGTGGATGAACCGGAAGCTGCGGATCAAGTGCGGGCGGTGCAGGACAGTGAACGTAGCGATCGAGGTCGAGGGCGTCGACTACTCGAAGGCGTTCGGGCGGCCGGGGCGGTGAGCGGGTCCGGGCGGTCCGCGCGCGCGTGATATGACTCACGCCATGAGCGATTCTTTCTGTGCAGAGACGATCCGGATCCCGGGCCACGACGGGGACGAGATCGAGGCCTACCAGGCGCGCCCGAGCGAGAACGACCGGCGCGGCGGGATGGTCGTGATCCACCACATGCCCGGCTACGACCGCGGCTCGAAGGAGATAGTGCGGCGGTTCGCCGAGATGGGCTACGACGCGGTGATGCCGAACCTGTACTGGCGCGATGCGCCGGGGGCAGCGCCGGACGACGCGGCGGCGACCGCGCGGGCGGCCGGCGGAGTGCCCGACGCGCGGCTGATCGGCGACGTCGCGGGCGCGGCTGCCTACCTGCGGGGGCTACCGACCTCGAACGGCAAGGTCGGCGTGATCGGCTACTGCTCGGGCGGCCGTCAGTCGGTGCTGGCGGCGTGCAATGCCGACCTCAATGCCGCGATCGACTGCTACGGCGCGTTCGTGACCGGCACGCCGCCCGAGGGCTTCCCGCTGAAGGTCACGAACCTGGTCGACCAGCTGCCGAACCTCCGCTGCCCGCTGCTCGGGCTGTTCGGCAACGACGACCAGTACCCGACGCCTGAGCAGGTCTCAGAGCTCGACGAGATCCTCGACCGCGAGGGCAAGCCGCACGAGTTCCACCGCTACGACGGCGCCGGCCATGCGTTCTTCAGCGTCGATCGCCCGGCGTACCGCCCAGAGGCGGCGGTCGATGGCTGGGAGCGGATCGATGCCTTTCTTCAGACCAACATCGGAGGCTGATCAGCGATGTGCAGCTACGCGACCGTCCACACCGAGCTCGAGGGCAGTGCCAAGGGCCCTGAGAGCAAGTGGTTCCGGCTCACGAACGGGACCGTGTACTTCGACCATCCGGTCCACGCGATGGCCGAGCACACGCTGAACATCGACTTCGCCGACCCATCGAAGGGACCCGGCGCGAGGGTCGCCGTCGAGCTCACCGCCGCCTCCGCGCGGGAGCTCGTGAGCGCGATCGAGGCTGCGCTCGCTTCGGCGCCTGAGGCGCTCACGGCGTAAACCTGCCGGCCGGGACGCCGGGCCGTTCTCTGGCGTTGTCGACACCACATGCGTGCATCTGGCTCGCAAGTTCGAGCCTGATGCCTGTGTTCTCCACCCCCGGGTGGAGGCGGCGCCGATCTCCACCCGAGGATCAACCTCGACGCCGATGTGCGCGGGCGTCATCGGAGCGACGATGCTCCCATGACAACTACCGATTACCTCATCGACTCGCTGCTCGTCCTCCTCGTCCTGCTCCAGATCAAGGAGCGCCCCCTCACCGACAAGGCCCTGATCCGGCCGCTGATCATCCTCGGCATCGCCGTGGCCACCTACTTCAACGGCTTCCCGACCGCCGGCAACGACCTCGTCCTCGTCGGCGCGCTCGCCATCGTCGGTGGCCTGATCGGCGTTGCCAGCGGCCAGACCGTGTTCATGCGCCGCGGCGAGCGACGGCGAGGCACTCGCCCGCGCCGGCTGGGCCTCAGCCTTCTTCTGGGTGCTCGGGCATGGGCTCCCGGTTCGCCTTCCTGATCTGGATCAACAACGGTGGCAAGGCCACGATCGCGAGCTTCAGCGCGCACCACTCGATCACGAGCGGCGAGGCATGGACGGTCGCACTGCTCGGCATGGCGGTGTGCGAAGTCGTCGGCCGGACGGCAGTGATGGCGTTCCGCCGCAACCAGGTCCAGAGCCAGATGGTCCCCGAGCTTGCCTGAGCTCGACCGATATCCGCAATCCCCGAGCGGGGTCCGCGAACCAGCGGGCCCCGCTCTTACCATCTCACGAAGCCGTGCTCGCCCAGGTTAACTCCCGCCCCGCCACCGCCATCAGGCTCGCGCTGATCGCGCTCGTGTGCTGGTCGGTGATCAATTCCGATCACCCTCCGGGCACGACCGGGCGCGGCCTCGTGATCACCGTGCTGTTCGCGATCTGCGTGATCGGCTCGCTGCTCTGGGTCTTCCTGCTCGGCCGTGACCTGGGAGTCACGCCCGAGCTGTACCTCCTCGCCGCAGCAGGCGGACTGCTCACCGGCGCCTCCCCGAGCACCGCCGCGAGCGCCTTCGCGTTCGTCGCCGTGGTCTCGGCCGGCGTCCGGGGTGAGTTCAGAAGCGCGGTGCCGGTGGTGGTCGTCGCGGTGCTCGGCGTGGCGATCTCCTCGCTGATCTACGACGACGGGGCGATCGGCGTGCTCGCGTACTCGCTCGGCTTTGCGACGGCGCTGCTGGCCGCGACCAACGCGCGCCAGTCGAGTGTGCGCGCCGAGCAGGCTGAGCTGCTGCTCGCGCAATCCCAGCGCTCGCACGAGGAGCAGCTACGGGCGGCGCGGCTCGAGGAATCGACCCGGATCGCGCGCGACATCCACGACGTGCTCGCACACGCGCTGGCCGGACTGACGATCCAGCTCGAGGCGACACATGCGCTGATCGAGCAGGGCGTCGACCGCGAGACGCTGCTGGCGCGAGTCGATCGCGCGCACGAGCTCGCGCGCGAGGGCCTGCGCGAGACACGCCGCGCCGTCGGCGCCCTGCGCGGCGAGACGGTCTCGGTGCCGGCGCGGCTCGAGTCGCTCGTGTCCGAGTTCGGCGGCGAGGCGGCGCTGAGTTTCGACGGAGATCCGGCGCGTCTGGAGGGACGGCCCGGGGAAGCGGTTCTCCGTGTGGTCCAAGAGGCGCTCACGAACGTGCGCAAGCATGCGCCGGGTGCGAAGGTGTCCGTGATCGTGAGTGCGCCGATTTCGGACGAGCTCGTCGTCGTGGTCGACGACACCGATGGGAGGAGCCCGCAGACCAATGGGCTTGCCGATGCCGGCGGGGGTTTCGGCCTGCGTGGCATGCGCGAGCGTGCGGAGGGCCTCGGCGGAACACTGACCGCGGGTGCGTCTGATCATGGCTGGAGAGTCGAGCTTCGGCTCCCGCCGGAGGTGGGATGACAGAGCCGGTCCGAGTGCTCGTCGTCGACGATCAGGCGCTCGTGCGCGAGGGGCTGATGACGCTGCTCGAGGCAGCGGAGCAGATCAAGCCGGTCGCGGCCGCGGCCGATGGCGAGGAGGCGGTCGCGCTGGCGGCACGCCACCGCCCCGACGTTGTGCTGATGGACCTGCGGATGCCGAAGCTCGGCGGCGCGGAGGCCACCCGCCAGATCCTGGCGGCGCGGCCGGAGACCGAGATCGTGGTGCTGACCACGCACGCCGACGAGGCCTCGATCCTCGACGCGCTGCGCGCCGGCGCGCGCGGCTATCTGACCAAGGACGCGGGCATCGCCGAGATCTCGCGCGCTGTGCACGCGGCCGCCAACCACCAGGCGCTGCTCGACCCGATCGTCCAGAGCCGGCTGCTCGAGGCCGCCGGCGCCGGAGCCCGCCCTGCGCAACCGGCGCAGCTGCCCGACGAGCTGACACCGCGCGAGGGAGAGGTGTTGGCGCTGATCGCGCGCGGGCTCTCGAACCGGGAGATCGCGGAGACGCTGGTCGTGAGCGAGACTACGGTCAAGACCCACATCAACCACGTGTTCGCGAAGATCGGCGCGCGGGACCGTGCGCAGGCCGTGCACTACGCGTACACGCACGGCCTCGCCGATGGCTGACCTCCGCTCGCAAGGCCCTCAGACCTAAGTCATCGCTTAGGTATGGTTGCGGTGCGATGGCTACGGCTCAGGAACGTCCGATTGGGTTTGGGCGTCTGCGGCGCAAGGAGGACGCCCGCTTCATCCGCGGCCAGGGCACGTTCATCGACGACCTGCAGCTGCCGGGGATGCTCCACGGGGCGGTGCTGCGGAGCCCGTACGCGCACGCGCGGATCGTCTCGATCGACGCCTCGCCGGCGTTGGCGCATCCGAAGGTGCACGCCGTCCTGACCGGTGCCGATCTCGAGGCTCGCAAGCTGGCGTGGATGCCGACGATGTCGCACGACGTCCAGGCGGTGCTCGCGACCGACAAGGTCCGCTTCCAGGGGCAGGAGGTCGCGTTCGTGATCGCCGACGACCGCTATTCGGCGCGGGACGCGCTCGAGCTGATCGACGTCGAGTACGAGCCGCTGGCGCCGGTCGTCGACGCGCGACGTGCACTGGAGCCCGACGCCGAGCTGATCCGCGACGACCGGGACGGCCAGCGCGACAACGCGATCTTCGAGTGGGAGGCCGGCGACCGCGCGGCGACCGACGGCGCATTCGCGCGCGCGGACGTGGTCGTGGAGCAGGCGATGCGCTTCCCACGATCACACCCGGCGCCGCTCGAGACCTGTGGGGCGGTCGCGGACTACGACCGCGTGAGCGGGAAGCTGACCGTGCACAGTACGACCCAGGCGCCCCACGCCCACCGGACGCTGTACGCGCTGCTGACCGGCCTGCCCGAGCACAAGATCCGCGTCATCTCACCCGACATCGGCGGCGGCTTCGGCAACAAGGTGCCGTTGTACCCCGGGTACGTGTGCGCGATCGTCGGCGCGATGGTCTGCGGGCGTCCGGTGAAGTGGGTGGAGGACCGCTCGGAGAACCTGATGTCGACCGGGTTCGCGCGCGACTACGACATGCACGGCTCGATCGCCGCCACCGCCGAGGGCAAGATCCTCGCGGTCCGCGTCGACGCGATCGCCGACCATGGCGCGTTCAACACGACCGCGCAGCCGAGCCGATTTCCGGCCGGGTTCTTCCACGTCTTCTGTGGCTCCTACGACATCGAGGCGGCGCACTGCGAGGTCCGCGGCGTGTACACGAACAAGGCGCCGGGAGGGGTGGCGTACGCGTGCTCGTTCCGGATCGCCGAGGCGGTGTACCTGGTGGAGCGGCTGGTCGACTGCCTCGCGTTCGAGCTCGGTGCCGATCCGGCCGAGCTGCGGCTGCGCAACCTCCTGAGGCCGTCCCAGTTCCCGTATCAGTCGAAGACCGGGTGGGTGTACGACTCCGGCGACTACGAGCCGGCGCTGCGTCGCGCGCTCGAGCTCGCCGGCTACGACGAGCTGCGCGCCGAGCAGGCCGCCAAGCGCGAGCGGGGCGAGCTGATGGGGATCGGGCTGTCGTTCTTCACCGAGGCGGTCGGCGCGGGCCCGCGCAAGCACATGGACATCCTCGGCCTCGGGATGAACGACACCGCCACGCTGCGCGTCCACCCGACCGGTAAGGCGCAGCTCGGGATCAGCGTCCAGACCCAGGGCCAGGGGCACGAGACGACGTTCGCGCAGATCGTCGCGCACGAGCTCGGGATCCCGCCCGAGGACGTCGACGTGATCCACGGCGACACGGACCTGACGCCCTACGGGCTCGGCACCTACGGCTCTCGGTCGACACCCGTGTCGGGCGCCGCGACCGCGATCGTCGCGCGCAAGGTCCGCGACCGAGCGCGGCTCGTAGCCTCCGCGATGCTCGAAGTCTCGCCTGAGGACCTCGCCTGGGAGCGCGGACGCTGGTACGTGAAGGGCGACACCGAGCAGGGCGCGACGATCCAGCAGATCGCGATGGCCGCGCGCGGCTCGCTGCCGCTGCCCGAAGGCGTCGAGGGCGGGCTCGACGCCGAGACCGTGTACGACCCGCCGAACCTCACCTTCCCGTTCGGTGCGTACGTCTGCGTCGTCGACATCGATCCGGGCACGATGAAGGTGACCGTGCGGCGCTTCATCGCGGTCGACGACTGCGGGACGCGCATCAACCCGATGATCGTCGAGGGGCAGATCCATGGCGGCCTGACCGACGGCGTCGGGATCGCGCTGATGGAGCAGATCGCGTTCGACGACGAGGGCAACTGCCTCGGCGGCTCGCTGATGGACTACCTGATCCCGACGGCGCTGGAGGTGCCCGACTGGGAGACGGGGGAGACGGTAACGCCCTCCCCGCATCATCCGCTGGGCGCCAAGGGGATCGGCGAATCGGCGACCGTGGGCTCCCCGCCCGCGGTGGTGAACGCGGTGCTCGACGCGCTCAAGCCCCACGGCGTCCGGCACCTGGAGATGCCGTGCACGCCGGGCTCGGTGTGGGATGCGGTCCAGGCGGCTCGGAGGTGAGCGAATTCGTGTGCGGGCTGGTGCTCGCCGCCGGTGGCTCGAAGCGTCTCGGCCGGCCGAAGCAGTTGCTGCCGTACGGCACCGCGGGAACGCTGCTCGGCCACGTGCTCGATGTCGCGCGTGCGTGCTCGGAGTTCGACCAGCGGCTGTGCGTGCTCGGCGGCGGCTCTGCGGAGGTGCGCGGGCGCGTCGAGATGAGCGGCTTCGACGTTGTCGTCAACGACGCGTTCGGTGAGGGCTGCTCGTCATCGATTGCCGCCGCCCTGTCGGCGGTCGACGAGCGTGTCGGGCTGCTCGTGCTGATGCTCGGCGACCAGCCGGGTGCGACGCCGGAGACCGTGCGCGCGCTGCTCGCCGGCCGCGGCGACGCTCCGCTCGCCGCGTGCGGCTACGACGACGGCCGCGGCCACCCGCTCGCGTTCGCTCGCAGCGTGTTCGGCGAGCTCGCCCAGCTGCACGGCGACAAGGGCGTGTGGAAGCTGCTCGACCGGCGCGCTTCTGAGGTCGTCGACGTTCCCATCTCAGGGCCGATTCCGCGTGATGTGGACACGTGGGAGGACTACGAAGCGGTGACCGTGCACACGCGATGAGCTCCGTGCTCGAGACCGTGGAGGGGTGGGCCGGCCGCGGCGACAGTGTCGCGCTCGCGACCGTCGTCGACACGAAGAAGTCGGCGCCTCAGCCGGTCGGGACCAAGATGGCGATCAACGGCACGGTGCAGATCTGCGGCGCCGTGTCGGGCGGGTGCGTCGAGGGGGCTGTCGTCGAGGTCGCCGAGCAGGTGCTTGCGGGCGCACCGCCGCGGCTACTTCACTACGGCATCGCCGACGACGACGCGTGGGAGGTCGGCCTGCCGTGCGGCGGCGAGATCTCCGTGTGGGTCGAGCGCTACGACGCCAACGGGCTTCAGGGCAGGTTCACACGGCTAGGGTTCGAGGGAGCGCACGCGGCACTTGTCACGGTCGTCGATGGCGGCGCCGGAAGGATGCTCGTGATCGCCGACGCCGAGCCTGCCGGGACGCTCGCCGCGGATTCGCAGCTGGACGAAGCCGCCGTGGAGCTCGCGCGCCAGGCGATCTGGTCGGGGCGCGGCGGCCTGCACGAGGTCGGGGGTCGGCAGCTGTTCATCGACGTCGTCGGACCGGCACCGAAGCTGATCATGGTCGGCGCCGTCGAGTTCGCCGCGCACCTTGCGACGATCGCGACACTTGCCGGCTGGCGCTCGTTCGTGGTCGACCCAAGAACCAGGTTCGCGACCGTCGAGCGCTTCCCCGACGCCGAGCGCGTGATCGGCGCCTGGCCGGCGGAGGCGTTCGAGCAGGTCGGAGCGATCGATCCGACGACCGCGATCGTCGTCCTGACGAACGATCCGAAGCTCGATGACGCGGCGCTGATCGCGGCGATCGGCACCGAGGCCGGGTACATCGGTGCGATGGGCAGCCGGCGCGCACAGGCAAAACGCCGCGAGCGGTTGCTGGCGGCGGGCGCGAACGACTCGCAGCTCGAGCGCGTGGCGGCGCCGATCGGGCTCGACATCGGGGCGCTGAGCGCCACGGAGACCGCGATCTCGATCATGGCCGAGATCGTCGCGCTGCGGCGTGGGCGGACGGGCGGAAGGCTCGCCGATAGCCGCGGGCGGATACACGAAGCCGCGACGAGCTGATCAGCCGGCCGCCAGAACGCGCACATGCGTGGGCGAGGCGCGCAGACCGATTGGTGCACCCTCGGAGGGCGGTGGCTGGGCGTTGCCGTCGGATGTGAGCTGGACCGTGACCCGGGTGCAGCGGACAACGACGCCGGCGTGGTCTCGGTGGACGCTGACGATCAGGTCGGCGAGCGTTCCCGACTCCGGGTCGGTCAGCTCAAGCTCCCACGGCTGAATCGCGACAATCACCGGGCCGGAAGCGGGCATCACGCTGGCGAGCCGGCCGCCGCCCTCGAGCGCGATCAGCGAGCCACCGGCACTTGGCGTTGCTTCGCCACGCAGCACATTGGCGCCCGTCAACTCCGCCACGAGCGCGGTCGCCGGCCGGTCGAACAGCTCGTCGGGAGCGCCGAGCTGGATCAGCTCGCCGTGATCGAGCACGCCGATCCGCTGCGCGAGCGCGACCACGTCGCCGAACGCGTGCGTGACGAGCAGCGTCGGGAGCCGGAGCTCCGAGAGCACATCGGCGAGCTCGTTGCGAACCTGCTGGCGGGTGATCGCGTCAAGTGCTGCGAACGGCTCGTCGAGCAGGAGCACGCGCGGCTCGCGTGCGAGCGCACGGGCGAGCGCGACGCGCTGGCGCTCTCCGCCCGAGAGCTGCGCCGGGCGTGCCCGGGCGAGCTGTCCGAGATCCCGAAGCGCTCGAGCAGGTCCGGGCGATCGCGCTTGCCGGCAAAGCGCACGTTCCCGGCGACGGTCAGGTGCGGGAACAGCCCGTAGTCCTGAGGGAGGTAGCCGACGCCGGCGCCGCTCCGCGCTCAGGCGGATGCCCTCGCTGCGCGTCGAGCCACAGCTCGTCGCCGAGCGAGATGCGCCCGGCGCGGGGGCGCTCGAGCCCGGCGACCGTCCGCAGCAGCGAGGTCTTGCCGGCACCGGACGGCCCGACGAGCGCGAACGGTCTGCTGCGACGACGCTCAGCGCTGCGCGAAGATCGAACGCCCGCCGGGGGAGGGTGATGTCGATGTCGAGGACGTCCATAGGCGCGCGAGTAGCTTCGCGGTGAGCAGGATCGCAGCGCTGACGGCGAGCAGCAGCACGCCGATCGCGACTGCCCGTCGAGGTTGTCCCCGGAGAAGTCGAAGTAGACGGCGAGCGGCAGCGTCTGGGTCGTTCCCTGGAAGCTGCCCGCGAACAGGATCGTCGCGCCGAACTCGCCAATTCCGCGGGCGAACGCGACCGCGGCCGCCGCGCCGAGCCCACTGCTGGCGAGCGGCATGGCGACGCGCAGCAGCCGACGGAGCCAGCCGGCGCCGAGCGTGCCCGCGACGTCGAGCAGTGTCTCATCGACGGCTTCGAACGCGGCGATCGCGCCGCGCAGGTAGAACGGGCCGGCGACGAACAGGATCGCACATCACGACCGCCGCCTGGTGGAAGACGGGATTCGGAATCCCGAGCGCGCTCAACGTGCCGCCGAGCAGGCCGAGTGGCCCGAACGCCACCAGCAGCGCGATCCCGGCAACGGCCGGCGGCATCACCAGCGGCAGCTCGACAAGCGTGATCACGACGCTGCGGCCGCGAAAGCGCGAGCGGCCGAGGACATAGGCGAACGGGGTGCCGAACACGATCATCAGCACGAACGCGATCGCGTTCGTCTTCAGCGAGACCTTGATCGCGTCGGTGGCCACCGCTCGTCCCGAAGTCGTGGATCAGGTCGTGCATCGGCTGGTAGGTGACCAGCGCGATGATCGGCAGCATCAGGAACGCCATCACCACGGCGATCATGATCGCCGCGAGCACGGCAACGGCGACGCGCCCGAGCGCGGGGTCCCACGCTCGGGCGCTGCCGTCGGAGCGTCCGCCGCTGCTCGCGGCGGCACTCACTTACGGGCGCGGGCCGAAGCCGGCGGCGTGCAGCGTGGCCTGACCCTTGGCCGAGAGCACCGTGGCCACGAACGCCTTCGCTGCGGCCGGGTCCGGAGCCTTCTTGACGACCGCGATCACGTCGATCGTGCCCGGCTTCGCGCTGGCCGGGAGGCTTGACGACCTTGACCTTGCCCTTCGCCGAGTCGGCGTCGGTGATGTAGACGAACCCGACGTCGGCCGCGCCGGACGCGACGTCAGCGACGACCTGCGTGACGTCGGTCGGCCTGGCTGACCACGTTCTTCATCGCGGCGTTGGTGATGCCGAGGTTCATGAACGCCGTCCGGGCGTAGTCGCCGCACGGCACGGTCGCGTTGCAGATCACGATCTTGACGCCGGGCTTGGTGATGTCGTTGACCGAGGTGATGTGCGCCGGATTGCTGTTCGGCACGATCATCACGAGCGTGTTGGTCGCGAAGTCGACCGGCTTGTCGATCAGTCCCTTTGGCAAGCAGCATCGCCGGGTCCTTCGGGCTCGCGGCGGCGTACACGTCGGCCGGGGCGCCCTGCTCGATGTCCGTCGCGAGCGTGCCGGAGCCGTTGAAGGTGAACTTCGCGTTCGGGTCGATCATCGGGAACACATTCGTCAGCGAGGCCGCGGCGAGCACGATCGGTTTCGTACCGCTCGCCGACGCGGCCGTCGTGGACGATGTCGCAGCCGCCGAACTGGAGCTTGCCGACGTCGTCGACGAGGAGCTCGACGAGCTGCTGCTCCCGCAGCCGGCCGACACTGCCGAGATGGCGATCGCGGCGACTCCCGCCACGGCACGTCTACGCGCTGGTGTGCTCAGCAACGGAACCTCCTCAACAAAGACTGCATGACAGGATCGTGGCACCCTACTAGGATCCTGTCTATGAGTGAGCTTCGCGAGCGTCGACTGGAATGCGGTCTAACGCAATCGCAGCTGGCGGCGCGGGCGGGCGTGAGCCGACAGCTCGTGGCCGCGGTCGAGGCCGGTCGCAATGTGCCTGCCGTCGACGCGGCGCTACGGCTGGCTGCGGCACTGACGGTGTCGGTCGAGGACCTGTTCGGCGAACGGCCATTTGGGGCGGTGGGCGCCGTGCTCGGTGGAGCCATGCGCGAGGGCGCGGCGGTTCGCGTCGGCCGTATCGGCGACCGGTTCGTGGCTGCCGAGCTTCCCGACCATGGGATCGCCGGTGACGGTTGGGCCAAGGCCGACGGCGTCGTCACCCACGACGAGCTCGAGCTGTTCCCGGATGGCGAGATCGCCGGGGTTGTGGTCGCGGGGTGCGACCCGGCGCTTGGCGTCGCCGAGGCGATGCTCGCGGGCCTCGGGCCGCGGAGCCTGCTCGCGGTTTCCGCTCCGACGGGGGCCTCGCTTTCGGCGCTCGAGCGCGGCGCGGTCCACGCGGCGGTCGTCCATGATCGACGCGACCGGCTGCCGCGGCCAAAGCGCCCCGTCGCCCGCGTGCACCTCGCCCGCTGGCAAGTGGGGCTCGCCGCCCCGGCCGGCATGCACGACGCGTCACTCGAGGCGCTCGTTGGCGGCGGTCTCCCGATCGTCCAGCGTGACCGCGCGGCGAGAAGTCAGCGGGCGTTTGAACGGGCGCTGGCAGCGGCGGGGCTCGAGCGCCCGGAACCGGCCGCGATCGCCTCGGGCCACCTCGCTGCGGCGCGCACGGCGGCGATTCTGAACGGCGTTGCGGTGACGACCGAGGGCGCCGCGCGCGCGTTCGGGATGCGGTTCGTGCCGCTCGAGGAGCACGTTGTCGAGATCTGGGTCGGCGAGGCGTGGTTCCGCGAGCCCGCGATCGAGGGGTTCCTTGAACTGCTCGCCCGGCCCGCCTTCACGAGCCGGGTGGCGCAGTTCGGGGGCTACGACCTGACTGGCTGCGGCACGTTTTGAGGCGTGCCCGCCTGCCACCGGTCACCGAAGCCTTGCCGTCACCGTCGGTCCCTTCCCGCCGGCGACCGTCAGCCCGGTGACGCTTACGGTCGCGCCGACCGTCTTCGCGATCCCGGCGAACGTGGCCTTGCTCGCGCCGGCGGGAACGATCAGCACCAGCTTGCTCCCGTTTGTCAGGACCGCGTAGACAGCGTGCCGGAAGGGCGACTTCGGCGCCTTCCAGGTGACGACGATGCTGCTGCCCTTGCGGGTCAGCTTCAGCTTCGTCACCTTGCCCGGCTTCGGCGGCCCGGCGGCGTGGAAGGAGGCGACCGTGAGCGTCTTTCGCGGCAGCCCATACTGCTGGACGATCGCCACGATCGTGCGCCGGCCCGCCGGCCCCGCCTGCGGCGCGAACCGGACCTTGCCGCTCGCCGCCGAGGTGGTCGTGATCAGATGCCGCACTTCGTTCCCGTACTCGGCGAACTGGACCTTCTGGTCGGCGATCTTCCTCAGGTTCCACGTCAGCGTGCGCCGCGAGCCGCTCCCGGTGACGGCCGCATGCACCGACGGCTGTGGCAGCCCGTCGGCCTCGTTGATCTGCTGCACGGGCACCGGGCCGAGGTTCGTCAGCTTCCAGTTGCCGCCCGCCGGGTCCTTGACCACCACGTACGTGGCATCGGCCTTCGTGACCAGTACGACGGCGTTGCCACGATGCACGTATGGGTGCGTGCGAGTGCCGGTGATCGACACCCCGCCCGGACCGCTGACTCTCACCCCGGGCGCGCCCAACGGACTGGTGAGGCGGAACACGGCTGACGGCAGGCCGCCTGTCAGCGACACCGTCCGTGAGTGACCGGACGCCAGCGTGTCCACGGCGCTCATCGTCGGAGTCCAGGGGCCGAGGTTGCAGCCGCTGAAGGCGTCGAAGCTGCCACCCCAGTAGTAGCCGATGCCGCCGCTGAGCACGTCGGCGATGTTGATGCACGCTGCGATCCCGATGCTCGACACGAGCGCGTTCGCCGCGGCACACGCCGAGGTGATGTATAGGTTGATGCAGGCCTTGATGCTGCCCGTGAGGCTGAACGCGCTCGTTCCCTGGATCCAGCCGTTGATCCCTCCGGTCAGCGAGGCGATAGACGCGTCGATCCCGACGCTTGCGCTCAAGGTGAGCGTATTGTCGGAGATGTACTTGACGTCCGCGTTGGCGGCGTTGAACAGGCCACCGAGCTTGGCGTTGCCCTTCACCTCGAGGCTCCACGTGTTGCCCGGCGTGTAGATCACGTCGCCGGTGATCGCGACAGCCGACTTTCCGGCGACCTGCGGCCCGGCGGTCAGGCCGATCGTCCCGTCCCAGGGGACGCCGGCGCCGCCGCCCGAGAGCGCGAGCGACTGCAGGAAGATCCCGTCCACGAGGGCGATATTCAGACCGGTGACGCCTCCCTTCAGATAGTCGAGGTTGCCGTTCTTCAGCCCGATCCCCAGCGTGAAGCCGAAGTTGTTCGGAGTCGGCAAAACGATCGTCGCGCTGCCCTGCCAGGTGTTGTCCGAGACGATCTTCAGGTCCACGTTCTTCAGGCCGAACCCGAACGCCTGGACGCTGCCGATCTTCACCTCGAACGAGGACCACTGCGGCGGAGCTGTGTTGCTGACGGTAACCGAGGGGGTCGCGGTGACCCCTCCGAGGTAGTTGAACGGCCAGAGCTTCAACGTCAGGGTCGGGGTCACCGTCGCCCCACCCGCGGCGGTGAACTGGATCTGGACGTTGGCGAGCGGCAGGCCCTCGACCAACAGCTCCGTCAACATGTTGGTGGCGTTGAGGACCGTGATCGGCTGGCCCGACTGCCAGTTCGGTTGCACGGCCTGGCTCGGCGGCTGGAGGGACCAGTTGGGCGTGCCCTCCCACAGCCCGATGTTTTGCAGTCCATCCGGACCGTCTGCGACCACCGCCTTCCAGAGCCCGACACCCGTGATCTTCTTGGTGGCGATGTCGATGTTCAGGCTGCTGCCCGCTCCGGTGTTGGTCTCCGGCTCGAGCGTGAGACCGTTGATCTCCACGGGCGAGTTGTAGACCTCGTAGGTTCCGTTGGTGAGCTCGGTCATGCACGTCTGGTCCACGACCGAGATGTAGCTCGTGAACAGGGTCTTGGTGCAGTTCTGGAGGACCTGCACCGGAATCGTCACCGAACGTGGTGCCGGGCCTGCAGCGGTCGATTCCGGGGTCGCGGTGACAGTTATGTTGTAGTAACCGGCGACGGCGGAGAAATTGGTGGACAGCATCAGCGTCGTGCTGGAATCGGTTCCGGTCACCGGGTTCTCGGAGAAGCTCGCGGTCATGCCCGAGGGCATCCCGGACACGCTCATGTCGATTGCGCCGTCCGAGCCGTTGGCCCGGTGGATAGTCAGCCCGACGGTGCTCGAGCCCAGGCTGTCGGTCACATCGGCGCCGTTGCCGTCGGAGTCGAGCGAGAAGCTCGCGCGGGGGCGGGGTTGAGGATCGGGTGATGCCGATGTTGTCGATCCCGATCGGCGCCGGCGTCGGCTCCCGGGGGTTCGCGAACACCTGGGTCACCTCAAAGGAGGCGATCTCCGGCTGGTCGGATGGGTCGCTCGCGCTCAGCTGCGCGAACGGCTCGCCGACCGTCACGGTCGCGGTGTCGGTCGAACCGACCTGGTTGCCGTCGGCGTCGAACGCCTTCAGCTCGACCTCCGCCGTGGCACCGGGGGGCGGCGACCAGTTAGGCGCGTTGTTGAGATATCCGACGTACACGCTGACACCGGTGGCGTACTCGTCGAAGAAGCCGACCGCCGTGGCCGCGCCGGTCAGCTCGCCGCAGCCGTTGCACTGGATCTCCGCGGCGTTCGGTTGAGACGGGGCCTGCGAATTCGCGATCACCGTCGGCGTCACGCCGTCCGCGCCCCCGCCGGTGGTTGAGCCCTGGAAGTACAGGCCGTTCGACGCGTCGTACTGGTTGGTGACGGTCGTGCCGTTGGCCAGGTCGTCAAAGTTCACCGTCGTAGTCGTGTCGGCGCGGGCGACGCCGCTGAGCAGCGCCGGCGACAACAGCAGGACGGCGACGATCGCAATTTGCAGACGTCTCATATCAACGGTCCCCTCATTTCCGAATGACGATCTTGAAGTGCTTTCCGGCGCTCAGCAGCGCCCTGAACGATTCACGCTTGTGGCGGCCGGACTGGTCGACGGCGGCGAGCACGATCGCCGCCGCGTGCCTGCCGGCTCGGAGCCGGTGGAGCACGGCGGCCTTCGGCTTCAGCGCCACGCTCTTGGCCGAGCCGCCCGGAACCTTCACCGATCCGGTGGCAAGCGTCCGCGACCCGACCGCGAGCGTCACCTCGACCTTGCACCAACTCTCGGTCTTCGCGCAGCCCAGCCTCGCGACGATTCGCCGGCCGCGAACCGACAGCGCCTCGAGCACGACGACGAGCGAGCCGGTCGCGGGAACCTTCAGCAATGCGTTCGCCGACGACGCGAAGTGATTGTCGTCGCCGGGGTAGGTGAAGGTCAGACGCGGCGACGGCGTGCCGGCATTGGCGGGGATGTAGGTGAAGGTGCAGCGGGTGCCGGTGGCTCCGAAGGTCGACAGCGTGCAGGTCGAGAACGTTCCGGCGCCAGTGCTCTTCCCGGTCACCGAGCCGGTCGGCGCGAGGCCGCCGGCCGCGTCGGTCACGGTCACCAGGCATCTGGCCGGCTGCCCGACGGCCAGCGACAGCGGCGAGCAGCTCACTGCGGCCCTGGTCGAGTCCTCCGCCACCCCGAGCGGCTCAGATCCCTGGCTGGCGGCGTGCCCGCCGTCACCGGTGTAGTCGGCCGTCAGCTGATGGGTCCCGGGCCCGATCGCGGACGCCGTGTACGTGAAACCGCACTCAGCGGAAGCTCCCGATCCGGCCGGCAACGTGCAGCCGGCGGCGCTGAAGCTTCCCGGGCCGTTGGTGGCGAAGCTGACGCCCCCGGTGGGTGGACCGTCGCTCGCCTCCGACGCGGTGACCGTCGCGGTGCACCGAGCGGTGGCGCCGACCGCCACCGGTGAGGGAATGCACGACACCGCCGTGATCGTCGTCAGCCGGTTGATCGCCACCGTCGTCTGCTCCGATGTGGGGCCGTGTTCGTCATCGCCGGAATACGCGGCTGTGATCGTATGCGTTCCTGAGTCGGCCGCGGTAGCTGTGTAAGTCACCTGGCACGAGCTCGCGCCGGTCACGGTTGAGGACAGCGTGCAACTGGGGCTGTTGAAGCCGCCGGACGAGTCGGTGGTGAAGCCGACCGTGCCCGTCGGGGTGGCCGCGCCGATCCCAGCGTCGGTGATCGTCGCCGTGCAAGTCGTCTGCTGCCCGACGCCGACCGTGCCCGGCTGGCAGCCGACGTTCGTCGCAGCGATGCCCTGGAACGCATCGGCTTCGCCGATCGAGGAATTCCCGGATGGATCGCCGACCGCGAGCGCTCCGCCGTCGGACGACGCCGAGACCGCGTTGCCGAACGCATCGCCGGCGGCGCCGGCGAGGGGCTGCAACGTCGCGCCGGCGGTCGTCGAGTCGGCCCACCCAGCACCCGGCTCCTGGAACACGTAGGCCTTGCCATCTGGCTCCGGCGGCGAGGCGACGTACCCGGGCGCACCCGCGAGCACCGCGGCTCCGTCACCGGGCATCGCCACCGACTCGCCGAGGTGGCCGTTGCCCGAGGGGTAGGTGAGAGTCGCGCCGGGCGTGGTGTAGCTGGTGGGGTTGAAGCAACCGCTGACCTGGAAGCTCGCGCAACGGAACGTGGGCTCGAACAGGTCGACGCTGCCCGCGTCGGACGCGGTGTCCGGCGCGCCGGCGGCGACGATCCCGCCGCCGCCGGCCACCGAGAATCCGAACAGGCTGCTGCCGGAGGCGCTGAACTCGGCCTCCGACACGTGAGCCCAGGGCGTGTAGCCGACCTCGACGCTGCTCAGTGACGAGAAGCCGTAGATGGGCCCCGCCTCCGGTGTGATCTGGTGCCCCCGCGTAGATCAGGCCGTCGCTCAGCATCGCGACCGACGCGCCGAGGGCGTCGCCGCCGCCGGCGTCGCCGGCCACGAGTGGCTCGGTGCCCACGGTGCTGAGCGCGCTGCCGTTGTAGCTCCACACGTACACGCCGCCCTGGCTGGTCGCCGATGACGAGTAGCCGGGCAGGCCGGCCGCCAGGTAGGTGCCATCCGGGGACAGCGCCACCGCCTCGCCGAGAAAATCGGAATTGGCCGGTCCAGCCGCTTTGGTCGTCTCGTTCTGGGTGGACTGCGCCGCCCAGCCCCCTACCGGGCGGTTGAACACGTACACCTGGCCGCGCTCGGCACCGCCGCCGGCGGCGTCCGGGGCGCCGACGGCTACCACCGACCCGTCCTGCGACACCGATACCGAGTAGCCGAACTCGTAGCCGGCCGCGCCGTTCGAGGCGGTCAGGACGGCGGGCTCGTTCGCCGTCTGCCACCCGTTCGAGCCACGCGTGTATACGTACGCCTCGCCCTGACCGCTGTTGGCGTGCGGCACTCCGACCACGATCGTTGAGCCGTCGGCGGAAACCGCGACCGAGCCGCCGGTGTAGTCGCCGACCGCTCCGCTCGCGTTGGTCAGCGTCGCAGCGTCAGTGAATTGATCGGCCGCCGCCTGCGCCCGTGGGGCGACCACCAACAGCGCGACGACGACCATCAGCCCCGCCGGCAAGGACCCGATCCGGCTGCTGCGGTCAGCAGGTCCGGTCACCGGGGCCCCCGGCGTGAGCGCTTCATGGTCCGGCGAAGCAGCCATGTCGGCCCTGATCAACCGGCCGAGCACACGATTGGCGAGTTCAGATACGAGTTCGTACCGATGTATGCGGTCACGCAGCTCGCCCGTTTCATACCGTGACCGCCGGTGACACGCGCTCGAACCGCAGCGCCGCACGCGCGGCGGCCGCCCACACCGCCTCGATCACATCGGCGCGGTAGAGATAGATGCATGTCTCGTCCGCCGGAATGAAGATCGAGCGAACGAGCTCGATGTCCACTCCCTCGCCCCTCAGCTGCTGAACGACGCGTCTCGCGTCCGCCGTGTAGCGCCCGGCGACGGTCGCGTCTGACCCGGATACGTACTGTTCGGCGGCGAATTCGGGCATGGCCTCAACGTACGTGCTGCCGGCGTGCAGCGAAATATCGGAAACCCTGAATCATTGAGTTCATGCTGCAGCCGGTTCCGGGTCCGGGCGCACGATCACGGTGTCGCCGATCCGGATGATCTCGTCGACCGGGAGGTCGGCGAGCGATGCGTGCCTGCGGATCGCCTCCGGGCTGGTCGCCTCGTAGATGCACACGGTCCCGACGGACCCGCCGGTCTCCTCCAGCACGTAGCTCCGGATCCACCGCACGTCGTCGGCCATCTGCTCGTCGCCGACCGTGGTCGAGCGCGCCGCGGCCCGTCCGAGCTCGTCGCCGTCACGCCAACCGCTGCGTCGCAAGATCGCATATTGCTCCATCGTGTCCTCCTCGAGAATTGCTGACGAGGCGACCGTAGGCCGGGGACGTGCCCGCCACATCGGGAGCACCACCCATTTTCGGCCCCCGGGCGCAAACATGGGGAGTTCTCCTGATGAGCGCTGCGGCCGCCCGGGCGTACGATTCAGCCGTGGACCAGCCGGGGTTGCTCGAACGTTCCGAGGAGCTGGGCGTGCTGCACGGATGCGCCGCCGATGTCGCGGCCAGCAGGCGCGGGCGCGTGCTGCTCCGTGCTGGGCGAATTGCCGGCCGGCGATGCGGTGCTCCGGATCGAGCTCGGCGGTCTGTCGCCCGCAGCCGTCGAGGAACTCGCGCACGGCTCCGCGCTGAACGCCGGCAAGCTGTTCGCGCGGACGGCCGGGAATCCGTTCTTCGTCACCGAGGTGCTCGCCGGCGCCGAGGGGGCGGTCCCCGAGACGGTGAGAGATGCCGTGCACGCCCGGATCGCGTGGCTGTCCGACGACGCACGCGCCCTGCTGGACGCGGTTGCGGTTGTGCCACAGCGCGCGGAGGTGTGGCTGCTCGAGGCGCTGGCCGACAGAGGTCTCGGCGCGCTCGACGAGTGCCTGCGGAGCGGGGTGCTGCGCGCGGAGGACGATGGCGTCATCTTCCGGCACGAGCTGGCTCGGATCGCGATCGAGGAGTCGCTTTCGCCCGACCGAGCCGTCGCGCTCCACCGCCGCGCGCTTGCTGCGCTGGAGGATCCGATGATCGCCGCGCCGGATCTCGCCAGGCTGGCCCACCACGCGGAGGCGGCTGGAGATGGCCCGGCCGTACTCCGGTACGCCCCCGCCGCCGGCGATCACGCGGCGGCTCTCGGTTCCCCTCGCGAAGCGCAGCACCACTACTACCGGGCGCTGCGCTATTCCAGTGACATCGAGCCGCCGGCGCGCGCGGACCTGCTCGAGCGCTTCGCCGAGCTCGCGTACCTCTCCGACATGCGTAGCGAGGCGGTCGGAGCGGTCGACGAGGCGCTCGCGATCCACCGCCGGCGCGGCGACGTGCTGCGAGAGGGAAACGCCGCTGCGACGCAAGACCAACCTGCTTGGCTGCATCGGGCGCACGCATGAGGCGGTCGACACGGCCCGGGACGCCGTCAGGGTCCTCGAGCAGGCCCCGCCGGGTCCGGACCTGGCGAATTGCGTACAGCGCGATGGGCGGCTGGTCGACGTTCACCTTCGAGATGGCGGCGGCGGTGGAGTGGAGCAATAAGGCGATCGCGCTCGCCACCGAGTGCGACGCGACCGAGCCGCTGGTGCGCTCGCTCCTCTGCCTCGGCTGGGCCGAGCTGATGGTCTCCAACTCAGCCGGGCAGGCGAAGCTCGAGCGCGGCCTCGAGCTGGCCCGGCAGTCGGACCTGGCGACCGACGCCGGGGTGGCCTACATGAACCTCAGCTTCTGCCTCGCGGTCGGCGGACGGTGGCTCGAGGCGTTGGCCGTGATCGAGCGGGCATGGACTACACGCGTGAGCGCGGGCTCGAGGCCTGGACCAAGTGCCTGCTCGGCCAGCGGGGCGTGGTCGAGCTCACGCTCGACCGCTGGGATGCGGCCACCGAGACCGCGCGGTCGATCCTCGACGGGCCTCGCGATCAGATCATCGAGCCGAGGACCCATGCTCTGCTCGCGCTCGGGCTGCTCCGCGCCAGGCGCGGAGACCCCGAGTACTGGCCTCTGCTCGATGAGGCGTGGGAGCGGGCCTCGCTGGCCGACGATCTGGACTTCCTCGTACCCGTCAGCGCCGCCAGGGCCGAGGCAGCCTGGCTCGAGGGCAGGCCGGCGGAGATCGGCCCGCTGACCGAATACGCATACGATCGCGCCTGCCGTCTCGGCGCCGCGATCTGGGCCGGTCCGCTCGCCTGCTGGCGGGCCCGAGCCGGGCTTCCGGTCGAGCCGCCGCATGGCGCACCCGAGTGGCACCGCCTGGAGCTGGAGTGACAGCCCGAAGCGGCGGCCGAAATCCTCCGCGAGGCGGGCGCAGCCGTACCGAGGCGGCGATCACGCTCGCGTCCTCGTCTGACGGCCCCGCCCTGCGCTCGGCACACGATGCGCTCCGGGAGCTGGGCGCGAAGCCCGCGATGGCGATCATCGCGCGCCGCCTGCGCGAGCTCGGCGAACGCCGAGTGCCTCGCGGGCCGCACGCCAGCACCAACGACAACCCCGCCGGGCTGACCAACCGTGAGCTGGAGGTCCTGCCACTGCCGGCCGAGGGGCTTCGCAACGCCGAGATCGCCCAGCGCCTGGTGGTTTCGCAGAAGACGGTCGACCACCATGTCTCCGCGATCCTCCGCAAGCTCGGAGTCAACACACGCGGTCAGGCCACTGCCGCAGCGGCCCGCCTGGGTCTGGCCTCGCCCAGACCAGGGTCACTGGGCAGATGACGGCGGAGGAAACCCTACCGTCGGGCAGCGAGCGCCTTCGCGAGCTGGGACCGAGAACGCACCCCAAGCTTCGCGTACGCGCGTGACAGATGGACCTCGACGGTGTTGACGGTTACATACAAGGCGGCGGCGATCTCCTTGTTCGCGAGACCTTCGGCGGCGAGCTCGGTGACGCGACTCTCGGTCGGGGTCAGTTCGTCGCTCGCCCCCGGCCTGCGGGCACCGACGCGGGCCAGCTCGGCACGTGCCAGCTCGGCCCACCCGGAGGATCTCAGCCGCTCGAACGACGTGGCGGCATCCTCGAGCGACTCGCGCGCGCTCCTCCACTGCTTCGCGCGGCGGAGCGCCCGGCCGAGATCGAGCAGGCATCTCGCTGCGTCGAATCGGAATCCGAGCGCCTCGAGCTCACCGGCAGCCTCGCGCAGGCCGGCCGCCGCTGCGGCATCCCGCTGGTCTGTTGCCAGTGCGATCTGCGCATGGCAGCGTCTCGCCGTCGCCCTCGCCCACGGGTGGTCTTGCGTCTCGGCCAGCCCGGCGAGCCGTTCGGTCACCTCGCGCGCGGCGGCTAGGTCTCCGACCTCGACCAGCGCCTGCACCAGCTCGGGGGCAACCGGAAACGCCCCGGGCTCGAGCACGCCCTCGCGCTCGCAGTGCTCCCATACCGGCCGCAAATCCTCCAATGCACGCTCGGGCGCCTGCTCGAGCAGCGCGGCGATCCCACTCGCCCGCCGCGCCTCCAGTTCATCGAAGCGGCATCCGGAGGCGGCGGCCCGCTCGCACGCCTCGGATGCCCAGCGCGCTGTCCCGCCGGGATCGCCCGTCTGAGCCGCCAGAAGCGCCCGGCACCGGTGGTACTGAGGGCGGAACTGAGTTTCGAAATCCGAGGACTCCGCCCACTCGTCGAGCAGCCGCCCCGCCCACTCGAGGTCCCCGGCCCGCAATGCGAGCTCGCACAGGTGCAGCCGCAGCATCGCGTACGAGGTGAGCTCGCCGCGCTCGTCGGCCAGCTCTGACAGCGAACGGAACAGCTCACGTGCGGCCTCGAGCTCGCCTCGCCACATGAGCCTCTTGCCGGCGACACGCTCGGGCGTCGCGGAGATGTACGCAGAGGGATCGTCCGCTACGCGCGAGCGCTCGCACAGGTCATCGACGGGCCTGCCGGTAAACGCCCGCGGCCAGGCGAGCGCGTGCAGCGTGTAGCGAACCACCGGCGCCTCGGTCGCGTGCTTCGCAGCCTCGAGCACCAGCCGCTCGGACTCGCGCAGGCGCCGCACCCCCGCGACCACGTCGTTGTCGGCCATCTTCGCGAGCAGGTAGGCGCGCATGTTGAGGTCTTCGCCGCATTCGTCGAGCGCGCGCTCGAGATAACGCTGCTGCTCCTTGATGCTGGTGACCCCGACGCCGTCGCCCAGAAGGAGCAGCGCTCGGGCGAGCAACGTGCCGGCGGGAAGATCCGGCAGCTCTTCGTCGAGCAGCGTGGTCGCCTGGCGGACCTCGCCTGCCTCGTCGAGTCGCTCCGCGAGCATCAGCACGCGGTCCGCCCGGTCGGCGGAGCCGCTTGGCGTCAACCGAAGCGCATGAGAGGCCAGCAGGGCCGCCTGCTCTCGCGCTCCACGGGAGCGCGCATCGTCCGCGGCCGCGATGAGGCGCCCGGCGAGCTCTGAATCCGGCCCCGTGGTGGCGAGCGCCTCGTGCAGGACGCGTAGCTGCTCCTCACGCGCGACCTCCGCCAGCGCCAAGTGCAGCTCGCGCCGCTCCCTCGGACCGGCGCCGCTGCGCGCAGCGGCGGCCAGCAACGGGTGGCTCGCCCGCACACGGTTTCCGTCGACGGTCGCGACACCGGCATCGATCGCGGCCTCGAGCGCCCCGGGCTCGGTGACCGCGGCGACCTGCTCGGCGGTTGGATCGGCGCTCAACGCGACCGCGAGCAGCACTCGGCGCACACGGCCAGGCAGCCGCGCCACGCGCGCCCCGAACATCTCCTCAACCGTGTCCGGTAGCGGGATCTCCTCCGAGGCGTCCGGAGTCCCGGACTCGACCAGTGAGCGCCCGATCTCGAGCGCGAACAGCGGGTTGCCCTCGGCGACGTCGACGATTCGACGTAGCAATTGGCGCGAGACGGTCAGCCCGAGGCGATCGAGCAACAGCCGGCGCATGGCACCGACGCTCAGACCGGAGACGTTCAGCCGTTCGAGCCTGTGGCGAGCGAGGACTCGCTCGACGGCGCCGATACGGGCGGCACGGCGGGTCAGAAGGAAGCTGATGCCGGCGTCTCGGACCCGCTGGGCCGCGAATGCGATCGCCTCAGCCGACGGTTGATCGAGCCACTGGAGGTCGTCGATCGCGACCAGCACGGGACGCTTTGCGGCAGCCGAACGGAGCAACCCGAGCAGACCGATCGCGATGGCTGTGCTCTGCGCCGGATCCTCCCCGGGCGCGGCCCGCAGGAGCGCCACCTCGAGCGCTTGCCGTTGTGGCGGAGGCAGATGCTCGAGCTCGGCGTCGCCGACGCTTTCAAGCAGATCGATCAGCCCGGCGAACGGCAACCGCGCCTCGCTACCGCTGGACTGAGCGCACAGCACGCGGATGCCGCGCGCGCGCGCGAGTCCCACAGCCACGTCCCACAGCGTCGACTTGCCGATCCCTGGCTCCCCGATGACGATCATCGCGCCGCCGGCGGGGCCGCCTCCAACGACCCGCTCCAGCGAGGCCAGCTCCGCTTCGCGCCCGATCATCGCGCCGCCGCTACGTGATGCCGATCATCACGTCTGAGGCCTTGATCACCGCGATCACATCGCGGCCGGGTGCGAGGCCGAGCTGTTCGACCGCCTCGACCGTGATCGACGCGACGATGCGCTGCCCCGCGACATCGAGCTCGACGTTCGCGATCGCCTCGCCGCGGGTGATCGCCAAGACCTTGCCGGGCAGCTGGTTGCGAGCACTGAGTTTCATCTGCGGAGCCTCCTGTAAAGCGGGAAATTACCGTTGAGTCAAACACACACGACGGGCTTCGCTTGCTGCCCGGCCACAACCCGGTGCAGTCACGAGCTATGGGCAGTCGACACAGGATCGCGGCGTCGGCGCCCGGTTACAGAGCCGCCTGCCCGAGCGAGCCCTCAGACGCCTCCTCGGCGCGATCGCACGCATCGTCGCAGCGCGCCACATCCAAACCGCCGCTGTTGGCCCGCAAAGCTCCCCTTCGGCGCACGCCACCCCCCGCTGAAGCCGGCCGACGCCGCGTGATCGCGACCCCCGCGATGCACAGGACGCCGCCCGGGATCGCGAGCAGCGGCGGCGTCTCGGAGAGGATCGGCCAGCCCAGCAACAGCGCCAAAGGCGGCACCAGGTACGTGAACGGGGCCAGCCGTCCCGCGGTCGTATGCGACAGCGCGAACGCCCACGCGAAGAACCCGATCGCGGTCGGCACCACGCCGAGATACACGATCCACAGCGCCTGGCCGGTGGTCGCGTGTCCGAGCTCGGTCAGCAGCGGCGGCGCCCACGGCAGGCAGCAGATAGCGCCGACCGTGCACGCGAGCCACGTCACGACGAGCGGCGACGCTCGCTCGAGCGCCGGCTTCTCGGCGACGACGCCGCCCGCGTAGCCGACCGCGGCGATGATGCACAGCGCGACGCCCCAACCGGCGTCGGCGTGGTGCTTGGCTCCGGCGACCCCGATCAGCGCGACCCCCGCGAACGAGATCACGCAGCCGACGAACAGCAACCGCGGGAACCCCTCGCGCAGGAACACGCCCGCGAGGATCGCGATGAAGATCGGCCCGACGTTCACGAGCAGCGCCGCGACCCCCGCGTCGAGGTGGCGCTCGGCTGCGTTCAGGGTGACGTTGTAGAGCCCGAACCAACCGACGCCGCAGATCGCAGTGCCGAGCCACGCGCTGCGCGGCGGCATCGGCTCGCGGCGGGCGAGCACCATCGCGCCGAGCGCGAACGTGCCGACCAGCAGCCGGCCGCACGCCAGCTCGCCCGGGCCGAAATGGCGGCCGTCATAACGGATCGCGATGAACGCGGAGGCCCATGCGGTCAACGTCACGGCCACCGCCACGATCACCGCCGTTCGTGGTGCTCCGTCGGCGGTGCGCGGCTGCTCGGCCATCGCCCTACTCAACGCGAGGCGTTGCCGGGCCGTGAGGTCATGCGACGACGTCCGCCAACATCCGCTCGCGCTCGCCGTCCGGGGCGAACAGGTAGCGATGGATGCGCAGCAGCCCGTCGACGTCGTGGACGTCATCGTCGAGGTGAGGAACGAGCAGGAGCGGGCGGTCTTGGAAGTCCGTCGACAGACGCGCGATGTTGCGCTCGTCGCGGCGCGCGAGCACGTGATAGTCGTGGAGGTTCTCGGCGACACGCGCTGCCAGGTCGGCACCCAGGTCCTGCGTCAGCGAGGCCGACACGTCCTCGGGCTCGCGCTCGCCGAGCAGGTCGTGGTGGACACGGTTGACGATCACGCCGTCGAATGGAATGCCGCTCTGCTCGAGCGTGCGCCCGAACCAGATCGATTCGTCGATCGCGTCGCGCTGAGCCGAGGTCACGACCACGAACGACGTCGTCTCGGCGTGGAGCATCTTCTCCACCTCGGCCGCGCGCACACTGAAGTCCTCCGTCATCCCGCCGAGCAGTCCGAAGAACGTCGACAGATCGCTCAGCAGGTCGATGCCCGTGATCCGGCGCAACCCGCCGAGGAGTGGCGACGCGCCGCGGCCGAGCACGCGCATGCCGATCCCCGTGGGCTTGATGAACGTCTTCAGCGCGCGCCCCTCGAGGAACGCGGTGAGGCGCCCCGGGGCGTCGAGGAAGTCGAGCGCGTTGCGCGAAGGCGGCGTGTCGAGCACCAACAGGTCGAACTCGCCCTCGCGGTCGAGGTCGTACAGCTTCGCGATCGCGGTGAACTCCTGGGAGCCCGAGACGGCGGTGGACAACTCGCGATACACGCGGTTGCGCTTGATCTCCTCGGCGCGCTCCGCGGTCGGTGCGACTCGCTCGATCAGCTCGTCGAAGGTGCGCTTCGGGTCGAGCATCATCGCCCACAGCTCGCCCTGGAGGTCTCCGGCCCCGTCCAGCCGCTCCGGGTCGACGCGGCGGGGCTCGTTGCCGAGCTCCTCGAGCCCAAGCGCGTTCGCGAGCCGCTTCGCGGGATCGATCGTGACGACCGCGACCTTCGCCCCGCGCGCGGCCATGCCGAGCGCGATCGCGGCCGACGTCGTGGTCTTCCCGACCCCGCCCGGACCCCCGCAGATGCAGACGCGCTTGCCGGCGAGCAGTTCCTCGACGTTCATCCGGCCTGCACTCCAGTGTCCGTCAGAGCGGGCTCGAGCGCGTCGGCGAGCAGGTCCAGTTGTCCGCGGCCGAGCTCTTCGGCGAACAGGTACGGCAGGTCGATCGGCTCGCTGCGCAGACCGGCGGCGAGTCGTTCGCGGTTCTCGCGCTGGGTGGCGGCCCGGGCGCGCTCGGACAGCGCAGCCCTGAGCGCCGCCCTCGTGTGCGGCTCGGACGCTCGTGCGAGGGCTTCGTTCAGCGCCGTCAGGTCGCCGTCGTCGCCGAACCGCTGCGGGTAGAGCGCGTTGAGCACGACCGCGTCGAGCGCGAGCCCGTCTCGCTCGAGCGCGTCGTTCAGCGCGAGCGTCTCGGACACGGGCATCTCCTCGGGCGTCGCGACCGCGACGATGCCGGTGAACGACCGGTCGTCGATCGTGTCGGCGATCGTTCGACCCTGCTGCGCGATCGGTCCGACCATCGCGATCTCGGCGAACGTGCGCGGAGTCTTGAGGATGCCCAGTCCGTGGCCGGTGGCGGGGGCGTCGACGACGACCAGGTCGTAGGGAGCTGCGTCGCGGGTGCGGCGCTCCAGTTGCGCCAGCTCCCAGACCTTGCCGATGCTGAGCAGTTCCCGCATCCCGGGCGTGGCCATCGCGAACGCGTTGAACACCCGGCTTGCCGAGAGCGCATGGCCGAGCGGGCCGGCCTTGATCCGCAGGTACTCCTCCATCGCGTGCTGAGGGTCGATCGAGATCGTGAACAGCCCGGGCGCGACCTCCACCTCCTCGAAGTGCTCGCCGTGATGCTCGAACGCGCGCTGGATCCGCTCCTGGGCGGCGAGCTCGGCGACGATGCAGCGGCGGCCCGCCCGCGCGGCCAGCAGCCCGAGCGCGATCGACACGGTCGACTTGCCGACCCCGCCCTTGCCCGTGACGAAGATCAGTCGCTTGTCCAGCAGGCCTGCCATCGCACTGAAAATACTGAGGGGCAAGTACTTCGGTGACGCAGGAATCATCTGCGGGCCTGCGAATACAGGCGCGTATGAGTTCCCTGCTCTTTCGGAGGCACCTCCCGTGACACCCAAGCCCAAGGTGATCGCGTTCGCCAACCAGAAGGGCGGCGTCGCGAAGACCACCACCACGCTCAACCTTGCCGTGGCCTTCGCCGAGGAGGGCCATCGAGTCCTGTGCTGCGACATGGACCCGCAGGGCAACCTGACGATGTCCCAGGGCATCGATCCCGACACGCTGACGACGTCGATGTACGACGTGCTCGTCCACGGCATGTCGATCCGCGACGTGATCCACAAGCGGGAGGTCGATATCGCGTGCGCGTCGATCGACCTCGCGGGAGCGGAGATCGCGATGTCGACGATGATCGGCCGCGAGCGCAAGCTTCAGAAGGCGATCGAGGAGGTCCGCAAGGACTATGACTTCGTCTTCATCGACACGCCGCCGAGCCTCGGATTGCTGACGATCAACGCGCTCACGGCGGCGCACAAGGTGATCGTCCCCGTTCAGTGCGAGTATCTGTCGATGCGCGGTCTGATCCAGCTTCAGAACACGCTCGCCATGATCCGCGAGAACCTGAACCCGGACGTCGAAATCGAGGGCATCCTGCCGACGCTCGTCGACTCGCGCACGTTGCATGCGAAGGAGGCGATCGAGCTGCTTGAAGAGAACTTCGGGGACCGCGTGTTCGCATCGCGCATCCGCAAGACGGTACGGTTCGCTGAGGCGCCCGTGAAAGGTATGTCGGTGCTCAAATACGATCCGGACGGGATGGCAGCGCACTCCTACCGGCAGCTGGCGAAGGAGGTTCTCTCTCATGCCAACCGGTAAGCGCGCCAGCATGCGTGAGGGGCCGCTCGCGGCTCTGTTCCGCAAGACCGCCGAGGAGACGGGCGACCGCCCACCGGAGGAGGGCGCCGAAGGGCTGCCCGCCGCCGAGGGGCGACGCGAGCTCTCGCCGCCGCCTGCGCCCGAAACCCCAGCCGCGTCTTCAGCGGCGCCCGAGGCGCTGCACGAACCCGAGCCCGCCCCGGAGCCGGAGCCCGTCCGCGAGCCGGAGCCCGTCTACGAGCCGGAGCCCGAGCTCGTTCCGTCGCCGCAGGAGCGGCTGCGGCACGTGTTCTCGGCCGACATCCCGGAGAACTTCATGGAGCGCTCGGCGACACTCACACCGGCGTCCGAGCCGGTGGCCGACGTCTACGCCCGCTCCGATCGCGTGGCCGATGCGTTCGCCGCGCCGCGCGCGGTCGGCGGCCCGGTGCTGCGCGTGATCGGCGTCGGTGGCGCCGGTGTCAACGCGATCAACCGGATGGTCGAGGCCGAGATCGAGGGCGTCGAGTTCCTCGCGATCAATACCGACCTCCAGTCCCTGCAGCAGTCCGCGGCCCACGAGACGCTGCACATCGGAGACGGCGTCACCCGCGGTCTCGGCTCGGGGTCGAACCCGGATCTCGGTCGCCAGGCCGCCCGCGAGGAGTACGACCGGATCAAGGCGCTGCTGCGCGGCACCGACATGGTGTTCATCGCGGCCGGTGCCGGCGGCGGCACCGGCACCGGCGCTGCGCCGGTGGTGGCGCAGATCGCCCGCGAGCTCGGTGCGCTGACCGTCGGCATCGTCACGCGCCCGTTCCAGTTCGAGGGCTCGCGCCGACGCGACCAGGCCGAGGCGGGGATCACCGCGCTCGCCGAGGAGGTCGACACGTTGATCGTCGTCCCGAACAACCGGCTGCTGTCGGTGCTCGACCGCAACACCTCGATGGTCGAGGCGTTCCGCGTCGCCGACGATGTCCTGCGCCAGGGCGTCCAGGGCATCTCCGACCTGGTCACGCTCCCCGGCCTGATCAACCTCGACTTCGCCGACGTCCGGACGATCATGTCCGACGCCGGCAACGCCTTGCTCGGGATCGGCATGGGCACCGGCGAGCGTCGCGCGATCGACGCGGCCGAGCAGGCCGTCGCGTCGCCGCTGCTCGAGACGAGCATGGAGGGCGCGCGGTCGATCCTTTTGTCGATCACCGGCGGGCCCGACCTGTCCCTGTGGGAGGTCAACGAGGCGGCCAAGGCCGTCGCCGAGGCGGCCCACCCGGACGCCAACATCATCTTCGGCGCGATGGTCGACGAGAAGCTCCAGGATGAGGTGTGGGTCACCGTCGTCGCGACCGGCTACACCGACGGTCGCCGGCGCAGCGAGCGAGCGCAGGAGCGGCCGGCGGCGACACTGCGCGAGCCGGCGGGCGAGCCTCGGGTCAGCCGTGTGCGGCGGTCCAGCGGTTCCGCGCTCGATCTAGACGTCCCCGAGTTCATCCCCCGCCGCTGAGGGCCGATCAGCCGCGCCTGGCCGCGCCGCGCCTGGCCGCGTCCTCGGCCGCTCGCGCCCTCCGGACCGGCGCGGTCGGTCGACATTTTCCCTCCGCGCGGGAGGGCGGTTGTCGACGCCGATTACTCCGACATTCGGTGCGACCTTCCACGTCGTCGCACCGGAAACTGGATGAAAAAGAGGTCGAGATTGAGCGCGAATAGCGGGTGTGGCGTAAATCCGATGAGCGCCGGTCTGGTTATCAGAAGTTGACAACGGCCGGCGCGATGGGCGCCAGCTGACCGGTTGAAACAGCCCGCCCGGCCGGCCCACGAGCCGCCAGTTGGCGACCCGGCGGCTGCGCAGTTATCACCTTCCGATAACTGCGTAGGTTTACGCGACATCCTCAATAGCGCGGCTTTTGTCGACCAGGAGCGCCGGGCGCGGGGTGGCCCGGGCACGGTGATGGCGCCGGGCGGGTGGTGGCGCGGTCAGCTGAAGCTGTGCATCAGAACGATCTCGGCGGCGCGCGTCTTGGTGAGCGCGTTGCCGGCGACGCCGAGCTCCTGCGCCACCCCTTCGCGGACCTTGAGCACGATCGTGTAGCCGCCGGCTCGCGCGAGGTACCAGAGGTTCTGGCCGACCTTGATCGGGGCGCTCGTGTGCAGCACCTTCTGCGCGAGCGCGAGCGACTCGCCGGCGCGGACGCCGTGGAAGGCGTAGAACGGGTTCGCCGTCGAGATCCACACGACCCGGTTCTTGAACTTCGCGCGCTGGCTCTTGGGCAGGCTGCTCAGCTCGACCGGGGAGGGGTAGCCGGCGCGGACGCCCATCGGCGTCAGGCAGAAGAAGTCCTGGAACTGCTTGCCGCGAGTCGTGTGCTTGCTGTAGGTCCTGCGCGCCTGGGTGCGGGTCATCCCGAGCCTCAGCTGGCCGATCTTGGTGCCGGTCATCGTGCCGGTGGCGGCCGGGCATCCGGCGACCTTCGGCACCGGAATGGCGACCCCGGCCGAGTGGGCGGTCGCCGACCCGACGGAGTTGGTGCCGGTGACGGTGCAGACCAGCGTCGTGCCCTCGTCGATCGCGGGCACCTTGAACGACGAGGCCGTCGCGCCGGCGAGCGGCGTCGTCTCGATCGACCACTGGTACGTGAACGCCGGTGACGGATACCCGGTCCAGGCACGGGGCTGCACGCCAGCGTGCTCCCGGCCTTCGCTGCGCCGGTGACGTTCGGTGCGGAGGTGTTGTGCGGCGGGCTGCTCGGCGGGGCCGGGACGTGCTCGGCGACGGGTGCGGAGGTGGAGGTGGCGAACACGGTGTCGCCGCTGTAGACCGCGGTCACGTTGGTGGCGCCGATCGGGAGCGCAGTCGTGGTCAGCGTGGCCGTGGCGGCGCTCAGTGGCTCGGTCCCGAGCGTCTGCGAGCCGTCCTTGAAGGTGACCGAGCCGGACGGCGTGTCGGTGTTCGGCGAGCCGGTGGAGACCGTCGCCGTCAGTGTCACCGGCGCGCCATAGGCGGTCGGGGTCGGATTGGACGTCATCAGCGCCGTGGCCGCGGTCAGCGCCGATGTCGGTCAGCGTCACGTTGTTGCCCGTCGCGTCGTAGCTGATCTGCATGCGCGCATTCGGGAAGGCGCTGACCGTCCCCTGGGGCATCCCTGCGAACGTGCCGGTGACCGGCGTGCGAGCTGTCGTCCACGAACATCGTGAACACCTCGCCGACCGACGGCGCGAAGCCGGGCGCCGCTGTCGATCTGGAGTGTCGCGCCGCCCAGCGTCAGCCGCCCGCTGGTGGTGTTGACTAGCTGGTCGTACTCGCCCAGCGGGTGAGCGGCGCTCGGCGAGGCGACGAGGTACTCGAGCACGGTGTCGCCGGTGCCGAACGTCACCGGGCCGGTGCTGGTGAACTGTCCTGGCGCCTCGCTGCCGAACGTAGCCGTGTCGGCGTTGCCCGCTGACGCCATCGATCGAGCCGATGCCGGTCAGATCGCCGCCATCGAGTATCACGTCGCTGGCGGTGATTTGGCCGTGAACATTGAGCGAGCCGTCCTCGACCGTCGTCGCACCGGTCGCCGAGTCGGTGCCGGCGAGAAGAGAACGTGCCGGTGCCAGCCTTCGTCAGCGAGAGGGCCCGTGAAGTCCTCGATATCGCCGGCATAGTCGTGTTGACGGATCGTTGCCGATCGTGAGCGTCGCCGGGGTCGGGCTCGAGTTCTGCCACGAGCCCGCCGGCAGCCGATCCGCCAGCGAGGTTGCCGATCGTCTACTGAGTGCCGGAGAGGTCGAGCGTCGCGCCGGAGCGTCCCCGATCGTGAGGTCCGAGCTCGAGGGGAGGGCGCCGACGGCGAAGCGTCTGGAGCGTGCCGTCGTTGACGTCGTCGAGGCCGCCATAGGTGTCCGCGGCTCGAGCTAGTGAGCTGGAACGTGCCCGGGCCGTTCATCATGAGCCCGCCGGGCTCCATCGATGGCGCTGTAAGCCTCGCCCTCGCCGTCGATGATCAGGTCGCCGGTGAGCGAGACTGGGTCCGTCGTCGCTCGTCGAATAGGACGCCGGCGGGCTGGACGCCGGCTGGCTCGAGCGTCAGGGAGTTCGTGGCCGTACTTGTGAGCGGAGTGTCGAAGGCGATCAGCCCTGCTCGTCCCCGCCGGTCCCAGCGCTGATCGTGACAGGGCCGTTCTCAAGGCTGTTCTCGAGTCGGAGATATTGATGACACGTCGTCGGCGGTCGCCGTGTAGGTCCCGTTGCTGAACGTGACCCCGTGGAGCTCGGTCGGTGCTCGTACTGATCGAGATGTTGTACGCGTTGTCGTCGGGCACCGCAGGGCCGCCCCCGGCGCAAAGGCGCAGATCGCCGCTGCCAGCAGCGACGCGATAGCTATGCCCCGAACGGAAGCCCCCATTCGCTCTCGATCTTACGCGTTGTAGAGGACCATCGCGAGCCCGAACACGACGCAGTAGGCGGCGAACGGGTTCAGATTCCCGTGCCGGAAGTAGCGCATCAGGAAGTGGGCCGTGAACACGGCCGTGATCGCCGGCGGAGACGGCGGCGATCACGGCGTAGCCGCGGATCCCATTGCCGAGCGATCCGGTGAGGTCGCCGACCTTGAACACGCCCGCGGCCAGGATGATCGGGGTCGCGAGCAGGAACCCGAACTTCGCCGCGTCCTCGTTGTCGAGGCCGCGAAGCAGGCCGGCGGCCATGCACATGCCGTCGCGGCTGATGCCCGCGATCAGCGCCGCGGACTGCGCGAGGCCGATGAACGCGCCCTCCTTGTACTCGAGCGTCTCGAGCTTCCGGCCGCCCTCCGCGTTGAGGCCCTCGCTCTCGGCCAGCTCACGGACCTCGGAGCGCCGTCGCAGACGCTCGGCTCCGAACAGGATCAAGCCGTTGATGACCAGGAAGATCGCTGCGACCTCCGGTTTGGCGGTCGCCGTCCGCGCGACGTGCTCGAGCAGCAGGCCGAGGATGCCCGTGGGGATGCTCGCGGCGATGATCAGCCATGCGAGTCGCTCCGTGGAGGTCTCGATGCGGCGCTTGGCGAGCGTCGCGAAGAACGCCTTGATGATCGCCACCCAGTCGCGCCAGAAGTAGATCAATAGCCCGACCGCGCTGCCGACGTGCAGCATCACGATGAACGCGAGCCATGCGGACTCGGGCTGGGACTGGAAGCGAACGAGGTCGTCCCAGCCGAACAACGACGGGAACAGCACCGTGTGGCCGAGGCTCGAGATCGGGAACAGCTCCGAGATCCCCTGTAGGACCCCGAGCACGATCGCACGGAATGCGTCGAACCCGTTCGTCAGGGCGAGCGCGAGCAAGGCGCGGAACCGTAGAGGAACGCGTTAAACCAAGAACTTACTTATCGAATCCCGGGGATCGCGGCGGGTCGCCGGCAATCGCGTCCGCGAGCCGCTCGGCGAACCGGCGTACGGTGCTCCCGTCCTCGGCGCCGTGGTGCGGGTTCAGCTCGCTGACCGTGAGCGCCAGCAGCCGCTCGTCGGCGAGCAGCACGTCGAGCGCGCTCATCGCCGCCTCGAACGAGAGCCCGTAGTTGCGCCCGGCGTTCTCGGACAACGGCATGTCCGTGAAGTCGATGCTGTCGACGTCGAAATGCACGAGGTAACGCTCACTGTTGCCGGTTGCCGCGCCCAGCGCGCGACGCGCAGCGCCCTCAGGGTCGGCGGCGATCTCGCTCACCTGGATCTCCCGCAGCCCGTGGTGCGCGATCCGCTCTCGCTCCCAGGGCGTCGAGTGCTCGGGGTCGTGGCCGAACAACACCAGCCGCTCCGCCGCCAGCAGAGGACGGCGTGGACCGACGGCCGTCACCTCGTCGACCGTGTCGGGCTCGGCGAGCATGTGCGCCACGCCCATCCAGTCGAGTGCCCCGTCCGGCTCGGACTTCGGCGTGTTCAGGTCCGGGTGGATGTCGAAGTACACCAGCGCCGGGTCGTGGCCGGCCGAGACGGCGCCGGACAGCGTGCCGAGCTCGATCGTGCAGTCGCCACCGAGGACGATCGGCATGGTGTCGTCGGCCAGCGCGTCGATGACAAGCGCCGCGAGTGCTCGCGCACCGCTGGCGACGGCCGCCGCGTTCTGCGCGTAGCGGTTCGCCGGGTCCGGGCGCCAGCGCCAGCGGGGGATGTCGCCGGCGTCGTTGACGTACGCGCCGAGCCGGCGCAGGTCGTCCGCCAGTCCGTGCTTGCGCAGTGCGGCAGGGCCGTCCTCCTGGCCGGGCGCGTACGCGCCGGCGCTCGTCGGCGCGCCGATCAGCGTCAGCGAGTGGATCGATTCCTCGGCGGTCACTGGCCGAGACTCTTGCAGGGCCCGGCGAGCGCCTGCAGCGCGAACGTCTCGACGCCCGCGAGCTCCTGATGCGACGCGGCCGCGGTGTCCGGGAAGGAGATCGAGCCGGCCTGCATCCGCACCGTGTAGCGGTACACGCTGTTAGGCGCCTGGCGAATATGAAGGCCGTTCTGGGCGTCGGTCTGGAGGTTGTCGACGAGGTCCCGTGCGCTGATCAGCAGCGCGCTCGTGATCGGCCGCGCGCGGCCGCCGTCGCAGCGGATCGTGCCGGCGTCGTTGACGAGCAGCGTCACGCGGGCGCCCTGACCGGTTCGGGTCATCATGAAGTCGTCGGGAGCCTCGACGGCGAAGCCGCACGCCGCCAGCGCGACGCAGCACAGCACGGCCGCGGCCGCCGCCTTCATTCGACCACGATCGCGGCTCCGCCCCGGCGCGGATCGCCGCCCCCCGCGAACGAGCCGCCTGGCTCTCGCGCGACGGCCTGGACGCCGCCGAAGAACAGGTTGCGCTCGCGGAACCGCGCGATCGTGCGGCCCGCCGCCTCGAGTGAGCCGGTGTCGATCCCGGGCTCGGTGTACACGACGCCGTCCTCGAAGTGCACGCGCGGCGCGCGAACCGCCTCCCCGGCGGGCAGGCCCTCATCGAGCACGCGCACGATCGTCTGCAGGATCGCCGAACGGATCCGGTTCGAGCCGGCGCTGCCCAGCACCAGCTCCGGCTCGCCGTGGTCGACGACGACCGTCGGAGCCATCATGCTCGGCAGCCTTCGCCCGGGGGCGTGGCGGTGGAACCCGAGCGGGTTCAGGTCCTGCTCGCCGAGCATGTTGTTGAGGTGGACGCCGGTGCCGGGCACGATCACGCCCGAGGATGCGCCGTTCGAACATGTCACCGAGCACGCCCAGCCGAGGCGGTCGAGCGTGGCGATGTGCGTGGTCGAGCCGAGCCGGCCGCCGGGCGAGAGGAACTGCTCGGCGAACGAGGGATCGTCCAGCCCGTCGAGGAACTCCGGCGTTCGGACGGCCTGCGTCGCCTCCATCGCGGCCACGATCGCGACCGGGCCGGGTGGGCTCTGGTCGCGATCCAGCGCCGCCAGCGCGTGCGCGATCAGGATGCCTCCCGCGGAGGGGGGCGGGTTCGTCAGCACCTCGCGCGATCGGTAGCTGACGCGCACGGGCTCGCGATCGACGGTCTCGTACGTGGCAAGGTCCTCGGCCGTGAGCAGGCCCCCGCGGTCACTCAGCCAGGTGAGGATCGCCGCTGCGATGTCGCCGGTGTAGAACGGCGCCGCGCCCTCCGCGCCGAGTCGCTCGAGCGCATCGGCCAGCTCGGGCTGGCGGATCGCGTCTCCCTCGCGCAGCAGCTCGCCCCGCGGCGCGAACAGCGCCGCGCTCTCAGGCGTCGAGGTCACGATCCCACCGAGCAGCTCGACGACGTACTCCTGCTGTGCGTTCAGCGCCACCCCGGCGCGGGCGAGCTTGACCGCCGGGCCCACCAGCTCGGACAGCGGCATCGTGCCGAATCGCTGCGAGGCGGCGCACACGCCGGCGGGGAGCCCGTACGCGCCGGCGGATGCGACGCCGATGTTGAACACCTGGAGCGCATCGCCGAAGGAGATCTCCACCGGCAGCAGCTCGGCGCGCCGGGAGCCGGCGGCGCCCTTGCCGGGCGCGGCGACGAAGAAGTCGAGCAGCACCGGCTCCTCGCCGGGCGGGACGACAAGCATGTAGCCCCCGGCGCCGAGCGCGTTCAGCAGCGGCTCGCATGCGAACGACGCGAGCATCGAGGCGATCGCGGCGTCGACGGCATTGCCGCCGGCGCGCAGCACGTCGGCGCCGGTCTCAGCAGTGAGCGGGTGCCCGGCGGCGACGACGCCGAGCTGCGATCGGCCGCCGGCCACGGCTAGCCAAACCGGACTTTGCCGTTCGACCGTGCCCGCGCCTGCGCGCGGTCGACGAAGTCGAGCCGCTTGAGCGCCGCCCGGAACAGCCGCGTGACGAGTCGCAGCCGTGCGTTCTCGGACCGGAGATCCAGCAGTCCCTGCTTGGCGTCGAGACCGAAGTCGACCGTCGCCGCCATCGCGTAGGCGTCCATCTCGGCGAGCTCGGCCGTGTCGGGCTCTCGATCGGTCGCGCGCTTGACGAGCTCCGTATAGGCATCACGGGTGGCCTGCTCCAGCGACGGATCCACCTCATCGCCGCGATCGTGCACGAACTCGATCACGCCGGCCGGGTAGGCCAGATGGCCGATGCGCTCGAGCACCCGGAACGGCCGCGTGCCGCGCGCCACGAGGTTCATCCGCCCGTCGTCCATGCGCTCGAGCACCGTCTCGATCCGGGCGGCGCAGCCGATCGTCTTCAGCCCGTCGTCGGACAGCCACACGATCCCGAACTCGCTCTCAGCCTCGATGCACTCGTTCATCATCGCCTTGTAGCGCTCCTCGAAGATGTGCAGCGGGATCAGCTCCCCGGGCAGCGCCACCAACCCCAGCGGGAACAGGGGGAAGTCGCGTTCGACGTCCGCCGACATCGCCGGAGAGTTTATGGGCGGCGGGTAAACCCTCCGTCCGCTCAGCCGCGCTTCGCGGTCAGCAGCAGGTTGTAGAAGATCGCCGGCGGCAGTCGCGGCTCGAGCAGTGACTCGTCGAGGCGCTGAAGCAGCAGGTAGCCGTCGCAGGCGTACCGCTTCCACGCGAACGGCACGGTCTCGGGGTCGGCGCTCGCCTCGAGCGCCCGGTTGAACCAGCCGAACCAGTTCGCGGTCAGCTCCTCGCCGCGGACGCGGATGTCCGTGAACCCGGCGCGGCGTGCGTGTCCGCTCAGATCGCCAGGTGCGAAGGCGTGGATGTCGACGAACCGCTCGAGCTCATGGTCGTCCTGGTCGGGCGTGCCGGGCGCGCCCGCAGATGGGGCCGGCGCAGCCCGAAGCAGCGAGCGCCATGCCGGCGACAGCAGCTGCGCGGCGCGCTTGGGCACCGAGGCGATCCGGTCGCCGACGCGCGAGGGCTCGCCGGCGAACACGATCCGCCCACCGGGCCGAAGGACACGATGGAACTCGCCGAACGCGCGGCTGAGATCGGGCAGGTGGTGGAGCACCGCGTGCCCGAGCACGAGATCGAAGCTCTCGGACGGAAACGGGAGCGACTCGGCGTCGGCGCGAGCGGTCTTCACCTCGAGCCCGAGCCGCTGCGCGTTGGCGCCGAGCGTGCTCACCATCCCGGGGGAGATATCCGTGCACGTGGCCTCGCGGACGACCCCGGCGAGCATCAGGTTCAGCGTGAAGTAGCCGGTGCCGGCGCCGATCTCGAGCGATCGCTCGTAGCCGCGATCGATCTCCGATCCGACCAGCTTGCGCAGCTTCCCGAGCACCTGCGACCGGCCGATGTCGCCGAAGTCGATGCCCCACTTCGAGTCGTAGCTTGCGGCGGCGACGTCGTGGTACCGGGTATTCACATCGCGGATCTCATCCGCTGTCCTGAGCGCCTCCATGGCGGCGCTGACAATACCCTGTCCGCGGAATGATCTATGTGCAGCAAGATCAGCCCGCCGGCGTGCCGCCGCTGGAGCTGACGGGTGAGCGCACGCTCCCGGACGTGCCGGCCGAGAACTACTGGTACCGCCGGCACCTGGCCGTGTACGAATGGATCGGAGCGCGGGTCGCCGGGCTGCGCGTACTCGACATGGCGTGCGGCGAGGGGTATGGATCGGAGGTGCTCTCGCGTGCCGCCGCATCGGTCGTCGGCGTCGACGCCAACCCAGACGCGTACGAGCATGCACGGCGTCGCTACGTCCGGCAGAACCTGCGATTCGAGCGCGGCCTGGTGGAGACATATGGGTCGCCCGGCGAGTTCGGCGCCGTCGTCTTCCTCCAGACGATCGAGCATGTCCAGGACCCGGCTGCGGTTCTGGAGCATTTCCGGGGGCTGGTCGGTCCGCAGGGCGTCGTGTACGTCTCGACCCCGAACCTGCTCACGCTCGCGCCGCCGGGCGCGGACAAGTCGGACAACCCGTGGCACATCAAGGAGTACCGGGCGCAGGAGTTCCGCGCGCTGTGCGAAGGCGTGTTCGGCCGGGTCGAGGTGCTCGGGCTGTTCCACGCCCGGAAGCTGCGGGTGCACGCCTGGGCGCTGTCGCTCGGATGGGATTCGGCTCACAAGCGGCTGGGGCTCACGAAGCCGTTCTATGACCGATTCACGCCGGCGATCGCCTCGTCGGACTTCTCACTGCGGGCCGAGGACCTCGAGCGCGCGCTCGACTTCCTCGCGCTGTGCCGTGCGTAGTGGGCGCGTATGCGCGGGTTTGACAGGTCGCGCAGGGCTGAATACGCTCGCTCGTCAAGGGCGGGGCAACTGAGGAACAAGGGGGAGTGCGATGACGGGGTATCCGGGCCGCGCGCTGCGGCTGGCGGCGGCGGTTTTCACGATTACGGCGGCGCTCGGGCTGGCCGTGACGGGCGCCGCGTCGGCCAGCGGCTGGCATTGGGCGAAGGGCTTCGTTCCCGCCGGCAGGGCGACCGGCTTCACGAGCATCTCGTGTCCGTCGACGACGCTCTGCGTGGCCGCCGGAATCGCCGGCCGTCCGGGAAGCGGCGGGACCAACGACATCTTCTGGACCACGAATCCCGGCGGCGGCAAGTCGGCCTGGCATCACGTTGCGCTCGAGGCCGACGTCCAGCCACCGCTCGGCGGTGAGCAGCAGGAGGACATCACGGCCGTCAGTTGCAGCGCACAGGGCCATGGGCACTACTACTGCGCCGCCGGCGACGGATTCGCGAACTTCTGGCAGACAGGTGATCCGACGAGCGGTAAGTGGTCCGATGCAGTGCTGGACCAGAACGGGCTCGTGGACGTCTCGTGCTGGTCGGTGTATTGCGGGATCCTGGACCTCGACAGCAACGCGGTCGTGACCGCCGGCGCGACCGACGTCAACAGCACGAGCAACATCTTCGGCCTGTCGGAGGGCGTCAGCGAGCTCAGCATCAGCTGCAACTCGTCGCGATTCTGTGCCGCCGCCGACGTCTCAAAGGACGTCGCCTGGACGACGAACGAGATCGACCCGACGCCGACGTGGCATCGCTCGAGCATCCGCGGCAACGATCTCGATCGGGTCGCCTGCCCGAACGCCAAGCTGTGTGTCGGGGCCGAAGGCGAGGACAGCGGCAAGCCGCAGATCGGCGTGTCCCACAACCCCGGCGGGGGCGGCGGCACCTGGAAGTCGGCCACGCTCGCCGCGGCCAAGGGTGGCATCTACGCCGTCAGCTGCGAATCGGCATCGTTCTGCGTCGCGGGCGGCTCGAAGGACGGAGCCGGCGGGCCGACCGGCTCGGGGCTGATCTTCACCTCGACGCACCCGGCGGCGAGCGGCTCAGCTTGGAAGCCGGCGAGCGTGTCGTTCCCGGACATCTCCTCGATCTCGTGTCCGTCGAGGTCGCTGTGTGTGGCGGTCGAGTCGAACGCCGGACACATCGCGGTCGGCCGGGCGAGGTAGCGAGGGCAACGGGGCCGAGCACGCACCAACAGCCTGCGCCGGTTCATCAGCGGTTCCGCCGCCATTCTTCGGCGTTCCGTACATCCATGTGATGTAGAGATCGCCTCAGAACGGACAAGCAACTGCCGGGAGGTGCCCGAGGCTCGGGCTCAATCGATCTGCTTAGCTCCCGGTTCGTGTCTGAGCGGCCCGGGGAGCTCGCAATCGTTCTCCACACGCACATGCCGTACGTGGAGGGCTTCGGCACGTGGCCGTTCGGGGAGGAGTGGCTGTGGGAGGCGATCGCGACCTCGTACCTGCCGCTGCTCGACGCCGTGCTCGGCACGGCCCCGATCACGCTGTCGCTGACGCCCGTCCTGTGCGACCAGCTGGAGGCGCCGGGGGCGATCGAGCGGTGCGCGCGGTTCCTGGAGGAGATCAGGCCCGCGTCGCACGCGCTCGACATCGAGCAGCACGCCGGCGACGCCGAGCTGGTCGCGGAGCTCCGCCGCTCCGAGGCCGAGTATGCGGCGGCCGCCGAGCAGTTGCGAGCGCTCAACGGCGATCTGCTGGGCGCGCTTGGACGCCACGCCAGATGGACGTCGGCCGCGACCCATCCGGTGCTGCCGCTGCTCGCGACCGACACCGGGGTCGCGCTGCAACTGCGGACGGGCATCGCGTCGCACCGGCGGCGGTTCGGCGGCGAGTGGCACGGCGGTCTCTGGCTGCCCGAGTGCGCGCACGCGCCGTGGCTCGACCCGCTGCTCGAGGAGGCCGGCGTGCGCGCGTCGTGCGTCGAGCTGACCAACTTCTTCGGGCTCGGCGACCGGCGCCACCTGACGCCGCTCGCGACCGACGCCGGCCCGGTGCTGTGGCCGGTCGACCGCGCGACGATGGCGCTGGTGTGGAGCGAGGGCGGCTACCCGGGCAACCCGGTCTACCGCAGCCGTGGGCGGCGCACCGAGCGCGACCACCGCGTTTGGCGCAACGACGGCGGCGTGTATGACCACTCGGCTGCGCTCGAGCTGGTGGCCGAGCACGCGAGCGATTTCGTCGCGCGAGCGCAAACCCGCGTCGCGGATGGCGGGGTGTGCGTGTGCGCGTTCGACACCGAGCTGCTCGGCCACTGGTGGTACGAGGGGGTCGCGTGGCTGTCGAACGTGATCGCGGAGGCGACCCGGGTCGGCCTCGAGCTGACCACGCTCGACGACGCGCTCGAGCACGCAGAGCCGGTGGCGGCGGGCGCTGCGGCGGCGGGCGTCACGACGTGGGGGGAGGGCGGGGACCTGCGCACGTGGAGCGCGCCGGCGGTGGCGGATTACGCATGGCGCGCGCGGACGGCCGAGCTGTCGCTGCTCGCGGACGGCGCTCGCCGGCCGGGAGAGCGCGCGTTGCGGGAGCTGCTCGCGCTCCAGGCGAGCGACTGGGCCTTCCTCGAGACGCGCGGGTGGGCGGGCGACTACCCGCGCGAGCGGCTGGACGGACACGCCGCGGCGTTCGAGAGCGCGCGCCGTGGCGGGCTCGTGCCGGCGCTGAGAAGCCTTGCGCCGGAGCTGATCGGCTGGGAGGGTTGACGCCGCCGGGTAATGCGCCGTGGGCTAGTCGCCCCAGACGAACGTCTTCGGCGCCTGGCGCATCCGGATCAGCTTCGCCGGCACGCCGCCCACGACCGCGTTCGGCGGCACGTCGGCGGTGACGACCGCGCTCGTGCCGACGACGCTGTTGTCGCCGACCGTGACGCCGCGCAGGATGCAGGCGCCGTAGCCGATCCAGACGTTGTGGCCGACGTTGACGTCGCGCTTGTAGATCCCCTGCTCGCGGATCGGGCGCTCGACCTCGACCATCCCGTGGTCGAAGTCGATCATCATCACGCGGTCGGCGATGATGCACTCGCGGCCGATCGAGATGTGCTGGTAGCAGGAGAACGTGCACTCCTGGCCGAGCACGGACTTGGCGCCGATCGTCAGCTCTCCCTCGTGGACGCGCACCTTGCAGCCGTGGCCGAGCCACGACCAGCGGCCCAGCCTGACGACGCTGTTGCGCGCCGATCTCGAACTTGACGCCGGGGCACACGAAGCACAGCCCGTCGGTCTGCAAGCGCCCGCGCCAGCGAAGCTTCAGCCACAGCCACCGGCACAGCAGCGGGATGTAGCCCGGCAGCAGCATGTTGTGCGCGCTCGCGAAGCGCCAGGAACGCGAGCGGGCCGCCGCGCAGCGGCGCAGGAGGCGACCGTAGGAGTGGTGCGCGTCTCGGCGGCGAGCCCTTGTTGACCGTCCGTGAGGCCACGGCGAAATCGTATTCCAGCGCCGGGCCGCTGCCCCGGTGGCCCGCGTCCACCGCTTCGGCTGGCATCATCATCTGCGGGATGACAACCGGAGCTGACTCACTCGCGCAACGCCTGCTGGCGGGCGACAAGCGCGCGCTGGCGCGGGCGATCAGCGCTCGTCGAGAACGACGATCCCGAGGGCTGGGAGCTCGTTCGCGAGGTCTATCCGCAGACCGGCAACGCCGCGATCGTCGGGTTCACCGGGCCTCCCGGGGTCGGCAAGTCGACGCTGCTGGGCGCGCTGACGAAGCTCGAACGCGAGCGCGAGCGGACCGTCGCGGTGCTGTCGATCGACCCCTCGTCGCCGTTCACGAAGGGCGCGCTGCTGGGCGACCGGATCCGGCTCTCCGATCACTTCCTTGACCCGGGCGTGTTCATCCGCTCGATGGCCAACCGCGGCGCGCTCGGCGGCCTCAGCGAGGCGGCGCTCCAGGCGGCGCTGCTGATGGACGCCTCGGGCCGGGACGTGGTGCTGCTCGAGACGGTCGGCGTCGGCCAGGCCGAGGTCGACATCATCGATCACGCCGACACGGTCGTGCTCGTGCTGATGCCGGGCTCGGGCGACTCGATCCAGGCGCTGAAGGCCGGCGTGATGGAGATCCCCGACATCATCGTCGTCAACAAGGCCGACCATCCGCTGACCGACACGATGGTGCGCGAGATCAAGGGCGTACTGGCGCTCGGCCCGCGCGAGGGGTGGCAGGTGCCGATCGTCCGCACCGAGGCGGTGCCGGGGCGAGGGCGTGCGCCGAGCTGCTCGAGAAGCTGGCCGAGCACCGCGCGCATATCGAGGCCGAGGGCACGCTGTCCGAGCGGCGCCGGCGTAACCTGATGAACGAGGTGCTCGCGATCGCGACCTTCCGGATGCGCCGCGAGCTGGAGGAGTCGGTGCGCGAGGACCCGGACGTACAGGAGCTGCTCGACCGCGTGGTGTCGCGCGAGCTCGATCCGGCAAGCGCCGCGACCACGATCCTCGAGCGGGCGCTAGCGCGTGTCGGGGGCGCTCGCCGGTCCGTTCCTGGTTGCGGCGCTGGCGCTGTGCGTCGCGGGGCTGGCGAAGCTGCGGTCGCCGCGGCCGGCCGCCGAGGCGCTCCGCACGGCGGGTCTTCCGTCGCATCCGGCCCTGATTCGGTCGTTCGCAGCCGCCGAGCTGGCGCTCGGCGTGTATGCCGCGCTGACCACGTCGACCGCCGCCGCGATCGCGGTGGGCGCCACGTACACGGGGTTCGCGGGACTGACGCTCGTGCTCCACCGGCGCCATGCCGCCTGCGGGTGCTTCGGCTCAGAGGGCGACGCCGGCGTCGCCCGCGCAGTCGGCGATCAGCGCCGTGCTCGCGGCGGTCGCCGGCGCAGCCGCGATCTGGCACGCGCATGACCTGTCCTGGATCGTCTCGCGGTCGCCCACGAGCGCCGCGTCGCTCGTGATCGGCATCGGCGGGGCCGTGTTCGCGCTCGTCGTCACCTACTCGGAGCTGCCGGCCGCGTGGAGCGCGTGGAGCGCCCGATGAGCTTCGCCCAGCGGATCGCGGACGGCGCGGCGCGGCTACTGGAGCGTCGCACCTCGCGGCGCACCGCGCTCGACCGTGCCGCGGTCGCCGGCGCCGCGTTCGCGGTCGCGCCGGTCAGGTACCTGATCCGGCCAGGAACGGCGTGGGCGGTGATCGGCCCCGGCGGGTGCTCGAGCGGACTCTGCACCGACGGCTACTCCGCGTTCTGCTGCGAGATCCAGGGCGGGTACAACCGCTGCCCGGACGGCACGTACGTGGCCGGCTGGTGGAAGTGCACGTCCTACAGCGGTCCCGGGATCTGCCACAGCGAAGGGGTCCGGTACTACGTCGACTGCAACCGCCTGCCGGGGGCGGTGTTCCCGGGCGGCTGCCAGTGCGCCAACGGCAACTGCAACGAGCGCCGTGTGGACTGCAACCAGTTCCGGTACGGCCAGTGCAACACGCAGGTCCAGGGGATCACCGAGGTCGTGTGCCGGCTCGTCGTGTGCCAGAACCCCTCGACGCTCCCGGGCTTCAACTGCAACGACACGCTGGCCGTCGACGACAGCGTCTGCGGCCACCAGGCGACGTGCCTGGAAACGGCCGCGACGCAGCTCCCTGGAGGCGGAGGGCTCTGATGACCGCGATCGTGTCCGTCGAGACCGTGCTGCTCGTGCTGCTGCTGGTGCTCGTGGCCGGGCTGCTCCGCAGCCATGCCGAGATCCTGCGGCGGCTGGGCCCGCCGGACGAGGATGCCGGTGCGGGGGTGCCGGCGCCCGCCGAGGCCGCGCGGCGCGTACGCGGGACGCCCCCCGCCGCGATCGCGGGCACGAGCCCCGTCGGCGACGCGCTCGCGCTCGATCTGGCCGGCGACGGCGCGGCGGGTGAGCCGACGCTGCTCGCGTTCCTGACGAGCGGCTGCACCACCTGCCAGGGATTCTGGGACACGCTGTCGGAACAGCGGCTGCCCGCCGGCGTCCGCACGGTGATCGTGACCCGCGGCGCCGACGCCGAGAGCCCATCGAAGATCCGCCGGCTCGCGCCTGCCGGGATCCCGGTCGTCATGTCGTCGGACGCCTGGCGCGATTACGCGATCCCGGGCGCGCCGTACTTCGTGCTCGCCGATGGCGAGATCCGCGGCGAGGGGGCCGCGTCCACCTGGCAGGCGCTGGCCTCGCTCGTCAGCGACGCGATCGAGGACGAGCGCTCGGGCGGCGCCGATGCGCGCGGCCGCAACATCGACCGGGTGTTCGCCGCTGCCGGGATCGGGCCGAACGATCCGAGCCTGTACCCGGCGGGACGGACCGAGGAGCAGAACTGAGGCGTGACAGTGCTAGTCGTGCTCGGATGCGCGACCGCGATCGTCGGGGCGGTCAGGGCCGCGTGGTCACCTTGAGGAGAGTCGATGCTGACGAGCATCACCCCGCTCGGTGAGCGGGGCCGCCAGTCCCAATGGGCCGTGACCGTGACGGCGTTCGCGCTCGCCGCCACGGCTGCGTCCGCGGCGCTCGGCGCACTCGTCGGCTGGCTCGGCCGGTTCGTGCTGCCGGGCTCGATGAGCATCCACCTGAGGCTCGCGGTGCTCGCGCTCGCGCTCGCGCTCGCGGCCGTGCTCGACCTCGCCCGCGAACCCGCCCCGGGACCCCGCCGTCAGGTGAACGAGCGGTGGCTCGATCGTTACCGCGGGTGGGTGTACGGGCTCGGCTTCGGGGCGCAGCTCGGGATCGGATTGACCACGGTCATCTCGAGCGCGGCCACCTACGCGACGTTCGTCGCGGCGTTCCTGTCGCGCGAGCCGGCGGCCGGCGCGCTGATCCTCGGCTGCTTCGGGCTCGTGCGCGGGGTCACCCCGCTCGCGGCTGCGCGCGTGACCGACACGCAGGCGCTGGTCGCCTTCCACCGACGCTTTGACGGGGCGCGGGTGAGGGCGCGGCGGACGGGGACGCCGGTGCTCGCGTTGCTGCTCGCCGTAGCGGTGCTCGGAGCCGCGCTGTGATCCTCGACGCCCACGGGGTCCGGCTCGAGCTCCCGCGCGGCTGGAGCGGGCACCTGTTCGAGCGCGACCGGCTGATCGGGATGCACGCGGCGAGCTACCCGATCGCGCTCGCCGACACGTCGACGTTCGGAGACGAGAGCACCGGGCGGATGCGGCCGGGGAATGCGTTCGTCGCGCTTGTCGAGTACCGGCCGGGTAACGGCGGCCTGGCGGCCGGCCATGGGCTGTTCGCCGCCGCCCGGATCCCGCTCCCGCTCGACCCGACCGCCTTCTCGCCACACCGCCTCGCTCACCCGAGGCCGGGCCAGGTCGGCTACCAGCATTTCTTCACCGCAGCCGAGCGGCCATTCTGCGTCTACGTCGTGCTCGCGGGCGACCGCGTCCAGCGCCGGCCGGCGACCGCGGCGGTGGAGGTGCTGCTGCGGTCGCTGCGGGTGACGCCGGGTTCAGTGGAAGACTCCTCATCGTGAGCGATCACGTCAGCCGGCGCGCGTTCCTTGCCGGCGCCGGAGCGTCCGGGCTGGCGCTGGTCGCGGGCTGCTCCAGTGGCGGCGCGGCGGCCAGCACCGGCGGGGCGGTGATCCGCAAAGCCACGCGCGCGGTCCCGGCGAGCGTGCCGAACACGCTCGCGCAGGCGATCCGCGGCCCGGTGATCTCGCGCGGCCAGGCCGGGTTCGCGACCGCCTCGCACGTGTACAACGAGCGCTTCGACTACGTCTCCCCGAGCGCGGTTGCGCGCCCGCTGGACACGAACGACGTCAGCGCCGCGGTCAAGTGGTGTGTGGCGAAGGGGGTGCCGTTGCGACCTCGCTCGGGCGGTCACAGCTATGCGGGCTACTCGGTGCTGTCGAACGGCGTCGTGCTCGATCTGCGCAACATCAAGAACGTCAACGTCGACCGCAGCGCCGGCACCGCGACGATCGGGGTCGGCGCGCAGCTGATCGACGTGTACACGGCGCTCGCCTCCCATGGCGCGACGATCCCGGCGGGCTCGTGCCCGTCGGTCTGCCTCGGCGGCCACGCGCTCGGCGGCGGGATGGGCCTCGCGGGGCGGAACTTCGGGCTCGCGTGCGATCACATCGTCGGCGCCCGGATCGTCACCGCCGACGGCAAGATCCACAACATCACGGCGAAGAACGACCCGGACCTGTTGTGGGCCCTCAAGGGCGGCGGCGGCGGCAACTTCGGGGTCGTCACGCAGCTGACGATGAAGCTGCAGAACGCGCCCGCGGGCGCGGCGTACTTCTTCGTCAACTGGCCCTTCTCGTCCGCGTCGGACGCGCTCGAGGCGTGGCTCGCGTGGGCGCCGCACGCCCGCCGGCAGGTCACCTCGATCTTCCACCTGGACGGTGGCGCCGGCGCACTCGCCGTGTCGGTCGACGGCCAGTACTTCGGTCCGGCATCCGATCTGAACGGGCTGCTCGCACCGCTGCGCGCCAGCGGCGGTTCGATCAGCACCGGCACACTCGGGTATCAGGCGCTGCAGGTGCTGTGGGCCGGGTGCGCGCATCAGTCGCTGGCGAGCTGCCACACGGAGGGCACGCGTCCCGGTGGGACGCTCCAGCGCGAGAGCTTCTACGCGAAGTCCGACTACGTCACCAAGCAGTTCCCGGCGGCCGCGCGCAACGTGCTGATCAGCGCCGCCGAGTCGCGCGGCTCGTCGCCCGGATCGGGCGCGATCCTGTTCGACCAGTACGGGGGCGCGATCGGGCAGGTCGCGCCTGACGCGACCGCGTTCGTGCACCGCAACGAGATCGCGTGCATCCAGTATCTGACGTACAACGGCGGCACCAGCTGGCTGCAGTCGACGTGGCAGAAGATGCGTCCGTACGTGTCGGGGATGGCTTACCAGAACTACATCGACTCGGCCCAGCCGCACTGGCAGCAGGCGTACTACGGCGCCAACTACGCCCGGCTCGAGTCGATCCGCAAGAGCGTCGACCCGAACCACTTCTTCAACTTCCCGCAGGCGATCGGCCGGTGATCGCGTGAGCGATCAGGTCAGCCGGCGCGGGTTCCTGACGACGGCCGGCGCGTCGGGCCTCGCGCTGGTGGCGGGCGCCGCCGGAGCCGATGCCGTGGCGGACGCCGCGGTCCGGACCGCCCGGCGTCGCACGCTCGCCCGGCGCATTCCGAGCAAGCTCTCCCAAGCGATGCGCGGCCGCGTCATCTACCGGGGCCAGCGCGGCTTCGCGGCGGCGTCGCACGTGTTCAACGAGCGCTTTGACTACGTGACCCCGGGCGCTGTGGCGCGGCCACTGGACACGAACGACGTCAGCGCGGCGGTCAGGTGGTGCGTGGCGAAGGGAGTGTCGCTGCGGGCTCGCTCGGGCGGTCACAGCTACGCGGGCTATTCGGTGCTCGGCAACGGCGTGGTGCTCGACCTGCGGAACATCCACAACATCAACGTCGACCGCCGCGCCGGCACCGCGACGATCGGGGCGGGCGCGCAGCTGATCGACGTGTACACGGCGCTCGCCGCCCACGGCGCCACGATCCCGGCCGGGTCGTGCCCGTCGGTGTGCATCGGCGGACACGCGCTCGGCGGCGGGATGGGACTGGCCGGGCGGAACTTCGGGCTCGCCTCCGATCACATCGTCGGCGCGCGGATCGTGACCGCCGACGGCAGGATCCACAACGTCAGCCGGCGCAGCGACCCGGACCTGCTGTGGGCTCTGAAGGGAGGTGGCGGCGGCAACTTCGGCGTCGTCACGCAGCTCACGATGAAGCTCCAGCGGATGCCGCGGACGGCCGCGTACTTCTTCGTCGACTGGCCGTGGTCGTCGGCGTCGGAGGCGCTCGACGCGTGGCTGCACTGGGCGCCCCATGCACGCCGGCAGATCACCTCGATCTTCCACATCGACGGCGGCGCGGGCCAGACCTCGGTCTCGGTCGACGGGCAGTACTTCGGCGCCGCGGGCGACCTGAACGGGCTGCTCGGCCCGCTTCGCACCGGCGGCGGCCGCATCACCGTCGGCACGCTCGGCTACCGGGCGCTGCAGCAGCTGTGGGCGGGTTGCGCGCACCAGTCGCTGACGAGCTGCCACACGGCCGGGACGCGCTCGGGCGGCACGCTCCAACGCCAGAGCTTCACCGCCAAGTCCGACTACGTGAGCAAGCAGTTCCCAGCCGCGGCGCGCAACGTGCTGATCCACGCGGCCGAGCAGCGTGCGTCGCAGCCGGGCTCGGGCGCGATCCTGTTCGACTCATATGGCGGCGTCATCAACCGCGTCGCCCCCGACGCGACCGCCTTCGTCCATCGCAACGATCTCGCCTGCATCCAGTACCTGAGCTACAACGGCGGCGGCGGCTGGCTGCACTCGACCTGGCAGAAGATGCGCCCGTACGTGTCGGGGATGGCGTACCAGAACTACATCGACTCGTCGCTACCGCGCTGGCAGCGCGCGTACTACGGGTCGAACTACCGGCGGCTCGATTCGATCCGCAAGAGCATCGACCCGCACCACTTCTTCAACTTCCCTCAGGCGATAGGCCGTTGACGCCTCCGTTCGGGGGCGGCGGCAGCGTCGCGAGCTTGCCCGTGTACGAGGCGGCGTCGTGCCCGGGGAGCGCGACGCAGCGGGTCAGGTTGCGGCGCGAGCGGTTGGTGTAGGTCGCGCTGAGCGTGCTCGCGACGTCGGCGGTTCCGACGATCTCCGCCGCCGTGATCCGGACCGTGATCGTGAACGGAACCGACTCGCCGCGACGCACCGTGTGGCCGGCGCAGCGGAGTGGCACGTAGAACAGCCCGGTGCCCGTGTAGTAGCCGGCGCTCCGCCTTCGGAGCATCAGCCGGTCGAAGCCGCCGGTGCGCTGCCGGACGAGCCCCACCTCGCCGCATTGGCCCGCGGCGCACGACGAGTTGAACGTCCACACGCGCTTGGCGCGCTGGCCGCGGCGCTCGCCCTTGATGTCCTTGGCGACGGTCACCTGGCCCAGCATCGCGAACCTGCCCTCGATGCGAGCGGTGCCGGGTCGGCCGGGGGCGGGGGTCTGCGCGGCGACGGACGCGGGCACGACGGCAGCCGCGACGATCGCGCCGCACAGCGCAGCGGCACGGCGCACCGCTACGCGCCGAGCGCGCGAGCGATCACCATCTGCTGTACCTCGTCGGTCCCCTCGCCGATCGTGAGGATCTTCGCGTCGCGGTAGAAGCGGCATACGGGGTACTCCTCAATGTATCCGTACCCGCCGTGGATCTGCACCGCTTCCTCGGTGGCGCGGACCGCGAGCCTGCCGCTCTTGAGCTTCGCCTGCGCCGCGGTCAGGGTGAACGACTGGCCGGTGTCCTTGAGCCACGCGGCCTTGTGCACGAGCAGCCTGGTGGCGTCGATCTCGGCCGAGATGTCCGCGAGCTTGGCCTGGATCGTCTGGAAGGACGAGATCGGGCGCCCGAACGCCCGCCGCTCCTTCGCGTATGCGAGCGCCTGGTCGAACGCCCCCTGCGCGAGCCCGACGCCCATCGCGGCTACGCCGATCCGCCCGATGTCGAGCACGTGCAGGAACTGCTTGAGCCCGGCGCCGCGCTCGCCGACGATGTTCTCGGCCGGGACCCGGCAGTCGTCGAACGACAGCGGGCGGGTATCCGAGGCGTTCCAGCCCATCTTCCGGTACGGCTGCCCGGGCTCGTAGCCTGGGGTGCCGTTCTCGACCAGGATGTTCGAGATCTCCCGGGTGCCGTTCCCGTCGCTGCCGGTCACCGCCGTGATCACGACCACGCCCGAGATCTCGGTGCCCGCATTGGTGATGAACTGCTTCGAGCCGTTTATCACCCACTCACCGTCCTCGAGCGTCGCGCGGGTGTGGGTGTTGCCCGCGTCCGAGCCCGCCTCGGGTTCGGTCAGCCCGAACGCCCCGAGCCGCTCGCCGCTGCACAGCCGCGGCATCCATTCGCGCTTCTGCTCCTCGGAGCCGAACAGGTAGATCGGCTGCGTCCCGAGCGAGGTGTGCGCGCACAGCGTGATCGCGACCGACGAGTCGACCCGCGTGAGCTCCTCCACCGCGAGCGCGTACGCGAGCGAGTCGCCGCCGGCGCCGCCGTACTCCTCGGGGAACGGGATTCCCATCAGGTCGAGCTCGCCGAGCCGGCGGACGAGGTCGTACGGGAACGCCTTCGTGCGGTCGAGCTCCTCCGCGACCGGCGCGATCTCGTGCTCGGCGAACTCGCGAACGGTCGCCCGGAGCAGGCGGTGGTCGTCTGAGAGGCCGAACTCCATCGCGCCCGATTCTGGCAGCCGGCGCCGCGCCCGCGGGGCGGTCCGAGAAGCGGGTCGGTCAGGACCCGGGGCCGACGCCGGCGCTGACGCGGACCGCGAGCTCCACAAGCAGCCGGACGCCCCACCCGGTGGCGCCGGTGGCGGCGAGGTACTCGCTGCGGAGGTCGTGGGCCATCCCGGCGATGTCGAGGTGCGCCCACGGCGTGTCGCCCGCGAAGTGGTGCAGCATCTCGGCTGCGGCGCTCGCCAGGCCCCGCCGCGGCTCGGGTCGGTTCGTGAGATCCGCGTAGCGCCCCTGGGTCTGCCGCCGGTAAGCGGGATGCAGTGGCAGCCGCCAGGTGAGCTCGCCGGTCGGACCCGAAGCGGCCAGGACGTCGCCGACGAGGCGCTCGTCGTTGCCGAACAGGCCCGCGTAGACCGTCCCGAGCGCGCTGATCTTCGCCCCGGTGAGGGTCGCGATGTCGACCAGCGGCGCGCACCCGAGGCGCTTCGCATACGCGATGCAGTCGGCGAGCACCAGCCGGCCCTCGGCGTCCGGGTTGTCGAGCTCGATCGTCGTGCCGTCGAGCGCGCGGACGATGTCGCCCGGGCGCATCGCGCCGCCGCCGATCACGTTCTCGGTCGCGCCGACAAGGCCCACCACCGACATCGGCGCGCGCAGCTCGGCCAGCGCGGCGATCGCCTCGATCACGGCCGCGCCGCCGCTCATGTCGAACTTCTCCTCGTAGATCGATGCCGGCGGCTTGATCGTCAGACCGCCGGAATCGAACGTGACGCCCTTGCCGATCAGCGCGAGCGGCCGCTCGGCTCCGCCCTGCCTCCGTCGTAGCGGAGCTCGATCAGCCGCTGGTCCTCGTGCGAGCCCGCGCCGACGGCCGCGAACGCGCCCATGCCCTCCGATCGGATCCAGTCGCCGTCACGGACCTCCACGTGCAGGCCCTCGAGCCGGCCGGCGAGCTCGAGCGCATACATGGCGAGCGCGGCCGGCGTGAGCTCGTTCGGAGGCATGTTCCCAAGGTCCCGCGCGCGGTTCTGTGCGACGGCGACGACGCCGGCCGAGCGGACGATCCCCGAGAGGTCGCGTTCGGCGCTGATCACCAGGCGCCCCGGGCCATGCGGCGAATCCTCGGCGGTCCGCCGGTAGCGGTCGAACCGGTACGCGCGCAGCAGCGTGCCGTGGACGAGCGCCGCGGCGACGTCGTCATCGCCGCCATCGGGCAGCGCCCAGCACAGCGTCTCGGCCCCCAGCTCGGTCGCGCGCCGGTACACGGTCGCGGCCGCCACGCGCGCCCGCTCGGTGTCGAATTCGGCGCGGGCACCCAGCCCGGCCACGATCACGCGGCGGCCGTCGATGTGCGCCAGCGCCGAGGTGCTTGAACGCCGGTCTGGCCTCACCGGTCTCGAGCAGCCACGCGGCCGGCCCGAGCTCTCCGGGCTCGCCCTCGAACAGGCCGATCGCGATCGCGTCGACGCCCAGCAGCGCGAACGGGCTGCCGGTGGTCGCCGCGACGTGCACGAATCCGGACGCTACTAGGATCTGGGGGGCCAACGCCATCGACCTCGGAGACGCCACGGATGCCCAAGACAGTGATCCTCTCAGCAGCGCGCACGCCGATCGGCAAGCTCGGCGGCGGTCTGGCGACGCTGGACGCGACCGAGCTCGGCGGCATTGCGATCGAGGCTGCGCTCGAGCGCGCGGACGTCGCTCCCGAGCAGGTCGACCACGTGATCATGGGCCAGGTGCTGCAGGCCGGACAGGGTCAGATCCCGTCGCGCCAGGCGCAGATCAAGGGCGGGATCCCCAAGGAGGTCTCCTCGGAGACCATCAACAAGGTGTGCGCGTCGGGGATCCGGGCGGCCGCGCTGCTCGACTCGGCGATCCGCGCCGGCGACCTCGAGGTCGGCGTCGGCGGCGGGATGGAGTCGATGTCGAAATCGCCGTACATGCTCAAGGAGGCCCGGTTCGGGTTCCGGATGGGCGACGCCAAGGCGATCGACGCGATGATCAGCGACGGGCTCACGAACCCGTTCAACGGCAAGCACATGGGCGCCGACAACGACGAGGTGTCGGCGGAGATGGAGCTGACGCGCGCGGACATGGACCGCTGGGCGCGTGCGCTCGCACGAGCTGGCGCTGAAGGCGACCGACGAGGGCCGGCTGCCGGAGGAGATCGTGTCGGTCACGATCAAGGGCAAGAAGGCGCCGGACACGGTCGTCGAGGTCGATGAGGCGCCGCGCCGTGACACGACGCTCGAGACCCTGTCGAAGCTGCGGCCCGCCTTCTCGCCCGGACGGCGCCACGACGGCCGGCAACGCCCCGGGGGTCAACGACGGCGGCGGCGCGATCGTCGTCGCGAGCGACGAGTGGGCGTCCAGGAACGGCAAGACGGCGCTCGCGACGATCGTCGCCCAGGCGCAGGTCGCCGATGACTTCCCCTATCTCGCGCGCACGCCCGCAAATGCGGCCATCAAGGCCCTCGAGAAGGCCGGGCTGACCGCCGATCAGATCGACCTGTGGGAGATCAACGAGGCGTTCGCATCGGTCACGCTGAACTCGATGCGGATGCTCGGGATCGACGAGGGCAAGGTCAACGTCAACGGTGGGGCGATCGCGCTCGGTCATCCGATCGGCGCCTCCGGGGCGCGGATCCTCGGCACGCTCGTGTACGAGCTGCGACGCCGCGGCGGCGGTCTCGGCTGCGCGGCGATCTGCTCGGGCGGCGGCCAGGGCGATGCCGTGATCGTGGAAGTGAATGGGGGCTGACGCTCCCCGCACGGCAGCAGCCTTCTTCGACCTCGACCGGACTTTGATGGAGGGCTCTTCGGCCTTCCAGTTCGGCCGTGCCGCCTACCGGGCCGGGCTGATGTCGCGCCGCCAGCTCGTCTCGGACGCGATCGCGAACGTGCGTTTCCGGCTGCGCGGATCGACCGACCAGGACACGATCGAGCTGCGCGACCGGATATCGGCCTCACTGGCCGGGGTACGGGTGCGGGAGCTCGAGCGGCTCGGCGCCCCGGTGCTCGCCGGGATCCTGCCGCGGCTGTACCCGCAGGTGCTCGAGATCGCCCATCGGCACCAGGACGAGGGCCGACGCGTCTACATCGTCACGGCCGCATCGAAGGAGCTCGCCGAGATCCTGGCGCAGGTGCTCGGGTTCGACGGCGGCATCGGCTCTCAGTTCTCCGAGGTCGTCGACGGCGTCTACACCGGCAAGCCGGCCGGGCTGTTCATCTACCGGACCGGGAAGGCGGTCGCGATCGAGGAGCTCGCCGGCGATCAGGGGATCGACCTGAGCGCCTCCTACGCCTATTCGGACTCCGAGTCCGACCTGCCGATGCTGCGCGCCGTTGGCCACCCCGTCGCCGTCAACCCGGACGAGACGCTCGCGCGGATCGCCCGTGACGAGGGCTGGGACGTATTTCGGATCGACCGCCTCGGGCGGCGGCTGAAGGGCGCGGCGGTGCTCGCGGGGGCGGCGGCGGCCGGCGGCGCGGGGAGCGCCGTGCTGGTCGCGCGCTCTCGCCGGCGGCCACCGCCGCCGGGGTGGCGGGGCCGGCTGCGGCCCGAGGAGCGGCGGCGCCGGGCGACGCGCCCGCGCCCGACGCGCCCGCGCCGCTAGGCCCGGCCGCGCCCGCGGCTCACGTACAGCCTCACGCGAGACCCGGCGGATCGGGTGGCGCCGGCACCCGGGGCGGAGCGGACCACTCGTCCCTTGCGCACCATGCCGGACCTGACGGCGACGATCGTGCCGACAGCGCACCGCGCTCGGCGCAGCGCTTCGCGCGCGCGCAGCAGCAGGTCGCCGTGCAGCGCCGGCACCACGCACTCGTTCCGGAACGTGACGACTCTCGACGCGGTCGCCGTGACGCCGCCGTCGTTCGTCGCGACCGCGACCAGCCGGTTGACACCGAAGTGCAGGTGCACGCTCGCGCTCCATCTGCCGCCCGCGCGCAGGGACACGGGCTCTGCCGTCAAGCGTCACGGAGCTGAGGCCGACCGGATCGCCGGCCACCCCGGTGACCGTGATCCGAGCGCGAGTGGAAACCGAGCGGCGGGCGGGGGAGACGAACGAGATCGCCGGTTGCAGGAAGCGATCGCGCTCGGCCGGTTCGAGCTCGGACAGCCCGGCCGCGGTGATCGCCTGCGAGAACGCCCAGCCGTACGTGGCTGAGCCGCCGGGCGGGAGCGTGACCACGTAGTGCATCGTGAACTGCGCCGTCGCGCTGCCGGCGGCGCTGACGAAGTTCGCGCTTTGTGGCGGCTGGCTGTAGGTGATCGCCCCGATCGGATTGCCCTCCGCCGGAGCCGCCTGCGCATCGCCGACGACGATGATCGAGCCCGGACCGGCGGGGAACTCGTTGAAGGAGTCCGGCTCGGCGTGCGCCGCGACGGTCGTCTGCCCCGGGAACTCGAACCCGGGCTGCTCCCCGCTCTCGGGCGCGTCCACGGTCTGCGCGAACAGGATGTCGAGCGTGTGCGACCGCTTGGCGAGGTTGTGGAACGTCTGCTCCACCTGCGCCACCTGCCCACCGTCCGCGATCGAGCTGACCTGGTTGATCTCGATCCCGGTCGGTTGGAGCGACGGGCAGCTCGTGGTCGATGGCGGGAACGTTCCGGGCGCGGCGCAGATCGTCGGGATGTCGGACTCGCCGATCGCCACGGTCGTGTGCAGCGCGTTGAAGATCGTCGCGTACCGGAGCGGCTCGAACCCGGCGACCGCGGTCAGGTTGGGCCCGGGCGACCCGCCGAGATCGCCCGGCACGTATGCGTTCAGCCCATCGATCTCGAGCGCCGAGCGGCTGTTCAGATCCGGTGCGATCCCGGTCTCCCACGGCAGGCACGCGTCGCCGGCGAACAGCTGCGTGTAGAACAGCGTCGACGGGTCGGTCTCGTACGACGCGCTCACCGGGCACTCGCCGGCCGACTGCAGCCCGAACGACCACTGGAGCGTGCCCGACTCGATGTAGTAGCCGTAGAGGTTGCCGTTGCTCGAGTGCGACAGCTGATCGGCGATGCTGAGCGCCGGGCCGGAGTACGTCGACAGGTCGCTGCCCTCGCCCGGAAAGCTGCCGCCGGAGTCCGGCACCATCAGCACGCGGCACGCCTCGCCGAAGGCGTTGGCGAGGTCGACGTCGACGGAGAAGCTTCCGGACGAGACGCTGATCGGGCCGGCCAGCTTGGCCGGCTTGACCTCGGGCGAGTAGCACACGATGTCGCCCTTGGCGCTCGCGGTCGGGTTCGTGACGGTTCCCGTCACGGTCACGTCGCCGCTGCCGCTGTCCTGGTCCCAGAACTCGTACGCCCCGTTGCCCGGGGAGGTGATCGCCGAGGCCGTGAACGCCGGAGTCGCCGCAGACGCGACCGCAGGAGCGCTCGCGACCGCGAACAGCACTCCTGAGAGAACGGTGAGTGCAGCGGTGAAACGACTCATCCCCGACGACAGCGTACCCCGGGCCTGGGGCGGGGGCAACCGACGACACTAGACTCAGGGTATGGCGACCCGGGCAAGGACGACAGCCGGCCAGGGCGAGCGAGACGCTTCGTTCTCGACGATGTCCGGGGAGCCGATCAACGCGCTGTATACGGAGGCCGATCTGCCGGCCGATCCCGAGCAGTCGATCGGGCTGCCCGGCGAGTATCCGTTCACGCGGGGGGTGTATCGGTCGATGTACCGAGGCCGGCTTGTGGACGATGCGCCAGTTCGCCGGGTTCGGGACAGCGGAGGAGACGAACGAGCGATTCCGGTACCTGCTCGATCACGGTCAGACGGGCCTCTCGACCGCGTTCGACATGCCCTCGCTGATGGGCCACGACTCCGACCATCCGCGGTCGCTGGGCGAGGTGGGGCGCGAGGGCACGGCGATCGACACGGTCGCCGACATGGAGACGCTGTTCGCCGGGATCCCGGTGGAGGACGTCAGCGTGTCGATGACGATCAACGCGCCGGCGGCGATCATGCTCGCGTTCTACGTGGTCGCGGCGGAGCGGCGGGGCGTCGGCCCGGAGGCGCTCGCGGGGACGATCCAGACGGACATCCTGAAGGAGTACATCGCGCAGAAGGAGTGGTGCTTCCCGGTCGATCCGGCGATGCGGCTGGTGGGGGACATGATCGAGTGGTGCGCGGGGCACATGCCGCGCTGGCATCCGATCTCGATCTCGGGCTACCACATCCGGGAGGCGGGCTCGACGGCCGCACAGGAGCTCGCGTTCACGTTGAAGGACGGCCTGACGTACGTGGAGCAGGCGGTCGCGCGCGGCTTGGATGTCGACGACTTCGCGCCGCGGCTGTCGTTCTTCTTCAACGCGCACATCGACTTCTTCGAGGAGATCGCGAAGTACCGGGCGGCGCGGCGGATCTGGGCGCGCGAGTTGCGCCAGACGTTCGGCGCCCAGAACGAGCGCTCGTGGCTGATGCGGTTCCACACCCAGACGGCGGGCGTTTCGCTGACCGCGCAGCAGCCGCTGAACAACATCGTGCGGACGGCGATCGAGGCGCTCGCGGGCGTGCTCGGCGGGACGCAGTCGCTGCACACGAACAGCTTCGACGAGGCGCTGGCGCTGCCGACCGAGGAGGCCGTGCGGGTGGCGCTCCGCACCCAGCAGATCATCGCCGAGGAGACCGGCGTGGCGAACACGATCGATCCGCTGGGCGGGTCGTACTTCGTCGAGGCGCTGACCGACAAGCTGGAGGAGCAGGCGTACGAGTACTTCGCGAAGATCGACGAGCTGGGCGGGATGGTCGAGGCGGTCAAGCGCGGGTTCCCGCAGCGGGAGATCGCCGACGCGGCGTTCCGGTATCAGCAGGAGGTCGAGGCCGGCATACGTGGGATCGTCGGCGTCAACAAGTACCTCGAGGGCGACGACTACCCGACGCCGATCCTGCGGATCGATCCGGCGCTCGAGGGCAAGCAGATCGAGCGCGTGCGGGCCGTGCGCGAGCGCCGCGACGGCGACGCGGCGGCCGCCGCGCTGGCGGCGCTCGAGCGGGCGGCGCGCGACGAGCGCGCGAACCTGATGCCGCTGCTGCTCGAGGCCGGCCGCGCGGACGTGACCGAGGGCGAGATCGTCCAGGCGCTGCAGTCGGTGTTCGGCTCGTACACCGAGACGCCGGCGTTCTGACGGCGGCGGGCCCGGGGCCGCTCGCCGGCGCGCCGGGCAACTAGAATCACGCCGCCGTGCCCGCCTCCACCGAGAAGAAGATCCGCGTCGTCGTCGCGAAGCCCGGCCTCGACGGCCATGACCGCGGCGCGAAGATCATCGCCCGCGCGTTTCGCGACGCCGGGATGGAGGTGATCTACACGGGGCTTCACCAGACGCCCGAGCAGATCGTCGAGACCGTGATCCAGGAGGACGCCGACGCTGTCGGGCTGTCGATCCTGTCCGGCGCGCACATGACGCTGGTGCCGCGGATCATGGAGCTGATGGCCGAGCAGGGCGTCGACGACGTGGTCGTCACCGTCGGGGGCACGATTCCGGCCGATGACATCGAGGAGCTGAAAGCCCTCGGCGTCGCCGAGGTGTTCCGCCGGGTGCCTCCGCCCAGCAGGCGATCGACTTCATCCGCGGCGCGGTCCGGGCGTAACGGTCCGGGCGGTCCGGCGGTAAGGGGTCGTGACCCGCCATACGTCGTGGTTGGCCCGCAACCGACCGATCGGCAGTCCGCCCCGTGGACCGATTGACTCGTCAGTCAACGGGGTAATATTCCCAGCCCTGAACCCATTCAGGAGGACCACTTGAAGATTTGCGTCCTGGTCAAAGAGGTCCCGGACGCCGCCGTCGAGAAGCGCATCAATCCCTCGACGGGGCGGATGGACCGCTCAGGGGAGAAGAACCTCAACCCCTATGACACTCACGCCATCGAAGCCGCGATGCAGATCCGCGAGGGCGGGGCTGTCGGAGGTCGACGAGATCGTCGCCGTCACGATGGGCCCTGAGTCCGCCGTGCGCGCGCTGCACAAGGCCGTGTCGCTCGGCGCCGACCGCTCGGTGCACCTGACCGACGACGCCCTCGCCGGCTCCGACGTCGCCGCCACCGGCTACGCGCTCGCGAAGGCGCTGGAGAAGGAGTCGCCCGACCTCGTCCTGCTCGGCCAGCAGTCCGACGACGGCGAGTGCTACACGATCGGCGCGGTCGTCGCCGACCACCTGCAGATGCCGTCGCTCACCCAGGTGATCAAGATGGACATCGACAGCGGGGCGCTCAAGTGCGAGCGCCAGGCCGAGTACGGCTACGACACGGTCCAGGTCGACCTGCCCGCCGTGATCTCCGTCGGCGACGCGATCAACGAGCCGCGCTACCCGTCGCTGAAGGCGATCATGGGCGCGAAGAAGAAGCCGCTCGAGACGGTCTCGACCGGCGATGTCGGGATCGACGCCTCGCTGGTGGGTGAGGCGGGCTCGCGCGTCCAGTGCGGGGACTTCCACGATCCGCCGGCCAAGGCCGCCGGCCAGATCATCGAGGACGAGGACACCGAACGAGACGGTCGAGAAGATCGTCGCCTGGCTCGACGAAAGGAAGCTGATCTAGACATGGCTGACGTTCTGACATACGTCCTCCACTACGAGGGCGCGTTCAACAAGAACTCGCTCGGCGCCGTCTCCGAGGGTGCCGCGCGTGCCGCCGAGATCGGCGGCGAGTGCCACGCCGTCGTCGTCGGTGGCGACGACCTGACCGACGAGCTGTGCCAGACGCTCGGCGAGTACGGCGCCACCAAGGTGTTCCGCGCCAAGGGCACCGAGGGTCTCGCGCAGCCGGTCGTCGACGTGATGGCGAAGGTGATCGACGACAACGGGCACGGCTACGCGCTGTTCGGCGGCGGCCTGCTCGGGTTCGAGATCGGCGCCGGCCTGGCCGCGCGCAAGCAGGCCGGGGTGACGATGGAGGTCACCGCGGTCCGCGCCGAGGACGGCAAGCTCGTCGCCGAGCGTCCGATCCTCGGCGACTCGAAGATCTCGGTCTCCCATTACCAGGGCGACCTCGGGATCATCATCGGGCGGATCAACGCCTTCGAGCTCAAATCGGATCCCGCCCACCCCGGCGCCGCCGAGATCGTCGACGTCGAGGTCGAGTACTCGCCGTTCTCGAACCAGGCGAAGATGGTCCAGCGCGGCGAGCAGCGCGGCGCCGACGTCGACATCGAGGGCGCCGACATCCTCGTCGCCGGCGGCCGCGGACTCGGCAAGGCCGAGGGCTTCGAGCTGGCTGAGAACGCTCGCCAAGGCGTTCGGTGGCAACAGCGCCGTCGCCGCCACTCGCGCGGTCGTCGACGCCGGCTGGTACCCGTACGCGGCGCAGATCGGCCAGACCGGCAAGACGGTGTCGCCGAAGCTGTACCTGGCGGCCGGGATCTCCGGCGCGATCCAGCACAAGGTCGGGATGCAGTCCTCGGAGAACATCGTCGCGATCAACAAGGACGCGAACGCGCCGATCTTCGAGTTCTCGGACCTCGGCATCGTCGGCGATCTGAACAAGATCCTGCCGAAGCTGACCGAGGCGATCAAAGCGAAGAAGGGTTCCTAATCAGTCATGTCGTCGCACAACGGTCACGGTCCCTACGCGCCGAGCGAGTTCCCGCCCCCGGTCGACTCGCTCAAGGAGTTCATCAAGCACGGCCTCGATGACGAGGACGAGCGGATCGACGTAGGAGTCGTGATCGTCGGCGGCGGCACGGCCGGGCTCGCGTGCGCGAACCGGCTGCTGGCGCTGCTGGCCGACGATCCCGAGCTGATGGAGAGCCTCGGCGAGGTTCCGGTGGCGGTGGTCGAGAAGGCCAAGACGTGCGGTGGTCACAACCTTCAGCGGCGCGGTGATGCGCCCGGCGCCGCTGCAGGAGCTGTTCCCCGACCTCTCGCGCGAGGACTGGCGCAAGCAGGGGTTCGCGTTCGGCGAGGTGACCAAGGAATCGGTCTACATGCTCACGAGCGCGAAGCGGAAGATCCCGGTGCCGATCCCGTTCGTGCCGAACTTCAAGAACCACGGCAACGAGGTGGTGTCGGTCGCGGCGCTCGCTCGCTACCAGCAGCAGCAGGCCGAGGACGCAGGCGCGTACATCCTCACCGAGACGTCGGCCACCCAGCTGATCGTCGAGGACGGCAAGGTCGTCGGGGTCCGCTCCGGCGACAAGGGCCGTGGCAAGGACGGCCAGCCGCTCGGCAACTTCGAGCCGGGGACCGACATCAAGGCGCGCGCGACCGTGCTCGCGGAGGGGTGCTGGGGCCATCTCACCGGCGCCGCGATCAAGGAGTTCGACCTCGGCGAAGAACCGCGAGCCGCAGGTGTGGGAGCTCGGGGTCAAGGAGGTCTGGAAGGTCAAGAAGCCGCTGGACCGCGTGATCCACACGTTCTGCCAGCCGTGGCCGATGAAGGTGGCGCGCAAGTACGGGCAGCTGGGCGGCACCTGGATGTACCCGATGAAGGACGAGAAGACCGGCGAGGACCTGGTCTCGATCGGGTTCGTGGTCGATCTCAACTATCGCGACGCGACCACCTCCGCGCACGACCTGCTGCAGATGTTCAAGCTGCACCCGCTCGTCAAGGGCGTGCTCGACGGCGGCGAGCGGGTTGCCTGGGGCGCGAAGGCGCTGCCCGGCGGCGGCTACTGGTCGATGCCGAAGCTGTCGATGCCCGGCGCACTGCTGGTCGGCGATGCGGGCGGGATGGTCGACACGGCCGCGCTCAAGGGCGTCCACCACTGCATCACGTCAGGCACCCTGGCCGCCGAGGCGATCTACAAGTCGCTGAAGACGGGCCAGTCGCTCGAGTCCTACGAGACCGCGGTCGATGAGTCCTCGATCGGCAAGGAGCTCTACCAGGTCCGCAATGCGCGCCAGGCGTTCCAGAAGGGCTTCCTGGTCGGGAGCCTGCTCGCCGGGCCGGCGATCATGTCGAAGGGCAAGGTGCCGCCCGGGCGCCAGGCGTGGCATCGCGACGACGCCGAGCCGATGTTCGTCGGCAAGACGCGCAACGGCTACCCGAAGCCCGACAACAAGTACATCTTCGACAAGCTCTCGTCCGTCTACATCACCGGCAACGCGACCCGCGACGACGCGCCGAACCACATCCGGCTGCACAAGAACGTCCCGCGGGAGATTGCCGAGACCTGGCGGTACATGTGCCCCGCGGGCGTGTACGAGATCCCCGACGAGGCGCCCGAGTCCGGGCCTGTCGACGTGATCGTCAACTACACGAACTGCGTGCAGTGCGGCGCGATCACGGCCAAGGGCGGGCGGCTGACCCCGCCCGAGGGCGGCGACGGGCCCCTCTACCGGATCACCTGAGCCGCGGGGACTGAGCAACTTCTGGACCCCGCCGCTGTTTAAGCGGGTGCAATGCGGCGATTTCTGATCTCAGGGGCGGTTGCGCTTGCGCTGCTGGCGAGCTTCGGCGCGGCGGGCGCGAGCGCCTCGGCCGGCTCGGCGCCTCGGGCGCTGCTCGACCAGTTCGTCTGCCAGCGCGCGCTCGACCCCGGGCAGCGGCTGGTGTCGGTCAGAGCGGTGATGCGGCCGCTGAAGGGCACCCGCAAGCTGGAGCTGCGGTTCGAGCTGCTGTCGAAGGCGCCGCCGGCGACCACCTTCTCACCTGTCCAGGGGGCGGGACTCGGCAGCTGGGTGTCGCCGACCGACCCGGTCACGCTCGGGCAGCGGCCGGGGGACATCTGGCGCCTCATCCATCCCGTCGCCGATCTGCCCGCTCCCGCCAGCTACCGGTTCCAGGTCACATTCAGGTGGATCGGGCGCAACGGCCGTGTCCTCGGGGCCCAGGTCCGCGACACCCGGAACTGCTTCCAGCCGGAGCTGCGCCCGGATCTTGCGGCGGTGAGTTTCGACGCGCAGCCGATCGCCGGGCACCCGAAGAAGGATGCCTACACGGCGGTGATCGCCGACGAGGGGGCGACCGGTGCGGGGCCGTTCCAGATCCAGTTCACATTCGGGACCGCGGTCAAGGACCATACGGTCACCCACATCAAGCCGCACCAGCAGCTCACGTTCAACTTCGAGGGACCCGTGTGCGATCCGACCGCGCCGCCGACGATGACGATCGACCCGGACCAGCAGGTCGACGACTACAACCGCACGAACAACTCGATCACCGCGACGTGCCCGGCCCCGACGCCGACGTCGTGACGGGCGCTTTCGGCGCTCTGAACGCGTCGCGAGCCCCGCTACAATCGGTGCTGAAATGAAGACCGATATCCATCCCGAGTACGTCGAGTCCCACGTCACCTGCACGTGTGGCAATGACTTCATGACCCGCTCGACCCAGGCCGAGATCCACGTCGAGATCTGCTCGGCGTGCCACCCGTTCTACACGGGGCGGCAGAAGCTGGTCGACACCGGCGGACGCGTCGAGCGCTTCCAGCGTCGCGCGGCCAAGGGCCGGCGCACCGCGCGCGAAGCCGCGGGCGCCTAGCCCCGATGGGCGCCGGCGCGACGGCAACGGACGCGCCGCCTGCCGAAGTGGGCGAGCCGAAGCTGACCGCGTCGCGGGACGCTCCCGTGGGCGGACAGGCAGTGATCGAGGGCGTGATGATGCGCGGCGTCCGGACGTGGGCGGTCGCGGTCCGCAAGCCCGCGCCGGAGGACGCGACCGAGGGCACGCTCGGGCCGATCGAGGTGCAGACGTTCCCGCTCGAGTCCTGGATCCGGCGCCGCCGGGTGTACAGGCTGCCGGTGATCCGCGGCGTGGTCGCGCTCGCGGAGTCGCTGACGATCGGGATCCGCGCGCTCGGGATCGCCGCGAACGCGCAGCTGCCGCCGGCCGAGGGCGAGGATGGGGAGGAGGGCGGCGAGGCGATGTCCGGGGGAGTGTGGGCAGGCGCGATCGTCTTGGCGCTGGTATTCGCGATCGGGCTGTTCTTCGTCATCCCCGTGGTGCTCACGAGCCTGATCAAGGACCAGCTCGGATCCTCGGTGCTGTTCTGGCTGGTCGAGGGCGTGGTGCGGACCGTGATCTTCCTCGGCTACCTGGTGCTGCTCTCGCGAATGCGCGACCTGCGGCGCGTTTTCGAGTACCACGGCGCCGAGCACAAGGTGATCTCCTGCTACGAGGCGGGCGACGAGCTCGTGCCCTCGCGAGCCGCCCTGTACTCGCGGCTGCACCCCCGCTGCGGAACGAGCTTCCTGCTCGTGGTGATGATCGTCGCGATCTTCGTGTTCGCGCCGATCGGCCTGCCGGCGTGGTGGATCCTCGTGCTGACGCGGATCCTGGGCGTGCCGGTGATCGCCGGGCTGTCATTCGAGGTGATCAAGTTCGCCGGCCGCAACCGCGGCCGCCGGTGGGTGCAGCTGATCATCGTACCCCGGAATGCAGCTGCAGCGCCTCACCACCCGCGAGCCCGACCTCGACGAATTGGCGGTCTCCATCGCCTCGCTGCAGGCGGTGCTCGACGTGGAGGGCGACGACGCGCATTCGGCCGACGATCTCGTCGGCGTCGAGCTCGTGGCGTAGCTTCGCCTCAGCCGGGCTCAGCGGTGCTTGCGCGACTTGCGCTTGAGCTTGAGCTTGAACTTCAGCTTCGCGGTCCGCTCGGTCTTGCCGTCCTCGGCGACCACGAGCTTTGCGGGGAGCGTGTGGAACTTGTCGAGCAGGCGGGTGCCGGTCCTGTTGAGCGAGACCTTGACCGTCTTGTGATCGCCGGCGCCGATCGTGACCTTCTCGCTGCCGACCACGACGACCTTCTTCGTCTCCTTGAGCGCCGGCGCGAGCCCGGAGACCTTGCTGCCGAGCAGGGTCTCGACCGCTGTCAGCGTCACCGACACCGGGCAGGAGCTCGAGCCGGTCCCGCAGGTCAGCGACACCTGCGCGGTGCTCCCGCTCGTGGTGGGCGCGGACGTCGAGATCGGTGGCGGCGCCTTCGACGGCGGCCCGGTGATCAGCGCCTTGGTCGACGCGGCCCCGCCGGCGTGATCGTGGTCGCCCGCGTACGTGGCTGTGATGCTCGGAGCGCCTCCGGTGCTGTCGCTGTAGTCGACCGTGCAGGCCGCGGATGGGCCGGTGCCCGCGAGCGTGCACGGGTTGCCGGTGAACGACCCGGTCGTCGCACTCGTTGTGAACGTGATCGAGCCGGTGGGGGTGATCGGGTTCGGCCCGGTGTCCGTGACGCTGGCCTTGCAGGCGTCGACCAGCCCGGCGCTGTTCAGCTTCTGCGGGCAGTTGACGGTGATCGTCGTCGGGTTGGGCGGGATCGTGGGGGTCGCGGTCCCCGAGCTCGAGATGTGTGCGGCGTCGCCGGGGTAGCTCGCGGTGATCGTCGGCGAGCCCGCGGTCGGCTGCGAGTAGCCGACGGCGCAAGTTGCCGTGCCGGTGACGCCGCTCATCAGCGTGCACTTGCCGGTGTCGGTGAACGTGCCCGTCGGCTCCGAGCTCGCGAACGTGACCGTGCCCGTCGGCGTCGAGGGCGGCGTGTCCGGATCGGTGACGGTGACCGTGCACGTCGTCTGCTGTCCGATCGCCGGCTGGCTGGGTGCGCAGGCGACAGCCGTCTTGCTCTGGTCGGAGCCGACCGCGAGCGGCTCGGTGCCGGGGCTGCCTGCGGAATGGGCGGGGTCGCCGCCGTAGGTCGCGTCGATCGTCGGCGCGCCCGCATCGGGTTGCGAGTAGGTGACCGAGCACGTCGACGAGGTGTTGCCGGCTGTGGCCAGAGTGCACGAGTCCCCGGGCGAGGTGAACGTTCCGTTCTGATCGGTGCTCGTGAACCCGACCGTGCCGGTCGGCGTCGACGGATCGGTGCCGTTGTCGGTGACGGTCGCGGTGCAGGACGTCTGCGCGCCTGCGTGCGGATTGCCTGGCTGGCAGGACACCGCGGTGGTCGTCGGGTTCGCGTCGATCGTCAGCGGGGTCGAGTTCGAGCTGCCCGTGTGGGCAGCGTCGGGGTTGTACGTGGCCGCGACCGTGGGCGAGCCGGAATCGGTCTGCGTGTAGGTGACCGAGCAGGAGCTCGTGGCGCCGCTGCCGCTGAGCGTGCACTGCGTGTCCGAGAAGCCGTCCGAGCCTCCGGTCTGGCTGAAGCTGACCGAGCCGGTCGGGGTGATCGGGTTCGTGCCGGTATCGGTCACGGTTGCCGTGCAGGTCGAGGGCTGATTGCTCGAGACCGGGTTCGGGGTGCAGCTGAGCGAGGTCGAAGTGGCGTTCGGTGTCACAGTCAGCGTGAACGACGCGGTCGCCGGGGACCAGTAGCTGTCGCCACCGTACGAAGTAGTGATCACCTGTGTTCCGGCGGCCGTCGGCGTGTAGTCCTCGTCGCATTGCCAGACGCCGTACGTGTCCGAATATCCCTGTGGCAGTGCACACGGGTTGCCATCCTGCGCGCCGTCGGGATCCGGATAGTTGCTCCATGTGCCCGCGCCGGACGAGCTCCACGACACCGTCCCGCTCGGTGCGTAGTAACCCGGGATGTCTGGCGGGTACATCAGCAGCGCGACACACGTGGTGGTCTGGCCGACCTCGATCGGATCGGTGAGGCAGCCGTTGCCCTGGAAGTACGTCGGCAGCCCTCCGTTCAGCGTCTCGCTCCCTGAGCTCCCGTTGTGCATGCTGTCGCCGCCATAGGTGGCGGTGACCGTCGTCTCGTTGTCCGTCGATGGGGTGAAGTCGATGGTGCAGCTGGCGCTGGACAGCGTGCAGCTCGTGTCGCTGAAGCTGCCGCCGCCGCTCTCGGTCCAGTTGACTGTGCCGGTCGGCGTGTTCGACCCGTTCGTGGCGTCGCTGACGCTCGCCGTGCAGGTGATCTCCGTTCCGCTACTCGGGGTCGCGTTCGAGCAGCTCACGCTCGTCGAGGTCGTGTCGAGCGGCTTGGTCACCGTCAGCGGCGTCGACCCGCGGCTGCCCGGGTGCGTCGCGTCGCCGTCGTACACGGCGGTGATCGTGGGAGAGATGTCATCGGTCTCGGTGTAGGTGACCGAGCAGGTCGACCCGTTCTCCTTGAGCACGCCGGTCAGGCGTGCATGCCGCGTTGTTCGAGAAGGTGCCAGTGCCCGAGGTGCTGAAGCTGACCGTCCCGCTCGGCTGGGACGGGTTGGCGGACTCGTCCCCCACCGATGCGGTGCAGGTCGTCGCCTTGCCGCTCTGGACCGGGTTCGGCGAGCAGCTCACGGAGGTCGTGGTCGAGCCTTTCTGCACGAACACGTACGCCGCGCCCTGATCGGCATCCCCATTGACGGTCGCAGTCGGCGCCCCGGCGGCGATCGTGCTGCCAGACATCCCGATCGAGCTGCCCAGCGCGTCGCTCGCGGCTCCATCGGAGGCGGTCAGTTCCACCTGTTCGTTCTCGGTGGACCAGCTTCCGCCTGGCTCGATGAACACGTACGCGGCGCCCTGTAGCGCGTTGCTGCCGACGTCCGCCCCCGGAGCGCCGGCGACGATCGTGGTGCCCGAGATCGCCACCGCGGCGCCGAGCTTGGCGGCGAGGTTCGGCGTCTGCGCGGTCAGCTTCGCGGTCTGGGTCTCGGTCGTCCAGCCGCTGCCTCCCTCGGTGAACACGAACGCCGCGCCCTGGCCGGCGTCGCCGCTCGAGCCGGTGAATCCCGGGCGCGCCGGCGACGATCGTCGAGCTCTGCAAAGCGCACGGACGCGCCCAGTTGTTCGTCGGACAGAGTGTTCGAAACCGTCAGCGTGGCGCTCGACCAGCTGCCGCTGCTGTCGGTGTACACGAACGCGGCGCCCTGATCGGACTCACTGTTCTCGGTCGCGGTCGGGGCGCCGGCGACGAGGGTGTCGCCATCCTGAGAGATTGCGAGGGAGATACCGAGCTCTCCGCCGGCCGGGTCGGTCAGCGTGGTCGTCTGCGTCTCCGCCGCCCAGCCGCTGCCGGGCTCGTCGTACACCAGCACGGCTCCGGCAAAGCTGCCGCGCCCCGGTGCTCCGGCGGCGATCACGGAGCCGTTGTTGGAGACGGCGACCGAGTGGCCGAGACCTTCGCCGAAGCTTCCGCCCGAGTCGCTCAGCCGGGCGGCCTGCTGCTCGCTCGTCCACGCGTTCCCGTTCTCGAGGAACACGAACACGATCCCATATCCGCTCCCCCCGCCGATCGCGCCCGCCGCGATCGTGCCGCCGTCGCCGGAGATCGCCACCGAGGATCCGAGCTTCGCGCCGGCTGCCGGCGCGTTCGACGTCAGCACCGACGTCGACACGCTCCCGGACCAGCCGTTCGGCGCCGAGAACACGAGCACCGCGCCGGCGTCGGCGTCGCCGCCGACGGTCGCGTCGGGGGCGCCGGCGACGACGTTGCTGCCGGCGAACGCGAGCGAGTACCCGGCTTCGGCACTCGTCTCGCCCGTCTCCTTCGCAAGCTGCGCGTACGGGTCGACGTGTATCGGATACGTCGCACCCCGTCGTGTCGACTCGGATCAACAGCAGGCTTCGATCGAGCGCCAGCCAGGACCGTAGACGGTGGCCGCGTGCGTCGCTCGCGTACAGACCGCGGTAGGCGAGAGCTGTGCGGCCGGCGCGCACTGAACACCGCCGACTGGTGGTCGCCCGCGAGCGAGGCGCGCAGGTTCCCGGATAGCGCCAGGGGCAACGTCAGCCGGTCGCCGCTTGCGCGCGAGATAACGAACGACTGCTCGAGTCCGAGCGGCCCGTTCGTGAACGACTCGTCGACGCCGGGGTACGCGTAGCTGACCGAGTTCCGCCGAGCGTCCGGCGAGATGGGCGCGACGCCGGCAAGCTGAAGGCGCAGGAGCGACTGACCGGCACGGATCATCGCGCCTGTGCGATCGAAGCGCGCGTTGAGCCGCTGGCTGGCGTTGACGGCGGTCAGGATCCCGGCTCGGCCGCGGATCCGGTACGCCGGATCGACCGAGCCGAGCGCCGAGGAGATCGTCGCCCGAGCGGGCAGTGGCACGCTCGTGAACGAGCCCACCGGAGTGGCCGCGCGGGCCGCCGGCGGCGGCGACGGCTGCGCGGGTGAGCCGAGCTCGTGCGCAGCCCCGCCGCCCAACAGAGCAAGCGCAGAGCACACCAGCAACGCCACGTATCCCGGCGCCGCGAACCGTCTCAGATCCGCAATTGCCCCTTGCACGTCTTCGGCCGGCAATCTACTCCTGGCCGCCGGGCAAGACAAGCGCGCCTGCCCACGCGATGTTTTGATCGTTTGCGGGTAGCTGGTCACCATGGCGAGTGACATTCCGCAGACGGAGACAGCCGAGCCCGGGTTCGATCACGAGGCCCATCCTTCACCCGCCCAGACCGAGCAGGGCGTCAAGGCCGAGCGTGGCGTGATGCTCCCGCAGCGCGGCGAGCGACCGTTCGCGGAGCGGTTGCTGATGCGGATCATCGCCACGATCGGGATCGTCGCGATCGGCGTCGCGATCGCCGCGATCATGGGATCGCAGAAATCGCAGGGGTGGCTGATCGGGATGGTCGTCGGGATCGAGTCGGTCGTACTCGCGGCAGTGCTCTGGTCCTCGCGGCGCATGTAGCCCGCCGGGCGCGCCGTCCTACACTCGGCCGGCGATGATCGACGACCTGGTCGGACAGATCGAGGGACGGTTCGCGTCCCTCCAGGAAGAGCTCTCGGACCCCGAGGTGATCGGCGACCGGGAACGTTTCACGGCCGCGAGCCGCGCCTACTCCGAGCTCGAGCCCGCCGCCAAGCTGGCGACCGAGTACCGGCGCACGGCCGACGACGCGGCCGGCGCGCGGGAGCTGCTCGCCGAGGACGGCGACGACGCCGAGCTGCGTGCCCTGCTCGAGTCCTCTGTCGAACGACTCGGATCGATCGCCGACGAGATCCGGCTGGCGATGGTCGAGCGCGACCCGAACGACTCCAAGAACGTGATCGTCGAGATCCGCCCGGGAGCCGGCGGCGACGAGGCCGGACTGTGGGCCGGCGACCTTTACCGGATGCTGACGCGCTACGCCGAGCGGCTCGGGTTCACGGTCGAGCCGCTGTCGATCGGCGACGGCACGTACACGTTCGGGATCAAGGGCGACGGGGCGTACTCCGTGTTCAAGTTCGAGGGCGGCACGCACCGCGTGCAGCGGGTGCCCGAAACCGAGTCGCAGGGCCGCGTTCACACCTCGACCGCCACCGTGGCCGTGCTGCCGGAGGCCGAGGAGGTGGAGGTGGCGATCGATCCATCGGATCTCCAGATCGACGTGTACCGATCCTCCGGGCCGGGGGGCCAGTCGGTCAACACGACCGACTCGGCGGTCCGGATCACGCACAAGCCCTCGGGAATCGTCGTCTCGATGCAGGACGAGAAGTCCCAGCTCCAGAACCGGGAGCGCGCGATGCGGGTGCTGCGCGCGCGGCTGTACGAGCGGGCGCTGGCCGAGCAGCAGGCCGAGGTCGCGGCCTCGCGCCAGGCGCAGGTCGGCACGGGCGAACGCGCCGAGAAGATCCGCACCTACAACTACGGCGAGCGGCGGGTCAAGGACCACCGGATCAACCTGCTCTCGCACAACCTCGACGGGATCCTGATGGGCGAGCTCGACGAGCTGACCGCGGCGCTCCAGGACGACGAGAAGCGCCGGCGGCTGGAGGCCGAGCTTGCCTGAGGCTCGCGACGGTGTCGCTCGGCGACGCCGTTCGCGCCGCGACGTCGACCCTGGCCGCGGCGGGCGTGCGACTCCCCCCGGCTCGACGCGGAGCTGTTGTTGGCCGACGCGCTCGGGATCGATCGGGCCCGGCTCGTGCTCGATGCCGGCGCGCCGCTGCCGGCGGCCGCGGCGGCGCGGTTCGAGGCGCTCGTCGCCCGGCGATCGGCGCGCGAGCCGGTCGCGTACATCCTCGGGCGCAAGCCGTTCCGCTCGATCGAGCTGGCGGTCGATCCGCGGGTGCTGATCCCGCGGCCGGAGACCGAGCTGCTCGTGGAGGTGGCGCTGTCGCTGCCGCCCGGGCGCCGTCGGTGGCGGACGTCGGCACCGGCAGCGGGGCGGTGGCGCTCGCGCTGGAAGCACGAGCGGCCGGACCTGAACGTCGTCGGGATCGACGTCTCCGAGGACGCGGTGGCGGTGGCGCGCTCGAATGGAGCGCGGCTCGGGCTCGAGGTCGAGTGGGTCGGTCGGCGACCTGCTGGATCGGTCGCCGCGTTCGACGCGGTGCTCGCGAACCTGCCGTACGTCGCGGACGGGCGCGGCGCTCGCGCCGGAGATCGAGCTGTACGAGCCGGCCGGCGCGCTGTTCGCCGGCGACGACGGGCTCGACGTGATCCGCCGGCTGGTGGCGCAGCTGGCGCGGCGTGGGCTTCGTCGCGCTCGAGATCGGGTTCGACCAGGGCGCGGCGGTGACGGCGCTGGTGCGCGCCGCCGGGTTCGAGCCGGTCTCCACCGAGCGCGATCTGGCCGGCCTCGACCGGGTGGTGGTCGGGCTGCCGATGAGCAGCGCCGGCCTCGGACTTCGAGCGCTGATCCGCGACGGCGGGCTGGCGGTGTTCCCGGCCGACACCGTGTACGGGATCGCCTGCTCGCCGGAGGACGCGTTCGCGGTGGAGCGCCTGTACCTGCTCAAGCGCCGGCGCAGGTCGCAGCCCTCGGGGGTGATGTTCTTCGGCGTCGACGCCGCTCTGGAGGCGCTGCGCCGCGCTCGGCGAGCGGACGCGGGCGGCGATGCGAGCGCTGCTTCCGGGCGGCGTGACGCTGCTGCTGCCCGAACCCGTCGGGGCGCTTCCCGCTGGCCTGCGGGGACGACCCGTCGACCCTCGGCGCTCCGCGTGCCGCGAGTGCCGCTGCTGGCGGAGGTCGGCGTGCCGGTGCTGCAGTCGAGCGCGAACCTCGCCGGCGAGCCGGACGCACGACGGCTGGAGGATGTGCCGGAGCTGTTCAAGGCGGCGGTCGAGCTCGTGCTGGACGGCGGCGAGCTGCCGGGCACGCCATCGACCGTCGTCGACCTGCGGCGCTACGAGGAGACCGGCATGTGGTCGGTCGTGCGTGAGGGCGCGGTCCCGGAGGCGGTGCTCGGCGACGTGCTCGGGTGGCAGTTCCACTTCGATCCCTCGACCTACGCCGAGGAGATCAGGGAGGACATTCCGCAGTTCGACGCGTTCGAGGACGCCGTCGTGGCGGCGAGCGGGGTCGGCGCGCGGTCGATTCTCGAGCTCGGGACCGGGACCGGGGAGACCGCCCTGCGCCTGCTCGAGCGCCACTCGGACGCCGCGCTGGTCGGGGTCGACGTGTCCGAGCCGATGCTCGAGGTGGCGCGCTCCCGGCTCCCGACCGGACGTGCGTCGCTCCGCGCCGCACAGCTGCAGGACCCGCTGCCGGAGGGCGAGTTCGAGCTGGTGGCCAGCGCGCTCTGCGTTCACCACCTCGACGGCGCGGAGAAGGCCGATCTGTTTGCACGGGTCGCTCGCGCGCTGGCTCCGGGTGGGCGGTTCGTGCTCGGCGACGTCGTGCTGCCCGGCTGACCGGAGCGAGCCGACGGTCCCGCTGACCGAGGGCTACGACAAGCCGAGCCCGTCGCCGATCAGCTCGCGTGGCTGCGCCGACGCCGGGCTCGAGCCCCGCGTCGTGTGGTCAGACGCGGACCTGGCCGTGATCGTGGCCGAACGACCTTAGGGCGCCGCGGATTCGACAAGGCTTCGGGCCGTCGCCCCTGGCGCTGGTATCGTCGGCTTCACCATGACCACAGAGCTGCCGCCCGACTACTTCAACCGCTCAGTCGCCGACGTCGACCCCGAGATCGCCGAGGTGCTCGGGCTCGAGCTCGAGCGCCAGCAGCAGACGCTCGAGATGATCGCGTCCGAGAACTTCGTGCCCATGTCCGTGCTCGAGTGCCAGGGGTCGGTGCTGACGAACAAGTACGCCGAGGGATATCCCGGCAAGCGCTACTACGGGGGCTGCGAGTACGTCGATATCGCCGAGCAGCTGGCGATCGACCGGGCCAAGGAGCTGTTCGGGGCCGAGCACGCGAACGTCCAGCCGCACTCCGGCGCCCAGGCGAATGCCGCCACGTATTTCGCGCTGATGGACCCCGGCGACACGCTGATGGGGCTCGAGCTCGCGCACGGCGGCCACCTGACGCACGGGATGAAGATCAACGTCTCGGGCAAGCTGTACGACATCGCCGCCTACCACGTCGACCGTGAGAGCAGCCGGATCGACATGGAGGAGGTCGAGCGGGTCGCGAGGGAGCGCCGCCCAAAGGTGCTCCTGGCGGGCTGGTCGGCATATCCGCGGCAGCTGGACTTCGAGCGCTTCCGCGCGATCGCGGACGAGGTCGGGGCGTATTTCGTCGTCGACATGGCCCATTTCGCCGGGTTGGTGGCGGCCGGTCTGCACCCGAATCCGGTCCCCTACGCGCACGTGGTCACGACAACGACCCACAAGACGATCGGCGGCGGCCGCGGCGGCTTGATCCTCTGCATCGAGGAACTCGCCAAGAAGATCAACTCGGCCGTCTTCCCGGGCCAGCAGGGCGGCCCGCTGATGCACATCATCGCCGGCAAGGCGGTCGCTTTGAAGATCGCGGCCTCGGAGGAGTTCCGCGAGCGGCAGGCGCGGACGCTGGCGGGCGCGAAGGCCGTCGGCGAGCAGCTGCTCGCGGCCGGCGGCGGCGTCAACGTGCTGACCGGCGGCACCGACGTCCACCTCGTGCTGTGCGACCTTCGCGAGTCCTCGCTCGACGGCCAGCAGGCCGAGGACCGGCTGCACGACGTCGGCATCACCGTCAACCGCAACGCGGTCCCGTTCGACCCGCGACCCCCGGCCGTGTCCAGCGGGCTGCGGATCGGCACACCGGCGCTCGCGACGCGCGGCGTCCAGGTGGAGGACTTCGTCGAGGTCGGGAAGATCATCGGCGAGGCGCTGCAGCCGGACGATTTCGAGGGCCGCCGGGCGGAGCTGGCGGCGCGGGCGGCGGCGATCGCCGAGCGGTACCCGCTGTACGCGGGCCTGACGGCCGCGGTCGCCTGAAGCGCCACATCCGCCGGAAGTCCTGACCGGCTGCCATCCTTCGCCGCGCCATGCGGTACTGGGACGCCGTTTTCGCCTTCCTCGTCGCGATGGCCATCGCGGCGCTGCTGACGCCGCTCGCGGCGCGGTTCGCCCGGCGGATCGGCGCGATCGACTTCCCGCGCGCCCGCGGGCTCTCGCAGCAGGCGACCCCACGGCTTGGAGGGCTGGCGATTCTGGCCGGGGTGCTGGTGGCGGCGCTGTTCTGGCTGCCCGCGACGATCCACCTGCCGCATGTTCCGCACGCGCCCAAGGACGCGCAGGGGACCGTCCACACCTGGGCGATCATCGTCGGCGCGTGCCTGATCACGCTCGTGGGCGCGATCGATGACTGGCGCGGGCTGGCTCCGGCCGTCAAGCTGATCGGCCAGATCGCGGCGGCGGTGATCGCCGTCGAGGGCGGCGTCAAGGTCACAGACGTCACGCTGCCGTTCCTCGGCTCGCTTCAGTTCCCGCACGAGGGCGGCGTCATCAGCGCCGTATGGCTGGTCGGGCTGATGAACGTCGTCAACTTCTCCGACGGCGTCGACGGGCTCGCCGCCGGCCTCTGCACGATCGACGGCATCGCGTTCTCGATCATCATCTTCGACGAGCCCGGCGGCACGACCGGCGCTGCCGTGCTCGCGGCGCTGACCGCGGGCGCCTCACTGGGGTTCCTGTTCCACAACTTCCCGCCGGCGAAGGTGTTCATGGGCGACTCGGGAGCGAACCTGCTCGGTTACCTGCTGGGGGTGGTGGCGGTGGTCGGGTCGCTGAAGACCGGGGCGGTCGTGTCGCTGGTGGTGCCGCTCTCGATCCTCGCCGTCCCGTTCCTCGACACCGGCTTCGTGGTCGCCAAGCGGCTCAAGTACCGACGCGCGCCGTGGTCCGCGGACGCCAACCACTTCCACCACCGGATGGCGCGGATCGGCTTCTCGCAGCGCAAGACCGTCGCGTACCTGTACGGCTGGTCGCTGATGCTGGCGGCGGTGGCCGTGGCCCTGCGCGTGATTCCCTACGACCCGCAGCACAACGGCAACTACCGCGCCGGCTGGGTCATCGTGATCGCCGTGCTCGTCTTGGCCGCGCTGGCGGCGAGCGTGTACCTCGTGTACGTGCTCGAGATCCTCAAGTTCCGAGGTGTTCGCGCCCGGCAGATGCGCGACCGCCGACCCGGCCACGAGCGAGCACGAGATCGACACCCGCGTGCAGCACGACATCGAGACCGGCGAGTTCGACCGGATCGACGACGATGACCCGGAGGCGGGCGGCGGGCGGGCGGTGGGATAGTGGCGGGCGTGGAAAAGGCGAACCTCGAGCAGCTCGACTCATTCATCACGCAGGACGGCTCGTCGATCCGGGAGCTCGCCGGGCCGGCGTGGACCCCGGCCCGGGCACAGAGCCTCGCGGAGGCGACCGTCGTGCCCGGCGGCGAGACGGCGGAGCACTACCACCCGCGGACGGAGGAGCTGTACTACTTCGTGGCCGGCTCGGGCCGGATGCGGCTCGGGGAGGCCGAGGGGCCGGTGGAGCGCGGCGACTGCGTCGTGATCCCGCCCGGTGTCGCCCACAAGCTCTGGAACACCGGTTCCGAGCGCCTCGTGCTGCTGTGCTGCTGCGCGCCGGCCTACAGCCACGACGACACCGTGCTGACGGGTCGGTGACGGGGCTCACCCGCATCGAGCGCACGCTGCTCGCGGTGGTGGCGCTGCTGACCGCTGCGGCGGCGGTGACCCGCTACGCATCGGGCGTCTCCTCCGTGGTCGCGTTCGCGTGCGCCACCCTCGCCCTCGCCGGTGCCGCGTGGGTCGTGTCGCTGTCCGTGGAGCAGGTGGGGGAGCGGCTCGGACCGGCGACGACCGGCGTGATGCAGGCGACCGTCGCGAACCTGCCCGAGTTCTTCGTCGTGATCTTCGCCCTCAACGCCGGGCAGCTGGTCGTCGCGCAGACGGCTCTCGTGGGCTCGGTGCTCGTGAACGCCCTGCTCGTGCTCGGGCTCGTGATCGTCGCCGGCGCGCGCCACGCCCGCGACGGGGTGATGCGGTTCGGCCCGCGGCTCCCGAACGACACGGCGACGCTGCTGCTGATCGCCTCGTTCATCATCGCGCTCGTCGGGCTCGCGAACTCGTCCCACGACGCCGCCAGCCACCACATCAAGACGATCTCGATCATCAGCGCGTGCGCGATCCTGGTCGTGTACGGGGCGTGGCTCAACCAGTACCTGCGATCGCAGGCGTCTTCGGAAGGCGGGGCCGGCAGCCGGGTGGCGTCGCCGCGGGTGCCGCTGGCGGTCGCGATCGGCCTGCTCGTGTGTGCCGGCGTCGCGTCCGCATTCGTGTCCGACTGGTTCATCCACGCGCTCACGCCGACGATCCACAAGCTCCACATCTCGCAGGCGTTCGCCGGCCTCGTGATCGTCGCGATCGCCGGCAACGCGGTCGAGAACGTGGCCGGGATCGTGCTCGCGCAGAAGGGCCGGGCGGAGCTCGCGATCGCGGTCGTCAAGAACTCCGTCGGCCAGATCGCGGCGTTCCTGTTCCCGCTGCTCGTGCTCGTTTCGCTGCTGACCCCGACGACGCTCACGTTCGCCCTGGCCCCCGTGTACACGGGGGCTCTGATCGGGACGGCCGTGATCGTGTGGCAGATCACGGGGGACGGGGAGGCGACCGCGTTCGAGGGGGTGGCGCTGGTGTCGGCGTTCGTGATCCTGGCGGCGGTCGCGGCGTTCGAGTAGCACGCCCCGAACGGCGCACGAGCACTCACACGCGCCGCGGCCCTCGGCGTGCTATCTTACGTTTACGTAAGAATCAATTTGACGCTGAACGAGCGCCGCGACACCGAACGGGAACCAATGTCAACCGCCACCGCCGCCAGACGCAGCCAGCCCCGCCGCCTCGGCGTCAGCGCCGAGCACGGGAACTACAAGTGGTGGGCGCTGTCCTGCACCAGCCTCGGGATGCTGCTGGCGACGATCAACTCCGGGACCCTGATCATCGCCCTGCCCGACCTCGAACGGAGCCTGCACACAAGCCTGCTCGAGCTGGTGTGGGTGATTCTCGTGTACATGATCGCCTCGACCGTGCTCGTCCTGAGCGCGGGCAGGCTGTCCGATCAGTTCGGGCGCAAGCAGGCCTACATCGCAGGCTTCATCGTGTTCGCGGCCGCCTCGCTCGGCGCCGGCTTCGCGGCCGGCGGCACCGAGCTGATCCTGTGGCGGATCGCGCAGGGGATCGGCGGCGCGTTCCTGTTCGCGAACGCCGCCGCGATCGTGACCGACGCGTTCCCGCGCGAGCAGCTTGGCGTGGCGATGGGTACGAACACGATGGTGGCTGCGGTCGGGCTCGTGATCGGGCCGGTGCTCGGTGGAGCGCTGGTGGCGATCTCCTGGCACTGGGTGTTCTGGTTCAACGTCCCGTTCGGCCTCGCCGGCGCGCTGTGGGCTCTGCTCGTGCTGAAGGAGATCACCGGTCGATCAGAGGACACGCGCTTCGATCTGTTCGGCACCCTCACGTTCCTGATCGGGCTGACCGGGCTCGTGCTCGGAATCAGCAAGGGCGGAATCTCGGGCTGGGACAACCCGACCGTGATCGCCGGCCTGATCGCCGCCGCGGTGTTCCTGCCCGCGTTCGTGCTGATCGAAAGCACGCAGCCGGCGCCGATGCTCGACCTCAGCATCTTCAAGAACCGCCTGTTCTCGTGCGCCGCCGCCGCCGCGTTCCTCAACGGTCTGTCGCGCTTCGCGCTGATGTTCGTGTTCGTCTTCTACTTCCAGGGCGTGCAGGGGAACACCCCGATCCTGGCCGGCCTGAAGCTGGCGCCGTTGGCGCTCGGGATGCTGATCGCGTCGCCGCTCGCCGGCATCTGGGCCGACCGGCGCGGATCGCGCACGCTGGCCTCGATCGGAATGCTGGTCAGCGCCGCCGGACTCGCGCTGATGACGACGCTCGAACGCGATACGACCTATTGGGCGCCCGGCATCTACATGTTCATCGTCGGCGTCGGCTCGGGCATGTTCAACTCGCCGAACACGGCGGCGATGATGGGTACGGTCCCCGCGCACCGGCGCGGCATCGCCTCGGGCGCCCGGATCCTCGTGCAGAACACGGGCGCCGTGCTGTCGATCGCGTTCGTGCTCGCGGTCGTGACCTCATCGGTGCCGAGAACCGTTCTGTTCAAGGTCTTCTCGGGGCTTGCCCACCACATCTCCAACACCCAGCTGACCCCGTTCATCAGCAACATGCACACGGCGCTTTGGTGCCTGACCGCGGTCTCGATCCTCGGCGCTGTCGTGTCGGCCGCGCGGCCGAAGCACGTCGCTGCGCCGACGTGCCGAGCCGAGGTTCCAGCCGAGCCGCGTGTTGCGAGTCATGAGTGCCACCGCCGAGAAATCGCTGCGGATCGGCGAGGTCGCGGAGCTGACCGGCACCACGCCGCGGACGATCCGGTACTACGAGGAGATCGGCCTGCTCCCCGGCGCCGAGGACCGCACGCAGGGACAGCACCGCGTCTACACGCCGGCCGACGTCGAGCGGATCAGGGAGATCGTCCGCCTGCGCGACCTGCTCGGGCTCTCGCTCGATCAGCTCTCGAAGCTGCTCGAGGCCGAGACCGCGCGCGCCGAGCTGCGGCGCGAGTACCGGGAGGCCGAGGACCCTGCGACCCAGCGAAGGATCCTCAACCAGTCGCTCGGGCACATCAGGACCCAGCTCGAGCTCGTTCGCGGCCGGCAGAAGGAGCTCGACCAGCTCGAACGGGAGCTCGCATCCAAGCAGCGCACCGTCGAGGAGCGCCTGAGGGAGCTCGGGGCGTAAACGGCGGGGCCGGGCGGCAGGCTCGCGCCGCGTGGCGGCGTAACAAGTCCGCGCCCGAGCAGTACATAAGAGGGCAGGCGGCGGCCGCGGGGGGCCGGCGGCGCCGGTCACAGCAGCGCCGCAGGTCACACGCACTCCTATGAGCCAGGCTCAATCACGCACTTCACCATGGCTTCCGCGCGTCGCGGCGCTCGGCGCGGCGTTCGTGGGTCTCGTCAACATCGCCTCGACGCTGACGCCGAACGTGCGCTGGCGCGGCCATCTGCTGCTCCAGTACGAGCCGGTGCAGGCGATGCGGCTGTTCCACGCGCTGGCGCTTCCGGCCGGCGCGGCGCTGCTGCTCGTGTCGCCGTACCTGCTCAAGCGCCGTCGCCGGGCCTGGCAGGCGGCGCTCGTGCTGATGCTCGCGCTCGGTCTGTTCGACCTGCTCAAGGGCCTCGACTTCGAGGAGACCATGCTCACGTGGGCGGCCGCCGCGGTGCTCGTCTGGGGCCGGGACGCGTTCCCGGTCAGGCACGACCCGATCACGTTTCGCTCGGCGCTGTGGCGCGTCCCGCTCCTGGGACTCGGCGGCCTGAGCCTGACGGCGGTCGTGGCGTGGGCTACCGAGGGCCATCCCTCGTGGGGCAGGGTGGCGCGCGAGACCGGCGACCTGCTGCTGTGGCAGCCGGGTCCGATCCACTTCCGGCATACCCTCCACATCCAGCATCACTGGATCGCGTGGGTTCCGCTCGGCGTCCACCTGATCGAGGCCGGGACCCTGTTCGCGATCGCGTACGTCGTGTTCCGCCCGCTCGCGGCGCCCCGAGCGCTCCCCGGCGCGGGCGCTCGCGAGGCGGCCCGCTCGCTGGTCGAGCGCTACGGTCGCGACACGCTCTCGTACTTCAAGCTCCGCGGCGACAAGCAGTACTTCTTCTCCGACGACCGGACCGCGTTCGTCGGCTACCGGATCGAGAACGGCGTGCTGCTGCTGTCCGGTGACCCGGTGGGGGACGAGTCCGCGATCCCGGGGTTGCTCGAGCAACTTCAGGCGTTCGCACAGGCCCGCGCGCTCAAGCTCGGTGCGATCGGCGCATCGGAGCGGATGCGCCCCCTGTACGAGTCGATGGGGCTGAGGATGATCTACCTCGGCGACGAGGCGATCATCGACGTCCAGAGCTTCTCGCTCGAAGGGCGCCCGATCCGCAAGGTTCGCCAATCGGTCACGCGCCTGCGCAAGGCCGGCTACAGCGCCGAGCTGCAACCGCTCGGCGGGCTCGACCAGGCGACGTTGAGCCAGGTCGAGGAGGTGCTCGAGAAGGGGCGCGAGGGCGCCCCCGAGCGCGGCTTCTCGATGGCGCTCGACTCGCTGAGGGGCGCAGAGCACGCGGAGACGCTGCTCGTGCTCGCTCGGGACGACCACGGCGCGATCAAGGGCGTGCTCCACTTCGTGCCCTGCTTCGGGCGCCCGATGGTGTCGCTGTCGTTCATGCGCCGTGACCCGGAGACGCCGAACGGCCTCACCGAGTTCCTCGTCTGCGGCGCCGTCGAGCTGCTGCGCGAGCGCGGTCTCGAGGAGATGTCGCTCAATTTCGCGACCTTCGCGAAGTACATGCACAGCCCGGACACGCCGATCGAGCGGCTGCTCGGCTGGATCGCGGCGAAGTTCAACCCCTACTTCCAGATCGAGAGCCTGTACCGCTTCAACGCCAAGTTCTTTCCGCGCTGGGAGCCTCGTTACCTCGTGTATCAGGGCGCACTCGGGCTTCCGCGCGCCGGGCTCGCGGCCGCCTGGGCCGAGGGCCAGGTGTGGAAGCCGGCGCTCCCGCGGCGGAGTGCGTAGCGCATGCGGCACGCGGCCGTCGGACGACGCCCGTGAGCGGCCGTGACGTGGCCGGCGCCGGGATGATGATGCTGGCGATCAACCTCGTCTGCGCGGGGATCGGGGCGGGCATCGGAGCCGCGATCGGCGCGCTCGTGCCGCTGCTGATCGCCGGTTTCTTCATCGGCTTCTTCCTCGCGATCGCGTTCATCATCAGGTACTTCCGGGAGCCCTGAGCGAGCGTCCTGATCTGAGCTTTATCAGCTAGCATCACGGCCTCCGACGGGATGCCGCCGCTCGGCCGGAACCTCTGATGATCCAGTTTTTGCCCACTGACGACGTGCCCGTGCCCGCCGCTCTGCGGTCGCCGATCTCGTACCGCCCCCGGCCGGGGAGTCTGCCTTGGCTGTAGGAGCGCACGACTTGCCTGCACCGCGCTCCACCACAGTCCTCCGCTTCCTCGATGTGGTGGTCGTGTTGGTCGCAGCGATTCCGGCGCTCGCGCTCGGCGCGCCCGCCTTCGGCTACGTGATGGGCGCCGGCGGGTGGATCGTCGCGCGGGCCATTCAGCTCAATGAGCGCAGGCTGACGGCCCGGATCGCCGATCCCACCAGGGCTGTCGGCGTCCGCCTGTTCGCAGCGTTCGGGAGAACCTTCCTGCTGGCGGCGGCGATCATCATCGCGGCGGTAGCGGGCTCGCGCAAGGACGGACTGACCGCCGCGCTGGTGATCTTCGTCGCGTATTCGGTCGCGTTCGTGATCCGGCTGATGAGCGGCCCGCCGCCGCCGATCGCCCAGGGGCCTCGATGAGCGCGATCACGGCACCCGCCCCGCGTGGCACGTCTCCGACCTCGGGCGGCACGGCCCCGGCCCCGGGGGGGCCGGACACGACCGCGAAGAAGCCGGGGATGAGCAAGGGCAAGAAGATTGGCTTGTTGCTGTTCGCCCTCTGGGTGCTCGGGCTCGTCTTCTTCATCGCCGTGTTCGGCTTCAAGCCACACAAGGCGCCCGAGGTGGCGAGCGGCGCGTTCACGCCGACGAACGAGTTCAAGCTCGACACCTGGTTCGCGGTCGGACCCGTCGACTTCAACAAGGGGGTCCTGTACCTGCTGATCGCGGCCGGGATCACGCTCGGGCTGATGTTCTACGTCGCCAGGCGGCTGCAGGAGCGTCCAGGACGGCTTCAGACAGCGGTCGAGTGGTTCTACTCGTTCACCCACGACCTGGCGAAGGGAAACCTCGACGGGGGGATGTCCAAGAAGTACTTCCCGCTGATCGCCACGATCTTCGTCTTCATCCTCGTCTCGAACCTGATCGGCTACATCCCGCTGCCGGTCAACTCGACGGACAAGTTCACGATCTTCGGCGCTCACCTCCCATCTTCCAGATCTACGCGGCCGACACCAACGTCGCCTTCCCCCTGATGCTGGCGCTGCTGGTGTTCGTGCTGTTCACCTATGAGCGGCTGAAGGCCCATCACGGAGTGGTCGGCTTCTTCAAGAGCCTGATGCCGGGCGGAGTGAGCGGCCCGATCGTGCCGCTGATCTTCGGCATCGAGATCCTGTCCTACTTCCTGCGCCTGATCTCGCTCACCGTCCGGCTGTGGGCGAACCTGCTCGCCGGCCACATGCTGATCGCGTTCATGGGCGGCGAGCTCGGCGTGCTCGTCGGCGACCCGTGGGTGCATGGTTGCTGCTGCCGCTCGGAATCGCGATCTTCCTGTTCGAGGCCGTGCTGATCGCCGGCCTGCAGGCATTCATCTTCTCCATCTTGACCGCGATCTACCTCGGCGACGCGGTTTCGTCTCACTAACCACAAGGAGCAATCGAGTCGACATGCTGTTCCTCCACTTCCTGTCTGTCTTCCATCCGCTGCTCGCCGTCACCGTTGGCGCCAGCGACACGATCGCCCAGAAGGGCGGCGAGGCGATCGCGCTCGGCGTCGGCGCCGGCGGCGGCGCAGCGGGCGCGGGTGCCGGCATCGGCGCCGTGTTCAACGCTTCGATCCAGTCCAAGACCCGCCAGCCCGAGTTGCGCCAGGACATCGAGCGCGACCAGTGGCTCGGCTTCGCGCTGACCGAGGCCTGCTTCTTCTACGGCCTCGTCGGCGGGTTCATCGCGGCCTTCCTGTTCTAGACGCCGATGGCCATCGCCGGACACACACCGATCGCCTCGAGCGGTTCCTTCCTGATCACCCCCAACGTGGGGCTGATGATCTGGGTTCTGGTCGTGTTCATCGTGTCGTTCCTGATCCTGCGTCGCTTCGTGTTCCCCGCGATCGGCCAGGCGCTCGACAAGCGCGCCGACGCGATCCCGGAGAGATCGACGCGGCCGCCGAGGTGCGCCAGGAGGCCGAGCAGATGCTGGCCGAGTATCGCGAGCGGCTGGCCGAGGCTCGCGGACAGGCCGATGAGATCATCTCGCGCGCGCAGAAGGCCGCCGAGGCGCACGAGCGCGATGCCCGCGAGGCGGCGGACAAGAAGCGTGAGGAGCTGCTCGAGCAGACCCGCCGCGACATCGAGGCCGAGACCCGCCGGGCGATCCAGGATATCCGGCGCGAGGTCGCCGACCTCACCGTGAAGGCGACCGAGAAGGTGACGCGCAAGTCGCTGACGAGCGAGGACCAGCGGCGGCTCGTGCAGGACGCGATCTCCGAGCTCGACTTCAGCGCCCTGAGCGGAGCGAGCGAGAACTAGGAACCCGATGGAAGAGATCGCCCAGGTCTACGCGCGCTCGCTGTTCGAGGTCGCCAAGGAAGAGCACAAGCTCGACACGGTCCGCGAGCAGCTGGGCGCGTTCGCCGACGCGCTGAACGACAACCGCGAGGTCGCGATCTTCTTCTTCTCGCCGTACTTCTCGACCAACGAGAAGAAGGCCGGGCTCGAGCGGATGATCACCGGCGCCGAGCCGACCTTCATGAACTTCCTCGAGGCGCTGATCGAGCGCCACCGGATGCCGGCGATCTTCCGGATCCGCGCCGCCTACGAGCAGATGTGGGAAGACGAGAACCGCCTGCTGCCGGTGCAGGTGACGAGCGCCGTCGAGCTCGACGAGCAGACCGTGAACAGCATCGGCGAGCGGATCGGCCAGCAGACCGGGCGCAGGATCGAGCTCTCGAGCGAGGTCGACGCCGACATCCTCGGTGGGATCGTGCTGCGGGTGGGGAACGTCATCCTCGACGCCTCGATCCGCAACCGCTTGGAACAACTTCGAAAGCAAGTCGCGCAGGCGGCCTAGCGTCGCGTTCGACAAGGAGCCACCAATGCAGATCAATCCCGACGAGATCACCTCGATCCTCAAGAGCCGGATCGAAGGCCTCGACACGACCGGCGCCGAGCTGACCGAGGTCGGGACCGTGCTGTCGGTCGCCGACGGCATCTGCCGCGTCCACGGCCTCGAGAACTGCATGTCGTTCGAGATGCTCGAGCTTCCGCACGACGTCACCGGGCTGGCGCTGAACCTCGAGTCCGACAACGTCGGCGCGGTGCTGTTCGGCGAGTGGGAGAAGATCTCCGAGGGCGACACCGTCAAGCGCACCGGCCGCCTGCTGCGAGATCCCGGTCGGCGAGGAGCTGCTCGGCCGGATCGTCGACCCGCTCGGCAACCCGCTCGACGGCAAGGGCGAGATCCGCACGACCGACGACGCGCCCGGTCGAGCACAAGGCGCCGGGCGTCGTCCAGCGCCAGCCGGTCAAGGAGCCGATGCTCACCGGCCTGAAGGCGATCGACTCGATGATCCCGATCGGCCGCGGCCAGCGCGAGCTGATCATCGGCGACCGTCAGACCGGCAAGACGTCGATCGCGATCGACACGATCATCAACAACAAGGACCGCGACCTCGATCTGCGTCTACGTCGCGATCGGCCAGCGCAAGGCGACCGTCGTGCAGCTCGCGAAGCATGCTCGAGGAGGCCGGCGCGCTGGAGAACACGATCATCGTGATGGCCGCCGCCGACGAGGCGGCGCCGATCAAGTTCCTGGCGCCGTACGCGGGCTGCGCGATGGCCGAGTACTTCCTCTACAACGGCAAGGCCGCGCTGACGATCTACGACGACCTCACCAAGCACGCCTACGCCTACCGCCAGATGTCGCTGCTGCTGCGCCGCCCGCCGGGCCGCGAGGCGTACCCGGGCGACGTCTTCTACCTGCACTCGCGGCTGCTCGAGCGCGCGGTCAAGCTGACCGACGATCTCGCGACCCGCAGACCGGGGAGAAGGTCCCGGGCGGCGGCTCGCTGACCGTCGCTGCCGATCATCGAGACCCAGGCCGGCGACGTGTCGGCCTACATCCCGACGAACGTGATCTCGATCACCGACGGCCAGATCTTCCTCGAGCCGAAGCTGTTCTACTCCGGCGTGCGCCCGGCGATCAACGTCGGCATCTCGGTCTCCCGCGTCGGCGGCAACGCCCAGATCGCGCCGATGCGCAAGGTCGCGGGCCGCCTGAAGCTCGAGCTCTCCCAGTACCGCGAGCTCGAGGCGTTCGCGCAGTTCGGCTCCGAGCTCGACCCCGAGACCCAGCGGACGCTGGCCCGCGGCGAGCGGCTGGTCAAGACGCTGAACCAGCCGGAGCGCCGCCCGATGCCGGTCGAGGAGCAGGTGGTCCAGATCTACGCCGCCACCAACGGCTACCTCGACCGGATCGTCGTCGACAAGGTCGAGCGGTTCCTGTCCGAGCCTGATCGAGTCGCGTGCGCGGCAACGAGCCCGAGCTGCTCAAGAAGATCGCCGGCGGCGACTGGTGCGACGAGACCCAGACGGCGCGTCGACGCGGCGGTCGAGCAGTTCGCCGAGGACTTCGGCTACGACCTCGACGAGGAGGGCCATCCGCTCGAGGAGGGCGACCTCGACCAGGCCCGAGCGGCACTCCGCGAGCGATTCCAACGGCGACGGCGGTCCGAGGAGCCGAGCTCGGATGCGGCGCAGGAGAGCGAGGAGGCCGTGACCGCGTAACGGCGGTCGCGAGTCCGAGAGACCAGAGCCGATGGCCAGCCAGCGCGACGTCCGCAACCGCATCGACGCGGTCAAGAACATCCAGAAGATCACCCGGGCGATGGAGATGGTCGCCGCCGCCCGGCTGCGCCGCGCCGAGCAGCGGATCGAGGCGCTGCGGCCGTACGCGGACGCGATCCGGCGGATGACGCGCCAGGCGGCGCAGGCCGCCGGCGACGTGCCCGCGGCTGCCGATCCTCGACCGAGCACGAGGAGCGTCAGCACGGTCGGCCTGCTGCTGGTCGCCGGCGACCGCGGCCTGGCCGGCGCGTTCAACTCCAACATCGTCCGCGCCGGCGTCGCGCGCCGGCGCGCGAGCACGACGCCGAGGGGCGCAGCGTCGTCTACTTCGCGTCCGGCCGCCGCGCCGCCTCGTCGCTGACCTTCCGCGGGCTCGAGCCGGTCGACGAGCTTCACCGGCTTCACCGACCGTCCCGCCTACGCCGACGCGCGCCGGATCGCCGAGCGGCTGATGGCCGCCTACGTCGACGGCGAGGTCGACCAGGTCGAGATCTTCTACAACGGCTACATCTCGCCGATCTCGCAGGTCGTCCGGCGCGAGACGCTGCTGCCGCTGCAGCGGGCGACGGTGCTCGACGAGTCCGACGAGGACGGCGACGAGTGGCCGACGGCGAGCGCCAGCCACGCGCTCGTCGAGTACGAGCCCGACCCCGAGGCGATCCTCAAGCGGCTGGTGCCCGACTACGTCGAGATCTCGATCTACCGGGCGCTGCTCGAGTCGACCGCGTCCGAGCACGGCGCGCGGATGACCGCGATGCGCAACGCGTCGGACAACGCCGGCGACGCTGATCGAGGACCTGACGCTGCAGATGAACCGGGCGCGCCAGGCCGAGATCACGCAGGAGATCATGGAAGTCGTCGCCGGCGCCGAAGGCGCTCGGCTAAGCGAGAACAGGACACATGTCATGCCACTGACAGAAGAACGCACCGACGGCGACGAGCCGAACGGAACGTCGGCCGGATCGAGGAGATCCAGGGCGTCGTGATCGAGGCCGTGTTCCCCGACAAGCTGCCCGAGATCAACCACGCGATCACGATCGAGCGTCCCGAGGCCGCGCGCGCCGAGGAGGACCGAGGACATCGCCGCCGCGCAGGATCGGTGCTCGTCTGCGAGGTCCAGCAGCACCTCGGCGACGACCGCGTCCGCGCGGTCGCGATGGACACCACCGACGGCCTGGCGCGCGGCACCGAGGTGATCGACACCGGCGCGCCGATCACCGTGCCGGTCGGCCGACGCGACGCTGGGGCGGATCTTCAACCTGCTCGGCGAGCCGATCGACCTCGGCGCGACCCGATTCCCGAGGACACCGAGCGCTGGCCGATCCACCGCGAGGCGCCGACGCGTCGAGGCGCTGACCCCGACGACGGAGATGTTCGAGACCGGGATCAAGGTGATCGACCTGCTCGCCCCATACGCCAAGGGCGGCAAGGTCGGCCTGTTCGGCGGCGCCGGCGTCGGCAAGACCGTGATCATCCAGGAGCTGATCCACAACCTCGCCCAGGAGCACGGCGGCCTGTCGGCGTTCTGCGGCGTCGGCGAGCGCTCGCGCGAGGGCAACGACCTGTGGCTGGAGATGAAGGAGTCGGGCGTCCTCGACAAGACGATGCTCGTCTTCGGGCAGATGAACGAGCCGCCCGGAGCCCGCATGCGCGTGGCGCTGTCCGGCCTGACGATGGCCGAGTACTTCCGCGACCAGGAGGGCCAGGACGTGCTGCTGTTCATCGACAACATCTTCCGCTTCGTCCAGGCCGGCTCCGAGGTCTCGGCGCTGCTCGGCCGGATGCCCTCGCAGGTCGGCTACCAGCCGACGCTGGAGTCCGAGATGGGCCAGCTCCAGGAGCGGATCACCTCGACCCGCAAGGGCTCGGTCACGTCGATCCAGGCGATCTACGTGCCCGCCGACGACCTCACCGACCCGGCGCCCGGCATCGGCGTTCGCCCACCTGAACGCGACCACGACGCTGTCGCGGTCGATCGCCGAGAAGGGCATCTACCCGGCCGTCGACCCGCTCGACTCGACCTCGACGATCCTCAAGGCGGAGATCCTCGGCGAGGAGCACTTCAACGTCGCCAACCGAGGTCAAGCAGGTGCTCCAGCGCTACAAGGAGCTCCAGGACATCATCGCGATCCTCGGGATCGACGAGCTCTCCGACGAGGACAAGGTGACCGTCAACCGCGCCCGCAAGATCGAGCGCTTCCTGTCGCAGCCGTTCCACGTCGCCGAGCAGTTCACCGGCACCCCGGGCAAGTACGTCCCGATCGCCGAGACGATCCGCGGCTTCAAGGAGATCCTCGAGGGCAAGCACGACGACGTCCCCGAGCGGGCGTTCTTCATGAAGGGCACGATCGACGAGGTCGATCCGAGGACGCCGGCCGAGAGGGCTGGCGGGCGAGCTGATGGCCGCACACGCCAAGTTCCCGGTCGAGGTCCTCACGCCCGAGGGCGAGGTGTTCAACGAGGAGGTCGAGATGGTCTCGACGCGGACCACGCTCGGCGAGATCGGCATCCTCGCCAACCACGCGCCGCTGCTGGCGATGCTCGAGCCGACCGAGCTGCGGCTGTACAGGTCCGACACCGAGATCGTGCGCTTCGCCCAGTCCGAGGGCTACATCCAGGTCGGCGGACAACCACGCGCTGCTGCTGGTCGAGGAGGCGCACGAGCCGGACTCGCTCGACGCCGCGCAGCTGCGCGAGCGCCTCTCCCGGGCCGAGCGGAGCTCGAGACGGCCGGCGACGACACCGAGCGCCGGCGCGTCGCCGAGCGCGACGCAGCGCGCTGGGAGGCGTTCCTGCGGGTCGCCGAGGGCGTCTAAGCGTCCCGCTCAGCGACACGTCGTACCCTGGCACGTTCATGCTTGATGAACGCGTTCTGACCGAGCGGCTGATCCGCTACGAGACGTCGCGGCCCGAGGAGCTGGTGGCCGCCGCAGGATTCGTCAAGGGGTGGCTCGAATCCCGGGACATCGAGGTGCGCGACCTCGACCACGGCGGACTTCCGGTGCTGGTCGCCGAGGTCGGCGCGACCGCGCCCGAGGCGCCGTGCGTCGTCTTCCACGGCCACCTGGACGTGGTGCCTGGCCGCCCGAGCAGTTCGAGCCGCGGGTCGAGGGCGACCGGCTGATCGGCCGCGGCGCCTACGACATGAAGGGCGGGCCTGGCGGCGATGATGTGCGCGCTCAAGGACCTCGAGAGCCAGGACCGGGTCCGCGTGCGGTTCATCTGCGTGCCCGACGAGGAGTCCGAGGAGACTCGACGAGCGCTCGACCGACGCGATCGTCAAGCGCGGCCTCGGCGGCGACTTCGCGATCACCGGCGAGCCGACCGACATGCACATCGGCGTCCAGGCCAAGGGCGTGCTGGTGATGCGGATCGTCGTCCACGGGCGGGCCGCGCACAGCTCGACGCCGTGGCTCGGCGACAACGCGGTGCTGAAGGCGATCGACGTGTTCCGCGCGATCGAGTCGCTGCCGTTCAGCCGCGAGTCCTCGGAGATGTTCGACCGGCCGTCGATCAACCTCGGGCGGATCGCGGGCGGCGACGCGCTCAACAAGGTGCCCGACCGGTGCGAGATGGCCGTCGACGTCCGCTACCTGCCCGGCCAGGACCCGGGCGAGATCCTCGCGCAGGTGCGGCAGATCCCGGAGATCGACGTGACGCGGACGTTCATCTAGCCGCCGGTCACGGTGTCGCGCACCGACCCGTACGTGCAGGCCCTGCGCGAGGCGGTAGGCCGCGCGCTCCTCCGGCGAGGTGATGAGCGTCGGCCGCGACGGCGCCTCGGATGCGGCGTCGTTCATCGAGGCGGGGATCCCCGCGGTCGAGTTCGGTCCGGCCGGCGCGGGCCACCACGGCCCCGAGGAGTGCGTGTCGCTGAGCTCGCTCGCCCGCTATCGCCGGGCGCTCGGCGACTTCGTCAGGACGGTCCCGATCGCGCTGGAAGGTGGCGGCGAGGCGTCCGAAGACGCTCGGGCGGGGCTGAAGGCGATCGACGGGGGCCGGCAGTGAAACTGATCCCGAAGACCCGCGGCGGCTCGTTATGGCGGTTCGCGGCGGCGGCCGTGCTCGTGATCGGCTTCACGGCGGCGACGACCGCCGTCGCCGGCCTGCTGCAGGTCAAGGACCTCGTCAACGACCTCAACCTGACGCCGGCGCTGAAGAACGCGGACGTGCAGCTGCCCTCCCCAGGGCAGCCGGAGACGCTGCTGCTGATCGGCTCCGACCACCGCGCCGGCGAGCCGTATACGGCGGCGAACACGGACACGATGATGCTCGTGCGGATCGACGACAGCTCGTCGACGATCAACATGCTGTCGATCCCGCGCGACCTGGAGGTTCAGCTTCCCGGCGGTACCCAGAAGCTCAACGCCGCGTACTCGATCGGCGGGCCGAACCTGCTGATCCGGACGCTCAAGACGCAGGTGTTCCCGGGGCTCAAGGTCAACCACATCCTGGACGTCAACTTCGGCGGGTTCGAGGACCTCGTCAACGCGATCGGCTGCGTGTACACCGACGTCGACCACCGGTACTACAACAACACCGCGCAGACCGACTACTCCAGCATCGACATCCAGCCCGGATACCAGAAGCTGTGCGGCACGCAGGCGCTCGAGTTCGTGCGCTTCCGCCACACCGACTCGGACATCGTCCGCAACTCCCGCCAGCAGGACTTCATCCGCTGGGCCAAGGACCAGTTCAGCATCTCGCAGCTGCTGTCCAAGGAGGACCAGCTGATCCACATCTTCGGCGAGCACGTGCAGACCGACCACTTCCTGCACACGACCGACGGCCTGATCGACCTGTTCGATCTGGTGATCAACGCCGACAAGCTGACGCTCAAGCAGATCCCCTTCCCGGCGCAGTTCGGGGCGTGTGGAGGCGTCGGGCCCGGCGGCGCGCAGACGCCGTGTTACGTGACCGCCGTGCCGTCGCAGATGGAGGCGGCATACCAGAAGTTCATGACGCCGACGACCGCGGCCGCGACGACCAGCGCGAAGAAGCCGCACCACGCGAAGAAGGCATCGACCGCGGGCGTCGTCGCTGACGTCAGCGACGCTCGCAACCAGGCGCTCGATCTCGGCAAGCTCGGGTTCCCGATCTACTACCCGAAGCTGACGCCGGCGCCCACCGGCGAGTGGCAGCCGGAGTACTGCTCGGACACGGCGGGCAACTGCGACGAGCTCCCGAACCCGGCGTACGAGTACAACGGCTCCTATCCGCGCGCGTACCACATCCATGGTCAGAACGGCGGCGTGTATCCGGCCTACAGGATGACGGTCGTGCTGAACTCGGCGCTCGGCGAGTACTACGGGATCCAGGGCACGACCTGGCTCAAGCCGCCGATCTTCAACGGGACTTCGTCGGAGGAGCTGGTCAACGGCAAGGTGCTGCAGATCTTCAAGAACGGCGCCCACATCAGCCTGGTGGCGTACCGCACGCCGCAGGGCTCCTACTGGGTCTCGAACACGCTCGCCGACGCGATCGGGAACAGCCAGATGATCGCGATCGCGGCGTCGTTGACCCGCACCCCGTAGAAGTCCTCCGAACACCCTCCTGTGTAGCCTCCTGGCCTCGATGAGCGTCCCAAGAGAACCGATCGCTGTGATCGGCACGGGCTACGTCGGGCTCGTGACCGCGGCCGGCTTCGCCGAGTTCGGCTCGGAGGTCTGGTGCGTCGACGTCGATCAGGCGAAGGTCGATCGCCTCCGGCGCGGCGAGATCCCGATCTATGAGCCCGGCCTGGCCGAGTCGATCGAGCGCCACCGCGAGCGCCTGCACTTCGACACCGAGCTGGCGCCCGCGCTCGAGCACGCGCGGCTGTTGTTCGTGGCCGTCGGCACGCCGCCGACATATTCGGGCGATGCCGATCTGTCAGCCGTGCACGCGGTCGTCAGCTCGATGCCGGCGTCGGACAAGCATGCGCTCGTGATGAAGTCGACCGTGCCAGTCGGCACGGGGGCGACGATCAAGCGCATGTTCGCCGAGCAGGGCAAGTCCGCGTTCGCGTACGTCTCGTGTCCCGAGTTCCTCAAGGAGGGCTCCGCGCTGGAGGACTTCCTGCACCCCGATCGGGTCGTGGTCGGCGACGAGGGCGACTGGGCCGGGGATGCGGTGGTCGAGCTCTACGCGCCGCTGCAGGCGCCGATCGTCCGCACCGACATCGCGAGCGCGGAGATGATCAAGCTCGCGGCGAACGCATTCCTGGCGACCAAGATCAGCTTCATCAACGAGATCGCGAACGTGTCCGAGCTGACCGGCGCGGACGTGCTCGAGGTCGCGCGCGGGATCGGGCTCGACGAGCGGATCGGCAAGCACTTTTTGAAGCCGGGCATTGGCTTCGGGGGCTCATGCCTGGTGGGGGATGAGACGGTGCTCGTCCGGCATCGCGGCCGCACGACGCTGTTGACGTTCGACGCGCTGTGGAAGCGCCTCTGCAGCGAGTCCGCTCCCGACGACGGCGTGATCGAGCCGGCGGACCTGAAGGTTCTGAGCTGGATCCCGGAGCAGGACCAGCCGGTGTTCCTGGATGTGCTCTGCGCGACGCGCCGCGATTACCACGGCGAGGTCGTCGACGTATGCACGAAGATGGGGCGGCGCGTCACGACCACGACCGACCATCCGTGGCTCGTGAGCAACGGCGCCGGCGCATGGCCCGAGCGAAAGCTCGCAGAGGAGCTGACGACCGACGACTGGGTGCCGATCGCGACAGGCGAGGCGGGCGAGTGGGATTCGGTCAGCACGGCGTCGCTGGTGGCCGGCGCGGATTCCACCGAAATATCAACGGGCCAGCTGATCGTCCACTCCACGCGCCACGCCACGCGCCACTCTGGGCGGCTTTCTGGTCCTAGCGGCCAGTTTCCCTCCCCGAGTCGGGCGATCCAACTCGATCAACGATTCTGGCGCGTAGTCGGCTTGTACCTCGCCACGGGCGAAGCCGCTGTCGAGCCAGATGCCCGGCAGTACCGAATTCTGTGGCGTCTGACCGAGGGGCGTCTCGTCGATGAAGTTTTCGCGTTCTGGCTCGGCCAACAGGTCTCGGCCCAGGCCACCCCCGCAGGTGTCGAGGTCGCGTCGGATGAGATCGGCGGGTGGTGGACTCAGGTACTCGGTCTCGGGCGTACGAGTGGCGAGCAACGTCTCCCTGATCTGATCTGGGATCGTCCAGCCGCCGATCGCCGGGCCCTGCTATCTGGCCTCTTTGACGGCGCCGGGTCGCACGAGCTGCGTACGAAGGGCAAGGAGCTGGCCGACGGCGTGTTGCGCCTGCTGGCGAGTGCCGGGACTGTCGCGTCGCAGCGGACGGACAGGGGCATCCACGAAATTCGGATGCAGCCGTCTGGCTACCGGAAGTTCGACGAGGGGACGGCCTGGGTACGGGTCACTTCCACCGAGCGCCGGCGGTACAACGGACCGGTCTACTCGCTCGAGGTTCAGTATGCCCACACGTTCGTCGCGACCGGTGGGCTGACTCCCTCCAACTGTTTTCCCAAGGACGTCTCCGCGCTGAAGCAGCTCGCCGGCAACTCCGGGTACCACTTCCAGCTGCTGACGGCGGTGATCGAGGTCAACGAGCTGCAGAAGCGGCGCGTGATGTCGAAGCTGCAGAAGCACCTCGGGTCGCTGATCGGCAAGCGGATCGCGCTGCTGGGGCTGGCGTTCAAGGCGAACACCGATGACATGCGCGAGGCGTCGTCACTGGTGCTGTCGGCGCGGCTGCAGGCCGACGGCGCCGCCGTCCGAGCGTACGACCCGGTCGCCGAGGAAGAGGCTCGGAAGCTGATGGGCGGCATTGAGTTCGCGGGCTCGGCGCTCGACGCGCTCGAGGGCGCCGACGCCGCCGTGCTCGTGACCGAGTGGCCGGAGTTCGCGGAGCTCGACTGGAGTGTGGTGGCGGAGCGGATGACCGGCAACGTGGTCGTCGACGGGCGCAACTTCCTGGACCGCGACGCGTGTCGAGGCAGCCGGGCTCGTGTACACCGGAATCGGGAGATGAGGCCGGTGACGTGCAGGCCCTGATCCTGGCGGGCGGGGAGGGGACCCGGCTTCGGCCGCTGACGTCGACGGTCCCGAAGCCGGTGGTGCCGCTCGCCGGGCAGCCGTTCATCTCATACATGATCGAGTGGCTGCGGGGCCACGGCATCGATGACGTGATCCTCGCGTGCGGGTTCATGGCCGACGGCGTGCGCGGCGTGCTGGGTGACGGCTCGTCGCTGGGCGTGCGACTGCGCTACGTCGAGGAGCCCGAGCCGCTCGGTACCGGTGGCGCGCTCAAGTACGCGGAGGAGCTGCTCGACGAGCGTTTCTTCATGCTCAACGGCGACGTGCTGACCGACATCGACCTGTCGGCCGCAGCTGGCGCAGCACGAGCGCACCGGCGCGCGTGCGACGCTCGCGCTGATACCCGGTCGACGACCCGTCCGCGTACGGGCTCGTGCGCCGCGAGGAGGACCTGTCCGTGAAGCAGTTCCTGGAGAAGCCGAGCCCGGAGGAGATCGACACGAACCTCGTCAACGCGGGCGCGTACATCCTCGAGCGCGAGGTGCTGAGCGGGCATCGCGCCGGCGGGGACGAAGATCTCGATCGAACGGGACGTGTTCCCGCAACTCGTCGGCCAGGGCCTGTACGGCTACGAGGCGAGCGGCTATTGGATGGACATCGGCACCCCGGAGCGATACCTGCAGGCGACGTTCGACATCCTCGAGGGTCGATGTCGACACCGAGATCGGCGCACGTCTCCAGGCGGCCGGGCGAGTGCTGGCGGACAAGTGCGCGATCGACGGTCAGCTCGTTGCAGCCGTGCTCGCCGGCGCCGGATGCGAAGTCGCGCCGGGGGCGAGCGTCGGCGCCGCGGACGGTGCTCGGCAGCCGCGTGCAGATCGGTTCCGAGGCGCGCATCCAGGACGCCGCGGTGCTCGACGACGTCCGCGTCGGCGCCCGCACGCACGATCCGCGGTGCGATCATCGCGCCGGGGGCCATGATCGGCGAGCGACTGCCGGATCGAGGACGATGTCGTGATCGGGGCGCAGGTGAGCGTCGGATCGGGCAACGTCGTCACGCGCGGCGCGCGTATCTTCCCTGGCGACGTGGTGCCCGAAGGGGCGATCAGCTCATGAGCGCAACCCAGACCCTCAGCCGGGAGGCGATCGCCGAGGTCGATCGAAGCGGTCAGCTGGACGACATCCTCGACCTGCCCGAGCAGCTGCGCGACGCGCTGTGGCGGGTCGAGTCGGCGGGGTTGGAGCCGCACGACTCGCCAGGCGGTCTGGTCGTCGCCGGCATGGGCGGCTCTGCGATCGGCGGCGCGCTCGCGCGCGGCGTGCTCGGCGATCGCGCGTCGAGACCGATCGTCGTGATGCGCGGCTATGAGCTGCCGGCTTGGGCAACCCCCGACACGACCGTGCTGTGCGCGAGCTACTCCGGCGAGACCGAGGAGACGCTCGCCGTGTACGAAGCGGCCGGCGCGCTCGGCGCCCGCCGCGATCGTCGCGAGCATCGGCGGCAGGCTCGCGAGCGCCGCGCGCGCCGACGGCGTGCCGGTGATGCCGATTCCCGGAGGATTCCAGCCCCGCGCCGCTGTCGGCTACTCGCTCGTGATCGCGCTCGAGGTCGCTGCGCTGTCCGGCTGCGGCGAGCGGCTGCACGCGGAGATCGACGTCGCCGCCGCCCACGCCGAGGAGCTCGTCGAGCGGTGGGGTCCCGACAGCCCGGAGGATTCGCTCGCCAAGTCGCTCGCGCGGGGCTTGCACGGGACGATCGTTCAGATCATCGGCGCCGCCGGCTTGACGGGCCAGATCGCCTACCGCTGGAAGACCCAGATCAACGAGAACGCGAAGACGCCGGCATTCGCCGGCGAACTGCCCGAGCTCGACCACAACGAGATCGTCGGTGGGATGGGCCGGAGCCGATGACCTGGGCCGTTTCAGCGCGGTCTTCCTGGATGACTCGCGACCTGCATCCGAGAGTCCGCCAGCGGATCGAGCTCACGCGCGGCCTGATCGCTCGCCACGCCGCCGCCACCTACCGGGTCGAGACCGTCGGGGCGACGGCGACCGAGCGGCTCGTGTCGCTCGTGCTGCTCGGCGATCTGGTGTCGCTGTACCTCGCGGTCCTGCGGGGCCTGGACCCGGGTCCGGTGGTCGCGCTCGAGCGGCTGAAGAAGATGCTCGCCCAGGGCTAGTGTTCGACCCAGGGCACCACTAACGCAGCGCGATCCCGCGCTGCTCGTACAGCCGCCGGTCGGCCGTCCCGAGCAACTCCTCGAACGTGTCGCCGTCCTCCGGGTACATAGCGGTGCCGATTGTCAGGTCCCAATCGGCGTGCAGCGGTGACGTCGCGCGGCGGAGCGTCACCAGCGCGCGAATACGGCCGATGATCACCGCCGGGCTGTCGGCTGACTGCTCGACCAGCAGCAGCCCCATCTCGTCGCCTCCGAGCCGACCCACGACGTCGTGAGCGCGTGCGGACTCGCGCAGCAGCGATGCGGTCCCGCGCAGCAGCTCGTCGCCGGCGAGGTGTCCCTCGGTGTCGTTGACGGTCTTCAGCCCGCGGACGTCCACGAACGCGAGCGCAAACTGCTGATCGTGCCGGCGCGCACGGTCGAGCTCGCGCTCGACGGCCTCCGTGAAGCCGCGACGATTGAGCACGCCGGTAAGCGGGTCGGTCAGCGCCACCTCCTGGAACTCCCTGCCACGCCGGCGCGCCAGCAGCCCGGCATGCCACGCGGCGAGCCCGGCGATCGCGGCCAGGAACAGTGCGATCGCGAGCGCCAGCCAGACGGCGCCCGGCACCTCACGCTCGATCCGCTGGATCACGCTCGGGCCGGCGGCGCGCAGGGCGGCGGACGGGGTCACAGCGTGGCGGGATCGAGCCCGCCCCGCGGGCCGGTGTGACCCGCGGTTGCGCGCCGACTCTCCCGTCACGCTGTGGCCCGTACCGCTTGCTCCCCTCGCGGTGGCGCCCGCGTCGAGGCCGGAGAGCTCGCTCCGGTGAGCGCTCCCGGCGGTCGGTGCGTGAAGTCCACCGCCGGCCGGGAGCGATGTCGAAGCTGGACGAGTCTTCGACGTCCGCGCCCGCGTCTGGCCAGAACGCGAACTCGCTCCCGACCGGCTGTTCCCCGGTTGTGTCGAGTGGTGGCCCGACCCGGACGGATGGGTCTGATGATGTGCGGGGGGTGGGGGCGGGGCGGTGGTCGTCGTCGTGGTTGTCGTGGTCGTCGCGACCGGCGTGGTCGTGGTCGCCGGAGTGGGCGACGGCGCCTGTCCCTGGTCACCGGACCCCGACTGCGGCGGGCTGACCGAGCCACAGCCCTTCGGTCCGCAACGTCCTCCCGATCCCGGCCCGGTGCCGCCCGGGCCCGCCGCCGCACTGACGGAGGCGAACGCGGCGCCGGCGCCGAGCACGATCGCCACGCATACGACCAGAAGGCCGACGACGCGACGGCAACCCGCGCGCGGGGTGTTTGGACGGTTATGAGGCACTACCACGCTCGGCTCCCGGGTCTCTGTTTCCGGACGACCGATCCAGTTGAGAAGACTATGGCCTCAAACGGGTGTTGACAGCGGCCGTGGACAAGTGTTGTACGCGCGCGGCCGGGCCTTCAAACCTTGACACAACCGTGGTAATGTTGATTGGGATGGAGGCCCTGACGATCCACGAAGCTGCCGAGACGACCGGCTGGTCGGCGCGGATGCTGCGCTACGTCGAGCAGCGCCGGCCTGGTGACGCCGGCGCGCTCGGCGTCCGGGTACCGGCTCTACGGCCCCGGCGAGCTGCAGCGCCTGCGCACGCTGAAGGAGCTGCTGGCGCGGTTCGACGTCGGGCTCACCGACGTCGCGTTCGCTGCGCGGATGGCGTCCAGACCGCCAGCTGCGCGAGGCGGTTCAGGCATGGCTCGAGTCCGAGCGCCGCCGTCCGCAGGACGTGACCGCCGACGACTGGCTGCGCTTCGAGCAGGACAAGCACGAGCGGCTGCTGCGGCCGCAGCGCTGACGGCCGCCCCCGACACACGCAGAGACGGAGAGACACATGAGCACGACCGCCGCAGACCACCGACTACAAGGTCGCCGACCTGTCGCTGGCCGAGTTCGGCCGCAAGGAGATCCGGCTCGCCGAGCACGAGATGCCCGGCCTGATGGCGACGCGGCGCGAGTACGCCGAGCAGCAGCCGCTTCGACGGGCGCGCGGATCACGGGCTCGCTGCACATGACGATCCAGACGGCGGTGCTGATCGAGACGCTGGTCGCGCTCGGCGCCGAGGTCCGCTGGGCGTCGCTGCAACATCTTCTCCACCCAGGACCACGCCGCGGCGGCGATCGTCGTCGGTCCCGACGGCACCCCCGAGGACCCGCGGGGCGTGCCGGTGTTCGCCTGGAAGGGCGAGACGCTCGAGGAGTACTGGTGGTGCACCGAGCAGGCGCTGACGCTGGCCGGACGGACGACGGCCCGAACATGATCCTCGACGACGGTGGCGACGCGACGCTGCTCGTCCACAAGGGCGTCGAGTTCGAGCGCGCCGGCGCGGTGCCGGATCCCGTCGACGCGCCGACACCGAGGAGTTCCGGATCATCCTCGAGCTGCTGACCGCGCTCGCTGGCCGAGGACCCGCAGCGCTTCACGAAGATGGCCGCGGCGATCAAGGGCGTCACCGAGGAGACGACCACCGGCGTGCACCGGCTCTACCAGTTCGCCGAGCAGGGCACGCTGCTGTTCCCGGCGATCAACGTCAACGACTCGGTGACGAAGTCGAAGTTCGACAACAAGTACGGCTGCCGCCACTCGCTGATCGACGGCATCAACCGCGCGACCGACGTGCTGATCGGCGGCAAGGTCGCGGTCGTCTGCGGCTACGGCGACGTCGGCAAGGGCTGCGCCGAGTCGCTGCGCGGCCAGGGCGCGCGCGTGATCGTCACCGAGATCGACCCGATCTGCGCGCTGCAGGCGGCGATGGACGGCTACCAGGTCGCGACGCTCGAGGACGTCGTCGCGAGCGCCGACATCTTCGTCACCACGACCGGCAACCAGGACGTGATCACCGCCGAGCACATGGCGCAGATGAAGCACCAGGCGATCGTCGGCAACATCGGCCACTTCGACAACGAGATCGACATGGCCGGCCTGGCGGCGCTCGACGGGATCGAGCGGATCAACATCAAGCCGCAGGTCGACGAGTGGGTGTTCCCGGACGGGCACTCGATCATCGTCCTGTCCGAGGGCCGGCTGCTGAACCTCGGCAACGCGACCGGCCACCCGAGCTTCGTGATGTCGAACTCGTTCACCAACCAGGTGATCGCGCAGATCGAGCTGTTCGGCCACACCGACGAGTACGAGAAGCGCGTCTACACGCTGCCCAAGCACCTCGACGAGAAGGTCGCGCGGCTGCACCTCGACGCGCTCGGGGTGCAGCTGACCGAGCTGACCGCCGAGCCAGGCGGCCTACCTCGGCGTCCCGGTCGAGGGCCCGTACAAGCCCGACCACTACCGCTACTAGCGGCCACGTGCGCGGGCGGTCGGCCCACGGCGCGCGAGCACGCCGACGGCGCGTGTCGGCGGTCCCGCCGCACGACGTCGCCGACCTCGCGCTGGCCGCCGAGGGCGAGGCGCGGATCGCCTGGGCCGCCGGGCAGATGCCGGTGCTCGCGCAGATCGCGGGCGCGGTTCGCCGCCGAGCGGCCGCTGGACGGGCATCCGCGTCGCCGCCTGCCTGCACGTCACCGCCGAGACGGCGAACCTGGTCCGCGCGCTGCATCGCCGGCGGCGCGACGGTGGCGCTGTGCTCGGCCAACCCGCTCTCGACCCAGGACGACGTCGCCGCCGCGCTCGTGCTCGAGGACGGGGTCGAGGTGCGGCGCGTGCACGGCGAGGACTCGACACCTACGTCGCAGCACATCGCTGGCGCTGCTCGCCGGTCGACGACCGGCCGCAGATCACGCTCGACGACGGCGCCGATCTGCTCGTCGCCGCGCACGCAGGCGGCGGCGAAGCGCTCGACGGGCTGATCGGCGGCACCGAGGAGACGACCACCGGGCTCGTGCGCCTGCGCCGGCTCGAGGAGCGCGGCACGCTGCGCTGCCCGGTGCTGGCGGTCAACGAGGCGCGCACCGAGCGGGCGCTCAACGACCGCCACGGCACCGGCCAGTCGGCGCTCGACGGGATCGTGCGCGCCACCAACGTGCTGCTCGCCGGGCACACGCGTGGTCGTGCTCGGCTACGGCTGGGCCGGGCAGGGCGTCGCCGAGCGCGCCCGCGGCGCCGGCGCCGCGGTGATCGTCTGCGAGGTCGACCCGCTGCGCGCGCTCGAGGCGCGGATGGCGGGCTACGAGGTGATGCCGGCGCTGGCGGCCGCCGCGCGCGGCGACGTGTTCATCACCGTCACCGGCTCGCGCGCGGGTGCTGCGCGCGCGAGCACTTCGAGCGGATGAAGGACGGCGCGCTGCTCGCCAACGCCGGCCACTTCGACGTCGAGCTCGACCTCGGCGAGCTGCGCGCGCTGGCGACCGGCGGCGTCGCGCCAGGTGCGCCCGCTGGTGGAGCAGTACGCGCTGGCCGACGGGCGGCGGCTGAACCTGCTCGCCCGCGGCCGCGTCGTCAACCTCGCCGCCGCCGAGGGCCATCCGGCCGCGGTGATGGACGTCTCGTTCGCGCTGCAGGCGCTGAGCGTCGAGGCAGCTCGTCGCGCACGAGGGGCGAGCTGGCCGCCGGGCGTGCACCCGGTGCCCGGCCGCGATCGACCGCGAGGTCGGGCGGCTCAAGCTGGCCGCGCTCGGGGTCGAGATCGACGAGCCGACCCCCGAGCAGCAGGACTACCGCGAGTCCTGGGCCTGAGGCTACGTCTCCGCGGCGTCGGCTGAAGCCGGATGAGCGATCAGCGACCAATGCGCGGCGGCATCGACCTCGGCGGGACGAAGATCGAGGCGATCGTCGTCGAGTCCGGAATCAAGGTGCTCGGCTCAGGCGCGGCAGCCCGACGCCCACCGACGGCGGCCCGCCGGACGTCGCCGCGCGAGATGGCCGAGGCGATCGAGGAGGCGTGCGAGGCCGCGGGCGTGAAGCCGTCGCGAGCTGGACGGGGTCGGGTGTCGGCTCGCCCGGGCTCGTCGATCGGAGACCGGCACGGTGGCCAACGCCCGCAACCTGCCGGACTGGCGGGACCGCTTCGCGCTCGGCGCAGACGCTGTCGAACGCGCTCGGCACGAAGGTGTTCGTCGGCAACGACGTCCAGGTCGCGACCGAGGCCGAGTTCGAGCTCGGCGCGGGCAAGCCGTACGAGTCGCTGCTCGGCGTGTTCTGGGGCACCGGCGTCGGCGGCGGGATGATCCTCGACGGCAAGGCGTGGCTCGGCCGCGGGGGGGCGGGCGAGATCGGCCACATGGTCGTCAAGCATGGGCGGCGCGCGCATGCCCGTGCGGGCGGCGCGGCTGCATGGAGGCCTACGCCGGCCGCGCGGCGATGGAGGCCCGCGCGCGCAAGCGCGAGCGTCGAGAAGGGCGCCAAGACCGACCTGTTCAAGCTGATGGAGAAGCACGGCCGCACGCGGCTGACGAGCTCGATCTGGGCGCGCGCGCTCGAGCAGGGCGACACGCTCGCGACCGAGCTGATCGACCGAGGCGGTCGAGGCGCTCGGCGCCGGCGATCGCGTCGGCGGTCAACCTGCTCGACGTCGAGGCGGTCGATGATCGGCGGCGGCCTCGGCGTCCGCTTCGGCGCAGCCGTACGGCCGAGCGGATCGCGACGGCGATGCAGCCGCACCTGTTCAACGACCAGCGTCCGCCCGCCGTGCACGTCGCCGGCGCTCGGCGATCTCGGGCGGCGCGATCGGCGCCGCGCTGCTCGCAGAACGCTAACCCGGTTACTGGAGCACCGCCCCTGGGCTCTGGCAGGATAGTCGCCGGTTCGCGGCAGATTTGAGGGAGGCTCCACGAGTCAGGAGAGAGAGGAGGGATCACGCTGGAACAGAACGAGGGGCGTCGCTCTAGCCGTCCCAGCGTGCCGCACGTGTCGCGGCGGCCGGTGCGCTGGTCGCTGCCATCGTGGTCATCGTCCTGATCCTGTTCGGGGGCGGTTCCGGCTACACGCTCAAGCTCGAGTTCCAGGACGCCAGCGGGCTCGTGTCGGGCAACCAGGTGCTGATCGGGCCGGCGGCCGTCGGCTCGGTCCAGAACGTCGGCCTGAGCCCGAGCGGCGCCGCACAGGTGACGATCTCGGTCGAGTCCGAAGCCGCCCCGATGCACGAGGGGACGGTGGCGCGGATCGTCGAGAACTCGCTGTCGGGGATCGCCAACAAGTACATCGTGCTCGAACCCGGCGCCGCAGAGCGCTCCCGCGATCTCCTCAGGCGGCGTGATCCCCGAGACGTACACGAACGCGGAGGTGAGCCTCGACCAGCTGTTCGACACGTTCGACTCCTCCACTCGCCCGGGACTGCGTGGGTTCATCCAGGGCGAGGCGGCGTCCATCCAGGGCAAGGCGTCGGAGGCCAACCAGACGCTGCAGTACCTCGCGCCGGCGCTGACGAGCACGAGCGACGTCACCCAGGAGCTGACACGCGACGAGCCCACGTTCGACGGGCTGCTCGTGCAGGGCGCGCAGGCGATGACGCAGCTGGCCTCCCGCAGCCAGGAGCTGACCCAGCTGATCTCGAACGCGAGCAGGCGACCGGCGCGATCGCCCGCCAGAGCCAGGCCCTCGAGACCGCGCTGTCGCTGCTGCCCGGCGCGCTGAACCACACGACGACCACGTTCGCCGGCCTGCGCGCGACGCTGAACTCGCTCGATCCGGTGGTCAACGCCTCGAAGCCGGCCGTCCGCCAGCTGACGCCGTTCGCGGTCGAGCTGCGGCAGCTGGCGCAGGCGTCGATCCCGACGCTCGCCGAGCTGAGCGACCTGATTCGCAATCCGTCCGGCGCCGGCGATCTGCTGACGCTGCTGCGGGACACGCCCGGCCTCGCGAAGGTCGCGATCGCCCGCGTTCCCGCGGCTGATCCACGAGATCAACACTCCCAGGAGCAGCTGGACGCCTTGCGCGAGTACACGCCCGACGTCGTCGCGGCGCTGACGAACCTCGGCCAGGCGGGCGCCTACTACGACGCCAACGGCCACTACGTCCGCACGCAGCCGATCTTCGACGCGTTCGCGGTCGACGGCGCCAACGAGCTCGAGCCGCTGCCGGCCCAGCGCAGCCGGTACACGGGACTCGAGGTCGTGCACGGCCGCTGCCCGGGCTGCGCGGTCCAGCCGACGGCCGACGGCTCGGCGCCGTGGGCCGGTCCCGGGCTGCAACTCGACAGCGGTGCCTCCGGGGCCATGAGGCGGATCGCCGCCATCGCGGCAGTCCTGGTCGGCGCGCTCGTCGCTGTCGGCGCCGGGGCGTCCAGCTCGTCGAGCAAGACGCCCACGTACCTGGTGCGCGCGATCTTCGACAACGCCTCGTTCGCGGTCTCGGGCGAGGACGTGCGGATCGCGGGCGCCAACGTCGGCTCGATCCAAGGCGCTGGGGGTGACCAAGCAGAACCGGGCGGCGGTCACGCTCGCGATCACGAATCCCGCGTTCACCCCGTTCCATCACGAACGCGACCTGCGCGATCCGGCCGCAGTCGCTGATCGGCGAGCGAGTACGTCGACTGCATCCCGGGCAGCTCGAGCACGCCCGCGCTGGCGAAGATCACCAACGGCCCCGGCAGCGGCAGCGTACTACCTGCCGGTCACCCGGACGAGCTCGCCGATCGACGCCGACATCGTCCAGGACATCTACCAGCTGCCGGTGCGCCAGTGGTTCGCGCTGATCATCAACGAGCTCGGCACCGGGCTGGCGGCGCGCGGCTCCGATCTCAACGCGGTGATCCACCGAGCCAACCCGGCGCTCGGCGACACCGACAAGGTGTTCAAGATCCTGGCCGAGCAGAACCGGCAGCTGGCGCAGCTGGCGACCGACTCCGACCGCGTGCTGGCGCCGCTCGCGCGCAAGCACGCAGATCGCCGACTTCGTCGTGCAGGCGAACACGACATCGCGATGGCAAGCGCCGCCGCGAGCCGCGGACATCTCGAGCTCGATCAAGCTGTTCCCGCCGTTCCTGCGCGCAGCTGCGGCCGCTCGATGGCCGACCTCGGCCAGCTCGCCGATCAGGGCACCCCGCTGATGACCTCGCTCGGCCAGAGCGCGGCCGCGCTCGGCCGGCAGTTCGAGAACCTGACGCCGTTCGCCGAAGGCGCGCGAAGCCGGCGCTGATCGACGCTCGGGAACCGTCGGCGCAGCAGTCGCAGCCGGCGCTGCTGGCGACGCTGCCGCTGGCGCGAGCAGCTGAACCGGTCGGCACGCCGGCCGAGCCGGCGTCCGAAGTCGCTTGACGAGCTGCTCGAGAGCCTCAACCAGACCGGCGGGATCGAGCAGCTGATGGCGTGCTGTTCAACGGCACGAGCGCGGCCAACGGCTTCGACAGCCGACGGCCACTACGTGCGCGCCGAGCCGCTGGTCGGCGGCTGCACCGACTACGCAACGACCCCGGTGGCGGGCTGCTCCGCCGACTTCAACGTCGGCCGCCGCGGCCGATCGTCGCGTCCGCCGGCGCGGCGCGTCCGGCAGGCCGGTGTCCGACCGCGCACATCACGGCAGACGAGCGGATCGCCGAGAAGGCGGTCTCGGCGCCGGACGGCGGCTCCAGCTCGACGCTGAACGGCCTGCTGCGCTACCTGATCGGGAGCGGCGCGATGAGGCTGCGGCGGCGGTCGCGAGCGCGGGACTGTTCTCGAACCCGGTCCTGATCGGCGCGCTGACCGTGCTGGTGACGGTCGTCGCCGTCGTCGCTCGCCTACAAGGCCAACAACGGGCTGCCGTTCGTCCCACGTACACGCTGCACGTCCAGATCGCCGACGCCGAGGAGCTGACCCACGGCGACGAGGTGCACGAGGGCGGGGCGCTGGTCGGGCTCGTGTCCAGCGTCGACGCCGGCTCGCACCGCGGCCGGGCAGCCGATCGCGGTGATGAACATGGCAGCTCGACAAGAGCGTCGAGCCGCTGCCGGTGGACTCGACCTTCACGGTCCGGCTGAAGGGCTCGATCGGGCTCAAGTACCTCGACGTCACCACGGGCCATTCGACGGCCGGACGTGGCCGAACGGAGCGACGGTCCCACTCGGTCACAGACGGCGCCGACGTCGACCTCGACCAGGTGCTTCGGGATGTTCACCCCGCGCGACGCGGACCGGGGTCTCCGATGCGACGATCGGCTTCAGCGACGCACTGGCCGGACGCGGCGATGACATCAACAACGCGATCGGCGCGTTCGTGCCGCTGGTCACCGACCTGGGGCCGGTGGCGCGCAACCTCGCGTCGCGCCAGCACCGACCTCGCCGGGTTCTTCCACGGGCTCGAGAGCTTCTCGAGCGCGCTCGCGCCGGTGGCCCAGCACGCAGGCCGACCTGTACACGAACCTGGACACGACCTTCACGGCGCTGGCCGGCGTCGCGTATCCGTACCTCCAGAACTGGATCTCGCAGACGCCGCCGACATTCGAGACCGTGATCGCCGACAGTCCGGCCGATCGCAGTCGTTCCTGACCGACACGGCGGCAGCTGTTCAAGGACCTGCGCCGGGCGTTCGCCACGCTTCCGCAGAGCGCCCCGGTGCTGGCCGACGCATTCGCCGAGCGGGCGCGCAACCTGCCGGCCGAGCGACGAAGCTCGACCAGCGCCTGCTGAGCCTGTCCAAGACGCTCGAGCACTTCGGCCAGAACCCGCACGGTCCAGCAGGGGCTCGATCGGCTGACGCTGACGGCCCACAGCCTGCGCTCGCCGCTGGCGTTCCTGACCCCGGCGCAGTCGACGTGCAACTACGTGACGCTGTTCCTGCGCAACATCGCGAGCGCGCTGTCCGAGCGGCGTCGCCACCGGCACGGCGCTGCGCTTCGTGCTCGTCGCGATCGACGACGTGCCGGGCGGCGAGTCGGTCGCCGTCGCAGAAGCTCGTACACGACGCCCGACACGAACCCGGCGACGAGCACGGACCGCTGCACGTCGAACCCGTACCCGAACACCGACGCGCCCGGCCAGACGCCGCTCGAATGTGCGGCCGGCAACGAGCCGTACTCGGCGCACCAGCGCGCTGATCGGCAACCCGCCCGGCGACCTCGGCCTGCAGACCGAGAAGACGACGAGGCCGAAGAGCGGATGAGACGGCACAAGCCACGCGTGTCGCCGGTTCATGGCCGGGATCATCGGCGATCCTCGTGATCTTCGCCGCCTGTTACCTGGTGTTCGGCGGCTCGCTGCCGTTCTCCGGCTCGCCGTTCGTGCTCAAGGCGATGTTCACGAGCAACACCGAGCTGCACATCCCCTCGCCGGTGCGGATCGCCGGCGTCGACGTCGGCGACAGGTGACGAGCGTCACGCTGCATCGCGCACAGCCGCAACGCCGCGATCGTGACGATGGACATCGACCACGACGCGCTGCCGATCCACGCCAACGCGACGGCGCCGATCCGCTCGCGCATCTTCCTCGAGGGCAACTTCTACGTCGACCTCACCCCGGGCAGCCCGAGCGCGCCCGACCTCAAGTCCGGTGCGACGCTGCCGGCCGCCAACACGTCAGGCCCGGTGCAGCTCGACCGCGTCCTGTCGGCGCTCAACTCCAACGCGCGCGGGAACCTGCAGACGCTGCTGCGCGGACTCGGCGCTGCGCTGAACGCCGAGCCGACGGCGGCCGAGGACGCCGGTCAGGACCCGAGCGTCAAGGGGCTGACCGGCGGCCAGTCGCTGAACAAGTCGCTCGACTACTCCGTCGGCGCGTTCCGGGCCTCCTCGATCGTCAACGAGGCGCTGCTCGGGACCCAGCCGCACGACCTCGAGAACGTCGTGATCGGCAACTCCGAGGTGCTGCAGGGCCTCGCGGGCGCCGGCGCGCAGCTCGCGGAGCTTCGTGCATACGTTCAACCTGACGCTCGGCGCGCTGGCCGCGCGCCAGCAGGCGCTGAGCGCAGACGATCGCGGTGCTGCCGGCGCTGCTCCAGAACACGAATACGTCCGACACCGCGCTCGACCGCTCCTTCCGCACCGACGCAGCAGTTCGCGGCAGCGATCGTGCCCGGCATCAAGCAGCTCGGCCCGACGATCAGCGCAGCGCTGCCGTGGCTCTCGCAGGCCACTGCGCTGTCCTCGCAGGCGGATCTCGGAGGCCTGCTGAAGGACCTCGCGCCCGCGGTCGACAGACACCGCGCACACGATCGGCGCAACGAAGTCGCTGGTCAGCGAGTCTGACCTGCTCGCCCGGTGCTTCACCCACAACATCGTCCCGACCGGCAACGAGGTGATCCACGACGGTCCGGCGTCGAGCGGCGAGCAGGTGTACCAGGAGCTGTTCGACAGCGCGGTCGGGATCGCGGGCGCGTCGGGGAACTTCGACGGCAACGGCCGCTACGTCCGCTCCTCAGCGGGCGGCGGGACGATCCGGGACGAGACCCCGGACGTCTCGACCGCGGGGCCGTTCTACGGCAACTTCGTGCTCCCGCCGCTCGGCACGCGGCCGGCATTCGCCGGCCATGCGCCGCCGCTCGATCGCTCCAAGCCGTGCTACGAGAACCCGGAGCCGAACCTGAACAGCGCCAAGACGGGAGCCGGCCCGTGAAGCGCGCGATCATCATCCACCGGCAGGACTTCGCCGCGATCATCGCGCTCGTCGCTGGGCGCGATCGTGGTCGCCGGCTACATCCTTCTGCACCAGCCCGCGTTCACGCTCGTTCAAGAGCTATTACACGGTCAGGGCCGAGTTCTCGACCGGCGCGGCGGTGACCGCGGGCCAGGGGCAGACGGTCGACGATCGCGGGCGTCGAGGTCGGCCAGATCGGCGGCGTCTCCTACCAGGACGGCCACGCCGTGGTGACGATGAACATCTACAAGAAGTACGGGCCGATCTACAGCAACGCGACCGTGCTGCTCCGCCCGCGAACGCCGCTGCAGGACATGTACCTGGCGCTCGATCCCGGCACCAAGAGCGCCGGCGCGGTGCCCGCCGGAGGGATGCTCGGGGTCGCGAGCACGCAGCCGGACATCAACACCGACCAGATCCTCGACTCGCTCGACGCCGACACGCGCAACTACCTGCTGCTGCTGCTCGCCGGCGGGGCGCAGCTGTTCCAGAACCCGAGCAACCCGAACGCGGCTGGCGTGAATGTCGAGGCGGTCAACTCGCTGCGCGGGACGTTCAAACGGTTCGCCCCGTTGAACCGCGATACGCGCACGCTGACGAGCCTGCTGTCGCAGCGCAGCTACGAGATCAGCCACTCGATCAACGGGCTGCAGAAGGTGACGCGAGCGCTCGGCGGCGTCGACGGCCAGCTGACCTCGCTGATCAAGTCGTCGAACACGAACTTCCAGGCGATCTCCTCGCAGGACGCCGCGCTCGAGTCCGCGCTGACGCTGCTGCCGGGGACGTTGCAGGAGACGAGCAGCACGCTCACGAAGGTGACCGCGTTCTCGAATGCCAGCACCGTCGCATTGCACGGGCTGGTGCCGTTCGCGCACGCGTTCGGGCCTGCGCTCGCAGCGTCACGGCCGCTGTTCGAGGACACGGTGTCGACGATCAAGGACCAACTGCGGCCGTTCGCGGTCGGCGTGCAGCCGGTGGCGCGAGTGCTCGCGCCCGCGACCGCGAAGCTGGCGGTGGCGACACCGAAGCTCGCGGACTCGATCGGAGTTCTCAACGACCTGTTCAACACGCTCGCCTACACGGCCAAGGGGCAGCAGAGCTATCTCTTCTGGGGCTCCTGGCTGAGCCACATCGCGGCGAGCCTGACTGACACCCAGGACGCGCAGGGGCCGATCGTGCGCGGGATCTTCATGGCGTCCTGCTCTGAGCTGAACCTGTTCGAGGTCGCGCTGACGCAGTCCGACCCGGCGCTCGGACCGCTCGTCGATCTGCTGAATGCCCCGGACTGGTCGGCGATCAAGTCCAAGTACTGCCCCTCGGGAAGCCTGTGAACAAACAAGCTCCCAGCACCGGCAGGATCCTCTCGATGGTCGCGTTCGCGGCCTCGTGCATCGGCCTGCTGCTGTTCCTGTGGATCTCGTTCGGCGGCACGATCCCGTTCGCCGCCGAGGGGTACAGGTTCAGCGTCGAGTTCAACCAGGCGATCGAGCTCTCGCCGCAGTCCGATGTGCGGATCTCCGGGGTCAGCGTCGGCAAGGTGGCGTCGGTCAGCCTCGACACGAAGACCGGTCTCAGCCGGGCAGTGATCCAGATCGACAGCCAGTACGCGCCGCGGCCCGTGGACACGCGCGCGATCCTGCGCGCCAAGTCGCTGCTCGGAGAGACGTATGTCGACCTGTCGCCCGGGTCCGAGAACGGGCCGAAGATCCCCGACGGAGGATCGATTCCGCAGGCGCAGGTCGCGCCGACGGTGCAGCTCGATCAGATCCTGTCGGCGTTCAACCCGGCGACACGCCGCGCGTTCGACATCTGGCAGCAGCAGGACGGAGTCGCGCTCACGAACCGCGGGGAGGACTTCAACGCGGCGATCGCCGAGCTGTATCCGTTCGCGACGAACGTGGAATCGGTCCTGACCGTGCTCAACCACGACAGCGCTGCGACGACGGCGCTGCTCCACGACACCGGGGAGGTGTTCACCGCGATCTCGCGCTCGCCGTCCGCGCTCCAGGGCTTCATCCGGAACTCGAACGGCGTGTTCTCCGCGACGGCAGCCCAGGACACGGCGCTGGCGAACTCGATCAGGGCGTTCCCCGGCTTCCTGGTGGCGACGCGCGAGACCATCGCTCGGCTGGACACGTTCGCGGCCAACGCCAAGCCGCTGATCGACGAGCTGCGACCGGCGGCCGTGCAGCTCAGCCCGGCGCTGGTCGAGACCGCCGTGGTGGCTCCGGAGCTGAAGGCGGTGCTGACGGACATCGGCCCGGTGACGGCAGCGTCGAGGGCCGGGATCCCGGCGTTCGAGCATTTCCTGAACGCGAGCGTTCCGTGGCTCGGGCGGCTGACGCCGTACCTCGGGAACCTCGTGCCGATCTTCGACTACATCAACACGTACCGGCGCGAGATCGCCGCGTTCTTCGGCAACAGCGCGGCGACCACGCAGAACGTCCAGCTCAACGTCTCGCAGACACAGGCGCTGCATTACCTGCGGATCGGGAACCCGGTGAACCCCGAGGTTCTGGCCGCGTATCAGCACCGGCTCGACAGCAATCGCGCGAACCCGTACATCGCTCCCGGCGGCTATACGCTGCGCAGCGGCCTGGACGTGTTCAGCAGCGATCTGTGCACCGGCAATCTGCAACCGACCATCGGACCGTCAATTTCGCCTAGCATTGCGGCGATTTTGCGAAGGACGTACTACACGGCCAACCCGGGCGGCCCTGCATGCAAGGCGCAGGGGCTGCTAGGCCCGCAGACCACTGGCCAAGATCAGGCGTTCCCGCGACTTCTACCCCTGCCATGAGACCTCGGCCGGCCATGGTGACACGCAACCCCCGTCCTACTCACCCCGAAGGAGGAGTCAATTTGAGACGGAAACTCATCATCGGCACGGCTTTCGTCGCCGTGCTCGCCGTTGCCGGCGTGGCATACGCTGCCACGCTCAACAACTACACGGCCAAGATCGGTTTCAGCTCTAGCAAGCCGGGAACGGCCGCGAAGCCGGTACCGCTGAACTACACGGAGAGCCTGACGGCGGCGAATACTGCCGGCTCGAGCAAGGTTGCCGCCCCGCTGGTCGACATCAAGACGACGATCTACGGGATGAAGGCGAACCTGAAGGCCTTCCCGACGTGTAGCTCGAAGCAGATCGAGACCCCGCCCAAGTACAACGGAAACTGTCCGAAGGGCTCCGAGGTGGCGACCGGCACGGTGAACGCGAAGATCGGCGGGCCGACGCTCGCCGCTCCCGGCACCACTTGCAACCCGGACCTCGCGATCTACAACGGCGGCGGCGGTACCGAGTGGTACTTCTTCACGACGCCGAACGCGACCGCGTGCGCCGGCCTGACGACCGGAGCGACCGCGCCGTACCCCGGCAAGGTCTCCGAGTCGGGCAAGAACATGGTCATCAACGTCCCGCTCCCGCCGGACGTCTCGACCAAGGTCGCGAACCACGCGAACCTGTACGGCTCGCTGATCAAGGAGACCGTGATCGCGAAGGCGCTCACGACCAAGGTCCACGGCAAGACCGTGTACTCCCAGGAGTCCGTCGCCTGCCAGGGCAATAAGCGCCCGTACTCCGTGGCGTTCACTGCCGTGCCTGCGGCCGGCTCCCCAGGCCAGACCGTGGTCGTCAAGGGCTCGGCGAAGTGCTGAGCGACTGACAGTTCGCAGTTCGTTGTAAGGCGCCGCGCGGGCTCAATCGGCTCGCGCGGCGCCGGTCTTTAAGAGGCGATCTCGAACCGCTCGCGCCGCTGCTGCTCGCGCTCTGACTCGTTCAGCATCTGGACGAACAGCACGACCAGCGCGATGCCCATCACGATCGACTGCTCGAGCGCCATCACGAGCCCGGCGATCGACTGGTCCTCGTCGGCGGTCAGCCCCCAGAAGTGGGAGTGGTGCTCGTAGAACGGATAGATCGCCGAGGGCAGGAACGCGAGCCCGATGCCGAGCGCGCCGACGAGCAGCTTGGTCGAGACCATGTACACGATCGGCCCGAGGCCGCCGAGCCGCATGCGGCTGCGGATCGGGGAGAGCAGGTGCCACCAGTAGAGACCGCCGGCGACGGCGAAGCAGATGTGCTCGAGTGCGTGGACGTCGACGTGGTCGAGCGCGGCGTCGTACAGCGCCGGGATGTGCCAGATCCACATCGAGCCGACATATAGAGCGACCGCGAACGCGGGGTGGCCGAGCGGCCCCGCCTTGCGCTCGATCGTGGTCAGGCGCTTGGTGACCGGCCGCAGGATCCCCTTCGTCAGCCCGAGGATGAGCAGGATCGGGATGATGTCCAGCAGCAGGAGATGCTGGACCATGTGCATGAACAGCAGCTGCTCGCCGAGGATGTCCACGGGCGACAACAGCGCGATCACGATGACCGCGAGCCCGCTCATGAACAGCGTGAGGCGGCCGTAGCCCGGCGGATGGGGCTCGCCCGGCCGCCGCGCCCGCAGCCACCCGCGCATGTACAGGACGCCGAACGCGAGCACGATCAGGATCACGCTCGGCTCGAACGACCATGCAATCCGCGGAGCCATCAACTCGACATTGTGCTGATCGACAAACGCCCCTGCCGGGAATACTCTTTACTGACACGCAACGCAAATCCATCCTTCGACAAGGGGGTAGGCCGATGCGTATCGAGGTCAAGGGCCGGAACCTGGCCGTCTCAGACGACGTACGAGAGCACGTCGCCAAGCGGTTCCGCAAGGTCGGGCGGCAGGTGTCCGAGCTGGCCGAGCTCGAGCTCGAGCTGTTCGAGGAGCGCAACCCGGCGATCGCGGACTCGCAGATCGCCGAGGCGACGCTCCACCTGAAGGGAGTGACGCTGCGCGCGCGTGATGCGTCGCCTGACATGGTCCACTCGATCAACATGGTCAGCGACGAGCTGGCGGTTCAAGTCAAGCGCCACCGCGACAAGCGGCGCAAGCGGCGGGAGTCGCGGGCGCTGAGCGCGCCGGCGGTGAGCCCGCCGCCGCTCCCGGGCGACATCTCGCCGGCGGCTTAGTTCTGCGGCGGGTAGCACCTGGTCTGCGCACGGCCGCGGCAGCGATCGGGGCGCTGCTGCTGCTGTGCCAGGTCGCGGCGGCCGCGCCGGACCTCCGCGTCCGCGACAACGAGCTCGTCGACGGTCCGGGCGCCGGCCATGTCGTCCGGCTGCTCGGCGTCGATCGCTCCGGGACCGAGTACGCGTGCATCCAGGGATGGGGGTTCTTCGACTCGCCGCACCCGATGTCGATCGACTCCCCGGCGATGATCGCGGCGATGAAGAGCTGGGAGATCGACGCCGTGCGCGTGCCGCTGAACGAGGACTGCTGGCTCGGGCTTCAGGGCAAGCCGGGGTTCGTGGGCGCGCCCTACCGGCGGATCATCGAGCGGTACGTGCGCGCGTTGAACCGCGCCGGGCTGTACGTGATCCTCGACCTGCACTGGACCGGCGCCGGCCCTGGGGCGAAGGCGAGCGGTCAGACGCCGATGGCCGACGCGGCCCACGCGCCGGCGTTCTGGCGCTCGGTGGCGCGCACGTTCAAGCGAGACCACGCGCTCGTGTTCGACCTGTTCAACGAGCCGTACGGCATCAGCTGGAGCTGCTGGGAGCGCGGATGCTCAGTGCCGGCCTCCGGGTCGCAGCCGGCTTACCGGAGTGCCGGAATGCAACAGCTCGTCGACGCGGTTCGCTCGACCGGGGCGAGGCAGCCCCTGATGCTCGGCGGGCTGTCGTACTCGTTCGACCTGAGCGGCTGGCTGTCGCACGAGCCGCACGACCCGCTGCACCAGCTCGTCGCCTCCGAGCACAACTACGGCGGGTTGGCGCCGTGCACGGCCTCGTGCAAGGCGGCGATCGTCTCCACTCACCGTCGCGTCCCGGTCGTGTTCGGTGAGCTGGGGGAGACCGATTGCGGTCAGTCGTACATCGACCCGATGATGGCGTGGGCCGACGCGCGCGGGATCAGCTACCTCGGCTGGGCGTGGGACGCGACCACCCCCGGTGGCTGGACGTGCGGCGGCGGTCCGTCGCTGATCAACAGCTACGACGGCGCGCCGACCGCGTACGGGGCCGGGCTGCGGGATCACCTGCGAGCGCTGGCGGCCGGCGGGCGTGGCTGACTCCTGTCCACCGCACCGTGGGGCTGAGCTAACCTAGAACCATGTCGTTCCTCGACCGCGCCCTGAGGATGGGCGAGGGTAAGAAGTTCAAGATTTATGAGCAGCGGGTGGCCCGGATCAATGGATTCGAGGCCGAGCTCGAGCACTACACCGACGCCGAGCTGCGCGAGGCCGCCGACGACCTGCGCGAGCGCGCGCACAACGGCGAGTCCCTCGACGAGCTTCTGTACGAGTGCTTCGCGCTCGTGCGCGAGGCGAGCAAGCGCTCGATGGGGATGCGCCACTTCGACGTGCAGCTGATCGGCGGGATGGTGCTCCACGACGGCGGCGATCGCCGAGATGAAGACCGGCGAGGGCAAGACCCTGACCGCGACGACTGCGGTCGTGCTCAACTCGCTCGGCGGGCGCGGCGTCCACGTCGTCACCGTCAACGACTACCTCGCCCGCCGCGACGCGATGTGGATGAAGCCGATCTATGACACGCTCGGCGTGACCGTCGGCGTGCTGCAGAACATGCAGCCGCCCGAGGAGAAGCTCGCCGCCTACGCCGCCGATGTCACGTACGGCACGAACTCCGAGTTCGGGTTCGACTACCTGCGCGACAACATGGCGCAGGCGATCGAGCTGAAGGTCCAGAACGGCGGCCGCCCGAAGCCCGAGGAGGGCCTTTCGCCGTACCACACGTTCGCGGTGGTCGACGAGGTCGACAACATCCTGATCGACGAGGCGCGCACGCCGCTGATCATCTCGGGCGCCCCGGAGCAGGCGGCCGACCTGTACGTGAAGTTCGCGCGGCTGGCGCCGCAGATGGTGCCCGGCAAGCAGCCCGAGGGCCTGTTGCCGCAGGAGAAGAAGGCGTTCGTCGCCGACTATCGACTACGAGTTCGAGGAGAAGCACAAGACCGTCTCGGTGACCGAGCAGGGTGTCGCCAAGGCCGAGCGCTTCCTCGGCATCGACCACCTGTACCGGGCGGAGAACGGACCGCTCGTCAACCATCTGCAGCAGGCGCTCAAGGCCGAGTCGCTGTTCAAGCGCGACGTCGACTACGCGGTGATCGACGGCGAGGTCAAGATCATCGACGAGTTCACCGGCCGGATCCTCGAGGGGCGGCGCTGGTCCGAGGGCCTGCACCAGGCGGTCGAGGCCAAGGAGGGCGTCCGGATCCAGGAGGAGAACCAGACGCTCGCGACGATCACGCTCCAGAACTACTTCCGGATGTACGACAAGCTCGCCGGGATGACCGGCACGGCGCTGACCGAGGCGACCGAGTTCATGAAGATCTACGAGCTGCCGGTGGTGCAGGTCCCGACCAACCGGCCGATGGTCCGTAACGATCGCAACGATCAGGTCTACAAGACCAAGGACGGCAAGTGGAGCGCGGTCGCTGCGCGAGATCGAGGGCCGGCACGAGGCCGGCCAGCCGGTGCTCGTCGGCACGATCTCGGTGGAGGTCTCCGAGCTGCTCGGGTCCGCAGCTCAAGCGCAAGGGGATCAAGCACTCGGTGCTGAACGCGAAGCCAGAGTTCGCCGAGCAGGAGGGCGAGACGATCGCCGAGGCGGGCGCGCCGGGCGCGGTCACGATCGCGACCAACATGGCCGGCCGCGGCGTCGACATCAAGCTCGGCGGCAACGAAGAGCATCTGACGCAGATCGAGCTCGCGAAGATCGGGTTTGCAGCCCGGGATGCCCGACTACGACGAGCACTACAAACAGGTGCTGCCGTCGGTCCAGCGCCGGGTCGAGGACCTGCGCGAGCAGGTGCTCGACGCCGGCGGGCTGTTCATCATCGGAACCGAGCGCCACGAGTCGCGCCGGATCGACAACCAGCTCCGCGGCCGCTCGGGCCGCCAGGGCGATCCCGGCGAGTCGAGGTTCTTCCTGTAGCGCCCAGGACGACCTCGTGCGGCTGTTCGCCGGCGAGCGGATCTACAAGATCCTCGACCGGCTCGGCACGACCGACGACGAGGGCAACGAGGAGCCGATCGAGGCCGGGATGCTGTCCAAGCAGATCGAGAAGGCGCAGCGCAAGGTGGAGGAGCAGCACTTCCTCCAGCGCAAGCACACGCTCGAGTACGACGACGTCTCGAACCAGCAGCGCGAGGTCGTCTACCGCTACCGCGACGACGTGCTCGAGGGCCGCGACATGAGCGAGACCGCGCGCGAGCAGATCGCCGTGATGATGGAGCGCCTCGTCGAGGAGTACACGGCGGGCGACTTCGTAGAGGACTGGGACGTAACCGGCCTGCTGCGGCGGATCGACGAGATCTTCACGCCGAGCAACGAGATCCAGTCGCTCGACGCGAACACGATCGACCGCGAGGAGCTGACCGCCACGCTGCAGGATGAGATGCTCGACAACTACGAAGCCCGCGAAGAGCAGCTCGGAACGGAGCTGATGCGCGCGCTCGAGCGGTTCCTGCTGCTGCAGATCATCGATCAGCGCTGGACCGAGCACCTCCACGACCTCGACTACCTCCAGCAGGGCATCCACCTGCGCGGGATCGGCGGGATGACCGACCCGCTGGTGATCTACAAGAACGAGGCGTTCACGCTGTTCGAGGATTTGATGAACCTGATCTGGGCCGACTTCGCGCGGATGATCTTCCACGTCGAGGTCACGGTCGAAGGGGATGGCGACGCACCGCCGCCGCCGCCGGCTCGGCGCTCTGCCCCGGGCTCGAGCTCCTCGACGCGCGGGCGCAACGTCACGTACTCGGGCGGCACCGGCGTCCCCAGCGGTGCGATGGCGATGGCCGCGGCCGCCGGCAGCGCAGCGGCTGCCGGCGACTCAGAGGCCTACGACGACGAGGGTGGCGGGATGCTGCCGCCGGTCGTCGAGCAGAGGCGCGTCGACGAGAGCGAGCAGATCGGCCGCAACGACCCCTGTTGGTGCGGGAGCGGCAAGAAGTTCAAGAAGTGTCACGGGGCCTGACTCGGCTCCGAGTGGCTAGGGCGCCGGCGGCGTAGCCACCAGGCTCCGGCGACGAAGGCGAGCACGATCGCGATGCGGGCGACCCGCATGATCACGAGTGTCTCGCCGCTGACGTGCAGCACGAAGGCGGCGATCAGCACCGGGACGACCAGCGCCAGCCGCAGGTACATCGTACGCCGGAGCCGGCCACGGCCCCTGATCGGTGTCTGGATCATGCTGCCTCCTCGGAGTGTCGGTGTCGGTTGCGCATGCCGGGCAACAGCCGCTGCGCGAGGACCTCGAGCGCGGCCTGGATGTGCTGAAGCTCCTCCGTCGTGGCCGGTCCGAGCGCGCCGGCGAGCTCGTCGTCGATCGGCGGCATCGGCTGGTTGGCGCGCATCGCGGCGAACTCCGCCAGCACCCGGACCAGGGTCCGCCGGCCGTCCTCGGGGTCGGAGTAGGTCTCGAGCACGCCGTACTTCCGCAGCCGCTTGACCGACGTCGACACGAGACTCTGGGGGAAACCAGTCCGCTCGGTGATCTCGCCGATCGAGCTGCCGGGGTTCTCGGCGACGTCCAGCACCACCATCCGCAGCGTCGTCGGCGGCCTGTTGCCATCCGGCATCGGCAGCGCTGAGTCGGCGATCTTCATCAGCTTCCGTCCCAACATGTAAAGCTCAGCGGCATTCATATCAATAATGATATATCTAAAATGATGGATATCAAGCTGGGGCCGCCGGCGGGGGTGTGCCGACAAATCAGGCCGCACTTGTCTCCGCATGGCGGGATCAAGTGCGGCCGCACTCGGACGCAATTTGTTTCCGCCTACCGGAAACAAATCGCACCCGACTCGGCCGCGCCCTCCGCCGCCCGCGTCCCGCCGCCGGTCCGCGGCCCGCCTCCGCGAGCCCGGGTTGACGGCCGCGCGGCGGTTGCTCACACTGCCTGGCGTGACCGAGCCGACCGATCTGCGCGTCTCCGACCAGGAGCGGGAGGCAACCGCGCAGGAGATCCGGGAGCACTATGCCTCCGGCCGGCTCGATGACGACGAGCTGAGCGAGCGGCTGAGTGCGACCTACGGGGCGAAGACGCAGGGGCAGCTGCAGGCGGTGAGAGCCGACCTGCCGCCTTTGCCGCCGAGTCCCGCCGTGCAGAAGGCGGAGCTCGCGGCGCGCCGCAATCAACTCGGCCGGCGGCTGATCCAGCAGTCGGGGGCCGGGCTGACGCCGTTCGCGATCTGCACGGTGATCTGGGCCGCGTCCGGCGCGAACAGCTTCTTCTGGCCGGTGTTCCTGCTGTTCGCTGTCATACCGCCGCTGGTGGGGAACCTTTGGGCGTTGTACGGGCCGGCGCCCGAGCTCGAGCGCGTGGAGCGGCACCTCCAGCGGCGGCAGCAGGGCGGCGACCGCTCCGGCCGCGACGAGCGCCGCCAGGAGCGCCACGACGCCCGCCGCGACCGGCAGGGCCACCACCGCCGCCGGCTCTGAGCCGTCCGCTACGCTGAGACCGATGGCCTCCGCACCCACAGAGCCGCTCTCCCAGCGCCTCGCGTCAATCCGCGAGCAGCTCAAGCTGCTCTCGGACTATCTTTGACCCGGCTGCGCTGAGCGAGCGCGCGGACGCGCTCGAGACCGAGATGGGGGCGCCGGGGTTCTGGGACAACCAGGAACGCGCCGCCCAGGTCTCAGCCGAGCACGCCCGGGTCACCCGGCGGCTGAACACGTTCCGCGAGCTCGAGCGTGATGTCGAGGATCTCGGTCCGCTTGCGGAGCTGGCCGAGGAGGATCCGTCGTTGGCCGTAGAGCTCGAGGAGCAGGTCGCGTCCGTGCAGGCGAAGCTCGACGAGCTCGAGGAGGCTCGGCTGTTCTCGGGCCGCTATGACACGGGCGACGCGCTCGTGACCGTGAACGCGGGCGCCGGCGGCACCGACGCCCAGGACTGGGCGGAGATGGTGCTGCGGATGGAGATGCGGTGGGCCGAGAAGCGCGGCTTCGACGTCGAGCTGCTCGAGGTGTCCCCCGGTGAGGAGGCGGGCATCAAGTCGGCCACGTTCCGGGTCCGCGGTGAGAACGCGTACGGCCTGTACGGCTCGGAGAAGGGCGTCCACCGCCTCGTGCGGCTGTCCCCGTTCGACTCCGCGAACCGGCGGCAGACGAGCTTCGCAGGCGTGGAGGTGTCGCCGGTCGTCGACGCGGTCGACGAGGTCGAGATCGACGACGACGACCTCCAGATCGACACGTACCGCGCGAGCGGCGCGGGCGGCCAGCACGTCAACAAGACCGACTCGGCGGTGCGGATCACGCACAAGCCGACCGGGATCGTCGTCCAGTGCCAGAACGAGCGCTCGCAGTCCTCGAACAAGGCCGAGGCGATGACGATGCTGCGTTCGAAGCTGCTCGAGCTGGAGGAGCGCAGGCGGCGCGAGGAGCTCGCCCGAGAGAAGGGCGAGGCGCAGGACGTGAACTTCGGATCGCAGATCCGCTCCTACGTGCTGCACCCATACAGCATGGTCAAGGACCACCGCACGGACTTCGAGATGGGCGACACGAGCCGGGTGCTGGACGGCGACCTGGACGGCTTCGTGCGCGCGTATCTGCTGAAGTCCGCGAAGTGATCCAAGGAGAGGACCACTCCGCCGAGCAGCCCACGGCGCCGTACCTCGACGCCGTAACGGCTTACGGCTTCCGCGGCTCGACCCGGTTCCACGTTCCCGGTCACAAGGGCGGCGACGGCGCCGATCCGGGACTGCGGACCGCGCTCGGGGATCGCGCGCTGCTGCTCGACATTCCGCTGGACATCGAGGGCGTCGACCTCGGCCCGTCGCCGACCCCGTACGAGCACGCGGAGATGCTCGCCGCGGAGGCCTACGGCGCGGCACGTACGTGGTTTCTGACCAACGGCGCGACCCAGGGCAACCACGCGCTGTGCCTGACGCTCGCGGGTCCCGGCGCACACGTGGTGATCCAGCGCAACAGCCATGCGAGCGTGATCGACGGGCTCGTGCTGAGCGGAGGCTCGGCGACGTTCGCCCCGCCCGAGTACTACGACGAGCTCGGGATGGCGCTCGGGGTCACGCCGGAATCGCTCGAGCGATCGCTCGGGGCGGCCCCGGAGGCGAAGGCGGCGTTCGTCGTCTCGCCGACGTATTACGGGATGGCGGCCGACGTCGCGGGGTGTGTCGAGGTTGCGCACGCCGCGGGCGTTGCGCTGGTCGTCGACAACGCGTGGGGAGCGCACTTCGGTTTCCACCCGGGCGTTCCCGAGTCGCCGCTGCACCTGGGAGCGGACGCCGTGCTCGCGTCGACTCACAAGATCGTCGGCAGCCTCACGCAGTCGGCGATGCTGCACGTCGCGGACACGGGCCGCGTCGACATCGACGCCATCGCCCGCGCGGTTCGGCTCGTCCGCTCGACGAGCCCGAGCTCGCTGCTGATGGCCTCGCTCGACGCCGCGCGGCGCCAGCTGGCGGTCCACGGCGACGACCTGCTCGGCCACGTGCTGGAGGCGGCAGCCGCAACAGCGGCGGCGATCGACCGGATCCCGGGCTGCGTGGTGCTCGGAAGCTCGCTCGTCGGCCGGCCCGGCGTCGCCGGGTGGGACCCGCTGCGGATCGTCGTCGACGTCCGCGGCACCGGCTGCACCGGGTACGAGGTGGCGACGGCGCTGCGCGTCTCCTACGACACGCATACCGAGCTCGCGACGCACGCGACGCTCGTGTTCGTGCTCGGGCTCGGACGCGCGATCAGGGCGCTCGAGCGGCTCGCGCACGACCTGGCCGAGACGGTTCGGCGGATCGCTCGTCCGGTGGCGCCGGGGAGCGTGCCGAGAACGCCGGTCGAGTTCGACAACGACACTCCGATCGTGCCGCGCGACGCGTTCCTCGGCGACAGCGAGGCGGTCGCCGTCGAGCAGGCTGTTGGTCGTATCTCCTGCGAGTCGATCGCCGGCTACCCGCCGGGCGTGCCGACCCTGCTGCCCGGCGAGCGCGTCAGCGCCGAGGTGGTCGCGTACCTGCGGGAGCTGACGGCGGCGGGCGCGCGTCTGCACGGCGCTGCGGACCCGACCTTCGCGACGCTTCGCGTGCTCGTGTAGGCCGCACTCGATCCGCCACACGCGCCCGGCCGGACCAGGAGCCCGGCCGGGACGCGGGCAGCGCTCAGACCTTGATCCGGAACACCTGACCGGTCAGCTCGCCGATGTAGAGCCAGCTGCCGTTCAGGCCGAGGCCGACGACCGGCGCGACGAAGCCCGACACGAGCGGCTTGTACGCGCCGCCCTTCAGCGGCATCGAATAGACGAGGCCGCCGGGACCCTTGCCGCCCGGGCCCGTGAAGGACGTCATGTAGAGCGTCTTGCCAAGGGCCGCGAGCCCCATGATGTCCGTGTGCGGGGCGAACATCTTGAACGGCTTCGTGGCGCCCTTGCAAGCCGTCGCCGTCGCCGTCGTCCAGTTGCATTTCGGGAACCCGAAATGGTCTCCCTTGGCGACCTTGAGCAGGAAGTCGGGCGGGTTCACGGCATCGCTGTCCTGGCCGAGATCGGACACGAGCGGCTCGGTCGACCCCGTCGGGAACACCATCTGCCACGGCTGCCGGATGCCGGTCGCGTAGACCTTGAGCCCGTGCCCGTTGGGCTGCATCGAGAGGATGTCGTACAGGTACGGGGTCAGGGACGCAGGCCCGTGGTCGTTGTTGTCGACGAGGCCGACATCGACGCCGACATACAACCGCCCGTCGGGGCCGAAGGCGATGCCGTTCAGCCCGTTCAGCTTCTTCGGCGCCAGCCAGATCGCCTTGCGATGGGCGAACGACGCGCCGTTCCAGCCGCTCCACTTCACGATCTCGAACTGAGCACCGCTCGAGGTGATGTAGCCACCGCTGATGTAGAGCGCATTGGCCTGCCACGCGAGGCCGGCGACGAACTGCGGCGAGTCGGCGAGCTTGGTCGCGGTGCCGTGCTTGAGCAGGTACACGCCGCCGTTCGGCACCGAGGCGTTCGAGTTGCCGCCATCGCCCTCGAACACCGAGCCGGCGCCGAACGCGAACGACGTGGGCGTTTGCAGCCCCGAGGCGACGAGCTGAACCGTCTTGCCGGTAGTCGACGTCGGTGGCGGCGGGCCTGTGGCCGCTTGCGCCACCGCTGCGAACACGACTGCCACGAGCGCACACACGCTCCCGGTCCTGAGAACACTTCTGAACACGATCCTTCTCCTCGTGTCGTTGGCTGATCCCGGGAACCTTCCAGACCACCCCTGGGGCTCCCCGGATCAGCGAGGCTACCAGGGCATTCCACCGCCGGGATGAGACCTTTCGCACAGTACAGTCCGGCTCCCATGGACGATCGGCAGCTGCAGGAGGTCGTCGGGCGGGCCCTCGCCGAGGATGTCGGGACCGGAGACCTCACGACCAATGCGACCGTCGACGAGGCGGCGCGGGCGCGGGCGGTGATCACGCAGAAGGCGCCCGGGGTGATCTACGGCCTCGCGGCCGCCGAGGCGGTGTTCAGGCAGCTCGATCCGAGCGTCGAGTTCGAGCGGCTGACAGCAGAGGGTGAGTGGCGCGAGCGTGGCCCGGTGGCGCAGATCGACGGCAGCGCCCGCGCCCTGCTCACAGCCGAGCGAACGGCGCTGAATTTCCTTCAGCGCCTGTCGGGGGTGGCGACCATGACCGCGCGCGCGGTCCAGGCGATCGAGGGAACCGGGGCAAAGATCCTCGACACCCGCAAGACGACTCCGGGGCTACGCGCACTCGAGAAGGCGGCGGTGGCCGCCGGCGGCGGCACCAACCACCGCGTCGGCCTGTACGACGAGATCCTGATCAAGGAGAACCACGCCGCGCTCGCCGGCGGTCTCGGCGAGGCCGTGCGCAAGGCGACCACGTACGCGCCCGGCGTCCCGCTGGAGGCCGAGTGCCGCTCGATCGCCGAGGTCGACGAGGCGCTCGCCGCCGGCGCGCGGCGGATCCTGCTCGACAACATGACGCCGGACGAGCTGCGCGTAGCGGTCGACCACGTGGACGGCCGCGCGTCGCTGGAGGCGAGCGGCGGGGTCACGCTCGAGACGCTCCGGGAGGTCGCGGGCACCGGCGTACAATTCGTATCGGTAGGTGCACTGACCCACAGCGCGCCGGCGCTCGATCTGTCCCTGATCCTGGAGCAACTGAAATGAACCTTCCGATGCTCGGGGAGGCACCGTTGATGCTGGAGAACATCCCTGCGCTGCAGGACGAGGTCCGCGCGCTCGCGGCGGAGCGCGGCGCCGTGATCCTTGCCCACAACTACCAGCTGCCGGAGATCCAGGACGTGGCCGACTACGTCGGCGACTCGCTCGGCCTCTCCCAGAGAGCCGCCGCAGCCGACGGTGAGCTGATCGTGTTCTGCGGCGTGCACTTCATGGCCGAGACCGCCTCGATCCTGTGCCCGGACAAGCGCGTCCTGATCCCGGACCTCGACGCCGGCTGCTCGCTGGCGGACTCGATCACCGCCTCGCAACTGCGCGACTGGAAAGCCCGGCATCCGAACGCGGTGGTCGTGATGTACGTCAACACGACCGCGGAGGTCAAGGCCGAGACCGACTACTGCTGCACGTCCGCGAACGCGGTCGGCGTCGTCGAGCACATCTACCGCGAGCACGGCGAGGACACCGAGATCCTGTTCGGGCCCGACATGTTCCTCGGCGCGTACGTCGAGAAGATGCTCGGGCGGCCGATGCACGTGTGGGACGGCGAGTGCCACGTGCACGCCGGGATCAAACCAAGTGACATCACCGCGGTCCGTGCCGCGCACCCGGGTGCCGACTTCCTGATCCACCCCGAATGTGGCTGCTCGACCTCCGTGATGGAGTACGTGGCCGCGGGTGATGTCTCCTCGGACGGGGTGCACATGCTCTCGACCGGCGGGATGCTGGGCTACGCCGCCGACCACGCCGGCGATCACCGGACGGCGATCGTCGCGACCGAGACCGGGATGCTGCACCCGCTCCGCCACGCGGCTCCGGAGATGGACTTCATCGCCGCCAATGAGGCCGCGCACTGCCGCTACATGAAGATGATCACGCTGCCCAAGCTTCGCGACGCCCTGCGCGACGACGTCCACGAGGTCAAGGTGCCGCCTGAGATCGCCGATCGGGCCCGGGTGTCGATCCAGCGGATGGTCGCGATCAGCTAGCCGGCTAGGCAGCTAGGCCGCGTACACGCCCAGCATCTCGCCCGTCTGGTGCGCGAACCGGAGCGCATGAACGAGCCGGAACGGCGACACCGAGGCGACCACGTCGAGCTCCTGATTGGCCTGGCCAGGGTCGATCACGATCTTGTCGCCGGGCTCGAACCACGGTGTGCGGCCGGCCTTGAGTCCCGGCACAACCTGGCTGATCGAGCTGATCGCGATCGTCTTGGAGCCAGCCGGCACATCGTCGGCGATCGAGCTCTCGGGCAGCACCCGCAGTACGCGGTTGGCGACCAGTGGACCGGACGCATGGGCACCGGCGTGCTTCCGGCACTCGCGCGAGTTGAGCTTGCGCCAGCCGCGGCCCGGCGTCCACACCTCGAGCCCGCCCGCGCCGGTGGGATAGGCGAGCGCTGCGCCGGGACCGCGGTCGAACACCCAGCGGCAGCTCGCGAGCGACGGCACCCGCGGCACCGGATCGACCGTCGGCTCGGTGATGCCCGGCACGGTCTTGGTGTGCTTGGCGGCCGTCGCGACGTCGACGGCCTGGTTCGAGCCCGGGCCTTGCAGACCCCAGCTGCCGGGCGACAGGAAGCCGGGGTTGACGCTGGTGCCGGGGCTGGTGTTGGCGGGCAGCGAGATGCCGGAGAAGTTCATCGGCAGCGACTCGGGCATCCGATAGCCCTGCGAGTAGAAGATCCTCCCCGTCTGGTTGGCCTTGTCGATGACGGTCAGCGTCGGGTCGATGTACTGCGCGGTCACGTTGCCCGCCGGGTCGAAGACGGCGAGCAGCTGCTTGCCGGGATTGTGCTCAGCGAGCAGGGACAGCTGTGTCGGGGAGCCGAGCTCGCCGTTCTTGAACCAGTCGAAGGTGGCGCCGTGCTGGGCGTCGTTGATCTGCTGCAACGCCTTGTAGGCGGCGATCCTTTGTGGCTCGTCGAGGATCGAGCCGTTGGTGCTGCTTATCGCGACCGCGTCGATGTCGCCGGTGATCGGTTTCAGCGTGCCGCTGCTGTTGGCCATCTCGAGCACCCACGTGTCCTGCTGGCCCTGGACCGGGGCGAGGTTGAACGCCCGCCGCGTGAACACCGACGGCTGGGCGTTGGCGCTGATCCCCTGGGCGCCGTAGTCGAACCCGACCTGGATCCCCTCCTGCTGGTACTTCAGGTAGACGGGCAGGAGTTCCTTGTACTCCTTCTCGCGCTGCGCCCAGCGCTGCAGGATCGCGCTCTTGATGTCCGGATCAGTGACGCCGTGCTTGGCTAGGTTCGCCTCCACTTCGGCCCTCGAGATCGGCTTCTTCAGCACCGCCAGCGCCTCGTCGCCCGGCGGGTAGCCGAGGAACATGATGTCGAGGTCGCTGACCGACTTGAGCTTGATCGCCTCCGGCTTCGGGAGCGCCCCGAACTGCTCGATCCAGTAGGCCGACTTGGGGTTGCGGAAGCGGATCGCGATCTGCACCTTCGCCTCTTTGGCCAAATCGATCAGTGCCTGGATCTGGCCGTCGTCGAGACCGAAGATCGTTCGCAGCGGCGAGCCGACCTTGGTCAGCAGGTTCTCGCCCTCGATCAGCTGGCCGACGCTGCTCGCGAACTTCGCGGCGTCGGTTGCGGCCGTGGCGGCATCCGCCGCCCTGATCGCATTGGCGGCAGGCGGCAAATGCACGAACCAGATGGCGACGTTGAGCAGCGCATTCGAGAACGTCTGGCCGAGCTGGGAGGCGATCGCGTTCCAGTCGCGCGCCTCCCAGTTGGCCAGCAGCTGGTTCTCCCAGGTCTCGACGGTCGAGACGACCTGCGCCTTGACGGCCGCCAGCGTGTTGCCCCACCGGTCGGTCTGCTCGAGCACATCGGTCGCGACCTGGGTCATGTAGTTGTCCTGCTCGGCCGGGGTCAGCGACTTGTAGTAGTCGACCAGGTACTCGACGGTGTCGACCATGCTGAGGATGTGCTGGGTCGAGACCAGGTCGGCCGCTGCGCCGCCGAGCGACTTGACCGTGCTGAACGTGTTCTGGAGCCACTCGTCGGCGGCCTGGGTCGCGGACACCGTGAAGTTGCCGAGCACGCTGATTGCGCTGGCAGGCGTCGGCGGCGGGACGCTGTCGTCGATCGAGACGTTGACGGGCTGATCGTCCTCGGGCTGGATGACGACGGTGTCCGCGGAGGTGAGGTCTCGGCTCGTTCCGTCGGGCAGGTCGACCGTCCCGGTCGGCGCGTAGCTGATCGACGCGCGCGTGCCGAACCCGGGGACCGTGTGGCCGACAGCCTGGAAGGACAGCTCGTCGCCGCCGCCGAGCGCGCCCGACCACGGCAGCACGTACTGCACGACCGACGGCGGCGGATGATCGACGTCGAACGGGTTGGCGCCGCCGACGTTGCCGGTCAGCGCCGGGATCAGCGGATCGACGTGGACGACGGCCGAGTTCGTGACGTTGGTGAGCGTGCCCACGACGGAGAATGGCGTGCCGGCCATCACGATCCCCTCACCTGGGGCGAGCTGGTAGCTCAGTGCGAGCAGCTCCGTCGGGTTGACGACCTCCTTGACGCTGCCGGTGCTCGTCAGGTTGCCGGCGGCGTACGGGTTCGCGTACGTGACGACCGCGTCGATCTGCGCGGCGCCGTCGCCGACCGCCTGGAACGGGACGGTCACAACCTCGGTCGTGTTGGCCGGGATCGTGCCGATCGTGCCACTCGGGTCCGGAGCGCTGTTGAAGACCGGGTCGCCGTTCTGCTTGACCGGCACCTTGACCGCGTCGTTGGTCAGCTTCTCGGTCGTCAGCGGGTTGGTCAGCGTGACGCTCGCGACCGAGACGTTGAGCGGGTTCTGGATCGAGACGGTCGCCGTGATCGGCTGTGCGATCTCGTTGCCGTCGGCGTCGTTCGCGAGCTTGATCGGGTTCTTGTCGACCGTGACCGTCACCACCAGGCCGCCCTGCGGGCTGATCGTGTCCTGGCCGGCGGCGGTGACCGTCCCCTGCGGGTCGGTGCCGCTGACGGCGCTGCTGATCGGGATCGTCCCGAGCGAGGCGACTGTCACGTGGACCGTGACCGTCGTCGAGGTCCCCGGCGCCAGGCTGAACGAGCTCGGGTTCGTGTCGTCGGTCGAGGTCAGCGCGGGCGTCGGCGACCACGAGAGCGGCGCGCCGCCGGTGAAATTGATCGCGGTGACGTTGTCGTGGTTCGTCGAGGGGGCGCTGACCTTGATCGTGACCGGCACGACGTCGTTGAGCTTCGGCGCCGGGCTGCCGAGGTCCGCCGGGGTCTGCACGGTCACGTCGAGCTCGTCGGCACAGCTGGCCTGTGGATTCGTGGAACTGCCCGCCGTGCCGGCGGCGCCGTTGGTCCCGGTCGCCCCGGTGCTCTGTCCGGACTGGTACACGGCGCCGCCCCCGGCGCCACCGCTGCCGCCGCCGCCGGCCGTCCCGCCCGCGACGCCGTTGCCGCTGCAGACAGCGTTGCTGAGCAATGTCTTGGATGTGCTGACGAACGCGCCGCTGTCGGCGTTGCCACCGTTGCCTCCGTCGGAGCCGTCGGCCCCGTTCGTCGGCGACGTGTTGTCCCCGGGAGTGGCCCCGAACGGGTCCCCTTGGTACTCGTTCTGGACGTCGCCCGGCTGGTTGCCGCCGGCGCCGCCGCCGCCGCCACCGCCGCCCTGCCCGCCGGTGCCGCCCGTACCACCGGTTGCGGTGTTGGACGTGAATGAGACCGCGGCGGTCGCATCGACCGTGCCGTCGTCGTACAGAGCGCCGCCCTGCGCGTTGCCGGCGGTGCCGCCGGGCTCGCTCGCCCCCGGGGCGCCCGGGGCGCCGCCGCCGCCGCCGCTGCCGCATCCGGTGTTGGTGGGCGGCCCGTCGCCGTCGTGGTCGGCGAGCACCCAGACGCCGGCCGGCCCGCCGGGCCCGCCGCCCGCACCGCCGCCGTACGAGCCGCCGCCGGCGTCGCTCTCCGAATCGTCGTAGCTCTGCATGTTGTTGCCACCGATGCCGCCCCGGCCGGCGCCGGCGGCGTTGCCGGAGAACGAGTTGCCGCTCGCGAGCGTCAACATGCCGGTGTTGTAGATCGCTCCGCCCTGGGCGTTGCCGCCGTTGCCGCCGGCGCCGGCGTTGCCCCCGGCGCCGCCGTTGCCGCCGCTGCCGCCGCTGCCTGACGGGCTGCCCTCGTAGACGTCGTCGTCGCAGCCGACGCCGCCGTAGCTGCCCTCCCACGCGCCGCCGCCGTTGCCACCCCACCCGCCCGCACCGCCGGTGGCGTTGTTGTTCGAGAACGTGGTGCCGGTGACCGTCAGATCGCCGGCGTTGTAGATCGCGCCACCCTCGGCGTTGCCGCCGTTGCCGCCGTAACCGCCCGTGCCGCCGTTACCACCGGCGCCCCCGTTGCCGCCGTTGCCGTCGCTGGCGCTGGCGGTCGTCCCATCGGTGCCACCGCTGCCGCCGTAGCCGCCGAAACCTCCGGCGCCACCGTCTCCGCCCTCCTGGCCGTAGGCCTCGTTGTTGTTGAAGGTGTCATCCGTGAGCGTGACCGTCGCGCCCGCGTCGACCAGCAGCGCGCCGCCCTCGGCGGGTCCGTTCGCGTTGCCGTCGGCGCCGTTCGGAGCGGCGCCGCCCGTGTCGCCGGCGGTGCCGTCGGTGCCGTTGTCGCCGGGCGCGGCACCGTTGGTGCCGTTCTTGCCGTTGATCCCGTCTTTGCCGTTGACCGGCGTCTGGAGCGGAAGCGGGGCGCTCGCCTGGGTGAAGGCGGAGATGTAAAGGTCCGAGAGGCTGACGGTGCCGCTCTCGATCGTCATGAACCGCCCGCCGGCGACGTAGCCGAGCAGCGAGATCGGCTGGCCGGTCGCCGCGGTCACGGTCAGGTCCGTGCTGACCGCGATCGTGCTCGTGAAGTCGACGAAGCTCCGGGTCGTGCCGCACTCGAAGATGTACGAGCCGCCGGCCTCGAAGTCGGCGGCGATCGCGGCCGGCGCGCCGTTGCTGCTGCAGTCCGTGATCGGCGTCGGGCCGGTCGCTCCGGCGGGTGCAGCGAGCACCGCGCCCACGGCGAGCACGGCGTACAGGGCCATCGCGCCGCGACGCAACGCGACGCCCCCGGTTCGAGCATTCTTCATCGATCGCACCTTTTCGGTCCACACCCCGAGCGTGGTCGGAATCGTATCCTCGAGAGGGTCGCCGCGGTGTGACTTTTGTCGTCGCCGGCGGAAGCCGGCCGAGTCAGTTCGAGCGCTCGAGCGACAGCAGGTCGATCCCCGTCTCGGCGGTCTCGCGGACCGTCTTCAGGGTCACCCGCTTGCGCTCGAACTCGGCCGGCGTGTAGCAGTGCACCTCGGCGCCGTCGCCCATCTCGAGCCCGTCCCAAAGCGCGCCGGCGTGGTACACGCGCTCGAGCCAGGGCATGCCGTCGTACGCCTCGGACACGAGCACGACCACGTACTCGGGGCCGCGCTCGCGCTGGGGCAGCGCGCCTCGCTCGTCGGCGACGCGGGCGCCGCCGAGCAGCGCTGCCGAGATCGGCCAGCGGTCACCGACCCGTCTGAGGTAGCGCTCGAGCTCGGGGCGGTTCACCGCGGAGGTGGCCGACTCCACAGCTTGATTGTCGCCGGTCGCCCGGCCGTCGCGCAAGCCGGGCTCAGTAGCTCGCGATCGCCGCCACCATCCGGCCGATGTACGTCAACGCCGACCAGTTCGGCGGTCCGTCGACGAACAGCGCGAACGCCACCAGCTGCCGGCCGCGGCTGTGGCAATACCCGGCGAGGTTGGTGACGCCGTCGAGCGTGCCGGTCTTGGCGATGCAGCGCCCGACCGCGGCCGTGCCCGCTGCGATCGTCTGGACGGTGCCGTCGACGCCGACGGTCGGAAGCGCGGACTGAAGGATGTCGCCCGTCGGCGTCCCGTTCACTTTGCTCAACAGGTCGACGACCTCCAGCGGCGAGGCCAGGTCGCTGCGCGACAGCCCGGAGCCGTCGACGATGTCGGGGTGCACGCCGTAGCCGAGCAGCGCGCTGCGGATCACGACGGCGCCGTCCGTGGTCGTGCCGTGGCCGACGATCCGGGCGCCGAGCTGCTTGGTCAGCATCTCGGCGATGAAGTCGTCGGAGGGCACGTCCATCAGCCGCAGGATCACCGACAGCGGGGGAGAGGACACGATCGCGAGCCGGCGCGCGCCGCGCGGGGTGTGCCGCGTGTGCGGCGCGGCCCTGGCCTGCACGTGGATCTGGCCGAGCGTCACCACCAGCTGGTGGGCGGCGAATGCGCCTGGCGACAGCGGCGGCGGGGTCTTGGGCGGCGTCGCGCCCGGCTCCGCCGGCGCCCTGTAGCCAGGCATGCCGGGGGTCGGGTCGGTCGCGCCGTGGTCATAGGTCAGCGCTGCGAGCTCGCCTCCGAGGTCGGGGATGTCGGGCTGGTAGCCGCTCGACGGCGGGCCGGTCCGATCGTCGAACAGCGATGCGTCGCCGTACACCCGGCCGGTCACGCTGCGGATTCCGTCGTCGGCGAGCTGGTCGGCGAGCTGGGTGGCCGTCGGGCCGTATCCGTGGAACCAGATGCGGTTGAACTCGCCGTCGCCGAACGTCGGGTCGCCGCCCCCGCGCAGGTACAGGTTCCCGTGCCAAACGCCGCCGGCGCCGAGATGGCCCGTCCCGAACACGAACGTATGCAGCCGCAGCTTCGGGCCGAGCAGCGTCAGTGCCGCGACGGACGTGAACAGCTTCTCCACCGACGCCGGCGGCCGCTTGACCGAATCACGCAACGCGAACAGCCGCCGGCCGGTGGTAAGGTCGTACACGTATGCCCCGGTCCCGTGTCCGGCGAGCTTGAACTGGCGCTCCAGCCGGTCGATCAGCTTGCGCTCGGCGGGCGAGAGCCCCGGTTTGCGCGCCCGGTGCGGCGGCTGTGCCACCGGGCCGCCGGCGAGCGTCGACAGTCCTGCGGTTCGGGCCGCGGGACTCGTGTGCGAGCCCGACGCAGCGCCGGGCTGTCCGCCCCCGCCGCCCCCGCAACCCGCCAGCAGCGCGACCGCCGCCACGGCGAGAGCGGCTAGCCGGACTCGAACTCCTCTGCGGTGTGGGGACCCACGCATGCGATCGAAAGCCGGTCGGCCACCCCCGCCGCGACCTCGGCGACGTCGGTCTCCGTCACCTCGTCGAGCAGCGCGATCACGCGATCGGGGTCGACCGGCTCGCCGTAAAGGATCGTCTGTTGGGCGGCGTTACGCGCCACCGCGCCGCCGTTCTCGAACGCGATCGCTCGTGCGCCGGCGGCGTAGGCACGCGCGCGCTCGACCTCGCTCGACCGCGGGCCCTGCTCGCGCAGCTCGGTGACGATCTCGCGCATTCGCCGATAGGCCTCGATGCACTTGCCCGACTCGAGCCCTGCCGAGAGCTGCAACACGGGGACATCGGCATAGGCGTGACCGACCGCGCCGACGGAATACGCGAGTCCGCGCTGCTCGCGGATCTCGTCGAACAGCCGCGAGCCCATCGAGCCGCCGAGCAGCGTCGAGTAGATCGTCATCGCGGCGCGCTGGCGGGCGTCGGCGACGTCGACGAGCGGCCGGTAGGACATCCGCAGGTGCGACTGGCTCGAGTCGCGCTCCTGGACGAGCACACGCGGCTCGAGCGGGGGCGCGGGCTCGTACGGCTCTGGCTGAGGCTCGGCGTCGAACCGTCCGAAGCACTCGTTCAGCTGGTCGTCGCCGGGCAGCGAATCGAGGTTGCCGACGAGGAACGCCGCGCCGCGCTGCGGCGCCCAGCGACGCGCGCGGAAGGCGAGGATCGCGTCGCGCGTGAACGTGTCGCGGATGTGCTCGGTGGTGCCGAGGACGCGCCGGCCGAGCGGATGATCGCCGAACGCCGCCTGATCGATCAGCTGCTCGGCGATCGCCGCCGGCTGGTCGTCCGCGCGCGCGATCTCCTGGACCACGACACCGCGCTCGCGGTCGAGCTCCTCCTGGTCGATCCGCGGCCGGCCGACGAAATCCGTCAGCAGGTCGATCGCCTCGGGGGCCCGCTCGGCCCGGGCGGTGATGTGGAACGCGACCAGATCGTGGCTGGTGTACGCGTTCAGCACCGCGCCGATGTTCTCGGCGCCCTCATTCACGTCCCGGTAGGTCGGGTACTTCTCGCCGCCCTTGAACACGAGGTGCTCGAGGAAGTGGGCCATTCCGTTCTCCTCGGGGCGCTCGGTGCGCGCTCCGGCGTCGAATGCGGTCAGAACGGTGATCGCGCGGGTACCCGCGATCCCGATCCTGAACAGCGGCAGGCCATTTGGGAGCGTGTCGCTGCGGATCGTCGCCATGTGTCCCCCTGAAACGGTAGCGACCGGCGCAGAGTTATGAAAACTCCCTGCAAATCGCGTTGCAGAGCCCCCCTGGCGCGACCCCGGGCAGGAGTTTGACGCTACGCTGCGACGCACCCTATGGCTACCTCATCCTCCTCCCAGAGCACCCGCCGGCGCACCCCGGTCGCGCCCGCCGTGCGTTCAAAGCAAGCTGTCCGCCGCGCTCCGGCCGGCGGTCCGGTGATCGAGTTCCGCGGCGTCTCCAAGCGCTATGACAGCGGCGACACAGGGCTCGACCAGGCAACGTTCTCGATCGACCGCGAGGAGTTCGTGTTCCTCGTCGGATCGACCGGATCGGGCAAGTCGACGGTGATGAGGCTGCTGATCAAGGAGACCGACCCGACGGAGGGCACGATCCGCGTCGCCGGCCGCGACCTGGCGGATATCACCCGCAAGCGCGTGCCGTACTACCGCCGGAACATCGGGGTCGTGTTCCAGGACTTCAAGCTGCTGCCCAACCGGACCGTGTACGACAACGTCGCGTACGCGCTCCAGGTGACGGGTGGCACGCGCAAGGAGATCCGGGCGAAGGTGCCCGACATCCTGCGTCTCACCGGGCTGTCGATGAAGCTGCACAACTACCCCGATCAGCTCTCGGGTGGCGAGCAGCAGCGCGTGTCGATCGCCCGCGCGTTCGTCAACCACCCGCCGCTGCTGCTGGCGGACGAGCCGACCGGCAACCTCGATCCCGAGACGAGCATCGACATCATGCGGCTGCTCTACCGGATCAACCGCACCGGCACGACGATCCTCGTCGCGACCCACGACCAGACGATGGTCGACAAGATGCGCCGCCGCGTGTTCGAGCTCTCGCGAGGCCGGATCATCCGCGACGAGGCCACCGGCCTGTACGCGCGCGACGAGACGACTCGTGAGTTCGCGCAGCGGTTGCGCAACCCCGGCGGCCGGCCGGAAGGGGTCTAGGCGATGCGGCTCGGGTTCTTCCTGCGCGAGGCCCTGCGCGCCATGCGCCGCAACGCAGCGCCGACGTTCGCGGCGCTCGCCACCGTGCTCGTGACGATGCTCGTGCTCGGCGTGTTCATCCCCGCCGTCGAGGTCACCAACAGCGCCGCGGACACGGTTCAGAGCCGGCTCGCGGTCGACGTGTACATGAAGACGGACGCGAACGCGGCTCAGGAGGCGCGCGTGAAGCGCGAGCTGCTGGCGCTCGCGCACGTCAAGCAGGTGATCTTCGTCTCGAAGGCACAGGCGCTCAAGCAGCAGCGAAGCACAGGATCCGGCGGCGTACGCGCTGCTCGCCGCGAACCCGCTGCCCGACACCTTCCAGGTGATCCCGGACAGTCCGGGGAACGTGCTGGCGGTCCGCAACGAGCTGATGCCGCGCACGCCGAACGGCGGCACGACGATGATCGACTCGTCGATCCAGAACATCTCGAACCACAAGGACGACACGAGGAAGGTGCTCGAGCTGACCGACGTCGTGAAGATGGCGGCGGGCTCGCGTTCTCGCTGTTGCTGGTGCTCGCGTCGATCCTGCTGATCGGCAACACGATCCGGCTGTCGCTGTACGCGCGCCGGCGCGAGGTCGAGGTGATGAAGCTCGTCGGCGCGACCGACTGGTTCATCCGCTGGCCGTTCGTGATCGAGGGGATCATCGTCGGCGCGGCGGGCGCCGTGCTCGCGGTCGCGGCGCTCGGGATCGCCAAGGTGGCGCTGCTCGATCCGCTGGCCTCCGGCTGGACGCTGGTCGCGGCGACCCGGACGATTGCGTTCCCGGCGCTGCTCGCGGTGCTGCTCGCGGCCGGGATCGGCGTGTCCGCGCTCGGCTCGGGCATGTCGCTGCGGCGATTCCTGCGCGTTTAGCGGCCGCAGCGGGCGCACCCATCCGGGGTGGCTGGCGAGCGCGTCCGGCTACCCTCACGGGCATGAGTTCCCGTACGTCCCGGCGTCCCCGCACGGCCGCGATCGCGGTCGCGCTGGTCGTCGCGCTCGTAGCCGGCGTTTGGCTCGGCGGCCACCCGAGCTGGCTGCCCGGCCTCGATGCGCAGCGCGTTCTCCGATCAGGGCGGTCCGAAGATCGTCAACGAGGTGCTCGGGCGACCTGTCGAAGGACTACTACCGGCCGGTCGATCAGAACGGGCTGATGAACCTGGTGGTCAACAAGGGACTCGAGTCCGCCGTCGCGAGCCTCAACGACCCGTACTCGCACTACTTCGACCCGTCGGACTACCAGTCGTTCCAGAATGAGGACAACCCGCATCTGACCGGGATCGGGGTCGACGTCCAGCCGAACCCGCGCGGGCTCGAGATCGTCGAGGTGTTCCCGGGCTCCCCGGCGGCGAAGGCCGGGCTCGGACACGGCGACCTGATCACGGCGGTGGGGGGCAACGTCGCTCGCAGAACCGCTCCGCCGAGTCGCCTCGGCGCTGATCAGGGGCCCGGCGGGCAGCAAGGTGACACTCACGATCGTCTCGCCACGGCCAGCGGCACATGGTCACGATCACGCGCCAGGACCTGGTCGTGCCGGTCGCGGCGGGGCGCGTCATCGACTACCACGGCAAGCAAGCTCGGCTACCTGCAGTTCACGAGCTTCACCCAGGGCTCCGGCGACGAGCTCCGCGCGCAGGTGCACAAGGTGCTGTCCCAGGGGGCGCAGGGGCTGATCCTCGACCTGCGCGAGAACGGCGGCGGGCTGCTGGACGAGGCGGTCAACGTCGCCAGCATCTTCATCGCCGACGGGACGATCGTCTCGACGCGCGGGCGCAACCAGCCGACCAGGTGTACGTCGCGCAGGGCGACGCGATCGCGCCGAAGATCCCGATGGTCGTGCTCGTCGACCGCGGCACCGCGTCGTCGGCGGAGATCGTCACCGGGGCGCTGAAGGACCGCGGCCGCGCGAAGGTCGTCGGCACCCACACCTACGGCAAGGGCGTCTTCCAGGAGATTGAGCCGCTGTCCAACGGCGGCGCGCTCGACATCACCGTCGGCGAGTACTTCACGCCCAACGGCCAGAACCTCGGCGGGCGCGGCGTGGTCCAGGAGCGGACCGTCGCCGAGGGCAGGGCATCCCGCCCAACGTCTACGCCGCGCACGAACCCGCGCTCGACCCGGTCGACCACGCAGCTGCAGCGTCGCCGAGCGGACCGTCGCCGCCGAGATCAAGTGATGAGCCGCGATCGGCGGTCGCCGCCGACTCGCGCTCCGGCGAAGCCGGCCGGGTCGCGGTGCTCGAGCGGCGCGGGCAAGTTCCTGGTCGCCGAGCCGTTCTTCGCGTCCGGGCCGCGGCTCGCGGTCAGCCGGGACAAGCGCGCGACGTCGGCGACCTGGTGCTGCTCGCGAGCGGACTCCGTGCCGAGGCGGCCGTGGCGGACGGGCCGCGATCGCCCGGCGGATCGGCCGGCCTGGCGTCGCGCGCGACGTGATCGAGGCGCTGATGCTCGATCGCGGGCTGCGCGGGGCTTCGATCCGGCGGTTGAGCACGAGGCGCGCGACGCGGTCGGGGTGCGGGAAGCCGAGCTCTCCGGCGGCGGTGCGGTCTCGGGCCGACGCGACCTGCGCGAGCTGCCGACGTTCACGATCGATCCGGCCACCGCGCGCGACTTCGACGACGCGATCTCGTGCGCGCCGAGGGTCCGACGAGGCTCTGGCGCGTGTGGGTCCACATCGCCGACGTCTCCGCGTACGTGGCGCCGCGCTCGCCGATCGACCGCGAGGCCTACCGGCGCGGGACGAGCGTGTACGTGCCCGGCGCGGTCGAGCCGATGCTGCCGCGCGAGCTGTCCAACGACGCCTGCTCGCTGGTGCCCGGCAGGACCGGCTGACGGTCACGGTCGAGATGGAGGTCACGCGGCAGCGAGGTGCGTGCGCACGGCTCGTTCTACCGCTCGGTGATCCGCTCTGACGAGCGGCTGACCTACGAGCAGGTCGACCGGATCTTCGCCGGCTCCGAGCGGCCGCCGAGCCCTGGGGCGAGCCGCTGGCGGCGGCCCGGGCGGCGTGCAGCGGCGCTTGGCGGCGCGCCGCGCAGCGCGCGCGGCGCTCGTGCTCGGAAGTCGGCTCGGAGCCGGAGTTCTCGTTCGACCGCGGGGGCAACGTCGTCGGCGTGGAGCCGGTCGTGCAGACCGAGTCGCACCGGCTGATCGAGCAGCTGATGATCGCCGCCAACGAGCAGGTCGCGCGAGTTCCTGGAGGAGCGCAAGATCCCGGCGCTGTACCGCGTGCACGAGCGGCCCGAGGCGATCGCGGTCGAGCGGCTGATCGACCAGCTCGCGTCGCTCGGCGTGCCGACGCCGCCGGTGCCCGACGGGCCAGCTGACGCCGCAGCAGGCCGCCGAGGTCGTCGGGGAGGCGTCGGCGATGCGTCGGCCGACTGGGTGTCGCGCACGGCGGGCGCGGGGCGACGGGCGCTGAACCGGCTCGTGCTGCGCTCGCTGAAGCAGGCCTACTACGACGACCGCAACCTCGGCCACGCCGGGCTGGCAGCTCGCCACGCTACTGCCACTTCACCTCGCCGATCCGCCGCTACCCGGACCTGATCTGCCACCGCGCGCTGCTGTCGGCGGTGGCCGGCGCGAGCCCGGCGCCCGGACGCGTCGTGGGTGGCGGCGGCCGGGCCGTGGACCTCCGGCCGCGAGCGCGAGGCGATGACGATCGAGCGCGACGCCGACGACATCGCGCGCTGCTTCCTGCTCGAGCGCGAGCTGTGCGGATCGGCCGGTCGGTGACGCCGTGTTCGAGGGCGAGATCGTCGGCGTGATCGGCGCCGGCGCGTTCGTCGCGTTCGGCGACGGCGGCGAGTACGAGGGCATGCTGCCCGGTGCGCCGGCTGCGCGGCGACTGGTGGGAGCTCAACGAGCAGGCGACGATGCTCGTCGGGACCCGCAACGGCGGCGCGCTGCGGCTCGGGGACCCGGTGGCGGTGCGGGTCGGGCGGATCGACGCGCCGCGGGGTAGGGTGGACCTGCGTGCCCGCGATTCGAGGAAGATTGACGGTCTGATGGCCAAGGGAAGAAAGCGAAAAGCGGCACCGGGCGACGTCGCGACCAACCGTCAGGCGTCGTACCGGTACAACCTGCTCGAGCGCTTCGAGTGCGGGATCGTGCTGACCGGCACCGAGGTCAAGTCGCTGCGCGAGGGCAAGGCGCAGCTGAAGGACTCCTACGCGGACGTGCGCGACGGCGAGGTGTGGCTGATCGGCGTCTACATCCCGCCCTACGGGCCGGCGTCGCGCGACAACCACGACCCCGAGCGGCCGCGCAAGCTGCTGCTGCACCGGCGCGAGATCGAGCGCCTCATCGGGCGCACGCACGAGCGCGGGCTGACGCTGGTGCCGACCCGCATCTACTTCGCCGGGCCCGCGCTCGCGCGCCAAGGTCGAGATCGCGCTGGCGCGGGGCAAGGACCTGTACGACAAGCGCGAGTCGATCCGCAAGCGCGACATGGCCCGCGAGGTGCAGCGCGAGCTGCGCGAGGTTGGCCGCTAGGCTCGGCGTCCGGTTCGCCGGGGTGGTGTGGGGCGTTCTCACTGCGGGGCGGTGAAAAGTCCCCACACCCGCCTGCGGCTATTGCCGGGCGGCGAGCCGACGCGCCGTGCAGCTAGAGCCCGCGGAAGGGTAGGTCGCGTGCATGCCGACCACGAGCAGCGCGACCAGTCCGATGTAGACGACCGCGACGGCCAAACGGTCGCGCGGCGAGACGCGGTAGTACGTCTCCTGCTCCGGGCCGCCGTTGCGACGCAGCTGCCAGCGCCGCTAGGAGTCCCAGCCGCCGAACACCAGGAAGGCGATCATGATCGGCGCGTGGAAGAAGATCGCCACCGCCGACCAGCGCCGCGAAGCCGATGACCCACATCCACGGAGCCATCGCCGCCATCGCGCGCCCGCCGTCGAGCGGCACACCGGGATCAGGTTGAACAGGTTGAGGAAGAAGCCGGTGAACGCCAGCGCTCGCCACATCGTTGCCGGTGGCGTGGCAGATCAGCAGCGCCACGGCCGCCCCGACCGATGCCGAGGATCGGCCCGGCGAGCCCGACCCGCGCCTCGGCGAGCGCGTTGTCGCCGAGCGAGCGCGAGCGCTGATCACCGCGCCGAGGAACGGGATGAAGATCGGCGCGCTCGCCCTGATCCCCTCGCGGCGGAGCTGGATCACGTGGCCCATCTCGTGCACGAAGATCAGCAGCACGAAGCCCGATCGCGAAGTCCCAGCCCCACAGCGAGGCCGTAGGCGGCGACCGAGACGAGCATCGTGCCGAACGTGATCAGCAGCTTCAGCTTCGGCAGCACGAGCAGCAGGATCGCTTGAGCTTCGCCAGCAACGCCGCGATCGCGGCGCCGGCGGCGCCGAGCTTGCGCCTCAGCCACGACTGCGGGCGCCCGTCGCTCGCCGGTCGCAGTCGTCCGGCTGCTCACCGCGCGGGCCCGAAGCCGAACGGCACCGGCGGCTCGGCCGCCGGCGGGGGCGGCGCGGGGAGCCAGCTGAGTGCTCGATTCCATGTCTGTTGATGATGACAGCCGCCGAACGCGTTCCCGCGGGTCTCTTACGACGTTCTTCGGCTGCGATCGGCCCGCACTACAATCAGCGATCAGACATAAACCCCCGGGGACGACAGGCTTCGACGTGGTCGGTTCGTGGGGGTGGTTGCGAGTCGAGGTTCCCGGGAGGCCTCGTAAAACCCCGGAAAACAATAAGTGCGGATACGCACAATTTCGATCTCGGCCTCGCTGCTTAGTCAGCTAGACCGGTGATCGTCTCGGCCCCCGCTAGCCTGCGGTGGGGTGCCCGGGATCATACAGCAGGCTCGCTCGGTGAGGATTTGCTCCCTCCGATCCGGGGACTTTCAGGGAGCTGGCTTCCGACAACCCCGCCGGCGTGGCGAGTCGGGGGCGAGATCAGAGCGCCGGCTACGCTCGTAGACGCCACCTTTTGCGCGACCGCGGACGCGGGTTCAATTCCCGCCGTCTCCACCTTCGCAAAGAATTCGAACCGCCCTCCGCGCCTTGGCCGGAGGGCGTTTCGATGAGGGCGAGCGTGTCGAGCGTCGCGGTGCCCCCGGCCGGAGCCGGGGCACCGGCTGAGCTCAGTTCAGTACCGAGCCCAGGCTGTTGAGCGGGAGCGCGGTGAGGCTCGATGTCGTGCTGGCTGGAGACGTGATCTGGTTCTCGATCAAGTCGGGTGAGCTCGCGCCGCACACCAGCTCGTCGTTCGACACGGCGGTCGACTTCTGGTAGCCCTGCATGTAGACCGTCACATTCTCAACGGCCGGGACCGTGACATCCGCACTCGCGATGACGTCCGAGCCGTCGACGATCTCGCAGTAGGCGGTTCCGGTGCCGCCGTAGCCGTAGAGCGCGGCGTACGCCGTGACGAAATAATCCGCCGCGCCAACGGTGATCGTGTCCAGCGTTGCGGTCGCCGGACTATCGGGGAGCGTGGTGTGGTCTGTCGAGACGTTGTCGTTCGAGTCGGCATCGGTCCCGAAGGCGCACATCGGCGTGCCGTTCTGCGCGATCCCGTACATCGACTCGTCGCCCGGGCAGGTCGTGCTCACGCGCTGCTGGAAGATCGTCGGGTCGACGGAGAAGGTCGTGCCCGACAGCGTCAGCCCGGTGCCGGCCGCGTAGGTGGGGCCCCGGTTTCCCATCGGTCCGGTCTTCCCGGTCGATCCCTTCGGGCCGGCCGGACCTGGCTTGGAGTACTTCTTGATCAAGGTGACGACCTGCGTCTTCGTCAGGCCCGACGACTTCGCCAGCGCCGGGACGGCCATCAGGCCGATCGCGGCGATGCACACGGCGATCGCGGCCACTCCGCGGCGGGCGTGGCCCCTGCTGTGGCTCTGCATCGACAACTCCCTTGTGTCTGGCGGCGCCTCCACGGCGTCGCCGTTTGACCGCGGGCACCACGTGGAAAAGCGTGCGCCAAAACCCATCTGGTCCTCCCATTTGTTGGCTCGCTGCCCGCCCGTGCTCAGCCGTTCGCGGGCAGGAGCATGTTCTGATCGTCGGGGACCTAGCGGCCCCGACACCACCGAATGTGCGGCGCGAAGCTTGAGCGCCAGGACCAAAGCCGCACCAGAGGCGCACCAGAGAACCGCCTTAGATCGTGGCTTGCCGGGTGCTGGTCGGGCAAGATGAGTGTGATCGCGGACGGCCAGGAAGGGTCGACGAACACGCGAGTGCCGACGGCCGGGCGGCAAGATCCCTTTGGGGGCCCAGGACCTGAGCGAGCTGATCGCTTTCGCCACGGTCTTGTCGGTGACGCCGAACGCGCGAGCGATCGCCTTGGCCCTCCGCGCCTGAATGGCCGGGGGGCGTTTCGCATTTGCGGCCTGTCGCACGCGTGTGGCCGCTTCTCAGTGGTTGGTCTTGCCCTCGTTCGCCGCCACGATCATGACCGTCTTGGTCGCGATCGGGGTCCTGGCGCCGCTTGGCGTGAGTGTGACCTTCGCCGGTAGTGTGCGATGCTGCTCGAGGAGCGTCTTGCCGCGGCCGTTGAGCGCGATCTTGATGGCGGCGGTCGCGCCACCGGTGACGCTGTAGCGGGCGCTGCCCAGAGTGACCGTGCCGCCGGCACTGGAAGCGGCGCGCGCCGGGGTCGGGAGCTGAGCGGCGGTCGGCGCGGGCGCGGCCACGTCCCGACCGCCGCGGGTCGCGGCGATTGCAAACGACAGGCTCAGCGCGAGCAGCACGGCCAGCGCGCCCGTACCCAGGCGCACGCGCGGGTCAAAGGTCACACCGGCACGCGTCACACCGGCACGCCCGGCAGCGACGAGCACGCGACCACGAGCAGCCATCACAACACCTCCGTCACACCCAGAGTCGTCAGCACAGCAAAACTCTCCGGGGCCCTCAGCTCTGCGCGGCGTCATATGACGCGCGACGGCGATCCTACCGCCAACCGGTCAGCTGTCGGTGGATCTGATCATCGCCGGGGCTCTGTCCCTCCCGTCGAAGTCGTAATAGACGCCGGGAAAGGTCTGGAACTCGCCGCTGATGTTGTGGTGCAGATGGGAGTCGTCGAACGTCAGCGCGCCCCAGCCCGTGTCGACGACGTCGAAGACCGCGCCGCCGCCCTCTCTGGCTCGGTTGTCGTCCATCACGGTGCCGGCGATCAGCGTGTTGTCGTCCTCGCCATCGAGGTAGACGGCGCCGCCGCTGCCGCCGCCCGGCGTGCCGTTCGACGCCGGGTTGGCTCCCGATCCGACTGCCCTGTTGTCCGTGAACTCGCTGTTGAGGACGTCCCATTGGACGCTGATGCTGCTCAGCGCGCCGCCGTTCGAACAGCGGCCGCCGCGGAACGTGTCGGCGGTGATGTAAACGGGGCGATCCTCGTACTGCGCCATAGCGCGGATCGCGGCTCCGCCGAGATCAGGTCCGTAGCCGTAGCAGCGGTTGTCGATGAACCGCGAGTCGACGGCCTTGAACTGGCCGCCCTCGACGTAGATCGCCCCACCGCCGTCGACGCCTCCGTACCAGCAGCTCGGGATGTTGGCGGTGCAGGTGGCCTGATGCGCACCGGCGTAGCCGTCCCGGAAGGTGATGTTCTGCACGACGATCCGCGGATACGGCTGGTTCACGCAGTCATCGGTCGACCAGGCGCCCGCGCAGGTGTCCGAGTACAGGATGCGGCGCTTGCCGACTCCGCTCAGCGTGATCAGGCCGCCGCCGTCGAGCACGATCAGGTGCCGGGTCTTGATCACATCAGCGGTCCTGGTCATCGCGATCGTGACGGGCTGCGACCCGCAGTTGAAGGTCGTGATGCCGCCTTCGGCGACGTCGCGCACCACGGCGGCGGACGTGCAACTGGCCGGCGTGCCGTTCCCGATCACGTGGTTCGGGTGGCCGGCGTTGACGGCGCGGCCGGCCGGCGGGACGCGGAAGCGTCCGCTTGGGTTGCCGAATCGGGGCGCCCCGACGGAGGACGCCGTGCCGACCACGGCGAGTACCACCCACGCACCGACTGAGACACCCAGTAGACGCCGGCAACGTCCCACTCGCTAGATCCCGTCCAGCTCCGCCAGCAGACGGGCTCGTTCCGCATCGTCCAGGAACGACGCCTCGAAGCTGTTCCGCGCGAGCTGGACGACGACCTCGTGATCGAGCGCCAGCGCCCGCGCGACGCCGGCGAGGTTGTCGTCGACGTAGCCGCCGAAATAGGCGGGGTCGTCGGAGTTGACGGTGGCCAGCAGCCCGGTCGATCATCGCCGCGCAGCGGGTGCTGCTCGAGCCGGTCGACGACCCGGAGCTTGACGTTGGAGAGCGGGCAGACGGTCAGCGGCATCCTGTCGGTCGCGAGCCGGCGACCAGCGCCGCGATCCTCGAGGCAGCGGACGCCGTGATCGATGCGCTCGGCGCTGAGCAGGTCGAGCGCCTGCCAGATGTAGTCGGGCGGTCCCTCTTCGCCGGCGTGGGCGACGCGCCGGAAGCCCCGGCGTCGATGGCGCGATCGAAGACGGCGACGAACTTCTCGGGGGGTGGCCGACCTCCGCCGAATCCAGCCCAACGCCGAAGATCGCGTCCCCGGAGGGCAGCGCCGCGACCAGCGTCTCCATCGCCGCCTCGGCGCTCAGATCCCTCAGGAAGCAGATGATCAGGTGCGATGTGATGCCACAGCGCTCGCGGCTGCCGCCCGAGCGCCGGTCAGAACCCTCGACCACGGTTGCCAACCCGACGCCCCGCTCGGAGTGCGCCTGGGGGTCGAAGAAGATCTCCGCGTGGCGGACGCCCTGAGCGGGCGCCCGGGCCAGGTAGGCGGCGGTGAGGTCGTCGAAGTCCTGCTCGTGCGACAGGACCGAGCAGGCTTGCGTAGTAGACGTCGAGGAAGGACTGCAGGTTGTGAACCGGTAGGCGGCGCCTGACCGCCTCGCGCGTCCGCGTAGGGAAGGCCGATGCCGTTGCGCGCCGCGAGCTCGAAATCAGCTCCGGCTCGAGCGTGCCCTCGATGTGGAGGTGCAGCTCGGCCTTGGGCAACGTGAGCGGGTCGATCATCGTGGTCATTCTGCAAGGTGTCGGGACGGGCGGGTCTGCTCAGACCGCTTCGGGAATCGGAATGCGCTCGAGTGCGTGCCCGGCGGCAGGCTCGCCGCGGGTGTTGGTCGCGCGGAGTGCGGTTGCCGCCGCCACGACGAGGAACAGGCTGCAGGCGAGGAGAGCGCGGCCGAAACCGGCGGTGAGCGCGTCCTTGACCGTGGCGCGCGCCGCGATCAGGTGGTTGGTGTGAGAGGTCGCGATCGCGGAGAAGACCGCCAGCCCGAGCGCGCCACCGACCCAGGTCGAGGCGTTGACGAGGCCGGCAGCGAGTCCGGCCTTGTCCTCCGGAACGCCGGCCTGCGCGGCCGTCGTCACCGCGACGAACACGGCGCCGAAGCCGAGCGCCATGATCACGAGGCCGGGCAGCAGGTCGGTGAGATAGGACCCGTGGACCGGGATCCGCGAGAGCCAGAAGATCCCGGCCGCGTCGATCAGCGCTCCGCCGATGATGATCGGGCGGGTGCCGACGCGAGGCACGAGCTGGGTTCCGATCCCGGCGCCGACGGCGACGCCAAGCGCGGTCGGCACGTAAGCCGCGCCGGCGGCGATCCGCGAGAACCCGAGCACGTCCTGCATGTACAGCGTCACGAAGAAGAACATCGCGTACGAGCCCGCGACGGCCACCATCTGGGTGATGTCCGCAGCGGCGAGGCCGTTGATCCGCAGGATCGAGAAGGGGAACAGCGGATTGCTGTGCCGTCGCTCGTTGATCGCGAATGCCGCGAGCAGCGCCACCGCTCCCCGAGCTCGGCGATCGTGCGCGCCCTGCCCCATCCGACGTCCGGGGCCTTCACCAGCGCATAGATCAGCAGCAGCAGCCCGGCGGTGGCGAAGATCGCGCCGAGGGTGTCGAAGTTCCGCGACCGCGGACGGCGACGATCGTCGGGGATCAGCCGGAACACGACGACGAGATCCAGCGCGCAGACGGGGAGGTTCACGAAGAACACCCATCGCCAGCCGGGGCCGCCCGAGAGAACGCCACCGAGGAACACGCCGAGCGCCGAGGCGAGCCCGGCGGTTGCGCCCCATGCGCCGAGCGCCCGCGTCCGATCGGTGCCGCTCGCGAAGGAGGTCGTCAGGATCGACAGCGCCGCCGGCATCATCATCGCCGCTCCGATGCCCTGAACCAGCCGGGCCCCGATCAACATGCCCTCGCTCGGCGCCAGGCCTCCGGTCAGCGAGGACACCGCGAACAGGGCGGTCCCGGCGACGAGCAGGCGCCGGCGCCCGAGCAGATCGGCGGCGCGGCCGCCGAGCAGCATGAAGCCGCCGTACGTGAGCAGGTAGCCGCTGAGCACCCATTGCAGGCTCTGGACGGAGAAGTGCAGGCTGTGGCGGATGGAGGGGAGCGCGACGTTGACGATCGACGCGTCGACGAAGTCGAGGAGCGCGACGCCGCAGAGGAACAGGAGCGTGAGCTTGCCCTGGCGAGTGCCCAGGAACGACGAATGCTGAGGTGCGGTGTCCGGCACGTTGGCCTCCGGTTCGAGTTAGTGAGTTGACTAACTTACCAGAACGGATAGTTGGGCTCGCGCGGACTATCATTCAGTGAGATGACTGACTCGATGACCACGACGCGCGACGGTGGGGCGCCGCTCGGAAAGCGTGAGCGGCTGATCGAGGGCGCGCGCGAGGTCCTGCACGCGCAGGGCGTCGAGCGGACGACGCTCGCGGAGATCGCGCAAGCAGCAGACGTTCCGGTGGGCAACGTCTACTACTACTTCAAGACCAAGGACGAGCTCGTCGATGCGGTCGTGGCCTCGCGGATCGAGGACATCCACGCGGCGCTCGGAGAGCTCGACCACCACCGCACCCCCAAGGCGCGGCTGAAGGCGTACGTGCGCATGCTCGCCGCCGAGTCGGCCGCCACGGCTCGATACGGGTGCCCGCAGGGCACCCTGTGCTCAGAGCTCGACAAGCGTCCCGACGGCCCAGGCGGCTCTTGCCGCGGAGCTGATGCGCGCGCCGATTGCTTGGGCCGAGAAGCAATTCCGTGCGCTCGGCCGGCGAGACGCTCGCGAGCTGGCGGTCGCGTTGATGGCCTCCTACCAGGGGATCGCGCTGCTCACGAACACGTTCCGGGATCCGGCACTGATGGCGGCCGAGTGCCGCCGGCTCGAGCGCTGGATCGACTCTCTCGCCTGACGGCCTCCGCCGAAAACGGGTCGCCGAGCTCAGCGGCCATTCGGCGCTCCACGCGGTAGGCTGCGGGAGCTCCGAGGCCGAGAGTCACAGCTCAGCCGGTAAGCTGCCTCCGGCCGACCACAGAGGAGGGGCCATGTCTTCCGAGCACTTTGACGTACTCATCGTCGGGGCCGGGATCTCCGGGATCGACGCGGCCTACCGGCTGAACGAGCGATGTCCGGGCAAGACGTACGCGATCGTCGAGGGGCGGGACGCGATCGGCGGCACCTGGGACCTGTTCCGGTTCCCCGGCATCCGCTCGGACTCGGACATGTTCACGCTCTGCTACCCGTTCCGCCCGTGGCCCGAGTCGCGCCTGATCGTCGATGGGACCTCGATCCGCGAGTACGTCCAGGCGACCGCGCGCGAGTACGGGATCGATCAGAAGATCCGCTTCAACCGGCACGTCGCGCGGGCTGCGTGGTCCTCGAGCGACGCCCGCTGGACGGTCGACATCGAGCGGCGCGACACCGGGGAGAGCGAGCAGATGACGTGCGACTTCCTGTTCACGTGCACCGGCTACTTCCGTTACGAGGAGGCCTATACGCCCGAGTTCCCGGGCGCCGAGCGATTCGGCGGCCAGGTCGTGCACCCGCAGTTCTGGACCGACGATCTCGATCACGCCGGCAAGCGCGTGGTCGTGATCGGGAGCGGCGCGACGGCGGTGACGCTGGTGCCGGCGATGGCGCAGACCGCGGCGCACGTGACGATGCTGCAGCGGTCGCCAAGCTACATCGTCTCGTTCCCGGCGGTCGATCCGGTGCTGGAGCTGCTGGGCAAGGTGCTGCCCTGGGAGTGGGCCTACCGGATCATCCGCGAGCGCAACGTGCGCTTCCAGACCGGGATCTGGCGGCTGTGCAAGTACTTCCCGGGGTTCGTCAGGGGCGCGATCCGCAAGCTCGCCGAGCACCACCTACCGGCCGGCTACGAGGTCGACAAGCACTTCAACCCCCGCTACAACCCGTGGGACGAGCGGATCTGCATCATCCCCGATGCCGATCTGTTCGAGGCGATCGGCGCCGGCCGCGTGTCGGTCGTCACCGACCAGATCGAGACGTTCACGGAGACCGGAATCAGGCTCGCCTCCGGGACGGAGCTCGAGGCGGACATGATCGTGACTGCGACCGGGCTCCGCCTCCGTCCGATCGGCGGCATCGAGCTGATCGTCGACGGGGACGCCGTCGATCTCGGGAAGACGGTCGCGTATCGGGGGTGGATGGTCAGCGGCGTGCCCAACCTCGCATTCGCGTTCGGCTACGTCAACCAGTCCTGGACCCTCGGGGCGGATCACACCTGCCAGCAGGTGTGCCGGCTGCTCAACTTCATGGCCGAGCGCGGCTACGACAGCTGTACTCCGCGAGCCGATGGGATCAACGCGCCGAATCCATTCTGGGAGTTGTCCTCCGGGTACGTGCGCCGTGACGGCGCCCTGTTCCCGAAACAGGGCTCGGCGGACCCGTGGTACCGGCCTCCGAGCATGCCCCAGGACCGGCGGGCGGTCAAGCGCGCGCCGATCGACGACCGCGCGCTCGAGTTCGCCCGCGCCGGCGACGCCGAGCCCGTCCGCACCGTGGTCGCGGCCTGACCACGAGCGACCCGGTCGCGTAACGTGGCCGGCCGTGCAGCGCTTCGAGTTCCGCTTCGATCCCGCATACCGCCGCGCCGCGCGGCCGTTCGGGATCACGCCCGATCGAGCATGGGTCGAGATCGATGACGAGCGGCTCGTCGCCAGGTACGGACCATGGCGGCTGCACACGCCGCTGTCCAACATCAAGAGCGTCGCGATCACGGGCCCGTACCGGTTCTACCGCACCGCCGGGCCGGCGCGCCTCGGAGTCACGGACGCCGGGTTGACATTCGCCGGCAATGGCGAGAGAGGCGTGCTGATCTCGTTTCGCAAGCGCGTCCCGGCGATCGATCCGCTCGGCGTGCTCCGGCATCCCGAGCTGACCGTGACGGTGGCTGACGTCGACGGCCTCGTCAAGGCCCTCGGCAGGGTCGGCGCCGCATGACGGCGGGGGGGGCCAAGCCGCGCGCCGAGCTCTGGCGCGCGCGCGGCTCGTACTTCACGTGGCAGCCGGGCGAGCCGGGCGTCGCCGCCGTGGAGGTGTTCCACGTGCAGGCGGGCGACCCGGGCCTCCCTGTCCTGCTTCTCATCCACGGCTTCCCGACGTGCAGCATCGACTGGTTCGAGGCCGTCGCACGCCTGAGCGAGAGCCACCGCGTGTGCGCGCTCGACTTCCCGGGATACGGCTTCTCCGCCAAGCCGCCGGGCTGGGGGTACAGCCTCGCCCGCGATGCCCGCCTGCTCGGCTTCTACCTGTCGGAGATCGTCGGCGCCGAGTCGGCGATCGTCATCGCTCACGATCGCGGGGACAGCGTCGCGCTGATCCACGCCGCCCGTTGCGCGGACGGCGAGTGCCCCGTGCGCCTCGAGCACCTGCTCCTGACCAACGGCAACGTGTTCCTGCCGTTGTCGAACCTGACGCCGTGGCAGCGGCTGATGCTCGAGGAGACGACGGCCGCGCAGGTGGTGGCGAACATGACGCCCGAGCTCCTGGCGCAGGGGATGGGGGCGACCACGTTCACGCCGCCGCGCGCAGCCGACGACCCCGATGTGCTGGCGCTCGCGGCAACGTTCGCGCACGGCGACGGCCTGGCGGTGATGCACGAGACGATCCAATATCTGCACGAGCGCTCGGCGGACGAGCAGACCTGGCTCGAGGGGCTCGCCGTGTCCGCGGTCCCGACCACGTTGATCTGGGGTCTGAACGACACCGTCTCGCCTCCGCGCGTGCCGATGCATGTGTGGGACCGCTACCTGATGCTGAAGCCCGGCCCGAACTCGCTGTACTTCATCCCGGACGCGAATCACTACCTCCAGAACGACCGGCCGGACGCGTTCGCGCAGGCCGTCCGGCACGCTCTGACCGGGCCGGAGGTGCGCACCCCGGGCGCGATCGACTCGAGCCCCGGCTCGCCGGTGCTCGTCGACTGCTCGAGGGAGCGGCTGCCCGCGGCCTCCGATCTGCTCGCGGCGCAACCGGACACGGCCGGCTGAGTTGCCGACCTCGGGCCCCCGCTGGATCGAGCTCGACGGTGCCGCGAACGCCCGCGTCATCGTGCCGGGAGTGCTGCTCCGCTCGGACAACCTGCAGTCGCTCTCGGAGCGGGACGTCCGTACGCTGATCGAGGACTACGCGCTCGAGGCCGTGATCGACCTTCGCACCGACGTCGAGGTGCAGCTCGAGGGGCCCGGCCCGCTCGTCCGGGAGCCGTCGGTCCGGATCGAGCACCGCTCGCTGTACCCCGACGCCGGCGGCACGACCGACCTCGACGTAGAGGTGGTCAAGCCATGGGGCGACCCGCACGAGGAGGAGGCGCGCGGCGAGACTACGACGGTCGCCGCCTACATGAGCTACCTGCGCCGGCGGCCGGACTCGATCGTCGCCTCGATTCAGACGATCGCCCGCGCCGACGGTGCCGTGCTCGTCCACTGCGCGGCCGGCAAGGACCGGACCGGGATCGTGGTTGCGCTCGCGCTCGATACGGTCGGAGTCGAGCGCGAGGCGATCGTCGCGGACTACCTCGCGACCGGCGAGAGGATCGAGGAGATCATCGCGAGGCTCGTCGCGTCCGAGACGTACCGCGGCGAGCTCGAAGGGCACGATCCGCAGAGTCGTGCGCCGCGCCGCGAGTCGATGGAGCGCGTGCTCGAGCTGATCGACGAGCGGTTCGGCGGCACCGAGGCATGGCTGGTCGCACACGGCCTTTCCGGCGCCGATCTCGAGCGGATCCGCGGCCGCCTCGCGGAGGCCGGAGAGGAGTAGCCTTAACCGAGTGGTCGTGTTCCTGACGTGGCTGCTTGGCTCGAGCTTCCTGTTCGCGTGCTTCGGCCTCGCCGGCGCGCAGGCTCTGGGGATGCGACCGCGCGCGAGGGTCTGGATCCGGCTCGTCGGCTGCGCGATCGCCGTCGCGGCGCTCGCCGTGGCGGTGGTGCAGTTGGTGTCCGCCGGACTGCTGCCCTGGAGCGAGGCCGGCGGGCCGTGGCTCGCGGTCACGCTGGTGGCGCTGATCGGGACGCCGCTCGTGTGCTTCCGCCGCGGCGCGGCCGGACCGTGGGACTCCGGTTCGGGCCCGGACGGTCCGGGACCGGACGAGCCGCCGTCACCGTGGCGGCCGCCCGGAGGTGGCGGGATCCCGCTGCGAGACGCCGAGCAGTCGCGGACGCGCCTGCGCGATCACGGCCGCGCTGCGCTCGGTCGCCCGGGCGCCCGCCGGGAAAGCCGCGAGCCTCGCCCTACGAGACCCGGAGTACGGCCTTCCCGTTGACGCGGCGATCGAGCAGCGCCTCGATCGCGCCGGCCGCCTCGCTCCAGTCCGCCACCAGGTCGATCTGAGGATCGAGCCTGCCGGCGGCGATCAGCTCGGCGAGCCGCGTCAGATCGCTGGTACCGCTCTGGTGCCGGGCCAGCTCGGGGAACACCATCAGCCCGTAGATCCGTGCTCCCGGCGCTCGTCCGAACAGCGTCCTCGTCGGATACGAGACCGGCTCGTCGGCCGTGGAGGCGAAGCTGACGACCGTTCCACCAGGGGCGATCCGGCCGATCGCCGCGCCGAGCGTCGGGCCGCCGACCGCGTCGAGGATCCCGTCGTAGACGGGCCCTTCCGGCTCGAGCTCCGAGATGACCTCGTCGGCGCCCAGTTCCGTCAGACCCTCTGTGCGGCGGGCGAACGCGGTGACGTGCGCGCCGGCGAGATGAGCCAGCTGGATCGCGAAGCCGACCGACGCCGCCGCTCGCGCCGGTCACGAGCACGCGTTTGCCGAGCACGAACCCGATCACCTCGAGCGCGCGCACCGCGGTCATCCCGGCAACGGGGATCGTCGCGGCCTGCTCGAACGAGACGCCGTCCGGCAGTTCGGCGAGGACGCTCGTCTCGACCGCTGCGAGCTCGGCCCACGCGCCGACGTTGACCAGCCCTGCCACGCGCGCGCCCTCGCGCGGGCCGCTGCCGTCTGCGGCCGCGCGTCGGACGACGCCGGCGGCGTCCCAGCCGGTGATCGAGCCTGGCTCCATCGTCGGCAGGCGCTTGACCTCGCCGCGGTTGAGGCTGAACGCCTGTGCCGCGACGAGCGCCTGGCTCGGAAGTGGCTGTGGATCATCGGCTTCATCGAGGCGGACGTATGGCCGTGTGGTTTCGGAGAGAAGTGCGCGCATGTCTCAGACGATAGCCAGCGCTGCCCGCGTGGCCTCGGCGAGGGCCTGATCCGCCGGCCTCGAGGTATATCCGAGCTCCTGACGCGCCTTGAGGTCATCGAACAGATGCGGCAGCCGGCCGGAACGGACCTCGTCGAGCAGCAGCAGCTCAGGCTCGCGGCCAACCGGTCGCAGTGCCGCATTCGCCGCGACCGCCGCTGCGTACGCGAGCCCCCACGGGACCCCGATGCGCGGAGCCGGGCGGCCCGCCGCGCGCGCGACCGCCGCGAACACGCTTCGGATGCTCATGTCCTCGCCGCCGAGCAGGTACCGCTCCCGGCCCGACCGCGCTCGAACGCCTGCAGGTGCCCCGAGCGCCACGTCTTCCACGGCCACCACGTTCAGCGCGCTCTGCGCCAGATATCCGCGCGCGCGGCCGCTCGCGACATCGGCGACCATCTTGCCGGTGGGCGTGGGGCGGAGGTCGCCCGGCCCGACCGGGACGGTCGGGTTCACGACCACGACATCATGGCCCTCGCGCGCTGCGTCGAGGGCCAGCCGCTCGCCGTCGCACCTTCGTGCGCTTGTACGGAATGCGCAGGTCGGCTGCCGGCGGGCTGTCTCGCTCCGTGGCGCGGCGTCCCGGCACCGGACCACAGGTCGCGCATGTGCTCGTGTGCACGATTCGCCGCGCCGGGCCGCCCACGGCCGCATTCAGGACGTTGCGCGTGCCCTCGACGTTGACCGCCTCCATCAACGCGGCGTCTGCCCGGGCGTAGCTGTAGACGGCCGCGAGGTGGAAGACCGCGTCGCAACCGTCGACCGCCGGCGACGCACGGCGTCGAGCAGTCGCCAGCGACGCTCGACGTCGGCGGCTCGCATAGTCGGACTCCCGGCGACGCGATCGACGCCCGCACCGCCTCGACGCGCCGCGCGCCACCACGTGGCCGCCGATGAACCCCGACGCGCCCGTGACGAGCGCCCGCATCAGGCGGCGGCGCGGCGCCGGGCGAGCGCGCGCCGTCCCGCGCGCCATCCGCAGCCCGAAGCCGCGTCATCGCGCTCGGCACGTCGCTCGGCCTTCGCCACCACGTCGGCGAGCGCGTCGGCGAACGCCGCACCTCCTGCCTCGTCGATCAGCAGCGACGGCAGCGCCTTGACGACGTTCATGCGGTGGCCGGCGACCTGGACGAGGATCCGGTGCTCGTGGAACAGCGGCACCGTGATCAGCTGCGCGAACAGGCCCGGCTGCGCGCGCTCGACCGCGTTGAACACGGCGCGGCTGCCGCCGCCCGCCGGCGGCCCGAACTCGATCGCCCACATCAGCCCGAGCCCGCGCACGTCGCGCACGACCTCGTGGCGGTCGACCAGCGGGCGCGTCAGCTCGAGCAGCAGCGCGCCCATGCGCTCGGCGTGCTCGACGACGCCGTCGCGCTCGAGCACGCGCAGGGTCGCGAGCGCCGCCGCGGCGGCGAGGTCGTTGCCGCCGAACGTCGAGCCGTGGCGCACCGCGCGCTCCATGCCGTCGAACACGCGGTCGAACGCCGTCGCGCGAGACGAGCACGCCGCCGATCGGAACGAAGCCGCCGGACAGCGCCTTGGCGACGCAGATCAGGTCGGGCTGAAGGTCCCAGTGCTCGAGCGCGAGGAACCGCCCGGTGCGTCCGATCCCGGTCTGCACCTCGTCGCAGACGAACAGCGTCCCGGCCTCGCGGCACAGCCGCTGCGCGCCCGCCAGGTAGCCGTCGGGCGGCGATGTGGACGCCCTTGCCCTGAACCGGTTCGAGCAGCACCGCCGCGACGTCGCCGCGCGCGAGCTCGCGTCTCGAGCGCGTCGAGGTCGCCGAACGGCACCGGATCGCAGCCCGGCAGGAACGGCCCGAAGCCGGCGCGGAACTCGTCGTTGCCGTTGACCGACAGCGACCCGAGCGTGAGCCCGTGAAAGCCGTGATCGGCGAACAGGACGCGCTGGCGACCGGTTGCGGCACGCGAGATCTTGATCGCGGCCTCGACCGACTCGGTGCCCGTGTTCGCGGGCACCATCGCGCCGACGCTCGCCGGTGCGCGCGCGAGCAGCTGCTCCGCGAGCACGCCGCTCAGCAGCGTCACGCCGAGCTGCGGCAGGTTCGCGGTGCCGGCCGCGAGCACGTCCTGCACGCCCGCGATCACGTCCGGGTGATTGCGGCCGAGCGCGAACACGCCGTAGCCCGAGATCAGGTCGAGGTAGCGCTCGCCGGCGGCATCGATCAGGTACGCGCGGTCGCCTCCGACCCAGGTCTTGTCGATCCCGAGCGTCCGCAGGATCCGTCCCATCTGCGGGTTCAGGTACCGGTCGTTGAGCGCCAGCTCCTCGCCGGTGCGGGTCGCGATCAGCTCGTGGACGGTTGGAATCTCGGACACTGGCTCCGAAGCGTAGAGGCCTGTAGTGTGCGCGCACCGATGCTGACCGTCTACCACCGTCCGAAGGCGGGCCGACCCATCCGCGTCGTGTGGGCGCTCGAGGAGGCGGGGGCAGACTACGACCTCGTCGTGATCACGCCGGAGGAGGGCAAGAGCCCCGAGCACCTCGCGCGCCAGCCGCTCGGACGCGTGCCGGCGCTGGTGGACGATGAGGGGCCGCTGTTCGAGTCGACCGCGCTATGCCTGCACATCGGCGAGCTGTATCCCGAATCGGGTTTGCTCGCGCCCGACGGCAGCCACGAGCGGGCGCTGATCCAGCAGTGGTCGATCTTCTCGATGACCGAGATCGAGCCGCCGGCGATCGAGTCGATGCGGACCCGCGAGGCCGACCCCGAGCGTTCCGCCAAGGCTGCGGCCCGTGCGGCGACGGCCGCCGCAGCGATCGACGCGGCGCTTTCCGGGTCGCCTCCGCGTCTGGTCGGCGACCGGCTGACGATCGCTGACATCGTGGCCGGCTCGGTGCTGCGACTGGTGGCCAGGCGCGAGGTGATCGAGCCGTCGCCGTTGATGGCGGAGTATCTGAGCTCGCTCGCTGAGCGTCCGGCCCACGCGCGCGCCCTCGCCCGGCTCGGCGATTAGTTCCGACTTACGACACTAGAAGTTCGGCCCGGCGTTCGCGCCGAGACTGTTCAGCCACTTGCGCATCGCGCGGCCCGCAGGCGTGATCTCGCCCTCCTCGTAGCCGGTGGTGGCGACCGCGAGCGTGATCCCGCTCGGCGTCGACCAGCCGAACTCGATCCCGGTGCCCGACTTGGCGAAATGGGCGATCGCCTGACCCTGCTGGAGGATCAGACCGGGCCTGGCGATCTCGGTGATCTGCTCGGCGACGTACTGAACGCGGCCGGCATCCGGGCCGTCGAGCAGCTCCCAGTAGACGAGCGGCTGCCCCGCGTACCAGTCGGGCTCGATGTCGAGGATCTTGACCTCGCAGGGCGCGAGGATCGGGGCGCCGACCGGCAGCAGCGCATCGACGCCCTGATCGGTGCGCTCCCATGTGGTGACGAATTGGAGCGGGTCGATGTAGCCCGCGTTGTTGACGCGTGCGGCGACGAGCTCGAGCTTCAGCTGCGCGCGCACCTGGGACAGCGGCGGCGCATGCGCGTTCGGATCCCCCACCGGGTCGGTCACGGAGGGCACCGCGCCGGCGGAGCCGGGGACCGGCTCGACGGCCTGGGGATGCGCGGCGGGCTGGGGGCCGTTGCCGGTGTTGGCGCTCGAGCCGCAGCCGGCGAGCGCGCAGACCACGATCAGGGTGGGGAGGACACGCCGCAAGACCTCGCTAAACGTAGCGGTCAGGGGCGCGGCACAACCCCGCCCAGTTCCGAGGATCGTGGCCGAACACGATCAGCGGGTCGTGCTCGGCGGCCACCGACCGCAGACGCTCGATCGATCGCGCCGCCTCCTGCGGCGAGTGGAAGCCCCGCGGCTGGTCGCGGCCGTCCCACTGGCGCCGGTTGTCCGACGCGTCGGCGGTGATCAGCACCGGGCCGGTGTCGGTCAGCGTCAGCAGCAGCGACATGTGACCGGCCGCGTGCCCCGGGGTCTCGAGCAGCCGCACGCTGCCGTCGCCGAACAGGTCGTGATCGCCGTCCACCGGCCGCCAGTGCAATCCCGGATCGTCGAAGTTGCCCACGTACCCGCTCCCGTCATTCACGCGCGCCGCGTCGAGCTCGCGTTCGTGCACGACGAACTCCGCGTCCGGGAAGTGGCCGAGCGCCCCGATGTGGTCGAAGTGCAGGTGGGTCTGGACGACGTAGCGGAGGTCAGCGGGCGACACTCCAATCGCCGCGAGCTGGGCCGCGCAGTGCTGGTCCTCGGTCATGTGCGCCTCGAACACATCGGCGTACTCGCCCAGGAACGCCCTGGCATCACTCGCCATCGCGAGCGGGTTGCCGCCGTCGACGAGCACATCGCCGTCGGGGTGGCGGACCAGGAAGAACGGCACCGGCACCTCGAACCCCTCGAGCGCGAGCGTGCCGCTGTCGAACAGGTACAGCTCCACGGTCAGGCGTCCCGCTCGGCCGAGCCTTGGCGGTATGGGTCCTTTGCCGAGCGGTCCGTCGACAGCGAATCGCGCCCGCGCGTGACGAGCGTCTCGATCGCATCCGCGAGGTGGATCGGCTCGATGTTGTAGTCGTCGCGCTCGACCCTGATCCGGTGCGCCTCGAGCAACACGTCCGCGTGCGTGAAGCCGGCCGGCGGCTCGAATCGGTACGAGGCGAGCTCGATCAGCAGGCCGAGCGGATCCTTGAAGTAGATCGAGTCCATGAAGCCTCGGTCCTTGACGCCGCTGTGCTCGATTCCGCGCTCCTCAAGCCGCTCGACGGTCTGGGCGAAAGTCGCCTGCGATACCGCGAACGCCAGGTGGTGGACGCATCCGGGATCGGTCGGGGTGCGCTCGGGGTCGGGCCTGCGCTCCTCGTTGGTGAAGACGGTGATCAGCCGCCCGTCGCCCGGATCGAAGTACAGATGGCTCTCGGAGGCGCGGTCCAGGTTCGGCTGCTCGAACACGAACGGCATCCCGAGGACGCCCTCCCAGAAGTCGATCGAGGTCTGCCTGTCGGCGCCGACGAGGGTGATGTGGTGAACGCCCTGGCTCTGGAGCTTGCGCATCGTCAGGCGCGCGATCCTACTCTCCGGGCGCGCCCGCGATCGCGCCGATCACACGGGGGTCACATGGGGTTGCACGGTTCCGCGACCGCGATATAGGCTCTCGTCGGCAACAGGGACCAGGGGAACACCGTCCTACGTTCAGAAGGAGCCTTCGTGAGTTCATCCAACACTCGGCGAGCAGCCGTAGGGGCGCTCGCCTTACTCGTCGTTGCGGCGGCGGGAATCGGCACGGCTCTGGCCAGTGCCCGCCACAGCTCTGGGCCGTATGCCCATGGGCACCATCGGGCGCTGTCCGCCAAGAAGCTCCTCGCGGGCACCAAGCAGGTCCGCACCCGCGTGATCGTCGTATTCCGCAACCAGTTGCGGATGCTTCCGGACACGCGCGGCCACGCGTCCGCTCGGATTGCGGCGGAGGCCAGCGCCGATGCCGCGATCGAGAGCGACGTGCAGCGCTCGGGCGGCCGGATCTACAGCCGCTACCACGCGCTGAACGCGTTCGCCGCGTCGGTGTCGGTGAACGAGCGCAATGCGCTCGCGCACAGCGCCGCGGTTGCGCAGGTCGTTCCGGACGAGCTGGTCCAGCTTCCCCAACAGGACAACAGCGTCGCGCACGACTCGACCAAGGGTGCCCTGCCGGCGAACCCCGAGCAGGTCTGCCCGTCCGATCCGTCCAAGCCATTGCTCGAGCCCGAGGCGCTGCAGACGACGCACACGGCGTACTCGGATCCGAACACCCCGCAGGCGCAGAACATCGTGTCGGGGACGGGCGTCAAGGTGGCGTTCTTCGCCGATGGCCTCGACGTCAACGATCCGGACTTCATCCGTGCGAACGGACAGCACGTAATCGTCAGCTACAAGGACTTCAGCGGCGAGGGCTTCGACGCGCCGTCGGACTCGCTGGAGGCGTTCGGCGACGCCAGCTCGATTGCGGCGCAGGGCCGCACGGTCTATGACCTCTCGCAGTTCGTCAATCCCGCGCACCCGCTGCCCACGGGCTGCAACATCACGGTTCGCGGCGTCGCCCCGGGCGCGTCGCTGTACGCGATGAAGGTGTTCGGCAACGAGAACAGCGCTTACAACTCGGTGATCCTCCAGGGTCTCGACTGGGCGCTGACGGTCGACCACGTGAACATTCTCAGCGAGTCGTTCGGCGGGTATCCGATCCCGGACTCGACCCAGGATCTGACGCGTGACTTCAACGAGGAGGCCGTCGCGGACGGCGCGACGGTAGTCGAGAGCACGGGCGACTCGGGTACCGAGGCGAGCCCCAGCTCGGCCTCGAGCGACCCGGCGGTGATCGCCGCCGGTGCGAGCACGACGTTCCAGAACTACGCGCAGGGCACCCAATACGGCTACCAGCTCGGCGGCGGCGGCTGGGAGTCGAACAACATCTCCTCGATCGAGTCCGCGGGCTTCACCCAGGGCGGCCGTGTGCTGACCCTGGTCGCGCCGGGCGAGGCGAACTGGGCGCTGTGCGATGACAACACGGCGATCTACCTGGGCTGCACCGACTACGCCGGACAGCCGACGGACCTCGAGAGCTTCGGTGGCACGAGCGAAGCGGCACCGCTGATCGCAGGCGGCGCCGCGCTCGTGATCGAGGCCTACCGCAACACCCACAACGGGCAGACGCCGTCGCCCGCGCTCGTCGAGCAGCTGCTGACGAGCACCGCGACCGACCTCAACGCGCCGAGCGATGAGGAAGGCGCGGGCGAGCTGAATACGCTCGCCGCGGTGCAGGCCGCAGAGTCCTACAACCGCCCGAATGACTCGGTCGGGAACAACCTGCTCGTCGGTCCGACGCAGCTCGATCTCGAGGGCGACGCCGGCTCGCAGTTCTCGCACGCGGTGCAGGTCACGAACCTCGGCTCCTCGACACAGGACGTGTCGGCCCATGTGCGCGAGCTGGACAGGCAGCTGTCGGATGTGACGGGGTCCGTGACCCTCCAAGACGGCACCAGCCCGACGTTCGTCGATCAGTTCGGCGACACGGTGCCGTACGAGAAGATCACGGTCCATGTGCCGGCCGGCGCGGACCGGCTGGTCACGTACCTCGCATGGGACGGGCCGGAGGCACGCGTCGGCCTGACGCTGTTCGACCCCTCAGGCCAGATGGCCGCGTACACGCGCCCGCAGGGCGACGGCGACCACGGCGAAGTGGATGTCGCGAGCCCGCAGGCGGGCACCTGGACGGGGATCATCTTCCGTCGCGACGGAACGTTCGACGGGACCGTCCAGTGGCAGGCAACGACGCAGAAGTTCGGCAATGCCGACGGCGTGTATCCGCTGAACCTGCACCTGGCGCCGGGTCAGACCGGCACGTTCCACGTCGCCGGCAGCTATCCCAGCGCCGCCGGTGACTCGAGCCAGGACCTGGTGGTCTCCTCGAGCCAGGGCACGACCTCGATCGTGCCGATCGTGCTCCGTTCGCTGATCTCGATCGGCAACAACGGCGGCACGTTCAGCGGTCAGATCATCGGCGGTAACGGGCGCAACGGCGCGTTCCAGCCGGGCCAGATCGACACGTACGACTTCTACGTGCCGCGCGGCGAGCCCGAGCTGACCGCATCGCTGTCGTTCCCGGGCAGCCCGGGCTCCGAGGTGTTCGGCAGCCTGATCTCGCCACAGGACGTCACCGTCACCGACGGCGACAACGCGTACACGAACTCCTCCGGGCAGACCGTGTACACGAGCGGGCTCGAGGCGTACACCCCGAACCCGCAGCCGGGTGAGTGGCGTTTCGTCGTCGACGTGATCAACCCGGTCGGAGGGGCGGTGCTGTCCGCGCCGTACCAGGGCAGGATCGGGTTCGCACCGCCACCGATCCACGTCTCCGGGCTCCCGAACGGGCGCGGCAACGTGCTCCCGGCCGGACAGCCCGCGACGGTCGCCGTTCACCTGACCGACAACGGCGTCGGGACGATGAACGCGTTCCTCGACCCGCGGTTCAACACGCACCAGCAGCTGTCGGTGCTGCCGATCGTCCAGGCGACGGACCTGCCGTTCCCGATCCCGGACACGGACGAGCCTCCGCTGTTCCTGGTGCCGACCGAGACGAACGCGCTCGGCGCGTTCGCTCAGACGAGCAACCAGCCGGTCGATTTCGACTTCGGCTACGGCGATCCGGACATCGCGTCGACGGGGTCCGGTGACACGGCGGAGGCGTTCTACCAGGGGCTCGCGACGCCGGGCATCTGGGACATCGCCCCCGAGCCGGTCGGGCCGTTCACCGACGCCGGCGCGACTCCGGGCACGATCAGCACCGGGCTGGTGGCGAACACTCTCGGGTTCGACGATCAGGACACGAGCGAGTCGACGGGCGATCTCGAGGATCAGACCGTCAACCCGAACGCCGCTCCGTATTCCCCGCTGACGCTGTCACCGGGGCAGAGCGGCGAGATGACGCTGACGATCACGCCGACCGGCGAGAACGGCAAGGTCGTCGACGGCACGCTGTTCGTCGACGTGTTCGACAACCAGTTCGGGCTCGCCGGCGAGCTCGAGGGGTTCCCCTACTCGTACCGGATCGGCGGGTAGGGGTCGCTCGTGAAAACCCGTCAATGATTCTCACGGGTGGCCCTTCGGTCTCGGCCGGGCTATTCGAAGGGCGGTGACGGTCTCCCGGGAAATATGTCCGGGAGGCCGTCGCTGACCCGATCCGGGAACTCGGCCGGGCGCTTCTCGAGGAACGCGGTCACGCCCTCGCGCGCGTCGGCCGACTGGCCGCGCGCGAACATCCCGCGCGAATCGGCGCGGTGGGCCAGCATCGGGTGCTCGGCGCCGAGCATCGTCCACATCATCCGGCGGGCCAGCGCGACCGACACGGGTGCGGTGTTGTCCGCGATCTCTCGGGCGATCTCGTGCGCTGCGTCGAGCAGCTCACCGGGCCGGTGGACGCTGCGGACGAGTCCGCCTCGCAGGGCCTCTTCGGCATCGAACACGCGCCCGGTTGCCACCCATTCCATCGCCTGGCTGATGCCGACGATCCGCGGCAGGAACCAGCTCGAGCCGGCCTCGGGCACGATCCCGCGGCGCGCGAACACGAAGCCGATGCGGGCGGTGTCGGACGCGAGCCGGATATCCATCGGCAGCGTCATCGTCGCCCCGACCCCGACCGCGGGGCCGTTGATCGCGGCGATCACGGGCTTCGTCGAATCGAACACCCGCAGCGTGAAGCGGCCGCCGCCGTCCCGCGGGACGGGGTCCCCGTCCGGGGCGCGCTCCCGTTTGCTCGGGTCGAACGTGTCGCCGCCGCCGGCCAGGTCGGCGCCCGCGCAGAACCCGCGGCCGGCGCCGGTGACGACGACCGCGCGGACCTCATCGTCGGCGTCGGCCCGGTCGAACGCCTCGATCAGCTCGCGCATCATCACCGGCGTCCACGCGTTCAATCGCTCGGGCCGGTTCAGCGTGATCGTGAGGACGCGGTCCTGCAGGTCCGTCCGGATCTGCTCGGGCTCGGGCATCGGCCGGCGAGCCTACCGGTATTCCGGCTCTACGAGACGATCAGGCGGGTTCGCTTGAACTTGACGATCGCCGTCCAGCCTTCGTCGAACTTGCACGAACCCGTGTCCGCGTCCTCGAAGCACTTGTCCGGCTCGCGATAGCGAGCGTCCGGGCCGCCGACGGTCTTCGTGAACGACTTCTGCTTGAGCTGGGAGGCGGAGACGGTGAAGAACGCGGTCATCTCGTTCTTGTACTCGAGCCGCCCGTCGCCGAACCACGCGGAGCCGTCGCATGGCTTCGAGCCGTGCGCGACGCCGGCGAAGCCGTACTGCTCGGTGATCGCCTGGAAGTCCATGCTCGAGCCGTGACGCTTCCAGGACATGTTGTCGCCGCCGCCCTCCGCGGATATCTCACCGAGCGCGCCGTTGCAGCTGAACGACTGCGGCGGCGAGTTCGGGTCCGGCAGCCAGTGGCCGCTCTCTTGAAACGAGCCGTTGACGACGTGCTTGGTGTTGCCGGTGTACGTCGGCGTCCCGCCCGGCGCCTTGCCGGAGATCACGAGCTCCACGTTCTGGTAGGTCATGTCGACGTGGTACTCGGCGCTCGCGTTCTCGTCGCAGATCAGGTAGCCGGCCTTGCATGGCAGCCCGCTGGCGTTCTCGTGCGCCTGCCCGCTGAGGCCGACCGTGACCTTGTACAGCGCGATCTTGAAGGGATGGAACGTGAACCCGCCGGCCGCGCTCGGCAGCACCGCAAGCGCACCGGATGCCGCGAGCACAGCGACGACCTTCGACCCAGTCCTGAACACGTTCTCTCCCTCCGTGGCGGTGCGCCCGTTGGCGGCATCCTACCGCCGCCGCGGGCGCACCCATTCCCCTACGCGGCGACGGTGCTCGCGGCCCCCGCCGGCGCCGGCGCGGCGCAGACCATGCCCTCGCTGAAGCCGGCCGAGCCGATCCCGAGCGCGTGGTTGAAGCGTCCGCGCATGTTCTCGAGCGCGGTGATGTTCGTGAGCTCGACGAGCTGGGCGTCGTCGAAGTGCTCGCGCAGCCGTGCGAACAGCTCGTCGGACACGTCGACCGGGGTCGTGCTGATCCCGGTCGCGTAGTCGAGCACTAGCTTCTGCACCTCGGTGAACTGCTCGCTCTCGCGATATCGCGGTAGCGCCCGAAGCTGGTCCTCGGTGAGCCCGGCGCGGAGCGAGATCGCCGAGCCGATGTCGATGCAGAACGGGCAATTCGTCATCGTCGCCGCGCGCAGCTGGGCGAGGCACTTCAGCTGGTGGTCGACCCGCTCCTGCTTGGCGGTCACCTGCTCGAGCTTGCCGATGCCCTTCAGCAGCCCGGGCGCGTACGCGTACACGCCGATTGCATCGAGCCCGCCGTCGGGGCTCGAGCCGGTCAGCTTCGTCATTCCGCGCTTCAGCAGCGGGTGGGCGAGCCGCAGCCAGAGCGGCTGCTGATTGCGCTCGAGTGGTTGGATCCTCGGCATGTGGACACACTCCTGTCACGTCGTCGGGGTTCGCGGTGTCTGGTTGGTGTGACACGCCGAACGACCAGGATGTGACAGATGACAGACAACGCCTTGCCGGCTGAGCTGTTCGAGACGCGACGAGTGCGCCTGCGCGCCGTCGCGTACCGGATGCTCGGCTCGCTGTCGGAGGCCGACGACGCCGTGCAGGAGGCCTGGATCCGGGCGAGCCGCGCGGACTTCGCCGAGATCGAGAACGTCGACGGGTGGCTGACGACGATCGTCGCGCGCGTGTGCCTGAACATGCTGCGCACGCGAACCCGCCGCCGCGAGGAACCGTTCGGCGACCGCCTCCCCGAACCGGTTCTCAGCGTGCTGGAGGACAGCGATCCCGAGCACGAGGCGCTGCTCGCCGACGCGGTCGGGCTCGCGTTGCAGATCGTGCTCGACACCCTCGCACCCGCCGAGCGGGTCGCGTTCGTGCTCCACGACATGTTCGCGATCCCTTTTGACGAGATCGCCTCGATCACCGATCGAACTCCGGAGGCCGCGCGGCAGCTCGCGAGCCGCGCCCGCCGGCGCGTTCAGGACGAGGCCCCGGCCCCCGATGGCGATCTCAGGGGCCAGCGCGAGGTCGTCGACGCGTTCTTCACCGCGTCGCGCGCGGGCGACTTCGAGGCGCTGGTGGCGGTGCTCGATCCGGACGTCGTGCTGCGCGGCGACTTCGGCGGCGGTCAGGTGCGCGTCGTCCGTGGCGCCGAGGCGGTCGCCGCGCGGGCGCGCGCGGGCGCGCGCGGGCGCGACCGGCCGCGGGCGGTGCTCGTCAACGGGACCCCTGGCGGCCTCGCATACGAGGACGGCCGGCCGGTGGCGCTGCTGGCGTTCATCGTGATCGGCGGGCGGATCGCAGAGATCGACATCCTCGGCGACGCCGATCGGCTGGCGCAGCTCGGCCTGTAGAGTCACGGCGCGTGAGGTTGGCCGACTCGTGAGGTTCGTCGTGTACGGGGCGGGTGCGATCGGCGGGACCGTCGGGGCGCGGTTGCACCAGTCCGGCCACGACGTGCTGCTGATCGCGCGCGGGGCCCATCACGACGCGATCGCCGCGCGCGGGTTGACGTTCGAGACCCCGGAGGAGCAGGTGACGCTTCCGATTGCGGTCGCGCCTGATCCGGCCCACGCCGCGATCGAGCCCGGCGATGTGGTGCTGCTGACGATGAAGGGCCAGGACACCGAGGATGCCCTCGATGCCCTTCGTGCCGCGGCGGGGACCGAGACACCGGTCGTGTGCATGCAGAACGGCGTCGAGAACGAGCGCGTCGCGCTGCGGCGGTTCGGGCACACGTACGGCGCGGTCGTGATGCTGCCGGCGACGCATCTGGAGCCGGGCGTCGTACAGTCGTTCGGGAGGACGCTGACGGGCTCGCTCGACGTGGGCGTCTACCCGGGCGGGACGGACGAGGTCTGCGCCGCGGTCTGCGAGGCGCTGAGCGCATCGCGCTTCGAGTCCACGCCGCGCGAGGACATCATGCGCTTCAAGTACGCGAAGCTGATCGCCAACCTGTCGAACGCGGTCCAGGTGATCTGCGGACACGACGCCGACGTCGGCGAGCTCGCGAAGCGCGTCGCCGATGAGGGGCGCGAGGTCCTGCGGGCCGCCGGGATCGAGTTCGAAGTGCCCGACGTCGACGACATCCTCGGCCGCTGGCGGCGCTGGGGGGTGGGGGAGATCGCCGGTCGTCCCCGTGCGGGCGGCTCGACGTGGCAGAGCGCCGTACGCGGGACCGGCCGCATCGAGGTCGACTACCTGAACGGCGAGATCGCGATGCGCGGCCGGCTGCTGGGCATGCCGACGCCCGTCAACGAGCTGCTCCAAGCGCTCGCTTGGCAAACCGTTCGCGAGCGGCGCCGGCCGGGGTGGCTGATGCCGCACGACGTGCTTGCCCGCCTGTAGGGTTGGCGCATGCTCCGTCGAACGCTCACTCTCGCCGCGGTCGGTGCCTGCATCGCCGCCGCGCTCACCGCCTCATCCACCTCCGCGCACAAGGCGGTCGCTGCGCCGCACGTCTCACAGGTCATCTGGATGAACGGCTTCGCCTCGCCCGGCACACCGGCCAAGTACGACAAGGTCGGGGTGATCAAGGTCACGCCCGGCAGCGGCGTGGCGAAGAACGTGATCGTGTTCGAGCCCGGTACGAGCGCGGCCGCCGCCTACTTCGTGCCGCTCGCCGAGTGGATCGTGCAGACCGTCCCCGGCTGGCAGGTGTGGGCGATCGAGCGTCGCGAGAGCCTGCTCGAGGACCAGTCCGAGTTGAGGCTCGCGAAGGAGCACAAGGCTTCCGCCGCGCAGGTGTTCGATTACTACCTCGGCTTCATCGGCAACTCGAAGATCACGCACCACATGCCGAGCAGCTATCTCTCGCTCGCGCCCGCGTACGCGAAGCAGTGGGGCCTGAACGTCGTCGTGCACGACGTACGCATCGTGCTGAAGGCGGCGGCACAGCTGGGCGGGAAGGTCGTGCTCGGCGGACACTCGCTCGGTGGCGGGGTCGTGACCGCGTACGCGACCTGGGACTTCGGCGGCAAGCCGGGCGCGGACGGGCTCGCCGGGCTCGTGTACGACGACGGCGGCAGCTTCGCCGCCGAGAGCAGGGCCGACGCCCAGGCTGCGCTGAACACGCTGAACGCGCCGACGCAGACCCCGTGGCTCTCGTTCGGCGGGATCGGCGCGCCGTACGCCGGCCTGTTCAACGACACCGGCGCCCTCGGCGTGCTCCAGGATCCGAATGGGCCCTCGCTGGGGCAGATGTTCCCGTTGCTCCCGGCCGACCTGAAGCCGCCGGTGCCGGTGACCAACGAGGGGCAGTACGGCTACGCGCTCAACTACAAGACCTCGCCGCCCTCACTGCTCGCGGCGCAGGGACACATCGGCACGGGGGTCTCGTCGCACACGATCGGCGGGTACCACACGTGGAACGGCGCCGGCGCGCTGACACCGATCACGCGCTTCGCGACGATGTTCGGGGCGCCCGAGGAGCTCAACGCGGCGGGCACCGAGTGGTACTTCCCGCAGCGGCTGACGGACGACATGGGCGCAATCGGCAACGGGATCGCGAACCCGGCGCAGTCCGTGCTCGACGTCGACTCGACGATGGGTCGCAAGCTGCCGCACTCGCTGTACATCCTCGCGTTCGGCACGGCGCTCGGTAAGGCGGCCGTGCCCGCGGCGGCGCGGGCGCTCGCCAAGCAGTCCGGGATCCCGTCGAGCCACGTGACCACGTTCGACTACCAGAACACGTACTCGCACAACGATCCGGCGGGCGCGTATCCGAAGAACGCGTTCTTCACGGCGCTCGTCAAGTTCTTGACGCGCATCAGCCCCTGAGCCGAGCCGGTCCCCGAGCCGCACCCTCGCTCGGGTCCGCAACGCGCGGCCGAGCGGAGCCCGGCGAACGCGGGCCGAGAGAGCAATCGGGTCGCACCGGCTGTCCGTGCCTGATCGCGATCGCAGTACATTTACCGGCGCAATGGCTGCACGGCAGGGGCAGTCCAGCGCCGACGAGCTTCGGCGCGCCCGGGAGGGCAACGCCGATACCCGGACCCAGATCTTCGCGGCGACCGAGGAGCTGCTCGAGCGCGTGCCGCTGCACGACCTGAGCGTGGCGCAGATCATGGACCAGGCCGAGATCTCTCGTGCGACCTTCTACGCGTATTTCAGCTCGAAGTTCGACGTCGTCGTCGGGCTGCTGACGAACGTCCTGGACGACGTGTACGACGTCGCGCGCATGTTCATCGAGCGCGCCGACGACGAGCCGCCCGACGAGGCGCTCCGCCGGGCGCTCGACGCCACGACTCGAGTGTGGCGGACGCACAGGTTCGCGCTGCGCGCGGCCACCGAGCACTGGCACTCGGTGGCGAGGCTCGGTGCCGTGCGCGGTCTGGCGTGGCGCGATCTACGGCGCCGTCGCCGAGATCGCCTCGCCCTGACCGACTCGCGAGACTGCTCCCGAATTTCCGACTCACGACATTAGGTCGATTCCGCGCGCCGGAACCGGTGAGGACTGGACGATCGACGTCGTCGTCTGGCCGTAGGTCGCAAGCTGGTCGATCACCTCCTCGAGGTGGGAGACCGAGCGGACGTGCGCCTTCAGCAGGAAACAATCCTCGCCGGTGATCCGGTTGCACTCGACCACTTCGGGGGTCTTCCTTGCCAGCTCGGCGACCTTGTGCAGCTGGCGTGGCGCGGGACGGATCCGGATCACGGCGGTCAGCGGATAGCCCACGGCATCCGGGTCGACGTCGGCGTGATAACCCCGGATCACGCTCTGCTGCTCGAGCCGCTGGATCCGCTCGGCGACCGCCGGCGCGGTGAGGCCGACGCGGCGGCCGAGCTCGGCCAGGCTGAGGCGGGCGTCGTTCTGCAGCTCCTCGAGCAAGCGCAGGTTGGTGTCGTCCAGAGCTTTCGATTCGATGGCGATATGGGAAATATACCTATGTATAGGGCTGTGTCTACCGGTTTCTCTGGCGCATCATCAGTGTTGTGCTTCGCAGACCTCGACCTGAGCTGTACCTCGCCGGCAGTGCGGTGTTCCACTACCTCGGTCCTTCGTTCGCCGTGCTGCTGTTCGCGCGCGTCCACGTGCTCGGCGTCGCGTGGCTGCGGATCGCGTCGGCGGCCGTCGTGTTCGCGGTCTGGCGCCGCCCGTGGCGCGTGATCGGCGAGCTCGGATCGTGTGGGTGGCGGCTGCTGCTCGCCTGGGGGGCGGTCCTCGCGGCGATGAACTGCTGCTTCTACGAAGCGATCGACCGGTTGCCGCTCGGCACGGTCGCGGCGATCGAGTTCCTTCCCGTGATCGGTTTGGCGGCGTTCGGAGCGCGGAACGCTCGCAACGCGTTCGCGCTGGTGCTCGCAGTCGGCGGCGTGTACATGCTCAGCGATGTGCGCCTGGAGGCGCGGGCGCTCGGGCTGGCGTTCGCATTTCTGAACGCCGTGCTGTTCGCGCTGTACGTCGTGCTCGGTCACCGCGTCGCGCGCAATCGCGCGTTCGCCGGGATCGACGGGCTTGCGGTAGCGATGATGGTGGCGGCCGTGCTCGTCACGCCGGTGGCGGCGCCGGCGGCTGTTCGAGCGCTCGGCGATCCGGTCGCGCTGCTCGCCGGTGTCGGCGTCGGCGTCTGCTCGTCGGTCGTCCCGTATGTGCTCGATCAGCTCGCGATGGCGCGCGTGTCCCGCGCGACCTACTCACTGATGGTGTCGCTGCTGCCGGCGACCGCGACCGTGGTCGGGCTGGTCGTGCTCGGTCAGGTGCCGACGGCCGTCGATGTCGTCGGCGTGGCGCTGGTGGTGGCCGGCGTCGCGATCCATCGCGAGTCGGGGGCGGCAGCGCAGAGCCGCCGCCCCGCGCGGGAGGGTTATACGGCCGAGACCTCGGCCTCTGCGGTCGTGGCGGCTGCGGCCGGCTCGGGCGGCGCCTCGGGCGCCGGCTGAGACTCGGCGTACGCGTGCGCGCCCGCCGCGCCGATGATCCCGCCGAGCAGCGCCAGCCGGCTCCACTTGGCGCCGGTCTTCTCGATCCCGAGCTTGCGGTCGACCGAGAAGCTGCCCGGGCCGACCTCGGCGAGCGTCAGGGCCGCCGCGATCAGCACCGCGTTGTACTCGTAGCCGCTGTTCGACAACCACGGCCCGTTCTTGAGGTGGACGCGATTGATCGCGGTCAGCATCGTCGCGGTGATCACCGAAGCCGCCACCGGGGTGGCGGCGCCGACCGCGAGCAGCGCACCGCCGCCGGCCTCGCCGACGCCTGCCGCGAGCGCGTGATGACGGCCCGGACGCAGCCCGAGCGACTCGAACATGTTCGCGGTCGCCTCCGGCCCGTGGCCGCCGAACCAGCCGAACAGCTTCTGTGTGCCGTGGCCGATGAAGAAGCCACCGACGGTGGCGCGTAGCGCAAGTCTTCCGAGAGTCACCGAATCCCCTTCCGGGTTGGAGCGTGGACGCCAAGTGCTTGTGGGATCAAGCGTATCTCATCGAGCGATCGTGGAGTAGACGGGTCTCCTACCCGAACCGGCGTGTCATTAGCATCGCGGGCGATGCCTCTGCCGGCGGTGGACGAGGCGGAGCCGGCGAGCCGCTGGTGCTCCTTCACGGACTCGCGACCACGCGTGCGATCTGGGGCCGCGTGCTGCCCGCGCTCTCGCAGGACCGTCGCGTGGTCACGTCGACGCGGAGGTCGACCTGTGGCACGGCCTGAACGACCCGCTGGTGCCCGTCGAGCACGCGCTGCAGCTCGCGGCTACGCTCCCGCGTTGCCGTGTGTTCTTCGATCCCGACGAGGGCCACCACTTCTTCCGGCGTCGCCTGGCGCAGATCCTCGGGGTGCTCGTCGGCCGGCGGAATGAGGTCGGCGGCCGGATCGCGCGCTCGGTGGGGGACGCGCACGAGCTCGCGGCGGCTCGGCGTCGTTAGTCGAGTTTGGCCGTGACCGACCAGGCCTCGCTTGCAACCCGGTTCCTCGAGCTGCATCGCCCGGGCGCCCCGCTGCTGATGCCGAACGCGTGGGACGCCGGCTCGGCGCGGGTCCTCGCGTCGCTCGGCTTCGAGGCGATCGCGACCACCAGCAGCGGCCACGCGGCTACGCTCGGCCGGCTCGACTACGCGGTCACGCGCCTGGAGGCGCTCGAACACGCCGTCGCCCTCGTGAAGGCGGTGCAGGTGCCCGTATCGGCCGATCTCGAGAATTGCTTCGCCGACGAGCCCGAGGGCGTGGCGCGCACAGTCGAGTTCGCTATCGGGGCCGGGCTCGCCGGGTGCTCGGTCGAGGACTACACGGGGCGGTCATCGGAACCGATCTACGAGCACTCGCTTGCGGTGGAGCGTGTCGCCGCTGCCGCTTCGGCCGCGCATGCGGGGCCGGTGCACCTGGTTTTGACGGCCAGGGCCGAGAACCACCTCCGGGGCGTGGACGACCTCGACGACACGATCGCCCGGCTGCGAGCGTTCGCCGAGGCCGGCGCGGATGTCGTGTACGCGCCTGGGCTTCGGAATGCGCAGGACATCCGGGCGGTCGTGCAGGCCGTCGACCGTCCCGTGAACGTCCTTGCCGGCCGTGGGGTGCCCGAGGTGGCCGAGCTCGCCGAGCTGGGTGCGGCGCGGATCTCGATCGGCGGCTCGTTCGCGTTCGTCGCGCTCGGGGCGCTCGTGGAGGCGGCGACCGAGCTTCGGGACCAGGGGACGTACGGGTACGCGGAGCGAATGGTGCTGGGCGGCCGCGCGGCACGGGAGGCATTCGCGCCCCCGGAGTGATCCGTCCGCGCCATGAGCGAACATACGTTCGCTCATGGCGGCGGCTACGATCCTCCACGCGGACCTCGACTCGTTCTACGCCTCGGTGGAGCAGCGGGACGACCCGAGGCTCGTCGGGCGGCCGGTGATCGTCGGCGGCGGGGTGGTGCTGGCCGCGAGCTACGAGGCGAAGGCGTATGGCGTCCGCACGGCGATGGGCGGCTGGCAGGCGAAGCGGCTGTGCCCGCACGCGGTGGTGGTGCCGCCGCGGTTCGAGGCGTACGGCGAGGCGAGCAGGCGGGTGTTCGAGGTGTTCGCCGAGACGGCTCCGATCGTCGAGGGACTGTCGATCGACGAGGCCTTCCTGGACGTCCGCGGGCTCGGTCATATCTCCGGCACGCCGGCCGAGATCGCGAGCCGGCTGCGGATCGCGGTGCGGCGCGAGGTCGGACTGCCGATCACGGTCGGGATCGCGCGGACGAAGTTCCTGGCGAAGGTCGCGAGCGGGGTGGCCAAGCCGGACGGGCTGCTGCTGGTGCCGGTCGACGGAGAGCTGGCGTTCCTGCATCCGCTGCCGGTCGAGCGGCTGTGGGGCGTCGGCCGGGTGACCTCGAAGAAGCTGCGCGACCGCGGGATCACGACCGTCGCTGAGGTCGCCGAGCTGAGCGAGGGGGCGCTCGTGTCGATCGCTCGGCCGCGCGTCCGGCCGGCACATCCACGCGCTCTCGCACAACCACGACCCGCGGCCGGTCGTGGCCGGGCGGCGACGGCGGTCGATCGGCGCGCAGCGAGCGCTCGGCCGGCGGGCGAGAGCGCCGTCCGAGGTCGCGGCGTCGCTGACGGCGCTCGTCGATCGGGTGGCGCGGCGATTGCGCCGGGCACGTCGTGTGTGCCGGACCGTGATGCTGCGGATGCGGTTCGACGACTTCTCGCGGGCGACGCGCTCGCACACGATGGGCGAGGCGACGGCGCGACACGCACGCGATCCTGAAGATCGCGATCGCGCTGCTGGCCCAGTCGCGGCCGCTGATCGAGCGGCGCGGGCTGACGCTGATCGGGCTCGCACTGACGAATCTCGCGGATCAGGGCGCCGTGCAGCTGGTGCTGCCGTTCGAGCGTTCGCGAGATCTCGACCGCGCGCTCGACGAGGTCCGCGAGCGGTTCGGAACGGCGGCGATCACACGCGGCGTGCTCGTCGGCCGCGATCCGGGCCTGGCGGTGCCGCTGCTGCCGGATTGACCTGAACCGCGCGGGTCGACCGACCAGAACCTCCGAGGATCCATAGGATCGGGCGCGGGACCCCCAAGAGGAAGAGGAGCAGCCAGATGATCAAGCTTGTGGTCGCATACGGCCGGCCGGAGAATCCGGAGGAGTTCGACTCGTACTACGCGTCGACGCACGTGCCAATCACGGAGAAGATCCCCGGCCTGCAGCGATTCGAGGCCGGGAAGGTCCTCGGCACGCCCGACGGCTCCGACGCGCCGTACTACTTCCTCGCCGAGCTCTCGTTCGACGACATGGAGGCCTTCCAGGCGGCATTGGGGAGCCCCGAGGGCCAGGCGGCCGCCGGCGATGTGCCGAACTTCGCCTCGGGCGGGGTCACGATGATGATCGCGGAGGCTTAAGCGCCGGGACGACCTTCGCGGGGAGCGCGAGCGGCGGTGGCCTTAGCGGGCGGCGACCGGGACGACCCGATTGCCGTCAGCGTCGAGCACGCCGTCGCCGTCTCCGCGCCATCCCGCCGCGACGGCGGCTTCGTGCACCATCCGAGCTGCGTCGCCGCCCTGCACCCGGATTCCGAGCTCCAGATTGCACGTCGCCGGTCTGCCATCCGCGACGAGCGCGAACGAGCGGCCGCGCGCGCCGACGTGGAACCGCTCGGGGCGGTGCCCGTAGACGGTGAGGCCGAGCGGCGGCGCGACCGCTTCCCAGAAGCGCAGCGAAGCATCGAGGTCGGCGACGCCGATCCACAGGTGATCGATCGCGCTTCCGGGCTCCCGCTCGCGGCCGTGATGCACGGCCTCGGCACTGTTTCCCTCGGGGTCGAGCAGGAACCCTCCGTAGTACGCCTCCGAATAGATGCTGCGCGGGCCGGGAGCGCCGCCGCTCTCGTACCCGGCCGCCACCCCGGTTCGCCAGAACGCATCGACCTGCTCGCGAGAGGTGGTCACGAACGCGACATGCAGGTGGCGCGTCACGCCGTCGCCGCCGGCAGCCTGCTCGACCCGGAGGTCCGTCCGCCACTCGCCTGCCGGCAGGCCGTCGAGCACGGTCGCGTAGAACAACTCGCTCGCGGCGGCGTCCGCGGCCCGGATCGTGACGTGGGCGAACATCGCGACGCTTACTCGCGCCGCTGGTCCCAGCTGAACCCGCGCACGGCGAAGAAGATCCCGAGCACGGACCAGGCCGCGATCACGCCGAGCGCGGTCACGTTTTCCGCCAGCGAGGTTCCCTTGACCATTGCGGCCGACAGGCCCGAGATCAGGTGGTAGAGCGGCAGCGCCTGGGCGATTCCCTTCAGGAACGCCGGGCTGTGGGCCGGGTCGAAGAACACGCCCGACACGGCGACCACCGGCAGGAACACCGCGTTCACGTACGCCGGTGCCGAGTCGAAGTTCGGGATCACGTGCGAGAACGCCACTCCCAGCGACGCGAAGCAGACCACGCCGGCGGCCACGAACACGACCAGCTCGACGTAGTCCTTGGGCCAGCCGGTGCCGAAGAACACCTTGCCGGAGACGGTGATGAGCACGATCTGCACGGCCGTGTTCGTGACCGCATTGCCGGCGATCCCGAGCAGGTAGGAGAGGCCGGGCATCGGCGTACCGTGAATCCGCTTCAGCACGCCCTGCTCGCGCAGGAATGTGATGTTGAAGGCGAGCGCCGTGAATGTGGTCGACATCACGGCCATGCCGGCGATGCCGGGGACGATCACGTCCAGGTCGTGCTGGTTGTTGTGGAAGATCGCGCCGAAGAACGCGAGGAACAGGAGCGGCAACAGGAAGTTGAAGAACGCGGCGCTCGGGTTGCGCCAGAACAGGCGGCGCTCGAGGCGGTACTGGCGCCACGCGAGGACGGCCACGTCGGTCATCGCCGCGCTCCCGCGCGCCGGCGCCCGCGCCGTCCCCGCCGGCCGGGGTCCTCGTGCGGCGCGGGCGGAGGCTCGGCGGCCTCGCCGGCGGTCAGCTCGAGGTAGATGTCCTCGAGCGTCGGCCGCGTGACCGTCAGGCCCTCGAGCCGCTCGCCCCGGGCCAGCGCCGCGCCCGTCAGCTCGTGGAGCAGCGACGTCGGGTCGTCGGTGTCGTGCTCGACGATCCCCCCGTCGAGGTCGCGGTACACGATCCGGAACGGCGCGCTGCCCGCGGTCGAGCCGAGCGATCCCGGCGCGCCCTCGATCAGGATCCGGCCGTCCTTGATGATCGCCACCCTGTCGGCGAGCTCCTGCGCCTCGTCGAGGTAGTGCGTCGTGAGCAGCACGGTCTTGCCGAGCTCCTTCAGCGAGCGGATCGTCTCCCAGGCGTTGCGCCGGGCCGCGGGATCGAAGCCGGTCGTCGGCTCGTCGAGGAAGATCAGCTCGGGGTCGCCGACCAGCGCGAGTGCGAGGTCGAGCCGGCGGAGCTGCCCGCCCGAGAGGGTGCGCGCGGTCGCCTCCTCCTTGCCGTCGAGGCCGCAGACCGCGATCACCTCGTCGACGTCGCGCGGGTGCGGGTACATCCCGGCGAAGTGCGCCACCGCCTCGCGCACCTTGATGTGGCGGTACAGGCCGGTGCTCTGCAGCACGATCCCGACGCGCGCGCGCAGGTCGCGCGAGCGCTGGCCCGGGTCGTACCCGAGCACGCTCACCTCCCCGGCGGACCGCAGGCGGTAACCCTCGAGGATCTCCACCGTGGTGGTCTTGCCGGCGCCGTTCGGGCCGAGCAGGCCGAACACCTCGCCGCGCCGGACCTCGAAATCGATGCCCCGCACGGCCTCGAAGCCGGCGTAGGACTTCCGCAGGCCGCGAACGACGATCGCTTGATCCGACACGCTCCTGATCATGTCAGCGCCGGCTCGAACTTGAGACCAGAGCGAGATTGCGGATTGCGGCCGGTGGTCGGACAATTGGCGCATGGGTAGGGCTGCCCGCGTTGCGCGACTGGCGCTCATCTCGCTCGTCTCGGCCTCGTTCCTGGCCTCCGGGGCCGCTGCGCGGCTGATGGCGGCGCCGGGCGGCGTCGCCCGGACAGCCACCTTCACTCCGAGCGTGGCACTGCAGGACGACGTCAACACGGACATCGGGATCTACGAGGCCGATCTCCACCACACGCTCGGGCTGACGGTGATTGCCGGGACCGTCGACCACGAGATCAAGAGCGAGGACGGAAGTCTGATCTATGCCAACGCGACCCCCTACAACGCGAAGGGCAAGGACGACGGCCCGGGGCTCCCCGTCAAGTGCCAGATCCAGGAAACGCCACTGGGGGTCAAGAAGGGTCCGGCTTTCGAGGCGCTGACGATGGCGCACGAGCTGTTCCACTGCTTCCAGTTCGATCTGCGGGGGACGGATGCGTGGAAGGCGATGCCGCTGTGGGTCCAAGAGGGGACAGCCGACTGGGCGGCGACCACGATCGTCCCAAGCCCGTTCGCGCTCGACAACGACTTCCTCGAGCTCGGCAAGTACTTCGACCATCCTCGCCAGTCGCTGTTCGATCGCGCCTATGACGCATCCGGATTCTGGGGCCACGTCCAGGACGTGACTGGCGACCTGTGGAGCGTGCTCCCGAAGGTGATCCGCGCGAACGACGACCGCGCCGCATTCGTCGCCGCCGGCGCCGACGACGGCGCCGTGCTGAACACGTGGGCGAGCAGCTACCTCCGCAACGATGTCGGTGGCGAGCCGTGGGAGATGCACAGCCCGATGGTTCCGCCGGCGTCGAACCAGGACGACCTCGACAGTCTCCCCAGCCCCGTGCTGCAGCTGAACGGCCCGGGGAAGGTGTGGGCGCACCCGTACACGGTCATCGACTACCACTTCGCGTCGATGCCGGCCGGCGCGCCGCTGATGCACATCGCGCTCCACGGCTACGGGCGGCTGAGCATGATCCACAACTACACGCACCTGAGCGATGCGTGGTTCTGCGTCGATCCGAAGGGCTGCAAGTGCCCGCCGGACACGATCGATCAGCTCCCCGACTCGCAGCCGCTCGAGACGGATGCGTACCTTGCGATCACCGGCGATCCCGACGACCCGGACGGGACCGAGGGGTACATCACATTCCACAAGCTGGACGAGTTCTGCATCAAGCAGACCCCGCCGCCCAACTACAGCTACGGGAACGGCGGCTCCGGCGGCGACCCGCACGTGACGACGTTCGACGGCACGTTCTACGACTTCCAGGCCGCCGGCGAGTTCACGCTGATGAAGTCGACGCGTGACGACCTCCAGGTGCAGGTGCGTCAGAAGCCCGCTGTGTTCGGCGAGGATCGAATCGCATTCATCACCGCCGCCGCGATTCGTGACGGCGGCTCGACGGTCGAGGAGGACAGCGGCGGGCAGGTGTACCTGGACAAGCGCCGGTTCTCGCTCGCGTTCGCTCGCCTACCCGGGGGCGGGAGCTTGACGAGGTTTGGCTCGAGGCTCGGCGGGATCAGTGTCCGCTGGCGAGATGGCACGTATGTCGAGATCTATCCCAGCTACGGCATTGGCATGGACGTCGTCATACACGCCGCCCGCGACCGCCGCGGCCGGCTCAGGGGACTGCTCGGGCCGTACCTGGGCAACGCTCGCAACGAGTACATCGGCCGCAACGGCATTCACTACCGCGCCGGCCGGTACGAGCAGCTGCCGTTCGGCATCCTCTACGGCCAGTACGGCAACAGCTGGCGGATCACGCAGAAGCAATCGCTGTTCCGTTACGCGCGCGGCAAGAGCACGCGCTCGTACACGCGGCTCAACTACCCGCCGCGAGCGACGACGTTCGCCGGGCTGTCGAAAGCGGCCCGCGCCCGTGCCAGGCGGGTCTGCGAGGCCGCCGGGATCAGGCTCCGCGCTGTGCTCCTGGACTGTGAGCTCGACGTCGGCGTCACCAACGACGATGCGTACGCCAGCGGCGACCAGAATCTCGACGGCGCGGTCGCGGGACACCAGAAGCCGATGGCGGTGCCGGTGATCCATTCGTCGATCCCATGGACCCGGCTGTCGTCGAGATCGGTTGCTGCGGCGATCGTGCCGTCAGTCGCCTCGGTCGGGGGCAGGATGGTCGCCGTCTACCTGCTGTCGGGCCGGCAGTCGATCGAGGCGGCGACGTTCGACGCCGGCGCCACCGGGGTGTCCGGCATCTCGCGGAATGTTTCGTTCACCGGGTGGCTGGGGGTCAACGATCCGGTGCTGCTGCCGGCCGGCGGGGGCCTGCGGATGATCGTTCCGGGTGTCCACAGCAGCACCGGCGGCGACCCGCTGAACGGGACCGTGATCGTGACGCGAAACGCCGACGGATCGTTCGGCTCGCCCACGCTGCTGAGCCCGGAGATCGATTACGGCGTCACCAGCGCGACGATCGCGGCCGATGGCTCGACGCCGCTGTGGGCCTCGTTCTCGTCGAACATCCCGAATGAGTCGGGTTACCGGATGCTCGTGTTCAGCGGCTCGACCCCGCAGGATCTGACCGCGGACGCGCCGTCGGCTCCCGTCCGTCCGGTGATCGGCCGGGATCAGCGCGGGCGGGTCTGGCTCGCCTTCTCCACCAGTTCGGAGACCGGCACCTACATGCTGCAGCTCAACCCGCAAACCGGCGCGGCGATCGGCGCGCCGCAGCTCGCGCCGCGCAGTTCAGGGCCGCAGGCCGGGGCCCTGACCACCGAGATGGCATGCGCGCAGATCTGCAGGATCGTGTACGTCGATGAGAATGCCAACCCTGAGCAGATCCTGACCTGGGCACCCGGTGAGTCGACCGCCACGATCGCGTTCTCGGGCAAGCTCGGCGGCACCGACCAGACCGCGTCGCAGCCGTTCGCTGCCTATACCGCCGGCGGGCGGCTGTGGGTCGGGTGGCTGAACGACGACGGGGCGCTGCTGTACGCGAAGCTCGGCGATGCCGCCGGCGCCGGGGGAACTCCGGAACTGCTGCGCAGCGTCCCAGGCCGCGGGGACAACATCCCGCAGCAGACGTCCGCGGCTGTGACCGGCGATCGGCTCGTGCTCGCCAGCGACTGGGATCGCAACGGCGGCCAATCGGACACCGTCTGGGCGACGGTCGTCGATCCGCCGTAGGCGGTCGTGGCCGACCATTCGGCTGGGTCGCTCGACGCGGCCTGCGGCTGACGCGATACTTATCCCGGCGTGCGCGCGGTCCTCAAGCTCCCTGCATATCGACGGCTGCTGGCCGCGTACACGCTCAACGAGATGGCGGTCTCGGTCGGGTCGCTGGCGCTCGCGGTGCTGGTCTACCGCCGTACCGGCAGCGCCGTGGGGGCGATGGGCTTCTTCCTGTGCGCGCAGTTCGCGCCGGCGCCGTTGGCGCCGTGGCTCGTCGCGCGGCTCGACCGCAGCCCGGCACGGAAGGTGCTCCCGGCGCTGTACGCGGTCGAGGCGGTGCTGTTCGCGGTGCTCGCGTGGTTCGCGCACCACTTCGACCTCGCGGCCGTGCTGTCGCTCGCCCTGCTCGATGGCATCTGTGCGCTCACGGCTCGGTCGCTGGCGCGCGCCGCGGCCGTCTCGGTGCTGAACCCGGTGGGGATGCTCGCGCAGGGCAACGCGCTGATGAACGCCTCGTTCGCCGTGTGCTTCATGGTCGGTCCGGCGATCGCCGGGATCGTCGTCGCGAGCGGCGGCACGGTGCCCGCCCTGATCGCGACGGCGGTGCTGTTCGTGCTGATGGCGGCGACGCTCGCGACCTCGGGCGTGCTGCCGAAGCCGGAACCTGATCCGTCCCCGTCCGCCGGGCGTCTGCGCGCCGCGATCCAGTACGCGCGCACGCAGCCCGCGATCCGGAACCTGCTCGGCTTCCAGGCTGTCGCGCTGCTGTTCTTCACGCTTCCGATCCCGGTGGAGGTCGTGTTCGCCGAGCGGACGCTGCGGGCACACGCCAGCGGGTACGGGTGGCTGCTCGCCGCGTGGGGCGCCGGAGCGATCGGCGGGAGCGTGATCTACAGTCGCTGGCACCGTCTCGAAGCGCGTGTGCTGATCGGTCTCGGCACGGCCGCCCTCGGGGTCGGCTTCCTCGTGATGGCGGCGTCACACGGGCTCGCGATCGCGGCCGTCGGCTCGTGCATCGCGGGCGTCGGCAACGGGATCCAGGCGGTGGCGGCGCGCACGGCGCTCCAAGAGCATGTCGATCAGCACTGGATGGGCCTGATGATGGGGCTCAACGAGTCGCTCGCGCAGGCCGTCCCGGGTGCCGGGATCCTGCTCGGCGGCCTGCTGACCGCGCTCGCGGGTCCGCGGGTGGCGCTCGCGGTCGCGGGCGTCGGAGCCGCCGCGGCGGCCGTTGCGACGTGGGTCGTGCTACGGCCCGCGGTCATGCGCGGATCCGAGACGCTCGCATGAACGGGGCGAGCGGTGCGCGGTACGCCTGCATCGACATCGGCTCGAACACGACGCGGCTGCTGGTCGCCGACTGCGACCGGGGCGTGCACGAGGTCCATCAGGAGCGCGCCTTCACGAGGATCGGCCAAGGGCTCCGCGAGGATGGCCTGATCTCCGCGGCGAAGGTGGCCGAGGTGGCGGCGGTCGTGACCGCGCAGATGGCCCTGGCCCGCGACCTGGGCGCCGCCGAGATTCACGGCGTCGCGACGGCGGCGATCCGCCGCGCCGAGAACGGCGCCGAGCTGCTGAGCGCGATCGAGGGCGCGTGCGGCCTGGTCGTTCGGGTCCTGTCGGGTGAGGAGGAGGCGCGCCTCGCGTTCGTCGGCGCGGCGAGGACGCTCGGGCACGTCCCATCGGGCCCGCTCGGCGTGGTCGACGTCGGCGGCGGTTCGTCCGAGCTGGTCGTCGGCACTGCGCCGGACTCGGTCGGGTGGTGGACGTCATTCGCGCTCGGCTCCGGCGATCTGGCTGATCAATTCCTGCACTCGGATCCGCCTTGCTCCGCAGAGCTGTCCGCGGTACGTGCGCATGTCGCCGGCACGCTCTCGGGGGTCGAGCCTCCGACGCCTGTCGAGGCCGTCGCGGTCGGGGGGAGCGCCGCCTCGCTGTCGCGGCTGGCCGGTCCGCGCCTCGACGCGGTCGCGCTCGACGGTGCGCTCGCGGTGCTGACGAGCCGCCGAGCCGCCGAGATCGCGCGACGGGTCGGCCTCGACCGAGACCGTGTGCGGCTGCTGCCGGCGGGGCTCGTGATCCTCGAGGCCGTCTCGCGGCTGTTCGGCGTCACGCTGTCGATCGGGCGAGGCGGGATCCGCGAGGGCGTGGTGCTGGAGGCGGCGGCGCGATGACCCCGGACCCGCCCGCCTCGGACGCTCCGGATCCGCCTGCGCAGGGCCCGCCTGCGTCAGGCCCGCCTGCGCAGGGCCCGCCTGCGCAGGGCCCGCCTGCGCAGGGCCCGCCTGCACCGGAGCCGCCTGCCCCCGAGCCGCCTCTGCCCGCGCCGCCGATCCCGCTGCGCGAGGTGATCACCGAGATCCGAGTGCGCGCGCCGACGCGCGGAAACCGCCGGCTCGAGCGCTTCCTCGACGCGGTCAACGAGGACGATCAGGTGAAGGCCTGGTGGCATGTGTCCGCCGTCAACGCCGCCCGGCGGCTCGGAATGAGCGACCACAGCTGGGTCCACATCCAGATCGTGTTGAACATCGGGCTGCGGCTCGGACGGCTGCTGTTCCGGCGCGGCGTGGTGCCGTCGGTGGTCGCCGACTTCGGTCTCAGCGAACGGGACGCCGAGGTCGTGATCGCCGCCGGCTGCCTGTTCCACTGCGTCGGCATGTCGATCCACCGCAAGGACCATGAGCGCTTCAGCCTGTTCCTGACCGCGGACAAGCTCGGCGGGCTGCTGGCTTCCGCATACGAGGAGCCCGAGCGGACCGTGATCGCGTCTGAGGCGCTGCACGCGATCATCGGCCACCGCCGCGATGGTGCGCCGTTCACGGTCGAGGCCGGGATCGTCCGGATCGCCGACGCTCTGGACATGGCGCGCGGTCGCTCGCGCGTGGAGTTCGAGTCCGGCCGGCAGAACATCCACTCTCTGTCCGCGTACGCGATCGAGGAGGTCAAGATCCTCCCCGGCGAGGACCGCGCCGTCCGGGTCGAGATCGCGATGTCGAACAGCGCGGGCATCTTCCAGGTCGACGAGCTGCTGGCGATGAAGCTCCGAGGCTCCGGCCTCGAGGAGCACTTCGAGGTCATCGCCCGGATCGACGCCGAGCACGAGCAGCGCCTGATCCCGGTCTTCCGGATCTAGGGGGGCGATTTCGGGCGCCCGGCGCCCTCGGTCGGGTGGATGCCCCCGCCGAATGCCAAACCCGACGGTAGCGGGACACCGCGGTCAAGAATGCAGGCTCTGGCCCCGTTTCCGACCACGGTCGTCGCGACCGAGGCGATTTGTCAATCGGTGGGGGTTCGAGGGCCGGGTGAACCGGTGGCGGCGTGGGTCGCGGCTCATCAGCTCGAGCTGATCACGACGGCGCAGCTGCGGGTCGCCGGCGTCAGCCCCGACGTGGTCAGGACACGGATGGGGCAGGCAACGATGCACCGTGTGCACATCGGCGTGTACCACCTCGGGACGCCGCTGATGCTGCCCGGAGCCCGGGAGTTGGCCGCTGTTCTCGCGTGCGGCGATGGCGCCGTGGTGCGCCGCCGTTCGGCCGCTGCGCTGTTCGGGCTCACCGAGCCATGGGAGGGCGAGGTGGAGATCCTCGTTCCGGGCCGGAATTGCCGCCGCGCCGGCATCGATGTCGCGCGGATCGCCGCGCTGGCGGAGATCGATCGTGGCTTCCAGCACGGCATTCCGATCGTCGCGCCGCCACTCGCGCTGCTCGACTTCGCCGCCATCGCGACCGCCGACGAGCTCGAGCGGGCAATCGCGGAGGCGTACGCCCTCAAGCTCGTGACCGAGGAGCAGCTGCGAGACGTGATCGAGCGTCACCGCCGCCGGCCAGGAGCCGCGGCGCTGAGGGCGGAGCTCGATCGCGTGGGCGGCCCGATGTGGACCGCGAGCATGGCGGAGCGGGTGATGAAGGAGCTCATGCGGCAGGCGGACCTGCCGATGCCCCGGACCCGAGTGAAGCTGGCGGGATTCACGGCGGACTTCCTGTGGGCGGCATACCGGCTGATCGTGGAGGTCGATGGCTACCGATATCACGGCCACCGGTACTCCTTCGAACGTGATCGGCGGCGCGATCAGAAGCACAAGACCGCCGGCTACGAGGTATTCCGGTTCACCTGGCGGCAGCTGGAGAACGAGCCGCTGCGTGTCATCGCGGTGATCGCGCAGGCGATCGGGCGCGCGACGGCGGCCTGACACCTCACGTTTCAGGGGCGGGCCGCGTTATAGATGTGGGAAAGGAGACCGACATGGCAACGATTCGCAAAGCGATCACGATCGACGCCCAGGTCGACACCGTCTGGGGCGCGCTGCGCGAGTACGGCGCGCTGCACGAGTTGGCGGTCGGGTTCGTCACGGCGACCGAGATGGACGGCGGCGACCGGCTGGTGACGTTCGCGAACGGCACTGTGCTCCGCGAGCGGCTGATCTCGATCGACGACGATGCGCGCCGGGTTGCGTGGACGATCGTCGACGGGCCGTACTCGCACCACAACGGCGCCGCTCAGGTGGTTCCGGAGGGCGATCGGCGGGCGCGGTTCGTGTGGACGGCGGACGTGCTGCCCGACGACACGGCAGCGCCGACCGCAGAGGCGATGGAAATCGGGACTCAGGCGATCAAGCGCGAGCTCGAGCGTCGCCGCTGAGCTCGAGCAGCTCCCGGTAGAGCGCCAGCGACGCCTCGGCGATCCGGCCCACGATCACATGCTCGCCGGGGCCGACCCGGACGACCGGGAGCGACACGACGCCGTGGCGGCTGACGTTGACGTCGAGCTCGGACGCAACGCGGTCGGCGGCGGTCGGCCAGCCCCCCGGGGCGCCGGCGCGCTCGATCGCTCCGCCCTCGTCGGAAACGGTGACCGCCTGCTCCCGGTGACGAACGCTCACCGTGACCGGGTCTCCGGGCGTGTACGAAAGCGAGGATTCGATCTCGTACTCGTCGCGCATGTCCTACCTGTTCACGTAACGGACGTGGGTGGGCGTGATCGCGAACTTGATGCGCTGCTCGCCGGGCTGACGGAACGGGTACTCGTCCTGGCCGATGTACTTCTTGGCGAGCGCGTCGATGTGCTCGTCGGCGCCGTCGGTCGTCGCGGAGGCGGTCCCCTTAACCGACACGAAGTGGTACGGGTTTCCGGCTTCTTGGACGAGCACCGTCACGCGCGGGTCGCGCTGGAGGTTTGTGGGCCAGCGACGGCCGATCGCGCTGTTGACGTACAGCGTGTCGTCGTCGGCCGAGGCCCAGACGATGGTCGAGAGGATCGAGCCGTCCGCCTCGAGTGTGGAGACGACGGCGTAGTTGGGATCCTCGAGCAGTTTTTTGATATCTGGATCAGAGAGTGCGGGCATACGACGAATGTACCGCTCGGATAGCCTCCGTCCCAGATGCCGGCATCGCCGAAAGTCCCTCCGCCCGGATCGCTGCGCCTGAAGCTGCTGAACGGCCTCACGAAGGCGCAGGTCGCCGTGTACCGACGCAGCGGCGGGAAGTTCGCCAACAAGGTCAAGGGCGCGCCGGTGCTGCTGCTCGACCACGTCGGACGCAAGAGCGGCCAGGCGCGAACATCGCCGGTGCTGTACCTGGCGGACGGTGACGACCTCGTGATCGTCGCCTCGCGCGGCGGCTCGGACGCGACGCCGGCGTGGTGGCTGAACCTGAAGGCGAGCCCCGACACCACCGTCACCGTCGGGCCGGAGCGACGTCGGGTCCACGCCCATGAGGCGAGCGCCGAGGAGAAGCAGCGACTGTGGCCGAAGCTCGTCGCGATCTTCCCGGACTTCGACGTGTACAAGCAGCGCACGTCCCGGGAGATCCCGGTCATCGTTCTCAGCCCTGCCCCGTAGTGGGGCGACTTACGAGCGCGGCACGCGTCCGCTTTCGCGTGCTCGCAAATCGCGGCGATGCGGTGCAGTGCCCGGTCTGCGGCCACGGCTTCAGAGCATTTCGCGATGACTGGAACCGCCCGAACGCGATCTGCTGGCGCTGCGGCTCGCACGAGCGCCACCGAGCGCTGTGGCTGTACCTCGACCGGCTCCACCCCGAGCTCCTGGGCAACGCGCGCGAGCTGCTCCATTTCGCGCCCGAGTGGTGCCTCGAGCGCCGGCTCAGGCAGATCCCCGGGCTGGCCTACAGGACCGCCGATCTGAACCCCGCCGTCGGCGAGCTCCAGCTCGACATCACCGATATCAGTCTCCCTGACGGCTCGTTCGACGCGATCCTGTGCAGCCACGTGCTGGAGCACGTCGAGGACGACGTGGCCGCGATGCGCGAGCTGCGACGCGTCCTCGAACCCGGGGGCTGGGCGATCGTGATGGTCCCGCTCGACATCAACCGCACACGCACGTACGAGGACTCCTCGATCACGGCGCCGGCCGACCGCGAGCGCGAGTTCTGGCAGTTCGACCACGTCCGCCTGTACGCGCCGGATATCGCCGACCGCCTCAATGCCGCAGGATTCGAGGTCACGACCGAACGGGTCGCGCACGACCTGGGCACCGCCGAAACGGAGCGCCACCGGCTGCTGGAGTCCGACTATCTGTTCGTCTGCCGGAAGCCTGTCCCCTCGGAGAGTGCTGGTTCGTCATAGGGGCGAACATACAAACCACTCCCAGGAGGATCAGATGGGCAATTTCGTGTTGGCGTACCGCGGTGGCGCCGGAATGGCCGAGGACCCGGCCGAGCGTGAGCAGGCGATGGCGGCGTGGGGAGCATGGTTCGGGCAGCTGGGTTCGGCGATTGTCGATGCCGGCGCACCGTTCGGTGGTTCGACCACGGTTGGTTCCGACGGCAATGGCGCCGGCTCGGCCGGCCTCAGCGGCTATTCGATCGTGTCTGCCGACAGCCTCGAGGGCGCCGTTGCTCACACGAATGGCTGCCCGGTGCTCGCGAACGGCGGGACCGTGGACGTCTACGAGGCGCTGGCGGTCACCTGAGCACGCGAGCGGGTTCGGGGCCACAAGACGCCCCGGACCCGCCGCCGCGGCGGCCCGTCCGTGCTACCAGTGGACGCCGCGCATCAGGTGCGCGAGCGCGACCTGCTCGGTCGAGGCGTGCTCGTTCGGGTCCTTCTCGCCCTTCGCGGCAGCGCTGTCCGGGAATACCTTGTACGCGGTCGAGAGGATCTGGTCGACGGCCTTCGGGAACAGCGTGTAGGAGACCTCGCCGAACGTGCCGAGGCGGGTGCCGATGTGCTTCGGCTTCGCCCGGATCGCCTCGCAGATCAGGTCGGCGGCCTCGTCGGGTGAGATCGTCGGGAAGCTGTCGTAGATCTTCGTGGGGGCGATCATCGGCGTGCGCACGAGCGGCATGTGGATCGTCGTGAAGTGGACGTTGTCGCCGATCGTCTCCGAGCCGACGACGCGCGTCCACGCATCCAGAGCAGCCTTCGACGCGACGTACGCGCTGAACCGCGGCGGGTTCGTCTGCACGCCGATGGAGGACACGTTGACGACGAGGCCCGAGCGACGCTCGCGCATGTGCGGTAGCAACCCCATGATCAGCTTGATCGTCCCGAGGTAGTTGAGCTGGATCGTCCGCTCGAAGTCGTGGAAGCGGTCGTACGAGAGCGCGATCGAGCGGCGGATCGAGCGGCCGGCGTTGTTGACGAGCACATCGACCGCGGGGTGGTCGGCGAGCACGCGTTCGACGAGCCGCTCGATCGACTCGGGATCCGAGACGTCGGCGCTGTAGGCGTACGCGGTGCCGCCCATGTCCTCGATCTCGCGCTTGGTCTGCTCGAGCTTGTCCTCGGAGCGCGCGACCAGCAGCGGGATCCCGCCGGCCTGCGCGATCTTGAACGCGGCGGCGCGCCCGATGCCGGACGAGGCGCCGGTGATCAGCACCGTCTTGCCGCCGACCGCCCCCTCGAACGAGCGGTCCTTGAACAGATCCGGGTCGAGGTTGCGCTCCCAATAGTCCCACAGCTTCGCCGCGTAGCCCTCGAGCGCCGGCACGGCGATGCCGGATCCCTCGAGCGCGCGCTCGGTGTCGCGCGTGTCGAACTCGGCCGTCAGCCCGACGTACCCGATCACCTCCTCCGGGATTCCGAAGTCGGCCAGGATCGCCTTGCGCACGCCGCGCGCCGCGGGCAGCTGCATCAGCATCGAGAACGTGCCCTTCGGCAGCGCGTTGAGGAGCTTCGTGTCCACTCGGAGGCTGAACTGAGGCGCGTGCGCGGCCTTCGCGAGCTCGTTGATCACGTCGCCCGAGCGCTGCGACTTGGGGTTCGTGAGGTGGAACGCGAGCCCGTCCAGGCCGGGCTCGTGCGCGATGTGATCCATCGCGGCGGCGACGTAGTCGACCGGCACGATGTTCGTGTAGCCGAGCTCGGGACCGACGAGCGGGAACCAGCCGGGCAGGTAGTGCCGGGCCATCTTGATCGCTGTGAAGAAGTAGTACGGGCCGTCGATCTTGTCCATCTCGCCCGTCTGCGAGGACCCGACGACGATCGCCGGCCGGTACACGCGCCACGGCACCGCCGTCTGCGTCCGGGCGATCTTCTCCGACTCGAACTTCGTGCGGTGGTACGGATGGTCGAGCTTCTGGCCCTCGTCGAACATGTCCTCGCGGAACAGGCCCTTGTACATGCCGGCGGCGGCGATCGAGGAGGTGTGGTGGAAGATCCCCGCCTCGAGCACGTTCGCGAGCTCGACGGCGTGCCGCGTGCCCTCGACGTTCGCGATCCGGTTGACCTCCTCGTCGGCGGTCATGTCGTAGATCGCGGCAAGGTGGAAGAAGTGGTCGATCCGCCCCTTCAGCTCATCCGAGTCGACACCGAGACGCGGTTTGCCCAGGTCGCCGATCACGGGCTTGATCCGCGGTTCCCGGCTCCACCGCCGCGCGAGCTTGTCGACCGAGCTCTCGCGCACGAGCACGTGGATGTCGCCGTCGCGCTCGAGCAGCCGCTCGATCAGGAACCGGCCGATGAAACCGGTACCGCCGGTTACGAAATACGCCATCGGTCCCGGCCGGCTGCTACCAGCCGCCTCGCCAGTCCGCGCTGGCGGCCCGGCGCTTGGCGGCGTCCGTGCGCGCGTGCTTGCGCTTGTCGAGCCGCCACTGGATCAGCGAGAACACCGTGATCAGCACCGGGAAGAACAGGATCGTGAGGAACATCGCGTTCGTGATCACGCTGTCGTTCGTCTCGCCGTACCAGCCCTGACCGCCCGAGTCCGAGTGGGCGAGAGCGCCCGGCGCGAACATGAGCAGCGCGATGCTGAACAGGACCAGCGCAACGGTGAAATGGACGCGGCGCATCGGCGTGAAGGCTACCGCACCCCGGCCCGGTCACGGGCCTCGACAGAGCGGATCGCGTCGAGCAGCGGGCCGTTGTAGAGGTCCCCGCGGGTCGTGACCTCGAGGTGGTCGATCGGCGCCTCGAACACGTTCGCGCGGAGCGCATCGGCCAGCTCGCGCTGCTTACGCGGCGACACGGCCGAGTCGCGGCTCGTGACCACCACGGCGGCCGGGACGTCCACCGACGGCAGCCACGCTCGCGAGTCGAACCGGCCGAGCTCCCGGCCGGCCTCGGCAATATCGCGGGCCGAGTGGCGCATCATCTCGCCGAGCGCCCAGGCGGTCGTGCGCTCGGTCCGTGAGGCCGGCGCGCTTGAAGCCCGCCCGGAAGCTGAGACGCGGGGCGACCGACAGAACCAGCCCGAACGCGCCCATCGTGCGCCACACGCGCCGGCTGTCCGGCCTCCTGCCAGTGCTGCGCGGTGCCGGACAGCACGATCCCGGACGTGACGTCCGGGTGGTCGCGCGCCACCAGCTGCGCGATCGCGCCGCCCATCGAGTACCCGACGACGGTCGCGGGGACCGCGTCCGAGCGCCCGGAGCGCCGCCGCTGCGTCGGCGGCGCAGTCGGCGAGCCGGAACGCGAGCCATCGACCGCAGTCCGCGCCCGTGGCCGCGGTGGTCGATCGCCAGCACGCGGTAGCCGGCGTCGATCAGGTCCGCGTAGGCGCCGCACCAGTTCATGTCGGCGGTCGCCAGCCAGCCGTGGAGCAGCATCACCGGGCGGGCCGTCGCCCACCGCTGTCGCGCAGGAACAGCTCGCCGCGGTCGGGCACGTACACGGTCCGCGCGGGCGGCAACTCGAACGGGGGCACCGGCGGGTAGGCCTTGGGCGGCATCGGCGGATTATCCCGGTCGCCGCCGGTCCGGGGGCACCTACCATCAGCGAGCATGGCCGTCGTGATCGCATCCGACCTCGGCAAGGACATCGCCGGAGAGCCGCTGCTGCGCGGGATCTCGTTCAAGCTCGAGCGCCGGGATCGGATGACGCTGTCCGGCCGCAACGGCGCCGGCAAGACGACGCTGCTGCGGATGCTCGCCGGTGAGGCCTCGATCGACGTGGGCGAGCTGATGCTGGCCAAGGGCGCGAAGGTGATGCTGCACGACCAGCGGCCGCCGCGAGAGCGCTCGATCTCCTTGCGCGACTACATGCTGAGCGGGCGCGCGCGAGCTGGTCGAGATCGAGCAGCAGCTCGCGCGAGCTCGAGCGAAGATGGCCGGCGGCGCCCACGACGAGGCGACGCTCAACCGTTACGCCGATGCGCAGGCGCGGCTCGAGCATGCCGGCGGCTATCGCTGGCGCGACCGCGCGCTGGCGACGCTCCACGGGCTCGGGTTCCGTGACGACCGCGATCTCGACCGCCGCCTCTCGACCTTCTCCGGTGGCGAGCTGACACGAGCATCTCTGGGGCGCGCCCTTGCCGGCGACCCGGACCTGCTGCTGCTCGACGAGCCCACGAACCACCTGGACATCGAGTCGCTCGAGTGGCTCGAACAGCACCTGGCGTCGCTGGACGCCGCGGTCGTGCTCGTCGCGCACGACCGCTGGTTCCTGGAGGCGGTCGGGACAGCGTGCTCGAGCTCGAAGCCGGGCGCGGGAAGTTCTTCGCCGGGCCATGGTCGGCGTGGCGCGCGCGAGAAGGCCGCGCGCGAGCTGGCGCTGGGCCGGGCGATCGAGCGCCAGGAGGCGGAGATCGCGCGGCTCGAGCGGTTCGTCACCCGCTTCCGCGCGGGCACCCGGGCGCGGCAGGCCCAGTCCCGCGCGAAGAAGCTCGACGAAGATGGAGCGGATCGATCGAGCGCCGCAGGACGGGGCGGCGCTCGCAGTTCACGTTCAAGGCGCCGGAGCGCAGCGGCCGGGTCGTCTTCGAATTGCTGAACGCCTCGCGTCAAGGCCGGCGACAAGCAGCTGCTCGAGGACGCCGAGATGTGGCTCGAGCGCGGCGAGCACGTGTCGCTCGTCGGCGCCAACGGGACCGGCAAGACGACGTTGATCGAGACGCTGGCCGGGCGCCGGGCGCTGGCCGACGGCAAGCTCCGGACCGGGCACAACGTGCAGATCGGCTATCTGTCCCAGCACGCGGACGAGCTGGGAGCGCCCGGCACGCGCGCACGGTGCTCGAGGCGTGCCAGCACGCGACCAGGCTGACGCCCGGCAAGGCGCGGGCGCTGCTCGGGCGGTTCCTGTTCTCCGGCGAGGACGCCGAGAAGCCGCTCGACGGCCTCTCCGGCGGCGAGCGCCGGCGGCTGTCGCTGGCGATCCTGGTCCAGTCCGGCGCGAACGTGCTGATCCTCGACGAGCCGACGAACCACCTCGACCTGGAGAGCCGCGAGGCGCTCGAGGAGGCGCTTTCGGAGTTCCCCGGCTCGCTGCTGCTCGTCTCGCACGACCGCGCGCTGCTCGACGCCGTCGGGACGCGGACGGTCGCGGTCGAGGGACGGACGCTGCACACCTACGTCGGCGGCTGGCCCGAGTACGTGCGGGTCCGCGCGGAGCGCGAGGCGGCGCCTGCGAAGGCGCCCGCGCCGCCCCGGGCGAAGCCGGCCGCGGCCAGCCCGAAAAAGCGCAACCCGCCGAAGGCGACGAACGGTGACGCCGGCGGGCTGGAGCGGGAGATCGAGGCCGCCGAGGCGGCGTCTGCGAGGCGTGGAGGACGAGCTGGCCGACCCGGCTGCCTGGGCGACGCCCGAGAAGAGCGCCGCCTCGACCGCCCGCCACGCCGAGGCGAAGCGGGCGGTCGAGGAGCTGTACGAGCGCTGGGAGCAGGTCGCGGGTTAGCCTCGCCGGCCGCCGCCGGCGGGCTCAGCCGTCTACGGCTACCCGCTCCCAGACGATTGGCCGGCCGGCGCCTGGCCGTTCGGGGGCAGGCCGCCGGCGGGCAGGCCCATGATCGACCGGCACTTCTGCTGCGCGGCCTTGAACGCCGGAGCCTGCGGGTCGATGCCCGACCCGCCGATCTGGACGCCGACGCCGCCGTTCGGCCCGCTCTGGACCTTCGGATCCGGGAAGTTCGGGACGCCGTTCGAGCGCATGCACTCGCCGTACTTGAGCGCGTTCGCCTTCAGCTGCGTGATCCCACCGGAGATCGGCTTCGGCTTTGGCATGTACTTCTGGCAGCTGTTCATCGCCGACTGGAACGCGGGCGCGTTGACCGCCACTCCGTTGACCGTCATCGTCTGTCCCTGGCCGTTGCGTTGCGAGGACTGGATCTGGAGCCCGCCGCCGCTGCCGGCGCCCGGGTCCGGGAAGTTCGGGACACCGTGGGAGCGCATGCAGCCCGCGAATTCGAGCCCGGCGCTCTGAGCTGAGGCCGCCGGGTCGTTCGAGGAGTTGGAGCTGGAGCTGCCGCAGCCCGCGACCAGCAGGGTCGCGGCGAGTGCGGGGATCGTTACGTAGCGGAGCATGCCCGGAGTGATAGCGCCGGGCGGGTTACGCGGCGGGAACAGAGGGTGTTACCGCGGCGTAACCTCGGGACTCCGGGATGCTGGCTGGCGCACATCGAGAGCCCATGCGCGTGCTGGTCGTCGAGGATCACGAGGAGCTGGCGCGAGACGATCGCCGCCGGCCTGCGCCGTGAGGGGATGGCGGTCGATGTCGCCCACGACGGGGGCGCGGCGCTGCAGCGCGCCGCGGTCTACGAGCTACGACGTGATCGTGCTCGACCGCGACCTGCCCGGGGTGCACGGCGACCAGGTGTGCGAGCGGCTGGTGGAGCTCGAGTGCCGTGCGCGGGTGCTGATGCTGACCGCGTCGGCGGGCATCGAGGATCGCGTCAACGGACTCGCGCTCGGCGCCGACGACTACCTGCCGAAGCCGTTCGCCTTCGCCGAGCTCGTCGCACGCATCCGGGCGCTGGCCCGCCGCGCGCACCCGGCGCTGCCGCCGGTGCTGTCGCGCGGCGATCTGCGGGTCGACCCGGCGCCGGCGCGTCGCACGCCGCGGCGGCCGGCGGCTCGAGCTGAGCGCCAAGGAGCTCGCCGTGCTCGAGCTGCTGCTCGCGGCACAGGGTGCCGTCGTGTCGCCCGAGGAGCTGCTCGCGCGCGGCTGGGACGAGGCGGCCGACCCGTTCAGCAACGTCGTCAAGGTGACGGTCAGCCGCTTGCGCCGCAAGCTCGGCGAGCCGCCCGTGATCGAGACCGTGCCCATGCCGGCTATCGCATCTGACAGACCGCTGCGCGCGGTGAGGCGTGCGCGCCGTGCGCTCGAGGAGCGGGTGCTGCGCGAAAGGCCGCCCGGCGGGCGTCGCTGGATGCCGCGACCGACGGTCCGGCTGCGGCTGACGCTGCTGTACGGATGCGCTGTTCCTCGTCGCCGGAGCGCTGCTGCTCGGAATCACATACGGGCTCGCCTCCCAGCACGTCTCGAGCTCGGCCAACGTCTCGTTCCTGCTGAGGTCGGCGAAGGTCCGTGCCGAGCCGGTGCCCGGAGGCGTCGTCTTCCAGCAGACGGCGAATGGGTCGCCGGCGTCGGGCGGTTCGCCGCCCACGGAGGCTCTGCCGTCGGCCTCCGGTGCCGCCCCGCAGGTCAGCCAGGCGGTCAAGGGGCTGCCAACGCATCGCCACCGCTCAGGCCCACGTCGACCGCTCCTCCCAGCTCAGCTCGCTGCTCGTCGAGTCGGCGATCGCGCTCGGCGATCATGGCGATCGTCTCGATCGGCCTCGGGTGGTTGGTGGCGGGCCGGGTGCTGGCGCCGGTGCGGACGATGAACGCTCGGACGCGCCAGATCTCCGAGCACAACCTGCACGAGCGGCTGGCGCTCGGCGGTCCGCGACGACGAGCTGCAGGAGCTCGGCGACACGTTCGATGGGCTGCTCGGCGCGGCTGGAGCGGGCATTCGAGTCCCAGCGGCGATTCGTCGCCAACGCCTCGCACGAGCTGCGCACGCCGGTCACGGTCGAGCGCGCGCTCGTCGAGGTGGCGCTCGCCGATCCGGACGCGACCGTCGACTCGCTGCGCGAGACGTGCGGGCGGGTGCTGGTCGCGGGCGAGCAGCAGGAGCGGACTGATCGAGGCGCTGCTGACGCTCGCGCGGAGCCAGCGCGGCCTGCAGCTCCACGAGCGCGTCGACCTCGCCGCGGTCGGTGCCGAGGCGCTCGCCGCCGCGCAGAACGGAGCCGCCAGGCTCGAGGGCCGTTTCGAACCGAGCGCCGTGTCCGGCGATCCGGGGCTTCTCGAGCGGCTCGTCGCGAACCTGGTCGACAACGCGGTCCACCACAACGTGCCAGGCGGGTGGGTTCGCGTCAGCACGGGGGTGCGCGCCGACGGGCGCCCGACGCTCGAGGTGGCCAACAGCGGGCCGTCGGTGCCTGCCGAGAACACCGCCCAGCTGCTCGAGCCATTCCGCCGGCTGAATGGGGACCGGACCAGCCACGCCGGCGGCGTCGGCCTCGGGCTGTCGATCGTGGAGGCGATCGCGACGGCCCACGGCGCCGATCTGGAGCTGGCCGCGCGACCGGAGGGCGGGCTCGACGTGTTGGTCGCCTTCCCGGCGGTGGATCGGTGATTCCACGACCGCGCGTGCCGGATGAATCCGGTAGATCCGCCGGTTCGTCCTCGGGCTCGCCAATACATCCGGTATTGGCTTCGCCGCGTCCTTGACCGGCTTGATCCCCGAATTTCCCCGGCAACCACGCGGCCGCGGAACCAACCATCCTGCAGCCTGAATCCGCCTCGCGTCCTCGCCGCTCCCTACACTTGAGCGAGATGTCACCGTCAATGGCCGCGACCGCCGTGCGCGTCGCGCTGATCGATGACGACAGTGGACTGCTGACCGTGCTCGACCGCCGCTTCTCGGCGCTCGGCTGGGACTACGAGGTGCTCGGCTACGCCGCCGGGCCCGACCAGCTCGCCGCGATGCGCCTGCACGCGCTGATCGTCAACCCGACGCTCACCGGGCTCGACTACATCGAGCGGATCGGGATGTCGATGCCCGGGCTGGCGCTGCTCGCGATCTGCGGGGCGGCGCCGGTGGCGGACCGCGTCCGCGCGCTGCGAGGCGGCGCGGACGACTGGCTGACGAAGCCGTGCCACCCCGAGGAGCTCGTGGCGCGGATCCAGGCCGTGCTCCGGCGCCGCCGAGCTGGCGAGGTGCCGGTGGAGGAGTCGACGATCGTCGCCGGCGAGCTGTCGATTCGGCCGGATCGCTTCGACGCGTACGCCGGCGAGCAGCCGGCGTCGCTGTCGCGCAAGGAGTTCGAGCTCCTCCACCAGCTTGCGAGCGCCGACGGGCGCGTGCTCGAGCGCGAGGACATCTATCAGCGGGTTTGGGGCTACACGATGGCCCGGGGTGACCGGTCGGTCGACGTGTTCGTGCGGAAGCTGCGCACGAAGCTCGAGCGGCTCTCGCCGGACTGGCGCTACGTGCACACGCACTTCGGCGTCGGCTACCGGTTCGCGCCCGAGCGAGCGGATCGCGCACCCGACCTCGCATGCCAAGTCGCGGCACGCGACGCTGCCGGCCGCGACGAAGCGCCGGCCGGGGCGTCCACGCCCGAGCCCGCACGCGCGTAACCTTCACTGCACGTGAAGCACGTGCGCAACATCGCGATCATCGCGCTGATAGCGCTCGGCGTCGACCTGATCCCGGGCGGCGGCAAGGGCGCGAACAGCTTCCAGCAGCTGCTGTACCTGCTGTTCCTCGGCACGCTCGGCTGGTTCGTCGCGACCCTGTACCGGCAGCACCGCGCGTCGCTGTACTCGCTCGGCGACCGCCGGCGCGCGATCCTGTACGCGAGCATCGGCGCGCTGGTCCTCGTCCTCAGTGCGCTCTGGCGGGTGAGCGGGGCAACAGCGGTGGTGGCGCTCGTGATCGCGGGCGCGGCGATCTACGCGATCGTGATGATCGTCGTGTCGGCCAGGCAGTACTGAGCCACTCCGATACTGGAGTCATTCCAGTATCCGCGGTACAGTCGATCGGAGTCGTGAGTGAACCCGTCGATCAAGCTGCGCTGCTCCGCCGCCACGGCGTCCAGGTGACAGCCCAGCGCGTGGCGGTCCTGCGCGCGGTGTCCGAGCGGCCGCACGTCACCGCCGCGGACATCGGCCAGGCCGTGCGCGCGCAGCTCGGCTCGATCTCGCTCCAGGCGGTCTACGACGCGCTTGGGACGCTGACCGAGGAGGGCATGGTCCGGCGCATCCAGCCGGCCGGCTCCCCGGCCCGGTACGAGGATCGCGTCGGCGACAACCACCACCACGTGATCTGCCGCAGCTGCGGCCGGATGGTCGACACCGACTGCGCGGTGGGCTACAGCCCGTGCCTGACGGCGGCCGACGGGTCCGGCTACGAGATCGACGAGGCCGAGGTGATCTACTGGGGCCGGTGCCCCGAATGCCGCACGCCAGCGAAAAATCAACAGGAGGACGACCGTGACTGACACCGTCAGCGAGAGCGAAAACCCTGCGATCCCGGCGCCGAGCTACAAGGCCGATCGCCCCCACACCAACGCGGACTGGTGGCCGAATCAGCTCGACCTGCAGGTGTTGCATTCACATTCGCCGCTGGCCAAGCCGGACGAGGGCCTCGACTACCGCGAGGACTTCAAGGGCCTCGACGTGGACGCGCTCAAGCGCGACGTGTTCGAGGTGATGACCACTTCTCAGGAGTGGTGGCCCGCCGACTACGGACACTACGGGCCGCTCTTCATTCGCCTGTCGTGGCATGCGGCGGGGACGTACCGGATCGAGGACGGGCGCGGCGGCGGGGGTGAGGGCGCCCAGCGGTTCGCTCCGCTCAACAGCTGGCCGGACAACGCAAACCTCGACAAGGCCCGCCGGCTGCTGTGGCCGGTCAAGCAGAAGTACGGCCGGAAGATCTCCTGGGCGGATCTGCTCGTGTTCGCGGGCAACTGCGCACTCGAGTCGATGGGCTTCAAGACGTTCGGCTTCGCCTTCGGCCGCCCCGACATCTACGAGCCCGACGAGATCTTCTGGGGCTCGGAGGACGCCTGGCTCGGGGACGAGCGCTACAGCGGCGAGCGCGAGCTGGCAAAGCCGCTCGGCGCCGTGCAGATGGGGCTGATCTACGTCAACCCGGAGGGCCCGAACGGCAACCCCGATCCGCTGGCCGCGGCCAAGGACATCCGCGAGACGTTCGCTCGCATGGCGATGAATGACGAGGAGACCGCCGCATTGATCATCGGCGGCCACAGCTTCGGCAAGACGCACGGAGCGCACAACGCCGACCACGTCGGCCCGGAGCCCGAGGCCGCCCCGACCGAGCAGCAGGGGCTCGGCTGGGCGAGCAGCGCCGGCTCGGGCAAGGGCGGCGACGCCATCACCAGCGGACTCGAGGGTGCATGGACCACCGAGCCCATCAAGTGGGACAACGGTTTCCTGAAGAACCTGTTCGAGTACGAATGGGAGCTGACCGAGAGCCCGGCGGGCGCCAAGCAGTGGAAGCCGAAGGACGGAGCGGCGGCGGACGCGGTCCCTGACGCGCACGACGCCTCCAAACGCCACGCCCCGATGATGCTGACGACCGACCTGGCGCTGCGGGAGGATCCGATCTACGAGCCGATCGCCCGGCACTTCTACGAGCATCCGGACGAGTTGGCGGACGCCTTCGCCAGGGCATGGTTCAAGCTGTTGCACCGCGACATGGGTCCGCGGTCGCGCTATCTCGGCCCCTGGATTCCCGCGCCGCAGCTGTGGCAGGACCCCGTGCCCGAGGTCCAATACGAGCTCAGCGATGCCGACGTTGCCGCCCTGAGGGAGCAGATCCTCGCTTCAGAGCTCTCAGTCGCTCAGCTCGTGACCACGGCGTGGGCATCAGCGGCGAGCTTCCGGGGCACGGACAAACGCGGCGGGGCCAACGGAGCCCGCATTCGCCTCGAGCCGCAGAACGGTTGGGAGGCCAACCAGCCGGAGGAGCTGGCCGCCGTGCTGCACACGCTCGAGCGGATTCAGGAGGAGTTCAACGGTGACGGCAAGCAGGTCTCGCTGGCCGATCTGATCGTCATCGGCGGCTGCGTCGCGGTCGAGCAGTCCGCGCGAGCGGCCGGACACGACGTGACGGTTCCGTTCGCTCCGGGGCGGACCGACGCCTCGCAGGAGCAGACGGACGCGGACTCGTTCGCGGTGCTCGAGCCGAAGGCCGACGGGTTCCGGAACTACGTCCACGCCGGCCAGTCGCTCCCGCCGGAGACACTGCTGCTGGACAAGGCCAACCTGCTCACGCTGACAGCCCCCGAGCTGACGGTGCTGGTGGCGGGCATGCGCGTGCTCGGCGCCAATCACAACCAGACGAAGTACGGCGTGTTCACCGACCGGCCGGGAGCGTTGACGAACGACTTCTTCGTCAACCTGCTGGACGCGAGCACAGAATGGAAGCCGAGCGACTCGATGAACGGCACATCCGCACAGGTCTATGAGGGGCGGGACCGGTCCAGCGGCGAGCTGAAGTGGACCGCCACGGCCGTCGACCTGGTCTTCGGGTCGAACTCACAGTTGCGGGCAATCGCCGAGTTCTACGGCTGCGATGACGCGCAGGAGAAGTTCGTGGACGACTTCGTGGCCGCGTGGACAAAGGTCATGAACCTCGACCGCTTCGATCTCGACTGAGGCCGGTGGTGATGGCGGCCGGCCCTGGGTGGGCCGGTCGCGGACCCAGGAGATCGGGGCCGCCCGGCGAATACGTCGACGTGACGGCGGTACTGCAACGCAAGCTGGTGGTCGAGTTCATCGGGACGTTCTTCCTCGTGTTCACGGTGGGCACGGCGACCGCGAAGATCAATCCCTCGAGTCCGATCGCCCCGCTCGCGATCGGCGCCGTGCTGATGGTGATGGTCTTCGCCGGGGGCTACATCTCCGGCGGGCACTACAACCCGGCGGTCTCCACCGGAGTGATGGTCCGCGGCAAGCTCCCCCGCGAGGAGTGGATCCCATACATCGTCGTCCAGCTGGTCGCCGGCGTGATCGGCGGCCTCTTGGCCAGTGTCGTCGCCGGCCACCAGTCGGCGGGCTCGCTGTCGGGCACCGGCAAGGTGCTGATCGCCGAGTTCCTGTTCACGTTCGCGCTCGTCTACGTGGTCCTGAACGTAGCGACCGCGAGGGCGACCGAGGGCAACTCCTTCTACGGCCTGGCGATCGGCTTCACGGTGCTGGCCGGCGCGTTCGCCGTCGGCGGCATCTCGGGCGGCGCGTTCAACCCCGCCGTCGCTCTCGGTCAGATCGTGCACGGGGCCGTCCAGGTCAAGTACATCTGGGAGTACTGGCTCGCGCAGTTCGTCGCGGGCGTGGTCGCCGGGCGGGTGTTCCTGTTCCTGGCCGAGTCGGGGGCCGACACGCCGCCCGCGCAGCCCGAGCCGCCGCTGCCGCCTGCCGGCTAGCGGCCGTCGCGAGCGCCATAGACTGGCGCCCCGGTGTCCAAGGAAAATCGGGAGAGGCTCTCCGGCTGGCTGATCGTGGTCGGCGCGGTGGTGCTGTTCGGGTCGCTGTTCCTGACCTGGAGCCACCAGTTCTCCCGAGGCTTCCTGAGCGCGTTCGGCAGCTCCGAGCTGCTCGACGGCGTGCCGCACGACCCGACCGCCTGGCAGGTGTACGCGACGGCCGACATCGTGCTCGCGCTGCTCGCCGCCGGGCTGGTGGCGACGGCACTGTTCGGACCCCGGTCATGGCGTGTGGTCGGGGCCGTCGCCGCGCTGATCGCGCTCGCGTTCACGCTGCACGCGCTGGCGGCGCCGCCGACGAACGGCGCGAACATCTTCAACCCGTCCCTGAGCGTGCCGGACTACGTCTCGCCGGGCGCGACCGCGGGGCCGGGGGAGACGGTCGCGATTGCCGGGCTCGGTCTGGCGCTCGTCGGGCTGCTGGTCTCGTTCACAGCGGACTGAAGCTGGCCGCCGGGCTCCTATCCTCGGACTCGGTGTCAGTAATCCCCGCCGATCGCCGCCGCGAGCTCCCCGACGAGCCCGGCGTGTACCTGTTCCGTGACCGCGGCGGCCGCGTGATCTACGTCGGTAAGGCGAAGTCGATCCGCAAACGGGTCGCGTCGCACTTCTCCAATCCATCGACCCGCGCCGGCACCGACCTGCTGCCGATGATCGACCGGATCGAGGCGCTGGTCGTCAACAACGAGGCCGAGGCGCTGCTCGCCGAGCAGAACTTCATCAAGCAGTACAAGCCGCGCTTCAACATCCGGCTGCGGGACGACAAGTCCTACCCGTACATCGCCATCAGTCTCGACGAGGACTTCCCCCGCGTCTACTTCACGCGCGAGCGCCACCGCCGCGACCGCGCGTACTTCGGCCCGTACAGCAACGCCAAGCGCGTCCGCTCAACGCTCGAGGTGCTCGGCAAGGTATTCATGTTCCGCTCCTGCGACGGCCCCGAGCCCGGGCGCCGCAGTGGCTCGCCGTGCCTCGACTACTACATCAAGCGCTGCGAGGCCCCGTGCGTCGGGTACGTCTCGAAGGAGGACTACCGCCGCGGGATCGACGGCGTGATCGACTTCCTGTCGGGGCGCTACAAGACGATCGAGCGGGAGCTCGACCAGGCGATGAAACAGGCCTCCGACGAACAGCGGTTCGAGGATGCGGCGCGGGAGCGCAACCGGCTACGGGCTGTGAGATCGCTGCTCGAGCGCCAGCGGGTCGCCAGCGACACCGCCGGCACGCTGGACGCGATCGCCGTCGCGGTCGGGAGCGACGGCGACGCGAACGCGCAGGTGTTCCAGGTTCGCGACGGCGTGCTGTCCGACCGCCAGAGCTTCTACCTCGACAACGAGTCCAATGCCGGGATCGCGGAGGTCGCCGAGGCATTCATCCTCCAGTACTACGCGAGCGCGATGATGATCCCGCCGCTCCTGATCGTGCAGCGGGAGCTGACGGACACCGGCGCGCTGGAGGGGGCGCTGACCGCGCGCCGCGACGGGGCGGTGGAGATCCGGGCCGCCGAGCGCGGCGACAAGCGCCGGATCCTGGAGCTCGCCGAGCGCAACGCGGCGCTCGCGCTCGACCAGGAGAAGCTCCGCTCCGAGCGCCGGCGCCAGCAGCGTGTCGAGGCGCTCGACGGGCTCCAGCAGGCGCTCGGGCTGGATACCGTGCCGCTGCGGATCGAGTGCTTCGACATCTCCACGCTGATGGGCACGAATACGGTCGCGTCGATGGTCGTGTTCGAGGGCGGGGCGCCGAAGAAGTCCGACTACCGGCGGTTCAAGGTGAGGGCTGCCGCCGAGCGAGCGCCCGGGGAGGCCGCGCCTGACGACTTCGAGTCGATGGAGGAGGTGCTCGGGCGCCGGTACGCGCGCTGGGAGCATCAACGCGACATCTCGCCGCATGACAAGGAGTACGACCCGAGCTTCGCTGCGCTGCCGAACCTCGTCGTGATCGACGGCGGCAAGGGGCAGCTGTCGGCCGGGCTGCGCGCGCTGCAGGGGTTCCGGGAGCGCGGCGTCGTCGTGGTATCGCTGGCAAAGCGGATCGAGGAGGTGTTCATCCCGGGCCGCGCGGCGCCGCTCGCGCTGCCGCACGACACGCCCGAGCTGCAGCTGCTCCAGCGCGTCCGCGACGAGGCGCACCGGTTCGCGATCACCCACCACCGGCAGCGCCGCGACACCGCGATGACGGCCTCGATCCTCGACGAGCTGCCGGGCGTCGGCCCGGCCCGCAAGCGGGCGCTGCTGACGCACTTCGGCTCGCCGGACGCGATCCTCGCCGCCTCGCGCGAGGAGCTCGAGGCGGTGCCGGGGCTGTCGGGCAAGATCGCCGGGCAGCTGTACCGCGAGTTGCACAAGACCGGCGTTTAGGGCTCGGTTCGCGTTCAGGGCTGCGTCAGCATCACGGCGCTCGCCGGCGGGACTTCGATCGTGTACGCGCCGAGCAATGACGGGAGCTCCCCGTCCTTCATCGCGCCGGCGAATGCGCCGGTGGTCGTCTCCGATCCGAACGTCTGCCCGCCGAGCGTCACGCCCGAGGTAGAGGTCGCGGACGGGGCCTGTAGCCACTCGACCGATGCGGTGCTCGCACCCGGCACCGTCACCTGCACGTCCTGGGCCGTTGTCAGTGACTTGTTGATCAGCACCACCCGGGTCGTGCCATTCGGCGAGTGGGTTGCCCAGATCTTGAGCGAACCGCTGGGGACGGTGACCGGCAGCAGCCTCGAACCGGGCGGGGCGGCCTGGCCGAACATCAGCATTCCGTAGTACTCGGGGTGCACGAACGCCTCCCAGGTCCCGTTCACGTGCTTGAACGTGAACAGCTCGTAGCCCGCGTGGGGAAGGGTGTGGAAGTTGACGCCGTCGACGCCGACCGAGGCCATGTTGAACAGCGTGTCGAGCGCCCATAGAGCCGACGCGAACGTGTTGCTGACTCCCTTGATGCCCGAGCACGCGACCGAGTTCATCTCGTCCAGCCGGAGTGCGAGCCCTCGCGCGTGAACGGCTGCGACGTACGGGGCGACATCGGCCGCGAGCCCCGCTGCCGAGCTGTCCTCGAGCAGGTTCGGGATCGACGCGTACAGGGGGGAGGTCGGGTCGTGGATGCAGCCCCGGAGCGGGTACCGGTGAACGGTCACGAGCGCCAGACCCGGCGCCGCGGCCGCGAACCGCCCGAGATCGTCGAGCCACGGGAGCTCGGCCAGCGCCGGGCCGGCAACGGGAACCGCCGGGAGCGCCGCCTCCCAGTGCGCGAACTGGCCCGCGAAATCGGAGAAGTCATAGCTCCTCGGGCGCGCCATGAAGTTCTTTCCGTCCGGCGCGCGGTACCAGACGAACTGGCCGTACAGGTCGGGCTCGTTGCCGATCTCGATCGCCTGGATGTACCGGCGCCCGATGCCCGTCAGGAACGCGCGCGCCTCGGCGTTCGCGATCGCGGGCCGGCCGGCGGCCAGGTTGACGCCGATGATCAGGTGCGCGTCGAGCTGTTGCACGAGCGCGCGCGTGGTCTCGAGCCAGTCCCGGTTGAGCGCGTAGGTGACGCCGCCGGGCGGGATCATGCCGTGGATCGGCCACCAGCTCTGGTCGGTCGAATCGCCGCCGATCCTGATCACCGGCTGCTGGCCCGGGGCGAGGCCCTTGAGCAGGGCGACGAGCACCGGGTTGATCGCCATCGGGTCGTTACCCGTGTAGGCGTGGACGGCCTGGAACTCCATCGACACCCCGACGTAACCGGGCGCGATCGCCTGCCCCGTCGGGGCCGAGCCGACGGTCGCGTCCAGGGTCGGGTCGCCAGAGCTCGCCGGGGACACGGACGGCGCGATCGCCAGTGCCACCAGCGCAGCGATCACCCCAGTTGCCCTGACCCTCCTGCGCACGGCGGCCATCCTGTCACACGCCGTGAGCGCCCGTAACCAGATCGGACCTCGCGCGTCCGCGCCGCCCGTCAAAGTTCAGGGCGATGCCCGCGACCGGCTCGGCCCTCCAGGACCTGGTGATCATCACCGGCTTCTCCGGTGCCGGCAAGTCGACCGCGATGGCGGCATTCGAGGACGAGGGGTACTTCTGCGTCGACAACCTGCCGTCGGAGATGATCCGATCGCTGGTCGACCTGTTCATGCACGAGGGGTCGAAGGTCGTCCGTGCTGCCGTCGTCTCCGACGTCCGCGGCGGCACCTACTTCGAGGGGCTCGCGGAGATGCTGGACGACCTCCGAGCGAGCGGCGTCACGCATCGCGTCCTGTTTCTTGCCGCCGACGAGGAGACGCTCCAGACGCGCTACAAGGAGACCCGCCGCCGCCACCCGCTCTCGCCCGCGGGCAGCGTCGCGGAGGGGATCGAGCGCGAGCGCGAGCTGCTGTTCGGCCTGCGCGAGCGCGCCGACGTCGTGATCGACACGAGCGGGCTGAGCGCGGCGATGCTGCGCCGCGAGCTGGCCGACGAGATGCTGCCCACGCGCAAGCGCGGCCGGCTCGCGGTCACGTTCGAGAGCTTCGGGTTCAAGTACGGCCGCGCGCGCGACCCGGACCTGATGTTCGACGTGCGCTTCCTACCGAACCCGCACTACGAGCCAGAGCTGCGGCCGCTGACCGGACACGACGCGCGGATCGTCGCCTTCATCAACCAGGAGGGGGCGCTCGACGCCTTCTACGAGCATCTGCTGCCGATGCTCGACTACTTGCTCGATCAGTACCTGAACGAGGGCAAGGCGCATCTCGTGGTCGCGATCGGCTGCACCGGCGGCCGTCACCGCTCGGTGGCGATCGCCGATCACCTCGCGGCGCGGTACGAGCAGATGCGCGAGTACGTTGTCGAGGTCATGCACCGCGACGTCTCGAGGGAACCGTGATCGACCACATCGGCTTCGAGGTCTCGGACCTGGAACGCTCGGCGCGGTTCTACGACGCGGTCCTGTATGCGCTGGGCGTGCGGCGGATGCTCGAGTCCGACTACGCCGTGGCCTATGGCGTCAACGGGCCGGCGCTGTGGATCACCGCGCGCGGCCGCAAGCCCGCCGGAGGCTACGGCCACATCGCGCTGAACGCGAGCGGGAAGGCCGCGGTCGACGCCGCCTATGCGGCCGGGATCGCCAACGGCGGCCGGGACGACGGCGCACCCGGACCTCGGCCGCAGTACGGCCGGCGGTATTACGCGGCCTACATGTTCGACCCAGACGGGCTGCGGGTAGAGGTCGTCTCGCGGCGCTGAGCCGGTAGGCTGTCGGTTGCCGACGGGGAGTCGCGCGCCGTCGGCATTCGCCGTTTCAGCTTCGAATCAGACGGAGGACATCTGCATGCCGGTACGGGTCGGAATCAACGGCTTCGGGCGCATTGGCCGGAACGTGTTCCGCGCCGCCCACGAGCGCGGTGCCGACATTGAGTGGGTCGCGATCAACGACCTCGTCGACCCGCCGACGATCGCCCATCTGCTCAAGTACGACTCGAACTACGGCCCGTTTCCGGGCTCCGTCGAGGCGACCGACACTGGGCTGCGCGTCGACGGCCACGAGATCCGCGTGCTCGCCGAGCGCGACCCGGCGTCGATCCCCTGGGGCGAGCTCGGCGCGGAGGTCGTGATCGAGTCGACCGGCCTGTTCACCGACCGCGAGAACGCCGCCAAGCACCTGACCGGCGGCGCGCGCAAGGTACTGATCTCCGCGCCGGCGACCGACCCGGACGTGACGGTCGCGCTCGGCGTCAACTTCGACGAGGCGTACGACCCGGCATCGCATCAGATCGTCTCCAATGCGTCGTGCACGACGAACTGCCTGGCGCCGGTCGCGAAGGTCCTCCACGACACGGTTGGGATCAAGCACGGGTTGATGACCACGATCCACGCGTACACGGCCGACCAGCGGCTCCAGGACATGCCGCACAAAGACCTTCGACGGGCCCGCGCCGCGGCAATCAACCTGATCCCGGCCTCGACCGGTGCCGCGAAGGCGATCGGGCTCGTGATCCCGGAGCTGAACGGGAAGCTCAACGGAATGGCGGTGCGCGCGCCGGTACCGACCGGCTCGGTTGTCGACCTGACGGTGGAGGCCGAGCGGCAGACGTCGGTGCAGGAGCTGAACGACGCGCTGCGGGCCGCCGCCTCGTCGGGGCCGATGGCAGGGCTGCTCGAGTACACCGAGGATCCGATCGTGTCCACCGACATCGTCAAGAACCCGGCGTCGTCGATCGTCGACTCGAAGCTGACGGCGGTGATGGACGGCACTATGGTCAAGGTGATCGCGTGGTACGACAACGAGTGGGGCTACTCGAACCGGGTGGTCGAGGTCGTGCAAAGGCTGCTTTGAAGACCATCCGAGAGCTCGGGGACCTCGGCGGGAAGCGTGTGCTGGTGAGGGTCGACTTCAACGTGCCACTCGACGGTGAGGGTCGCGTCAGCGACGATGCCCGGATCCGGGGGGCGCTGCCGACGATCGAGGAGCTGCGGCGGCGCGGCGCGCGGGTCGTGCTCGTCTCGCATCTCGGGCGGCCGAAGGACCGTGAGCCGGAGTTCTCGATGAAGCCCGCCGCCGATCGGCTACGGGAGCTGCTCGGACCCGACGCCACCGTCACCCTCGCGCACGAGGTTGTCGGCCCCGATGTGGTTGAGGCGGTCTCCGCGCTAGGTGCCGGCGACGTGCTGGTACTCGAGAACGTCCGCTACGAGCCGGGCGAGACGAAGAACGATCCTGAGCTGGCGGCGGCGCTGGCGTCGCTGGCCGACGTGTACGTCAACGATGCGTTCGGCACCGCGCACAGGGCGCACGCCTCGACCGAGGGCGTCGCGCGCCTGGTGCCCGAACACGCCGCGGGCCTGCTGATGGAACGCGAGGTCAGCGTGCTGAGCGGGATCATGAGCGATCCGGCACGCCCGCTCGTGGCGCTGCTCGGTGGGGCGAAGGTCGCCGACAAGATCGCTGTGATCGAGCGCTTCCTCGGCCTGGCGGACGCCCTGCTCATCGGCGGCGCGATGGCATTTCCGTTCCTCGCGGCGCAGGGCCACTCCGTCGGGGCGTCCCTGTGCTCTCCTGACGACGTGGAACTCGCCCGCGGGCTGCTCGCCTCTGGCGGCGCGTCGAAGCTGCGACTGCCGGTTGACCTCGTCGCCGCACCCGCGGCCGACGCCGACGCGCCGGTCACGCAGATCGACGGGGTCGATGTGCCCGCAGGGCTGATGGGGCTCGACATCGGGCCGCGGACAGCTGCCGCGTATGCGGACGAGATCGGCCGCGCCGGAACAGTGTTCTGGAACGGCCCGATGGGGATGTTCGAGCTCGAGCCGTTCGCGGCGGGGACTCGGGCGGTGGCCGAAGCGGTCGCCTCGGCTCCCGGGGTGACCGTCGTCGGTGGCGGCGACAGCGCGGCGGCTGTGAACCGGTTCGGGCTGGCCGACCGCGTCACCCACGTTTCGACCGGCGGCGGTGCGGCGCTCGAGCTGATCGAGGGCAGGGCGCTGCCCGGTGTGGAGGCGCTCGCATGAATGCCGCCGACGGCAGCCGGACGCCGCTGATCGCCGGCAACTGGAAGATGTACAAGACGGTCGCGGCTGCGGAGGAGTTCATCGCGGCGCTGCTGCCGCGGGTCTCGAGCGCCGACGGCGTCGACGTCGCCATCTGTCCGCCCTACATGGCGCTCGGGGCGATGGTCGACTCCACGCGCGGGTCCCGGGTCCAGGTGTACGCGCAGAACATGCACCAGGAGGATGAGGGCGCCTTCACCGGCGAGGTGTCGGCGCCGATGCTCGTCGAGGCCGACGTGCACGGTGTGATCCTCGGCCACTCGGAGCGGCGCCAGCTGTTCGGCGAGACGGATCGCGCGCTCGCCCTGAAGGTGCCGCGCGCGCTCGACGCCGGGCTCGTGCCGATCCTGTGCGTCGGCGAGACCGAGGAGGAGCGCGAGCGCGGCGACACCGAGCGCAAGCTTCGCCACCAGGTACAGGAGGACCTCGTAAAAGTGTCTTCGGACCGGCTCGGGGAAGTCGTGATCGCATACGAGCCGATCTGGGCGATCGGCACCGGCCAGGTCGCAACGCTCGAGCAGGCGCAGGAAGCGATCGCGTTCGTCCGTGCGCTCGTCGCGGACCGCTCGGCTGTGGAGGCGAAGCGGACGAGGGTGCTCTACGGAGGCAGCGTCAAGCCTGAGAACGCCGCCGAGCTGCTTGCGCTCCCGGACGTCGACGGCGCGCTCGTCGGTGGCGCCTCGCTGGACGCCGAGTCGTTCGCGGCGATCGTCGCCGCCGCCGCGGGCTGATGTCGGTCCCCAGCGGCGCGCAACAAATCCCCGCGCCATGCGCAGCGCTGATCGTCCTGGACGGTTGGGGCCTCGCGCCGGACGGCCCCGGTAACGCCGTGTCGCTGGCTTCGACCCCGGTGTTCGACTCCTTGTGGTCGTCTTACCCGCATACGACCTTGACGGCTTGGGGGCGGGCGGTCGGTCTGCCCGAGGGGCAGATGGGCAACTCCGAGGTCGGGCACCTGAACCTGGGGGCGGGCGCGGTCGTGATGCAGGACCTGACGCGGATCGACGACGCGGTCTCCGATGGGTCGCTTCTGCGGAACGAAGTTTTACGTGACGCGTTCGCGGGTTCCGACCGGGTCCACCTGATCGGGCTGGTGTCCGACGGTGGCGTGCACTCGGGGTTCGGGCATCTGCGCGCGCTGATCTCGATGGCGGCGTCGCTCGGCGTGCCGGATCTGGTGGTGCACGCGTTCACGGACGGACGTGACACGCTGCCGCATTCCGGCGAGGGGTTCATGGCGTCGCTGGAGGGCTGGCTGGCTTCGGACCTCGGCGCTGCGGGACGCGTCGGCTCGGTCGTCGGGCGCTACTTCGCGATGGACCGCGACCGGCGCTGGGACCGGGTCCAGAAGGCCTACGACCTGCTCGTCCACGGCCGCGGCGCGTTCACGGCCGCCTCCGGCGTGGCGGCCGTCGCGGACGCCTATGCGCGCGGCGAGACCGACGAGTTCATCTCTCCATGCGTCGTCGGCGATCCGGCGGCGTCGCTGATCCGGCCGGGCTCGGACTCGGTCATCGCGTTCAACTTCCGGCCCGACCGGATGCGCGAGATCACGCGCGCGCTGTGCGATCCGTCTTTCGGCGATGTCGACCGTGGCGGCGCGGCGGTGGTGGAGCGGTACACGACGATGACCTCGTACGAGGAGGGCTGGCCGTACCCGGTCGCGTTCGCGCCGAGGCACCCGTCGGTGACGCTTTCGCGCGTGCTGGCGGATCAGGGCGCGACGCAGTTGCACGTTGCCGAGACCGAAAAGTACCCGCACGTGACGTACTTCTTCAACGGCGGGGACGAGGCGCCGTGCGACGGCGAGCGGCGGGAGCTCGTTGATTCGCCCCGCGACGTGCCCACGTACGACCTTCGTCCCGAGATGAGCGCTTCGGATGCCGCGGACGCGTTCGTGTCCGCCTGGCGCTCGGACTCGCCGCGCTTCGGGATCATCAACTTCGCCAACGCCGACATGGTGGGGCACACCGGCGTGATCCCGGCCGCCGTGGCGGCTGTCGAGGCGGTCGACTCGTGTCTCGGCTCGGTCGTTTCGGCGGTCCACGACGCCGGCGGCGCGTGCGTGATCACGGCCGACCACGGCAACGCCGACCACATGCTCGAGCCCGACGGCAGCCCCAACACCGCCCACTCGCTGAACCCCGTGCCGCTGATCGTGACGATCCCAGGTGTGGCGCTGCGCGGGGCGCACGCAGACGCGGACGCGGACGCGGTCGCGGTCGCGGTCGCGGTCGATGGGAGCGGCGGCGTGCTGGCGGACGTGGCGCCGACGGTGCTGGAGGTGCTCGGGATCCCGCAGCCCGCCGGCATGACCGGCCACTCCCTGATCTCCTCCTAGCCCCGAGCCCCGGGAACTGCTCACGCGGCTTGCGCCCGAGCCGCGCGTGAGCACTTTCGGGCGATAGTCGCGGTCAACTGCTCACGCGTCGGGATCCGCTCCAGCGCGTGAGCACTTTCCGCACCCCGGCCACCGCCCGGCGACCGCCGGATCCGCTCACACGCACACGCTAGTTGCATCAACGGCGTCCATGGGAGCGGCAGCTGCGCAGATTCGGCTACTGCTAGACTTGACATGCAGCGACTTAGATTTTATATATTAGGTTGCTATAGATCAGACTTACTCAGGAGGAAAGCAAATGGCATTGATTCGCTGGGAGCCGGCCCCGTTTTCGACGGACTTCAGCCGGCTGTTCAACTCGTTCTTCGACACGCCGACGACCGCCGCAAGCTCGGCCGGCCGTCGCTGGATTCCGGCGGTGGACCTGACCGAGACCGAGGGCGAGTACGTCCTCAAGGCCGACCTGCCGGGCCTGACCGACAAGGACGTTCACATCGAGTTCGAGAACAACGTGCTCACCGTCTCCGGCGAGCGCAAGTCCGAGCACGAGGAGAAGCGTGAGGGCTTCCGCCGGGTCGAGCGTTCGTATGGCTCGTTCGCCCGTCGGCTGACGCTTCCCGAGGGCGTCGACGCGGACGCCATCAAGGCGACCGTGACCAACGGCGTGCTCGAGGTTCAGATTCCGAAGCCGGAGGCCGTCAAGCCGCGCAAGGTGGAGATCACCGTCGGCTCCGAGTCGCCGGCGATCGAGGGCGGCGAGACCGCCTAGCTGGTCCCGCTCCCGGGGCGGCGGTCGCAAACGGCCGCCGCCCTTGTAGGGTCGCGCGTCGTGTTCACGATCAGCGATCGCGCGCCCGGCTCACCTGCCCGCGCGGGCACGCTGCACCTGGCCCACGGCGACGTCCGCACGCCGGCGTTCGTCCCACTCGCCACCCGCGGGGCGGTCAAGGCCCTGGAGCCGCGTGACGTCGAGGCGCTCGGCTACGAGATGGTGCTCGGCAACACGTTCCACCTGTTTCTCGCTCCCGGCCCGGAGCTGATCGACGAGCTTCGGCGGGCTGAACGAGTTCATGCGCTGGGAGCGCCCGATCATCACCGACTCCGGCGGCTTTCAGGTGTTCTCGATGGGCCACGGCAGCGGTCGCCGACGAGATCAAGGGTCGCCGCGGCTCGGGCGAGCAGGGCGCGATCCTGTCGATCGAGGAGGAAGGTGTTCGCTTCCGCTCCTACATCGACGGCGCCGAGCGATTCCTCGGCCCCGAGACATCGATGGCCGTCCAGGCGGCGCTGGACTCCGACATCGCGCTCGTGTTCGACGAGTGCACGCCGTTCCACGTCACCCGCGACTACACCGCTCGCTCCACGGAGCGCACCCACCGCTGGCTCGAGCGGTGCCTGAGCTGGCACGCCGAGCACGGCCCGCCCGCGCAGGAGGTCTACGGGATCGTCCAGGGTGGGGTGGAGCACGACCTGCGGCTCGAGTCGGCCGCGACCGTCGCGGCGAGCCGCGCGACGGGATCGCGATCGGCGGCTCGCTCGGGCAGGACAAGGCGCAGATGTACGAGGTCGTGGACTGGACCACGGCCGAGCTCGAACGCCGCGCCCCGCAAAGGCCCCGCCACCTGCTCGGGATCGGTGACATCGACGATCTGATCGCGGGGCGTCGAGCTCGGGATCGACACGTTCGACTGCGCGATGCCGACGCGGCTCGGCCGCCACGGCGTCGCGCTCGTCCCGGACCCGGAGACCCGCTGGCGCGTAGACCTGGTGAAGGGCAGTCAGCGCCAGAACGCCGAGCCGATCCTCGACGGCTGCCCGTGCCCCGCCTGCAGCGCCGGCTACTCGCCGCGCCTACCTGCACTACCTGCTGCGCGCCGGCGAGCTGACCGCGATCCGCCTGGTCACGCTCCACAACCTGAGCTTCATCGGCCGCCTGATGGCCGACCTGCGGGCGGCGATCGGCGACGGGCGACTCCCCGAGGTGGCCGCCGCGCTCCGGGCGGGCGCCTCGCCGCGGCGCTACTTCGTGTACTGGTTGATGAAGCTCCGCAGCTGAGCCGACCACGCTGTTCACGTCGTTCCCGACGATCTGGCGGAACTGGACGACGGTCGTTCCACGTGCCGGTCGCGATCACGACCGCGATCGCCACCGCGGCGATGAACACCAGCGCGAGGACAGCAAGATCGCGAACACGCGGCGCGCGGCACGGCCGGCTCCGCCGCGCTGCTGACGCCGCTCGGCGGTGGCCGGCTGCGGCGGGCTCGCCGGCGGCGCTGCTGGGCCGGTATCGACGCGTGGCGCCACGGCGGCTTCGCGAGCCGTGCGTGGGTTCGCCGCGCTGGGCGGGGCGCGACCCGCGTGGCGGCCGTCGGTGCTTCCGGTTGCGTGCGCGGCAGCACTCGGGTGGCGGCGCTAGTGCCGAGCTGCATCGTCTGCGAGGTCCCGCACCGGCGAGATCCCGCGGGCCCCGTTCTCGAGCATCTTGGCCAGCAGCATCGCGTCGGCGGGCGGCCTCCTGGTCGATCGCCAGCGCGCATGGCGACGCCGCGGAGAGCTCGGGCGGGACCTTGGGGTTGAGCTCGTCGAGCGGCGCGGGCAGACTCGCGCTGCTGCTTGAGCGCCAGCTCGGACAGCGAGGTCGCCTCGTACGGCAGCCGGCCCGACAGCAGCTGGTAGGAGACCACGCCGAGCGAGTAGAGGTCGGCCCGCGGACCGGCCTCCTCGCCTCGCGCCTGCTCGGGAGACAGGTAGGCGGCGGTGCCGAGCACCGACCCGACCTGGGTGATGCTCGACTGGTCGGTGGCCCGCGCGATGCCGAAGTCGGCGAGCTTGACGACGTCGGAGTCCGACACGAGCAGGTTGCCGGGCTTGACGTCGCGGTGCACGACGCCGTTGCGGTGGGCGTAATCGAGCCCGCGGCAGGCCTGAGAGACGATGTCGACGCCCTGCTCGACGTCGAGATGGCCGCGGTCGCGCAGCAGCTCGGCACAGGAGTGGCCGGACACGTGCTCCATCACGATGAAGTGCTGGTGGTGGCTCTCGTCGAAGCCGAAGTCGAACACCTGCACGATGTTCGGGTGCACGAGGCGGGCTGCGGCGAGCGCCTCGCGGCGGAATCGCGAGACGAACGTCGGGTCGTCGGCGAGATGCTCGGCGAGCAGCTTGATCGCGACGTAGCGCTCGAGTCGCTTGTCGAAGCGCGAGGTGGACCGTCGACATCCCGCCGACACCGAGGCGGCCCTCGATCCGGTACCGGCCTGCGATCGTTGTCGTGCCTGTCATCGTCCGTGCCGTTTCCGCCGCTCCCCGCCGCGCCGCCGCCCGCACGCTACTCCTGCCGGAGCCGTTACTGGAAGTACCCGAGCCGCTCGTGGTCGTTGCAGTCGAGCTGCGTGGTCGACGTAGGTCGAGCTGCTCGTCGTGGAGCTCGTCGGGGTCGAGCTGGTGGTCGTCGTCGAGGTGGTCGTGGTCGAGCTGGTGGTCGTCTGTCGGCGTGCTCGTGGTCGTCGTGGTGCTGGTCGTGGTGGTGCTCCGGCAGTCGTTGGACGCGCAGCTGGCGCGACGGTCTCGGCGCCCTGGCTGAGGTTCTGGATCAGCGTGGCGTTGACCGTCGGCGGAAGGTTCGCGACCTCGTTGCGCAGCGAGTCGGCGGCGTTGTCGGCGCCCGCGCAATCGCCGCTCTGGACCGCGGTCGAGACCGAGTCGAGCTGCGGCGTTGAAGCTGCTCGCCTGGTCGGCGGAGAGCAGGCCGTTGCCGCCGCCGCAGGCGACGAGGCAACGACGCGGCGAGGCCGAGCCCGCCGGCGAGGAGTGCGCGGGGCGCGTAGCGCATCCGCGGGTCTGACTTTAGAGGCTGACCTCGTTGTGTTCGCGTTAGCGGGCGATCGGGGCTCACTGGCCGTACGAGAGCCGCTCGGCCAGCGAGTCGGGCAGCCGCGCCGCGCGGATCGCGGCCGCGGCGCCCGCGATGTCGTACTCGGTCCGCCGGTAGGTGGCCGTCCAGCTCGTCGAGGTCGAGCTCGAGCCAGGCGGCCCTGGGGTCGCCGTCGCGGGGCTGTCCGACGCTGCCCGGGTTGACGAGCCACTCGCCCTCCGCCACGTCGAGCTGCTCGTCGGCGCCCCGAGTCTGGCCGGTGGCCGCGGCGCCAGGGGCGCGGGAGAACGACAGCGCCACATGCGAATGGCCGATCAGGCAGACGCGGTGCTGCTGGACGTCGAGGCACAGCTCGGCCTGCAGCGGGGACAGGACGTACTCCCAGATCGGGTCACGGGGGCTTGCGTGATACAGGCCGACCGACTCCTCGAGGTGCTGAGGGCTCGAGGCCCTTCAGGAACGCCAGCGTCTCGGGCGTGATCGTCTCCTGCGTCCACTTCGCGGCCAGTGCCGCCCCGCGCGAGAACTGCTCGAGCGGCAGGGCGCCGCGTACGCCGAGGTCGTGGTTTCCGGCCAGGCAGATCGCCGCGTGCCGGCGCGCGAGCTCGACGCACGCGTCCGGCTCGGCGCCGTAGCCGACCAGATCGCCTAGGCACCAGAGCTCTTCGGCAGTCCGATTGCTCGATCGCGTCGAGCACGGCTTCGAAGGCCTGGCGGTTGCCGTGGATGTCCGAGACGATCGCAACCCTCATGTCTACTCTCTCTGCGGTGAGTCGCCGCGACCGTCGAGGATCCCGCGTGCTCGGAGCGATCGTACTTGCGGGCGCGGCAGCAGAGGCGGGCACCCGGGTGGTGAGGCCGCGGGTCGCGCCGATCGAGCCCGCGCCGATCGACGTTCGCGAATACTTCTCCGAGCAGGAGATCGAGCGCGGCAGACACTACGCGAGGCCGCAGCTGGCGCTGTCGCTGGCGCGCGGCGCGGTCGAGCTCGGGGCGCTTGCGGCCCTGGTCCGTCACCGTCCGAAGGCGCTCGCGGCACTGGGTCGCAGGCCGGTTGCCGGTGGCGCGGTCGCCGGCGCGGGGCTTGCCGTCGGACTGTCAGTGCCGCCGCTGCCGTTGGCCGCGATCAGCCGGGTGCGCGCCATGCGGGTGGGCCTCGTCACCCAGTCCTGGCGCAGCTGGGCGGTCGATATCGCGAAGGGAACCGCGATCGAAACTGGGCTCGCCGCGGCAGGTGGCGCCGCCGTCCTCGCCGCCACGCGCCGCTGGCCGCGAAACTGGTGGCTGCCCCTCTCGGGCGGCGCGATCGTGTTCGGGGGGATCTTCGCGGCGCTCGCGCCGGTGGTGCTCGATCCGGTGTTCAACTCCTTCACGCCGCTCCCAGATGGCGAAACCCGTGAGGATGTGCTGGCGCTCGCCGCCGCGGCGGGCGTCAAGGTGCGTCAGGTCTACTCCGTCGACGCGAGCCGCCGGACGACCGCAGCGAACGCCTACGTCAGCGGTCTGGGCCCGACGAAGCGCGTCGTCCTGTTCGACACCCTGTTCGACCGCTACAGCCGCGACGAGGTGCGCGTGGTGGTCGCGCACGAGCTCGCGCACGTGCGCCATCGCGACATTCCGCGGGTCATGGCCTACGCGGCGATCGTCGCGCCGGCGGCGGCGCGGGCCGTAGAGCGGCTGGCCTGCTCTCTGACCGACGAGCCGGGCACGCCGGCGGCCCTGCCGGCGCTTGCGCTGGCGGCGGCGCTGATCACGACGCCGCTCGGGCTGATGGGGAACAGGTTGTCGCGGGCGCTCGAGCGCCGCGCGGACGAGTTCGCGCTGGCGCTGGCGGGCTCGCCCGACGCGTTCGTGTCGTTCGAGCGCGACGATCGCGGTTCAGAACGTCGCCGACCTCGAGCCCCCGCGGTGGGTCAGCCGGCTGTTGGCGACACACCCTCCCACCGTTGAGCGGATCGGCGCCGCGGTCGCATTCGCGGCGCAGCCGTGAGGTCTACTCCGGCTCTTCCTTCTCGTATTCGGCCCCGCCGCCGTACTCGGGCAGGTTCTTGATCCCCTCGCGGGTCTGCCACTTCGAGTAGTTGTCCTGAAGCGCGTCGATCAGCTCGCGCATGAACTTCGGCGCGAGATTGATCCGTGACACGACGACGCCCGGGATCTCGTCGTCCTCGACCTCGTGGTCGACCCGGGCGAACGTGATCGTGAACTCGTAGTCCGAGTGGCTGACGTTCGCGAAGTTGGCGTACTTGCCGCCCATGTCCTCGGGCGAGAAGTGGATGTTGATGTGACGCTCTGGCATGTTCGATTCCATATCGCCACCTAGTATCCGCCATCGTGCGGATCGTCGTCGTCGCCGTGGGCCGGCTGCGCCCTCCGTTCGCCGATGACATCAGCCACTACCAGAAGCTGATCGCCCGGCACGCCCGCCTCGAGTTGATCGAGGTTCGCGAGGACGAGCAGCTCCGGCGCCGGCTGCCGGAGCGCGCTTTCGTCTCGCTGTTGCACCGAGAGGGCGAGCAGCTCGACTCGATCGAGTTCAGCGAGTTTCTCGAGCAGCGGCGCCAAAGCGGCCGAGATCTGTGCTTCGTCATCGGCGGCCCGTTCGGACTCGAGCTCGACGGCGTCGATCACCAGCTGTCACTCGGGCGCCCGACGCTTCCGCACCAGCTCGCGCGTGTGGTGTTGCTCGAGCAGCTGTACCGCGGCCACAAGATTCTCGCCGGCGAGCCCTACCACTACTGATGCCCGATCGCTCGGACATGTTCCGGATCTCGGAGCTGCGGATAGCTCGACGGGAGCGGGAGCTGCATCAGTTCGTACGACGCCTGCTGATCCTGCTGGTCGTCCTGTTCGTGCTCGTCCTCGCCGGCGCGATCGGTTACGCCGCGAGCGAGGGCACATCGGTGCCGTACGGGTTCTTCTGGACGCTCGACACGGTCACGACGCTCGGCGTGATCCCGCAGCCGCACGACACCGGCGGCCGGGTGCTCCAGACCTGCCTCGAGCTGTTCGGCATCGGTACGCTCTTCTACGGGCTGGCGACCGTCGCGGAGTTCTTCGTCTCCGGGCAGTTGAGCGGCCTCCTATCGGCGCGCAGGCTGCAACGGATGATCGACGCCTACAAGGACCACTACATAATCTGCGGCTACGGCCGCGTTGGCCGTCAGGTCGCTCGAGATCTGCGATCCGCGGGCGCGAGTTTCGTCGTGGTCGATCCCAACCCGACCCGGCGGGACATCGCCGAGGAGGACGGCGTGCCGCTGATCGAGCAGTCGGGCGCCGACGATGACGTGCTCCAGACCGCCGGGATCGAGCGGGCCGCGGGCGTGATCGCGTGCGTCGACTCGGACGCCGAGAACATCTTCATCGCTCTGAGCGCCCGGCAGTTGCGCGCGGATCTGCTGATCGTCGCCCGCGCGGCTCGCGAGGAGTCCGAGCGCAAGATGCTGCTCGCCGGCGCGGATCGCGTGATCTCGCCGTACAAGACGTCGGGCTCGGAGATGGCACGGGTCGCGCTCCACCCGCAGGTCGGCGGGATGGTGGCGATCACCGAGGATTACCGGATGGAGGAGATCGACGTCCCACCGGCATCGGCGGGCACGGGGCGGACGATCGGTGACGTGCACGGGGAGTCGGTGATCGTGGCCGTTCGGCGCCCCGACGGACGTCTCGAGGAGCAACCCGCGCCGGGAACGGTGCTCGACGCGGGGGACAAGGTGTTCGCGCTGGGAACGCCGGGAGCGATCGAGCGGCTCGAGAGCGTGTTCCAGCCGGCGGCGAGCTCCGGCTCGTGAGCGCTTCCTCGCCCCTGGATGAGCTCCGCGGCGCGGTGCGCGAGGCCGCGGCCGGCGTGCGCGGGGCGGCCGTCGAGGGATCCGGCGCCGCCGAGCCTCGGGTCGAGCGCTCCAAGCGTGCCGGCCAGGGCGACTACTCGACGAACGCGGCGATGCTGCTGGCGCCGATCCTCGGAGCGCCGCCGCGCGAGATCGCCGAGCGGCTGGCGGCCGAGCTGGCCGGTGTGCTCGGCGAGGCGCTGTCGGGCACGGATGTCGCCGGTCCCGGTTTCCTGAATCTGTCGATGTCGGACGCCTGGGTGCGTGGCGCGCTCGAGGCGATGCTGGAAGCCGGCTCGAATTTCGGGGCCGGCGGGGCCGATCCGGTGGAGCGCATCCTGGTCGAGTTCGTGTCCGCGAATCCGACCGGGCCGCTGGTGGCCGCGAGCGGCCGTCACGCCGCTTACGGCGATGCGCTCGCGCGGATCCTCGAGCGCCACGGGCACCGGGTCTCTCGCGAGTACTACTTCAACGACGCCGGCGGTCAGATCGAGCGACTCGGCGAGTCCGTGCAGGCGCGCGCACGTGGGGAGGAGGTGCCGGAGGACGGCTATCAGGGCGGCTACGTGGCGGAGCTCGCAGCGTCGATTCCCGACGCGGCGTCGGCCGGCGTCGACGAGGTGGCCGCGCAAGCGGTCGAGGTGCTGCTGACTGAGATCAAGGGCACGCTCGATCGCTACGGCGTGCACTTCGACACGTTCTTCTCAGAGCGGGCTCTGCACGAGGGCTCGCCGAGCGCCGTCGAGCGGGCACTGGCACAGCTCGAGGAGTCTGGACATGTCTACCGTCATGAGGGCGCGGTGTGGGTCCGGACGGCGACGTTCGGTGACAACGAGGATCGCGTGGTCGTCCGCTCGAACGGCCAGCCGACGTATTTCGCCGCCGACCTCGCCTACATGCTCAACAAGCACGACCGCGGGTTCGAGCGCCAGCTCGACCCGGTCGGCTCCGACCACCACGGCTGGGCGATCTCCGTGAAAGCGGGCATGGCGGCGCTGGGCGGCGACCCGGACACGATCGAGGCGCCGCTGATCCAGTTCGTCCACCTGGTCGACGGCGGCGAGCGCGCGGCGATGTCGAAGCGGCGCGGGGAGTTCGTGACGCTCGACGACCTGCTCGACGAGATCGGGGTCGACGTGTGCCGGTACTTCATGCTCCAGCGCTCGCACGATCGCACGCTCGACCTCGACCTGTCGCTCGCGCGCGAGCAGTCCAGCGAGAACCCGGTCTACTACATCCAGTACGCACACGCCCGGATCGCGTCGATGCTGCGCCGGATCGGCGCCGCGCGGCTTGAGGAGGCTCTGTCAGGCGGGTGGGGTGACGTGCCACTCGAGCCGTCGGAGCGGGCGCTCGTGATGAAGCTCGCGGCGTTCCCCGAGGAGGTCGAGGAGGCGGCCGACCGGCGCGCGCCGCACCGGATCGCCGGGTACGCGCACGAGCTGGCTCAGACGTTCACGGCGTTCTACCGCGACTGCAAGGTGATCGGCGCAACGCCGCACGAGGTCGAGTCCTTCCGGGTGGCGCTTTCGGCCGCGGCGCAGCGGACGATCGCGCTGTCGCTCTCGCTCCTCGGCGTGAGCGCGCCCGACTCGATGTGAGCACTAGTCGAAGCGCGCCAGATCCTGCTCGAGCCGGAGCGCGTCGGCGGGTTCGAGCGTCTTTGCGCTCTCGGCGCCCTGTTGCTCTCGACGCCTCCGCTGGGCTCGCTTCCATTTGGGCAGCGTGAACACGAGGATCGCGGCGCCGATCAGGACGACGGCGGGGGGCAGGATATAGACCGTGAGGTTGAAGCCATGGGCGGGGGGGAGGGCGAGCACGGCTGACGAGTACTGAACGACCATCGCGTTGATGATCTGCTGCTTGTTGTTCCCCTGGTTGATGAGCCTCGTGATCTCCGCCCGTTCGGCGGCCGCCTCCGGCGACTGCGCCACCGCGAGCGGCTCCTTGCACACGGTGCACATGAAGTAGTTCTGCATCTGCGCAAGCGTCGGGCGAGAGGTCGCGATCATGGCCGCAGGCGCAGCTGCAGCGCATGCGAGCAGCCAACCGGCTGCGATCGCCGCCACCGCGCGTCTCACGTGCGCTGGCCCAGGATCCGCGGCAGGGTGGTCTGCAGCCAGGTTCCGTTCAGCTGGTAGCGCCGCAGCGCCGCCACCTTGCCCTGGCGGTTGATGACGAACGTCTCGGGGATGCCGTTCGCACCGTACGCCCGCGCGAAGTTGCCCGAGATGTCTCGCAGGACCGGGTAATTGATGTGGTTCTGGCGCACGAAGTTCTCTGCGTCGCTCGTGTTGTCCAGATACGTGACGCCTACGATCGTCGCGTTGTCGTGAGCGATCTCGCGCTGCGTCCGCTCGAGGATCGGCGCCTCCGCCTGGCACGGGTCGCACCACGAGGCGAACAGGTTCAGCACCACCACCTTGCCCTTGAGGTCGCTCAGCGTCATCGTCTTGGACGAGCCGAGCACCGGCAACGCGACATTGGCATCCGGCGCCGGCGCCGGGTCTCCGCGCGCGATCGCCGCGTCGAGCGAGCCGCTGAGGCTCTCGCTGGAGATGCCGAACACGAGCAGTCCGACCAGGGCTGCAGCGGCGAGCGCGACCAGCGACGGCAGCAGGTAGCGGCGCATGTCCGACCAAGAGTAGTAGTCAACGGCTCGCGCCGCCGCGCTGGCGAGCCGCGCCTAGAATGCGCGCGACGCGGACGTAGCTCAGTTGGTAGAGCGTCGGCTTCCCAAGCCGAAGGTCGCGGGTTCGAGCCCCGTCGTCCGCTTCGAACTGGCCCGCTAACGCGGGCTTTTTGTTTGACCTGGTGTCGCTGTATTCGGAAGCGTGTCCCAATATGTCCCCGGAACGGCGGCTACGCGCTGCGCCGGCGGTTCGTTGCAGCGTGTCCCTGCTGTTGGGACATTGTGAGGGACGCCTCGAACGGGGCCACAGCGTTGCCGGCGACCTTGTTCGAGTCGGGGCGCAGGCGCGGCCTGCACCCGACCGAGCTCGCGGCCGGCGATGACAGGCGGGTGACGGTCTCGACGATCCACCGCGCGAAGGGGGGACCGAGGCGGCGTTCGTGATCCTGATCGGCTGCGAGGAGCAGCTCCTGCCATCGTGGCAATCGCTCACCAGTGAGGATTCCGAGCAGCTCGCCGAGGAGCGGTGGCTGCTCTACGTCGCCCCGTCCCGGGCCAAGGACCGGCGGCTGTTCACGTGTGCGGAGACCCGTGATGGGCGGCCGACCGGTGGGACGTCGCGCTTCCTCGCCGAAGCCTGCCTTCACCGGCCTCCTGGCTCGCCGGCCGCGTAGGGCGAGACTGGGACTACGATCCGAGACCGGATGACAGCGGTCCCCGACCCCCAAGAGCGACGGCGAATGTCGGCTCCGACCGACGTCGCCGCCGCGATATGCGACGGCATGCGTCGTCTGTTCGAGCATCCGGAGATCGAGCAGGTCGATCGGCTGCGCTTTCCAGCGCGCACGCCGTCGGTGCTGCGGGTGTGAGTGCGTGAGTTTGGACGCGACGGCGTGGGGTGCCGACCAGGCGTCGGGTCTGCGGGCTTTGCGGGATCTGCGGGCGGCGAGGCGTCGCCGTTACGCCGAGCAGATCGATTGGATGGAGTCCCTATATCGCGTCTATATCGGGGTGATCTTCGGGGGCTGGGGGCTGGCGCTGATTTCGGGTGCGCTGGCGGATCTGAGGGTTGACCATCACTCGGTGCAGGAGATCCAGCGCCATGGCGCGGCCGTGCTCGGGCTGCTGGTCGCGATGGCGGTGGTCGCTGGGTTGCGCTCAGGTGCCAGGGGCGGTCCGTTGGTGCTCGAGGCGGCTGACGTTCAGCATGTCCTGCTCGCACCGATCGATCGCGGCGCGGCATTGCGCCGGCTGGGTGTCCGCCGGTTGCGGACCGCCGGATTCGTCGGTCTGGTGGCTGGGGTGATCGCCGGGAACTTCGCGTTTCGGCGCTTGCCTGGCCCGACGGCGCAGTGGCTCTTTTTCGGGGGCGTGTTCGGTGCCGCGGTCGCCATTTTGGCGTTGGCCGCCGCGCTGATCGCCTCCGGACGCCGGCTGCACCGCATCGCGGTCTGGCCGCTCGGCGTGTTGATCATCGGCTGGTCGATCGCCGATCTGGCCGGCGGGCGGGTGACCTCGCCGGCGAGCATGCTCGGAGAGCTGGCGCTCTGGCCGATGCATCGCGCCGATGCCTCGATCGGTCTTCCTGCCGCGGGTCTTGGCATCGCTGCGCTGGCGGCTGCGCTTGGGCTCGCCGGGCTCGGCGGTATCTCGCTCGACGCCGCCCAGCGGCGCGCGGGGCTGGCGGCGCAGCTTCGTTTTGCGGTCACCACGCAGGACCTGCGGGCGATCATCCTGCTACGCCGGCAGCTCGCCTCCGAGCTTCCGCGGCGGCGTCCTTGGCTGCGCATTGCTGCTTCGGGCGGGGCGCGGGGTGCGGTCTGGACGCGTGATTGGCGGAGCTTCCTGCGGTGGCCGTTGGTGCGTGTGGTGCGTGTCTGCGTGCTCGGCGCGGTCGCCGGGCTGTCGCTGCTGGGCGCCTGGCGCGGGACGACCCCGTTGGTGCTGGTGGCGGCCCTGGCCCTGATCGTCGCGGCCTTCGATGCGGTCGAGCCGATCGGACAGGAGGTGGACCATCCGATGCGCCTCGCTCTGCTTCCGGCCGGCGCCCGTGAGGTGATCCGCCGCCACCTCCTCGCTCCCGAAGTGCTGATGGCGGGCGTGCTGCTGATCGCAGTCGGCGGCCGCGATCGCGGCGGGGCACCCGTGGATCTGGTCGGGGTGCTGGTCGTGATGGTGGTTCCGACCGCCGTCCTGTCGCTGTACTGCGCGGCGTTGAGCGTGACCAACGACCCGTTCGCGTACGTGCTCTCACCCGCGATGGGCTACGTCCAGACCGGGGTTCCGGTCGCGCTGGTGATCATCGGCGTCGGGGGCCCGGTGATCCTCGCCCGCGCCGCGGCGCGTCACGGCGCCTCGGCTGTCGCGGCGAGCGTACCGTCCGAGCTCGTGGTGCTGCTGATCTGCTGGGGCTTGAATGCGTGGCTCGGGCACCGGGTCGCGTCCAGGGTCGCGTCGTGACCCCGTCCCGCCGCCGCGCTTCCGCCGCCCTCGGATGAACCTGCGCTCGGGGCGAGACGCTTGCGACGGACGTACGACGACCTGGTCGCGCTCGGACCTCTCAACCTGCGGATCGAGCCCGGTGAACTGGTCGCGCTCGTCGGCGCGAACGGTGCCGGTAAGACAACGTTGCTGGCGATCGCCGCGGGACTCGTCGAGCCGTCAGACGGCACGCTGGACATTTGCGGGGACGCAGCGGGGTCGCTGCCGGCGCGCGCCCGGACCTCGTTCGTCCCCGACACGCCCGTCTTCTACCAGGACCTGAGCCTCAACGAGCACCTCGAATACATCGCACGGATGCATGGCGCCGAGGGGTGGGCAGCCCGAGCATCCGAACTGCTCGGGCAGCTTGGGCTGGCGCAGTGGGGGGACAAGCTGCCCTCCCAGTTCAGCCGCGGGATGCGCCAGAAGGCGTCGCTCGCGATGGGATTCATCCGCCCCTTCTCATTGCTGCTCGCGGACGAACCGTTCGACGGCCTGGACCCGCCAAGTCGAAGCGTGCTGGTCGAGCTGCTGCGGAGCGCGTCTGCCTCCGGCGCCGCGGTGATCGTGTCGACGCACCGCGCTGAGGTCGCCGACCTCAGCGACCGGTGCATCGCCCTGCACGACGGCGAACTGGTCTACGACGGCCCACCGGACCACTCCGTGATCGTCGGCCATCTACCGCCGCAGGAGGACGCTCTCCCTGCCGTAGACCAGCCGTAGGTGGTACCGCCCAGCAGCTACCTGGTGCGCTGTGCGCGAGCGATCGTGCCGAGCACGAGCAGGCTGAGCACGCTCGCGATCGCGGGAACGGCAAGCAATAGGCACGCGTCGCGCAGGGCCGTCGTCAGCTCGGCCCGTCCGCCGTTGGCGAGGAGCAGGCCGATCATGACGGCGAGAACCGAGGTCAGCGCGAGCGGGCCGAGGATGCCGATGTGATCGCCGGGAGACGGGAACGCGGCCTGGCCGCAGGAGAACGCGACGTAGGCGAGTAGCGCCAACTTCCAGCTCGCAAGATGCGGGAGCAGCTGCCGCAGCTGGGCGGGATCGCTCGTGCCGGCGAAGGCGAGCGCGATCACGAGCAGCAGTGGCGGCACGAGCAGGAGCGGTGCGATCGCGATCAGCACGCTGCGCACCGGGTCAGTCCTCGCGTGTGGGACCGACCCGAGCGTCACCGCACCCGTGGCCGGGTCACGGGTGGGGAAGAACAGCCGCACGCGAGCCTGGCGACCGTCGCGGGTCCGCAGCTGCCGGCCGACCGGCACTCGCAAAAGCACACACGCGAGGTAGTGCGCGCTCTCGTGGAGCACTGTGCCGGGCATCGCGAGCAGGTAGCCGAGCAGCCGCGAGCCGGTCGCGTCGGTCGCGAGCCAGAACAGCCGTCGCTGCCCGAGAAACAGCGCCAGCGCCTCGACCGCGAGCAGGAGAGCGAACGGCATTAACCGCGCGGCGATGCTCGCGAAGGGGACCGCTGGATCGATGATGCCGATACCTCCCATTTCAGCGGGTCTCAGCATAGGACCGCGCCTGCTCTACGGGACGCGGTGCTGTTCTACGCCGCCGCGACGAGGGCCAGGGACGGGCTGCTGCTCATCGCGTTCGATGAGCCGCGACGTGGTCGACGGCAAAAGCGTGATCGCAATCGTCGGGAAGCAGCCGTGCGACAAGCCGCCACCCTTACGGCTCTTCCGTCGCCGATCCAATCGCGCGGTCGGCGGCGTCCCCGAACATCGAAGCGATCGCCCGTGTCAACCGGCGCGCTTTCGATGATCCGGGCTCTCGGCATTGACGCCAAGACGTCAATAGGAGAGCGAACGGAGGCTGGCGAGGGCGCGTCAGGTGAGGCGTGTCAGGGTCAGGCGCGGCTGTTGGGCTCTCGGCGATGATCAGAGAGGCGCGATCCTGACGATCGCCTACGACCGCTTGAGTGGAGATGTTCCAGTTCCCGTTGAATCACGCGTTCCTTACGTGGGCAGGTCGGTGAACGTCACCCGCGCAGCGCCGTCGGTGCATCTGAAGTGGTAGACCTCACCGACCACGCCCGAGGTTCCGCGCGCGGTGCAGCTGAAGCCATACGCGCGATATGGGGTCCCCGTCCCGAACTCGTGTGACCTCGCGACGGCGTGAGCCGTTACGCAACTCGTCCCGGTCGCGACGATTTGCTCGATGGCGCCGCCGCCGGCGGAGGCTCTGAGGCCCTGGCACGCCATCGATGTCGGATGGTGTGCGGGAGCGGTCGAGCCCAGCGCGGCACGGACGCGCTTGGCCAGGTAGGTGGCCAGCTGGTCCAGCCACGAGGATGCGGGACCGTTGTACGCCGTAATGATGGTGAGCAGAACACCGATGACGGTCTTCGCCTGAGTCTTGGCCTCGAGCACGGTCTTGGCATCGCGCAGCTCGGCGATCAGGTCGACTAACTTCACGCCTTTATCGATCTGCTCACCGGCCGGGATCACCTGGTGGAGGGCATCGACGATCTCCTCGACGGTCGGCGCCGCCTTTTCGACCACCTCGCTCGCGGCTTTGAGACGCAGCGAGTCGCCCAGCAGTCCGAGATCGAAGATCGACGTGCCGACCGAGGCTGCGTCCATGAACGCCGTGACCACCTTGGCGACAACGCTCTCGCTGTAACCCGCTCTGCGGACCAGGTCCACATAGAACTGGGCGACGCTGGTGCCGGTCCCAACCACGTCCGCGCCGATCGTCAGCGGCGTGTCAAACCCGAACGACGGGACCTCGCCGACCCCCGCGATCAGGCCGACGATGCTCGCGACGAGGTTCGCATTGCCGAGCCAGTACGAGAGCGTCGGCCCGTTGTCGTCCTGGAGGATCCAGCAGTCGATCGGGTCCTCCGAGCGCGGACAGGGGCCGACCGGCTGCCCCGGCCCGACCGCCAGCGACGCGGGCGGCAGTTCGGAAGCCAGCTCCCGGATGATCGCTTTGACGTCCTGCTTAAGTGCCTTCATCTGGGCGGCCGTCGGGTTGAGCAGCCCGGCGATCTGGCGAGCAGCCGAGAGGATGCCGCCGACCGTCGTGAACGCCCCGTGCTTGATATCGGTGTCAAGGTCTGAGAGCCCGCGCCGAGCGGGCCCCGCGAGCTTGCGGATCGCGCCCTCCAGCGCGGCGACCGGCGCCGGCGTCGACCCTTCCGGATCGGAGGCGATCGCCGCTCCGAACGGGGCGATCGGCGAGACCGCGTCGGTCCCGGCCGTCTGGGCCTCGAGCGACGACAGCTCGCGCCCATAACGACCCAGCAGCGGGGCGAGCTGCGCCACAAGCGCCTGCTCCGCGCCGACCTCGCTACCCGACAGCGCCCGCGCGACCGGGGCGGCCGACCCGACCGCAGGCCAGCCGAGCAGCACCGCCGCCGTCACGATCGCCACCGCGATAAGCGAAACGCCGCGGGGACGGTTCAAGCGGTGGATCGAAGATCCTGGCATCCCTCTGTACAAGTCGCCCTTGTCGCCCGGCGGGACTCGGTAGGGCTCGACGCCCAGTCGAGCCGCTGACCATCCCAAAATCACCCTACCACGCATCAGTCCGACGCGGCCGTCCAGCTCAATATGAACCGCAGCGTCTTTCGGCGCTCGAGGTTGACGAGGGGCGGTGACCGGATCGCCGAGGTCGTCTCCTGCGACGGCCGCCCGGCGCATCACATCCACCTGGCTCGGCGAACAGGAAGCGGCTGACGAGATCGTCGGAGTGGGGAGCGCTGGCAGGCCTACTCCATCCTGTGCGGCCGGTCTTACCGGCGGGAGTCGCGGCTCCCATCTCGATGACTGCAAGGATCGGCGTGATGCGGACACCCCGCGCGGCCCGGCGTCCCACGCTGGCTTGTGCCACGAACGCAATAACGACTGGATTGGTTCAGGCACGACATGGGGTTGTCACGGCCTGACACTGTCTTGCAACTATGTCCCCAAATGAGCAATTCTGGGGACTCCCGGGGCACCTCAACGAACTTCAAACGCCCGTGGCTACTGCAAAAGCCCTGCAAATCGCCGCTTCCCAGCTTCCCAAGCCGAAGGTCGCGGGTTCGAGCCCCGTCGTCCGCTTCGAACAGGCCCGCTAACGCGGGCTTTTTGTTTGATGCGGACTGCCCGAAAGGTCGCGACTAGAGCTCGCAAGAATTACGTATATCTGCTACTGCTTCCCCCGGCGCGTGTTAGAGTCGCCGCGTTGACTGGCGGGGGCGCCGTCGACGGCTGCCCCGCGGTTCGTGATTGGTGATGTGGGCGACGTTTCGGAGACGATCGTGATGACACGGAAGGTTCCGATCGGGTTGGTTTTGATGGTGGTGGCACTGAGCTCTGTGCTGGCGGCGGCACGCGCTCAGGCCGCGCAGCCGCAGTGTGCGGCCGGCTGGAGCTACGCCAGTGGACTCATGCAATGCGTGCAGGTCTTCTCCTATACGGGGACCCATCAGACGGTGACGGTGCCGGCGGGTGTCACGTCGCTCAACATGACGGTCGAGGGCGCCGAGGGCGGGGGCGCGTCGAACGGAGGAGGGAGCGGCTCCGGGTTCGGCGGTATCGAGCAGGCCGCCGTTCCGGTCGTCCCCGGGGAGACGCTGACGGTGATCGTCGGGCAGTGCCCACAGTACCCCGATGAGGGCAACGAGAGGACGTGCACACCCGGTGCCACCGGAGCCAGCGGGGGCTACGGCGGCGGCGGTGCGGGTGGTGTGGGGAACGGCAGCGGGTTCACGATTGGTGGCGGGGGAGGGGGCGGTGGATCGTTTGTCTTCGGCAGCTCCGGGCAGCTGCTGATTGCAGCGGGGGGCGGCGGCGGCGCGAGCGAGGGGTTTGCGTTCTACGCCTACGACGGCGGCGACGGCTCGGGCGCTGGCAACGCCACCGCGGCGAAGTGCGACGAGAACACGTGCGAGGCCGGCGAGGGTGGGAACGGCCAGGGGGCGACCCCGACCTCCCCGGGGGCGGGCGGCCCGGCGGCCGCCGGGACCGCGGCGGGCGGCGCCGGAGTGGCGGGCACGAGCGGGAGCGGACCTGCATCCGCCGGTTCGTTCGGCACCGGCGGCACCGGTGGGGTGGGGAGCGCTGACTCGGCGGCCATGCCGCCGCAGTACGTCTGGGCCGGCGGCGGCGGTGGGGGCGGCTACTACGGCGGCGGCGGCGGGGGCAGCGGTTCGTATGCGGGCGGCGGCGGTGGAGGAGGAGCCGGCTATCTCATCTCGACGGCGACGGGCGGGCAGTCGACGACGGGCGGCTGGTCCGGCGACGGGGAAGTCTCACTCACCTACCCGCCCGGCGTGGTCTCGATCGCGGACGGCCCGCCGGTGGTCCGTCCGGACGAGGGCAAACCGGCCGAGATCGACTTCCCTCTGACGCTGTCCGGGCCGTCTTCGAGCACGGTCACCGTTGACGCCGCGACTGCTGATGGGACGGGCGACACGGCGGCCATCGCCGGCCGGGATTACGTGCAGACAGACCAGACGGTGACGTTCCCGGCTGGGGCTACGCAGGAGACGCTTGATGTGCCGTTGATCGGGACGGTGCCGGTCGCGCAATCGCAGACGTTCACGGTCACATTGTCTGATCCGACGGGTGGTGCGACTCTGGGGAACGCGACCGCGACTGGCACGATTCTGTGTTCGGCTACGGCGGGTTCGCAGGCCGCGCGAGCGCTCGCCGGCCGGCTCCGGGCGCAGGACGCGACTAGCCCGTGCCAGCTGAACGTGTATGCGGCCACGCCGCCGGGCACGATCTACCCGTTGCAGAACGAGCGGGCGGGGACGTATCTGCCGGGTCTGTGGTACGACGGTCCGCTCGTAGGGTTCTTCGACAAGAGCGGAACACCGCAGTTCGTCAGCGTCGACGGGGTCGACTCACAGTTCACCGCCGCGTGCATGGCTGGTTGTACGAATGTCGCCGTGCGCGTGACCGGCTGGGACGGGACGCCTGTGCCGTCTGGGACGCAGGTGATCGGCAGCGTGCTCCCGATCACGTTCCCCGGGGACTCCGGCGGCGTCTCCTCGCCGTTTGAGGTGCAGCCGCCGAGCGCGGGGAACGGGTATCTGTGCGTGGTTGACGGAGATTGCGGACCGCAGGTGACCGCGAAGACCGGTGATAACGGGATCGCGCAGTTCCGCTACTGGCTGCCGGGGTTGGCGGAGAATCAGGCCGAATCCGAATACGGGGTCGGCTACCCGCCGCTTTCGCCTGCCGATCCGTTCGAGAACCTGCACTTCGTGGCGCAGGCCGCGCCATCGTGTTTGTGCTGGCTCGGCGCGAAGGGCGGCGGCGCGACGCAGGTCGCGATCAAGGCGCACATGTGGGTCAACACCACGGCGACCGTGACCCCGGAGGAGATCGCCGGGCTGCAGGCGGTGATCGCGAACAACGCCAAGACAAAGCAGCAGGCGCTGAAGGTGATCAAGTGGATCGCCAAGATGCTCAAGGGCGCGAAGGTTCTCACCGCCGATGATCTCAAGGACTTCCAGGGCATCGCCGGCAAATATCACCTGGTAGAGAACCTGGAGAAGGCACTGGGTCGTGACCCGGACTCGGTGATGATGGGGTGGTTCTTCAACAAGTTCGGTCTCTCCACCGACGGGCTGTTGAGCTTGAACTTCGACTGGCGGCAATGGGCCAAAGAACTCGAGCCCTACGTCGTGGACTACGTGACCGGGAAGATCGAGTCGATCAAGGCCTTGAAGAAGTTGGACACACAGATCCGCAGCTTGCTCACCTCGACGATCGACAAGCTGGTCGGCGAGCCGTTCGCCGAGCAGGTCGTGCATGTCGTCAAGGACCTCGTCTCTCAGGGGGCCACCCACACAGGCAAGATCACCCTCAAGCTGTTCGACACCAGCACTTGCGGAGGCGGGCAATGCACATCGCTGCCTTTGCCCCAAGCGAGCGAGCGGCTGTTCATGGTCCTGAATGGTCGCTACCCCGATAACACGACGTACTTCTACCCCACCCCGGACCTCTCTGCCGAGACCCCGATCACGTTCAACGCGCAGGTCTGGATCCGCTCCCAGTGCAACAGGCCTTTCGTCTGCGATCTCAACAGCAACTAACCGCCCAGTCCGCCGAGACGCGCCCGACGCATCCGCGGCGGATGCCACAGACCGGAGAACTCCGTACTCGCCGCTGCGAGAGCCCCGCACGCCCGCCCAGCACATCGCGGCTCCGCGGTAAGCGACCGGTGCGACGTCAGATCCCTGCCCCGGTAACGGCGGAGATTGACTATCTGCTCGGCCAACGCTTCGGACATGCCGCACGACGAGGCATTCGTCCGTGATCTCGCCGCCGGGCGCTTTACCGGCGCAAGTTTGGAGCGCGAGGACTGCGCCACGATCGTCGAACTCGAAAGCCGCCATGAAGACCTCCGACTCGGCCTTGCCGACTGCGCCCTTCTCGGTCTGGCCGATCGCTATCGGACCGATCGCATCGTGAGCTTCGACGATCGGCATTTCCGGCCCGTCTCGCCACTGAGCGGAGAGGCATTCACCCTGCTCCCCGCTGACGCCGGAGATCCGTGGCGCCTCCGTCCGATAGACGTTGGGATGTGCCGACGCCGGCGCGGCCTTTGTTCCCCTCCTCGAGCGTCCGGCGCTCGATAGGCCTGCGGGCGCGCTGCATCAGGTGCTGCTCGGTTCGGGCTCTGAGAGGAGGTCGTCCAGGTCCAGGTCATCGAAGACTGGAGCAAGCCCTCCGCTGTCGGAGTGCGGCCATTGGTCCATTGGCCGGTCCCAGGCAAGCTCGAGATCGTTGCCGTCGGGATCGGAGAGATAGACGGCCTCGTGGGTGCCATGGTCTGAGAGCTGCCGAAGCGGGACACCGGCTCGCTGCAGGCGCCGAACCGCGTCGGCGAGCCCGGCACGTGTGGGGTAGTTGAGCGCCACGTGGTGCAGCCCGGCGACACCGTCGGGCTGCGGACCGCCACCGGCCGATTTCCAGGTGTTGAAGCCGAGGTGATGGTGATAGCCGCCGGCGGACACGAACAGGATGTCTCCTGTCGTGCCCCACCCGGGCACGTTCCGCGCCTCGGCGACGACGTCGAAGCCGAGTACGCCGACGTAGAAGTCGCGCACCCGGTCGATGTCGGCCGTCCTCAGATGCACGTGACCGATGCGCACGCCCGGGTCGATCGGGTTCGGCGCCGCTTGGATTGGGGTGATGTTGCCTTGAGTCATGCAGCGAAACTACCGATCGCCGGAGCCCAGCCGCGGAGACAGCCTCGCGGCCGGCAGTTTGGCGCTAGAGGTTGTTCGTCCCGCGAGGAAGTCCATCAGCGAGTAGTCGATCTCGGCAGGTCGTATCTCGAGACCGCGACCTTGAATCGGCGCTGGCTCCGGCGCCCCCTCATCATCCGCTTGCATCCCGCGAGCAGGGCTACCCTGACCGGTGAATGCGTTCGTCCATCGATCGGGTCGCCGCGGACCTGCGATCGGGACCGCGGCGAGGTCCGGCAGCCGGGGCTGGGCCTATGCGCCTCGCGGTTGGCGGCGCCGTCGCGCTTGCTGTCGTGTTGGCGGTTGCGGTCATTGTCGCAATCGCTTCGGGCGGGACGCTGCGGCGACACGGGACGGCGAGCGCCGCCGCTGCTCCTGCGGGCCGGGGCGAGCTCGCCGCTGCGATCAACGCCGCCCAGGCCAGAATCGACCAGCCGTCGCGTGCGCCGGCACAGCTCGCGTCGGCCGGGCAACTCGAGCAGTCGGCGGTCGCCACGCTGGCCGAGGAGCCGTCTGCCGCCCGCCGCGCGACGTTGGCGGACCTCTCGCCCGCGGCAGCGGCGGCGATGCGCGCCGACCTCGCCGCGGCCGGCGCGCTCCGGGTCTTGTCGACGGCCCCACGGCGGCTCCCGCGCTGGCACATCATCCAACCGCCCCCGCCGAACGTCCTGCTCGGCTACTACCGGGCTGCCGGGGCGGGCTTCGGCGTCCCGTGGCAGAACCTGGCGGCGATCGAGCTGATCGAGACGCGAATGGGGCGCGTCCAGGGCGTCAGCACGGCCGGCGCCCGCGGGCCGATGCAGTTCATGCCCGCCACCTGGGCCCGCTACGGGAGCGGCAGGATCGACGACCAGCGTGACGCGATCCGCAGCGCCGCCAGATACCTGGCAGCTAACGGCGCTCGCCGCGACCTGCCGGCGGCGCTATACGACTACAACAACAGCCCCGGCTATGTTCACGCGGTCGAGGACTACGCCGCCCTGATGCGCGCCGACCCCCGCGCGTACCTCGGCTACTACTACTGGCAGGTCGTCTACGACCAGCGTGGCGGCGCGGTCATCCTGCCGGTCGGCTATCCGAACCGACGGCCCGAGCCGCTCCTCCGCCTCATCGCCTCCACGGCCCGACGCCGCTGATCCGGTCGACGGCGTTGTGCGTGATAGCGCCGAATCCTCCCCCGCTCAGGCGGTGACCAGCAGTCTCAGCAGACGTTCCGTCGCGAACACCACTGCTCGAGCGGATGCCGTGGCCAGAGTTTCCCGTCGGCGGGCTTGCGCGTAGTCAATGGCGGGTCATACTCGCGCGCGTGACTGCGTTCGTCAGCGCCGGCGCCGGGTTTCTGCTCGCTGTGCTGTGGTTCGATCTGATGTTCGACGTCCAGGTTCTTCCTCACGGCAGGGATGAGATCCCGGAACATGTGCTCGCGTCGATCTCGGCGTATTACGGACGGGTTACGACGGCGGCGCGACCGATGAACTGGCTGATCGCCACGGTCATGCTTGGCACGATCGCGAGCGTAGGCATCGAGCTCGCTCGGGATGATGCCCCACCCTGGGTTGGATGGGCGTCGCTCGTGTTGGCGGGATCAGCCGTGTCGCTGGCGATCGGCCGCACCGTGCGCAAGGCCGTGCGGCTCGGTACACGCCGCGATGCTTTGGACACACAGCGGTGGCTCGCGAAGTCGATCTGTCGGGACCATCTCTGCTGCCTCGCGGCGATCGTGACGGTCCTGATCCTGCAACTGTCCTCCGGGCGATAAACGGGAGCGCACGTTCGTGGGCGAACTCCAGACGTGTCCAGCCATTCGCTGGACGTTCGTTCGCGGACAGTCGCGCCGCCGCCTACTACCCTCCATGTCGGGCTTCCGGAGACTATCGCCCGAGGACCTCGCGGACCTGTTTGACTAAGCCACCAGTGGCGCGCCCGTCCGAGAGCGGTTGGGCGTGTTCGGGTTCTTCGACGAAAGGGACATATGCCGTTGCCCGAGAGCATCCAGCGCTTCATCGACGAGCAGGCCGACAGCGCGCCTGTGCGATACGACGACCTTCGGGCGGTTGTGTTCAACGGGACGACGAAGCGCTCGCCGGAGCCGAGTCACACCGACGGGCTATGGGAGATCGTGAGGGGAATCTTCGCAAATGTCGGCGTAACGATCGATGAGATCCGCACGGCTGACCGGGAGATCCCGGCGGGGCTGTGGCCCGACATGCGAGAGCACGGATACGAGCATGATGAGTTCCCCGACATCTACAAGCGACTCGTCACACCGGCCCACATCTTGATCATCGCTGGGCCGATCTGGCTCGGCGATCAGAGCTCGCACACCCGCAAGATCATCGAGCGGTTGTATGCATACTCCAGCGACGTCAACGCGGCGGGACAGTGGTCCTACTACGGCAAGGTCGGCGCGGCGATCACGACGGGGAATGACGACGGCGGCAAGCATGTGAGCGCGCAGGTGCTCTATGCGCTCCAGCACATCGGACTCACGATCCCGCCGCAAGCGGACAGCTATTGGACCGGGCGAGGCTGGGCCCGGACCCTCCTATCTCGATGTCGAGGGCGGCGGTCAGCACAACGCGTGGGCGACCCGGAACAGCGTCTTCCTCGCGTGGAATGTCCTTCACCTCGCGCGACTGCTCACCGACGCAGGCGGTATCCCCGCCTACGGGAACTCCACCAACGATTGGGACCTCGGGCAGCCTGATCATCCGAACCCGGAGCACCGCGCCTGACCGCGCGACTAGCCGGGCGGACCCCGGTGCGGGCTGAATGCAGCGGTCCTGATCAGCGAGTGCGCGATTGTCGTGGGGTCCGTGCGAGGGCCGCGTGGGCGGGACGCGTGCTGCTATGCGTCGCGCGGAATCACGCGGTCGACGTCGACGGCCTCACCGCTGTGCGTATCGAGGTATACGACGATTACCTGCGGGGAACCTCCGAACCACGCGCTCAGCTCACCCTCGCCGACGAACTCCGCGGCGCGCCGTGAGCCGCCCGGCTCGATCACCCACACTGGTTGGCCCTTGTGGAATTGGCCATCGCCGATGCTGGTCATCGGCGTCGGACTGGATGACTCTCGCAGGACACGCTTCCTCGAAGGATACGGGCGCCAAGGTGTGCGCTGGTCCTTGGTTCACGGACACTCGCGCTGGCGGGCGCCGGAGGCGCCCGGCGCGTTGCGGAAAACGCCCCGGGCCGGCCTGCGCCACCGTGGGTCTGGCGGTGGCGCAGGAGTCGGGCCGGGGGTCGTTGTTGTCTTAGAGCGCGTGGGGGAGTTCGGTGATCGACGGGTATTGGTAGGTGCCGTTGAGCGCGGACTTGCCGGGTCCGTACATGCGCATGATCGGCACGATCTGGCCTGATGACGGGCTCGGCAGCCAGTTCGACAGGTGCCCGGCGGGCGGGGTCGATTGGATGTAGATGTCGAGCGAGCCGCCGGGGCCGTACTTGACGCCGGCGGTGTGGTTGCTGATCTCGTAGCGGTTGATCGAGTTCGGGGTCAGGTAGCTGTCGAGGTTGTACATCGTGATCGACCAGAAGTACTTCGCCGGGGGCAGCTGTCCCGCGTTGAAGTGGATCACGTAGCTGTTGGCGCCGGTGAGCGGCGCCCCGGCGGTATCGAGCACGCCGACGGGGTAGAGCGCTTCGGCCGGGCGGTTGGCGGCGATCCCGTAGACGGAGACCACGGCCCGCACCATGTAGTTGGTGCCGAAGTCGCCGACGTACGACGGCAGGACGTACCACCCGTTGTGCACCTTGGCGGACGAGAGCGCGAGCCCGACGCGATCGCTCAGGATCGTGGCGGGGCCGGCGTCAGCGGCCGCCGTCAGCCCGGCGATCGTCGCGGCGGGGAGGTTCTCGGTCGACGGGTGAAGGCCCGGGCCGATCCCGGCGGTCTTCATCTCGGCGAGGATCGCGTGGTCACGCGCCGGCGGCGGGTTCTCCGCGAGCGCGGTCCCGAGCGCGTCGAAGTAGGCGAGCCCGGTCGGGACGGTCGCGACCGTGTGGGTCGTGATGATCCTGTGTGGCTTTGGCGGGGTGTAGTTGAGCCCGACCTTCTCGTAGGCCTTGAGCGGGATCAGCTTGTATTCGGACTGGATCTTGTGCACGGCCGGGTAGTCGGAGGGGCCGTAGATCTGGGTGCGGCCGGCGAGCCAGATGTTGTTGTAGGGCGCGGTGATCCGGTGCAGCCGGGCGGGCAGCTTCCCGTGGAAGTTCGGGCCGACGATCGCGTAGTCGCCTTCGCCGTTTCCGGTCGTGCGGGTGCCGACGTAGTGGAAGACGTTGGTATAGGGGTCGAGGAACTCGAAGACGTAGTAGCGCCCGCCCGAGATCGCGGGGACGTGGAGGACGAGCGGGCCCTTGGCCAGGTTGAGGTGGCCGAACGTGTAGAGGGTGTCGAGGTTCGGTGCGACGAACGCGGCGTTGTTCGGGGTGGCGAGGGTTGCGTCGCTGCCGAGTTGGTTGATCGGCGCGTCGCCGAGCTTGTTCGGGACGGTGACGCTGGTGTTCTGCTGCTGCTGGCGCAGGTACTCCATCAGCGACATGCCGTAGGTGTAGGCGTCGGTGCCGATCTGCTGCGCTTGGGCCTCGGTCAGCGGCGCCGGAGTGGCGGCCGCCGCGGAGCCCACCAAGGGCACGGCAATCGCGGCGATCGACCCGGCCAGGCAGGTGATCAGGCGACGGACGGGGTAGGACATTGCGAATTCCTTTCGTGGCAAGCCGGAGGGCTCACCACCATACGGCGTCTATTTACGTTTTGTCAAGTTGATGATCTATCAAGTTGACTTTTTGGAAAGTGGTCGTAGCCTGTGTGCCGTGGCCACGACCCGTTCCCCCCGCCGTCTGCCGAAGGGCGCCCGCCGCGGTCAGCTCGTGGCGGCAGCGATGCCCGTCCTCGCCGAACAGGGGTTCGCCGACTTCTCGCTCGATGACGTTGCCGCCCCCGCCGATGTGACCCGCAACCTGCTCTATCACTACTTCCCGCGCGGGCGTCCCGACATCGTTCTCGCCGTCGTGCGACTGGCCGGCGAGCAGCTCACCGGCGACTGGGTGACCGACGAGGTGCTCACGCTCGAACAGCGCCAAGCCGCGAACTTCGCCCGCATGCTCGCCCACGCGAACGACCCCAGCGACGCCTGGCGGATCCACCGCAAGGCCCGCGCCGCCGACGTGCCAGAACTCAACGAAATCGTCGCCGGCTACCTCGAGAAGGTCATCTCAAGCGTCTCGCTCAACCACCTCGGCACCCCGACCCCGCCGCCATCCGTACACCTCGCGCTGACCGGCTACCTCGTGTTCGCCGAGACGATCGCCGATGAGGCCCGCGCCACCAACGCCCCACCCGCCGCCGTCACGAAGATCCTCACTGACACGCTTACGGCCACCATCAAAGCCGCACGCGCGGCGCCGAACGCCTAGCTCGCCTCACGAGTTGTTCGCTCAGCCTGCGGGAGCAGCGATCGGCGCTAGCCACTCCGGCGGCAGCACCGGCGGGGTTCTCCCTGGAAAGTGCTTGACGATTTGAGTGGCAAGCCGGCCAGCCGGGCGGTCCTCGATCGCCGGTCGGAGATCATCGAGGCTCATGGCCAAGCGCAGGCTGGGGGCGATCGCAGGTCAGCCGCGTTCGCCGCCTCGCCACGAGGACACCCTCCTCGATCCAGTCGTCAATTCGCTGCAGCATCATCGGCAAGGCGGCAATCGCGCGGCGGACGTTGTCGTCGGTGGCTCCGCGGGACCGAGCATCCAGCGCGATAAAGGGACCCGCGGTACTCGCCGCCAGTCGATGCGGCATCCCGATCCCTGCGCCCTCCAGATAGCCGACAAGCCCGCTGCGGTCCCTGCGGGCGGACCATAGAAAGATCTCCCGGATCCTTTGCTGGAGCTCCTCATCCCCAAACAGCTCGGCCTCCTCTATGGCCCGCCTGCGCTCCGCATCGCCAGGAAACAACGGCGGCTCCGGTTTGCGACGCTCGAGCTCACGGGCGATCGCCCTGCTTCCTTGCACCCGCTCACCATCGATCGTGGCTGCGGGCACAGTCACGCCGGGAAACCGGAAAGCCTTCAGCATGACCCACGAGACGACCGGCAAAAGATCAACCCGCTTGTAGCTGATCCCCTTGTGATCGAACAGCAGCTGACCAGTAGTCGCGGCGTGCGAGCCGGGTATCGAAAATAGGCGTACCTGCATGGGCCGCGAACCGTAGCAACGGGCGTGCGAGTGGCCAGAGGCGCTCGACGCGCTCAAAAACGGCCCAGAGCTCGGCCATGAGACACGCTAAACGGCGGCCACGGGGAGTCCATCCCGCAGCATTCGCGTGATCTCGCCGGCCGGCACCGGCCGGCACACGTGAAACCCCTGCACAAGGTCGCAACCGAGTCGGCGCAGCTCGGCGACATGGAGCGATGTCTCCGCGCCCTCGCCGATCACCTGAAGCGAAAGGGCGTGGGACATCACGATGATCGCTTCTGTGATCGCCGTATCGCGCGGTTCGGTGCCGATCCCGTCTACATACGAGCGATCGACCTTCAGCGCGTCGAGCGGTAGCCGAGTCAGATAGCTGAACGACGAGTAGCCGGTGCCGAAGTCGTCGAGCACCAGGCGCAAGCCGAGCCGCTTCAGCGCGGGGAGCGTTTCGGCCAGTGTTTCGGCGTCGGCGAGTAGGACGCTCTCGGTGATCTCGAGGCTCAGCAAGGCTGGGTCCAGCCGGGTGTCGCGGAGTACGCCGGCGACGATCTCGGGTATCCGCCGGTTCGCCAGCTGCGTGGCCGAGAGGTTGACCGAGATCCCAATCGGCACCGAATCCGCCCGGGCCTCGCCCCAGCGCGCCGCTTGGCGGCAGGCACGCTCGAGCACCCACCGCCCGATCGGCTCGATCAGCCCGTTCTGCTCGGCGACCGGAATGAAGTCGCCTGGAGCGATCGGCGTTCGATCATGCTGATCCCAGCGCAGTAGCGCCTCGGCGCCCACGATCGCGTCGTTGCCAAGCGAGGCGATCGGCTGGTAGTCGAGTCGCAGCTCGTCGCGCTCGAGCGCCCGTCGCAGCTCGTTTTCGATCCGCACGCGGACGATCGCGCGGTCGCGCAGGGCGTCGTCGAACACCTCGTAGCGGGCGCGGCCCCGCTCCTTTGCCCGGTACATGGCGGTATCGGCGTCGCGGATCAACGCACCGGACACCGCGCCACCCTCAGCGAGCACGATCCCGACGCTGACCGTGACGAAGTGCTCGCGCCCCGCGATCGCGAACGGTCTCGAGAACAGCGCTGCGACCCGCTCGGCGGTCGCGATCGCGTCCTCCTCCCCCGCGGCATCCTCGAGCAGGATCCCGAACTCGTCACCCCCGAACCGCGCCACGGTGTCCGATGCGTGCACCGCCTGCTTGAGCCTGATCGCCACCGCCGTCAGCAACTCGTCACCGAAGTGGTGACCGAGGCTGTCGTTGATCAGCTTGAAGTGGTCGACGTCGAGAAACAACATCGCCGCCAACGAATCCCGACGCCGTAACCGTTCGATTACGTGATCCAGCCGGTCTTGAAACAGCTCTCGGTTCGGCAGTCCCGTGAGCCGGTCGTGCAGAGCCCGGTGCCGGATCTCGTCCTCGGTCGACTGGCGCGCGAGCGCATCCGCGAGCACATTCGCAAGCGATTGCAGGAAGTCGACGTCGCCGTCCGAGTACTCCCGCGTCTGCTGCGACTGGACCCCGAGGACGCCGAACGGGCCCGCCCGCCCCTCGACCACCACCGACAGGCCGCTGCGGGTCCCCATCTGCGACAGGGCCGGCGACTGGCCGAAGCGCCGCTCGGTCGCCCAGTCGGACACCACGACTGGGCTACCGGTAATGATCGTGTAGCCGGCCTGCGACGCGGTTCCCACCGGGGCGAACTGGCGGCCGATCGCCGACTGCGGCACTCCGACAGCGCTGCGCAGAATGAAGCAGCCTTGATCTGCCACCAACTCGGCGACGCCGGCGAAATCGACCACCAGATTGGCGGCGGCGACGTCGACGGCCTCCTGCATCAGCTCGGCCGTCGTGGCTCTCTCGAGCGCGTGCTCGCCGAGCCGCGCGACAGCCGCCTGCTGGGCGGCACGACGCTCGAGCTCGAGCTCGACCTGCTTGCGCTCCGTGACGTCGGACAGCACCCCGTGCCAGCGCAACGCGCCGCCGTCCCGCACGAGCCGCGCCTCATCGCGGATCCAGACCACATGGCCGTCGCGGTGGAGCATCCTGTACTCGGTCGGCCTCAGGCTCGCGCGCCCGGCGCTCGTGCGCCCGACGGTGTATTCCTCCTCCTCCGCCAGCACCCACACCCGATCGTCCGGATGCAGGCGCGCCGCCCAAAGCTCAGGGTCGGCGCACCACTCCTGCGGTGAGAAGCCGAGGACCTGCCGAATCTGGGGACTGACGTAGCGCCAACGACCGAGCCCGCCGGCATCCGCGATGTAGATGATCGCCGGAACGCGGTCCAGCAGCTCAGGGTGGCTCTCGGCGATCGAACCGGCGGCGTCTCGTGTCGATGGCGTCTGCGCGCGAGCGACCATCGTTAAGGCGCGTGGGGCCATTTGACGCTTATCGACCCTCCGAGCGCAGACCTTCAGCGGGGCGACCATCAGACGGACGCGTCCGATCCTCGATCACCGCCCCGTCTCGACGGTCAAGGGGGGCGTACCGATCGGCCTCGCGGGATTTGAGCTGAGGGACACTGGCGGCCGTTGGTCGGCACGCTCGCGCATGGTCGACGTCGGCGGCGCCGGCCGGCTCGTGCGCGCGGTGGCATACCTGCCGGCCGAGTTCGACCGGCCGTGACGCGACGGCTCGCACAGCTTGGCCAGAGGTCGCGTTCGCGTCAGTCCGGGCGGGGGGAATGGAGCGCGTGGACCTCGACGTCACCGGAGTCGAGCCCGACGCTCTGAAGCGCCGAGAACAGGCTTTCGCTGTGGGCGTCGAAGTGCTCTTGTGATTCCCACAGCTCGAACATGTGGACCTCGTCGTTGCCGTAGGCCGCGTCAAACAGGCGACCCGACGGCTGATCCGCGCCTGACGCCTTGAGTTCGGCGATCACACGTTCGTAGTCCTCTTTGGACATATGCTTCGGGGAAATCCGGACGGCCACCGGCATCTGCGAAGGGAATTCAGTGCTCGGGCCGCGGGTGATCGTTCAGCACGGGCACGCATTCTCGCACGCGGTCGCGGACGGGAGGGTCGTCCGAACGTTGGCTCCCCCAATCTCGTTGTCAAGTGCGCCGGCGGTCGGGGCCGTAGGATCTTCTCCGTGACGGTCGTCAAGATCAACGCCATCACCGTTCCACGCGAGCGCTTCGATGAGTTCACGGACAGGTTTGCCTCGCGTGCGGGCAAGGTCGAGGAGTCCGCGGGATTCGAGGGGTTCGAGCTGCTGCGGCCCAACGACGACCGTGAGGTCTGCCTCGTCCTCACCCGCTGGCGCTCCGAGCAGGACTTCCAGGCGTGGATGCGTAGCCGTGACTTCGCGGCCGGACACTCCCAGCACCGCGAACGCGGGCCCGTCGGCAGCTCGAGCGAGCTTTGGTCCTTCGACGTGCTCGAGCGGATCTGACTCCCGCAGCGCCTCGCCCGCTCTATACAACCCGAACGAAGGACCGTCGGCGGTCCAGCCGGCCGGCGCATCGCTGTGCTGTCGTTCAGCGCCGCGGGGTGGAGCCGGCGTCAGGCCATGAGACAGCTCATCAGCTCGGTCCTGCGTTCGCGCCCAGGCCGTTGAGCCAGTTGCGCATGTTCACCCCGGCCGGCGTGACCTCTCCTTCCTCATAGCCCGTCGTCGCCAGGGCAAGCGTGACACCGTCGGGTGTCGACCAGCCGTACTCGATGCCAGTACCGCCAGCCGCATAGCGAGCGATCACCTGTCCCTGTTGCAGGATGGCGCCGGGCGGGGCGATATTGGTGATCTCCTCGGCCACGTACTGCTCCATGCCGGCATCGGGCCCGGCCAGCAGCTCCCAGTACACCAGCGGCTGGCCGGCGTACCAATCCGGTTCGATTGCCAGGATCTTGACCTGCGTAGGCGCCAGAATCGGCGCGCCCACCGGCATCGTGGCGTCCACTCCCTGATCAGTTCGCTCCCAGCGATCGACGAACCGCAGCGGGTCGATGTAGGAGCCGGACGTCGTCTTGACCGGGATGCGCTCGGACCGGAACATGTCGACGGCCGCGATCGTGGCTTGACGCTGAAGTACGGACTCCTCGTGTGAAAGCGTCTTTTGGAGCGCAGCCAGCTGGCGCTGCTTGCTCGCGCGGTCTTTCGCCGAGGCCAGTTCGCGGTCAACGATCGAGAGCCGGAGCTGGGCGATCTGGTTGCGTTCGGCCAGTACCGCGGCCGCCGACCGGTCTCGCTGAGCCTGGAGTGCGGCCAGTCGCCGTGTTTCTGCGGCGACCGCGATCCGCTCTTCGCTCACCAGTCGGATCGTGCGGGCATTGGCGGTCTCGATCGTCTTGACCTCCGTCACTCTCTCCAGAAGGTCCTGAAGCCCGCTGGACGTGAGGACCACATCGATCAGGTTCGGCGGCGGCGTCTCGTAGTTGGCCACGAGCTGCTGGGCCAGCAGCCGGCGGTCGCGCGCGTATTGCACTCGGAGCTCAGCCACACGAGCGCGGGCGGCCGTGAGCTCGGTACGCACCTCGGCGAGCAGAGCCTCATCGACGTCCAACCTGTGCTGCACGCGCGTAAGCCGTGCCTGGACAGCTGAGATCGAGCCCTCGTACCTCTGAATCTCGGTGGAGTCTGACCGGATCGCGGATTGGAGCTGGCCGGCCTGGCGTTGATGCTGAACGTAGCGGCCCGCGAGGTCGCCTCGGCTCGCCGACGCGCCAACCGCCACAACGGCCACCGCCGCGACAACCGCGGCCGCGATCGTTCGGCGTCCACGCGCAGACGCCACCCACCCGAGCCTCAAGGAACGAATCACCGGGTCGCGAGCCTAGCCTGCCCGGCGCGTCGTTCGCGACCGCTGCAACCGCCGTTGCGAGACGCTCAGGCCAGGTGTCCGGCTCGTGCCCCGCTACTTGCGGCCGGCATGAGCGCGATCGACCCGCCGCCGGTCAACGCTCGCTGACTCGGACGCTGACTCCGCGGCCGCGGGCAGCGAAGTAGTCGGCTTCAAGCCGCCCGAGCTCGGTCGCGGCGGGCGCTCCGTGTAGGTACTCCGCGGCGATCGCGCCCCAGTCGCCGCCGGCGCGGAGCTGCATCAGCACGACGGCGACGATCCGGTGCATGCGCCGGATCAGGATCGCTTCGGGTGGCAGCGTGAACTGGTTGGCCTGCGTTCTGCCCGCCTCGCGCTGCTCGGGCTCGGGACGCTCGCGGTGCCGGCCACGAGATGCTTGGTCTGGCGAGAAGCGCCGCTCGCCGGGGACGGCGTACCACTTGGTCACGATTCGCATCATCCGCAGCGCCCAGTCGGCGTCGACCAGGTCGGCGCGATCAGCAGGCAGATAGCCGGCGGCGAGCAGGGCCGCTTTGAGCGCGGGCGGGTCCTCGTCACGGACGGCGGTTGCGATCGCGCGCTCCGCGTCCAGGTGCGAGGGCGCGATGTCGCGCTGCAGGCCGAAATCGAGGAAACACACCCCACCGTCTGCGAGCAGCAGATAGTTCCCGGGGTGCGGGTCGCCGAGCGCGATCCGGTCGCGATACAGGAGGCCGAAGTAGAACCGGAAGACGATCTCGCCGTAGCGGTCGCGTACTGACTCGTCGGCGCGCCGCACCAGATCGAAGCGCTCGCCGTCGATGTATTCGGAGACCAGCACGCGGCGGGTCGAGAGGTCGGTGTGGACTCGCGGCACGCGGATGAACGGATGCCCGCGCAGCAGCCGCTCGATCCGACGCTGGTTCTGGGCCTCGAGCTCGTAGTCGAGCTCCTCGCCGATCCGCTCGCGCAGCTCAGACGCCATCGCCTTCGCGTCCAGTCCCGGCGCCAGCCGCCTGACGAGCGGCAGCAGCATCATCGCGTTGCGCATGTCGGTCTCGACCGCTTCGGCGACCCCCGGGTACTGGACCTTGACCGCCACCTCGTCACCATCGAGCGTGATCGCCCGGTGGACCTGGCCGATCGAGGCCGCGGCGAACGCGCGCTCCTCGAAGTCCGAGAACACGCTCCCGAGCGGACCTCCGAGCTCCTTGCGCATCAGCTTCTCGAGCTGCGCGAACGGCACCGGCGGGACGTCGTCGCGAAGCGCCGCAAGCCTGCGTTGTAGATCGCGAGCTTCCTCGTCGGGCAGCCCGTCGAACTCGACCATCGAGATCATCTGCCCGACCTTCATCGCCGCGCCGCGCATCTGGCCAAGTTGCTCGACCAACTGCTCCACGAGCGCGGCGGTCCGATCGCTTTGCGCGGCAGCGGCCCGCTCGGGCGTCCTGACACGGTTCGCGGTCCGCATCCCCGCCCAGCGCAGCCCCTGTCCCGCGACGAGCCCGCCGACCCTGGCGGTCCGCGAAACCCGACCGGTCGGCAGCTTGCCCGCCTCGGGGGGCGACTCGTCGTCGTTCGCGCTCATGCGTCGAGGCTAGCGAGACGCCTCGGGCGCCCACCAACGCCAAGCGTCTCGGGCACGGCGAACGCATAACCGGCCAGCTCCGTCGTGGGCCGATCGCGAGCCTTGTGGTCGTGACGGCTCCCGTCGCTTCGTGAGGCGCGGATCGTCTCGACCACACCGTGGCCCCCGAGCTAGCTATCGCCCAGGAAGGCGGCCGGCAGGTTCCGGCCGGGAACCTGGTCGGGCAGGTAGATCTTCGGATCGCCCGGGTAGGCGACCTTCCAGTCGTGCGCCGAGTACCAGTCCAGCCGGTTCAGCATCACTGGCTTCTCGGCGTCGACGCGGGCGAGCGAGCCGTTGAACGGCTGCCGCCGGCTCCACGCGACCCACGCGTCGTAGGCCGCACGCATGTCCGCGGGCACGATGCCGCTGAGGTCGCCCGCCGCCTTGAACGTGCTCGGGTAGCCGGGCGCGCCGAGAGTCAGCGGGATCTCGTTGGCCGCCGACGAGTAGGGCGCGAGGTCCGGATGCGAGGTGAACGCCGCGTACATCGGCTCGGCCGCGCCAGTCCTCCTGGTTCATCGGCGTGGATCCCGAGGATCTGCTCGATCGTCCTGACCATGTTGAGCTGCGTGTAGTACTGGTCATCGACGCCCGGCTTCGAGTACGGGCTGATCACCAGCGCCGGCGCGCGGTGCCCGTCGACGTGGTCGACGCCGTTCTGGGTGTCGTCCTCGAGCGACGAAGATCGCCGTGCTCTTCCAGAACTGGCTGTGCGAGATCTGCATCGACGACCGGCCGACGGCGAGATCGTTGTCGGCGAGCTGCGGCGACCGGGTCGGGGTCGCCCGAGCCCACCCGGCTCGTGTGGTCGGTCGTCAGCCACATGAACGTCAGGCTCGGCATGCTGCCCGGTCTTCTGTCTGCTGGTAGAAGACCGGCAGCCACATGTCGACCCGGTACTGGTCCGGGATCGCGAGCTGGAAGTTCGGGAAGCACGGATCGATGATCGCCTGCAGCGACGGGATGTCCGAGCTGCACCCTGGTGTACTGGCACGGGTCGGCGATCGGCTGCGAGCCCTTGGCCCGTCCTCGCAGCGATCTGCGACGTCCGCGTACCAGGTGTCCCAGTCCGGCGCGTCTGCCGGCAGGCTGTACGGGTTGTAGATGTACTCGCCGAAGTTCTGGACGCTGAGGCCGGCCCGTCTCGGCGGCGTTCCAGAGGAAGCCGTCGCGCTGGTAGGCGAGCGCGTCGCCGCCCTGTGACGGGTACGGAGCGGTAGAACGGCCCCGAACTCCTTCTCGACGTAGTCGTTGGCCTCAGCCTGCACGATCCAGTTGTGGCCGTCGGCTGAGAGCGTGCCCTCGTCGTAGAAGTTGTCGAGGTCGCCGAACCGGCGGGCCAGCGCGTGCAGCGTTGGGTGTCACGTCGCTGCCGAACTGGGCGCAGCGCCGGGTCGCCGTTGCCCTCGCCGAGGTCGCCGAGGACCTGGTCGTAGGTCCGGTTCTCCTTGACGATCACGACGATGTGCTTGATCGGCGAGGGGCCGCCGAGGTGGCGCGGGATCACCGACGGCACGGTGTCGTAGGCGCCCTGGTTGATCGGCTTGATCTGGTTCCAGGCGTTGTCGGTGAACGACCGTCTGGGTGTCGGCGGCGATCTGGCCGAGCTGGGGGCATCGTGAACGTCGTCACGCTGCCGGTGTCGTCGTAGGTGTTGTGGCCGGTGGCGGACTTCGTGTCCGGTCCCTTGTTGATCGTCGACTCGCGGACCGCTGTGCGCCGATGCCCTTGTCGTTGGTGACGACGATCAGTCGCCGTGCGCCGAGCGCCGGATCGGGCTGCAACCTGCGACCGGGTACCAGTCGGTCGGCAGCAGGCCCGAGCAGTTTCATCGGCGTTCGACAGCCGGCGTAGCGAGTAGACCGCGATCGCGTTGTCGCGCCCGATGCTGACCAGCACGTGGTTCGGGTCGGGCATGCTGATCGCGTTCGCGTAGCTGCCGACCGTCGCGCCCGGCACGGGGTTGGTGTCGACCGTCTGCGTGACCGCGTTGGTGCTGCTCGTTGATCACCGACATGCTGTCGTCGTTGGAGTTGGCGACGAACAGCGCGTCACCGTCCTGGTAGAGCGCGGTCGGCTGCAGGCCGACCGGAATCTCCTGCGTCTCCTTGCCGGTCGTCAGGTTGACGACCGACACGGTGCCGGTGATCGCCGCGCCGGTCGATCTTGCTCGAGACGATCGGGGTCCCGTCGGAGAGGTTCGTGAAGTCGGCCGGGCGTCGCCGGGCGGCCGCCCTCGTTCGAGACGTAGGCGGTGGCGCCGTCCGTCGGCAGCACGACCTGGCGCGGCGCGTTGCCGACCGGGATCTGCTGGATCAGCTGATCGGTCGCGGTGTCGATCACGCCCAGCGTGTTGGCGCCGTTGAGCGCGACGTACAGCTTGCTGCCGTCGGAGGAGAGCGCCAGCCCCGACGGGATGCGGATCGCCGTGCGGCCCGTTCGGCAAGGAGATCGTGACCGGGTCCGAGACGATCCCGGTGGCGGGGTCGACCGACAGCTTGACGATGTCGCTCGACTGCGGGACGTACAGGGTGGTGCCGTCCGGCGTGTACAGCGGACCGTCGGCTGCCACCCCGCCGCCGCCGAGCGTCGGAATCGCTCCGGTTCCGGTCCCGACCTGCTGCACGATCTTGCCCGTCTTGACGTCGATGATCGTCAGGGCGGCTCCGAAGTAGCGCCAGGTGGCTGCGGCTACATACTCGCCGTTCGGGCTGAGCGCGCTCGACACCAAGCGCCCGTTGTCGACGAGCGTCCGCCGGCCGAGCGGCGCGATCCACTGGTTGGTCGGCAGCAGGATGCCGGCCGCGTACTTCTGGCCGACCCGCTGGTGCGCGAACGGGTTGAAGCCGCCGGTGGCGGCCGCGACCGCGACACCGACGAGCACGGCGCACGCCGCCACGGAAGCGGTCAGCGCGGCAGCTCCCTGGTGCCGTCGCCGCTGCCGGCGCCCGGCTCCTGTGCGCATCGAACCACCTCCGTTGCCGTTTGCGCTCGCGCCCGGTGGCGTATGCGCGGTGTCAACGCTAGCTGTCGACCGGGGTCACCGGCACCGGGGCAAACTACGCAGAGGCACTGCGGGAAGCAGGCAGCGATCGCCGCGGTTCGGGGCCGGGGCAGCGTGAGGCACCGCGCGTTCCCTTGGTTGGGGCGCTGACACAATTAGAGTTCGCACCGGCGACCCTCCCGAAGCATCAGCCATCACACCTCCGGATCGACCTCGCAGCCAACGTGGACGTGTTAGTCGCCTTTCCGGGCTGGATGAAGCTTGGCGAGCCGGTCTGCCCGGGATGCCGGCTCACCGTGATGCGAGGGCGCCACAGGCTGTCGGGCCGTACCAGGCGAGCTGACGCCCTCGTGTTTCACGTTCCCACGACGCCACAGCGGATTCCGCTTCGGCGTGTCCGCGGACAGCTCTGGGTCGCATGGTCCATGGAAAGTGACGCGAACTATCCCCGGCTCACGGATCCTCGCTTCATGGCGCAATTCGATCTGACGATGACCTACCGCCACGACGCTGACATCGTCGTGTCGTACTGCCGCCCAGAGGACTGGCTCGGGTTCCGGCCGCAGCCGGTCGCCGCTGCCGGCTACGAGCGAGCGCCGGCGGTTTACATGGCCTCGAGCCCATTCAATCGGCAGCGGCCGAACCGAATATGTGCGCGAGCTGATGCGCCACATCCCGGTCGACTCCTACGGGCAGATCCTGAACACGCGCGCGCTGGTGGCAGATCAGGGACGCCAGACGAAGCTGGACACGATCGGACGCTACCGGTTCACATTGGCTTTTGAGAATTCGATCGCTCGTGACTACGTCACCGAGAAGTTCTATGACCCGCTGCTCGTCGGTTCGGTGCCGGTGTATCTCGGCGCCCCCAACGTGATCGACTATGCGCCCGCCGGAGGGTCTTACGTCGACGTCCGCGACTTCGCCGGCCCACGACAGCTCGCGCGCTTCCTCCTCGAGCTGTCATCCGACGAAGCGCGCTACGCCCAGTACCTGGAATGGCGCGAGCGTCCCTTGGATGCTCGCTTTCTTGCGCTGGCCCAGGAGCAGAGCGTGCCCGCGTGGTGTCGGCTCTGCCGTCTCCTGCGCGAGCGCACCGGCTGAGGCAGACGCCAACGCGTCCATCGCGTGCCACCGCGGACTGATCAGATCTACGATCATCAGATGGACGGCCTCAGCATCGGCGCGGGCAGCCTCGCGGGCAAGGGCGTCTATGCGACCCGCAGGTTCGCCGCCGGCGAAGTGGTCATCGCGTTTGCGCTGCAACCCCTGACCGGCGAGCAGTTTCACGCGCTGGCGCCTGGCGAGGAACTGTTCGTCCATTCCTATGGCGGTCGACGTTGGCTGTACCCGCCGCCCGCCCGGTGGGTCAATCATTCCGATGATCCGTCCTGCTACCAGGACTTCGAAGGCCTCCGCGACGTGGCTTTGCGACCGATCGAGGTAGGGGAGGCGATCACGATCGACGCGAGGCAGGAAACAAGTCGGGAGCTCTCGACCTTTCTCGAGGCATACCTCGACGCACAGCAGACGGGCAACCCCGAGACTCTGCGTCACCTGATCACTGCCGACGCCGTTCTGTGGGATCACGGCCGCGTCGGGCGCGGCGTAGAACAAGTCAGCTCGATGCTCGCCGGCAATCCCGCGCAATCCCTTGATGACGTCGAATGGCGCGTCGGGACGGGACGCTGGGAGGCGCTGTGCTCCGCTGAACTCGCCCGCAGGGACTCCGTTACTCGCACGAGCCTGCTTCTCCGGGTCCTCTCGGGTAACTGGCAAGTCGTGTACGAGCATCGTGGCTAGCCTGGATGCGCCCCCGGGTGGCGCGAACGGCGCTGAGCTTGTCGCTTGGCATCGCGGTGGGAGACAATCGCAGCATGCCGTTGGTCATGCCCGAGACGCGCTACGCGAGGACCGCCGATGGTGTTCACATCGCCTATCAGGAGGTCGGCTCCGGTCCGTTTGATCTGATCTTCGCCAACTCGTGGGCGTCGCACGTGGAGTTCTCGTGGAGCAGACCGGCGGTTGTCCGGTTCTACGAGCATCTGTCGTCGTTCTGCCGGCTGATCTTGTTCGACAAGCGCGGCACCGGTCTGTCGGATCCGGTCTTGAACGTTCCGACGATCGAGGATCGCACTGACGACATGCGAGCGGTGATGGACGCGGTCGGGTCGCAGAGCGCTGCGCTGTTCGGTACCTCGGAAGGCGCGGCGACGTGCGTCGTCTTTGCCGCGACATATCCGGAGCGCACCACCGCGATGGTGCTGTTCAGCCCGTTCATCATCGGGCTGGCGGACGAGGAGTGCCCGTGGGCGTGGACGACGGATTTCTGGGAGTTGATAAGTACGGCGATGGAGAACACGTGGGGCACGCCCGACGGCAGCGGCGTGGAGTTCTGCACCCCGAGTCTGATCGGCGACGAGTCGGCGAGGGAGTGGTATGCCCACTATTGGCGTTCGGCGGCCAGCCCGGCGTCTGCCCTGGCTCTGCTGCGGGTCAATACACAGATCGACATACGGCCGGTGCTCCAGACGGTTCGGGTTCCGACTCTGGTGCTCCAGCGCCGCGACGAGATGTGGGTCAACATCAACTACGGCCGCTACGCCGCCGAAAAGATCCCTGGCGCGACGCTGGTCGAGCTGCCGGGCACAGACCACTACCCCTGGGAGCAGAACGCCGACGCGGTGGTCGGGGAGATTGAGGAATTCCTGACCGGCGCACGGACCGAGCGGAACAGCGATCGCGTGCTCGCGACGGTGATGTTCACCGACATCGTCCAATCAACGGAGCAGGCCGGCGCGCTCGGCGATCAAGCATGGCGCGAGCTCCTGGACGCCCACGACGAAATGGTCAGACGGCAGCTCGCCCGCTACGGAGGGCGTGAGGTGAAGACGACCGGAGACGGATTCCTGGCGACCTTCGACGGCCCGGCCCGTGGCATCCGCTGCGCGCTCGCCATCCGCGACGGAGCACGCCGGCTCGCGATCTCGATCCGCGCCGGGCTGCATACCGGCGAATTGGAGCTGCGGGGCGATGACGTCGGCGGCATCGCGGTTCACATCGGCAACAGGGTCGCCTCCTCGGCGCAAGCGGACGAGGTGCTCGTGTCCTCCACGGTCAAGGATCTCGTTGCCGGATCCGGCATCGAGTTCGCGGATCGAGGCGAACAGAGGCTCAAGGGCGTCCCCGGCGCCTGGCGCCTGTTCGGAGTCGTCGTGTGAGCACGACCCGGCTGCCCGAGCCGGCCGCGTGAGCTGAGGCCGTCTTAGTGCAATAGTGCGTGCTCGGATGGATCCCGATCAGAACGTGCTTTCCGAACAGGACAACGTGCAGCCGCCGGCACCGCGGCGCGACCAGGCACGATTGACGGCCGGCCTGATCCTCGGGGGCCTGGGGCTTGTCTTTGCGCTCGTCAATCTGGGCGGCGTCAAGGTCGATTGGATCGTGGGCAGCGCGCACAGCCCGTTGATCCTCGTGATCGTGGTTTCGGTCCTGATCGGCATCGGGATCGACCGCATCGTCATGAGGCGCGCTCGCAAGCGGAGCAAGCCGCCCGACGCCTAGGATCGAGGCGCCGGCGCCTCGCCACCCTCACCGGTCCGCACACGGCGTCATCATCTGCCCGCAAGCCGCTCCTTGAGCGCGACGATGCGCTCGTAGGAGGCAACCGCGTTGGTGCGGCTGAGTCGCCCGCTCCCGAACGCCGACTCGAGCGCGGCGAGGACGCCGGACGCATCGGTGTTGTAGAGGATGATGTCGGCGCCGGCCTCGGCCGCGAGCACGCCCGACGCGACCGGGTTCATGCCCGTCCGGACCATTGCGTCGGTGATCACAACCCCCTTGAACTTCAGCTTGTCTCGCAACAGGCCGCCTATCACGGGTCCGGACAGGTCCGCGATCCGGCCCTTTGGATCGTATGCGGGAAACACGGCGTTGCCGACCATGACCGCTTCAAGGCCGCGCGGGATCAGCATTTCGTAGGGCTTCAGGGCGGCCGCGCGCTGGACGGCCGTGGGATACAGCCGCTCGTCAGGTTGCGTGTCTGTGTCGACTGTCGCCGAACCAAGGCCGGGGAACAGCCCCGCAGCCGCTGCGACGCCCTGCGACTGCTGGCCGAGCGCGAACGCGGTCCCGTATCTGGCGACCTCGTTCGCGTTGAACGAGAACGTTCGGTCCTCCCGGTACAGAAACGAGCTCGCCGAAGTGGGCACGTCGACGATCGGCGCGATGTTGAAGTTGATCCCGAATCCGCGCAGATACCTGCCCGTCGCAATGCCCTGCCGGGTCGCGACGGACACCTTCCCGGTTTGCACCATCTGCGAGGGCGACAGCGACGGCGGACCGGCAGGCGCTTGACGCCGCCTCCCTCCTGGTCGATCGCGATCAGCAGCGGTGGGTTGCCGCCCTCCTGTGCCGCGTGCTGGAGCGATCGGATCGCCGCAGTCAGCCGGCTGGGGGAGACGATGTTCGATCCGTAGATGATCAGCGCACCGACGTTCCCGGCTCGCACACCGTCCAGCAGCGTCGCATCCGGTGATGTCCCCGCCATCGTCACCATGATCCGCTGGCCGAGCAGCTTGACGAGCGATTTGGGGATCCTGATCGGCGCCGTCGGAGTCGCGGAAGGCCTGCCGCGCACGGTCGCATGCGAGGCCGGCGCGGATGCGACCACGGAAAGCGCGGCGAGGGCTCCGGCAAACAGCATGCCTGCTGTGGTCGAGCGACGCGATCCGAGGATGGCGCCGAGCATACCCGCCGCTTGGCGTGCGACGAGGTGGGCGCGCCGGCTTCACCCCGTCGCCGAGTTGGCGGCGACGGGACGGCATTGCGCCTCGCGACCGGGGGCGGAGCCGAAGCTGATTGCGCCTCACCCACCGCGACGACGCTGTCCTGCTGCTCCGGCGACCGTGACGTCAGGCCGAACGATCGCTCGATGGGTCGATGAGGTACTTCGTCCCGGTGCTCCGGCGCGCGAAGACCGCGAGCACTTCGGGATTCAGGACGTCGGCCAGTCCGATGGTCTGCGCGTAGCCCGATGCGAACGTGGTCTTGGCCTCAGCCAGGACGCGGGCGCGCATCCTGCCGATCGCCTCGCCGCCGAGACGCGCCAGCGCGTTCGTCAGCAGGTATCCGCCGACGCCCCAGCTGAGCCCGAACCTGCGATTGATGATCGTGGGGGAGAAGTCGAGCGAGCCGTAGATGTAGACCTGCTTGTTGACGGTCGTTCCGTAGGGCGTCCACGACGTCAGCGGCGGCTGGGCGTGCTCCATCGCGGTGAGGATGTCGCCGGCCAGTGAACCACCGCCGATTGCGTCGAAGGCGAGGGTCGCGCCCGTTTCGCGGATCGCGTCGGTGAGCCGGGCGGCGAAGTCCGGCTGCGAGGAGTCCACGACGTGGACCGCGCCGAGGTCGCGGAGCACCTGCACGTGCTCGGCGCGGCGGACGATGTTCACGAGGCCGACGCCGTCGGCGGCGCAGATCCGCACGAGCATCTGCCCGAGGTTGGAAGCGGCGGCGGTGTGCACGAGGGCGCTGTGACCCTCGGCGCGCATCGTCTCGACCATCGAGAGCGCGGTCAGAGGGTTGATGAACAGCGCCGCACCCTCGGCGCTACTGACGTCCTCCGGTAGCTCGACAACCGCTGCCGCGTCGGCCACGCGGTAGTCAGCCCACATCGAGCCGCCGAACAAGGCGACGCGAGAACCGAGCAGCGCCGCCGCTTCGGGGCCTGCGGCGACAACGGTGCCGGCGCCCTCGTTGCCGACGGGCAGGGGCTTGTCCAGCCGGTCGCGGTAGACCGGAAGCGTCGCCTCCGGGACGGCGCCGACGAGCGCTGCGCCGTCGGGCCGAAGCGTTCCAGGATCGACCGCGCCCAGAAGGACGCCGAGATCCGAGGGGTTGATCGGCGATCCCTCGACGGCCACGATCACCTCAGCGTCGCCGGGCTTGGGCACATCGCGCTCAGCCAGTTCCAGCCGCAACTCTCCGCTGGAGGAGATGGTGGATCGCAGACCACGGCCGCGAGTGGGGGTTGAGTCGGGAGTAGTCACCACAATCCTTTCGAGTCGGACGCCGCAGCCTACCGAGCAGCGTGGGCCGCCCGTGCGACGATTCCCGGCGTGGCTGGCGAACGGATCACGGGCACGCTCGCCGCGGCGGTGACGCCGCTGCGGGACGGCGGCGCTCGGCTCGACGAGCATGCGCTCGGAGCGCTGCTGCGGTTCTACGCCTCGACGGAGCTGGACGGGCTGCTGGTGGCCGGGACCACGGGCGAGGGAATCCTGCTCTCCGAGCAGGAGCGGCGGTCACTCGCCGAGCTTGCGGTCGCCGGCTCTGGGCGGCTGCGCATGATCGTGCACTGCGGCGCCCAGACAACCCGCGAGACGAGCTCGCTGGCGGCGCATGCGGCGGAGGCCGGCGCGGACGGCGTGGCGGTGATCGGGCCGCCGTACTTCCCGCTCGGGCCCGCTGAGCTGCTCGAGCACTTCGCCGCCGCCGCGGCCGCCTGCGCGCCGTTGCCGTTCTACGTCTACGAGTACGCCGATCGAACGGGCTATGCGGTTCCGCTCGAAGTGATCGAGGCGCTGCGCGAGCGGGCCGCCAACCTGACGGGGATGAAGGTCTCGGACGCACCGTTCGCGCTCGTCGAGCCGTACCTGTCGAGCGGCCTCGACGTGTTCGTCGGCGCCGAGGCGGTCCTGTCCGAGGCACTCGAGGCGGGGGCCGCCGGCGCGGTGTCGGGTCTCGCGGCGGTGTTTCCGGAGGCGGTCGCCGCGCTCGTCGCCGAGCCTACGACCGAGCGCGCCGAGCTCGTGAACGCCTTGCGCGGCACGCTCTCGCGGTATCCGTTCCAGGCCGCGGTCGAAGGCGGCACTGTCGTTCCGCGGCCTTGCCGTCCGGCGCGATGTCCGCGCACCGTTGCTCGCGCTCACCGACGACCGGGCGGAGCGCTTGCGGGCTGAGCTCGAGCGAATCGCCCCGTCAGCGTGGCTGAGGACGCGCACATGAGCGCGCGCTCGCCGCTGCGTCGCGCCGGTACGTTCGCGGGCGCGATCGCGGATCAGCTGCGCGCCCCGGCACCGGCGCCGGTGCCGCGACACGACCTCGCCGCGGCTGCAGCCGCGCTGCGGCAGGGCGGGGCGGCGGTGGTGCAGGTCCGAGTCGATGCGCGCGCCGAGCCGTGGACGCCGACAGGGCTCGTCGCCAGGCAGGGCGCACCGATCACCTGGCTCGGGAGCGGCGACTCGTGGATTGCCACGCGGCGTGCGTCGCACCTCGAGGCGGCGCTCCAGCTGCGGGTGCGAACCGGCGCGGCCGCGCCTGCACTGGATGGAACCGGTCCGACGTTCACCGCGGCTGCGCCGCACGACGGGCCGATCGAGCTGTGCTCGCTGTTCCCGGCGGAGCTTCATGGCGCTGAGCAGCGCGTCGAGTACGACCGCACAGTGCCGCGCGCCCTGTTCCGCGGCGGCTTCGACGTCGTCGCGGCGGTGTGGCCTGTCGGAACGGATCTGAGCGCTCGGCTGGCGGATCCGGCCGAGCAGGATCCAACCGGGCTGTGCCGGCGCGAGCTCGCCCGCATCGCCGCCCCGATCGCAGCGCCTTCGGGTTGGGAGCCGCACGGTCATCTCCCGCTCGCGGGACTGCATCGCGACCACGACGGCGAGGTCGATGTCCAAAGCCTCGGGCGGGCGGAGATCGTCTGTCGCGAAGCTCGAGCACCGCTCACGGACACGCTCAGGTTGCGATGGCGCTGGCGGATCGAGCAGCTCCCGGCGAGACGCGCCGAGGACACGCTGCCCACCCACGACTACATGTCGCTGGCCGTCGAGTTCGACGACGATCGCGACCTGTCGTACCACTGGAGCGTGGCGCTCCCGCCGGAAACGAGCTATCGCTGCCCGCTGCCGCACTGGCGCAACCGCGAATGGCATCTCGTCGTGCGCAGTGGCAACGCGGGCCTTGGCGAGTGGCAGCACGAGCAGCGACCGCTCGTGGCGGATCGCGCGAGCGCGATCGGGGGTGCGACGCCGCGCGAGGTCGTGCGCGTGTGGCTGATCGTCAACTGCGCGGCGGCCGGTGGCGAGGCGCGGGGCAGCTACGCCGACATCGAGCTGGTCGACGGCGACACCGCGAGCCGCGTCCTGTGATCGCCGCTCAGAGGTCGAGGTTGTCGACGATCTCGTTGGCGCGCGACCATTGCGCGGGCGGAACGGCGAGGTAGACGTCGCCACGACCGAACCGGTCGAGCGGATGGTCCGCCACGCACGCGGCGTCGACCCCGAGCGCGCGGAGCTGATCGCGCCAGGCCACCGCGGTCCGCTCGTCCTCGAACGTCGAGACCGTCTCCCACCCCTCGACGCGCGGGTCGCCCACCAGCACCGCCGGGTCCTTGGCGGCGCGCCCTCTGCGGAAGCGTCCTGGAGGCATCGGCTCAGCGTATCGACGCTCCCGCCCCGCCCGGCGCTAACGAACGCCCGCGACGCACCCGGCGCCGACATCGGTCACGCGGGCCGGCGGCAGCCCATGGTGCGTGAAGGTCCGCTGAGCGATCTTGGCCAGGCGGGGCCCGCTCCAGCCGTAGGTCACGTCGGTTTCGCGCCACGTTGAGTTGACCGTCCGCCCGGTGAGCACGAAGGTGCGCTGCAGCAGCCGCCCCGCGAGGCAGTCGAAGCCCGCCTTGTCCGCTGAATCGCCACCGTAGGCGAGCGTGACGCCGGCCGGGACGAGCCGGCCGTTCTGGTAGCCGTAGGCGACGGCCGTCGAGCCGCTCGAGATCTGCGAGGTCTGGATGAAGACCTCGTCGCCGGGATCGCTGTTGACGTGCGCGATCGCGAGGATCGCCGCCGACTTCGTCCCGGCGACCGGCGTCGTGACCGCGGCCCCGCCGGGCGGAACGACCCGCAGGAAGGACTGATCGGCCAGGTACATCCGCCTCAGGCTCGCGGGCGCTCCGGTCCAGCTCACATGACGGCGGCTGAGCCGCGAGTAGAGCAGGACCAGGTCCTGCTGCCCATCGCCCGCGAGATCGGCGCGCCGGACGATGACGCATCCGGACCGGGCCGGCAGGTATCGGTTCGCCGCATCGAGCGGACACGCGCCGGTCGCGACTCCGTAGCCGTTGCGCTGCGTGCGCGGCGCGCCGGGGAACCCGTTGCCCGTATCCGGCGCCCCGCCGCCCGCCGTGTGGAGCGTGCGGCCGCTGTGGACCGCGATCACGAATGTACCCGCGATCGCAAGCGCGACCAGCAATCCCAATGCTGCGGGGATCACGCTCCAGGGCCTTCTCCGAATCGCTCGCTCAGCCGGCTGTGGCATCGCCGTGGCAACCTCCATCAGCGGCCGGCGCGCTACGCGCAACAGCTCGCGCTCGACCGCAGGCAACAGGCTCATCGCGATTCTCCCATCAGCTCTCGCAGCCGCTTGATTCCGCGGCTGACTCGTTTGCGAACGACCTGCTCGGACAGGCGCAGCTCGGACGCGATCTCACCATAGCCGCGCCTGGCGGCGCCGTGCGAGCAACGCCGCCGCGAACACCTCCGCGGTCAGGTCGGCGCTTTCCGTCTCCCGCATCAGGCCCGGATTGTGACCGCGCCGACAATTGGCTGCGGGGACCGCTCAGCCGGCGAGCGGGCACCGATCGGGACCTGGCCGGACGGGCCGTCGGTAGATAACGACCACTGTGTTGTCCGGATCTACCAAGCCCTGTGCCCACGACCGCGAGGTACGTCTCCAACCGTTGTCAACTTCTTCTAACTCGGGCGACGCGCATCGGATTCACGCCGCACCCTCAGTACGGGGGAACGTCGGGCGCCGAGCCCGGCATCGTCAATGAGGGAGCCCGAGCGGCGGCGCCCCGCAGGCTGTCAATGCCTGCCTGTACGCCGGCGCCTGCACGTTGAGCGACTCCGGAAACAGCAGGATCGCCCCGTCGAAGTCGGTTATCTGGGTGATTCCGAGGCTCAACGGGTCCGACGGCACACTGGTCCTCGGATCCGGGAACTGCGAGATCCCGTGTTGGCGCATGCACACCGCGATCCGCAGCAGCTTTGTCAGCGTCTGCGAGGTCGGGTCAGTCCTTCCACCCGGGGCTGGTAGGCCGCCGCCGCCGGACAGGATCTTCTGGCACTTCTCAGACGCCGCCCGAAACACCGGCGACTGCGGGTTGACTCCACTCGGGATGTCGAAGTTTCCACCTGGCTGCGGGTCCGGGAAGTCGGTCACGCCGTTGGCGCGCATGCACTCGGCGAACCTGAGCGGGGCCGGGGCGGCGGCCACGCGAACGGCCGAGCGCGAGCTCGTGGTGGATGAGGTCGAGGTGACCGAGGCCCTCGTCGGAGCGTTCGTCCCCGCCGAGGTCCGGCTGGCGGTGCTTCCGCCGCATCCCGCCACCAGGAGCCCGCTCGCAATCGTCGCGACGACGCCCGCCCGCCGGATCAAGTGGATTGTGGATCGCATCGAGTCTCCTTCTGGTCGCCTTCCGATCTGCGCATCGGTTGTACGCATCGGTTGGTTTCCGGCCGGTTTCCCGCTCGGTCGCCGGCGGCGCGAGCCGTGAAACCGGTGTGAAACGCTCTGCGGCTACCGTCCTGTTGAGAAGGAGCAGCGGATGCGGGTGCTTGTGATCGAGGACGACGAGGAACTGGCCGAGACGGTCGCCGCCGGCCTGCGCCAGGCGCAGATGGCGGTCGACGTCGCGCTCGACGGCGAGGCGGGTCTGACCAGCGCGTTCGTCCACGAATACGACGTGATCGTGCTGGATCGCGACCTGCCGGCGATCCATGGCGACGACGTGTGCGCGAAGCTCGTCGCCTCCGGCGGACGCAGCCGGGTGCTGATGCTCACCGGCTCCGCCGAGAACGAGGATCTGATCGACGGCCTCGGGCTCGGGGCCGACGACTACCTGGCGAAGCCATTCGACTTCCGCGTGCTGGTGGCGCGGATCGGCGCGTTGGCACGCCGGGCACAGCCGAGCATCCCTCCGGTGCTTCAGCACAGCGACGTCGTGCTCGACACCGCCAAGCGGTGCGCCCACCGCGCCGGGACGCCGCTGGTGCTGAGGCCGAAGGAGTTCGGGGTGCTCGAGCAGCTGCTCGCGGCCCAGGGCCGGGTCGTGTCCGCCGAGGAGCTGCTCGAACGCGTGTGGGACGAGACCGTCGACCCGTTCAGCGCGACCGTCAAGATCACGATCAGCCGGCTCCGGGCCAAGCTCGGCGATCCGCCGCTGATCGAGACGATCGCGAAGGCCGGCTATCGAATATGAACGTCGCCACCCACGTCAACGGCCGGCTCACGCAATACGCCGTCGGGCGGCACCTGACGCACCGTGCGGCGCGCACGCGGTTGACGCTCGTATACGGCGCGCTGTTCCTGCTGTCCGGCGCCGCGCTGATGGGCATCACCTATGCGCTGCTCGTCAACGCCGGCTTCGTGTTCAGCCTCCAGAGCGGTTCGGGCACTCAGCCCAGCGCACCTCCGGAGGGCGCGTTCTCCGCACTCCCGCGGCCCGGCTCGAGGACGCACCCGTCCGCGCAGACGATGGCCTACTGGCGCGCGATCGCCACGTGCATGCGTCAGCACGATGTGTCCCGGTTTCCCGAGCCCGGGACGTCGTTCCCGCGCGACTTCCGCGCGCTCAGCGGAGGTCCGAGCTACGCCGTGGTGAGCGATCACGATGGAGCGATCCTGGCGTTCCCGGCCAGCCTCGACACGCAGTCGCCCGTGTTCACGCGCGCGAGCGCTGCGTGCGGGTTCGTGACCGCCGACAGCGCGTCGGCAGGCGTGGTCACCGAACGGCGTTCGAGCGCGCGGCAGGAGCTGCTGCTCCAGGCCGGGATCGCGCTCGCGGGCATGTCGCTGCTGTCGCTGGTGCTCGGGTGGCTGATGGCGGGGCGCGTCCTCAGACCGCTCGAGGACTCCTACGAGGCGCAGCGCCAGTTCGTCGCGAACGCGTCGCACGAGCTCCGCGCGCCGCTGGCTCGCCAGCGAGCGCTGATCGAGGTCGCCCTCGCCGACCCGCGGGCGGACGCCGAGTCGCTGCGCGCGGCTCACGAGCGGGTGCTCGCATCCGAGCAGCACCTGGAGCAGCTGATCGCCGGGTTATTGGCGCTCACGCGCGGCCAGGCCGGGCTCGAGCGTCGCGAGCAGCTCGACCTGAGAACGCTCGCCTGCGAGGCGATGCTCGCGCGCGAGTCGCAGACCGCGGAGCTCGATCTCGAGGTCCGCACAGCGCTGGCGGCGGCGCCGATCGCCGGCGACCCGCGGCTGCTCGAGCGCCTGATCGGCAACCTGATCGACAACGCGATTCGCCACAACGTCACCGGCGGGCGTGTGGAGATCGCCACCGGGATCAGCGAACGCCGCGCTTTCGTTTCGGTCGCCAACACCGGCCCGGCGGTGCCGCCGGAGCAGATCGAGCGTCTGTTCCAGCCGTTCCAGCGCCTCGCGGGTCGCACCCGCCACGACGGTGGCCACGGACTCGGCCTGTCCATCGTCCAGGCGGTCGCGAACGCCCACGACGCCGAGGTCACGGCGGACGCGAGACCCGCGGGCGGGCTCTCGATCGAAGTCTCGTTCCCGGCGGTGGCCGGCGGCGGCGCGAGGGTCACGTTCGCTCCCGCGTGGGCGCGGCGCGCCGGGCGCTCGGATGCCGCGGCCGGCGGGAGCTAGCGAGACAGGCGCAGCGTCACGCGTCCGTCGAAGTACTCGCGATCGGCCGCTGTCACCACGAGCCGTTCGGACTTGCGGATCGCCAGCGACGCGAAGGCGCGGCAAGCCACAGACCGGCTACGAGCAGCCAACCGATCAGCCGACGGCGCTGGCGCGCTCCCATCACCCCATTATCGAGTAAACCGGGCCGCCGGTGCGCAAGTCGCGGTGGCTAGGACCGCTGCATGCTCGCCAGCCAGCCGGCCACGCCCTGCGGAGCGAACCTCGTTTCGATCGGAGCCGGCGCGATCGATGCGATGTTCCACCTGCCGTCGCCGTCGAACGGCGCTCGCAGCTCCTGCGCGGTGACGGGATGCGGGCCGGCGGGCTCGGCGTCGCTGAAGCAGAGCACGTACACCGTGCTCCCGGCACGCGTCACGGACGCCAGGCTCGCGACGTAATCGGGCCGCTCCTCGCCGTCGAACGAGTGGAACAGGCCGCAGTCGACGACGGTGTCGAAGGTCCGGCCCAGACGGTCGAACCGGAGCGCATCGGCGAGCTCGAACTCGGCCTCGATCCCGCGCTCGGCGGCCTTCTCGCGCGCCATCGACAGCGCGGTCTCGGCGACGTCGACGCCGAGGACCGTCACTCCCGGTCCCGCGATGTGGAGAGCATTCTCGCCCGTCCCGCAGCCCGCGTCGAGGACAGCGCCGGCGAACGCGCCTTCAGTCGCCAGCCGAGCTATCGCGGGTTGCGGGTGCCCGATGTCCCAGGGCGCGGGGCCATCCCGGTAGGACTCGTCCCATGGCCGGCCCGCCATGCGCTCGTGACTCGTCGGCCGCCGTCCGCCGTACGAGTCGACCGATGAGTCGCTGCCCGGCATCGCCGGGCCGATTCTACGGCCGGCTGCGCGATCGGTTCAGAATTGCTGCGTGCACGACCGCACGATCGACTACGACCGGCTCGGACACGGGTACAGCGAGCAGCGGCGCGCCGATCCACGGATCGCCGATCGCATCCACGACGCGCTCGGCGACGCTCGCACAGTCGTCAATGTCGGCGCCGGCGCGGGCAGCTACGAGCCGTCCGATCGTTTCGTGCTCGCGATCGAGCCGTCCGCGACGATGCGCGCTCAGCGCCCCGCGCACCTGCCTCCGGCGATCGACGCGAGCGCGGAATCGCTGCCGCTCGACGACGACTCGGTCGACGCTGCGCTCGCGGTGCTGACCGTCCACCACTGGCCGGATCAGATCAAGGGCCTGCGGGAGATGCGCCGGGTCGCTCGCGCGGCCGTCGTCGTGGTGACGTTCGACGTCGAGCGGCTCGCGCGGTTCTGGCTGATCGCCGACTACCTGCCCGAGGTGATCGAGGACGATCGCGGGCGCTTTCCGGCGATCGACGAGATCGCGGCGGCGCTGGGTCTGGACGCCTGCGTCGAGACGGTGCCGATCCCCGAGGACTGCGTCGACGGGTTCTTCGAGGCGTTCTACAACCGGCCGGATCGGTACCTCGAAGCTCACGTCCGCGCGGCTCAGTCGGCGTGGCCGAGGCTTCCGCGCGGCGCGGAGCAGCGGGCGCTCGCCGCGCTCGCGGAGGACCTGCGCTCCGGGGTCTGGGAGCGGCGCCACGGCCATCTGCGCAACGAACCCGAGTACGACGGCGGGCTTCGCCTGATCCGCGCGCGTTAGCGCGCCGCGACCGCGTCCGCGACGAACGCGGCGATCGCGGCGGTGAAATCGCGCCGGCTCTGCTCCCAGGCATAGAACATGTGGCCGCCGGGGAAGTGCTCGACGGTCAGCCGGCTCGCCACCGCGGGGTCGAGGCGCATCAGGTTCCGGAGCCGGTCGGATCCGTAATACGGCGTCACGAGATCGAAGCGGCCGTGCGTAATGAACGCTTTCAGGTGCGGGTTCAGCGCCATGCCGTACCGGAAATCATCGGTGGCGCCGGCCGGCGGGACGAGGAAGTGCTCGGGCGCGTCGTTGCTCCACAGCTCGTTGACCTCGTCGCTCAGGACCATGTACTCCCGATCGGTCTCGACGCCGATCTCTCCCCGCAGCTGCCGGTTGATCGCCATCGTGTAGGCGGGGCCGATCCCGGCGAGCGTCGGGTCCGGGCCGGCGAACGCCTCGCGGTCCGGGAACGGGTCGATGGCCGTGATCGTCGCGTCGTACAGGCCGAGCACCTGGCGCTCGTCGCGGAGCAGCTCGCGTGTGAACGCGTCGATCCGGATGCGGCCCTCGGCGCGGGTGACGAACTCGCTCGACAGCCCCGTGAAGTCGGCGAGGCGAGCGAGGATCCGGTCGCGCTCGTTGGACGGCATCGACTCGCCGCGCGTCAGGAACGTGGTGTAGCCGCTGGTCGCGAAAGCCTCCGCCTCCTGGCGGACCTGCTCGGCGGGCATATCGGGCGCGAACGCGCGCGAGCGTCCGTGGTGGAGCGCGGCGAGCGCCATCGTCGGCAGCACGTCGACCCACCCGAGCACGTCGTAGTCGTTGGGCACGAGCGAGCCGAACTCGAGCGCAGGGGAGATCAGCACCGCACCGTTCAGCCCGACGCCGGTGTTCTCCTGGAGCAGGCGCACCAATCGCCCGACCCGGTAGCCACCGTAGCTCTCGCCGGCGATCAGCACCGGCGAGCCCCAGCGCCTCTGACTCGAGAGCCAGCGGCCGATGAACTCGCACAGCGACTCGAGGTCGCGCTTGTAGCCGAAGTACTCGCGCGAGCCGGCGTCGCCGCCCTTGTCCGGCTTCTTCTTGTCCTCGCCGACCTTCGCATCGTCCTCGACCACCCTGCTGAACCCAGTCCCGACCGGGTCGATGAACACGAGGTCGGTGAACGCGAGCCACGAGTCCTCGTTCGGAACCAGCCGCGGCGGCATCCGCGGAAGCGCTCCGTCCGGCGGGAACGCAACCCGGAGAGGGCCGGCAGCTCCCATGTGCAGATACGCCGAGGAAGCGCCGGGACCGCCATTGAAGATGAACGTCACGGGGCGCTCGTCGCCGCCGTGCGCGATGTACGCGACCGAGAAGATCTCCGCTGCCGGCTTCTCCTTCTTGCGCAGGACCGTCCAGGTCGCGCTGGCGGTGTAGTTGAGCGAGACGCCACCGGCCGTCCACGTGGCGGTCATCTCCGCGCCGGCGGGCGCCTTGTACTCCGGCTTCGAGCCCGGCTTCGCGTTCTCGCCGTCGTTGCTGCTGTCCTCCGCCATGTGGAGACGGTATCCGCAAATCGTGCGATTTGACGAAGAATCGTATGCACTGAGATAACACAGATTTGTGTTATTACTGGAAGATGTGCTATAACAGTCACATGCCACGAGATGAAGAGATCACCTACGCCGACCACGTCGGCCGCTTCTATGCCCGCCGCTACGGCTTCCCGCCGATGGTGGGGCGCGTGCTCGGGTACCTGTCGGTGTGCGAGCCCGAGGCGCAGACGATCGCGGAGCTGAGCGACGCGCTGCTGGCAAGCCGGAGCGCGATCGCCGGCGCGCTGACCGTGCTCGAGACGCTCCACGCAGTTCAGCGCTCGCGCGCGGCCGGCGAGCGGATGGACCGCGTCCGAGTCGACTTCGCCTCCGCTGAGTCGCGCGGCTTCGACGTCACCGAGTACGAGGAGCTCGGGGCGCTCGCGCGCGAAGGGCTCCACGTGCTGGAGGGGGCGACGCCCGAGCGCCGGGCAACGCTGGTGGAGCTGTCGGCGTTCGCCGATTGGCTCGTCGACCGAACGCGGGCGCTGCACGAGGAATGGAACGCGCACCGCGAGACCCTGATCGCGAAGGGAGAGCTGCCTCGATGATCACCGCCAAGGACGTCAGCAAGTCGTTCGCCGATCACCTCGTGCTCGACGGCGTCGAGTTCACCGTCGACGACGGCAGCGTGTTCGCGCTGCTCGGCCCGAACGGCGCGGGGAAGACGACGATGGTCCGGATCCTCGCCACCCTGCTCGAGCCCGACGGCGGCGAAGTCACGGTCGCCGGTCACGACGTGACCCGCGATCCCGATGCGGTCCGCGCGGTGATCGGCGTCACCGGCCAGTTCTCCGCCGTCGACGATCTGCTCACCGGGCGCGAGAACCTCGGCTTGATGGCCGACCTCAACCACCTCCCGCGCGCCGACGCGCACCGCCGGACCGAGGGCCTGCTCGAACGCTTCGAGCTGACCGAGGCGGCCGACCGCTTGGTCGGCACTTACTCCGGCGGGATGCGCCGCCGGCTGGACCTGGCGATGACGCTGATCGGCGACCCGCAGGTCATCTTCCTGGACGAGCCGACGACCGGCCTGGACCCCCGCAGTCGCCGGACCGTCTGGGAGCTCGTCCGCGGCATCGTCGCTGAGGGCACAACCGTGTTCCTCACGACCCAGTACCTCGACGAGGCCGACGAGCTCGCCGACCGGGTTGCGATCCTCGATCGCGGTCAGATCGTGGCGCAGGGAACCGGACAGGAGCTGAAGGCACAGGTTCCAGGCGGGCGCATCGAGGTGACGTTCCCGGACGAGGGCGCGCGACGCGCGGCCGCCGAAGCGCTCAGCACCGAGGTCCGCGACACGGATGGGTTGACGTTGCAGATCCCGACCGACGGGAACGTCGCGACCGTGCGCCGGGTCCTGCGCGAGCTGGACGACGCGGAGGTCGACGTGAGCGACCTCTCGGTGCACACCCCCAACCTGGATGACGTCTTCTTCGCCCTGACCGGGCGCCACGATCGAACCGCAGAGAAGGAGCCGGTCCGATGAGCACCACCACATACGCCGTGCGCGACTCCGCCACGATGCTGCGGCGCAACCTGCGTCACCTGCAGCGCTACCCGGGACTGTCGATGTTCCCGGTACTGATGCCGGTGATCGTGCTGCTGCTGTTCCTGTACGTATTCGGCGGGACGCTCGGGAACGGCATCGTTCCCGGCGGCGGCCGCGGCGCCTACATCGACTTCCTGACCCCGGGCATGCTGCTGTTCACGGTCGCGGGCGCCGCGCAGATCACGGCGATCTCGGTCGCGAAGGACATGACCGAGGGGATCATCGCCCGCTTCAAGACGATGCGGATCTGGCGCCCGGCGGTGCTGGCCGGCCACCTCCTCGGAAGCTTGATGCTGACCGCGATCAGCCTCGCCGTCGTGATCGGTGTCTCGCTGCTCGCGGGCTTCCACGCCGGCGCCGACCCAGTCCAGTGGCTCGCAGCGCTGGCGCTGCTGGGATTGTCGTCGGTGGCGCTGATCTGGCTGACGATCGGGTTCGGCCTGTTCGCGAAGAGCGTCGAAACCGCGAGCAACATCCCGATGTTCCTGATCCTGCTGCCGTTCCTCGGGAGCGGGTTCGTGCCGGTCCACTCGATGCCCGCCGGCCTGCAGTGGTTCGCGGAGAATCAGCCGTTCACTCCGATCACCGACGCTGTGCGGAATCTGCTCGCCGGCCATCCCGCGGGCAGCGCCGGCGTCAAGGCGATCGTCTGGTGCGTCGCGATCGCCGCCGCGTCGTACCTGTGGTCGCGGCACCTGTACAACCGCCGCCCGGCCGCATAGCTTCTCGCGCTCGCGGGGCGCGCCCGGGCAGAATGCGCGCGCATGCCGACCGCGCAGCAAGAGCAGGTCCCGTCCGTCGATCGGCGGTCCCGCTACCGCGCGGACATCCAGGGCCTCCGCGCGGTAGCCGTGCTGGCGGTGATCGCGAACCACTTCGCCGGCTGGCCGCACGGCAGCTTCGTCGGGGTCGACGTGTTCTTCGTGATCTCCGGCTATCTGATCACGGGGATCCTCGTGCGCGAGTTCGAGTCCCGGCGGACGATCTCGTTCCGCGGTTTCTATGCCCGGCGGATCAAGCGGATCCTGCCCGCGGGGTTGTTCGTGATCGGCGCGACTCTGTGCGCCACGCGAGTGCTCGCGGGGATCGACCGCTACCACTTCGCCGCCAAGGATGGGATCGCGGCCGCGCTGTTCTACGCCAACTGGCATTTCGCCACGACCGGGGTCAACTACTTCAACCAGGCGCTGCCGCCGTCACCGCTACAGCACTACTGGTCACTGTCGGTGGAGGAGCAGTTCTACTTCGTATGGCCGTGGCTGCTGCTCGCGCTGCTGCTGATCGGCAGGCGTCTGCGCTTCTGGCGCGAGGAGCACGCGCGCCTGGTCGCCGGCGTCGCGATCGCCGTGATCTCGGCCGCGTCACTCGCGTGGGCGTTCGTGCAGACCTCGAGCAGCCCGGCGACCGCGTATTTCTCGACCTTCGTCCGCGTCTGGGAGCTCGGGCTCGGGGCGTTCGTGGCGGTGGCGACGTCGCCGATCGCCCGCCTCGACGAACGCGTGCGCACCGCGATTGCATCGGCCGGCCTGATCGCGATCGTCGTGTCGCTGTTCGTGGTCCGGTCATCGCCCGGATTTCCCGCGCCGTGGGCGCTGCTGCCGACGCTCGGCGCCGCGGCCGTGCTCGCCGCTGGCGCCGGTCTCAGATCCCGAGCGCTCGCGCCGCTGACGAACGCCACGAGCCAGTATGTGGGCAAGATCTCCTACAGCCTGTACCTGTGGCACTTCCCGGTCGTCGTGCTGATCGTGGCGGTGTTCGCGCAGTACTCGGTGGGGTACTGGCTCGTGGGGCTGGCGCTGATCTTCGGGCTCTCCGCCGCCTCGTTCCGGTTCCTCGAGGATCCGGCGCGGCGCGGGACATGGTGGACGCGCCGGCCCGGAGGACTCCCGCGCCCATCGCCAGGGTGGCTCAAGTACGCAGGCGCGTGCGCTGCGACGGCGCTCGTTGCGGGAGCGGCCCTGCTGGTCGTGCACAGGATCGAGCCGACGCGGCTCGAGCTTCCGGCGCCCGTCCTCATCGGCCACACCGAGGATGATCCGAGCGACTGCATCGGTGCGGCGGTGCTCGACCCGCGCCACCACTGCGCAGCCCTGAACACCGGCAATCGGGTCGCGCCCCTGCCCGGCGAGCTGCCGGACGACACCGGCGGCGCCTACGCGTGCTACGCGTACCTGAACCAGCAGATGCACCCCTGCGTCTACGGCAGCCGGCGGCGCCGGGCGATTCGCGTGGCGCTGATCGGCGACAGCCACGCCTCGGCGCTGCTGGCCGTGCTCGAGCCGCAGCTCGACGCCCTGAACTGGCGCGTCACGGCGTTCACCGGCCAGACGTGCCAATGGCTGGCCCCCGCGCTCTCGCCGACCTGCCCGGGCTTGGCGCTGATCCGGCGCTCGCTGCTGCGCGGCCATTACGCGATCGTGATTGCGACAGAGCTGCGCCAGTACACGAGCTCGGTCTCGCAGCACCTGGCGGCGATGCGGCCCGTCGCGGCGACGGGCGCGCGGATCGTCGTGGTGGAGGACGACCCGGGTGTGGCGCCCGGCAGCACCGCGTGCGTCGACCGGATCACCTACAGCCCGACCGGTGGCTGCGGCACGCCGGCGTCCGTCGCCTTCGAGGACCCGGACCGTCTCGCGCAGGCCGCCGAGCAGCTCCCCGGCGCCGTCGTCGTCGACACCCGCCGGTTCTTCTGCCGGAGTGGGTTCTGCCCGGCGACGATCGGGAACGTGATCGTCTACCGGGACACGGCCGCGCACGTCACCGCGAGCTACGCGCGGACGCTCAGCCCGTACCTGGTGCAGGCGATCGAGCGCGCGCTCCGCGGAGCGCGGCGCCGCTAGTCTGGACCCATGGCAGCCGACCCGATCCTGATCGTCCAGGTCCCGCGCGGGGGCGCGCTCGAGCGGCAACTCCAGGAGCAGCCGCCGCCGTCGCTCGCGACCGCCGACGTCATCGTCCAGATCGGGCCGACCGACGACGAGGGCAACCTCGAGGCGCTCGCCGGTGAGGTCGTGTTCTCGGTTCCCGGACCGCAGGAGCTCGCGCGGCAGGCCGACGCGGTTCAGCGTGCCGTTCGGCAGGCGGGGACCGGCACGGCGCCGCTGGTGGTGGAGGTCGGAGCCGCCGAGGAGCTGCTGGACGAGCAGGCGGCGCCGGTCGCCGCGGCCGCCCGGCACGCCGGCCGCACGGTGATCCTCCGGGTGATCCGGCCCTCGGAGAGCTAAGTGGGCACTAAGCCGCTCGCTCGGCGAGCAGGCGCTCGATCAGCCAGACGATCTCGTCCTCGAGCGTCATCAGCGAGTCGCCGCGGTCGGCCGCCACCTCGGCCGTCACCAGCTCGGTGATCGACCAGACGAGGAAGCGGGCGGCGCGCGGGTGCAGCGGGGCGAGGTCGCGCTCCTGCCGTCTCGCCCAGCCGGCGACGATCTCGAACTGCCGGTTGAACAGCTCGTAGGCCTGAGCGCGCTGCTCGAGCGCGGGCGTCCCCGCCGTGGGCAGCTCGATCAGGTACGCGCGCGCGTACAGCGGGCGGCTCCGCCAGTGGCTGAGGTATCTCTGCGCGCCATCCCGGACGGCCTCGCGCCAGCCGGTGAAGCCACGTGGCGCGAACACCTCCTCGAGCAGCTGCTGCGCGAGCTCCTGGCACAGATGCAGGAAGCAGTCCAGCTTGTCGTCGAACAGCTCGTAGAAGGCGTTGCGGGAGACCTTGGCGAGCGCCACCACCTGAGGCACGGAGGTCGCCTCATACCCGCGCTCGCCGACGCTCTCGAGCATCGCGCGCAACAGGCGCCGGCGCTGGCTCTCGCGGACCGCGTCGGGGGACAGCTTGTGCCGGCCACGCGGGAGCGGCTCGAGCGCCGCCGCGGTCTCGGCGTCGAAGTCGATCGTCATCGCCGCACGTCCGTCGCCGTGACCGCCCAGTTCGCGGCCCGGCCGGCGGTCGTGGTGAGGGTGAAGGTGACCAGGCCGTCCGAGCGCGTCGAGCGCACGGCGTGGCCGTTCGCGTAGGCCTGGATGCGGCCGTGCCTGGTCGTGTCCGGCGGCACGTCGACCTGCATCGTCAGCGGCCCGCTCGCGACCGTGGTCACGTAGCCGCGGAGCAGGCGTGGCGCGCGCGCGACGCCGATGTCGCCGTCGCGGAGCGAGAACGTCGTCATCGGCAGGTGCGGCGTGATCCTGTATCCGTCCTGCACCGGCGTCACGCCGGCGAGGTCGATCGCGTCCATCACCATCCACGTCGGCTGTTCGGTGATCTCGCCGTCGTACGTCGTCGAGAGGCCGTTGCCGCAGTTGGCAGGGCGCTCGGAGTAGTACGCGTAGCAGACGTCGTCGATCGAGATCGTGCCCGCCCAGTGGTCCGGGAACTGGGTCGCGTGGTTGGCGAGCGTGTTCCGCAGATACTCGGACCAGGCGTCGCCGACCGCCCCGGGCACCTCGCCCTGGAGCGTCCCGTACGCCCACGTGAGCCAGCCGTTCGGGTCGAACCAGACGCCGCCGGGCCACTCGTCGGCGCCCTGGAGCGGCGAGTCGGCCAGGATCTCGCCGATCGTCGCGCCCGGGATCGGGCTGCTCGACGGGATCGGGCCGTGCTCGGTGACACCCGGGTCATCGATCCCGGGCACGAGCGCCGAGCCGATCTTCGTCGGGCCGTGCGGCGCGCCGTAGCCGTCGAGGTAGCGGTGGATGTTCGCGACCAGCTTGATCGCCTGCGCTTTCGTGGGGGCGCCGGCGAGGATCGCCCAAGGCTGGGGCTCCTCGAAGATCACGCCCGAGCCGACCTGGCGCGTCGCCGAATAGCCACGCGAGTACCAGCCGCCGCCCGTCCACTGCGCGCGCAGATTGCTCATGTCCCGCGCCGCCGCCGCGCGCACCTGCGCGGCGAACGCCCGGTCGCCGAGCAGGTCGGCGAGCTGCGCCAGCCGGGGATACGTGTAGGCCAGCTGGGCGAGCACGAGCGTCGACTCGGTCATCTGCTCGAACTCGGTGGAGAAGTCGTTCCAGTCGCCGGTCGTGCCCATCAGGTAGTCCCCGTGCGGCCCGAGGTACGTCTCCATGTGCTCGAACGCGATCTTCAGGTGATCCCACACGGTCGCGGTGCCGGCGCCCTCGTAGAACTTCACCTGCTGCTTGAAGAACGCAAGGTCGCGGGTCGCGAGGCCGTACTCGGTGGCCGCGTTCAGCAGCCAGAAGTCGAGGTCGTCCGAGGTGCCGAGATCGATCCGCTCGCAGAACGGGCCGGTGCCGTATGGAAGCTGCGCGTCGGCGGCTGCGCCCGGTGGCTGGAACTGGATCGAGTAGATCAGGATCTCGCGCGCGAGCTCCGGGTCCGAGTACAGGATCGGCAGGATGTAGTGGAGCCAGCTGCGCGTGCCGAGGTTGAGGCCGTCGCCGTACTGGTAGTAGCCGCCCTGGGTGATCGTGTGCTCGCCGCAGTCCTCCTCGTAGACGGTCGACGAGCGGAGCAGGTAGGCGTCCCATTCCAGCTCGCGTGACACCCAGCGGTACCTGGATCCGAAGTCGCCCTGGGGGAGGTACCGCTTCCATGTCCTCTCGGAGGCGCTCTCCGCGTTCGGCGCGGCCCTGTACTTCGCCACGAGCGGCGCGATCTGACCCGGGTGCGCCATGCCGTAGACGTAGCGGAGCGTCGTCGACCGGCCGGGCCTGAGCGTCACGGCCTGCCGGAATGCGAACAGCGTGTCGCCCGAGAGCTCCGGGACGTCCGGGCGGGCGATCGTCTCGGACAGGTGGTTGCCCTCGACCTCGGTCGGGTCCTTCTCGGTGCCGCTGCCGAAGAAGCTCGAGACCGACGTGTCCCATGTCGGGGCGGGGGCCGACAGGGAGGCGGCGAAGATCGACAGCGGGTTGAGGTCGCGCGGGTCGCCGCCGATCTGGCCGACCGACAACGCGTGCATGGCGGCGTTGTAGGTGGGGCTGTCGAGCCCGATGTTGCCGCTCGTGCCGAGGGTCTGGTTATAGGGATTCACGTCCCAGTACTCGAACCACGCCGGCGCGAGCGTCTTCCTGGTCGTGTTCGTCAGCGTGACGTCGTCGAGCAGCACCGGGTCGTTGCCGAACGGGGCGAATGTGTCCTCGGTCACCTGCACGCCACCGAACGTGATCTGCTTTCGGTAGTAGCCGACGCCGAACGTGCGCTTGAAGTTCTCACCTGTCTGGTGGTCCGGGTAGTAGGTGCTGCCGATCCTGCCGCCGACGTCGATGTAGCCGTAGCCGCCGGCGTAGTGCCGGTCGGACGGCTGGTAGAGGTTCGCCCACTGCGCCATCAGATCCTGGCTCCAGAACTCGGTATAGCCGTCGTTGAAGGCCATCCCCTTGATGTTGTCGTTGCCCAGCTGGTGCTGGGCGGCGGCGACGCCGTCGAGCTCCGGCTGGCGCGCGCCGGGATCGCTCCGCTCGTCGTCGGTGTAGCCGTACGCCGGAAGGCCCCATTGGTCGACCTCCCAGCGACCGAAGTGACCGCTGCCGTAGGTCGAGTCGATGTCGGCCGGGGTGGTCTGCGCCGACAGGGGGGCCGGGGCTCTCGCGAGGGCCGGGGAGGTTGCCATCACCAGTGCCGTGCCCGCCGCCGCTGCGATCAGCGCCGCCCTCATCTTGCGAGGACCGCCCAGTTCGCCGGACGCCCGGCCGTGGCCGGGAGCTTGAAGCTGATCAGACCGCCGATCGATCGCGCCCGGACCTTTCTACGCCCGGCGTACACCACGAGCTTCCGGTCCCCGCTGAGCGGCGGCCGCGCGACCTGCATCGCGAGCGGGCCCGGCGCCTGCGGCGTGATGTAGCCGCGGAGCATGCGCGGGGACGATGCCACGCCCGCACCCTGGAAGCGGACCGAGAACGTGGTCATCGGCAGGTGCGGGACGACCCGGAACCCGGTCTGGGTCGAGGAGATTCCCGCCAGCTCGATCAGGTCCCACAGCGTCCACGCGTCCTGATGCGGGATCTGCGTGTCGTACGAGGTGGTAAGCCCGACGCCGCACGTCGACGGGTCCTTCGCGTACCACGCGGCGCACACGTCGTCGACCGACAGGATCCCGTCCCACGAATCCGGGAACGCCGCAGCGTGCCGGGCGAGGGTGTTGCGCGTGAGCTCGCTGAAGGCGTCGGCGCGCGCACCGGGGACCTCGCCGTCGAGCGTGCCGTACGCCCACGTGAGCCAGCCGTTCAGCGAGTACCACACGCCGCCAACGAACACGGCGCTGCCGGAGCTCGGCGCCGGCGTCGAGTGCTCGGTGGCGCCCGGGTCGTTCGCGCCGGGAGACTCCGCGGTGCCGATCTTCGTCGGGCCACCCGGCGCGCCGTAGCCGTCCAGATAGCGGTGGATGTTCGCCACGAGCGTCCTGGCGCGGGCGGCCGTCGGGATCCTGGCGAGGATCGCCCACGGCTGCGGCTCCTCGAAGATCGAGCCGACGCCGAGCTGCGACGCAGCGGTCCAGCCGCGCGCGTACCAGCCATGCCCGACCCACTCGTGTGAGACGGTGTTCGCATCCGCGGCACCGGCCTTCCGCAGCTCGCTCGCGAACGCGGTCCGGCGCGCGAGCGTCGCCAGCTCCGCCGTGCGCGGGTAGATGTACGCGGCCTGCGCGGTAACGAGGCTCGACTCGGTCATCTGCAGCTCGGCCGTCGACAGGTCCGACCAGTCGCCGACCGTGCCGGCGAGGTAGTCGCCGTGCGGCCCGAGCATCGACTGCTCGTGCTTGAACGCCTGCTCGAGGTGCGCCCACAGGCTCGAGCGACCGCCGCCGTTCCAGCTCACCTGCGTGCTGAAGAAGCCGGTGTCGCGGGTTGCGAGGCCGTACTCCTCGGCCGCCAGCAGCAGCCACAAGTCGGTGTCGTCCGAGGTTCCGAGCTCGAGCGGGGCGCAGTTCGAGATCTGCCCGTACGGGATCAGGTCGGTGCCCTGGGTCTGCTCCTCGGCCGAGAAGATGATCACCTCGCGCGCGAGCTCCGGGTCCTCGTAGATCATCGGCAGCATCAGCTGAAGCGGGTCGCGGTAGGCGGCGTTCCAGCCGAACCCGTACTGGTAGTAACCGCCCTGGGAGAGGATGTGCTCGCCGGCGCACGCCTCGTAGGTCTCGTCGGAGCGGAGCATGTAAGCGTCCCACTGGAGCTCGCGCGAGAGCCACGTGTATCTGCGCCCGAGGCTCACCTGCGGCACGTAGCCGCGCCACCGCGCCTCGCTCGTCTGCAACGGCTGCGAGGCGGCGCGGTACCTCGCGACGAGCGGCGCGATCGCGGACGGCTGGTCGTAGCCGTAGGCGTAGCGGAGCGTGATCGACTGGCCGGGCGCGAGCGTGACGGGGGACCGGAATGCGAACATCTCGTCGCCGCCGGTCACGCCGCCGGCGCTCGGGAGCGCGATCGAGTCGTGGCTGGTGTCGGCCGCCACCGCCGCCGGGAGCGCGCGCGACCCCGAGCCGAAGAACGATCGCGTGTCGGTGTCGTAGCCGGCGACGGGCGCGCTCAGGGCCGCGGCGAAGATGCTGAGCGGGTGCCGGTCGGTGGGGATCGGCAGCTGCGCGACCGACAGCGTCTGGGTCGCGGCGTCGTACACGGGCGCGGCGGTCGCGCGGATCGGGGCGGCCGCGGTCGCCGGCAGCGCCGGGTTCACATCCCAGTACTCGAACCACGTCGGGCGCTCGGTCGAGCGTGAGGTGTTCCTCAGCGTGACGTCGTGCAGGAGCAGCGGGTCGTTTCCGAACGGCGCGTAGACGATCGCCTTCACGCCGAGGCCTGGGATCGTGACGTTCGTCTGCGCGTAGCCGGCGCCGAAGATCCGCGTCACGGTCTCGCCCGGGCGGCGATCAAGGTACAGCGTGCTCCAGCTGCGGCCGTTCTCCTCGACGTAGCCGTAGCCGCCCGAGAAGTGGTCGCTCGAGGCCTGGTAGTAGTTGGTCCACTGGTACAGCTGGTCCTGGCTCCAGAGCTGGACGTAGCCGTGGTTGAAGGCGTCCGCGACGACGCGATCGTTGCCGATCTGGTGCCACGCGTCGCGGCTGCCGGCGAGCTCGGGCTGGGCTGCCTGGGGGGCGGTCTGCTCGTTCAGCGTGTACGTGTAGTCGGGCAGCCCGAAGCCGTCGACCCCCCAGCGCCCGAAGGACCCGGACCCGTAGGCAGAGTCGATCGGGACTCGGGTGGTAGTGGCGGACAGGGGCGGCGGAGCCGGCGGGAGGGTGGACTTCGCGAGCGCCGCGCCGGGCGCTGAAGCAATGGCGACAGACAGCGCCGTCGCAACGAGAGCAGTCCGAAACACCTTCCCTCCTGACTCGACCTCGAGGCAACCTAACAGACTAGGAGACATTCATGTATTCCTATCTGGTCGGGCCGGCGGCCCTCGCAGGCACCGTGAGACGGCGGTCAGCGTCGAGACCGCGGTCAGAGCGCTGACCTGAACAGTGTCCAGTGCACCTGAAGCTCTGACCCGAGCTGTCGATAACTTGGGGTGGGATGCGCAGAAGACACCTGGGAGTCAAGCTCGGGCTCGCCGCCGCGCTCGCGGCGCCGCTGCTCGCGCTCGCGACCATGTCGGGTTCGGCGACCGGCTACGACGTCCAGTACTGCTCGCAGATCCCGATCGTGCAGGGGATCCCGCCGTGGGGATTCCATACGGGCGCGCCGATCACCGGCGCCGGCGGCAGCTACGCACGCGGCCACGGTGACATCAACCTGGACGCGAACACGGTGTCGGGGATCCTGTGCCAGGTGAACCGCTGGCGAGGGCGGGACAGCCTGATCATCATGACCGTCAAGCACCACCTGGGCTATCACTCGCACGACGCGAATATGTGGGGCTATCCCGGGAACATCATGAAGATCACCGTCCGCGTGAAGAGCAGTACCGACGCGAGCTGCGCGGTCGGCACGATCGGCCACGTGACCCTGTTCGCGAGCTACAACGGCGTGCGCAGCGACAGCGTCCAATTCTTCTTCCCGAAGGCCTGCAAGGACCACGATCATCTGTACCACGGGCCGCAGGTGAACAACCAGGTCCCACCGGGTTGACCGACGCCGCGCCGCGCCTGCTGCTCGACCGCCTCGGCTTCCCCGAGTCGACGCGCTGGCATGAGGGCCGCGCCTGGTTGTGCAACTGGGGTGCCGGTGAGGTCCTCGCGGTCGACGGCGACGGCGGTGCCGAGGTGATGGCGCGGATCGAACCGCGCTCGCTTCCGATCAGCATCGACTGGCTGCCCGACGGCCGGCTGCTGATCGTCGACGGGCCGCGGCGCCTGCTGCTCGTGCAACAGCAGGACGGCTCGCTCGACACCTTCGCTGATCTGACCGGGTACGGCGAGGCGCCGTTCAATGAGCTCGTCGTCGACGATCGCGGGAACGCGTACGTGAACGGCGGCCCCGGGCTCGTGGTCCGCGTCGGCGCCGGCGCCGGCGTCCACGAGGAGGCGTCCGGCCTGCGCTGGCCGAACGGGATGGCACTGCTGGACGGCGGGGCCACGCTCGTCGTCGCCGACTCTCACGCCAAGCAGCTGGTCGGGTTCGCGATCGAGGACGACGGGTCGCTGTCGAACCGGCACGTGTGGGCCGACGTCGAGCACGCGCCGGACGGGATCTGCGCTGACGCCGAGGGCGCCATATGGGTCGCGAGCGTTCCGGGCGAGCATTGCGTCAGGGTGAGCCAGGGGGGAGAGGTGCTCGACACGGTCGCGGTCGACCGCGGGTGCTTCGCGTGCATGCTCGGCGGCGACGACGGGCGGACGCTGTTCATCGCGGCCGCTGTCTGGCGCGGGATGGAGGCCGCGATGGGCGAGGGTCCGGGCACCACCGGGCAGCTGCTCGCCGCGCCGGATCAGCCGGCGCCCCACGCCGGCCGCCCGTAGCGGCGGATCACGCGCCGGGGTAGGGCGTATTCGCCGGCGCGCCACGAACCATGGCTCCAGCTGCACGCATACGCTGACCAAAACGCCATGGAACGCGCCCGCGCTCCGTCGCGTGGGGAGACTCGGTCTAGTGCGTGGCGACCTGGTTCGTCAACGGCACGTACTTGCGGCACGGCTCGTTGCGAAGGGTGTCGCACGCCGGCAGCGGCGTCGGCACACTGACCCCGGGCACGACCGGGAGAACCAGGCTGGACGGCATCTTCGGCGAGAACTCGATCGACACCTTGGCCATGCCATGAGCCGGCTCGGTGTGCTGGAAGCCCCAGATCGGCTGGGTGCCGTTCGGCGCCGCGATCGTCACCCGGATCCGCGAGCCCGCCCGGTACGCGTGGCCCTCGAAGTACAGCGGGATCACGACCTCGACGAACTTGCCCTTCGGCATCGGGGCGGCGTCCTTGGCCAGCTCCGACGGGACCGGCTCGAGCACGGTGCTCGGCTGCTTGAGGATGTCGTTCGCGCTGTAGGACAGCTTGCGCTCGCTGGCGCGGATCCACCCGTTCTGCACGAACGTCTCGTTGCCGTCCGGGCGCACCTCCGAGACGGTCGCCATCAGGTCGACGTCCGGCGTCGAGGACCGGACCCACAGGTGCACCGCGCCGCCGCCGACGACCACGGTGTTCTGCGTGAGCGGCGACGAAACGTAGGACACGGCGGTGCCGGCCGGGTTCGGCTTCCAGTTCCACGACCACTGCGAGGCGTTGCCCCACAGGCCGCCGCCGCCGGTGTTCGACCCGAAGTCGTTCTCCGGCAGCGCCTTCGGGTTGGACGTGTACCAGTCGATCCCCTTCTTGGTGGCCGCCGTGTTGGTCATCGTGCCGTTCGGGCCGAGATACCAGTAGCGAGCGGTTGTGCCGGGGACGGGGAAGCTCGAGAACCCCTTGACGAAGCCGGGGTACGGATCGCCCGGCGCCGACATGCCGTTGGGTGACTTGCCGGCGCCGTTGTCGAACAGAACGGTCACCTGCGGCAGCTTCTCGAATGCCTGAAGCGCGCCCTGGTAGCTCGGGATCTCCTGGATCGGGTCGGCCGGCAGCGTGTCGTTCGTGTAGTCGCTGTTGTCAAAAGCCGTTTTGAAGATCAGGGGTGCGAAGGTATCCGTCTCGGCGCGCCCGAGCGCGAGCATCGGCGCCTGGTGGGCGACGAACAGCTGCAGGAAGTCGAACCAGTGGTTGTACGTGTACGGATCCAACGAGTCGATGTGCGCTCCGTTGGTGAAGGTGAACCACTTGCGGTTCGTTCCGGTGAAATGCTGCGCGAGGTCGGCGCAATGCCCGCCCGTCTGCTCGTCCTCGAACTGGCATGCCATGAACACGGGGACCTTGATCTTGTGAACGAAGCTGATCGGGTCCAGCGGGTCGGCGACCTTCGGGATGTAATGGGAGTTGGCCTTGATCTTCGTCAGCAGGTTCGCGGCCTCGCCGTGGAGCGCCTGGTTGGACTTGCACGTCGTGTCGCCGGCCGCGATCCGCTTGTCCGCGTAAGGCTGCGTGCCCGGCAGCCCCTGTCCGGCCGGCTGCGCGTTCTGCTGGCGCTGGAGCGCCCATGCAACCGCGAAGCCGTCGTTGCGGATGCCGCCCGGGTACAGCGTGGTCGCCGTCGCGTCGATCGTCGAGAGCGGCGCGATCGCCTCGAGGTCGGGCGGATCGAGCTGCGCGGTGAACAGCTGGGTGATCGCGCCGTACGAGATCCCCATCATCCCGACCTTGTGGTCCAGGACCCATGGCTGGTGGGCGATCGTCTGGATGATGTCGTAGCCGTCGAGGTTCTGGAGCGGCTCGTAGTAGTCGAACGCCCCACTCGAGCAACCGGTGCCGCGCATCTGAATGTCGACGACCGCGAAGCCCATCGCGTTCGCGAGCGCTGCGATCCCGCTGTCCGGACCGGATGGATCGGCATAGCCGTAGCCCGCGTACTCGATCAGGGTCGGATACGGCGGCTGGTAGGCCGGGATGATGCCGATCCCTCCCGGCGTGACGCCGGCGATCCCGGTCGGCGGCCACACCGTCAGCGCCAGCTTCGTGCCGTCGCGCGTGGTCAGGTACTGGTAGCCGCTGTCCTTGATCGTCTGGTTGTAGATGCTCGGATCCCATGGCGCCGCGGCGTCCGAGTGAACGGTGATCGGGCCGGACTCCGCGCCGTGCGGGTACAGCCGCACGCGGTAGCCGCTGCCGGGGGTCACGAGGCGGAACAGCAGCCCTCCGAGTGAGTCGGCAGCCTGCGTGTATACGACCTTGCCCTTGGAGTTGAGCAGCGACGCGCGCGCGCCGCCGGCCAGGCCGGTCACGTACACCTGTTCGGCGCTGCCGGTGGCGGTGAACGACGCGGCATCGGCGGCGGCGGCGAGCGCGCCGAACGCAGCCAGCGTCATCGCGGCGGCCACCAGCTGCACCACAAACCTTCTCCTCACAGCCGGCAACTCTTTCACATCCGCGCGGATCGCGAGCCGGTCACAACGCGCGCAGCTCCCCGAACAGGGCCTTCGCGGTGGCGATCCCGAGCGGGACGTACTCGGCGAGCAGCCGCTCGTTCGGCGAGTGGATGTTCGCGTCCGGGAGCGAGAAGCCGGTGATGATCGTGGGGATTCCGTTGTCCGCGAGCGCCGGCACGATCGGCAGGCTCCCGCCGGATCGGATCAGCGCCGGGCGGACGCCGAGCACGCGCTCGAACGCGGCCTGCCCGAGCTTGATCGCGGGCGAGTCCGGGGGCACGACGCCGGGCGGGGCGCTCGACAGCCGATCGATCCACAGCTCGGTGCCGAGCGGCGCGGCGTCACGCAGAAGCCCTTCGAAGGCCGTGGCGATCTCATCGGGCCGCTGTCCTGGAGCGAGCCGGATCGACACGTTCGCATCGGCGACCACGGGGAGCACCGTCTTCTCAACGTGCGGGGAGCCGCTCTCGAGGCCGTTCACGTCGAGCGCCGGCTCGGCGAACGTCCGCACATAGAACTCGGCCGCCGCACTCGCGTCGGACGGGTGAGCGCCCTGGTCGGCGAGCTCGTCGGAGCCGGCCGGCAGCGCCCGCCAGCCCTCGAGCTCCTCCTCCGAAGGCGGCAGAATGCCCGCGCGCAGCGGCTCCGCGAGCCGGCCGTCCGGGCCCGCAAGGACGGAGTTGAGCGTCCGGATCAGCGCGTGCGGTGCGTTGAGCGCCGCACCGCCGTACAGCCCCGAGTGCAGGTCACGCGCGCCCGAGCGGAGCGTCACGTGGAAGTAGACGAGGCCCCGTGTGGCCACGTTGAACGCCGGCCGCCCTCGCCCGATCATGCCGCTGTCGAAGATCACGGCCGCGTCGGCGCCGCGCTCGTCGGCCGCCAGGAAGTCGACGATCGAGTGCCCGCCCGTCTCCTCTTCGCCGTCGCAGGCGAAGCGCACGTTGACCGGGAGGTCTCCCGCGCGCGCGAGCTCGCGGGCCGCGCTCAGCAACAGATACAGCTGCCCCTTGTCATCGGCGACCCCGCGGCCGTAGAGGTACTCGCCGCGGATCTCGGGCTCGAAAGGCGCCGACTGCCACAGCTCGAGCGGATCCGCGGGCTGGACGTCGAAGTGGCCGTAGCAGAGCACGGTGGGGGCGTCCTCGGCGCCACTGCTGGCCCGAAGCTCGCCGATCGCGAGCGGCTGACCGTGCCAGTCGACGAGCTCGCATCCGCCGCCCGCATCACGGATCAGCCGGCAGACCCACTCGCCCGCCTGCCGCACGTCCGCGGCGTGCGCGGCCTCGGCGCTGATCGACTCGATTCTGAGGAACTCGGCGAGCTCGTCGAACCAGTCGGGCATCGGGCGACTCTACTGCGGTTTGGATTTGTGCTGCGCGGTGAGATGATCTGTGGGTATGAGCGAGGAAGAACCCGAGAGCTTCGAGGACAGGCTGCGCGCGTTCGCGCGGGAGTTCACCGAGTCGGTGCAGCGAGCAGCCGAGCAGGTCGACGTCGACGGGATCGCCGACCAGATCGCGCTGGGCGGCGAGCGCGTCCGGGAACTGGCCGAGTCCGCCGGCAAGTGGCTGAACCAGCTCGGTGACGAGGACGGCGTCGCTAAAGGCGCGAAGGCCGCCGGTCGCCGGCTCGCCGGCCCGCACCCGCTCGACGTCCCGACCGAGGAGCAGGCGCTGGCGCTGAGCGCGCTCGCATCCGGCCGCTGGCGGGTGGCTCCGGGGACCAATGAGCTGGTCGCCGAAGATGATGGCCCCGCGCCCGAGACGCCAGAGGGCACTGTCGGTGAGCTGCGGGCGAGAGACTGGATCGCGGCCAGCGGAGAGGTCACGCCGCTCGGTCATGAGGCGCTGAAGCGCTGGTCCGACGCCGCCTAGGCGCTCGCGCCCGTCGTTCCGGTGCCCACGCTCAGCCGCGACACCAGCGCCTGCGCCATATCCACCAGCTCCGGCGGCCCGATCACCCGGATCGGTGCGTCGAGCATCGCGGTCCAGACGAGGAACTCGCGCGACCACGACCCGCGCGTGGTGACGATGCACGCCCGATCGCCGTCCGGCTCGACCGTCGCGTAGCGGCCGGGGATCCGGCTGCTCGCCTGCTCGGCCGAGAGCTCGAGCCGGATCATCCCGCGGGACGCCGTCGCGTCGGTCGCTCCAGCGCCGCGCAGCTGGCGCTTGACGAACGCGGCCGGGTCGCCGCCGGGGATCGTCCGCCGGTGGCACCGCCCGCCGATTCGCAGCCGTCCTTTGATCCGGTCGATCCGGAACGTCCGCCAGTCATCGCGGTCGGTGTCGAACGCCAGCAGGTACCAGCGGTAGCCGCTGTACACGACCGCAGCCGGCTCGGTGTTGCGCTTCGTAGCCGTGTCGTCGCGGGCGACGTAGGCAAAGTGCAACCGCGTCGCGTCGCGGCACGCGCCGGCCAGCGTCGCCAGCTGCTCCGCGTCGATCCGCGGGCCGTCGAAGCCGAACGCGGAGGTCGCGTCGCTGAGTGCGCTGACGCGGCGGCGCAGGCGAGCGGGGAGCACCTGCTCTAGCTTCGCGAGCGCGCGGATCGAGGTCTCCTCGATCCCCGCCACCGACCCGGCTGCGGCGGTGCGCAGGCCGACGGCGACAGCCACCGCCTCCGCGTCGTCGAGCAGCAGCGGCGGCAGCTCGCCGCCGGCGCTCAGCCGGTAGCCACCGGCGACGCCCGGTGCGGCCTCGATCGGATAGCCGAGCGAGCGGAGCTTGTCGACGTCGCGGCGGATCGTCCGGGGCCCGACCTCGAGCCGGTCGGCGAGCTCCTGGCCGGTCCACTCGCGGCGGACCTGGAGCAGTGACAGCAGTGCGAGCAGGCGGGCGGATGTCTGGATCATGGTGTCGCGGACGATCCCATCAATTGCGGACAGAACGTGACCGCGGTGTCTCGGCTCGGAGCGAATCGCGGACCGGAGCTGACCGCAATTTTCAAGATCGTGCAGCACATGTCAACCACCGCACTCACATCACACAGCAAGGCCGCCGAGGCGCGACCGTCCATGTTCGCGAACCGGGCCGTCGTGCTCGGCTTCATCGTCGTCATCGTCTCCTCGGTGATGGATCTGCTCGACTCGACGATCGCGCAGACCGCTGCGCCCGCGATCCGGCGCGACCTCGGCGGCTCGTACGCCGACCTCGAGTGGATCACCGCTGCGTACACGCTCGCGATGTCGGCGTCGCTGCTGCTCGGGAGCCGCCTCGGCGACATGTTCGGGAGGGCGCGGGTGCTGCTCGCCGGCATCGCCGGCTTCATCGTCGCGTCCGCGTTGTGCGCGTTCAGCCCGACGCCGGCGGTCCTGATCGGCGCCCGCGTGCTCCAGGGCTCGCTGGCCGCCGTGATGGTGCCGCAGGGCTTCGGCCTGATCCGCGAGATGTTCGGCGATCAGAACCAGCAGAAGGCGTTCGGGATCTTCGGCCCCGTGATGGGTCTCGCCGCCGTCGCCGGGCCGCTGATCGGGGGCGGGCTCGTGAACCTGAACGTCGCCGGTCTTGGATGGCGCACGATCTTTCTCGTCAACATCCCGGTCGGGCTGGCCGCGATCGTCGTCGGCGCGCGCAACCTTCCGCGGAACGCGCCTGCGACGCCGGGGGCGCGGCCGGACGTGCTCAGCGTGGTGCTGGCGATGGCCGGCGGCGTCGCGCTCGTGTATCCGCTGATCGAGGGCCGGGAGCAGGGCTGGCCGGCGTGGTCGTTCGCGATGCTGGCCGGCGGGGTCGCGATCCTTGCGGCGTTCGCCGCGCGGCAGGCACGGCGCTCGCGCGCGGGGCGCGTGCCCCTGGTGGAGCCGTCGATCCTTGGGCGCCGTCCGTACGTCGCCGGGCTCGCCGTCGTCGTCGGGTTCATCGGCGCGATGGGCGGGATGATGATCGCCCTGAACGTGATGTTCCAGCTCGGGCTCGGCTTCAGCCCGCTTGCCTGCGGCGTCGCCACCGTGATGATCCCGCTCGCGGCAATCGGCGGCTCGATCACCTCCTCCGCGCTGCTCCCGCGGATCGGTCGCACGACGATGCATGCCGGCACGGCGACGATGGCCTTCGGACTCGTCGTGGCCGTACTCGTGATGCGCTCGGCCGGCGGGAGCCTCACAGCGTGGGATCTCGCGGGGCCGCTGGCGATCACCGGGTTCGGCATGGGGATGGTGTTCGTGCCGATGTTCGACGTGATCCTCGCCGGAGTGGCGCCGCACGAGCTCGGCTCCGCTTCCGGGCTGCTCGAGTCCGTCCAGCAGCTGGCGATGTCGATCGGCGTGGCTGCGGTCGGGACGGCGCTGTTCGACCACATCGGGAGCGGCCACGGGGCGGCGGTGTTCGTCGGCGCCGCCGAGCACGGGCTGGTGGTCGCGATCGTGTTCCTGGTCGCGGCCTGCGGCGCCGTGAGCTGGCTGCCGAAGCACGCGCGCGAGCCGGAGGCGGTCCCGCAGCCGGCGTGAGAGGCGGACGCCGAACGGGTATAGGTCGACCTGATCGGCGGCGAAAGGCGTAGATGTCGGTGACGCGGCCGGCCGCCGTTGGGTTCGAGCTCGATCGGCTCGAGCTCGACGATGGCCGGCTCGCCGGCCCGGCAAGCGTGCCCGCGCCCGCGGCGCCCCCGCGCGCGCCCGTGCCGGTAGCCCTGGCGCGGCCGCGCGAGCGAGTCCGGGCGCTGACGGCCGCGCATGAGCCGAGCCCGATCTGGACCGCGCGGATGCTGGCTCTCGCGGCGCCCGCCCTGATCGTGCTCGTGCTGCTGATCACGATCGTGTCGAAGTAGCGGGCGGCGCGCCACGCCGCCGGGCCGCACGTCAGACTCCACCCGCGGACCGATGTCGCAAGAGCTAGAACGCGAGAAGCGCCTGGCGGCCGAGGCCGCATCCGAGCTCGTCCAGAGCGGGATGACGGTCGGGCTCGGCAGCGGCTCGACGGCGGCGTACCTGATCCCGCCGCTCGCGGAACGCGCGCTGGACATCACCTGCGTGGCGACCTCGCGGGTAACCGCCGCCGCGGCGGTCGCGGCGGGGCTGAACGTGGTCGAGTTCACGGGCCCCGACGCGCCGGCACGGCTCGACATCGCGATCGACGGCGCCGATCAGGTCGACCCGCGCGGCTGGCTCGTCAAGGGCGGCGGCGGGGCGCACACGCGCGAGAAGGCGGTCGCGGCCGCGGCCGATCTGTTCGTGGTGATCGTGTCCGCCAACAAGATCGTCGAGCGCCTGACTGCGCCGGTGCCGCTCGAGCTCGCGCTGTTCGGGCTCGCGGGGACCCTCCGGCGCCTCGCCGGGGCTCGGCTCCGCGACGCGCCGCCGAGCCCCGACGGAGGGCTGATCGCCGACTACTTCGTCCAGTTCGACGACCCGGCGGCGCTCGCGGCAACGCTGTCCGCGGAGATCGGCATCGTCGAGCACGGCCTGTTCCCGGCGGCGATGGTCGGTGAGGTGCTGATCGGCGCCGGCGACCGGGTCCAGCGGATGAAGCGCTGATGCGCGCGGCGGTGCTGGCGGTGCTGGCGGCGTTCGTCGTGCTGTTGCTTGCCGGATGCGCGGGCAACCTGGAGTGCGACGGACATGCCTGCATCGGGTCGTGGAAGCGCGACATGGCACTCGGCGGCACCGTCGTCCAGTGCGCGGACGGCGCGTGGTCGCACGCGGGCGGGCTGGGTGACGCATGCTCCGGTCACGGCGGTGTCCGGCGGCGGCGCTAGTACGTTGCACTGGTAGCCGATCAGCGGGAGATCCGGTCGCCCGCGAACGCCAGCGCGGCCAGCGTCAGCGCGCACAGCCCGCTGGCGATCGCCGTCGGGAGCGCGTCCCCGAACGCCTTCGCTGCTCCGCCGCCGCCCGCGGACCCGAGGATCTGGCCTCCGGCCCAGGCGAGGTTCATGAGCGCGGCCGCCAGCGCCTGGTCGAGGCCGCGGGCCTCGGCAGCGTCTGAGAGCATCGCCATCGCCGGCGCCCACAGTCCGCCCGTCGCGCACAGGGTGATCACGATCAGAGCTGCGAGCGGCAGCGCCGAGGTGGGCAGCGTGAAGCACAGGATCCCGAGCCCCGTGCCGACCAGCCCGGCCCGGGCCGGCGCGAGACGTCCGCGGCGATCGGAGAGGCCGCCGACCAACGGCGAGATCGCCGCCTCCAGCGCGGACGAGACCAGGAACGTCGCGCCGATCGCTCCGGCGCCGGCGCCGAACCGGTGCAGCCGCAGCGGCCCGAGCACGGTGAGCGTGCCCGCCACCACAGCCGGCAGCAGCATCAGCCACATCCCGAGGGCGACCCGCGGCTCGCCCACGACGCGGAGCAGCGCCGACGCGCCCTGGCCGGAGGTCGGACGGTGATACGGGAGCCCGCGTGCCAGCACGATCAGCAGGACCGCGATCACCGACAGCCCGCTGAACAGCACCGCGCGGCCGGTGACCGACGCCAGCGCGCCGATCGCCGGCCCGAACAGCGCTCCGCCGATCGCGGCTCCGAGGGCCTGTCCCATCGTCGCCCCACGCCGCTCGGTCGGCGTCTCGGCGACGAGCCACGCGAGTCCACCGGCCCATGAGCAGGCGCCGCCGACGCCTTCGATCAGGCGTGCCAGGTCCAGCCCGGCGGCGGTGCGGATGAAGGCGAACGCGAGCGTCGAGCAGCCGAGCAGCGTGAGCCCGGTGCACAGCGCGAACCGGGGGCCGGCTCTGACCGCGAGCACGCCGCCCGGGATCGCCGCGAGCAGCGTCCCGAGCGGGTAGCAGGCGGTCAGGATCCCGGCGGACAGTTTCGACAAGTGCAGCTCGTGGCTCAGCGCCGGCAGCAGCGGCGCGATCACCGCGTAGAACATCGTGTCGACGAACACGACCGCACCGACTGTCCACACCAGACGCCGCATCGTCCGGCAGCCTGTCATGCGTCCGCGTTATCCCGCTGTTACAGGCCACGGCGTACAACCTGGGCCGATGAAGCCCGCGATCTCGATCCTCCTCGCCGAGTGCTGCGTGCTGGCGCCGGCGGCCTGTGGCGGTTCGAGCGCCAAGGCGGGGCACGCGGCGGCCGATCCGCAGCTGAACATGTCCGAGTGCATGCGCGCCCATGGCGTGCCGAACCATCCGGACCCCGTGTTTCCGCCCGGCGGCGGGATCGAGTGGCCGAGCGCGCCCGGCTGAACGTCGACTCGCCGTCGTTCCAGCGCGCGATCAAGCTCTGCGACGGCTCGCGATAATCGCCGCAAACCGAACGTTTGTGGTGTCAACATGGGGCCGATGGCGCGCGACCCGGCCGATCCGGACTTCTTGGGGCGGGAAACCGGTCGTGGTGGCCAGAAGGCTCCCCGAGTGGCCGTGGTTCGGCGCTGGCGCGGGCGGCGGGGCGCAAGGACGGGGCTCCTTTCGATGCTGCCCGGACGGCTCGGGCGGTGCGGGTGCTCAGGCCGCGGGTTTGGAGGCGGCGAGTAGCTCGTCCCACGTGGCGAGCTTGACGCGCGGGCGTCCCTGCGGCTCGCCGGCGGCCTTCTCGCGTGCGTCGATCGCCGCCCAGCCCGCGTAGTCGACGTGCTCGACGCCGCGTTCCGCCAGCAGCTCGAGGATCGACTCCGGCGCGGTCGACGCCGGGCTCGGCAACCGCCCCTCGGCGAGATCGTCGAGCAGCAGCTCGATCGTCTCCTGCGCGTCGCGTTTGTTCGTCCCGATCACGCCCGTCGGGCCCCGCTTGATCCAGCCGACCGCGTACTCGCCGGCGATGTGGTGCTGGGTGTGCGGGTCGAGGATCCGCCCGGAGTCGTTGGGGATCGTCCCGGACCGCTCGTCGAACGGCACCCCGGCGAGCGGCCGGCCGCGGTACCCGATCGAGCGGAACACGATCCCCGCCTCGAGCGTCTCGTGCTGCTCCGTCGGGCGGGCGCGCAGCGTCCCGTCGGCGTCGCGCGCGAGGTGGTTGCGAACGAGCTCGACGCCCTCGACGCGCTCGGGCCCGAGGATCGCCACCGGCGAGAGCAGGAACCGGAGCTCCACGCGCCGGCGTCTCCCGGCCGGCTTGCGCTGGGAGTAGTCGGTGAGGATCTCGACGTTTCGTCGCTCCGTGAGCTCGCCCTGGCGGGCGATCGCCTGCGCCGAGTGCTCGTCGATCTCAACGTCGCCGGGAGCGACGATCACGTCCGCTTCCGCGAGCTCGCCGAGCTCGCGGAGCTCGGGGTTCGTGAATGCCGCCTGCGCCGGGCCCCGGCGTGCGATCAGGACGACCTCCTCGATCTTCGACTCGGCGAGCGCCTCGAGCGCGTGATCGGCGGTGTCGGTGCCCGCCAGCTCATCAGTGCTGAGCGCGAGCATCCGGACGACGTCGAGCGCCACGTTGCCGGCGCCGATTACGACCGCGCGCCGGACGCTCAGGTCGAACTCGTGCTCCCGGTAATCGGGATGGCCGTTGTACCAGGCGACGAACTCGGTGGCCGCGTGGCTGCCGGCCAGGTCCTCGCCCGGGATGTCCATCCGCCGGTCGGTCTCGGCGCCGACCGCATAGACGACCGCGTGGTAGCGGTCGCGGAGCTCGTCGTGGTCGATGTCGCGGCCGAGCTCGACGTTGCCGAAGAACCGGAACCCGGGACGTGCGGCGGTCTTCTCGAACACGCGCGAGACCGCCTTGATGTTCGGGTGGTCGGGCGCGACGCCCCCGCGCACGAGCCCCCACGGCGTCGGCAGCCGGTCGAGCATGTCGACGGTCGCCACGAGCTCTGGCCGAGCCTTGCTGTTCAGGAGGTCCGCGGCGGCGTAGAACGCCGACGGCCCGGAACCGACGATTGCGACGCGCAGCGGGTCGGCCTGTGTTCCGAGCGCGGCGACCGTGCTCACCCGCCCGCGCCGAGCCGTTCGGTGCCGGCGATCACGCCCGCCGCCATCACCAGGCCGACCGCCGCGCGAGCGGCCTCGCCATCGCTGCCGAGGAGCTGCTCGGCGTCCGAGAGCATGTGGTCGATCCGCTCGAGTGCGGCGCCGGCGCTCCCGGGGTCCGGGTCCCGGCAGACCGCTCGTGCGAGCGAGACGAACGGCGCTGCCCGCGAGAAGTCAGGCGGTGGCCCCGCGCTGAGGGCCGCCGCGAACGACATCATCAGATAGCCGTTGATCCGTGTCAGCCGTCCGCTGACCGGACGGATCTCGGGCACGCGGGGGGCCTTCGGCGCGGCCGGCGCCCGGCGCTCGAGGATCGCGATCATCGTCCCGCCCAGGAGCGCGGTGCGCTCGGCCTCGTCAAGCCCGGCGTAGGCGGAGATCCGCAGCGCGGTGTGCACCGCGCCGATCGGGCGGCCGTAGGGAACGTCCGACGCGAACACGATCCGCTCGAGCGGGATCCGCGCGAACAGCTCGAGCTGGTCGAACACGGAGAACGTGGACGTGTCGTAGTAGATGCTCGGGTGATCGCGCAGGCGGGAGGCGAACATGCCCTGGTCGGCGATCGCGGCGTGGGCGAGGATCAGGACCACCTCGGGGTAGCGCAACGCGAGGTCGGCGAGCGGACCCATCGGCGGCATCCCGCGTCCGGTGTGGATCAGGATCGGGACGTCCGCCTCGTCCGCGACCTTCCAGATCGACTCTGCCGCCTGGTTCCCGAACCCGAACGACTGGGCCCGCGGGTGCAGCTTGATCCCGCGAGCGCCCAGCGCCAGGCACCGTTCGGCCTCGGCGACGGGGTCATCGGCCGGATCGAGACGGCAGTAGGGATACAGGCGTCCGCCCGACTCCCTCGCCCAGGCCAGCACGCGATCGTTCGGCAGCCGGTACGCCGGCGCGCGCTCGGGGTCGTGGAACGGGAACGTGCACGCGCGAGCGATGGGGGAGACCTGGTCCAGGAACTCGAGCAGCGCCGCGGGCTGGAGCGACTGACCGTCCTCGTCCGCGCCGAGGTGCGTATGCGCGTCGACGACGATCGCATCCGTGGGGAGCAGCTCCTCGATCTCGTTCACGATCGAGGCGTATGCGCTGGGCGTGTCCACGCCCGGAATCCTACGTGCGGCCGGCCCGGTCCCGCCGCTGGCGGCGCCGTCGGCGCTTGCCGGTGATCTGCCACGGCCCGGGAGTCAGGTCGAGCAACAGGTTCACAAGCCACACGACGACCGCCGCCTCGAGCAGCGTGCCGAAGCCATGCACGCTGAACCCTGACACGATCGCCGACGTCAGGGCGATCATCAGCAACGACACGAGCAGCCACACGAATCCGAACGACAGGATCGCGAGTGGGAGCGTCACCAACCGCAGCAGCGGCTTCAGCACGGTGTTCAGGACTCCGAACACCGCCGCCGCCTCGAGCAGCGAGCCGGCGTCCTCGACGTGCACGCCGCTGAGCGCGCCCGCGACGACCGCGAGCACGAGCGCGTTGGTCAGCCACGAGATCGCGAGCCGCGCCGCGAGCGGGAGCGAGCGGCCTGCATCCGGGTCTCCCTCGTCGGTGCGGCGTGCCATCGAGCGGAGCGTACCCGCAACAATGACGGGGCGATGCTCGGGCTCCCGGATCAGATTCATGCGCTGCTGTTCGACCTCGACGGCGTGCTGACGCAGACGGCCAAGGTCCACGCCGCGGCGTGGAAGCAGACGTTCGACGAGTACCTGGAGCGGCGGGCGGATCAGCGCGGGGAGAAGTTCGTCCCGTTCGACGAGGTCGCCGACTACGACGAGTACGTTGACGGCAAGCCGCGCAACGACGGCGTTCGCTCGTTCCTGCAGTCGCGCGGCATCGAGCTTCCCGAGGGATCGGACGACGATTCGCCGGACGCCGAGACGATCCACGGGATCGGCAACCGCAAGAACGAGCTCGTGCTGAAGCTGATCCACGAGCACGGCGTCGAGCCGTACGAGGGTTCGGTCCGGTACGTGCAGGCCGCGGCCGATGCCGGAGTGCCGCGCGCGGTGGTGTCGTCGAGCACGAACGCCCACGACGTGCTCAAGGCCGCCGGCCTCGACGGTCTGTTCGACCACGTCGTCGACGGCGTGGTGGCTGCGCGTGAGCACCTTCAGGGCAAGCCGGCGCCGGACACGTTCCTGGCCGGCGCCCGCGAGCTCGGCGTCCAGCCGGCGAACGCGGTCGTGTTCGAGGACGCGCTCGCGGGGGTGCAGGCGGGGCGGGCCGGCAAGTTCGGGTACGTCGTCGGCGTCGACCGCGTCGGGCAGGCGGAGGCGCTCAAGGAGCACGGGGCCGACATCGTCGTGCGCGATCTCTCCGAGCTGCTCGACGAGAAGTGATCCGTCATCCGGCATTCCCGGTGGAGCCGTGGGCGCTTCGCGAGACCTCCCTCGACTTCGATCGCCTCGCGCAGGCCGAGTCGTTGTTCGCGCTCTCGAATGGCCACATCGGCCTGCGCGGCAACCTCGACGAGGGCGAGCCGTTCGGGCTCCCCGGCACATATCTGAACGGCTTCTTCGAGTTCAGGCCGCTGCCGTACGCCGAGCCCGGCTACGGCTATCCCGAGTCGGGGCAGACGATCGTCAACATCACCAACGGGAAGCTCATCCGCCTGCTCGTCGAAGACGAGCCGCTGGACGTGCGCTATGGCGAACTGCGCCTTCATGAGCGCCGACTGGACCTCCGTGCCGGGCTGCTCCACCGCGAGCTCGAGTGGGTGTCGCCGGCGGGGGGCGCGGTCCGGGTCCGCAGCACCAGGTTGGTGTCATTCGTCCAGCGCGCGGTGATCGCCATCTCCTACGAGGTCGAGTCGCTCGACGGCACGATGCCCGTCGTGGTCCAGTCGGAGCTCGTGACGAACGAGCCGCTGCCCGCACCCGAAGGGGATCCGCGCGCGTCCGGGCAGATCGAGTCGCCGCTGCAGTCCGAGTTCTATGAGGCGATCGACGCGCGAGCGATCCTCGCCCATCGCACCGGGGGCAGCAAGCTGCTGATGGCGGCGGCGATGGACCATGTGGTCGACGGACCCGATGACTGCCAGACGATGGGCGAGGCGTTCTCGGACGTGGCGCGGTTCGTCGCGAGCGCCACGCTCAAGGAGGGTGCACCGCTCCGGCTCGTGAAGTTCGTCGCTTACGGCTGGTCCGCGCAACGCTCGCTGTCGGCCGTGCGTGACCAGGTATCGATGGCGCTGGTGGAGGCGCGCCACGCGGGCTGGGACGGGCTCGTCAAGGCACAGCGTGAGTATCTGGACGACTTCTGGGACCGGGCCGACATCGAGGTCGAGGGGGACGCCGAGCTCCAGCAGGCGAGCCGGTTCGCGCTGTTCCACGTGCTCCAAGCGGGCGCCCGCGCCGAGCAGCGTGCGATCGCGGCGAAGGGGCTGACGGGACCGGGTTACGACGGCCACACCTTCTGGGACACCGAGTCGTTCGTGCTGCCGGTGCTGACCTACACCTTGCCCGGGTCCGTGGCCGACGCGCTTCGCTGGCGCCACACCACGCTGGAGAAGGCGAAACAGCGGGCCGAGCAGCTCGGGCTGCACGGTGCGGCGTTCCCGTGGCGGACGATCGCGGGCGAGGAATGCTCGGGCTACTGGCCGGCCGGTACCGGTGCCTTCCACATCAACGCCGACATAGCCGACGCGGTTATCCGCTACTACGCCGCTACCGAGGACGAGGCGTTCGCGCTCGACTGCGGCCTCGAGCTGGTCGTCAACACCGCGCGGCTGTGGCGTTCGCTCGGCCACCACGACTCCCAGGGGGCGTTCCGGATCGACGGCGTCACCGGTCCCGACGAGTACAGCGCGATCGCCGACAACAACGTCTACACGAACCTGCTCGCGCAGCGGAACCTCCGGGACGCCGCGGCCGCCGCCGATCGCCACCGCAACCGTGCGGCCGCGCTCGGGGTCGACGACGAGGAGACGGCCTCCTGGCGCGACGCCGCCGAGTCGATGCTGATCCCGTACGACGAGGCGCTCGAAGTGCACCCGCAGGCGGAGCGCTTCACCGAGCACCAGGTGTGGGACTTCGAGTCCACGAGCCCCGACCAGTACCCGATGCTGCTCCATTTCCCGTACTTCGACCTGTACCGCAAGCAGGTCGTCAAGCAGGCCGACCTGGTGCTGGCGATGTATGTGCGCGGCGACTACTTCTCCGACGAGCAGAAGCTCCGGAACTTCGCGTACTACGAGCGGCTGACGGTCCGCGACTCGTCCCTGTCCGCGTGCACGCAGGCAGTCGTCGCCGCAGAGGTCGGGCATCTCGACCTTGCCCACCGGTACTGGTGGGAGGCGGCGCGGATGGACCTCGACGATCTCGAGCGCAACACGCGCGACGGCGTGCACATTGCCTCGCTCGCCGGCGTGTGGATCGCGGCGGTCGCCGGGTTCGGGGGCCTGCGCGACCACGACCAACAGCTCAGCTTCAAGCCGCGGCTGCCCGTCGCGATCTCCCGGATCACGTTCCGGATCACGTTCCGCGGCAGCCGGCTGAAGGTCACGATCGAGCCCCACCAGGCGACCTATCAGCTGCTCGACGGCGACCCGATCGAGATCTCACATCACGGCGAGTCGCTGACGGTGAAGCGCCGGAAGGTCAGGCCGATACCGCCGGCGCCAAAGCTCGATCCGCCGACACAGCCGCCCGGGCGCGAACCGCCGCTCTACTAGAGCGTCGGCAGCCAGTGCGTGCCGGCGCGGACCTCGCGGTAGGGAGTCTCCGCGGTCAGCGGCAGCTCGTGCGAGCCATAGAACCGCAGCTGGGTGATCCCCCGATCGTCGCTCCGGACCACGACGGCGCGCTTGTACGGGCCGTGACGGACGCCGTTCTTCATCTCGTAGGTCGCCTCCATCTCCGCGATCCACACGCCGTCCTGGGGATGCCACTCGTCGGAAACCGTGTGTGTGGCGCCGTACAGCCCGGATACGAACTCGACGAGCGCGGTCCGGACCTCGTCGACCCCATCGGCAGATCGGCCGTCGGTTCTCAGCAGGGACGCGCTTGGGGCGAGCAGCGCAACCAGCGCGTCGATGTCGAGCCCGTCGATCGCGTCGACGATGGCGGAGATCGGTGACCCGGGCACCGGCCAGATCATACGGCCGGTACGCTCGGCGGCGACCGGATGGCCGAGCAGCAAGCCGACACCACCGCGCAGACCCCGCAACAGGCGCCGCAGAAGCCGCCCCCGAGCGCGCCGATGCCTCACGACAAGCGCGGCTGGCGCGTCGCGCCGGCGCCCGATGGACGTGGCACGCCCGACGAGCACCGTCCGGCGCCGCCGCACCGTCTGCGCGGGTTCTGGATCTTCGTGATCGTGCTGCTCGCCGTCAACTGGCTGACGGTGCTGATCGCCCAGCCGGGCAGCGCCACGCGCGTGACGGTCCCGTTCAGCCCCTACTTCCTGACCCAGCTCTCCGATGGACGGGTCCAGTCGATCTCGTCCAAGGGCGACACGATCCAGGGCACGTTCAAGAGCAAGATGAAGTACCCGGCGGACAGCAAGACCGCCACGCCGACGACGCTGTTCGCGACGGAGGTGCCGACGTTCTGGAACAACCAGGAGCTGTCCTCGCTGCTGAAGTCCGAGAACGTGCAGGTGAACGCGAAGTCGACCGCGCAGAGCACCTCGGTGCTGGCCGAGATCCTGCTCGGGTTCGGGCCGACGATCCTGCTCGTGCTGCTGTTCGTGTTCCTCGCCCGGCGCGCGGCATCCGCTGCGGGTGGGGGGCTCGGCGGGCTCGGCAACTTCGGCCGCTCGCAGGCGCGGCGCGTCGATCCACAGACGATCCGGATCACGTTCGACGATGTGGCCGGGATCGACGAGGCGAAGGGTGAGCTTTCGGAGATCGTCGACTTCCTGAAGACGCCCGAGCGTTACGAGCGGCTCGGCGGGCGGATGCCGCACGGCGTCCTCCTGTACGGCCCACCCGGCACCGGCAAGACGCTGCTCGCGCGCGCGGTCGCGGGCGAGGCGAACGCCGCGTTCTTCTCGATCGCCGCGTCCGAGTTCATCGAGGCGATCGTCGGCGTCGGCGCTGCCCGCGTCCGCGACCTGTTCGCGAAGGCGAAGGAGGCGGCGCCGGCGATCATCTTCATCGACGAGCTCGATGCGATCGGCCGCTCGCGGCAGGGGTCGGCGGGGATCACCGGTGCCAACGACGAGCGCGAGCAGACACTCGATCAGATCCTCACCGAGATGGACGGGTTCGAGTCGAGCGTCGCGGTCGTCGTGCTCGGCGCCACGAACCGGCCCGAGATCCTCGATCCGGCGCTGCTGCGCCCCGGCCGCTTCGACCGCCGCATCGCCGTGCAGCCGCCCGACCGCGGCGGCCGCAAGAAGATCCTCGAGGTGCACACGCGCTCGCTGCCGCTGGCCCCCGACGTCGATCTCGGCACGATCGCCGCCTCGACTCCGGGAATGGTCGGCGCGGACCTCGCGAACCTCGCGAACGAGGCGGCCCTGCTCGCGGCTCGGCGCAACCACGAGAAGGTGCAGATGGCCGACTTCACGGACGCGCTGGAGAAGATCCTGCTCGGCGCGCCGCGCGGGATTCTGCTCAGCCGGGCCGACCGCGAGCGCACCGCGTACCACGAGTCGGGTCACGCGCTCGTCGGGATGCTGACGCCCGGCGCCGACCCGGTTCGGAAGGTGTCGATCATCCCGCGCGGCCAGGCGCTCGGCGTGACGCTGTCGACCCCCGACGCCGACCGCGTGTCGTACACACGCGACGACCTCGATGGCAAGATCCGCGTGTCGCTCGGCGGGCGCGTCGCCGAGCAGGTCGTCTACGGCGAGATCACGACCGGGGCGGAGTCCGACATCCAGCAGCTGACCCAGATCGCCCGCGCGATGGTCGGGCGATGGGGGATGAGCGACAAGGTCGGGCCGGTGTCGGTGTTGCCGAGCGAGGGCAACGGCCCGCTGCTGCCGGGTGTCTCCGAGGTCTCGGCGCAGACGCAGCGGGAGATCGACCAGGAGGTGCGACGGCTGGTGGAGGAGGCGGAGCACGCGGTCACGAAGCTGCTCACCGACAACCGGGACAAGCTGAACAAGCTCGCGACTGCGCTGCTGGCGGCGGAGACGCTCGACGCCGGAGCGGCGTACGCCGCAGCGGGGGTGGCGATGCGGCCGGCCGAGCTCGAGCCGCAGCTCGAGCCCGAGCCGGAGCCCGAGCGCGAGCCCGAGTCGGCGCCCGCGCCCGCGCCCGCCGCAGCGTCTTAGAGTCGCGCCGCGACCTCGGCGCCGGCCCGCTCGCCCGAGCGCACCGCGCCATCCATATAGCCCGGGAACACCTCAGCGGTCTCGGTGCCGGCCCAATGGAGCCGGCCGACCGGAGCGCGGACCGCCTCGCCGAAGTCGCTCCATACGCCGGGCGGCATGTAGCCGGCGTAACAGCCGCGCGTCCACTCCTCCTCCGACCAGTTGTGCTCGATCAGCTCCGTCGGGTTGGCGGCGCGGTTGCCGAAGACGCGCGCGAACGCGTTCAGCACGGCGGTCCGGCGTGTCCCGTACGGCTGGGCGCCGAGCGCGCGCGCCTCCTCGCCGACCACGAACCCGAGCAGCACGCCCGGCTTGCCCGAGGGCGGCGAGTTGTCGTACCCGAAGTGGATCGGCGGCCGATCGCTGTTCCAGTAGCCGTTGAGCCCCTCGGCGCGCCACCAAGGCGTCGGGAACACAGCCTCGTACTTGATCGCCGAGCCGTTCGGGACGCGTTGAGTGAGGCCGTCCCGGAGCGCCGGCAGCGCCGGCTCGTAGTCGATCCGCCCGGCGAGCATCGGCGAGGTCGCGACGACCGCCAGCTTGCCGCGCCAGGTCCCGGCGTCGGTCTCGACGGTGACGCCGTTGGCGTCTTGCGCGATACGTCGCACGGGCGCGTTCAGGACGACGCGCTTGCCGAGCCGCTTGGCGAGCTCGATCGACACGAGCTGCGAGCCGCCGACGAACCGCGAGTCCTGCGCGCCGCCCGCGGTGCCGGCGAGGTTGAGCACGCCGTCGCCGGCATTGAAGTACCACATCGCGTGCAGCAGCGAGACATCGCGAGAGTCGGTCGCGAGGATCGCCTTGACGGCGAGGTCGAGGAGGAACGCGGCGCCCGCGGTGGTGGAGTTCGCGTCGATGTAGGTCTGGATCGTCTGCGAGTCGAGCGTCGCGGCGTTCGGTGCCGTCCACGGCTCGGCCGCCGGCACGGTCTTCTCGAGCGCGACCACCTTCGCGAGCAGTTGGTCGAAGTCGGAGGCGTCGGCCGCGGGCAGCGGCGGGATCTCACCGGTGAAGTGCGTCTGTGTGCCCTCGAAGTCGAAGATCTGCGCGCCCTTCGTGTACGTCTTGAACGTCTTGATCCCGAATTCCTTCGCGCGCGCCTGGATCCGGTCCTGTCCGGGGCCGACCCACTCGCCGCCGACCTCGATCACCTCGCCGTCGCCGACCGGGTGGTTCAGCGTGCGCCCGCCGACGCGATCGCGCGCTTCGAGCACGACGACCGAGTGGCGGCTCTGGACCAGATCGCTGGCGGTGGTCAGGCCCGCGAGCCCGGCGCCGATCACGATCACATCGGCGCTCCGCACCGGCTTGCCGGCGGGCTTGCGGGCGGCCTCGGCGTCCCCCGCGCCGGCGAGCAGGGCACCGGCGGCGGTGCCGGCCGCTCCCGTCAGCACCTGACGCCGCGAGAGATTCGTCATCGGCCCGCGATCAGGCAACCGGGGCGGCGGCGGTCGACGGGGAACGGGAGATCGGCGATCACGGCGGTCTGAACATACCGGTGGGGCCCGGTTCCGGCGGCAAGCGCGTTGCCCACGGCCTTCAGCTGCACTCGCGGCCCGTCCGCGACCGCCCACGGCGCGAGCGCGAGGAACTGTGGCTTGGCGCCTGCGTAGGACCTGTATTGCGCCAGGTCCTGGCCGGGCACGAAGCTCGCGTTGCCGACGTACTGGCAGCCATTGCCCTGGCGGCCACGTTCGAGGATCGCGCTCTGCCCGTCGAACGGCGTGTCGGCAAGGTTCCCGACCATCATCGGGTTGACGGCGTAGTCGAAGTGGACGGTCGGGTCGCTAACCGCTCGGTACGCGGACCCCATCCAGGACAGTGGCTGCCACAGCTCGTTGCCGTCGTCGCCGGTCCACTCGCCGTCGTTCGCGTCGGCCTGGATCAGCACGTTCGCGCCGAGCTTCGAGAGGCAGCGCATGTACGTGACCGCGACGTTCTTGCACGGGCTCGCCTTCGCGGGCCCGAACGTGAACGCAGGAAGGCTGGTGGCGAACCCGAGCCGGGCCTGGGTCCCGGGGATCGTGAACGGCTTCAAGTTCTCGACGGCCGCGGTTCCGGTTGCCGGTCCGGCGGCGAACCCGAGCGCGGTCTCGAAGCTGGTCAGCGGGACCTTCCGGTTGATCGCGAGCAGGTTTCGCAGCGGCGCGGGCTGGTTCTTGTGCACCGGCTTCGGCCCCCACAGGAACGTCTGGTCATACGCGACGCCGGCGGTCGGGACGTACGGACCGCCGAGCGCTGCGACCGGCTTGCGCGCCACGCTGAACGGCGCCTGGGTGTTCGAGGCGACGATGTACAGCTTGTAGCGCTCGGCTTCGCTCGCCATCGTCGTCATGAAGACCTTGACGAACGTGTCGGTGGCGGCGACGAACGCGCGCCCAAGCTCGCTATTGAGCTTGGGGAACCTGGCGTGGAGGTACGTGAGTGCCGGCGCGTAGCCGGTGTCGAGCGCAGACAGTGTGGCGAGCGTCGCGCACGGGAACGACTGGCCCTTGCACGACGGGACGCCGTTCTTCAGAAGCGCGCGTCCCTCAGCGGCCCGCGGGCCGGTGGCGAGCGTCTCGAGTCCCGCGTCCTCGTCGAACACGACCAGGTTCGGGCGGCCCTTCGCGAGGTGAGGCAGCACTTCGGCGCGGATCGCGCAGTCGATCGCCTGCGAGTAGTCGGCGGGCGTGACCATCAGTGCGGGCTGCTGCAGGAACTGGATCCCGAACACGCGCAGGGCGTGGGGGTGGGGGTCGGCGGCGAGCGCCGGCTTGCCGAAGTGCGGGCAGGCGGCGGCCGCGCGCGCCGGAGCGCCCCCGGCCGTCGCCACCCCGGCGGTCATCGCTGCCGCTGCCCCGATCACAGCCGCGAGCGCTCTCATCCCTGGCAAGCGCATCCGCGGAGCCTAGCGGGGGGCGACGTATTTTTTGTCCGGATAGCGGACCTTTTCGTACCCCGGCGCCCTCGATGCGCCGTGCCGGGATAATTCGCGGGGTCATGCTTACCCGCGCCCCCACGGCCGCCCTCGCCGCCGGCGGCCTGATCGCCGGTTACGGCGTCGCGGTCGCGAGCGGCTCGCGGCCGGCCGGCGGCGTGGTGCTCGTCGTGGCGGGGCTGCCATGCATCGCGATCTGGAGCCGGCGTCACAGCCGGGCGACGACCGCCAAGCTGACGGCCGCCGGCCTCGTCGGATTCGCCGCCTCGCACGGGCTCGGCCTGCTGATCGGGGCCTGGCCGGCGGTGATCGTGACCGCGGTCGCGGTCGGCGCGCTCTACTGGCGCGTCTCGGACGCGCCGCGCGCCCACGCCAGCGCCACCAGCCCGGCAAGGGCCGGGACGCCGGCGAGCACGAGCACGCACGGCTGACGCGAGATCACCGGCAGCGCGAGCGTCGCCGACCCGGACGCGACCCGCCCGGCCAGCAGCGCCACCGCCGCGAGCAGCGCAATCGTCCCAAGCGCCGCCACCGAGAGCAGAAGCGGGAAGCCCGCCCCCAAGACCGGGACGCCGAGCAGCCGATCGACACGCTCGGGCTCGACGCCTCCGCCGAACCCGAGAATCGCGCGCGCGAGCGCAGGCCGGCCCGCGACCGGATCAAGGGCGACGGCGCTCTCGTCCGCGCCGAGCTCGGACAGCAGGCCCGCGCGGCGCAGCACGCCGTCGAGCCCGGGCACGAAGAACAGCGCCCGCGACAGCACCCTTGCGGTCGCGAGCCGCAGCGGGTCGTATCGCCGGGCGTGATGGCGCTCGTGCGCGAGCACGACCGCGAGCGCGTCGGCGTCGAGCGCGTCGAGTGCGCCGCTCGTCACGTACACGCGCGGGCGCACGAGGCCGGTGCAGAAGGCCCACGGCCGCGGCTCCGCCAGCACCAGCTCGCCGCCGGGCAGGGCGCCGCAGACGCGAGCGGCCAGCAGACGCCGCAGGCGCCGGGCCGCCGCCAGCTCTCGCGCGAGCGCCCCGCCCGCGACCGCCAGCACGACGAGGCCGCCGGCCGCGAGCAATAACACCACGATCGCCCCGAGGTTCGCGGCCGGATACGACAGGCGCACGCCGAGCAGCGTGACGCTGTGCGCTGCCCCGGTCCCGACATGCCAGGTCTCCAGCAGCCGCCACAGCACGAACGCAATCGTCGCGACCGCAGCGCCGCCGAGCGTCAAGCCGGCTCGCCAGGTGCGGTTGCTGACGGTCGTCGCGGTCATCTCCTACGGCAGATCGTAGCTGCTACCGTGCGTCGTAGATGCCGCCGCCGCCCCGCCTGCACGAGCTCGAGTCGGAGGTCATGGAGGAGCTGTGGGCGTCCGGCGACAGCTCCGTGCGCTCGGTGATGGAGGCGCTCAACGGCCGGGCCGGCAAGGACCGGGCCTACACGACGTACATGACGATCATGGCGCGGCTGCACCGCAAGGGGATGCTGAAGCGCCGCCGGGAGGGCAAGACCGACTTCTACGTGCCCGCGTACGAGCGCGAGGAGTACATGCGGCTTCGCTCCGGCGCGGACGTGGACGAGCTGCTCGAGCAGTACGGCGACGCCGCACTCAGCCACTTCGCACAGCACGTGCAGGCGCTCGACCCGGCCCGGCGCCGTGCGCTCCAGCGCCTCGCTCGCGAACGCAGCTGACCAACTCCGACACGGTGTAGTACGATGTGGTGTAGGAGATGGCTACGAACCCGCACGATCCCGAAACCACGGAGCTCGGCATGCCCGGCGCGTTCGAGGGCGAGACCGTCTCGCGCCGCCGGTTCATGACCGGCACGGTCTACGCCGCGGGCGCCGTGGCCGCGGCCGGGTTCACGCTCCCGGTGCTCGGGTTCGCGGCAGGTCCGGTGTTCGATCGCCAACCCGACTCCTGGCAGGACATCGGGCCACTCGACGATTTCGTGCAGACCACCTACAAGCCGGTCGTGTTCACGCTCGAGCCGGGAATCGGGCTCGTGGGCGAGTCGCTGGCGTACGTGCGCCGGCACGACCCCGAGCTCGACGGGCCCGTGATCGACCAGTACGACCACATGGTCGCGATCTCGGACCGCTGCGCCCACGTCGGCTGCCCGGTGCGATTCGTCGCCGCCGCCGAGTCGTTCGTGTGCCCGTGCCACGGCGGCGTGTACGACTTCCAGGGCGTCCGCACCGGCGGCCCGCCGCCGCGTCCGCTGGACCGCTTTTACACGCTGATCCGCGACGGGCGCGTGCTGCTCGGCCCGCGATACAGCGTCAACGATGAGCTGAGGCGGTTCGCGCCCCGCGACCCGGGCGAGCCGCTCGACGGGATCGGGCAGTTCCTGTACCCGGCGCGCCTCAGCACCGCGCCCGCGCCGCCCGGCGCGAAGCCGTAGCCTTCGCGGCGCCCCCAGAGAGGAGAGCGCGATGGAGCGTATGAGCGCGCAGGACGCGTCGTTCCTGCACATCGAGAACGACTCGAGCCCGATGCACGTCGGCGGCGTCAGCATCTTCGAAGGCCCGCCGCCGGCGTTCGAGGAGTTCCAGGCGATGATCGCCTCGAAGCTCCCGCTCGTCCCGCGCTACCGCCAGACGGTGCGCTTCGTCCCGGCGGCGCTCAGCCGCCCGGTGTGGGTCGACGATCGGCACTTCAACCTCGCCTATCACGTACGCCGCACCGCGCTGCCGCAGCCCGGCGGCGATGAGGAGTTGAAAACGCTCACAGCGCGCGTGATGTCACAGAACCTCGACCGCGCCAAGCCGCTGTGGGAGATCTGGGTCGTCGAGGGGCTCGACGACAACCGCTGGGCGCTGCTGTCGAAGGTCCACCACTGCATGGTCGACGGGGTCGCGAGCACCGACCTGATGGCAGTGCTGTTCGACGCCGAGCGCGAGCCCACGCAGGCGCCGCCGCCCGACGACTGGAGGCCCGAACCGTGGCCGAATGACGCCCGGCTGATCGTCGATGCGCTGAGAGACCGGCTGGCGAGCAACCCTGCCGCGATCGCGGAGTCGCTCGCGGACGCCGCCAGGGCGCCCCGCGAGTTCGCTGCGCTGATCGAGCAGACCGCGAGGGGGATCGTCCGGTCGGCCGGAATCGTCCGCCAGCCGCCGGCCTCGTCGCTGAACGGCCCGCTGTCCCCGCACCGCCGCTGGGACTGGTCGCGGGGGAGGCTGTCCGACGTCCAGATCGTCCGCAAGGCCCACGGAGGCACCGTCAACGACGTCGTGCTCGCGGCGATCACGGGGGGCTTCCGGGAACTGCTGGAGGAGCGCGGCGAGTCGACCGAGCGCGTGCTGCGGACGCTCGTGCCGGTTTCGGTCAGGCGTCCCGGCGAGCGCGGCACCTACAACAATCGCGTGTCGGCGATGTTCGCCGAGCTGCCCGTGCTCGAGGCGGATCCGGTCGCCCGGCTGCACCTGATCAGCGAGCAGATGGCCGGGCTCAAGGATTCGAGGCAGGCGGTCGCCGGGGAGGTGCTGACATCGCTCGGCGGCTTCGCGCCGCCGATGCTGCTGGCGCTCGGCGCCCGGCTTGCGAGCCGCCTGCCCCAGCGGGCGCTGAACACGGGCACGACGAACGTCCCAGGCCCGCAGTTCCCACTGTACGCCGCCGGCCGGCGGCTGCTCGAGTCGTTTCCCTACATCCCCCTGTTCGCGCAGGTCCGGCTCGCGGTCGCGATCTTCTCGTACGACGGCGGGCTGTACTTCGGGGTCAGCGGCGACTACGACTCGACGCCGGACATCGAGGTGCTGTGCGGGGGGATCGAGCGCGGGCTCGCTCAGCTCGTGGCGAGCTCATCGTCGCCCTCATCCAGCTCGGCCCCCGAGTCGGACCCGGAGCCGAGCGCGAGCGACGGTCCGGCCCCGGTCGAGAGCTCGACCCCGTGAATCCGCTCGAGCACGGTCGTTAGCCGGTCGAGCGGATCGGTCAGGTCGTCGCGGTCGGCCTTCTGCTCGAGCGCGATCCGGATCGCCGCCATCTCGCGCGCGAGGAACTCCGTGTCGGCGAGCGAGCGCGCGTTCATCTCGCGGTCGCGCTCGACGTCCGCCTTCTCGCGGTCGGCCTGCCGGTTCTGCGCGAGCAGGATCAACGGCGCGGCGTACGCCGCCTGGGTCGAGAACGCGAGGTTCAGGAGGATGAACGGATACGGATCCCACCGCAGCGCGGCCGCGGAGATGTTGATGCTGATCCAGAGCACGACGAGCAGCGTCTGCGCCACGAGGTAGCGGCCGGTGCCCAGGAAGCGAGCGAGCCGCTCGGCGAAGCGCGCGAACGCATCGGGGTCGTAGGCAGGCCCGCCCGGGGTGCCGCGTGGTGTGCCGAGGTCGTCGCGCCGTGCCATCAGGAGCCCGTGTGGGTGATTCGCCAGCCGGCGGGGAGCATATGGTCGAGGACGTCGTCGATCGTGACCGCGCCGACGAGCCGGCCGGAGTCGTCGACGACCGGCAGCGCGACGACGTCGTACGCAGCCAGCGCGCCCGCGACCTCCTTGTCCGAGGCCGAGGCCGCCAGCGCGTCCCAATCCTCGTCGATGCAGCGGCCGACCGGCTTGCTGGGCGCCTCGCGCAGCAGCCGCTGCACGCCGACGACGCCGAGGTACCGGCCGGTCGGCGTCTCGAGCGGTGGCTGCGAGACGAACACCTGCGCCGCCAGCGGCACCGGCAGGTCCGGGTCGCGCACGCGCGCGAGCGCCTCGGCGACGGTCGCGTGCGGCGCCAGGATCATCGGCTCGGGCGTCATCAGTCCGCCCGCCGTGTCGGGCTCGTAGCTCAGCAGCCGCCGGACCGGCTCGGCCTCCTCGGGGTCCATCGCGCCGAGCAGCTCGTCCTGCAGCGCGGCGCGAGAACTCGCCGAGCAGGTCGGCGGCGTCGTCCGCCTCCATCTCGTCGAGCACGCGCGCGAGGCGCTCGCGGTCGAGGCCCTCGCACGAGCTGCACCTGCTCGTCCTCGGACATCTCCTCGAGCAGGTCGGCGAGGCGCTCGTCCTCGAGCGCCTCGGCGAGCACGCGCCGGCGGCTGAGCGGCAGCTGCGTGATCGCCTGAGCCATCTCCGCCGGGTGCAGGCCGCCCAGCGCCGCCGCCTGGCGGTCGACCGGCCGCTCCTCGGCGAACAGCTCGCCGGCCTCGGCCCAGTCGACGATCTCGGGCGCGCGGCGCAGGCCCGGGACGCGCCGCCCGGCGCCGATCGCGAGCGTGGCCACCTCCCACGCGAACGGCTCCGGGCGACGGGGTCAGGCCGATGTCGACGACGCGCCCGGTTCGCAGTCGCTTGCCGAGCACCTCGGAGGTCAGGAGCTCCCCGGCGCGCAGCTCGAACTGGCGCAGGTTGACCGAGCCACGCCGCAGGCGCAGCCCGTCGGACTCGATCTCGCCGACGCGCCCGGCGCCGACGAACACGCGGCGCCGCTGGACGGCGACGACGAAGCCGTTGGCCCGCGGCGGGCGGCCGCCGCGGTCGAGCACGACGTCGACGACGTGCCCGACATCGGCGCCGTCGGCGCCGACCAGCGGCAGCCGGGTGATCCTGGATACATAGACGATGCGTTGCTCCACGGTGCCAATCGTAACCCCGGCAAGCGCTCGCAAACCCGCGCAGTGCCCGAGCTCAACCTCCGCCCAGCTGCACGGCCTTGATGATCAGGAGGATCATCGACGCGAGCAGGTAGCCGCGCATCGCCAGCATCGCGATCTTGCGAGAAGTCGACCACTCCGGCCTGGCGAGCAGCGCGAGCGGCGGCATCGTCCACTGCTCCTTCGGGATCGCCGGCTTCTCGTCGATCACGGTGACCGCAGCGGCTCCCCGGCGCGAGCGCAGCGTCGCAAGGCCGAAGCCAATCAGCCCGACGACGAGACACGAACCACCGATCAGCGACGACGGCGGTCACGTCGATCGACGGAAAGATCGTCGTCGCCATCAGGATCAGCGAGAGCAGGATCAGCGTCGCCACGATCGTCGAGGCGATCACGTTGAGCCAGCCCGGGTTGCGCCACGGGCCGAGCACCTCGCGGTCGTTGCAGAGCAGGACCAGGAACACGGTCGCGCTCGGCAGCAGCACGCCGGCGAGGGCCTGCACGGCGAGCGTGATCACGCCGAGCGGCGCCCCCGGGATCAGCACGATCGCGGCCGCACCGAGGATCAGCGCCGCGAACATGGTGTAGAACAGCTTGGCGTCCTTGAACGTGCGGTGCAGCGAGCTCTTTGTGCCGAACACGTCCCCGAACGCGTAACTGGTCGAAAGCGTCAGGGCGCCGGCACCGATCAGTGACGCGTTCAGCAGCACGATTGCGAAGAACGCCGCGGCGGTCGGTCCGAGTACGTGGTCGAGTGCGGTCGCGGTCCCGCCGGCGTCTGTGAAGTGGCCGAAGTAGTGCGTGCCCGTGAACGCGAACGCCGAGATCGCGATCAGCGCAATGCCGCCGATCACGACCACGAATGCGCCGATCCACGTGTCGAGCCGCTCGTAGTTGATCCAGCGCGGGGTGATCCGCTTGTCGATCACGTTCGACTGCTGAAAGAACAGCTGCCACGGCGCCACCGTCGTGCCGACCATGCCGATGATCAGCAGGATCGAGGTCGAGTTGGCGCCGCCATAGATCCCGGGCACGACGAGGTGCTGGGCGATGTTGCCGACGTCCGGGTGGGCCATCACGAGCAGGGGGACGACGAGGAAGCTTCCGAACACGAACACGAACATCGCCCGCTCCCAGATCCGGAAGCTGCCGCTGACCGTGATCGTGATCAGCGCAACGGCCGCGACCGGCACTGAGATGTACTCCGAGACCCCGAAATAGCCGAGCGCGAGACTGACGCCGATGAACTCGGTCACGATCGTGAGGAAGTTGAGGATGAACAGGTCACCGACCGAGAAGAACCCCCAGAAGCGGCCGAAGCGCTCGTTGATCAGCCTCGCGTGACCGACCCCGGTGACCGCCCCGAGCCGGACGACCATCTCCTGGTTGACGATCAGCACGGGAATCAGCAGCAGCATCACCCACATCAGGCTCGTGCCGTAGTTCTGCCCCGCCTGCGAGTAGGTCGCGACGCCGCCGGCATCGTTGTCGCCGACCATCACGATCAGCCCCGGACCGATGATCGCCAGCAGTGCGAGCGTCCGGGCGCGCAGCCCGTGGTGCGCTTCCTCGTGCTGGCGGATCGTGCCGAACGCGCCCTGGATGTCGCCGACGTGCGCGGAGTCGAGCACGGCGCGCTCGCGGACGGGCGGCGGCGCAGGAGGCGCAGGAGGCGCAGGCGCGCCGGCGGCGCCCGTCGTCTGGTTGCTCGCCATCTGCTCGACCTCCTTTCTCGCCCGCGCAACGAAGCGCGACAGGGCGACGGAGGTCGCTCAGCGCCCGGAGCTCAGCCTCCGAAGCGCACGGTGACCCTTACGGCGCCCAGCCGCGAGCTGCTACTTCGCGGTAGCTCGCCGTCTTGGTGTTCGCCTAGGGCATTCATCGCATAAATCCAGCCTGACAGCGTGGTTTCGCGGTCGTTTGGAGCGTACCAGCGCGTTCAGGTTCTGGCGAGGCCGGCGCGCCGGCGCCACTCCTCAGGGAGCAGTAGCTCGAGCACGTCATCGACCGCGATCACGCCCACGGGCCTCTGGCCGGCGTCGAGCACCGGCAGCGCGATCAAGTTGTAGTCGGTCATGAGTCGGGCGACGTCTGGCAGATCCGCCTCCGGCGCGACCGTGGGCGTCGGGGCGTCAATCAGGCTCGCGACCGTTTGAGCCGAGTCTGCGCGGACGAGGGAGGCGAGGGACACCGCGCCGGCGAATGCACCTGACGGATCGAGCGCACAGATGAGCGACAGCTGCTGATCGCCGAGCTCGCTCGCCGTCACGCGCGCGAGCGCTTCGCCGACCGTGGCATCGGCGGCGGTGGCGACGAAGTCCGGGTTCATGAGACCACCGGCCGTCGACGGGTTGTAGCCGAGCAGCGCCCTGATCTTCTCCTGCCCGGCGGCCGGCAACAGGTTGAGGGTCGGGATCCGCCGGTCCTGATCGAGCTCCAGCAGCAGATCGGCGGCGTCATCGGCCGCCATCCGCGCGAGCAAGCTCGCTGCCTGCTCGTCCGAGCGGTCGCGCAGGAACTCGACCTGGTGCTCGTCGTCGAGCTCCTCGAACACGTCCGCCTCGAGCTCCTTGTCCTGCCCGACGGCCTCGAGGATCTCCTCGCCCTCCTCGTGCGACGCGGCCTCGACGAGGTCGGCGATCTGGGCTGGATGCAGTCGCACAAGCCGGCGAGCTCGGAGCTTCAGCCGCGAGGTCGGCACGTGACCGACGAACGGCTCGAGCTCGCTCCAGGCGATGAACTGCCGGTGTTCTGTGTCGTGGCCGCGGAAGCGCCGTGGCAGCAGGCGCCAGAGCCGCGGTCGCAGGCTGGGGTCGATCCCGGCCACGCGCCAGGTTCCGTCCTCGCGCACCAGCTCCACCTCACGCGCGGACACCAGCCGGGCCGTGTCGACGTTGATCAAGCTGCGGTCGAGCACGTCGGAGCGCAGCAGCACCTCGCCGGGACGCCGCTCGAACTGGGCGAGGTTGAGCTTCGTCGTCGAGGTCCGAGGCTCGGGCTCGAGGCGCTCGAGGCGCCCGATCGGGACGAACATCTGGCGGCCCCCGATCCGCGCCTTCAGACCGATCACGGGTGGGAGCGGATCGGCGAGGTCGAGTCGCGCGACCACGTCCTCGACGCGCCCGAGACGCTCCCCAGCCGAGTCGAGCAGTGAGCTGCCGGCGAGCGAGGACACGTGAACGATTGCATCGGGCATCAGTCGCTCAGGGGGAAGCGTACCGTGCCGCTGAGCCGTGGTTAGACTCGCCCACGAGGAGGAGACGACGTGCGCCAGCTGACAGGTCTCGACGCGCAGTTCCTAGCGCTGGAAACCCCCCGCCAGGCAGGGCATGTCGGCGCGCTCGCGGTACTGGACCCGAGCACACGCCACGACGGCAAGCTCGAGCTCGAGGACGTGCAGGCGATGATCGCCGAGCGGCTGCCGCTGCTGCCGCCGTTCCGCTGGCGGCTGAAGACGGTCCCGTTCGGGCTCGACTACCCGTACTGGATCGACGATCCGGACTTCGACGTCGAGTACCACGTGCGCGAGCTGGCGATCCCACCGCCGCCGACGGACGAGAAGGTCGGCGAGCAGGTGGCGCGGATCTTCTCGCGCCCGCTGGACCGCGCGCGGCCGCTGTGGGAGCTGTACCTGATCCACGGCCTCGCGGACGGCAACGTCGCGCTGCTGACGAAGATCCACCACTCCGCAGTCGACGGGATGTCGGGCGCCGAGATCCTCAGTGTGCTGCTCGACCTGACCCCCGAGGGCCGCGAGCTGCCGTTGCCATCCGGCAACGGAGCCGGCGACCCCGAGCCGGGCACGCTCGAGATGCTCGCGCGGGCCGCGCTCGGCGCGCCCAGGTATCTCGAGCGGGTCGTCCGCGCGACCCCATCGACGCTCCCGAACCTCGAGGACACGCCGATCCTCGGCGACATCCCGGGCGCGCACACGCTCGGCCGGCTCAGCGCCGGGTTCGCGCGGAGGATTCGAGGGCGCCCGTCACGGATGCTCGAGCGCACGAACCTGACGCCGCCGCGCACGAGCTTCAACGGCCGTGTGTCGGCGCACCGCCGGTTCGCATACGGCCGCCTGCCGCTCGACGACGTCAAGGCGGTCAAGAACGCGCACGGGTGCACGGTCAACGACGTGGTCGTAGCGATCTGCGCCGGCGCCGTCAGGCGCTGGCTGATCGAGCACGACGAGCTGCCCGAGACCCCGCTGGTCGCCCAGATCCCGGTGTCGGTCCGGACCGAGGAGCAGTTCGGGACCTACGGCAACCGGATCGGGATGCTGTCGGCTCCGATCTTCAGCAACATCGCCGATCCGGTGGAGCGGCTGGCGCTGACCCACGAGGCGCTGCTCAGCGCCAAGGAGCGACACAAGGCCCTGCCGGCGCAGCTGCTCCAGGACGCGACCCAGTTCATCCCGCCGGCGGTCTTCGCGCGCGCCGCGCGGGTGTCGTTCTCACTCGCGGCGACGCGCACGCCGATCTGGAACCTGGTCGTCTCGAACGTGCCCGGCCCCCAGTTTCCGCTGTACTGCTGCGGGGCGCAGATGGTCGCCCACTACCCGGTGTCGGTGATCACCGACGGGCTCGGCCTGAACATCACCGTGATGAGCTACCGCGGCAGCCTCGACATCGGGATCGTGGCCGACCGCGAGCAGATGCGTGACGTGTGGCGGCTGATCGACTGGATGGGCGAGTCGCTCTCCGAGCTCGAGCCGGTCCCGGCTGCGAGCTAGTCAGCTACGAGCTGGACGGCGTTACCAGACCTGGCCGTGGCCGCAGTGCGGGCAATCGACCGAGGTCAGAACCGGCGCCTCGAACACGAACCCGCAGTGGCAGTTGTACAGCGCGGTGTCCTGCGAGGGCCCGGCATCGCGGATCTCACGGACCGGGCGCGACGCGTGCGTGCCCGCGTGCCGGCCGCGCGCGTTGCGGCGGCGGCGGAATCCTGTCTCGGATCGTGAGAGCGCGGGTTGCACGGTCATGGTCAATAACGCCGAAGGCGGTGATTGGTTTCGCGGTCTGTGCCGTTATTCCTGGCGTCTAACGCGAAGCTAATCGACCGCCTCGGCCCCTCAGCTGAAATCCGGGCCGTCAGATCTGGACGCTTCCGATGCTCCGTTCAGCCACCGATCTCTGCGAGAATGCATGGCCGATGGACCCGAGCCGTAAGCGCGCGATCCGCCTGACGGTCGCCCTAACCGCCGCGCTGCTGCTGGCCACGGCGCTGATCTACGTCAGCTTCAACGCCGGCCGCGACGAGCTGACCGCGTCGCAGCTGCTCACGCGCGCGCGCGCGGGACAGACATACATCCTCGCGGGCACCGTGCTTCCCGGCTTCGAGCGCACGGGCTCCTCGCTCGTGTTCCGCGTCCGCGACCCCAAGCAGCACGTCGCGGCGGAGGTCCACTACACCGGGATCGTGCCCGACCCGTTCGCGGCCGGGCGCGGGGTGCTCGTCACCGTTCAGAAGGAGGGCACCGAGTTCGTCGGCCAGCCGAACTCGCTGACGACGAAGTGCCCGTCCAAGTACCAGGCCGCGGCCGGCGCGTAGCTACTGACAGCTTGATGGCGGTAGTCGGCCGGACGCTTCTGATCCTCGACCTGGTCGTCGCGCTGTACGGCCTCGGCGCGTCGCTGTACGGCGCGCGCCACGGCGCGCGAGTGGGTCGACTCGGCACGCCGCGCGATGTACGTGCTGTTCGGGATGACGCTGTTCGCGTTCGTGATCCTCGACGTCGCGTTCATCAGCTCGAACTTCTCGTACAACATCGTCGCGAGCTCCTCGAGCACGACCACGCCGGTGTTCTACCGAGCCGCCGCGGTCTGGGCCACGCAGCAGGGATCGCTGCTGCTGTGGGTGCTGCTGCTGTCGATGTGGTCAAGCCTCGCGCTGCTCCTGACCCGCAACAAGGTCCGCGAGGTCGTGCCCTACGCGCAGGCGGTGATGTTCGGCTTCTGCACGTTCTTCGTCGGGCTGAACACGATCTTCGCGAACCCGTTCGCGACCAGCTCGAACCCGCCGGCCGAGGGCGCCGGACTCGACCCGCTGCTGCGCCACACGACGATGATGATCCACCCCCCGATGCTGTACTCGGGATACACGCTGCTGACGATCCCGTTCGCGTTCGCGATCGGGGCGCTGATCGCGCGGCGTCTCGGTGCGGAGTGGATCCAGGTCACGCGCCGGTTCGCGCTGGCCGCCTGGCTCGCGCTGGGGATCGGGATCCTGCTCGGCGCGCGCTGGTCCTACACCGAGCTCGGGTGGGGCGGCTACTGGGCGTGGGATCCGGTCGAGAACGCGGCGCTGATGCCGTTCCTGTGCGTCACCGCGTACATCCACTCGATCATGATCCAGGAGAAGCGGGGGATGCTGAAGGTGTGGAACGCCTCGCTGATCCTGCTGACCGGGACGCTGTCGATCGTCGGCACGTTCCTCGTCCGCTCGGGGATCCTGTCCTCGATCCACGCGTTCGTCTCGGACCCGACGCTGAACATCTCGTTCGTGGTGCTGATCGCGGCGATGGTCACGGGCTCGGTCTACCTCGTGGTCACCCGCCGCGACGATCTGCGCTCGGAGGCATCGCTCGACTCGCTCGTCTCGCGCGAGGCCGTGTTCCTGTTCCAGAACCTGCTGCTGGTCGCGCTGGTCTTCGTGATCTTCTGGGTCACGTTCTTCCCGCTGATCTCGGAGGCGATCACCGGCACGGAGGTATCCGTCGGCCCGCCGGCGTTCAGGCCGTTCGTGGTGCCGATCGCGCTGCTCGTGGTGGCGCTCTCGGGAATCGGGCCGATCATCGCGTGGCGCCGGGTGACGGTCGCGAAGCTACGGCGCGGGTTCGCATTCCCGGTGGCGTTCGCGGTCGGCGTACTTGTGGCGTTGCTGATCCTCACCGACGCCACCCGGCATCCATTCGCGTTCCTGACGTTCGTGTTCGGCTCGTTCGTGATCGCCGCCGTCGTGCAGGAGTTCTTCCGTGGCGTCCGCGCGCGGCGGGCGATGAGCGGCGAGGCGCCGCCGGTCGCGCTGTTCGGGCTCGTGCGCCGCAATCGCCGCCGATACGGCGGCTACATCGTCCACGCAGGGTTCGCGGTCGCGCTGATCGGCGTCGCCGCCTCGACCTCGTTCCAGCACCAGCGCTACGCGTACCTGCGCCCGGGCCAGAGCGCGCCGATCGACGGGTACGTCGTCAAATACCTGAAGCCGACGGCGACGGCCACGGCGCAGAAGCTGTCGTTCGGAGCCGAGCTCGGCATCTACAAGGGCGGGCATCGCGTGACGACGGTGGTCACGAGCGACGGCTACTACCCGTCGCAGGACCCGTCGCTCGGGGTTCTCGGCCGGTTCTTCGGCGGCTCGCAGGAGAGCCGGGTCGGGCTCGACTCGGGGTTCACGCGCGACTTCTGGGCAGTCATCAGCGTCAACCTGACGCCGTTGCAGGGCCTGATCAACGAGGGAGACGCCAAGCTGGCGGCCGCCCTGAACGCCGTCAGCAAGCAGCCGCCCGCAACGCAGCCACAGGCGCTCAACCTGCTCTTCCAGCTGCGTGACCAGGCGGTGGTGGCGCTCACCCACCGGTTCGTGACCCACCCGTGGACCGCCACGTTCCTGCTCGAGGTCTCGCCGCTCGTGATGTGGCTGTGGCTCGGAGCGATCATCTGCGTGATCGGTGGTCTGATCGCGCTCGTGCCGGCTCCCGCCCCCGCGCGCCGCCGTGCCCGGCTGCGGGTCAGCGCGCCGGCCCCGCCTGCTCCGGCGGCCGCGCCGGCCCCCGCGGCGATGGCGGCACGCGAGCTGGTGTAGGCGATGCCGTACGTGATCGTGCTCGTGGTGCTGGCGGCCGCTGTGTTCGTGATCAGCGGGCCGTTGCGGTCGACGCGCGGGTCCTCGGCGCCCGAGGCGCCGTCGCGAGTGCCCGAGCTGGAGGCCGCGCGAGCCGCGAAGTACGCGGAGATCCGCGAGGCCGAGCTGGACCATCGAACGGGCAAGCTGTCGGACGAGGACTATCAGGCGGTCGACGGCGCGCTGCGGGCGGAGGCGATCGAGATCCTGGACGAGCTGGACCGGGCGGATCCGGCGGCCGGCGCTACCATTCCGGGCGCATGACGACGATTCTCGACATCCTCCAGGTGTTCTTCTGCGTCGTCCTGATCGGGCTCGTGCTGATGCACTCCGGCAAGGACGCGGGCCTCTCGGGCGCGTTCGGCGTCGGCACCGGTCAGGGGCCGTTCGGGGGCGGGTCGCTCGTCGAGCGGAACCTGAACCGCTGGACGGTCGTGTTCGCGCTCCTGTTCGTGCTCAACACGATCGTGCTGATCAAGACCGGGTAAGGCGCGGGCCAGTCGTCGGGGCAGTCGGCGCAAACGCGCGCCGGCGGCCGATCGGTGGGAGCTCGCCGCCGGTCGACAGGTACGAGCCCGCCAGGATCAGCAGCAGGCCGGCGACCGCGCCGGCTCCGGGGCGCTCGTTCAGCAGCGCGACGCCGAGCGCAACCGCGATCACCGGGTTGATGTACGTGATCACCATCGCGCGGCTTGTGCCTGCCTCACGGATGAGGACAGCGAGGATCACGAGCCCGGCGGCCGTGCAGACGATCCCGAGCACGACCACGGACGCGATCGCGCCGGCGGCCGGGGTGTGGGAGGGGGCATCGACGATCGCCGCCGGCGTCAGGATCGCGGCCGAGATCGCGAGCGAGGCGCCCATCATCGCGCGGGCATCGACGCCGTCCAGGCGGTGCTTGATCAGCATCGGCCCGATCGAGTAGCCGAGCGCACCGAGCAGCACGGCGCCGGTGCCGAGCAGCGCGCTCGCGCTGCCGGCGACGTCGACCCCGACGAGCACGATCACGCCCGCGAAGCCGATCAGGAGGCCGGCGAAGCGGATCCGCGTGGGTTTCTCCGAGTGGTCGAAGCGCAGCGCCAGCAGCGCGCCGATCAGCGGCACGGCGGCGACGATGATCGCGGCAAGTGAGGAGGAGATCCGGGTCTCGCCGAACGCGATCGCCGGAAACGGGATCGTGACCTCGGCGACCGCGTACGCTGCGAGCCAGCGCCAGTGGCCCTTCAGCGACCTCAGCGTTCCGGCCTGCAACGCGAGCACGAGCAGCACCAGCGCACCGAGCGTGATCCGGCCCCAGGCCAGCACCAGCGGCGGGACCCCGTGCCGGACCGCGATCCGGATGAACAGGTACGGGATCCCCCAGATCACCGACACGGCGGCGAACGCGATCCAGGCTCTGCGCGTCACCGGGCCGATGCTATCCAGCAGGCCTTGGGAGATCCGGAACGCTAAGCGCTCTACATCTACCAGGCCGCGCCGTACAGGTCGCGCAGCTCGTCGACGTCGGCCGGCGGCGGCGTCATGTGCAGCTCAGGCCGCTTCGCCGCCTCGACCCCGCACTGCTCGAGCGTGCCGTCGGACTCCGACACGCCGATGTCGCGCAGCCGGGTCGTGCCCGTCAGGGCGCAGAGCCGGTTCGCGAGCGCGATCGGGTCGCCGTCCGCCACCGCCGACCCGAGGCGCTCGAACTCCTGGGGGAAGCGGACCAGCAGCGCGCCGAGCGAGTACGGGAGCATGATCGCGTTCGCGGGCCCGTGGCCGACGCCGGCGAAGCGCGCGAGCGTCTGCGAGAGGACGTGGTGGAGGCCGTACCAGGTCGAGCCGATCACGTACCCGGCGAGCAGCGCGGCCAGGGCGAGCGCCGGCCGGTCGGGCTCAATCCGCGGATCGGCCCCGACGTCGGGCGGCAGCGCGCCATCGATCAGCGAGATCGCCTGAGCTGCGGCCGCCTCCGCCACGGGATTGCGCAGCACCGTCATCGGGCCGTCGAACGCGTGCCCGAGGGCATTGCACGCGCTCGCTGCGAGATCCGGCAGCTGCTGCGAGGCGCACAGCTCCGGGTCGTTGATCACGATCGCCGGCCGGACGCGCGGCGTGTCCATCGGCAACCCCGCGACGTGGCGGTGGACGGAGGTCATCTCGGCGCCGGACAGCGTCGTCGGGATCGCGGCCACGCGCCGCGGCGGGTCAGCCGCCGCGAGCGCCTTGGCCACGTCGATCACGCGCCCGCCGCCGAGCGCCACCAGCAACTCGCCCTTGACATGCCGGCGCAGGTCGGCGGCGATCTCGTCAACGCGCCCACCCGGGACCAAATACACGTTCGCGGCGCCCGAGGCGACGGCAGGCGCGGCAGCGCTGGCGCGCTCGGTTGTGAGTAACGCGTAGCCGGCCTCGCCGAGCAGCGGGAGGGCTGCATCGAGCGGGCCGAAGGCGATCACGCGCTCGCCGTCGTGCCAGCGGAACGGGGTCGCGTTGACCGACCCGGTGGCGCCCGCGCTCACGTGATCTCCGCGCGCAGCTCGCCCAGCCCCTGACCCCAGATCGAGACGACGTCACCGGGCTCGAGCCAGTGCTCGTCGATCGGCCCGAGCTCGAGCAGGCAGCCGCCGCCGAGCGTCCCGGAGCCGAGCACGTCGCCGGGCCGCAGGCGCGTGTTCGCCGCCGCCTGCGCGACGAGCTGCGGCCAGGAGAAGAACATCGGCTGGGACTCGCAGCGCGCGACCGGGCGATCGTTCACGGTCACGGTCGCGGGCAGGTCGAGCCACTCGCCGTCGTAGGGCAGCTCGTCCGGGGTCACGAGCCACGGCCCGATACTCGTGGCGAAGTCCTTGCCCTTCGCCGGGCCGAGGCCGACGGTCATCTCGCGCCGCTGGATGTCCCGGGCGCTCCAGTCGTTCATCAGCATGAAGCCGCCGATCTTCCCGTCGCCGTCGATCGCGGCGGCGATCTCGAGCTCGAAGTCGAGGCGCTCGCAGCGCTCGGGACGCTTGACCGGCTGGAACGGTCCCTGGATCGAGGCAGCGTTCGAGAAGTAGAACACCGGCATCTCGTACCAGGCAGGCGGGATCTCGGCCCCGCGCGAGCGGAAGCCCGCGGCGACGTGGGCCTCGTAGGTGTAGAAGTCGCGCACCGAGGGCGGCTCGGGGATCGGTGCGAGCAACCGCACATCGGCGAGCGCGTACCTCGGACCGGCCGGCGACCGGCCCTCGCCCGCGAGCCACTCGATCATCGTCGCCGCCGCGAGCTCCACGACGGTGTGGTCCGGCTGCAGCTCACCGACCCGCGCGCCGCCGGCGGCCGGCATGAACGTGACCAGCCTCACGGCGAGTCGCCGAGCTGATCGACCAGCCGCAGCAGCTCCAGCGGGCTGAACGGCTTGGTCAGGAACAGGTCGGCCCCGGCCTCCTCGGAGCTGCGCTCGACGCTGTCGCCGTGCGCCGCGGTCAGCATCACGATCGTCGCCTGCGCCGTCTCATCGAGCAGGCGCAGCCGGCGGCACGCCTCGATCCCGTCCAGGACGGGCATATCCACGTCGAGGAAGATCAGCGACGGGCGCTTGCGCTGCGCTACCTCGAGCGCCTCGGCGCCGTCCGCGGCCTCGTGGAGGTCGAACTCGGCCACATCCTCGAGCGTGGTCGCGATCAACTTGCGGATGAACGGGTCGTCGTCGACGACGAGAACGGCGCGGCTCATTCGATCTCCGCCCGCAGCTGCTCGAGGCGTTCGTCGGAGATCCCGCCGAACGCCTCGACCACCCGTGGATCGAAGTGGGAGCCGGACTCGGCGCTGATCATCTCCCGCGCGACCGCGAGCGGCGATGCCGGCCGGTAGGGGCGATCGCTCGTCAGCGCGTCAAACGTGTCGGCGACGGCGAACACGCGCGCCGCGAGCGGGATCTCCTCGCCGGCCAGGCCGTCGGGGTAGCCGGTGCCGTCCCAATGCTCGTGATGGGAGCGGACGACGGCGGCGGCCTCGCCGAGGAAGCTGATGTGACCGATGATCTCGGCGCCGATGACCGGATGCCTGGCCATCTGTGCGCGCTCGGCATCGTTGAGCTCCTGCGGCTTGAACAGGATCCGGTCCGAGACCGCGACCTTGCCGATGTCGTGCAGCAGGAAGCCGAACTCGAGCCCGGGCGTCTCCTCGAGTTCGAGCCCGCATGCGCGCGCGAGCTCCATCCCGTAGGCCGCCACGCGCTCGGCATGCTTGCCGGTGTACGCGTCCCGCGCTTCGACGGCGTTCGACAGCGCGCGGATCGTCGCCATGTAGGACTCGCGCAGCTCCTGCGCGCGCGCCCGTTCCTGCTTGAACGTCTCTCGCAGATCGGCGGCGTAGCGCTCGAGCTGGCGCTCCTTGTCCGCAGATTCCTGCTCGCGGCGTCCGAGCTCGGCTTGCAGCCGCTCGATCTCCTGGACCAGCTCGCGCTCGCTGCCGACAGACACGGTGTATGGAGCCTAATGGACCACTAAGCGTCTCGCTCGCCGCGCGGCTGAGCCTCTCGCTCGCCGCGCGGCTGAGCCTCGCCATCGCCGCGCAGCTGAGCCTCGCCATCGCCGCGCAGCGCCGCGAGCAGCGCGGCCGCCGCCTGGTCGACCGGCACGACTTCCATCCCGAGCCTGCCGATTCCCGCTGGCACGTCCGTGACGCCGTCCGAGAACATGATCACGGCGCGCCGCAGCCGCCGCCCTCGCAGGTCGAGCGCCTGGAGCACGGCCTGCGGGCTGCGGATTCCGACGTCGACGAGCGCGACCTCATAGCGGCGCTCACCGCACACGCGCGCCGCGGCGGCGCCGCTCACGACCCAGTCGTGCTCGATCCCGAAGTCGTCGAGCGCGGGCTCGAGCGTCTGCTGCACCTCCTCGCGCCCGACCACCAGCACCCGGGAGCGCCCGGCGCTGATCGCGGCCCCGAGCACGTCGCGCAGCTCGTCCGCGTCGATCGGCTTCGAGACGATCCACTCGCCGGCCAGCTCCTGGCGGCCCGAGAACACCGACACGAACAGGATCGGGATCCGGCGCAGCTCCGGGTCCGAACGGATCTGGCGCAGCACCGCGAACCCATCCATCTCCGGCATCAGGATGTCGAGCGTGACCGCGTCGAAGTGCTGCGCGCGCAGCAGCGCGAGCGCCTCCTCGCCGCTGTTCGCGATCGTCGCCTCGACGTTCAGCGGCGCAAGCTGGCCGGCGATCAGCTCGGCGATGTCGCGCTCGTCATCGACGACGAGCACGTGGCGGCCGCGGATCGCCTCGAGCGAGCGGCTCGACTCCGGCCCGGGGACGGCGGCCGGCAGCAGCACCCGGAACGCGGTCCCGCGCCCCGGCTCGGAGTCGACCTCGACGGCGCCATCATGTAGGTCGACGAGCGACTTCACGATCGAGAGCCCGAGCCCGGTGCCGGGGCTCGAGTGTGCGCCCACGCGTCCGTCGCCGCCGGCCGATCGCGCACGGTAGAAGCGCTCGAACACCCGTGCGCTCTCCTCGGGGTTCATCCCGATGCCGGAGTCCTCGACGACGATCTGGACCCACGCGCGATCCGGCTCGACGCCGATGTGGATGCGCCCGTTCTCCGGCGTGTAGAGATGCGCGTTCGTCAGCAGGTTCGCGACGATCTGTCGCACGCGCCCGGGATCCGCGAGCGCCAGCGGGAGCGCCGGCGCGACGTACACGCCGAGATGCTGGTGCTTTGCCTCGATCCGCGGGCCCATCAACTCCGCCACCTCGCGCACCGCCTCGCCGACATCGATCGGACGGCGGCTGATCTCGACGTGATCGGCCTCGATCCGGGCCACGTCGAGCAGGTCGTTGACGAGGTCGACGAGCCGGTCGGTCGAGCGCAGGATGATCTCTACGAACTCGCGCTGGCGCGAGGACATGTTCTCGGGCGAGCGGTCGAGCAGCTCGACGAAGCCCTTGATCGAGGTCAGCGGACTGCGCAGCTCGTGCGACGCGGTCGCGACGAACTCGCTCTTCGCCCGCTCGAGCCGGGCGCGCTCGGACATGTCGCGCACGGTCCACACGGTCCCGTCCGCGGCCGACCCCAGCGCGGCGGCAACGATCGACAGCGTCCGGCCCTCGTGCTCGACGACGGTCTCGCCGTCGAGCGCCTGATCGAGCGGTGGCAACGGGCTCCCCGCGACGTCGATGCGGCCGGCGGCGACGAGCGCCGGCAGCAGCTCGCTCGCGCGCGGGTTGACGGCCGCGATCTGGGTCGAGTCCGGCTCGGTGACGATCAGCGCGTCGCCGAGGCTCTCGATCGTGACCGCCAGGCGACTCCGCTCGGACTCGATCCGCTCCTGGGCGCGCGACAGGTCCTCGCCCATCGCGTTGAACGCATCGCCGAGGTCCTTGAGCTCCCGCGGGCCGGCGGGCTTGACACGCTCCGAGAGCTTGCCCGCCGCGAGTGCGCCCGTCGCCTGCACGAGCTCGTCGAGCGGGCGGCGCATCCCCGACACGAGCACGGTGATCAGCCCGAGCGCCGCGAGCAGCGCGAGGACGCCGGCGACGGAGACGAGGATCACGGCGCGTCGTGTGTTCGAACGCGCCTTCGAACGGGCAGCGGATTGCCTGACCGCCTGCCGTTGCTGCACCCGCGCGGCGAGCGCCCGTGTCTGCGCCAGCGGGCCGCTGATCGCGGTGGCCTGCCCGAGATTGCCGGCCACGAGCTCGGCCCGGGCGCGCTTCTGAGCATCGATCTGGGCGGCGATCAGCGCAGCGCTCGGCGGGTCGGGGCGCGCGAGCGAGGTCGCGAGCGCAGCAGCGCTCGCGTAGTCGCTCTCCACCTCGGTTCGCGCCCGCTGGGCGCCCGGCCCGCGAGCGTCACGCAGCACCTCCTCCTCGGCGATCCCGTCGGCGGCGAGGTTCGCGGCGGCGGTCGACAGCGACGCGCTCTGAGTCAGCGTGTTCTCGTACTTCTGCCGCGCGTTGTAGAGGCTCGAGACGCCGAGCGCCGCGATCACGGCCAGCACGAGCGTCAGGCCGACGAGCGCCACTCGGAGCGAACGGGCGATCGACAGGCGCCTCATTGCCGCGAGCGTAGCGGCGCACATCGCGAAACCCGGTGGCAACCGTGCAGGTTGGCGGCGATATGGGGCTACCATCGTCCCCATGAGCGTTGCTCGGACATGGACGCGACAGCTGTACGGTGCGTCGGGGGTCGCGCTACTCGTTCCAGGTGCTGTTGCGCTGGCGCTGGTGCTGCTCGCAGTCGCGGGGGGCTTCGGCCAGCTCGGCGACCTCTCGCAGGCGCTGGCGGGCCCGTCCGCGCCGGCGTCCGCAGCCGCGCCGGGTGTCGGCGCCGCGGCGCATACGGGCGGCGCGATCCTGCCGGTGGAGACAGCCACTGCGGCGCGGCCCGGACTGGCGGCCCGAGCCCCCGGGATCGGCAGTCGCGGGCGAGCCGGCAGCCGCCACGCGAACCCGGGCGCGGGCACAGGCCCGATCGCGACGACCGCGCCCGGACGCGGGTCGACCGGCACCGGTTCCACCGGCACAGGCCCCGGCACTCCGGCCGGTGGCGGCGGGCAGCCGTCCGCGGGCTCGGGACACACGCTGATCGACGGTGTCGTGAACGCCGGCACGTCGGTGACGTCCCAGCTTCCCGGCGCGGCCGGCAGCGTCACCACCGGGCTGCTCCAGTCGGTCGGCAAGGGGGTCGACTCGATCCTGCCCGGCAACGGCGTTTCGAGCACCGTCGCCGGCGCCTCGGGCACGGTCGCCGGCGCCTCGGGCACCGTCGCCGGCGCGACGACGAGCGACGCCGGCACTGTCAAGACCCTCGTGCCCGGCGTGCAACTGCCGTGAGACGGCCGATCGCGCTGGGGATCGCGACGCTGGCGCTGGCCGCGTGCGGGAGCACGGCGGCGACGTCGGCAAGCACAGCGAACACGGCCACCGCTGCGCCCGCAGCGCCGACGGCGGCAGCCGCAGCCACGATTCCCGATGGCGACTGGGCGCAGTTCAACTACGACGCTCTGCGAAACGGGGTCGGACCCACGGACACCGGGATCGACCGCGGCGACCTTCACCAGCTCCGCCGGCAGATCATCTCGCTGCCGGGCACGGTCGACGCCTCGGTGATCCAGCTCCACGACGCAACCGTCGACGGGCGGGCGCGCGACGTGCTGATCATGACCACCGCCTACGGCCGCACGCTCGCGCTCGACGCGCGCACCGGCAAGCGCCTGTGGGAGTACGCGCCCAGGGACATCGGCTCCTACCAGGGCAGCGCGCAGATCACGACCGCGACTCCGACCGCCGATCCAAGCGACCAATACGTGTACGCGACGAGTCCCGACGGCTTCGTCCACAAGCTCGCGGTGTCGAACGGCCATCAGGTCTGGGAGACGAGGCTCACGTACCTGCCCACGCACGAGAAGCTCGCGTCCGCGCCGACGATCGAGGGCGGCAACCTGGTCGTCGTCACCGACGGCTACGACGGCGACGTTCCGCCGTACGTCGGCCACGTCGTCACGCTGAGCCTCGCCACCGGCCGGATCGAGCACGTGTTCAACAGCCTGTGCTCGGAACATCATGTGCTGATCCACCCGCAGACGTGCTCGGCCAGCGACTCCGCGATCTGGGGCCGGGACGGCGCGATGCTCGTGCCCGGCAGCGGCGACATCCTCGTCGCGACCGCCAACGGCCCGTTCAACGGCCACACGAACTGGGGTGACAGCGTGCTCGAGCTGTCGCCGACCCTGGCGCTCCTACACAACTGGACGCCGACCGACCAGAACACGCTGAACGTCGACGACGAGGACCTCGGCAGCACCTCGCCCGTCCTGCTGCCGGATCCGGGCGGCCCGCCACTCGTGCTCCAGGGCGGCAAGGCGGGGGTGCTCGACCTGATCAACCTGAACAGGCTCGACGGCACGACCGGCCCGGCCGGCCCGCGCACCGGCGGGCAGATCCAGCAGCTCTCGATTCCCAACGGCGATCAGATGTTCACCGCACCGGTCGTCTGGGTCCACGGCGGCCGCACGTACGTGTTCGTCGGCGTCAACTCCGGCACCGCCGAGTACGTCCTCCATTCCGGGCGCCATCCGCATCTGAGCGAGGGCTGGAACAACGGAACCTCCGGGACGAGCCCGGTGCTCGCCGGCGGGCTCCTGTACGTGTACGACCAGCAGGGCGGCAATCTGGTCGTCTACGACCCGCTGAGCGGGCGCGTGCTCGACACACTGCCGGCGGCCGCCGGGCACTGGAACAGCCCGATCGTGATCGGCGGGCGGATCGTGTTGCCGGTCGGCGACTACCACAACGATTCATCGAGCGGCCAGCTGTACGTGTGGCGCCTGCCCGGGACCTAGACCGGCAGGCGGGGCCCCGGCCGGCGGGGCAGCGACGGTTAGCACGATCTGACAACGACTGGGGACGGGCGCCCGCGCGAACTTTGGCGTCCGAGTACGCATATGCGGGCACAGATCGCCAGAGAACGCCTCGGGTGCCGCCGGGGCGAGACATTCGCGCCCCGGCTGTCACATCTCCGGGCGGAAGTGACGGCGCGAACCCCCGATTCGCTGTCAACTTGTGACAACGCCCGTGACTCGCCCGCCGCGGCCGGTCCTTCGTTGCTGTCGTAAGCCTCGCGTGGGACGCCACCCCTGCGGGTCACGCCGCCCGCTTCAATACAGCCGGCGCGCCGCGAGCGGGAAGACGTCCGCCATCACGTACGCCTTCAGGTGACCGGGCATCGGCGTGCCCGCCGGGATCGTCAGCGTCACCTTCGCGACGTTCCCGCGCCCGTCGGTCGTGGTCCTCTGCGCGGTGTAGTCGATCCCGAGCGGCTGTCCGTCGCCGTCCACGAGCAGGATGCCGACGCGGTGGTCGGCGGCGGGGTAGCTCGCTCCGTGTGCGAGTGCCAGCGTGGCGGTGACCGAGCCGGCCGCGGCTGGGGTCGGGCGCTGGAGCGAGAGCGAGGCGAGTGATACGCCGCGCGGCCGCGCATTGGCGGCCGGCGCGGCAGCGGTGTGGTGGTACGGGCCGGTGATGAACGTGCCGGCGGCGGCGAGGATGCCGCGCTCGTTGCACATCCCCGTCAGGTAGGCGACCGGGCCGTAGTTGGGGATCTTGGCGCAGATCGCCTGGGCGTACAGGCTCGCGCCCGGCTCGTTGTCCATCGAGCGCTTCAGCGTGAAGCTGAGATCGAAGTTCGTGAGCGGCACCTTGCCGAAGCTGAACGTGAGTGTCGGGTTCGTGGCCGAGAGCATCAGCGTGCTGCCGCGGTAGTAGCCGGCGACCGGGAACACGAGCGTCCCGTTCGGGTCCGCAAGGTACTGACCGTCGGGCGCGACCCTCGCCTGCGTGGCCCACAGGAGGATCCGCCCCTGCCCGCCGTCGGCCGGATCGGGAGCGCCAACGGAGACCGCGCCGACCAGCAGCACGTAGCTGTCGAAGCCGATCTGGTTGACCGAGGTCAGGAACGCGGGCAGCGGCACCGCGAGCCGCCGGATCAGGAACGTGCCGACGCGGTTGACGGACGTGCGCAGCGGCAGCGGGCCTCCGAGCGGCGCGGTGTCGAAGCTGAAGCTCGAGCCGAAGCTGCCGTACCTGGTCCACGTCCCCGGGGTCGTGTAGTTCGCGACCCGGACGCCGTCGGCGCCCCACCGCCCGGCCACGGACACGTGGTACCTCGTCGAGGGCTCCAGGAACGAGCGCGGGACCACGAACACGTAGCGCCCATCGCCCGACACCTGCGCGCTGAACGGGAACGCCGGGCTCGTGTGGACGAGCGCCGCGGCGTCCGGCACCGGGAGCATCGAGGCGTAGACGGTGCTGTCATCGCTGCGTTCGATCAGCCGCCCGGTGATCTCCGAGCTGCTCGGTACGGGGCCCTCGGAGCCCGAGCGCTCGGTGGTCCCGCCGGAGCTGACGGGCAGGACCCGGTTCATCTGCGCGGGGTATGGGGAGCCCGGATCGGTATCGCACCGCGGGTCGGAGCGATGGAGGCAGTAGTCGTACGGGATGAACCAGAGCCGGCCGTCCTCGGAGCCGATGTAGACGCCGGTGCGGCCGAGCGCGGGGGAGCTGTTGAGCTCGTGGCGGTCGCGCAGGATCGGGTTCGAGTAGTCGACGGTGTCGAACGACCAGCGACGGGTGCCGGTCGCCGCGTTCAGCGCGTACAGGGATCCGTCCGAGGACCCGACGTACAGGATCTCGCCTGACTGCCCGTTCGGCGCCGGGCCGAGCGCCGGCGAGGAGCGGATCGGCTCGCCCGTGTCGTAGGACCACTCGAGCTTGCCGGCCGGGCTCAGCGCGTACACCGACCCGTCGGTCGAGGCGATGTATATCCCGGTCGTCTGCCCGGCCGCGTTCTGCGCAAGCGCGGGCGAGCTGTAGATGTGATCGTTGGTGCCGAAGGTCCACTTCTGCAGGCCGGTGCTCGGGTCGATCGCGTACAGCTTCGAGTCGAACGAGCCGATGTAGATGGTCCCGTCGGAGCCGACCGCGGGCGAGGACACCACGAACCCGAGCGTCGAGCTGGTCCACTTGGCCGCGCCGGCCCGGTTGAGCGCGAAGATGTCACGGTCGACCGATCCCCAATACGTGCTCCCATCGGCGGCGAAGGCCGGCATCGTCCAGACCGAGTTGGTGGAGCCGCGATACGTCCAGCGCAGCCGGCCCGACGGCGTGAACGAGTACACGACCCCGCCGGTGTTGCCCGTGTAGATGTTCCCGTCGGGGCCGTAGGCGATGTCATCCTCCCACCAGTCGACGAGCTGGCCCGGAACCGGCGGCAGCGTCGCGTGGTAGCGCCAGATCACGCGCCGGCGCGCGGATGGGTTCGTGCTCAGGTGGTACAGGTAGTCGTCAGCCGAGCCGATCGTCACCGTCCGCTGCGAGGAATCGAGGGCGGCGGCTGCGTCGATGATGTTCCCGGTCCTGAGCTTCCAGCAGAGCCGGCCGGCAGGGGTGAGCGCGTAGAAGTAATGATCGGCGGAGCCGAAGTAGACGATCCCGTTGCCGGCGACGACCGGGGTGATGAAGAGCCCGGCGCCGGTCTGGAACGACCACGGCCTGCCGCCGCGGTAGGCGGCCGGGATCGAGCCCTCGCCGGTGTTACGGGTGTCGTGGCGCATCGACGGCCACGGCGCCGGCGAGCGCGACACGGCGGGCACGCCGCACCGGTCGGGCGGGCCGTGGGCCTCGGCCGCCGCCGCTGTCGCCGTCACGAGCGCCGCAAGCATGGCGATCACCAGCAACGCGCGAAGTCTCACACCCCGCAACGTTATCCGGCGAGAGGCATATGATCGCGTAGTAGTGAGATCGAGGGTGCTGCTCGTGGGGGCTGCCGCGATAGCGGTCGCGTCGGCCGGCGCGGCATCGTCGCTCGCATCGGGCGCCCCGCCGCACGCACCGACCCTGACCGAGAGCACGCGCCCGGCGAGCTGCCCCGCGCTCCCGGCCAAGCAGACCGCCGCCGACGCGGAGCCGCGGACCGCGACCGGCACGTTCCCGTGGCCGGCGCCCTCGCCCGCGGTCGATCCCCACGACTATTCGGCATACCTGCACACGCGCAGCGTGCAGCCGCCGGTCGTTCCGTCCAACTGGGAGAACGGCGGCGCCGACTGGAAGCTGACCAGCGCTCGCTCCACCGATCCGCTGATCTACGAGAACCCGCAGGAGCTGTGCGGCGTCGAGGGCAACAGCGTGGACCAGGCGTGGCAGGTGTCGACCGGCCGCCCGAGCACCGTGATCGCGATCACCGACTCGGGGATCGAGTGGTGCGATCCGGGGATCGTCGACAAGATCTACGTCAACCGCGGCGCGGTGCCGCCGCCCGAGAACGCGCAGGGCCTGACCAAGGCGCAGCTGGAGCGTCGCCGCGTGCACTTCACGGACTCCGACCCGTACGACCTGAACGACGACGGGGTTTTCAACGTCGCCGATTACGCCAACGACCCGAGGATCCAGAGGCCGTACTTCTGCGCCTCGGAGGCCAACCAGGACGGATCGGGCTATAGCGGGATCTCGCCGATGGACCTGATCAGGACGTTCGGCACGCCCGGCTCGAGCTACTACTACGGCAAGCAGAGCCCGGCCGGGTTCACCGAGGCGATCTCGGGCTGGAACTTCCTGGACAACGACAACAACCCGTACGACGACGTCCATTACGACCACGGCACCGGCGAGGCCGAGGACTCGAACGGGGTCGCCGACTCGATCGGGCAGGAGGTCGGGACGTGCCCGTCGTGCATGGTGATGCCGATCCGGGTGGGGGAGAGCTTCGTCGCGCAATCGGACGCGTTCGCTCAAGGCGTGATGTTCGCCGTCGACTCCGGCGCGTCGGTGATCCAGGAGGCGCTCGGCACGATCGACCTGACGACCACCGCCCGCCAGGCGGTGTCGTACGCCCTCGCGCACGGGGTGCCCGTCGTCGCGAGCGCGGCCGACGAGGAGTCCGAGCAGCACAACCTGCCGTCGGTGCTGGCCCACACGCTCGTCGTCAACTCGACCACGCAGGGGGCCAGCACGGGCCTCGAGGCGTTGAAGCCACCGAGCTACCTGTACCTGAACGGGTGCACGAACTACGGGGCGAACATCGCGGTGACGGTTGAGAGCTCGTCGTGCTCGTCGGAGGCGACCGGCAAGACCGGGGGGATCGTCGGGCTGGCGGAGTCCGAGGGGGAGAACCTCGTGGCTGAGCACAAGCTGTCGCCGTACCCGGGCCTCAAGACCGTGTCCGGCGCGCCGGTGGCGCTGTCGCCGAACGAGATCCAGCAGCTCGTGACGATGAACGCCGACACGATCGACTTCCACACCGCGGCGCCCCCGATCGGGCCCGCGAACAACAACACCGTCGCCGCGGCGTGGCCGACGACGCGCTACCCGAGCCAGCCGAGCTACGACATGTACACCGGCTATGGGCGGATCAACGCCGGCAAGATCCTGCACGCGGTCGCCTCCGGGCGGATCCCGCCGGAGGCGCAGATCAACTCTCCCGACTGGTTCCGGATCGTGTCGCCCTCCGGTGTGCTGCGCGTGTCCGGGTTCGCCGCGGCGGTCCGGGCGAAGTCCTACACGTGGGAGCTCGAGGCCGGCGCCGGCACCTCGCCGGAGCCGAACCAGTGGTACCTGCTCGCGAGCGGGCATAGCGCGAAGCCGTCCCGGACCGCGGTGACCGCGACGATTCCGGCGTCGGAGATCGCGGCGATCTTCCCCGCCCGAACCTCGTTCGCGGGCGGGCCGGCGGGCGCCGGCGGCAGCGCCGAGCCGGATCGCTTCAGCTTCACGCTGCGCCTCGTGGTCAAGGACAACCGCGGCTTGATCGGGATGGATCGCCGCACCGACTTCCTGCACTCGGACCCGGCGCTGGTGCAGGGCTTCCCGAAGCAGTTCGGCGGCTCGGTCGACGCGGCGCCGACGCTTGCGCCGATCGGGCCGCACGGCCAGGACGTGCTGATCGTCGCGACCGCCGACGGCCAGATCAATGCGTACGAGTCCAACGGCCGCGAGCTGCCGGGCTGGCCGGTGTACACCGCGCCCGACCCGGTCCACCTCGGCGAGCTCGCGTACACGTCGCACGCGGTGACCTCGATCCCGCGCGGGTCGGTGCTCGGCGGCGTGGCGGTCGGTGATCTCGCCGACTCGAGCGGGCACTCCTACGACGTCGTCGCCGATGACTTCTCCGGCCGCGTCTACGCGTGGACGAGCGCCGGCAAGCTGCTGCCCGGGTTCCCGGTGCGGACCGTCGCCGCGTACTCGTCGCCGGCCGCCCGCGGCCCGGTCGACCGGCTTCAGCGCGGGTTCGTCGGCGCGCCGGCGCTGGCGCCGCTCCAGGGTGGCAAGCGGCTCGACATCGTCGCTTCGGCGATGGACCGGCACGTGTACGCGTGGCAGCCGGACGGCAAGCCGGTGTCCGGATGGCCGGTGCTCGTGATCGACCGCTCCGAGGTGCAGTCGATCAACCCTGTGACGAACTCGGTCACCTTCAAGCCCGGAAGCGGGGTGGGGCAGGGGACGCCGCTGATCGATACGCCCGCGATCGGAGCGCTGAACGGCTCCGGCCCGCCGGACGTCGTCGTCGGCGCCGACGAGGAATACAACGGCACGCCGAACGTGTCCGCGCAGACGCTCGGCAGCTTCGAGATCTCCGGCCTGTCCTCGACGGGCAACAGCCGCGTGTATGCGATCGCGCCCACGGGGAACCGGACGCCCGGCGGGCCGTATCTGAAGGGCTGGCCGGTGTCGATCGCCGACTTCGACATCGGGCTGCTGCCCGACGTCGGCGACGGCACCACCTCGAGCCCTGCGCTCGCGGACCTGGCGCGCAACGGCCGGCTCGAGACCGGGGTGATCACGACGGTCGGGCCCGGCTACGTGCTCAAGCCCGACGGGACCTCCTACCTCGGGACCGGCTCGGACGGCAAGCCGCTCGTCACCTCCGCGATCGGCGCGGGTACCGACGCGGACTCCCACGACCTGCCGACGATCCCGGACGTCGGCAGCGCGATCTTCGCGCCGCTCGGCGCCGGCGCGCCCGGCGTCAGCCTGATCGCGCCGGCGAGCAGCCTCGGCAAGGCGCTCGACGCCGCACTCCCGGCCGAGCAGGAGAAGAACGACAACCAGATCGACGCCTGGAACACCTCGACCGGGGCGCTGCAGGAGGGGTTCCCGCAGGTCGTCGACGACCTCGAGTTCCTCGTCCAGCCGATCGCGGCGGACGTCGGCCCCGGCTCGACGCCGTACGTGATCTCGGGCACCGGGACCTACGACATACGCGCTGTGTCCGGCACGGGTGCGGAGGCGCCGGGGTTCCCGAAGTTCACCGGCGGCTGGATGGTCAACGCGCCCGCCGTCGGCCCGTTCGGCACCTTGGGTACACAGGTGATGGCGGCCGGCACCCGGGAGGGTGAGCTGTTCGTGTGGAAGACGCGGCGTGCGGCGTGCGCCTCCTCGGGTCCGTGGCCGAAGATGCACCACGACCTGTGGAACACGGGCGATCTGTCCGAGTCCGGCGCGCCGGTGCCACGTTGCGCGCCCTAGGTGCCGGCGCGGTCGTCTAGAGTCGGCGCCGTGTCCGTCCCGCCGGAGGATCGCACCGCGATCGAGCAGCTCGTGATCGAATACGCATATCTGCTCGATCACCAGCGCTGGCAGGACGTCGCGGCCCTGTGCACCGACGACGCGGTGCTGTTCATCCGCGGCCGCGAGATCGTCGGCCAGCAGGGACTCGACGAGTGGGCCGCGCGCCGGGCCGAGCGGCCGAACCGCCGCACCCAACACCAGATGACGCTGCTGCGGCTCGAGGCCGTCTCCGAGGATGAGGTCCATGGGACGGCCGCGCTCGTGCTCCACGTGGCGAAGACCGGTGGCGGCGGCACGTACGTGGACCTGATCGGCGAGTACCGCGACGAGTACGTGCGGGACGGCGGCGCGTGGAAGTTCCGGCGCCGGCGGCTCGTCCCGCTCGACGCGTACTAGCTGCGTACTAGCCGCGTACTAGCCGCTTCGGGCACGGGTGAGCAGCAGTTCGCGCTCGGCCTCGTTGCCGGTCATCGCGGCGGCGCGCTCGAGCTCGGCGCGCGCCTCGTCGACGCGGCCCAGCCTCAGCAGCAGGTCGCCGCGCACGCTCGGCAGCAGGTGATAGCCGCCGAGCTCGCCGCGGGCGATCAGCCCGTCGACGAGCTCGAGCCCTGCCGCGGGCCCGAACGCCATCGCCACCGCGACCGCCCGGTTGAGCTCGACCACCGGCGACGGAGCGAGCTGCGCGAGCGCGTCGTACAGCGCGGCGATCCGCTCCCAGTCGGTGTCCTCGGCCGCGGCGCGCGCGGGCATGGCAGGCTGCGATCGCTGCCTGCAGCGCGTACGGGCCGAGCGGCCGGCCCGAGCGCGGTCGCGCGGTCGAGCGCGGCGAGCCCGCGGCGGATCAGGAGCCGGTCCCAGCGCGAGCGGTCCTGGTCGAGCAGCAGGATCGGGCTCGCCGCCGGGGCCGACCCGCGCGCCGAGCCGCGACGCCTGGATCTCCATCAGCGCGACCAGGCCGTGGACCTCCGGCTCGTCCGGGCAGCAGCTCGCGCGAGGACGCGCCCGAGCCGCAGCGCGTCCTCGCAGAGCGTCCGGACGCATCCAGTCGTCGCCGGCGGTCGCGGCGTAGCCCTCGTTGAAGACGAGGTAGATCACCTCCAGCACCGACTCCAGGCGCTGCGCGCAGCTCGGCCGCCCGGGCACCTCGAACGGCACGCGCGCCTCGGCCAGCGTCCGCTTCGCGCGCACGATCCGCTGCGCGATCGTCGGCTCCGGGGACCAGGAACGCGCGCGCGATCTCCTGCGTGCGTCAGCGCCGCCGAGCAGGCGCAGCGTCAGCGCGACCCGCGCCTCGCGTCGAGAGGACCGGATGGCAGGCGATGAACATCAGGCGCAGCAGGTCGTCGCCGATCGTCGTCATCGACTGCGGCAGTCGACGATCGCGCCTCGCCGTTATCGTGCTGCTCGACGCTCGCTCCATGCGACCGAGCTCGCTCGTGCTTGCGCTCGAGCAGTCGTCCGGCGGCGCAGCACGTCGATCGCGCGGTGCTTGGCCGTGGCCATCAGCCAGGCGCCCGGATTGTCCGGCACCCCGACTCCGGCCACTGCTCGAGCGCGGCGACGAGCGCGTCCTGCGCCAGCTCCTCGGCGAGGCCGACGTCGCGCACGATGCGCGCGAGGCCGGCGATCAGCCTGGCCGACTCGATCCGCCAGACCGCATCGATCGCGGCGTGCACGTCGCCCGTCATGCCGTCCTGCTGGACCGAGCGGCTGCTCGTCGATCATCCGCCTGGACCTCCGCGGGGAAGTCCGACATCTCGTACACCTGCCGGACCTCGATCACGTCGCCGTCCGCAGCGGGGCAGCGCGAGGCCCACTCGATGCGCCTCCTCGCGCGAGCGAGCCTGGATCATCCAGTAGCCGCCGATCACCTCCTTGGCCTCCGCGAACGGGCCGTCGGTCACGCTCGGCTTCACCGCCGTCGAAACGCACCCGCGCGCCCTCGAGGGCGGGTGCAGGCCGTCGAGCGCGAGCAGCACGCCCGCGTTGGTCAGCTCGTCGTTGTAGCCCATCATCGCCTTGACGGCCTCGGCCTTCGGGCACCCAGTCGGCCTCGTCGATGTTCGGGTACATGATCATCATGAAGCGCATATCTGCCTCCTCGTGGTGGTTGCCTTACCCGGACGTCGAACGGGGCGTGCTGTTTTCGACACGGCCCCGATCCTAGACGGGGTCGGGCGCGCCATCGCGCCGGCCGTTGCGGGCGTGAGGTCGTGACGGGCAGGGACGACCCCGAAACATGACAAGCCCCCGGGGGTCGTTCGTCGGCGGTCGAAAATGTGGGCTGGAGACCCACTTTCGATCTTCTCCTCCGGAGCCGATGGCGGTTTGTCACTTTATGGGCCGTGGTTTCGGCCCGGCGTCAGCGTCGGGATCGCGACGTGGACCGTGCCGCCATGCACGAACTGTGGGGAAGTGCGCCCGCAGTTGTGTCCGGATTCCGGAACTAACTGCGGGTCCACGCCTCGGGGCGGGGGCCGAAGGGCTAGGAGCCGGGGGCGCCGAACGTGGAGCGCAGCGAGCGCGCGATCCGCCGCGCGCGGTCGGTCCCGCGCCGCCCGGCCCACGGGTGCGGGCCCATCGCCCACGGATGCCAGCCGAGCGTGCCGTAGTGCTCGCGCAGCAGCGCCTTGAGCTCGCCGCGGTGCTCGCCGCACGCGTACCGGTGCGGGCCGTAGATGCCGCGGCCGTGCCAGGTCAGCCAGCGGCCGGGCTCGGCGTCGACGTACTCGCCGTGGCGCAGGTCGAGCAGCTGGTGCTCGAGCGACGCCTGGGTCTCGGGGTCCGGGCTGCGCGCCGCAGAACTCGCACCTGAAGACGACCGAGACGGCAGCACGTCTCGCAGGCGCCGCTCAGCGGCGGTAGCCGTCGTCGAGCTCCGACCCGGCCGGCGCCAGCCGGGCTCGACGTCGAACGTGTGGCGGATGCCGGCGCTCGCGCAGGAACCTGACCACCGGTCCGTTGCGTGATACCGTGGCGGTGCCGGGCGTAGAGCACGGCGCGCGGCGTCCGGCTCCATGAACGGCATGTACTTGTCGGGGAAGCCGGGCATCGTGCAGGCGATGCAGATGCCGCCGACGTTCGGGCAGCCGCCGATGCCGTTCGATCCAGCCGCGGATCGGCACGTTGCACTTGACCACCGGCCCCTTGCAGCCGAGCTTGACCAGGCAGCTGCGCCGTCGCCGTGGCTCCGGGAGAACTCGCCCTGCTCGGCGAACCCGGCCCGGTTGCAGCTCTCCTGCACCGTGCGCGTCGAACAGTCCGCGCGGGCCGGCCCTGCTCGTCGAGCTCGAGCGCCGGGCCCATGTCGCGCGAGGTGCAGCACCAGCGCAGAGCAGCGTCTCGGTGATGTTGTCGGGCTGCACCGGGCAGCCGGGCAGGTTGACGATCGGGATCCCGCGCCGCGAGTCGCCAGTTCCAGCCCGAGGTAGTCGCGCAGGCCCATCGCGCCGGTCGGGTTGTTGCGCATCGCCGGGATCCCGCCGTAGGCGGCGCACGTGCCGAGCGCGAGCACCGCCGCCGCCTGCGGCGCGAGCCGGTCGATCCAGGTGTTCGTCGGTGATCGGCTGGCCGGTCTCGGGATCGACGCCGAACCCGCCCAGTGGCCGTCGCCGCTGATCTGCTCGTTGGGCACCGACCCCTCGAGCACGAGGACGAACGGGTCGAGCTGGCCGGCGGCCGGCGTCGTGCAACGCGCGCACGAAGTCCTCGCCGTTCTCGTAGGCGAGCATCGGGTTGTAGAGGATCAGCGGCGGCATCCCGGGCAGGCATCCGCGCAGCAGATCCTCGAGGCTCGGGTTGGTCGCCGAGGTCATGCGCGACCGAGTCGCCGTCGCAGCCGAGCCCGCTCGTCAGCCAGAGGACGTGGATCGGTGCGCTCGGCGTCGGGTGCGGCCGCGGTCGGCGCGGTCGGGCTCACGCGTCGCCGAGTCTGCGCGTCGCTGGCGGCCGCGTGTGCGGCTCAGCCGCGCCGTGTGGTCGATCAGCGGTCTCGAGATGGTCCTCGAGCGCGCCCGTGCAGGTGCCAGTCGTCGGCGCGTGCCGGTGACGAGCCCGGCGTGTGCGAGCCGCGCGAGCGCGTGCGAGACCGACGGGCGCTCGGCGCCGACCAGCTGCCCGAGCAGCCGGTGGGTGAGCGGCAGCGGCAGCCGGAGACCGCCGGGCTCGACCCTGCCCCAGCGCGCGGCGAGGTGCCAGAGCAGCAGCACCAGCCGGACCTCGAGCCGCGGCTGGCACGAGATCGCGCGCTGCACGGTCGAGATCTGGCGTCCGCCGCTCGGCGCGCCGGCAGCAGCGCGCGCGAGATCTGGGGCCACGGACCGGACGCGATCCGGCGAAATCGGCGTCGAGCAGCGCCAGCCGCGTCGGGCACAGCGCCCGCCAGCTCGAGCAGCGCGCCGACGCAGGTCGTCGTCGGTTCTGCGCCGGGGGCTGCAGCAGGTCGCCGGCGCCGAGCAGCTCGGTCGCGATGCGGTCGCCGACCCGCGTCTCGGCCGCCATCAGCCCGTCGAGCAGCAGCAGCCCGGGGCCGGCGCCGACGGTCTGCGAACCAGCTGTCGAGCTCACACGCGCCGCAGTCGGCGTCGAGCATGCGCGCGGTCGCGTGCTGGCGCGCGGCGAACCGCATCCGCACGTCGAGCTCCTGGCGCAGGTCGTCGTCGAGGTCGAGCAGGTAGCCGAACAGCGGCGGGGACGCCGGGCCGCCGCGGCGGGGGCTCTTCGCGCGACCACAGCGACGATCGCGGCGTGATCGCTTCGCGTCCATCACTCGGCATCAGTGACTCCAGCCGCTCCCTCGTGGCCAATCCGGACTGGCGGCGAGTCTACGCCTCGGATCAGCGTCTCGTGCGGATGTCCCGACCACGTCATGCAGCCGACGTTGGCAGGTGTAACGGACGTTACACGGTGTCCACGGGCCTCCGGCCGCGGTGGTAGAACGGTCCGAGCAGTACCCGCCCAATCCGAGGGAGAAGCTCGCAGATCATGTGCTTGGCGATTCCCGGGCAGATCATCGAGATCGTGGACGAGGAGAACCGGCTCGCCAAGGTCGACGTCGCGGGGTCAGGCGCAACATCAACATCGGTCTGCTCGACGCGGACGACGGCGGCGCGTCGGCCCGGCGACTGGGTGCTGATCCACGTCGGCTTCGCGCTCTCCAAGGTCGACGAGGAGGAGGCGCGCGCGACGCGCGACCTGCTGCAGCGGATGGGTGCCGACTACGAGCAGGAGCTCGAGGAGCTGAAGGCGAGCGTGATCGAGTGACCGCTGTCTCGCAGCCCGCGCCGGCACCGTCTGCGGCTCGACGCACTGCATCACCTGCGGCGACGACGGGGAGCCGATGCGCGTGCTGCGAGGTCGACGAGCGCTCGGGCTGGCTGTCTGCCGAGCCGATGACGGAGCCGAGTCGGCCGTCGAGATCGCACTGGTCGAGCCGGTCGCCCGGGCGACCGCGTTCTGGTCCACGCCGGCATCGCGATCGTGCGGCTCGAACCCGAGGACGCGGGGTGGGCGGGTCCGGATGAAGTTCGTCGACGAGTTCCGCGATGCCGAGCTCGGTCGCGCGCTCGCCGGGCGAGATCCTCGTCGCTCGTCGAGCCCGGCCGCCACTACAAGGTGATGGAGGTCTGCGGCGGCCACACCCACTCGATCTACAAGTACGGCATCGACGACCTGCTGCCGGCGAACGTCGAGCTCGTCCACGGCCCGGGCTGCCCGGTGTGCGTGATCCCGATGGGCCGGGTCGACGACGGGATCGCGATCGCGCACGACGACGGCGTGATCTTCACCTGCTTCGGCGACATGCTGCGGGTGCCGGGCTCGGACGGCAGCCTGCTCGACGCCAAGGCCGCGGGCGCCGACGTGCGGATGGTCTACTCGCCGCTCGACGCGCTGCGGATCGCGCGGGAGAACCCCGACCGCGAGGTCGTGTTCTTCGCGATCGGCTTCGAGACGACCGCGCCGTCGACGGCGCTGACGCTGAAGCGCGCGCGGGCCGAGGGGCTGCGGAACTTCTCGCTGCATGTGCAACCACGTCACGATCGTGCCGCCGCTGCGGGCGCTGCTCGAGTCGCCCGACCTGCGGCTCGACGGCTTCATCGGCCCGGGCCACGTCTCGACGGTCGTCGGCGCGCGCCCGTTCGAGTTCATCCCGGCCGACTACGGCAAGCCGGTCGTGATCTCCGGCTTCGAGCCGCTCGACATCCTGCAGTCGATCCTGATGATCCTGCGCCAGCTGCGGCGACGGGCGCTGCGAGGTCGAGAACCAGTACACGCGCGTCGTCCCGTACGAGGGCAACCTGCGGGCGCTCGAGGTGATGGCCGAGGTGTTCGAGCTGCGCCCCCACTTCGAGTGGCGCGGCCTCGGGTTCATCTCCCACAGCGGCCTGAAGCTGTCCGAGGCCTACGCCGAGCTCGACGCCGAGCGGCGCTTCAGCGTCCCCGGCGTGCGCGTCGCCGACCCGAAGGCCTGCCAGTGCGGCGAGGTGCTCAAGGGCGTGATCAAGCCGTGGGAGTGCAAGGTGTTCGGCACCGCCTGCACCCCCGAGCGCCCGATCGGGACCTGCATGGTCTCGCCCGAGGGCGCCTGCGCGGCGTACTACAACTACGGCCGCTTCGCCCGCGAGCGGGAGGTCGTGTGAGCACCTCGTGAGCGCGTCACGAGCGCCTCTGACGGTCTCCGAGCGCGAGCAGAGGGTCCTCGGGATCATCGAGACCGCGCGCGGCAAGCGCGCCGAAGTTCCGCGACGAGCAGATCACACTGGCCCACGGCGCCGGCGGCAAGGCGACCCAGACGCTGATCGAGGGGCTGCTCGTGCCCGCGTTCGCCAACGACGGCGCTGGGCGAGCTGGCGCGACGCCGGCGCGCTGAGCGTCGACGGCGTCGAGCTCGCGATGACGACCGACAGCTTCGTCGTCAAGCCGCTGCGCTTCCCCGGCGGCTCGATCGGCGAGCTGGCGGTCAACGGCACCGTCAACGACCTCGCGATGGCCGGTGCGCGGCCGCTGGCGCTGACCCTCTCGCTGATCCTCGAGGAGGGCCTGGCGGCCGACGATCTGCGCGCCGAGGTCGAGGCGATCGCGCGCGCCGCGCGCGCCGCCGGCGTGGAGATCGTCGCCGGCGACACGAAGGTGGTCGAGCGCGGCCACGCCGACGGGATGTACATGTGCACGACCGGGATCGGCGTGCGTGACCCGCGCGCGCGACTGTCGACCGGCCGCGATCGAGCCCGGCGACCGGATCCTGCTGTCCGGGCCGATCGGCGAGCACGGCACCGCGATCATGCTCGCGCGCGACGAGTTCGAGCTCGACGCCGAGATCGAGTCCGACACGTGCTCGCTGTGGCCGGCGGTCGACGCGCTGCTCGACGCCGCCGGCCCGGACGCTGCGCTGCATGCGCGACGCGACGCGCGGCGGCGTCGCGTCGGTGCTCAACGAGCTGGCGCGCGCGTCCGGCGGTGGCGGTGATCGTGCGCGAAGGCGGACGTGCCGGTCATGCCCGCGGTGGCCGGCGGCGGCCGAGATGCTCGGGATCGACCCGATGTACGTCGCCAACGAGGGCAAGCTGGTCGCGTTCGTCGCGCCCGAGGCGGCCGACGCGGCGCTGGCGGCGCTGCGCAGCGTCGCCGGGGTGCGAGCAGGCGGCCGAGATCGGCGAGGTGCGGACCGAGCCGCCCGGGATGGTGCTGGTGCAGACGAGCTTCGGCGGCAGGCGGGTGATGGATCAGCTGGTCGGTGATCCGCTGCCGCGGATCTGTTGACGAGCGGAGAGGAGAGGAGATGGCGACGAGCGAATTCGGCCTACGCAGAGCAGCAAGAAGACCGAGGAGGTCACCGCGCACGTCCTGTGGATGACGATCGGCCTCTCGCTGCGAGGGCGACTCGGTCGCGATGACCTCGGCCACGAACCCGAGCCTCGAGGACATCATCCAGCAGGCGATCCCGGGGATGCCGAAGGTCGTCATCCACAACCAGGTGATCGCGTTCGAGGTCGGCGCACGAGTACGTCCAGGCGTGGTTCGACGCCGAGCAGGGCAAGCTCGACCCGTTCGTGCTGTGCATCGAGGGCTCGCTCGGCAACGAGGAGATCAACGGCGACGGCCACTGGACCGGGTTCGGCGTCAACCCCGACAACGGCCAGCCGATCACGATGAACGAGTGGATCGACCGGCTCGCGCCGAAGGCGGCGGCGGTCGTCGCGGTCGGGACCTGCGCCACCTACGGCGGCATCCCGGCGATGAAGAACAACCCGACCGGCGCGATGGGCGTGCCCGACTACCTCGGCTGGAAGTGGCGCTCGAAGGCGGGCCTGCCGGTCGTCTGCATCCCCGGGCTGCCCGGCGCAGCCGGACAACATGACCGAGGTGCTGCTGTACCTCGTGCTCCACCTCGCGGGGATGGCGCCGGCGCCCGAGCTCGACGAGGAGCTGCGCCCGAAGTGGCTGTTCGGGCGCACCGTGCGCGAGGGCTGCAACCGCGCCGGCTTCACCGAGCAGGGCAAGTTCGCGACCGAGTACGGCTCCGACCACCGCTGCCTGGTCAAGCTCGGCTGCAAGGGCCCGGTGGTCAAGTGCAACGTCCCGGTCCGCGGCTGGGTCAACGGCATCGGCGGCTGCCCGAACGTCGGCGGCATCTGCATGGCCTGCACGATGCCCGGCTTCCCCGACAAGTACATGCCGTTCATGGACGAGGACACGTGGGGCGGCGCCGGCCGCGAACATCAAGCGGTTCACCTACGGGCCGGTGGTCCGCTACATGCGCAAGCGCAACATCAAGAACAAGTACGACGTCGAGCCCGAGTGGCGGCGCAAGGGCACAGACGCTGACGACCGGCTACGCGAAGCGGTGGTGAGCGCAGCCACGACCAGCAGGTCATGACCGTCACGAGTGAATCCGGCGCAGACGCCGAGTGAGGAGACAGACAGATGGCAGTTGACACCTACTCAGAAGGTCGTCGTCAAGGAGATGTCCTGGGATCCGATCACGCGGATCGTCGGCAGCCTCGGGATCCACACCGAGATCGACTTCACCAACCAGCAGGTGCTCAAGTGCTACAGCACCTCGATGATCTTCCGCGGCTTCGACATCTTCATGAAGGGGATCGACCCGCGCGACGCCCACTTCATCACGAGCCGGATCTGCGGCATCTGCGGTGACAACCACTGCACCTGCTCGTGCCTGAACCAGAACATGGCCTACGGCGTCAAGCCGCCGCCGCTCGGCGACCTCGCGTTCAACCTCGCCGAGACCGCCGACTACATGTTCGACCACGCGATCTTCAACGACTGCATGGCGAACGTCGACTTCTGCGAGCAGATGGTCAAGGAGACCAACCCGACGCTGCTCGCCAAGGCCGAGAAGACCGCCGCGCCGCACTCGGACATCCACGGCTACAAGACGATCGCCGACATCATGCGGGCGCTGAACCCGTTCACCGGCGAGTTCTATCTGGAGACGCTGCACGTCGCCCGCTACACGCGCGAGATGTACTGCCTGTTCGGCGGCCGCCACACGCACCCGTCGACGATCATGCCCGGCGGCTGCAGCGCCGACATCACCCACCAGACGCTGCACCGACTACTACGTGCGGCTGATGCGCTACTTCGACTACGTCAAGCGCAGCGTGCCGATGCACGACGACCTGTACGACTTCTTCCTGCAGGAGCTGCCGGGCTACGACATGGTCGGCTACCGCGAGACCAACCTCGTCAACTGGGGCTCGTTCGACGATCCGGACTACGTCGACTACGACTACCGCAACATGACCGACTGGGGGCGCAAGCGCTACATCACCCCGGGCGTGGCGATCAACGGCGAGCTGATCTCGACCGACCTCGTCGAGATCAACCTGATGATCCGGATCCTGCTCGGCAGTCCTCGTACTTCGACGGCTGGGAGAACGAGCCGACGTTCGTCACCCAGGATCCGCTCGGCAACCCGGTCGACAAGAACCATCCGTGGAACAAGGTCGACGCTCCCGCGCCGCAGAAGCGCGACTTCGCCGACAAGTACACCTGGGTCGTCTCGCCGCGGATCTACGACAAGCGCACCGACACGCACGTCTGCTGCGACACCGGCGGCGGCCCGTTCGCGCGCCAGTGGTGCACGGCCAAGGCCGGGCCTGGTCGACTTCGGCTACGCGAAGGCGACCGGCCACTCGATCCAGATGGTGCTGCCGACGCTCGCCGAACATGCCGGAGATGGAGCTCGAGTGGAAGGTGCCGGAGAAGTCCAACGCGATCGAGCGCGACCGCGCCCGGCACCTACCACCAGGCGTACTGCGGCGCTGATCGCGCTGCACTGCCTCGAGCGGGCGATGAAGGAGGTGCGGGCCGGCCGGACGAAGAGCTGGAACGAGTTCAAGGTTCCGGAGAGGCCGTCAGCTGCGGCTTCCACGAGGCGGCGCGCGGCGTGCTCTCCCACCACATGGTGATCCGCGAGGGCAAGATCGCCAACTACCAGCCCTACCCGCCGACGCCGTGGAACGCGAGCCCGCGCGATGTCTACGGGACGCCGGGCCCGTACGAGGACGCGGTGCAGAACACGCCGATCTTCGAGGAGAACGGCCCGGAGAACTTCAAGGGCATCGACATCATGCGCGCGGTGCGCTAGCTTCGACCCGTGCCTGCCGTGCGGCGTGCACATGTACACGGGCGGCGGCAGGGTCCGGAAGGTGATGCACACGCCCGACGGCGCTGGCGTGACGATGGTCGAGCGGCCTCAGAGGCTCCGACGAAGGGTCGGCCGAAGCAGCTCCTCGAGCGCGTCCAGGAGCTGCAGGCGCGCTCTGAGAGTCAGCCGGACGACTCGGCGCCCGCGATGCTCGCAGAGGAGCTCGTCGCCGCCGTCGTCGCAGATGTACGGCGACGGGCTGGAGCGGATCGTCGACGGCGATCGCACGCGGCCGGCGAGGCGGGCGAGCGCGATCCTCGTCGCGCTGGCCGAGGACGGCGCTGGTCGCGAGCCTGCTGCTGATCCACGACCTGTACCCGGTGCCGCTGCGAGGAGCGGGTGCACGAGGCGCTCGACACGGTGCGGCCGTACATGGAGTCCCACGGCGGCAACGTCGAGCTGCTGTCGCTCGAGCGACGGGCGTCGCGCGGCTCGCGCCTGCGGGGCAGCTGCTCGGACTGCTCGGCGTCGCCGGTGACGCTCGAGCTGGCGATCAAGCAGGCGCTCGAGGAGGCGGCGCCCGACCTCGAGGGCCTCGAGGTCGAGGGCGTCGCGCCGCAGACGATCAACGGCGCCGGCCTGCCGATGGTCACCGGCTCGGTCCGGCGCCGCCCACCGGGATGGAGCTGCCGATCGTGATGTCCGACGCCCCGCCGCCGACTGCCGCCGTCGTGGTTCGAGGTGGCCGTCGGTGTCGGCATCTCGGCGACGGATCGATCGCGCCGCGTGTCGGTCGCCGGCACGCCGCTGCTGATCGCCAACGTCGACGGCACGCTGCTCGCCTACCGCGACGCGTGCGCGCGTGCGGCGGCACGCTGCACGACGGCGAGCCTGCCGGCGGCGCGCTCGCCTGCCGGCATTGCGGGCGCTCGTTCTTCCTGCCCCGCGCGGGCCGCTCGATGGACGACCGAGCGCTCCAGCTCGAGCCGGTGCCGCTGCTGCGAGAGCGCGGGCCGTGAAGGTGGCACTCGCGGGTGAGTCGGCAACGGAGTGCAGGACGGCCGGCGCGAGCGCCGGCTGGTCGCAGACGCGGTGGCGGCGCGCCGGCGGGCGCAGACGGTCTCAGGGCTGCGCGGGCTGCGACGCGGCCGCCGGTCGCGCGGTCGCCGCGCCGACGGCGGCTCCGCGGGCGCCGGCGCGCCGCCGGCCTCGCCGAGGTCGAGCGCTGCGACCTGTGCGGGATCGACGATCCCCGAGGACCACCGCCACCTGCTGCACCTGGTCGAGCGGCGGATCGTGTGCTCGTGCGAGGCGTGCTGGGCGATGCGCGCGGGCGAGGGCGACTACCGCCCGGTCGGCAGCCGCACGCTGTGGCTCGACGAGCTCGAGATCCCCGACGATCTGTGGGCGAGCGTTCCAGATCCCGATCGGGCTCGCGTTCTTCATGGAGTCGACGGTCACCGAGCTGCGTCGTGGCGATGTACCCGAGCCCGGCGGGCGCGACCGAGTCCGAGCTGCACTTCGAGTCCTGGAGCCGGATGGTCGCGCTCAACCCGGTGCTCGCCGGACTCGAGCCCGACGTCGAGGCGCTGATCGTCAACCGCCTGGCCGACCCGCCCGACGTACGTGATCGCGCCGATCGACCACTGCTACGCGCTGACCGGCACGATCAAGGCGCGCTGGGAGGGGATCTCCGGCGGCGGCGCGCGTCGAGCAGGCGGTGGCCGAGCTTCTTCGAGCGGCTGCGCGCGCGAGGCGGTGGCCGCGTGACGACGGCGGCACGGTCGATGAGCACTCGCAGTCGGGCACGAACGGCGGCGGCCCGACGACCGCCCGTGCCCGAGCCCGAGTTCGCGGTGCTCGGCGCGCGCCCGGTCGCGCTACGCGGCGGCGCCGATGCTGATGCTCGACCTGCAGGTCGTCCGAGCCGAGCGGCCGGCCCGTCTACATGATCGCGCTCGACGATCCAGCTGATGATCGAGCCCGCCCGCCGGCGCTACGACGACGCCACGCGCGAGCGGCTGGTCGAGCTGTTCGGCGCGCCCGAGCGCTGGGCCGTCGACGACGCGGAGCCTCGTGTGGTGCCAGCTCGACGTGCTCGTGCCCGCGTTCACCGGCTCGACCACGGTCGCGGTGCCGGTCCCGTGCAGCTACGACCTCGAGCTCGCGGCCGCCAAGTACCTGCACTCGCTGCCCGACGGCGAGGCGCCGCTGGCGCTGCACTTCAACGGCACGATCTACTACCCCGGCGACGACGGCGGCTGCAGATGGTGCTGGTGCCGTGGACCAAGTCGATCGACTTCCGGATGCCGGTGTCGGTGTGGCGCGAGACGGTCGAGCACTACTACCCGACAGCGGCTGGGTCGCGCTGCGCTCCGAGACGCTCGAAGCGCTCCAGCGGTGCAAGCTCGACCGCGGGCTGGCGACGCTCGACGCGACCGTCTCGGCGCTGCTCGACGAGGGTCGCTGATGGCGCTCGCGGCGCAGCTCGAAGCGCTGGTCGACTCGCTGCTGTGCGAGGGCTACGCGCTGTATCCGTACACGCCGGGCGCGACCAAGAACGCGACGCCGACGCCGTTCGGGATCGTCTACCCGCCCGTCTACGCGCGAGCGCTGGCGAGCACGTATCGACCACCTGCGAGCTGCGCTGCGAGCTCGAGGCGCCGGCCGACGCGGTGCTGGAGCGCGGAGGTCCGCTTCCTCGCCTCGGGCGCTGAGCGCCACCAGGCGCGGCGCGCGGACGCTGTCGCTGGCGGGGGCGATGGTCGGCGCGCTCGCGGTGCAGCCGGCCGAGAAGCAGGCGTCAGTGGAGCCCGAGCGGGGCCGCCGCTCGTCATCGGGCTGCGGCTCGGGCCGCGAGCTCGCGCCCGGCCGGTACGAGGTCGCGCTGCGCGTCGAGAACCGGACCGTCGTCTCGAGCGGGCTCGACCGCGCCGGCGCGCTCGCGCGCTCGCTGCTCTCCACCCATCCGCTGCTGCGCGTCGACCGGCGGCCGCTTCGTCTCGCCGCTCGAGCGCGCGTACGAGAGCGTCAACACCTTCCCGGTGCTCGCGACGCCGGCCGACGACGCCGTGCTCGGCGCGGCGATCGTGCTGCCCGACCACCCGCAGATCGCGCCCGAGAGCCGCGGCGGCCTGTTCGACACGACCGAGATCGAGGAGGCGCTGCTGCTGCACGTCCAGGTCGCTGACCGACGACGAGCGCGCGGAGATCGAGCAGCCAGGACCCGGCGGTCCGGGAGATGATCGCCCGAGCGGCCGCGGCGACGCCCGAGGACATCATCGCGCTGCACGGGCGCACGAGCTGCGCGACCCGCAGACCGACGAGCCGCCGCGCCGACCGCGTGGCTGCCGGACCCGACGCGCGGGCGAGGAGACGCCGACGTCGGCGGCGTGACGTTCCGGCGCGGCGGCAAGGTCGTGCTCCGGCCGCCGGCCGGACGCCGACATCCACGCGCGGATGCTCGACGGGCGCACCGCGACGATCGAGCGGATCTTCGTCGACTACGACGGCAAGACGCACCTCGGCGTCACGATCGACGACGACCCCGGCCAGGAGCTGATGCGCGAGACCGGCCGGCTACCTGTTCTTCTTCGCCCCCGAGGTGGAGGTGATCGCATGAGCGACTGCGACTCAGCCGACCGACTGCGAGCGATCCTGGTCGCCGGGATCGGCAACGCCTGGCTGCGCGACGACGGCTTCGGCGGCGAGGTGGCCGGCGGCTGTCCGAGCGCGAGCTGCCGGACGGCGTGACGGTGATGGACGCCGGCACCGGCGGCCTCGACCTCGCCTACGAGGTGATGCGCGGCTACGACGCGCTCGTGATCCTCGACGTCAGCCGCAGGGCGGCGAGCCGGGAACGCTGTACGTGATGGAGCCCGACGAGGCCGACGGTCGACGGCGGGATCGAGGACGGCGAGATGATCGACCCGCACGGCATGGACCCGCAGACGGTGCTGCGGTTCGTCAAGTCGATCGGCGCCTGGCCGGGGCGCGTGGTGGTGATCGCGTGCGAGCCGGCCGAGGTCGAGGAGATGGGGTGGGGGCTGTCGGACACCGTGTCGGCGGCGCGTCGACCGCGCGGTCGACCTGGTGCTGGAGACGGTCGACGAGCTGCGCTCCGGCGCACCGGCCGGCGGCGCCGACGAGGAGTGACGGCGTGCACGAGCTGTCGCTCTCGAGCGCGATCGTCAACACCGTCGCTCAAGCACGCCGACGGCCGCCGCGTGACGGCGGTGAACCTGCGCGTCGGGCGTCTGCGTCAGGTGGTCCCGGACACGCTCGAGTTCTACTTCGAGTTCGTCGCGCGCGACACGCGTCTGCGAGGGCGCGCGCGCTCGAACCAGGAGGTGATCGACGCCCGGCTGCGCTGCGCACCGTGCGAGTACGAGTGGGCGATCGAGATCCCCGCGTTCCGCTGCCCGACGTGCGGCGGCAGCGACGTCGCGATCGCGGCCGGGAACGAGTTCGAGGTCGAATCCATCGAGGTCGAGGAACCGGAGGAGGCCGCATGCATCGCACAAAGGTGAGCGTCGTCGAGGAGGCGCTCGACGCCAACAACACGATCGCGACCGCGAACCGCGCCGACTTCGACCGGCACGGCGTCACGGTGATCAACTTCATGAGCGCCCCGGGCGCCGGCAAGACGACGCTGCTCGAGCGCGTCGTGGCCGACCTGCCCGGCGTCCGCGTCGGCGTGCTGGAGGGCGACGTGCAGGGGTCGATGGACGCCGACCGGCTTGCGACCCTGCACATTCCGGTGACCAGCTCAACACCGACGCCGAGCTTCGGCGGCGAGTGCCACCTGGACGCGAACATGGTCCGCTCGGCGATGCCCTCGCTGCCCCTGCACGAGATCGACCTGCTGGTCATCGAGAACGTCGGCAACCTCGTCTGCCCGGCCGAGTTCAGGGTCGGCGAGGACGCGCGGGTGATGGTCTGCTCGGTCACCGAGGGCGAGGACAAGCCGCTCAAGTACCCGCTGATGTTCCGCGCCTGCGAGCTGGTGATCGTCAACAAGATCGACCTGCTCCCGCACCTCGACTTCGACCTCGAGCTGCTGCTGTACAACATCGATCAGGTCAACCCCGCAGGCCGAGAAGATCGTGCTCAGCGCGCGCACCGGCGAGGGGATCGAGGCGTGGCGCGAGTGGCTGGTGCGGGTCGCGGAGCGGGCGGAGCTCTCTGTGTGACGGGGCCGCCGGTCTCGGATCTCGTAGACGCGCTCGTCGAGGAGCGCAGCGAGGCCAATCGGAGGTTCTTCGGTAGCGAGGCCGAGCGGCTCGCGCGCCTCTGCCACCTGATGGCGGAGCGGTTCGCCCGCGGCGGCCGGCTGGTCGCGTTCGGGTGCTCGCCGGCGCGCGCGCTCGGACGCCCGCCACGTCGCCGTCGAGTTCGTGCACCCGGTGATCGTCGGCAAGCGGGCGCTGCCCGCGATCGGGCTGGCCGCGGAGGGCGGCCCGCTCGACCGGCAGGTCGAGCTGCTCGGCGGCCGGACGACATCGCGATCGCCTTCGGCGCCCGACGACGGCGAGGCGCGGCGCGTCGCCGTCGCCCGGGAGCGCGGATGCCTGACGATCGCGCTTCGGCGCGGTCGGGCGCCGAGTGGGAGTTCGAGCCCCCGAGCGCCGACCCGGACATCCGCCAGGAGCTCGTCGAGACGCTCTACCACGTGCTGTGGGAGCTCGTGCACGTGTTCTTCGAGCACCGGGGCCTGCTCGAGCGGCCGGGACGCGCGGCGCACCCACGACGCCGGCGCGTCGAGCTTCCTGTACCCGTTCCTGGCCGAGCAGGAAGATCGATCTCGAGGCGGTGCTCGACGACGTGCGCCGCTCGGTGCTGATGAAGGCGCAGGAGATCGGCGCGCTGCGCGAGCAGACGCTGGCCGACAACGGCGAGCAGCTGTTCGCCGCCGCGGCGGCGCTGGGCGGCGTGTTCGACGCCGGGGCAAGGCTGCTGGCGCTCGGCAACGGCGGCTCGGCGACGGACGCGATGGACCTCGTCGCCGACCTGCTCGCGGCCGGGCGGGCCGGCGATCGACCTGACCGAGGACGCCGCGATCCTGACCGCGATCGCGAACGACATCGGCGCCGAGGCGATCTTCTCGCGGCAGGTGATCGCGTACGGCCTCGCCGGCGACGTGCTGGTCGCGCTGTCGACGTCGGGCAACTCGGCCAACGTGATCGCCGCGCTCGCCGAGGCGCGCCGCCGGGGCTGGTCACGGTCGCGCTCGTCGGCTACGACGGTGGGCGGATCGGCGCCGAGGGCCTCGCCGACCACGTGATCGTGACGCCGTTCCGAGCACATTCCGCGCATCCAGGAGGCGCAGGCGAGCGCTTACCACGTGCTGTGCGCGCTGATCGCGACCAAAGGGCGGGTTCCACAGGGGTGAGCGCTTCTCGCCGGCGCGTCAGAGCGCGGGTGGTGGGGACCGTGCAGGGCGTCGGCTTCCGGCCCTACGTCTACCGGCTCGCGGGCGAGCTCGAGCTGGACGGCTGGGTGCTGAACGACGCCCGCGGCGTGCTGCTCGAGGTGGAGGGCGCGCCCGACCGCGTCAGCGCAGTTCCTGACCCGGCTGATCCGCGACGCGCCGCCGCTCGCGGCGATCGAGCGTGTCGAGTCGGGGGAGGTGGCGCTCGCCGGCGAGACCGGGTTCTCGATCCGCGAGAGCCCGCGCGGGGAGGCGGCCGACGCCCCGGTCACGCCCGACAGCGCGACGTGCGAGGACTGCCTGCGCGAGCTGTTCGACCCGGCGACCGCCGCCACCGGTACCCGTTCATCAACTGCACCAACTGCGGGCCTCGCTTCACGATCGTGCGCGGCGTCCCGTACGACCGGCCGCACACGACGATGGCGGCGTTCCCGATGTGCGCGGCCTGCCAGGCCGAGTACGACGATCCGGGGGACCGCCGCTTCCACGCGCAGCCGAACGCCTGCCCGGGGTGCGGGCCTCGGCGGCGCTGCTGGACGCCGCCGGTGAGCGTGTGGCGGCCGGGGACGCGGCGCGTCCGGCGGCGTCGGCGGCGCTGCGGGACGGCGGATCGTGGCGGTCAAGGGCATCGGCGGCTTCCACCTCGCCTGCCGCGCCGATGACGAGGCGGCGGTGCGCGGCGCTGCGGGCGCGCAAGCACCGCGAGGACAAGCCGTTCGCGCTGATGGTCGCACGGCGCAGGACGCGGCGGCGCTGGTGGTGCTCGGCCCGGACGAGCGTGAGCTGCTGGACTCGGCGGCGCGGCCGATCGTGCTCGCGCCGCGGCTGCCGGATGCGCCGGTCGCCGAGGCGGTCGCGCCGGGCGCGCCCGAGCTCGGGGTGATGCTCGCCGTACTCGCCGCTGCACCACCTGCTGCTCGCCGACGTCGGCTGCCCGCTCGTGATGACGAGCGGCAACGTCTCCGACGAGCCGATCGCCTTCGGCGACGACGACGCGCGCGAGCGGCTGCGCCCGATCGCCGACATGTTGCTGGTCCACGACCGTCCGATCGAGACCCGCACCGACGACTCGGTCGTCCGGGTGGTGGCCGGCCACCGGATGCTCCTGCGCCGCTCGCGCGGCTACGTGCCCGCTGCGCTCCCGCTGCCGGGCGGCGCCGCGCGGCCGCTGCTCGCGTGCGGCGCCGAGCTGAAGAACACGTTCTGCGTCGCCAAGGGCGAGCGCGCGTGGGTCTCCCACCACATCGGCGACCTCGAGAACTACGAGACGCTGCGCTCGTTCACCGAGGGCATCGAGCACTTCGAGCGGCTGTTCGCGGTCGCGCCCGAGGTCGTCGCGCACGATCTGCACCCCGAGTACCTGTCGACCAAGTACGCGCTCGAGCGCGAGGGGGTCGAGCTGATCGGCGTCCAGCACCACCACGCGCATCTGGCGGCGTGCCTCGCCGAGCACGGCCTGTCCGGACCCGCGGTCGGTGCGATCTTCGACGGGACCGGCTACGGGACCGACGGGACGGTGTGGGGCGGCGAGCTGCTCGTCGGGGACCTGGCGGCGTTCGAGCGCGCCGGCTCGCTGCGGGCCGGTCCCGCTGCCCGGCGGCGCGCGCGCGATCCGCGAGCCGTGGCGGATGGCGTTGGCGTGGCTGCGCGCGGCGGGGATCGAGGCTCCGCCGGAGCGCTGCGGGCAACCGTCGACGCGCGGCAGTGGGAGCTCGTCGAGCGGATGCTCGCGGGCGGATTGACCTCGCCGCCGACGACCAGCATCGGGCGGCTGTTCGACGCCGTCGCCGCGCTGTGCGGGATCCGCGCCGAGGTCAACTACGAGGGCCAGGCGGCGATCGAGCTCGAGGCGGCATGCGACCCTCTCGAGACGCGGTTCGTACGAGCTTCCGCTCGACGGGCTCGAGCTCGACGCGCCGGCCCCTGATTCGCAGCGTGGTGGACGACCTCGCGGCGGATGTCGCGGTGCCGGTGATCGCGTCGCGCTTCCACGGCGCGGTGGCGCGGGCGACGGTGCAGGGATGTGCGCGGGCGGCCGGCGAGGCTGGTACCGAGCTCGTGGTGCTGTCAGGCGGCGTGTTCCAGAACCGGCGGCTGCTCGAGGCGACGGTCGCGGGGCTGCGCGGCGGCCGGCCTGCGGGTGCTGGTGCCCGAACGGCTGCCGCCCGGCGACGGCGGGATCTCCTACGGTCAGGCTGCCGTTGCGGCACGCGCGGATAGGCTCTGGTCGCGGGTGACCGAGCTGAGCGAGATCCTGGCCGCCACGGTGTACGTCGACGGTGAGAACCGGCCGTTCGGCCAGCTCACGCTCGAGCAGGTGCGCGGCCGCGCCGATGAGCTCCGAGCGGCCATCGGTTGGGGGCCGACCGCACGCGTGGCGCCGGTGGCGCGGGCGTGGCGGGAGCTGACGATGGCGCTCGAGCGGACGGGGGTTGCGACGGTCGGTGGGCTCGAAGCCGACGAGCTCGTCGAGCTCGCGCCGAAGCTGTGGGTGGTGCCGCCTGGCGGCAGCCTTCTGCCCTAGCCGCCCCCCGAGCCCCGCACGTCCCCACAGCGTGCCAAAGCCCGCCGACCCCGAACTCCGAGGTCGGGAAGGTTGGCTATAGGCCCAGAACCGACCTCCATCACCCCGACGACGTCGGTTTGTCAATCCGCGGGGCTTCAGCAACGGGGCCCACGACCGGAACGTGCACCCGTGGAATCAACCCTCTAGCAGCCGCCGGAGCCGGCGATCAGCGCGTCCGCCACGGCTTGCGGGTCGTCCCACATCGGGATGTGACCGCAGCCCGGCAGCTCGCGCACGTTGACGCCCGGCGGCAGGTCGTTGACCCGCGAGACCACCCGGTCGTGCTGCGGCCACACGATCGTCACCGGCACGTCGATGTCCGCGAGCCGCGTGAACGTCCCGGCTCGCATCGCGCGGTTGACCGCCGTGAACCCGGGGGCACGCGCGTAGGCGCGAACGAGCGCGAGCGCGTCGCTCGGCGGCACGCGCTCCGGATGGGCCATCGACCCGAGCAGCACCGCGCGGCGGCCGGCGGCCGATGCGAGCAGCGGCGGCAGCAAGGGCGCCGCGAGCCTGGACAGCCGCCTCGCGACCTCGGGCTTCGGCGGCAGCGGGCGGCGCCAGAGCCCAGCCGGCGCGATCGCCGCGACGCTCGCCGCCCCGCCCGCCAGCGCCAGCTCGAGCGCGACCCAGCCGCCGAGCGAATTGCCGGCGACGTTGGGCTCCTCGATGCCCTCGGCCAGCAGGAAGCCCGCGATCGCCCGGGCGAGCGCGGCCGGGTCGGCGGGCTCGCCCGGCGGTATCGACTCGCTGTCGCCGAACCCGGGCAGGTCGACCGTGATGCAGTCTCGCGCCGGCGTCAGGTACTCGAGCACTGGTCGCCACACGTGGCGGTCAGCGCCGAGCGGGTGCAGCAGCACGAGCGCCGGGCCCGTGCCGGCACGGTCGTAGGCGATCGGCATGTTCGCGAACCGTACGGACTCGCCGGCAGCGCGGATCAGTGCGGTCTTCCTTCGCTCAGAGGGTGTCGCCTGAACCTGCGTCGTTATCAGAAGGTGATAACCGCAAGGCGCCCATATCGCCGAGTGACAGCCCTTTGACCGGCCGGGCCGGGCGGATTCAACCGGTCGGTTGACGCGGATCGGGGCCTCAGCGACCTCCGTTGGGAGATCCGAGCCATCACGTTGTTCATATCTACCAAGCCTCCCCGCGACCACCCGCCGGCCACCGCCCAACCGTTGTCAACTTCCGCCAACCGGTCCGGCGCTCACCGGATTTGCGCCACACCCTCTCAGCGGAGGAAAATTGCGGCTCACTCCGGCAGGGAGGCGAGGAAGCGCTCGATCTGCGGGTTGACGAGCTCCGGATGCGTGAGGTTCGCGGCGTGGCCGGCCCCGGGAACGATCACGAACTCGGCGTTCTGGAGCCCGTCGGCGAGGTTGCGGCCGATCTCGGGCGCGATCGATGCGTCCGCCTCGCCGTGGATCACCAGCGCCGGCACGCCGATCTCAGCGAGGCGGTCGTGCAGGTCCTCGCGGGTGGCGAGCGTCGTGAACACGGTCACGAGGCTCTCGTTGGACTGGCGCTTCCACTTTTCCTGCCACTCGGCGGCCGGATAGCCCTCGCCGAGGATCAGCCCGGCGATGACGTCGAGCGTCGCCTGGTCCGGGCCGTTGGCGACCCAGTTGTCGACCATCATCTGGTAGCCCGGCAGCCGCTCGGGATCCTCGACGCCGGCCTGGGTGTCGATCAGGATCAGCGCCCGGACGAGCTCCGGATGCCTGAGCGCGCAGCGGAGCGAGAGGAAGCCGCCCTGCGACATGCCGGCCAGCACGGCTCGCTCGACGCCGAGCGAGCGGAGCAGCGCGGCGAGGTCCTCGGCCGAGTCCCAGTAGGTGAACGGCTCGGTGACGTCGCCCGTCTGACCGTGGCCCCGCTCGTCCCACGCGATGCAGCGGTACCGGTCGCGCAGCACCGCCACCTGCGGCGCGAACATCGTCTCGTCCATGAACAGCCCGTGCGAGAACGCGACCACAGGCCCGTCGCCACCGGTGTCCTCGTAGTGGAGCCGCTGCCCGTTGACGTCTGCGAAAGGCATGGTCGGGGTGACCCTATACGAACGGGCTGAGCCGCGGCGGCCACAGACGGGCCGCCGCGGCTCAGGCGTGAACCCGGGCGATTCAGCCCTGCGCGCGGCCTACGAACCCGTCCGTGTTGCCGGCCGAATCGGTGTAGAAGCCGACGATCGTCCCGCGATCGCTGACGCCGTTGATCGTCGTCGCGCCGACGCCGTTCGGGTCGTTGACGCTCTCGAACCCGAACCCGGGGCTCCAGATGAAGCCGTTCGTGGTCTGCGGGCGAGCCGCTGCCGACCATGTAGTCGCCGACGACCTCATCGCCGTCGTTGACCCCGAACGCCTGGGTCGCGCTTGCGCCCGGGACAGTCGAGCGTGCGATCACCTTGCCGTCGCTGAGCTTCAGGAAGCCCTCGCTGTTGCGCCGGCCGCGTTCGTTGGCGAAGCCGGCGATGTCGTCCAGGTCGTTGATCGCGGCGGCGGTCACGTTGGTGTCGCCGGCGACGATGACCTGTCCGGTAGCGGTGCGGTTCCGATGTTGTACGAGTAGCCGTGGTTGACGCCTTGGCACGCTGCCCGTGGTGTAGAAGCCGACGGCGACGTCGCTGTCGTTGACTCCGAGCAGCTGGTCGACGGGCGGGATTGGCGCGGTTGCCGGTCGGGATAGTCGGCCGTGTGGAACTGCCGGCCGCCGATCGCGTAGAAGCCGAAGTTGTCGTTGACCCGGCGGCTTGTTCATGCGACCAGAAGCCGACGGTCACGCGCTCCGTTGTTGAGCCCGGTGACCTGCGTCTGCGCCGAGCCCGGGAAGTTCTCGTTGCGGAAGCTGACGTGGAGCGTGTAGCCCTTGTTGGGATGGCCCGTCATGCCCGGAGCCGAAGTAGCCGGCGATCGTGTCCGCGTCGTTGATCCCGAGCAGCTGGTTGAACGTCGGATCGGCCGAGTTGTCGACGGTCTGGAACGCGAAGTTGGCGCTCCCGTCCGGCCGGCGTCACCGTTGCCGCGCGGTCCGGCGAGGACGCGGCGCCCGGCGACGGCGCTGCGGCGAGGGCCGACGGGCGGCCCGCGGCGATCGCGCGCCCGGCGGCGGAGTCGAGCGAGGCGCGAACGGCAGCGTGAAGCGGAATTGCTGTGCATGACTTTCTCCTTGTTGATCGGTGGGGTGGGTGCTGCTGGGTGAGAGAGACGCGGCTGCCCGCGGCGTTATTCCATCGACCGCCCAAAGAGTTCTGCCTCACTCGAGGCCCGCCGGTCGGCTTCGTCCTCGCGGTGGCCGTCTAGCGGCGGCTGCCTTCGGGGTCGATCGCGGCGGCGAGCTGGCCGCGCGCGCGGTGCAGGCGGCTCATGATCGTGCCCTCCTTGCAGTCCGAGCGCCTCGGCGGCCTCGCGGTAGGACAGGCCGACGACGTCGACCGCGACGACCGCTTCGCGCAGCGGGTCGGTGAGGCCGCTGAGCGCGGCGTACAGGCGCCGCCCTCGACCACCTGGGCCACGACCGGGTCCCCGGGCGTCACCGCCGCCTCCGCGAGCTGCTCGGGCTCGAGCGCGACGGTCGCCGGGCGCGGGTGCGCGCGCCGAGCTGATCCACGTGTTCCGCATCACGCTCAGCAGGTATGCGAGGTCGTGGTCTCGATTGCGAAGGAACCGCGGCCGGCGGAGCACGCGCTCGAACGTGTCCTGGACGAGATCCTCGGCATCGGCGGCCGAGCCGCACAGGCCGTACGCCGCGCGGTAGAGGCGGCCGACGTGGTCGGCGAGCGACTCGGGGTCGAGCCGGCGCAGGGGTGGGTCCGGCACGGCGCAAGTATTTCAACCGGACGATGGAATAAGCGGGCGCGAACTCGCGTCTCAGAGAGAAGGAACCCGTATCCCCCGTATCTATGATCGATCCGGAAAATGGCATTCACTCCACGAACTGAGGACGAGGCCGCACAGGCGATCACCCGTCTGGTCGACGGACGGCTGACCGACGCCGAGCGCGACGACGTGAACGCCTGGGCGCAGTCGGATCCCGAGATTTCGAGGCAGGTCCGCGCACAGCAGCAGGTCGCCCATGCATTGGCGAGTGAAGGGCCACAGGTGCCCGGCCGGCTGGTCGACTCGGTGCAGCGGCGCGCCGGCGCTACGGAGCGATCGACCGCGCGATCGCGCGGCGCGCGCTCCTTCTGGGCGCCGGCATGGAGGCCGGCACTCGCGCTGGTGCCGGTGGTGATAATCGTCGTGGCCGTGCTCGTCGCGAACGGGCCGGCCGCCTCGCCGAGCATCACCGCGGCCGCGCGACTTGCGTTCGCGCCGGCGACGGAGCGGGCGCCGGCGGTCAGCAACGCGTCGTACCTCGACGTCTCCTACCAGGGCGTCGTGTTCCCGAACTACGCCCGGCTGCACGCGGTGCCGACCGGCCAGCTCCGGGACCGGATCGACGGCCGGCCCGCGCTGACGGTCTTCTATCGCCTGAGCAACGGGGCACGGCTCAGCTACACGGTGTTCTCCGGCACGCCCGTCCGCGTGCCCGCAGCCGCCCGGATCGTCCGCTACGAGGGGGTGCCGCTGCGGGTGTATCGAACGTCCGACGGCCTCAGCGTCGTGACGCTTGTGCGCCACGGAGCCACATGCGTGCTGGCCGCGGCCACCCCACGCGATGTGGTGCTCGGGCTCGCGGCGGAGCCGGTCCTGGTCGCGCACGCGTAGCGAGAACCGGGCGTCCCGCCGCGATACCGTCCCCGCGATGGCGGACCTGGTGATCGACGGGACCGAGCTCGTCGTCCGGCTGAGCGTGCTCGAGAAGCTCGGCGCGTTCCGAGGGAACGTACGCGTGCCCCTGACCGACGTCATGTCGGTCCGGGTGAGTGACGATCAGTGGTCGGAGCTTCGCGGGATGCGCGCGCCGGGGACGGGCATCCCGGGCGTGATCGCGCTGTGCACACGCCGCGCACCGGGCATCCGCGACTTCGCGGCGGTCTACGGCCGGCGCGGGAAGGCGGTCGTCGTCGAGTGCAGCGGCGTCGATATCAACCGGATCGTGGTCACGCGCGGCGACGCCGACGAGAAGATCCGGATGATCGCGGCGGCGCCGGGGGTGGAGCTGCACGGATAGTTGCGGCCCGTCCGGCGAGCGAGGCATCATCATCCGCCCATGCGACTGGAGGGGATCCATACCGGTGACATCGTCGAGGTCGACCGGCTCGGCCGGCGCTTCCACGCGCTCGTGACCGGGAACGCGCAGGGCGGTCTGACGCTGCAGCCGCTCGACCGGCGTGTCACCTATCGCACGTGCCGCGCCCACGACGTCGTCGGCCACTGGTCCAAGCGCGGCCGGCCGCGGGCGACGAACGAGCCGCTCGAGCCCTCGCCACTGCAGCTCGAGCTGGACACCACCGAGCGCGCCTGAACCCCGCTCAGCGCGCCTTGACGGCCAGCCGGACGCCGGCGCCGATCATCACGACCGTCTGGGCCAACGACGGCTCGGCCTCGATCAGCGCGGTGAACTCGGTCAGCTCGTGCTCGTGCGATATCACGTTGTCGACCGCGAGCAGGCCGCGCGGGGCGAGCACCCGCATCAGGTCGGGCAGGTAGCCGGCGTAGAACGGCCGCTCGGCGTCCAGGAAGATGAAGTCCCATGCGGCGTCGGCGGACTCCGCGAGCATCAGACCGGCGTCCTGCGTGCGCAGCTCGACCACATCCGCGAGCCCCACCGAAGCGACGTGGCCCCGAGCGAGCTCGGTCCGAGTCGCATCGGTGTCGACCGTCACGACCCGGCCGCCGTTGGACTGGGCGGCATCGGCCAGCCAGATCGTCGAGTAGCCGTTCGAAGTGCCGAGCTCGAGGAGCCGCTCCGCGCCCGTGGCGCGGATCACGACGCCGAGCAGCTCGGCTGTCGGCGGCTCGACGTTGCGGAACCGCTCGAGCCGGTCCTCTCGCGTCTGGTCGTACGCGTGGCTCTCGGCGTACAGCTGCTCGGCTACCCGCCGGCGTTCTGCGTCCATCTCCGGCGTGGAGCCTACGCCGCCGCGGCGGCCCGCCGGCGCGCCCGCTCGCTGCGGGGGGTGGTGAACCGGTAATCGTCGATCGGAAACGACCGGGCCGCCTTGAAGGCCGCACGGCCGGAGGTGGGGCGGAGGTACGGCGTGTCGCCGTGCTGGTCGTAGTAGTAGCTGTTGGCCGTGGCGCAGTTCGACCCGTACCACAGCGCGCGCGACATCCGCCGCAGGACGAGCTCGTGGTACCGGTCGGTCGCCTCCTCGGTGACCTCGACCTCGGTCGCGCCGCGGCGCCGGCACTCGTCGATCACGCGGACGATGTGCTTGGACGCCGACTCGACCAGCACATGCCACGAGGCGCCGGTCCAGCCATACGGCCCGAAGATCATGAAGTGGTTCGGCAGACCGGGCATCGAGATGCTCTCGTACGCCTTCAGCCGGTGGCGCTCGTAATGGTCGGCGAGGTCGAACCCGTCGCGGCCGTGGACCGGCCGGGTGCGGTAGTTCTCCGGCGCGGAGGCGAGGTGGAAGCCGGTCGCGAGCACGATCACGTCGACCTCGCGCTCGGTCCCGTCGGGGGTGCGCACGCCTGACGCCGTGATCCGGTCGATCGGATCGGTGACGAGCGAGACGTTCGAGCGGTTGAACGCGGCCAGGTACGTGTTCGAGACGCTCGGCCGCTTGCAGCCGAAGTCGTAGTCGGGAGTCAGCTTCTCGCGGAGCTCCGGGTCACGCACGGAGGCGCCCACGAATCGCCGGTTGGAGCGTTCGACCGCCCGTACGACGAACGGCATCCGCTCGTAGTGCACGACCATGTTGATGAGGATGAACTCGGTGATCGCGCTCGCGACGCCGAACGTGAGCCTCTGCGTGAGCGGGACGCGCTTGAACAGCTGCTGCACGACGCCGGGGATCGGTGGGTCGAACTTCGGCGAGACCCAGATCGGGGTCCGCTGGTAGACGTCGAGCTGCGCCACCTCGCGAGCGATCGTCGGGATGATCTGAACCGCGCTCGCGCCGGTGCCGACGATCGCGACGCGCTTGCCCTCGAGCGAGTACGAGTGATCCCAGCGGGCCGAGTGGATCACTTTGCCCTCGAACTCGCCAAGCCCGTCGATCGAGACCGGCTTCGGGTCCACGAACGCGCCGATCGCGGAGATCACGAACCGCGCGGTGACCTCGTCCGAGCCGTTCAGCGTCAGGCGCCAGCACTGTTCGTCCTGCATCCAGGCCCGTTCGGTCACGTCGGACTCGAAGCGCAGATGCCCGGCCAGGTCGTACTTCTGAACGTAGTCATCGATGTAGCCCTTGACCTCGGCGCCGGGAGCGAACACGCGCGACCAGTCGGGCTTCAGCTCGTACGAGAACTGGTAGGCGAACGTCGGGATGTCGACGCCGACGCCCGGGTAGGTGTTGTCGCGCCACGTGCCGCCGACATCGGCGGCACGCTCGTAGATCACGAAGTCCTCGATCCCCGCCCGCTTCAGCGCGCTCCCCATCCCCAGTCCGCTGAGCCCTGCGCCGACGATCGCGACCTCGTGGTCCGGCATCGCGCACGAATGTTACAGCAGCGTAGGAAGGCTCAGCGCGAGATGAACCCGAACAGGTGCCCGGCGACGTTGCGGATCTGGATCTCCTCCGAGCCCTCGGTGATCCGGTACCGGCGGTGGTGGCGGTAGATGTGCTCGAACGGCTTGCCGCGCGTGTAGCCGATCCCGCCGTGCACCTGCATCGCGCGGTCCGCGGCCTCGCACACGAGCCGGTTGGCGCGGTAGTTGCACATCGAGACGCGATCGGACACGCCGCTGACACGGTCGCCGGAGTCCATCAGCGCGGCGGTCTCGAGCACGAACGTCCGCAGCAGCGCGACGTCGGTCGCGAGCTCGACGAGCGGCCACTGGATCGCCTGGCGCTCGGCCAGCGGCTTGCCGAACGTGATCCGCTGCTTCGCGTAGGCGACGCTCTCGCGCACGCAGTAGTCGGCGGCGCCGACGCCGCGAGGCGGCCTGCCGGATCCGGTTCTCGTGGACGAAGAACATCGCGGTGTCAAGCCCCCGGCCCTCCTCGCCGAGAATCGCGCTCGACGGCACGCGCAGGTCGACGAGCTCGACCTCGGCGTGATCGGTCGGCATGTTGAACGTCCAGTGGAAGTACGGGATCCGGTAGCCGGGGTCGGAGGTCGGGACGATGAACGCGGTGATCCCGAGCGCCTGCCCCGGCTCTCCCGACGTGCGCGCGAACACGATCGCGTGCGCCACCAGCCCGGCGCCGCTCGCGAACCGCTTGGCGCCGTTGATCACCCAGTCGCCGCCGTCGCGGACGGCGCGGGTCTCGAGCCAGGTCGCGTCGCTGCCGTGCGCGGGCTCGGTCAGGTTGAAGCCGAAGCCCGACTCGCCGGCGATCGCCCGATCCATGAACTCGCGCTTCTGCTCGTCGCTTCCGAACCGCTCGAGGATCAGCGGGAACACGAGGTTGCCGACGATCGACGCCTCCGTCTGGAGGTCGTTGTGCAGACCGAGGCCGCGCGCGGCGAGGTGGTCGCGGATCGCTGCCATCCCGAGGTTGGTGCCGTCAAGGCCGCCCATCGAGCTCGGGAGCGCGTAGCGGTAGATCCCGGCGGCGTCCGCGCGCCGCCGCGCCTCCGCGAGCAGCTCGAGCCATTCGCGGCGGTGCACGCCGTCGCGCTCCCAGTCGGTCCGGGCCCACTCGCGGCGATGATCGAAGTACTCCGGGTGCTCGTGCTCGAGCGGCTCGATCTCGCGCTCGATGAACTCGTCGATGCGGGCGATGAAGTCGGTCAGGTCATCGGGCAGTGGGGTCATCGGTCCTCCGGGAGCAGGTGGCGGGGGTTGGCGATCTTCAGCTTGCGCACGACACTCGCGCGAACGGCGTCGTGCGAGCTGATCCTCACCGGCTGCGCACCCGCGGCGCAGAGCTCCTCGTAGCGCGGCGTCGGCGGTCGCACGGCGGTGGCCGAGCTCGAGCTCGCGCTCGACCTGCGCGAGCACGTTCGCCGCGACGCGCGCGTGAAACTGGAGCCGGCCGTCGGTCGCGGGCATCACCTCGTTCGAGAGGAACTCGCGCACCGCAGCGACCAGCTCAGCAGTCGTCGGGATGCCGCTGTTCATGCGAGCGCCAGCATTACGTCGTACTCCTGCTCCCACACGCGGCGACCGATCGCCGCAAGCTCGACCGAGCGCTCGCGAACCAGACAGGTGGCGCCATGCCTGGAGCATGCAGGCGCCGCCCCACCACACGGTGCCGAACACCTCCCACCAACGAACCGCCTCAGTGTCAACGGGCGCGCCGCCGGCGCTCTCGTAGCCTGCGAACAGGTCCTCGTAGCGGCCGAAGCCTCCGACCGGTCCGGCCCGCCGAAGCGCCACGCGCGGACGCACAGGTAGCCCAGGTCCTGCATCGGGTCGCCGAGGTGAGCGAGCTCCCAGTCGAGCACCGCGCGGATCCCGTCCTCGCCGACGATCAGGTTCCCGTTGCGGAAGTCGCCGTGCAGGACCACGTCCGGGCCGGCCGGGGGACGGCGCTGGGCCAGCCACCGGAGCCCGAGCTCGAGGGCGGGGGAGGGGTCGTGAACGCGTGGATCATGCCGCTCGACGTCCGCGAGCACGTCGTAGCGCTCGATACCCGGCACTTCGTCGATCGGGATCGAGTGGATGCGCGCGAGGATCTCGCCGCACTGGCGCGGCGAGCAGCGGCCGAATCCCGGCGAACCGGTCGTCGCGCAGGATCCGGCGGGCGATCGTCTCGCCCTCGATCCGGTCCATGACCAGCCAGTCGTCAGCGTGCGCCAGCACCTCCGGCTCCGGCACGCCCGCGCGCCGCGCAGCCCGCAGTGCAGTTGCCTCGCGTCCGACGCCGGCTCCGCGGCGGTAGATCAGCGGGCGGGCGTCTGCGTCGAACGCCCACGTCTCACGGCTGGCGCCGCCGGTCAGCTGTCGCAGGTCACGGATCTCGACGAGATCTGGGAGCGCTGCGCGGAGCTCAGCTTCGAGCACCCGCGCAGTCCATCAGATGCCGGATGGACGATGCGTCCTTCTTGCCTCAACGCGTCCGCTGTGGTCGATCGCCGCGGTCGGCGGAAGTCCTGTCACCTGTACGGGCACGTCGCTGGACGTGGTGCTGCCGTCGCCGAGCTGCCCGTTGACGTTGGAGCCCCAACACTCGACTCGTCCGGTCGCCAGTAGCGCGCAGGCGCTGTCCGCGCCAGCCGCGATTTGCGTCGCCTCGGTGATCCCGAGCACCGCCACCGGCGCCATGGCGCACGAACCGATGTGGCAGCTGTCGGGTCCCATATCGGAGCCGTCTCCGAGGTCGCTGGCGACGCCCCAGCAGTCGACGCCGCCCGTCGCTAGGAGCGCGCACGCGAAGTTCGACGCTGTGGCGACCTCGGTCGCGTCACTTATCCCGCTTACCTGCACGGGCGCGGCACTGTCATTGTCGGTGCCGTTTCCGAGCTGCCCCGCCTCGTTCGATCCCCAGCAGTCGACCTGACCGTTCTGGAGCCGCGCACACGCGCCACTGCCGTCGGGCGCGACCTGCGTGGCGTTGCTGATTGAGCTGACCTTCACCGGTGCCGTGCTGCATGAAGCCGAGAAGCCACCGATCGTGCACGTGTCGGGTCCGGTCGTGGTCCCGTTGCCGAGATCGCCTCCGTTCAGGCCCCAGCACTCGATCTGACCGCTTGCAAGCACCGCGCAGGAGTCGGCGCCGGCCGCGACCTCGGTAGCGTCGGCGATGCCCCCGACCTGGACCGGCGTGCTGCGATCGGTGGTCGTGCCGTCGCCCACCTCGCCATCGCCATTGGCCCCCCAGCAGTCAATGGAACCATCCGCCAGCAGCGCGCACGTGGCGTCGCCCTCAGCGACTTCGGTCGCAGTCGTGATCGCACTCACCGCCACAGGCGTCTTGCTGCACGAGTTCGGTCCGCACGTCTGAGGACCGATCGTGGTCCCGGTGCCGAGCGACCCCTCGGAGTTCTGTCCCCAGCAGTCGAGGCTTCCGCTGGACAGCCGCGCGCAGGAGCCGGCAGCGATCTGCGTTGCGCCGTTGAGTCCGGTCACGGGGACTGGCACACCGCTGTTGGTCGTCGTCCCATCGCCGAGTGCGCCGCTGTCGTTCTCGCCCCAGCAATCGGCCGCGCCCGTCGACAGCACCGCGCACGCTTCGTTGACATCGCCGACGCTCACCCCGACGACCTTGGCGGTCGAGCCCGTGGGTGGTCCGATCGTGGTGCAGCGATCTGAAAGCGTGGTCGTGCCGAACGCAGAGAGCGGCAGATACTTGCCTGTTCTCAACCACGGGAAGCCGCGTGCCGGCGCGCTCAATTCGGCGCCGCCCGATGCGCTCAGCGGTAGACAGGTCGAAGTAGCCGTAGGATGCGAAACGCGGCCCACGATCGTCGGTCCGAACCCGCCTTCGATGGCGGTGCGGTGGCCGAGCCGGATCTCGGTCTTCAGGCTCAGTCCCAGCGACACTTCGCTGGCGCCTGTCAAGGTGACGCTTCCGCCGGAGGCGAACTTGCGCTTGACACCGATGAAGCCGTGACTGTCCAGAGTGAACGCGAGCTCGAGTGTCGGCGTCCACGTGAAGTCAGCTGCGATCGCACCGCCGCTGACAAGGGTGAAGCTTGGGCCGAGGAGGAGCGTCAGTCCCGTATGGCCGAGCCGGACGGACACCTGTTTCGAGGCGGCGCACGACGTCTTGCCAGAGAAGTCGAAGTCCAGCCTGAACCGCACCGGCCCAGCCAGCGACACGGTGACGCGGGGGTTTGCTCCATGCGGTGCGTGGTAGGTCGCGGAGCGCTTCAGCGCCGTGAGATCGACCTGTGCGCTGACCCCGTGGGTGCCACTGCCGCATGCGAACGGCGGCGAGATGACCTGCACGGCGCTTGCCCGTGCGGACGGCGGGATCGCAAGCGCCAGGACCAATAGCGTCGGCATGCGAACCCACCTCGGCGTGCGGCGCATCAACATACCGGCTCCTCTCGGACATCAGTCATCGGTCTATACCCCGAGCGTCGCCGTGTACCCAGCCTCGCCGCACCGGGTCGCGCCGAGATGCACCTTGCCGGTGAACGTTCCTTGCGATGTGAACGTGGCCGTGAAGAGCACCTTCGCTCTGACTTTCGTGACGCTGCCGGTTCTCGGGTTCGTCTTCGAGATCTTCGTCGCCTTGCGGTAAGTGACGCTGCCGTGCTCAAGCCGCAACTTCGGCCCGCTCCAGTGGTCACGACCGCATTCGAGGTAGGGGCTGATCGTGTTCCTCGCCGTCACTGTGATCTGGACTGTGGGGTTGGCCGAGTTGTAGTCACCGTGAACCTTGAGGCCGCTCGCCAGCACGCCCCGCGCGACGATGTCGTTGTACTTGCTTGGGTTGTTGGTGCAAACACCTGGCCCGGAGTCGTCTCCCAGGAACCATCCGGCCTTTCCGGCGGGCACCGTGTAATTGGGGCCGTAGCCCGTGATTGGGTTGGTGAACCGCGGTCCGTTGAAGGAGAACGGCCCCAGCCCGGGCTGGTTGACCGAGGCGGTGTAGCTGATGACGTCCGACGGGACGTTGATGACGAGCATCCACTTCTCCGCGCAGTGCGCGCTTCCGCTGCTCGTGTAGTTGTCGGGATCCCACACGACGGAACCTGTCAGCCGGACCGTACGCGCAGATGCCGCTGCCGGCAGGGCTCCGCCGAGCGCCGCCAGGACCGCAAAGACCATCAGGACCGGCGCCAGCCGCCGGCCGAACCCGTCACCCGTCACCGTCTCTCACCCCAATCGCCTTGGTCTTCGGTGAGGGCGGACTCTAGGCAGCCGCAGGCTCCAGAACATCAGCCATGTGGCCTATTTCTGCACCGATCCGAAAGCGAACCGCGCGGGCGCCCAACCTACGAGCGCCCGCGCGGACCATCAGAGGAGATCGAGATCGGCCCCGGCTACAGCTGGGCGCAGACCGCCTTTACCTCGGTGTACAGCTCGAGTGCCTCGTGGCCCATCTCGCGGCCCCAGCCCGACTCCTTGTAGCCACCGAACGGCAGCGACGCGTCGAACACGTTGTAACAGTTGATCCACACCGTGCCGGCGCGCAGCGACTTGGCGAGCCGGTGGGCCTTGGAGATGTCCTTGGTCCAGACCCCGGCCGCAAGGCCGTAGTTGGTCTTGTTGGCCATCGGCATCACGTCCTCGGGATCCTTGAACGGAGCGACCGTTACGACCGGGCCGAAGATCTCCTCGGCCTCGACCTTCATCTTCGGGTTCGTGTCCGTCAGGACCGTCGGCTGCACGAAGTAACCGGTGTCGCCGACGCGGCTGCCGCCGACCACCGTCGTCGCGCCTTCTTCGCGACCGGAGTCCAGGAACCCGGTCACGCGCTCGAGCTGCTCCTGGGAGACGAGCGGGCCCATCTGCGACTCGGGGTCGAGACCCGAGCCGACCTTGATCGACTTCGCGTGCTCGGAGACGCCGGCGACGACGTCGTCGAAGCTGCCCTGCTCGACGTACAGCCGCGACCCGGCGCAGCAGCACTGGCCGTGGTTGAAGAAGATCGCGTTCGCCGCGCCCGGGATCGCCGACTCGAGGTCGGCATCCGAGAACACGAGGTTCGGCGACTTGCCGCCGAGCTCGAGCGACACCTTCTTCAGGTTGCCGGCCGCCGCCTGCACGATCATCCTGCCGACCTCGGTCGAGCCCGTGAACGCGACCTTGTCGACGTCGTCGTGCGCGGCGAGCGCGGCGCCGGCGGTCTCGCCGAAGCCGGTGACGATGTTGACGACTCCCGGCGGGATCCCGGCCTCGAGGATCAGCTCCCCGAGCCGCAGCGCCGACAAGGGCGTCTGCTCGGCCGGCTTCAGCACCACGGTGACGCCCGCGGCGAGCGCCGGCCCGAGCTTCCACGCCGCCATCAGCAGCGGGAAGTTCCAGGGGATGATCTGCCCGACGACGCCGACCGGCTCGCGCAACGTGTAGGCGTGGAACTGGGCATCCGGCATGTACGGCACCGAGATCGGGATCGTGTTGCCCTCGATCTTCGTGGCCCAGCCCGACATGTAATGGAACAGGTCGGCCGCGAGTTCGACGTCGGCGGCGCGCGCGACGCCGAGCGGCTTGCCGTTGTCAAGTGTCTCGAGCGCAGCGAGCTCGTCGCCGTTCTCAAGGATCAGATCGCCGAGGCGGTGGATCATGCGGCTGCGGTCTGACGGCTTGATCCGGCTCCACGGACCGGTTTCGAAAGCCGCCCTGGCGGTCTTGACCGCGCGGTCGATGTCCTCGGAGTCGCCGGCGGCGACATGCGCGAGCACCTCGCCGGTGGCGGGGTTGTAGGTCTCGAATGTGCTGCCTGACGCGGCTTGGACCCACTCGGACCCGATCAGCATCGGGCGGGTCTCTGAGGTGAAGCGCTTTGCGCGCTCGTCAACGGGTACGGATACGGCCATCGTGAAGCTCCTCTCGGCAGGGGTGGCAGATGAAGGGTCGTACCGGCGGCCCCCGGGTTCAACCGCCGAGCGTGGGTTGCGAGAAGGTTGCAACCGGGCATAACATCGCTGGACGAGGAAGGAGTTCGGTTTGCGCGATCGCTGGGCCGGTTTGGAGGCAGGCGTCGATGCACGGAAGTGGGCGACGCTGCTCCGGCGTGCGCATGAGTCGTCGCTGCGCTCGGGCCGGACCTCGAAGCTCGTTCGCAACGTGATCGCGGACTCGTGGGATCGCAGCAAACAGGCCGGGGTGGATGCCGGCAGCCCCGGCGCGCCGCGCCTGCTCGACGAGCAGGACACGAGCGAGCGCTGGCGCGAGCACCCGCTGTCGCGCGCGACCGAGGTGCTCCGCACCGTGTTGGGCGACCTCCTGTACGACGCGCGCCACATCGTCGTCGTCAGTGACGCCGACGGCACGATCCTGTGGTCCGATGGGCATCCCGACGTGCTGCGCGCCTCGGAGTCGATCAGGTTCACGCCCGGTCACGCGTGGAGCGAGCAGGCGGCGGGCACGAACGCGGTCGGCACGGCGCTGGCCGCCGACCATGCGCTGCAGGTGTTCTCGGCCGAGCACTACCGCGAGGAGGTGCACCCGTGGCAGTGCTCCGCGGCGCCGGTCCACGACCCGGAGACCGGCGCGACGCTCGGCGCGATCGACGTGACCGGCAGCTATCGGATCGCGCACCCGCACACGCTTGCGATGGTGCAGCTCGCCGCGCGGCTGGTCGAACAGCAGCTGCGCAGGGAGATGCTCGAGCGAGACAACCGGATCCTCGGACTGTTCGCAGACCATGCGGCGGCCTATGGAGGGCCGGCCGCGGCGATCAGCCCGACCGGGCGCGTGCTTGCGTCGACGCCGACCGCGTGGGCGGCCGGGAGGGTCGAGATGCCGAGCGACGGGATCGTGGCGGAGCCGCTCGGCGAGGGTCTGTTGCTCGTGCCCGAGAGCCCCGAGGCCCGCGCGCGTCGCGGACCGCTGATGCGCCTGTCGCTGCAGCGCCCCGGTCACGCGCGGATCGAGCTCGATGGCGGCGCAGCCCGGCTGCTGAGCGTGCGGCATTCGGAGATCGTCGAGCTGCTGGTCGCGCACCCCGACGGGCTCGGCTCGCACGAGCTCGCTGAGCTGCTGTACGGCGAGCCGGGACACGAGGTGAGCCTGCGCGCGGAGATGCACAGGCTGCGCGAGATCCTCGGCAGCGCGCTGGCGACGAGGCCCTACCGGCTCCGCGACGTCGAGCTGGCGTCCGCGTCCTGACCCTCGAGCGGGGCTGCAGCCTCGCGCCGCGCGGACTGCGCCGCCAGCTCGGAGCGAGAGCGGACGTCCAGCTTCTGGAACACGTGCCCGAGGTGGACCTTGACCGTCGCGCGCGAGATGAACATGCGATCGGCGATCTGTGGGTTCGTGAGGCCCTCGGAGACCAGCTTCACGACCTGCGCCTCGGTCGGCGTCAGCGAGGCCCAGCCGCTCAGTGGGCGCTTGCGGCTTCCGCGCGAGCGCCGGAGCCAGTTGAACGCCTCGTCCGCCGGCATCCTCGCGCCGTCGGCGAGCGCAGTCTCGTACGCATCGGGCCCGAGCTCGGCCTCCAGCGCCCGCTCGAGGGCCGCGACCTCGGCTCGTTCCTGCGGCCAGCGGACGACCCCCAACTCCGAGCGGATCCGGCCGGCGGCGCCGAGCAGTCGCGCCGCCTCCTCGTGGGACTCGAGGCCGAAAGCCACATGGGCGAAGGCGTCAAGCGTCTGCGGGTGGTACAGGCGCAGGTTCGTTCTCACGCGCTCGGACAGAGCCAGGTGCAGCTGCGAGTCCGCCTCGCCGAAGTCACCGCGCGCGGCCGCGAGCCGGCCGAGCGCCTCGCGGGCGCCCGAGGTCAGGAATGGGCTGCGGGCGCGCTCGGCGATCTCGAGCGCTCGCTCCGCGCTCGCCAGCGCCGCCTCGGCGTCGCCGGCGACCCGCTGCATGCTCGCCAGCAGGATCAGCGCGAGCGACAGGTTGTAGCCCTGGTCCGCACCGCCGGCGACGATCGACTCGAGCAGCCGGCGGGCGGCGCCCGCATCCTGCGCGGCGAGCGCGCCGGCGATCGCGATCCGGGTCTGCGGCGTCGCCCATCCGGCGCCGACCGCGATCAGCCGTGCTTCGCTCGCCCGCAGCCGGTCAAGTGCATCCTGGGGCCGATCCTGGGCGGTCTCGAGCCAGCCCATGAACAGGTGCGCGAGCGCCTCTGAGATCGGGACGCCGATCTTGCGCGCGGCGGCGACGGCCTGCTGGCCGTACTCGAACGTCCGGGCGGCGTCCGCCTGCGATTGGGCGCACCACTCGTACCCGACCCAGTAATACATGAGCGCCTCGGCGCCGATCCGCTCGGCGATCGGCAGTCCGGACTCGAGCAGTCGCTCCGCTTCCTCGAACTCGTCGGTGACGACGTAGGAGTACGCGTGGGCGCAGATGCCGTGCGCGAGCGCCCAGTCGTCGCCGGTCTCCGTGGCGAGCGCGATCGCCCGCTCGATCGGCGGGCGGCTCGCGATCGGATCGGGGTGCAGCTGGAGCGTGCTGAGGCTCACGAGCGCCCGGGCGGTCGCGACCGGGTCCCCGACGGCCTCGGCCATCGCGAGCGCCTCCGACGCGAACGTGTAGGCCGCGGCGAACTCGCCCGACTGCCTTGCGATGGCTCCACGCGCCCAGGTCGCGCGTGCGCGGAGCGCGCTCGGTTCCGTGTCGGCCGCGGCCAGCGCGCGGCCGAGCGCGAGCTCGCCGGCGGCGAGGTGGCCGCTGGTCCACCATAGGCCGAGCGTCTCGGAGAGTTCGAGCGCGCGCTCCGGATGCGAATCGATCGCGTGCTGGATCGCGGCGGTCAGGTTGGGCGCGTCGGCGTCCAGCACGCGCAGCGCCTCGTTCTGCTTCGGCGTGAGCAGCTGCGGCGCGACGCGGTGGGCGAGCGTGAGGAAGTAGTCCAGGTGGCGGTCTCGGAGGGACGTCAGCTCGTCCGCCTCCGCGAGCCGGTCCTGCGCGTACTCACGGACGGTCTGCAGCAGTCTGAAGACGCCCGCCTCGTCGGCGACGACGAGCGACTTGTCGACGAGTGAGGTGAGCAGATCAGCTCGCGCGCAGACGCTGTCGACGGCCTCCGCCGAGAAGCCGGCGACGAATACGGACAGGCGCATGAGCAGCGCTCGCTCGTCCTCGCACAGCAGCTCGTAGCTCCAGTCGACCGACGCGCGGAGCGTCTGCTGGCGGGGCATCAGCGCGGGCGCGCCGCCGATCAGCAGCCGGAAGCGATCGCCGAGCCCATCCGCGATCTCCTGCACGGACATCGCGCCCGCCCGCGCGGCCGCAAGCTCGATCGCGAGCGGGATCCCGTCCAGGTCGTGGCAGATCTGCGCGATCGCAGGGGCGGTCGCGGCGCTGACCGGCAGCCGTGGCTTGGCGGCGCGGGCGCGCTCGATGAACAGACTCACGGCATCCGAAGGTCCGAGCGCGTCGAGCGGCTCCGGAGCTTGCTCGGGCGGCAGCGACAGCGGTGGGACCCGCCACTCGACCTCGTTCTCGAGCCCGAGCGGGGCGCGGCTCGTGGCGAGGATCGTCAGGTGCGGGCAGCTGCGCAGCAGCTCCTCGCAGGCGTCCGCGACGGGCGCGAGCAGGTGCTCACAATTGTCGAGCAGGACGATTGCGCGACCATCCGCGAGTTGATCGATCGCCGCTTGCAGGGCGCCCCCGGCGGTCGTCCCGCGGGCGCCGACGGCGTCCGCGAGCGCTGCTCCGAGCAGCTCGCCGTCCGGCAGCGGCGCCAGCTCGACGCACCACACGCCGTCCTCGAACAGCTCGAGGCTGTCCGCGGCGGCCTGGAGCGCGAGCCGGGTCTTGCCGGCGCCGCCGGTGCCGGTCAGCACGACCAGCGACGAGCGGGTCAGCTCCGAGCGCACGTGCTCGAGTTCCTGCTCGCGCCCGACGAAGCTCGTGGACTGCTCTGGCAGGTTGTTCGGCCACGCGCTGAGCGACCGGAGTGGGGGGAATGCCTGTTTCATGCCGTCGCCCAGCACGCCGAACACCGGCTCGGCACGTCCTAGGTCCCGCAGTCGGTGCACGCCGAGATCCGCCAGCCCGATCCCGTCCGGCACGTGGCCGGCGACGAGATCCGCGGTCGGGCGCGAGAGCACGGTCTGGCCGCCGTGCGCGATCGCGCGAAGTCGCTCGCAGCGCTCCACCGCGCCACCGAGGCTGTGACCGCCTTCGCTGGCCTCGGTCTCGGCGGTGTGGAGCGCGATCCTGACGCTGATCGGCGCGGCGGTCGGCCACGCCTGGAGCGCCAGCGCGCGCTGGGCGTCGACCGCCGCCGCCAGCGCGTCAGAGGCACGGCCGAAGGCCGCGATGGTCGCGTCGGCGGAGTTCGGCGTGACACCGCCGTGGCGCCCGATCGCGTCGCTCAGCACGCTCGCGCACTGCACGCCGGCGCGAATCGCGGCCCCCGGATCCTCGTCGCTGAAGCCTGCCGGGAGCTCGGCCTGCGCTGCCAGGATCGTCGCCGTGCCGGTCGGGAGCCGGACGTTCGTCTTGTTCGCCGTCGCTGATTTCACTCCTGGCCCCCAACTCAACGGACGAGTCAGTCGATGATGCGGCGCGGATACTGTCAGGTCGAGCCACGCGGCGCGGTCGGCGAGGGTGGCGGGACGCAGCTTCAAATCGGGGGCACGCTAGCCGCGTGGTGGCCGCAGAACATCAGCCACCTGGCTTATTTTGGGCGGATCGCTCCGCGGATTCGTTTTGCCGGAAGCCGCCGCGGAGCCGGAAATAGGCCACATGGCCGATGTTCTGCCGGAGCTCGCCACCTACGCTTCCGCGAAACGGACGACGAAGGAGCGACCATGAGGATTGGGGTGTCGAGAGGACCGGTACTGGTGGTGGTGACCGCGCTCGCGTGGGCCGGAATCGCGCTCGCCGCGACGCCCGTGAAGGGCGGCAGCTACACCGGCACGTACAAGGGCAGGGTCGGCGACTCGATCTCGTTCAAGGTCTCGAGCAACGGCAAGAAGCTGACCGGCCTGTACGTCTCGACCCCATTCAAGTGCTCGGGCGGCTGCGGCGGCGTTCCGTCCGGATCCAACGGATCGGCGAAGATCACCAGGAAGGGCACGTTCAAGGCGAAGCTCAAGCTGGTCGGCCCCGGCGGGACGAAGCCGATCGGAACCGACACCGTGGTTGGCAGGTTCCTGTCGCACGGGCGCGCGAAGGGAACCGTCACTTCTCACTTCAGCGCCGGCAGTGGCGCGAAGGCGAGCTGGACGGCGACGGATTAGGCACGAGCGAGCCTGTCGAACACGAGGCGGATCGCCATCGAGCCTTCGCCGACGGCCGTCGCGCACCGCTTGATCGAGCCCGAGTGCACGTCACCGACGGCGAACAGCCCGGGCTGGCTCGTCTCGAGGAAGAACGGCCGGTCGCCGTCGGGGTAGTGGGCGAGGTCGTCGCCATCGACGTCGCGGCCGGTGAGCAGGAAGCAATGCTCGTCCATCGCGACGTGGCTGCGGAGCCAGTCCGTGTGCGGGTCGGCGCCGATGAACACGAACAGCGCCTTACACGGGACCTCGCGTCGCTCGCCGGTGTGCGAGTCGGCGACCGTGACCGACTCGAGCGCCTGCTCGCCGTGGAGCTCGACGACCTCGCCGTACGTGATCACCTCGACCTGTCCCCGCCGCTCGATCTCGTCGATCAGGTACCGCGACATCGACTTTGCGAGGTCGCCGCCACGGATCATCAGGCTGCAGTTGGCGGCGTGCTGGGACAGGAACATCGCCGCCTGCCCGGCCGAGTTGCCCCCGCCGACGATCAGCACCCGGTCGTTCTCGCACATCTGAGCCTCGGCGAGCGTCGCGGCGTAGTAGACCCCCGTCCCCTCGAACTTGTCGAGCTCGGGCACGTCCAGCTTACGGTAGCGGGCACCGGTCGCGACGATGATCGAGCGGCCGTTGACCTGCTGACCGTCGGCGAGCTCGATCGTGAAGTGGCCGTCGTCGCGGCTCAGGCCGACCGCCTCGGCCGGGACCACCAGCCGCGCCCCGAACTTCCTGGCCTGGAGCATCGCACGCTCGGCCAGCTCCGATCCCGAGATCCCGGTCGGGAAGCCGAGGTAGTTCTCGATCCGCGACGAGGTGCTCGCCTGCCCGCCGAACGCGACGCTGTCGATCGCCTGGGTGTCAAGTCCCTCCGAGGCGCCGTAAACAGCGGCGGCGAGCCCGGCGGGGCCGCCGCCCACGATCACCACGTCGCACATCGGCGGTGGCGCGCCTCGTGCCCCGATCCCGAGCAGCCGCGCGACCTCGGCGTTGGTCGGGTTGCGTTTGACGCCGGCAGCCGTGAGCACGACGGGCGTCTCCTCGGGCGAGATCTTGAGCGCCCGGAGCACGACGTCCGCCTCTTCGTCGAGGTCGAGGTCGATCCAGTGGTATGGCACACGGTTGCGGTTGAGAAACTCGCGCAGCCGGCGGCTGTCCGGCGAGTAGCTCGAGCCGAGCAGCTTGAACCCGGCGCCCGACCTCGATCAGGATCGAGCGTCGCTGCATGAACGCACGCAGGATGATGTTGGAGAGCTCCTCGTCGTCCGCGATCGTGTGGCGGAGCGTGGCGGCCGGGACCTGGATCACCTCGCCCGGGTCGCGGACGACGCCGGTGAGCTGCGCGCGGGCGCCCGAGAGCAGGTTCAGCTCGCCGAGGAACCGGTGCTGGCCGTGGACGGCGATCACCCGGTTCTCGTGCCCGTAGCCCTGCACGATCGCGACGGCGCCGGACTCGACCACGAAGAAGTCGTACGTGTCGTCGCCGGCGCGAAACAGGATCTCTCCTCGCTCCACCGGCCGCACCGTCCCGATCGCACGTAGCTTCGCCCGCTGTTCCTCGGTCAGCCGCGGGAATGCGCCGTTGCGGTCGGGCGGCTCCTCCATCCCTGCTCCGAGCGGTTCGCTCGCGGCGGTCATCGGCTGCTCCTGGTCGTCGGGTGTACTGCGAACATTGACGAAGTTGTCAAGCCCGGGCCTGGGGCGGGTGGGCGGCGGTGGCGACGGCGGCGGTGGCGGGCCCGTCAGGCGAGCGTGAGCGCTACGCCGGGATCCAGCTGCTGGGCTGCGAGCAGGGACGCGCCGAACGCGGCGAGGATCAGGTCGCGGACCTGAGCGCGGTCGAGGTCGCGCCGCGCGACCCAGTCGAGCAGCACCGCGTCGACGTACCCGAGCCAGCCCCGGAGCGCCGTTCGCAGCGCCGGCCTCGGTTCCGTCCGGCCGGTGACGCGCTCGACGACCCTCGCAAGGGTTGCGGTCCGGAACCGCTCGACGATCTCGGCCGCCTCGGGCAGTGTCGCCGCGCTCTGCATCAGCTTGCCCCATGCCCGCGAGTGGTCCTCGATCCACGCGAGGTAGGCGTCGAGGCTGCTCGAGAGCTGCTCGAACGGCGTTCCCTCGCCGGACGGCTCGATCAATACCTGGAGCTCGGTTGCCTGTTCGGCCACCGCCGCCTTGAACAGCTCGATCTTGCTCGGGAAGTAGTGGTACAGAAGCGGCTTCGAGATGCCCGCCGCCTCGGCGATCTGCCGCATCGAGATCTCCTCGAACGCGTGCTCGGCGAACAGCGCCGCGCCGGCCGCGATCAGCTGCCCGCGCCGCTGGTCCACCTGAAGGCGTGTGTACGCGGGTTCGCTCATCCTTTGACCGCCGGTCGACAAGCATAGGGGTTGGCTCCGATGGCCCCGGGGTAGACGACGATCAGATGAAGATTCTCGTCCTCACCAGCGAGACGCTCGAGCGTAGGTGAATGGTGAATGGCCGAGCCCGACCAAACAGCAACGGAGGATTCGAGATGAAGCTGGACCAGCGAGCAACTCTGACGGGCTCGAGCAGCCCCGAGCAGATCCGAGCCGACATCGAGGAGACGCGCGAGCGCCTCGCTCAGATCGCGGACAAGCTGACCCCGCGGGCGCTGCTCGCGGCGCAGGCCAAGCAGGCGATCGACGATGCGCGCGCGGCGGTCGCCGACCGCGCCGGCGACGTGCTCGACACAGTCTCCGACCGCGCAGGTGACGTGGTCGACGCGGTTTCCGATCGGGCCGACGACATCGTCGCCAAGGCGCCGCAGGCGGTTTCGCAGGCGGCCGACGAGGCGAAGGCTCGCAAGTTCCCGCTCAGTGCCGTGGTACTGGTCGCGGCCGCGATCGTGGGCGGTCTCGCGGCGCGCCGCAGCTCGGATCCCTCGTAAGGGCAGCCGTGGACTGCTCAGCGGGGGTGCCGGGGTAGCTTCACGATCGAGACGAAGAAGTTGTCGATCTCGCGCACGACCGCGAGGAAGTGCGCCAGGTCGACCGGCTTGGAGACGTAGGCGCTCGCGTGCAGCTCGTAGCTGCGCACGATGTCCTTTTGAGCCTGCGAGGTCGTCAGCACCACGACCGGGATCCGCCCGAGTCGCCGATCGCCCTTGATCTCGGCGAGCAGCTCGCGCCCGTCCATCCGTGGCAGGTTCAAGTCGAGCAGGATCAGGTCAGGGAGCGGGCGCTCGGGGTCGCGCAGCTGCTCGAGCGCGTGGACGCCGTCGTTGGCGATGCGAATCTCGTTGATGCGCGCGTTGCCGGCGAACGCCTCTTGTACGAGCACCACATCGCCCGGGTCGTCCTCCACGAGCATCACGTCGATGGGGCTGGGAGCGGGCATTGCGTGGATCCTGTCAGAGATCCTGCCCGTCAACGGGAAGGGTGAACCAGATTCGCGTACCCGGTGAGTAGCCGGTGTCGAGCCATATGCGGCCGCCGTGGTGCTCCACCACCTTCCGCGTCATCGCAAGGCCGATCCCCGTGCCGGGATAACTGGCGCGGCCGTGAAGCCGCTGGAAGATCACGAAGATCCGCTCGGAGTACTGGGGCTCGATCCCGATCCCGTTGTCGGCGACCGAGATCCTCCACTCGCCGCCGTCCCGCTCGGAGTCGATCCGGACCCGGGGCGGATCGGAGCCGTGGAACTTGATCGCGTTGGAGAGCAGGTTCTGGAACACGGTCCGGAGCAGCGACGGCTCGACGGTGACCGCCGGCAGCTCGCCGATCTCGATCTCGGCGCCCGAGTCGAGCACTACCTGGTCCAGGTCTCGGAGCGCCGCGTCCAGCAGCGGGCGCAGCTCGACCCGCCGCCGGCGCTCACCGATCCGTCCGACGCGCGAGAACGTCAGCAGGTCGTTGATCAGCTCCTGCATGCGCGCGGCCCCGTCGACCGCAAACTCGATGTACTGGTCTGCGCGCTCGTCGAGCTGGCCGTGGTAGCGCTCGGCGAGCAGCTGGCAGAAGCTCGTGACCTTCCGCAGCGGCTCCTGCAGATCGTGCGAGGCGACGTACGCGAACTGCTCGAGCTCGGCGTTCGAGCGAGTCAGCTCGGCGGCGGAGGCCTCGAGCAGCGCGCGAGCCGCCTCGGCCGCCGCCAGCTCCGCTGCGAGGCGGACCCGCATCGACTCGACATCGTCCGCCAACCCTGCGATGTCCCGCGGACCGCTCACGACGAGATGGTGGTCCAGCTCGCCGCCGGCGACGCGGCGAGCGGAGCGGGCGAGCCGCCCCAACGGCTGTGCCACGGTCCGGCGGAGCACGAGCGCGGTCCCGAGCACCGTCAGCGCCAGCAGTATCCCGATCACGGCCAGCGTCGTCCTCGTGGCCTGGGCGGTGCTCTCGAGCCGGTTGCGGACGACCGTCACGCGGGCGGCGATCCTGGTCTGCAGCAGCCCGAGCGCGACCCGGATCTGATCGAACAGGGCTTTTCCGCGGGCGGCGTCGACCGACGCCTTCGCCGACGGATGCCCGGGCTGCACGCGCCTGATCGCGGGCAGCGCAATCTCCGAGTGCCAGATCGCGACGCGTTCTCGGACGAGCGCCAGTGCAACCATGCTGCCCGCCACCCGCGCGCGCGCGAGCGTTGTGAGCGCGGCAGCAGCCGCCTGCTGTCCGAGTGCGTATGGCTCGAGGAATCCTGCCTGAGCGGCAAGCTCATACCCGCGAACGCCGGTCTCCTGGTCGACCAGCGCGGTTGCGAGCTGCGAGGCTGCGAGGTTCGCGGGCTCGAGCCGGTCGAGCAGCTCCGAGCGGACCGACGAGGCGCGCGAGAGCTCGATGATGCCGATCGCGACGGCGGCCAGCACGACCACCAGCGGTACCGCCGTGACGAGCGCGAGGATCTGGCCGGAGCTCAGCCGGCTCCCCAGATTCGCCGCGCGACGCTCAGCCGCCGGCATCGCGCGTCAGCGACATCAGCGCGACATCATCGTCGAGCGGGCCGCCGTTGAGCTCCTCGGCTCGCTCGATCAGCTGCTCGGGGAGGTCGAGCATCGCTCCCTGCGCCGCGGACAGCAGCTCGAGCAGCCCTTCGATCCCGAGCCGCTCGGACCGATCCGGGACGTGGCCCTCGTAGATGCCGTCGCTGTACATGAGCAGCGACCAGCTCGGGCCGATCTCAACCTCGTGCGCCGGCCACGCGCCGTCGTCGACGAGGCCCAGCGGCGGTCCGCCCGAGCCGGCGCCCATCAGTTGCCAGTGGCGACCGGAGACCAGGATCGGGGGCGGGTGTCCGGCCAGCCGCACGTCGGCGCGCCCCGCCTCGAGATCGACGCTGAGGCTGGCGAGCGTGGTGAAGATGTGATCGGCGTGGCGTTCCTGCGCGAGCACGCGGTCAAGCGTGTCGAAGATCTGGTCCGCCGGCGCTTGCGAGAGGATCAGCGTGCGCCAGGCGATTCTCAGCCGAACCCCGAGCGCCGCCTCATCGGGCCCGTGGCCGCTGACGTCCCCGAGGACGGCGTGCAGCCGGCCCGGTTCGGATTGCACTACATCGAAGAAGTCACCGCCGAGCAGCTGGCGGCGGTTGCCCGGACGGTATGCGCTGCTGACCCGGATGCGCCGGTCGTCGACGATCGGCTGCGGAAGCAGGCCGCGCTGGATGCGACTGTTCTCCGCCGTCTGCACGCGCAGGATCGCCAGCTCGCGCTGAGAGCGCTCCGCGAGCTTGCGCTGCACGGAGTGGCGGATCGCCCGAGACAGGCTCATGCCGCTGATCGCGCCTTTGACGAGGTAGTCCTGAGCCCCGGCCGCCAGCGCTCGGACCCCTTTCAGCTCGTCGGCGTCGCCGGTCAGCACGACGACCGGCATCTCGGAGTCGATCGCCCGCACGCGCCGGACGGCGTCGAGCCCCGATGCGTCGGGCAACCCGAGGTCCAGCAGCACGCAGTCGATCTGCGGGCCGATCGCACCCTCGGCGTCGTGCACCCGCCTCACCCGGTCGATCACCAGCGACGGCCACGCATCGATCAGGAGATCCTCGACGATCAGGGCATCCCCGTCATCGTCCTCCACCAGCAGCACGCGGCGGGGTTCCTCGCTGAGCTCGAACCTCAAGTCGTGCATCTGTTGTGCGCAGCATAAGAAAGACGGCGGCTGCGCAGGACGATGAAAGTTCGCGCCCACGGCTGGCCAGGGCACGTGATCGCCATCCTGGACATCGACGGGACGCTCGTCGACACCAATTATCAGCACGCGCTCGCATGGTTCCGCGCCTTCTGCTGGCACGCCATCGTGCTTCCGATCTGGCGATCCACCGCCACACCGAGTGCGTTGGCGAGCTGCGGGAGCGGCTCGACATCACTGCGTTGCGGTGAGCGGTCGCGGGTAGAACCGCTTCGATGCACGTTCTGGAGGTGCCCCACCCCGCCGAGCCGGCCACGCCGGTCGTCCCGGACGCGCCGGTTACGCCGGTCGACCCGGATCCCGGCACTCCCGCGGACCCGGCGCAGCCGGCGACGGTCCCCGGGCCGGTCGAACCGGCGGAGCCCGTCGTGCCGGAACCGCAACCAGGAGCGCCGGGGCCCGACCCGGTGCCGCAGCCGGATCCCGCCCCGTAGTCGTCCTGGTTTACGGGATCGACTTCCTCGCTCATCCGGATGATCCCGTTGTAGTGCTAGATCGCGGCGGTCTCGGGCAGGAGTTGACAACGGTTGGGCGGTGGTCGGCGGGGGGTCGCAGGGGGGCTTGGTAGATATGAGCTACGTGATGGCTCGGATCTCCCAACGATGGTCGCTGAGGGCCCGATCCGTGTCAGCCGACCGGGCGCTTATCACATTCTGATAACGACGCAGGCCTCTCGCTGTGCGAGAATGGGCTCGATGGGACCGGGGGAGGTTCCAATGAGCACCCTCACCGAGCATCGGACTGGTTGCAGGCCGGTCGCCACCGCAGCGCTGTTCGAGCGCTGGTGCCGTGGTGCGGATCGTCGCGCCCGCGACGAGTTGATCGAGCGCTTCCTGCCACTCGCGCGCAAGCTCGCGGCGCGTTACGCGCGCACGGGCGAGCCGGTGGACGACCTCGTGCAGGTCGCTAGCGTCGGGCTCGTCAATGCGGTGGACCGCTTTGATCCGGACCGCGGCTTCGCATTCACCTCGTTCGCCGTCCCGACGATCGTCGGCGAGCTCAAGCGGCACTTTCGCGACCATGGCTGGGCACTGCACGTCGCTCGCGGCGCTCGCGACCGCGCCCAGGCGATCGCCGAGGCGCAGGCTGCGATTCGCGCGGAGGCCGGGCGCGCCCCGTCGATAGGCGAGCTCGCGCAATACCTCGAGCTGTCGACGGAAGACGTGGCCGACGGGCTCCAGACGATCGCGGCCCGCGAACCTGTGTCGCTGGACGCGCCGATCGCGGTCGACGACGGCTCGCCCGTCAGCCGGGCGGACTCGATCGGCGACCTCGACGGGCGCCTGCGCCTGACAGACGAGCGGCTCACGCTGCTGGATGCGGCAGGCCGGCTGCCGAAGCGCGAGCGGGAAGTGCTCTACCTGCGCTTCGGTGCCGACCTCACACAGACGGAGATAGCCGAGCGCGTCGGCGTCTCCCAGATGCAGGTCTCACGCCTGCTTCGGCGCTCGCTCGTGCGGATGCGTGAGCAGCTCGCCGGCGAGCGCCGTACTTCCTGACCGTTGTTCAGTCGTTGCTAGCGTCCGTACCACCGTCGACGGCCGCCGGTGAGGCCGCCCTCGACGCTGCCGATGAAGAACCCGAGCACCCAGAGCACCAGGGCCACGACCAGCACGATCCACAGGATGTGCGCGGCGAAGCCGAGCCCACCGAAGATCGCAAGGATCAACAACAGCGCAATCAGCGCAACCATCTCTTCTACCTCCTTGTCATGACCGCCTCCAGCGGTCTCCAGCGCAGTGCTACCCCCGGCCGCGCTCGACCATGCACTGGAGGCCCCGCCTGCCGGGCGCGCGGCAAGACACCGTTCCGTCGCGTTGGTGTGTAGGCTCGGGCCCGCCGTGCAGAGCCATTTCCGCGTAGAGGTCAACCGCGAGGGGAACGCGATCGTTTTGGCGATCGGCGGTGAACTGGACCTGTCCTCGAGCGCGGCGCTGGAGGACGAGGTCACAAAGGCCGTTCAGACCGACGCGGCCAGCGTGATCATCGACCTCAGGGAGCTCGAGTTCGTCGATTCGACCGGGCTCGGGGTGCTCGTCAAGGCGAATCAGCTCGCGACGGACGCGGGACGGGCGTTCGGGCTCGTACGTGGCGGGCCGCAGGTCGAGCGGCTGCTCGACCTCACCGGACTCGCGGACCGGCTGACGATCGCCGACACGCCCGAGGAGCTGATCGGCGGGAGCTGAGTGGGCCCGGACCGAGCGGCCGTAAGGCGTGCAGCGGACAAGGACCTGAGCGAGCGGCTGGCGCGCGGCGATCCGGCGCTGTTCACCGAGGTGGTGGAGTTGCTGGCTGAGGCCGTGACGGTGCGCTCGGCGGAGGGCGAGATCGTGTACGCGAACCGGGCCGCGCTCGCGCACCTCGGGTTCGAGTCGATGGATGAGCTGAGGACTCGCTCGAGCCAGGCGATCATGGACGACTACCTCGTCGCGGACGAGCATGGGCAGCCGTTGACGATGGACGACGTTCCGTCGGTGCGGCTGATGAGCGGCCGCGCCGTCACCCCGCTGCTGATGCGAACCGTCCATCGCGTGACCGGCGACGTGCGGTGGGACCTGCTGAAGACGACACCGCTGCACGATGACGACGGCAAGCTGCTCGGGGCGATGACGGTGATCGAGGACGTGACCGCCGTGAAGACGGCCGAGGTCCAGACGCGTGTGCTGGCCGAATCCGGTCGGATCCTCGCTTCCTCGCTCGATCACCAGCAGACGCTGCGCAATGTGACCGAGATCGCGGTCCCCGAGCTCGCCGACTTCTGCAGCGTCGACCTGGTCGGCCCCGGCGGTCGGATCGAGCGGGTGGCCGCCACGCACCGGGATCGCGCGCAGGCTGAGCTGGTGGACGAGTTGCGCGAGCTCAGGCAGGGCACATTGGAGCCGGGCAATCCCGCGAACCGGGTGGTGGCCACCGGCACCTCAGAGCTGTTCGCCGACGTGGCCGACGAGCAGCTGCAGGAGGTTGCACGCAACGAGCGCCACCTGACGCTGCTGCGAGAGCTCGGGCCACGCTCCGTGATGGTTGTGCCGATGAGCGTCGCCGGCCGGACGATCGGGGCGATGACGCTGATCACCGATCGCTCGCGCCGGCGTCTGACCGACGCCGACGTGGAGCTGGCCGAGCAGCTGGCGCGCCGGGCGGCGGTCGCGGTCGAGAACTCGCGCCTGCACACGGAGCTGGCCGGCATCGCCTCGACGCTTCAGCAGAGCCTGCGCCCCGACGATCCGCCCGAGATCCCCGGGTGGGAGGTGGCGGCGATGTACCGCCCGGCGGCGATCGAGCAGCGGATCGACGTTGGAGGCGACTTCTACGAGTTCTTCGAGTGCGACGGGCGCTGGTTCGTGATCTTCGGCGACGTCACCGGCAAGGGGATCCAGGCGGCGTCGAGCGCCGCGATGATGCGCTATGGCGCGCGTGTCGCCTGCCGGGCGGATGCGGCGCCGTCGGCGATCCTCGCGAGCCTCGACGAGGTGCTGGCGGCACGGTCGGGAGACGCCCTGTGCACGGCGATGTGCCTGTGCCTGCATCCCGATCGGATCGTGATCAGCTCCGCGGGCCATCCGCCCGCGATGGTGGTGGCGCCCGACGGCGGGATCCGCGAGGCGCCCGCAGCGGGGCCGCTGCTCGGCGCGTTCGAGGATTCGGCGTGGCCCGAGGAAACGGTGGCGATCGGCCGAGATGAGCTGCTCGTGCTGTACACCGACGGCGTCACCGAGACCCCGGGAGCGGATGACCGGTTCGGCTCCGGCCGCCTGGCCGCGCTGCTGTCCGAGACGGCGGGCGGCGCGCCGGCAGAGGTGCTCGCGCGCCTGGACGCCGCGCTCGACGCGTTCTCCGGCGATCGCGGCCGGGACGATGTGGCCGTGCTGGCGCTGCGAGTGCGCCCAGGCCCCTGACCCCGGCTCAGCGGCGGTCGAGCACGACGACGCGGAGGAGCTCCTCGCCATTGATCGGCTCGACCTCGAGCCCGTCCGCCAGCCCCGCGAGCGGCGAGCTGCCGGGCTGAGCGCCGAGCGCCAACTCGAGCCGCGAGCTGCTGCCGGCCTCGAACGGCGCGAGCGCGAGCTCCAGACGCCGGTTCTCCGAGTTGATCGACACGGTTATCGGCCGGTTGTCGGCGGCGGCGCGCTGCGCGTGTGCGGCGATCGCGTCGGCGATCGGATACAGGTCGGAGAAGCGATCTACGGAGAAGTGCCTGCCCGCGGCAACCGCTCGCGTCAGCCTGCCGAACACCGCCGCCAGGATCGACACCGGGGAGAGCGACAGCACGACGTCCCCGGGCAACTGCACCGGGTCGGATCCCGTGCTCGCGCCGAGCGCTCCGTCAGCGAGCTGGAGACCCGCGCCGCCAAGCGTGAACGACATGCGCACGTCCGTCCCGCCGTCCGCACCGGACAGGAACTCCGCGCGGTCCGCGAGCGCGCTGATGACCGCCAGTCCTACGCCCATCCGATCCTCGCTGGCCGCCACTCGCTGGATACCGCTGCCACGATCGCGTACCAGCACGTCGACGCCGTCCGCGGTGATCTCGAGCCGAACCGTGAGCGGTCCGGGCTCGTCACCGTAGGCGTGCAGCACGACGTTGTTGCACGCCTCGCTGATCGCTGTCTTGAGGTCGTCGAGCAGCTCGGGATCGAGTCCGAGCCGCTCACCCAGGCCTGACAGCGCGGAACGGACCAGCGTGACGCATTCGGGTCGGCTCTCGAGCTCGAGGCACACCGTGGCGGAGTCTTGGTTCACGAGGGGGTACCACCGGCTTTCCCCCCGCTGAGGCCCGTCAAACGGGGGAGGTTCGGCAACGAACGCGTACGGGTAGACAATCTATCGTCCATGTACTCAGGTCCACGAGCACTGAGAGTGATCTACCGGATCGAGGTGGCGAGCACCGGCCCGAGGGTCGCGCGCGGGATCGTCGCATCCGAGCTGTCCGGGCACGTACGCGAGCGCAAAATCGATGATCTGACGCTGCTCGTCTCGGAGCTCATCACACATCGAGTCCGCCACGGCCGCCCCGGAGAGACGATCACGCTCGACCTGCACGCCGGCCGGGCGCAGGCCGGCGAGACGGTGCGGTGTGGCCTGGTCGACGACGGCCCGGTCGCGCTGCCGGGGCACCTGGGGATGACGCTGGTCGACCGGCTCGCGACTCGATGGGGCGTCAGTCGCGAGCGCCACCGCACCCACACCTGGGCAGAGGCCCGCATCGGAACCCCGTCGGCTCCACGATAGAAGCGGCTCTCGCGTGTCGCGACCGCGCTACGCGTCGTCGACGGCGACCAGCTCGCGCAGGCGTGCCAGCGAGCGGCGCAGGATCCTCGACACCTGCATCTGCGAGACCCCGATCTGATCGGCGATCTGCGTCTGCGTCATGTCCTCGATGAAGCGCAGGGCGAGCACCTGACGCTCGCGCTCGGTCAGGTGCTGGGCGGCTTGCGCGATCGTCGCGCCGGCCTCGGCGAGTTCGAACCGCCCGTCGACGTCGCCGAACAGGTCACCGAGCGTGCCCGATTCGCCCTCGCCGTCCTCGCGCGGCACGTCGAGCGACATCGAATGGTGCGCCGCCGCGGCCTCGAGCCCGTCGAGCACCTCTTCGACGCTGAGCTCCATGTACTCGGCGATCTGGGGCACACTGGGTGCGCGACCGGTCTTGGCCGTCAGCTTGCGCTGCACGTCCTCGACCTTCAGCGCGCGCTCCTGCGCACCGCGGGGCACGTGGACGCCCCAGCCGAGATCGCGGAAGTAGCGCTTCAGCTCGCCGACGATCGTCGGGACCGCGAACGACGAGAACGCCGTCCCGCGGGTGTAGTCGAACCGGTCGATCGCCTTCACGAGCCCGAGGCTCGCGACCTGCATCAGGTCGTCGAGCGGCTCGCGTGCACCCTGATACCGGCGGGCGAGCTTGCGCGCGAGTGGCAGGAACCGGTCCACCAGCTCCGCGCGCGCACGGCGGTCCCCGTGTCGCTGCCAGCGTTGGAAGAGCTCGTTCGAATCGGCCGAGGGCATGAAGAGGTCGTCCGAGTCGGCCGGGTGCGTGGCCGACCCAGACGCGAGATGCGTGGGGCTCGGAGAGAGGGGAGCCGTTGGCACGTTCTCGTCATACCCGCCGCCCGACGGACCCAAACATCGTTTCTGTGCCCGTGTATCGGGGAAGCCGCGGCTGTGCAAACGAAACCGACGCGTCGGCCACGCCGCCGCACAGGAGGAAGCACATGCCAGAGAGCGCGAAGGACCTCCAGGGCCGGGTCAAAGAGGCCGCCGGCGATCTGACCGGCGACGGTGACCTCAAGAACGAGGGCAAGATCGAGCAGGCCGAGGAGAAGGTGAAGAGCGGCATCGACGAGGTCGCCGAGAAGGCCAAGGGCATCTTCGGCAGGGACAAGGACAAGGACTGACGACGCAGCGCACGCGCCGCCGAAGGCACAATCACCGGCGCGTGCGCTCATTCACCTGTACGAACTGCGGGCAGCTGCTGTTCTTCGAGAACAGCCGCTGCCTGCGATGCGCATCGCCCCTCGGGTTCGATCCGTCGACCCGCGAGCTGGCGGTACTGGGAGCTCCCGGAACCCCCGAAGCTGAGCTTCCGCGCTGCGCCAACGCCGCGCTGGCGGTCTGCAACTGGCTGCCCGAGCAGGCTCGTGAACTGTGTGCGAGCTGCTTGCTGACGAGGACGAGGCCGAACGACGCGGACCTCGACGACGACGGGCGCAGGGCATTCGCCACGGCGGAGGCGGCCAAGCGCTGGCTGCTGTTCGGGCTCGGGGAGCTGGGTCTGCCCGTCGGCGAAGAGCTGCGGTTCGATCTGCTCTCGAGCCGCCACGGCCCGGTGGTCACGGGTCACAGCGACGGGTTGATCACGATCGACCTGGCCGAGTCCAACGACGCCGAGCGCGAGCAGCGCCGGGCCGAGCTCGGGGAGCCATACCGGACCCTCCTCGGGCACTTCCGGCACGAGATCGGCCACTACTACTGGGCGAAGCTGATCGACGGCTCCGACAGGATCGAGGATTGGCGGCGCGTGTTCGGAGACGAGCGGATCGCCTATCAGGCTGCGCTCGAGCGGAACTACGAGCAAGGGCCGCCGCCCGACTGGGGCGAGGAGTACGTCAGCGCCTACGCGGCGATGCATCCCTGGGAGGACTGGGCCGAGACGTTCGCGCACTACCTGCACATCCGGGACACCCTCGGAACCGCCGGCGCCTACGGACTGATCCTGGCCGGACCGCCGCGCCGTCCGGATGCGGGGCTCGTGGCGGCCCCGGGCTCCACCGATCCTGAGCGCGAGCGATTCGAGCGGGTGCTGGAGGACTGGCTGCCGCTGACCTACGCGCTCAACGCGATCAACCGCAGCATGGGCCGTGACGATCTGTACCCGTTCACGCTTGCGCCGGCCGTCGTCGACAAGCTCGCGTTCGCCCACGAGACCGTGCTCGCTGCCGGCGTGGCGTGCGCCTAGGTGACGTGACTCGGGAGGTCCGGTTCCGCCTCGAACGGCCCGACTGTCAGCTCCGTCGGCATCGTGCCCACGAAGTGCCCGGATCGAGGATTTGATCAAGCCGGACGCGGTGAGCATACGCCGCATGCAACGCGGGCCGGGTACGCGGCGGCCCCGACTCCGCCGCTCAGATTGCTCCGCTCCCGGGTTTCGCCGCGTCCGTCGCGGCCGCGGATTCTCGTATCTGGACGAGCGGGACGAGCGGGTCGAGGATCCCGAGGCGCTCGCGCGGATCCGCGAGCTGGCGATCCCGCCGGCGTGGCGCGACGTCTGGATCTGCCCCGACCCCCGGGGCCATCTCCAAGCCACCGGGACCGACGCCGCCGGCCGCAAGCAATACCTCTACCACCAGCGCTGGCGAGAGCAGCGCGACCGCGCGAAGTTCCGCGAGATGGAGCGCTTCGCCGAGCATCTGCCGAAGCTCCGGCGCTGCGTCGCCGCCGATCTGAAGGGAGACGAGCTCTCCTCCGAGCGAGTGCTCGCCTGCGCCGTACGGCTGCTCGATGTCGGGCTGTTCCGGATCGGTGGCGAGGAGTACGCGGAGCAGGGGGGAGGGCTCGGGCTCGCGACGATCCGCCCAGAGCACGTGACGGTGAGCGCCGCAAGCATCGTGTTCGACTATCCGGCGAAGAGCGGCGTGCGACGCGTCCAGGAGGTGACCGACGCGGCTGCGGTCCGCGTGGTGGCGGAGTTGAAGCGGCGTCGCGGCGGCCCGGATGAGCTGCTCGCCTACCGTGTCGGGCGGAGGTGGCGGCCGCTGCGCTCGGACGACATCAACGACTACATCAAGGCGCGGCTCGGCCCCGAGTTCAGCGCCAAGTACTTCCGCACCTGGAACGGGACCGTCCTCGCCGCGGTCGCGCTCGCCGGGCGGGCGGATCCGCCGTCGAGCAAGACCGGAGGCAACCGCGTGATGAGCGCGGTGGCGAAGGAGGTCGCGGGCGTGCTCGGCAACACGCCCGCGGTCGCCCGGCGCGCTTACATCGACCCGCGCGTGTTCGACCGCTGGCGGTCCGGCTGGACGATCCGCGGCGCGGTCGACGGGATCGAACGGATCGGCGAAGGCGACAGCCCGGGCCGCCGGCGGCTCGAGCGCGCCGTGCTCGACCTGCTCCACGAGGACGAGGATTCGAGCGCGATCAGGATCGCGGCCTGAGTGGCCAAGCGACCCGGCGGGTAGGCCCGGATGGAAACCAATTCTTGAGAACTCGAGGAGGCACCATCTGTGGCTGGCAACGAACTGAACGAACGAGACGCCAAGCTCGTGCAGTGGCTCGGTGAGGCCCATGCAAAGGAGGCGGAGCTCGAAGCAGAGCTGACCGCCCACATCTCACTCACGCAGAAGCAGTCCTACAAGAAGCGCCTCCAGGCTCACCTGACGCAGACCCGCGATCACAAGCGGCAGGTCGCCCGCCGGATCAAGCAGCTCGGTGGCAAGCCCGAGGTCGGGCCGCTCCCCGGCGCCGCCGGCGAGGTCGCAGGCAAAGCGGTCGCTGCGGTCAAGGGCCAGGTCGGCGTGCTGCGAGCGGCGGTCACCGAGCAGGCGGAGACCCATCTGCGAAATGCGCAGGAGGAGCTGCGCGAGGAGCACGTGGAGATCGCGCTCTACTCGCGGATAGAGACTTTCGCCACTGAGGTCGGCGATCGCGACACAGCGAAGCTGGCGGCGGGCATCAGGCGCGACGAGGAGCGGATGGCGAAGTACCTCGACGCCGAGCTCAAGCGCCTGGTCAGGGACGTGGTGAAGGCCTCGGTCCCGCGCGACCAGCGGCGGCCCAAGCCGGCGACGCGCCGGCGCACGGCGCGCACTTCCGCGGCCGGCGGATCGTCCCGGCGGCGGACGTCCGCGCGGGCGAGTTCCACGCGAGCCGCGTCCGGCTCGCGCTCGACTGCCCCAACGCGCTCCCGCGCGTAACCTGGGTCCGTACTTTGGTGCGGATGCGTCGCTCTCGAGCACATTTGCACCAAAGAACGGCCGACGGGGAGCGAGTGGCGCTCGCGCCTGGCGGCGGGCGATCCCGGCCCAGAAGATTTCCGTGATTGAAGAACCCGGTGAGCGGGTACGCAGCCGCAATGGCCGTGCGTGGGTCCCTGCCCAAAACCGAGTTCGAGCGGGATTCCGAGAGTCTCCTGTCGCCCGCGATCGGCTTCCTGACGATCGGCGTGACGATCTTCCTGCCCGGGCTGCTGATGCTGATCTTCGGCCACTCCTGGGTGTTTGCGCTCGGGATCGCGATGATCGTGATCTCGTTTCCGTTCGGGACCGGCGGCATCGCCGGACTCGGCTCGACGCTGGTGGCGCGCTGGGCAGGGCGGCACAGGTCGTTTGCCTAGCGGCGTAGCGGGAAGCATCTCAGCGCGTCAATCAAACGGAGGTGGATCGATGGGGCTCGGAAGCTCGTTGTTGCTGATTGCTGTAGGGGCGATCCTGCGGTTCGCGCTAACCGTGACCACGCACGCCATCGATCTGCAGACCGTTGGCGTGATCCTGATGATCGTCGGGGCGGTCGGATTCGTGGTGTCGCTGTTCTGGATGGCCGTGTGGACCGAGCGCCGGCGCAATCCCGACGTTCCGGCCCCGGGAACCCAGCCGCCCGTTCGGGCGACCGAGCAGCGGTACTGATTCATGCCGCAGGAGCTCAACGTCGCCGACCTGCGCCTGACCAGTCCCGCGTTCAGGCATCACGAGCGGATCCCGTCCAAGCACGCCGGCGACGGCGAGGACGTCGCGCCCGAGCTGTCCTGGACGGGCGCTCCGGAGGGCACGGCAGCATTCGCGATCGTCATGCACGACCCCGATGCGCCGCTCGTCGACGGATTCACCCACTGGGTTGCCTACGGCATCGCGGGTGACGCGAGCGGATTGCCGGAGGGCGGAGGGAACGCGACCTCAGGTGTCAACTCGATGGGCGAGACCGGCTACAGCGGGCCGGCGCCGCCACCCGGTCACGGGACCCACCACTACTACTTCTGGATCTACGCGCTCGATCAGGATCTGGAGCTTCCCGCCGGCCTGGACCGCCGCGCGCTGCTCGACCGGATCGAGGACCACGTGATCGAACAGGCCCGTCTCGTCGGCACGTACAAGAACGAGGCGTAGGCCGCGCACCGGACCGGACCGCAACCGCACCGGACCGGACCGCACCGCACCGGCACCGGACCGGACCGGACCGCACCGCCGGCGCGTCCCCGCCAGGCAGTCGCACCGGAAAGTGGTTAGCGATTTGTTTCCGTTAGGCGGAAACAGATTGCACCTGACCGCGCCCCGACGCGCTGGCGGTCAGTGTTTCGAGAGCCAGTCGGCCACGGCGGCGAGATCGGACACCAACCGGTCCATCGCCTGCTCGCGCTCGGTCCGCTCGGGGAAGCGCAGGATGGAGGAGGGGTGGGCGGTGATCGTGACCAGCTCCGCGAGCTCGGAGTCGAACGGGTGCCCGCGGTCGCGCCCGATCCGGACCTGCGATCCGAGCAGTCCCTGCGCGGCGACGGCGCCCAGGCACACGAGCGCCTCGGGTCGGACGATCCGCAGCTCTGCATCCAGCCAGGGCAGGCAGGCGGATACCTGCCAGCGGTCCGGCGTCTGGTGGATCCGCCGCTTGCCCCGCGGGCGGAAGCGGAAGTGCTTGACCACGTTGGTCAGGTAGATCTCGGAACGCTCCAGGCCTGCCCGTTCAAGCGCTCGGTCCAGCACCCGGCCGGCGGGTCCGACGAACGGCTTGCCCTCCAGGTCCTCGTGGTCGCCCGGCTCCTCTCCGACGAGCATGAGCCGAGCCCGGCGCAGTCCCTCACCGAGCACAGGCTGCGTCGCGGCCTCGAACAGATCGCACGCGCGGCAGCGCTGGATCGCCGAGCGCATGCTGGTCATGCTCGGTCGCTTGGGCACCGGCGCCGGCGGGTAACCGGCGTGCGGGCCCGCGCTCACGACCTCATGAGCTCACGAGCGCTCAGCTCAGGTCGAGCTCGTAGTAATAGTTCAGGGGGCCGCCGGGACGGCCCTCCGTGCGGCTGAAGCCGAAGCTCTCGTACAGCTTGCGCGCGGCCACATCGTCCTCGCTCGTCCCGAGGTCCATGTAGTCCGCGCCATCGCCGCGGGCGAGGTCGATGGCGCCCTGGAGCAGCGTCTTCCCGAGCCCGGCGCCGCGGTGCGGAGGCGCCACGTACAGCTCGGCCAGGTAGCACTCCTTGGCGCGTGACCACAGCGCGGGGCGGAAGCGCATCACCGCCACCGCGACCGGCTCGCCCTCGAGCGCACCGAGCAGGATCGCGGTGTCCCCGGCTTCGAGCAGCTCGTCGATCCGGACAGCGAGCTGGCCCGGCGGCGGCGTCGGGTCGCCGAACTCGGTGTTGAAGTCGAACAGCAGCTGCGCGGCGGTGTGGGCGTCGCCCTCCCCGGCGCGGCGGATCGCGAACGCAGCCATGGCCCCGATTCTAAGTGCCCCTCGTCGCAGAACACCGCCGGTCTTGGCGGCTGCAAACCGTCACCGGACCTTCGTCCTCGCTCGCTCGCGTGCCTGAGGCACCACCACCGGCTTCGCCGGCGGTGCCGGCTCGCTGCGTCCTCGGCCGGCTCGGTTTGCGCACGCCAATCTCCGACGGTGCCCGCGACGAGCGGCACTATGATCCGCCACCCTTTTGTCCGTGAGCACCGCCGCCAACGCCCTCCCCGTGTACCGCCCGGTGCCCGAGGCCTACGACGAGATGGTCGGCGGCACCGGTGCGCCCCGGCCGCACTGGGCGGAGCTCGCCGGTGCGCTCGCGCGGCTCGGCGTGCCCGAGTTGCAACGCCGGCGCGCGGAGGCCAGGCGGCTGCTCGATCAGGACGGCGTGATCTACAACGCGTACCGCGAGTCCCCGGCGCCGGGCCGCCGGTGGCTGTTGGATCCGCTGCCGGCCGTGATCCCGAGCCGCGAGTGGGAGGCGATCGAGCGCGGCGTGATCGAACGTGCCGAGCTGCTGAGCCTGGTGCTCGAGGACCTGTACGGCCCGCGAGATCTCGTGCGCCGCGGCCTGATCCCGCCTGAGGTCGTGTTCGGCCACGGGGGCTTCCTGCGCCCGTGCGACGGCATCCGGCTCCCGGGGGCGCAGCAGCTGTTCAGCTACGCGGCCGACATCGGGCGCGACAGCGACGGGCGGCCGGTCGTGATCGCAGACCGCGCGCAGGCACCGTCGGGCGCCGGTTATGCGCTCGAGAACCGGACCGTGATCTCGCGCGTCCTCCCGAGCCTGTATCGCGACTCCCACGTCCACCGGCTGGCGCCGTTCTTCCGCGCGCTGCGCGCCGCGCTCCAGGAGCTCGCGCCGCCGGGCGTCGATGACCCGCGGATCGTCGTGCTGACGCCCGGCCCGTGGAACGAGACCGCGTTCGAGCACGCGGTGCTCGCTTCCTCGCTCGGCTATCCGCTAGTCGAGGGAGCGGACCTGACCGTCCGCGGCGACCGCGTGTGGATGAGGTCGGTCGGCCGGCTCGAGCCGGTCGACGTGATCCTGCGACGGGTCGACGGATGGTTCTGCGATCCACTCGAGCTTCGCCCCGACTCCCGGCTCGGCGTGCCCGGGCTGGTGCAGGCCGCCCGCCTCGGCCTCGTGTCGGTCGTCAACACACTCGGTTCGAGCGTGCTCGAGAGTCCTGCGCTGATGGCGTGCCTCCCCCGCGTCGGCGAGCACCTGCTCGGCTCGGCGCCGCGACTGGCCGGCGTGGAGAGCTGGTGGTGCGGGGCGAGCGAGGGCCGTGAGCACGTGCTCGCGAACCTGGACCGGCTCGTTCTGCGGCGCGCCACCCGCGGCGCCGGCCCGGCGGACCTCAGAGGCTGGGAGCTGAGCGACGAGGAGCTCGCGGCGCTGCGGCGGCGGATCGAGGAAAGGCCCCTGCAGTGGGTCGGCCAGGCGCGCGTGGAGCTGTCGTTCGCGCCGACCCTGACCGACGACGGCCTCGAGCCGCGCCACAGCGTGCTGCGGGCATTCGCGGTCGCTCGCAGCGGCTCGTACGTGGTGCTGCCCGGCGGCCTCACGCGGGTGGCACCGGCTGGCGAGTCGGCGAGGATCTCCAATCAGGCTGGAGCGATCGCCAAGGACACATGGGTGCTCGCGTCCGAGCCCGAGCCGATGACCGGCTTCTGGCTCCAAACCGGCCCGGCGGTCGCGGGGATCGACCCGATGTCCTCGATCCCGTCGCGGGCGGCCGAGAGCCTGTGGTGGCTCGGCCGCTATGCAGAGCGTGCGGAGGGCGTGACCCGGCTGCTGCGAACGGTCGGCGACCGGCTCGCCGACTTCCACGGGAGCGCGAGCACGCCCGGCGTCGAGGCGGTGCGCTCGCTGCTCGTCGCGCTCACGCACACCACCGGTACGTACCCCGGGTTCGTTGGCGACGGCGCCCGAGAGCAGCTCGAGGCGCCGGGCGCGGAGCTGCTCGACCTGGTGGTCAACGATCGCCGGCCCGGCACGCTCGCCCACTCCGTGCGGAGCCTCCGCGATGCCGCGTACGCGGTCCGCGATCAGCTCTCGCGTGACACGTGGCTCGTGATCGGACCGCTCGAGCGCGCGATCGCCGAGCTGAATCGGCCGGTCGAGGACCCGCAGGCCTACGTCCAGGCGGCGCTGCAGCAGGTGATGCAGTCGCTGCTGGCGCTGGGCGGGCTGGGCGTCGAGAGCATGGTGCGCGACGCCGGCTGGCGGTTCATGGACGCGGGCAGGAGGCTCGAACGCGCGCTCGGCCTCGTTGCGCTGCTGCGCGCGACCGTCACCGAAGCACGCGGGACCGCCGCCGACAGCCTGCTGCTCGAGTCCGTGCTCGGGACGGCCGAGAGCATCATCACATACCGGTTCCGGTACCGCTCGCACGCGCAGCTGGAGACGGTCCTCGACCTGCTGCTGCTCGATTCCGGCAACCCGCGCTCGCTGCTCTACCAACTCGAGCGGCTCACCGACGATCTCGACGTGCTCCCGGCCCCGGCCGACGCCCGGCTCCGCGGCGAGCAGCGACTCGTTCTCGAGGCCCACACGGCGGTGCGACTCGCCGACGCGGCGGCACTCGCCGCGACCGATCCGGATGGATGCAGGCTCGAGCTTGAGGCGTTCCTGGCCGCGATGCACGACACCCTGACGCGTGTGGGAGCGGCGGTCGACGAGGCTCACTTCGTGCACCTCGTGCCGACGTTCTCACAGCTTGGACCGGCCGGTGCCGAGCCCTCGATCGTAATCGGCCGATGAGCACCACCTATCGCGTCACGCACCACACCGAGTACCGGTACGAGAGCGAGGTGTCGGACAGCTACGGGCAGGTCCACCTGCTGCCTCGCGAGCTGCCCGCGCAGCGGTGCGCGAACGCGACGATCGAAGTCGACCCCGCGCCCGAGTCCTACCACGAGCGCGTCGATTTCTTCGGCAACCGGGCCGGATTCTTCGCGATCCACGCACCACACCGGCGGTTGGCCGTGACCGCCACGAGCATCGTGGAGGTCGACGATCGTGGCGACGCGCTGTCGCTGTTCGGCCACCGGCCGTGGGAGCGAGTCCGCGAACGCGTCCGGGCTGCGCGCGGAGCTGCCCGCTCCGAGGCGGTCCAGTTCACGCTCGACTCGCCACTCGTCAAGAGCTCCGAGGCGCTCGAGCGGTACGCCGCGCGCGCCTTCGCGCCGGGCCGGCCGCTGGTGGAGGCGGTCGCCATCCTGTGCTCGCAGATCCACTCGGAGTTCGAGTACCGGCCCGGCTCCACGTCGGTCACGACGCCACTCGAGCAGGTCTACGACCAGCGGCGCGGCGTCTGTCAGGACTTCGCCCAGATCGGGATCGGGTGCCTGCGCTCGCTCGGGCCTGCCGGCGCGGTACGTGAGCGGCTATCTCGAGACCGACGCACCGCCGGGCGGCGAGAAGCTCGTCGGGGCGGACGGCTCTCATGCATGGTTGTCGGTGCTCGTCCCGGACGCCGGCTGGCTCGATGTGGACCCGACCAACGACCAGTTCGCGAACGCGCGCTACATCGTCTGCGCCTACGGCCGCGACTACGCCGACGTGCCGCCGCTGAACGGCGTCATCTACAGCGACGGAGCAACCCAGACCCCGCACGTGTCGGTCGACGTCGTCCGGGACCCGGCCCTCGCCTGACTCAGGAGAGGTAGGCGAGCGTCCGGCCGGCGATCGCCGTCGCCAGCCGCAGCTGTGCGCCGGCTGCCGGCGCGAGCTCGCCGCTCAGGCGCGGGCGGACGCGATCGATCGCGCGCGGCAGTCGCGGCTCCGCGATTGCCGCACAGATCTGTGCGGCCTCGATGACGATCTCGGGCTCCACGCTCCACACCGTCTCGAATGCGCGCAGCCGGTCCGGCCGGTCGTCGTTGCGGGGCGGCTCCCAGCCGACCACGCACGCGGCGTGGTCGTCGGCGGCACATACGAGCACCCACTCGCGCGCGAGTGGATGCTCCCCGCCGATCGGGATCTCCGCCGGGCCGTTGCGGGGGTTTCGCGCGCGGTCGAAGTCGGCAAACGCGACCGCCAGCTCCGCGCCGCGGGCGAGCTGGCGCCAGCGCCGCTGCTCCTGCCGGTAGAACCGCTCGGCCTGGAAAGCTCCGAACAGGATCGGCCGCTCCGCTCGTGCCAGGCTCTCGTCCTCGATCGCGCGCGTCAGCGCGAGCAGGAACGGCTTGCGCAGGGTCTGCGGCTCGAGCTCGGGGCGCCGCCGCCGCAGGGTCGCGAACACCGACGGGACGGGCGCGGCCGCCTCGGCCCGCCTGACGCGGGCGATGGCGCCCGCCAGCGACATCCCGGCAGCTCGCTCGTTCGCCACCCGCCGAACCGCCTCGATCGACGATTCCGAATAGCGGCGATGCCCGCTCGGCAGTCGCTCGGGCACAGGGAAGCCGTACCGGCGCTCCCACATTCGCAGCGTTCCGACGGCGACGCCCGTCCGCTCCGCCAGTTGGCCGATTGTGAGTCCGGTCATGTAATCTAGGACAACATGTTCAGGTTTCTTGTACGAGTGTACGGGGTAAACCGGTGCGCGTGGCTCCACGAGTAGAACGCGGCCCCCAGAACGCGCTCGCGGCCGCCGTGGACACGGCGCTCGATCGCTCGATCGTGCTCGGCTACGGGAGCGTCGGACTTGCGCTGCGCCGCCGCCTTCCCGGGTGGCCGCCCGAGCCACCGCGAATGGACGCCAAGACGGTCCTCGTCACCGGTGCAGGCGGCGGCCTCGGCCTCGCGGCGGCCACGGGCTTCGCCCAGCTTGGCGCGACCGTGCATGCGCTCGGGCGAAACGAGCGGCGGGCCGACCAGGCGGTTCGCGCGGTGCTCGACGCCGTCCCCGGGGCGGATGTCCGGCCGGCGGTGTGCGACCTGTCGAGCCTGAGCGAGATCGAGGAGTTCACGGTGGCGTTCGGCAAGCGTGAGCCGAGGCTCGATGTGCTCGTCAACAACGCCGGCCTGATGCCACACGAGCGCGAATACTCGGTCGACGGGCATGAGCTGATGTTCGCGACGCACGTGCTCGCCCCATTCGCACTGATCGCGCAGCTGTCGCCGCTGCTCGAAGCCGCCGCGCCGTCGCGCGTGATCATCGTCAGCTCGGGCGGCATGTACACCGAAGAGCTGCCGCCGGACGACTTCGAATCCGAGGGCACCGACTACAGCGCGAAGAAGCTGTACGCGAGGACCAAGCGCGAGCAGGTGGTGATCGGTGAGCTGTGGGCAGAGCGGCTGCAAGCCCGCGGCGTATTCGTCCATTCGATGCACCCGGGCTGGGCCGACACCGAGGGTGTCCGACAGTTCATGCCGCGGTTCCGGTCGCTCACGCGGCCGATTCTGCGCAGCCCCGAGGATGGCGCCGACACGATCGTTTGGCTCGGTGCCGCCCCGGAAGCGGTTCAGAGCACCGGAGGCTTCTGGCAGGATCGCCGCCTCCGCCCGACCCACTACCTGATCGGGGCATCCGGGGAGAGCGAGGCGGCGCGCCGCAGGCTCATGCGGCGCTGCGAGACACTGATCGAGCGGGCGCGGACGCAGCGCCCGGACAACGCGGAGGTGAGCACGTGACGCGTGTCGTCGTCACCGGCGCGACCGGGACGCTCGGGCGGGCCGTCGTGCAGGCGCTGCTCGAGCGCGGCGACTCGGTGGTGGCCCTGTCGCGCGATGCCGATCGCGGGAGGCAGGCGCTGGGAGACGGCCCCGACGTCCAGGCGTGGCCCGACCCACTCGGAGGGCCCCCGCCGGCGCAGGCGCTGGCAGGCGCCGATGGTGTAATCCACCTGCTCGGCGAGCCCGTGGCGCAGCGGTGGAGCGACGAGGCCAAGCGGGCGATCCGCGACTCCCGCGAGCTCGGGACCCGGAACCTCGTCGACGGCCTGCTGGCGCTGCCGGAGGACCAGCGGCCCGCGGCACTCGTGTCCCAGTCGGCAGCCGGTTACTACGGGCCGCGCGGAGACGAGGCGCTCGACGAGCGCGCCGGGCCCGGCTCGGACTTCCTGGCGGGCGTCGTCACGGCGTGGGAGAGCGAAGCGCAGCGGGCGGCCACGCAGCTTCGCGTCGCGAGCACGCGGACCGGATTGGTCCTGTCGCCGTCCGGCGGCGCACTCGCGAAGATGCTGCCGTTCTTCTCACTCGGGATCGGCGGTCCGGTCGCCGGGGGACGGCAGTACGTGCCCTGGGTTCACCTCGACGACGTGGTCGGCGCGCTGCTGTTCTGCCTCGACGACGACGCCGCACGCGGCCCGCTCAACCTGGCGGCTCCGAATCCGGTCACGAACCGCGAGCTCTCGAAGGCGCTCGGGCGGGCGCTGAGCCGTCCCGCCGTGCTCCCGGTGCCCGGGTTCGCGCTGCGGGCCCTGTACGGCGAGATGGCCGAGATCATCACCACTGGGCAGCGCGCGATTCCCGCGCGTCTACGCGAGCTGGGGTACGAGTTCCGGTTCACGGACATCGACCCCGCGCTGGCGAACGTGCTCGCGTGAGTGCGCAAGTACTCGAACGCGAGCAGTTCGTCGCGCGACCGGTTCCAGAGGTGTTCGAGTTTTTCTCGCGCGCGGCGAATCTGGAGCGAATCACCCCCGGTTGGCTGCAATTCGCGCTCGACGAGCCCGAGCCCGAGCCCGAGCAGATCCGCGCCGGGACGCTGATCTCCTATCACCTGCGGGTGCACGGAGTTCCCGTCCGGTGGGTGTCGAGGATCGAGGAATGGGAGCCCGGACGCCAGTTCGTCGACCTGCAGCTCAAGGGTCCCTACCGCCGCTGGCACCACCGCCACCGGTTCGATGCCGTCGATGGCGGCACCAGGGTGACCGATCGCGTCGATTACGAGCTGCCGCTCGGCCCGCTCGGGGAGCTCGCCTGGCGACTGTTCGTGCGCCGCGACCTCGAGCGCATCTTCGACCACCGCCGCCGCGCGGTGGCGGAGCTCCTCCGATGACCGCGCTGGTGTGGTTCACGCGAGACCTGCGCGTGCACGACAACCCGGGGCTCCGCGCCGCGCTCGATCGTCACGAGCGCGTCGTTCCGGTGTTCTGCTGCGACGACCGGCTGCTGTCGGGACGCCACGCGTCCGGGCCGCGGACGCAGTTCCTGCTCGAGTGTCTCGCCGGGCTCAACACTTCGCTGCGCGACCGCGGCAGCGGGCTCGTGATCCGGCGGGGCACGCCGGAGCATGAGCTGGCCGCGATCGCTCGCGACGCCGGCGCGTCAGAAGTGTTCGCGAGCCGGGACGTGTCGCCGTTCGCGACCAGCCGCGCCGACACGGTCGCCCGCGCGCTGCGGCAGGCCGGCGTGGAGCTGGTTCCGTGCGAGGGGTTGTTCGTCGTCGACGATCCGGCCGGCATCGAGACCGCGGACGGCGGCCCGTACACGGTGTTCACGCCGTTCCATCGCGCCTGGGTCTCGCGGCCGCGGCGCAAGCTGCGCGCCGACCCCGCGAGGGCTCCCCGCGCTGCCGCGCGGCCTCGACCTGGGGCGGATTCCGTCGCTCGCGGACCTGGGCCTGCAACAGACGGTCGCCGAACCGGCCAAGGGGGAGAGCGCGCAGGCCGCGAGGCGATGCACGCGTTCCTTCGCAGAGCGGTGACCGGGTACGACGACGGGCGCGACGAGCTCGGCCGCGAGCGCACCTCGCGCCTGTCGCCCTACCTGCACTTCGGCTGCGTCTCCCCGCGGGAGCTCGAATCGAAGCTGCCGGGCGGCGCCGGAGGGTCGGCTTACCGCCGCCAGCTGTGCTGGCGGGACTTCTTCGCCCAGGTGCTGCTGCAGTTCCCGGCCAATGCCCGGCGTGAGCACCAGCAGCGTTATCGGGGCTCGATTCGCTGGAGCCATGCGGAGCAGCGGTTCGGCGCCTGGTGCGAGGGCCGCACGGGCTTCCCGCTCGTCGACGCCGGCATGCGCCAGCTCGCGCGCGAAGGCTGGATGCACAACCGCGCGAGACTCGTCGTCGGGTCGTTCCTGACCAAGGATCTCGGGATCGACTGGCGCTGGGGCGAGCGGCACTTCATGAGCCTGCTGCTCGACGGCGACGAGGCGAGCAACAACGGCAACTGGCAATGGATCGCGTCGGTCGGCGTCGATCCGCAGCCGGTGTTCCGGCGGATCCTGAGCCCGGCCCGGCAGCAGGCGAGGTTCGATCCCGGCGGCGACTATGTGCGCCGCTACGTGCCCGAGCTTCGCGGCGTGGCGGACGCGTACATGACGGAGCCGGCGAGCATGCCCGCGTCGGTTCAGCGCGAGGCCGGCTGCGTGATCGGCGCGGACTATCCCGAGCCGATCCTCGACCGCGTCGCCGCTCGCCGCGAGGCGCTCGAGCGGTACCGCGCCACGGCATGAGAAAGTGCCCGGCGGCGCGAGGCCACCGGGCGCATTCACCACTTATCGGCCACGGGCTTGCTAGCGCAGGCCATTGACCTGCTGCTCGACTTCGCGCCGGACCTGCGTGACCGTCCGATCGGCGTCGCGCCGGACATCCGTGACGGCCTTCTCGACGTCGCGGCGGCTGCGCCGGAACGCGCGTTCGCCACGCCGCTCGAGGCGGTTGAGCGAACGGACGCGCCTGGAGCGGTTCGTCAGCGTCCGGACCGAGCGCAGAAGCGCGTCTCCAGCCTCGAGCAAGGCGCCGATCTGGATGTTCAGCACTCGCTCGGCCTGCTTGCCGGCGGCCTGCACCCGGGCACCTGTGGCGTCCGCGCCACGTGACGCAGTCCGGGAGGCCTGACGAGTCGTGCTCTTCGCCGCGCGGGCGGTGCCGCGCGCGGACGAGCTGGTCTGACGCGCCGAGCGCTTGGTTGCGCCGGCCGAGCGCTTGGCCTCGTTGCGCTTGCGCGTCGCTGAGGCCTTCTTCGCGGCGGCCTGGCGCTGCGTGGTTGTCTGGGGGGCCATCGGTGGCATCCCTCCTCCGGGATCGTTTTCGAACGTCCTCGAGTGCTACCCACGTGTCAGCGAGGCAAACGTACGTTCGTGTGCGGATCGTCACTAGTCCGACTGGTCGCCGAACGAGCGAAAGCGGTCCTCCATCTCGGCATCCGGGCTCGACTGGCCGATCTGCTCCAGCGGCACCGCGCCGTCGTCCTCGTCGTCCTCGTCGCGCTGCTCCTCCTCGGGCGGGCGATGGTCCGCGTTCGCCTGCTGCACGACGCTCTCGAGCAGATGGTGAACCTTCTCCTCATCGCCGGGGCGTAGACCGGAGACCCGCACCTCGTGCTTCTTCAGCGTCACCGGGGCACCGTCGCCATGTGTCAGCAGTTGCGCGACCGTCTCGAAGCTCTGCTTCCAGCCCTTCGGCCGCTCGCCCTCGAGCGCGACGGTCAGCCTGCCGTCCCCGACCTCCGCGGTCGACCAGTCGAGGCGTGGCTCGTTGCGTGACTCGCTCACGCCATCACGGCTACCCGATTTGCGCGCGGCCCTCACGGGTAGCCGCGAGCTCAGGAGGGGCGAGCGATTCCCGATCGCGGCGCCGCTGTTCCACGCCTGGGGCTTCGCCCACCTCCAGCTCGGGTTCGCGCTGTCCTCGACGCTCGTGCTGCGGCGTCGGTTCGAGCCGGCCGACGCGCTCGCGACGATCGCGCAGCACCGCGTCCCGGCGTGTCCGATGGTGCCGGTGATGCTCCAGCGGATCCTCGAGCTCGAGCCGGAGCAGCGAGAGCGCTACGACGTCTCGGTCCTGCGGGTCGTCCCCGTCGGCGGGTCGGCGCTGCCGGGCGACCTGGCGGCGCGGTTCATGGACGCATTCGGAGACGTCGTCTACAACCTGTACGGGTCGACTGAGGTGGCGTGGGCGACGATCGCCACCCCGCGGGATCTACGCGCTGCGCCCGGTACCGCCGGCCGCGCGCCGCGCGGCACCATGCTGAAGATCCTCGGCGAGGACGACCGTGAGCTGCCGATGGGCGAGAGCGGGCGCGTGTTCGTCGGGAACGAGATGCTGTTCGAGGGCTACACCGGCGGCGGCTCGAAGGAGTCCGTGAACGGGCTGATGGCCACCGGCGACGTCGGCCACCTCGACCATGCGCAGCGTCTGTTCGTCGACGGCCGCGGCGACGACATGATCGTCTCGGGCGGCGAGAACGTGTATCCGGAGGACGTCGAGGACGTGATCGCGACGCTGACCGGCGTCAAGGAGGCCGCCGCCGTCGGCGTGCCCGACGACGAGTTCGGGCAGCGGCTGGTCGCGTACGTCCTCAGGGGCTCGGGCGCGACGGTGAGCGCGGACGACGTCAAGGCGCACGTGAAGAAGAGCCTCGCGCGCTACAAGGTCCCGCGCGATGTTGAGTTCGTCGACGAGCTGCCGCGCAACTCGACCGGCAAGGTGCTCAAGCGCGAGCTGGCCGAGCGCGGCCAGAAGAACGGCCGCAAGAGTTCCTGAGCGATAGGCTCGCGGCTCCGACCGCGAGGACCGAGAGGAACCAGATGGCCGACAAACCGACGCTGTACGTGTGCCACGGGGACGAGGGCGGCCCGAAGATGCACCCCTGCCGGCGCGTCCAAGAGGCGCTGAAGGCGAAGGGGATCGAGTACGAGAAGGTGATCGGCGGCCACGGCAATCCGATCCCGTTCCTGCGCCGCGGCTCGCGTGACGAGCTCGAGCAGGCGACGGGACAGAAGGGGCTGCCTGCGCTGAAGCTCGCGGACGGCACCGTGATCGTGCACTCACGCAAGATCCTCGAGTGGATCGAGCACCAGTGACCGGCGCCGCGGACAACCGACAGGTCCGTCTCGCCGCCCGACCGGTCGGGCTGCCGAAGGACAGCGACTGGGAGCTGACGAGCGAGCCGGTGCCGGGCCCCGGCGACGGCGAGTTCGTGGTCGAGCTCTCGCACATCTCGCTCGATCCGGCGATGCGCGGCTGGATGAACGCCGGCACGTCGTACATCGACCCGGTCGAGCTCGGGGCCGTGATGCGGGCGGGTGGGGTCGGCCGGGTGACGGCGTCCAACCATTCCGGATTCGAGGTCGGCGATCACGTGTCCGGGGCGTTCGGGGTGCAGGAGTTCGCTGTCTCGAACGGCGCCGGCGTGATCAAGATCGACACCGCCCTGGCGCCGCCGGAGACGTACCTCGGCGCGCTCGGGATGCCCGCGATGACCGCCTACTTCGGTTTGCTGGATGTCGGTAAGGCCAAGGAGGGGGACACCGTGGTCGTATCCGGCGCTGCGGGGGCGGTCGGGAGCGTCGCCGGGCAGATAGCGAAGATCAAGGGCTGCCGTGTCGTCGGGATCGCGGGCGGGGAGGAGAAGTGCCGCTGGATCACCGAGGAGCTCGGCTTCGACGCGGCGATCGACTACAAGTCCGAGAACGTCGCGGCCGCTTTGCGCGAGCGTGCGCCGGACCGCGTCGACGTGTACTTCGACAACGTCGGTGGGGAGATTCTCGACGCGGTGCTCACCAGGATCGCCCGCGGAGCGCGGATCGTCATCTGCGGCGCGATCTCGCAGTACAACGCCGAGCAGCTGCGAGGCCCGGCGAACTACCTGGCGCTGCTGGTGTACCGCGCCTCGATGACCGGGATGGTGGTGTTCGACTGGGTGGCGCGGTACCCGGAGGCGATGGCGGAGCTCGCGGGCTGGCTGCGCGAAGGGAGGCTGGTGGCGCGCGAGCACGTCGTCGAGGGCGGCATCGACGTCTTTCCCGACACGCTGCTGAAGCTGTTCGCCGGCGAGAACACCGGCAAGCTGGTCCTGGCGCTGCGGTGACCTCGTTGCCGTGAGCGCGTTCTGGTGAGCCGGCTGCGGCCGCCGCGCGTCGTTCTGCTCGGCTCGCTGCGGGGTTACCGGAGGGAGTGGGTCACCCCGGACGTGATCGCCGCGATCGCGCTGCTCGTGATCGTGGTGCCCGAGCAGCTCGCGACTGCGCGGCTCGCGGGGATGCCACCCGTGACGGGCTGGTACGCGTTCGTGGCCGGCACCGCCGTGTTCGCGCTGCTCGGGTCGAGCCCGCAGCTGTCGGTCGGCGCCGACTCGACGATCGCGCCGCTGTTCGCGATCGCCGTCGGGCACCTGGCCGCGACGGGGTCGCACCGGTATGTCGAGCTGGTGGCGATCGTGTCGGTGTTCGCCGGCATCCTCGTCGCGCTTGTATGGCTGCTGCGGCTCGGCTGGCTCTCGGAGTTCCTGTCGGCGCCGATCATCACCGGCTTCCTCGCCGGCGTGGCGGTGATCATCATCGTTCACCAGCTGCCGGATCTGTTCGGCGTCGCCGGCGGCGGCGGGAGCACCGTGCACCGGATCTCGACTGTGATCTCGCATCTGGGGATGGTGAACGGGTGGACGCTGGCGATCGGCGTCGGCGTGTTCCTGATCGCGATGGGCGCGCACCGGATCGACCGCAGGATCCCGGGCGCGCTGATCGGCCTCGTCGGCTCGACCGTGCTCGTCGCCGCGGCCGGCCTGCAGCAGCCACGGCGTCCAGGTCCTCGGGACGATCGCCCACGGAGCGCCGCACTTCGGCCTCGGCGGTCTGTCGTCGACCACGATCGGGCGGGCCGCGCCGATCGCCGGCGGTCGTCGCGCTAGTGGTCGTCACCCAGACGGCCGCGACCACCCGCGCGTTCGCGGACCAGGGCAGCTACAGGGTGGACGTCGGCCGCGACCTGCTCGGCACGGGCGCCGGCAGCGTCCTGGCCGGGCTGGTCGGCGCGTTCCCGGTCAACGCCAGCCCGCGGACGCACCGGCGCGGTGGCGTCCGCCTCGGGGCGCTCCCAGGTCGCGGGCCTGATCGCCGCGGCCGGCACCGTGCTGTGATCCCATTCGCGGGCGTGCTCAAGGATCTTCCGCTGGCGACGCTCGCCGGTGTGCTGGTGTTCGTCGCGACGCGGATCTTCCACGTACAGGATCTGCGAGCGATCAGGCGCTTCGACCGTTCGAGTTCGCGCTCGCGCTCATGACGCTGCTGACGGTCGGGCTGGTCGGCGTCGAGCAGGGGATCGGCGTCGCGGTCGCGCTCGCGATCCTCGATCGCACCCGCGTGAGCGCGCGCGCACACGTCCACGTGCTCGGGCGGATACCCGGGCACGACGAGCTGGGCGCCGCTGACGAGCCACGAGCATGCCGAGCCCGTGCCCGGCGTGCTCGTGCTGCTCTTCGCGACCCCGCTCTGGTACGCGAACGCGACCCATTTCCGCGCAGAAGTTGCCCGGCATCTAGCGGCCGTCGAGCCGCCGCCGCAGGCCGTCGTGCTCGACGCATTCGGGATGCACGACATCGACTACACCGGGTCGCGCGAGCTCTCGGAACTACTCGACAACCTCGAGCGCGAGAAGATCCGCTTCGTGCTCGCGCGGGCCGGGAAGACCGTCCGTGAGAACCTGAGCCGGAGCGGCCTGCTGGCTCGGATCGGGCCCGAGCATCTGTACAGCTCGGCGGATGCGGCGGTCGCAGCCATCACGCACGGAGCCGCCACATCCTGAGAAGATGCCCTGATGGCACCTGATCAGAAGGGTTCGGGAGACGTTCCCGGCGTCGGGCGGATTCGCTGGCGCAATAAGGTCGCCGAGCACGACTATGCGGCCGCCGAGGCGTACCTGTCGCTCAAGTCCAACTCGTCGGAGGTCCAGCGCGCCGTCAAGCGGCTGCGGGACGCGAAGCTCACCGAGCGTCGCGCCAACGACATCCTTCGCGCCGCGGGTCTCGAGGCCGCGCAACTCGAGGATCCGGGCGTGATCAAGGACCTGATCAAGGTGATCGAGGGCGAGCGGTTGAGCCCGGTGCTGGTCGTGAACACCGGCGGGCGTGCGGACATCGCCGACGGCTACCACCGCGTGTCGCTCGTCTACCGCATCGACCCGTACGGGGTCGTGCCGCTCAAGCTGGCCTAGACGCCGGCCGCTGCCTCCGGCGCGCCTGCCGCCGCCGAGGCACTCGAACCGGTAGTCGTGCAGCGGGAAGTGCCGGCTGCGCCAGATCGTCTCGAACGTCGGCGCCGCACGCAGCGGCACGTCGCCGTGGGAATCGAAGTAGTAGCTGTTCGCCAGCGAGCAGCTGTCCTGCCAGAACACCTGGTGGGTACGGCGGCGGAGCATCTCGGCGAAGTACCGGTCGTTGGCCTCGCGGCGGATCTCGATCATCGTCGCGTCGCGTTCGCGCGCGTGCTTCATCAGCCGGACGATGTGCCGCGCCGAAACCTCGATCAGGTTGAAGTACGAGGAGCCGTTGTACGCGTACGGGCCGAACATCCAGAAGTAATTGGGAAAACCGGGCACCGACACGCCCTCGTACGACTGCATGCGGTTCTCGGCCCACCAGCCGTCGAGGTCGACGCCGTCGCGCCCGGTCACGGGGTACTTCGGAACGTTGCCGGGGTCGAACACCTTGAACCCGGTCGCGAGCACGAGCACGTCGGCCGGGTGCTCGGTACCGCTCTCGGTCTCGATGCCGCTCGCAGTCACCCGCGCGATCGGATCGGTCTCGAGCGTCACGTTCGCGCGGTTGAACGTCCCGAGATACTCGTTGTGGAAGCTCGGGCGCTTGCAGCCGAGCGCGTACCTGGGCGTGAGCTTGTCGCGCAGCTCGGGGTCGTGGACCTGCTTGCGCAGATAGCTCCGTGCCGAACCCTCGAACCAGCTCGCGATCGGCAGCGCGCCGTGGTAGTGCGCCGCAAGCGGGAACGCCATCTCGACGAGCGTCTGACTCACCGCCCGGAGCATCTCCGGCCCGCCCGGGACCCGGTCGAGGATCCAGTGGACCGAGGCCGGAAGCGGCGCGTCGAGCTTCGGCAGGCACCAGATCGGCGTGCGCTGGAACACGGTCAGGTGCTCGACCTCGGGGGAGATCGCCGGGATCACCTGCACGGCCGATGCGCCGGTGCCGATCACCGCCACCCGCTTGCCGCGCAGGTCCTGGGAGCGGTCCCACCGGGAGGTGTGCAACGTGGCGCCGGCGAACTGGTTAAGGCCCTCGATGTCCGGCATCTTCGGCACCGTCAGGACGCCGCTCGCGTCGATCACGTAGCGCGCCTCGATCGGCTCGCCGTCGTCGGTCCGCAGGTGCCACGTGTGGGCGTCCTCGTCGAACGTGGCCTCGGAGACGTGGGTGCTGAAGCGCGTCCTCGGGCGCAGGCCGAAGCGCTCGGCACAGTGCTCGGCGTAATCGCGCAGCTCCTCGCCCGGGGCGTACACGCGCGACCACGTGGTTCGCTTGGCGAACGAGTACTGATAGCTGAACGACGGGATGTCGACGGCGACGCCCGGATACCGGTTCCAGTTCCAGGTCCCGCCGTACGCATCGCCATCGTCGACGAGCAGGAAATCCTCGATCCCGGCCTTCCGCAGAGTGGCCGCGACGCCGATGCCTGAGAAGCCGGCGCCAACGATCAGCACCTGGGGCTGCGCGGTCACGCTCTAAATCGTAGTAATTTCGCGCGATGCGCATGCGCGGGAGGGTCGCGACGTGGTTGCTTGGGGTGGCGGTGGCGGTGGCGGGTGCGGTCGCGTGCCCGGCGACGGCGCCGGCGAGCACCACCACGTGCCCGTGGATGAACACCTCGCTGTCGCCGAACCAGCGCGCGGAGATGCTGCTCGGTGCGATGTCGCTGTCGCAGAAGGCGTCGATGACCGACCAGCAGGTCCCGATCGCCACCCACTTCGGCGCCGCCGGCTACATCGCCGGGATTCCGAGCCTGTGCATCCCCGATCTGGTGTTCAACGACGCCGGCCAGGGCGTCGGTGACGCGCAGACGCAGACGACCGCGTTCCCGGCGCCGATCGCGCAGTCCTCGAGCTGGGACCCGGCGCTGCAATACGCCTTCGGCCGGGCACTGGGCCAGGAGGCATGGCAGAAGGGCATCGACGTGCAGCTCGCGCCGGGGATCGAGACGGACCGGATCCCGATGGACGGCCGCAACTGGGAGTACATGAGCGAGGACCCGTACCTCGCCGGGCTCACCGGCGCCGCGATCGTTCGAGGGGTCCAGTCCGAGCACGTGATCGTGACGCTCAAGCACTTCATCGCCAACAGCCAGGAGACCGATCGGGGAACAGGCAGCGCGACCGACTCCTCAGATCTCGACAAGCGGACGCTCGAGGAGATCTACGCGCCGCAGTACGACGTCGCGATCAAGCAGGGCGGGGCGATGGGGGTGATGTGCTCCTACAACCGCATCAACAGCGTGTACTCCTGCCAGAACCCGCAGACGCTGGGAGGGGTTCTCGAGAAGCAGTTCGGCTTCCAGGGGTTCGTCGTGTCCGATTGGGGCGCCACGCACTCGACCGTCGCCTCGGCGGAGGCCGGGCTCGACATCGAGATGAACCTCACCCCGGGGACCTACTTCGGGCCCGCGCTCCAGACCGCCGTTCAGCACGGCCAGGTGTCGATCGCGACCCTGAACGGAATGGTGCTTCGGATCCTGCGCGCGATGTTCACAGTCGGCGTGTTCGATCACCCGCCGGCGGCGCAGCCGGGCGCGTTCGCGGCCGACGTGTCGACGCCGGCGCACGTGGCGCTCGCGCGGCGGATCTCCGAGGAGGGGACCGTTCTGCTCAAGAACGCAGACGGGGTGCTGCCGCTGTCAGGGCATGACAAGACGATCGCGCTGATCGGGACCGACGCCGGGCCCGTCGGGGCCGAGAACGAGTACAACGGCCAGGGCAGCGGGCACGTTCCGGAGATCGGCGACGGCACCGTGCCGGTGGTGAGTCCGCTCGTCGCGATGCTGCAGCGAGCGAGCTCTGCCGGCGACACCATCCTTCCCGCCGACGGCACCGCCCGGCTCGACGCCGTCGCCGTAGCCAAGGCCGCTTCCGTTGCGGTCGTGGTCGTCGGGGACTCGGAGAGCGAGGGGATCGACCGCAAGAACCTGACGCTGACCGGTGGCCTCTGCGTGCTCGTGACGTGCACCCCGCAGCCGTATGACCAGGACCAGCTGATCTCCGAGGTCGCCGCCGCGAACCCGAACACGATCGTCGTCCTCGATACGGGCGGTCCGGTGCTGATGCCGTGGCTGCCGAAGGTCAAGGGCGTGCTCGAGGCCTGGTACCCCGGCGAGCAGGACGGCAACGCGCTCGCGGCGCTGCTGTTCGGCGACGTCGATCCCTCGGGTCATCTGCCCGAGACGTTCCCGGCCGCGATCTCGCAGCTGCCGATCCGCTCCGCCGCGCAGTGGCCGGGCGTGACGGTGAAGGGCGACAGCGTCGGGCCGCACTCGAGCTACTCAGAGCGCCTGCTGGTCGGCTACCGCTGGTACCAGGCAGAGCACTACAAGCCGCTGTTCCCGTTCGGGTTCGGCCTGTCGTACACGAGCTTCCGCTTCTCCCGGCTGTCGGTGAGCCCCGCGCGCCGGTTCGTGAGCGTCCGTTTCACGCTGACGAACATCGGGGCACGGGCCGGCGCCGATGTGGCGCAGGTCTACGTCGGCGACCCGAAATCGACCGGTGAGCCACCGCTGCAGCTCAAGGGCTATCAGCGGGTGACGCTCGCGGCCGGGCAGTCGCGGCGCGTGACCGTGTCGCTGCCCGAGACCTCGTTCGCGTACTGGAGCACGCGTCTCGGGACTTGGGTCGTCGCGCGCGGGCGCTACCGCATCTGCGTCGGCGACAGCTCGGCGAGCCTGCCGCTGCACGCGTTCGCCCGGCGGGTTCGGGCGCGTCTGGCGCCCGGCGCCTATTGAGGGATCTCAGCTCGCCTTGGCGTAGTTGCTCGCGCCGTACCAGTCGACGACCACCACCGGTTCGTCGCCGACGACCCACGCGTCATGCCCGCTCGGCAGCGACGTCACGTCGCCCGGGCCCGCGACCATCTCGGTGCCGTCGTCCATCAGGATCGCCAGACGCCCTGACACGTGGTACTGGAAGTGCGGTGCTTCGCAGCTGTGCGTGCCCGCGATCGGCTTCACGTCGGTCGACCAGCGCCACCCCGGCAGGAACGTCATCCGGCCGATCTGCGCCTCGCCGATCGATACCAGCTCCGCTCTCCCGTTCGGGAACTCGCGCGTCTCGTCCGGTTCACCGAAGCTCTTGTGCTCGGTCTCGTGCCTCATCGGTTGCCTCCTTGGGCTCGTGGGTGCGATGCGCACGAAGCGTCCCGGCGAGGCGTGTGCCGGCCGTCAAATGAGCGTCAAAGGCTTCGCCATGAGGGTCAGCCGGGCGGCTGGTCGATCCGCACGAGGTTGCCCGACGGGTCGCGCACGGCGCAGTCGCGGGTGCCCCACGGCTGGTCGGTCGGCTCCTGCACGATGTCGGCGCCGGACGCGCGAAGCTGCTCGAACGTCGCGTCGAGGTCGTCGGTCCGGAAGTGGACGCCGGGCATCGCGCCCTTCGCGATCAGCGCCGCGATCGCGTCGCTGTCGGCGGGGCTGCCGTTGAGGAAGTTCGTGACGACGATCGACACGCCCGGCTGCTCGGCGGACCCGAGAGTGAGCCAGCGGAAGTGCTCTCGTGCGACCTCGTTGCGCAGCTCGAGCCCGAGCGTGTCGCGGTAGAAGGTCAGCGCGGCTTCGGGGTCGGTCACGAGCACGAAGCAGGTGGAGAGCGAGAGGTTCATGGCGCGAAGGCTAGGGAGCGAGAACTCCGCGCGCTTCTCCGTTCCTGCTCGCCTTGCGGCTGGGCCGCGTGATGTCCTTGGCGACGCAGCCCGGGACGGCTGCGAGCTCTGAGTGGTCACGGCTCCGGTACGCCGTCGGCGTCTCGCCCACGAGCTCGGTGAAGCGCGCGCTGAACGAGCCGAGCGACGTGCAGCCGACCTCGAGGCACACCTCGGTGACGGACAGCTCCCCTCGCCGCAGCAGCAGCTTCGCGCGCTCGATGCGACGCGTCATCAGATAGCCGTACGGCGTCTCGCCGTACGCCGCCCGGAACTGCCGCGAGAAGTGAGCGGTGGACATCAGTGCGGCGCGGGCGAGCTCGGCGACCTCGAGCGGGCGCGCGTACTCGCGGTCCATCAGATCTCGCGCTCGCCGCAGGTGCGCGAGGTTGGCCAGGTCCTCGGCGGTCACGGACCGAGCGTACCGGCGGCGAGCGCCGGAATCGGTCAGCGCACGCGCGGGCGGGCCAGGTGCTCCGCGATCGTCGCGTCGGCGAGCTCGGCGACGTCGCCGTGAGCGCCCACCGCCGCCGTGAACGTCTGACGGCTGAGCGTCCACAGGTTGACGTCGGTCGCGGCCTGCACGGTGGCGGTGCGAGGGGTATCGAGCAGCAGCGCGATCTCACCGAAGCCGCTGCCCGGGCCCTGCTGCCTGCCGTATTCGACGATGTCCACGGTGCCGTCGGCGATCACGTAGAACTCGTCTCCGACATCGCCTGCAGTGACGATGGTGGCACCGGCGGGCACGCTCACCGGTTCCGCGTTGCGCACCAGGCGCTCGAGGCGCGGGAGCGGCAGCGGTGCGAGGAAGCTCACGCCGCGAAGCAGCTCGCGGACGCGCGAAGCGACCTCCTGACCGGCATCAAGGTGCGCGAGCATTCGGCTCACCGCGAGCGCCAGCAGCGCGACCGCGCCGCCGGCTGCAGCCAGGCTTCCGGAGACTCCGAGGGCGCGGATCAGGCTCGGCGCGAGAAGCGCTCCGGCGCCGGCCGCGCCGGCGTACAGGACCTCGGCGAGCGCGTAGACCCTGCCGGCGATGACATCGTCCGCCAGGCGCGGGACGATCGCCATCACGGCCGCCTCGACGAGCGCGAATCCGACCCCGGCGGGCAGCATCGCCAGCACCGCGACGGGGACGCCGCCGGCCCCCGAGACACCGATCCCGATCGCGAACACGCCGGCGCCGACCAGCAAGGCCAGCCCGTAGCCCCGGCGCCTGACCACCGCCAGCAGCGCGGCCCCGCCCAAGAGGCCGCCGACGCCCCAGCATGCATACAGGATGCCGGGGCCGCCCATGCCCATGCGGAGCCGGCCGATCGCCAGATCGACGAGCTGCACGTCGGTCGTTCCCTCGACGAGCAGCACTGCCGCCAACAGGACGAACGCGGTTCGCAACAGCGGCGCGCCCGCGAGCGCACGGAGGCCGGCCAGCGCCTCGGCGAGCGCCGAGCTCTCGTGCTCGGCCTCGTCGTGCTCGGTCGCGCGGACCCGCGGCAGTCCGAGCGCCAGGATCGCCGCGACGGCGAACAGCCCGGATGCGATCGAGATCACCGCTCCGGCGCCGAGAAGCGCGATCGAGGCGCCGCCGGCGCCACCGCCCAGCAGGAAGCCGGCGTTGTCGATGCCGCTCCATGCCGCCGTCGCGCGGACGAGCTCATCGGGGGTGCTCGCCAGCGCCGGCAGCAGCGTCTCCAGCGCGGGGCGCGGAGCGGTGGCCACGGCGCCGCTGATCGCGGCCGTGACGATGATCGGCCACAGCACGGCATGTCCGGCGACGAGCGCGGCTGCGATCGCGATGCAGCCCGCCTGCAGGACACACGCGCCGACGACCACCGCGGTCCGCCCGGCGCGGTCGATCAACGCCCCGCTGAGCGGTGCCGCGAGCACCGCCGGGAGCAGCCGTGCCGCCGTCACGAGACCGACCGCCCCGGCGCCCGAGCGATCGAACGCGTATACGGCGATACCGATCGTGAATGCCCATCCACCGGTGGCGGCGAGCAGCCACGCGCCGAGCAGGGTGCCCAGCGGACCCCGCACGATCCGCAGGCTCCAGGCGATCACGCCGTGAGCTTCGCTTGCGCCCAGGTCGGTTGCAAGGGTGATCCGCCTGGGCCGCCTCTGCGTATTGCTCGCAAAACCCAATAGTCGAGTGTCCGGCCCCGCAGAAAACGTCGTGACGCGGGAGCCGAGGTGGGACCGCGGACCGGTCGCTCGGTGAACTCCACAGGAGGACACCGTGGCTGACCTCACCAGACGTGGGTTCGTCAAGAACTCCGCCGGCGCCGTCGCCGGCATGACTGCGATCGGAGCGCTGGTCGCCGAGGACGCGCAGGCGCCGAGAGCGTCGCCGGCGCCGAGCCGGTGGTCGCGTACGTCAGCGATCCGGGCAAGGGCGAGATCTCCCTCATGTACGGCGAGCGCGAGGTCAAGGTCCGCGACCGCAAGCTGGCGGCGCAGATCGTTCGCAAGGCGGGCTGAGCATCACCCCGTGCGGCCGCCCGAAGTGCGGCCGCTGATCCAAAGCAGTTCCACCCCTAGCCAACTCGGAGGTATCCACATGTCGTCTCACCGTGAGGCGCCGGCGATCAGCAAAGACGCGGTCGCCGACAGCACCGATCTATACGCGTTCGTGAGCCCGGACGACCCGAGCACGGTCACGATCATCGCGAACTACCTGCCAGGCGAGGCCCCGTTCGGCGGCCCGAACTTCTACGAGTTCGGCGACGACGTCCTCTACAGGATCAACATCGACAACGACGCCGACGGCAAGCCCGAGATCGTCTACGAGTTCCAGTTCCAGCACCGAGGTCTCCAACAACGCCACGTTCCTCTACAACGTCGGCCCGATCACGAGCCTCGACAGCGCGAACTGGATCCGCAAGCAGTTCTACACGGTCACGCGCGTCGAGCGGCGGGAAGCGAACCGTCCTCGGGCAGCAGCCTGCCTGCCCGCCGTGCAACATCGGCCCGGGCTCGACGTCCGACTACGACGTCGCTCGCGTCCGCGGCGATTCACAAGCTGGGCGGTGGGCACACCGTGTTCGCGGGCCAGCGGCTGGACCCGTTCTACGTCGACCTCGGCTCGATCTTCGACCTCGGCGACCTGAGGCCGCTGAACAAGGTCGGTCCGCTGAAGCTCGCGGCGACGCACGGGGTCGACTCGCTCAGCCAGATGAACGTGCAGTCGATCGCGCTCAAGGTCCCGAAGACGGCGCTGACGAGCGACGGCTCGAACCCGACCGACGCCACGCAAGCCGGGTTCGGTGATCGGCGTGTGGACCTCGGCCAGCCGCCGCAAGTCGGTGATCCACAACGGCGACGGCACGACCACGCAGACGGGCCCGTACGTCCAGGTCTCGCGCCTGGGTAACCCGCTCGTCAACGAGGCCGTGATCCCGATGGCGTTCAAGGACGGCTGGAACGCCGATGCGCCGGCCGGCGACTCGCAGTACGCGAAGTTCGTGGCGAACCCCGAGCTGCAATCGCTGCTGCACGTGCTCTACAGCGGGCGCGTTCCCCAACCTGGCGGCGCTGGCGTCATCGGGCAAGCCTCGGGCGGACCTCGAGGCGGTGCTGCTGACCGGGATCCCGTCCGGGATCGTGCCCGGGTTCCAGAACAACACCGGTAGCACGCTGGCCGACCAGCTGCGGCTGAACATGGCGATCCCGCCGGCCAAGAAGCCCAACCCGGGCGGGCTGGCGTTCGGCGACGCCGCCGGCTATCCGAACGGCCGCCGGCCCGCCGACGACGTCGTGACGATCATCCTGCGCGCCGTCGCCGGTCTGCTGTATCCGCTGATCGACAAGAAGTACAAGGTCGACGCGGCGGTGTCGCTCGTCAGCGACGGGCTCGGTCCGAAGAACAGCTCGTACCTCTCGCGCTTCCCGTATCTCGGGACGCCCGGCGAGCGGTTACGCGACGAAGCCGCTCGCGGCGTAGAGGGGGAGCCCGCGATGCACACGGCAACCATCGAGCACATCACGAGGACCGGCCACAGCCACGAGATGGGCATCGGCACCCCGGCGTCGAGCGCGAGCGTCGCGCTCGACATCGGGGGCGGGCGCGGCGCGCTGATCATCTACCCGAGCGAGCGCTATCCGCGGACCGAGATCGAGATCAGCGCCGCGGCGGTGACGGGCCGCCGGGTCTCACACCGGCGTCCACGAGCGCAGTGTTCGGTCGCCGGCTCGACGCTGACGGCGATCTTCGGCAGCCTCGCTGCCGGGGAGTACGTCATCTGGTCGGACGGGGACGTCGCGGCGAGCACCGTGACCGTGCCCGATGGCGCGGTCGCCGAAATCGACCTGGACTGACCCGGGGGAACCGACGATGAGCACGAGCACGACGGCCGCTGGGCGTTCGTCCGCACGGCACCACCTCCGGGGACGGTTGACCCGAGGTGAGTGGCGCACGGTCGCCGTCATGGCGGCCGTCGTGATCGGCTTGCACGCGGTCGGCTTCTTCCTCCTGATCGCGGTCATCGCACCGCACCACTACCGGCTCGGCACCTCAGGAGCGTTCACGGTCGGGCTCGGCCTGACCGCCTACACGCTCGGGCTGCGGCACGCGTTCGACGCCGACCACATCGCGGCGATCGACAACACGACGCGGAAGCTGATGGCGGAGCGCAAGCGGCCGCTGAGTACCGGACTGTGGTTCTCGCTCGGCCACTCCTCGGTCGTGTTCGGGCTGTCGTTCCTGTTCGCGATCGGGCTCCGCGCGCTGAGCGGGCCCGTCCGCAACAGCGGCTCGGGCCTGCACACGGTCACCGATCTGATCGGCACCGGCGTCTCGGGCGGGTTCCTGTACGTGATCGCCGGGCTCAACCTGGTGATCCTGTTCGGGATCCTCCGTGTGTTCCGCCGGATGCGCCGCGGCGAGTTCGACGAAGCGGAGCTGGAGCGGCAGCTGAACGGCCGCGGGCTGATGAACCGCTTCTACGGCCGGTTCACGAATGCGGTCCGGAGCCCGTGGCAGATGTACCCGATCGGGCTGCTGTTCGGGCTCGGGTTCGACACGGCGACCGAGGTCGCGCTGCTGTTCCTGGCCGCGGGCGCGGCGAGCGCCGGACTCCCGTTCTACGCGATTCTGTGCCTCCCGATCCTGTTCGCGGCGGGCATGTCCCTGCTCGACACGATCGACGGCTCGTTCATGAACTTTGCGTACGAATGGGCGTTCTCCCGGCCGGTGCGCAAGGTCTTCTACAACCTCATGATCACAGGCCTGTCCGTCGCGGTCGCGCTGATCATCGGAACGGTCGAGCTGCTCGGCCTGGCGGCCTCGAAGCTGTCGCTGCGGGGCGGCTTCTGGAGCTGGGTCTCCGGGATCGACATCAACGTGCTCGGCTACGTGATCGTCGCGATGTTCATCGGGACGTGGGCGGTGGCGGCGATCGTGTGGCGCGTCGGGCGGTTCGAGGAGCGCTGGAGCCCGAGCTGCGAGTGACAGCCGGCGTCCTCCGTTCCGGGTGAGGCATCGCCGGCGGCGCTGTGGAAGCGTGACTGCCATGAAGTACACCTCGATTGACAGCTATCTGGTGATCGACGTCTTCCTCCTGCTGCTGATCGGGATCGGTCCGAAGATCGCGCTCGTGCCCTTCGTCGAGATCACCGCACCCCTGGACAATGCGACGAAGGCCCGGATCGTCCGCAAGATGCTGACCACCGCCGCCGTCGTTGCCCTGATCCTCCTCGGGCTTGGTGAGCTCCTGTCCCGGCTGCTCCACTTCTCGACCGGGTCGCTCTCGATCGCCGGCGGGATCATCCTGCTCATCATCGCGATCACGATGGTCCTCCGGGCCCCGGAACCTGACAGCAGCGCGGCCATCAAAGAGGGCGATCCAATGCGGATCGCAGTGTTTCCGCTCGCGATCCCGTACCTGTTGAACCCAGCCGGCATCGTTGCCCTCGTGACGCTCTCAGCCGAAGCGGGCTCGCTGGCCGTGTTCGCGATGGTGCTCGGCGTCCTTGCCGTAGTGCTCGCGCTCGACGTGGCCGTATTCAGACTGGCCAACCGAGCCAGCGACCATATGGACGAAAGCCGCATGCTCGTCACCGAGAAGATCTTCGGCGTTCTGCTGGCGGCCCTCGCCGTCCAGCTGGTGCTCGACGGCCTCCACAGCGTCGGCGTGATCCACCTCGCCGGGCACTGAACCGGGCGGCGCCGGGGGCGCAGCGCCCCGGCCGCGTTACGTGCTGGTCGCCGCCCTCCGGCGCCACAGCGTCGCGTTGAGAAAAGCGGACGCCACCACGATCCGCGACATCAGGAACAGCCACACGAGCAGCGTTGCGGCGGTGCCAAGCGAGCCATACAGCGCCGGCGCCCTGGCCAGCTTGGGCGCGAAGTAATAGGTCGTCGCGAGGTGGAGTAACGCGACGCCGACTGCGAACAGCGCGGCGCCCGGTACGAGCGCCCGCCAGTCCGCCGTCTCGTCGTGAGGGAGCAGCATCGAGATTCCGACCCACAGCGCGCCGCCGATCACCACCGGGATCACGGCCAGGAGCAGCGATGCGCCGAAGCCGACACGGTGACGCAGATAGGAGATGAGGGACTCAGTGATGAGCAGCGAGAAGAGCGCCCCGGAGATGATCGCGCCGTCACGGAGCAGATGCGGTCGCCGGCCAAGCGGCTCCTCCCAGGCGAGGATGAACGCGACCCTCAGTGCGCGAACCAGGCTCATCGACATGTAGAGCGTGAGCACGATGCCGATGGCCAGCAACACCACAGTTCCCTTGTCGGACTGCCTCGTTGCCTGCCTGACGATGCTCGCGACGGACGCGCCGAGCCCGAGCGTTCGAGCGACGTGGTCAGGCTGGGCAGAGCCAGACGGCCTCACCAGGCCGATGATCCCGGCGCAGAGCAGGCATGCAGGAAGCATCCAGAGAAACACCCGGAACGCGATCCCGCCTGCCAACAGGGAGCCGGCCCGGCGACGGTCGAGATCGCCGGCTTCGAGCGCCGCCTCGACGAGCTCGTGCTCGGCTCGGAGGTGATCGACGCGCCGCGACGCTTCTTCCCGAGTCCGGGTTGTGCGGGCGCTCGATCGATTCCCGCACCTGGTCGGCGCGCATCAGCCAACCCCGCCCGAACGTCTGCTACGATCACACATCGTAGTGTCCGGCGCGCACGCGGTCAGATCATCATCCGCATCGAGGTGACCGAGCTCAGAAGAAAGCCGCACCGGTCGCGCGGGCCTCGTCAACCGGAACGATCACGCGGCCGAACGGCAGCAGCGAGATCGGCACGAGCTTCAGATTCGCGAGCGCGAGCGGGATGCCGATGATCGTGATCGCCAGCAGGACCGCGGACACGAGGTGTCCGATCGCCAGTTCCCAGCCGACGAGTACAAGCCAGATCACATTTCCGAGCAGGGCCGGCGCACCGGCGTCCGGGCGGCGAACCACGGTACGCCCGAACGGCCAGAGCATGAAGCCCGCGAGTTTGAACGCCTGCAGGCCGAACGGAATCGTGATGATCAGAACACACATCACCACGCCGGCGAGCAGATAGAGCAGCGCCATCCACCAGCCGCAGAGGACGAGCCAGATGACGTTGAGCAGGGTCCGCACGCGTCCTGCCCGGAGCTAATGCCGGAAGCTCATCTATCGAGCGCCGGCGGCCCGCGGAGTCGGTGCGATGACCGCGCCGATCAGCCACAAGAAGGGGAAGATGATGCCGACGATGAAGAGAACCACGTGACCCTTGCGGAGCGTGGTCAGGCCGAGCGTGACGAGGATCACCAGGTAGAGAACCGCGAGTAGGAACCAAACGACGGTCATAGCCGCTCCTTCCGAATCAGTTACGGGTGTGACGGCGAGTGTCGAGCGCGCCCCGCCCTGCAGCAAGGTTGTATGCACCAGCGGAGCAGTGTGCGGGCACGTCTGTGAGCGCGTCCTGAACGCGGCCGTCCGGGAATGCGCTTCATCCGGTTCGGGTGAGGCGGCGAGGACGGCGAGTGGCAGCGTTAGGGCTTCATGCCCAGCGTTGGGAGCGTTGCGATTGATGGACCGGCCGGCACGACGACGCCGGCTGGCGATGGCTTGGCCGCCCAGGGGTTGCCGGAGCTCTTCAAGGCGGCGTTCACGCAGTCGAAGAACGCGATGGCGTTGGTCGACGAGCGCCGCCGGCTGGTCGACGTGAACGGTGCGTACATTGCGCTGCTCGGCTATCAGCGCCAGGCGATCATCGGGCGGCCGGTCTACCGCTACGTCGCCGGCGGCCCGCTGCTCTCGCCCGCCGCGCTGGCGGCAAGCGCTCGCCGCCGGCCGATTCAGCGGTGACGCCGAGCTCCTATGCGCGCACGGAGAGCGCGCCGCCGTGCAATGGGCGGCCACGACCGAGATCGTTACAGGGCGGCGGTTGACGCTCGTCGTGGCGCTGTCTGTGTCGCGCTGGGGAGCCAGCTTCCGCCGAACCATTCCGCGCCGCAGGCCACCCGCAGCGCTGACTCGGCGCGAACAGGAAATCGCACGACTCGTGGCGATGGGGGAGACTGGACCGGAGATCGCAGATCGGCTTCAGATCTCACACGCAACCGTTCGCACCCACGTGCGCAATGCGATGGAGAAGACCGGTGCCCGCTCGCGCGCCCACCTCGTAGCCAAGGCGCTGGGTGACGGCCTCGTCTTGGGCCGAATCGCCCAATCAGCCGACTCGGCCTCCCAGCCGGACGAGCACCCAGTTCGGACCTGATCGCTGTCGATCGCGCCACAGCTCGAGCAACATGCGCCGGCATAGGTGCTCCTTCTGCACGAACATCGCGACCGGGGCAGACGTGATGTCGTCGCAAGGCGGCGGCAGCTCCTGGGCGGACATCAACACGACGATCATCTCTGGATCGCCGACGCAGCAGTTTCCGCGCCGCCTCGATCCCACCCATGCCCGGACATCCGCACGTCCATCAGCACCAGATCCGGATGGAGCTTCGGAACGGCGGCTACCGCTTCTTCGCCGGAAGACGCCTCGCCGACGAGCATGAATCCCGGCGTGTTCTCGATCAGCCCGCGGACAACGTCGCGAAACCCGGCATCGTCGTCGGCGCAGAACACCGTGACCGTGCTCATTGATTCTGTGCCTGAAGAGTTGGCCACGCAGCGCACAGGAAGGCCGAGACCAAGGCTTCATCGTGCGCCTCGTCGCGCTGGTCGATTGTGCGAACAGCGTCCAAGGCCGCGAGAGCAACGTCGCGCCATTCGGGCTCTTGCTCGCGCTCGCGCTTCATCGGCCGAGGGAATCAGGGAGGGACCAGGACACGGCATCGATTGTCACCGGCCGGCGTCGATCCGTCGATACTGCAGTTGTGCGAGATCAGACCGAGACTGCGACCAGGGCCAGTGTCCCTGCGGCGAGCACGACTGCAGCTGCCGTGAGCCACATCACCATCGGCGAGGAGAGCTCGGCATAGCCGCCACGACGCAGCGCCTCCGCGCCGCGGCGCTGGCGCACGCCGCCGAGCACCAGCACGGCAACCGCCACCGCCGCATACCCGAGACCGAGCAAGCGGAACGGCCACTTCGCACCTGAGGTCACGGTCGGCAGAACGCGGCCGACAGCGATCGCGACCGCGGCTGCGCCCAACCCCGTACGCAACCAGGCCAGCCAGGTTCGCTCGGCCGCCAACCACGTCCGCCGGGACGCATCGGTGTCAGATCCATCCGTGCCATCGGGTGCCGGCGTAGCCGTCATGCAGCCAAATGTCGCCGATTGGTGCGAGCCGCGCATCCCCCGTATCGGATGACCGCGATAAACACATGCCAGGACGCCGACGTCACCCACCTTCAGACGATGCGATGCCCGGAGTAGCCGCGCGGGTCTTCACAGGAGCGCAACGATCCCTTCGCAGCTGATGATTGCGCCGACGGTCACGCAAAGCGCGGCGATGGCCGGAGCCAGCCGCCGCCGCCGCGCTGCAGATCCGGCGGTCCTCGCGGCTCCGGCGTGGGCGAGGGCAATCGCGATCAGCGGAGACGTGTAAATCACGTTGTAGAGGAGCAGACCTGCGACTTGCGCTGACCAGTTGAGCCCGGCAAGGAGCGTCGTCGCAACGAGCAACGGGGCCGCTGTCGGAAGATCCGCGAGCGTCGCCAGGAAACCAAGGCCGAGTCCCGACCGACGTGATGTCGGAACTGAGAGCGCCCGCCGGCGGCGAGCGTGGCCACGGCGGCGCCAGGCGCGGATCCCGATCGCCACGAGCAGACCACCGGCGGCGATCTCGACGATCGGGGCCAGCGCAGCCGTCTTGGCGCCGAGCGCCGACCGGAGCGCCGCAGCCGGGCCGAGCGTGATAGCCAGTCCGATCGACAGGTAGGTGGCGTATACGCCGACGATGAACAGCCGCAGGCGTGCGATCTGTCCAGATCCGGCGAGGTAGACCGCTCCGGTGATCGAGGTTGGGTTGATCGCGTCGACGGCGGCAAGCGCCAGGATCGCCGGCAGGACCGATGCCAATGCTCACCAGTTGACGATTCCGCGGGCGATCAGGATGAACCCGAATGCGACGCCGAGGAACAGCGCCACCCGTCCGCCGCGGCGGGTCAGCCAGCTGCTGAAGCGTTCCACCGTCGTCGCGGTCCACTCGGGGTTGGTCGCGTACCCGATCAACGGCAGTTCGAGCAGCATGAGCATGATCGCGGTGAACGCGAGCACCGTGAGCACTGTCGCGGGTGTCCCGATCTGCTGCTTGCTCAGGAGATCCATCGCGGCGATGTAGGAAGCGCCCGGGAAGCTGAGCAGCACCCCGACGACGAACGTGTCGCGGGCGGAGCCCTTGCTCAGCTGGCGCCGCCAGCGCGGTGGCGGCTTGTCTTTCGCAGCTGCTTTCTTACGTGCGCTGCGAGCGCGGCGGCGCTTGTCGCGACCGGTTGCGACCACGAACACGACGAACAGCAGGAGGACTCCGAGCACGATGTTCACAACCGGATCGACGCTGTGCTTGGCCGTGCTCGACGTACTCGAGTGGGGCAAGGCGAACACGAGCAGCAGGCCGCAGACGACGTTCATCAACACGGCTCCCGCCAAGTAACCCGACAGCAACCGCTTTGGCTTGTCCAACGTCAGCATGACCGTCGTGGCGGTCAACAGCGTTGGGTTCAGCGCGGCAGTGAAAGCCAAGGCGAAGACTTGTCCCACGGTCAATGATCCCCGTCACGCTGCGGAATCTGCCGCGCAGCGAAAGCCGAGATTTCCGGTGGACGAATCCGGCTCGCTCCCCTGACGGGCGGCGACGCGATAGCGCCGGCAGTACGACTCATGGCACAGGTACGAGCCGCCCTTCTGAACTCTGTGCGTTCCACTCGGCGGTCCGGCCGGGTCGGTACGGCGATCGCGATCTCGGAATGCGGCGTCAAACCAGTCCGCGGCCCACTCCCAGACGTTGCCGGTCACGTTGAACATGCCGTAACCGTTCGGTGGGAAGGCGTCGACCGCACACGTGCCGTAGTAGCCATCTGCGACCGTGTTCTCGTTCGGGAACCGTCCTTGCCACACGTTCATCCGATGCTCGCCACCGGGCTCGCGCTCGCCGCCCCATGGAAAGACTGCACCCGCCAGGCCACCCCCGGCCGCAAACTCCCACTCGGCCTCGGTCGGCAGGCGCTTTCCCGCCCACGCGCAGTAGCTGAGCGCGTCGTTGAACGAGACCTGGACGACCGGATGGTCGGCACGATCGGCAATGTCCGATTGAGGTCCCTCCGGATGGCACCAGTCGGCTTCGTAAACCTGGCGCCACCATGGTGCGGCGGCGACCGCGCGTGTGGCGGGGAAATCCTCGGGCAGCAGGCCGCCGAACACGAACGTCCAGCCGAACTGCTCGGCCTCCGTCACGTAGCCGGTGGCGGCGATGAACTCCGCGAAGTCGGCGTTCGAAACGGCGCGCGCGTCGATCATGAAAGGGGAGACCTCCACTTCGCGCGGCGTCTCGCCGTCGTCGGGGTATGCCCACGGATTGTCGGCGCCGAGCTCGAACACGCCGCCCGAGAGCGCGATCATCCCGCTCGTCGAGGCCGGCGAGTTGCCCGCCACTTCGACGCTGGTCGCGCGTGCTCCATTCGCTGTCCCTCGCGACGGGCTGCAGCAGCCGCCGTCGGCATGCGGGCCGGTTTCGTCCATCGTGCCATCCAAACACGGTCGAGCTCAGCGGCCCTCACCCGAAGCGGATGATCCGGGATCGACCGCCGGCGGCGCAATCGGGCCGGGCGCTTGATGAACTCCGCGCGCTCGATGAACTGTCGCCGGGACGCTTTCCATCGGCGGTAAGTGGTCGTCGGGGTGCGAGCCGTACCAGCGGCCGTAGCGACCAGCGAGCGGGGCCGCGGAGAGGCCATGGGCGAGCACGGAGAGCCCGACCGTGACGTACGTTGTCAGGAGGATCGTCTCGACGTGGGGGAGGTGGGACTGCTCGACGACGATCACGGCAAACACGATCGAGGCCAAGCCGCGGGGGCCGAACCAGCCGACGAACGCAATCGTCGGGCGGCGCGCGCCGCTCCCGAGCAGCGCGATCGCGACCGGCAGCATCCGGATGACAGTCAGGCTGAGCACGGCGTAGGCGAGGATCCTCCAACTCAGATGGGCGAGGCCGGGTCCGAGCAGCACGGCGCCGAAGACGAGAAACGTGAGGCCGTCGAGCAGCTCGCCCAAGCCCTCGCTGAAGCGGGAGGCCTCATCTGACTCGGGAACCAGCGCGCCGAACAACATCCCGGCCACGAACGCGGCGATGAATCCCGAGCCGCCGAGCGCCGACGCGACGCCGTAGGCGAGGCCGGCTCCCGCAACCGGGATGATCTGCAGCCAGGTGTCGGCGATCAGCTCCTTGCGGCGGCCGATCACCACGACGGCGGCGACGAGCAGCCCTGCGCCCACCCCACCCAACAGCCCGTACCCGATCTCATCGGCGACGATCGTGATCGCGTTGTGCCCGTTGGCGACATGAGATTCGACGTCGGCCGCGGCGAGCACGATGAACAGCAGCGGCACGCAGATGCCGTCGTTGAGGCCGCTCTCGACGTTCAGCCCCTGCCGGATCCTCAACGGGAGGTCGGGGTCGACCACCACGGCTTGTCCGAGCGCGGCGTCGGTCGGCGCCAGCAGCACCGCCAGTACCAGCGCCTCGGCGATCGTGAGTTGACCGAAAACGAGGGCCGCCAGCACCGCCCCGAGCGCGATCGTCAGCGGCAGCCCGAGACCGAGCAGTCGCAGCGGCAGCGCGTATTCGCGGCGCAGCGCGCTGAGCCGGATCCGCGAGGCGTCCGCGAACAGAACGAGCGCAAGCGTCGCCTCGGCGAGCGTTCGGACGAGCTCACTGCTCGAGGAAGGGTCGACGTCCCCGGCGACCTCGGGACCGAGCAGCACACCGATCACAACGAACACCATCGTCGCGGTCACCGGCGTGCCCGACAGCCGGCGCGACACGGCCGCGACGGCGAGCACGGCGAGCGCCACGAGGGCCAGAGACCATTTCACCAGCGGGCAACCGTAGGCGGACGGATGCCGCCCGGCATCCTCCGAATCAGGTGAGCGGCGAGATTGTCGTGTCCGCCTCCCGCGTCGCTCGTGCCAACCACATTGTCGTTCGGTCGGGGGTCTGGAACCGTTCGGATACGCGCCGGCAGTGCGCGAATACGACCGTACGAAAACCGAGGCCAAGATGACCAAGCCGTTCAAAGGCATGATCAACGTCGACATCCGCGACTCGGTTCCTGACTGGGCGCCGTTCGAGCCCGCGAAGGCACCCGACGGCGCGCCGAGCGTGCTGTACATCGTGCTTGACGACGTCGGCTTCTCGGCGATCGGCTGCTACGGAGGACCTGTCGAGACGCCGAACATCGACCGGATCGCCGCGCAGCGGTGTCCGCTACACGCAGTGGCACACGACGGCGCTGTGCTCGCCGACGCGCTCGTGCCTGCTGACCGGGCGCAACCACACGCGCAACAGCATGGCGTGCATCACCGAGGCCGCGATCGGGTTCCCGAACGCGAGCGGGACGATCCCGCCCGAGAACGGGATGCTGCCCGAGATCCTCGGCGAGCTCGGGTGGAACACGTACATGACCGGCAAGTGGCACCTGTGCCCGACCGACGAGATGCACCTGGCCTCGACGCGCCGCAACTGGCCGACCGGCCGCGGCTTCGAGCGGTTCTACGGCTTCCTCGGCGCCGAGACCAACCAGTGGCATCCGGACCTGATCTACGACAACCATCCCGTCGACCAGCCCTGCCAGCCCGAGGACGGCTACCACCTGACGGTGGACCTGACCGACAAGGCGCTCGAGTTCATCCAGGACGCCAAGGCGGTCGCGCCGGACAAGCCGTTCTGCCTGTACTACGCGCCGGGCGCGTGCCATGCGCCGCACCACGTCCCGAAGGAGTGGATCGAGAAGTACAAGGGGCAGTTCGACATGGGCTACGAGGCGATGCGCGAGCAGACGCTCGAGCGCCAGAAGAAGCTGGGCATGGTCCCGCAGGACACGGAGCTGCCGCCGATCAACCCGATCGGCACGCCGCAGGATCGCAAGGGACCGAAGGGCGAGCCGTTCCCGGCGCTCGACTTCACGCGGCCGTGGGCGTCACTGTCCGATGACGAGCGCAAGCTGTTCTGCCGGATGGCCGAGGTGTACGCCGGATTCCTCGCCCATGCCGACGATCAGATCGGCCGCCTGCTCGCGTACCTGGAGGAGACCGAGCAGCTCGAGAACACGCTGATCGTGCTCGTCTCCGACAACGGCGCCAGCGGCGAGGGCGGGCCGAACGGCTCGCTGAACGAGAACAAGTTCTTCAACGGCGTCCCCGACGACATCGAGACGAACCTCGCGATGATCGACGAACTCGGAGGCCCGGACACATACAACCACTACCCCAACGGCTGGGCGATGGCGTTCAACACGCCGTTCAAGATGTGGAAGCGCTACGAGTTCAACGGCGGAACGACTGACCCGTGCATCATCTCGTGGCCGAGGGAGATCAAGGCCAGAGACGAGATCCGCCACCAGTACCACCACGCGATCGACATCACGCCGACGATCCTCGACTGCCTCGGCGTCGAGCCGCCCGAGACGATCAAGGGCCACGTGCAGAGCAACTTCGACGGGATCAGCATGCGCTACAGCTTCGATCAGGCGACGATCCCAACCGCGCGCCCGACGCAGTTCTACTCGATGCTCGGCTCGCGGGCGATCTGGCACGAGGGCTGGAAGGCCGTCAGCACGCATCCGACGATCGCCGGCTGGAGCGATTTCAACGACGACACGTGGGAGCTGTACAACGTCGAGACCGACCGCGCGGAGCTCCACGACCTCGCCGATCGAGCATCCGGACAAGCTGCGCGAGCTGATCAACCTGTGGTTCCTGGAGGCCGGCGAGAACGGGGCGTTCCCGCTCGATGACCGCTCGCCGATTGAGATCCTCAACACGCCGCGACCGCAGCTCACAAGCCCGCGCAATCGGTACCGGTACTACGCCGGCGTCGCCGAGGTCCCCGAGGCGCAGGCGGTCAACATCCGCAACCGCGACTACATCGTCGGGGCGTGGGTCGACATCCCGGCCGGCCGGAGCCGAGGGCGTGCTGTTCGCGCACGGCTCGCACTTCGGCGGGCACACGCTGTACGTCAAGGACAACCGGCTCCATTACGTCTACAACTTCGTCGGCATGGTCGAGCAGAAGATCGTGGCGACCGAGGACGTGCCGGTCGGCGACAACCTGCTCCTGTCGGCTGAGTTCGTCAAGGACAGCGAGGATGCGCCGGGCGTCGTCTGCTCCGGCATCCTGTCGCTGTACCACGGCGAGGACAAGGTCGGCGAGGGTCGGATCAAGACCCAGCCCGCGGCATTTGGGCTGACAGGATCCGGACTGACCGTCGGACGCAGCCTGCACAGAATCAGCTCCGATTACCCGGGTGAGCGAACCTGGGACTTCACCGGCGGCCGCATCCACTTCGCCGCCGTCGATGTCAGCGGCGAGCCCTACGTCGACCTCGAGCGCGAAGCCGCCGCGATGATGGCGCGGGAATGACCCTCCGCGGCACGTCGCTGGTGATACCCGTTGCGCTGGTGCTCGGATTCGCTTCGGCGGCCGGGCTCAGCGCGTGCGGGTCCGCGTCCGTCAGCAGCTCGGTGTCGAGCGTCGCGAAGCAGGTGAGCACCGCGGTCTCGGGTGGGTCAAAGACCGAGACGGTGACGAAGTCGACCAGTGCCCCAACGGTCACGAAGTCGGTCAGTGCGCCAACGGTCACGAAATCGGTGAGTGCTCCTGGTGGGACGACGTCGATCGGCAACACTACGTCGGTCAGCGTGAACGCGCCCACGACGACAGCGACGAACGAATCGAGCGGCGGTCTGCCGTGGTGGGCGTGGCTCCTGATCGGTCTCGCTATCGCAGGGGTGGTCGCGCTGATCTACGCCGCCGGGCGGCGGCGGGGAAAGGACAAGCGCGTGCCGCCCGCGGCGACTGGTGGCGACCCCCCGGTCCCGCCGACGCCGTGATCGATCCGCAGGGCTCAGCGCACCTGCGGTGAGCCGCTCACGCGGCGAGTGCGAAGAAGTAGGACTCCCAGGGCTTCATCGCGACGTACAACCCTTCGCCTTGCAGCTCATCGCCGTCGCGCTCGAACGCTTCGTCGCCCAGGGCGTCCTGAAGTTGCCACGACCGTCCCGTGAGGTCCCTCCACGGGAGCCGGACGCGGGCCTGTGCGTCGTGCTCGGCGAGGTTCACAACCACCAGATGCCGGGTCCCGTTCGTGCGCCAGCACCAGGCCAGCAGCTGATCGGCGCTTTCGTTGTCTGGCCACCCCGTGCAGTCGCACAGCTGCCAGTCGCCGTCTCGGAGATCTGAGTCGGCGACCGCGGCCAGCAGCTTGTCGTAGAAGGCCCGAAGCTGATGATCTTCTGGCTGCGCCGGCCCCCGCCCGAGGAACACCGGAATGTGGGTGTGGAGACCGTCGAGCTGACCATCGTGGTAGAGGCGTGCCCCTTCGAGGGTGGACATCACGACGGCCGCGGCGCGCTCCTTCTGTGGAGTGAATGCGTCCGCGGCGCGTGGCTCGTCGTGATTCTCGATGAAGCGCACAAGCCGCTCCTGGTAGTCGTCCGCGGCCTGCAGGTGGCCCCGCACAGACTGCGCGGACTCGCCCACCAGGCGGTCGTAGAGACGCTTGTCGTAGCAAAGGTCGAAGCCCTGCCGCTGCAGGGTCCATTCCATGTCCCAGTAGGCCTCCGCCATGAACAGGAGGTCGGGGCGAGACGCGCGGACCGCGGGGATGATCGTCGGCCAGTAGTCGTCCGCCGGCGCAGCGCCGGCGCGGGCGCCCCACGTGCGTGCAAACACCTCGTTCGTCATCAGCATCGCCATGTCGCAGCGGACACCGTCGCACTGCTCGGCGATCGAGACCAGGGTCTCGACCACGGCCCGGCGCAGGCCGGGTGAGAACGCGTTCAGCTGGATCACGTCCGGCCACGGCGCGAAGTACGGATCCTTGCCGTTCGCGAGCACCCCGGCGGCGGTCTCGATGAACGCCTCGGGATGAGCCTCGCGGTCGGCCGCGGTCCCGCCGATGAAGTAGTCGGCGTGTTCGATCGCCCAGGGATGGTCGGGCGCGACGTGATTGGGCACGTAATCGAGGATCAGCCCGATCCCGCCTCCAGCGAGTGCGGCTCTGGCGCTCGCGAGTCCGGCGGGACCGCCGAAGCGCTGGTCGACCTCGTAGTTGCGCACGCAGTACGGCGAGCCGATCACATCTTCGTCGCAGAAGTCCGGCAGCGTTGCCCGGAAGCTCGATACGAGCTCCGGATTGCGCAGCGCGATCCCAAGCCCGGCCGGGCTGCGTTCCCACACGCCCATCAGCCAGACGGCGTCGACGCGGAGCTTGCCGAGCCGGTCCCACTCCTCCGCCGGAACACTCGACAGGTCGACCCGGCGGTCGTGCTGCCGGCTGAGACCGCCGAGCCAGACGGCGGTGTTGATCTCGTAGATCGTGGGGCGCGACTGCAGGCGGCTACCGGTAGGGCCGATCAGAGCCCTTCCTGGGCCACGACCCGGCCGGACTTGATCGCCTGGGCGAGCGCTTCGTAGTCGCGCTGGTTCTGCTTCGCGTACGCGTTCGAGAATTCGAGAATCGCGCGGTCGAAGGTCGTGCCCTGGCCGAGATACGCCGCGATCGCGATCCGGTCACCGCTGCGGGCGTGGGCACGGGCGAGCGTCCAGCCGCACAGCTTGCCGTAGGTGGCCAGGCCTTTGGGGACCATCTGCTCGATCTCCGCCGAGCCCTTCCAGTCTTTGAGCTGCCGGCCGTAGAAATCGCGGGATTTGCCGTCGAGTCCCGAGTCGACGTGCAGCCAGCCGAGGAAGATGTCGCTGACGGCCTGCATCAATCGTTGCCCGACGACGACTCGTTCGCCGTGGTTTGAGAACTGGCTGGGGCCGAGGAACTCCTCGAACACCGATGCCTCGGCCTCCTTCATCTGCAGGAACAGCGGGTCCTGGCCGTCGCGGCCGAACATCAGCGCGATATACGCGCGGGTGCCGACGCTCCCGACCCCGACCACCTTACGCGCGAAATCGGCTAACTCAAACTCCTCCAACAGGACCCGGCGGTCGAACTCGAGCGTGTCACGATAGTCGCGTACCAGCTGGTGCAGCCCTTCGAACATCTCGTTGCGGGTCTCGCCCTGCTCGAGCTGATCGAGCGGCACGATCAGTGGCGACTGATCCACGATCCGGGACTTCCCGTCGACTGTATGGCAGAGCTTCGAGAACGCCGTCATGCTGTCTTTGGTGCGAGCCTTCGCGAGCTGCTTGTCCGTGCGCTTGACCGCTTTGGGCTTGAACTGCGAGGCGTAATCCTTGAGCACGTTCTCGATATCCAGGTGCGCGTACCAGACATCGAGGTTCGTCATGCTTGCGAAGCTCCGCATCGCTTCGCGGTACGCCGCGACCGTGTCGAGCACGGCGCGCTCCTGTTGCTTGACCGCGTAGTTGTTGTTGAGCGCTGCGATCAGCATGCTCACGGCCAGCCGCTTGACATCCCACTCCCAAGGACCGGGGAGCGTCTCGTCGAAATCGTTCACGTCGAACACGAGCCGCCGCTCCGGGGACGCGAACACCCCGAAGTTCGACAGGTGCGCGTCGCCGCAGCACTGGACGTTCAGTCCTGAGCGGGGGGTCGCCGCCAGGTCGCCGGCCATGATGAGCGCTGCGCCACGGTAGAAGGTGAACGGCGAGACCATCATCCGGCCGTACCGGATCGGTACCAGCTCCGGAACACGGGTGCTGGCCTGACGCTCGAGCAACACGATCGGATCGGGCCGGTCCGGCGACGGCGTGAAGCTCGCGTGCCTCTCGCGCGGCACCTCGGCCCGCGCTGCCTTGCCGCGAGCAACCCGCTCGGCGACCGTCGCGTGCGGCACCGCGGGCTCGTGCGGCACCGCGCGGGCCGGCCGTGCCGTCCTGCGGGGCGCTGCTGCCTTCCTGCCGTTCTTGCGCACTTGATTGGTCGCGGTGGGCATCGATGTCGCCTTCTTCCTTTGGTTGCTCCGGCAACCAACGATGCTTACACAGGCAGTCGGGCACGGCCATGGTGCGAGCACCACTCCTGTCGGCGTCATAGACCGGCCTGCACCCTTGCTGGCGGCGAACGCGCGGCTAGGCTCGGCACGAGGATGGGTAGCAACCTCGCCGACGTCTTTCTGCTGGCACTGGTGTCGATGTTCAACCCCTCGCTGCTCGCCGCGGTGACGGTGATGCTGTTGCTCCCGAGTCCGAAGCGGTTGATGTTGGGTTACCTGCTTGGTGCCTACACGACGAGCATCACGCTCGGCCTCGTGATCGTGTTCACGCGGAGCAGCTCGAGCACGACGAGCACCGCGAAGCACACGATCGGCCCGGTGGAGGACATCGTCCTCGGCCTACTCGCAATTGCGCTTGCGTTCGTGCTCGTGACCGGGCGTGATCAGCCGCTCCAGCGCCGCCGAAAGACAAAGCAGGCAGCCAAACTCGAGGCCAGGCGGAAGGCCGGCAAACCAACCCAGTCGCTGCCGCTGCGGGTCCTCGGAAAGGGCGACCCGCGGCTGACGTTCGTGGTCGGCGCCGCGCTGAGCTTCCCCGGCGTTTCCTACATCGATGCGCTCCATCACATCCACGAGCTGAAGCCCGGAACGGTTGCAACGGTTCTGCTGATCCTGTTCTTCTGCGTGGCGCAGCAGATCCTGCTCGAGCTGCCGCTGCTCGGCTACGTGTTCGCGCCGGACTCGACGCGCGACAGGGTGACCCGGTTCAGAGGCTGGATGGGTCGTCGGGGCCGCTCGGCCGCGATTATCGGCGCCACCGTGATCGGTGCGGTGTTGGTCGCCCGGGGCCTGATCACCGGGCTGTGAGCGATGTCACGAGGCTCACCCGCATCGGGTGACGCGCGGTCGGCACCCGGCGGGCAGCATCTCGTCTCTTGCGACTTGACCTGGACTGCCCGGTAGCTTGCGCCGACGACACGTTCGGCGAGCTGGCCGATGTCGTGATCGATCCCCGAGCGCGGTGCGCGACGCATCTTGTCGTCCGGGAACACGGCCGGCCCGACCTCGCTCGGCTGGTGCCGATCGGGGCGGCGCAGATCATCGAGGGTGCGAACGGCGTTCGGCTGGACCGGACTGTGGCCGAGATCAACGCGCTCGAACCCGTCCACCGGTCAGAGTATCTGCGCCTGGACCAGCGCCCGGCCGAGGATCCCGGGGCCACCGTCGGCATCGAAGAGACGATCGGGATGCCGCTCTACGGGTCGCTTGGACCCAACGGCCTCGATGCCGGCATGGAGCCGATTCAGTTTGACCCACATGTCACCGTGAGCTATGACCGGATTCCGGAGGGAACGGTGGAGATTCGGGGCGCGAGCGCCGTGACTTCGTCGGATGGTCACCACGTGGGGCACGTCGTCGGCCTGGTGCTGGACGATCGAGCGCAGATCCTGCAGCTCGTGCTCGAACATGGTCACCTGTGGCGCAAGCGGGAGCTGGCGATTCCGATCGGCGCGATTGATCGCATAGAGTCCGACGAAGTCGTGCTGACCCTGTCCAACGATCAGGTTACGAGCTGAGTCGCCGTGGCAACCACTGTGCCACCAGACATGACGCCGGCAGACCTAGCGGTTCACGAGCAGCGGGCCCGCCACCGGCTGACGCTCGAGTTTGGTGACCGGTCGGAATTCGACGATCCCAAGTTCGAGTACCGGCGGCTGTTCTCGGAGCTGCTCGGCACGTTCATGCTGGTGCTCGTCGCTGCCGGAGGCGGAATCCTCCACGGGGAAGGGCAGATCAGCCTCGCCGCCGCCGTCGTTGCCCCGGGCCTGATGGTGCTCGCGATCATCCTGTTCATGGGAGCCGTGTCCGGCGCGCACCTCAACCCCGCAGTCTCGCTGGCGTTCGCGACGCGCCGTGACTTCCCGTGGAGGCGGGTGCCCGGCTACATCCTCATGCAGCTGCTCGGCGCCACGCTCGCGTGTCTGTTCCTGCTCGCCGTGTTCGGCAACATCCAGCACATGGGCGCGACGCTGCCCGGCCCCGGATACCACAACTGGCAGGCGTTCCTGATGGAGATCGCGCTCACCGGGGGCCTGGTCAGCGTGATCCTTGGGACCGCCTCGGCTGCGCAGAATGTCGGCACCTTCGGCGCGCTGGGTGTGGGGGGCTATATCGCCCTCGCCGGTCTGTGGGCGGCGCCCGTGAGCGGCACCTCGATGAACCCGGCGCGCTCTTTCGGCCCGGCGTTGGTCAGCGGCGACTGGAGCTCCTATTGGGTATATGTGGCGGGGCCGCTGATCGGCGCGGCGATCGCAGTCGGATGCGCCGTGATCCTGAGAGGCCGCGGCGGCGACCCGTTGTCCAAGGCGGCCGGGTCTGGCGTACTCGGCCCCGGGGATGGAAGCAAGAGCTAGGGCCGCTTTCGTTCCCCTCCGCCGACCTCAGAGGAGTGGCCGTCCTCGAGGTCGTAGCCAATCGCTACGGCGAGCTTTGGGGCGCATGCGACCAGGCTCGCGAGTCCGATCGCCGGACCGACGGCAACGAGGACGCCCACGAGTTCGCTCGACGTTGCGCCGGTGGCAACGGCTTGATCGACGGTTTCCCGGAGCGACGGCGTAGCGGCCCCGACGGCCAGCAACGCCGCGAGCCTGACGAGGAGTTCGGTTTTTGCGCTCAGGTCCGTCTCGCTATCCACACCGACTCGACGCGTCAGCACCATTCCCAGCACCCGTTCGTCGTTGAATGCCACGCGGCGCAGGAGATCTTCTGCCGGTTCCACGCTCGTGATCCTAGGCCCGGCCGTGAGCTGCGCATCCCCTCAAGGGGATGAGGTTCGGAGGTTCACGGGGTAGTAGCCGCATCCCGAATTAACGCAGGCGCACCACCTTGCCCGGTACGCCGCTCGCGCAGACGATTAGACAGTGCCTGGTGCTACGACCGCGGATCATGAGCCGCTGAGCGCTGAAGACGCTCTGCTGCGCTCGGCGATCGACCTGCCGGCGCCGAAATTCAGTGCGCCGACACCGCGCAGGGAGTCCGTCCGCCGCGCCGAACTACTCGCCCGCCTGGAAGATCGGCGGGCCGGCGCGCTCATCCTGCTGACGGCCCCGGCGGGATACGGCAAGACGACCCTGCTCACACAGTGGACGGAGGAGAGCGGTCGCCCGTTCGCTTGGGTGATCCTCGACGAGCTCGACGGTGAGCCGCGGGCGCTGGCGGAGTCGATCGCAGGAGCAGTGGCGCCGGATCGGAATCGAGGCGGGCCTCGGACGCAGCTTCGTACTGGTTCTGGACGACGCTCAAGTCGTACCACCTGACGTATTGCGAGACGCGGTGCTCGACGTTCTTCGCTGGCTTCCCAACGGTTCCCAGCTGGCCGTCGCCTCCCGCTGCGAGCCGGCGCTGGCGCTCGGCCGCATGCGGGCCGAGGGGACGCTGCTGGAGATACGCGCCGAGGACCTGTCGATGTCGGCCGTGGAGGCGGCGGCGCTGTTACGAACGACCGGGATCGAGCTGGACTTCGACAGCGTGCAAAGCGTCGCCGGACGGACAGAGGGCTGGCCGGCGGCGCTGGCGTTGACGGCGATCTCCTGTGGACGACGGCACGGACCGGCGGAACAGTTGGGCCAGTTGAACGGCGACGCTTATCCGATGTCCGAGTACTTCCGGGCTGAGCTCCTGGCCGGCCTCTCGCCCTCGGCGATCCGGTTCTTGACGCGGAGCTCGGTGCTCGACCGTCTGTCAGGGCCGGCGTGCGATGACGTGCTCGATCGCCGCGGGTCAGCGGCTCTCCTGGCCGAGCTGGCACGCACGAACGTGCCGTTGCAGCCGGTCGACGCCTGCCACGAGAGGTACCGCCTCCACGGGCTGTTCAGGGACATGCTCCACGCCGAGCTCCGGCGGGTCGAGCCGGAGCGCTATCTCGAGCTTCACCGGCGGGCTGGGGAGTGGTACCGGCGCGCGGGAGACCTGGACCGAGCGATCGACCATGCGCACAGCGCCGGAGATCTGGACCGGACCGGGGAGCTGCTGTGGCCGAACCTGCCTGGGTATCTGGGCGAGGGCCGGAACCTGACCGTCCAGCGCTGGCTGGATGGAGTGACGCCCGAGCAGACCACGAATCGTGCGCCGCTTGCACTTGCGTCGGCGCACAGCAATCTGGCATTGGGCCGCCTCACCGTCGCCGAGCAGTGGGCACGGTCCGCCGGTGTGAGCCTGTCGGAAAGCGCTGAAGCGGACACGAAGCGAGAGCTAGCCGGCGTCCTGCTCATCGAGGCCTGGGCCGCACGCTCGGGGGCGACACGGATGCGCGACGCTGCCGAGCGCGCATACGACCTGCTGTCGGACGACAGTCCGTGGCGGGCCACCTGCTGCTTTCTGCGCGGAACCGCGGCATTACTCATCGGCGACGAGGCCGAGGCCGAGCGGCGGCTTGAGGAAGGGGCGGCCCGTGGTGCCACGCTCGCCCTCGACGCAGCGTCGCTGTGCCTCGCGCAGCTCGCCGTTCTCGCTGCCGAGCGCGATCAGACCGATTACGCATCGGACTTCGCTCGACGTGCTCGCGCCCTCGTTGACGAGCATCAGCTGGGCGGGTATCCCATCTGCGCACTTGTGTCGGCCGTCTGCGCCGCGGCCGCGATGCGGGAGGGTCGCGTTGACGAGGCCAAGGCAGACGTGTCTCACTGTCTCGGGCTGCTTGCGTCGCTCGACGAGTCGGTCTCGTGGTACGGGGCCGAGGCACGGATCCTGCTTGCCCGCGTCTCGCTCGCACTCGGTGACGTCGCCGGCGCGCGCGAGCTGCTCGCCGATGCTTCGCGCCACGCCCGTCGCACGCGCGAAGTTGTCGTCTTCGGGCGATGGTTCGACGATGCCTGGAACGAGTTCGATGTTCGAGCCGAGGCCGCGCTGGCCGGAATCGCGGCGCTCACGAAGGCAGAGCTGCGGGTGCTCCGGTTTCTACCTACGCACTACTCGTTCCAGGAGATCGCACAGCGGCTGCACGTTTCGTCGAACACCGTCAAGACGCACGTGCACGCGGTGTATCGCAAGCTCGACGCGTCCTCTCGTTCAGAAGCGGTCATGCACGCCACTGACGCGGGACTGCTGGGTTGATTGCGGCGGCGGGTCAGTACCCGTCGCAACCCTCGATCTCGATGTCGTATCCGATCGCGAGCGCCAAACGAGGCGCCGCGGCCACAACTCGCGCCGAGCCGACGACCGCACCGACGGTTGCCAGCACATCGACGATCTCCTCGTCCCGCGCGCCCGCTCTGATCGCGCGCTCGACCGCCCACCGCAGGGAGGTCGTCGAGGCCCCTGCTACGAGCAGCGCCGCCAGGTGGACCAGCGCGCTCGTCGCCGGTGATAAAGCGCGACCGGATGGAGGTGGCGACGAGCAGTCCACCGCCGGAGCGACCGTCAGGACTGATCGCACCAGGCTCTCCTCGCCTGCGGCCAGGCCGCGAAGCAGCTCCTCGGTCCCGGTTGCGCAAGTCCCGCTCACAGGGCTGAACACTCACAGCCGGCTCACATCTGTCATCGCCCCGATCGGGTGATCCGATGCTGAGTGCGCAGGGACAGGCGCTCACCCCGAACTGAGTGGTGCATGCCCTCTTGTCTGAACGTCGCGTCCGAACCACGATCCTCAAAAGCGATCGGAGGTCATGGTGGATCCGACAGTCGCGCGTAGGATCGCTCGCCGCAATCATCGAGGACAGCAGACCCGGTTCGGCGACCCGGTCATCGAACACGTCGAGCGCGTCGCGGCAGCGGTGCCGGCGCAGGCCCGAGCCGTTGCGTGGCTGCACGACGTCTTCGAGCTGACCGCGGTCAGCCGGTCCGGGCTGCGGGTCCGCGGTCTGACCACCGTCGAAGACTCGGCCTTGGAGCTGCTCACGCATGCGCGAGCTGAGCCATACGACGCGTATGTCCTGAGGCTTGCGAACGCGCCCGGTCCGGCGGGGCGGCTCGCCCGGCTCGTGAAGCTCGCGGATCTCGATGACCATCTCGCGCACGACCGCATCCCGCCCGGCGCGCCCCCTTATCTGTGGGCGCGCTCATGCGTGCTGGAGCGAAGTGGCGCCGGGTCATCGGCAGCACTTGCAAGCTGACGGCACCTCCGAGCCCGCGGAGCGCGGGCAAGAGAACGAAGCCGGTTCGCCGCAGTTCCGCTACTTCGTCGTGCTCGCGCTGACGCTTGGCGCTGTAGTGTTCGCGATCGCGGCGCCGGACTCGGACTGGGCGCGGGCGATCACGGTCGCGATCGAGGCATGCGCGTTGGTCGTCACGGTCGCAACCTCCCGTGAGCGCGAGACGGTTCGTCGCCGCAGAGCGATCGTGCTCGGCGTCGCGATGACCGCCGGCGTCGTGCTGATCGCGCTCGGCGCGCCGCGTTGGCTCGTCGCCGCGATCGCTTTGCTCATCACCGCAGGGATTCCGATCGCGCTCGTACGAGGTCTGCTGCGCCTGCTGGGGGAATCGGGTGTCACGCTCCAGTCGGTGGCCGGTTCGCTCGCGATCTACCTGTCCGTGGGCTTGGTCTTCGCCTGGGTGGTCGGCTTCGTGGCGATCGTCGGCGGAAGCCCCTACTTCGCCCAGCACACGAGCACCACGCTTGGCGACAAGGTCTACTTCAGCTTCACCGTACTGACCACCACGGGCTTCGGGGACTTCACCCCCGCCACTGCGGTCGGACACGCAATCGCGGTGATCGAGATGCTCACCGGCCAGATCTATCTGGTCACGGTCATCGGCCTCCTGATCGGCAACTTCTCGAGGCGGCAGCGAGCCTAGCGCGCTTCACCCCCGCGGATGTGGTGTGCGCAGCCAATCGATTGACGGGTACACCGGCTTGCCGGACGGCTTCCCGGGATCGATCCTCACCATGTGCCCGACCAGCCGGTCAACGGCGGCCAGACCGCCGCTCAAGCTCCTGCTCCGGCGGCTAGGCCCCCGCGCCGCCACCGGGGCCTGGTGGCGACGCTGTTCGTGCTCGCGACGGTGCTCGGCATCCTCGCCGTCAATGCCGTGTGGGTGAACCGGCAGGTCCTGAACACCGACAACTGGACGAATACCAGCTCGCAGCTGCTGGCGAACAAGCAGATCCAGACCGCGGTCGCGGCATATGCGGTGAACCAGCTCTTCAGCTCGGGGGTCCCGCAGGCCGAGATCAAGGCGGTGCTGCCGCCGAAGCTGGCGCCGGTCGCGGGTCCGGTCGCGGCCGGCCTGCAGCAGATCGCCGGCCAGCTCGCCCCGAAACTGTTGGCGTCCGCTCCAGTCCAGGCTGCCTGGCGTGCGGCGAACCGGGCCGCGAGCGCGACGCTCGTGAAGATCGTCAACGGCGGCGGTTCGGTGGTGTCCACGAACGGTGGCGTTGTCGCGCTCAACATACATGCGATCGTCAATCAACTTGGGGCCGCGCTGGGCGTCCAGAAGCAGGTCGCCGCGGCCCAGGCAGCGCTGAAGTCCAACGCGGGCAAGGTCACAGCTGGCGCCGCGACGCTCGGCATAACGCTGCCTCCGGCGAGCGGCGATCTGGTGATCATGCGCTCTTCGCAGCTCAAGACGGTGCAGGACATCGCGGCTGACATCAAGGGCGCGGCGCTCCTGTTTCCGCTGCTCGCGTTGGCCTTCTTCTTCCTCGCCGTATGGCTCTCGAAAGGCCGTCGCCGTCCGGCCGTGCGGACGACCGGCTGGTGCCTGGTCGGAATCGGCCTGTTCGCGTTGCTGGAGCGCCGGCTCGCCGGCGACGAAGTTGTCAACGCGCTGGTCAAGATTCCATCGAACAAGCCTGTGGCAGATCAGGTGTGGGCGATCGCCACGACGCTGCTGTATGACATCGCGGTCGCCATGATCGTGTACGGGCTGCTCGTTGTGATCGCCGCGTGGGTCGCAGGCCACACGCGTCTGGCGACGGCTCTGCGCCGCGAGCTCGCCCCGAGGTTGCGCGACCATCCCGCCGCCGGCTATGTCGCCGTGTACATCGCGCTGCTGCTCGCGATCATCTGGGGGCCGACGCCGGCCACGCGCCAACTCCCGTACATCATCCTCTTCATCGTCCTCCTCGGGCTGGGCGTGCATGCCTTGCGCCGGCAGACCGCCCGCGAGTTTCCGGACGCGCAAGCAGGCGACACGATGCGCGCGGTTCACGCCTGGAACGCGCAGCGGCGGCAGTCCGCGGGACCGGATCCGACGACCGTGGCGGTCAGCGGTGGTCGCGTAGCCGAACTCGAGCGGCTGGCGCAGCTGCACGATCACGGGTCGCTCACCGACGCAGAATTCGCGGCCGAGAAGGCCGTGCTGATGGACGGCTCCTGACGCCGCCGCCCGGGGTGGTGTGTTGCCATGACGCTCCGTCTCGTGATCGCCGAGGACAGCTATCTGGTGCGCGAGGGGTTGATGCGGCTGCTCGCGGGAGCTCCCGAGCTTGACGTGATCGCGGTCTGCGAGGACAGCTACTCGCTACTCAAGGCGATTGAGGAGGAGTCGCCGGACGTCGTCCTGAGCGATATCCGGATGCCGCCGTTTCGTGAGCGGGAGGGGATTCGGGTGGCGGCGCAGTTGCGTGAGACGCATCCTGAGATCGGGGTGGTGATTCTCAGTCAGTACGCGGATCCGAGCTTGGCGCTGGAGTTGTTCGAGTCGGGGTCTGAGGGGCGTGGGTATCTGCTGAAGGAGCGGGTGGGGGAGCGGCGGCAGTTGGTGGATGCGATTCAGGCGGTTGCGGATGGTCGGTCGGTGGTTGATCCGAAGATCATCGATGGGTTGATCGCTGAGCGTGCTCGGGCGGCGGCGTCGCCGTTTGATGAGCTGACTGCGCGTGAGCGCGAGGTGCTGGGGGAGGTCGCGACGGGGAGGAGCAACGCGGCGATCGCGAGTTCGTTGTTCTTGACCAAGCGCGCTGTGGAGAAGCACATCAACTCGATCTTCATGAAGCTGAACCTGCGCGAATCCGAGGACACCTCCCGACGCGTAAAAGCGATGCTGATCTATCTGGCAGCGGTTGACGGCGACTGCTTGGGAACGCTCGACTCCACGGGCAGCGCAGGTTCGAATCGCTCGGTCTCATCTCGCTGAGCGACGCCGGGGCACCACACGGGGCGAGGGAGCCGCACCAGTAGGGTCGTCAGAGACGTGTCGGCGGATGATTCCGTGCCATCATGGGGACGGGAGGCCGCCGGAGCGGACTGAGCATCGAAATGAAAGTGACCCGGTGACCTTGCGCGTCGCGATCGCCGACGACAGCTTGCTCGTTCGCGAGGGATTGCGGCACGTGCTCGAGGGAGTTCCCGAACTCGAGCTGGTCGCGGTGTGCGAGGAGGCGCATGCGCTGTTGGACGCGATCGAGGAGGAGTCCCCGGATGTCGTGGTGACGGATATCCGGATGCCGCCGTTTCGTGAGCGGGAGGGGATTCGGGTGGCGGCGCAGTTGCGTGAGACGCATCCTGAGATCGGGGTGGTGATTCTCAGTCAGTACGCGGATCCGAGCTTGGCGCTGGAGTTGTTCGAGTCGGGGTCTGAGGGGCGTGGGTATCTGCTGAAGGAGCGGGTGGGGGAGCGGCGGCAGTTGGTGGATGCGATTCAGGCGGTTGCGGATGGTCGGTCGGTGGTTGATCCGAAGATCATCGATGGGTTGATCGCTGAGCGTGCTCGGGCGGCGGCGTCGCCGTTTGATGAGCTGACTGCGCGTGAGCGCGAGGTGCTGGGGGAGGTCGCGACGGGGAGGAGCAACGCGGCGATCGCGAGTTCGTTGTTCTTGACCAAGCGCGCTGTGGAGAAGCACATCAACTCGATCTTCATGAAGCTGAACCTGCGCGAATCCGAGGACACCTCCCGACGCGTAAAGGCCACCCTGATCTACCTGGCGGAGCAGGCCGCGCGCCCACCGTCGCCGCCTGATCAGACCGCCCGCGTGCGCTAGCACGACCGAGCGGCTGACGGCGAGCTCCGCGCGGCGCCGAATCTCACCCGTTTCGGTCGATGCGCGGTCGCGGTCTTCGTTCGATAGTCGACCTGCACGCGATCGTCAATCGAATCTCCGAAGGGAGACCCCATGCCTGTAGTAGGAGCGGAAACCCACCAGACGCTGTCCGGCGTCGCGACCGGCGACATGACGCTGCTCGACGAGGCCTTCGGGTTGCGCGAAGCGGAGATCGAGCGAACGAGCCTTGACTCGCGCACGTTCGCGCTTGTGAAGATCGCTGCGCTGATCGCGCTCGATGCCCCTCCGGCGTCGTACGCCTGGCAGATAGGAAACGCGCTTGGCGAAGGTGCCAGCCCGGACGACATCCTTGCCGTGCTCCTTGCGGTGGCTCCGCAGGTCGGCGGCCCGAGAGTCGTCGCAGCTGCGCCCGAGATCATGATGGCGCTCGGCCTGGCACTTCCGGACGGCGCGGAGTAGGTGGTCTGAGATGTTCATGCGACGTCGTCCTCTGCTTCGCGCCGCGGCGGTCGGTGGCGGGGCCTATGTCATGGGCAAGCACCACGCACAGGGACAGGAGCAAGAGGCCAGCCAAGACGAGCGGATCTCGAATCTGGAGAGCCAGCAGCAGCCGGCCGCCGCGCCGGCCCCCAGTGGGGGCATCAGTCAGGCATCGGTCGACCGTCTCGCCCAGCTGGGCAAGCTCCACGACCAGGGCGTGCTCACCGACGAGGAGTTCTCGGCGGAGAAGCAGAAGGTGCTCGCCGGCTGAACCGGCGGGCACGGGGCACGCGCCCGCACCGGGGGCGCGTGCCTACCACGATCGGCAGGGAGGCACGACCGCCGCGCCCCCCGATCGTGGCTGTCACCGTGTGGAGACGGCGCATTGCGATGCTGACTCAGCTGGACGAGGTGAGACGGGCCCGACGGGCCCGGATCCGTTCAGCATCGCGCTCGGCGCGCTGCTCCAGCTTGCGTAAGCGCCGCAGCCGTGGCGACTTCAAGGTGCGACCCGTGAGCAGCGTGGCGACGGCGCAGGCCAGGAAGCATGCGGCACCCAGCGACGTCGTCCAGTTCGCGGCTGCCAGGCTGATGATCGAACCGGTCGAAGGGACGACGTGGCCGGCCACGGCGGCGATGCCGAACAAGATGCAGCCGAGCAGGTTGATCGACGGCTCCCACCATCCAGCACCGGCGCGCACCGGGAGCCAGCCGCGCCGCGGCGAGGCGTGGTACGCGATCGCTCCAGAGGCAAGGAAGCAGATCGAACCGAAGGCATCGGGCCGCCAGACGAGCTTGTTGTACTCGGGGTTCGTCAGAGCCGTGTGCAAGGCGCGGTATGTCGTCACGTTGAAGAACAATGTGCCGGCCATCTGGACCGCGGCGGCCCACCACGATGCTCCGCCGCCATCAGGCGATTTGCGTCCGGGAAAGGCGAGCGCCGCCTGCAGCGCACCACCGGCCGTGAACAGGATCGAGCCGACGAAGAACGTGACCGCGTCGGCGCCGTCACCGACGAGGTTCGCGTAACCAGGAAACGGGCCGATCAAAAAGCAGGTCGCGCCGGCCGCAAAGAACAACGCCATCCAGCGCTCGCGAGTCATCTCGGACTGCGGATCTACGCACCGTGTGCCGGCGCACCGCCAGGGTCCGCCGCTGCGATCAGCTCGGGCGCGAGCTCGTTCAGCGTGCTCGCCCCGACGAACTGATTGACGAGCGGCGCGCCGCCGGTCCGCGCGATCGCGTCCTGAAGTGTCTCGGCCCACACATGCTGGATCAGCAGCGCGACGATCGCGGCGCCCGGCGCCAGTGAGCCGGCCAGCTCGCGGACCGTGTCGCCGGAGATGCCCGGCGTGTCCGCCGCGAGTGCGCTGTCCGTCGCCCGGCGACGAGCGGCCGGATCGAGCCTGAAGCTGAGCACCGGTCCGATCAAGCTGCCGGTGCCGTCACCACGTACGTCGATGACGGCGAGTTCGCCGCTCTCGGCCTCCCGCTGGATGAACAGGCCTTCCAGGACCCGCAGAGACCCAACGCTCTCAAACCGCTCGATCGCGCCACCGAGCTGACCCTCGAACCGTGCCTCCGGACCGAATTTGAACACGAGGAGCTGCGCGATCGGAAGGCTTTCCTGGCTGCTCATCGGCACAGCCTGATCGCAACACGAGGCGAGCGCGTCATCTCTACGGGGTGAGATCGCCTGCGCCGAGGACAACTGGAGCGATCTGCGGCCCTCCGTCTCCCGCGGCGAAGCGACTCTCGATCGCGATCCTGGATCTTCGGCCGGAAGCGCTGATCGTCGTCGCGGCCGGGTCGGTCAGCACCGAGCCGCGCTCAGAAGACTGCCGGTAGGCGCTCGCGCCCGGCTCCTGTCGTCGGGATCGTTCCTCCGACCGAAGTGCCCTGTCCGGGCGCCGACCGAATCCTGACGCTCCCGCCGACCGCTACGAGACGGTCACGCAAGCCGCTCAGGCCGCTTCCGTAAGGGTTGCCGGCGAGGTCGAAGCCGGGCCCGTCGTCGCTGACCTCGAAGTTCAGGTCCCCGTCATCCCAAACCCTGATCGCCACGGATGTCGCGCCGAGCGCGTGCTTGGACGCATTCTGCAATGCCTCCGAGCACGAGAAGTACACGGTCGTCTCGATCTCACGCGAGTAGCGTCCGAGCCGCTCCGCGCTGAAAGTCGTGGGCAGCGCCGTCCCGCGGGCGAGCGTTCGAAGCGCGCCCGCGAGTCCGGTCTCCGCGAGCAGTGCGGGATAGACGCCACTGGCGAACGATCGGACCTCGTCGATCGTCGCGTCGACGTCGTCAGCCAGCGCGCGGAGCGCATCGGCGCTCGCGACATCGTGGCTCGCGATGTCCTCGGCCGTCAGCGCGAGCTTGACGCGCAACGCGACCAGGCGCTGCTGGGCGCCGTCGTGGATGTCGCGCTCGATCTTCCGCCGTCCGCGGCGTTCGGCGTTGATGCCGAGCGCGCGGGCTTGAGCCAGCTCCGTGAGCGACAAACGGAGATCGTCGCCGAGCCGGTCGTTCTCGAGCGCGGCCAGCGCGTATAGGCCGGCTGTCTCGACAAGCGCCGGATCCTCCGCCAGCGCGCGGTCATGGATGACCGCGAGCCGCCACCGGCCGTCGGCGATCTCGGTGATGACCTGCTCGCTTCTGCCCTGCGGCGTTCGGACCGCCGCCCCGGATTCGTCAACCCACTGCCCTGCGTTGCTGGGGAACGAAAGGAGGATGCGCAGCGTTGGGTCCTCGAGCGCATCCGCCAGTACGCGGCCGACTTGCGCCGGTGTCGCATGCGCCCCCAACTGCCGGGCGATCCGGTCCACCGCCTTGAACGCGAACAACCGCCGGTACAGCCGTCCCGCCACTGTTGCCAGTGCGATGGCGGGAAGCGACACGACATAGATCCAGCGCAGCAGATCCAAGCCCGAAGCGGAGGCGCCGTTGGCGCGAGCGCGGAAATAGACGGCCAGCACGACCGCCAGAGCCACGGCGATCACCGCTATCGGGATGCACATGCGGCGAAGGAGCGGGCCCGAGCTCCGTGAGCGCTGCACGGCCAGCCCGGCAACCACCACGAACAGCATCACCGTCAGCAGCTCGCGGCCCGGCACCAAGACGTTCGGCACGATCGCCGGCGTCGAATTGCCGATCGCGAACGCATTGTGCGGGCAACCGGCCGTGCACGCCGACCACGGCGACGGATTCGGGAACTGCTGAGCGATCAGCGCGGTTGGGAGGAACAGCAGCACGGTATTCAGCACCGCAGCGCCGAACAAGATCCGCCGGGCTGTTCCCGTCAACCGTCCCGATGGATAGCTGAGCAGCAGAAATAAGGTCGCCAGCCCGACGAGCCATTCGCTCACGCGACCGACGCTGTACAGCGCAGGCTCACGTGATGCCGCAAGCGAGGCCAGCGACCACAAGATCCCGGCAGCGATCAGAACGAGTGCGAACCGGACGTCCCACCCGCGCGCGAGATCGTGAAGGCCGACCCCCAGCGTGATCCCGGCTCCGGCCAAGAACATCGGGAGCGCGACGCTGCGCGTGCTGTGCGGTGCGCTCAGGATGGTCGGCATCACTGCAGCGAGCGTCAGAGCGCAGAGGGCCACGGGCACCACCAAGGTCTTGGCGAGCGTCGGTGGACGGGTTAAGAAGCGGGTGGTCGGCTGTGCGACTTCATTCATCGTCGGGTCCGTCCGCTGAACGAGGAACTGCGCCCACCCGGAATGGGGACGAAGGATCGGGAGCCGATTTGGTTGCGCGCAGTCATTTCCGGTCCGGGGCAATGCTTGAGCTGAGAGGAACCAAGAACTGAAGGCCGACGTGCGACCCAGGTGCCCGTTCCGCCCATGAACATGATCCCCCTCCCGGGTCAATGCGACCACCTCTGGGGAACCGTCTGGGCTCAACTTACCACCGACCTAGGGGGGCCGACAATGCGGAAAAGCCGCAAACGCGGTCAGCAAGGTTCCGCAGCCCGAGGCGCCCGCATCATTCGGGGCCCGCGTCGACTCATCCGATCGGGGTGATGTTCGGTACAGCGGCGCCCGGCAGAGTTGGCGTCAGCATCCGAAATGACGAAAGGAGCAGTTGACGATGGCAACACTTGTTGCGATTGGCTATCCGGATCAGACGACTGCCGAGCAGGCCAGGCAGACCGTCCAGGGACTGGAAGCAGATCTGATCATCCAGGCCGACCAAGTCGCCGCGATCTCGCGTGATCTGGAAGGGAAGTACCACGTAACGACCACGCACGGCGGCGCCTCGACCGGCGGCGGCGCGGCGTGGGGTGGGTTCTGGGGGCTGCTGTTCGGGCTCCTGTTCTTCGTCCCGTTCGCAGGTCTGGCCGTCGGGCTCGGCTTCGGAGCGTTGTTCGGGCACCTCGGCGAAAAGGGCATCGACAAGGCGTTTCAGCAGCAGGTCCGCGACTACGTGAAGCCCGGGACCTCCGCGCTGTTCATGATCATCGAGAAAGCGACGCCGGACAAGGCGATCGCCGCGCTCGAGCAGTACGGCGGCACCGTCATCAGGACGTCGCTGTCCGACGAGGACACGGCAAAGCTGCAGGAGGCTCTGACGCCGGAGCCCGCTGCGGCCGCCAGCTAGTCCTGGTCTCGGGGGCTCCACTGAGCCGCGGCTGCCGACCATTCAGCGTCGGCGACCGCGGCTCTTTTGGATTGTTCAGGCGACCACGGGGACCGAGGTCGTCGGAGCCTTGGGCCGGAACTGTCCCAGCTCCACGTGGTCGGGACCGATGACGCCCCAGGTGCCCTCGGGCACTTCGTTCCAGACGCCGGCGACGTCACCGAGCGGCTCGGAGACGATCAGCCGCGCATTCTCCGAGACCTCCTTGAACAGCTCGCGGTCGGGGTAGAGCTTGCGCAGCGTGGGGACATCGGTCGTGTAGAACAGCGAGCGCGACTTGCGCTCGCTCGAGTAGCGCACGGCCCAGATGCTCTCGCCGTCGCTCGTCGCGACCGTGCCCTGGAACGGGTGGGGTATCCCGTGACGGCCGGCGACGTCTTCGACGAGTCCGATCGCTTGTTCGATGGCGGCCGGGGGGTCGTCCTCGAGCCCGAAGGTCAGGGCCAGATAGAACAGCACCTCGGTGTCGGCCTGACCCCGGATCTCGGGGTAGAGCGAGGGGTCGACGGCGAGGATCAGGTCGCGCTTGATCGTCGCGAACTCATTCAGGTAGCCGTTGTGCATGAACAGCCAGCGCCCGTGACGGAAGGGATGGCAATTGGTCTGCTGCACCGCGCTGCCGATCGCCGCCCGGATGTGCGTGAAGAACAGCGGTGAGCTGATGTGGCCGGCGATCTCACTCAGGTTGTGATCGTTCCACGCCGGTTCGGTGCTGTGGAACACGCCAGGGGTGTCGGGTGCGCCGTACCAGCCGAGGCCGAAGCCATCGCCGTTGGTCGGCTCGGCGCCGAGCCGCGAATGAAGGCTCTGGCTGACCAGCGAGTTTGGTCCCTGGTAGAGCACGTCTTTGATCAGGATCGGAGATCCGGAGTATGCGAGCCAGCGACACATGGGCTGCCCCTTTCGTTGGTGGTGGTGCAGTGGGTGGTCATGCTTTTCGCCGGGTCGTGGCGCGTGCGGCCGGCACAACGTACAAGCCCGCAAGCCGCGCGACGAGACCGTCGAGGCGCCCGCCCTCAGCGAACCCGCGCTGACGATCGGCGCCGTTCGTGGATGCCAGCCACTGCACGCGTTCGAGCGCACCGGCGCACCCGAGCGCGAGCGCGTGCGGGCGGCACTCGACCAGCAGCTCATCGACGGTCTCGCGCACAGGAACCAGAGCGCCGGCGCCCGCGTCGATCAGGCGGGCCTCGATCCCATCGCGGGCAGCCAGAAAGCGGTTCTCGGCGATCACCTCGTCGCCGGGAGCGGCTGCCGAGGGTTCCCCCTCGAGCTCGAGGCGAGCGAGTGACTGGACCAGCGCGACCAGCGGCGCGACTTCGGTGATCGTCGACTGCGCATCCATCACGCGGACCTCGACGGTCCCGAGCGCCGGCGCCAGCCGGACGTCCCACCACAGGAAGCTCGGATCGGGCAGCGCGCCTGGGGCGATCAGAGCGTCGATGGCCTCGACGTAGTCGGCGTAGCCCGCGAAGCGGCGTGCCACTCCGGTCCGGGGGAACGCCTGGAAGATCACGGTGCGGCTGGAGGCGAAGCCCGCGTCGTGCCCCTGCCAGAACGGAGAGTTGGCCGACAGCGCCAGCAGAACCGGAACGTGGCGGCGCAGACCGTTCAGCAGCCGGACGGCATCTTCGGGGTCCGGTACACCGATGTGCACGTGGAGGGCCATCGTTGGCTCGCGCCGGGCAAGCGCGCGCATCGAGTCGCCGAGATGCCGGTAGCGGGCCGCGCCGGAGACCTCGGTCTGCGCGCGGACGGTGAGCGGATGCGTCCCCGCGGCGGCTGCGGCCAAGCCCATCGCGTCCAATTCCCGCGCGAGCCGGCGGCGCAGCGAAGCGAGCTCGGCGGTCGCCCCATCGACATCGCGGTGGATGCCGGTGACGAGCTCAACCACCGACGCGTGCGTCTCCGGTGACGCGTGCGGCGAGAGCTCGTCAGAGAGCCGGCTGATGACCGCGTCACTGCAGGGGACGAGCGCCCACCTCACCGGGTCAAGGAGCATGAGCTCCTCCTCGACCCCGAGCGTATACCGGCGATCGGGACCGGCGTTCCACTGCGCCCAGGCGGGATACCCGCCGGGGACATGCGCCGAGCGGACGTCGGCCGTGTCGCGACGCGAGCGCACGAAGCCGGAAACAGCCACCGGGCAAGCGTGGCTCGACTGTGCTTCGCCCGCAAGGGAGCGTGCACGTGCAAGAGCGGTGGCCGACACCCCGGATGCGAGCCTCCCCGATCGATGCCAGGGTGCACCATTGACCGGTGTGTGAGTGCGTGGGAGCGTGAGGGAGCACCGCAGCGCGAGGCTGTGATGAGGACCAGCGCCGCGACTGGAGGCGATAGGAGGAGCGAATGTCCGCTGCTGGTCTAACTCATGTGTGACATGCGGCTGCGCCGGCTGCAGCGCTGAAGACGCCGCCGGCGATGCTACGTCTGGCTATTGCGGCGATCTCAGTGGGCCTGGCGGACTCGATCAACCCGAGCACGATCGGACCGAGCCTGTACCTGGCCACGCTCCCGAAGCCGGTCCGTCTCGTGACGGAGTTCGCGATCGGCGTATTCAGCGTCAATCTCGTGGTCGGCCTGGTCCTGACGATCGGACCGGGGAGGGCTCTGCTCGGGCTCGTGCCACGTCCCCAGGCGACCGCCCGGCATGTGATCGAGCTGGTCGCGGGCGTCCTGCTCGTCGTCTCAGCGGTGGCGCTCTGGCTTCGGCGCCGAAGCCTGGCCCGCCGAGAGTTGCCGATGGGTGGCGGAAAGGGTGGCTCGGCGTTGATCGCGGGAGCGTCGATCGCCGTGGTCGAGCTGCCGACCGCGCTGCCATATTTCGCCGTGATCGCTGCAATCGTGGCCTCGAGCGCCAGCGTTCCCATGGAGGTTCTGCTGGTCGCCCTCTACAACGTTGCCTTTGTCCTGCCGCTGGTGGCCATCATCGTCGGGCTGCTCGCTTTCGGAGAGCGTGCCGATCGGTGGCTACAGCGAGCCGGAGACTGGCTACAGCGCCAGTGGCCCGCGGTGTTGGCAACTCTGCTGCTGCTCGTCGGCAGCGGCTTGATCGTGATCGGCGCCACCCACCTCGTCCGGCAGTAGAGCAGATAGATCCACCGGCTCCGCGGAGGCGGCGCCGCTTGGGGTCGGGCCGCCTCGTCATCCTCGTCGAGGTGCTTCGTCCGGCGTTGTCGTCAGCCGCACTTCGATTGGGTGTTGTCGACGAAGCTCTTGACCGAGCTGACAACGTTCGCCGCGTCGATCGCGATCGGGGCGATCTGGGCCGCCGAAGGACTCGACGGAAGTGCCTTGACCGCAGTGCTGAGCGCGTCAACCGACGACTTCACAGCACTCGTCTCGCTGGGGAAGTCGCTCTTGGCGGCGTTGACCAGTGACGTCGCGTCGCTCTGGATCGTCGCGATCTGCGACGTCAGGCCGCTGATCCCGCTGCTCGAGGCGGCGCTCGGGAGATTCTTGATCGAGTCGTTCAGATTGGTGCGGGCCGTGCAATACGCCGGCTTGCTGCTGCCGCAACCCGCTGCCACGACGAGCGTGAGGGCGGTGAGCGCCGCCGCCGCGACCCGCGTCGAAGTGTGCCGCGCACCGTTCGGGGATCTTTGTTGCCTGATGCCGTTCGATCGTGTGGAAAACACCGGGACTCCTTCGTATTGGGGCGAGCTCTTGCAGCGCGGCCGAGCGCTCGGGATAAACGGCCTCGGTTCAGGCGCGGCGCTCGGCGATCCCGGCGCTGTAGGCGATCAGGTAACAGAGCACGCCGACGAACGGCAGCACGATGATGAACACCACCCAGGCGGCCTTGGCCCAGCCCGACAGATCGTGCCGGCTGAAGACGTCGATCAGAATCATGATCACCATCCAGATCCAGACCACAAAAGCGAAGAAGATCAGCATGTCCCACAAGATGTTCAGGAATGGGTAACTGCTTGCGATAGCGACCATCAGATTGGCCTCCAGTTCAATCCCGGCCCGGGCGTGATCACCGGTGGGATCGGTTGTTTGGCCCGCAACGCTAAGACCGGGCGATCGATCTCGCATCGGCCAAAGTGGCCGATATCGCCCTCGGGTCAGTTCGCCGGTTGCGTGCCGTGCAGCAGCATCAGTGAGCGCCCGGGCAGCGTGACCGCGCCCGAGCGGTCGACCGCGCTGCCGGCCCTGCTCACATCGTTCGTGTCGAGCTCGATCTGCCAGGCGAGCCCACGCAACGGCTGGGGAACGCTGAAGTCGATCGGCTCCCACCAGGCGTTGAGCATCACGAGGAAGGGGTCGTCGCGGTGGGAGTCCTCGCCAGTGTCGCCACTGAGGGCCATGGTGACCGCTCTCGCGAAGGACTCGCCCCAGTCGGCTCCGGTCATTGCGTTGCCGTCGGGCCGGTACCAGTCGAGGTCGTCGCGGCCGCTCTGGTGCGCTGGTTTGCCGGTGAGGAACTGGCGGCGGCGGAATACCGGGTGCTGTTCGCGCAGGCGGCACAGGCCGGCGGTGAAGTCAACGAGGTCGGCGTTCTTTGCGATTGCGCTCCAGTCAAACCAGGTGAGTTCGTCGTCGTGGCAGTAGGCGTTGTTGTTGCCCTGCTGGCTGCGCGCGAACTCGTCCCCGCCGAGGAGGAGGGGAACGCCTTCGGAGAGCATCAGCGTGGCGATCAGGTTGCGCCGCTGTCGCGCGCGCAGCTCGAGAATGGCGGGATCGTCGGTGGGTCCCTCCGCCCCGCAGTTCCAGCTGCGGTTGTCGTCGGTTCCGTCGTGGTTGTCCTCGCCGTTGCTCTGATTGTGCTTGGTGTTGTAGCTGACGAGGTCGGCGATGGTGAAGCCGTCGTGGACGGTGATGATGTTGACCGAGGCGGCGGGCCTGCGGCCACCATGCCCGTAGAGGTCTCTGGAGCCGCTGATGCGCGTGGCAAAGTCGGGCAAGGTCCCCTCGGTGCTTCGCCAGAAGTCGCGCACGGTATCGCGGTACTTGCCGTTCCATTCGCTCCAGCCGGCGGGGAACTGCCCCACGTCGTAGGCGCCGATGTCCCATGGCTCGGCGATCAGCTTGGCCTGCGCCAGCACGGGGTCTTGGCCGACCGCCTCCAGGAAGCTGGAATAGGGGGAGAAGTCGCTCTCCGCCCGTCCGAGGCTGGCGGCAAGGTCGAAGCGGAAGCCGTCCACGTGCATCTCCTGCACCCAGTAGCGCAGCGAGTCCATCACCAGGCGCAGCGGCTGCGGGAGATAGAGGTCGAGCGTGTTGCCGCAGCCGGTGTCGTCGACATAGCGGGAGGGGTCGTCCTGAAGCCGGTAGTAGGCCGCGTTGTCAATCCCCCGGAAGCACAGCGTCGGTCCCCATTCGCTGCCCTCCGCCGTGTGGTTGAACACCACGTCGATGATCACCTCGAGACCTGCGGCGTGCAGGTCGCGGACCATGCGCCGGAACTCGTCGGCCTGTCCGCCGCCGTCACCGGCTGACGCGTAGCCGTTGTGCGGCGCGAAGTAACCGATCGACTGGTAGCCCCAGTAGTTGCGCAGTCCCCGCTGCACCAGTTGAGCATCGTGGACGAACTCGTGCACGGGAAGCAACTCCACAGCGGTCACGCCGAGCCGCTGCAGGTGCTTGACGGCGGCCGGATGTGCCATCCCGGCGTAGGTGCCCCGCAGCTTCTCGGGCACATCGGGGTTCAGCATCGTGAAGCCCTTCACATGCACCTCGTAGAAGATCGAGTCGGCCATCGCCCTGCCCGGACGCCGATCAGAGCCCCAGTCAAAGTCCGAGGCGACGAGGACCGAGCGTGGCACGTACGGTGCGGAGTCGCCGCTGTCCGGCTGGTTCGGGTCATCGGCCGCGTGACCGTAGACCGCCGGATCCCACCGCACCTCACCCGCGATCGCGCGGGCGTACGGGTCGAGCAGCAGCTTGGCCGGGTTGCAGCGCGAGCCCGACGACGGATCCCACGGCCCGTGTACCCGATATCCGTAGCGCTGGCCCGGCCGCGCACCCGGTAGATAGCCCTGCCACATGTACCCGTCGCCCTGTTCGAGGCTCCAGCGCGTCTCCGCGCCCGAATCATCGAATAGACACAACTCCACCTCGTCCGCGACGCTGCTGAACAGAGCGAAGCTCGCGCCGGCACCGTCGTGATGTCCACCGAGTGGCGGCGCCGTGGCGGGAGATTCGAGCGGCCGGCTTGCACTCTTGGCGGACATCAGGTGACTCCTTCGAGGCTTGGGCGGAAGCGGGCGATTGGAGGCGCGGCCCGACGGATGGGTGTATCGCCGGACACTCAGTGGGCCGCCACCGTGGCGGCCGTTTTCGGCTCGGAGTGAAGCGCGGTTCCTTCGAGCAGGAACAGCAGCGCCACGGTGCCGGTCCAGCCCGTCTGGTGGCTGGCGCCGATGCCGGCGCCGTTGTCGCCGTGAAAGTACTCGTGGAACATGAGCAGGTCGTGCCAGTGCGGATCTGTCTGGAACTTCTCGATCCCGCCGAAGACCGGGCGGCGACCGTGTTCATCGTTGGTGAACGTGCTCGCCAGTCGCGTGCCGATCTCCGTTGCGACCTCGAGCAGGTTCATCTCGTGCCCGGACCCGGTCGGACATTCAACCGTGAGCTCCTCGCCGTAGTAACGGTGCAGCTGCAGCAGCCCACGGAGGATGATCAGGTTCATCGGGAACCAGACCGGCCCGCGCCAGTTGGAGTTGCCGCCGAACATGCCGGTATCGGACTCGGCCGGAAGGTAGTGGACGTTGTACTCCTCGCCCTCCCAATCGAAGATGACCGGCTGCTCGAGATGCCGGCGCGAGATCGCGCGGATCCCGTGCGGACCCAAGAACTCGTCCTCGTCGAGCATGGCCGAGAGGATCTGCCGGAGCCGATCCTGGTCGACGAGCGAGAGGATCCGCCGGCCCTGCGAATTCGGGCCCGGAAGGTGCGCCAACGACGGCAACGCGTCCGAAAACGCGCGCACGAAGTCTTCGATCCGCTCCGTGAACATCGGGAAGCGCTGGGTCACCTCGGGCTCGAAGACGGTCGCGGCGCACATGGGCAGCAGTCCGACAAGCGAGCGCTCCTTGAGCTGGATCGCTCGCCCGTCCGGCATCCGCATCACATCGCAGTAGAAGCCGTCCTCAGCGTTCCAGAGCACCGCGTCGGCGTCCGGCGGACTCATGGCGACCGAGATCCACTCGAAATGGGTGACGAACTTGAGCGCCATGTCCCTATAGGCGGGGTCGTGCCGGACCAGCTCGGTCGCGATCTGCAGCATCCATTGGCAATAGAGCGCCATCCACGCGGTGCCGTCGGCCTGTTCGAGCGTCCCGCCGCCGGGCAGCGGCGCCGAGCGATCGAAGATGCCGATGTTGTCCAGGCCCAGGAACCCGCCCTGGAACAGGTTGCGGCCGTCGGCGTCCTTGCGGTTGACCCACCACGTGAAGTTGGTCATCAACCGGCCGAACACGCGGGCGAGGAACTCCTTGTCGCCCTCGCCGCGGATCTCGGCCTCCCGCTCGTAGACATACAGCGCCGCCCACGCGGTCACCGGCGGGTTGACGTCGCTGAAGTTCCACTCATAGGCCGGTATCTGGCCGTTGGGGTGCAGATACCTGGTGTCGAGCAGCAGTTCGACCTGCTGTTTGGCGAAGTCGACATCCACCAGCGACAGCGGCGCGCAGTGAAACGCGAGGTCCCATGCGGCGAACCACGGGTACTCCCACTTGTCGGGCATCGAGATGATGTCGCCCGCCACCATGTGGTACCACGGCACGTTGCGCACCGTGCTGGCAGGGGCGTTCGGGTCCCACGGGTTGACGCCGTGCTCGCGCAGCCAGCGGTGCACGTTGTACTCGTAGTACTGCTTGCCCCATAGCATGCCGGCAAGCGCTTGGCGCATCACCATCGCCCCATCCGGACGCAGTGTCGCCGGGATGACCGTCGCGTAGAACTGATCGGCCTCCTTGCGCCGCGCTTTGAGCAAACGATCGAAGTCAGAGCCCAGCGGGTCTTGCGTCCGCGCAGCATCCCCCGACGCGGTGAGGCGCAGGCGGATCGTGGCACTGTCGCCTGGCGGGATCGTCAGCACGTGGTGGGCCGCGACTTTGGTGCCGGTCCCCGCCGGGTTGACCGCGTCGCCGGCGCCACCGACCACGAACTCGTTGATCGCGTCCTTGACATACCGCGAGGCGTTCGGCGCCCCGAACAGCCGCTCGCTGTTGGTCTCGTTCTCGCAGAACAACATCTGCGCCGATGGATCAGCGCTCAGCAGCCAGTCGCCCAGCTCGGGATCAGAAGCCTGGACGCCGGCGATTCCCTCCTCGCCGGCGGCCTTCAGCTTCGGCTTGACGACCTCGTCGCCCCACGACCAGGTGTTACGGAACCACAGCGTGGGCAGCAGATGCAGGCTCGCCGCGTCCGGCCCGCGGTTGTGCGCCGTTACGAGCATCAGGATGTCGTCGTGGGCGCCCTTGGCGTACTCCACGACCACGTCGAAATAGCGGTCCTCGTCGAAGATCCCGGTGTCCAGCAGCTCGTACTCCATCTCCTGCTTGCCGCGGCGGCCGTTCGTGGACAGGAGGTCCTCGTAGGGGAATGCCCGCTGCGGATACTTGTACTGGCACTTCATGTAGGAGTGCGTCGGGGTGCTGTCCAGGTAGAACCAGTACTCCTTGGCATCTTCGCCGTGGTTGCCCTCGCTATTGGTCAGCCCGAACATCCGCTCCTTGAGAATCGGGTCCGCGCCATTCCATAGGGCCAGCGCCAAGCACAGCCGTTGGCGCTCGTCGCAGATCCCGGCGATCCCATCCTCACCCCACCGGTACGCACGCGACCGCGCATGATCGTGAGGGAAGTAGCTCCAGGCGTCTCCGTCCTGGCTGTAGTCCTCACGCACCGTCCCCCACTGACGCTCACTCAGATACGGGCCCCAGGCCTTCCATGGAACGGCACCCGTGCGCGCCTCCTCGAGCCGTTTGTGCTCGGGGGTCTTGGTTCTCGCGGAACTGGAGTTGCCTGCGCTGACGCTCATGGATTCCTCCGGCGAAACGATCGACGCTGTCTGAACGGCTGAGCCCAAGTCGGCCCGGCCCGGATATTCACGACCCGCGACGCTACGACAAGCGTGCCCCGTTCGCATCGACCAATCTGGACGAAACCCCATGGCGGTCCCCTGGCGGCCGAAGGCTAAGAGGGGCTCGGCGCCGGCTCCGTCGGATGGCCCGGTCCCGGCTGTTGCGCCGGCTGCGAGGTCGCCGCGGCGGGCTTGCGCCCCCTTTCCGCCAGCGCCGCGAGCAGGCCCGAGCCCGAGATCGTGAGGTACGCCGTGATGACTGCGATCACGACGGGCGCCATCTGCAGCGTGCCGATCTGGGTCGTGAGTGCAGCCAGCAGGAGCAGCGAGAACGGTGCGCCCACGAGCGCTCCCGGAAGAGCGGCGAACATGCATGCGAACGCGAGTCCCTCGGGCAGCCCCGGGATCAGCACGTGGGTCGCGACCCCGGCCGAGCCACCGATGAACAGCATCACCAGGAACGGCCCGCCAATGAAGCCGGTGGCCTGACACAGGGCGAACACGAGGATCTTCGCGAATACGACCGCGATCACCAGGCCCGCGCCGAGCAGCGTCCCATCGTGGATCACGATGTCGAGCTGAGAGGTTCCCGTGAACAGGGTCAGGGGCAGCGCCACGCCGACGAGTCCGAACGCGATTCCTCCGATCGCCGAGCGAAGGACGGTCCGCTTCGTAAGCGGGGCTGTGACCTTCGCGAGCAGCCCGATCGCGACCACGGTGATCAGCGCCAGCGCCCCGGCGACAAGGCCGAGTGGAATCGCCGCGAACAGCTGCCAGTCCTCGTACTTGAAGGCCGGCAGCGCGTAGAGCCCGACGAACGTCGACCCCGCAATCAGGTAGTAGATGCCGAACGCCACCGAGGCGGACAGGAGGGCCGCGATCACCGTGTCCGCGATGCGCTTGGCGTTTGGACGCCCCATCTCGACGACCATGATCGTCGAGAGGATCGGCGACGACAGCATGCCGCCATACGCCGCGGACATCCCGCTGAGGGTGTTCGTCGCTCGGATGTCCTCGTCGAGCCTGCGCCGCTTTGAGGTCCAGGTTCCGAGCCCGCCTCCCATCGTCCCCAGTGCTTCCTCGGGCCCGAGGCTGGCGCCACCGGCCAACGACACCAGCGAAACGGCAATTACCTTCACGACGTGGGACGGGTTGACCTTGGCGGCCTTCAGGTTCTCCACGGTGCCGGGGATCTTGAGCGGGACCTTCAAGACGTGGCGCAGGATGCCGACGAGCACGCCCGCGCCTGTGGTCACCGCAACCCACCACAGGCTGCCATCGAACCAGCCGACGTGCTTGGGAAGCGTGAACCAGAGGTTCGTGCCGCCCTTGAGCAAGCCGAGAAACACCAGCCCCCCGAACGAGAGCACGACCCCGAACAGGGCCGCGTAGACGATGATCGTCCAGAACCCGGGCGACTTGTTGAGCGCCACCACGACGTCCTCGGGCGCGGCGTCCGAGGTGGACGGCGCTGCTTCACCGTCTTGGCCGGAGGTTGCGGGCACGTTTTTCGTTTGGTCCGTGTGGCTCATCGGCGCCATCACAGCGCGGACGACGCAGGCCTGCATCACCCACATGAGTTGAAATCGCCCCGGCTGAAGTGCTCCCGTCCCGCCGGCTTCCCAACGCGGACCTGAGCGCTCGAGCGCAAAGGCAGCCCTGGGCCTGCGAGTGCCCACCCGAGAAAGACTCTTGAGCGCACCATTGGCGATCACGAGCCGGGATGGGACCTTGTGGTAGTCCTCTTTGAGGGCACCGAGAAGTGGCGTCCTGGCGCGGCCGATCGTTCGTTTTTGCTTGCGAGGAACCTCGCGCGGTTGAAAGGGTGGGCTGGGCATTGTCGGGCCGAGTGATGCAGCACGCCAAGCGAAACGGGGATGTGGCAATTCGCCGGATTCCGGACCGCGGTCGTCTGGCGGACCCACCGGAGCTCGCGGGTAAGCACCGAGATCTGCCGATCCACCGTGGCGCGCTGGTGCGGTGGTTCGCCGATCAGACCGATCCGGTGGTGGCGATGTTCGCTCCGGCCGGGTATGGAAAGACGACCCTTCTCCGTCAGGTGGAGGAGTCGGATCCTCGGTTGTTCGCGGGGCTGTCGCTCGGGGCCGGCGACAACGAGCCCGTCATGTTGGTGCGCCACCTTGCCCAGGCGCTTGCAAGGCTCCCGACCAGTGGCCGGCCGGTGGCCGAATCGCTCCGCTTCCCGGCAGGCGCACCGTGGTCGGAAATCGTTCCGCGCCTGCTTCGGGCTTTCGGCTCAATCGACCCACCCGCGGTGCTCGTCCTCGACGACGTCCACCTGCTCCACAACGCCGAGTGCCTGGACGTGGTCGCGGCGCTCTGCGCGTCCGTCCCGCGAGGATCGCAGGTAGTGCTGGCCGGCCGGGAAGAGCCGGAGCTCGGGCTCGGGCGGCTGCGTGCCAACCACCAGCTCGCCGAGCTCGGTCGTGAACAGCTCGCCCTGGCTCCTGTCGAAGCCAAGGCACTCCTGTTGGCATTCGGAGCGGACATCACGGGCCCGGAGGTAGCCGAGCTGACGCGGCGAACCGAGGGCTGGGTGGTGGGGCTATGCCTGACTGAGCTTCCGCAGCGAATGCGAGGGTGCCTCAACCGGACCGCGACTTCCGCAGTAGTCAGCCAAGACGGTCATGTCGCCGATTATGTGCGGTCCGAAGTTCTGTCGCGCCTGCGGGAAGAGCAGATTGAATTCATGACTCGAACCGCCGTCCTGGATCGCATGTGCGGACCGCTGTGCGATGCAGTGCTCGAGCAGGCGGGCGAGTGCGGCGACTGCTCGAATCGTTGGCGAGATCCAACAACTTCGTCGTGCGACTCGACACGCGTGAGAAGTGGTATCGGTACCACCACCTGTTCAAAGAGCTGCTGGCGCTGGAGCTCGAGCGCAGGGAGCCCGGTTCCGTCCCGGCGCTGAACCGGAGGGCCGCAGCTTGGTACGAGCGAAACGATGCGTCCGAGACAGCGATTGGTTACGCGTTCTCGGGTGGTGACCTCGAGCATGCGGCGCGGCTGGTTACCGCCTGTGCGATGGAGACCTACCAGAGCGGTCGGCTCGAGACGTTGCGTGGGTGGCTCGACCGGCTCGACCAGCCTGGGCTTCTCGAGCGTCATCCGGCGCTCGCGATCTCGGGGCGTGGGCGCAGGGTCTTTCGGGTCATCCGGCCCAAGCCGCGCGCTGGGCGGACAATGGCCGAGCGGGGTACCACTGATGAGCCGCTGGCGGACGGCAGCGCGTCGGTCGAGTCGTGGCTGGCGGCGCTGCGGGCGAGCATGTGTCGCCACGGGATGGAGCGAATGCGCGAAGATGCTCGAACGCGCGCTCGACTTGGCGCCCGAGTGGGGCTCGTGGCGCTCGACCGCCTCGCTGATGCTTGGCATTTCGTTCGTTCTTTCTGGTGAGCGAGGATCGGGCCGACGAGGTCTTCGCCGACACCGTCGCGAGTGGCGCAGGAGACGGGGATGGATGCCGACCAGTCGATCGCTTTGGCTGAGCGCTCGCTGCTGGCGCGCGCGCGCGGCGAATGGCCGCGGCGCCGAGTCGGTTCGCGGAGGAGGCGCGACGTGTCGTGGTCATGGCCGAGCTGGATCACTACATGACGAGCGCGATCACCTTCGCAGCGCTTGGCAAGGTAGCCTTGCAGCAACGCGATCGCGCATTGGCGCAGGTGGAGTTCGGCTCGTGCCGATCGCCTGCGACCACTGTTGACGTGGTTCACGCCTGCCCTGGCGGTGCAGGTTCGGCTCGAACTGGTGCGCGACCGGCTCGCCTGCGCGGACCCGGTCGGGGCGCGATCGCTCTGGTGCGTGAGATCGATCAGATTCTGCGACGGGTTCCCGGCCTCGGCACGATCGCTGGACAGGCCTCCGAGCTGCGTGGTCAGGTCGCCGCGATGCGGACGTTCAGGGGCGATGCAGTCTCGCTCCTGACCGAGGCGGAGCTGGGCGTGCTGCCGCTGCTCGCCACCCACCTCAGCATTCCGCGAGATCGCCGAGCGACAGTTCGTCTCGCGCCCGACGGTGAAGACGCAGGCGATCTCGATCTATCGCAAGCTCGAAGTGACGTGCCGCAGCGAAGCCGTGGAGCGCGCAGCCGAGATCGGGCTCATCGACTCGGCGCTGGTTCCGTCGAAACGGGTGATGTACCTGGTTGGCTGATGCTTCGGCCGATCGGTGTCAAGCCGGCTCCTCATCCGATGGGGGTGATGACGGGCGACCACCGCCAGAGCTAGCGTCGTCGGCGTGTCCGGGCGCGTTGCCCGATCCGATCAGGAGGACCGAATGGCTCAGATCAGCGAGAAGCAGATGATCGAAGAACTGGAAGCCGACGAGTCGATGTTCGTGCAGACCGCTGAGGGAATCACGAGCGACGGGACAACCCTCACATTGAAGGGGGTAACGGCGTCGACCCTGTACTTCTCAGATCGCCCGAAACGCGTCGTCGGCCACATGGCAACGACCGACTTCGTCGACCTCTGGGGCGAGGGAGCCAACAGCTTCGAGGAGGACCCGCCGAACGCGGTGCTCGCGTTCCTCGAGCCCGGCGCTGACGTGCCCGACGACGCGGTCGTTGTGATCCGCGAGCCGCGCCTCGACGGGGGCGATTTGTCGTACTCGATTGATGCCCTTGACGGCGCAGTTCCCGCAAACGCAGGCCCGGTGACGTTATTCATCGACCCGTTCGGGCGGCCGCTCTCGCCCGTATCGGTATGCGGGGTGCGGCGGCGCGAACGGCGGCGCACGCGGCGCGGGATGTAGGCGGGCCGTCTGGCGCGGCGCCGGGTTGCGTGTGTGTGAGCTCAGCTCCCGAAATCGTTCATGGAGCTGCGTGCCCGTACCGTTGACCGAAGATCGCCCGGGTCCGTCGCGCGCTGGCTCGGATAGCGCGGACCGACTCTCCGAATACCGGGCGTGACAGCCGTCCGAGCACGGCGATCGCGACGAGCGTGCCGATCAACGGCGTGTCCTTGGAGTCGGGTCCGGCGATCCGGTGCACCAACTCCTTCAGCAGCGCGGTCCCGAGCAGCGCGTCGGCAGGCCTCGGGCCGCCCGGGGCTTTCACCACGCGGACTGCGCGATCGCGCGAGGCTTGGGCGAGCACGCCGAGCGCGATCAGCGTCACAAGGTTCGACTGGTCCCGCGAGACTCCGAACACCCCCTGGATCGTGCGGTGGCGAGCCTCATTCAGCAACAGGTACGCCATTCTGATGTCCGTCCGGAGCAGCCTGGTGCCGCTGATCTGCTGGCCGTGGGCCACGCCCGCGTCGCCGGCATCCACGTTCAGGGGGGTCGGCGGCGGGTGGGGATCTGACGGCCCGCCGCCGACTACCAGCCCGGGATCGGCGGTCGGTGCCGCCGCCGAGCGTTGGGCGGGTTCAACTGACTCAAGCATGTGTCCGAGTCTCGCGAAGCGCGAGCCGGGCGGCATCACGCGAATCGGGTGAGCCCGCGACCTTCGACCAGGGCCCGCGTCCCGCGGAGTGACGCCGCGCAGCGGGTCACGCGCGCCCGGAACGCGTGGCTGGCGGCCGACCGCTGCGACCACGGCGTCCACTACAACGCCTACGTCTCGGCTCTGACCGCCGCGGAACGCGCAGCTGCTGAGATCGAGCGCGAGGCACCAGGCCCCACCCGAATCGCGCTACCTGGTTGACCGCAAGCGGCTGTGATCGTGCGCGCGATCGCGGTCATCCCATCTGGATGATGCCGGTGCACCTCTTGCACGCGAAGCTGACCCGGTGAGCTCGCTGCCGGCGTGGGTGAAGGGGTTGCGGCCGGAGCCGGGCACGTTGCGCCAGGATGTCGTCGCTGGGGTTCCGGGCGCGATCGCGAGCGTTCCGGACGGGATGGCGTCCGCCGTGCTCGTGGGCGTGAACCCCGTCTACGGGCTGTACGCCAGCATGGTCGGGCCGATCGGCGGCGGACTGGCGGTCAGCACGCGGCTGATGGTGGTCACCACCACCACGGCGGCGGCGCTCGCCGCCGGCTCAACGCTGGGTGGCTTCTCGAGCGCCGACCGTCCCGAGGCTCTGTTCCTGCTGTCCGCGCTGGCGGGCGTGATGATGATCGCTGCGGGCATATTCCGCTGTGGGCGCTTCGCACGTTTTGTCTCGGTGTCGGTGCTGACAGGATTCCTGACCGGGGTGGCGGTGAACATCATCCTCGGCCAGCTCGCCGACTACGCCGCGCGGGTTCGCGACGCCGGCGGGCACCTGTTTCTCAGCGGCGTCGACCTACGAGATGCGGTGACCGTGGTCCCGGCTACCAAGACAATCCTCGAATCAACTCAGAGGGCGTTCGACGACGCCGAGGCCTGGCTCGCGGTCTGCGCCGCTTCGTCACCTTCGGATACGCGCTGGGTGATCTGCGATGTCGCTGAAGCTCGCACGCTTCCTGGCTCGCGTGGATGGCTGGCAGCGCGGCACCCCGGCGATCGGGATCCCGATTGCCGTGGTCAAGAAGTTCGTCGATGACGAGGTCGACAAGCTCGGTGTTCAGATCGCGTACTGGGGGTTCTTCTCCGTCTTCGCTCTGTTGCTGGTGTTCGCGTCGGTTCTCGGATTCGTGTTCCAGAGCGATCCGAGCTTGCAGCATCAGTTGCTCGACTCGACCTTGGAGCGAATGCCCGTGATCGGCCCGCAGATAAGCGGAAGCGTCGGAACGCTCACCGGCAGCGGTGTGGCGCTTGCGGTGGGCGTGCTCGCCGCGGTCTGGACCGGTCTCGCGGTTACGCTCGCGATCGGCAACGCGCTCGATCGGATCTGGGCCGTGCCGCATGCGCAGCGCTCGGGGTTTCTCAGCTCGCGGTTGCATGGTCTGATCGTCCTCGTATCGGTCGGAAGCATCAACGTGCTGGCGACTGTGGCGGTGGGACTGCTGACGGCAGGCGGCGTCGGGACGGTGGTCACCAGGGTGCTGGGCCTCCTCGCCTCCGCGGCGATCGATCTGGCGCTGTTCGCCGGGTCCTTCTGGCTCCTCACCTCGGCTCGCGTCACGATTCGCCAGGTGCTTCCCGGGGCGCTGCTCGCGAGCGGCTGCTGGCTCGGGCTCCAGGCGCTGGGCGGCGCCTTCGTGACCCAGATGCTGGCCGGGAGCACTCAGACCTACGGAGGCTTTGCCGCCGTGATCGGGCTCCTCTCTTGGCTGCTGATCGGTTCCGAGGTGATCCTGATCGCGGCGGAGCTCAACGTCGTGCTCGCCCGCCGCCTCTGGCCGCGCTCGCTCACCGGCGAACTGCTCGAGGCCGACAGGCAGGCGCTGCGCAGTTCGGCACAGGCCGCTCAACGCGACCCCCGGCAGCAGATCGCGGTGACATTCGAACGCGGCGATGGCTCACCGGAGGAGCGAAGTGCCGGCGACGAGCGAGCCGGCGACGCGTCCTGACTGAGATCGGCCCGAGCATGCTTCAGGCGACGGTTGACAGGCCCGCGAATTCGTGTATCCCCTGTGCACAGCGATGAAGGAACTCCACGGCACGGCGACACAGGTGGTGGCGGCTCCGCTCGATCAGTGTCTGACCCTGCTCAAGGCGGTGGACCGGTATCCGGCTTGGTATCCCGAGGTGGTTCGAGAGGTCGAGGTTCTGGACCGCGATCCCGCTGGTGAGCCGACCAGGGCGCGCACCAAGTTGCACGTGTCACGCGGCCCGCTGGTCAAGGACTTCGACCTGATTCTCGAGGTCGTCGTCGAGCCGCAGGCAACCGTGAGACTGACCAAGCCGGCGAGCCACCGATCAGATCAGCAATTCACGGTCACATGGCGCTTGAGTGAGGCGGAGGGCACGCGGATCGAGCTCTCCCTCGACGCGAATCTGCGGGTGCCGCGATTCCTGCCGGTTGGCGGTATTGGAACTTCGATGGCGGAGGGATTCGTCGCCGCGGCGAGCCGAGCGCTCGAGTGAGCGGACGCTCCTGGCCGGCCGCCGTCACTGGAGGACCGAGCCGGCCTGCCGGCGGACACGCTAGGTGCCGGCGGAGGTGGGTTCGCGGGGCGCCTCGGCGGTGTCGTCTTTGACGGTGTGCATCGCGATGCCGAGCACGCACATGCTCACGCCGCTGACGATGAACGCGAGACCAACCAGCAGCGCGAGGGTTGCGAAGCCGATATGGGGTTTGGCGATGATCACGATCCCGGCTATCACCTCGACTATGGCGACGATGAGGTTCCAGACTCGGTGTCCTTCGGTACCGAAGGACAGCACGAATCGAATGGCCCCGATCGCGATCAGCCACACCCCGAGGAGTACGGCGACGAACGTGACGCCGCCGGCGGGGTGGCGGATCAGCACCACGCCGATGATCAGGTTCAGCACGCCGAGCAGCGCCACGATTCCTCTGCTCTCGGTGCTGCCGATGAGCGAGGAGCACAGCTCGGCGATGCCGTTCACGAGAATGAAGATGCCTGTCACGACAGCCAGGGTCGCGAGGCTGTTGCTGGGCTTTGCCAAGACGATCACACCGGCGATGGCGCTCAGCACACCGAGCGAAAGGGGAACCCACCAGAGGCGGGCCGCCTCATGCGCTTCTTCGCGTGACATTGAACCGTAGGACATGAATGAGGCTCCTTCCCTCAGGCGCTCCCACGCAGCCGCGCGCGGCCGCGCGCGTGCTTTAGATGCGGCGACGCCGCCGTCCGGGGGTGACGGCTGCGGCCACGACTGCGGTTTTCGCGACTGGGGCGCGGCCGGGTGTGACAGCTCTTGCCACAACTGCGGTTTTCGCGACAGGGGCGCGGATGACGCCGACTCTTCCTCGGCGGGCTGGTCTCAAAGGCATGTTCAGTCTCCTACGGTTGTGAGTGCTTCGTCGGCTTCGAGCGACGCGATGATCGCCTGAATCGGGATCCGTCCGTTGGCGATGAGCTGGCCACCGGAGCGCCGTGCTGCTGCGGCGAATGGCGCCGCCCAGAGGTTCTCCCAGATCAGCACCCCGGCGGTGCTTCCCGGCTCCATCGCTGCAGCGAGATTCTCGATGTCCTCCTCGGCCAACAACTCGGCCAGCTGGGCCTCGAGGGCCTGCATCTCGCCGAGTTCGGCGATGTCGGAGAGCTCGTTCGCCTCGACGGTCCCGTCCTCGTCCTTGGTGAGGATCAGCGCGTCGATCACCCGGATCGTGCCGGCGTCGACCAGCGCAATCAGCTCAGCGGCCATCTCGCCGGTGAAGTTGCTGGCGCCGGCCGGAAACTCGACCACGACGTAGTCGACGGGACCGAGCTCGTCTAGGGATGTGTCTGTCATCGCTTGCCTTTCGGTTCAGACATGCCCAGGACCGCGGCCCGGTGGGCTTCGTTCTGATCCAACGGTTCCACGCGCGCGCGCCGCCGTCATCACCCCAAACAGATGATGATGTGAGTCACTGAGGCCCGATCTCGTCAGGCGGCCCGGCCGAACGCGATGCGTGCGACCGTCCGGATTCCGTCCCACGGACCCTCCGGCATCGCGGCCGATGGAGAGGCGCCTGGATGCTGCGGCGCGATGCGCACACGGAGAGCCCGTGGCCTGGTGCGAAAGCGCAGTGGCGGCTCCAACCGTGCCGCCTCGCCATCGATGCCGGCCGCCACCGGCCCGTCCGAGCGGATCTCGAACGATGGCGCGGTCCATTCCTCGACTCGCTTCTCGACGCCATCGACCTCGTCGCCCCCAGCCACCGTGATGCCGAGCACGCCGGCGTCAAGGCGCGGGCGCGTGCCGGATCCGAGCACGCGCCCGAGCCGGTACCGGTCGTTGGAGACGAGCACCACCGCACCGGTTTTGTGGTCACGACCGTCGGCGCCGGTCCATCGCAGATCGAGGTTCTTTCCACCGGGCCCGAGCACGCTCGGGATCGTGTCGGCGATCGTTCGGAGCTTCGCGTCGCGGTAGCCCTCGCGCTGGACCGATTCGGCGTATACCCCGAGCGACACGTTGTTGACGAACACGCGGCCGTTGACCTCGGCGAGGTCGACGACACGCTCGCCGCCACTCGTGAACGCGTCGAGCGCTCCGACGACGTCGTCGCGGTCGACGCCGAGATCGAGCGCGAAATGGTTTCGTGTCCCCGCCGGCACGCACACGTACGGGAGCCCCCGTTCCGCGGCGATCGCGGCCACGATTGCCTGGGTTCCGTCGCCGCCGGCGACCCCCACCATGTCCGCGCCGTTCTCGATCGCGTCGTTCACCAGCGTCTCGAGGTCGTCGCCCAACTGCAGCTCGACCGGCTCGACGCCGCGGGCGCGCGCCTCGTTGGCGACATCGAAGCGCTCGGCCTTGCCGCCGCCCGATTTCGGGTTGTAGAACAACACCGCGTGCTTCGGCGGCTACCGACGGGGAGCTCGACGTCGGCGGCGAACACCCGCCGCGCGGCCTCGACCGACAGCACCAGCCCGGCCAGGATCAGGACGTCCTCGAGCACGCGGCCCTCGAGCACGACCAGGGCTACCGCGGCCGCGAGCAACGCGCCGGCGCCGACGACGGCGGCGACCCGCGCGAGGCCTCGTGTGAATCAGCGCCCACCAGGCCGACGCGGCCGCAAGCGCCACGCAGGCAAGGACGGACAGGCCTCGCGGGAATCTCTGCACGCCGACGATCACCGCCAGCACGATCGCCGCCGCCATCAGCAGCAGCGACGCGATCGCCATCAGCCGTCGGTTCAACACGCCGGTAGGGCTCCATGAGGGGGAGCAGCAATGCGAATGCGATGTGACATCTATCGCTCCGTTTCTGTCTCGGGTGTGCGGAATAGATCGAACCTGGGCTCCGACGCGGTGTCGTCACCCGGATCGCATGACGCAGACGAGCTGAACCCCGCGATCCGGGCCACCCCCGCCCGGCCCCGGTCAGGGTGCGCGGGTCGGCTCGAGGGCGGACCACCCGTTGCCGCTGCGGTCCAGCGCGTACGTCGTCGCCTGAGCGATCGCGCCGCCGAGCAACGCTCCGGCGAGAACGTCGCCGGGATAGTGGACGCCGGTGTGAACCCGCGAATACGCGACGAGTGCGGCGAGCGCCCGGAGCGGGAAGCCGGCGGCGGGCAGCACGTGCCCGACCCCGCTCGCGAACGCGAACGCGGCCGCCGAATGCCCCGACGGAAACGCGCTGGACGACGGCATCCGCACGTGTCTCGAAGGCGGCACTCCGTGTTCGACGCGGTCCGGGCGCCGGCGGCGAACAACCGACTTGACCCCAAGGTTCAACACCGTCGCGGTTACCCCCACGGAGGCCAGGCCCATTGCGGCCGCAGCGCGTCCCCGCCGCCCGCCGGCGGCCGAGAGGACGGCAGCCGAGGCGATCGACAGCCGGGAATAATTCGCGGCCTCGCTCAGCCGGCCGAGCACGCGATCGAGGCTGGGGGTGGGGCTGTCCGCGACCGCCGAGTAGACGGCAAGATCCAGCCGGCCGGCCTCCTCTGCCGCTCGCTGGAACCAGTTGGGTGTCGCCTCATTCGCCGGCGTACGCTGCGGTTCACATTCGTCCATGGTTGTCGTCCGATCATCGCTGATCGGACGACGACCGGCCTCATCCGTTTGAGAGGACGCGCCGAGCAGGCTCCTCGAACGCGGCTGACGCGCGGCGCCATTCGCAATCGCCGAGCGTTCACCACTTCGTCACAACTGTGGCGCTCATCACCCGGTTCGGGTGATGACCACCTGGGGGTCCACGTCGCACCATCAGGTGATCCACGTCACGAACACACTTGGAGGGCCGAGAGCATGACTGCGACCGCCGGGCGCCCGATGCAAGCACCAACAGCCGGTGGTCCAGAGGGCGGCGCGCAAGTCGCGGACGCGTTCGTGGTCTTCGGGATCACCGGGGACCTCGCCAAGGTGATGACGTTCCATTCGCTCTATCGCCTGGAGGAGCGGGGACTGCTCAGCTGCCCGATCGTCGGCGTGGCGGTGAGCGACTGGTCGGTCGAGGACCTCCGCGACCATGCTCGGGCCGCGATCGAGGCCTGCGGAGAGCAGATCGATGAGGCGGTCTTCGAGCGTTTCGCCGCGCGCCTGTCGTACGTGAGCGGCGACTTCGGCGACGCCGCGACCTACGAGCGAGTCGGCCGACGCGATCGGTGAGGCGAAGAGCCCGGTCTTCTACCTGGAGATCCCGCCGTTCCTGTTCGGCGCCGTGATCAAGGGATTGACCAACGCCGGCCTGACCAAGACCGCGCGAGTCGTGGTCGAGAAGCCGTTCGGTCACGATCTCGCGTCGGCCCGGGCGCTGGCGGCCGAGATCCACGAATACATCGACGAGTCCCAGCTCTACCGGATCGACCACTTCCTCGGAAAGATGGGGCTCGGCGAGATCCTCTATCTGCGGTTCGCGAACGCGATGTTCGAGCCGATCTGGAACCGGAACTACGTATCAAGCGTCCAGATCACGATGGCGGAGAGCTTCGGGGTCGAGGATCGCGGTCACTTCTACGACCCGGTCGGGGCGCTGCGGGATGTCGTCGTCAATCACATGATGCAGGTGGTCGCCGCGGCGGCGATGGAGCCGCCATCCTCCGGCGAGCGGACGTGCTCAAGGATGCGCTCGTATCGGCTTACCGCGCGATGCCCGCAGCCGATCCCGCGCACTACGTGCGCGGGCAATACGAGGGTTACCGGGCGATCGACGGCGTCGCGCCCGACTCGACGACCGAGACCTATGCGGCGCTGCGGCTCGAGATCGACAACTGGCGCTGGGGGGGTGTCCCGTTCTTCATCCGGACCGGCAAGTGCCTGCCGATCACGCAGACCGAGCTGCGGGTCGTGTTCCGGCGCCCGCCGCGGTTGGCCTTCGGGAACTGGACGCGGGTGCCGGAACCAAGTCAGATGGTCATCAAGCTCGATCCGACGACCGGGGTCCGGATGCTCGTCGAGGCGCAACGGCACGAGGCCGCCGAGCCCGAGCAGATCCACATGGACATGGAGTTTGCGGCGCAGGGCGGCGAGGGGCCGACCCCGTACGAGGTGCTGCTCCATGCGGCGCTGATCGGCGACAGCAAACGCTTCACCCGCCAGGACGGCGTCGAACAGTGCTGGCGGGTGATGCAGCCGCTGCTTGGCGATCCTCCACCGGTACACCCGTACGCGAAGGGATCGTGGGGGCCCGACGCTGCCGATCGGATACTCGAAGGGCTACGGACGCTGGCATGACCCGTGGGTGGCGTCATGAGCGCCACGGCCAAGCCCAAGCGGAACGAGCGCAAGGCCGCCAACGGCGACCAGCCGGCTGCCAAGGCCGGCCGGGCGGCCGGTGGCCGCGCCGCAGAGCGCGGCGGCGCCGTCGCCGTTCACGCCGATCGCCGACTATGCGTTCCTGTCCGATTGCCACACGGGTGCGCTGGTTGCGCCGGACGGGACGATCGACTGGCTGTGCGTCCCACGGTTTGACTCACCGAGCGTGTTCGGATCGCTGCTCGACCGCGGCGCCGGCGCGTTCCGCCTCGGCCCGTTCGGGATCAACGTCCCGAGCGGCCGTACCTATGAGCCGGGGACGAACACGCTGATCACCGCGTGGAAGACGCCCGGGCGGCTGGGCGCGTGGTGCGCGACGCGCTGACGATGGGGCCGCGGCGCGGGGAGGACACGATCACGCCCCACACTCGGCCGCCGGCCGACGAGGACGCCGAGCACGTCCTGGTGCGGACCGTCGAATGCATCGAGGGGAGCGTCGAGATCGAGCTCGTCTGCGAGCCCGGATTCGATTACGGCCGCGTACCTGGCGAGTGGTCGCTGGCCGCTGATCGCCACCAGGCCGACGCGACCGGCGACGGTCAGACGATCCGGCTGCAGACCGACATGCTGATCGGGATCGAGGCCCATCACGCGCGCGCGCGGCATGTGCTCCGCGCAGGGGAACAGCTCTACTGCGCGCTGTCGTGGGATGAGGGGGCGACGGTACCGGCCACGGTCGAGGAAGCGAACGCGCAGCTGGCCGCGACGACTCGCTTCTGGCGCAACTGGCTGGCGCGCGCACGCATTCCCGATCACGAGCTGCGTCCGCTGATCCAGCGTTCGGCGCTCGCGATCAAGGGGCTCACGTATATGCCCACGGGCGCGACGGTCGCGGCGTTGACCACGTCGCTGCCGGAGACCCCCGGTGGAGAGCGCAACTGGGACTACCGCTACACGTGGATCCGAGACTCGACGTTCACGCTGCAGGCGCTTCATTTCCTCGACCTCGATTGGGAGGCGAACGAGTTCATGCAGTTCATCGCCGACCTCGAAACCAACGATGACGGCGCGCTGCAGATCATGTACGGGATCGACGGACGCCGAGACCTGACGGAGACGTTCAGGGAGGAGCTCTCGCGGCTACGCCGGTGCGCATCCGGTGAGGATCGGCAACGGCGCCTTTGATCAGCGCCAGAACGACGTATTCGGCGCCGCGCTCGACTCGGTGCTGCTGCACACGCGCCGCAGCCAGCGGCTGCCGCGACGACTGTGGCCGCTCGTCCATTCGCAGGCCGAGTGCGCCATCGCGGTGTGGCGCAAGCCGGATCAGGGCATCTGGGAGGCGCGCGGCAAGCCGCAGCAATACGTCTCGTCGAAGCTGATGTGCTGGGTCGCGCTCGATCGCGCGGCGAAGCTCGCGCAGATCCGCGGGCGACGACAAGCTCGCCGCGAGTTGGGCGGAGACCGCCGCTGAGATCAAGGCCGACATTCTCGAGCACGGCGTCGACAAGCGCGGCGTGCTGCGCCAGCACTACGCGACCGACGCGCTCGACGCCTCGACGCTGCTGGCGGCGATCTTCGGTTTCCTGCCCGGCGACGATCCAGGTCTGCGTGCCAGCGTGCTGGCGATCGCCGACGAGCTGACGGAGCACGACTTCGTGCTCCGCTACCGGACCGACGAGACGGACGACGGAATGTCCGGCAAAGAGGGCACGTTCGTGATCTGCTCGTTCTGGCTGGTCTCGGCGCTGGCGATCATCGGTGAGATGCAGCGGGCGCGAGATCTGATGGAGCGGCTGGTGAAGGTCGCATCACCGCTCGGACTGTATGCCGAGGAGTTCGACGTCGAGACCGGCCGGCATCTCGGGAATTTCCCGCAGGCCTTCTCTCACCTCGCTGCGGTCGAGGCCGCTGCCCGGATCGTCCTTGCAGAGCGACTGGAGGAGATCACCGGATGAGTGACTCATACGACGTGATCGTGATTGGCAGCGGCGCCGGCGGCGGCACGCTGGTGCGCCAGCTCGCGCCGTCGGGCAAGCGGATCCTGCTGCTCGAGCGCGGCGACTGGCTCCGACGCGAGCCGCAGAACTGGCTGGCCGAGGACGTATTCGTCGAAGGCCGGTACGTCTCGCCCGACACCTGGCACTACGCGGATGGATCGGCCTTCCAGCCGCAGGTGCACTACTTCGTGGGCGGCGCGACCAAGCTCTACGGCGCCGCCCTGTACCGCCTGCGCAAGGAGGATTTCGGAGAGCTGCGCCACCGCGACGGGATCTCGCCCGCGTGGCCGATCTCCTACGACGACATGGAGCCGTACTACACGCGGGCGGAGCAGCTCTACCAAGTGCACGGCGCGCGCGGCGAGGATCCGACCGAACCGCCGGCGAGCGCGCCGTATCCATTCCCCGCGGTCTCGCACGAGCCGCGAATCCAGCAGCTGTCCGACGACCTCGCCAAGGCGGGCCTCCATCCGTTCCACGCCCCATGCGGGGTCCTGCTGACGAAGACAACATGCCGTTCAGCAAGTGTGTTCGCTGCCAGAACTGCGACGGCTTTCCGTGCCTGGTGCACGCGAAGTCCGACGCCGAGGTGATCTCCGTCCGGCCTGCACTCGAGCACGCGAATGTCACGTTGCTCACCCGTACGGAGGCGGTGAGGCTCGAGACCAACGACGCCGGCACCGAGGTCACGGGGGTCGTGGCGAAGGTCGGCGACCACGAGGAGACCTTCAGCGGGGACATCGTCGTCGTCTCCTGCGGCGCCGCCAACAGCGCGAAGCTGCTGCTGGCCTCGGCGACTGACAAGCACCCTCACGGCCTCGCCAACGGCTCTGACCAGGTTGGGCGCAACTACATGTTCCACAACAGCCAGGCGGTGCTCGCACTCTCCAGGGAGGAGAACCCGACGGTGTTCCAGAAGACGCTCGGGGTCAACGACTTCTACCTCTCCGGCGGTGAGGACTTCGACTTCCCGCTGGGCAACATCCAGATGGTCGGCAAGTCCCAGGCGCCGATGTTCCGGGGTGAGAAGCCGGGTGAGACGAGGTTCGCGCCGAGCTGGTCGCTGGAAGACGTCGCCCGTCACGCGGTCGACTTCTGGCTGTCGACCGAGGATCTGCCACGGCCTGAGAACCGAGTCACGCTCGCGGCCGACGGGAACGTCCAGATCAGCTATACCGCGAGCAACGAGGAGCCCAAGGAGCGCCTGTACCACCAACTCCATTCGATGCTCGCCGACCTCGGGATGCATCACGGGCACCTGCTGCCGCATTGGGCCTATCTCAAGAACGAGATCCCGGTGGCCGGGTGCGCCCATCAGGCCGGCACCTGCCGTTTCGGAACTGATCCCGACACCTCGGCGTTGAACTCCGACTGTCGGGCTCACGAGCTCGACAACCTCTATGTCGTCGACACGAGCTTCTTCCCGAGCATCGGCGCGGTCAACCCGGCGCTGACCGCGATGGCCAACGCGTTGCGGGTCGGCGACCACCTGGGTGAGCGGATCGGGGCCCGCCAAGCGCCGCGGGAGCCCGCCCATGTCGGATAACGGGGCCGGCCAATACCGTCGTCACCGGGTCGTGATCATCGGGGGCGGATTCGGCGGCATGCAGGCGGCCCGGCACCTGAAGAAGGCCGACGTCGACGTGACGGTCGTCGACCGCCACAACCACCTGCTGTTCCAGCCACTGATCTACCAGGTCGCCGCCGGGGCCCTGTCCTCCGGCGAGGTCGCCACACCGATCCGCCACATGCTCAAGGGACAGCCGAACGCCACCGTGCTGATGGGCGCGGTCACCGGCGTCGACGTCGACTCGCGCCACGTGATCCTCGACGGAGGCGAAGATCTGGAGTACGACAGCCTCGTTGTCGCCTGCGGAGGGGAGACGTCGTACTTCGGCCACGACGAGTGGCAGGAGGTCACGTGTGGGCTGAAGACGCTTGGCGACGCGGTGGATCTCCGCGATCGGATCTTCGGCGCCTTCGAGGAGGCCGAACGCGCGGCCGATCCCGCCACGCGGGACGAGTGGCTGACCTTCGCCGTCGTCGGCGGCGGGCCGACCGGCGTCGAGATCTCGGGGCAGCTCGCGATCCTCGCTCGTCATACGATGAAGCGGGACTTCAGGCGGATCGATCCCACGGCGGCGCGGATCATCCTCATGGACGCCGGCGAGCGGGTGGTCGCTGCCTTCAGCGAGCAGACCTCCGCCAAGGCGGCCCAGGCGCTTCGCGAGCTTGGCGTGACGGTGCGTGAGCACGCGATGGTCACCGGAATCGACTCACGCGGAGTGGAGCTCGAGGTCGGGGGCGAAGCCGAGCGGATCGCCGCCCGGACCGTGATTTGGGCAGCCGGTGTGCGGACCGCAGGCATAGCCGAGGTCGTCGCGCAGGCGGCGGGCGCAACTACCGACCGGGCGGGGCACGTCGAAGTCAACCCCGACCTGACACTGCCGGGCCACCCCGAAATCTCGGTGATCGGCGACGCAGCCAAGCTCGCAGGTCCCGATGGCAGGCCACTTCCCGGGCTCGCCACCGTGGCGATCCAGGAGGCGCGTTACGTCGCGCGAGCGATCCGCGACGGGCAGCCCGCCTCGAAGCCCTTCAAGTACTTCGACAAGGGCGCGCTGGCCGTCGTCGGGCGCGGCAGGGCGGTGTGTGAGGTGAGGGGCCACGGGCTGTCCGGACTGATCGCATTCGTGATGTACATCGGTGTGCATCTGTTCTATCTAGGCGGCGTCGGCGGCCGGCGAATCACCGTGACGATGACGATGATCGGGTCCCTGTTCGGTGCGCGGGAGAGCCGGGTGATGGACGGCGAGTTGCAAGCCGTGGAGCGCCCGTCACCAACCGGCCCGTCCGCCCCGGAGTCGATTCCGACCATCCGCTGAATCGGGGCAAGCGAACGTCATGGCCAACGACCTAGCCCGCTGGCAGTTCGCCACGACCAGCATCTACCACTTCCTGTTCGTCCCGGTCACGATCGGGCTCGCGTTCCTGGTCGCGATCCTTCAGACCGCGTGGTATCGGACCGACAACCCCGAGTACCGGCGAATGACGCGCTTCTTCGGGACGCTGCTGCTGATCAACGTGGCCATCGGCGTCGTCACCGGGCTGGTGCAGGAGTTCGAGTTCGGGATGAACTGGTCGACCTATTCGCGTTACGTCGGCGGCGTGTTCGGGGCGCCGCTGGCGATGGAGGGGCTGGCCGCGTTCTTTCTCGAGTCGACCTTCCTCGGGCTCTGGCTGTTCGGTTGGGACCGTCTTCCCAAGCGCGTGCACCTGGCCTGCATCTGGGCCGTGTCGGCCGGGTCGATGCTGTCGGCGATGTTCATCTTGATCGCGAACTCTTGGATGCAGCATCCGGTCGGTTACAAGCTGGTCGACGGCAAGGCGGTGTTGACAAACGTCTGGGCGCTGTTTGTCAATCCGACGTTCGTGTGGGGGTACGCGCACGTGATCCTGGCGTCGATCGTCACCGGCTGCCTCGTGATGCTCGCCGTCTCGGCCTGGTACCTGCGCAAACAGCAGCACGTCGAGTCCTTCCACCGCACCGCAAAGGTGGCGCTGATCGTGCTGATCCCGACGATCGTGATCCAGCTGTCGGTCGGCAACCAGCTCGGCGTGATCGAGAACCGGTATCAGCCGATGAAGATCGCGGCCGCCGAAGCGCAGTGGAACAGCTGCAAGCCGTGCTCGTTCTCCGCGTTCCAGATCGGTGGCGGCGCCAACGACAAGACGCCGACGCAGATCCTTGAGATTCCGCACCTGCTGTCGGTCCTGGGGACCGGAACGTGGAACGGCGCCATCACGGGCCTCAATCAGCTCCAGGCTCAGTACCAGAGGAAGTACGGCCCCGGCAACTACATACCCGACGTGTTCATCCAGTACTGGTCGATGCGGGTCATGGCCTACCTCGGCACGCTGGTGCTGCTGCTCGCGTTGTGGGGTGGCTGGTTGCTGCATCGGGGCAAGCTGCGCAGTTCCAGGGTGTTCCTGTGGTTGTCGGTGTGGGCGGTGATCACGCCGTTCCTGATGAACACCGCCGGCTGGCTGCTGACCGAGAGCGGCCGCCAGCCGTGGATCGTGCAGGGACTGCAGAAGACGATCAATGCGAACTCCGCCGTCGGTCAGCGCGACCGACATCTGGATCAGCCTGATCGCGTTCGTGCTCGCCTACATCGTGCTCGGGGCCGCCGACCTGGTGCTGATGCTGCGCTACTCGCGGCGCGGGCTGGCGGACGCCGATGCCGAGGCGACCGAGCCGGCCGGACCACCCGGAGCCCCCGTCCCCAGTCTGACCTACTGACGCGATGCAGCTTCACACGATCTGGTTCATCATCGTTGTCGTCTTCTGGATCGGGTTCTTCGTGCTCGAGGGATTCGACTTCGGCGTGGGCATGCTGCACAGGGTGGTCGGCCGTTCGGAAACAGAGCGGCGCGTTGCGATCAACACGATCGGCCCCTGGTGGGACGGCAACGAGGTCTGGCTGATCGTCGCCGGCGCGGCGATGTTCGCCGCCTTCCCGGGCTGGTACGCGACGATGTTCTCGGCGCTGTACCTGGCGCTGGTGCTGGTGCTGCTGGCGCTGTTCGCGCGTGGGGTCTCGTTCGAGTACCGCGGCAAGCGCGAAGGCACCCGCTGGCGCAATGGCTGGTCGTGGGCGCTGACGATCGGAAGCCTGCTGCTGCCGCTGCTGATCGGGGTCGGTCTCGGGGACCTGTTGCATGGACTGCCGATCAACGGGCAGCACAACTTCACCGGGAACTTCGCCAGCCTGCTGACGGGCTACGGGCTGATGACCGGGGTCACGCTGCTGGTGCTGTGCCTGCTGCACGGCGCGACCTTCCTCGCGTTGCGCACGACCGACGCGATCCGCGATCGCGCCCGCGGGTTGGGACGCGTGATCGGCGGGGTCGCGATCCTCGTCAACGTCGCGTGGGTGGTGTGGACGCTCGTCGTGATCGGCCACGGCACGGTTCCGGAGCCGACGCAGATCTTCGGCGTGATCGCGGTCGTCTTCGCTGCGGTGCTCGCGACCACGGACAGCAACGGATGGGCGTTCGCCGCCTCCGGGTTCGCGATCGCCGCCGCGATCGGACAGATCTTCATCGCCCTGTATCCGAACGTGATGGTCTCGAGCACGAACTCCGCCTACAACCTGACCGTCAACAACGCGGCCTCGGGTCACTACGCGCTCGTCGTGATGACCGTCGTCGCGGTCCTGCTGCTGCCGCTCGTGCTGCTCTACCAGGGCTGGTCGTTCTACGTCTTCCGCCGGCGGGTGAGCGCGCCCCCCGACCCGGGCTCGAGCTAGGGGCACCGTGCGCGCCCTGGACCCGCGCCTGCTCCACCGGACGCGGCCGGTGCGGCCGCTGCTGGCGCTTGATACCGCGCTCGGGATCGCGACAGCGCTGGCCGTTCTGTTCGGGGCCACGCTGATCGGGCGGATCGTCGCACGCGCGTTCGAGGGCGCCTCGCTCGCGGCGCTGCGGCTCGACCTCGGGCTGCTCGTCCTCGCGTTCGCGCTGCGTGGCGCGTGTGCGTGGGGGATGGAGGTCGCCGGACGCCGCGCGGCCTGGAGCGTCCTCTCGCAGCTGCGCCTGGCACTGGTCGAGAAGCGGCTGCGCGGGCAGCCCGCCGCCGTCGACGGGGCCGGCGGCGCCGAGCTCGCCGCCGTCGCGGTTCAGGGGATCGAGGGGCTCGAGGGCTATTTCGCGCGGTACCTGCCGCAGGTCGTGCTGGCCTCGGTCGTCCCATTGCTGGTGATCGCCTGGGTCGCGGTCGTCGACCTCGAGGCCGCGGTGATCATGCTCCTGACGCTGCCGCTGGTGCCGGTGTTCATGTGGCTGATCGGCTCCTACACCGAGGAGCGGACCCGCGAGCGCTGGCAGGCGCTGGCCCAGCTGTCGTGCCGTTTCCTCGACGTCGTCCGGGGTCTGCCGACGCTGCGGGCGTTCGGGCGCGCCGAGGCCGAGGGCGCCACGCTCGGCGAGGACAGCGAGCGCTACCGCCGCGCGACGATCGAGACGCTGCGGCTCGCCTTCCTGTCGGGCTCGGTGCTCGAGCTCGCGGCCACGCTCGGAGTCGCGCTGGTCGCGGTCGCCACCGGCATACGACTTGTCGGCGGCAGCCTGGGGCTGCAGGCCGGACTGACCGTGATCGTGCTCGCGCCCGAGCTGTACCTGCCGTTCCGCCGGCTCGGCGCCGAGTACCACGCGAGCGCGGACGGGCTGGCCGTCGCCGAGCGGATGTTCGCGCTGCTCGACGCCCCGGCGGCCGCCGCTCCGGGCGGCTCCCGGCTCGCGCCGAGTCCCGCGCGAGCTGTCGTCAGGCTCGAGCGGGTCTCGTTCTCCTACCCGGCCCGCGCCGGGGTGGTGCTCGACGGGCTCGACCTCGAGCTCCGGCCAGGGGAGACGGTCGCGCTCGTCGGCGAGAGCGGAGCCGGAAAGAGCACGGTGGCGGCTCTGCTGCTCGGGCTCCTTCAGCCGACCGGCGGTCGGATCTCCGTCGGCGGGGTCGGGCTCGGGGGGTGCCGGCTCGACGAGTGGCGGCGGATGATCGCCTGGGTGCCGCAGCATCCGACGCTGTTTCGCGGCACGGTCGCCGACAACATCCGGCTCGGCGACCCGCTGGCATCAGACCGGGCGGTGCTCGAGGCGGCAACGCTCGCGGGCGCGGATCGCTTCGTCGGGGCGCTTCCAAGCGGCTTCGCCACGCTCGTCGGTGACGGAGGCCGGTCGCTGTCGCCCGGTGAGCGCCGGCGGATCGGCCTGGCGCGCGCCTTCCTGCGGGACGCCCCGCTCGTGATCCTCGACGAGCCGACCGCGGATCTCGACCCGCGGAGCGTGGCCGTCGTCGGACGCGCGGTCCGGCGCCTGCAGGCGGGGCGGACGATGCTGCTGATCGCGCACCGCCCCGAGCTGGTTCAGAGCTCTGACCGGGTGGTTCGCCTGAGCGACGGCGCCGCCGCCTCCGGGGAAGCGACGAGGGCCGCGTGAGCGCGACCCTGCGAACGCTGCTCAAGCTCGCGAACGCGCCGCGCCGTCGGCTGGCGCTCGCGGCCGTGCTCGGGGCGCTGACGGTCGCGTTCGGCGTCGGCTTGATGGCGACGGCCGGCTACCTGATCTCGCGGGCCGCCGAGCGTCCCGCCATCCTGTCGCTGATGGTCGCGATCGTCGCGGTCCAGTTCTTCGGCCTCGGGCGGCCGATCCTCCGCTACCTCGAGCGGCTGAGCTCCCACGACCTCGCGCTCCGCGTACTCGGGCGCGTCCGGATGCGCTTCTTCGAGCGGATCGAGCCGCTGGCGCCCGCCGAGCTCGACTCCTACCGCGAGGGCGACCTGGTCACGCGGATGGTCGCGGATGTGGACGCGATCCAGAACCTGTACCTGCGCGGCCTCGGACCGCCGCTTGTCGCGCTGCTGGCCGGCGCGATCTCGGTCGGCGCCGCAGCTGCGGTGGCGCCCGCCGCCGGACTCGTGCTCGCCGCCGGGCTGCTCGCCGGCGGCCTCGGCGTGCCTGCGCTGTCGGGCCTGACGGGTCGCCGGAGCGGCCGCCGCCAGGCCGGCGCCCGAGGTGAGCTCGCGGCCGAGCTCGTGGAGCTGCTCCGCGGCGCGCCCGAAGTCGTCGCGTTCGGCGCCGAGCAGGCCGGGCTCGCCCGCGTTCACGCCGCCGACCGCGCGCTCGTGAAGCTCGCACGGCGCGACGCGCTCGCCACCGGGGTGGGCGATGGGCTCGGGCTCGTGATCGCCGGGGCCACGACCGCCGGCGTGCTCGCGGTCGCCGTCACCGCCTCGCACACGGGCCGGCTCGATCGCGTCCTGATCGCGGCGCTGGCGCTGCTCGCGGTCGCCTCTTTCGAGGGTGTGGCGCCGCTGGCCGCCGCCGCCCGCGAGCTGTCCGCGACGCTCGCCGCGGGCCGCCGGATCCTCGAGTTGACCGGGCGGGCTGCCCGCGTGCGCGACCCGGCAGCGCCCGCCCCGGCGCCGGCGTGGCCGTTTGCCGTGGCGCTCGACGGCGTCCGCGCGAGGTACCCCGGCCAGCCGCGGCCCGCGCTGGAGGGCGTCAGCCTGCGCCTCGATCCGGGCGACCGGGTGGCACTGCTCGGAGCCAGCGGGGCGGGGAAGACGACGGTCACGAACCTCCTGCTCCGGTTCCTCGATCCCGAGCTGGGACGGGTGACGATTGCCGATCGAGACCTGCGCGAGTACCGCCAGGCCGACGTCCGGCGGGCGATCTCGGTCGCCGGTCAGGAGTCGCACCTGTTCACGGCGAGCATCCGGGCGAACGTGCGCCTCGCGCGCCCGGATGCGAGCGACTGGGAGGTCGAGCAGGTGCTCCGACGGGCGCGGATCTGGGAATGGGTGAGCCGTCTTCCGGACGGGCTTGACACGCTCGTCGGCGAGGAGGGGCGAGAGCTGTCAGGCGGCCAGCGGCAGCGGATCGTGCTGGCTCGCGCGCTGCTCGCCGACGCGCCCGTCCTGGTGCTCGACGAGCCGACCGCCCACCTGGACCCGGGCACCGCGACCGAGCTGATGCGCGACGTGTTCGCGGCCGCGGGGGAGCGCACGGTGCTGCTGATAACCCACCGCAGCGAGGGGCTTGAACTTGTCGACCGTGAGCTCGTGCTCGAGCCGGGGAACGTCGCCAGCCACTGAAGGGAGCGAGATGCCGCCGGCCCCGACCAACCGGGTACTCGCGAGCCGTATGCAGGCCGACGGCGCTGAGTTGCTCGCCGCGTTGCTCGACAGCACGGTCGATGGCGTCTACGCGGTCGACGGCCACGGACGGGTGTTGTTTGCGAACAGTGCGGCGCTGGCGATCCTCGGATACGACGACGAGGCCGAACTGCTCGGGCGCAACAGCCACGCGACGATCCACCACCTCTATCCCGACGGTCGACCGTTCCCGGAGACCGACTGCCCGCTGCTGGCGCCGCGGGTCAGCGGCGAGGCGGTGCGCGTCGAGCGAGACTGGTTCATCCGGCGTGATCGGACCTTCGTGCCGGTCGCTTACTCGTCGGCTCCGATGACCGTCGATCGGGAGCGCGGCGCCGTCGTGATCTTCCGCGACATCTCAGAGCAGCGGCGCGCCGAGACCGAACGGCAGCGAGCGGAGACGATCAGCGCCTCACGCGCGCGATTGGCTGCGGCGCAGCTCGAGGAGCGGCGACGGCTGGGCCGCGATCTCCACGACGGTGCGCAGCAACGGCTCGTCAACGTGCTCGTGGCCCTTCAGCTGCTCGCCGCCCACGCGACCGACGACGAGGGGAAGCGGTTGATCGGCGACGCGGTATCCGAGACGCAGCAGGCGATCGAGGACCTGCGCGAGCTCGGAGCGGGCCTGCACCCGTCGGTGCTCACCCACCGCGGGCTGCGAGCGGCGATCAGCTCGCTGACCGCGCGCGCACCCATGCCCGTGACGCTCGATATCGCGGGGGAGAGGTTTGCGCCGATTGTCGAGGCGACGGCATACTTCGTTGTCGCCGAGGCGCTGGCCAACGTCGCCAAGCACGCCGGCGCATCCGAGGCCGGCGTGACCGTCGGCGCTGATGGCGAACGGCTCGAGATCGCGGTGACCGACGACGGCCGCGGTGGCGCGGCGATCGACCGTGCGCAGGGATCCGGTCTCGCGGGCTTGGAGGACCGTGTCGGTGCGGTCGGCGGCACGCTGTCGGTGCAGTCGCCGGCGGGCGGCGGCACGCGCGTGATCGCCTTGCTGCCGCTGGCGGCCGCGGTCAGGTCGGCGCCAGCAACGTGAGCACAGCGAGCACGCGGCGGTGCTCGAGCGGCTCGTCGCGCAACCCGAGCTTCCCGAAGATCCGCCCGACGTGCTTCTCGACGGCGGCGAGCGTGACGCCGAGCGCCTCGGCGATCCCCAGATTCGACTTGCCCTCGGCCATCAGCGCCAGCACCTGGCGCTCTCGCGGGGTCAGCGCCTCGAGCGGATCATGCTTGCGGCGGCGGCCGACCATCAGCGCCACGATCTCCGGATCGAGCGCGGACCCACCCGCCGCGACGCGGCGGATGGCATCCGCGAACGAATCAAGGTCGGCGATCCGGTCCTTGAGCAGGTAGCCGACTCCGCGCGCGTCGTCGCCGATCAGGTCCATCGCATAGGCCTCGTCGCGGAACTGGGACAGCATCAGGACTCCGACGTCGGGATGGCTGCGGCGGATCTCCATCGCCGCGCGCAGCCCGTCGTCACTGTGGGTGGGCGGCATCTGCACGTCGACGATCGCGACATCCGGATGATGCGCTGCGACCTTCCGCAGCAGGTCGGGCGCATCGGCCGCCTGAGCGACGACCTCGAATCCGCTCTCTTCCAGCAGCCGGCTGAGTCCTTCGCGAAGCAGCAACTGGTCCTCGGCGATCATGACCCGCACCGGTTGCATCGGCGGCAACGCTAGCGAGGTAGGGGTAACCCGACATCCCCGGTATGGCCCCCGGCCCGCGTCGGGCTGCGCGCCGGGTCGAAACTCGTAGGCCCGACGGCGATCCTTTGCTCAGGTGGATACATGCCGCCGGATGAGCCCGAACAATATGGAGCAGAACAATGCCTGAATCGAACATGACCGAACCGGCGCGAGAGTGTGAGCGCCGCTCGCCCGCCCTGTGGGCGGTCCGCTACGGGATCGGCGGCGCGATGGTGCTCGGCGGCATCGTGACGCTGGCGATCAACCCCAGCGGCTTCGGCGTCGACGGCTTTGCGATGGCGGTCGGCGGCGGACTCTCGGTGCTGATGATCAACGCCCTTTACCGTCTCGGTGTGTCGGGCGACGAGGAGCGCGCCCGCCATGAGGACGCGTGGCGGTATTTCGAGGAGCACGGCGAGTGGCCAGACGATCCACCGCCTCGCAAGCGGCAATGGACGTTGCCGGCCGGAGCCGTGATGTTCGAGGCCGAGCAGGCGGCGGCGCGGACCGCGGACGCCGGCGCTGAAAAATGCTGAAACCTCTCAGCCTCATCACATCACGATCACACCTGGCGGCACTTGCATGACCGCGGCCCGCGTTGGATCTGCCCGAGTCGTTGCATTGTCGCTTGCGGCTCGCGGCAGGAGGCAGGCTTCCTAGATCGCGTCGTCGCCGTCGAGGAGCTGATGGACGCTGCGTACGCAACTGCCTGCGAGCTCGCCGGCGTCAACCGTGATCGGGATCATCCTCGTCGGGCCTGGAATGGTTAACTGGTGCGCGGTGCCGGGGCACGCTTTGATCGCTAGCGAGTCCGCCACGCGCGGGGGCCGTTGACTGCGGCCGCTTCATCGGGCTCGGAGGCGGGCTCGCGGCCGAAGCCGCGAGCTTTGATCGTCCTGCTGTTGCTGGCAGCGGTCGTTGGCGTGATCGTGTCGCTCGCCGCTTGGGCGTTTCTCGAGCTGATCGAGCGGATCCAGATTTTGGTGTTCACCGACCTCCCCAAGGATCTCGGCTATCACAATGGCGCGCCACTTTGGTGGTATGTCGTGGTGCTCGGGCTTGCGGGATTGCCGATCGCGTTCGCGATCGTGCGCCTGCCGGGCGAGGGTGGCCACGTTCCGGCGGAAGGTCTGAAGGTCGGCGGTGCGCCGACGCGGCCGATCGATCTGCCGGGGGTGATCCTCGCAGCGCTCGCGACGGTAGGCCTCGGGCTCGTGCTGGGTCCCGAGGCGCCGCTGATCGCGTTGGGTGCCGGCCTCGGGCTACTCGCGATCAAAGCGCTCAGACGCGACATCCCTGACCAGGCGCAGGCCGTGATCGCCGGGTCGGGGAGCTTCGCTGCGATCGCGATGATCTTCGGCTCGCCGATCATCGCCGCCGTGCTCCTGCTCGAAGCGCTCGGGCTGGACCGCGAGAAGCTGCCGCTGTTCCTGCTGCCGGGCCTGCTCGCAGCCGGGATTGGGTCGCTGGTCTCGCTTGGGATGGGATCGCTCACCGGCCTCAGCAACAGCGCCTACGCACTTGGCGCGCTCACACTCCCGGCGTTGGCGAGACCCACCGTCGCCGACTTCGCCTGGACGATCCCGCTCGCACTCGCGGTCGCATTACTGACCTTCGGAGCGCGACAATTGGGACTGCGATCGCACCCGCTGGTGATGCGGCGCCCGTTTCTCTTGCTTCCAGCGGCCGGGGTCGTCGTTGCGGGCTTGGCGATCGCGTTTCACGCGACCAGCGGCAAGAACGCCGGCGAGGTGCTGTTCTCCGGGCAGAGCGCGCTGCCGGGGCTGGTGACCAGCGCCGCTGCGTGGTCGGTTGGGGCGCTGTTGCTGCTGCTGGCGTTCAAGAGCCTCGCGTGGGGGGTCTCGCTCGGCAGCTTCCGCGGTGGCCCGACGTTCCCCGCGATGTTCGTCGGGGCTGCAGCCGGTCTCCTCGCCTCCCACCTGCCCGGGTGCGATCTCACCGGCGCGGTCGGAGTCGGGATCGGCGCGGGCGTAGCCGCGATGCTGCAGCTGCCGCTCGCGGCGGTCGTGCTCGCGACGGTGCTTGTCAGCAAGAGTGGGGCCGGAGCCGGCCCGCTGATCATCGTCGGCGTCGTCGTCGCCTACATCACGACGATCGCCTTGAACCGCGCCGTTGCTCCAGCCCCACCCCAAACATCCTCAGAACCCGCCGCAGACCCAACGTAGACGCTCGGCCACGAATGAGACCAGCAAACAGTTTGGCGTGAGCTACCGGTCAGGACGGCTCCGACTTGGCCGGCGAGATTCAGTCGTGGGACATCTGGTCGATGCAGACCACAACGGCGAGGATCAACGCGTCGTCCTCGCCGGGAGCGATCTCGATGCCGTAGGTGTCCCGAACGCGGAACCAGCGCCTGGAGACCTCAGCAACGTGGTCACCGTCGCGCTCGACCTTGTACTCGTGGTCGACGATATTCCCCTTCGCCTCGAGGTCCTTGCCGCCGTCGACCTCGACCTCGAATCGGTCACGCACGACGTGGACGAGCGCCTTCTTGACCGTCGCGACCGTGTCGCCGTCGCGCTCGATCTTCATCGTGTCGCGGACATGCAGTTCCTTCTTCTGGATCTTGAACAACTCGTTGCCGGAAGGGTCCTGCAGGATCAGCGTGTCCCTGAGGCGGAGCGCCTTGCCGTCGACCTTGAACGCCCGGTCGCCCTGCTCATTCTCGATCCAGAAGTCCTCGCCGATCGAGAACATCTTCTCGCGCATCCGGTACTTCGTCTGATCGGCACCATGATCGCGTCGAAGCAGTGGCATCTGGGGCTCCAGCATGCCGCTTGAGCGCCCGCGACGCGTCATCCGATGCGGGTGACGCACCGTTTCGCTGACGCCTGCCGAGACACGCGTGCTGACGCTCCTCACGACGTATCAAACGCTCGCCGGCGTCGGCAGTCAACTCGGCGTGGCGCGTCCCACCGTGAAGCCGCACGTCCAAAACATCTACAAGAGCGCCGGCGCTGCGAAGATCGCCCTGATCACGCTGACGGCCCGGGCAGTTCGTGATGGCACTGGATACGACGGTCATGAACACGGCGATCGCGACGGTCGCGAAGGATGATCGAACGACTGTGACCGGGATCCAGACCGCGGTCACAATCAAAAGGGACCGTCGGGTCAGCACCGAGTGTTCGTCGGCCGCGTAGTTTCCCACGTGGCTACGAGCAGAAGCCACGATGCGGCCCTGTCCTGCTGTCGCTGAAGTATCGATCATGCCGCTTCGAGTCACGCATCCCGTGCGCGTTGGCGCGCTCGCTACCGCAACGGTGGCTCTGCTCGGCGTCGTATTGCTCGTGCTCGCCATCGCCGGCAGCTCAACCGCACCTCGGCCGCTCGGCCAACTGCAGCGCTCGGCGATTTTCTCCAGCACCAATGTTGGTCCTGGACCCGTCAGTGCGGCGATTCCAGCCGGCCAGTTCGCGCTCCATCTGCGGATCGCGCCGAATCTCGCCCCGGCCGACAACACCGTTTCGGTTTGGCTCGTGCGCCACGGACAGCTCGTCAACGGAGCGCGCGTCACGGTCTCGTATTCGATGCCGGCGATGAAGATGGGTGATGTGCTCACGAGCATGCTGAGCGAGCGCACACCCAACACATATTCGGTCCGTGAGCCGGTCCTCGGGATGCCGGGGTCATGGGCGATGCGCTTCCGCGTTGCCCCCGCGACCGGTAGGCCGTTCACCGTCACGGTGAACGACGTGCTGAGGTAACGGCAGCGTTTGCCCGGGTTGCGCTTTGCCCGCGCCCCGGATGCGGCGCGCGCGCCGCATCTGGGTGATCCACCGAGACGCTGACGCGACGTGCGGCTCGTGAACCGGGTTCGCTCAAGCTCGACGTCGCGCCCGCAGGCTCGGTCGCCGAACGCCGCGATCAACCACGCTCCAACGGTGCTATCCGACGCGTTTGGTCGCCGGCGGTGCCCAGCGGCCATCGAGCGCCGGCGATGTGGGGGCGTACAGGCGCATCGTCACGCCGAGCGGGCCACGCGGTGCGGGCAGCCAGTTGGATTCGTGCTCCCGGCCGGGCCTGTCGTGCTGGATGTAGAGATCGAGCGAGCCGTCGGCGTTGAAGGTCAGATCGTCACGGTCGCCGATCGCAAACCGGTTGATCGGATTGGCCGCCTGGAATCCGTCCGCGTCGTACATCGTGACCGACCAGAACGCATCGACGGGCGGCAGCTCAACCTCATCAAAGTGCAGGACGTAGTCGTGGTCGCCGTTGAGCGGTTGACCGTCGGCGTCGGCCACGTTCAGCGGGTAGATCGCGTCATCCGGCGGATTGGCGCCGAGCCCGACCATCGCGACGATCGCGCGCTTGAGGTAGAAGTCTCCGTACACCCCGATCGAGTCTGTGTTCATCTGCCAGCCGTTGACGACCTTGGCGAGCCGCGGGAGCGTCGCCTGAAGCAACTGCAGACCCGCCGCGGGGGCGCCCTCCAGCGCGCTCCGAACCGCCGGGTCGAGCGCGTCGAAGTCGAAGCTCTCGCCGGGACGGATCCCGATCCGTGCGATTCGGGCGACGGTGGACCAGTCGGTCAGGTGCGGCGGGTGGAGCTTCAGCAACTCCGCCGCGACACCGAAATACGTCGCCGCCGGCATGCCGTTGACCTGGTCGAGAGGCGGCGTGTCCATGTCCACCGTCGGATCGATGCTCGCCTCGATCCGCTGAGGGTCCTGCCCCCAGTTCGAGAGCGGCGTGATCGTGTAGCCGTCTTGAACGACGTGCACTGCCTCGTAGTCAGCGGGGCCGTTGGTCTGGGTTCGCCCGATGATCCACACATACGCGGTTGGGGCGTGGATCACCTCGAGATCGTCAGGGACGTTCCCCTGCCAACCTGGCGCAACGACGGCGAAATCAGCCGCGGCAGTCCCGCTCGTGCGCTTACCCGGAACGGCGAACGCGTCGGTCCACATGTCGTAGAGCGGCAGCAAGTAGTAGCGATCGTCGGTGTCGGGGACCGACACGATCATCGGCTCCTCGGTCAGATCAAGCCACGCGACGGAGTACAACGTGTCGAAGTTCGGCCGGACCACCGCCTTGAAATCGGCCGGCGGGAACTCGCGGACGTGCGCAAACTCGCCCATCGGCCCGAAGCCCGGCTTGGTCCCCGCCGCAACGTTCGTCATCTGCCGGCGGGTGATCTCCATCGTGACGAGCGGATACAGATACACATAAGCCTCGACGCCGATCCTCCGCACCTCCTCCGCCGAAACGCCGTTGTTGGCATTAGGCGTCGTCACTCCACTCATCATGGCCTCCGCGTAAGAGATCGCCCCGCCTGGATCCCAGACGGGCCGGCAGATGATTGCCCGGCCGGCATCGCGGCACATCATACGATCGAGGTCACGAGCCGCAGGTCCAGCTCATTCGGGTCCGCCGAGACGAATAGCTGCCTCGTGGGATCGTCAGTGGTGGAGCTGCGCAGCGATCAGGTTCGCGATCGGTGACCCGAGTCCGGTCGCCTCGTCGTATCCGGGTCCTGCCTTGCAGCACGAGACGCTGCTGAACACCGAGTTGGTGCCGGTGGTGATATCGAGGAACGATGTCGGCGCGTGCTTGCCGATGTAGTAGAGCGTCGGCGGGATGAATCCCGGCTTGGGCCACTTCTCCACCTTGGCGAACTGGTCCCACAGCGCGATCATCCCCGCCACCAGTGGTGTCGCCGCGCTGGTACCACCGACGTAGGTGATCGTCTGCGTTGACGTTTGCGGGCAGCTCTGTACGCCGGAGGAGCAGACGATCGCGTATCCGGGTGCTGCGTCGGCGAACGCGGCCAGGTCTGGCACTGGCCGGTTACCGCTCGTCGAGGCGGTCTGCCACCACGGGCGCTTCTCCGTGCTGCTGACGCCACCACCGCCGCCGGCATCGGTCTTATAGGGCGACGGGAACTCCTCGTCGTTCCACACGCCCGAGGAGGCGATCGTGTTGGTCGGCGTGAGGGAGATGTTGGTGCCGCCGACGGCGAGCACCCACGGCGAGACGGCCGGCCACGACGCGGACTTCTGCTCGTCGTAGCTCGTGAGCTGCGACTGCTTGACCCCGTGCGCGCAAGCCGACGAGCCGCTGTCGCCGGCCGCCACCACGATCGTGATCCCCAACGCGTCGATCGCCGCCGCCTCGCGATCGAACAGCGTCCGCGCCGCGCTGTACGGCTTGACTTCGGCCTCGCATGCGCCGTAGGAGATCGAGATCACGTTCGGCAGCGGCGTCCCGTTCGTCGTCGCCTGGATCGGCGACGCGAGCAGCTCGATCGCGCCCTGTGGGTTGTCCTGGCCGAGCTGCTTGACCCACAGGTCGAGCCGGTTGAGCTTCGGTGCCACCATCGCGACGGTCATCGCGTCGAGTGAGCTCTCGAGGATCGGCTTGATGCTGCCGGCGTTGTGGATCTTCAGCGAGGTCCCCTGAAAGCCGAAGCAGTTGCGGTACGTGGTCACGTCGTTGGTCGGCGTCGGTGCCTCGCCGAGGATCGCGAGGTTGATGCCCTGACCCTGAAAGCCCGCGGCCTGCATCTCGCTGATTCCGTAGGCGGTGTCGATCTGGTTGGGGAACAGCCCCTCGCTCGAGAACACGGAGCTCGGGAACATGCTGGTGGCGCATCCGGGGCTGATCGTCCCGGTGCGGGTGGGTGTGCCGCCGTCGTAGATCGCCGGCTGGGCCATCGGCATCAGCGTCGCGGAGGGAACGTCGCGCGCGCTGGTGCTCCCAGAGCTGATCACGTGCTCAAGGCCGGCGATCGTGTCAACGTTGCCGCTCAACCCGGAGGGCAGCTTCGGGGTGTTCACCGGCAACGCCGTCTTGGCGCCAGTCGAGTTGTCGAGGTACACGTCCCATTTCGTGCCGAACATCTTCTGGGCGGTGCCGATCGTGATCGTGGCGACCACCCGCAGATGGAAGACGTCGACGGTCGACGACGTGTTGTACTTCTTGAACGCCCCGGTGACCGCGTTACGTCGCGAGGACGACGCGCCGTACTTGCTCGCCAAGCTCGAGATCGACAGATACTTTCCGAAGCTCGACGACGTCGGGTTGCTCGCCGCCTTGACGGCGCTTGCGATCCCCGACTGGTTGGCGATCAGCCCGACCTCCAGCGGCAGCTTCGTGCCAGTCGAGGCCTGCCCCAGGTCCTTCAGGTTCTTGTGCGAGATGTCGCCGTAGTTGACGCTCGAGGCGATGGCCGTGCCGCAGCCGACGCTCAGCACGAAGCAGACCATGGACGCCCAGGTGACGCGGCGAGCGAACCGACCCATATCGGGACTGCATCAGAAGGAATCGCAGGAAGCAACTACTGCTCCCAAAACACGAAAAAGCCCCGTCTTGCGGTGCTTCTCCAGTGCGCCCGAGAGGACTCGAACTTCCACGGACCAATCGGTCCACAAGGCCCTCAACCCGAATCGCCCCGCGTGGATGGGTTTCCTGGCGTCCGACGCCCGCAAATCGGCGGGTTTTCTGCACGGATTGGACGTCTGGACAGAGATGGATGTTGTCACGGGTGTTGTCACGGCTCCGGGGGTCGTGACGCCGATACGATGTGACCATGGCGTTCGATCTTGAAGATGGCTTCGACCCCGCCGAGCTGTGGGCGGAGAAGCAGCGCTCGCGCGATGAGGATCGGCGCGCGCTCGAGTCTGGCGAGAAGACGATCGAGCAACTGCGCGAGGAGAACGGGGCGCTCGCACGGGTACTCGCGCGGGGCCGCGTCAATCTCGCCGCATCGCGGTCGTTGGGATAACGGCGGCGCCGCCGCCGACTACTCGGCCCTTAGCTCGTCCGGCCGACGCGCGTCGCTCGGTCTCGTGCGGCGTGCTTTCTACCACTCCGGGAGGTGCTGCAGGTCGTCCAAGTCCCGCGGTCGGCCCGCTGCCTTCTTCATCGCGCGGAGGTGCGGGAGGCTGCAGTACCGGACGCGCACATCGTCGAGCATGAACGCGAGCGCGTCGCGGTCGAGTTCGATGAAGAGATCATCGGTGTCGACCCCCGAGATCCACTGCATGATGTCCAGCGCGCCCAAGTCGGTCTCGAGTCGGAAGTTCCCTCCCTGGGCGAGATCCTCAACTCGTGTCGGGTCGGCCGGCACCTCATCAGCGTTGAAGTCACCCAGCTCCGCTGGCCGGGCGTGTAACGCGACGAGTGCTTCGGCCAGTCGGGTGAGGTTCTCGGGGCGCGGGGAAGGCACGATGTCGAGATCCTTGGACGGCCGCGGGTAACCGTGAGCTGCCACCGCCACACCACCGATCAGAATGTGTTCGACGCCTCGCTCGTGCAGGAAGCGAAGCAGCGGTTCAGGATCGAGCGCTTCCATCCCGCCGAGCGGCGGCCGCTGCGTCGGCGATACGGTTCGCGAACCTGGCGAGCGCCCCGGCTGCGCGAACATTCGCGGCCGCGCCAGCTTCGCGATCACGCGATAAGCGTGTGCGCGTCGCGGACTCCTCGCGAGCGATCTCGTCATCCGTCCAGGCGCCGGTAGGTCGTGTTCCTTCGTTCATCGATGGACATCGTAGAACCCGCCGCTGACGCGGTAGTTCGCCCGGGTGGAGGGGGGTTCCCGCCGGCGCCCGACTCTTGCGGGCTCCGACCACGGGTGCCCCGGACGCTCATGGGCGCTCGCGCAGCGTTTCGGTGTATCCACGGAGTGTTGTCAGACGGTGGGTACAGATGTGGGTATTTGTCAGGACCCATGCCGCCGGACACAAGCCGGGGACGGCCCTAAAGCAAGAAAAGCCCCGCCTCGCGGGGCTTTCCCAGTGCGCCCGAGAAGACTCGAACTTCCACGGACCAATCGGTCCACAAGGCCCTCAACCTTGCGCGTCTACCAATTCCGCCACAGGCGCGGTGGGCGGCCAGTATAGCCCCGGCCGTCATCTGCCCGGCATGCATTTGTGTCCGTCCTCGAGGCCCGCTACATTCACGAACACATGTTCGCGCGGTCGGCGGCTCGCACGACAAGGAGTAGACAGATGGATTTGACCAAGCGCCAGCAGGAGATCTTCGACTTCATCAAGCGCTACTCGGCGAAGTACGGCTATCCGCCGACGGTGCGTGACATCGGCAAGGCGGTCGGCCTGGCGTCGTCGTCGACCGTGCACGCGCACCTCGCGAACCTCGAGCGGATCGGGCTGCTGCGGCGCGACCCGACCAAGCCGCGCGCGATCGAGCTGCTGGACCGCGCCGCGGCCGGCGTGCGCGGGTTCGTCAAGCCCGGGCTGCCGCTCGTCGGCCAGGTCGCGGCCGGTCAGCCGGTGCTCGCCGAGGAGAACATCGAGGAGTACATCCAGACGCCGGATGTTCGCCGGGCGGCGAGGACGGCGAGTACCTGCTGCGCGTGCGCGGCGAGTCGATGAAGGACATCGGGATCCTCGAGGGCGACCTGGTCGTCGTGCGCCCGCAGGAGACCGCCGACGGACGGCGACATCGTCGTCGCGCTGGTGGGGGAGGAGGCGACCGTCAAGCGCTTCTTCCAGGAGGCCGACCACGTCCGCCTGCAGCCGGAGAACGCCGCGATGGAGCCGATCCGCAGCCGCGACGTGCGCGTGCTCGGCAGGGTCGTCGGGCTGATGAGGAGCATCGTCGTGAGGAGCCACGGTGAGCACGCTGACCCTCGAACCCACGCTTGTTCGACCGGCCGGGCGGCGAGCCGACGCTGGATGAGCTGATCTCCGGCGTCTGGGAGGGGCTCGCCGCCCGTCAGCCGGTCGGATGCCCGGTGTGCGGAGGCGAGATGGAGCCCCAGTACGCGGCGCACTCGCGGCCGATCGGCGGACGCTGCGGCGACTGCGGACGGCGCTGAGCTGAGGGTCGGGCGCGGTCGACGAGTCCGCTGCGCCCGCCCGATCGGCGCCGACGTGTTGTTGCAAAGCCGTAACGAGTGTTCCGCGGAACACTCGTGTCACGGGGCCAGATGACCGCTATGCTCGGAGCCGCAGGCTGAGCAGTCGCGGAGGTGATCGCCTTCGAGGAAAGTCCGGACATCACAGGGCAGGGTGGTCGGTAACGCCGACCCGGGGAAACCCGCGGGAAAGTGCCACAGAAATAGACACCGCCTAAGCCTGGAGCCGCTGCAGCGCTTCAGGCCGGTAAGGGTGAAATGGTGCGGTAAGAGCGCACCGGCGTCGCGGTGACGCGGCGGCCAGGTAAACCCCACTCGATGCTAGGCCAAGCAGGACCGTTTGCAGGTGGCCCGCCAAGGTCCGGGTAGGCCGCTCAGATGGATGACTGCTCTCGACAAGATCCGGCTTACAGGCCTGCTAAGGGAGAGCCCCGCTTCGGCGGGGCTCTTCTATTTCGTGGCGCGCGTCCGGGCGGCGGGCGGCAGGCCACGGGCGGCGGGCGGCAGGCGACGGGCCTGGGCGGCAGGCGACGGGCGGCGGGCCGGCCGGTTCGAGCCCCGCCGCGCGGCACCCGCCCACAGTGCACGCGCCACCACGGCGGGGTGTAAGGTATGCGACTCAGGCCGCAGTGGCCGGGCCGACCGCCGCCGATCGAGGGACCGGCGAAGTGGCGCGAAAGCGTGCGAGGCAGCGACAGAGAGGGAACGAATGAGGTTGCGTCAGCTTGGAGTCACGCTTGTCCTTGGCCTGGTCGCGTTGCTGGTGAGTGCCGTCGCGCCCGTCGCGGCCGGCGCTGCGTCGAATCCGTCGACCGCGAAGGACTACGCGATCATCGCGCGGGACATCATCCCGTCCGGCCAGTACGGCGCTGTGCCCTCTGCCGCGGGCTCGCCGATGCTCGCCAAGGAGGAGCAGCAGGCGGAGATGTACAACGCGCTGACGCCGCTGTTCAACCACGTGACCACCGCGGACGTGTTCGCGGACTTCAAGCCCGAGCCGGTCGGCGTCGCGGTCACCGAGCCGCTGACGCCGGATCCGGACCCTCCGACGCATCCCGGCGTGACGATCCTGCGCGACCCTTACAACGTGCCGCACATCTACGGCCTCACGCGGGACGACGTCACCTGGGGCTCCGGCTGGGTCGAGGCAGAGGACCGCAATCTGCTGCTGTCCGAGGCCCGCTACGACGCCGAGGTCGCGGCCGTCGACGCGCCGGGCGTGAGCGCGCTTGGCCTGATCGCGTCGCTGCAGACGTTCAAGCCGACGACTCAGCTGCAGAACACGATCGCCAAGCAGACGAACGCGCTGCTGGCCGCGGGCGCGCCCGGCCGCGGCAGTGCTGCACGACATCGACGTGTATCTCGAGGGCATCAACGCCTGGTACTGCGAAGTACAGCCCGGCGACGCCGCCGTTCACTCGCGTCGACATCTACGCGTTCAACGCGCTGAAGGACCAGTTCGTCGGCGAGGGTGGGGGCCAGCAGGCGGCAAACGGCGAGTTCCTGGCGGGGCTCCAGCAGCACCTCGGGGCCAAGAAGGGGATGGAGGTCTGGAACGACCTGCGCGAGGCCAACGACCCCGAGGCGCCCGTCAGCGTGCCGGGCCATGTGCAGTTCCAGCCGCCGCCGAAGAGCCTCAGCGGCAACGTGATGCTCGCCCCGAACAGCCTGACGTCGAGCGCGACCGACGCACTCGCCGTGCAGCGCGACTTCAAGGGCCATGCCAGCAACGCGCTGCTCGTGTCCGCCAAGCGCTCGGCGACCCACCATCCGATCATGGTCGCCGGCCCGCAGATCGGCTACTACTACCCCGGCCTGACGCTGGAGATGGACCTGGAGGGCCCGGGCATCCACGAGGACGGCGCGAGCGCCGCCCCGTTCCCGGGCTACATGCTGATCGGGCGCTCACAGGATTTCGCCTGGTCGCTGACCTCGGCCGGGCTCGATCAGATCACGACCTACGCCGAGACGCTGTGCGGCAACGGCATCCACGAGTACATCTTCCAAGGCCGGTGCACGAAGATGCAGTTCTTCGACGCCGGCACCCTCAACCCGGGCACGAAGACCCAGCGGGAGCTCACGTTCTACCGCACGGTCCACGGCCCGGTGATCGGATACGCGAGGACCAAGCAGGGCAGGCTGGTGGCGCTGTCGCAGAAGCGCTCCAGCTACGGCAAGGACGTGCTCGACCTGCTCTTCTACCGCGACCTCTCGGACGGCTCGATCCACAACGTCCACCAGTTCTTCAAGGCCGCGTCGCTGACGCCGCAGACGTTCAACTCGCTGTACGTCGACGACAAGGACATCGGCGTGTACACCAGCGGGCTCGTGCCGATCCAGCCCTCGAACGTCGACCAGGACCTCCCGGTCAACGGCACCGGCAAGGAGGAGTGGCGCGGATACGTCTCCGCGAAGAACCATCCGCAAGGGATCAACCCGCCGAACGGGGAGATCATCAACTGGAACAACCGCACCGAGGCGGGCTACGAGGCGCCGGATGACAACTGGACGCTCGGTTCGCTGCAGCGCGTGGACCTGCTGATCAACAACCTCGGCCATGGGAGCAACCTGACGCCCGCGCGGGTCGTCTCGGCAATGAACGAGGCGGCAACCCAGGACGTGCGCGAGATGACGTTCGAACCCGTGCTTTCGAAGCTGCTCCACGGTGGCAAGGCGCCCAACGCGCGCGACGCGAAGATGCTCGCGCTGCTCGACGCCTGGTACAGCCACGGCGGAAGCCGGCTCGACCGAACGGACGCCAGCGGGATCGGGAATATCACCGACCCGGGCGCCGCGATCATGGACGCCGCCTGGACCCCGCTCGCGTACGCGTGGGCCTCGACGGTGCTCGGCCCGAAGCTGACCGCGCAGCTCGCGTCGTTCGTGACGCCGTTCGACTCGCCGCCCGGCGGGCAGTACACCGGCTGGTACATGTGGATGCAGAAGGACATCCGCACGATTCTCGGCGAGCCCGTCAGGGGCAAGTTCGCGGTCCGCTACTGCGGTGGCGGCAATCTCGCCAAGTGCCGAAGCCTGATGTGGTCGGCGATCAACAAGGCGGGCAACGAGCTCCAGGCGAAGCAGGGCTCGAACCCGTCCGCGTGGCGGGCGAGCGCGACGGCCGAGCGGATCAAGTTCGTGCCGGGTCTGCTGCCCTACACGATGCGTTACACGAACCGCCCGACCGGGATCCAGCAGGTGATCAGCTTCGGCGGGCACGCGCCGCAGGACACGGGGCGCTGACCGTGGCGGGTGCGCTGGGCGAGGCGGGGCGGCTCACACCGCCCCGCCGGCGATACCGACGATCGCGCCGATGACCCCGGCGACGACGAGCGTCTCGACGACGCCGCGCCGCGCGATCAGCAGCGCGACCGCCGCCGCACCCAGCAGCACGAACTGCCACCACTCCGTCAACGCGCCCGCGAGCGGGATCGCGGCGCCGAGGATCGCTCCGATCGCCGCCGGCCCGGCGCCGTCCAGGAACGCCTGTGCGCGCGGGTTCGTGCGGAGCCGCTCGAACCGTCCGCGGCCGAGCAGGACGAAGGCGAACGACGGAGAGAATGCGACCGCCGCCGCGAGCAGTCCGCCGGCGATTCCGTGTGCCGCATACCCGACGGCGGCCACGGTTGCGATCACCGGTCCGGGCGTCACCTGACCGAGTGCGACCGCGTCCAGGAACCGCGCCGAGCTCATCCAGTGGTAGGTGTGAACCGCGTCGTGTTGCATCAACGGCACGATCACGAAGCCGCCGCCATAGGACAGCGCCCCGACCTTGAACGCGACCCATGCGAGCGCGCCGAACCCGCCGGCCCCGGCGAACACCGCGAACGGCCCGGGTGCGAGCGCCGCGATCCGCTCGGGCCGCCACGCTCCCGACGCAACCAGCTCACCGACGCCGCAGGCCAGCAACACGAGCACCAGATAGGGGCCGACCAGCGCGGCGGCGACGCCGCCGAGCGCGACGTACCCGAGCCATCGCCACCTGCGCGCGCCACCGATCCGACCCGCTCGCGCCCAGCTCGGTCCGAGCAGCCCGGCCGCGGCTTGGACCGCCACCGCGGCAACGGCCGCCCCGGCTCCGGCGCCGGCCCCGCGAACCCATGCGGGCGGGGATTCGGCGAGGAACAGCACCGACAGCGCGAGGATCAGGACGACCGCCGGGCAGATGAAGCACAGCCCGCCGACGATCACGCCGGGCACGCCGGCGACGCGGCCGGCGCAGAACATCGCGAGCTGAGTCGAGGCGGGCCCGGGCAGCAGGTTGCAGGCCGCGATCGCGTCCTCCATCTCGGCCGGCGTCATCCAGCCGTGCTGGTCGACCATCAGCTTGCGCAACAGCGCGATGTGCGCCGGCGGACCGCCGAAGCCGGTGATGCCGATCCGCCCCCATTCCCGGGCAACCGTCGGGAGGGACGCGTCACCCGGCACGGACGCGGACGATACCGGGCGATTTCCGAGAAGATGTGATCGAGCGAACATGGACCTGATCCCCAAGCAGCTGACGGGACCGGCCGTCCGGTTGGGCGCGGCGGCGCAGAACGCGCTCGAGGTGGCGCGCTTCGGCGGGCTCGCCACCGATGAGGAGCCGTCCCCGTACGAGGTCGCGAGCGAGCAGCGCGTGTATCGGCTGCGCCACTACTACCCCGACGGAATTGGATCCCACCCACCCGAGCCACCGGTGTTGCTGGTGCCGCCGATGATGCTCGCGGCGGAGGTGTACGACGTCTCCCCGGGGACGAGCGCGGTCACAGTGCTGCGCGAGCACGGTGTCGATCCGTGGGTCGTCGACTTCGGGGCGCCGGAGAAGCAGGAGGGGGACTCGAGCGCACGCTCACCGATCACGTGCTGGCCGTGTCCGACGCGGTCGACCGCGTGCACGCCGCGACCGGCCTGGACGTCCACCTCGGTGGTTATTCGCAGGGGGGGATGTTCTGCTACCAGACCGCGGCCTACCGGCGGAACGACGGGCTTGGATCGCTGATCACGTTCGGCAGCCCGGTCGACACCCGGCTGGCGATGCCGTTCGGGATCCCGGAGGAGTTCGCAGCCGGGGCGGCGGAGTTCCTCGCGGACCGGGTGTTCGGTGGAATGGCGCTCCCGGCGTGGGCGAGCCGCACCGGCTTCAGGCTGCTCGACCCCGTCAAGTCGATCCGCAGCCGGATCGATTTCATCCTGCGGCTGCACGACCGCGAGGCGCTGCTGCCGCGCGAGGGGCAGCGCCGCTTCCTCGAGGCGGACGGCTGGGTGGCGTGGCCAGGTCCGGCGATGGCCGATTTCCTGCGCCAGTTCATCGCCCACAACCGGATGCTCGAAGGCGGTTTCGTGATCGAGGACCGGCTCGTGACGCTGGCCGACATCGCGTGCCCGATCCTCTGCGTCGTCGGCACCGTCGACGAGATCGCGCCGCCGCCGGGCGTGCGTGCGATCCGCCAGGCCGCCCCCCGCGCGGACGTGTACGAACTGGCGCTGCGCGCCGGCCATTTCGGGCTCGTCGTCGGCTCGAACTCGAACACGATCACTTGGCCGACCGTCGCCGCGTGGGCGAATTGGCGCGCGGGTAACGGCGACCTGCCGGAGACCGTGACCGCCGTCCCCGACGACGAGGGCACCGAACTGATCCCCGAGGTACGCAACCGAGTCGGCTACGGGCTCGAGCTCGCGGGCGGCGTCGGCACGGGGATCGCGCGCTCGGTGTTGCGCACGACCGAGGGCACGCTCCGCAGCCTGCGCGAGCTGACGTTCGAGGCGGCGAGCCAGTTGCCGCGGCTGGCCCGGCTCGGTCAGATCCAGCCGCGCACGCGGATCTCGATCGGCTCATTGGTGCAGGAGCGGCGCAAGAAGGCGCCCGACGAGACCTTTTTCCTGTTCGAGGACCGGGCGTACAAGGCGCGGGAGATCAACGAGCGGATCGACAACGTCGTCCGCGGCCTGATCGCGATCGGCGTCCGTCGCGGCGAGCACGTGGGCGTGATGATGGGTACGCGCCCGAGCGCGCTCGCGCTGGTGGTCGCGATCAGCCGTGTCGGCGCCGTGTCGGTGCTGCTGCGCCCGGACGGCGACGCATCGCGGGAGGCCGAGCTCGGGCAGGTGCAGCGGATCATTGCCGACCCCGAGCGCGCGCCGCTCGCGGCGGGGCTGGGCCGCGTCCACACGTTCGTGCTCGGCGGTGGCGGCGGCCCCCGCGATCTCGGCGTGCCGGTGATCACGGATATGGAGCAGATCGACCCGGACGCCGTCACGCTGCCGCGCTGGTACCGCCCCGATCCCGGCCGCGCGCGCGACCTGGCGTTCATCGTGTTCACCGGCGAGGGGGAGCGGACCCGTATCAGCCGGATCACGAACCGCCGCTGGGCGATGTCGGCGTTCGGCACCGCCTCCTCCGCAGCGCTGACGAGTGGTGACACCGTCTACAGCGTCACGCCCCTGTATCACCCGTCGGGGCTGATGATGAGCATCGGCGGCGCGATCGCGGGCGGCGCCCGGCTGGCGATGGCGAGCACGTTCGATCCGGCCACGTTCTGGGACGAGACCCGCCGGTACGGCGTGACGGTCGCGTCGTACACGTGGACGCTGCTGCACGACCTGGTGGAAGCGCCGCCGAATCCCGGCGAACGCCACCACCCGGTGCGGCTGTTCATCGGCTCGGGGATGCCGAGCGGGTTGTGGCGGCGCGTACAGAGACGGTTCGCGCCCGCCCGCGTGCTCGAGTTCTACGCCTCGACCGAGGCCGGCGCGATCCTCGTCAACCTGAGCGGCTCGAAACCGGGCTCGATGGGCCGGCCGCTGCCCGGCGCCGCCGCCGTGAAGGTCGCCGCCTACGACATCGAGCTCGGAAGTCTCGTGCTCGGGGAGGACGGTCTCGGAATCGAGTGCGGGCCCGACGAGGTCGGGATGCTGCTCGCGCGCGTCTCGGACGACGAGCCGACCAGCACGACCCCGTGGCGCGGCGTGTTCTCGCGTGACGACGCGTGGCTCCCGACCGGCGACCTGTTCCGCCGCGACCGGGACGGCGACTACTGGCGCGTCGACGGCGTGGCCGACGTGATCCACACCGATGCCGGACCCGTGTTCACCGCACCGATCCGGGACGCGCTCGGCACGCTGCCGGCGGTCGATCTGGCGGTCGCGTACGGCGTTCCGGGGAGCGCGGGGCACGATGTCGCGCTGGCCGCGGTGACGCTCCGGCCCGGCGGGGAGCTCAGCGCCAAGGATCTGACGCGCTCGCTCGATCGGCTGCCACCGGCCGAGCGGCCCGCGATCGTTCGCGTCGTCGACTCGATCCCCGTCACGACCTGGTACCGGCCGTTGACCGGTCTGCTGCGCGACGCGGGGATCCCGAGCCCCGACGACGCCGGCACGGCCTGGTACCTGGACGACCGGCGCCACTCGTACCGCGCCCTGACCGCGACCGCCCGCCGCAAGCTCGCGGGGGCGGCGATCGGCGCCGGCTGATCGCGATGACGGCGACCGCGGCCGCACCGGAGATCGAGCTCGACGAGACGCGGCTGCCGCCGCGACCGGACCTCTCGCCGTGGATGATGCGCACCGGCTTCGTCTTGGCGCCGACGCGCTTCTTCGACCTCTGCCACGAGCGAATGGGTGACTGGTTCACGCTGCGCCCGACGCCCGGGCGCATCCTCGTCGTGACGGTCGATCCCCAGGCGGTCAAGCAGGTGTTCACGGGCGACCCGGAGCTGCTGCACGCCGGCGAGGCGAACCTCGTGCTCGGACCGCTGCTCGGCCGGCGCTCGGTGCTGCTGCTCGACGGGCCCGAGCACCTGCGCCAGCGCAAGCTGATGCTGCCGCCGTTCCATGGCGAGCGGATGCGCACCTACGAGCGCACGATGCGCGAGGCCGCGGAGTGGCACGTCGCCGGCTGGCCCCGCCGCGGGAGCTTCGGCGTGCTGCCGAGCATGCAGGCGATCACGCTCGACGTGATCATGCGCGCGGTGTTTGGGGTCGACGACGAGGCCGGCCGCGAGCGGCTGGCCGCGCCGCTGCGACGCCAGCTGGACATGGTCGCCAACCGTCTCGGAGTGCTGCTGCTGATGTTGACGAGCGATGGCAGCGGCGCCGGCACCCGCGGACCGTGGAAGCGGATCCTGGAGGCCCGCCGGGAGGCCGACGCCTTGATCTACGAGCAGATCAGAGCGCGGCGCGCTGATCGCCGCTCGCACGAGCGCACCGATGTGTTCTCGATGCTGCTCGCCGCCCGCGACGAAGACGGCGAGCCCCTCACCGACCAGGAGCTGCGAGACGAGCTGATGACGCTGCTCGTCGCCGGGCACGAGACGACCGCGACCGCGATGGCCTGGACGCTCGAGCGGATCACGCGCCATCCGGAGGTGCTCGAGCGGCTGCGCGCGGAGCCGGATGGCGATTATCTCGACGCGGTGATCAAGGAGACGCTGCGGCTGCGGCCGGTGGTTCCAGCCGTGGCGCGGAAGCTGATGGCGCCGATGCGATTCGGCGACTGGGAGCTGCCCGCCGGCGTGCACATCGCCCCGTCGATCTACCTGCTTCATCGCCGGGCGGATCTCTACCCCGACCCGCTCGCGTTCCGGCCCGAGCGGTTCCTCGAGAAGCCCGCGGGGACGTACGAGTGGATCCCGTTCGGCGGCGGGATCCGCCGCTGCCTCGGCGCGAGCTTCGCGCTGATGGAGATGAAGGTCGTGCTCGCGACGATCCTTCAGACCGTGCAGCTGAAGCCGGCGCGGATCGACAAGCCGGAGGCGGTGACCCGCCGTGCGGTGACGTTCGCGCCGACGCGCGGCGGTCGGATCGCGCTCGCCGGCGGCTAGGGCCCTACGGGCCCCAAGCGCCTCAGGCGCCGAGCACGGCGCCGTCGTCGTAGAGCTTGATCACCCTGACCGCGCCGGCGGGCGTGGCGTTCAGGCACAGCTCGCACAGCACGCACTCGTCGAGGTTCTCGTCGACGATCCGCAGCGTGCCGTCTTCGTTCTGGGCGAAGATGTCGACCGGGCAGACCTCGGTCAGCTTCCTGGCGAGCTTGGGGTCGCGGGCGACCGCATCGTCGACCTCGACCGCGATGAACAGGGCTTCACTCACGCGCGCGACCTCTCGGCGACCTTCTCCTTGACGATCCGCGGGATGTCCGCGATGTCCTCGGCGACCGTGATCCCGGCCTCCGCCAGCCGCGCGATCTTCTCGGTCGCCGTGTCCTCCTTGCCCTCGACGATCGTGCCGGCGTGCCCGAAGCTCATGCCGGGCATCTCGTCCATGAACCGGCCGGCCATGAACGCCACGATCGGCAGGCGCGAGTCGTGGTCGGTGACCCAGCGCGCCAGCTCGGCCTCCATCCGGCCGCCCGGCTCGGTGTAGATCACGATCGCCTGCGTCTGCTCGTCAGCCTCGAACAGCGGCATCAGCTCGGCGTACGAGGAGCCGATGATCGCGTCGCCGCCGATCGAGACCGCGGTCGACTGCCCGAGTCCGGCGGCCGACAGCGTCGAGGACATCTCGGTCGTCATCCCGCCGGAGCGGCTGATCACGCCGACGAAGCCTGGGGTATAGGCCTGCGCGGCGTTCTTCGCCGGGCCGCCGATGCCGCCCATCTTGACCACGTCGGGCACGATCAGCCCGAGGCAGTTGGGCCCGATGATCCGGGCGCCCCGTTCGGAGGCGACCTCGACCATCTGCGCGACGTCACCGCGCGGAATCCGCTCGGTGACGATCACGACGAGCCTGATCCCGTTCTCGAGCGCCTCTAGTACGGCATCGAGCGTGAACGCGGGGGGGACCGTGACGACCGATCCGTCGATCGCCGAACCGTGGTGCTCGACCGCCTGCGCGACCGTGTCGAACACCGGCACGCCGTGGACGTCCCTACCGAGCCGTCCCGGGGTCACACCGCCCACGATCCGGGCGCCGGAGCCGTAGTCGAGGCACTCGCGGGTCAGGTTCACCGCCTCACGGCCGGTGATCCCCTGGACGATGAAGGTCGTGTCCGCGTCGATCAGGATCGACATCAGATCGCGTTCCCCTGGATTTTCTCCACCGCACGGCGCGCTGCTTCGTTGAGGGACACGCTCCGGTCGGCGTACTCGATCCCGTACTTGGAGAGGATCTTGAAGCCCTCCTCCTCCCAGGCGCCCGGGATCCGGAAGATCGCGATCTTCTCGGCCGGGTCGTAGCCGAGCTCGACGCACGCCTTGATCACCCCGCGGGCGACGATGTCGACGCGGGTGTTCGAGACGATCGACATCATCACCGCGATCTGCTCGACGCCCGGCTTCTGCAGCACGAGCTTCGCCAGCCCGCAGGCCTTGCGGACCGACGGGTTGCCGCCGATCTCGCAGTAGTTCGCGGGTCGCCCGCCGTGCGCGCGGACCGCGTCGAACAGCGTCAGCGAGCCGCCGCCGGCACCGATCACGAGCCCGAGGTTGCCGTCGAACTCGGTCACGTTGCCGGCCACGCCGCGGTGGTCCTGGGCGTCGACCTGCTCGCCGGCGAGCTCGAACGGCGTCGGCTCGCGCGCCTGGCGGGTCTCCTCGTCGCCGACCCCGAGCTCCTTCAGCAGCGCCTTCTGGCGCGGGCGCGCCTCGTTCTCCATGTCCATGTGCGCGTCGAGCGCGATGAAGGAGCCGTCCGCGAGCTCGCCTAGCGGGTTGATCTCGGCCAGCGTCATGTCGTACTTCAGGAACAGCCTGGCCAGCCGCGCGACGATCGGCGTCGCGCGCGTGAGCGCCGAGCCGGTGATGCCAATCGAGGCGATCAGCTGCTTGGCCTGCCAGTCGCTGAAGGGCATGCGGGTGGAGAAGTGGGCGCGGGCGACGTGATCGGGGTGCTCCTCGGCGACCTGCTCGATGTCGATCCCGCCCATGTCGCTGAACAGCATCACCGGGCGTTTGCGGATCCCGTCCCAGACGACGCCGGCGTAATACTCGTGCGCGACGTCGGCGCGCGAGTCGACGAGCACGCCGCGCGGCATGTGCCCGTTGATCTCGAGGCCGAGGACGTGCTCCGCCTGCGCCACGGCCTCCTCGGTGGTGTCCGCGAACTGCACGCCGCCGGCCTTCATCCGCCCGCCCGTGAGCACCTGCGACTTGATCACGACCGGGCCGCCGATATCCTCGGCGATCTCGCGTGCCTGCTGCGCCGTCTTCGCGAAGCCGTGCTTGGTGACGGGGATCCCCGCCTTCGCGACGATCGACCGGGACTCGTACTCGTAGAACCTCATCGGCGGCGCGGAACCCTACAAGAGCCGCCCTCGAGGCGACATGCCGCCGCCGGCCCGCGCTTATCAGGACAAAATTCGTGTATCCGATAAACCGGCTAGACTCGATAAAGAATACTTGTTTTATGCAGAAGGAGACGCCTGTATGACCCTGACACCTGCCAAGCGCAACCGGTTCGCCGCCGCGGCGATCCCGGCCGCAATCGCCGCGATCGTGATCGCGGGCTGCGGTGGATCGTCGGACACGACGAGCACGAGCGGCGGCTCGACGACGTCCGCGTCCTCGGGCGGGACCCAGCTCCAGCTGGTCGCCTACTCGACGCCGAAGAAGGCGTATGACGCGCTGACGGCCGCCTACGGGCAGACGGCTCAGGGGAAAGGGGTCAGCTTCTCCGAATCGTTCGGCGCGTCGGGGACCCAGAGCCGCGCGGTCGATTCCGGGCAGCCGGCCGACGTCGTCGCGTTCTCGACGACGCCGGACATCACCCGCCTGGTCAAGGACGGGATCGTCTCGAGCAGCTGGAACTCGAACTCCGCCGGCGGCTTCCCGTCGGATTCGGTGGTCGTGTTCGTGGTGCGCAAGGGCAACCCGAAGAACATCACCGGCTGGGACGACCTGGTCAAGCCGGGCGTCGACGTGATCACCCCGAACCCGTCGACCTCGGGCAGCGCCCGCTGGAACATCCTCGCCGGCTACGGCGCGCAGCTGAAGGAGGGCAAGAGCCCGGCGGAGGCGCTTGCGTACGTCAAGACGCTGCTGACGAAGAACGTATCGGTGCAGCCGTCGAGCGCATCGGCGGCGCTGCAGACGTTCACGAGCGGCAAGGGCGACGTTCTGCTCGACTACGAGAGCGATGCGCTCGCGGCCGAGAAGGCCGGCGACAACATCCAGATCGTGTATCCGAAGCAGACGATCCTGATCCAGACACCGGTCGCGGCGACGGTCAAGGCCAAGCCGCAGGCGCAGCAGTTCGTCGATTGGCTGTACTCGCCGGCGGCGCAGAAGATCTGGGCCGAGCAGGGCTACCGCCCGGTGCTGCCGTCCGTCGCGAAGCAGTACGCGAGCACGTTCCCGACCCCGGCGCAGCTGTTCGACATCGGCTTCCTCGGCGGATGGACCAAGGTCAAGACCGAGTTCTTCGATCCGACGAGCGGTTCGATCACGAAGATCGAGCAGGCCGCCGGAGTTCCAACTGCCTCCAGCTGATTCATACGTAGCCGGCACGCCCGCGCCGGCGCCGGCGCGTGCCGCCCGAGTCCGCTCCCGTTCGTGGGGCGGGCTCGGCCTCGGCCTGGCCATGCTCTACATGAGCGTGATCGTGCTGATCCCGCTGGCCGCGGTGACGGTCAAGGCGGTGAGCTCGGGGCTCGGGACCTTCTGGAGCTCGATCACGAACCCCTTCGCCATCAAGACGCTCGAGGTGACGCTCGGCACGTCGCTGCTCGTGGCCGTGGTCGGCGCGGTCATGGGCACGCTGGTGGCGTGGGTGCTGGTCCGGGACGAGTTCCCCGGCAAGCGGATCATCAACGCGCTGATCGACCTGCCGTTCGCGCTGCCCACGATCGTCGCCGGGCTGACGCTGATCGCGCTGTACGGGCCCGACAGCCCGTTCGGCGTGCACCTTGCGTACGCCTGGGCGGGCGTCCTCGTCGCGCTGATGTTCGTGACCCTGCCGTTCGTCGTGCGCTCGGTCCAGCCCGTGCTGATCGAGCTCGACCGCGAGGTCGAGGAGGCCGCAGCCTCGCTCGGGGCGTCGAACCTCACGACCTTCCGGCGGATCATCCTGCCTGCCCTGCGCCCGGCGATCCTGTCCGGCACCGCGCTCGCGTTCGCGCGCTGCATGGGTGAGTACGGCTCTGTCGTGCTGATCGCGGCCAAGGTCCAGATCGCGAGCCTCGTGATCTTCGCCGACGTCGAGAGCGGCGCGCCGCAGGCCGCAGCTTCGCTGTCGGTCGTGCTGCTGCTGATCGCGCTCCTGGTCCTGTTCGGCCTGCGCAAATGGGGGAATCGCGGTGCTGCTTAGCCGCCGGTCGCGCCTGTCGATGCGCGCGATCGCGCTCCTGTACCTGCTCGTGCTGCTGCTGATCCCGATCGGCGCGATCTTCGCGCGGACGTTCGAGCACGGGTTCGGGACCGCCTGGAGCTGGATCACGACGCCGGCAGCGATCAGCGCGTTCTGGCTGTCGGTCACGATCGCGCTGATCGCGGTGCCGCTGAACACGATCTTCGGCGTCGGGTCGGCGCTGCTGCTGGCGCGCTCGAAGGTACGGGGCCGCAAGATCCTCGACGCGCTGATCGACCTGCCGTTCGTCGTCTCACCGGTGATCGTCGGACTCGCGCTGGTGCTCGTGTACGGCAAGGACGGCTGGTTCGGCAACTTCTTCCTGAACCGCGGCATCCAGATCATCTACGCGGTTCCGGGCATGGTGATCGCGACCGTGTTCGTGTCGCTGCCTTTCGTCGTGCGCGAGGTCACACCGGTGCTGATCGAAGCGGGCGACGAGCAGGAGCAGGCGGCGGCCACGCTTGGTGCGTCGGAGTGGCAGACGTTCTGGCGGGTGACGCTGCCGTCGATCCGCTGGGGAGTCGCCTACGGCGTCGTGCTCACGACGGCCCGCGCACTCGGCGAGATCGGCGCGGTCGCGATCGTGTCCTCGAACGTCGCCGGCTCGACGCTGACCCTGCCGCTGCTGGTGTCGCAGCGCGATCAGACGATCGGCGCCGGCCAGATCACCGGCGCGTACGCGGCCGCCACCGAGCTGGCGGTGATGTCGCTTATCGTGTTGCTGGCGATGACGGTGCTGGGTCCGAGGAGATCTCGATGAGAATCGACGTGCACGCCGTGTCGAAGAGATTCGACGAATTCGAGGCGCTTTCGAGCGTCACGCTCGATGTCCCGGAGGGGTCGCTGATGGCGTTGCTCGGACCGAGCGGCTCGGGCAAGTCGACGCTGCTGCGGATCATCGCCGGCCTCGAGCAGCCGGACTCGGGCCACGTGCTGATCGACGGCGCCGACGTCACCGCTGCGCGCCCGCAGGACCGCGGGATCGGGTTCGTGTTCCAGCACTACGCGGCGTTCGCTCACATGACGGTGCGCGAAAACGTCGCATTCGGGCTCAAGATCCGCAATCGCCCGAAGGCGGTCGTCAAGAACAGGGTGGACGAGCTGCTCGCGCTCGTCGGGCTGACGAAGTGGTCAGAGCAGCGCCCGCACCAGCTCTCGGGCGGCCAGCGCCAGCGGATGGCGCTCGCGCGCGCGCTCGCGATCGAGCCCCGCGTGTTGCTGCTCGACGAGCCGTTCGGCGCGCTGGACGCGAGCGTCCGCGCCGAGCTGCGCGCATGGCTGCGCCGGCTCCACGACGAGCAGGGGGTCACGACGGTGCTCGTCACCCACGATCAGGAGGAGGCGATGGAGGTTGCCGACACGATCGCGGTGATGAACGCCGGCAAGATCGAGCAGGTCGGCTCGCCGCGCGACATCTACGACCGGCCTGCCACCGATTTCGTGATGAGCTTCGTCGGTCCGGTGTCGACGCTCGACGGCAAGCTGGTTCGACCGCACGACGTGAGCGTGTCGCTCGAGGACGAGCCCGGCTCGATCGAGGCGATGGTGTCGCGCGTCGTCCATCTCGGCTTCGAGGTGCGGATCGAGCTCGAGCTGCCGGGCGGCGAGCACGCTCGGGCACAGCTGACGCGGGGCCAGACCGAGCAACTGGAGCTCGCCCGAGGCGACATCGTCTACGTCCGCTCGCCGGCCGAGATCGGTCGTCCAGAGCCGGCGCCCGAGCCGGCGCCCGCGCCCGCGCCGGGCTCTACCGCGTGACCCAGGCCTCCGGGTCCTCGGCGAGCCTGTCGATCGACTTGGGCAGCGCGCCGGACGCGACATCCGCGACGGTCACGTGCTCGACGACGCTGCGCAGGTTGGCCCGCACGGCGATCCACACCCGCGGGAGCTCGGCGGCCGCGCCGGGGTAGTGCGAGTCCTCGGGCGGGCCTCCGCGCACGCTTGCGAGCGGCCCCTCGACGGCTCTGATGATGTCCGCGATCGAGATGTCCGCTGCCGGCTTCGCGAGCCTGAAGCCGCCCTCGGCGCCGCGGTGGCTGCGCACGATCCCGGAGTGGCGCAGCTCGCCGAGGATGTTCTCCAGGAAGTTGAGCGGGATGCCCTGAGCGGTCGCGATCCGCTCGGCCTTCACCGGCTTCTCGTCCGGCGCCGCCGCCAGCTCGACGGCCGCGCGCACGGCGTAGTCCGCCTTTGCCGAGATTCGCACAGGCTGATTCTCACACAGACGCCGGAGCGAACCCGTATGCCTCGGCCAGCTCCGGGTCCTTGTGCGCGAGCATCTCGGCGAGTGAGACCATCACCTTGCACTGCTTCCAGGTCGCGTCGTCCTGCATCTTGCCGTCGATCATGTGCACGCCACGCCCGTCCGGGATCGCCTCGAGCACCTTCTTGGCGAACAGCACCTCCTCGGGATCGGGGCTGAACACCTTCTTGGCGATCTCGATCTGCACGGGGTGGAGCGACCACGCGCCGACGCAGCCGAGCAGGAACGCCGCGCGGAACTGGGTCTCGCAGCCGAGCGTGTCGCGGATGTCGCCGTACGGGCCGTAGAACGGCAGGATCCCGGCCGACGTGCAGGCATCGACCATGCGCGCGATCGAGTAATGCCACGGGTCCTGCTGCGCGCTCGGCCGCGGGGCGTCCGGGTTGTCCGGGTCGGGATCCTCGATCACCCGGTAGCCCGGGTGGCCGCCTCCGACACGCGTGGTCTTCATCCGCCGCGAGGCCGCCAGGTCCGCGGGACCGAAGCTCATACCCTGCATCCGCGGCGAAGCGGTGGCGATCTCCTCGAGGTTCACGACGCCGAGGCCGGTCTCGAGGATCGCGTGGATCAGGATCGGCTTCTCGAGGCCGGCCTTGGCCTCCAGCTGCGCGAGCAGCCGGTCGACGTAGTGGATGTCCCACGGTCCCTCGACCTTCGGGACCATCATCACGTCCAGCTTGTGGCCGATCTCGGCCACCAGAGTGGTGATGTCGTCCAGCACCCACGGCGACTCGAGGCTGTTGACCCGCGTCCACAGCTGGGTCTCCCCGAGCTCCATGTCGCGGCCGACCCTGACGAGACCCTCGCGGGCGGCCTCCTTGCGGTCCACCGGGACCGCGTCCTCGAGGTTGCCGAGCAGGATGTCGACGGTCGGGGCGATATCGGGCACCTTCGCCACCATCTTCTCGTTCGAGAAGTCGAGGAAGTGGATCATCCGGCTCGGCTTGAACGGGATCTCGAGCACCGGGTCCGGCGCTCCGATCGCGAGTGGCTTGACGAAGTCGCGGGGGTTTCTCAACGTTGGTTCTCCTGTTCGGCTGCCCTGAAGCCCTGAACACGGTACCGGGAGGAGCGTCAGCGGCGTCCGGCGGGCGTCCGGCCGGCGGGTGATGAGGGGGCGGGTGGGTTCCGGCGGCGCCTCCGGGGCCTCCGGGGCCTCCCGGGCGCTCTCGCGGCCCATAACGTGACAAACCCGCCGGGCGCGGCGGGGGCGTGGTCGAAAAGGGGCGCTATAGACCCACAATCGACCTTCGTCGCCGACCCCGGTCGGACCGTGGCACTTTTTGCGCCCTGGGCGCCCGCCCCCGGCCCGGCAGCTCGCCGCACGCGCTCCGCCGCCCCCGCGCTCCGCCGCCTCCCGCGCGCCCGCGCGCCCGCGCCCGCGCGCCGCGCCCCGGACCCGGGCGCCGCGCGCCCGGAACCCCCGCCGATTGCCAAACCCACCTTCGCGGTCACTGCCCGGTCGTAATTGCGGGCCATAGCCCGCCTTTCCGACATCGGTGGCGGCGATCGGGCGAGTTTGGCATTCGGCGGGTGGGGTGCGGTGGGGCGAGGCGCGGTGGGGCGAGGCGCGGTCGGGCCGGGTGGTGGCGTCGCCGTTTATCCCGGCGGCACCGGGGCCAGCCGCCGCGGCGGCGACAGCACGCCACGCACGACGTAACCGCAACACCGGAAAACGGTAAGACGAGGATGCCCACGGAACTGGCATCCTCCGGGGGCCACCTGACAGGAGATGCAATGAGCGAAGTCGAGACCGACCAGGCCGCACGCGAGGCGAGCGGCGCACACCCCTACGGGCGCTACCTCGAGGAGTTCGAGGTCGGCGCCGTGTACAAGCACTGGCCTGCGAAGACCGTGACCGAGTCAGACGACCACCTGTTCTGCCTGATCACGATGAATCACCACCCGCTGCACATCAATGACGTGTACGCGAAGCAGTCCCAGCAGGGCCGCAACGTCGTCGTCGGCCCGCTCGTGTACAGCCTCGCGCTCGGAATGAGCGTCTCGGACGTGTCCGGGAAGGCGATCGCGAACCTGGCCACGGAGGAGCTCAAGCACCCCGCTCCGGTGTTCCATGGCGACACCCTGTTCTGCGAGTCCGAGGTGCTCGAGGTCAAGCCGTCACAGTCGAAGCCTGACCGCGGAACTGTCCGGGTTCATACACGTGTGCTCAACCAGGACGGCGTGCTTGTGGCAGAGTTCAAGCGCCTCGTGCTGGTCCCACGCAAGGATCCAGGTGGACCGTTCGCGGGCGCCGAGACCAACGTTGAGTAGTTAACCCGGAGGCTTCCGGTTCCCGATCACGGGTAGGCTCTTCCAGCCACCGCGTACCAAGGAGTTCTTCAAAACATGGCTCACACCGCCCCAACGCATCAAGCCACGACCACCCACGAGCGCCTGCGCGCGTGGGTAGACGAGATCGCGGCGCTCACGCAGCCGGACGACGTCCACTGGTGCGACGGGTCGGACGAGGAGTTCGCGTACCTCTGCAACACGCTGATCGCGGCCGGCACGATGGAGCAGCTGTCGCCGTCCAAGCGCCCGAACTCCTACCTGGTGCTGAGCGATCCGGCCGACGTGGCGCGGGTCGAGGACCGGACGTTCATCTGCTCGGAGAACGAGGAGGACGCCGGCCCGACCAACAACTGGCGCGAGCCGGGCGAGATGCGCAAGGGAATGCACGAGCTGTTCGACGGGTGCATGCGCGGCCGCACGATGTACGTGGTGCCGTTCAGCATGGGCCCGCTCGGCTCGAAGATCGCCCACATCGGGGTGCAGCTGACCGACTCGGCGTACGTGGCCGCGTCAATGCGCGTGATGACGCGGATGGGTCAGCCCGCGCTCGACGTGCTCGGCTCGGACGGAGAGTTCGTGCCGTGCGTGCACTCGGTCGGTGCGCCGCTGGCCGAGGGGCAGGCGGACGTCCCGTGGCCGTGCAACGCCGAGAACAAGTACATCGTCCATTACCCCGAGACGCGCGAGATCTGGTCGTTCGGATCGGGCTACGGTGGCAACGCGCTGCTCGGCAAGAAGTGCTTCGCGCTGCGGATCGCCTCGGTGATGGCGCGCGACGAGGGGTGGCTCGCCGAGCACATGCTGATCCTGAAGCTGACCTCGCCCGAAGGTGAGGCGAAGTACATCGCCGCGGCATTCCCGAGCGCCTGCGGCAAGACCAACCTCGCGATGATGATCCCGACGCTCGCGGGCTGGAAGGTCGAGACGGTCGGCGACGACATCGCGTGGATGAAGTTCGGGTCCGACGGCCGCCTGTACGCGGTCAACCCGGAGGCTGGCTTCTTCGGCGTCGCGCCCGGAACCGGCGCGCGCACGAACCCGAACGCGATCGACATGGTGTCGAGCAACACGGTGTTCACCAACTGCGCGAAGACCGATGACGGCGACGTGTGGTGGGAGGGCCTGACCGGCGAGCCGCCGGCGCATGCGATCGACTGGCGCGGGAACGACTGGACGCCCGAATCCGAGACGCCCGCCGCGCACCCGAACGCGCGCTTCACGGTCTCCATCTCCCAGTGCCCGTCCGACGCGCCCGAGTGGGACGATCCGGCCGGCGTCCCGATCGACGCGATGCTGTTCGGCGGGCGCCGCGCGACGGTCGTGCCGCTCGTGCACGAGGCCCGCGACTGGGACCACGGTGTGTTCCTGGGCTCGATCATGTCCTCGGAGACGACTGCGGCCCAGGCCGGCGAGGTCGGCAAGCTTCGCTTCGATCCGATGGCGATGCTGCCCTTCTGCGGGTACAACATGGCCGACTACTTCGCGCACTGGCTGAAGGTCGGCCGTCGCGACGGCGCGAAGCTGCCGAAGATCTTCTACGTCAACTGGTTCCGCAAGGACGACGACGGGAAGTTCATGTGGCCGGGGTATGGCGAGAACTCGCGTGTGCTGGCGTGGGCCTTCCGTCGCTGCGACGGCAACGCGGAGGCGGTCGAGACGGAGATCGGGCTGGTGCCCGCCGCCGGCGAGATCGACACCGACGGCCTCGATGTCTCGTCCGAGACGATGGCGAAGCTGCTCGAGGTCGACGTCGAGGGCTGGAACCAGCAGCTCGCGCAGATGCACGAGCACTACGCGAAGTTCGGTGACAAGCTCCCGCAGGAGCTGCACGATCAGCTCGCGACGCTCGAGCGGCACCTCGGCGTCGAGACGGCTTCTTAAACGCTTACGCAGTCGCCGTACTCTCCACGGAGAGCATGGCACTGCCGTTCATACCGTCGGACACCGTCGCGATCGCCCTGCAGGCGGCCGTCGTCGCGATGCCCCGGCCCGTGCGTCGGCTTGCGATCGCCGAGCGTCTGCGAGGCCCGGCGTGGGCGCTCGTGCCGATCGGCTCGATCGTCGTCGTGATCTTCGCGATCCGGTACGTGAACAGCACGGCCACCGGGCTCACGTACCTGGCGCTGGTCGCCGTCCCTCCGCTCGCCGCGCTCGCGCTCGGGTGGGCGATGCGCGGCGCGAGGCCATGGCTCGCGCTCGCGGTCGTGCCGCTGTTCGCGCTCGCCTGGGCGATCCCCTCGACGCTCGTCGGCGAGGGCTCGGCCGCGCTCCTGTCCGCGCTCAGCTGCGTGACGCTCGGAGTGCTGCTGGCGATGGTGACGCCGGGTAGCTGGCTGAAGGTGGGGATCGTGCTGATGGCCTGCGCGGACACGTGGCTGGTCGTCTCGGATCTGCTGCAGAGCCCGAACTCCGCGCTGGTCTCGGCGGCGCCGGCGGCGGGCCTGCCGCAGCTTCAGAGCGTGCTGTTCGGCACGGTCTCGCTCGGATACGGCGACCTGTTCGTGGCGGCGCTGCTCGGCGCGGTGCTCGTCAGCTCGGTGCGGCGGCAGCGCAGCGCGGCGCTGCTCACGTTCGTGCTCGCCGGCCTGTTCGACCTGCTGTTCCTCGTCGTGAACGAGCTGCCGGCGACCGTGCCGGTGGCGGCGGCGGTGATCGTGCTCGAGGTCTGGGACCGCCGCGACGTGCTGCGGGCGCGGCTGGTGGCGCCTACGCGCCGGGCGCGGGCGCGGGCAGGGCCGAGTCCGGCACGTAATACCGCGCGACCGTGAACCCGATCAGCGTCGGGACGTGCACCGCGTAGACGACGAGCGACAGCGTCAGCACGACCAGGGTCCCGCCTCTGACGTGGTTCTGGAGGAACACGTACTCGATCATCCCGGCGGTCACGAAGTACGCGAGCAGCGCCCAGCGCGCGACCGCGAAGAAGCGGTCCCAGGCGAATCCCTTGACGCGTGCGAGCAGCGCCAGGTTGACCACAAGCAGCGCCGCCGAGGCCGCCAGCAGCGCCACCGCCGGCGCGAGCGGCACATGCTGGGGAATGTGCGAGGACAGGTAGATCCCGCCGGCGACGATCAGCGCCAGCGACGCCATCCCCAGCTCGGTCACGGGCGGCAGCCGCTGCTCGGTCATATCGACGCGATCTTGGTCATGATCACGAGCGTCGCGATCTGCATCGCGCCGAGGATCCCCGCGCAGTAGACGAACCGCTTCATCAGCCGCTCGATCACCTCGGGGTTCGGCTGCGGCTTCTTCAGCTCGATCAGCACCGCTATGTTCGCCGGCTCGAGCAGGCCGAGCGCGATGATGGCCATCACGCCGACGACGATGAAGCTCGCGACGAGCCAGCCGTGCGCCGGCGAGGTGGTCAGGACCGTGCCGAGGTGGTTGGCGAGCTGCCAGCCGGCGCCGAGTGTCAGCGTGACGACGATCGGCATGATCACCACCATCTTCGGCATGAACCGGGTCGTGAACTCGATCCGGGCGGGGATCGACATCCGCCCGATGATCGGGCCGATGATCAGGCCGACGAACAGGTCGACCACCGTCCACGCGGCGCCGCCGGCGACGTGCAGGAACTCGAGCGGCCACAGCTTGTTGACAGCAATCGCGGCGATCAGCGCGACGGCCGCGATCCCGGCGAGCACCAGCCCCGTGCGCGGGACGATCTGAAAGTCGGGACGCTCCATCGCCGCCGGCGGCCCGGCGTGAACGCCCTCAGATGGTCTGATCGTCGTGACCCCCATCGCTTGCACGAGATCCTAACGCGCGCGGACGACGGAGGCGAGCCTAGTGCTCCCCGCCGCCGTTGGACGCCGGGGGCCGCGACTCCTCGGCCAGCGAGGTGATCGCGAGCGTTCCGCGCGCGGCCTCCTCGAGCACCTCGGTCGCCTCCTCGGCCGAGCGTGCGTAGAGCTCGACCAGCAGGTGAACGACGATCCGATCGTCGTCGTGCTTGTGGAACCGCACGTGCGTGAAGAACTCGCGCGTGCCGTGATCGCCGAACGCGGCGTAGGACAGCGCGTCGCCGGCCTCCGGGCCCGAGCAGGTCTCCACGTCGTCGGCGTCTACCGTGACCGTGCACGAGGCCACCCACGGCGTGCCCGCGATCATCCGCTCCCAGCGGTCCTCGATCGGCTCTACGCGACCGTTGTGGAAACCCAGGTGCGGCTGGTCGTGCATGCACTCGAGGCACTGAACCACGGCCTCCTGCATCTCATCGACGACGTCGCCGCGTTCCCCGCTTTCGGGATCGATCCGGTGGATGCCCTCGTAGTGCACCTGCACCTCGAGGTTCTGCGACCAGCAGCGGTAGCACCGCAGCCAGCTCCTTACCTCCGTGGAGCCCTCCATCCACTTCATTCTACGACGGCGATTCCTGTCAGTCTCCGCACCGTGACTCCGAGCGCATCGCAGGTGGCCGACGGAGAGCCGGTGGGCGTGGTGCTCGCGGGCGGGCTCGGCCGCCGGCTCGGCGGCGCGAAGGCGACCGTCGAGCTCCGGGGACGGCCGCTGATCTGCTACCCGCTGCAAGCGCTGGCCGCGGTGCTCGAGGAGGTCGCGGTCATCGCCAGGGCCGACACGCCGCTCCCGAGCCTGCCCGGCGTGACGGTCTGGATCGAGCGCCAAGCGCCGCGCCACCCGCTCCACGGGATCGTCGAGGCGCTCGGGTTGGCCGGCGGCCGGCCGGTGCTCGCCTGCGCGGTCGACCTGCCATTCGTCACGCCCGAGCTCGTGTCATCGCTGGCCCGCGCCGATTCGGGCGGCGCGCCGGCGGTGATCGCCGCGAACGCGGGTCAGCTCCAGCCGCTGCTCGGCCGCTACGAGCCTTCGGCCGCGCAGCCGCTCGCGGTCGCGGCCCGTGAGGGCGTTTCGGCGCGCGACGCGGTCGCCGCGCTGCGCCCGCGGCTGCTCGCAGTCGACGATCCTGAGCTGCTGCTCAACGTCAACGCGCCTGAGGACCTGCTGCATGCCGCGGCGTTGCTCGACCGCCGCCGAGGTACGCCTACCCGAACGTGAAGTCGTACGCGCTGACGCCGTGCGGGATCACGACGGTGACGATCGCCTGCTCGTCGGCCGGGAACGAGACGAGCGAGTAGAGCCGCTGACCGACGACGGTGAAGCGCCCGTTGTGGACGTCGGCGCCGGCGTACTTGGCCGGGATCGGCCTGCCGTCCAGCAGCACCTCGCCGGTGCGCGGGACGTTGCCGGCGGACGTCATCACGAGGTACTCGTGCTGGGCCTGGATGCCGCCCTCGATCGAGCCCTCTGCGCCCGCCGGCGTGATCGATTCAGAGCCGACCGTCGAAGCCGCCGCCGAGCGAGAACTCGTTCAGGTGCAGGGCCTTCTCGGGGACCAGCGAGTACGCGTGCACGCCGGGGCTGAGCGCCTGCGCGAACCCCTGCGCGCGCTGTGGGTTCAGGTACGTCTCGGCGGTGCCGAGCTGGTCCGAGGGCATGATCGCATGCGCGGTCATCGGCGGCGGCAGCTGGCGCGCGCCGGCGTCGTACAGCAGCTGGCGGACGACGGCCTCGTCCTTCTTGTAGTCGCCCTCGCCGAACTGCGTGTGGCGGATCTCGCCGTTCGCGTCGATGAAGTAGTCAGCGGGCCAGTACTCGTTCATGTACGCCTGCCATGTCTGCAGGTGTTGTCCTGGACCACCGGATAGGTGAGGCCGTCGCTCTTGATCGCCTGGGCGACGTTGCCGGCCTCCTTCTCGAACTCGAACTCGGGCGCCTCGACGCCGACGATCTCGAGCCCGTACCGGTGGTAGGTCTTGTACAGGCCCTCGATGAACGGGAGCGTCCGGATGCAGTTGATGCACGTGTAGGTCCAGAAGTCGACGAGCACGACGTGCCCGTGCAGCCCGGACAGTGTCAGTGGCCTGTCCCCGGGAGTGTTGAACCAATCCTGGGTGCCGACGAACTGCGGGGCGCGCCGAGGTCCGGCAGGGACGGTGTCTGCACCCCCGGGATCGACGACCCCGAGCTCCGGCGCGACCGGCTTCGTGGACGCTTCCTGCTGGCGCAGCGCGATCTGCGACTGCGGCCGCAGCTCCGCGAGTCGCTTCTGGACCGCGCTCGAGTTCTCGAGCGCTCGTGTCGGGTCGGTCAGGAAGCCGGGCAGGTTGCCCGTGTTCCTCGCCAGGAAGTCCTCGAACCGGACATCGAGGTTGGTCGCGATCGCGACTCCGGTCAGCGATCAGGACGACGCCGAGGGCGCGCTCGACCTTGTGCCCGCCGGCACGGCGGCGGATCCAGCCGAGCGCTCGCCGGCCGATCGACCGCGTACACGAGCAGGACGGCGCTCAGGCCGACCACGTAGGCGATCGCGACCGCCACCGACTTGGCCGAGGTGTTCCCGGTCTCCGACACCGAGATCACGGCGCCGAGGATCGGGCCGGCGCACGGGGCGCAGACGAAGCCAAGCGCGGCGCCGACGCCGAGGCCGGTGAAGAAGCCGGTCCCGCGCGTCTTCGGACCGAACCGCGCCAGCCGCGACAGCGGCGCTTCGAGGCGAGCCGACAGCTCCGGGATCAGCATCACGAACCCGAAGGCGATCAGGACGACCACCGCGATCGTGCGGGTCACGCCGGCGCCGAGGCCGACTCCCTTGGCGAGCGACGCGAGCGCGACGATCGTGATCGTGAACGTGATCGCGAGGCCGAGCACGATGCCGAGCGGCCGCCGTCGCCCGCCGGCGCCGCTCGCCGACAGCAGTGCCGGTAGCACGGGGAGGACGCAGGGAGTGATCGCGGTGCCGGCCCCGGCGATCATCGCAAACAGCATCAGCAGCAACATCGCGTCAGCAGATCATGTCGGGCGGGTATTGCGATGTGATTAACCGGCGAGCGTTCGTACCGGGGTCTTACGCGCCGGTCAGCCGCCGATCGCGGACATCGTCCGCGCCGGCTGGATGAAGCCCGGGCTCGCCGATGTGGTGCTTGAGCTCCTTGCGCCAGACCGCCTCGCGGATGATCCGCTCGAGCTCGTCGTCGTCGGCGCCGTCCCGCAGCGGCGTCCGCAGATCGGTCTCGTTCAGCGAGAACAGGCACGTCCGCAGGCGCCCGTCGCATGTCAGCCGGATCCGGTTGCAGTCGCCGCAGAACGGCTCCGAGACCGGGTTGATGAAGCCGATCGTGCCCGCGCCGTCGGCGAACCGGTAGACGCGCGCGGTCGCGCTCGGCTCGCGCGGGAGCGGCTCGAGCGGATACACGGCCTCGATCGCCGCGCGGATCTCGGCGCCGGTCAGGACCTGGTCGGCCGTCCACGCGTGGTCGGCGTCGAGCGGCATGAACTCGATGAAGCGGACCTCGTACGGGTGGCGACGGGCGAACTCGGCGAACGGGAGCACCTCGTCCTCGGTGAAGCCGCGTATCGCGACCGCGTTGAGCTTGATCGGGTGCGCCTCCGGGATGCTGCCCGAGCGCCTCGAGCCCGCGCAGCACCTGCGGCAGCGCGTCACGGCGGGTGAGCTCGTAGAAGCGGTCGCGCTGCAGGGAGTCGACCGAGACGTTGAAGCGGTTGACGCCCGCGCGCACGAGCGCGGCGGCGTCGCGCTCGAGCAGGAAACCGTTGGTGGTCACGCTGAAGATCGTGCACGCCGTCGATCGCGGCGAGCATCGCGGCCAGCTGCGGGAAATCGCGGCGCACGAGCGGCTCGCCGCCGGTCAGGCGGACATCGCTGACGCCCATCGACGCGCACAGCTCGACGAGCCGCGCGATCTCCTCGAACCTCAGCACCTCGGAGCGCTCGAGCCACGGCAGCCCCTCGGCCGGCATGCAGTACTGGCAGCGGAAGTTGCAGCGGTCGGTGACCGATACCCGCAGGTCCTGAATCAGCCGGCCGTGGCCGTCTCTGAGCGGTTCTCGCGCCATGTCAACAGGCTACCCTGCCGGGTATGCGGGGCTTTCGTGCCAGCTCGGCGGTCGTGTGCATGTGCGCGTGCGCGCTGGCGGTCGCCGGGTGCGGCGAGAGCGCGCACGACCAGGTGCAGTCGAAGGTCAGCCAGTTCCTGACCGCGATCTCATCGCACGAGTACAAGACGCTGTGCACGCAGGTGCTCGCGCCGAGCCTGCTGGCCCGCCTGGCGGGCGGCGGGATCAAGTGCGAGGAGGCGATGCGGATCTCGCTTCAGAGCGTGCACGACCCGATCCTGAGCGTCGGGCGGATCACGGTCAACGGCTCGACTGCCCAGGCGATCACGCTATCCGGGGCGCGCGGGCAGAAGGGCGCGTTCGAGTCGATCAACCTGACCGACACGAGCGACGGGTGGCGGATCTCCTCGCTCGCCACGCCGCACGTCAGCGGCCGTTAGCGCCCGGCCGGCGGTTCGGCCAACAGGCCGAAGCAGACCATGTCGTGGCGGCCCTCGCGCCCGACCCAGAGCGACCTCATCACCGCCTCGCGTCGAAAGCCGCTGCGCTCGGCCACCCGCTGGGAGGCCGGATTGGCGGTGGCGGCGAGCAGCTCGATCCGCTCGAGCCCGAGCTCCTGAAAGCCCCATGCACAGATCAGCTTGACCGCGCGGGTGACGTGGCCGGCGCCGCGCGCGTGCGGGCCCAGCCAGTATCCGACCTCACTACGCAGCTCGTCCCAGTCGATCCGCATCAGGGAGATCGAGCCGAGCAGCTCCGTGTCGTCGGCCGCCGAGACGATCGCGAACGGTGCCGCGATCCCGCCTTCGGGACCGATGTGACGCTGGAGCATGTAGGCGCGGGCGTCGGTCTCGCCGTAGGGAACCGGGACGTGCGTCCAGCGCGGGATCTCGGGGTCCTGGCAGATCGCCACCAGCGATGGGATGTCGGCATCCCGCCAGGGCCGCAGTGCGGTCGTTCCGTCGACGAGCGGGTCGCCGGGCAGGACGATCCGCGGCACCGCCTACCGCCGCCTGACGATTACGAGCACCGTCGTCAGGGCGAATGCGATCTGCCCGAAGGCGAGCGCCGTGCCGAGGTTGATCGCACCGAGCGCGCCGGCGATGAGGCTCGCCCCCACGAACGCGCCGAACATCATCAGCAGGTCAGTCCGCACTGCCCGCATTGTCCTGCAGCGCGGTGATCAGCGCCGGGACGTCGAGCGCCGGGTCCTGCTCGGACAGCCACCGCTCGGCCGCTCGCCGGCCGCCGAGCGCGCGCAGGCCGCGCTCGCCGTGCTCGGCCACAAAGTCGCCGAGCGCGTGCATCCGCCGCGAACGCAGACGGCGCCGATGGAGGTCCAGCGCCGATCGGTGCGCGTCGAGCGCGTCGACCAGCTGATCGATTCCCTGCGGGGGCGCCGTCGAGGACACGGCCACGATCGGCGTGTCGCCCACGCCCAGCGCCCGTAGCGGCCAGCTTGCAGGTCCGCGACGGCGCGGATCGCGACCTCGCCGAGGTCGGACTTGGTGACCACGAGCACGTCGGGCACCTCCATGATCCCCGCCTTCAGGAACTGGAGCACGTCGCCCGATCCGGGCTGGACGACGACCGCGACGGTGTCGGCGACGTCGGCGACCTCGGTCTCGGACTGGCCGACGCCGACGGTCTCGATCACGACCACGTCGAAAGCCGCCGCCAGCGCGCCGGCGGCTGCGCGGGTCGCGGGCGCGAGCCCGCCGAGCCGGTCGCCCGCCGCGGTGGAGCGGATGAACACGCCCCGGTCGGCCGGCTCCGCCTCGATGCGGGCGCGGTCGCCGAGCAGCGAGCCGCCCGAGCGGCGCGAGGATGGGTCGACGGCGAGCACCGCGACGGTCCGCCCGCGAGCCCGCCACGCGGCAACCAGCCGCGACAGCAGCGAGGACTTGCCGACCCCGGGCGGGCCGGTTACGCCGATGACGTGCGCCGGCGCCTCGCCGCCCAGGGCGGCCGGGCTGACCCCCGCGAGCAGGGCGCCGGTCTCCTCGCGCGCGTCCGGCGAGCGGCTCTCGACCAGGTTCAGCACCGCCGGCGCGGCGCTCAGGTCACGGTCGCGCAGCCGCCCGGCGAGATCCGCGCCCGCTCCTGGAGTCAAGCGCTGCGGCGACGCCGTTGCGCTCCGCCACCAGCTCGACGATGTCGCGCATCATCCGGTTCAGGTCCCAGTCCTTCGGCGTGTACACGGCGGCGACGCCGGCCTCCTTGAGGCGGCCGCGTCGCCCTCGGGGATGATCCCGCCGACGACGACGGGGACGTCGCCGCACGCCGGCCTCGGCGAGCGCTGTCGAGCACCGATGGGATCAGCTCGGCGTGCGAGCCCGAGAGGATCGAGAGCCCGACAACGTGCACGCCCTCCTGGGCGGCCGAGTTCGCGATCTGCGCCGGGGTCAGCCGGATGCCCTCGTAGACGACGTCCATGCCGGCGTCTCGGGCTCGGACGGCGATCTGCTCGGCGCCGTTGGAGTGGCCGTCGAGCCCGGGCTTGCCGACGAGGAACTTGAGCCGGCGGCCGAGCGCCGTCGCTGACCCGCTCGACCTCGTCGCGCAGCTCCTGGAGGTCCTCGCTCGGATGACCGGCGCACGGCCTCGCCGACGCCCGTGGGGGCGCGGTACTCGCCGAACACGTCGCGCAGCGTCTGCGACCACTCGCCGGTGGTGGCGCCGGCGCGGGCGGCCGCGATCGTCGCGGGCATGATGTTCTCGCGCTCGTCCCGCGCGACGCGTGCGAGCTCGGCGAGCGCGGCGTCGACCGCGGGCTGATCGCGCTGCGCGCGCCACTGCTCGAGCGCCGCGCGCCGCTCGGCCTCGACCTGCGGGTCGACGACGAGGATCCCGCCGTCGGCGTCCGCGGTCAGCGGCGAGGGCTCGGTGCTCGTGTAAGCGGTTCATGCCCACGACGGTCAGCTCGCCGGACTCGATCCGCGCCAGCGCTCGCGGTGGGACTCGACCAGCGCGGACTTCATGTAGTCGACCGCCTCGACCGCGCCGCCGAGCTCGGCGACACGGCCCATCTCGTCGCGGGCGCCGTCGACCAGCTCCGCGACGAGGCCGTCCATCACCTTCGAGCCCTCGAAGATGTCGGGGTACTCGAGCAGGTCGGTCTCGTAGGCGAGGATCTGCTGCAGGCGCAGCGACCACTGCTGATCCCACGGGCGCGGCAGCCCGAGCGCCTCGTTCCATGCCGGCAGCTGGAGCGCGCGGGCGCGTGCGTTGCGGCCGAGCGTCACCGCCAGCGCCTCGAGCGCGATCCGGTAGACGTTGTTCTCGGGCTGCGCCTCGGTCAGGCCCAGCGAGTTGACCTGCACGCCGTAGCGGAACCGGCGCCGGCGCTCGTCCTGCACGCCGTAGCGCTCGCGGCCGAGCTCGTCCCACAGCTGGGACATCGCGCGCAGCTTCGCGTGCTCCTCGACGAACCGGACGCCGGCGTTGACGAAGAACGAGATCCGGCCGAACACGTCTTCCATCAGCGACTCGTCGGCACCGCGCTCGCGCACCGCGTCGAGCACCGCGATCGCGTTGCTGATCGCGTAGGCGATCTCCTGCACCGGCGTGGCGCCGGCCTCCTGGAGGTGGTAGGAGCAGATGTTGATCGGGTTCCACTTCGGCACGTGCGTGACCGTGTAGGCGATCGTGTCCGCGATCAGCCGCATGCTCGGCGCGGGCGGGAACGCGTAGGTGCCGCGGCTCAGGTACTCCTTGAGGATGTCGTTCTGGGTCGTGCCCTGGAGCTTGTCTTCGGCGACGCCCTGATCCTCGGCGGCGACGATGTACAGCGCGAGCAGCCAGGCGGCGGTCGCGTTGATCGTCATCGACGTGTTCATCTGGTCGAGCGGGATCCCGTCGAGCAGCGTCCGCATGTCGCCGTCGTGGGCGATCGACACGCCGACCTTGCCGACCTCGCCGCGGGCGAGCTCGTGATCGGGGTCATAGCCCGTCTGCGTCGGCAGGTCGAAGGCGACCGACAGCCCGGTCTGACCCTTCTCGAGGTTGCGCCGGTACAGCTCGTTCGAGCGCTTCGCGTCGGAATGGCCGGCGTAGGTCCGCATCATCCACGGCCGGTCGCGGTCGGGCAGGCGCGGGGAGGGGGTCTCGGGCATTGAGGTAAAGGCTACCCCTCACGCACCGTTTTTCGTGCCGAGCGGCCGGGCGGGATCGTCCGCGCGCCAGCCTGGACCGGGCGGGCGGCATCATGCGCCGCGCGCCGATGGCAGGGGTAACCTGGGTACATGCCCGATCAAAGTTCAGCCGCACAAGAGCACGCGCTCCTCGAGCAGATCACCGGGCCACTGGCGAGCCTGCCGGAGAACCCGGTCGCAATCACGGCCGACGTCGACTTCCCGGTCGCGCTGCGGGGATATGACCGCATCGCGGTCGATGCCTACGTCGCCAGGACGTCCCAACTGATCGCCGAGCTGCACGCCACCGCGTCGCCCGAGGGGGCGATCAGGCGCGCGTTGGAGCGCGTCGGCGAAGAGGTGTCGGGGGTGCTCCAGCAGGCGCACCGCACCGCCGACGAGGTCACGTCGCAGTCGCGAGCGAGGCCGAGGACCGCCTCGAGGCCGCCCGGCGGGAGGCCGATCAGATCACGGCGCAGGCGCACGAGCGGCTGCACTCGCTCGACCAGGACGCCGACCGGATCTGGGCCGAGCGCGATCGAATCGTCAGCGACGCGCGCGACCTTGCGCGGCAGCTGAACGAGCTCGCCGATGCTGCGTCCGCGAGGTTCCCGGCGGCCGACGAGCCGGCAGGCGATGCGGTCGTGGCGGTCGAGCCCCTTGAGGAGCCGGTGCCCCCGACCGAGGCGCTGGGCCCCGAGCCGTTCGCCGCGGACGCCGAGCGGCCAGAGCCGGCGGACGACGCGCAGGACGCGACCGCGGTGCTGTGGCGCCAAGCCGTCCCGGACGACTGACGTCGTAAGTCGTTCGTTGCAGATCATCGACCTGATGCACGTCGGCGCGCCGCGCGTGATCGGCTGCTGGCAGGTTGGCGACGTGCTGATCGATCCAGGGCCTTCGACCGGACTGCCCGCGCTGCTCGGGTCACTCGGCGATGCCTACGTGCCCCGGGCGCTGCTGCTGACCCACATCCATCTCGATCACGCCGGCGCCAGCGGCACGCTGGCGCGGCGGTGGCCGGAGCTCGAGGTCTACGTGCACGAGCGGGGCGCGCCGCACATGATCGACCCATCGCGGCTGATCGAGAGCGCCACGCGGCTGTACGGCGACGACATGGAGCGGCTCTGGGGCGAGTGCATGCCCGTCCCCGAGGAGCGCCTGCGGGTGCTGCAGGGAGGGGAGACGCTGATGCTCGGCGCGCGGGAGTTTCGAGGTCGCCTACACGCCCGGCCACGCCTCTCACCACGTCTCCTACCTGCACGACGGGACCGCGTTCGTCGGCGACGTCGGCGGCGTGCAGATCACGCCAGGGTCGCCGACGATCCCGCCGACGCCCCCGCCGGACATCGACGTCGAGGCGTGGCACGAGTCGATCGAGCTCGTGCGCTCGTGGCGGCCGGAGCGCCTCGCGATGACGCACTTCGGCGCCGCGGACGACGTCGACTCGCATCTCGCGAGCTGGAGGAGCGGCTCGACCGCTGGGCCGTGCTCGCGCGAGACCGCGAGCGCGAGCCGTTCATGGCGGCGATCCGGCGCGAGATCGCCGCCGGGACGCAGCCCGAGATCGCCCGCGCCTACGAGGAGGCGGCGCCCGCCGACCAGATGTTCATGGGGCTCGAGCGCTATTGGCGCAAGCGCGCCCCCGGGGTATCCTGACCTCGATGCCGTCGACGGTCGAGTTGCCGCGGGTCGGGGCCCGGGCAGCGGTATCGGGGGCCTGTGGCGGGTCGTGGTGTTCAACGACGATCACAACACGTTCGACCACGTCGCCGAGACGCTCGCGGCGGTCATGCCCGGGGTGACGCTCGCCGAGGGCTACCGGTTCGCCGACCGGATCCACAACCGCGGCTGCGCGATCGTGTGGAGCGGGCCCGCGCGAGGACGCCGAGGGCTACTGGGAGCAGCTGGACGGCGCCGGGCTGACGATGGCGCCGCTCGAGTCGAACTGATGGTGCACTAGGCCGGACGCGGCGCCGTGTCGGCGGCCGCCGGAGCGGTTGGCAGCAACCTCGCGGCCTGGCGCTCCGGGCTGACGCGGACGACGTTCCAGACCAGGCCGAGCTTCTCGAGCAGTGAGATCAGCAGCCCGGTCGGGTCGGCCATCCGCTCCCAGAACCGCAGGCCGTGAAACGCCGAGGTCGGGAAGGCGTGGTGGTTGTGGTGCCAGGCCTCGCCCATCGAGAACGGCGCCAGCCAGAACACGTTGCGCGACTCGTCCTCGACGTCGAACCGCCGCCTGCCGAAGAAGTGGCAGACGGAGTTGATCGACCAGGTCACGTGGTGGAGCAGGAGCACCCGCACGAACCCGCCCCACAGCAGCGCGGTCAGCGCCGTCCCGAGCCCGCCGCCGACGATCCAGCCGAGCGCGAACGGGATCGCGAAGCCGAGCGCGACCCACAGCGAAGAACAGCTTGTCGATCACGCGCATCAGCCGGTCCTTGACGAGGTCGGGCGCGAAGCGCTCGCGCTCGGCCTGCCCGACCGTCTCGAACAGCCAGCCGATGTGCGCGTGCCACAGGCCCTTGACGGCGCCGCCAGAAGCCCGGTCCCGCCAGGTGCGGCGAGTGCGGGTCGCCCTCCTGGTCGGTGAACGCGTGGTGCTTGCGATGATCGGCGACCCAGGTGATCACCGAGCCCTCGACGGCCATCGAGCCGAGCACGGCGATGATCGCGCGGAACGCGCGCGAGGACTCGAACGCGCGGTGGGTGAACATCCGGTGGTAGCCGAGCGTGACGCCGAGCGCGGTCACCACGTACAGGCCGATCATCAGCCCGAGCTCGAGCGGGCCGATCGCGCGGTTCCAGAGCAGCACGATCGCGGCGATCAGCGCGGCGGGCGGAAGCGCGACGCCGATCAGGTTCGCGATCTTGTGAGCGCGGGTCATCGAACCACACACAGCTTACGTCCGCGGTACGCAATTTTCTTACGCACCCGCGACGACGGATCGGGCGGAAGTTGTAGTTTCAAGATGAGAAATGCCGGACCAGCCCTGGCACGAGCTCCCAGCTGAGATCGCCGGCGTCCTGCGCCCGGCGCTGGACGACGTCGCGACGGAGATGATGGAGGCGGTACGGACCGTTCCGGCCTACGCGCGCCCGCTCGACGGACCGTTCGGCGACGGGATCCGGGCGGGCGTCCAGGAGGCGCTTCGCCACTTCCTGGCCGAGATCGAGGCCGGTGGCTCCGGTCGCGCGGCCCGACGTCTACGTCGCACTGGGCCGGGGCGAGATGCGCGCCGGGCCGCAGCCTCGACTCGCTGCTCAGCGCCTACCGGATCGGGAGCCCGCGTCGCGTGGCGCCGGTTCGCCGCGGCCGGCGCCGACGCGGGACTCGAGCCCGAGACGCTGTATCTGCTCGCGGAGTCGATCTTCGCCTACATCGACGTCCTCTCGGCGGAGTCGGCCGAGGGCTACGCGCTCGAGCAGTCCGCCGCCGCGAGCGAGGCCGAGCTGCGCCGCCGGCGCCTGGTGCGGCTGCTCGTCCGCGAGCCCGCGCCGGACGCGGAGCTGATCGAGGCCGCCGCCGGCGACGCGGGCTGGCGGCTGCCGCGCAAGCTCGCGGTGCTGGCCGATGGGCGGTCAGCAGCCGACCAAGGTCGCCCACGAGCTGCCCGGAGACACGATCTCCGAGACGATCGGCGAGCTGCTGTGCGCGCTGATCCCCGACCCCGACGGCCCGGGGCGGCGAGCGTCGATCGAGCGCGCCGTATTCGACGCGGGCGCGCTCGCGGGGCTGGGAACGACCGTCGAGTGGCCCGAGGCCGCGCTCAGCTTCGCGCGGGCAAGCGCCGCGCTCGAGCTGGCGGATCCCGGTCAGCCGCTGGTCGTCGCGCGCGAGCGCGCCGGGCGAGCTGCTGCTGCGCTCGGACCACCGGCTCGCGGCCGACCTCGCTTCCGACCGCCTGGCGCCGCTTTCCGAACTGCCCGCCGGATCCCGGGCGAGGCTGACCGAAACGCTACGGGTGTGGCTCGCGGAGCAGGGCAGGCTGGGCCCGATCGCGGAGCGGCTCGGCGTACATCCCCAGACGGCGCGCTACCGCATCGGACGCCTGCGAGAGCTGTTCGGAACCGGCCTCGAGGATCCAGACGCGCGGTTCTGGCTCGAGCTGGCCTTGCGCACGCGCGAGTGGTGAGGCGCCGCGAGCGCGCCGAGGCCTCGGCGAGCTACGCCGCGGCGGTCGGCTCGGGTGCCGGCTCGGGCTCCGGCTCGGTGGTCGGAACCTCGGGGCCGAGCGCGCCGGACGCGATCTCGTCGGACCAGAAGTACACGACCGGGATCTGGAAGTGGCGCGAGTACCGCGCGCGGAACTCGATCATCTCCGGGCCGTCCCAGAAGCGGTACCAGTCCCGCCGCGAGTTGAACCAGGTCATCTGCGTGATCTTGTAGCGGTCGTCCCGGTGATGATGTGGACCTGGTACTGGGTGGCGCCGTAGCGCAGCGCGATCGGCGCCACTTCGGCGACCGCCGCGGCGAACGAGTCCTTCCGGAACACGGTCGCGTACCACGGGACGTACACGATCCCTGGCTTGTCGTCGCCGCCGGCCATCAGGCTCCCACCTCGGCCCGGATCGCGCCGGGGCCCTCGGCGGTGCGGCCCTGGCCCTCCTCGGTCGCGCCGACGAGGATCGCGATCTTGCCGAGGTGCTTGTTGTCACGCAGCAGCTGGTGCGCCTCGGCGACCTTCTCGAAGCCCATCGTCTGCCACAGCACCGGGCGGATCTTCGACTCCTCGATCAGCTCGTTGGCCTTGGTCGCCTCCCACGCGTTGGCGAAGTGCGAGCCGAGGATCTCCTTCTGGCGCATCCACAGATAGCGGACGTCGAAGTCGAGCTGGTAGCCGGAGGTGGCGCCGCAGATCACGACCTTGCCGAACGGCTTGACGACGAGCACCGAGGTCGGGAACGTCGCCTTGCCGACGTGCTCGAAGACGATGTCGGGCGGACCGCCGAGCAGCTCGCTCGACGGCCTTGCAGAAGCGCCGCGACTCCTTGAACCGGGCGGCCTCCTCCTCGGCGGACTCGTCGCCGCGGCGCATCATCCCGGCGAACTCGCGAGCGGTTGATGTAGCCGACCGCGCCGAGCTGCTTGATCAGCTCGCCCTTCTCCTCGCTGGAGACGACCCCGACGCAGTCGGCGCCGGCGAGCTCGCACAGCTGCGTGGCGAACACGCCGAGGCCGCCGGCGGCGCCCCAGATCAGGACGCGGTGGCCGGACTGGAGCTTGCAGCGGTCGATCAGCATCCGGTAGGCGGTGAAGTACGTGAGCCCGTAGGAGGCGGCGTCCTCCCAGCGAGGTGCTTGGGCTTGTGCAGCAGCTGCTGGGCCTGGACCTTGCAGAACTGGGCGAACGAGCCCCAGGTCGTCTCGTAACCCCAGATCTGCTGGCTCGGGGCGGCGAGCGGGTCAAGCCCGTGGACCTCCGGGTCCTCGTAGGAGGCCTGGTTGCAGTGGATCACGACCTCGTCGCCCGGCTTCCAGCGGGTCACGCCCTCGCCGACCTTCCAGACGATCCCGGACGCGTCGGAGCCTCCGATGTGGTGGCCCCACTGGGGGTGGTCGCCGTAGCGCCAGACCCCGACGGGCTCCCCGAGCGCGGCCCAGACGTTGTTGAAGTTCACGCCGGCCGCCATCACGCGGACGATCACCTCGAACGCGCCCGGCTCGGGGACCTCGATCTCCTCGAGCTGGAAGGCGTCGGCCGGCTCGCCCTGGCGCTCCTCGCGGATGACCCAGGCAGCCATCGTCGCCGGCAGCTCGCCGGGCTCGGTGTCGACGGTCGCGATCTGGCTCAGGTCGACGGCCACGGACCGGGCATCGTAGACGAGCCCGTGCGCCGAGGCGGTCAGACCGGCGGCCGCTCAGGCCGCGATCTCGACCGGCGCCTGGTCACGCTCGCCGTCGTGCGCGAGCACCGCTGTCGGCGCCGCCTGGGCGGGCCGGATCAGGATCCAGGTGAGCACCGCTCCGATCAGCGCGACGGCCGCGCCGACCTCGAGACCCGTCCCCAGCGCCGAGACGAACGCATGGTTCGTGGCGGCGACGATCGTATGCGGCGACGTGACCGCCGGGGGCGGCGCCGCTGCCGAGCGCGTCGGCGATCTTGGCGCGGACCGTGGCCGGGACGTGGGGGAGGCTCGAGTTCAGATCCGAGCGCCCGATCGTCGCGACGAGCGCGCCCATGACCGCGAGCCCGAACGCTGCCGCCGACCATCCGGCTCATCGACAGCACGCCGGACGCCGCGCCGGCCTTGCTCCGGTCGACGGCGTTCATCGCGGCGGTGCTCATCGGGGACATCACGAGGCCCATGCCGAGGCCCATCAGGATGAACCCGGGCAGCAGCAGCCCGTACCCGCTGTGGATCGTCAGCGTGCGACTGGATACCGAGCGCGGTCGCGACCAGCGCCAGCCCGGCGGCCATCAGCGGTCGCGCACCGACGCGGTCGGTGAGCCTGCCGGCGAGCGGGCCCATGACGATGATCACGAGCGTCGAGGGCAGGAACCGGATGCCGGTCTGGAGCGGCGAGTAGTGCAGGACGTTCTGCATGTACAGGGTCAGGAAGAAGAACTGCGCGAACATCGCGAACGAGACCATGAACGCGACGATGTTGGCGCCGGCCGAGGTGCGCGAGCGGAAGAAGCTGAAGTCGAGCATCGGAGCCTCGACGCGCAGCTCGATCTGCACGAAGGCGACCAGCCCGAGGATCCGCCGAGCGCGAACAGTCCGACGATCCTGCGGCGAGCCCCAGTGCCAGCTGTTGCCCTCGACGAGCGCGAGCACGATCGCGGTCAGGCCGACCGTCAGCGCGGCGATGCCGGCGATAGTCGACCGTGCGGCCGACCGTCTCGTCGCGCGACTCGCGCGCGGCGAACAGCGTCACCGCAACCGCGATCACGGCGATCGGCGGGTTGATGAAGAAGATCGCGCGCCAGCTCACGTCCTGCGGTCAGGAAGCCGCCGACGCACCGGCCCGATCGCGAGCGCCAGCGCGCTGACGCCGGCCCAGGTGCCGATCGCCGTGCCGCGCTCGTGCGGCGGGAACGCCTGCGTGATGATCGACAGCGTCGCGGGCATCATGAACGCGGCGCCGATGCCCTGGACCGCGCGGAAGGCGACCAGCACGGTGTCGCTGGTCGAGAAGCCGATCGCGAGGCTCGAGAGCCCGAACACGAGCACGCCGAACAGGAACATGCGCCGGCGCCCGAAGATGTCGCCGAGCCGCCCGCCGGTCACCAGCAGCACCGCGAACGTCAGCGTGTAGGCGTTGACCGTCCATTCGAGCGCCGACAGCGACGCGTGCAGGTCGCGCTGGATCGACGGCAGCGCCACGTTCACGACCGTGTTGTCGAGCATGATCATGAACAGCGCGAAGCACATCGCGCCGAGCGTCCACCAGCGGCTGTTCTCGTCGTTGATCAGCCGGTGCCGGTGGGCGAGGATCCGCTCGGTCATGGTCGGTTTCCCTCCGGTCGGCAGGCGGCGACGTCGGGCGCGCGCGAGCAGCTGCGCGAGCGCGCCCGCAGCGCCTCGCGCTCGTCGTCGGTCAAGGTTTCGGGTGAACTGCTGCAGGCCGATCAGCCGAGCCGCGTTCAGGCGGCGGATGACGGCCGCGCCCGGCGCGGTGAGGCGACGCGCTTCATCCGCCGGTCCTCGACGTCTTCGGTGGCGCGTCGACGAATCCGCGGCGGACGAGGTCGTCGACGGTCCGGCTCGCGGCCGGCAGCGACACGTGCACGGTCTCGGCGGCGTCCTTGAGCGTCAGCCCGCCGGCGCGTCGGCGAGCTGGTGGAGCAGCTTGATCTGGGTGAGCGTGAGCTCGAGCTCGCCGACGGCCGCGAACAGGTCGGCGTTGCAGTTCTTGTGCGTGTGGACGACGAGCGCGTAGAGGTCACCCGCCAGCGCCGCGTCCCGCGGAGAAGTCGTTACTTGCACGCATGCAAGTATTGCACGCAAGTCGTGGTTGCGCAAGCGGAAGGGTGCGGCGACCAAGAGTGCGGCGACCACGTCCCGCGGGCGCGGGGGGTGGCGCTAGGGCTGGAGCAGGACGTTGTCGGCGCTGGGCCGCGGCCTGCCGATGTGCAGCGCGGCCGGCCGGATCGACGACGGGACCGCCCGTGAGGCGTCCGTCGAGCCGGTAGGGCTCGTCGTGATCACGTAGTCGCCCTGGTCGTGCCTGGAGAAGTTCACGGTCACCTGGGCCGTCGCCTGTGGGGTGATCGGGCCCGTGGTCGCGAGCGCGCCGCCGCCCGCGCGCTGGATCGTCAGTGCCTGCGTCTTCGCGGAGCCGTTGGTGACGATGAAGATCACCGGGCCCGCGCCGACCGATGCCGGGGACACGATCACTCGCTGGTTCGAGACAAAGACCGTCAGGTCGACCGGTGTCGGCGGCCGAGGCAGGTTCGCGAACGTGCTTCCGCTGCCGCACCCCGCGAGCGCCGCAGCGGTGACCACGAGAATGCCGATCGTCGTCCTGCGCATCCCTGATCTCGCCTCTCCTCTCGACGCCTCGATCGCGGCCTGGTGGCCCTGGAGGTCGATCGACCGGAACCCTAACCGACAGTGGCGTAGGACGCGAGCGTCGTCGTCGGATTCAGTGGCCGGCCGTCGTCGTCGGATTCAGTGGTCGGCCAGGGCGGCGCGCTCGCGCTCGACCTCGCGCAGCTCGGCCTGGAGCTGCTCCCAGCACTCATGCTCGACCCGCTCGTACTCCTCGCCGCTCAGCTCGCGCAGGCGTTCGGAGTACTCGCCCCAGGCGCGGCGCATGTCCGCGTCGAGCTCGCGAAGCCTCTCATCATCTGCAGCGATCGATGTCACCTCGGCTCCTTTCCGGCTCGATTCATGACGATGCTACCCCCCTGCCCGGTCGAGCGGGCGCATTACCGCGCAACACGCGGTGCATGCCGTCCGGGGCCGCCGGTATCACGACACGGTGACGCTCGCGCCCGCCGCCGCACCCGCGGCCACCCCCGGAGCCGCACTGGCGTTCGCCGAGCAGCCGATCGCGACCGCGGAGTTCCTCGTCGCTCGACACCGAGACGAACGGTCTCGCGGGCGACCAGCTGCGAGATGACGGAGGTGGGCGCGGTGCTGGTCGGCGGCGGCGAGCTGCACGACCGTTTCGAGTCGCTCGTGCGCACCAACATGCCGCTGCGGCGCGAGGCATCCAGCGCTTCACCGGGATCACGCAGGCGATGGTCGACGGCGCGCCGCAGCTCGAGGAGGTGCTGCCCGGCGCTCGAGCGATCGGCTCCGGGGCCGTGTGATGGTCGCCCACAACGCAGCGTTCGACCGGCGCGTGCTGCGCCAGGCGTTCGAGCGGACCGGGCTCGAGTGGCCGGACGCCGCCGATCGATCTGCACGGCCGCGCTGGCGCGGGCGCTGCTGCCGCTGCAGCGCCGGCGCGGGCTCGGGGCGGTCGCCGACGCGCTCGGGATCGAGGTGGAGACCGCGCATCGCGCGCTCGCCGACGCCGAGACGTGCGGGCGGGTGCTGTGCGCGCTGTTCCCGCGGCTGTGCGCGAACGCCGGCGACGATCGCGCGAGGCGCTGGCGCTGCTGGCGCCCGCGACGACGGGCGCGGACGCGCGGCAACGCCGGGCGCCCGCGACCCGGCGCGACCCGGTCGGGCCGCCCCGAGCTCGACTTCGCGCGAGCTGCCGGAGGACCCGGGCGTGTACCTGTTCCGCGATCAGGCGCGGCCGGGTGCTGTACGTCGGCAAGTCGGTCTCGATCCGCAGCCGGGCGCGCGCGCACTTCGCGCCCTCGAGCGCCGCCGGCGGCCTGGACCGCGCACGCCACGATCGTCGACTACCGCACGACGCGCTCCGAGCTCGGCGCGCTCGTGCTCGAGAACCGGCTGATCAAGGAGCTACAAGCCGCCGGGCAACACGCGCCTGACTCGCAGCGACGAGCGGCTCGTCTACATCCGCTGCCGGCTCGACATCCCTACCCGATCCTCGAGGTCGTCGCCCGAGCCGGCCGCCGGCCACGCGCGTCACGTCGGTCCGCTGCGCGGGCGGCGGCTGGCGCTGGAGCTGGTCGAGCAGCTCGACTCGCTGTTCGGGCTGCGCCACTGCGGCCGGCGCGCTGCCGCGCCGCGAGCATCCGTCGGCCTACGGTCAGATGGGCCGCTGCCTGTCGCCCTGCCTCGGCGATCTGGACCCGAACCTCTACCGCCGCCGGCTGGACGAGGCGCTGCGCGCTGTTCGTCGCGGGACGGCCGCGCCGGCGAGCGGCTGCTCGAGCACGTCGACGCGGCAGATGCGCGCCGCGGCGGCAGCAGCAGCGCTACGAGCGCGCCGAGTGCGCTGCGCCGGCGCGCGCGGCGGCTGGGGACGATCCTGGACCGGCTCGGCGGCGTGCTCGAGGCCACCCATTCGCGGCCGCGGCTGCTGCTCGCGCCGCACCCGACCGGCGCCGACGCGCGACGGCTTCTGGCTGGTCGGCGGCCGGCTGCGTCGACTGGGGGCCGCTCGGCGACGCGCGCGACGAGTGCGCGCAGCGAACCGGAGCGGGCGCTGGCCCGCGGGAGCGCGCGGCGCGGCGAGCTGGGCGCGCACGTGCCTCCCGGGCGAGATCGACGAGGTGCGGATCGTCTCGACGCTGGCTGGCCTCGCACCCGCGACACGCCGCGAGCTGCCGCTGCGCCGCCGCCCGGCGGGCGCCGCGCTGGCGCGGTTCGTCGCCGGGACTTCAGCCGAGTGAACGGCAGCTCGACGACCTCGGCCGTCGATGCCGTCGTCGCCGACCGTGACGGACCGAGCCGAGCGGCGCCTCGCGGCGCACGAGCGCCGAGCGCGATCGAGCCCAAGCGCGGGCGAGCAGGCGAAGCTCGCGATCCGCCCGACCGACGCGTCGCCGAGCCGCAGCATCCGCGCCGGGGCGGAACCGGCTCGGACAGCCGCAGGCCGCGCAGGAAGCGGTTCGGCTTGCCTCGGTAGAACAGCCGCGCGACCGTCTCCTGGCCGACATAGCAGCCCTTCGTGAACGAGACCGCACGCTCGTTGAGGCCGGCCTCCTGAGGGATCACGGTGTCGTCGAGGTCGATGCCGTAGCGGGGGCGCCCGTGCTCGATCGCCGGACTCGCTCGGCGTCCCGTCGGACGAGCTCGGGCAGCGCGCGAGCGCGTCCTCGAGCGCAGCCACGCCGGTCGCGCGTCGCACAGCAGATCGAGGCCGACGTCCGTTCTGATCGCGCGGACGGCGACGCCGCTCACCAGCGTCGCGACGTGCGCGTGCTCGGCCTCGAGGCACGCCGGCGCCGACCACGTCGGGGCCGGGCACGATCAGCGACAGCAGCCCGCGACTCGAGCGTCCGCTTGTGCAGCTCGACGTCGTATCCGATGCTGAACCGCCGGATCATGTTGAACAGCTCCTGGAGCGCGACGCGTTCGGTGTCGAGCAGCAGCTCGCCGCCCGTCGTCGAGGACGCGCAGGTCGCCGAGCATCTTTCCCTTCGGCGTCAGGAACGCCGCGTAGCAGCCGGGTCCGGGGGTCAGCGCCTCGATGTCGTTCGTCACCTGGCCCTGCAGGAACTCCTTGGCGCCGGAGCCCGACAGCGCGAGCTTGCCGCGCTCGGAGCGGTCGTACACGCCTGCGAAAGCCATCACCACACCATGTTGGCAAATGCGATTTTTAGGAGTACCATAATTTCAAGTGAGCGAGCGCACATCCGCGATTGAGGATTACACGAAGGCGATCTATGCGCTCGAGAGCCGGGACGGCGACGCGGTCAGCACGAACGCGCTCGCCGAACGGCTCGGCGTGACCGCCGCCTCGGCCTCCGGGATGGTGAAGCGCCTCGGTGAGCTCGGGCTCGTCGAGCACCGCCCGTATCGCGGCGTGTCGCTGACCGAGGAGGGCCGGCGGGTCGCGCTCGAGGTGATGCGCCACCACCGCCTGCTCGAGCTGTACCTGGTCCAGACCCTCGGCGTGCCGTGGGATCGCGTGCACGCGGAGGCGGAGGTGCTCGAGCACGTGCTGTCGGAGGAGCTCGAGGATCTGATCGCCGCGAAGCTCGGCGACCCGACCCTCGACCCGCACGGCGACCCGATCCCGACCCGCGATCTGATCATCGAGGAGCGCCCGACCGAGAGCCTGCAGGCGCTCGCCGGAGGGGACTGTGGCGTGTTCACGCGCATCTCCGACTCGGATCCGGAGATGCTCCGCTTCCTCGCCGAGCGCGGGATCGCGCCCGGGGATTCGTTCGAGGTGCTCGAGAAGCAGCCGTTCGACGGGCCGCTGTTCGTTCGCTTCGGGGACGACGTGCACGTGCTCGGCGGCGCGCTTGCGCGCGCGATGCGCGTCGAGCTGCGCGCGGAGATCGACGGGTGACCCCGCCGGCCGAGAACCAGGCGCTCGCGTTGCCGCTGCTGACCGGCGAGGACGCGGTCCGCTCGAGCGACCGTTTCCGCGTCCACAGCGCGCGCCGGCGTGGGCGTCGCTGGACCCTGCTGTGGCTGCTGGTCGGCCCGGGGATCCTCGCGATGCTCGGCGAGAACGACGGCCCGAGCATGATCTCCTACGCCACCAGCGGGGCGACATACGGGCTCGGCTTCTTTCTGCCGTTCATCGTGTTCACGTTTGGAATGGCGATCTTCGTCCAGGAGATGGTGATGCGCGTCGGTGCCGTCACCCACCGTGGCTACGGCCAGCTCGTGCTCGAGCGGTTCGGTTCGGCGTGGGGATGGTTCGCAGCAGGCGACCTGCTGTTCACGAACCTGGTGACGCTGATCGCGGAGTTCGTCGCGATCCGCATCGGGCTTGCGTACTTCCACCTCGGTGCGGACGTAGCCGTGCTGCTCGGGGCGGCGCTGGTCGTGTTCACGATCTCGGGGGGCCGCTACTGGCGCTGGGAGCGGATCGTGCTCGGTCTGGCGGTCTTCAACGGGCTGTTCCTCGCCGCAGCGATCATGGTCGGACCCAGCTGGGGCTCGGTCGGCCACGCGCTGTACACGTTCGGCCCGTTCCCCGGCGGCAGCCTCAACACGCTGCTGCTGCTGATCGCCTCGACGGTCGGCGCCACCGTCACCCCGTGGATGATCTTCTTCCAGCAGAGCGCCTCGGCCGACAAGGGCCTGACCCCGCATGACGTCAAGCACGGGCGATACGACACGATCGCAGGTGGCGTGCTGGCCTGCGTGTTCGGGTGCGGCGCGCTGATCGCCGGCGCGGCCCTCTTTGGCCACGGCGGCGCGGATATCGGGCCCACCCAGGCCCTGGCCGGCGCAGGCTTTCCCGCTGCGCTGGCTCGCGTGTCCGGCCACGCGGTGGGGACCGTGCTCGCGCTCGGCCTGATCGAGGCGGGGGCGGTCGCGATCCTGACGATCTCGGCCAGCACCGGATACGCGGTCGGTGAGTGCGTCGGAGCTGCCAGCAGCTTCAACAACACGCCACGCCACGCCACGGCGTTCTACGCCACGAACGTGCTCGGCGCGGTGATCGCCGGCGCGATCATCCTGATCCCGGGGGCGCCGTTGCTGTCGATCGCGCTCAACGCGAACGTGCTGGCGACAGTGCTGCTGCCCGTCACGCTCGTGTTCGTGATCATGCTCGCCAACGACCGGGGATTGATGGGGCGCTGGGTCAACAGCCGGTTGAACAACGCGATTGCCATCGGGATCGTCGCGGTAATCGCGCTGTGCGGCGCCGCGTACGGGATCGACTCGTTCCTGCAGACCGTCCACGTGATCTGAGCGATGACCGACGAAGAGCGACAGGACTTGATCGAGTACCTGGAGTCCGACCAGCTTGTCGCCGACAAGCGACGTCCGGTGGCGCGCGCCCGGCTCAGCCCCACGGCGAACCTCGCGCTGTGGGCCCTGCGCGTGTTCGTGATCGTCGTCAGCGTGATGGTCATCTACACGTTCATCGCACAGCTCTGACGCTAGTGTTCGGCTCCGATGCTGCTGGCGGACACCTTCACTGCCATCGTCGACTCGCTCCCTGACGACTGGAGCGATCTCGAGCTCGACCTGCGGATCGCCGACGAGCGCCGATACGTGGAGGCCGCGGTGCTGCTCGTCACCTGCAACGCACAGCCGTACTCCAAGCACGACTGGCACTGGCGGATCCTGGTGGCCCATCGCTTCGGCCACGCCGCCGGCGTGCCGGCCGTGCACCTCGCGCTGAAGCTGCTCGACGACGACGGCATCGAGGGCGAGCTCGCCCTGCGCGAGGCGCGGAGCGGCCGGGTCGAGGTGCTGCAGCTGTGGGGCCGCCCCGAGTCGGTGCGCGAAGAGCTCAAGCGGCTCTACGCGCAGTAGCAGCGGTGGCACTCGTCGTCGCCTGGATCCCGGACCTGCTGTTCGGCTCGAACGTGGTCGGCGCGCTCGACGCCGCGGGCAACGAGGTGCGGCTGACGCCCGAGCCGCCCGGTCCCGCCGAGCTGGCGGACGCCGACGTGCTGATCGTCGATCTCACGGCCGATGCCTCCGAACGGCTCGAAGACCTTCCGGAGCAGCGGCCGCCCACCCTCGGGTTCTATGCGCACGTCGAGCAGGACGTGCGCGAGCTGGCCGAGCGCGCGGGCCTCGAGCTCGTGGTGCCCCGGTCCCGCTTCGCCCGCGAGGGCGCCGCGCTCGTGCAGCGGCTCGCCGGCGCTAGCTCGTCCGGCGCCGATCGGTGATCTCGTACAGCACGCCCTGGAGCACCGGGCCGTCGCTCTGCTGCAGGAGGAACGCCTCGTCACGGATCCACATCAGGCGCCCGTCCTTGGCGTACATCCGGTAAACGCTGCTCAGCGGATCTCCCGTTCGCTTGGTGTGCTCCTCCTCCTCGAGCGCCTGCGCGCGGTCGTCCGGGTGGATCCGGTCGAGCCACAGAGCCGCGTCGGCGAGCCATTCGGATTGCGTGTAGCCGAGGATCGTCTCCACCTGGGGGCTGATGTAGTGCCACGGCTCCCTGACGGCGAGACGCGCCCGGTAGACGATCACGGGCAGCTGCTCGACGAGCGAGCGGTACCGCCGCTCGGCGTCGCGGATCTCCTCGAGCAGCCGCTCCTTGGTGTGGTTGGCCTCGGCTGACTCGACCGCCTGCGAGAGGTGGGCGACGACCCCTGACAGCACTGCCAGATCGGGGGCGACGGGCCGCAGGCCGTCGATCGGCTCGTCCAGCGAAAGCACGCCGAGCAGGTGTCCGTCGGACGCCCTCAGCGGCACGAACAGCGCGTCCTCGGGGCGCCAGGCGTCCTGATGGTCCAGCATCCTCAGCTCGGGCACGAACGATGGCTCGGTGTGGATCGTCCAGTCGAACCCCCCCGCCGGCACGAAGTACGCGCCCTTAACGTCGAACCTCGGGTCGAGCAGCGGCGCCCAGCCGTCGGCGGTCGTGATGCCGCCGAGCAGCGCCTCGCGCGCAGCCTGGCTCCCCTGAACGACCACCACCTCGAACGAGTTGGAGCCCTGGCGATGCAGGTTGAGCACGACCGTGCGGTAGCCGAACGCGTCGGCGACCGTCGCTGCGACGACTTCGTGCAGCTCCTGTCCGCGAACGCCGTTGGCGACGAGCTGCCCCACTCGGAGCAGCGCGTTCAGGCGCTCGACGTCCCCGCTTGCGTGTCCGGTCTCGTTGGCCACTGAGCAGTCACAGTCTCTTGCGTGCGCCATGTTCGCTGAGCGGGCGCCGGTTCGCAAGCGGTGGCCCAGACCTTGCCGTCCGTAGAATCGCTCGTAGGCATGCGCCGACGGGTCACGTTCAGCCGCAATCTCACCCTCTCGCTGTCGCGGACCTGCCAGTGCTACTGCAAGTACTGCGCGTTCGCGACGCACAAGCCGCACCTCCATGAGCCTGAGAGAGTTCTCACACTTCTCGACGAGGCGGTCGCGCGGCATCGCGTCAAGGAGCTTCTGGTTCTGACCGGGGAGCGGCCGGAGGTGAACGCCGAGGTTGCGGATCGCCTCCGCTCGTACGGGTTCGACGACTTCGTCTCCTATGTCGTATGGGTCTGCGAGCAGGCGCTCCAGCGTGGCGTGCTGCCGCACACGAATCTCGGCGTGCTCGATGCGGCCGATCTGGCGCGGCTGCGAGCGGTGACGGCCTCGCAGGGTCTGATGCTCGAGTCCGTGAATCCGGATCTGGTCGCGCACCAGGGCTCGCCGACCAAGCACCCGTCACGCAGGCTCGCGACGATCGAGGCCGCCGGTGAGCTGAGGATCCCGTTCACGAGCGGGATCCTCGTCGGCATCGGCGAGTCGCCGCAGGAACGGGTGCAGGCACTGGAGGCGCTCGCGGATCTGCACCAGCGCCATGGTCACCTCCAGGAGGTGATCCTCCAGAACTTCGTGCCGCACCAGAGCTACTACGGGCGCGAGCCGGCGGCGATCGCGACCGAGACCTCCGAGCGCTACTGGCGGACCGGCATCTCGGACGGACCCGTCCTGGATGCGCCCGACTGGGCGACACCCGTCTCGCTGGACGATCTGCGGACGCTGGTGCAGGAGGCGCGGCGGCTGCTGCCGGGCGTCGGCGTGCAGGTACCCCCGAACCTGTCCGATTGGTGGCCGGAGCTGGTGCGCGCCGGCGCGAGCGACCTCGGCGGCCTTTCGGCCAACGGCGACCACATCTCGCCCGAGCATCCGTTCCCGTCGCCCGCGCACGTGCGCAAGCGGCTCGCGGACGACGGGTTCGCGCTGTCCGAGCGCTTGTGCGTGTACCCCGAGTACATCGACCCGGAGTGGATCGCTCCGCCGGTGCTCGACGTGATCAAGGCGCGCTACTGGTCGTTCATCCCGCGCCGCGGGTCGGGGCGACGAGCCGAGGTGTCGATCTCGGATGCGGTCGCGCCACGCGCGATCGGCCGTGCGCGCGACGGGGCCGTGCTCACCCCCGACGAGCTGACCGCGCTGTTCTCCGAGCGCCGCCCGGCGGTGATCGAGGAGATGCGGGCCGCTGCCGATGAGCTACGAGCCGATCTGGCAGGGGACACGGTCACGTTCGTCGTGAACCGCAACATCAACGTGTCGAACATCTGCGTGGTCGGCTGCGCGTTCTGCGGGTTCGGGCAGGGGAAGCGCTCCCCCGACGCGTACGAGCACTCCGAGGACGATTTCGCGCGGCGGATGACGGAGGCGGTCGACGCGGGGGCGACCGAGATCTGCATCCAGTCCGGGATCCATCCGGATTGGACGCTCGAGGACTATCTCGGCTGGCTGCGCTTCGCGAAGTCGGTGGCGCCGGAGCTGCACCTGCACGCGTACTCGCCGATGGAGGTCGCGCACATGTGCGATATCTCCGGCCTGGCCCCGAGGGCGGTGTTCGCGCTGCTGCGCGAGGCGGGACTCGGCTCGACGCCCGGGACCGCGGCCGAGGTGCTGCACGACGGCGTTCGTGAGCGGATCTCGCCGAACAAGCTGCCGGTCGCCAGATGGGTCGAGATCATCGAGGCCTGCCACGCCGAGGGGATCCGCTCGACCGTGACGGTGATGTTCGGGCACATCGAGGAGCCCTGGGAGCTGGCCGAGCACATGCGGGTCGTCCGCGAGCTGCAGGAGCGGACCGGCGGGTTCACCGAGTTCGTGCCGCTGTCGTTCATCCCGTTCCACACCCTGCTCGGCCGCACGCACGGGGTGCAGGAGATCTCGCGCGAGGAGAACCTCAAGCACACCGCCGCGTTCCGGCTCGCGCTCGGGCGAACCGTGGTCAATTTGCAAGCCTCGTGGGTCAAGATGGGCCTCGACGCCGCTACCGAGTCGCTGCGCTGGGGTGTCAACGATCTCGGCGGCACGCTGATGGAGGAATCGATCAGCCGCATGGCCGGCTCCTACCACGGCGTGGAGCTGACGCCCGAGCAGCTGATCGCCGCCGCGCACCGCGCCGGGCGGCCCGCCGCCGAGCGCACCACGCTGTACGAGCTCCGCCGGCAGTACCCGCTCGCAGCCGCGGCATGAGCTCCTCGGAGCGGCCGGCGGCGCTGTTCGCGGGCGTCGAGCCGCTGGAGGTGTTCGTCGAGCTGCTCGCGGACCTCGACACGGACACCGCCCCGAGCGAGTTCTACGACCGCATCTGCGAGGCGATCTGCCGGCTGACGACAATGCGACGGGCGGCGATCTTCATGGCCGACGCCGGCCGGCGCCGCGTGCGAGCGGTCGGCTCGCACGGGACCTCGTTCGAGCAGCTGGCGGCGCTGCGCCCGACGCTCGTCGAGACGCCGATCGCGCAGCGGGCGCTCGCCGACGACGAGGTCGTGGTCGTGTCCGATCGGATCGAGGAGGCGGTTCCCGCCGAGTACGCCGAGCTGCTCGGGATCACGACGCTCGTGTGCACGCCGCTGAGCGCGGCCGGCCGGGCGTACGGCGTGATCTGCGCCGACCGCGGCGGCGGCAAGTTCGAGCTCTCGGACGGCGAGCGCCACCTGCTGTGGACGCTCGGCAAGACCGCCGCCCTGGTCGCGACCGCGCGTAACGCAACGCGCCAGCAGGAGCAGGCGCAGCGCCTGTCCGAGCGGATCGACCTCGCCCGGGAGATCCACGAGCGAGTGCTCCAGCGCCTGTTCGGGGTGTCGCTCGCGCTGAGCGCGTCCACGCCGCTCGGCGATGAGCAACGCGAGCGCTGCCGGGTGGAGATGCAACAGGCTCTGACCGACCTGCGACGAGCGCTGGAACGGCCGCTGGCCCCCGAGCCGGCGGAGACCGGCACCACGCTGGCGGCCGAGCTCGAGCGAGTGGCGGCGTCGCTCGCGCGTCAGGAGCTGCGAGTGGCCTGGGGCCCCGACGTGCATGTCCCGGGCGAGCTGGAGCCGCTGGCGCAGTCGGTCCTGGCCGAGGCGCTGCGCAACATCGCCAAGCACGCGAATGCGTCCGCGATCGACGTCGACGTCTCGCGCGACGAGGACACGTTCAAGCTCGAGATCCGGAACGACGGCGTCGGCGGCGGCGCTCGCGGCGCGGGGATGGGATTACGACTGGCCGCGTTCGAGGCGCTCCAGCACGGCGGCGTCGTGGAGTTCGGGCGGGCGGGGGAGAGCTCGTGGCGCGTGCGGCTGGTGGTACCGCTGTGAGCACCGGGGGCGGCCGGCTGCGCGTGCTCGTCGTCGACGACCACGACGTCGTCCACTGGGGCTTCCGGATGTTGCTCGGCGAGCAGCCGTGGGTCGAGCGCTGCCTCGCGGCGCGGACCGGCGCCGAGGCGCTCGAGCTGACGAGCACGCTGCGTCCGCACGTCGCGCTCGTCGACCTGTTCCTGGCCGGCGAGTCGGGTGCGGACGTGTGCAAATCGATCCGGGAGGCATCGCCGTCGACGCGTGTGCTGCTGATCTCCGGATCGGGGCGGATGTCGCCGGCGGCGGCGCGCGCGGCCGGCGCATCCGGGTTCGTCTCCAAGGACCTCGAGGCGCACGACGTGGTCGCGGCCGTGCGGATGGTCGGCCTCGGGATGACGATGTTCCCGCGCAAGTCCGAGCAGCCCGCCCCGTTCCTCTCAGAGCGCGAGCGAGAGGTGCTCGATCTGATCGCGGCCGGCTCGACCAACCGCGAGATCGCCGACCGCCTCTATCTGTCCCCGCACACGGTCAAGGAGCACACGAGCGCGCTGTACCGCAAGCTCGGCGCGCGCAACCGCGCCGAGGCGGTGCAGCTGGCCCAGCGGATCGGGCTGCTCGGGTAGCCGCTCAGGCAGGGCATCGATTACTACAGGTACGAAGCAAACGCATAGGCGCTACCGTTGTAAGCGGCGACACCGGCACCGCGCCTCGCGTCGCCGCCACCACTCGAAGCCACGCGGTAGGAAAGGCTGAGCCGAATGCTGATGGTGATCGGATCGCTGGTAGTGATCGTCGGTGTGATCGTCGGCTGGTTCACGATCGCCGGCAGCGGCATCCATCGTCGCCCGTACGGCCGCGACCGACACGAGGGGGAGAGCCCGCTCGACTCGCCGTGGCAGATGAACGAGTGGAGCCGCGGCACGTCCTCCGGGCGCCGCCGCCGCCGGTAGCGACACCGCACTCTGGGAGCCTTTCTGGCTCACGACGCCGGTTTCTCTCCCAAAGACGCGCCCCGCACCCATACGGTCCCGGGTGACGAGTTGACCGGCGGCGGGTTCGCGCCGATGAGCACATATGATCTGGTTTATGGACGGTGGACCGCAGCCGGGGGCGGGCGCGTGAAGGTCACGGATGCCGCGCGAATCGCCGCGACCCAGCTGCTGTTGGTCGCGCCGGGACGGCGCCAGCGGAACGCCGCCACCGACGGCTTCTACCTGCCGCCCACCGGTTTCGGGCCGGGCAGGCCGGGCGAGCTGCTGAAGGCCGAGCCGATCGACGTGTATCTCGTTCCCGGCGCACGTATGCGCGCGCGGGCCTGGCGGATCCTGTACCGCTCGACCTCAGCGCTCGGCGAGCCGCGTGCGGTGTCGGGCACCGTGCTGCTGCCGGCCCGCCGGGGGCGCGGACCGCGGCCGCTGATCGGGTACGCGATCGGGACGCACGGCATCGGCGACAGCGCCGCGCCGTCGCGCCTGCTTCCCCGCGGCCTCGACTTTGAGGGCGGGCTGATGGCGATGCTGCTGGCGCGCGGCTGGGGCGTCGCGGTTACGGACTACGAAGGCCTCGGGACCCCGGGAGACCACGTCTACATGGTCGGGCGCGCGCTCGGACCGAACGTGCTCGACGCGATGCGGGCCGCTCGCGAGCTGCATCCGCAGGAGTTGCCGGCCGGCGGCGCCGCCTCGGTGATCGGCTACTCGGAGGGGGGCTTCGCGGCCGCTTGGGCCGCGCAGCTGCAGCCCGAGTACGCGCCGGACGTGAGGCTCGCCGCCGTCGCGGCCGGCGCCGCCGCGGCGAACATCGAGGCAGCCGGCCCCGGCCTCGACGGGAGCTTCTTCTCCTTCTTCACGGCGTACGGCGGGATCGGCTACGCGGCCGCGTACCCCGAGCTCGATCTCGACTCCTACCTGACGCCGAAGGCACGGGAGGAGATTGGCTTCCTGCGCGAGTCGAACATCCTGCAGGCCGCGATTCGCGGGCCGCACCACATGCGCTCCGACGAGCTGACACAGCCGAACGTGCTCCAGATGCCGGCCTGGCGCAAGCGGCTGCGCGAGAACGTGCTCGGCGAGATCAAGCCGGACGCACCGGTGCTCCTGCACCATGCGCGGCGCGACCAGATCGTGTCCTTCGAGCACAGTGTCGGCCTGCGCGACGACTGGCTCGCGCTCGGCGCCGACGTTCGCCTCTACGTCACGCGCGGCGGCGTCGACCACATCACCGGCGCGATCGCCGGCATGCCGATCGCGATCGACTGGGTCGCGCGCCGGATGTCCGCGCGGGGCTCGAGCCCCCGCGACGGCGCGGCGGACCTGGCCGGCGGACAGGCACGCGCCGCCGCCTGAGCGAGCGCGGGCGCGTTCGTCGACCAGGGGCTACTGACGGTTGGTGTCGCGCAGGTACGCCCAGCGCGCGAGCAGGCCGAGCACGATCGCCCACACCGCGATCGTGATCCACCCGCGGCCGTCCCAGCCGTGGCCGCCCAGCGCCACGTGTGAGGCCTGGACGAGCCAGTAGGACGGGAGCAGCTGCCCGAACTGGTATAGGAAGCCGTGCGTGAGCGGGAACCAGACGCCGCCCAGGAAAGCAAGCAGCGACACGAGCCCACCGGTCATCGGGCCGAGCGAGTCGACGTTGATCAGGTGTCCGAGCATGATCCCGAGCGCGGCGAATGGGATCAGGGCGACCAGCAGCAGCCCGGTCATCTCGAGCCAGTACTTCGCGGGGAGGCTGACGCCCAGAGACGCGCCGGCGAGATACAGCAGCACGATCGTCAGGCCCGCCATCGCGTAGCCGGTCACCACCTTCGCGCGGAAGTAGGCTCGCGTCGAGAGCGGCGTGATCTTCAGCTGCCGGGTCCAGCCGATCTGCCGTTCGGCCGAGATCCGCGCGCCGCAGGAGATCATCGACACCATCGCCCCGAACCCGGTCAGGCCGATCATGTAGTAGAGCGGTGCCGAGATGCCGCTGCCGTTGAGGCTGTGGACGTTCCGGTTCGGCGCCGCGATCGCGAAGAACAGGAGCAGCGGGAAGCCGAGCGAGAAGAAGAAGAAGCGGCGGTTGCGGAACGAGCGCACGAGCTCGTAGCGCGTGTAGATCCAGCCGGGGTTCACGCTGCGGGCTCCTCGAGCGCAGCGAGCCCGCCGTGGTCCGAGGTCAGCTCGACGAAGGCATCCTCGAGCGCGGCGCCCACGATCTCGATGTCGCGTGCCTGCTGGTAGCGGTGCAGCAGTGCACGGATCGCCTGGTCGGAGTCCGTGCACGTGAGCACGATGCCGTCGCCGCGGTTGTCGGCCAGCGACACGCCGGGCAGCTCGGAAAGCTCGGACAACGGGACGCCCGGGAGCGTGGCGCGGATCGTGCGGCGGCCGACGCGCGCCTTGATCTCGGTGGTCGGGCCATCGGCGACGATCCGGCCGTGCGCCATCAGCACCGCGCGATCGGCGTAGGCGTCGGCCTCCTCGATGTAGTGCGTCGCGAAGATCACCGTCTTGCCGCCGGCCGCGACCGAGCGCATCGTCGCCCAGAAGCCGCGTCGGCCCTCCACGTCGAGCGCGACCGTCGGCTCGTCGAGCACGAGCAGCTCCGGATTCGACACGAGCGCCAGCGCGAACCGGACGCGCTGGGTCTCGCCGCCCGAGAGCTTGTTGGTCCGCCGCCCGGCGAGCTCGCCGAGGCCCGTCGAGTCGATGACCTCGTCGACGGCGAGCGGGTTCGGGTACAGGCCCGCCATCATCGTGATCAGCTCCCGCACCGACAGGTACTGGATCAGCGCGCCGGTCTGCAGCATCGCGCCGATCAGCCCGGCCTGAACCGCGTCGCGGGGTGCCATGCCCAACACCTCGGCGACGCCGCCGTCGGGTGGCTGCAGGCCGAGCATCATGTCGATCGTCGTCGACTTGCCGGCGCCGTTCGGGCCGAGCAGCGCGACCGTCTCGCCGCGAGCGATCGAGACGTCGATCCCGGCGACCGCGCGCACCGGGCCGTTCGGGCCGGGGAACGACTTCGAGAGCGACCGCAGCTCGATCGCAGTTCCGGAATCCCGGGCTGGACGAGACCCGTTCACGCGCGGCAGCATAAACGCCGGTTGTTTAGGCTCCGGTTATGAGAGCGGTCACCTGCAAGCAGGCTGAGCTGGAGCTGGTCGAGGTGCCCGAACCCGAGCCGGGGCGTGGTCAGGTCCGGATCGAGGTGTTGCGATGCGGCATCTGCGGCTCGGACCTCCACGCCCGCACAGGCTCCGATCAATGGGCCGATCTGGCGGCCCGCCTCGGCTACGACCGGTTCATGAGATCGGAGCAGTCGGTCGTGTTCGGACACGAGTTCTGCGGGTCGGTCGCCGAGTACGGGCCGAAGTCCCGGCGCAGGGTGCCGGCCGGAGCGCCGGTGGTGGCGTTGCCGCTGCTGCGCTCGAGCAAGGGCATCGAGACCACCGGACTGTCGGTCCACGCGCCGGGCGCGTATGCCGACCAGCTGCTCGTGGAGGAGTCGCTGATGATGGCGGTGCCGAACGGGCTCGCGCCCGACTCGGCGGCGATGACCGAGCCGATGGCAGTCGGCTGGCACGCAGTTCAGCGAGGCGAGGTCGGCAAGCGCGACGTCGCGATCGTCGTCGGGTGCGGGCCGATCGGCCTCGCCGTGATCCTGCTGCTGAAGGCGAGCGGGGTCGGGACGGTCGTCGCGAGCGACTACTCACCCGGCCGCCGCGCGCTCGCGCAGCGGTGCGGCGCCGACGTGGTCGTCGACCCGGCCGCCGAGTCGCCATTCACCGCCGTCGATCGCAAGGGCCAGCTCAACGACGCCCCGTCGGCGTTCGAGCTCGCCGTCGGGACGATGGAGAGGCTGCAGCGCCTGCCGGTCGGCTGGTGGCACGTGTGGCGCCTCGCGGAGACGCTCGGCGCCGGACCGAAGCAGCCGGTGATCTTCGAGTGCGTCGGGGTCCCCGGAGTGATCGACTCGATCATCACAGGAGCGCCGCTGTTCTCCCGCGTGGTCGTGGTCGGCGTGTGCGTCGGCGGCGACCAGATCACACCGGCGATGGCGATCAACAAGGAGCTCGACCTGCGGTTCGTGCTCGGCTACACGCCGCTCGAGTTCCGGGACACGCTGAACATGCTCGCCGAGGGCAAGGTCGATCCGCGGCCGCTCCTGACGGGCACCGTCGGGCTCGAAGGCGTCGACGCTGCGTTCACGGCGCTGGGGGAGGTGGGCGGGAGCCAATCCCACGCGAAGATCCTGATCGATCCTGGGAGCTCGGCGAGCGAGCCGGTCCCGATCGGCTGACCGCTTGCGGTTTCTGCGGCCGATTCCGCCCGATCGCCGGCCGCGGCGATTCGCTCAACTGTTCGTCGGGCTGGCGCTGTACGGGCTGACGGCCTCGATGCTGGTGCTGGCCCGGCTCGGGCTCGACCCCTGGGATGTGCTGCACCAGGGGCTCGCGCGCACGTTCGGCCTCCAGATCGGCACCTGGACGGTGATCGTCAGCGTGCTCGTGCTGCTCGCTTGGATTCCGCTCCGCCAGCGGCCGGGCGTCGGGACGATCTGCAACGCGGTGCTCGTCGGGCTCGTCATGGACGTCGTGCTGGGCGCCGTCCAACCGCCGCACGCGCTGTGGGCGCGCTGGGCGCTGCTGGTCGGTGGCGTGGCCGCGAACGGGATCGCCACGGGCCTCTACATCGGCGCCGGGCTCGGACCCGGCCCCCGAGATGGGCTGTCAGTGGGAATCGCCGGCCGTGGGTACTCGATGCGGGTCGTCCGGACCACGATCGAGGGGACCGTGCTGGTCACCGGGTTCCTGCTCGGCGGCACCGTCGGCGTCGGCACCGTGATGTACGCCCTGTGCATCGGCCCGATCACGCATCAGACGATCCCGGCGCTGGCGATCTCGGAGCCGCCGGCCCGGTCCGGCCGCGCCACCCCGCGCGACCGGACCTGAGCCCGGGGCCTAGTGAGAACGTTGCACTAACGCCCCAGCGGCCCCCGGTGGTCGTCCCGGCGTCCGTGCCGGCGATCCTGGCTCGGACCCCACGGCAGCAGGTACGCCCGGTATGTGTTCACGCCGGTCGGGAACTGCGCGTTGAACAGGAGCTGACCGGACGGCGAGAACTCGGAGAAGTACGGCAGCGCGCCCCAGCCGACGAACAGGTTCCCGTCGGCGGTCGTCTGCGCGTTCCCCTGCGAGGCCGCCACCAACCCCTCGGGCTGGTCGTCCGATGCGACCAGCGTCGCCGTGCGGTCACGGAGATCCAGCCTGACCGTCACCGCGCGGCTCGAGGTGAACTCGGGCGTGCCGGCCGACTCGTTGTCGAAGAACGTGTACGTGTCGGGCCCGATCTGCTCCGGGTCGTGCTGCCAGGCGAAGATCTCGCCCGCGTTGTCGAGCGATTGGCCCGGCGCCGCCGCCAGCTTGAAGCTCGAGGCCTTGCCCCCGAGCTGCCACAGGATCTGGCCCGTCTGGCGGTTGACGTCATACGTCGTCCAGGTGTCGCGCGCGTCGATCAGCAGGGTGCCGTTGCGGGCGAGCTTCACCGCGTTGACGTGGAACCAGTCCCACGGCGTGCTCGCCGAGGACGGCAGCGGCTGCTCGCTCTGGCTGTAGGGGACGTGGTCAGCGCTGTTCCACTGGAACAGCACCTTGCCGGTCTTGATGTCGATCTCCTGCACGACGCCGTCGATCACGGTCTGGTCCGCCGGACCGCCGATCGACGTGAGGTTCGCCGTCGCGGTCGTGTAGGACAGGATCAGCGCCGTGTTCTGAGGCGTGATCAGGAACTCGTGTCCGTCCGCCGAGAGGCCGTTGCCCGCCTGCACCGTCGCGATCTGCTGGTAGCGGTCGTTGTAGATGTAGTCGGTCCCGGACGACAGTCCGCCGAGGCCGGTGCCCTCCCAGAAGCTCAGGACGGGCTTGCCCTCGTAGGTCTGGGCCCGGAAGTCGGCGTCGGTCAGCCCCTGCGGAGCCGCGTGGAACCAGACCTCGTTGCCGCTGCGATCGAGGATCTCCGAGCCGTTGGCGTACGTCGTGGTGTCGCCGGTCGGCGTGATGAAGATGTCGCCCCGGCCGATGCGGTGGCCCGAGGTGAGGACCGTCACCGGCGGCGGTGCCGTCGGGGTGGCGGCGATCGCCTCAGTGGAGCCGATCGCCGGGCCTGCGACGCCGATCGCGACGGCTGCCGCGCCTGCCCATCGACGCCACGAACGCGGACGCCGGACTGCGGTTCGAGATACGAACACGGTGATTCCTTTCTGCTTGCTTGGACGTGCGAGCGTGCGCGGGAACGCGCGCTCTACTTCAGGGGTATCTGAGGACCCGCGGCGCGCCACCCTGTGCGGGCGGCATGGGAGGGCGGGTTCCTAGATCTGGCTACATCGCCTCGTCAACGAGGCGCGCTGATGATCAATCTCAACCATCTCTATCGAGATTATCAGAATGGCTTGGCCGGCTGCAAGGGGGCTCAGTGTCCCCAGCCGTCGCGGAGCGCGTTGCGGGCCTCGTCTCGCCACACGCCGGCAGCGCCGACGCGGGCGATCGTCCCGAACAGCTGCGCGACGCCGCGCGCCGGCCACAGGTCCCGTGGGTCGACCGAGCCGGCGAGGATCAGCTCGCCGAGCTTCTCGGGCTGAGCGAGCGTTCGGTCGCGGGCGGCGATCACGGCGGCACTGCCGAGCCGCGAGCGGTCCGGTCCGGCCAGCTCGCCGAGCGCTTCGCCGGCCAGTGCCAGCGCCGTCGGCGCGTGGGTGGCGGCCAGCGCGCCCAGCAGCTCGGCCGCGGCGCCGAAGGCGGCCGCGTCATCCGCGATGAACGCCTCGAGTGCCGCTGCGGAGGCGTCGACGCGGTCGGCTTGCACCGTCCGGGTCGCGCCGAAGTCGAGAATCGCGAGCCGGCCGTCGTCGAGGACGAGCACGTCATCTGGGTGCAGGTCGGCGTGGATGATCCCCTCGCGCGCGGCGCCGAGAGCGAAGCTGATGAGCCGCGCGGCCGCGGCATCGGGGTCACGCGCGTTCCACAGCGGCACTCCGTCGATCCACTCCGACACGAGCACCTGCTCGTGCGCGAGCCTCGTGACGGGGGCCGGTACGACCAGGAACGGATGGCCGCGGAGCGCGCGGTGGAACCGGCGCTGCGCCGTCGCCTCGGTCTCGAGGTCGAGCTCCTCGAGGGTGCGCTCGCGGATCTCGCGTATGAGTGCCGCTGGATCGAGCGCCGGGAACGCGGCCCCGAGCGGCGCCATCAGGCTCTCGAGCAGCCCCAGGTCCTGCCGCACGGAGCTCGCGAGGCCCGGGCGGAGCACCTTGACCGCCACGGCTCCGCCATCGAGCTCGCCCCTGTGAACTTGCGCGGTCGGCGTGACCGCCACCGGCTCGGGGTCCAGCCCATCCAGCTCGTCGGCCGGGTTGCCGCCCCAGGCGTCTTGCAGCGTCCGCTCGATGTCCCGGAACGCGATCGGCTGCAGCGCGTCTTCCTTGGCCGCCTCGAGCTCGGCCGCGATCTGGTCACCCCAGGGACGGGGGATCCACTCGGGCTCGATCGACAGCGCGAGCCGCGCGAGCGCGACCCGGCCGCTCGGCGCAGAGCGAGCGAGCCGCATCCCGACGCCGATCAGGGCGTCGATCCGGCGAAAGGTCTCGTCGGCCATCGGCGGGGATTGTCACGCGATATCGTCCGGGCCGTGGCGAGCCCCGAGACGCTGTACGTGCTGCGCGACAAGCGCGTGCTGATCACCGGCGCGGCCCGGGGCATCGGCGCCGCGCTCGCCGAGAAGCTCGCCTCGCACGGCGCCCGGATCGCGCTCGTCGGGCTCGAGCCCGACACGCTGCGAGAGGTCGCGGCGCGCTGCGGCGAGGGAACGTTCGTGGCTGAATGCGACGTCTCGAAGTTCGACCAGGTGCAGGCGGCGATCGACGGCGCCGCCGAGGCGCTCGGCGGCCTCGACGTGGTGGTCGCCAACGCCGGGATCGCCACCGGCGGGCCGGTCCGCTCGCAGGACATCCGTTCATGGGAGCGGGTGATCGAGATCAACCTGCTCGGCGTGATGTACACCGACCGCGCGGCGCTGCCGCACCTCGAGCGCAGCCGCGGCTACATCCTCAACATCGCCTCCACGGCCGCGGTGCTCCGCGGGCCGGGGATGAGCGCCTACTGCGCCGCGAAGGCCGGCGTCGAGGCGCTCACGGACTGCATGCGGATCGAGCTCGGGCCGCTCGGAGTCGACGCGGGCGTCGCCTACTTCCTGTTTCTTAACACCGACATGGTCCGCGACGGCGAGCGCGAGATGCCGGGGATGGAGCGAGCGAAGTCGCGGGCGCCGAAGGCGTTCGGGCGCACGTACCCGCTAGCGCCGGCGATCGACGAAGTCGTCGCCGCGATCGCCGAACGGCGACGGCGCGTCTCCTACCCGCGCTGGTTCCTCAAGCTGCTGCCCCTGCGCCAGCTGTTCGCGTCGAAGCTCGTCGAGCGGCAGACGGGCAAGGAGGCCGCGGAGGGGATGGCCGAGTACGAGCGCCTCGTGACCGAGCGCGGTGCGGCCGCCGCGTCGGCGACCGAGCGCACCCGCGAGCTCGCGGGCCTTTAGCGGTCCGCGTACTGCGCCGCGAGCTTGCGGCGCTGGATCTTGCCGGTCGACGTGCGCGGCAGGCGTTCCACGAAGGCGATCTCGCGGGGGACCTTGTAGCGCGCGAGATGTGCCTTTACATGGTCGCGCAGCTCGTCCTCGGTCGCCGACGCGCCTGGCTTCAGCACGACCATCGCCGCGAGGCGCTGGCCGAAGTCGGAGTCCGGGACGCCGAACACCGCCGCGTCCGCGACCGCGTCGTGCCCGACCAGCAGCTCCTCGACCTCCTGCGGGAACACGTTCTCGCCGCCCGAGAGGATCATGTCGTCGTCGCGGCCATCGATGAACAGCCGGCCGGCCGAGTCGAAGTGGCCGACGTCGCCCGAGCTCATCAGGCCGTCGACCACCTGTTTGGTGCCGCCGCCGGTGTACCCGTCGAACTGGAGCGGCCCGCCGACGAAGATGCGGCCGGTCTTCCCCTGTGGCAGCTCGAGCCCCTCCTCATCGAGGATCTTGATCTTGACGCCGGCCATCGGGCGCCCGACGGTTCCCGGCGCGGCGCGCAGGTCGGCGGGCGTCGCGATCGCGCCCGACCCGACCTCGGTCGAGGCGTAGCCGTTGTAGAGGATGTCGCCCCACTCGTCCATGATCGCCGTCGCGAGTTCGGGCGGCAGCGGCGCGGCGCCCGTGAACGCTGCGCGGAGCGATGAGGTGTCGTAGCTCCGGCGCGTCTCGGCGGGCAGGTCCATGATCCGCTTGTACATCGTCGGCACGGCCATGATCACGCCCGAGCGGTGGCGGTCGATCTGCTCGAGCACCGCCTCCGGGTCGAACCGGCGGCGCAGCAGCATCGGCGACCCGAACGCGAACGCGGCGCCGAACCCGATCATCCCGTACAGGTGATACAGCGGCGGTGCGACGAGGAACGGCTCTCCCGAGCGCGGCGTCGGCTTGAACCTCGAGAGCTCCAGAAACCCGCCGATCGCGAGTCCCGGCAGCGCGCGCGCTCGCACGGTCCGGGTGGCCCCCTTCGGCGTCCCGGTCGTGCCGGAGGTGAGCATGATCGTGCGACCGGCCTCCCGCGGTGCCGGCGGCTCCTCGCCGCCGACGGCGATCAGCGCGCTGAGCGTGGGGCGGCCCACATCGGCCTCGTGCCACGCGACGATCCGCGTCCGCTCGAACTCGGCGTCGTCGAACACGTGCTCGAACTCCTCGTCGTAGATCGCCGCGCCGGCTCCCTCGCGTGCGAGCACGTCGGCGAGCTGGGGGCCGGCGAAGTCTGAGTTCAGCGGCACGAGGTCGCAGCCGAGCCGTGATGCCGCGGCCGCCGCGAGGACATACCCGCGATGGTTGCGGCACATGATCGCGACGCGCTCGCCGGTTCTCAGCTCGAAGTGGGAGTGCAGCGCCGCGGCGAGCCGCCGCGCATCGCGCTCGAGCTCGGCGAACGTCACCGTCCCGAGCTCGTCGATGATCGCCGGCCGGTCGCCGAACAGCTCCGCGGCCATCGCGACAAGGAACGCCGGCGTGCCGCCGTAGCGGCGCTGAGCGACCGCCACCCGCGCAAGCCGGTCGGGGCGCACCGGCCGCACCACGCCCGAGGCCGCGATCGTGGTCAGGCTCCCGAGGGCCTCTCCGGCCAGGCGTGCGGGTGCCTCGACGAGCGCCGCGGCGCCGGCGGGCGGGGGAGGCGGCGGCGCGCTGCGCGGTATCACCGCGCGCGCCCGGCGGCTGAACGCGCGCTCGACGGTGCCCTGGGCCAGATCGGTCAGCGGGCCGCCGACGCGGGCCCAGCCAGGTTCGATCCGCCGTGGCTTCAGCGCCACCGCGCGCGCGACCATCGAGGCGGCCTCGTCGGTGCTCATGCCGGGGATGTAGCGCCACATCCGGAACGGCCCGAGCATCGGTGAACGCACGAGCTGCATGTGGATCGAGCTGATGGTCACGCCGTCGACCGCGATCTCGGGTGCGGCGCCGGAGAGCCAGGTTTCGAACGCGGTCTTCGAGGCGATGTACGCGGTCCAGCGCATCGGCGGAAAATCGACGCCTGCGGTGGCGACGTTGACGATGTGCCCCGCGCCACGCGCGCGCATCGAGGGCAGCAGCCCCAGCAGCAGCCTCACCGGCCCGAGGTAGTTGACGTTGATCGTCCGCTCGAAGTCGTGGAAGCGGTCGTACGACTCGGCGATCCAGCGCCTGATCGACAACCCGGCGTTGTTGACGACCACGTCGACGTGTCCGTGGCGCTCGAGCACGTCGGCGGCGAGCCGCCCGGCGGCGTCGGTGTCGCCGATGTCGCACGGGTGCACGAACGCGCTGCCGCCGCGCTGCTCGATCTCCGCACGGACCGTCTCGAGCTTGTCGACTGTGCGCGCCACGAGCAGCACCGTTGCGCCGGCCTCCGCCAGCCGCAGCGCGCTCGCTCTGCCGATCCCCGACGAGGCCCCGGTGATCAGGATCAGGTTGCCCGCGACGTGCTCGCGAAGCCGTTCGTCGCCGATCCCGGCGCTGGTCGCGCCCAGCAGCAGGCGCACCCGGCGCGGGAGGACGTCCTTCGGTCCGTCGCTCACTTGCGCTTCGGCCTCATGAAGCGCTCGATCGTGGGGAGCTTGAGCGCGTTCGGGACGTAGCGCCCGGCCGTCGCTGCCGCTCGCACCCCAAGTCCCGGGACGACTACGCGCCGACCGGAATCGAGACCCTCGACCGCCGCCTTGGCAGCCTGGTCAGCGGTGATCCAGGCCGGCCGCGGCACGGCGCGCTCGAAGGTCTGGCCGCCGGTCACCTCCCAACCCGAGATGTCCCAGAAGTCGGTTGCGACCGGACCCGGCGCCAGCACCGTGACCGTCACCCCGTGCCCCTTGAGCTCCTGATGGAGCGCCTCGGAGAACGTCAGCACGTACGCCTTGGCGGCCGAGTACCCGGCGGAGTAGGGGAGCGGCTGCATGCCGGCGGTGGAGGCGACGTTGAGGACGGCGCCGCGGCGTCGCTCGGACATCGACGGGATGAACGCCAAGCTGAGCGCGACGACTGCTTCGACCAAGACCCGGACCTGCTCGATCTCCCGCTCGGGATCGGCCTCGGCGAACGGCCCGTTCGTCGCGAACCCGGCGTTGTTGACGAGGATCTCGACGCGCAGACCGAGGTCCTCGATCCGTGCCGGCAGGCGCCCGCGCGGCGCGGGCTTGCTCAGATCGCAGGCCACGGCCTCGGCGCGGATCCCGTGGTCGGCACTGAGCGTGCGCGCGAGCTCCTGGAGACGCTGCTTGCGCCTCGCGACGAGCACCACGTTGTGCCCGCGCGCGGCGAGCTCGGACGCGATCGCGGCGCCGATTCCGGCGCTCGCGCCCGTGACGAGCGCGGCTGTGCTGGAGGAAGGACTCGGCAGGCTCATGGCTCGGAGGCGGACCGAGGAGGCTATACCCTTGCGCCGGCGATGAGCAGCAAGGGGACCCTGGGGATGGTGGCGGCCGCACTCGCCGGCGCGCTGGCGGCATTGGCGGCCCTGCGGGCGCTGCTCTACATGGTGCGGCGGGGGGTTGCCGCGGTCCGGTTCGGCTTCCTCGTCGTGACGCTCCAGCTGTACCGGCGCTGCCCGGACTGCAAGTCGTACATCCACCACGACGCTCGGCTGTGCCGGCGTTGCGGCTTCCGCCTTCGGCCGAGGCCGCCGGGATGAAACGGCTCGTCGTGGCGGTCGCTTTGATCGCCGGCGTAGCGCTCGGCGTCGCCACGACCGGGGGAGCGGATCCCGTGCCGCTGTCGATCAGCATCGTCGGGAACCACTTCGTCAACGGGTCCGGGCAGACGATCCGGCTGCTCGGGGTCGACGAGCCGGGGACGGAATACGCCTGCTACTACGGCTACGGCTACGGCGCGGACGACGCCACCCAGGCCTCGGCGATCGCCTCCTGGCACGCGAACGCGGTCCGGATCCCGCTGAACGAGGACTGCTGGCTTGGGATCAACGGCTTGCCATCGGGAACAGCCCAGACGGCCGACGCCTACCAGCAGTACGTCGAGGACTACGTCGCAGATCTGAACGCCGACGGGATCTACGCGATCCTCGATCTGCACTGGACGGCGCCGGGCACGACGGTCGCCGACGGTCAGCGCGCGCTGCCCGACGATCACTCCGCCGCGTTCTGGGCCTCGGTCGCGGACGCATTCAAGAGCAACCCGGCGGTCGTGTTCGACGCGTTCAACGAGCCTTTCTCGCCGGCGGCCGACGGCGCGCAGTACGCGAACTATCCGGTGAGCTGGTCCTGCTGGGAGAACGGCGGCTGCGAGGTTCCCGCCTCCAAGGACGGTGATCCGCCGAGCGGCCAGTACACAGCCGTGGGCATGCAGGCGATGGTGAACGCGATCCGTGGGGCGGGGGCGGACCAGCCGATCATGCTCGGCGGGCTGTCGTACGCGAACGACCTCAGTCAGTGGCTCACGTACGAGCCCACGGACACGCTCGCCACCCCGCAGCTGGCTGCGTCGTTCCACAACTACGAAGGCGAGGCGTGCGACGACGTGGCTTGCTGGAACAGCCAGATCGCTCCGGTCGCGGCGCAGGTCCCGGTCGTCACGGGCGAGTTCGACGAGAACCAGTGCGACACCGAGACCAGCTGGGACGACGGCTTCATGAACTGGGCCGATCAGAACGGCGTCAGCTACCTGGCCTGGGGCTGGTGGGACCTCGGCAGCTCGCCCGACTGCAGCTCGAACTACTGGCTGATCAGCGACAGCGGGGGCACGGCGTCGGGGCCGAACGGCACGGCGCTCCACGACCATCTGGCGGCGCTGTACCAGCTGAGCCGGCCGCCGACCACGACGACCAGCACGACGTCCACCGCCGGCGGCGGCCCGCCGCCGAGCGTCCGCCACCGGCTCACGAACGAGCTGGCCGCGCTGCTCCGGTCCGATCGGAAGCCGACGAGCGCGGGCCTGCGATTCCGCGCGCCGGCGCCCGGGGTGCTCAGCATCAATTGGTCTGTGCCCGCCACGCGCCACCGCCGCGCGGTGCTCGTCGCGGGCGGCAGCTGGCGGTTCACGTCAGGCGAGACGAGGAAGGTTCGCCCGTCCCTGACCCCCTCCGGGAAGCGCCTGCTGCGGCGCGATCGCCGCGTGCGCCTGGCCGTACGCGTCAGCTTCGCCGCCCGCCGCGGTCCGACGGTGAGCAGCACCGCGTCCGTCCGGCTTTAGCACGCGTATGCTCCGGCCGACGGACGCGATCGAGGTCGTCGAGCAAGGTGGAGGTGGACGGAGGAACGCTATGCGGGAGCGGCGCCTGACGATCACGCTGTGCGCGCTCGTCGCCTCCCTGGCGGCGCCACTCGCCGCGCACGCGGCGACGTACGCGGTCGACAACGCGTCTGTCCTGCAGCAGACGACGGTCGCGATGACCGCTGTCGATGCGCTCAGCCGGCGCTGCCGCGGGCACGGCCGTCACCGCCGCTGCCGGGATGTCGCGCTGAAGAACGGCCGGGGTCCGCTGTCGCTGTCGTTCGGGCAGCGAGGGAGCGCCGCCGGTATCGCCAGGACGACCGGCGGTGCGCCGCTGGCGGGGAGCCCGATCGACGTGTACGCGGATTCTCGCGCGTCGAGCACACGGCTCGTCGCGACGCTGCGGACGAACGCAGCCGGGCAGTTCAGCTACGCGATCCCGCCCGGCCCTTCGCGCGCGCTGACGTTCGAGTTCCCCGGCTCCGGCACGACCCTCGATTCCCTCGCACAGGTCGACGTGATCGTCAGCGGCCGCGTGACGCTGAAGCTCGCCCGCGGGCTGGTCGCCCGCCACAAGGCAGTGTTCGAGGGGCGTGTCCTCGGTGGCTACATCCCACGAGGAGGGAAACTCGTCCAGCTCCGCTATCGGATTCCCGGTGTAACGGGCTGGGCGCCGTTCGGCCCCGACATCTACACGGGGCCCAGCGGCGGCTGGCGGGCGCGCGTCCGGATCGGCGCCGGCGCGCGCGACTACACGTACGAGTTGGACGTGTTCGTGCCCGCGCAATCGGAGTGGCCGTTCCGGCAGACGGTCAGCCGCACGGTCAAGGCCACCGTCCGCTAGCCCGGCCCGACGCCCTCGGGCGAGCCCCCGGCACGCCTATGTGACGCACGTCACACTAATCCTACATGGGTGTAGGATTATTCGGAGCGAGGAGATCCAACCGCCGCGCCGACCGCCGAGGACGACATGAGCGTGCTGACAGTAACCGCATCGACCGCCGAGAGCATCAACCCGCTGATCGGCTCCGCGCCGCCGTCGCAAGCAGGTCCGGTCGACAGCCTCGATGGACTGAAGACGCCGCCGGCGATCCGCTGGCCGCGGCCGGTGCAGGTGATCTGGTTCGGCCAGCGCCAGTGGCACTTCATGTTCCACCACCAGAAGAAGTTCGGTGGCGTGTGGCTCGCGAACGGGTACGTGCGGGGCTCGACCGCCGCGACATATCACCCCGACCACGTCCGGTCGCTGTTCAAGGCGCCGCCGGACCTCGTTCCGACGCTCGCCGCCGAATCGCCGCTACGGCCGGTGCTCGGCGACGGTTCGGTGCTGACCTCGAACGGACCGCGCCACCTGCGCCAGCGCAAGCTGCTGTTGCCGCCGTTCCACGGCGAGGCGATCGCCCGGTACGAGCAGATGATCGCCGACGCCGCCGAGCGCGAGATCGACCGCTGGCCGGTCGGCAAACCGTTCGCGCTCGCCCCGCGGATGCAGGCGATCACGCTCGACGTGATCATGGCGGGCATCTTCGGGATCGAGGGGCGGCCGCGGGCGGGCACCGCGGAGCGCGCGCTGCGGGACGCGATCAAATCGGTCCTGTGGAGCTCGACGCAGCCCGGCGCGAAGCTCGCCGAGTGGATGAACATCGGCCACGACGAGCCGTTCGGACTCACCTGGCTCGGCCTGTTCATCCCGGACCGCTGCATGTACGCGGTGATCGCGAAGCGCCGGCGCGATCAGGACCTCGAGCAGCGCACGGACATCATGTCGCTGATCATGCGCGCTCGCACCGAGGACGGCGAACGCTGACCGACGACGAGCTGCGCGACGAGCTGATGACGCTCGTGCTCGCCGGCCACGAGACGACCGCCAACCAGCTTGCGTGGGCATGGGAGCGGCTCGTGCGGACGCCGGCCGCCCACGAGCTGCTGATCGAGTCGGTGCGTGGCGACGCGCCGAACGCCGACGAGGTGATCGAGGCGACGATCAACGAGGCGATGCGCGTCCGTCCGGTGATCCCGGTGACGGGCCGCCGGGTCACGGTCCCATGGCAGCTCGGCGAGTACGGCATCCCGGCCGACACCGGCGTGGCGGTCAGCATCCTGCTCCTGCACCACCGGGAGGACCTGTATCCCGACCCGTTCTCGTTCCGGCCCGAGCGCTGGTTCGGGAAAGCACAAGCCCGGGAACTACGAGTGGCTGCCGTTCGGCGGCGGGACGCGCCGCTGTCTCGGCGCCGCGCTCGCGATGGCCGAGCAGCGTGTCGTGCTCCGCGCGATGGCGCAGCGGCTCGACCTCGAAGCGGCCGACGAGAAGCCCGAGCGGCCCAAGCACCGCAACGTCACGATGATCCCGGCGCGTGGCGGCCGAGTGGTGATTCGCGGCAAACGCTGACGCTAGCCTCCGCGGCGTGAATGTTCCGCTGTGGCTGCGCTGGTTCCTGTCGGTGCTGGTCGCGGTCGTCGTCCTGGTGCTCGTCGTCCGCTTCGTGAACGCGCACAACAACGACGCGACCGCGTCCGAGAGCCCGAGCGCCGCCGCGCAGGCGAACGAGGAGAGCACGGTGGTCGTCGAGCAGGATCAGGCGCCGCACGTCGCCAGGCTCAAGGCCGGCATCAGCCCTGCGGCCGGTCTCGCCGGCGCCGTCCGCCGCGACATCAACCACAGCGTCAACCAGGGATTCATCAACGGCCCGATCCAGCACACGGGCTGCACCGCGCTCAAGCCGCGTGGCCACGTGCTCCGGTTCCGGTGCACTGTCCTCGCGGCGAACATCCAGTACCCGTTCCTCGGGGTCGTCGACGTGAGCACGGGCCAGATCACGTACTGCAAGCGCGATCCGCCGCCGGTGCCGTCAGAGAACATCCCGGTCAGCCGCCGCTGCACGGCCTGACTCGTTCACGCTGGTGAAACACCCGGTTCGCGATCCTGCCGCTCGTCCCCCAACGAGCTAGGAGGCTCGCAATGCCGAGACTGAAATGGCCGTCCGCGGCAATCGCGGTGCTGGCCCTCGCCGGCTGCGGCGGTGTGGCCGCGATCGCGACGGGCGCCTCGTCGCACACGACCGTCTACGCGACGACGCCGACCTCGCCCGGCCCGATCAACCCGGCAGCGGTCCCGCTCGGCGACGGCTACGTCTCGACCACCCCGAAGGTCGGCTACGTCGACTCGTGCGTCACCCACTTCGGCTCGATCGGCGGCGCGCGCACCGACGGCCCGTGGATCAACGCCACCAAGCACACGTGGGACTACGAGACGAAGCTGACCGTCAACGGCCGCATCCACTGGCCGGCAGGCTTCGTACGAGGTCACGATCGCCGGCGGCCACCGGGTCGATCAAGTTCAACGATCTCCCGAAGACCGATCCCACCGGCATCTTCCCGATCGAGAGCTCCGACCCGGCATACGAATACGACCAGAACGGCAACCACATCGCCAAGCAGAACTTCGACTGGAAGCTGCCGCTGCACCCGACGGCGGCCGAAGACGCCGGGGTGCACGCCCGGGCGGTCCGATCGGCGTGCTGAAGGACGGCGTCGCGCTGTTCAACGCACTCGACGGCGAGGGTCGCGACGCCGGCGCGCACGAGGTGCTCGACATCTGCGCCGGCCACCCCGACCCGTCCGACACCTACCACCACCACGACGTGCCGGCGTGCATCCTGAACAAGGTCAAGAACGGCACCACCGACGCTCGTCGGCTACGCGCTCGACGGCTACGGCATCTACGTGGTCAAGAACAAGGACGGCAGCTGCCCACGAACACCGCAGCTCGACGCCTGCCACGGCACCACGAGCAAGGTGATGTGGGACGGGCAAGTATGACGCGCATCTACCACTACGTCGCGACGCTCGAGTACCCGTACACGGTCGGCTGCTTCCACGGCACCGCGATCTCGTCGGGGCACACCGGCTCGCCGGGCGGCGGCGGGCCTCCGGGCGGCGGCCCCCCGGGAGCGTGACGCACGCGGCAGCACTGAGAACGTGCGCGTCCTGATCGTCGAGGACGAGACCGAGCTGGCGCAGGCACTCGCGCGGGGCCTGCGCCGGCACGGGTTCACCGTGGATCTCGCCGCCGACGGCGGCGAAGGGCTGCGCAAGGCGGCGGTCGTCGACTACGACGCGATCCTGCTCGACCGTGACCTGCCCATCGTCCATGGCGACGATGTCTGCCGGAGGCTCAACGGAGAAGGGCACCCGGCGCGGATCCTGATGCTCACCGCCGCCGGCGAGCTCGACGAGCTCGTCGGCGGGCTCGATCTCGGCGCGGACGACTACCTGGTCAAGCCGGTCCGGCTGGAAGAGCTCGCGGCGCGGCTCCGCGCGCTGCATCGCCGGAACGTAAAACCGGCTCCAGCCAGCCTCCAATGCGGCGAGCTGACGCTTGATCCCGGTCATCTGGAGGCGACTCGCGCCGGCCGGCCGCTGAAGCTGACCCCGCGCGAGTTCGCCGTGCTCGAGCTGCTGGTCCGCGCCGATGGCCGGATCGTGAGCGCCGAGGAGCTCCTATACGGCGCGTGGGACGAGAACGCGGACCCGTTCACCTCCGCCGTGCGCGTGATCCTCTCGAGGCTGCGGCAGAAGCTCGGCGATCCGCCGCTGATCGCGACCGTCGTCGGCCGCGGGTACCGGATATGACGATCCGGGCACGACTCGCCCTGTGGTGCGCCGCGCTCGTCACGATCTCGGGCGCGCTCGTGGTCGTGCTCGTGCTCGCCATCACCGGCAGCGTCCTGCACAACAAGGCCAAGCCGGTTCAGCGGCAGCCACCGCCACCCGGCGCGCGGCCGGCGGCCGGCGTGCGGCAGCTCGCGCAGGCGCGGCACCAGGGGAACGTCGTCTCGGGCACCCTGTCCGAGGCGCGGACGATCGGGCTGATCGTCGTCGGCGGGCTCGCGCTGCTGTCGATCGGGATCGGATGGACGGTCGCCGGCCGGATGCTGCGGCCGGTGCAGGATCTTGCACAGACGGCCTCGGACGTATCCGAGGTGTCGCTTCACCGGCGGATCGCGCACGAGGGGCCACCCGACGAGCTGAAGGGCCTCGCCGACGCGTTCGACGCGATGCTCGACCGTCTCGACGCCGCATTCGCCTCGCAGCGCCGGTTCGTCGCCGACGCCTCGCACGAGCTGCGGACGCCGCTCGCCTCGATCCGAGCCGAGGCGGAGGCCGTGCTCGAGGACCCGGACGCGAGCCGCGAGGACGTGCGGGCCGCCGCGACACGGATCGGCTCCACGCTCGACCGTGGCGAAGCGCTCGTCACGGCGCTGCTGACGCTCTCGCGCTCGGAGTCGATCGCGAGCAGGGTTCCGGCCGACCTGTCCGAGATCGCGCGAGAGGTGGTCACCGCGACCCCGGGCATCGCGGGGCTCGACACGAAGCTCGAGCTCGGCGCCGCACGTGTCGCCGGCGATCCTGCGCTGCTCGAGCGGCTCGTGGCGAACGTGGTCGAGAACGCCGCCCGGTACAACGAGCCGGGCGGGATGCTCGCCGTCAGCACGTGGCAGCAGAACGGCAGCGCGGTGCTGACCGTCGCGAACGACGGGCCGGCGGTCGACGTGGAGGAGCTGCCGACACTGACCGAGCGCTTCCACAGGCGCGAGCGGGATCGCGCGCGCGGGCAAGGAGGGTTCGGGCTCGGGCTCGCGATCGCCGACGCGATCGCGCACGGCCACGGCGGCTCGCTGACACTGGCGGCGCGAGCTCAGGGCGGGCTGACGGTCACCGCGAAGCTGCCGGCGTCCGGCGACTCCGAGCACGGTCGCCGAACAGTGCGAGCGTAGCTGTGAAGGCAGGATCGGCGAGGGCGGGCAGGGTCGCCGCGCCGCGCGTCCGGATCCACTCGCGGATCAGCTCGTCGACGCCGCCTGTGTGCAGCGCGAACGCCTCCGGGGCGAGCTCCGGCAGCGACGGGTCCGCCGCGCGCGCGAGCTCGTTCGCCCGCCTCGTGCGCCCGGCGAAGAGAGCGAGCATCACGGCGCGCCGCTCGAGCGCCGCCGGTCCGGCCGCCAGCGACTCGACATGCAGCGCGCGGGCGAAGGCAGGCTCGGAGGCGAGCACGTTGAGGTAGGTCTCGAGGTCCGAGCGGACGTGCTCGCGCCACGTGCTCGCCGCCACCGTGCTCGCCGCCGCCGTGCTCCTCCCAGGCCACCTGCATCCGGCCGAGCACGTACTCGACCGCGAGGTCGAACGCGGCCAGAAAGCACGCCTCCTTGTCCGGGAACTGCTCGTAGAACGTCGTTCGCGAGACGCTCGCAAGCTCGACGATGTCCGCGACGGTCGCGGCGGCGTAGCCCTTGTCGGCGACGACCTGGGCGATCGCGAACAGCAGCCGACCGCGCTGCGAGGACTCGACCACCTCGCGCGAGAGCCGGTGGCGACCGCTCGGCAGGCGGTCGAGCGGCGGCAGCGGAAAGGACCTCGTGCCCATCACGTACCCCAGCGTACAGATAGGTGGAGCGCTCCCCCCGAACGGGGGGAAGTCCACAGCGGGCCTGTATCTGGGGCAGGAGCCCGGCGTAGGGTGGATGTAATGGCACTTACAGCGATCGTGTTTCCAGGCCAGGGGAGCCAGACACCCGACATGCGAGAGACCGTTGAGCGGCATCGACCCGATTTGCTCGATCAGGTGACCGAGGCCGTCGGCGCGGACCCGTTCGCGCTTGCCGACAGCGGCACCCGGTTCGCGCAGCCCGCGATCTTCTGCGCGAGCCTCGCCGGCTGGGAGGCGCTCGGCCGCCCCCAGGGCGACCTGCTCGCCGGCCACTCGCTCGGAGAGCTCGGCGCGCTCGTCGCCGCCGGCGCGCTGGCTGAATCCGACGCGCTGGAGCTGGTCGCGCTCCGCGGCCGCCTGATGCAGGAGGCGGGGGAGACGGCCGGCGACGGCGGCATGCTCGCGCTTCTCGGCCGAGGCGCCGCGGACCACGCTGCGAGCCTGGCCGACGCTCACGGACTTGCGGTCGCGAACGACAACTCGCCCCAGCAGGTCGTGCTCTCCGGCGCGCGCGAGGCGCTGCCGGCCGCCGCCGCCGACGCCGAGGAGGTCGGGCTGCGGGCGATGATCGCTGCCGGTCACCGGCGCGTTCCACTCGCCGATGATGGCCTCCGCCGCGCCCGAGTTCGCGGCCGCGCTCGACCGCGTGGAGCTCTGCGGAGCCGTCAGTGCCCGTGCTCTCAGCGGTTACGGCTGCGCCGTTCGACGACGTTCGCGCGCGGCTCGTCGAGGCGCTCGACGAGCCCGGTCCGCTGGCGCGAGACGCTGCTCACGATGCGGGACCTCGGGGCCGAGCGGTTCGTCGAGGTCGGGCCGGGGCGGGTTCTCACGGGGCTCGCCAAGCGCACGCTGACCGACGTGGAGCTGGTCAATGCCTGAAGCGATGATCGTGCCGATCCTGGCGCCCGACGTGTTCTCGATGCGCCCGTTGCTGGACGCGCCGCGTAACCGCACCGCGGCCATCCTGTCCGTCGCGGCGGAGCTGCCCGAGGGCCGCTTGACGACGACCGACCTGGCGCAGCAGCTCGGCGTCACCGAGGAGTGGATCATGTCTCGCACGGGGATCCGCGAGCGGCGCCGCGCGCGCCCCGACGAGCGGCTGTCGGACTACGCGACCCGAGCGGGGGCGAAGGCGCTTGCCAGCGCCGGCGTCGATCCCGCGGACGTCGATCTCGTGCTCGTCGCGACCCTCAGCCAGGACGAGGTGACCCCGAATACGGCGCCGCTGGTCGCGCACGCACTGGGTGCCGAGCGCGCGGGCGCGATCGACGTGGGGGCGGCGTGCACATCGTTCCTGTCGGGCCTGTCGCTCGCGACTGCCCAGATCGAGGCCGGCCGCGCGGACCGGGTGCTGCTCGTCGGCGCGGACTTCATCACGCGGATCACGAACTACGAGGATCGCAAGAGCGCGCCGCTGTTCGGCGACGCGGCCGGCGCGGCGGTGATCGGTGCCGTCGGGCGCGATTCCGGGCACGGCGCGATCGGGCCGATCGTGCTCGGCGCGGACGGCTCGCACGCACGGACGCTGTACGCGCCCCTGTCCGATCGCAAGGTCGTGATGGACGGGCCTGAGGTGTTCCGCCACGCCGTCAGCCGGATGAGCGAGGCGACGGTCCAGGCGCTCGACCGCGCGGGACTGACGATCGAGGAGATCGACCTGTTCGTCTACCACCAGGCGAACGCGCGGATCACGCGCGCGGTGGGCGAGCGGCTCGGGCTGCCGAGCGAGCGCGTCGTCGACTGCATCGAGATGCTCGGCAACAGCTCTGCCGCGACGCTGCCGGTGGCCCTCGCGGGCGCGGCGCTCGAAGGCCGGCTGCCCACCGGCTCCCGCGTGCTGCTCTCGGCGTTCGGCGCCGGCTTCGTGTGGGGCGCGGGCGTCGTCGAATGGGGTGCCGCATGAGCGGTTGCGCACTTGTCACTGGCGGCTCGCGTGGGATCGGCGCGGCGATCGCTCGTGGGCTCGCGGAAGATGGATGGCCCGTGGCCGTGAACTACCGCAGCGATGCCGGCGCGGCCGCTGAGGTCGTCGGGGCGATCGAGGAGGCCGGCGGGCGAGCGGTCGCTCTGGCCGCCGACGTCGCCGACGCCGCCGCGCCCGATCAGCTGTTCGACGCCGCGCAGGAGGCCTTCGGCGAGCCCGTCCTGGCGCTCGTCAACAACGCCGGCATCACGCGCGACGACCTGTCGCCGTCGCTCGGCGACGACGAGTGGTCTGCGGTGATCGACACCGATCTGACCGGCGCCTTCCGGATGACCCGCCGGGCTCTGAGGCCGATGATGCGGGCACGCAGCGGCCGGATCGTGAACATCGCCTCGGTGGTGGCGCTGCGCGCCAACCCGGGCCAGTCCAACTACGCGGCCGCGAAGGCGGGCCTGATCGCGTTCACCAAGACCGCCGCCGTCGAGGTCGCGCGGCGCGGGATCACGA
>CAWGYJ010000002.1:0-425352 GCA_963826895.1 uncultured Solirubrobacterales bacterium
ATGTTTATGTCGTCTACGCTTGACTCATCTACGTATTGCTGAACCTCCAGACCGCATGGGCGGCCGACCGCCTGCTGCCCGTCTCGAGGATCGCTGGCTTCAGATCGGGTTCGACGAGAAGCCGCGCAACGTGCCCTACGTCGATGTCTAACCCGCTCGACGACTTTCGCACGGGACCGTGACCTCGATCAACGTCAACGGGATCGAGCACGCCGTGGGCCGGGGGTGGACGCGGATCCCGCTGAACCTCGGCACGGCGCCGCCGCACTGCGGTTCACGATCACGGGCCTGCGCCAGCCGCAGGATCGGGCTGGCCGGCGCCGGCGGCTTCCGGGAGATCCGGATCCCGGGCTTCCATGTCCGCCAGTACCTGCGGGCGCCGGTGCTGATCGGCCGTGACCTCGCCGGCGCCGACCTCCGGCACGACAGCCTGACCTACGTGCTGGAGCGAACCACCGGCGACGATCCCTTCCGGCCGCAACGCGGTCAGTCGCCACACGCTGCTCGACGACCCTCAGGACCGCGGCGACGCCGAGGCGCAGATCGAGCGGATCGTGTTCGCCCCCGTGACCCGCTCCTACCCGCGCAGCGCTGGGTGTATCCCGGCCGTCACCGCCGCGGACTCCACGCTCGACCGGCTCGCCGGCGATCGGGGACCCGACCGTTCGACTCCTCCAGCCGGTTCCAGGACCAGCCGGGCTACCGTGCCTCGAGCGCGTTCGTGCGCGGGTCGAGCTCCGGCTGGATCGGCGTCTGGGCGCCGCCCGACGGGCGCGGCGCCGTGGATCTCGTGGAGCACGCCCGGGCCACTGACGGTGTCGCGCCTGCGGATCGCGCCGTCGTCGCTGGCCGTCCGTCGTCCGACGGTCAGCGCTGAGCTGGCCGGGCGGCGCGACCGGGCCGCTGGCGGTGCCGGCGGACGGCGAGTTCGTGCTGCCGCGGCCGGTCAGCGCCCGTGCCTTCCGGCTGACGGTGCTCGCCGCCTCGTTCCCCGCCGGGCGCCACCGCGCAGCAGCGCCAGGCCAGGGCGGTCGGGATCGGAGCGCGCGGTGCCCGGCCTGCTCGCGCCCGCGATCGCCGGCGCGGTCCGCTGCACGCCGGCTGCGGCGCGGTGGCGGTCGCCGTGGGCGTCGACCGTCGTCCCGATGGCGCCCGCGGGCACCGTCGCCAGCTCGACGCGGGCCGGCCGCTGACGACCCGCGCCTGCCGACCGGCGGGCGCCGGCGCCGGCCAGGTCACGATGGCCGCGGGGGTGCAGCGGATCAGCTCGCTGCCCGGGCCGTTGACCGTCGACCTGCTGGCGCTGGCTCCAGCGCGCCGTCCCCGATCGCGCCGCCGCGCTCCGGCGGCCGGGTGCTGGCGGCGGGCAGGCTCGGCAACAGCTCGCTGACCGGGGTGCGGGTGGCGCTGGCCGGGCCGTCGTGGCTGGTGCTCGGCGAGAGCTAGACGCCGGCTGGCGGGCGACGTGCAACGGCCGCTCGCTCGGGGCCCCCGCGGGTGCTCGACGGCTATGCGAACGGCTGGCCGGTCCCGGCCGACTGCACGCGGGTCGCGTTCGCCTTCGGCCCCCAGGCCGGCGTCAACGAAGCTACGTGGCCTCGGCGGTGGCGTGCGCCCTAATGCTGTCCTGCTGCTCGTCGGGGCGTTCCGGCGCGCCGGTCCGGCGCGGCCGGGGCACTCGCCCGGCGGCGGCTGCCGAGTGGAGCGGCGGGCCGCGGTCGCTGCCGCGGGCGGCTGCGGTTGGCGCTGGTGGCCGCGATCCCGCTCGGCTACGTGTTCGCGATACGAGCGGGGGCGGCGTTGTTCGTCGTGCTGACGTTCGTGATCTGGCGCGGCTACGAGCCGCCGCCGCTGATCCTGGTCGCCGCGGCGCTGCTCGGGATCGTCGTGCCGCTCGTCTACCTCGTCGCTCGCCGCACGAACCAGGGCGGGTACGACTTCGCCTACAGCACCAGACGATCGGCGCGCACTGGATGGGCGTGGCGGCGATCGTGCTGCTCGCCTGGCGCTCGTGCGCGATCATCCGCGCTCGTGCTCGATAGTCGCGAACAGGACCGCGCGGGCCCGGTAGAGCAGGAAGTCGTACGGCGCTGACCAGGCCTCCGCGGCGCTCGATCTCGCGCCAGCCGCTGCGGCCGGGCAACCGGCGCAGCGCCTTCAGGCTCGCCGATCCTCGATCGGGCGTCGGCGAGCGCCGCGGTCGAAGGCGCGGTTGTAGCCGGCAGGGACCGTCAGCACGAGCCGGCCGCCGGGGCCAGCCGCTGCCGCAGCGCCTGCCACCGCGCGCGGCGCCTTGTCGGGATCGCGCGGCTGCTCGTCGTAGCCGACGTGCTCGAGCGTCGAGATCGCGACGATCAGGTCGAACGGGCCGAGGTCGCCGAGCTCCAGCACGTCGCGGTTGAGCACGCCCGGCGCCTGCTCGTACTTGTCGACCACGAGGTGGTGCTCGTCGCGGTAGTGGCCGAGCACGTGTCCGACCTCCAGGATCGCGCCCGCCCGTCGTGGCGGTCGACGAGCGCCTGGACGACCGGTACCTCGACGGCGCGCTCGGTCAGCCAGCTGCGCTTGTAGCGCTGGTAGCAGGTAGGCGTAGCGCTCGCCCGCGAGCTCGAACTCGCCGTGGCGCCGGCGACGATCCACGGCAGCGCCCGCGAGCGCCCGGCCGCCCCAGCGCGCCGAGATCGCCCGCGACCGGCCTGGCGCCGCGGGCCGCGATCGCGCCGCCGCGCTCGGTCGCCGAACGGCTGGGGCGTGTAGCCGCCGGTCGCATCACGCCGCGCCGCCGTCGCCGGCGTCCGCCTGCGGCGAGCACGCGCGCGTCCCCACCGCGGCCACGGCGAGCGCCGAGCAGCGGTCACGAGGCAGATGATCCACCCGATCGTCCAGCTCGCCGGCTCGTAGCTGAACACGATCGTGTGGGTGCCCGGGCCGATCACGACCCCGCGCAGCAGGTAGTCGACGCGCTGCGATCGTCGCCGGACGGCCGTCGACGGTCACGTTCCAGCCGGGGTAGAAGTCATCGGTCAGGACCACGCAGGCTGCGCCGCGGTGCGGTCGCGCGGATCACGACCGCTGGGCGCTGTAGGAGACCAGGCGCGCGCTCGCGCCGGCCGGCGGCGCCGCGTCGACGTCGCCTGCGGCAGCCCGGCGCATCGGCGCGCTCGGTCACCGCGACGCCGCGGCGGTCGAAGCCGGCGCGGTGACCGTCGCCAGCTGCGCGCCGCTCGTCCGGCCACGGTCTGCTGGCGGTCGACCACGAACACCCGCGGCAGCGCGTTCGCGTTGGCGTAGACGACGCCGTCGTTGCCCGCGGTAGGCGACGCGCAGCCCGGGCCGCGTGCAGCGGCGAACCTGATCGCCTGCAGCGGGCCGACGAGCAGGTCCGACACGCTCAGCAGGTCGAGCGCGCGCAGCGACGCGGGGTGCGCCGGCGCGAATTCCTCGGGCTGCGGTGAAGTCGCCGAGCCCGGTGCCACGTACCGTCGCCACAGCGCGTCGAAGCGCTTCTCGACCGGGAAGTCGTAGCCGCGCGCGTCGTAGAGGCCGAACGTCATCGCCAGGTCGGCGGGCAGCGGCTGGCGAGCTGCGCGTGCTGACGCCGATGAACCGGTTGGGCCGCTGGCTCTGCAGGTAGCGGATCGCGCCGGTCGACCGGCGGCGACGCGCGTGCTGATCGGGATCGCCGGGTTGAAGCCCATGTTGGCGCGGAACAGGTCGACGACGAGCAGCACGACGATCAGCGCGACGAACAGCGCCGCCGGCAGCGGTCGGCGCCGGCGCGGAGCCGCAGCGGCGATCAGCGCCAGCGCGGCGCCGGCCAGCGGGAGCCAGATCTCGCAGCGAGCTGTCGCGCACGATCGCGCCGGTCACCGTGCCCTCGACGTCGACGCCGGGCGGCGGCAGCGGCGGGTGCGCGAACCCCCACGCGACCTTCAGCCCGGCGCCACAGCTCGCGCGAGGTTGAGCGTCCCGGCGAGCGACCATCCACACGATCGGGATGCAGAAGATCGTCGCCGCGCGGCGCCGAGCACCGCGCGGCGGCTCGGGCGGCGGCAGCGCGATCGCGCTGAGGTCGTCGAGGCCCCAGCCGGCCAGCAGCGCCAGGCAGAGCAGGAAGTAGATCAGCAGCCGCTCGTTGTGGGCGGCGTTGAACCCCGGCAGCGCGCTGACGATCCCGAACACGGGCGGGATCCCGACCACCATGCAGACGCAGAACAGCGCGTAGACGACGACCGCGCGATCCGCTCGCGCGCTGCGCCGCACGATCAGCGCGGCGGCCGCCAGCATCAGCGTCGCGGCGCCCGGCGTACCAGCCGCGGACCTGCATGAACGCCTCGAGGTCGACCTGCGTCGGCCGGCCCCAGTAGTCGTGCAGGAACAGCGCCCCGAGGTACTTGCGCGGCCAGTAGCCGGCGGCGGCGCTCGAGCGGTGCGAGAGGTCGTCCGAGTGCAGCAGGAACTCGGCGAACGGGGCCAGCGCCAGCGCGGCCAGCCCCGCGCCGGCGGCGAGCGCGATCACGAACGCGAGCCGCCGGCCGCGCCAGCTCGCGCATCGCAGCGCCGTTCGCGGTGCCGGAGCACAGCGCCCGGAAGACGAAGAACACGACCGTCGGTGAACAGCAGGTGGAAGCTCGACTCGGGATGGCCGCCCAGGAACTGCAGGCCGACGACGGCCGCCAGGCCGGCGACCGTCAGCCGCCCGGGCCGTCGGATCACGAGCTCGGTCAGCGCCAGCGTCCAGCCGATGAACGCGTAGACGCTCGTCAGCGGCCACGCCAGCCAGACGACGAAGAACGTCCCGAACGCGAACACGACGCCCGCTCAGCAGCGCGCCGCCGAACCGCAGCCCGAGCACCCGCGCCAGCACGAACACGCCGAGCGCGCCGAGGAACAGCTTCAGGATCGCCGCGACCGCCAGCGACTTCCAGAACGGCAGCACGTAGGACGGCACGCTGAAGGGCGAGAACACCGCCGACTGCCCGTCGGCCAGCAGCGGACGTCCGGCCATGAGGTACGGGATTCCACAGCGGCACGTCCCGGCAGCTGCGAGCGCGTGTACTGCAGCATCGGCTGGAACACGTCCGAGGCGTCGGCGAGCTCGAAGTTGGTGCCCGAGCCCGGGCACGCTCGGCCGGCTTGGAGGCCTGCCACGGGACCTGGCTCAGCAGCCCGTCCGAGCTCGACAGCGTGCGGCCCGGCAAAAGCCCCTGGCCGACCATCAGGATCGACAGCACGCGTAGATCAGCGCCGCCGTCAGCGTCGGCGCGGCGCGCGCACGCGCGCATAGGCACGCGCCGGGGCCGCTGCATCGGCGCGGCATCGTACGCTGATCGCGGCCGCGTCGCGTCGTCGCTGCGTGCAGGTAGCTTTCGACCGCATGGAAAGCGGTACCAGGTCGAGCCCGGCGGCGCGCCGCTCGACGCTCGCAGGACGCGGCCGAGGGGCCAGGCGGACGCGAGTCCGCGCGACCCCGAGCCGGCCGCTGAAGATCCTCGTGCTCGCCGACCGCGACTGGACCCACCCCCAGGGCGGCGGCACCGGCGCGAACGTCTACGAGAACATCGTCCGCTGGGCGCGACTGGGGCCACCAGGTGACGCTGATGGCCGGCGAGTATCCCGGGCTGCGTGCCGGTCGAGCAGGTCGACCCGAACCTCGTCGTGCACCGCATGGGGGGCCGGGGATCGGTGTTCCCGCGCGCGGCGTGGGCGGTCCTGCGCGGCCTCGGGTGCCGACGCCGACGTCGTGTTCGAGGTGATCAACGGGATCACGTTCCTGACGCCGCTGTGGCTGCGCAAGCCGCGCGTCGCGCTCGTCAACCATCCGCACCGGGCGCTGTTCGTCGGCGAGTTCGGCGCCCGCGTCGGACGCGTGCTCGCGGCCGGGCTCGAGGAGCTGCCGCTGCGGCTGCTCTACCGCCGGGTCCCGTTCCTGACGATCTCCGACTCGGCTCGCCGAGGAGCTGGTCGACGATCGACGGCATTCCCGCCGAGCACATCACGATCGCCTACTGCGGGGTCGGGCCGGGACCGTACGAGCCGGGCGAGCGATCGGCCGAATCCGACGGCTGCTGTACGTCGGGCGCCTGAAGGCCTACAAGCGGATCGAGGTGCTGCTCGACATGCTGATCGAGCCTGCCCGGGGTGACGCTCGACATCGCCGGCCAGGGCGATCACGGCGAGACGCTCGACGACGAGATCCTCCGCCGCGGCCTCTCGGACCGCGTGCGGGTGCACGGCTTCGTCGACGAGCAGACGAAGGCCGACCTGTACCGCCAGGCGTGGCTGCACGTGACCGCCTCGATGTCCGAGGGCTGGTCGCTGACGGTGATGGAGGCCGCGCTGTGCGGCACGCCGAGCGCCGCGCTCGCCGTGCGGCGGGCTGCGCGAGTCGATCGTCGACGGCGCAGACCGGCGTGCTGGCGGCCGATCCTGCCGACCTGGGCCGCCGGGTGCGGGAGCTGCTGGCCGACCGACGAGCTGCGCGAGCGCCTCGGCGCCGCCGCGCTGGAGCGGGCCCGGACGTTCACCTGGGAGCGGACCGCGGCGACGACGCTGGCGGTCGTCCAGCGCCAGGCCGCGCTGGCGTCGGCGCGCCGCCGGCGCCGGCGCCTGAGGCGTGACCGCGGCGACATTCGACGACGCGCTCGCGCGGGTGCGCGGCGTCGAGGGCTGGCTGACCGACGCGCAGGCGCGTTGCCTGTGGGACGCGGCCGCGCCGTGCGCGCCGGCGGCCGGATCGTCGAGATCGGCTCGTTCCGGGGCCGCTCGACGATCGTGCTCGCACTGCGCGCGCGCGACGGGCGTGGAGCTGGTGGCGATCGACCCCCACGGCGGCGGCGACCGCGGGCCGCAGGAGATCGCGCCCGACGCGGCCGCGGGCGAGGCGGACCACGCGGCGTTCGTCGAGAACCTGCGCCGCGCCGGCGTCGCGCGAGCGCGTCACGCCACGTGCGCGCGATGTCATCGGACGACGCGCTCGACGAGCTGTCGGGGCGCGGTCGACGTGCTGTACGTCGACGGCGCGCACCGCTACCGCGCCCGCGCGCGATGACATCGAGCGCTGGGGCGAGCGCGTCGCTGCCCGGCGGCGTAGATGCTGATCCACGACTCGTTCAACGCGATCGGCGTGATGCTCGCGCAGCTGCGGCTGCTGGTGTTCTCGAGCGGCTGGCGCTACGTCGGCCGCTGCGGGTCGCTGGCGATCTACCGGCGTGATCAGCTTGGCGGCGGCGCCTGGGCGCTGAACGCGCTACGTCAGCTGGCGGGGCTGCCGTACTTCGTGCGCAACCTGCTCGTCAAGGTTGCGCTGACCGCGCGCGCCGTCCGGTTGCTCGGCTGCTGGGCCATGGCGACGATCCGTGGCCGTACTGACCTGGCCGACGCCGATCTTGCCAGGGGCGCGAGGCGCGCGGGCCAGCGGTGCGCCAGCGAGGGCCACCTCAGTGTCGGCACGAGCCACAGCGCCTCGAACGCGATGTGCAGCGAGATCTTGCTGTCGCCGACCATCCGGTCCCGGAACATGATCGGCACCTCGACGACGCGGAAGCCCGCCCGCAGCGCGCGGAAGCAAGCTCGATGTTGAACACGTAGCCCTGCGAGCGCAGCGTGGTGAGGTCGACGCCCTCCAGCACCTCGCGGCTGATCACGCGAAAGCCGCCGGTCAGGTCGCGCATCCCGACGCCGAGGATCGCGCGCGGCGTACAGTCGAGCCGGCGCGGCTCAGCGTCCGCCGCAGCCACGGCCACTCCGCGATCGCTCCGCCGGGCACGTACCGCGATCCGAGCACCAGGTCGTGGTCGGCGCGGCCGCGAGCAGGGCCGGCAGATGCGCCGGGTCGTGCGAGTAGTCGGCGTCCATCACGACGACGAGCTCGGCGCCGCCGTGGAGCGCGCGCTCGAAGCCGGCGAGATAGGCCCGCCCGAGGCCCTGCTTGCCTGTCCGATGGAGCACCTCGACGGCTGGCGAGTTCGGCCGCCAGCTGATCGGCGACGCGGCCTGTGCCGTCGGGCGAGGCGTCGTCGACGATCAGCACGCGGTGCTCGCCGGGCGCGCATCGCTCGAGCTCCGCGAGCGCCGCGCGCACGATCCGCTCGACGTTCCCGGCCTCGTTGAACGTCGGCACCGTCAGCCACACCCGGGCTTTCTCCATGCGCGCAACCCTACGCGCTCCGGCGTCGACGCTGGCGGCCCAGCCCACCGATACGCCTCGCCGTCGATGTCGAAGCCGCCGAGAAGCGGGCGTCCCCGCGCTGCTCGGCGCCGGTGGCGTTCGTGCTCGCGTTCGCCCAGCGTCCCGGATGGGCGACCGCTGACACGAAGATCAACCTGCACGTCGACCCGGGCCGCTTCCTGTCCGACGTCGCCTCGATGTGGACCTCGACCGGCCAGCTCGGCGACGTCCAGACGGGCCAGCAGGCCGGCTACCTGTTCCCGATGGGGCCGTTCTTCGCGCTCGGCCACGCGATCGGATTGTCCGACTGGGTGGTCCAGCGACTGTGGCTGTGGCTGCGTGCTGGCGTTGGCGGCGTCGGGGCGGCCTGGCTGGTCCGTGCGCTGCTCGGGCGCCCGGCGCGGCATCGCCTGTCTGGTCGCCGGCGCTGGTGATCCTGCTCAACCCGTTCGTCGTCACCTACGCCGAACCGCACGACGGTCACGTTCCTGGCGTACGCGGCGCTGCCGTGGCTGATGCTCGCGGTCCATCGCGGCGTCTGCGCGACCCGCGCGGCTGGCGCTGGCCGGCTGCGATCGCGTTGCTGGTCACCGCGTCGGGGGGCGGCATCAACGGCGCGGTGACCGCGTGGATGCTGCTCGGGCCGGTGCTGCTGCTGCTGTACGAGCCGTGGTGCAGGGTCGGTCGGGTGGGTGGCGGTGCGCGGGTTCCTGCTCCGGGCCGTGCCGCTGAGCGCGCTCGTCTCGCTGTGGTGGGTGATCCCGGCGTACATCCAGTCCTCGTACGGGATCAGACTTCCTGCACTTCACCGAGCAGCCCGGGACCGTGTGGGGGACGACGAGCGCCACCGAGAGCCTGCGGCTGATGAGCTTCTGGCTGTCGTACGTGGGGATCGGTTTCGCCGGGCACGGGCGATCCCGTACTTCGACGACTCGCGCACGATGCTGTTCTCGGCGCCGGTCGTGGTGGCCACGCCTGCTGCTGCCGGCGGTCGCGCTCGGCGGGTTCGTCTGGACGCGGCGGTGGCGCTACGGGCCGTTCTTCCTCGGGCTGGCGCTGGTCGCGGTCCTGATCATGGGCGCCGGGTTCCCGGACGGGACGCCGCTGCGCCACGGGCTGTACTTCGCCTACAACCATTTCTCCGTTCGGTGCAGTTCCTGCGCGCGTCCTACAAGGCGGCGCCGCTGCTGGCGCTGGCGCTCGCGTGCCTTGGCGGGGCGGCCGCGGCGGGCTCTCGGCTGGCTGGGCGCGCGGGGAGCGCCCTGTCTGGTGGCGGGGCGCGGCGCGCGGTGGCCGGCGCGGCGTCCTCGTGCTCGCGGCCTGGCCGCTCGTCGAGCGGGCGCGCCCAGGACACGCAGGTGTCGTTCAGGGCGGTGCCGGCGGCGTGGCGCGACGCGGCCGCCGACCTCGATCGCGAGCTGCCCGCCAACTCCCGCGCGATGGTGCTGCCGGGCGACCTGTTCTCGTTCTACACGTGGGGCGGCACGGTCGACCCGATCCTGCCCGCGCTCGCCACGCGCCCGGTCGCCGAGCGCGCCGAGGTGCCCTACGCGGATCTGCGCGCGACCGACCTGCTGTGGACGATCGACGGGCTCGTCCACCAGCAGCGCCTGCTGCCCGGCCAGCTGCGAGCCGCTGCTGTCGCTGATCGGCGTGCGCTCGGTGGTCACCGGCACCGACGACGACCTCGCCCGCAGCGACGCGCCGCCGCCCGCCGACGCCGCGGCGACCCTGTCGGCCCAGCCCGGCTTCGCCCGCCGGCCGCTCGTCTACGGCCCGGTCGCCCGCTTCGCGCCGACCGGGCTCGGTCCGACGGCGGCGCTGCCGGAGGTCCGGCGCTACGACCTGCCCTCGGCGCGCGGGCTCGTGCGCGTGGAGCCGCGGGCGGCGCCCGATCGTCGTCGACGGATCGGCAGCGGGGATCGCCGAGCTGGCGGCGTTCGGCGCGCTGCCGGCCCGGCGCGCGCTGCTCTATGCGGCGGATCTCGTCGCCCGCGCGCTGCGCGCCGCGCTCGCGCGACGGCGGCGACCTCGTGATCACCGACTCAAACCGCCGCCAGGCGTTCGTGGCCGGCGTCGCTGGAGCAGAACGCCGGCGCGGTGCTGCCGCCCGACGAGGAACGTGAGCGCCGACGGGTTCATCCTCGATCCGTTCGGCCGCGGTGCCCGACCATGAGACCGTCGCCGACTATTCCGGCGGGTCGGCTCGGTGCAGGCGCCGTTCTCGCCCCAGATCGCCCAGTTCCCCGAGCACGCGCCGTTTGCGGCGATCGACGGCTCGCCGGCGACCGCCTGGCTCGCCGACCCGACGCTCGCCGGCGAGCGACCGTTGGCTGCAGGTGGACTTCGAGCGCGCGCGCGTCCGTGCCCGACGTCGACCTGCTGCCCTACGGCGACGCCGGCGGGGTGGTGCGGCAGGTGACGATCGCGGGGCGCACGTTCGCCGTGCACCCGGGCTGGAACCGGCTGGCGCTCGGTCTGCGCGGAGTCTCGAGCCTGACGCGTGTCGCTGACCGAAGTGAGCCCGCCCGCTGCCCGGCGCGACGGCCGCGGGCGCCGGCGGGATCAGCGAGCTGCGGATTCCGGGTGATGCACGCCGACCGAGGCGCTGCGCCTGCCGGTCGACGCGGCCCGCGCTGTGCGCGGGCGCCGATCTCGACGTCGGTCGGCTTGACTTACCTGTTCCAGCGCGACGACCGGCGACGACCCGTTCGCAGCGCGACCTCGCGCACGGCGCGTGGTCCGCGCGCGACGTGCGACAGCCCGGCGACGCCGAGCAGACGATGCAGCCGGATCTTCGAGCTGCCGGCGGCGAGGAGCTTCAGCCGCATCGGCCTGGGTCGAGCCGTTCTCGCAGACGCCCGACAACGTGCTGGACCGCCTCGCCGGCTACCGCGGGCCGGTCGTCGCGACGTCCTCCAGCCGGTTTGACGGCGAGCCGCGGTGCCGCGCGTCGATGCGCGCTCGACGGCGACCCTTCGACCGCCTGGATCGGCGACTGGGGACACGGGAGCGCCTGGCTGTCGGTGCGGATCTCCGGACGTCCTCCGTGTCTCGACCCTGCGGCTCGACCGCCGGCGCGGCCGGTGCGCCGCCCGGCCCGGGTGCGTGCATCTCCTGGCCCGGCGGCTCGTCCGGGCCATTGCCGGTCGGTCCGGGCGGCATCGTGAGCCTGCCGCAGCCGGTTCGCGCCCGCGCCCTGCGGATCACGGTGCTGCGCGCGGTCGCACCGGCCGGCGCCACGCCTGCCGAGCGGCGCGCTGTCGGGATCGCCTCGATCGGCGGGCTGCCGCGGGTGGCGGCGCCCCGTCGCGCCGCTTTCACGACCGGATGCGGCGGCGCTGTGGTCGTGGTGAACGCTGCGGTATTCCGGCTCCGCGTGAGCGGGTCGATCGGCGCGTTCGAGGACGGGACCCCGATGATGGCTCGCTCGTGCGGGCCGGCCGTGCCGCTCGCGGCCGGGACGCAGCGGCTCAGCGTGACGTACGGAGCCTTCGCGGTCGACGACCTGCGGCTGCACTCCCCGGCGCCCGACCCGGTGGCGCTGGCCGCCTCCGGCGGCACCGTCCTCGACAGCGGCACCGTCGGTCACGGCTCCTACGACGGCGTCCGCGTCTCGGTGAGCTCCCCGTCGTGGCTGGTGCTCGGCGAGAGCTACGACCGCGGCTGGCAGGCGACGTGCAACGGCCGCTCGCTCGGCGCGCCGACGCCGATCGACGGGTACGCGAACGGCTGGCCGGTCGCGCGCCGGCTGTCGCGACGTCTCGTTCACGTTCGGGCCCAACAGGCTGGCGCTGATCGGGTACGTGCTGTCGGGCGTGGGCGCGTTCGTCTGCATCGTGCTGATCGGATGGGCGCTGTGGCGGCGCCGGCGGACAGCGGCGGTCCCGCCACCGCCCGCGCCACCGGCCGCCCCACTCACGCCGGCGCCCGGCTCTCGACGTCGCCCCGTTGCCCCTCGTCCGCGCGCTCGTGTGCGGCGCTCCCTGCCGCGATCGTGTTCGGATTCGTGTTCGGCGTACGTCCCCGGGATCGTGTGCCTGCCCGCGATCGCGTTCGTGTTGTGGCGCGGGATCGGCGCCCGCCGGCTGACGCTCGCGGCGTTTGTCCTGCTCGCCGTTGTCACGCCGCTCGCTGTACTTGGTGCACACCGGACGTGCACATGGCGGGAACCAGTACGGCTACGCGATGGCGCACCTCGGAGCGCACTACGTCGGAGTGGCGGCGATCGGGCTGCTCATCGGCGCCCTCTGGCGAGCAGCACGTCCTGGAGCGTGACGCCGGCGCCACCGTGCCAGGACCCGCGGTGCACCTCAACCGACTCGAAGCGGCATGCGGCGAGCCGTTCGCGGACCCACTCCGACGGGTACGCGACGGCCGCCTCGGGCTCCGCCGGATCGCGGACCGCCGCCGGCGCGAGCCGCTCATCGAACGTGAACCCCTCGGCCTCGCCGTCGAGCAGCATCCACGTGCTCAGCAGCCGCCCCGCCGTCGAGAGCACGCGCGCCGCCTCCGCCAGGTAGTTGTCGGCCGCGGCCGGGAGCAGGTGGGTGAACAGCGAGGTCGCGATCACGAGATCGAACGAACCGTCGGCATACGGGAAGGCGTACGTCTCGGCCTCGCCGGTCCCGGACGGGTTGTAGACGGTGTTGCGCAGGTCGGCGTGCTCGAACCGGAACGGCGCCGGGGTGTCGAGGTAGTGGGCGCGGCACCACTCGATCCCCTCGAGGCCGATGTCGAACCCGTCGTAGGAGCCGGGCGGGCGCAGCACGCCCGCGAGCACCCGGGCCATCCGCCCGATTCCGCAACCGATGTCGAGCACGCGGTCCTCGGCGCGCAGGCCGGCGAGCTGCTGGAACAGACCGAGGAACTCGTCGCCGGTGGCGCGGAAGTCGCTGTCGCCGATCGAGTGCGCGAGGCGTCGCGGTGGCGTGAACCGGTCGCGCCGGCCCGTGAGCGTGTCCGTCAGGTCGGCGGCTCTCAGCCGCAGCGACTCGACCGCTCTAGACGGTGTTCGCCGGCGCGGGGGCATTCGGAGCGCGCGTCGGCGCGAGCGCCGCAGCGCGCACGTGCTTGCGAGTCGCGACCAGCTCTCGCAGCACCGGGATCATGATCCGCGGGATCGACAGCCGCGAACCCGGCCGGTGCGTCCACACGATCCCGCACGGCGCGACCCGGTACCCGAGCGCGCGGGCGAGCGCGAGCGCCTCGGCGTCGAACGCCCAGCCGTCGATCGTCGAGCGCGTGAAGACCTCACGGGCCGCCTCGGCGGTGAACAGCTTGAAGCCGCAGAACACGTCGCGGAGCGGCTCGCCCATCACCCTGCGGCACAGGAAGATGAACGCGAGGCTGGCGGCGCGCCGTTGGATCGGCTGGTAGCGCTCGACGTGCGAGTCGGCCGCGTTGCGCGCTCCGGCGACCACGTCGTACTCGCCGATCATCGCCTCGAGGTCCGGCAGCGACACGAGCGACGCCGTGCAGTCCGCGTCGCACATCAGCAGCAGCTCGCCGGTGGCCTCGAGCATCCCGCGGCGGACCGAGTAGCCCTTGCCGCGGTTGCGCTCGTTGCGGAGCACGCGGATCCGTGGGTCGTCGGTGAACTGGCGCATCCGTTCCCCGGTGGCGTCGGTGCTCGCGTTGTCGACGACCAGGATCTCCCACTCGCCGCCACGCGCCGCGAGCGCGTCCCGGACCGCCGGAACGATTGTCGGGATCTCGTCCTGCTCGTTGTAGACGGGGACTATCACCGTCATCGAGAGCGCCATCGGGACAGTCTATTTCGCCGGGCGCAGCCGATAGAACAGGACGCCACCGGTGCTGATCGGCTTGACGCCGAGCGGCGCGAACAGCCGCGCCAGGGCCCGGGCTGCGTCTCGTCGACGACGATCGCGGTCACCTGCTTGGCGCGGACGAACGAGCGGATGTCGGCGGCGTAGTTCGGGATGATCTTGCCGAGCAGCAGCGCGTTCCAGATCGGATACCGCGCGTAGGTGGCCGGGAACGGGTTGCCGGCGTAGCCGTCCGAGAGCCGGAAGTAGAAGCCGGTATCCGCCTGCCAGCGCTCGTTCGGACCCCACACCGGGACCGTCAGCACGTTGTCCGCGTGGGTCAGATAGGTGCTTGTAGTCGCCGGACGAGAAGAACGGCGGGTCCTTGATATGCGTGTCGAATGCCGCGCTGCCGACGTCGGGGAAGATCGCCACCATGGCCAGCGCGGCCAGGCCGACGCGGAGCAGTCCCGCCCGGTCGCGCGCGATCGGCTCGGACAGCCACAGCGCCAGGATCACGGCCGCGGGGAGGATCGTGAAGACCGCGAACCGGGTCGGGAGCGCATAGTGGAGCAGCGGCAGGTGGGAGAACGGAAGCCAGGGTCCCGGGATCGAGGTCTTGTGACCGCGGAAGAACAGATGCGCCCCGAGTGACGCCACGCCCGAGACGATCAGCGTCCCCGCCAGCAGCTGGGTGCGCCTGCTGCGGCGGTGTTGCCACGCGAACACGCACAGCAGCACGATCAGCGGGATGCCGAGATAGGTCTCGGTGCTCGAGCCGGCGATCGGCGTCTGGCGCGAGAGCAGGACGTGCGTCGGCGGTGTCGCGAACGAGCCGAGGTCGGCGGAGAACCCGATTGCGCCCGGCGGGTAGTGGTGCCCGAAGAAGAAGAAGTACAGGAACGGGCTGATCAGGACCGCGGTGGCGACGTACGCGGGGGCGAGCAGCTTGACGACGTCGAGCAGCGCGCGCCGGAGGTCGGGCATCAGCGCGTAGGCGATCAGGAGCGCGACCGCGCCGAAGAACGTCCCGCTCGCGAGCACCTCGCTCGAGATCGAATACTGCGCGGTCAGCCCGAGCGTCATCGCGATCACGAACCCGCGCCGGCTGATCGTGCCCTCGATCCGCTTCAGGACGAGCAGCACGAACACGGGCAGCAGCGGCACGAGCGCGAGGTATGGGCCGCCGGTCAGGTGGATCAGCATGTACGGCGAGAACCCGAACAGGTAGCCGCCCGCGAGCGACGGCCACAGCCTGCCGGTGATGTGCCGGCACAGGAGGAACATCGTCCACGCGCTCAGCGCGGGGCACGCGAGCTGGATCACGTTCCAGGTCACCGCCGGGCCGAACGCGAGCGTGATCGGCGAGAGCAGGATGCTGGGGCCGGGCATCGTGGTCGACCAGGTGAGGTTGAATCCGCTCGGCACGAACATCGCGTGCGTGACGAACGGGTTCAGGCCGTGCAGGATCGCGTGCGGCCACCACGCGAAGAACCACATGAACTGGCTCGAGTCGATGGCGTCGGAGGCGATGATCCGGCTGCCGAAGTGCCCGAGCACGGGCAGTCCGAACAGCAGCAGCGACAGCACCGTGTAGCCGCCGAGCGACCAGATCGTGTCGGGCGCCGGGCGTCGCGTCGAGCCGGCGGTCGCGGCCGGCTGCACCGCGACGGTGCTCAATGGGCCACCGACGGCGCGTCCAGTGGCGGCGGCGCCTGCGCAGCGCGCGCGGTCTCGACGGTGTCGATCAGGTACAGCGGCCGGGCGAGCACCTCGGCGTGCACCCGGGCCAGGTAGCGCCCGAGGATCCCGACGGTCGTCAGCTGCACGCCGGACAGGAACAGCACGGCCGCCAGCACCCACACCCAGACGCTCGGGTGCACCGTGCCGGTCAGCCTGAGCACGAGGATCACGACCGCGCCCAGCGCGCTGAGCTGCGCGATCACGATCCCGAACAGGGTCGCGAGCTGGAGCGGCACGTCGGAGAACGCCGTCAGCGCCTCGAGCGCGAGTCCCAGCAACTGCGGGTAGGACGCCCCACGCCCGGCGTGACGTCCCGCGCGGCGGTACTCGACCGGCACCTGCTCGAACCCGGCCCACGCCACCAGCCCGCGCAGGAACCGGCGCCGCTCGGGCATCGCCTTGATCGCGTCGACCACCCGGCGCGACATCACCCGGAAGTCTCCCGCCTGCCCCTGGTAGGGGACGCGTGCGACCCGGGCCATCAGTCCGTAGAAAGCGGTTGCGAGGAAGCGCTTCAGCGCGCTCTCCTCGCGCCCGATGCGGCGTGCGTACGCGACGTCCGCGCCGGCCTGCACGGCCGCGAGCATCTCTGGCAGCAGCTCCGGCGGATCCTGGAGGTCGGCATGCATCAGCGCCACCCACTGCCCGCGAGCATGGTCGAGGCCGGCCGACATCGCGACCTCCATCCCGAAGTTCCGCGAGAGCTTGACGAGCACGAGCTCTGGCTCGCGGGCGCTGCCGCGAAGCCAGCCGCGGATCAGGGCGACCGAGCCGTCAGTCGATCCGTCGTCGACGTACACGACCTCGGTCGGGCCATCGAGCGCGCCGAGCACCTCGGTCAGGCGCCGGTGAAGCTCGGGCAGCCCGGCCTCCTCGTTGTAGACGGGAACCACCACCGATAGCAGGGGCTTCGCCTCGCTCATCTCGTGCGCAGACTAAGGGGTGGCCCTACAATCGCGCGCCTTGGAGCAGCAGGCGTACCGCGAGCAATTCGAGCTGGAGAACTCGCACTGGTGGTTCGAGGGCAGGCGCGCGGTGCTGTGGGCGCTGCTCCGGCGCGCCGGCGTGCCGAGTGGCGTGCGCGTGCTCGACGCGGGCTGCGGCACCGGCCGGAACCTGATCGAGTTCGGCACGCTCGGGCCCGCGAGCGGCGTGGATTCGTCTGAGGATGCGATCGAGTTCGCGCGCCGGCGTGAGATCCCGGGCGTGATTCAGGGCGTGATCGAGGAGCTGCCGTTCGAGGACGCGTCGTTCGATCTGATCCTCGCCACCGACGTGCTCGAGCACCTGCGCGACGACGCCTTGGCGATCGCCGAGTTGCGGCGCGTCGCGGCCCCGGGCGCGTGGCTGCTCGCCACCGTGCCCGCGTACCGGTGGCTGTGGAGCAAGCACGACTCCGAGCACCATCACTTCCGCCGGTACACCTCGCGGCAACTCCGGGGCCGGCTTGCGGCGGGCGGCTGGTCGCCGCTCGAGTGGAGCTACTTCAACAGCGTGCTGCTGCCGCCGATCGCAGCGGTCAGGCTGGCCGGGCGCGTGCGCCCGCAGAACGGCGACGAACGGCCCGACCTGCGGATGACCCCCGGCTGGCTGAACGGGATCCTGCTGGCGCCGATGCGGGCCGAGGGGGCGCTGATCGGCGCCGGCGCGCGGCTCCCGGCAGGCGTGTCGTTCGGCGTGATCTCGCGGGCGGCGTAGGCGTCACTCGGCGGGCACGACCGCGATCGGGTCGGGCGGGGTCAGTGGCGGCTCGGCGCCGCCGCCTCGGCGCACCGCACTGAGGAGCTCCCCGATCAGCGGCCGCTCGCGAAGCAACACCGCGAGCGCGTAGGTCCCGGTGAACAGCGCGAGCTCCGCCAGCGCCTGGCCGAGCGGGCGATGCCCGCCCCACAGCGCCAGCCGCAGCGCCATCGCGGCCGCGCACGCTGCGGCGATCGGCAGCACCACCGGGAGCGTGAACGTGCGGTACCGGGTGTCGGGGAGCAGCTTTCGCGTGTACGTTGCACGCACCGCGAGCGCGATCAGCGCGGCCACGATCCGCGCGTACACGAACCCGTGGAAGCCGTCGAGCAGGAGCCCGGCGGGGCACAGCGCCACGAATGCGAGCCCAGCTGCGAGCGCCTCGATGGCGGGCGGGCGTGTGTCGCCGTGCGCGCGGAAGAACGTGAACCAGTTGAACCCGAGCTGCGTGATCGCGCCGACGATCGCGAGCCCCTGTAGCAGGGTGATGGCCGGGCGCCACGACGGGCCGAGGACGAAGTGCACGAGGTCCGGCGCGAACAGCACGAGCCCGGCCGCGTACGGCGCCACCCACAGCAGCGTCGCCCGGTTGGACTTCTCGTACATCTCCTCGAGCGCGCGCGTCTGGCCCTGGATCGCGCAGATCGCCGGGTAGATCGTGGCCGTGACGATCTGGTCGGCGCGGTCGATGTACCGCGTCAGCGTCACCGCGAGCGTGATGTAGCCGGCCGCCGCGAGGCCGTCGTGGAGCTTGATGATCAGGATCGTGCCCTGCGCGAGGACCATCGCCGACACGACCGTGACGAACACCGGGCCGCTGAACCTCAGGTAACGCTTCGACGTCTGCTTGTCGTACCGGAGCTTCAGCCGGTACGGGGAGACGGCGACGGCGGCCGTGATCGCCGCGACGTAGCCGGCCATCTGGCCGACGATGATGCTCCACACGCCCAGGTTGGTCGCCGCCGCCAGCGGCACGGTGACGACGAACCCCACCAGCGGCTGGATCGCCTGCAGCGAGCGCTGCCGGCGGTAGTCCATCCGGCGGAAGAACACCCACAGTGGGGAGAGCAGCGTGAACGCGAGCGGCAGGTACGCGAGGCTCGCCATCAGCGGCAGCAGCTCGTGTTCGCGGTAGATCGCGGCGATCAGCGGCGACAGCGCGAGGATCACGACGCTCATCAGCAGCGACAGGCCGAGCTCGAGCGTGAACGCGTACTGGAACTCACGCTCCTGATCGACCTCGTCCTGCTGCACGAACGCCTCGTCGATGCCGACGCGCTTGAGCGTCACGAGCGAGATCACGGTCGTGGACACGACGCCGTACAGCCCGATCTGCTCGGGCCCCAGCAGCCGCGTGACGATCAGCCCTTGGATCAGGACGAGCCCGTCGATCAGCACCAGGAAGCCGGCGGTGATGACGGTTCCTCTGAGCGTGCGGCGGCGGAGCTCGGCTCGGGGGAAGGACAGGCGGTCGCTCATCGCTTCGCCACGAGCACCTGGTAGTCGCCGTATTTCGCGATCGGGCGGTAGCTCGCGGCGATGTACTCGGTCGAGGATGTTCACGCCCGAGGAGCGACCCGCGCCGTTGGGCTCGCCTCAGGGTCGCGAGCGGGCTGAGCCAGCGGACCACGACGCGCGTGTGCGAGCGTCGGAGCGCCTCGATGATCTGCCGTTGGACGGATGCCGTCGTCACGACGCCGGGCTGCATCACGTCGTACTTCGTCGGGTTCGGATGGCCGGTGATCACGTACAGCAGCGGGTCGCCGGCGTGAACGAGGTCGAAGCGGGGGTTGGCGACGAAGATCGGCTCGTCGGGCCTCGTGATCCGCGCGAGCTCGCGTTCAAGGCCTTTCAGCGCTTGCGCGTCGGAGGGCGTCGTCTCGACCCCGTCGCCCGCCGGCCCGGGAACCGCCGCGAGCGCCGGCGCGTGGACCAGCTGCGAGCCGCGGCGCTCGAGCCCGTGCAGCGCGATCACCGCCACCACTGCGACAGTGACCAGCTGGACCGCGCGGCGGCGCGTGCTCCCGGATGCCCACGCCAGCATCACCGGGAGGACCGCGGCGAGCGGCACGAGGTGGTACTCGTCCGTGCGACCGAGCAGGTACGCGAGCCCGACCAGCCCGAGCGGCAGCAGCGACAGCGCGCGGGGGTCCATCCAGCGCCACTCGGTCGCGGTCGCGACCGCCCAGATGCCGGCGCCGATCACGAGGATCAGCGGCATGTAGAAGTCGAACAGCTTCGCGGCCGTGACGGCGCCGTGGTAGGAGATCGGGAACGGGAGCCGCTGCAGGTTCTGGATCCCATAGAAGCCGATCGTGTCGTGGAGCATCGCCCCGGGCGCGGCGATGAAGAACGGCGCGAGGGGAATCAGCGCTGTGGCGAGCGCTGTGGCGAGCGCTGGTCGGCGCTCGCCCCGCTCGGCCTCGAGCGCGACGCCGATGATCGCCGCGATCCCGATCTCGAGGCGGAAGCAGCACGCGAGGCCGGCGAGTGCGCCGGCGGTCTTGGGTCTCTTCCGAGCGGCGAGGAGGCCGCCGAACGCGAGCGCCAGCGCCGGCGGGTTCGGGCCGGGGAGGAACGGGTACGCCATCACCCCCGCCACCGCCAGCCAGACGAGCAGCGCGGTCGGCTCCGAGGCGCGCAGGCGCGCGAGGCGGTAGGCCAGCAGCGACACCAGCGCATCGAGCGCGACGACGAGCACGCGCCAGGTCAGCAGCGAAGCGCCGAACACCTTCTGGAGGCCGGCGAGCACGACGGCCATGCCGGGCATGTAATTCATCCAGAAGTCGCTGTACGGCCACTCGCCCGAGGCGATCCGCGACCCCGCCTGGAGCATCAGCCCCTCGTCGTGCGGCTGGATCCACCACAGGATCGAGAAGCCCGCGAGTCCGGCCGCGAGCGCCAGCAGCAGGGCCTGGAGCTTCCACCCGGGAGCCCCGGGCGCGCCGACGTCTGCCACGGCCGCGAGTCTAGTGTTCCCCGCGGTGGTATCGGTCGTGATCCCCAACTGGAACGGGCGCCGGTGGCTGCCCGGCTGCCTTGCCGCGCTGGCCGCTCAGGAGCGTCCGGTGGATCAGGTGATCATCGTCGACAACGGCTCCACCGACGGGTCGCTCGAGTACCTGGCCTCGTCGCATCCGCACGTGTTCGTGATTCCGTTGGAGTGGAACACCGGGTTCGCCCACGCGGCCAACGTGGGGGTTCGCGCCGCGCGCTCGGAGCTGGTGGCGCTGATCAACACCGACGTCGAGCTCGCGCCGGACTGGGTGGGGCGCATGGAGCGGCGGCTCGTTGCGGATCCGCGGGCCGCGTCGGTGGCGTGCAAGATGCTGTCCCTGGATCGCCCGTCGATCGTCTACGACGCCGGCGACGTGCTCCGCCGCGACGGGGCCTGCGAGCAGCGCGGGCGCTTCGAGCACGATCGGGGCGACTGGGATCAGCCCGGGGAGGTGTTCGGCGCCTGCGCCGGCGCGGCCCTGTATCGGCGGGAAGCGCTGCTGGCGCTCGGCGGGTTCGACGAGCGGTACTTCGCCTACCTGGAGGACGTCGACCTGGCGCTGCGGCTGCGGCTCGCGGGCTGGGGGTGCCTGTACGAGCCGGCGGTGGCGCTGCACGCCGGCGAGGGCTCCTCGCACCGGCTGTCCGGCACGCACGTTTACCTGGTCGCCAGGAACACGCTCCTGCTGGTCGCGAAGGCGTTTCCGCCGGCGTGGCTGCCGCTTGTGGCGTACCGCCAGGCCTCGTGGTTGTTCCACGCCGCCCGCGCGCGCCGGCTGAAGCCGCACTTACGCGGGCTGGCGGCCGGAGTGGCGGTCGGGGCCCGAGCGGCTCTCTCCGACCGCCGCCGGCTCCGCGCCACCGCCCGGGTCCCGATCTCGGAGGCCATCCCTCCGCGCCCGATCCGCGGTCGGGCCGCCGGCGGTCACCCGAGCCGTCACGCCTAGTCACAACTGTGTGACGCCACTGTCAAAGCTGCTTGCGGGCCGGGCCCGGGCGCGCGACCGTGGGGGGTGTTGGTAGATCCGAGCTACCCCATAGCCCATATCTCCCAAGCCCTGTGATGGCCGAGTCGTTCGATGCTGCCGTTTCTCGGCTCGCGAAAGAGCAGCATCGAAACATCACCCGACAGCAACTGCTCACTCTCGGACTGGGCGGAACGGCGATCCGCAACCGTGTGCACATCGGGCTGCTCCATCGCACCCGCTTCCCCGGCGTCTACGCGGTCGGCACCCCCGCCATCACCCCCCACGAACGCGCCTACGCCGCGATCCTCGCCTGCGGCCCGACCGCGATCCTCGCGGGCGCCTCGGCGATGGTCCTCAACGGCATCTGGCACCGCTGGGAAGAGCCGTTCGAGATCACGATCACCAAAGGAGACCGCCGCCCCAAAGGCACCAAGGTCCACCGCTCCCGCACGATCAGCCCCCAGGACATCAAGCGCCAGTACGGAATCCCCGTCACCTCCCCCGCCCGCACCTTCTACGACATCGAACCACGCCTCACCGACGACCAGCTGATGCGCACCATGAACCGGGCGCTGCACGACCACATCCTCCGCAAAGACGCCCTCAACGAACTGCTCACACGGCTCCCCAACGAACGGCTCGCGTTCTTCCTCGGCGCGCCACCGTCCGACTCACCCCCAGAGGACGAGTTCCTGCCGTTCTGCGACGCCTACGAGATCCCCAGACCGATCATGCACGCCCGGATCGGCAGATACACCGTCGACGCGCACTGGCCCGAGTCGACGCTGATCGCCGAGCTCGACGGCTGGAACTTCCACAACACCGAGTTCGACTTCGAGAACGACCGCCAACGAGACGCCGACAACCTGGAAGACCAACACGCCACCATCCGCGTCACCCGCCGCCGCATGAAACGCGAACCCACCAAAGTCGCCCGCCAGCTCAAGACAATCCTCGCCAACCGCCGGCGGGACGTGGCCTGACGACTACGAGGTGGCGTCCGCCTTGCGCGACCGCGCCTCCCTGACCCGACCGGTCTTGTCCAGCGTGGCCTTCCGCAGCCGGACCGCGCCCGGGGTCACCTCGACGCACTCGTCGCTCCGCAGGAACTCGAGCGCCTGATCGAGCGACAGCTCGCGCTTCGGTACGAGCCGCACCAGAACATCAGAGGTCGAGGAGCGCATGTTGGTGAGGTGCTTCTCCTTGACGGCGTTTACGTCGAGGTCCTCGGGGCGGGCGTTCTCGCCGACGATCATCCCCTCGTAGACCTCGTCGCCGGGCTCGACGAACAGCGTCCCGCGCTCCTGCAGATTGAACAGCGCGAACGCCGCCACCGTCCCGCGCCGGTCGGCCACCAGGGAGCCGGTCGGGCGCGTGCGGAGCTCGCCGTGCCACGGCTCCCAGCCATCGAACACGTGGTGCAGGATCCCGGTGCCACGGGTCTCGGTCAGGAACTCGGTCCGGAACCCGATCAGCCCGCGCGCCGGCACCAGGTACTCCATCCGCACCCAGCCGGTGCCGTGGTTGACCATCTGCTCCATCCGGCCCTTGCGCAGCGCGAGCAGCTGCGTGATCACGCCGACGTACTCCTCGGGCGCGTCGACGCTCATCCGCTCCACGGGCTCGTGCCGCCGGCCGCCGATCTCGCGAATGACGACCTGCGGCTTGCCGACCGTCAGCTCGTAGCCCTCGCGCCGCATCAGCTCGACCAGGATCGCCAGCGCCAGCTCGCCGCGTCCCTGCACCTCCCAGACGTCGGGCCGGTCGGTGTCGAGCACGCGCAGCGACACGTTGCCCACGAGCTCGCGGTCCAGACGTGCGCGAAGCTGCGAAGCGGTCAGCTTGTCCCCGTCCTGCCCGGACAGCGGCGAGTCGTTGATCCCGACCGTCACCGACAGCGACGGCTCGTCGACCATGATCACTGGCAGCGGCCGCGGATCCGACGCGTCGGCCAGCGTCTCGCCGATCGTGATCTCCGGAATCCCCGCAACCGAGATGATCTCGCCCGCCTCCGCATGCTCGGCGGTCACACGGTCGAGCGCCTCGGTCACATACAGCTCCGAGATCTTCACCTGTTCGATGCTGCCGTTGGCGCGGCACCATGCCACGGTTTCGCCTCGCGAAACCGCGCCATTCCGCACCCGGCAGATCGCGATCCGGCCGACGTACGGCGAGGCATCCAGGTTCGTGACATGCGCCTGGAACCCGTGGTCGGGGTCGTATTCCGGAGCCGGGATGTGGCTGACCAGCAGCTCCAGCAGGGGCTGCAGGTCGGTGCCAGGGTGTGTGGGATCCAGCGAGGCTTCCCCCGCCTTCGCGTTGCAGTACACGATCGGGAAGTCGATCTGCGACTCGTCGGCGTCGAGGTCGAGGAACAGCTCGTACACCTCGTCGACGACTTCGTCGATCCGCGCATCCGGGCGGTCGATCTTGTTGATCACGAGGATCACGGGCAGCCGTGCCTCCAACGCCTTCCGCAGCACGAATCGCGTCTGTGGGAGCGGCCCCTCGCTGGCATCGACGAGCAGCAGCACCCCGTCGACCATCGTCAGCCCGCGCTCGACCTCGCCGCCGAAGTCCGCGTGCCCGGGCGTGTCGACGATGTTCAGCTTCACCCCCCCGTAGCGGATGGCGGTGTTCTTGGCGAGGATCGTGATCCCCTTCTCGCGCTCGAGATCCATCGAGTCGAGCACGCGGTCGTCGACGGACTGCCCGGCCCTGAACGCGCCCGACTGCCACAGCAGCGCGTCGACCAGGGTCGTCTTGCCGTGGTCGACGTGCGCGACGATCGCGATGTTGCGGATGTCTTGGCGCGTAGCCATACCGGCGGGCCAGGTTAGCCGGGACGCGCCCCAACACCGGATCACCGAGCGAGAGGACCCGATACGGTGTGACGACCTTGAGCGGAAGGGGAACGCCGTGAGACGTCTGTGGCTGATCGTGCCCGTGCTCGTGCTGCTGGGGTGCGCCAGCGCCACCGGACACAGCACCGTGACCGTGCCGAAGGCACGACTGGCCGCCGCCACGACGGTGCCGCCGATCCGGCACGTGTTCACGATCATCCTCGAGAACGAGTCCGCCTCGACCACGTTCGGCCCGGGCTCTCCGGCGCCGTACCTGGCGAAGACGCTCACCTCGGAGGGCGCGTATCTGCCGAAGTACTACGGCGTCGGCCACGACTCGAACGACAACTACATCGCGATGATCTGCGGCCAGCCGCCGAATCTCAGCAACGAGTCGGACTGCCAGACGTTCAGCGACTTCACGACGACCTCGCTGAGCAGCTACGGCGCGCAGGAGGGAGACGGCTGCGTGTACCCGGCGGACATCAACACGATCGCCGGCCAGCTCGATGCCAAGGGGCTCACGTGGCGCGATTTCAACCAGAGCATGGGCAACACCCGAGCCGCGAGTCGGCGGAGTGCGGCCACCCGGCGGTCGGAGCTGTCGACCACACGCAGACCGAGACCGCGCAGGACGCGTACGCCAGCCGGCACGACCCGTTCGTCTACTTCCACTCGATCATCGACAACAAGACCCTGTGCGACGACGATGTCGTCAACCTGAACGACCTGCCCGCACGATCTCGCCACCGTCTCAAAGACGCCCAACTACATCTTCATCACCCCGGACCTGTGCGGCGACGGACACGACGCGACGTGCGCCGACACGAGCCGGAAGGGCGGCTTCGCGGGGATCGAGGGGTTCCTGCAGCAGTGGGTGCCTGAGATCACGAACTCGCCGGCGTTCAAGCAGCAGAACGGCCTCTTGATCATCACCTTCGACGAGGCGTCGACCAGCGACTCGGGCAACTGCTGCGGCGAGATCCCCGGGTCCCAATGGGGTGTCGCTGTCGGGAGTGTTCTCGGGAGACGGCGGCGGCGACGTCGGCGCCGTGCTCCTGTCGCCGTGCATCAAGCCCGGAACCGTGAGTCAGACCCCCTACAACCATTACACGATGCTGCGCAGCATCGAGGACATCTTCGGTCTCTCGCATCTCGCGTACGCGCAGCTGCCTGGCGAGGTGTCATTCGGCTCAGACGTGTTCACGCGGCCGTGCGCATTCCCCGGCAAGCCGACCGTCTCGGCGACCGCGAAGGGCAAGCGGGTCACCGTCAAATGGAGCACCAAGGACCCCGGCGGCCCTGGTGTCGCTCACTATGTCGTCCAGGTTCGTCAGGGCAAGGCCGCCTGGGAGACGCTGCTGCGCTCCACGACCAAGCGCTCGACGACGTACGCCGGCAAGGTTGGTGGCAGCCACCAGTTCCGGGTCCAGTTCGTGGACAAGCTCGGCAAGACGAGCCCGTTCGGGACCAGCAAGCGCGTCTCAGGCTGAGTCGGCCGGGTCGCGCTCGGCCGCGGCGCGCTCGAGCGCGGCCTGATCCGGTGCGGCCTGGAGCGAGGTGCCGTTGTCGGTGCTCGGCAGCTCGCCCTGGTTCTCGGTAGGCGCCTGCGAGCGTTGCCCGAGTGCGTTCAGCGCCGGGCCGATGATGTCCATCGGCACCGGGAACACGACCGTTGAGTTCTGGCTGCCGCCGATCTCGCGCAGCGTCTGCAGGTACCTGAGCTGGATCGTGACCGGGTTCTGCGCGATCACGTCGGCGGCCTGAGCCAGCTTCGCCGCCGCCTGGGACTCCCCCTCGGCGTTGATCACCTTCGCGCGGCGCTCGCGCTCGGCCTCGGCCTGACGGGCGATCGCGTGCTGCATCCGCTCGGGGATCTCGACGTCCTTGATCTCGACCGCCGTCACCTTGATCCCCCACGGCTCGGTCTGCATGTCGATCACATGCTGGAGCGATTCGTTGAGCTGTTCGCGCTGCGCCAACAGCGTGTCCAGGTCGGCGCCGCCGAGGACGGACCGCAACGACGTTTGCGACATCTGCAGCGTGGCGTTGTGGTAGCTCTCGACCTCGGTCACCGCCCGGTTCGGGTCGATCACGCGGTAGTAGGCGACGGCGGTGACGCGGGCCGGGATGTTGTCGCGCGTGATCATCTCCTGGGCCGGGATCGTCAGCGTCACCGTCCGCAGGCTGACGCGCACCATCCGGTCGATCGACGGGAGCATCAGGACCAGCCCAGGGCCGCGCTGGTCCATCAGCCGCCCGAGCCGGAACATCACGGCGCGCTCGTACTCGCGCAGGACCCGGACAGAGGTTGCCAGCGCGGTCATGCCGATCACCAGGATCACGACGAGGACGACGATCAGCGCGGTTATCACAGCTCCCATTCCTCGGCGGGGCGGACCGCGAGCGTCAGCCCGCGGACGCGCTCGACCACGATCGAGTCGCCGGCGTGCAGCGGCGTGGGTTCTTCGTTCAGCCAGTCGGCGCGCGCCTTCCACAGCGCGCCGTCCACCTCGACCTTGCCGGCCGTGTCGGTCCAGCGGCGCACGACGCCGATGCGGCCGACGAGTCCCTCGGCGCCGGTGCTCACTCGGCGCCGGCTGACAGCCGCGCCCTTGTGGATGCTCAACCCGATCCCGCCGACGCCCGCGGCGGCCACGAGCACCGCGGCGATCAGCACCACCACGAGCCCGCCTCCGAGCCCGGTCAGGGCGAGCGCCGTTCCGATCGTCATCGCCACGACTCCCGGCGCGCCGAGGACCCCGAGCGAAGGCGCGTGCGCCTCGGCGAGCACGGCCAGCGCTCCGATCAGGAGCAGCGCCACACCGATGGCGGTCATACGAAGATGGTACGCCTGCGCTGAACGCGCGTCGACGCATCCGGATCCTCAGCTGCCCAGCACCGCGCGCGCGGCGTTGTGGCCCGGGATCCCGGAGACCCCGCCGCCGCGCCGTGCGCCGGCGCCGCACAGCCAGATGTTCGGCAGTTCGGTCTCGACGCCCCAGCGGCCGATCTCGTCCTCGGACTCGGCAAACGGCCACTGGAGGTCGCGGTGGAAGATGTGGCCGCCCGGCATTCCCAGCTCTGACTCGAGCTCGGCCGGCGTCCGGGCCTCGAGGCACGGTTCGCCATCGGCGTCGGTCCACAGGCACTCGGAGATCGGCTCGGCCAGCACCGAGTCGAGCGATCGCAGCGTGGCCTCCACGGCCTCCCGCTTCGCGCGCTCGTGATCGGCGCCCTCGAACAGCCGCGCCGGCATGTGCAGCCCGAACACCGTCAGCGTGTGGGCGCCGGCGGCGCGGAGCTCGTCCGAAAGGATCGTCGGGTCGGTGAGCGAGTGGCAGTACAGCTCGCACGGCGGCAGCGAGGGGATCCGCCCGCTCGCCGCCTCCTCGTAGGCGGACTGGAGCTGCGCGTAGCCCTCGTTGACGTGGAACGTCCCGGCGAACGCGTGCCCCGGGTCGGCGCCTGCGTCGCGCAACGCCGGCAGCCGCGCCAGCGAGCATGTTCAGCTTCAGCTGCGAGCCCTCGGGCCGCTCGCCGTCGGCGGCCCGCGGCTCGCCGAGCAGCGCCGCCAGCACCGCCGGCGCGACGTTCGCCAGCACGTGCGCGGTCCGTCGCTGTGAGCCGTCTGCGCACGTGAGAAGGGCCTCGTGGCCGTCGCTGTCGATCTTCGTCACCTCGGCGCCGCAGACGATGTCGGCGCCGGCGTCGCGTGCGAGCCGCTCGAGCTCGGACGTGAGCGTGCCCATGCCGCCGACCGGGATGTTCCAGGGACCGCCGACACGTGGTAGAGGTAGCAGCGGTTCTGGCGCAGCAGCGGGTCGTCCGCGGACGCGAACGTGCCGATCGTCCCGTCCGTGAGCTCGATCCCCCGCGCCACGTCATCGCCGAAGCACTGCTGGAGCTGTTCCGACAGCGGCTGCTCGAGCAGCCACGCGTCCTCGTCGAGCAACGCGGCGATCTCCTCGCGGCCGCGCAGCGGCTCGAGCAACGTCGGGCCGAGCCGCTCGGCGATTCGCACCCGCAGCCCATCGAACGCGTTGCCCGCCGGCGGATATGACGCCACCGCGCGGGCCCGCAGCTCGATCCTCAGGCCGAGCTGGGCGCGGAGCGCGGCCGGGAACAGGCTGACGAGGTACGAATACCGCGACAGCCGCGCGTCGACGCCCGGCCACGGAGAGCCGGACACGGCCGCGCCGCCGACGTGCTCGCGGCGCTCCAACACAACCACCGAGCGCCCGGCGCGCGCGAGCAGCGCAGCGGCGACGAGCCCGTTGTGGCCCCCGCCGACGATCACCGCGTCGTGCGACGGCGTCGGGCGTGAGGCTCGCTTCAGCGCCGTGACTTGAATTTCAGCGTTGCTCGTTCGATCGTCTTCGGCGGTCGGCCGGTCGTGATCGTGAGCGTAACGGTCAGCTTGTGGAAGCGCTTGAGCAGGCGCAGGCCGGCGCGGCCGAGCGACAGCGACTCGGCGTGGCTCGAGCCGAGCGGCAGCGTGGACGTGTGCGAGGCGAGCACCTTGTGACCGCGCTTCTCGTGCACGGTCAGCGTCGCGGTCACGGTGCACGGCCCGCCGGTGTTCCCGATGCAGCCGAACGTCCATGCGGCGCCGCTGCCCGACGCGCGCGCCTTCGTGATCAGCGGCCTCGCCTTTGCCGGCGCGGCGATCGTGACCGTCCGGGTGACCGTCGACCCCGGGTCCGTCGCGCAGTAGCTGTCATGGCCGGTCCACGGACCTGCCTCGCCGGCGAACGCGGGCGGGCCGCCGCAGCCAGTCGAGTCGCTGACGGTCAGCGTGACCTTGTACTGGCCGCCGCGGGTGTAGACGTGCGAGGCGCTCGCACCCGTCGCGGTGCCGCCGTCGCCGAACGACCAGCTGTAGCTCGCGATCGGCTCATCGGGATCGGTCGCCTGGCCCGAGAACTTGGTGGCGCCGCCCGCGAGCGCGGGGATGTCCGTGAGCGAGGCCGACGGCCCGGAATCGGGCGTGATCACGATCGCGTCGGGAGAGCTGGCGGTTCCGGTCTCGACGGTCGGGGCGTTCGTGCTCGGCGACAGCGCGCCGTTCGCGCCGATTGCGTACTCGGACACGGAATCGTCGCCTTCGTTCACGACGAATGCGTTCCGCCCGTCGGGCGTGATCGCCATCGCTTCGGGAGTGCTGCCGGTCTTCACCGTCGGCGCTGCGAGGAGCGCGCTCAGCGCCCCGGTGGTACCGATCGAGTACTGCGACACGGTGTCGTCGTCCGCGTTCACCGCGTACAGGTTCTTGCCGTTCGGCGAGATCACGATCTCGTAGAGGAACGAGCCGGTCTTGATCGTCGGCGCATCGGTGCTCGGCGACAGCAGTCCGCCCGACCCGATCGAGTACTCCGAGATCGTGTCGTCGTTCTGGTTGGCGACGTACAGGTGCTGCCCGTCAGGCGTGATCGCGATCGAGTACGGCTCTCCGCCGGTCTGGACCGTCGGTGGCTTGCTGGACGGCGAAAGTGCGTCCCCGGGGCCCAGCTTGAACTCCGAGACGGTGTCGCTGAGGTAGTCCGCACTGTAGGCATACAGGCCGTTCGGGCTGACGACGATCTCGTGTGGGTCCTCGTTGGTGGTCACGAACGGCGGGCTGCTCGTCGGCGAAAGCGCGCCTCCCGGTCCGACGGTGAACTCGTCGAGGTGCTCCTCGAACACGGTCGACGCGTACACCCGCAGCCCGTCGGGAGTCATCGCGATGTTGCCCGGGGTGTCGCCGGCCGTGCCGGTCGAGACCGTCGTCGCGCCGGTGCTCGGCGACAGCGCGCCCGTCGGGGAGATCGTCAACTCCGAGATCGTGTCGCCGGCGTCGTTGAGCGTGTACAGGTTCTGTCCGTCCGGCGAGATCACGGCGTCGACCGGCTGGGCGCCGGTCTTCGCGGTGGGGGCGCCCGAGCTCGGCGACAGTGCGCCGGTCGATCCGACGGTGAACTCGGACGCCGCGGATGTCCCGGCGTCCATGACGTAGACGTGGAACGCGGCCGCAGCGGTGGCGGGCGCGGACAGCGCGACCGCGACGGTGATCATGGCGGCTCGTAGCATCGACAGCGATGCTAGGTCGAGGCTCACCACTTGTCAGTGTTGCGGAGGTCCCACTTCCGTATCGACCTACTTCTCGGTCTTGAACTGCAGCGTCAGCGTCGTCTTCTTGCCCGACGTGTCGGTCGCCACGATCCGGACCGTGAACCGGTGCCTGCCCTTCGGCGCGCGCAGCGGAGGGCTGCCGGCCGTGACGGTCACGCGCGCGGCTGACCGTTTCAGGGTGACGGTCAGCCTCCCGTGGGAGAGGTGCGCCCGGCCCGCCACGCGCACGCCCTTGACCGAGCCCTTGAACGACAGGCCGCCTGAGAGCGCGATCGTGAACGCGCGCAGCTGCGGTGCGTGCGAGCCCTGATGAAGCGTGAACCGGAGCCTCGCCGTGCCATGCGAGCGGATCGACAACGACGCGCCCGAGATCGTAGGCGGCTTCGCTGCGGGCTTCGGCGGGACGATCAGCGCCGGTGGCGCGCCCCCGGCACCGGCGTAGAACAGGCGGCCGTTCGCATCGACCGCCACGCACTGCGTCGCCGAGGCGCAGTAGACGCTCTCGAACGGCCCGGCGCCCGGGATCGGGATCTCGAGCGAGCCGGCGAGCGCGGTCGGGTCGACCTCGAGCACGTTGCCGGCGCCGTCGACGATCACGCACAGGCCCGTCGTGGGGCAGGAGATCGCGGTCGGCACGCTGTCCGAGTCGATCGTCGTGGGCGCGGCCGCGGACGGGTTCCTCGGATCGAACGTGACCGCGTCGCCACCCGTTCCGGAGACGTCCGCGATCGCGGTGCACTGCGTCGCCGACGGGCACGAGACGGCCGTGTAGGACTCGGTTCCGGTGGTGATCGGCTCCGGCGTGATCGCCGTCAGCCGACCGGCGCCGTCGACCGGGACGAACGTGTACTCGTCGACGCCCGAGACGGTCGTGCACTGGCTCGCCGTCGGGCACGACAGTCCGCTCGGCTCGCCGAGGCTGTTGTCGATCGGGGTCGTCGAGGCGGTGCTCGCATGCGCGGGGTCGAACCTGGTGACCCCCTGCTCGACGCCGGCGCTGTTGTCGCCGACCGCGACGCACTCGCTCACCAGGGGGCATGCAAACCCGGTCATCGTCGCCGTCGAGAAGTACTGGGAGATGGGCGTCCCGGGCAGCTGTGGGTCGAACGTCTCCTCGGTGGTGCCGGAGATTCCTGTGCACTGGTCGACGGCCGGGCAGGAGACGAAGGACAGCGGCAGGCCGGCGGTCGTGATCCGGCGCGCGCTCCGCTGGGAGATGTAGCGCGGATCCGGGTCGAACGTGTACTCGTGGCCGGAGCCGTCGACCGCCGTGCACTGGGCCGCCACGGCGCACGAAACCGACGCGAGCAGGCTTCCGGGGTCGACGTCGTACGCCGCCGGCGCCGAGAAGCTCTGCGGGTCGAATGTCTGGACGAGCCCTGCGCCACCGGCGGTCGTGCACTGCGGCGTCACCGCCGGCGGGCATGCGACCCCCGCGGCGGGCTCGATCGGGTGTGACGTCGTCGCGCCCGTGGCGGGATCGAAGCTGAGCTCGTCGCTCCCGCCGCCGCCCGTCGCGTCGACCGCGGCGCAGTGCGTGGCGTCGGTGCACGCGATCCCCAGCGGCTGGTTGATCGTCTCGATCAAGTGGGTCGTGGCCTTGGTGGCGGCGGTCGGATTGAAGTCGAACTCGACCGCGCTGGACACGGTTCCCTCGAGCGCCACGCACGTCAGCGACGCCGGGCAGCTCATGCCGACGATCGGCGGCAGCGTCCCGCTCGGCAGCTGACCGTTGGCGGTCGGCGTCGAGGACAGCGTCCCCGGGTTGAAGTTGTAGTAGTCGCCGTTGGCGTCGATCACGGTGCACTCTGCGATCGAGGAGCAGCCGACCGCGTCAAGCCCGGTGGCGCCCGTGCTCGTGTTGAGCTTCACCTTCGTCACCGCCGGGCTCGTCAGGTTCTCCGGGTTGAACGAGACCTCGTTTCCGGCGACGTCGATCGCCACGCACTGGTTGGCGCCGGGGCACGCGAGCCCGGTGAGCTGGGCGGTGTCGATGCTGTGGGCAACGGGCGCGCCCGGGCCCGAGGGGGCGAAGGTGAGCTCGTCCCCGGCCTGACTGCCCTTCGCGGCACCGTCGATCACGACGCATTCGCCGACCGTCGGGCAGGCGACGTCGATCAGGTCGGCGCCGGCGTCGAGGTAATGGGTCGTGAAGGCGCCCGGCGCGTTCGGGTTGAACGTCGTCTCCTGGCCGATGCCGTCGAGCGCGGTGCACTGCGTGCTCGACGGGCACGCGATCGAGCTCAGCTGCGCGCTGCCCCCGTCATCGTCGAGCGTCACCGGCGCCGAGAACTGGAGTGGCGCGGCGGTCGCTGTCGCCGGGCCGAGCGTCGCCGCGCACGCGGCGACGAGCAGCGCCAGCAGCCATGCGCGACCACTCGGGATTCCCCCTCGCCCCAGGACGGACATGCGACTGCAAGCTACATCGTCGGCCCCGGCCGTTCAACCACCCCATGCCAGCAGGCGCGGCCGTCGTTCGGAACGGCGCGGAAGCGCGCTGAGGCCGATGCCGGCGATCACCGCAGCGGCGCCGAGCAGCTGCCCGGCGCCGGCCGGGTTGCCGAACGCGAGCCAGCCGACGGCGGCGCCGATCACGGGCTCGAGGTTGACGAACGCGCCGGCGAGGCTTGCGGGAACCTGCGCCTGCCCGTACGCGAACAGCCAGAACGGAAGCAGCGTCCCCGCGACCCCGAGCGCGAGCAGCGCCGCGACCGGGCCGGCGCTCGCCGGCGCGTGGGGCACCGGTCCGCTCAGCGCGGCCACCGGAATCGCGAACAGGGCGCCCGCCGCGAGCTGAACCGCGGTCACGGCCGCGGCATCGCGGCCGGCGAGCAGGCGCGGCTGAAGGCAGATGAACGTGGCTGAGAGCACGGCGGAGGCGAGCACGAGCGCGTCGCCGAGCATCGTCGAGCCGCCACCGCCGCCGTCCGCGACGAGCGCGACACCCGCGATCGCAAGCGCGTATCCGCCCCATGCGATGCGGCTGGGCCCGGCGTCCGCGGAGCCGACACCCGCGCGACCCGCGCCCGCTGCGAACAGGGCGACCAGCACCGGCACCGCACCGATCAGCACCGACGCGTGGCTGACGCTCGTGTGCTGGATGCCGGCGTTCTGAAGCACGACCACGGCGCCGAAGCCGAGGGCGCCCGCGGCCGCGACCGACGGTGTGGCGGCAGCGCGGAGCCCGCGCCGGCCCAGCAGCGCGAGCGCAGGAGCGGCGATCAAGAACCGCGCCGCGGTCAGCCAGGCGGGCGCCAGCCAGCCGAGCGCCAGCTTCGAGAGCGGCACCGTCAGGCCCCAGAGCGCGCCGGCGGCGGCGAGCGCGAGGATCGCGTTGCGGTTGCGGTTGTTCATGCCTCCTATCATGCGTCGAATTCGCGATCTTGTCTGCTGTTATTTGACAGTTGGCGGTGGTTACGATGGAATATTTTGTGTTATGGCCGTTTCACTTGATTTAATTGACATCCAGCTGTTGGACGAGCTCCAGCGCGACGCCGATCGCTCGAATGTGGATCTGTCGCGGGCGGTGGGTCTGTCGCCGGCGGCGACGCTCAACCGTGTCCGGCGGCTGAAGGAATCGGGGATCGTGCGCGGGATCGTCGCCCGGGTCGACCCGACCGTGGCCGGGTTCCCGATCCAGGTCTACGTCGCGGTCACGCTGCGCCTGCACGACGAATCGGCGCACCGCCGGTTCGCCGAGACCGTCCGGGGTCTGCCGGAGGTGCTGTCAGCCGACTGGGTGACGGGCGAGACCGACGCGATGCTCTGGGTGGTCGCGCGCGAGATCGCGGAGCTTCAGCGGGTGCTGATCCGGCTTTCGACCCGCGGCGGCGCGGCGCGCGTGATGACGCTGTTGCGGCTCGAGGAGCTCAAGCCGAGCTCGCCACTGCCGCTGGGCGAGCCGGCATAGCATCTGCCTCGCTGCCGGCCGGAGCGTCCGCATGCACGCTCGCGGCCGGACCACCTCCCGCGCGGGAACTGCGTTTAAAGATGCTGCCTGTGCCCGAGCCCCAGGCCGTGCTGACGCCGCTGACCGAGGCGGCGATCTTCCTCGTCGCGACGGTCGACGAAGGCGGCGAGGACGCCGTCCGCGAGCTGCTCGCCGACGTGTCCGGGCTCAAGCGGTCGGTCGGCTTCCGGATCCCCGAGGGCGAGCTGAGCTGCGTCGTCGGCATCGGCTCGGAGGCCTGGGACCGGCTGTTCGGCGGGCCGCGCCCGGCCGAGCTGCACCCGTTCCGCGAGCTCGCCGGCGCCCGCCACACCGCCGTCGTCGACGCCCGGCGACCTGCTGCTTCCACATCCGCGCCCACCGCCTCGACCTGTGCTTCGAGCTGGCCCAGCGGCTGATGGAGCGGCTCTCGGGCTCGCGCCGCGGTCGATCGACGAGGTGCACGGCTTCAGGTCGTTCGACGAGCGCGACCTGCTCGGGTTCGTCGACGGCACCGAGAACCCCGAGGGGGACGCGCGCGACCGCCGCGGTCACGATCGGCGACGAGGACCCGGCGTTCGCCGGCGGCAGCTACGTGATCGTGCAGAAGTACCTGCACGACCTGACCGCCTGGGACGCGCTGCCGGTCGAGGAGCAGGAGCGCGCGGTCGGCCGCACCAAGCTCACCGACATCGAGCTGCCCGACGACGTCAAGCCGTCGAACTCGCACGTCGCGCTCAACACGATCGTCGACGACGACGGCGAGGAGCGGCAGATCGTGCGCTTCAACATGCCGTTCGGGACCGTCGGCGCGGGCGAGTTCGGCACCTATTTCATCGGCTACGCGCGCACCCCGGAGGTGATCGAGCAGATGCTGACCAACATGTTCATCGGCAACCCGCCCGGCAACTACGACCGGCTCCTCGACTTCTCGACCGCGGTCACCGGGAACCTGTTCTTCGTGCCCGACCGCCGAGTTCCTCGACGACCCGCCGTCCCCGGCGACTCGCCCGCGGCCGAACCGGCGGCGAGCGCCGCAGCCGAGCCGGCCGGCGAGACGGTTCGCTGCGGCGATCGGCATCGCTCGAGAGGAGCGCTCGCGATGAACCACCTGCTGCGCTCACTCGCCCCGATCAGCGATAGCGGCTGGGAGCTGCTCGACGACGAGGCGCGCGAGCGCCTCGACTCCCGCGCTCGCCGCGCGCAAGCTGGTCGACTTCTCCGGTCCGCTCGGCTGGGAGCACTCGGCGACCAACCTCGGACGCGTGAGCGACGCTGGACAGCCGCCCCGGCCGAGGGCGTGACCGGGCGCCGCCGCGCAGGTGCTCCCGCTCGTCGAGCTGCGAGCCGAGTTCGACCTCTCGCGCGTCCGAGCTGCGCGACGCCGACCGCGGCGCCGACGACGCCGACCTCGAGCCGCTCGACCGCGCCGCCCACCAGATCGCGGTGGCCGAGAACGCGGCCGTGTTCCGCGGCTGGCACGGGGTGATCACCGGGCATCGCCCAGGCCTCGCCGCACGCACCAGTGCCGCTCGGGGACGCGCCCGAGGGCTATCCGCAGCATGTCGCGGGCGCGGTCGAGCGGCTGCTCGTCGAGCGGCGTCGCGGCCCGTACGGGCTGGCGCTCGGACCGGAGCCAGTACCGCGGCGTCGTGCGAGACCGCCGAGCACGGCGGCTACCCGCTGCTCGAGCACCTGCGGAAGATCCTCGACGGGCCCGATCGTGTGGGCGCCGGGCGTCTCGGGCGCCGTGCGTGGTCAGCCTGCGCGGCGGCGACTTCGTCTTCCGATCCGGCCAGGACCTGTCGATCGGGTACGACTCGCACGACGGCGAGGACGTGCGCCTATATCTGGAGGAGAGCTTCAGCTTCCACGTCGCGACGCCCGAGGCCGCGGTCGTGCTGCAGTCCTAACTCGGCGCCTGGCCGTACTCCTCGTCGCTGACGTGGCGGCCCCAGGTGACCGCGCTGCCGGTCTCGTCGAGCTGCTGGATCGCGACGTGCGCCATGAACCGGTTCGGCGCCGCGCCATGCCAGTGGTTCTCGCCGGGCTCGAAGAACACGCGGTCGCCGGGGCGGATCACCTCGATCGGGCCGCCCTCGCGCTGGCAGCACCCGACGCCCTCGGTGACGAAGATCGTCTGGCCGTGCGGGTGCGTGTGCCAGGCGGTGCGGGCTCCGGGCGTGAAGTGCACGACCGCGGACGGCGAACGTCGAGCTGGCCGCCGGCGCTGCGAGCGCGTCGATGTAGACGTCGCCGGTGAACCAGTCGGACGGCCCCTTCTGCGTGTCGATGCTCGAGCGGGTGATCTGCATGTCTGGCTCCTTGTGATCAGTGGCGCGGACGGTGCGGCTCGAGAATCGAGGCCAGCGGACGTGTGTTGAGGACGTTCTCGGCGGTCGCCCAGCCGCGGCGCGCGGTCCGCACCGCGTACGCCATGTTGCCGAGCCCGGCGACCGAGTGGGCGTCGGTCGAGCAGACGATCCGGACGCCGGCGGCGCAGCGCGTCGCGCACGTGCTCGCCGCTCAGGTCCAGGCGCGGCGGGAGCCCGTTGACCTCGAGCGCGACCCCCTGTTCGACCGCGAGCTCGAAGGCCCGGTCCAGGTCGAGCGCGTTCTCCGGGCGGCGGTTGATGTACCGGCCCGTGGGGTGGCTGAGGCAGCGCACGAACGGGTTCTGCAATGCCGCCTCGACGCGCTTGGTCATCTCGCGCGCCGGCATCCGCTGGCCGCCATGGACGCTGGCCTGCACCCAGTCGAGCTCCGAGAGGGTCTCATCGTCAAGGTCGAGGCGCCCGTCGGGCAGGATGTCGCACTCGATCCCGCGGAGGATCCGGAATGGGGCGAGCAGCTCATTCGCGGCGGCGATCTCCTCGCCCTGGCGCCGCACCTCATCCGCGGTCAGGCCCTTGACGGCGCCGACGGCGGGCGTGTGGTCGCAGATCGCGAGGTACTCGTATCCGCGCTCGGAGGCGGCGCGGCCCATCTCCTCGACGCTCGCCCGCCCGTCGGACCAGGTCGTGTGGCTGTGGAGGTCGCCGCGGATCTCGGACAGCTCGAGCAGATCCGGTGGCGTGTCGCGGAACGGCTGCTCGCGGAGCTCGGGCGGGCACCACGGGATCCCAAGCCGCTCGTACACCGCCGCCTCGTCCGGCGCCTCCGGCAGCGGCTCGAGCGCGCCCACGTAGGCGGCCGACCCGGTGGCACGGAGCAGCGCCGTCCCGAAGCGCCCCGGCGGCGCGACGACGAGCTCGAGCGGGACGCCCTCGACCGTCACCCCGACCGCCGCTGGATTCGTCCGCTTCGACGAGCGCGACGATCTGCGGCAGCGCGGCGAATCGCTCGAGTGCCGGCCGGGGATCGGACTCGGCGCACACGACCGCGAGGTGCTCGCACGAATCGCGCCATTGGCGCACGTCGCCGGCGACCTCGCCGCCGAGCGCCGCCGCGACGCCGCCGACAAGCTCGCGCGCCTGGTTGAGCAGCAGCCCGCGGCTCGGTCGCTCGTCGGGCTCGCGCGCCAGGGCGTCGGTGATCCTCGCCTCGATCTTCGGGCCGACGCCCGAGCACGGTCTGCAGCCGCCCGTCCCTGGCCGCGTCGCGGAACTCGGCCGCGGTGGTGATCTCGAGCGCGCGCGCGAGCTCGAGCGAGCGCTTGGCGGTCAGGCCGAGGTAGCGGCCGAGCCCGATCAGCTCCGGGGAGAGCTCACGCTCCAGCTCAGTCACCTCGGCGATCTCGCCGGTCTCGATCAGCTCGCGCAGCCGCGCCTCGATGCCGCTCCCGATCCCGCGCAGCTCGCGTATGCGCCGCTTGCGGACGAGCTCGTCGACGGCCAGCGGGGTGCCTCTGATCGTGTCCGCCGCGCGGCGGTAGGCCCGCGCGGTGTACGGGTTCGCCTCGGCCAGGTCGAGCAGCGCCGCGAACGCGTCCAGCCGATCGGCGATCTCGCGGTTCTCCATGGCTTTAGTGTGCTCGGTCGGTGAGACGCATGAAGCTCCGTGTACAGGGGTGGCTGCACGCGCACGACCCCGGCTACCTCGCGACGCGGCGTGCGCTGCGCGCCGCCGTGCTGATGCCGGCGATGTTCGCCGTCGGCGACAAGGTGATCGCGCAATCCCGAGGTCGCGTACTTCGTCGCGTTCGGGTCGTTCGCGATGCTGCTGCTGGTCGACTTCCAGGGATCGATCGCGCGACCGGGTGCGCGCCCAGGCCTCGCTCGGGATCGCCTGCGCGGTGCTGATCTCGCTCGGGACGCTCGCCTCGCGCTCGACTCCGGTCGCGGCGATCTCGATGGCGCTCGTCGCGTTCGCGGTCCTGTTCTCGGGCGTCGTCAGCTCGGTGCTCGCGAGCGCGACCACGGCGCTGCTGCTGGCGTTCATCCTGCCGGTGTCGCTGCCGGCGCCGGCCTCGGCGATCCCGGATCGAATCGCCGGCTGGGGGATCGCCGCCGCAGTGTCGCTGTTCGCGATCGCGCTGCTGTGGCCGGCGCCGGAGCGCAATCCCGTGCGCGACCAGCGCGATCGCCGCCTGCCGCGCGCTCGCCGCGCGGCTGCGGGCCGAGATCGCATACGTGACGAGCGCCGGCTGCGGACTCCGACCGCGACGCCTACGTGGCCGCGATCGCCGCCGGCGACGCGGCCGTCGACGGGCTGCGCTCGGTGTTCTTCGCGACCCCGTACCGGCCGACCGGGCTGACGACCGACGCGCGCGCGGTCGTGCGGCTCGTCGACGAGCTTCGGTGGCTCAACTCGATCGTGCTCCGGTCGGCTCCCAAGCATCACCCGACGACCCCGGACAGCGCGGTGTGCGCCGTCAAGGTCGCGGCCGCGGACGTACTGGACCGCTCCGCGGCGCTGCTCGACGAGCCATCGGCTGCGGGCGGCGAGCTGGCTGCGGCGCACGAGCGGATGCGAGCTGCCCTCGCGGGGCTCGAGCACGACGCGACCACGAAGCTCCCGAGCGCGGACGAGGTGCAAGGACAGGAGTCGATCGCGCGGGGATGATCGTGACGGCGCTCGACCCGAGCTTCCGCGCCCAGGAGCTGAGCTTCATCGTCGCGCAGATCGCGACCAACGTGGGCTTCGCGGCGGCCGCCGCCCGACGTAGCTGGGTCGACCGGATGCTCGGCCGCCAGCCGGCCGGGTTCGCGGGCCCGCTGGCGTCCGCGCAGGAGCGACTCGGCGCGCACGTCCGGTTCACTTCCTCGTGGCTGCGCAACAGCCTCCGGGGCGCCGTGGCGCTCGGCCTGGCGGTCCTCGTGGCCGACCTCAGCAGCGTCCAGCACGGCTTCTGGGTCGTGTTCGGCACCCTCGCCGTGCTGCGCTCGACCGCATTGAGCACCGGCCAGAACGCGTCTGCGCGCGCTGGCCGGCACGGCCGCCGGCTTCATCGTCGGCGGCGCGATCGTCTACGCGATCGGCACCGACACGACCGTGCTGTGGGTGCTGCTGCCGTTCGTGGTCCTGTTCGCCGGGCTGGCGCCGGCCGCGATCTCGTTCGCCGCGGGGCAGGCGGCGTTCACGATCACGCTGCTGATCCTGTTCAACCTGATCGTCCCGGCCGGCTGGAAGATCGGGCTGGTGCGGATCGAGGACGTCGCGATCGGCTGCGCGGTCAGCCTCGTGGTCGGGGTGCTGTTCTGGCCGCGTGGCGCCGCCGCCGCGTTCGGCAGGGCGCTCTCCCAGGCATACACCGACAGCATCGACTATCTCGCCGGCGCGGTCGCTTACGGGGTCGGTCTGTGCGACCGCGGCGGTCCGCAGGCGCCCGCGCCCGCGCGAGCAGGCCCTGCGCGCGGCCGCCGCGGCGCGCCGGCTGGACGACACGTTCCGCGGCTACCTGACCGAGCGCGGCTCGAAGCCGATGGCGCTCTCGCAGCTCACGACCCTCGTGACGGGCGTCATCGGCGTGCGCCTCGCGGCGGACGCGGTGCTCGAGGTGTGGGAGCGCGCCGGCGGGCAGGGCGGCGAGCGCTCCGCCGCTCGCGCGCGAGCTGCTCGGCGCGGCCGCCAAAATGACCGAGTGGTACGCACAGTTCGCCGGCGGGCTCACGGGCGATGAGGGTGTGCCCGATCCGCTCCCACGGGACGAGGTGGCGGACGGGCGCCTGATCGCGGCCGTCGCGCGCGACCTCGGCGACGCCGACGGACAGGCAACCTCGACCGGCGTCCGCGTGATCTGGACCGGCGACCATCTCGACGCGGTGCGACGGCTGTCGGAGATGCTGGTCGGCCCGGCGCGCGCTGCGGTCGCCGAGCAGGCGCTCGGCCCGCAGGACGAGTTGCTGCGAGAGGGGCTGGCCTCGCTGCGGCCGCGAACGGTTGCTTCTTGACCACAGTCCGGCGGGGGAATAGGGTCCGCCGCCGTGCGGATCTGTTGGCCTACCAGCGAGCAGAGGATTGAAGGCGTCGAAGGGAGAGTCTGAGATGCGTCGTGCGTTTTTCCGAGTTTCGTCCACATTCGTCGGCGTGGCCCTGGTGGCCGCCGCCGGGCTCGGAGGCGGAACCGCGCTGGCCGCGAAGTCGGCCCGGCACATGACCCGGATCAAGGGCAGCTACCTGCCTACGACCGCCACCCAGACGGGCTCGCTGTCGGCCAGCCGGATGAGCGTTGACGTGGTACTGCAGCCGTCGAACGAGGCAGGCCTCAACTCCCTGCTGCAGTCCCAGTACACGCCCGGGAGCGCCGACTACGGCCAGTGGCTCGCGGCGGGTCAGTTCGACTCCCAGTTCGCGCCGTCGCACTCCACCGTGCAGGCGATCACCTCGTATCTCCAGGGTGAGGGCCTGACGGTGCAGTCGACCTCCACGCCGTTCCTGCTCCGCGCGATCGGGAGCAGCGCAAGGATCGAAGCCGCCTTCGCGACCAAGATCAACAACTACCGCACGGCCCGAGGCGAGAGGTTCTACTCCAACTCGACGCCGGCCTCGGTGCCCGCCGGTCTCTCGTCGAGCGTGGTCGGCGTGGTGGGGCTGACGAACACGGTCCGCCTGCAGTCGAGCGCGCAGCCGAGCCCCGGAGGCGGCGGTGGAGGCGGAGGCAGTGAGCCGAGCTGCGAGATCCCGTATCCGCGCACGCTGGCCGAGCTCGAGGCGATCCCGGCCGCCGGCCCATTCAACGGCTACGGCGGTGGCCCCGGCTGCAGCGGCCTGACGCCGTCGCAGACCAACAGCATCTACAACGCCCCCAACGCGGGCCCGCGGGCCAAGGGCGAGGGCGCGACGGTCGCCGTGTTCGAGCTGTCCGCCTACAACCACCAGGACATCTCGACCTGGGCGCAGACCTTCTACGGCCGCTCGTATCACCCGCAGCTCCAGGACGTCAACGTCGACGGAGGGCCGCTGGCGCCGGACACGACCCAGTGCCCGACGGGCGACACCTGCTTCTACGGGTACGGCGGCGATGTCGAGGTCGAGGCGGACATCGAGCAGGATCTGACGATCGCGCCCGATGCAAGCCGCTTCCTCGTCTACAACGCGCCGAACGACGAGACCGGCCAGACCGAGCTCGATGAGTACGCGACGATCGCGGACCAGGACCGGGCCGACTCGCTCAGCTCGAGCTGGGGTGAGTGCGAGGACGATGCAGGTGTCGCGTATGCCAAGGCCGAGAACATCCTGTTCGAGCAGATGGCCGCCCAGGGACAGAGCGTGTTCTCGTCCTCGGGCGACACCGGCGCGTTCGAGTGCCTCAGGGACGGCACGTTCAGTCAGTGGCCTCCGCTCGAGTCGCTTGATCCGGCCAGCCAGCCGTGGGTGACCAGCACGGGCGGGACGTCGTTCACCACGTTCGACCCGGGGACGAACCCCAACCCGAGCTATCCGTCCGGCGACGAGGCCGTGTGGAACACGCTCGACGTCTGCAGCGGCAACAACTCCTCGCTGGCCACCGACACGGGAATCGTCGACTGCGGCGCCTACGGCGCGGGCGGCGGCGGCCACAGCAGCTTCTGGCCGATGCCGTTCTACCAGCGCGGTGCAGGAGTCATCAGTCGGTACACGGTCTACGGGTCCAGCAACTGCTCGCTGGCCTCCGGGGGCCAGGCGTGCCGCGAGGTGCCGGACATCTCGGCGAACGCCGATCCGCTGACCGGCTACGCCGAGTACTGCACCGGATCGAGCTACGTCTCGCCGAACCCGACCGGCACCGACTACGAGAGCGCGTGCGCGGCGACCCCGCCGACGCCAGGCGCTCCCGGGTGGTTCCACATCGGTGGGACGAGTCTGTCCGCACCGCTCTACGGAGCGCTGTTCGCGGATCGGGATGCGTACCAGGGGCATCGCACCGGCAACGCGAACCCGCTGTTGTACTCATTGTTCAGCGAGCCGGGCGCATATGCCCGTGATTTCCACGAGATCGGTGTCTCAGACGGGAGCACGAACAACGGCTTCTATCCGGTGACGCCGGACTACAACGAGGCAACCGGGATCGGGTCGCCGAACTTCAGCGGTCTGATCACGGGCGGCGGCTTCTAGCGAGCAGCGTGCCGTGTGCGGCGGGCGGGGATGGGCCCCGCCCGCCGCGCGCGGCCGTCGCCGCTCCTGGTCTGCGACCATGCGCGGGCGATGGAGCGCGTCGAGCGCATCACCCCCGCCTACCGGGCCGTCCTGGCCGTCACCAGCCCGGCCGTCCGCTGGTGGGGGCGGATCGAGGTCTCGGGGCTCGAGCACGTGCCGCTCGAGGGCCCGTTACTGATGGCCGGTAACCACGACAGCTACTGGGACCCGATCGCGTTCGGTATCGCGGGGCTGCCCCGCCGTCAGATCCGAGCGCTCGCCAAGTCGTCCTTGTGGAAGCCCGGAATCGGGAAGGTGCTCGACGGCATGGGCCAGATCCCGATCGACCGCGGCGCCGGCGACGCCAACGCGCTCACGCGTGCGATCGAGGAGCTGCGCGCCGGGGCGTGTATCGGCATCTTCCCCGAGGGGACGCGCTCGCTCGGTCGCGAGCTGCGCGCGCGGAGCGGCATCGGCCGGCTCGCGCAGGCCGTGCCCGAGGCGCAGATCGTGTGCGGCACGGTGCAGGGCACGGTCGACATTCCGAAGTTCCCGGCTGCGCGGCCGCACGTGACCGTGGCGTTCTTCCTTCCGGCCGGTGGCGGGTTGCAGCCCGGTGAGGACCCGGGCGAGTTCTCGGCCCGTCTGCTCGCGGAGATCCGCGCGCGGGCGCCGATCGCCATCGCCGGTCGCAAGCGAGCGCAGCAGCTCGCGCCGGCGGGGTGAACGAGCTTCTAGCCCGCGGCTCGCACACCTCGCGTCAGATGACTCGGAGGGCGATCACAAGGATCGCGCCGGGGCCGTCCCGCCGGTGACTGTCTGCGCGTCCCTTGGTTCGTGCTGTTCCGTCGCCGGGAGCCTCGCGCCAGGCAGCTCCGGAGGCGTGGGGGCGCCGTTGCGAAAGGGCGCTCGGATCCTGCACAGGAGACATCTCAAGACCCGTCGAGGTCGACGATTTCGAGGCGGTCCCTGATGCCGACCAGCCCGAACAGCCGGTCGATCTGCGCAGGCCCGCGGATGAGCACCAGCTTGGACCCGCGGAGTCGGGCCCGATTGTCGGCGTCGATGATCGCATGCAGGCCGGTGCTGTCCATGAATGCCAGCCCGCTCAGGTCGACGACGATCAGTCGCTGGGTGGCGACCGCCTCGCGCAGGGTCTGCTTCAGCTGCGCGGAGCAGCCGAGGTCCAACTCTCCGGTGAGGCGGATCCACACCGCGTGCCGGTCGCTGCGGCTGATTTCCCAGCCGAACCCGGAAATGTCGCCACCGCTCGTCGTGAACGATGACTCGGCTGGCGGTTGGAGAATGGACATACCGGCTCCCGGGAATCGAGGCGCATTCCTCAGAAGTCAGAGCGTGCTGCCGACCCTTTCACGGGGCCGACTTCAAACCTATGCCCTCCAAGGGGCAACATACCGACTCGGATCCCAGGAAGCCACCCTTTCTCCGCTCGGGTGATGCCCGCGCAGCGATTTGGGTTGCGCAACGTCCCAGACCACGGCCCCGAGCTCACTCGGAGGTGTCTGCTCCCAGCTGGGATGGACTGAGGAAGAACAGCTCGATCTCGATGTCCGGCCCGACGTGGTGGTTGGAGACGAAGGCCAGCACTCGCCGACCGGAGAGCGCTCGACGGCGCTGATGAATTTGTCCTGCATCGCGTCCTGGAACGCGTTGCGCGTCTCCTGGACGATCGTGCTGTGCTGGATCTCGATCATCGTCTTCTCGACGTCGGTGTAGACGCCGCCGAGGACGCAGGCGAGCAGGTCATCGCCGAGCATCAGCGACTTGGCGGTGACGGGCTTGCGGTGGTGATAGCGCTGGTGGAAGCCGACCATCGCGTCGGTCACGGCGGCGAGCAGCTCGTCGCCGGTGAGCGGTGCCGTCGGCGGCCGGCATGCGGCCTTCTCTCTCGTCCTCCGGATCGGTGTCGCGCGCAAGGCAGAAGGGCGAGAACCCGACGAGCTCCACCAACCATAGTCGAACGATGGCTCTCGGCTCCGGAGTCCGGCGGTACGCCTGAGCCTGCGCTGTGACGACCGTCGAAACCCAAGTCCAGGCCCGAGAACCACGGCGATGTGCTGACGGCGATCTCCGACGGGTTGGTGGCGCTGCTGAAGGAGTTCTACGGTCGTGGGCCGACCCGCGCGAAGTCCTACTACGAGGACGATCTCGTGGTGTGCGTGCTGCGCGGCGGGTTCTCACGGGTGGAGCAGACGCTGCTCGAGGGCGGCCGCGGCTCGGCGGTGATCCAGCAGCGGATGGAGTTCCAGGACCTGATGCGCGAGCGCTTCGAGACCGTGATCGAGAACGCCACCGGTCGGCGTGTGATCGGCTTCATGAGCGGGAACCAGCAGGCACCCGGACATCATGTGCGAGGTGTTCATCCTCGCCCCGACGGACCTGCTGGACGAGCACGAGCTCGAGCCGCTGGAGCGGCCGCCTTCCTGACCGCCGAGAAGGGTGGCTTCGGTCGCCCGGCGCGGCTACACTTCAGCCAGGAGGGCTTCATCACGAGGTCGGCTCGCCGGCAGCGTGTGCGCTGACTTCCGTGTTCGCGTTCGTTACGACTCGGGAGTCCCAGTGCCCCACTCGAGCAGCTTCATCGGTCCACTCCAACCCACGCAGGAGCCGTCCGACCCGGTCCCCGCCGGGGGAAACGCTCGGCCTGGGTCAGAGGGCCCGTACTGGCGCGACGCGGTCGCCCCGTACGCACGCGCGAGCCTCCCACGCGGCGTTCTCGGCATCTTCACCTCCGTCGTGCCCTACCTGGCGCTGTCGGCCCTGATGTACGTCTCGCTCGGCGTCTCCTACTGGCTGACGCTCGCTGCTCGCGGTCCCGGCCGCCGGCTTCCTGGTGCGCACCTACATCGTCTTCCACGACTGCACGCACGGCTCGTTCCTGCCCTCCAAGCGCGCCAACCGGTGGCTGGGCGACGACGCTCGGGCTGCTGGTGTTCGCGGACTTTCGCTACTGGCGCACAACCACGCGGTGCACCACGCCACGGCCGGCGACCTCGACCGTCGCGGAGTCGGCGACGTGCCGACGCTCACCGTCGCCGAGTACCAGCGCACGGCCGTGGCGCGGCCGGCTGGCCTACCGGCTGTTCCGCAATCCGCTCGTGATGTTCGGCCTCGGCCCGATCTTCGCGTCTGGTGATCGCGCCGCGGATCGTCCCGCGCGCGGCCCGGCCGCGGATCAGGCGCAGCGTGCTCGCCACCAACGTCGCGCTCGCCCTGCTCGTCGGCGGCGCTGTGCTGGGCTGCTTGGCTGGCGTGACGTACCTGCTCGATCCAGCTTCCCGCGATCCTGCTCGCCGGCGCCGCCGGGATCTGGCTGTTCTACGTCCAGCACCAGTTCGAGGACGCCTACTGGGAGAACAGCGAGGACTGGAGCTACGCCGACGCGGCGCTGCGCGGGCAGCTCCTACCTGAAGCTCCCGAAGGTCCTGCAGTTCTTCTCCGGCAACATCGGGCTGCACCACGTGCATCACCTCAGCGCCCGCATCCCGAACTACAACCTGCAGCGCGCCCACGACGAGAACCCGATCTTCCACGACGTGCCCGTCATCTCGCTGGGCGACGGACTTCGTGCCGTCAAGCTGAAGCTCATCGACGAGCGCGACGGGCGCATGGTCACCTTTGCGCAAGCTCGTAAGGATCATCGCGCCGATGCGCCGCGCCCGTCGTTCACCGCCCTCGTTCAGACGGCGTCGTCGCCACAAGAGGGCGGCAGAGCGGCTTCGTGAGCGGCGGTCAGGTGGCCGGCGCGGGGCAGAAGTCGAGCGCCGCGGCGACCGCCGCCTCGACGTGGAGGCGCGTGGTCGGATACGTCGGGACCGGGCTGTCATCCTCGTCGATCAGGAGCTCGATCTCGGTGCAGCCGAGGATCACGCCTTCGGCGCCGGCGGCGACGAGGCGTGCGATCACATCGCGGTAGATCTGCCTCGAGCTGTCTCGCACGACGCCGAGGCAGAGCTCGTCGTAGATGATCCGGTGGACATTGGCGCGGTCGGCAGCGTCCGGGATCAGCACCTCGAGGGCGTGGGTCTCGAGCCGGTCGCGGTAGAAGTCCTGCTCCATCGTAAAGGCGGTGCCGAGCAGTCCGACCGTGGTGAGCTCGTCCCGCTGGACGGCGGCGGCCGTCGCGTCGGCCAGGTGCAGGAGCGGGATCGAGACCGCGGCCTGGACCTGGTCGGCGACCTTGTGCATCGTGTTCGTGCACAGCACGAGCAGCTCGGCGCCGGCGGCTTCAACGCCCTGGGCGACCTCGGCGAGATGTCGCCCGGCCGCGTTCCACTCGCCCTCGACCTGCAGCCGCTCGATCTCCGCGAAGTCGACGGATGCCAGCACGAGCCTTGCCGAGTGCAGCCCGCCGAGCCGCGTACGGATCAGCTCGTTGGCCAGCCGGTAGTACTCGGCGCTCGATTCCCAGCTCATCCCGCCGAGCATCCCGATCACGCGGGGGCGACCGTGTGCCGTCATCTAGTCGTATGAGGAGAGGAACTGGATGACCAGCTCGAGGAACCGCTCCGGTTGCTCGAGGTGGGTGGAATGGCTCGCGCCGGCGAGCAACTCCCAGCTGGCGTCGCGCAGGCCCTCGACGACCGGTGCAACGACGGCGGGCGTCGCCTCGTCGTGCTCGCCGGAGATGACGAGCGCCGGCACCCGGATCTCATTCAGGCGCGCAGTGATGTCCCACTGCCGGAGCGACCCGACCACGTGAAACTCACTCGGGCCGTTCATCGTGTGGTAGACGGTCGGGTCCTCGTCGAGCAGATCGAACGAACGCTGCAGCTGCTCCGGGAAGGGAACGATGCGGCACAGGTGGCGCTCGTAGAAGCGCATCACCGCCTGCCGGTACTCCTCGCTGTCCGTAGTGCCGGCGGCCTCGTGCCGGTCGAGCGCGTCCTGCACCTCCGCCGGCAGCAGCTGCCGCAGCCGGTTCGTCTCCTGCACCCACAACGGCATCGAGGCAGGTGAGTTGGCGACCACGATCGATCGCAGCCCTGGCGGCTGCCGGAGCGCGTGCTCCATCGCCAGCATTCCGCCCCACGACTGACCGAGCACGTGGTAGCGGCCGGAGATCTCGAGATGCTCGAGCAGGACGTCGAGCTCGCGGCAGAACAGCTCGGGAGTCCAGTGCTCTGGCGGCGCGTCGGGCTGGTGCTCGGAACGACCGCAGCCCAGCTGGTCGTAGAACACGCACGCTCGGCCCGTCGGCTCCGCCAGCGCGGACAGGGGCTCCAGGTAGTCGTGAGGGACGCCGGGACCGCCGTGAAGAAGGACGAGCGGCGCGGGCCCGGCCTTACCGAGATCTCCGGCCACGCGGTACCAGGTCGAGCCCGCATCCCAATGGAGGACACCCTCGCTCACACCGTCAACCTACAGGTAGCCGAGGGGCCGGGCTATCCGCCGGCGCCCGTCTGGGACACGGCCGGATCGCTCTCAGAGGCGATGTGTAGCGGTCCGAATCGACGACGGAGGATCACATAGGCGATGCCGCCTCCGACCAGCGGCACCAGCAGCGCGATCGCCTGGTGCAGCAGGACGGCTGCGAGCGCGGTGTTGTGCGCCACGCCAAAGAGGATCAGCATTCCCGCGATGCCGCCGATCGTGCCCGCAGCGGCCGGGAGCGGGAGCGAGCCTCCGAGCGCGCCGATGATGTAGGCCATGATCACGATCGGAATCCCCGGCACGGGGTTGGCGTGGACGGCGAGGAAAGAGCACCACAGCACCATCACGTCGCATCCGAAGTAGGCCAGGATCCCGAGGACGGGGGTCCAGGCACCGCCGCGGGACAGGAGCCGCTTGGTGTCCTCGATGGCGGCGGCCAGGGTCGTGATCGCGGTGGCGATCTTGTGGTGCTTGGCGTCCCGACGCGTGGCTCTGGAGCTCAACCGAGGAGCGATCAGCGGGACGACGATGAGCGCGGCTCCGGCGAGTGCCGCGGGCAGCAGGGTCAGCAGCAGGTTGCCTTCACCGGCGAGGAGACCTGTTGTGAGCGCGACGCCGAACACGACCAGCGCGAGGGCGTCGATCGCGGTGTTGAGAAAGCTCAGATTCAGCTCGCGCTCCGCGATGAGCTTCCTCGGCATTCCGAACCGGTGGAGGATCACAGCGCCGATTCCCACGCCTCCCCACGAGCCACCCGGCAACACGAGTCCGCCGGCCAGCTGCGCCCAGGCGAGGTGCTGATCGGCCCGGCGTCGGCTCTTGTCGCCGGTGAGGACCTTCTGGGGATCGACGATCGCGCTCCAGGCAACGACGTAGCCGGTCTCGGACAGCACCTCGAGGGCGAGCAGCCCCAGCACCCACGCCCCGGACGCGTGCTCGAGGGCCTGCAGCGCCTCCTTGAGAGCAGGGACCAACTTGAGCACTGCGTAGACCACGAGCACGAGGCCCGCGAGCTTCAGCACCCGGCCCTGGAGATGGCGCCTCACGTCGCGCAGCGCGTGCCGGGCGTGGCTCGCCTCCGCGGACGTGTCGACCCGAGCCCGCACCGACGCCGCGCCCGTCAGCCACCCTCGGGGACGCCCGCGGCTGCGTTGCTCGGGTCCGAGAGCTCGAGTGCGAGCGCCGACCAGGCGAACTCCTCGGCTCCCATGCCGCGCCCGGTGTGCGGGTCGTAGAACTCGCGCAGCCCTGCGCTCGTGACCGTCTCCGTGATCGCGGCAGCGAGCCTCGCGGCCTGCTCCTCGTAGCCGAGTCGCACGATCCCTCGCCACACCAGCCAGGCGCTGTTGATCCAGGTCGGCCCGCGCCAGTATCGGCGCAGGCCGTCGAAGTGCTCCTGGAGCGAGAACGCGGGCTCGTCGAGGGCCACGGAGGGCGCGGGGACGGCCGTCCAGAACCGGCTCTCGTCGAACAGGTATTCCGCCAGCCGATGACCGATCTCCTCCGGTAGATCGGGCAGCGCGAGCGGCGACAGCGCGGCGATCGTGAGCGGGATCCGCCGGCTGATCGGCGGGGTGACGGCCGGCAGGAACAGGCCGCTCGCCTCGTCGTAGCATCGGGCGATCAGTGCCGAGGTGATCGACGGGAGGCCCAACGCCAGCCGCGAGAGACCATGGATCACATTGGTCAGCACCTCGCACACGACCGGATCGCCATCCGCACGTACGGCTTCGATCTGAAACTCGCGCTCGCGATTGCGCTCAACCAGCTCGATGAACCCCGGCAGCCCCTGGGCACGGTCACCCCAGATCGGGTCGAACTGCGGCGACGCGTCGAGTCCGGACTCGTCCGGCTGAAGGATCCACAGCAGCCCATCACCCTCGAGGTCGCGCGCGGCGAGCAGCGCTTCGTGGTGGGCGACGATCCCCGGCTCGAGCGCTGGATCGCCGACCGCGACTCGCCACGCGAGCGCCAGCGCGGGGGGCTGAATCGTCGACGTCATGAAGTCGTCGCGGTGGATCACGTTGTAGAACAGCACCCGCGGGCCGCTGACATGGTGCTCCCAGAAGATCGTGTGCCCGATGAAACCGTCCGGCCGCGCCGCGGCGAGCAACGTCTCCAGCTCCGTGCGAGAGCGCGCCGGGTCGAAATGGCGCCAGGCGATCGCCGCGAAGCACGAGTCCCAGTACCACTGCCAGCGATAGCGCCCGGGACTCGGGCGCGTGTACGCGAACTCCACGCCGTCCCGCTCGCCGGTGGTCCAGCTTCCGTCGAGCACCTCCCGGCAGCGCTCATCAAGTGCGCTCATGCGTGCAGCTTTTCAAATCGCCCGACTGCGGGCGCGGCGTTCAGTCCTGCTCGCGCGACCGGAGCTCGGCCAACCGCCGCTCGGCGCGCTCCAACTCGCGCTCGAGCTGTTCCAGGCGGGAACTCGTGCCCAACCCCCGCCGGTAGTTCTTGGCGCGCAGCAGGGCGACCCGATCGCGGTAGTAGTGAGCCTCGGCCCTTGCCATCTCGAGCTCATGGCCCGAGCTCACGAGTCGAACTCCACCACCGAATAGGCGTGAGGCCCGAGGATCTCCCTGACACCGGTCGGCGCGCCGTCCTGCGGCCGCCACCAGACGACGTACGGCCGCTGGTGGCCCATGTCGAAGATCGCCAGCACGACGCCGCCGCGCAACGGGTCAGGCGCCCCGACCTCCGTTACGCAATCGGTGCTGCCACGTCGCGTCCACAGCTGCGTGATTCGCCGCGCATGCGGCGGATTACCCAGTTCGAGCTCCAGCGCGTCTCGCATCTCGACGTAGGTCCGCTCGGCCAGCTGCCGATCCTCGTCGAGTCCCGGGATGAAGAACGTGGGCACGGTCGATCAGAGCCCGTGGTTGCGAGCGTGCTCCGCAAGCGCTGCGCTCATCGCCGCGGGGTCCGCCTGGTTCTGGAGCTCGGCGATCAACTCGGAGTGGCGCTTCGATTCCCGATGGACCGAGTCCTGCAGCCCCTGCAGCAGCGACTCGAGGTGGGCGACACGCGCTTCGAGAGCCCGGAGGGCCTCAGGCTGCGGATCGTCCGCGTCCGTGCCGGGTCGCCCGCTCGCTCGTTCGCTCGTTCGGTCGGTGGCCGCCACGGGACGTCGGATCAGCCGGATCCGAGCGATCAGTCCCTCGCGGTCGCTCATCGTCATCGCCGCCGGGGCAGACTCGCGGGACGAGTCGACATCGGTCTCCCTTTCTTCGCTGGCGCGGTCGGGCTGATTCGAGGGGAGATTCGGCTGCGTCGGGCGGAGAACCTCACGGACAACAGAGCTGGCCGCGCGTCCGACACTAGCACCCGTCTCCACGCTCCCCGCCGACACGGACGCCCATCACGCTGGGGATCTCGGATCTGCGCGGATCAGCAGCGGAGAGTAGCCTCGCTGACCGTGCTGAGCGCCCTGCGAAACCGCCCGACGCGATTCGGCGGCCGTCACCCGCTGCGCGTCCGGAGCGCGCTCGGGGCGTGATGGGCTCGATCACCGAGATCTCCCTCGTCGGCGGTGAGCGCCACCGCGTCGACGGCGAGGCCAAAGATGTCGAGCAGGCGATCCTGAGTGCGGCACGGGGCTCGATCATGCAGTTCGCGTGGTTCACCGACGTGCAGACCGCGGAGCCCGTGGGCGTGAACCCCGAGCACGTGATGACGCTCCGGGCTGTGGGGTCGACCGGCCAGGCTCCCGGCCCCGACCCGCGGTCCTAATCGGAGGACCTCACCCGTAGGCCGGTGTGGTCGGTCTCAAAGGTGGCAACTCGCGAGCCGTCGTCGGAGTCGCGATCGTCATCAGGCGCCAGAGCATCGAACTCACTCCCGGGTTGCGCGGCGGCGTCCTTTCTCGCGCGCTTCCGGGCCGCCTTCTCCTGCCGGCGCTCGCGTAGCCTGCTTTCGCGCTGGAGTTTTGCCATCGTCGTCTTCTTCTTGCCGGTTGAGGCCATGCCGTCCATCCTCCTTCTGGTCTGGAGCGCATCGTCCGCCGCGAAGCGAGTGCCGGAGACCGCGCTGCCGGTCCCGGAGCGGGCGATGCAGGTGCGGGATTGCCTCCCGAGCAGTCTCGGCGACGGGTATCGTCGCCGCGGCGCTGTAGGGGAGCGGCGTCGTCGGAGCTCCGCGGACTCAGCGGAGCGCTCGCCGCCTGTCGTGGGCGCGACCGGAGGGCGGCGCTTCGCCGCCCTCCCGCGTGGGCCGTGCCGACGTTAGATCGTCTGGACGTTCGCCGCCGCCGGGCCCTTGGGGCCCTGCTCAGCGTCGTAGCTGACCTTCGCGCCCTCGGCAAGCGTCTTGAAGCCGTTGCCTTGGATTGCGCTGTGGTGCACGAACAGATCCTTGCCCGAGTCGTCGGGCGTGATGAATCCAAACCCCTTCTCGTCGCTGAACCACTTCACGGTTCCAGTTGCCATCGTTTCCCTCCAGGAATATGTGCGCTGCGAAACGCGGAGGTGCAACGAGGCAACGACTGCGAAAACGCGGGGCACTACTTTTGGCCGAGACTCCGCTCGACCCGTGCCGACAAGTTTAGCGATCCAGCGGCGGGCGTTGTGGTTCGGAGCCGAATCGCTCTAACTGAGGTCGAATTGGCGGCGCCTGCGAACCTGCTCCTGCTCGCGGACGACGCGAAGCTTGCGCGCCTCCTTCTGCGTCTGCTCGTTGCGTTCGGCGATGTCCTTCTTGAGCGCCGTAAAGGCGGCGTCCGACGTCGAACGCCCGGGCCCGGGGCCGGGCTCCTGAGTCTGCTTCGTCACTTGGCAGCGCTCCTCGTCGCTCTCTAGGGACACTGTGGCCACAGGACGAATGCGAGAGCGGTACACCGAGCGGTGGAGACGGCCTCCTCATCGTAGCGGCGGGGAGTCCGGATCTCGCCACCGTCATCCGGTGGGGCCGGATCAGGGACCGTAATCGACTGGAGGCGGCATGCGGTTCAGGTTCGGCGGGTCCATCGCAGTGCTGGTCGAACCCGAACAACCGGCCGGTCCTTTCGACCCCGCGAATCAAGCTCACCGCGAGGGCCGGCGGCTGCTGTCCGCACACCATCGTCTGCAGGTCGAGCTGATAGCCGTCCAGACGATCCTCGGGAAGCCGAAGACGTTCGCCACCAAGACGATCACGTTCAGGACGGCGTGAGCCGCCGGTAAGTTCGCGCGCCCGCTATCGACACACGGCGGAGGCGTCGGCGGCGTGACGGTGGTGGGCGGTGGTCGGTAGCCGAAGAAGTAGTTGGGCGTCGGTCCGTTGTCGCATTCGAGCGCTCTCGGTGACGGGAGCCCCGGGGTGGTTCGGCGAGTACCGCCGAACAGCGGTCCGATGATCACGATCGCGGCGGCCACGGCGATCACGGCAACGGCGCAGGTTGCGAACACGCGGCGACCACGGTCGCCGAGCCGGGCCAAGCCGCGCCCGTCTGAGTGGTACTCAACCGTGATCTCGATGACCTGCGGCGAATCGCGCATCCGAGGGTGCTCGTCCGGCATCGTGCCCCTCAGTATCGCGCCCGATCGATGTCCAGCGATTGCCGAGCCGGCGGCGCGCGGGGTTCGGTGTTGTCCCGTCTGAGAAACCCTTGGCTAGTGAGGAGGCACGGTCCGCCGGGTCGGCGCCGTTCTCAAGAGCTGACCGGGGGGAGTCGGAGGCTGCTCAGCCGAGCTCGGCGTACCTAGTTCGAGCGTCTCGGTTTTAGACAATATGGATTGACGGGCCGTCCGGCCCGGCGTGTAGAAAGGGCCGGTTCCCCCGCACCGTACCGCCGTCGGCGGAGATACAAGCCGAGATCGACCGGCTGCTTGGGAAGGGCATGGTCGATGACCCGCAGAAGATGCTCGGGGAGCTCGCGAGGCTCGGTGCCCGGTTGATCATTCAGCGGGCGGTCGAGGAGGAGTTCGACGGCTGGCTCGGTCGCGCTCGCTACGAGCGTCGGCCTGAGCGCGAGCGCGGCTTGAAGAACTACGAGTCGGGGCTGCGCAACGGGTTCCGTCCCCGGCATCTGCAGACCGGGGAGGGTGAGCTTGAGATCCAGATCCCGCAGGCCCGCCACACCACTGTGCCGTTCGTCTCCAAGCTGTTCCCGAAGTGGCATTGCAAACGGCTGTTCCGGACCGACCCTTTGAAGACGTTGGTGATCGGCGGGTTCGTCAGGGGCCTGTCGATGCGTGACATCGAGTCGTTGTGTGAGGAGGCCGGGCTCGGGAAGCTGTCGCGCTCGACGGTCGCGAGGATCTGCGCGGAGCTGCACGAGCGCTTCGAAGCGTTCTGTCGCCGCTCGCTCTATGACACCGATCTCGTTGTGCTGTTCCTCGACGCGATCTATCTCGCGGTCCGCCCCAGCGGCCCGAAGGAGGGCGTGATCTGCGCCTGGGGAATCGATGAGAACGGCCGCAGGCAACTGAGTTGCGGTGCAGTCGGCATCACGCGAGTCAAAGGAGGACTGGCTCGAGCTCGGGCGCGATCTCACGGCCCGCGGGCTCGGCGCACCACGCCTGGTTGTCGCCGATGGCGCCCCTGGGCTGATCAGCGCCGTCGGTGGAGCTCTGGCCCCGTGCTGACCGTCAACACTGCTGCGTTCATCGCCTACGCAACCTGGTCGCGAAGCTCCCCAAGACCGAGCATGACCGGGTCCGCTTCAACTACTGGGCAGCGCTTACCGACGCAACGAGCGTCAAAGACGGCAAGCTGCGTCTAAAAGTCCTGATCTCAGAGCTCGAGCACCGCGGCTACGAAGTCGGCCGCCCGGTGCCTGGCCGAGGACCTCGACGCGCTGGTCGTGCATCTGCGCTACCCGCTCCGCCACCGCGAACGATGGCGGTCAACAAACCTGCTCGAACGCTCGCTCGGAGAGGTCCGCCGGCGCACCAAAGTGATCGACCGCTTCCCCGGCGAGAGCAGCTGCCTCTCACTCGTGTTCGCCGTCCTTGACCTGTTCATCGCCCACGCCTCAAACGGCGCCGACGTTCACCGAGCTCGACCGCCAACACCTCTACCGAATCAAATACCAACAGCTCGACCGCGACACGCTCGACGAGGAGGTGACCGCCGCCTAGACTCACCCCCGGGAACCTCAAAGCCGCAACGAATTTACAGCGGTCAAGAGACGCAACCGTGGTGCCCGAGGCTCCTCCCACGGGGCTGGGGTAGGTTAGTCCGATGGAGCCGCTTCCAAACCCGCTGCGGCCGGCGTTGGTCCTCGATGGCCGGTTACGGCAGTCGCTGGCGACGGTGCGTATTCTCGGGCGAGCCGGGATCGAGGTTTTCGTGGCCGATACGGACCGCCGCACCCCGGCATTCGCCTCGCGCTGGTGCTCGGGACGAGCTGTGCTTCCCGACTTCGGCGACGACCCTGATGCGTTCGTCGACGGTGTCATCGCGCTGTGCGAGGCGCTCGGCTCGCCGGTCATCATCACCAGTCACGATGGCGCGATCGACGCGCTGCGCTCCAGACGTGCCGAGGTCGAGCAGGTGGGGTCGCTCGCACTGGCATCCGAGGATGCACTCTCGGTCGCGGTCGACAAGCGAGCTACGCTCGCGGTGGGGGAGCGACTCGGGCTGCAGGTTCCCAAGGGACGCACGGTTACCGAGATCTCGTCGGGCCCGAATGCGATCGACGAGGTTGGCCTGCCGCTGGTGATCAAGCCGGTCGTTTCCTGGGTACAGAGCCGGCAAGGTGGCTGGCGGGGCTCGCCGGTTGTGGCTGTGACCAGAGCGGCCGCCATGTCGCAGTTGGAGCAGTTGCTCGACGCGGGCGCGGTCGCGTTGGTTCAGCCATGGCTGTCGGGCGCACGAGACGCGGTCGGCCTCTTTCTGGCGGACGGTGCGCTGTGGGCGAAGTTTGCCGTGCGTTCCCACAGGATGTCCCCGATGATCGGCGGCTCCTCGGTCGTCCGCGAGACGATTGCCATGCCGGCGGATGTCGCCGAGATGGCCGAGGCGCTCGTCCGCGAACTGTCGCTCGAGGGTTATGCCGAGGTCGAATTCCGCCGAGATCGGGACGGGCGGCCGCTGCTGATGGAGGTCAACCCGCGACTCAACGCCGGCGTTGAGGTCGCGCTCCGCGCGGGCGTGGACGTTCCGTCGCTGCTCTACCGCCGGGCAGCGGGCCAGCCCTTGCAAGCGGCCCTGAATTACCGCGCCGGTCAGCGGATGCGTTGGCTGGAGGGCGACCTAAATTGGCTCGCGGAGGCGGTTGCGCATCCCGAACACCCCGACGCGCCACCGCGGCCGGTTCGCGTGTTCCTCAAGGAATTTGCGCGGCCGGCGGGTTTCGACTACTGGGACCGAAAGGACGTACGACCGGTACTGCGCCAAGTCACCCGTGATGCGCGCGCTGCAATCGGCAGGATCACGCGTCGCTGAGGCGAGCTGTAGCCAGAGACGACGTGCGATCGACCGCGCGCTACACATCATCGCGCTCTCCAAAGCCCGCACCGACCGAGCGACCCGCGCGTACCTCGATCGCCGACACGCCGAAGGCAAGACCAAGAAAGAAGCGAACCGCCGCCTCAAACACCACCTTGCCCGCCGCACATGGCGACTGCTCTACACGACACCCAGCCGAAATCGCCAGCCCCCGCCCAGCCACCAGTACCGCCGCGGCCGCCTTCCCACAGACCGATCAGCACCATCATCGGCACTGCCCCGACCCCGATGCCATGCGCTCGCTGAAAGACGCAAATAGCGACACTCACTTGGTATGGGAGAGGCAGTAGCGAGTTCCCAAGGGGCGCTCATCCGCCGCTGGGCAGCGGACGCCTCGGTTGTCGCAACGGAGCGGTGGCGATGGGGTCGCCCCGCTGACATGGACGTCAGTGGAACTGAGCACGGACGACGCCTCGGACGCGTCCACACACTGAGCCACAACCAGCGCTGACAATCGCCTCCGACGGAGCTGTCTTCGAAAGCTGCTGCACCCCGTATGCACTCTCAGCGACCTGAGCAGTCCAGAACGTCATCTGCACGTAACCGAGAGAACCCACGTCCTTGCAGGAACTTCGTGATGGAGCTAGCCGGGCTCGAACCGGCGACCTCCTGGGTGCGATCCAGGCGCTCTCCCAACTGAGCTATAGCCCCGTGCGGCGGCTTTGGGCCGCGCGGATCGGGACAGTGTAGCCCCGTGGTGCGCGTGGATGGACTCGCCGAGGCTGGGCGAAAAGCTGTCGGAATGGCGACTGCTGGCCGATACGCTCACCAGGGGACACGGGACGGCCAGCCATGAGTTTTCGCACGCGCCTCACAGGTTTCTTCGTCCTGATCGTGGTCGTCCCGATGATCGCGGTCGGATTCCTCGTGTTCCGGCTGATCAGCGACAGCGAACACGGCAAGGCCGACGCCCGCGCCGACGGTCTGGCGAGCGCTGCGGCGAGCTTCTACGACGCCGAGAGCACGGACGCGCGAGCCGACGCGCAGACCGTGGGACGCGCGCTCGACGGCGTGCCTCGCTCGGAGATGAGGCTGCGCCTGGTGTCGCTCGACGACGGCTCGGGGCTCGCCCGGCTAACCGTCAGCTCCGGCACCCATCTGATCGTCAGTCTCGGCAGCCGGGCCGCGGTCGCGCCTGGAGAGGTGACGATTCGCGAGCCGCGCGGTGGAGCTTCGGTGACGGTCGTCGCCTCGGAGCTGACCGCAGCGCAGTACGCGCGGGAGCTCGCCGGCCCGGGGGTCGGTGTGATCGTGTCCGAGGGCCGGCAGACGCTCGCGAGCACGCTGTCGGGCGCCGTACGGGCCGCGATACCGGCGCAGGGCGACGTGACGATCGCCGGCGTCGGGTATCGCGCGGTGACGCGCCGGTTCTCGGGCTTCGGGGCGCCGATTCGCGTGACGGTGCTGTCCGATGTGTCGGCGCCGGGCAACTCGGTGGGAACGAGCCGGCTCGTGGCGGCGATCTTCATCGCCGGATTCCTGCTGCTTGCGTTCGCGTTCTCGGTGCTGGCATCGCGCGCGCTGCAGGGCCAGATCGCACGATTCCTCAACGCCGCTCGCCGGCTGGCCGGCGGGGACTTCTCGTCCCCCGTCCCGATCGAGGGCCACGACGAGTTCGCCGCCCTCGGCGACGAGTTCAACAGCATGTCCGAGCAGCTGGCGAGCAAGATCGAGGAGCTCGAGCAGGAGCGAGCGCGGCTGCGGGAGTCGCTGCACCGGATCGGGCAGACGTTCGCGTCGAACCTCGACCGCCGGGCGCTGCTCGAGCTGGCGTTGCAGACCGCGCTCGACGGCGCCGAGGCGACGTGCGGGCGGCTCACCACGCGCGAGACCGCAGATCAGCCGCTGTCGGAGTTCGGTGTGTCCGGATCGCTGCGCGGCTACGAGCCGGCCGTGCACGAGGCGGAACGGGCGGCGCTCAAGTCCCGCGGCGTCGGTGAGGCGAGCGTCTCGGACAGGTACGTGGCATCGGTTTCGCTCGGGTTGCTGGCCGACTCCCATCGCGCGCAGGGCGTGATCACCGTGGGCCGCGAGGGGCGTCCGTTCACCGACGACGACCGCGACATGCTCCGCTCACTGGCCGCTCAGACGACCCTCGCGCTCGAGAACGTCGACCTGCATCACCAGGTGCAGCGACAGGCCGTCACCGACGAGCTCACGGGGCTCGCCAACCACGGGCGCTTCCAGGAGCTGCTGAGCGCCGAGATCGAGCAGGTTCGTCGATACGAGCACCCGGTCGGGCTGATCATGCTCGACATCGACAACTTCAAGTCGGTCAACGACACATTCGGGCATCCGCAGGGCGACGTCGTGCTCAAGCACGTCGCGCGCGTTCTCCGCGAGAACTCCCGCGATGTCGACTCCCCTGCTCGGTACGGTGGTGAGGAGATGGCGTTGATCCTGCCGCATACGGACCTTCAGGGCTCGCACGCGATCGCTGAGCGCGTGCGGACGGCGATCGAGGCGCTGCGCGTGCCGCGGCTGGACCACGATGGCGTGCTGCGCGTCACGGCAAGCGTCGGCGTCGCGTCGTCGGCAGACGGCGACAAGGACGCCCTCATCGCCGACGCGGATGCGGCGCTCTATACGGCCAAGCGGGGTGGCAAGAACCGGACGGTTGCGGCACAAGCCGCGAACGTGGTCGGGGGCGAGTAGGCTTAAAGCGATGGGTCTGCTGGACGACGCGATCAGAGACCACCTCGATCTCAAGCGCCGGCGCGGAGCCGACCCGGCCGAGGTGGAACGAGCCGAGCGCGAGGCGCTCGGGCCCGTGCGGCGAGCTCCCGTGGAGCCGGCCGAGGGCGAGCTGACGCTCGGACCGCCGGCGCACGAGGACGAGTTCGTCGGCGACGAGCACGTCGAGTGGGATGAGCATTTCGAGGCCGCCACCGAGCTGCATGCCGTGCCGGACACCGAGCCCGTTTCGCCTGCGCCGCTCGAGCATGAGCCGTTCGAGCACGAGGCGGTGGGCCACGAGCGTTTCGAGCACGAGCCGTTCGCGGCCGAACCGCCCGCCTCCGAGCCCGTTGCGGCCGTTCCGGCCGAACGGCTCGCGCCCGAGCCGGCGCCGCCGGCGGTCCACGAGCCAGAGTCACTCGAGCCCGAGCCCGAGCCTGAGCCCGAGGAGGAGGAGCCCGAGCCCCGCCGTCGCCGCGGACTGTTCGGGCGGCGCGAGTCGGCAACCGACGCGACGGTCGAGTACGACGTCGAGGGCGCGCTCGGTGCGGAGGAGGAGGAGGACGGCAAGGAAGGCGAAGACGTCCTCGAGGAGACGCCCGAGTTCCTCCAGGACACGCCCGACCATGATCGGCTCTGGTTCGAGCAGAAGCCGCCGAAGGACTTCGATTTCGACGGCTGAGTAAGGCCGTCGCGGCTGACAGCGGCCGCCGAATTACCTGCATCTCGACCGGTTTTTGCTCCATTGACGGGCGGTGCGCGTTTGCCTATCATCATTCTCAAGTGATCTTGTTTAGTTTGTTCCGACAGGCCCTCTGAAACCGAATGTTCTTCCGACAAATCCTGTACCGCGATCTTGGCTGTGCCTCCTACTTCATCGCCTGCGGCGGTGAGGCGGCGGTGGTCGATCCCCGCTGGGACATCGATGAATACCTCGAGCTCGCCCGAGCCGAGCGCTTCCGCATCACCCACGTCCTCGACACCCACGACCACGCGGACCACGTCTCCGGCCGTGACCGGCTCGTGCGCGCGACGGGCGCCCAGGGACATCGAGCCGCGCGTCCCGGGGACCGCCGCGAGGGGGACATCCGCGCCGGCGCGGAGATCGCGCTCGGGAACGTCCGCCTGTGCGCGGTCGGGCTCCCGGGTCATCGGCCCGAGCACCTCGCGTTCGTCGTAATCGATGGCATGCGCGGCTCGGACCCGTGGATGGTGCTGACGGGCGATTCGCTGCTCGTGGGCGACCTCGCGCGCCCCGATCTCGTCGACGACGCCGCCACCGGCGCGGCCACGCTGCACGGGGCGCTGCAACATCTGCTCGAGCTCGGCGACCACGTCGAGGTCTGGCCGGCGCACATCGGCGGGTCGCTTTGCGGCGGCGCCGGGCTGAGCGGCAAGTCGAGCTCGACGATCGGTTACGAGCGGGCGCACAACCCGCTGCTGCGGATGGATGGGCCTGAGTTCGTCGAGCAGCTGATCGCCGGTCTCCCGGTGCGGCCGCCGAACATCGGGCGGATCGTCGGCCTGAACCGTGACGGCGACGGCGGGGGCCCGGGCGAGGTACCCGAGCTCGGCGCCGAAGCGCTCACCGAGCTGGTGCACGGACACGCGGTGACAGTGCTCGATGCGCGACTCCCGGACGCGTTCGACGCCGGCCACCTCGCCGGCTCGATCAATCTGCCGGTCAAGTCGCCCGGCGTCGGGACGCGCGCCGGATGGGTGCTGTCGGCTGAGGAACCGATCCTGATCGTGGCCGCCGACGATGCGATGGCGGAGCGGATGGCGAGCGCCCTGCACGCCGTCGGGCTGTGGAACACCGTCGGCTGGAACCGGGTGGAGCTCGCGGCCTGGGCCGCACACGAAGCGCCGATCGCGCAGGCCGGCTCGGTCGACCTCGATCAGCTGGCGGACGCGATCCGTCAGGACTCGATGTACCTCGTCGACGTACGCGAGGTCCCCGAATGGGTCACCGGCCACGTCGACGGCTCTTACAACGTGCCGCTTCATCGGCTGCGGGACATACCGTCCGTCGGTCTGCCGAGCAACGGCAAACCGACCGCGGTTGCGTGCGCGGCCGGGATCCGCGCCGCGTTCGCCGCGAGCCTGCTGCGCCGCGCCGGAATGCACGAGGTCGTCAGGGTCGCGGGCGGCGGCGTGCCGGACCTCGACACCCACGGGATCGAACTGACCCCGGGCGAGTAGAGGGGTCGCCGCCGAGCGCCGGTCGGCGGCGCCGCTGAATAGGGTTCCGGCTGATGTCCGAACCCACCCGTGCCGATGTGATCGTTGTCGGGGCCGGGCTGGCCGGCCTCGTGACCACGCTCGAGTTGCTCGAGCGTGGCGATCGCTCGATCCTGCTCGTCGATCGTTGTGCGCCGCAGGAGGTCGGGGGGTTGGCGCGCGAGGCGTTCGGAGGGATGTTCATGGTCGGAACCCCCGAGCAGCGGTTCTCCCGCGTCGGTGACACCGTCGAGCTCGCGCTCGAGGACTGGCTGCGGGTGGCCGAGTTCGAGGACGGTGACGAGTGGCCCAGGCGGTGGGCGCAGGAGTACGTCGCCCGAGCGCGGGACGAGGTGGGCGGCTGGCTCAAGCGCTACGGCGTGAGGTTCTTCCCGGTGGTCAACTGGGCCGAGCGCGGCGTGTACGGGGACGGGAACTCGGTGCCGAGGTTTCACCTAACCTGGGGCTGCGGTCTGGCGCTGGTCGACGCGATCTGGGGCGCGATCGATCGCAGTGCAGGGCGCCCGTGGCTCGACGTGCGATTCCGCTCGCGGGTATCGGAGCTGCTGATCGAAGGTGGCGCCGTCACCGGCTGCAGGATCGTGTCGGCCGATGGGTCAGAGGCGGAGGTGGCGGCGAGCCAAGTCGTGATCGCCGCGGGCGGTATCGGCGGCAACCTGGACCTCGTCCGCCGGAACTGGCCGCCCGAGCTCGGGCGTCCCCCGGCCGAGATCCTGATGGGCTCGCACTACTACGCCGATGGCGCGATGCACGAAGAGGTGGGGCGGATTGGCGGGAACGTCACACACCTCTCGCGTATGTGGAACTACGCCGATGCGGTGCATCACCCCAATCCGGCTCGGCCGCTTCATGGCCTGAAGCTGATCCCGCCTCGATCGGGGATGGTGCTGGACCCGACCGGACGCCGGTACGGGCCGATCCCCCTGATCCCCACGTTCGACGCGTATTACGCGCTCGAGCGGATGTGCGAGGACCCGCGGGGCTACTACTGGATGATCTGCAATCAGAAGATCGCGCGCCGCGAGCTGGATGTGTCGGGATCCCAGTACAACCCGGCGATCCGCAACAAGCAACTGGGCCGGTTCCTGCTCTCGATCGTGCTCGGCAAGCCGGTGCTGGTCGACCACTTCCTGAGGCGATGCCCCGACTTCGTCGCCGCCGAGTCACTGCCGGAGCTCGGTGCGCGGATGCGCGAGGTCACCGGCGACGATGCGCTCGACGTCGCGACGATGGAGCGTGAGGTGAGCGGCTACGACGCGACCATCGCTCGCGGGAAGCCGCTCTTCAACGACGACCAGCTCCGCAGGATCGCCCAGCTGCGCAACTGGCGTGGCGATCGACTCCGGACGTGCGCCTACCAGCCGATCGTCGATGAGGAGGCGATGCCGCTGATCGCGATCCGGATGACCGTGATGTCCCGCAAGAGCCTCGGCGGGATTCAGACCGACCTCGAGTCCCGTGTGCTCCGCCCCGATGGCGAGATCATCGACGGCCTGTACGCCGTCGGCGAGGCGGCCGGGTTCGGTGGCGGCGGCATGCACGGCAAGCGCTCGCTCGAGGGCACGTTCCTCGGCGGCTGCGTGTTCTCCGGAAGGCTGGCGGCGCAGTCGATCACGCGCGCCTGACGCGACCACCCTGCGCCGGCGCACCCCGCGCCGGCGCGCGGCGTTGGTTCAGGCGTTCCAGATCTCCATGCCGAGCAGCTCCCCGTCGCCCTGGCGGTGGGGACCGAACACGATCAGCTCCAGCCCGTCGGAGCCCGCTTCGAACGCCCGCACCACGTTCGGCGCCATGCGAATCGCGTCGAACGGCTTCAGCGCGACGATCTCGCCATCGAGGCTGGCGTTCCCGTTGCCGCCCAGCACGACGACGATCTCCTCCGCCTCGTCGTGCCGGTGACCGCCACCGCGCTGGTTCGGCTTCATCACGTGGAACGCGAGCCCGGTCTGCTCGGCCTCGAGTGCCCCGCGCGCGAAGCGAGCCTCCTGCACCGAGTCGAACCCGAACTTCGGCGCGACATCCTCGACTTCCCGCAGGTTCATGATCGTGTAGTTCATGTCAGCGAGCCTACCCCCGTCCGCTCGGCGTAAGCGGCGTTAAACTGGAGCACGCGAGGGGCCATAGCTCAGTTGGGAGAGCGCCTGCTTTGCAAGCAGGAGGTCGCCGGTTCGATCCCGGCTGGCTCCACTAACGAAAGGCCTGTAAATCCGCATCTTTGCCGCGGCTCCGCGGTCGGTTCGAGGCAAATGTTCCCCAGATGCGTTCCCTGGGTCCGGCCGGGTGTCCCGACGCCGATGAGGTGTTTATCGCGCGGCCCTCTGATGTTGGGATTAGGCTCCGGGCGCAGTAGCCAGGCAAGCCGTTGGCGTCTCAGCTTGGAACCGTCACTGCACCGAGGCTGAGAAGTTCGGCGGCGTGATCGCTCGTCACCAACACGGGCAGTTTCGTCGGTGCCGTCGGTGTTGACGCTGTTGTGTTTGCTGAGTCGCGCGAAGCTGCCGGATTGAGCTCTGCCAATTGTGCGTGCCCGCGTTACAAAGCGGGGCTTGACGAAGCTCACCGAGATGCTCCACGAGCCACTGAACGGGGCGCTTGGTGACCGGCGCTCCAAGGCCGCAGCGGGACATCGGTCGCGCACGAGAGACGCCACGCGGGGCCGTGTTCGGGCCGGATCGCCAATCTGCCATGGCTCGCGGTGTCTCAGGCCGACCGCTCCCGATCGGCGGGAGCGGTCCGCGCGCCGGCGGGGCACGGTGTTGCAACGCTGGTCAGGCTGCGCCTGGTAGCGGCTGCCAGTCCGGCTGGGTGCCGGTCGTCAGCAGCGTGCCGGCCGGGGACGCGACGTTGAACGCCACGTAGATCATCGGTACGCCCGCAACGTTTTGAACGTAGGCGATCTGCCGCCCTTCGGGGGAGTAGACCGCCTGGTAGGCGCCCGGTACGACAGGGCTCGACGCGATGCCCAGGTCGATCCCGGAGTGCGTGCAGGTTCCGCCTGCGCACATCTCCTGGGTGGTGAGCACCTCGGTATCGAACCGCGGGGTGACGGGAAACCAGTCCGGGTCGAGCAGACGCGTCGGCGTCAGCGTCTGATCCTCAGCGCTGGGGAAGGCGTTGCGGTACTGGTTCTGGTGCGGCCGTCCGAGCGCGTCCAGGCAGTAATAGCCCCGCTGGCAGAACTCCCCCCCGACGGCCTCGAACAAGATGAAAGAACCTAAGCCCGAGCCAGGATCGGATGCCCAGGCCCACGCCACCGGGTCCGGCAGCGCGGTGACCTTGACCTGCCGCACCGTCGGAAGCTCAGAGCGGTACGGAACGCTGAACGTCACGAACGCACCGGTGACCGTGTCGTACCTGGTCAGATAGCCATACCGAGAACCGCGCCTGGTACGGACGAACGCCACGTAGCGTCCGTTGGGTGACCACGACGGCCGGGCGTCGGTATACCGAGGCGCCGCGCCGGTGACCTGGGCCCTGTCGGTACCGTCAGCGGCCATGATCCACAGGTTCCCGCGATCCAGGTAGGCGATCTCGTTGCCACTGGGAGACCAACGCGGGCCCGAGTCATGCCCGCCGCTCGTGAGGCGCTGCAGCCCGGTCCCCGCAGCCTCGATCGTGTAGATGTCGCCGTCCCGCACGAACGCGATACGCCCGTCGGCGCCCGGATAGGCGCCCTGCGCCGGGCTGGCCATCCCGGCGCCAAGCAGCACCACGGAGAGCAGCGCAGCCAGGCCAGCCGCCCACCCGCGAACGCATGCCCAACCTGCGCGTCGTCGCTGCCTGATCATGGGTGGCGCTGCCTGATCATGGATGGCTGCCCGGTGATCGCCGCTCCGCTCCCGCGCCAGCTTAGCGCGACCCCCCGGGACAAAACGTCGGAATCGCAGCTACGGCACCGACAAGGCTGGCCCGTGTTGACGCAAGAGGCGATCACCTCGGCGCAGACCCCCGCAAACTCTTAGCGCCGGTCGCCCGAGTCTCAGGTGGGAACGATCAACGGACCGGCCGGCGGCGTCTGTTTACAGCGGAGCGGTGCGGGCGCCGAGCGCGTAGCCGATGAGATTGATCGGTACGTGGACTGCTGCGACCAACAGAAAGACGTGCGCAGCGTCGCGGACGCTCATGATCCACACGGGGCGTAGGAGGAGCCAGGCCATCGGGACCCAATCAGCCTGGTCGTAGATCGAGATGGCCACACCCGCGGGCGACGCGCGTTGCTCCCCGGGCGCGATCCCCAGCCGGCGCTTGAGGAAGCTGGTTGGGAAGCTCTCCTAGCCAACACGCGGCCCCGAGCAACGTTCCGACCAGGACAGGATTGGCCTGCGCGACCGGCTCGGGTAGCCGTTGCGTGTACGCGGGGAAACGTTGCAAGACCACGGTGGCCGCTACGGTGCCGCCGGTCATGATCAGCGCTCCGCGCCAGGTCTTGTTCTCACCGAACAGCCGGCCGCTGATCGGCCGCCTCAACGACGGCATCAGGTTCCAGCGCAGGACTGGGCGTGAGCGAGCGGCGCGCCGAGCGCCGGCAAGAAGATCCACCCGGCGGAGGTCCGAGCAGGCACTCGGTTCGAGGGCGGTTGCGACGGCATCGCGGTCAGGTGAAGGTACCGGAGCCCACGTTGGCAATGGAGCGCTTTCGTCCGCCGCCCAGCAGGTATCCACGGCCGCCCAGGCGCGGTCTCAAGCGACCAACCTCTTGCGCACACGATCGAGAGACGCGGTTTTGGCGCGAGAAGGAGGTGCGTCGCGCCGCGCGGGTCGAGACCCGCATTCGCGCCCGCCCGGGCATCGAAGGCGGGCACGGCTTCGTGACCGCGTGTGTCTGCAACGAGCAGCGTCGGTGACGGCCGATCTCTCAATTCGGTCGCTGCGAGTAGGACTCGATCATCTCCAGGACGATCTTTTCCGCTTGGGGGCGGCTGAGCTGCATGTCGAGTCGCAGTAGCTTCCACACCAGCACGTCGGTCGCGATCACGAGGGCTGTGAGCCGGCGTTCTCTGGCCGCGCGCGGCAGGCCGGCGAGGAGTGGCTGGAAGACTCTGTTTGCCCAATCGCGGTGGTAGGCCCTCCCCCTGTCCATCAGGTTGCGGATCGCGGGGATGCGGTCCTCTTGGGAGAGCATGCGCAGGATCGCTGTTCCGTGCGCCTCGTAGTGGTCGAACACGTTGGCGACCGCGTCTGGGAAGCGATCGACTGGAGCCGCGTCGCGGCGCTCGATCTCGCGCGTGCCCCACCACCTGTATGCGGCGGTGAGTAGCTCGTCCTTGGAGTGAAACCGGGCGTAGAGCGTCTGTTCGGTGACGCCCGCGTCGGCGGCGATCTCGCGCAGGCGGACCTCCTCGTAGGGCGCGTGCCGAAGTGGTTCCAGGCCGCGGCGAGCAGCCGTTCGCCGGTCGCGGCAGCGGCATCAGCTCGCGCGGACATCCGATATCGGCGGGTCGGGGTGGGGGGGCTTGACATCTTTCATCTTGGTAGGACTAAGATGAAGTATATGCGAATCTTCCAGACGCTCCTGGCGTTCAGCGGCAACGCGCCACCACAGCTGGCGCTCACACGGGAACTCGTCGAGCGGGGCCACGAGGTGCGCGTCGTGGCCCACAGCGCCGCGCGGGCACGGATCGAGCGCACCGGGGCTGAGTTCGTCGCGATCCGCGGGTGGCTTCCCGACCTCGACATCACGCGTCCGGAGACCGACCCGATGCGCGACTGGGAGGCGCGCACGCCGCTTGGCGCCGCGAAACGCATGCGCGACGCTCCGATCGCGCCGCTGCGGGATGCGGTACGGGAGGATGTCGAACTGCTCGGCGAGTGGAGCCCCGACGTGATCGTGTTCGATTGGCTGTTCATCGCCGCGCCAATCGCCGCCGAGCGTGCAGGCATACCCGCCGTCGCGCTCGTTCACTGCCCGTATCCCTTTCCCGTTCGCGGCGCGCCGCCGCTGTTCAGCGGCCTGAAGCCGATGGGGGGTCCGTTGGGTGCGGCGCGCGACGGGCTGCTCAATGCCATGACCCGCCGCTTCATGGCAGCCGGGCTGCCGGTGCTCAACGATGTCCGTGCCGAGTATGGGCTCGCGCCGCTGAAGGACTGGAACGACCAGGTCCGCGGCGTGCGGGCGATCTACGTGATGAGCGCCCCGGAGCTCGACTTCTCGAGCAAAGCCCAGCTCCCCGCGAATGTCCACTACGTGGGCCCCGCGTTCGAGCCATTCGAGAAGGAGTGGGAGTCACCGTGGCCTTCGGAGAACACCGATCCGCTGGTGCTGATCAGCTTCAGCACGAGCTACATGAACCAGCGGGCGCTCGCCCAGCGTGTCCTCGACGCCGTGGCCGGGCTGCGCGTCCGAGCGCTGCTCACGGCCGGGCCCGCGCTCGACCCGAGTCAGCTCCGCATCCCCGACAACGCGCGCAGTGTGGCGTTCGTCTCGCATCGAACCGTGCTTCCACACGCGGCGCTCGTCATCACCCACGCGGGCTGGCAGACGGTCAACGCCGCCCTCGCCGATGGCGTTCCGCTCGTCTGCATTCCCGATGGTCGCGACCAGCCGGATAACGCCGCCCGCGTGGTCGCCGCGCACGCCGGCGTGAGAGCCAGCAAGAACAGCTCCCCCGAGAAGCTGCGCCGCGTGATCTCGCCGGCCCTCGAGGACCAGTCGATCAAACAGGGTGCCCGCGCGATGGCCGACGCCCTCGCCCGCAGCGACGGCGCGACCGTCATCGCCGACGAGCTGGAGCGCCTCCAGGTACACAGCGAGGTGCAGTGACCAGTCGGATTGTTCCGCCCGTACGTCAACGGCATTGCTCCCAAGTCTCGGCCCGGCGGAAGCAGCGAATCTCGCAAATCGGTCGCCCCAATGCGCAACCGGCCGTGGCGTTTGCGCGACCGACGCCGGAGTAAGCACCTTGCGGAACCGGCGGGTTCGTGGCCAACAACCCATGTTCGGGCGGCGAGTGATAGGTCACGAGAGATCTGCTCTGCGCCTGCCACGAGTATCTCCGGCGTGACGCCGACTCCCCCGCAACGCGCCGACATCGGGTGTCTCGCCGCGCCGCGATCTCCCAGTTCGTGGAGCGCGGTGTTATCGCGCCCGCTTGAGCGTCGCCTCGATCTCGGAAGTGAGCAGATATAGGTCGAGCCGTTCGGGATCGTCCGGTTCGAACGGATGGAAGCCAAACCGCTCCCACCACACTCGCGCGGTTTGGTTCAGAGCGGTGACGACGACGGCGCGGCAGGCCGCCTTCTCGTTGAGCTCGACGGCCGTGGCGAGGACGTGCGCTGCGAGGGCCGTCCCGATGCCGAGATTGGCGTAGCGGCGGTCGACCGCCAGTCGGCCGAGCAGGAGGGCTGGAACCGGATCGGGGGCACCCTTGGTGACAACTTCAGGGGCAGCCGACCGATCGACGCCGGTCATAGCGACGCTTGCGTAGGCCACGACGAGGTCGTCGGCGTCGGCGATAACCCAGGTCGCGGCCGTGTCACGACGGCGGTTCTGGCCGGCGTAACGCCGCAGCCACTCGTCGAGGGCCGCTTCGCCGCTGTCGAACTGCTCGCGGTCGTGTTGACGCGGGTCGAGTAACGCTGGCCGGCGGAGTTCAGTCAAGCCAGCTGAACTTGCGTTTGCGTCGCATCGCTGTGGCGAGCCGGTCGTTGACCTCGGCCGGCCGCTCAAGCGCCTCGGTGAACGCGACTGCGGCCTCGCGGGTCAGCCGGATGCTCGAGCGCTCAGCGAGGATCTCCTCGGCCTTCGCCGCGGCAGCTTGGACTACGAACGCCGACACGTTTAGGTGGGATGCGGCGGCCGCTCGTTCAAGCAGCGCCTTGTCAGCGGGTCCGACCCTGATCTGGAGTCGTTCTTCCTTGGTTGTTGACATGTGCTCACAATGGCAGTACAGCAGAGGGTTGTCAAGCCATCCCACCCCAAGAGAGGAACTCATGGATTCAGTTCCGCTGGACATCGCAGGCCATCGTCGCTGGCCTGCGACGATGCCGGGCTACCACCGCGGGCGCCCACCGCGCAACAAGGGCGAGCATTACCCCGCCCCCCCGACAATCGCGGAGATCGTCGCAGTCATGCGCACAGTCGGAGACCGTCCCGACGGTCACCGCCGCCGCGCACTAGTCGTGCTGCTCTGGCGCGCGGGATTGCGGATCAGCGCAGCTCTCGCGCTCCAGGAGAGCGACTTGGACCGATCCCGCGGCGCCGTCCTCGTCGGCCGCCGGCAAGGGAGGCAAACGCCGCGAGGTCGGGATGGACCGCTGGGCATGGGACCAGCTCGACCCATGGATCGAGATCCGGCGTCAACTCCCGATTGGTGCGCTTCTGTGTGTGATCCATGGACCGACCTCGGGCCGGAGATGGGAGGCGTCGGCCGTGCGGAAACAGCTGCATCATGCGGCCGCCGCAGCGGGCGTGAGGCGCCGGTTCGCGCCGCACCAACTGCGGCACGCCCACGCCGTCGAGATCGCCCATGAGGGCGTCCCGCTCGTCGTGATCCAGCGCCAGCTCGGGCACGCGAACCTCGGTATCACAAGCATTTACCTCCAAGGCATCGACAGCAGCGAGATCATCAGCACCGTCCACGGACGACCATCGCCGACGATCTCCGCCAGCGCCGGTCTCCGATTGAGGCGATAGATCGACCCGCGACCAGGTCGGCCCCGCGGCAAGCGCCGGCCGACCAGGTCGCACACCCCCGGCTGGCGATTTGCAGCCTGGCTGGAGCGTCCGGCTGTTACCGCTCCGGGCCGACGCCGACGAGCGTGCGGTCGCCGTCGTACAGAACGGCATCACACAAGTCACGCCTCGGCTCGTGCTCGCGACCGAGCAGCATGGGCTGATTCTGGTGGGGTGGACCTGGAAGACTAGGTGCCCCCCGGAAGCGACGGTCTCCGCAAGGACCTAGGCTGACCCAATGTCAATCCACAGACCGCGGAGCTCGCCGCTTCCGGCGGCGCCATCGATAAATCAGCTCGGGTCCTCGGTCGTGATCTCCGGCGCCACGATCGTCGCAGGCGCCCAGGACCACGCGGTCGGTGCGGCGGTGCCATCCGTGCAAACCGCGGTCACGCGATACCTCACACACGTAACGACCGCGATCGGGCGACTCGGCAGCTCGACCGATGAGCTGACTCGGGTCTGACCATGTCGATGCAGCAGCAACGCGCGGGCGCGGTGGCCGTCACCAACGAGGAGGCCGTCCGCGCCTGGGATACGGTCCTTTATGAGCGGTGGAAAGCGAATCGCCGCGTATTCGTGGGCGCTCTGGACGAGGTCACCGACGAGCTCTTTGAGCGCTTTCCGCCGCCCGTCGGCGGACGCTGCATAGACATTGGTTGCGGGTTTGGTGACACGACTCAGCGGCTGGCTGAGCTGGTCGGAGTAGCAGGTTCTGCGCTTGGGACCGACTCCTCTGCGCATTTCGTCGAGGATGCCCGCCGCGAGGCCGCTGAAGCGGGGGTCAAGAACATCGGGTTTGAGCTCTCTGATGCGCAGACGGCACAGTGGGATCCGATCTACGACTACGCGTTCTCGCGGATGGGGACACAGTTCTTCGCGGCGCCTGTAGTGGCCATGCGGGTTATCCGCGGCGCGCTGAAGCCTGGTGGCGGGCTTCGCAAGATCTGCTGGCGGCGCAAGGCCGAGAGCCCGATCTGGGCCGAGACCGAGGAGGTTGTCCAGCGATTCCTCTCGCGCCCTGAGGAGCACGACGCCGACACCTGTGGGCCCGGCCCGTTCTCGCTCGGGAATCCTGAGACCACGCGCGGGATTCTCGAGGCCGCCGGCTTCACAGAGATCGAGTTGGATTGGCTCGACTTCGACTACTTCATGGGTGCGGACATGGATGAAGCGATCGAATCGCTGCTGGCGATCGGACCGGGCGCCGAGCTGATCCGCCTCAACGGCGAGTACGGCGAGAGCCTTCGGGGTGAGATCGCCGAGGCGCTAAGGGACCACTACGCCCAATGGCAGAAGCCCGACGGGTCGATCGTCGGCCGAGGGTCCGTGTGGCTCGTCACGGCCACGAACCCCGGCTAGCGCGCGACCCGCACGAGACGCGACATAAGGAGAGCGAGTCAATGGCCGTTCAGGACGCAGATCTCGGAAGGGCATTCGCCGAGGCGGTAGCCCGAAGGAACGTCGCGGACTTGGCGGCCCTGCTCGATCCAGAGATCGATTTCCGAGGACTGACGCCAAATCGAAGTTGGGAGGCGACCGGAGCCGATGCCGTCCTGGAGTTGGTCCTGGGGCAATGGTTCGAGGATTCCGACGAGATCGAGCAGCTCGTGTCGATCGATACCGATGCCTTTGCCGATCGTCACCGTGTCGCTTTTCGCTTCGACGTCGTCAGCCCGGACGGCAGGTTCGTGGTTGAGCAACAGGCGTACTACACCGCGCGAGCTGGACAGATCGCATGGATGCGCGTGCTCTGCTCCGGATTCCGGCCGCGCTGACCCCCGAGGAAGACCTCCGATCTGTCGGAAGCGGGGTCGGCGCCGGCCTGGCCTCCGCTTCCCGCGCAAACAGCACTCCGACCGGGGACTGCGCAGACCGCTCCTGCGGGCTGCAAACGGCCGCGCAATTAGCTTGGGAGTCGGGGGCTGCGCCCCCGACTCGAACAACATCTCGACAAGCCGATTCGCTATCCCGTGGGCGACGTGGCGGGGCGGTACGACGCGTCCGTGAGACAAGAGACCGACAACCCGAAATACCCCTACGCCGCCTGGTCAGGTGAGCATGAGCCCGTGCGGCTGGCCTGGCCCCCCGCCGATGACGACACCGCGAGGTCGGATCCCGCTCATAGCCTCCGACGGTCGTCCGCATGGCCGGTGACGCAGCTTCCTGCCACTGATCCCAGCTCACGTCCTCATAGCCCTCGATCATCAAGCACAGATCCATCCCGCCTGCAATAGGCTCTCAGCAAAGGAGCCAAACCCTCAAGGGCGAGTCCGTGCCGATACCGGAGACCTTTGCTGAACTGCAGGCGCGAGGTGGCGTGATGGTGTACCTCCCGCGTCACCGTGCCCGCGCCGAGTACTCGCTCGCCAAGCTCCGCGAGGTCGGGTTTGCAAACATCGAACTCACACGGGGCGTGGACGCCTGTACGACCGATGTGCGCCAGCTGGCAGCGGCGGAAAGTTGGTCGTTCCGACCCGGGCTCAAACCCGCCAAGATGGGCAATGCGCTGACCCAGTTTCGACTCTGGAGGCGAGTTGTCCGTGAACGCCTTCCGTACCTGCTGATCTTTGAGGACGACGTACTGCCCCGCCCCGACCTGACCAACCTGGGCCCCAGCTATTGGGCGGACACGCCTCGCGATGTCGATTTCATCATGCTCGGGAACCAGATGACCGTCCACGGAGACGAGATGACCTTCGCGCCCCAGGACGCCCATCGACGCGTCGTACGAGCTCTGTCATGGACGACGCACGCATACATCGTCACGCCTGAAGGGGCGAACCGGGCGCTCGGGCTGCTGAGCATCCCCGAGCTGCTCGAGGGAGGCAGCGATTCCGTCGACATCCAGCTCAGGCACTGGATGGAGCGGGAGGTGATCCGTTGGGCATGCTGGAACGGCACCCAACTTCCGAAGGTGTTCCCGACATCGGTCGAGATCGCCGGCTTGTCGGAGAGTCACCGCGACGTTGCGTGGTTCCCTCGCGACACGGGCCTCTTTTATCAGAACTTCATGCTCGGCTCGACGATCGAGAACCCGGAGAGCGTGTGGCCCGGGTCCGAAGCCCTGGCGCACGATCGGCACGAGACGCTGTAGCGCTCCGCCGTCCTCCAGATTCGTGGGAGTAACGGAGCGCCGGCCAAGTCGGACGCATCCGCCTACGCGTTGCTTCCGGTGTTGGTTGGCAGGCTGACCGGCCTAGCCGCTGGCAGTTCGTGCGAAGCCCGTTTGCACCGGCGCCGAGCAGGCATGCGCGCGCGCAGCATTCACGCGGCCGACGAGAGTGACTGGTCGTCCGAGGCTGCTCGGGCCCACGCGACCTGCCGAGAGAGGCCATCCTCAAGACTGACGGTCGGACTCCACGCCAGTCGGGCTCGTGCCTGAGTGTGATCGCCGACACTACGGATCACCTCTCCCGCGCGGGGAGGAAGCTCAACCGTGGCGTTTGGCCTTCCGAAAAGCGCGCAAACACGTTCGACGACGTCGCGAACTGAATGTGGCTCTCCGCAGCACACGTTCATCACGGAGAACCGCTCGGCTTGGGGCACTGTCGCGGCGGCGACCGTCGCGCCCGCGATGTCACCGACGTACGTAAAGTCGCGGACTTGGCTTCCATCGCCGAAGACGACCGGCGCCGCGCCACCGAGCACGCGAGATATGACTCTGGATACCGCCATATCAGGGCGTTGCCGCGGCCCATAGACGGTGAAGTAGCGCAACGCCACGATGCTGAGATCGAAGCGGGCCGCGTAGGCTCGGCAGAGCGCCTCAACCGCGAGCTTTGAAACGCCGTACGGGTTGAGCGGTTGAAGCGGACTGGCCTCATGGAGAGCATCAGATCTGCCGGCATCGCCGTAAACGGAAGCGCTTGACGCAACTACGACTCGCGCTACTCCTTGCTGAACACAGCTCTCGAGCACAATTTGGGTAGCGCGAATGTTCCGCTCCATATACAGGTCAAAGCCAGGTCCCCACGAGTTGATTACACCGGGTTCGCCGGCGAGATGGACGACGACGTCAGTCGCACGCAGATCTTCAGGGAACCGCTCCCAGGAAATGGGTTCCGCACGCATCGCGAATGTCGGGCCGCGAAGAATCGCGAGATTCCGATCCTTGTCGGCGCGAGCGTAATTCTCGGTAAAGCAGTCCCATCCTTGGACTGGCCAACCTCGCTCGAGGAACAACTCCGCTACGTGGCTTCCAATGAAACCACATGCCCCGGTGACGATGGCTCGCATCGCTAGCCTCGGCTCATGGGCGGCCGGCGAGTCCGACGACCGCCCTAATCCTTGAACGCCTTGCGCAGGAGGTCGCGCGCTTGCTTCCACATCTCTTCGTGACCTCGCGTCCCCGGGTGTATCCCATCCTCAAGTAACAAAATTTGGACTTTCCCTTATTCCAGCGTCAGCGACCGAAGCCTTCGGCGAGCATGTCCTCCGCTTCCGCAGCGGTGCGACCGGAGCTCGACGCGCCAACGAACCCGAGCTTTCGCCGGGCATGGATGTGTTCGGCCGGCACGCGCGCGGCGAGTTCGTCCGCAGTCACGGCCTGGCGAGCCGCCTCCTCAGCTAGGACGGCCGCGAGGTCGTCGGGGAGTCGCACGGTCACGCTCATCAGTCGAGTCTACCGGCGCGGGTTCCAGTTCAAGAGGCGTGCGCGCGATCAGCTGCTGGCGGCGCGAGCGAGATTGAGCGGGCGGCCGAGCGCGCCCGTAGCGGAGAGGAGGACGGGAGCAGATGTGTAGGAAAGTGTGTAACGAAGTGTGTAATCCGATTACACACCTGAGCCTGTCGACGGCCCGCCGCACCTGGGTTTTCTGCTCGCTCACGGCCCCGACTGCCCGCCCGCTCACGGCCCCGACTGCCCGCCCCCCACGTATCTCACGAGGACAGGGTGCTGGTAGTCGGGGCCATGGCTTCGAGCGAGGGTGCGGCGGGGCTGGAGCACGGCCGTCCCTACGACCTCCGGCATTCGTTCGCCTCGCTGCTGCTCCACGAGGGGCGCTCGGTGATCTACGTCGCTCGCCAGCTGGGCCACGACGCGCGGCTCACCCTCAGCACGTATGGCCACGTGATGGACGAGTTTGAGGATATGCCGCGGCTCGACGCGCAGACGGCGATCGCCGACGCGAGAGCGGCCTTGGCCGCGGCGTTGCGCCGTACCTCGCGCCCTATCGGCTAGACGATGCGATGATGGACTTCTCGCAACCGGCGGTCTGGCAACCCCTGTTCGACCATCCGCTATGGAGCGGAATGCCTCAGATCCCGCTAGCGCCCGATGCGCACCCCCGGCTGGCCGAGCTGCAGAACCGTCACGACACCGTGTCAGTCAGCGAGCGACGAGGGTTCGCATTGGCGCCGGCCGACGCGTCCGCGATGCCGGCCCTGTTCCAGCATGAGTTGCGGCATTTGTTCGAGCTGTATCCGGACGGATCGCTGTGGTATGTCGCCGTCGACCCCGTGGCTGGTCACGCGTCTCGCGGTCATGCGCATTCGGCTTCAGGTCACGCTAACGCCGGACATCGACTACGACTCCGCGAATCCCGACCGGGTTCGGTACGTCGGGATGCACACGGCGACCAGCGGGTCAACTTTGCCAGCCGCCTCGACCACGTGATGCTCACCATCCCGCCGCTCGCAATGGGGTTCGACATCGGCGTCCTACCACACGCGTTCGCGTTCATGTTCGGCAGGTTCGAGGACGCGTGGGCAGCGCAGCTCGTGAGATTCGGCAAGACCAGAGGCCTCGCAAGCGAAGAGCTCATGCGGCTTTCGGGCAGAATCCACGCGATGGAGACATCCAAGAGCTGGCGTATGACGGCGCCGCTACGAGCCCCGATGCAGCAGATTCACTCGTCTTTGCCCGAGTCGAGTTGGCGTTTCTCCGATCTCAGAGTCCCCGGGTGAGTGCCACCGAGCTGGGTCCGCGCTGTTTCCTGCACATCCCGAAAGCGGGGGGGACGAGCTTTCGGACGGCGCTTGAGCTGGCCCTGAGCTCAGCAGCGGTTGCACCCCAACATGGCGAGATGCCCGACGTCGACGACCCGTTGGTCTTCGAGCGCATGGCACCAGAGTCGCGGGCGTCGCTCGTCGTAGACGAACACGACCTCGAGGTGCTGCGCAGCTACGCGGTTGTCTGCGGCCATTTTCGGCTCCACACGCTGCTCAAGCTCACCGCCGCAGAGCGGATCGCGACGCTGCTTCGCGAGCCCAGAGCCAGGCTCGTTTCGCTGTATGCCTTCACCCGTGTCTCGCCGAACTGGGCGACGATGTGGGCACCCCTCTCGGTCGAAGGGTCAGCTGCGCATCACGCGCTGCGCCCGCTCGACGAGTTTCTTTCCGAGCCGCGCATCGCCGAGGAGACTGACAACCAGATCTGCCGGCTGCTCGTGCGTCGGGCGGGGAGTCAGGGATTCTTCTCTGCGGAGGAGATTCCAGACGTGGCGGCGGAGGCGATCGAGCGGCTCGATGGAATCGGTCTCGTCGGAGTGCTCGAGCTCGGCAGCCGCACCTGGAATGAGATGTCCGACTTCTTTGGCGTCCGGCTCACCCCGATGAGCGACAACGAGACTCCTCACGGAGTCGTCCTGCCCGATCACGTCGCGCCTGCGGGGCGGATCACGCCGACAACGATTTCGCTGGTCGAGCAACGAACGGCTGCGGACCGCATCGTCTACGAGTATGCGTTGCACCGCGCCGGCATCGATCACGAACAGGTCCGCCGGATCACCGACGCCGCCTGGGCAGCCCAGCTCGTGAGGTTCGGTCGCCTCGATGAGAGCAACCGCGTTGCTCCGCTCGAGCAGGCGGTTGACCTGCTGGAGCAGAGGGCCGCTGCGCTGGACGAGATCAGAATCCTCGCAAGCGAAGAGCTCATGCGGCTTTCGGGCAGAATCCACGCGATGAAGACATCCAAGAGCTGGCGTATGACGGCGCCGTTACGGGCGCTGATGGAGCGGATTCGCTAGCCGACGTACAACGCTCAACAGCCGCGCAACCGCTGCCGACATCACAGCCGGACCGTCAGCCGCGACCTGGGTCCGAACTGGCGCACGAATCAGCGGGCCGCACTTCAACTACACCGGCACGCAGCCTTACGCTCAGATGCCGACTGCTGTCGAGGGCGCGATCGCCACGCCGTCGTGTGCGACGCGGCGGGGCGCCCTCCTATGCGCCAGCAGGATGCAGCCCATCAGGACCACCAGCGGCGCGGTCGACACGTCGGTGGCGCTGCCGGTCAGAACCCCACCGACGCCCTGGCCGGCAACCCAGAACACGAGCGACAGTGCGATCCCCAGCGCGAGGAACGACCGCTCGGCGGTGCGGGTCAGGACCGCGACTGCGATAGCCGAAGTCAGCTACAACGCCGCCCAGGCGCGCCGCCCGGCGCGCTCGCCGTCAGTCTGGCGCGGCCACACCATCACCCCGACGACGATGTACAGCAACGCGGCGCCTGGCGCTCCGGTCAACGGGCTCGCGGTGCCTATGAGGAGCCCACTGAATCCTTCGCCCGCGAACCAGATCGCCACTGCCCTGGCGAAGGACACGGCGAGCGCCGGCTTGACCTTGCATCGTGAGCTCGCCGTCGTTTGCGTGTGCTGGCGTCAGATCGAGGTGATGTAGCCCCGCATGTACCCAATGTGGGACATCGAGTAGGGGTCGCACGGCTGGGTGCAGTACCACTCGAATCGACCGCTCTTGCGCACGAGCAGCGTGTACGTATGCGTTCCGGGCCGGACGAGGATGTTCACGCCGGCGCTCGGCGCGGTGATGCTGTGTGGGCCGTTATCTGTGTTGTTGATGACCAGTTTCACGGCCTGGCCGGCGTGCACCTCGAAGTTGGTGACGCTGAAGGCGTCATGCAGCTTGCCGTCGGGGCCTGGCTTGATCCCGGGCGACACGGTCAGGTATACGACCGGCTGAACCGCCGTAGTGCCAGACAGCTTCACGACGTGCACGACCGGGCGCGGGGGTGCTGCCTGCGCGCCGCTGACCAGCGCCACATCGAGTCCGATCAGCACCAGGACCACGGCCGCCGCGCCCATCGCCGCGAGCGTGATCTTGCTCGCCTTGTTTGGAGTAGCGCCGACCGGCTGTGGGTTGAGATCAAAGTTGTGAGTGTCGTAATCCATCGTTGGCTCCTTAGGCAGCATCGATGACCCCATGCTCACCTACCGGCGGACGCCCGGCTTCCGTGGACAACCTCATCGTGGGCGGTTGACGACAGCGGATAGCTATCCGTGGTCCGACGCGACAGACTGCGGGTAATCCGCAGCACCGGTCGGGTCATGGGCCGTAGGGCGCCGCTCGGGGAGCGACTAAGATCCGGCTCGAGCTCAGCGCCGGACGGTGATCCGCCTGCTCACGACTGTGCGTCCGTGCGCCTTGACGGTGAGCTTGAGCGTAAGCGTCGCCTTGAGCTTGTGATGCCTTCGCAGGTACTTCAGCAGCCGCTTCGAGAACTTCAGCCTGAGGTTGCCGTACTTGCGCGGCGGAATCGTCACGTGGCCGCTCGCGATGACGAGCGACTTCGATCGCTTGACGCCGGCGGTCAGCGCGCCGTCGCCCACTGTGATCTGTGCCTCCACGTTGACGGAGCGGGTGTTCGGGTTGTACAGCCGGAGCTGCGTCTGCGGTCCGAGCGACGGGTTGCCAGAAACGACGATGGGCTCTACCGCGGGTGTCCGGATCGTGACCATGGGTCCGTAGGCGGTGCCATACATGTTCGTCGCGGTGAGCTGGGAGTGGTAGGCCGTGCCCGGGTTCAGCCCGGTAGCCAGCGTGTTCACATGCACTGAGTCGCCGCCGCTGATCGAGGGGCCGGGAACGGTCCGGCCGACGACCTCCGTCGTGCCGTTGACCTGGTGGAAGCTTGTTCCGTAGACAAGCGTGACCTGTGTGTCCGGCGCGGCGAGCAGCGGGTCGACGGACCCCGAGATCCGTGCTGTGGTCTGGGATTCGACCGTCGGAATCGTCGTGCCGATCGTCGGGGCTGCGTGTTGGAAGGCGCCTGCATCGCAGAACTGCCCGCCCATGGTCGGTCGCGGGACCCCGCGCTGGTCGGTCGTCTCGACCACGCCGGCAGGCGCCCGCAATCCGTACGTCGAGCAGGCAGCGGCATATTGAGTATCCGCCGCGATGAAGTTGAGTGCCGCGCTGCCGAGGCCGAGCGCCATTGTCTCCGTTGAGCCGCCGTTGGCGGCGAGCGGTTGGAGCAGGGGATTACCCACCGTGCCCGGACACGTCGAATCCCCGTAGACGATGTCGCCCGAAGGCCCGCCATCGGGAATCGCCTCGACATGGCTCGTCGAGCAGTTGACAGGACCATTGGACGCGACGATCGAGCCCTCGACCCCGGTGTAGTTGTTTCCGGCCGAGTCGTGATAGACGCCGCCGACCGCGCCGGCCGGGGCCGTGTTGTCGGCGATCGTGTCGAAATCGAGTCCGCTGCCGTAGATGCTGATCGATCCGTAGCCACCACCCGCTCCGTCGACGCTGCTGCCGGTGCCGCCGGTTGCTGCAGCGTTGCCCTCGATCGTGTCCTCGGCCAACTCGGAACCCCCGAAGCCGAGATCGACGTACCCGCCGCCATCGCCTCCGCCGCCGTCCTGCGAGCTACTCGATCCGCCCGACGGCTCGCCGAGACCGCCTCTCGCTCCGGCGCCGCCCGTGCCGGCTGAGTTGGCCGCGATCGTCGAATCCCACACCTGATTTGGGTCCGCGCCGATTCCGTTGAACGAATTGTTGGCGATCCCGCCGCCGGAGCCGCCGCTGCCCGGCTGTCCAGCGGCGCCGCCCGCCGTGCTTCCAGTGGGTACGCCGTCGGAGCCGGCGCCTGCGCTGCCGCCGGTGCCGGCCTCGTTGTGGTCGATCGTCGATCCGATGACGGTGAGCGTGGCGTTCTCGGCGTTGTAGATGCCGCCTCCGGAACCTCCAGAGCCGCCGTCGCCGCCCGCGGCGCCCGCGCCCTGGTACGTACCGGATGCCCGCAGAGCGCCGGTGCCGTTCCCTCCGGCTCCGGCGCTGTTTGAGCTGATGGTGGAGTCGGTGATGGTCAGGGTTCCGTCGTTGTAGATGCCGCCGCCGTCCCCGCCGTTGCCGCCGTTGGAGCCGGCGGTCGCGGGACAGCTTGCCGGGCAGCTCAGCGCCTCGGGCGTGACCCCCGCCGAGGCAGCGTTCCCGTCGACAGTCGAGTCGGTCAGCCGCAGCGTGCCCAGGTTTGAGATCCCGCCGCCGGCAACGCCGTTGCCCGCATCGGTACCCGACCGTCCACGGGTGATCGTCACGTTCTCGATCGTCACGTTTGCGCCCGGCGCGAGGCCGAGCACCTGCACCGTCCCGCCGCCGCTCACGGTCGTCCTGGACGCACCGGCTCCGTCAAGGACGGTGCTCCCCGTGAATATCAGCGCCGAGCCGACGACGTATGCGGAGGCGCTTGCGGGGAGCTTGATCGTCGTGGTCCCCGATGCGACCCCGGGCGCACACGCGGGCTCCGAGTTTCCGTCCGCATACGAGACGGCGTCGCGCAGCGTGCAGCCACCCGTGACGTTCACCGTGGTGTTGGCGAGCGCGGACGAACACCACGAGAGAGCGCCCGTGAGGACCAACATCCCGATCCGTGCTCCCCACCGCACGAGCGGACCCTACACCGCGGAGCTCAAGCTCAGTGAAATAGAGCAGCTCATCGTCGGTGGGCCGGCGTGAACGTCAGCATCGCCGCGGAAGCGGGAGGCAACCTGACCACGTATTTGCCGGCAACCGGAACGACGGCGATCTGCAGCGGCCGGCCGGGAAGCACACCTGTGCTCGTCTTCGGGCCAAAGCTCTGACCTCCGAACGACACGTTGCCGGTGGCGGCGATCGACGGCGCCAGCAGTCGTGAGAGCGCCGCCGAGCGCGCCATGCCCGTGATTCGCAGCGCGATGTAGCGGGGCTGACGGCGGCTGACGTTGATCAGCACGACCCGCGCCCGACCGTCGGGTGCACGAGTCGCCCACGTCCTGACCTGACTCCGTTGTGACCCCGAGAGCGCGAGCAGGCGCGATCCCGGGGGCGCCGCCTGGGTGAACATCAGGATGCCGTAGTACTCGGGCTCGACCCTGCCGAGCCACCTGTCATCCGAGCGTGTCAGCCGGAACGGCTGATATTGCGAGCCCGGGAGGGTGTGGACGTTGACACCGTCGACGCCGACACGTGCCATCTGAAACAGCGTGTCGAGCACCCACAACGCCGAGGCGAACGTGTTGCTCACGCCTCGTTTGCCTTCGCACGCGACGGAGTTCAGCTCATCGACCCGCAGCCGTAGGCCATCCGCGTGTGCGATCGAGACGTCCTGGGCGATCGTGTCGGCAAGTCCTACCGAGCTGCTGCGCGCGAGCAGGTGGCTGATCGTTGGGTACTTCTTCGACGTGCGGGCGGTGAAGCATCTGTCGAGCGGATAGCGATGCGCGGTCACGAGCCCCAACTGCGGCGCCGCCGTCACAAAGCTCCGCATCCGGGCCATCCACTTGAGCGACCCGGTGGCGGGCCCGGCCAGGGGAACCGACGGCAGGGACGCTGCGAAGTTCGCGAAGTCACGGATATACGAACGCAGGTCGTAGTTCGCCGGCCTGCCGGGGAACCCGATCCCGTCAGGAGCCGTGTACCAGCGGAAGCTTCCGTACAGCTCGGGTTCGTTGCCGACCTCGAGCGCCTCCACCGACGATCGTCCGACCGCCCCGATCAGCGCCCGTGCCTCGAGAGCTGCGAGTTTCGTGCTGTCCGCCTCGAGGTTGATCCCGAAGATGATCCGTGCGTGGAGCGCCCGGGTGAGCGCGCCGGCCGTCCGCAGCCAGGCCGGTCCGATCCGGTACTTGATGCCCCGAGGGCGCCGCATCCCCGGCACCGCGACCCATGAGGTGTCGGTGCTGTCCCCGCCGATCCTCAACACCGGCGCCTGCCCGGGTGTCAGGTTGCGAATCAACTGAACGAACACAGGGTCGAGCCCGCTCTCGCCGGTGCCGGCGTAGGCCGGGAGCGCCGAATACTCGAGCGACAGTCCGACGAACCCCGGCTCGATCGCGCCCACCGGTAGCGGATCGCCGACGCCGACCACCGGCGTTCCCGGTGGCGCCGTGAGCGCGAGCGTGACCGTCTGGGCACCCGAGCGCTTGGACGGTATGAGCAACAACCCGGCCGCGATCGCGGCCGTGACCAGGATCAGCGACAGGAACCGCACTCGCGAACGCACGGCGCAAACATAGGGGACTTCGCCGGCGCTCACCGGCGAAGCGCTCGCCCGTGAGCCTGGCGGAACCAGTTGACGTCGCGCTCTCGATCAGTATCCGTAGCCGCCGGTTGATGACGACGTCGTCGTGGTCGTCGCCGGAGCCGTGGAGGGGTCGGACCCGTTCGCGGTCAGGGCCGACCAGACGCCGACGTCCTTGATGCCCTGCCCCTTCGCCTCACCTGGTTTGGTGTCGCCGACGAATGTGTACAACGGCATGCCCTTGAAGGTGAGCTGGGTCGCTCCATTCGGACGCTTGACCGTCCCAAGTGAGCCGACGCTGCCGCTCGGCACGCCGCCGGCGGGGGCTGCGAGTGGATGCCACACCTTCACACAAGCCGAGCTCGTGCAGATCCACTTCCCGTTCTGCTCGCCGGACAGGTGGTACAGCGTCAGGCCCTGAGCATCGACGAGCACCCGCGCGCCCAGGGACGGCACAGAAGCGATCTTCACGACCGCCGTCGACGACGCACCGCTCGGCTGTGATGCCGACGTGGACGAAGCACTGGTGCTGCTCGAACTGCCGCAGGCCGCAAGCAACGACGACACGGCGACAGCGGGGATGAGCTTCAGGATCACTCGCATACGGGACTCCTCAAAGAGCGAATTGCGGATCTGCGCCCGCCACCAGATAGGACGCCGCGTCACACAGTTCCCTTCCCGCGGCTCGGTTCCCTTCCCGTGGCTCAATGAGGCGTGCCCCGATATACGCCGGAGCTTGACATATTACGTTGCTCGATATATATTGCGCCTATGAGCAAGAAAGCGGTACACGAGGCGACCTTCCTGATCCTGACCGCGCTGGCGGCAGGCAGCCAGCACGGCTACGGGATCATCACCGACGTCGAGCAGATCTCCAACCGGCGTGTCAAGCTGGGCGCAGGGACGCTGTACACCGCCCTCGAGCGTCTTCGCGCGGACGGGCTCATCGAGGTGGATCGCGAGGAGGTCGTCGACAGCCGCCTTCGTCGCTACTACCGGCTCACCGGAGCCGGCGCCGAGCGACTCGCCGAGGAGGCGGACCGCTTGCGCGCGAACGCGCAGGTCGCGATCTCGCGGCTGCGAGCCAATCCGACTCACGGGGTGGCCACGGCATGACCGAATCGAAAACTCTCGAGCGGCGCTATCAGCGACTGCTGGCGTTGTACCCGAAGGCGTTCCGGCGTGAGCGCGGAGACGAGATGCTCACGGTCCTGATGAGCGGCGCGAGCGCCGGGCAGCAGTGGCCGACGCTGGACGAAACAACAGATCTCGTAAGGAGCGCGATCCCAATGCAGCTACAGCAGGTGGAATATCCCTCGCGCTTGGCGCGCAAGTATCCGAACCAGGTCATCGTGACGCGCATCGGAGTCGGGATCTGGCTGATGGTCCTCACCGCGATCTTCTGCAGCATGGGTTGGTGGTGGGGATTGGCGCTGCTCGCGCCGGCGGCGCTGCACTTCTATCTCGCCTACCGCATCGACCGTTATGCGTCAGCGGAGAGGCGCGGAGCGGGCGGACCTCCGGCCACGACCGGCTGACCACCCGTCCGCCGGCCGTTCTGATTCGTGTCACGTTCCTTCGCGGAGTGGGGACATATAGGTGTAGGCACCCATCGACCCCCTTGGAGGACACCATGCAGGCTCGAATCGAAAATCCAGTACAGACCATCCCGGGCGCGATGCAGGCGCTCCAGCAGCTGGCGGCGACGACCCACCACGCGGGCATCCCGCCGGCGACGCTGCAGCTGATCGAGCTCCGAGCGAGCCAGATCAACGGTTGTGCCGTCTGCCTCGACATGCATTCCCGGGAACTGCGGAACCTGGGCGAATCCGACCAGCGGATCTTCACCGCCGCCGCCTGGCGCGAGGCCCCGTACTTCACGGACGCCGAGCGTGCGGCGCTCGCGTTGACCGAGGCGATCACCCGCCTGGCCGACCGGCCCGAGGCGGTCTCGGATGAGATCTGGGACGAGGCGGCCCGCCACTACGACGAGAAGCAGCTCGGCGCGCTGGTGCTCGCGATCGCCACGATCAACACCTGGAACCGGATCAACGCCGCGACCAGGCAGATCACCGGCGACTGGGTCGACCAGTGGATCACGCCGAAGAAGCAGGCCGCCTGACATTGCGGCCCCCGCCGGGGCGGGCATGAGCCTGCCCCGGGCGCCGTCATAGACTGCGGCGCCGTGACGGCCGGACTCGAGCATCGGATGCGCGTGCAGCTGCGCTGGCGCGACATGGACATGCTCGGACACCTCAACCAGTCCGTGTACCACGAGCTGCTCGAGGAGGGCCGGGCCGGGCTGATGAGCGAGATCGCGCGCCGGGCGGGGAACTCACACTCGCACGGCGTGTTCGTGCTCGTGCACGTCGACCTCGACTACCACACCGAGGTGCGCAAGGACCACGGGGAGGTGGAGGTGGTCGTACGGCTCGCGGATGTCGGGAACACGAGCCTGCGGATGGAGCACGAGGTGCGGCTGCCGGACGGGACCGTGGCCGCCTCCGGGACGACGATCGTGGTCGCCTGGGATCCGGTCAAGCGCGGCAAGCGGCAGATCACCGAGGCCGAGCGCGTCGCGCTGAACGCCGCCGCGTGAACCCGATGGCGGACGACCGGCTGTCGCTCCTGTTCGTCGGCCCGCTACCGCCCCATCAGGGCGGCGCCGCGATGTTCTCGGCACAGATGTTCGGCGAGCTCGCGAATCGCGGGCACGAGATCGACGCGATCAGCCCGATCACGACCGCCGCGCTCGAGCACGGAGATGAGTTCGCTGCCGCTCATCCCGAGCTGCGCATCACCCGGTACGAGCTTCCATACCTCGCGACAGGGCCGGACATGCCGCCGTCCAAGGAGTACCGCGACCACGAGCGCGAGCTGATCCACGGCCTGGTGCGCCAGGCGGTGCAGCGCCGGCGTCCGGACGTCCTGATCGCCGGGCGGGAGCTGATCGTCCCCCAGCTAGAGGGCCTCGAGGCAACGCGCGGATTGCCGCGGATGCTGGTGATCCACGGGACGACGATGTTCGGGATCGCGCGTGGCACCGTCCCGCCCGAGCTCGCACAGCTATTGCTCGAGAGCATGCGGGGCTTCGAGCTGATCGTCACCTCCGGGCGCCACGCGCAGACGGCGATGGCCGAGCTCGGGGTGCCCGGCGTGCGCGTGATCCCGAACCCGGTCGACCTGGCGCGATTCGGCCCCCGAGAGCCCGACGCGCGAATGCGAGCCGAGCTCGCGATCCCCGAAGGTGCGACAGTCGTCGTGCATGCCTCGAAGCTGACCGAGCAGAAGCGGCCGATGGACCTGCTCGGCGCCGCTCGGCGTGTGCTCGCCGAGGACGAGAGCTTCGTGTTCGTGGTCGCGGGCGACGGCCGCCTCAGGGAGGACGTCGAGCGCGAGTGCCACGCTCGCGGCCTGGACGCCAACTTCCGCTTCCCCGGCTGGATCGCGCATCAGCGGATGCCGGAGTTGTTCAGCGTCGGGGACATGGTCGCGATGCCCTCCGCGTACGAGTGCCAGGCGCTGGTCTACCTCGAGGCGATGGCGTGCGGGCGGCCGCTGATCGCGAGCGACATAGTCGCGGCGCGCGAGGTCGTCGAGCACGGGATCAACGGCCTGTTGCACGCCGAGGGCGACGAGGACGCCCTGGCGCAATGCATCATCGCGCTCGCCAACGACGCGGAGCTCGTGAACCGCGTGACGGAGCGGGGGCTCGAGACCGCCGCCGAGCACGCGCTGCCCGGGATCGCCGACGCCTACGAGCAGGCGCTCACCGAGCTGGCTACGGCGTGAACCCGAGCTCGCCGTAGAGCTCGGCGAGCGCGGCCGTCAGGCGCTCGGCGGAAAAGCGCCGTTCATAATCGTCGCGCGCGCGAGCGGCGAGCCGGCCGCGGAGGGCCGGGTCGCCGAGCAGCCTGGCGATCGCCGCCGCCAGCGCCTGCCGGTCGCCGGGCGCGGCGACGAGCGCCGAATCGCCGTCGGTCACGTCCTCGGGGATCCCGTCGCAGCCGGAGGCCACGATCGCGCGGCCCGCCTGCATCGCCTCCAGAAGCGACACCGACCCGCTCGACTCCGAGAGCGAAGGCAGCACGTACACGTCGGCGCGGAGCAGATACGGGGCCAGGTCCGGTACCTGTCCGGTGATCGCGACCGACCGCTCGAGCCCGAGCCGGCGGGCGAGCCGGCGGTGGGCGTCGATCAGCTCGCCTCGCCCGAGCAGGCAGGCGCGGAAGCCGACTCCGGCCCGCCGCAGCCCGCCGAGCGCTTCCAGCAACACGTCGACACCCTTGCGCGCATCGTGCCGCGAGACGCACACGATCAACGGGGCGTCACGCGGCTCCAGTTGCCCGAGCGGCTCCGGCTCCACGCCGGCGTCCTCGAACGGCGTGAACGCGAGGTCGGAGGCGTAGGGAAACGAACGAATCTCCCAGTCGGCCTCGAATTGCTCGCGCAGCAGGGAGCGCACCGACTGGTAGTTGACGAGCAGAAGCTTCGACGATGCGTACCCGCGGCGCTCAGCGCGGGTGCCGCTCACGCGGACGATCGCGAACCGGGCCGCATAGGCAAGGATGTTGCGAGCGCCATCGTCGCGACGCAGCCCCGACATGAACGCGCTTGTCTCCTGCGCCTGCGTGCAGTACGCGGAGGTCACGAGCACACTCCGAGCGCCGCCGCGCTCGCGCGCTCGGCAGAACCGTGCGGCCCCGCAGCTGTGGGCTCCGAACGCGTGGACCAGGACCGGGTCCGATCCCCGCACGTGCCGCTCGAGTGCGCGTGCCATGACCGGGCTGTACAGACCGGCGAGCATCGCGCGGGGGTTGTGCGGCGGCAGCCCGATCTGGTGCACGCTCCCGAACTCCTCGCGCGTGACTCGCGTCCGGCGGCCGACGCAGAACAGATGCGGATCGAAGCCGGCTGCGCGTGCGGCCAGCGTGTGCGCGCGGACGTAACTCTCGAGTCCGCCTCCGCCGCGCATCGGGTTCGCGCCGGTGACGAACAGGACTTGGCTTCCGGGCACTACAGCCGACGGTACCGCGCCTCGAACATGGAGAACGTCGCGAAGATCACGAGTCCGAGCGCCACCAGCCCGAGGAGCCACGGGCCGAGCGGCTCGTGGTGGAGCCGACCGAGAGCCCCGTCGACACCAACCGCCTTGCTGGGCTGGTAGTCGATCGCGGTGCGCAGGATGAAGTAGCCGATCAGCGCGAACACGAGCGCGCGCGCGCTCATGCCGGCCCGACCGAGGACCATGAACAGCCGGCGCTCCTCAACGCCCATCTCCTCGGTCTTGCTCTGCTTTGCGAATCCACCCTTGATCGCGTCGTACACCATGTACAGGCTGATCGCGACCGTCGCCACCCCGGCGATGCCGACGAGCCACTGCCCGCCGGGCCAACCGAGCACCCCGGCGGCAGCGTGGCGAGGCGAGCCCGACGAGCTGCCTCCACTGCCGGCGAGCACCTCGACGGCCAAGCCACAGAGCCCCAGATACGCGACACCGCCGCCGAGATTGGCGATCCGGACCCCCGCGCTCGAGCCGCCGCCTCCCTCGGGCCCATGCCCGATGACCGCGAGCGTGAGCTTCCACAGCGCGTAGGCGAGCATCCCGGCGGCGACGGCGATCAGAGCGACCTTGCCGAGCGGTTCACGGGCGATCAGCGAGAGCGCGCCCTGCTGGCTCGCGGAGGCGTGGTCCGTTCCGGCGCCGAGGGCGATCCCGAGGGCGATCGCCCCGACCAGGCCGTACGTGATTCCGCGCGCGATGAAGCCCGCGCGCACGAGCCCCTCGAGCACGCGCCCTCCGGCCCGGTGCGGGTCGCTTCTCGGTCCGTGCGAGCGGGGCTCCGCTCTCTCGACGGTACTCATCGATGACGTCTACCCGCTGCGGTGGTGCTTCAGTCCGGGCGCCGGGACGCCGATAAAAAGCCCAGAACGCAGGCGGACACCCAGGCCGGAAGGGCCGCGCGAGCGGGGTGAGCTTCGGCGCCTCACCGTCCACCTCATTCCAAAGTTCTAATGTCCGACGACATGGACGTGGAGATCTGGTCGGACATCGCATGCCCGTGGTGCTATATCGGTAAGCGCCGGTTCGAGCGCGCGCTCGCCGGGTTCGAGCACGCCGACGACGTCACCGTCCGCTGGCGGAGCTTCGAGCTCGACCCGGACGCGCCGCGCGAACGCGAGGGAGACAGGGCGAGCCGGATCGCGCGCAAGTACGGGCTCGGGCTCGACCAGGTGCGCGAGATGGAGCGCGAGCTGCTCTCCCAGGCGACAGGCGAGGGGCTCGACTTCCGGCTCGACGTCCAGCGCTCGGGCACGACGTTCGACGGGCACCGGCTCGTGCACCTCGCGAACGAGCACGGGCTCGGCGATCAGATGAAGGAGCGCCTGTTGCACGCGTACTTCAGCGAGGGCAAGCTGATCTCCGATCACGACTCGCTGCTGGCGCTCGGGGAGGAGGTCGGGCTGCCCGAGGCGGAGGTGCGCGAGCTGCTCGCCGGCGACCGCTTCGCAGAGGAGGTCCGCGACGACGAGCGCACCGCGCTCGAGCTCGGGATCACCGCCGTGCCCACGTTCGTCGTCGATCGCGCGCGCGGAATCTCCGGCGCCCAGTCGCCCGAGCTGCTGCTGAAGCTGCTCCGGGTCGGCTGGGACAGCCGTCAGTGATCGACTCGCTGTTCCCGCCGCTCGCCGATCCGCCGGCGCGCGACGCGCTCCAGTTCGCAGGCGAGCGCATCCAGTTCGACGCGCTCGGACGAGTCGCCGCTGGGATCCACCGGCGCCATCCGGATGTGAGCCGCGTGGCGATCCGGGCGCAGCCGAGCCTCGAGACGATGACGGCGTTCGTCGCGTGGCTCGCCGCGGGGAAGACCGTCGTGCCGATCAACCCGCGCTCGGGCGAGTCCGAGCTCAGACACGTGCTGTCGGACAGCGCGCCGCAGCTGGTGCTCGGCGAGGACGACCTCGAGCTCGATGACGGCGAGGACGGTCCGCTACCCGACGTGGACCCGCGCCTGCCGGGGCTCGTCGTGTACACGTCCGGCACCACCGGCCCGCCGAAGGGAGTCGTGCTGTCGCGGCGCGCGCTCGCCGCGAACCTCGACGCGCTCGCCGGCGCGTGGGCGTGGACCGACCGCGACACGGTCGTGCACGCGCTCCCGATCTTCCACATCCATGGTCTCGTGCTCGGCGTGCTCGGCCCCGTTCGCCGCGGTGGCACGTGCCACCACCTCGGGAGGCTCGAGCCGGCGGCGGTGCGCGCCGCATTCGACGACGGCGCGACGATGATGTTCGGTGTGCCGACGATGTACCAGCGGCTGGCCGACGCGGCCTCGGAGGACGGCGAGCTGGCGGCGGCGGTCGGCGGGGCGCGGCTGCTCGTGTCGGGCTCGGCGGCACTGCCGGCGCGCGAGCACGAGCGAATCCGGCAGCTCACCGGGCAGTCGATCGTCGAGCGCTACGGGCTCTCGGAGACGCTGATCGTCGCCTCGGTCCGCGCCGGCGGCGACCGCCGGCCGGGGTACGTCGGGCTGCCGCTCGATGGCGTCGACGTGCGTCTCGTGGACGAACCGGGAGTAGCCGTCCAGACGCACGACGACGAGACCTCGGGCGAGGTGCAGGTCCGCGGCGCCAGCCTGTTCGACGGCTACCTGAATCGCGCCGACGCCACCGCGGCCGCGTTCACGGAGGACGGCTGGTTCAAGACCGGGGATCTCGCGACCCGCGCCCCCGACGGCTATCTGCGGCTGATCGGGCGGATCGCGACCGACCTGATCAAGAGCGGCGGATTCAAGATCGGGGCCGGTGAGATCGAGGCGGCGCTGCTCGAGCATCCGGGGGTCGCCGAGGCGGCGGTCGCCGGTGTGCCCGACGATGACCTCGGCGAGCGGGTGGTGGCGTGGATCGTGCGCGCTGATGGCGAGGAGGCGGAGGGGGAGGAGTTGATCGAGCTGGTCGCGAACCAGCTCGCCCCGCACAAGCGCCCGCGCGAGGTGCGGTTCGTGGACGAGCTGCCCCGCAACGCGCTCGGCAAGGTGCAGAAGCGCCTGCTGAGCTGATGTCGCTGAAGCTGGAGGAGCGCAACCGCCGGATGCTGCGGGCGCGCGACACGATGGATCGTGCGTTCGCGGAGCCGCTCGACGTGATGGAGCTCGCGCGTGTGGCCCATGTATCTCGCGCGCACTTCAGCCGGCAGTTCCGTGCGACGTTCGGCGAGACTCCCCATCGCTACCTACAGCGCCGCCGGGTCGAGCGCGCGATGGAGCTCCTGCGCGAGACCGGCCACTCGGTGACGGACGTCTGCTTCGAGGTCGGCTTCAACAGCCTCGGCACCTTCAGCCGCACGTTCCGGGAGATCGTGGGCGAGTCGCCCTCGGAGTACCGCGAGCGTTTCCGCGGCGAGGGCGCGGCCGCGCTCCGGGTCCCAGCCTGCTTCGCCATGGCCTGGACGCGCCCCGCCGGGTAGACAACAGTGAGCACATACGGAGAAGCGGACCGGCCACGCGCGGGTTAGCGTGGCCGCATGATCACTCACCTCTCACACACATTCATCACCGTCCTCGACCAGGACGAGGCTCTCGACTTCTACGTCAACAAGCTCGGGCTGGAGGTCCGGACCGACGCCGACCTCGGGGCCATGCGCTTTCTGACGGTGGCAGTTCCCGGTCAGCCTTCGCCGGAGATCGTGCTGATCCGGCCGGGAGCGCCCATGCACGACGACGCGACCGAAGCGCAGCTCCGTGAGCTCGTCAGCAAGGGCGCCCTCTCCACCATGATCCTTTCGACCGATGATTGCCGCGGTGACTACGAGCGGCTGAAGGCGGCCGGGGTCGAGTTCACTCAGGAGCCGATCGAGCGTTTCTACGGCACCGACTGCGGGTTCCGTGACCCGTTCGGCAACCCGATCCGGCTGACGCAGCCGCCAGAAGGTCCGGTGATCGTGCCGGAGCCTGGCACCGAGATCTAGACTATTGCCTGGCTGACGGCTAATCTTCCGCGCGCGGAGAGGCGCGGCAGGCGCCTGGTCACGAACGGCGGAGGACACGGTGAGTCGGTTCTTGGACCTGGTCGCGCAGCTGCTGTCGCTGACCGGCTACCCGACGCCGGCACGGGTCCCGACGCAGAGCAACCCCGAGCCAAAGCTCGCGCCCGTGCCGCCCGCGGTCTGCGGTGCGGGCTCGCACGCGCTGGCGGGCGAGCAGGGGCGGGTGACCGCAGCCGACATCGCCTCGCCCCAGGCGGCCCAGGGGTGGACGTGCAACCTGGGCCCGTGTCGATCCCGCAGAACACGGATCCGATGACGATCGACGGGCACCACTACCTGCTCGAGTTCGACGAGTTCGCAATGCGGTTCAACCCGCCGACGGTCGGCGACGGCACGCCCGGCGCCGCCCGGATCATCGACATCGACAATCCGGCGCATCCCTACGTGGTGTCGAACATCCGGCTTGCCGTGAACATGCCGGCGAACCACAGGGCGGCCGACGGCGACCCGTCCGAGCTGCCGGCGCCGAACTTCAACTACGCGGCCCATTACTGCGCGATCCCGCGCGAGGTCGAGCCCGAGATCGCGGCCTGTTCGTTCATCAACTCGGGGCTGCGGATCTTCAACATCCAGAACCCGCTGCACCCGCGCGAGGTCGGGTACTTCGTCTCGCCGCCGAAGGCCGGATCGCTGGACGGGACACTGGCGTCGGATCTGGCGATGTCGCAGCCCGCGTTCGACCCGGCGCGGAGGCAGGTCTGGTACACCGACGCGTCAAGCGGCTTCTGGGACGTGCAGCTGACGAACGGCGTGTGGCCCGATGCGACGAGCATCCCCGCGGCGAAGCACAACAGCAAGAAGAAGCATCGCCGCAAGGGTCACCGGCGCCGCTGACACGCGCCGCCGTCTACGATCAGCGCGGTGGCGAAGCGATCGACGAGGCGGGGATTTCTGTCGGCTGCGGGCGCTGCGGGCGTCGGCGCCGCGCTCGCCCCTGGCGCTGCGGCCGCCGCGTCCGCGCAAGCCACGAGCGGTGCGGTCAGCTTCTACGGCGCCCACCAGGCGGGGATCGCCACACCGACGCAGCAGTACCTCCAGTTCGTCTCGCTCGACCTGGCATCCGACGCCGCCGCATCCGACCTCCAGGGGCTGCTGCAGAACCTGTCCGCGGCCGCGAGCCTGCTGTCGACCGGGAGGCCGGTCGGCGCGCTCAACACGGGCGAGCTGGCGCCGGTCGACACAGGCGAGGCGCTCGGGCTCGGGCCCGCGCGGATGACGATCACGTTCGGGCTCGGCCCCAGCGCCTTCAGGCGAGTCGGGCTGTCGCACATGCGGCCCGCGCCGCTCGTGGACCTGCCGGCGTTCTCGGGGGATCAGCTGGAGTCGGAGATCTCGGGGGGCGACATCTGCATCCAGGCGTGCGCCGACGATCCCCAGGTCGCATTCCATGCGGCGCACGACCTGATCAGGCTGGCGTCGCCGACCGCGACGGCACGCTGGCTGCTCGCCGGCTTCGGCCGGATCGCGAACAGCCGCAAGCAGGTCACGCCGCGCAACCTGCTGGGCTTCAAGGACGGGACCGACAACATCATGGTCGAGGACAAGCAGGCGCTCGACCGGTTCGTGTGGGCCGGCGTGCCCGAGTCACCGGCATGGATGCGGGGTGGCTCCTACCTGGCCGTCCGGCGGATCGCGATCGCGCTCACGGCCTGGGATCAGACCGGGCTCGACCAGCAGCAGCAGTCGATCGGCCGTTACAAGATCTCGGGCGCGCCGCTCGGCGAGAAGCGGGAGCACCAGCCGCCGGACCTGCGCGCGCGCCACCGCGGCGGGTTCGTGATCCCGGGCTCGGCGCACATCCGGCTGGCGAGCCCGAGCAACAACGACGGTCAGCGGATCCTCCGGCGCGGCTACTCGTACGTGGACGGGCTCACCGACGGCGAGATCGACACCGGGCTGCTGTTCCTCGCCTACAACCGCGATCCACGCAAGCAGTTCATTCCGATCCAGCGCCGGCTCGCCGACGGCGACGCGCTGAACGCGTTCGCCACGCACATCGGCTCAGCGGTCTTCGCGATCCCGCCGGGCGCCCGGCCGGGCGGCTACGTCGGCGAAGGCCTGTTCGCGTAGCTTGCGGTCGGCCCCGACATGCGACAGCCCGGCGCGGTCACGCGTATCCTGCGCTTCCAACAGAGAGAGGAGAGGTTCATGAGGGTTCGGAAGCTTTGGGCAGTTGGCGGCGCCGGCGCGATCGCGCTGATGGCCGTCGTGGCGATCGTCGCCGTGGCGAGCGCGGGAGCGAGTGCCTCGCGGACGGTGGCGAGGTCCGCTGCCGCGAAGCCCGCGGCCGACTGCCAGCCGTACAGCTCGACGCCGTGCCTGCTCCCGTTCCCGAGCAACCTCTTCACGCGCCCGGACAAGACCTCCGCCACCGGCCTTCGGGTCGACCTGCCGAGCAAGGCGATGCCGGTCAACACCAAGGGCATCCGCATCGGCACCGCGCCTTATGACCGCAACGACGGGTTCGCCCCGGGCAGCGCGGCGATCATCCACGTCGCCGGCCTCGACAACGCCAGGGCGTTCGCCAAGACCGGCTCGGTCGGCCTCCTGAACATGGCCGCCTCGTTCACCAACAGCGCGCCGATCGTGGTGATCGACGAGGCCACCGGGAAGCGGCAGCTGATCTACACGCAGCTCGACGCGAACGCGCCCACCCCGGCGACCACGAACCTGATGGTGCTCCCCGGCGGGGAGTGGACCGACGGCCACACGTACGTCGTCGCGATGCGCAACCTGAAGAACTCGAGCGGCAAGGTCATCAAGGCGCCGAGCTGGTTCGAGAAGCTCCGCGACGGCAAGAAGCTGCCGGCGAATGAGCGCTCGCAGGCCAAGCGCTACACGAAGATCTTCGCGGCGCTGAAGAAGGCGAAGATCGCCCGCTCGAACCTGTACGTGGCATGGGACTTCACGGTCGCCTCCGAGCAGGACCTCACCGGGCGGCTGCTCGCGATCCGCAACAACGCATTCTCCCAGCTCGGCGACACGAACCTCGCCTCGGGCCAGGTCACCGGCAGGGCGCCGGCGTTCACGGTCACGAGCAACGCCCCGCTGAGCGGCAGCCCCGGTGTGCAGGACATCCAGGGCACGTTCCAGGTGCCGTGCTATCTCGTCGTCTGCGGCCCGGCGGCGAGCGCCGGGTTCCATTACAGCTCGAACAAGCCGGACGCGACGCCGACCCAGCTTCCCGGCAACGTCGCGACGGCGCTGTTCGAGTGCATCGTCCCGAGCTCCGCGACGCCATCGAACCCGGCCCGGATCTCGCTGTACGGCCACGGCCTGCTCGGCTCGATGGACGAGGTCACCGACGGCTGGGTCGTGTCGCTCGCGACGAACTACAACATGGTGTTCTGCGCGACCAACTGGTGGGGGCTGGCGGATCCCGACACGGCGAACGACGCGGCCGCGATCGAGAACCTGAACCTGTTCCCGAATGTGATCGACCGGCTCCAGCAGGGCGTGCTGAACACGTTGTTCCTCGGCCGCCTGATGGACAACCCGGCCGGACTGGCGTCGAACGCGGACTTCCAGTCGGCCGGCAAGCCGATCATCAACACCGCGAACCTGTTCTACGACGGCAACAGCCAGGGCGGGATCGAGGGCGGGCTGACGACGGCCGTGTCGCCCGACTTCCGCCGCGCCGTGCTGGGCGTCACGGGCGTCGACTACGCGAACATGCTCGTGCAGCGCAGCACCGACTTCGCGCCGTTCAAGGACCTGCTCATCGGGAGCTATCCGGACGCGTCGATGTACACGGTGATCCTCGACCTGACCGACCAGCTGTGGGTGCGCGGCGACCCGGAGGGGTACGCGGCGTACATGACCGCGCATCCGCTTCCGGACACGCCGTCGCACTGGGTGCTGATGCAGAACGCGTACGGCGACTTCCAGGTCTCGGAGTACGCCGGCGCCGCCGAGGCGCGGACGATCGGCGCGAGCGTGTACGAGCCCGCGCTCGACCCGGACCGCTCCGCCGACAAGAACCTGTACTACGGCCTGCCGGCGATCAAGTCGTTCCCGTTCAACGGCTCGGCGGTGGAGATCTGGGACAGCGGCCCCGGATACGTCCAGCAGCCCCCGGTCGGGAACGTCCCGCCCGTCGGCAACACCTCGCCCTCGGGCCCGATCAACAAGGACCCGCACGAGAACCCGCGGGACACGCCGCTGGCACAGCAGCAGATCTCGGCGTTCCTGGAGCCGAACGGCGCGATGATCGACGTCTGTGGCTCGAGCCCGTGCCACAGCTCCGTGTACACGCCGTAGCGCGCGCATCGAAGGCCTGTGCGAACCTCCCGGTCCCCGTGACCAGGAGGTTCGCCCGTGCCTGACATCAGCTACCCCGCGTCCTCGGCTCCTGAGCTTCAGGCCTACCTGGCGCTGCCGCGCGGCGAGGGCCCGTGGCCGGGGGTCGTCGTGATCCAGGACGCGCTCGGGCTCTCCGACGACATCAAGGAGCAGGCCGATCGTCTCGCCGCGGCGGGATACCTGTCGTTCGCGCCGGACCTGTACTCGGGGCGCGGCGTGCGCTGCGTGCTGGCGACGCTCCAGGCATCGCGAACGGGCAAGGGCGCCGCGTACGGCGACATCGAGGCGGCGCGGACGTGGCTCGAGCAGCGGGAGGATTGCACCGGGCGGATCGGGATCATCGGCTTCTGCATGGGCGGCGGGTTCGCGGTGATGATGAGCCCACGGCGGTACGGCTTCGATGCGTCCTCGGTCAACTACGGCGAGTTGCCGAAGGACCCGGTCTCCTACCTCGCGGACTCCTGCCCGGTCGTCGGCAGCTACGGGCGGCGCGACGCGATGCTGCGCGGCCGGGCGGCGAAGCTCGAGCAGGCGCTGAGCGAGAACGGCATCGCGCACGACGTCAAGGAGTACCCCGACGCCGGGCACAGCTTCCTCAACCGGATCAACGCCGGTCCGGGGCTCGGGATGTTCGTGAAGCTGGGGAGGTTCAACTACGACCACGCCGTGGCTGAGGACGCGTGGGCGCGAATCCTGACGTTCTTCGACGAGCACGTCCGCGACGCGCCCGCGAGCGCATGACCCTCACCACCCGAGCCGACGCCTGGTTGCGGGCTGGGGAGGTCGAGACCTTCAACGGCAGGCGGATCTTCATCCGCGAACGCCAGGGCGCGGGTCCCCCGGTGCTGCTCCTGCACGGCTACCCGTCGAGCTCGTACGACTGGCGCGAGCAGTTCGAGCTGCTCGGGGAGCGCCACCTGATCGCGTTCGACTTCCTCGGCTTCGGACTCTCGGAGAAGCCGCCGGAGCAGGTGTACTCGCTCCACATGCAGGCCGACCTGGTGGAGTCGGTTGTCGCCCGCCGCGGCGGCGCGGAGCCGATCGCGCTGATGGCGCACGACATGGGCACGTCCGTCGCCACCGAGCTGCTCGCGCGCGACCTCGAGGGCAAGCTGCCGTTCGCGTTGCGCAGCGTGCTGCTGTTCAACGGCAGCATGGTGCTCGACCGCGCGAGCCTGACGATCTCGCAGAAGCTGCTGCGCAGCCGGATCGGACCGCTCGCGGCGCGGCTGTCGAACGAGCGCTCGTTCAAACTCCAGTTCGCGCGGATCTTCTCGCCGGCACACCCGCTCAGCGACGAGGAGGCGGCAGACCAGTGGTCGCTGCTCGCGTTCGCCGGCGGCAACAGGATCATCGACAAGCTGACGTTCTATCTGCACGAACGGATGACGTTCGCGCAGCGCTGGCACGGCGCGCTGCGGGATTGGCCGGGCCGGCTCGAGCTCGCGTGGGCGGGCCTCGACCCGGTGTGCACCGAGGCGGTGCTCCAGGCCGTGCTCGAGCTGAGGCCGTCGGCGCCGCTGACCCGATTCCCGGAGCTCGGTCACTACCCGCAGCTCGAGGACCCGCCGGCGGTCGCGGCGACGATCGACCGCCACCTCTCGTCATGAGCGCGCTGTCCGCTCGCGCGGCGGCGACCATCCACCACCCGCTGTCCCGGGCGCTGCTCGCGCTGACGTTCACGACCGGCCTGGTCGACGCCGGCAGCTACCTCGGGCTCGGCCACGTGTTCACCGCGAATATGACCGGCAACGTCGTGCTGCTCGGGTTCGGGATCGCCGGCGGCGCCGGCCTGCCAGTGCTCGCACCGCTCGTGTCGCTCGCCGCGTTCCTGGCCGGCTCACGCGCCGGCGGGGTGCTCGCCACGAAGCTCGGGGACCGCCATCCGTCGCACATCGGCGCCGCGCTCGCGATCGAGGCCGGGCTGATCCTGGTCGCGGCGCTGCTCGCGATCGTGTTCACGATCCACGCCGGAACGATCAAGGCGGGGATCGTGATCGCCCTGCTTGCGTTCGCGATGGGCGTCCGCAACGCCACGGTGCGGCGGATCGGCGTGCCGGACCTGACCACGACCGTGCTGACGATGACACTCACGGGACTCGCGGCCGACGGGGTGTCCGGCAAGGCGCGGGCCGGCGCCGCGCGACGGGTGGCGGCGGTGATCGCGATGCTCGCCGGCGCGATCGCCGGTGCGTTGCTGCTGAAGTCGAGCCTCGCGCTGCCGTTGCTCGCGGCAGCGGGATTGGCGGCCGCGACCTGGCTCGTGTACGTGCCCGCCGCCAGGCGCGAGGTGCAGAACGACGAGCATGCCGGGGGCTGAGCACGACTACGCCGTCGTCGGCCACGTCGTCGTCGACGTCGATGCGCGCACCGGCAGCCGCACTCCGGGCGGCACGGCGCTGTACAGCGGTCTGCAGGCGGCACGTCTCGGCTGCCGCACGCTCGTGGTGACGGCCGGCGATGCGGACGAGTTGCACGAGCTGCTGGCGCCGTACACGGGCGAGTTCGAGCTCGTCGTGCAGCCGCGTGAGTCGACGACCACGTTCCTCACCAGCGGCGCCGGGCTGCGCCGTCGGCAGCGACGCGCTGCGTGGGCCGGCGAGATCGACGACCTCGGCGTGCTCGAGTGCCCGATCGTGCACATCGCCCCGGTCGCTCGCGAGACGCAGGCGGTCCGGGCGGCGCCGGGCAGCTTCGTCGGCCTGACGCCGCAGGGGCTGATCCGCAGCTGGGACGCGGAGGGCGCGCCGGCTTATGTGCCGCTGGATCCGGCGCTGATGCCGGATCGGCTCGACGCGCTCGTGCTCGACGTGGTCGAGCGCACGTACTGCGAGGCGGTCGTGGCCGGAGCTGCCGCCGCCGGCGTCGCGGTCGCCGTGACGGCGGCCGAAAACGGGGTCGAGATCCTCGGCACCGAGCGGGCGGGGGTGTGGCTGGCGGCCGTTCAGGGCGTGACCGTGGTCGATGACCTCGGCGCCGGAGACGTGTTCTCGGCGGCGTTCTTCGTGGCTTTGCAAGATGGTCTCGATCCGTTCGACGCCGCGCGGTTCGGGCAGGCCGCCGCCGCGGTCCGGCTTGCGGGCGCCGGTCCGAGCGCGGTCGGCACGCGCGAGGCGATCGACGAGCTCCTGAACCGCCCTGACGCGCCTCGCGCGACCGCAAGGCCGTGAAGGTGATCGAACACCGGGAACTGCTCACGCGCCAATCGCGCTGGGGGCGGGTGAGTGAAACGCAGTGACAATCACGCGGAACTACTCACGCAGCGATCGCGCGCGCGGTGCGTGAGTGAAACGCAGTGACAATCACGGCGAACCGCTCACCCGCCCCTTCCCGCTGCGGCGCGTGAGCAGAACTCCGTGCTGGGCGAGGTGGTGGGTCTGCGCCCCGGGGCCGTGATCCGGGGAGTCGCTAGAGCGGGTCGTCCAGACCGAGCGACCAGACGGCGAGCCCGTGCAGGTGGTCGGCCCGGGCGAGCGCGACCCGCAGCCGGTAGGAGCGCGCGTCGGACCACCATAGGACCGAGCCGTCCCGCAGCCGTGCGGTCCACTCGCCGACCAGCGGCACCCACCGCGCCCGCCCGCCCCCGCGCCGCGCCAGCGCGCGCGAGCCCGCCACGGACAGCTGAAGATTGCGGTGGTGCGGGCGCCACGCGTACCCGTAGCCCGCGACCCCGAGGTCGACCTTCGCGGCAGGCACCGAGCGCAGCACGACAGCGAGCCCGGCTTTCTGCCAGGACAGCGGCCCGATCGGCCCTGGGGTGTTCTCCCATGGTCCGTGGTCGTCGTAGGCCATCAGCGCGAACACGTTCACGACCTGGCCGAGCGCCCCGATGTCGTATCCGTTCGCGCGGTATTGGGCCGCGCTGGTGAAGTTCGTGACGTCGATGGCGAGCGACTTCGAAGCCGGCAGGTCGGCCCTCAACGCGGTCGCGAATGCGGTCAGTCCGGAAGCGTCCCGGGGCAGCAGCGACTCGAGGTCGATCGAGATCCCGTCCCAGTCTCCGCTCGTCACGTCGCCGGCGAGCGTCTGCGCGACGGACGCGATCGCCGCCGGGTCGCCGAGCAGGCCGTGGGCGAGGGGCTCCGAGAAGTTGTTGATCGCGTCGTCCCAGTTGCCGACGAGCAGGATCCCGGCCAGATGATCCCGGTGCGCGACCGCGAGCTGGCGCAGCGCGCCGGCGTCCGGCTGGTCGACAGCCGTGCCGTGCGCATAGATGTCAACCCCATCGATTCCGGCGACGCTCAGCGCCCGCGCGCTGGCGGTGATCGCCGCCGTCGGGTCGGACTCCTCCTGGTAGCCGGTCACCGACAGCCCCGGGGTGCAGGCCGTCACGGCCGCCGCACGCGCACGCGGGATCACGAAGTCCCCGTTGCCCCTGATCCGCCAGTACCGGTGGAAGTCCTCGCGTGACAGCGCCGCCACGAGATGCGCGCTCGCACCGGTCGGATCCGGGCGCGGCAGCCCGTTCTCGAGCACGATCGGGACCCACCGGGCCGCGAGCACGCGCCCGCTCGGGTCCAGCGTGACTCGCAGGATCGCCGACAGCGACAGCACGCCGCCACCGCCGAGCGTGTGGTAGCCGATGAAGTTGCCGAGCGAGTAGGCGATCATCCGCCCGCGGTAGTCCTCGACCCCGCGGATCACGTGCGGGCCCGAGCCGACCACCAAAGACGCCCCGGCCTGGATCGCCGCGTGCGCGAACGCGCGCGCGTTGCCGCGGTCCTCGCCGAGGTAGTACTGCTCGCCGTAGGGCGTATGGATCTGATCCGCGCCCTCCGCGCCCGCGTGGATGATCACCACGACCAGTGACGCGTGTCTGCGTGCTCTGCGGATCATCGCCCGGGCCGCGGGGATGTCGAGCAGGTTCGAGTCGAATGGGTACGGCGCGAACCCGAGGAACGCGATCCTCAAACCGTTCGCCCGCAGGTACGTGATCTCGCCCGGGTAGCCGGTGTGCGCCACGCCGGCGGCGTTCAGCGCCGCGACCGTCTGCGCGCGGCCGGAGTAGCCGTAGTCGAGCGAGTGGTTGTTGGCCTGGTTGACGAGCCGGAAGCCGAGCCGCCGCAGCCCGTACGCGTACGAGGGCGGCGCCTGGAACGCGAAGCAGACCGAGGCCGGAAGCGTCGCGCACTTCGAGGGGCCTCCGACCGACAGCGTGCCCTCGAGGTTCCCGAACGTCACGTTGGCGCCGTGGAGGTCCGCGGAGACCGGCGCGAGCGCGGCCGCGAGGCCGCCCGGCGGCAGCCCCAGCCGGGTCGACATCGCCATGTCGCCGACCCACTCGAGCGTCACCGCCCGTGGGCCCCGCCCCGCCGCAACAGCCGGCGGAGCCCCAAACAGCATCGCAGCGACCGCGACCACGACGACCTTCCTCACCACCGCCCGAACGTTACACCGGTTCCCGGTTGACACCGTGTCTACCCCGCTCGTATGCTCCGGGCCGATCCAGGGAGGTCGGATGCGAGTCCGGCGCGCGGGAGCGTCATGATCATCCGCCGTGCAGTCACGGCATGTGCGCTGGTGCTCGCGGTCGTCGCGGCCGCAACGCGCACATCACGGTGCGGCTGAAGTCGCTGCTCGATGAGGTGTACCTCGAGATGACGCCGGGGACGAACTCGGCGCCCGTGCTGCCCGACGGCGGCACGATCCCGTCGAGCCAGGTGACGACGAACGTCGGGCTCGACCAGATCCTGAACACGTTCACGCCGTCGATCCGCTCAGACCTGCAAGTCTGGTTGCAGCTGCGCTTCTTCGCGCGCTACGCGATCCCGATCGTCGACTACCTGTACGCGTACCGGCAGGAGTTCGTCGAGTCGTGGCCAAAGGCCGCGGCGGCCACGAATGGACTTCTGTACGACCCGGGCTCGGGCCACTACCTGCATTACCTGCGGGCGCCGGCCGTGGTGCCCAGCGAGGCGAACGCGTTCGCCGCCGACCGCCAGCCGTACAGCCGCTCGGATGCGTACATGAGCCCCGGTGGGATCGCGGACTTCAAGGGTGACAAGCTCCAGGACTTCGATTGCGCGTTCACGAAGGACGCGGTGACGGTGCCGGCGATCCCCGGCGGGGAGCCGGCCTGCATCCAGCAGGCGCCGTGGACGTTCGAGGGCAAAACGGCGGACTATCCACAGCTGAAGCCCGCGCCGTAGGCCGAAGGCGCTTGATCGAACCGGGGCGCAATCGCGGTTGCTCCCGGCAACCGGGACGAATGTCCAATCAAGGAGACCGGGCTCGAGGTCGATGCCTGCTTTGTGACCTCGGGGGTGCACGCGCCGACATCGCGTTCCCGACTCGCATTTGCGAGCGTCGTCGTGCTGGGCGCATACTTCGCGACGGCCGAGATCGGGGTCACGCTGGCGTTCTGGCATCCGGCGCTGACCGACCTCTGGGCCCCGAGCGCGATCGCTCTGGTCGCTGTCGTGCTGTGGGGATACGCAATGCTGCCGGCGATCGCGCTCGCCGGAGTCTTGTGGTGCGCGACCAAGGGGATGCCGGTCGCCGTCGTTGTAGGCGTTCCGCTCGCAGTGACGGTCACCGCCGCGCTCGCCGTCGCATTGCTACGGCTGTTCGACTTCGACCCGCGCCTCGCGCGGGTTGGCGACGTGATCGGGCTCGCCGCATTAGCCGGCGCGTTGGCGCCGCTCGTCGGCGCGACCATAGCTGCAGCCAGCCTGCGACTCGCGGGGGTCCTGACGGCCGATCACGTGGTCGCCGGCTGGCGCATCTGGTGGCTGGGCGGACTCAGCTGCGGGGTCACCATCGCCGGCTGTCTGCTCGTCGTCGCGGATGCCGTCAGGCGACCGCCGCCGACCTGGCGGCTGGCCGAGTGCCTGCTGTCCCTGTCCGCGCTCGCGGTGCTCAGCGCCTTCCTGTTCGCGCACGACAGCCCGATTGCGTACCTCCCGTTTCCGATCCTGGTTCTGATCGCACTCCGGTACCGGCAGCTCGGCGCGGGCGTCGGGGGGTTCGTGGTCGCGGCCGCCGGGATCTGGCTCACCGCGCGCGGCCATGGCCCATTCGCCGGCGGCTCGGTCCCGTCGGCGCTTGCGCGAGCGCAGACGTTCGCGGACATCGCCACGGTCACAGCGCTGCTGGTGGCGGCGGCGCGCAGTGAGCGGTCCGTCGCCGAGCAGGCGCTGAGCCGCCTCGAGTCCTCCGAGCGGGCGCTGGCCGAGGCACAGCGACTGACCAACATCGGCAGCTTCGAGTGGGATGTGGTCGCAAATCGCATGACGTGGTCCGAGGAGCTGTACCGGATCCTCGGCCGGGACCGCGACACGTACCCGGCGACGTACGCGTCGTGGCTGCAGTGCGTCCACGAGGCCGACCGCGTGCGAGTCGATCAGGCGACCAGGCACGCGCTGAGGCAGGGTGGCGGGTACACGTTCCAGTACCGGGCGGTGCGCGGGGATGGCAGCCTGCGCACGATCGAGTGCCACGGCGAGGTCGTCGCCGACCGCCACGGCCGCCCGACGGCCGTGCATGGTACGAGCCAGGACATCACCGCGTTCAAGCTCGCGGAGGAGCGCTTCCGCGATCTGCTCGAGAGCGCGCCCGACGCGATCCTGATCAGCGACGACGAGGGGCGAATCGTGCTGATCAACTCGCAGACCGAGCGCATGTTCGGCTACAGCCGCAGCGAGCTGATCGGCGCGCCCGTCGAGCAGCTCGTACCGCCGAGGTTCGTCGCCTCGCGCGAGCTGGGCTCACGGCCTCTCGGCGAGAACGCCCACCAGCAGCCGCTGGGGACGGGCATCGACCTGTTCGCGCGCCGCAAGGATGGAACCGAGTTCCCGGTGGAGATCGCCTTCGGCCCGCTCGAGACCGAGCAGGGCCGCCTGCTGTCCGCGGCCGTCCGCGACGTGACCGAGCGCAAGCTCGCCGCGGACGCGCTCGCACATCAGGCGACCCACGATGCGCTCACGGGACTCCCGAACCGGCCCCTCTTTCTCGATCGGCTCGATCACGCGCTCGCCCGCGCCCGGCGCTCGCGCGGGAGACTGGCGGTCCTGTTCCTCGATCTGGACGACTTCAAGCTCGTCAACGACACCAAGGGCCACGAAGCCGGAGACCAGCTGCTCGTCGCTGTGAAGCCGCGGCTGATGGGGGAGCTGCGGCCCGGCGACACGGTCTCGCGGTTCGGCGGCGACGAGTTCGTCGTGCTGTGCGAGGACCTGGTCGCCGGACGCCGCCGCGATATCGATCGCCGGGCGGATCGCCCGGGCGCTCGCGCGCGCCCGATCATGATCGGCGGCCACGAGCACGTGGTTCGGTCAGCATCGGCATCGTGATCGTCGAGCGCGGTGCCTCGACGCCGTCGACGTGCTGCGCGACGCCGACGCCGCGATGTACCGCGCGAAGGCCGGCGGCAAGGGCCGGATTGAGCTGTTCGACGAGGGGATGCGCGCGCAGCTGATCGAGCGGATGGCGGTCGAGTCCTCGCTTCGCAAAGCGCTCGAGAACGAGGAGCTGCGGTTGTACTACCAACCCGTGTTCTCGCTGGAGCGCGACCGGTCGTCGGGGTCGAGGCGATGCTGCGCTGGGAGCATCCGGAGCGCGGGCTGCTGAAGCCAGCCCAGTTCATCTCGATCGCCGAGGAGAGCGGGCTGATCGTGCCGATCGGCGAGTGGGTGCTCGAGCAGGCGTGCCGCCAGGCGGTGGCCTGGCGCGACCGCGGACAACGGGGCGACGAGCCCCTGCGCATCTCGGTGAACCTGTCGCCGCGGCAGGTGTTGCGCTCGAACGTGGTCGCCGCAGTGCGGCGGGTCCTGCGGACCACCGGCCTGGAGCCCGAGCTGCTCGAGCTCGAGATCACCGAGCGCACACTGATCGACGAGGGCGAGGCGGTGACGCTCGCGCTGCGTGAGCTGAAGGAGGTCGGAGTGCGGCTGGTGCTGGATGACTTCGGCACCGGCTACTCGTCGCTCAGCTACCTGAAGCGGTTCACGATCGATGCGCTGAAGATCGATCGCGCGTTCATCAGCGGCCTCTGCTCGTCCGAATCCGGCGACGGAGCGATCGTCAACGCGATCGTGTCGATGGCGCGAGCGCTCGACGTCGACGTCACGGCCGAGGGCGTCGAGACCGCCGAGCAGCTGAGCCGGCTGCGCGAGAACGGCTGTCCGTACGCGCAGGGCCATCTCTTCTCCCCGCCGTTGCCACCCGAGCAGCTCGGCGGGCTGCTCGCGTGTGGCGAGCAGGTCCTCGCATTACGCGCGGATTTGCGCGAGGTCCGGGCCTAGTGCAACGTTCTCGAACTAGCCCCGCCGGCCCGCCTCGAATCCTGCGGTCAGCAGCGTCTCAGCCTGCGCGGCCCAGTTGCCCGAGTGCAGCAGCACGACCCCCAGCCACTGGCGCCCGCGCCGCGCGGTGGCGACGATGCACAGGCCCGCCTCGGTCGTGAAGCCCGTCTTGACCCCGTCGGTGCCCGGATAGTTCTGTAGGTACAGGGGGTTGTTGTTGTAGAGGAACAGCTTGTGTCCCTTGATCGGGAACGGCAGGATCGCGCTAGGGGAGGCGACGATCTTCCGCAGCAGCGGGTGCGCCAGCACGGCATGCGCGAGGATCGCGAGATCGACGGCGCACGAGTGGTTGCCCTGATCGACCACGCCCGACACGGTGCTGAAGTGCGTGCACGTCAGGCCCAGCCGGCCGGCCTCGGTGTTCATCATCCCGATGAAGTGCGCGCGCGTTCCAGCCACGTGCTGGGCCAGCGCGATCGCGGCGTCGTTGCCCGACGGGAGCAGCAGGCCGTAGAGGAGAGTCTTCACCGGCACCCGCTTCCCGAGCGGGAGCTCGCCGACGCCCGAGCCGGTGAAGTGGACCGCCTGCGGGGTGATCAGCACCTTCGCGTTCGCCGCCGCGTGCGTGACCACGAGCAGCGCGGTCATCATCTTCGTCAGGCTCGCGATCGGGAGCTGCTCGGTCGGGTTCTTCGCCCACAGCACGCGGCCGCTGCGGACATCGAACAGCAGGCCGCTCTTCAGTGGCAGCTTCAGTTTCGGGTCCACGCTCACGTGCGCCGGCACGGTCGCGTACGTCGAGACCGGAGGTTTAGCGGGTGTACGTGCCGGGCGCCGGCGGGCGCGGACGGGCCACTCGCGGTGGCGTCCATCGCGACCAGCAGCGCCAGCAGTGCGAGCAGCAGCGTTCCGCCGGCGACCGCGGCCCGGGTGCGCCGCCGGCGCCGGCGGGCCTGTCGCTCGCGCATCGCCCGCGCCTGGCGGTAGTTGCGCGACTCCTGGAGGACGCGCAGATCGGTCACGGCTTGCCGGCGGTCATCACTCGCGTGGAGAATGCCGCAACGCCCCGACGATCCCGACCACGAACAGGATCAGGATCAGGACAGCGACGACCCCGTCGGCGCTGACGCCGTCGTGGACGAAGACGTAGACGGTCAGCGTGCCGAGGAGCACGATGAACGCGAGCGCGACTGAGAGGACGGCTACTCGCATGGGTCAGTGGCTCCGGGGCATCAGGCGTTCACGGGGTGGCGGGGTGGGACGCATATTCGCCGGTTCTTGCTGACGAGCAGCCTGACGGTCAGCAGGCCGAACAGGAACCCCCCGATGTGCGCGAAGTATGCGACGCCACCGCTCGAACCGGGGGTGGTGAGCCCCGTGGCTCCGAATAGCGCCTGCTCGGCGAACCACACCCCGAGCAGGATCCATGCGGGCAGCTCGATCACCGTGACGAGGAAGATGATCAGCACGAACGTCAGCACCCGGGCGCGGGGGTAGAGCACGATGTACGCCCCGAGCACGGCGGCGATCGCGCCCGAGGCACCGAGCGTGGGAGCGGTCGAGTGCGGGTCGACCGCGATCTGGAGCGCGAGGGCGGCGACCCCGCCGGCGATGTAGAAGGCCATGTACTTGATCGGTCCCATCGCCGCCTCGACGCTCTTGCCGAAGATCCACAGGAAGATCATGTTGCCTGCAATGTGGAGGATCGAGGCGTGCATGAACATTCCCGTGAAGATCGTCTCCCACGAGGGCAGCAGATTCTCGGCGGGGATGTGATTCGCGTTGAGCAGGTGCGTGTTGCACAGGATCTGCGCGCTCGCGTTCGGAACGCTCGTGTTCACGACCTCGGCGCAGTGGACACCAGGGTGCAGGATCGCGTACGGGATCGCGCCGTACCTGAACGTCTCGTGGGCGTCGGGGCCCGAGATGAACGAGCCGCCGTGCCGGATCGCGAGGATGTAGACGACGAAGTTCGCGACGATCAGCCCGAAGGTGACGAACCCGAACCGGCCGGTCGGGATGTTGTCCTTGATCGGGAGCACGCCTCGGGGAGGTTAGGGGCCGTGGCTGCGGGCCCGTTGACAACTTGGCCTCATCTGTCGCTCTCCGGCGGTCTAACTTCGGCCGCATGCGAACACGCCTTGTTGGGATCACAGTCGTATCGGCAGTACTTGCGGTCGGTGCCTCCAGCGCGAGCGCCCACGGTCACGGCAGGTGGAGCGGCTGGGGGCACTCGCGCGCCCATGGCTTCACCAACGCCGTGTTCGCGAGCGGCGCCGCGATCGAGCACGCCAACAGCAGCACCGGCGCCATGGAGGCGATCGCTCAGCCCGACGACATCACCCACCTCGGCGGCGACATCTTCGTCGGCTTCCAGAACGGCGTCGGGCCGCAGGGCCAGGCGAGCCCGACGGCAACCTCGACAGCACGATCGTCGAGTTCAACCTCGGCGGCCAGGAGGTCGCGCAGTGGGACGTGGCCGGCAAGTGCGACGGGCTGACGGCCGATCCTGAGATCGGCGGCGTGATCGCGACCGTCAACGAGGACGCCAACTCGAGCGTGTACCTGATCGACCCGGCGCTCTGCGACCCCGGTCCACTACAGCTACAACGAGCCGCTCCCGTCCGACGGCGGCACCGACGCGATCTCGATCTACCACGGGATGATCCTGATCAGCGCCTCGGCGCCCGGAACGACCGGCGCCGAGCGGCGCCCGCAGCCGACGCTACCCCGCCGTCTACAGCGTCGACGCTCGACTCCGGCACCAGTCGCCACGTCATGCCGCTGTTCTTCGACGAGGCGCACGGCGACGGTTGCGAACACGGATCGGCGGCGAGCGGCCAGACCGTCGCGCTCGCGCTGACCGACCCGGACTCGAACGAGGACGTCCCGTCCTATGCGGCCCGCTTCGCCGGCGACTTCATGCTCACGAGCCAGGGCGACCAGGAGCAGATCTTCGTCCGCGACGCCGGCAGCCCGCGCCAGGCCTCTCGGTACTGAACCTGTCGGCTCGGTCGACGACACCGCGTGGCCGTCGGCCAGCTGACGGTGCGATCTACACGACCGACAACGACAACGACACGATCAACCTGATCACCGGTCCGTTCCGGCGCGGCTCGGTGTTCGCCGCCGTCACGCCGTGCGACTCAGAACGACGCTCCGGCGACCTGCCCCGGACCCGGGTTCCCGCCGAACTACCTCGGGCAGATCAACCCGTGGACCGGCGAGATCACGCGGGTGCCCGTCGCCGGGCCTTCGTTCGAGCCGCAGGGGATGCTGTTCCTCGGCTCGCGCGAGGGACGCGGCTTCGGGCGTCACGGCCGGTTCGGGCGCAGCCGGCACGGCCGTCTCGGGCACGGCCGGCGAGGCCGTTAGGCGCGGCTGCCGGCGAGGCCGTCAGGCGCGGCCGTTACGCCCGGGCGACGGGGTCGCCCACTCCGACGATCCGCCACGGCTGCGACTCGTCGCCGTCGAGCGCGAGCTTCCAGTGTTCGGTGAACTCCACTTCCTTCGAGCGGCTGCCACTGATCACGGCCGCCGTGTTGCGGTTCTCGACGTAGCGCCGGCCCTTGATCTTGACCTCGATCGACATGGTCGGCGGGTCGGCGGCAGCGTCGAGCCCGGTGATCGTGATCTGCTCGATCTCCGGTCCGCGGACGACGAGGCGCCTGCCGGGGGTCGGGTAGAGCATCGCCTTGGCTGCGGCCCGATCGGCGACCTTGTTGAGGGCCGCGTCGTCTCCGTCAATCGCGATCGCCCAGGCCTCGACGGCCCGGCGGGCGGCGATCTCGAGCAGGTCCGGCGCGAAGCGGCCGTCGGCGAGGCTCAGGTCGAGCGCCGCGGCATGCGCGTCGCCGGCGAAGTCGAGGTCGGCGATCTCGGCGACGCTCGTGCCGGCCGGGACCGCGTCGGCGACGGCCTGCTCGGTCATCGCCTGGTCGTGTAGCGTCTCGTCGTCCGACCACGGCGTCGCGACGAGCTTCGTTTCGAGCGCATGCTCGCCCTCTCCGCCCTGCTCGATCGACGCCAGGATCCAGTGCCCGGCGCGCTTGCCGAGCGTCCAGAACTCGCGGGTGTGGACGGTCTCGGTCAGCCGGCCGCTGCGCTTGAGGTGGCGGCCGTAGCTGTCCTCGACGTAGTCCCTCAGCTTCGCGTCGATCCGGACCACAACCCGGTCCTCGTTCGCGTTGCCGGTTCGGTGCAGGCCGACGTAGGTGATGGTCGGCTCCCCGATCACGGTCACGCGGTTGTGCCAGCCGCGGCTGTCGAAGTCGTCGAGCCGGCGCTCCCACTCGGCCAGCAGCTCGGGCGCGACGAGGCCTCGGAGCTTGACCCGGTCACCGGCCGACCACGCCTCCTGGACCTCGCAGAACAGCCGCTTGCCGGCGGCGCTCACGTTGTCGGGTGAGAACATCGGGTCCTCGTCGGCGGCCTCGGCGGCTGCCAGCTCGACCCGCCGCTCGCGCTTGGCGGTCTTGCGCTTCTCAGCGTGGCCGTGCTCCTGCTGCGCTGCGCGCCAGCGGCGGATCCGGGGGCCGAGCACGACGTAGGCGATCGCGAGCACGATCACGGCGATCACGATGATCCTCGTGACGCCGTGCGTGAACAGGATCAGGTCGAGGATCGCGCGGAAGATCAGGTAGAGGAAGAAGGCCTTGCCGCCGCCGCCACCGCCGCCGCCTTCGCCACCGCCACCACCGAAGCCGGCCGAGCCGCTGCCGCCGGCGGCGAGCGCGACCGGGACGACGATCAGCGCGGCCAGCGCCGTGATGAGCACGATCAGGAGGATGCGGCGCTTGCGGGAGCTCATGCAGCCGCTGCCTCTGCCACCGGGCCGTCGCCCGGTTGCACCTGGGCGATGTGCTGATCGGCGTGGTAGCTCGAGCGCACGAGCGGTCCGGCCGCGATGTGGTCGAAGCCGAGCTCGTATCCGGCACGCTCCAGCTGGGCGAATTCGTCCGGGTGCCAGTAGCGCACGATCGGGAGATGGCGCTCGGTGGGGCGAAGGTATTGGCCGATCGTGATCACCTGGACCTCATTGTCGCGCAGCGAGCCTAAGGTTTGGATCATCTCCTCGTATGTCTCGCCGAGGCCGACCATGAGCCCGGATTTAGTGGTGACCTCGTCACCTCCCATCTCCTTGGCGTTCCTGAGCACGCGGAGCGAGCGCTCGAAGGTGGATCCGCGACGGGCGACCGGGTAAAGGCGGGGCACGACCTCGACGTTGTGGTTGAAGACGTCGGGGCGCTCGGCGATCACCTTGGCGAGCGGCATCTCGGCGCCGCGGAAATCCGGGGTCAGGACCTCGATCTTGCACCGCGGGGCCTGTGCTCTGATCTGTCGGATGACCCCGACGAACGCATGCGCGCCGTAGTCAGGCAGGTCGTCACGGTCGACGCTCGTGATCACAGCGTGCCGGAGGTTCATCTTCGCGACGCTCCGAGCGACGCGCGCGGGCTCGAGCGGGTCGTTCCAGGTCGGCGTGCCGGTCTTCACGTTGCAGAACCCACAGCGGCGGGTGCACGTGTCGCCGAGGATCATGAACGTGGCGGTGCCGCGCTGCCAGCACTCGCCGATGTTCGGGCAGGCGGCCTCCTGGCAGACGGTGTGCAGGTTCTCCTCGGTTATGAGCTTCTGGAGCTCCCGATACTTGGGACCACCGGGCGCCGGGACCTTGAACCACGGCGGCTTGCGGGCGCGATGCGGCTGCGTCTCGGGACCGAGGATCGTGGTGAGATCCCTGATGCCTCCGGGATTCGAGCGTGCTCGCGTGGCAGTCATGGCCTGTTACACGTTAGCGCGGGGGTCCGCCCGTCAGGCCGGGGCGGGCACGGCGGCGATCGCCGCCTCGAGTCGGGAGTGGGTGACGAGCCGCTGGCGGCGGCCGAGCGCTTGCGCAAGCTCGTACGCTGCCCGCTTGCGGAAGCACGGCATCTGCCCCGAGAGGCGGTGCGTCTCCTTGATCAGCGAGGTCATCCGCACGCCGTCGAGCCCGCACGGGACGACCCACGAGAACGGCTGCAGGTCGTTCTCGACGTTGACCGCGAACCCGTGCGTCGTCACGCCCCGCTGGACGTGGACGCCGATCGAGGCGATCTTGCGGTCATCGACCCATACGCCGGTGAAGTCAGGCCCGTCGTCCGGCCGGGCGCGGGCCGAAACGCCCTCGCCCGCGAGGGCCGCGACGAGCGCCTGCTCGAGCGTCCGCACGTACGCGACCACGTCGTCGATCCGCGACGATCGGATAGCCGACGAGCTGCCCGGGCCCGTGGTAGGTGACCTTGCCGCCGCGGTCGGTGTCGACGATCTCGATCCCCTGCATCAGGTACCAGTCCTCGCCCATCGGCAGCTCCCCCGGCGCCGAGCGCCGGCCGCGCGTGTAGACCGGCCAGTGCTCGAGCGCGAGCAGCACGTCCGGGATCAGTTCCTGCTGGCGCGCCGCGCGGACGCGCTCCTGGAGCGCCAGCCCCTCGCGGTAGTCGAGCGTTCCCAGCTGGCAGACCCAGAGCTCCATGCGATCAATCGTAGACTTCGCGTATGGCGGGGACCATGCGAACCGACCTGCCGCCGGGGCCGAAACTGCCGCGCTCCGTTCAGGCGTGGATGTGGACCTACCGCTACCGCGAGTTCATCGAGTGGGCGCACGGGCGATACGGCGCCAGCTTCACCGCTCGGATCGGCGGCCTGCCGGTGAGCGTCGTGACCACCGATCGCGACGCGATCCGCCGGCTGCTGACGGGCGACCCGCTGGTCAAACGCCATGCCAACGACCTGCTGCGCGAGGCGCTCGGCGACCGCTCGCTGCTGCTGCTCGAGCCCGGCGAGCACCTGGCGCGCCGCAAGCTGCTGACGCCCCCGTTCCACGGAGAGCGGGTGCGCGAATACGCCCAGCTGATGGAGCAGCTGATCGAGCGCGAGCTGGACGACTGGCACGCGGGCTCGTCCGTGAAGGTGATGAAGGTGGCGCAGCGGTTGACGCTCGACGTGATCCTTTCGGCCGTGCTCGGCGTCGCCGATCCGGGACTCCGCGACCGGCTGAGGGGCGTGTTCGATGCGATGCTCGCGATCCCCGCGACCGGGATCGTGTTCTACTTCCCGGCGCTCCAGCGCCGCCACGGGCTGAACAAGCTCGCCGAGGTCTACTGGCGAAGGCGCGATCAGCTCGACGGGATGCTTGACGAGCAGATCGCCGCGACGCGCGCGGATCCGCAGCTCGAGGAGCGCACGGACATCCTCTCGATGATGGTCCGCGCCCGAGATGAGGATCGGGCGGCGCTGACCGACACCGACCTCCGGCACGAGCTCAACACGCTGATCTCGGCGGGCCACGAGACGACCGCGACGGCGATCGCGTGGGGCGCCGAGCTGCTGGCGCACAATCCGGACGTCCAGGCCCGGGCGCGCGCGGCGCGCCGCGAGGGCGACCAGCCGTACCTCGACGCGCTCGTCAAGGAGGTGCTCCGGATCCGTGCGCCCGTCGCCGTCGCCGGGGCGCGCCACATGCTCGAGCCGTTCGAGCTCGGCGGCCGCACGATCCCCCGCGACACCGTGATCATCATGGACGCGTGGGGCGTCCACCTCGACCCGTCCGTGTATCCCGAGCCGGACCGCTTCATGCCCGAGCGGTTCCTCGAGCCCGCGCCCGAGTATGCGTTCCTGCCGTTCGGCGGCGGCGCGCATCGCTGCCTCGGCGCGGCGCTCGCGCAGCTCGAGATCCGGGTCGTGCTGGGAGCGATGCTCGACCGCTTCGAGCTGCGGCCGGCGCGGCCGCGGCTGGCCCGCGTGGTGCGACGGGGGATCATGATGGCCCCACAGGGAGGCGGGAACGTGCTGCTCGCGCCGGCGCCGGCCAGGCGCCCGGCTGCCGTCGACGAGCCCGTCCCGGCGCCCGAGCCGGTGTAGCGGGCGCGGCGCCGGCCCCGCCCCGCCCCGCCCGCTAGACGGTCCAGCCCTCGAGGTGCCGCTTCACCGTCGCCAGGAACTGCGCTGACTCGGCGCCGTCGAGGGCGCGGTGGTCCCAGCTCAGCCCGAGGATCGTCATCGGCCGGATCGCGATCGAGTCGTTCCCGTCCGCGTCGGTCAGGACCACGGGCCGCTTGACCACGGCTTCGAGATCGAGGATCGCGACCTGCGGCTGGTTGATGATCGGCGTCGCCATGATCGAGCCGTACTGACCCGGGTTGGTGATCGTGAACGTGCCGCCCTGCACCTCGTCGGGCTTCAGCTGACGCGCGCGGGCGCGGCGGGCCAGATCGCGGACCTGGGAGGCGATCCCCTCCACCGACAGCTCGTGTGCTCGCTGCACGACCGGCACGATCAGCCCGTCCTCGCCGAGCGACACCGCGATCCCGAGGTTGACGTCGGTGTGGCGGGTGTATTTCGAGCCCTCGAGCCAGGCGTTCAGCGACGGGTGCTCGCGCAACGCCGCGATGCAGGCGCGGGAGACGAACGGGAGCGCGGTCAGCCCGAGCTTGGCGCGCGCCGCCTCGATCCGGCTCATGTCGACCTCGATCCAGGTGGTGCAGGTGGCGGACTCGTCGAGCGAGCGCTTCATGTGCTCGCCGATCTGCCGGCGCACGCGCGACAGCTGCCCGCCGGCGGTCGGCGCCGGGTCGGGCCGGTACGGGCTCTCGATGTGCAGCGGCGCCTCCTCGACGGATGCCGCGCCGGCGCCGCCCTCGAGCGCCGCCAGCACGTCCTGCTTGCGGACACGCCCGCCGCGGCCGGTGCCCGGGACGGCGCTCAGGTCGATGTCGTGCTCGGCGGCGATGCGCTGGACGACCGGGGAGTAGCGGCGGCCGTTGCCGCCGGCGCGGCTCGTGCCGTTGCTCGCCGGCGCGGCCGCAGCCGCGGGCCCGGGCTCGCGCTCGGCGGCGGGCGTGGGCTCGGGCTCTGAGGCGGGCGTGGGCTCCGGCTCTGCGGCGGGCGTGCGCGTGGCCCCGCCGCCGCCACCACATCGATCCGCGCCAGCACGACCCCGACCTCGACCGTCTCGTCGACCGCTACGAGGATCTCGGACACGACGCCGGCCGCCGGCGCGGGCACCTCGGTGTCGATCTTGTCGGTCGAGATCTCGCAGATCGTCTCCTCGGCGGCGATCGGGTCGCCGACGCCGACGCGCCATGCGACGACCGTGCCCTCGGCGACCGAGACGCCCATCTGGGGCATCGTCACGTCTACGAGCGTCTCAGTACGCGAGGAGCTCACGGCACGCCTCCCTCACTCGCTCGACGCTGGGCAGCACCGCCTGCTCGAGCGGCGGCGAGAACGGGATCGGCACGTCCGGCGTGGCGACCCGCGACGACCGGGCCGTCGAGGTCCTCGAACGCCGTGCTCCGCGATCAGCGCCGCGACCTGGGCGCCCGCCGCGCAGGTCTGGTTCGCCTCGTCGACGATCACGACCTTCGAGCAGCGCGCGACCGAGTCGAGGATCGCGTCGGCGTCGAGCGGCACGAGCGAGCGCAGGTCGAGCACCTCGACCGACGCGCCGTCGAGCGATCGGCGCGGTCGCCTCGAGCGCCGACGTGCACCATCGCCCCGTAGGCGATCACCACGAGATCGGTGCCCGGGCGGGCGACCCGCGCGGTGAACGGCGTCTCGTAGATGCCCTCGGGGACCTCGCCCTTGACCCGCCGGTACAGGTGCTTGTGCTCCATGAAGCAGACCGGGTTCGGGTCACGGATCGCGGCGTGCAGCAGCCCCTTCGCGTCCTCGCGCGGTCGACGGTGCGACGACCTTGATCCCCGGCGACGTGCATGAACCACGCCTCGGGGTTCTGCGAGTGGAACGGCCCGCCCGAGAAGCCGCCGCCGGACGGCAGCCGCACCGTGATCGGCACCGCCAGCCCCAGGCGGTAGTGCATCTTGCCGGCGACGTTGACGAGCTGGTCGAAGCCGCAGGAGATGAAGTCCGAGAACTGCATCTCGCACACCGGGCGCAGGCCGACGACGGCGGCGCCGACCGCGCAGCCGATGATCGCCGACTCGGCCAGCGGCGTGTCCATCACGCGGTCGGGCCCGAACTCGTCGATGAACCCGTCGGTGACCTTGAACGCGCCGCCGAAGACGCCGATGTCCTCGCCCATGATGAGCACGCGCTCGTCGTCGCGCAGCTCGTCGCGCAGCGCGCTGGAGATCGCCTGCAGGTAGGTGAGCGTCGCCATCAGGACGCCACTCGCTCCGTCGCGGTCGCCAGCTCCGTCATAGCCGTGCCATGTTCGGCAAGAATCCCGACCAGCGCGCCTGACCCGTCGCCGAGCGGCTCGGCCTCGCCGGTCGCAGAACACGCCGTCGGTCGCTCGCGCCGGATCGGGCATCGGCGCTGCGAGCGCCTCCGCAGTCGCCGTCGTCGATCTCGGCGGTGATCGACGCGCGCAGCGACTCGACGTCGACGCCGAGCCGCGCAGCCGCTGCTCCTGGCGGTCGATCGGGTCGCGCTCGGCGCCAGTCGTCGACCTGCTCGCGCGCGGCACGTACTTCATGTCGTCGTGCGCCGCGTGGCCGTGCATCCGCATCGTCACCGCCTCGATCAGCGTCGGCCCGTCGCCGCGCGAGCGCGCGCTCGCGAGCCGCGCGGGTCGTCGTCGAACATCGCCTCGACGTCGTTGCCGTCGACCGTCACGCCGACGAAGCCGTAGGCCGCGGCGCGCTCGACCGGGTCGACCGCGAACTGCTTGTCGAGCGGCGTCGAGTACGCGTACTGGTTGTTCTCGAGGACGAAGATGACCGGCAGCTGCTGGACGCCCGCCCAGTTCATCGCCTCGTGGAAGTCGCCGCGGGAGGTGGAGCCGTCGCCGAACCAGGTGAGCGCGCAGCGCTGCTCGCCGCGCAGCTTGAACGCCATCGCCATGCCGGTCGCGACGAGCATCATGTCGGGCAGCATCGAGACCATCCCGACGCAGCCGAGGTGCGGTCGCCGAAGTGAACGTTGCCGTCGCGCCCGCGCGTGGGGCCGATCCGCGCGACCCAGGTACTGCGCGAGGATGCGCTCGGGCGTCACGCCGCGGATGATGTGCGCGGCGAGGTCGCGGTGCAGGATGCAGAGCCGGTCCTCCGGCGCCATCGCGAACGCCGCGCCCGCCGAGACCGCCTCCTGCCCGAAGCCGTCGTAGAACGAGCCGGGCACCTTGCCCTGGCGATAGAGGCTCATCGCGCGCTCCTCGAGCCCGCGCATCATCAGCATCGCCGCGCAAGCAGCCACACGCGGTCCTCGAGCTGTCAGATGCTCAGCAGACCCAGCCCCAGCGGCGGGCTGAGCGATATCCGTAGCCATCTCGTGCCGTTTCCCTTTCCTCCGCGCGCCGGAACGGGATCTCCGTCCGGCCCCGGACTCGTGAGGCCGCCGGGATCTCCGATCGGTCGCTCAATTGGGCAACGGGGCGAGCTTACCGATCGATCGGCAAGCTCACCGGAGCGCCCCGGCAGCGAGCCTTACCCTTCAACGGATGGATGACGGTGGGCGCACCGGTCCGATCGCAGCCGGCGGATGGCTCGCCCGCGTTCGCTGGCGACGGCGCGGCGCGTGGATGTGGCCGGCGTTCCTGGGGCTGACGGTGATCGACGGGATCATCGGGACGCTGCTCCCGGGTCAGGGCGACTCCACCAGGTTCGTCGGCGCGATGTTGTTCGCCGCCGCGATCAACCTGCTGGCGATCGTGCTGCTGTCCTGGCCGCTCGGTCTGCTGCTTCGCCGCCGTCGCCCCGATCTTCCCAGCTTCATCGCACGGGACTACGCGGGCACGCTGGCGCTGTCGCTGGTGACGGTCGCGCTGCTGGTTGTCGGTGTGCTGAACCACGCCTCGATCGAGGCCGACCACCGCGCGATGGACGACGCGGTCGTGCGCGCGCAGGCGTACATCGGCGACCACGCGCCGCCCGAGTTCGTGCGCAACGTGGGGTTCGTGACCACGTTCGTGATCCAGCCGCGGACCGTCTACCGGGTGTGCGTCCCCGGTCGCGACTCGGGTCGTACGTACTGTGTGATCGTGCGCGTCAAGCTCCCGTTCGGTCAAAGCGTTTCGTTCTCGGGCTACGAGCCGAACGCCGAGTTCTCGCAGGGGGCCAACTGAGGCTGAGCGCGGCCAACAACACCAAGCGCACGGTCCTGGTGGCGGCGATCCTCGGGTCGGGGATCGTGTTCCTCGACTCGACGGTCGTCAATGTCGCGTTGCCGGCGATCCGCGCGAGCCTGCATGGCGGCCTGGCCGACCAGCAGTGGATCGTCGAGGCGTACCTGCTGTCGCTCTCGTCGCTGCTGCTGGTCGGCGGATCGCTCGGCGACATGCTTCGGGCGCCGCCGGGTGTTCTCGATCGGCGTCGCGGCGCTTCGGGACTGCTCGCTGCTGTGCGCGGCGGCGCCGACCTCCGAGGTGCTGATCGCCGCACGCGCGGTCCAGGGCGTGGCCGGCGCGCTGCTCGTGCCGAGCACGCTCGCGCTGATCATGGACAACTTCAAGGGCCGCGAGCGCGCGGAGGCGATCGGCACGTGGACCGCGTGGACCGGAATCGCGACCGTGATCGGCCCGCTCGGCGGCGGCGTGCTGATCAGGCTCGGCGTCGTGGCGCTGGGTGTTCGCGATCAACGTCGTGCCGGTACTGATCACGCTCTGGCTGCTGCGGCGGCTGCCGGCCGACACGCGCACGCGGCGGACACGTCGACTGGGTCGGCGCCGTGCTCGCGGCGCTCGGGCTCGCCGGGCCGGTGTTCGCGCTGATCGAGCAGCCGCAGCTACGGCTGGGGGAGTGCGCGGGTGGTCGATCCCGCTGGTTGGCGGGCTCGCCCTGCTCGGCGCGTTCCTGGTCTAGGAGCGCCGCTCTCCCGCGCCGATGATGCCGCTCGAGATGTTCCGATCACGGAACTTCGCTGTCGGGAATCTGACGACGCTGTCGCTGTACGCCGGGCTCAGCATCGCGACCTTCTTCCTCGTGCTGTTCATCCAGCAGGTCGGGGGGCTATACAGCGCTCGAAGCCGGTCTCGCGCTGCTGCCGCTGACGATCCTGATGTTCCTGCTCTCGAAGCGGTTCGGTGCGCTCGCCGACCGCTTCGGGCCGCGGCTGTTCATGGCCGGCGGTCCGCTGGTCGCTGCCGCGGGATTGCTCCTGCTCACGCGCGTGGGTGCGGGCGCGGACTACGTGACCGAGGTGCTGCCCGCTGTGATCGTGTTCGGGCTCGGGCTGTCCGCGACCGTCGCTCCGCTGACGGCGACGGTGCTGGGCGCGGTCGAGCTGGGCCACTCGGGGGTCGCGAGCGGGATCAACAACGCGATCGCCCGCGTCGCGGGCCTGCTCGCGATCGCGGCGCTCGGCGCGGTCATCGCCGGCAGCTTCCAGAATCGCCTCCGGTACGACCTGGCCGGCCGCCCGCTGAGCCCGGCGGCGCGAGTCGCTGTCACACAGGCGCGCGCCAAGCCGCTCGTGATCAGCACCTCCGGCGTGCCCGCCGCAGAGCGGGCCGAGGTGCGTGCCGCGCTCGTCGACAGCTCGACGGATGCGTTCCGGTTCGGGATGCAGATCGGCGCGCTCCTCGCCGCCCTGGGTGGACTGGTGGCGCTGGTCGGAATCGAGAACCCGGGTCGTAAGGTCGCCGCGCAGGATTGCGCCGGTGGCGCGCTCGCCGGCGCTTCGCCGGACGTGGCCCGAGGGGCGCGGAAAGCTCTCGAGCCAGAGCCAGAGCCAGAGCCAGAGCTGGCGCGGCCGGCGCTCAGCTCTTGATGTTGTAGTTCTTGCCGGCGCGCAGCTGCGGTTCACTGCTCGGCGAGCCGGGGGACAGGTACGCGCACAGCACGCGCTTGCCCGGGGTGACGGCCGCGTTCGTGAACCCCTTCGAGAATGCCTTGTGAGCTTTCAGCTTGTAGTCGCCCTGGAAGCCCCCCACCACGGTCTTCTCGGCGGCTGCGGTCGCAGAGCACTTCGAGAACGCGATGAACATGTAGAGGCGCTTGAAGTCACCGCTGTTCCCGCTGGCCGTCAGCGAGTACGACTGGTTGGTCTTCGCGCGCGCCGGCACTGACAGCGAGAGCTTTGCGCCGCCGTCGACGGCGAGTGCGGTCGATGCTCCGAGCGCCGCGATGTCCGATGCCACCGCGGCCGCCCGAGTCAGATGCCTGCGCCCCAGCAATCTCACGCGCCGATCGTAACCGACCCGAGCGGGGCGCGATCTGGTTTCCCGGGTCCGCGAGCCGGCGCCGGCGTAGCCCGGCAGGGCTATGCTCCTCGTTGCACGGGGACAATGAGTGGAGGAAGCATGTGGAGCGCGCGACGGGGGTGGGCGGTTGGGCTGGCGTTGGCTGCGGTCAGCGCATGCGGGCTGACGGGCGAGTTTGCGAGCGCGAGCGCGAGTGCGGCCACTCCGGGTTACGGGGCCTTCGTCGCCAGGGTTGGCGGGAGGGTTTCGACGTTCACCACGTCCACGAACACGCAGGGCGGATCGATTCTGGCCGGCGGCTTCACACAGGACATCGCGATGGCGCCGGATGGCGGCACCGCGTACGTGACCGGCGGCGTCGGGTTGGTGCTGATCGACACCGCGACCGACACGGTGGAGCACACGATCTCCCTGAACAGCCCCTACGGGGTCGCGATCACCCCCAACGGCAAGACCGCGTACGTCACGAACTTCGGCGCCGCGATGGGCGTCGGCACGACTGTCACACCGGTCAATCTCGTCACCGACAAGGCAGAGACGCCGATCACTGTTGGCTCCGAGCCGATTGCGGTTGCGGTCACGCCTGACGGCAAGACCGCATATGTCGCCGACTACGGAAGCGACACGATCACGCCGATCAACACGGCGACGGACACGGCCGGTCCGCCGATCACAGTGGGTTCGTCCCCGGCGGCGATCGCGATCACGCCGAACGGCGAGACCGCCTACGTGGCCACTCAGTACCCCGTCGGGACGGTCACCCCGATCAACCTCGCGACGAACACCCCCGGGTCCCCGATCCCGATCGGGAAGAACCCCGCCGACATCGCGATCACGCCCGACGGCAAGACCGCCTATGTGACGTGGGGCACCGATTCGGTCACGCCGATCGCCACCGCGACGAACACGGCGGGGACGCCGATCACCGTCCCCGGGACCCGTACGGGATCGCGATCACGCCCGACGGCAAGACCGCCTACGTCACGGACCGCGGGATCAGCGCGGTGACCCCGATCGACACCGCCACGAACACGCCAGGCCGCGCGTTCACCGTCGGCTCGGGCCCCGTGGCGATCGCGATCACGCCCGGTCCACTGCCGGTCCCGCCGAGCCTGACAAGGTTGAAGCAGTCGCACGCCACCTGGCGGACAGGGGTCGGGACGACGTTCTCGTTCTCACTCAGCGAGCGTGCCCGAGTCAGCCTCGCGTTCACCCGTCACGGGCGTCTACGGGGCACGGTCGCGTTCAACGGCCACGCCGGGAAGGACAAGCTCGCGTTCGCCGGACGCCTGTCGCGAGCCGGCAAGCTCTCGCCTGGGCGCTACACGGTCGTGGTCACCGCAACGAACGCCGCCGGGCAGACCAGCAAGCCACAGAAGCTCACGTTCACGATCGTGAAATAGCCCACGGTCGGTCCGCCCGCCCGCCCGCCGCGCGAGTCTGCTACCGCGAACCGCTTCGCCGCGCGTCAAGGATCACTGGGGTTCCGGCCTGCGCCGGGAGCTCGAACATGCGCGGGAAGCGGAGCGCGAGGAAGGGGTCGCCGCCGAGCGAGAGCCGGCTGCTCGCGAGCAGCTCCGGCCAGCCGGCGTCGCCGGTCGCGAGCCGGACCATGTCCTCGGCGCTGATCGAGACCGTGGCGCCGGCGTGCGGCGGCCGGCCGCGCGTGACCGTCAGCGCGCCGTTGCGAACCGTCAGTCCGAGGACGTCGGGCCGGCGGCCGCGCGGGTGGACGATCTCGAGCGCGAAGGTGGCGTCGAGATCACCGGCGGCAGCGGCGTCGAACAGGCGCGGCAACGTCCGCTCGATCATCCGCACGAGCGCCAGATGGCCTCCCGGGACTCGGTCCAGCCGCCCCGCGCGGACGCCGCCGCGCCTGACCGCACGCTCGATCGCGGTCATGACATCAGGTACTGCATCGCCTCGGTCGGGTCGCTGAACAGCATCAGCGCGTCGTCGGCCGCGACCATCCGGCCGTAGTGCGTCGACATCTCGTGCTGGATCGAGTATGCGTCGATCTCGTAGCCGAGCTGCTCCGACACCTCGTCGTACGGGATCACGAGCCGGTCGCGAGCGCGGATGTCCCAGAACGCCTGCTGCTCGTGAACCTCGATGTCGTCGCGCTCGGCGAGTATCGCGACCACGGCGTCGCCCTCGGCGCTCTTGGCCATCACGATCCCGACGTAGTCATAGGTGCCGTCCGTGTCGCTCGCCGCCCGCGCTGCCGGGTCGGGTCCCGTGGCATCGCTCGACAAGCTCCCTTGCCTGGGGGGCGAATGTCGTCCAGTGCGGGTGGGCGGGCGCCGGCGGCGCACGGGGGCGTGCGTGGGGGCGGCGAGCGGCTCGGGGGCCGCGACCGGCCCGGCGGGCTCGTGACCGACCAGCGGGCACAGTTCCGGCAGCCCGGCGGCCTCCAGCATCCCGCTCGCGTACGCGCGCACGCGCGCGAGCGCCAGCTCGGTGTCGACGGCGTGCGGGACCGCGGCCATGAGCGGTGCGAGCGCGAGCGCGGCCTCGACCGCCTGCGGCAGCCATGTACCCACCCAGCCGCCGATCTTCTCGCGGTTCTCCGGCCCGTGCGCGTCGTCGTCGCACAGGAAGCGCACGAGCTCGAGCGTCCAGCCCCGGATCCACTCCCACTCCTGGGTCGCGACGCCCGCCAGCACGGGCGTGACGGTGTCGCCGTTGGCGGCGGCGGCCCGGGTTCCCAGCTCGCGCCGGATCAGTGTCCCGACGATCGGCTCGAAGCACAGATTCGCGGCGATCACGACCTCAGCCCAGTCGGGGGTCGCGGCGAGCCGCTCGAGGTACGCGCGCGTCGGTTGCCAGGCCGGTTCGGTCAGGAACGCGTCGCGCGCTGTCTCGATCGGGAACTCGAGGCCGAACTCGCGCTCGAGGTCCATCGCGTACAGGACGATCGCCTGCGCCGAGCGCTGCTTCATCGCGGCCTGGAGGCCACGCACGAGGTCACCGAGTCCGACAGGCAGTCGCGCGCGGCGGTCGCGGTGGCGAACCACAGGCCGTGCTCGACGTATGCGGGGATCTGCAGGAACCCGCGCAGGAACGCGAGCCACTCCTCGGAGAAGTCGCTCAGCAGGCCCTCGGAGACGGCCGACTTCAGCGCCCCCTCGATCTGCTGCTCGATCGCCGTGCCGCGCTGGTAGAACGGGCGCTCCCATTGCTCGCCGGGGTCGCGGAAGTCGAACCAGTCAGAGCTCTGCAGCGCGGTCGAGGCGCCGTTCCACGTGCCGCGCCCGTCCTCGAAGCTCACCGGCCAGCCGCGCGTCAGGTGGCGGCGGACGGACGGCTGGGTGTCGATCGTGACGTCCTCGTACAGGGTCGCGCGCCGCTTGCGCGGCCGGTACCAGCTGAACATCCGCTCGGATTCGTCGCCCGCGGGCGCCGGCGTGGCGTCGACCTTCTTGACGGGTGGGGCGCCGTCGGCGGCGGCGTCCTGCGGCGCGCGGCGCGGCGTCCGCGGAGGTCGTGAACTTGTCGATGAAGATCCGCTGCTCGTCGAGCTTGCGGCCGTCGATCAGCATCGACTCGGCCGCCTCGACCATCGGCGGTGGCCCGCACATGTAAACGTCGGGCGCGGCGAACGCAGCCTCGGAGCCGAGGAACGCATCCACCGCTTCGTGGACGAACCCGCCGACCACCGGCGTGAACACGAAGTCGCTTGAGACGCGCCGAGCGCGCTGATCTCGTCGACGTGGAACAGATCGCTGTCCGTCCGCGCGCCGTAGAAGAAGCGGATCGGCCGCTCGCAGCCGGAGGCGGAGAACGCGCGCAGCAGCGAGAGGATCGGCGCCATCCCGGAGCCGCCGGCGATCATCAGGATCGGCTGCTCGCCCTCGCGCGGGCGCAGGGACCCGTACGGGCCGGTGTAGCCGAGCTCGTCGCCGGGCTTGATCGCGTCTCTCCAGCAGCCCCGAGAGCTGCCCGCCGGGGTAGCGCTTGATCATCAGCTCGATCCGGTCGTCGCCCGGCAGGTTGGCGAGCGAGAAGGAGCGACGGACACCGGGCTCGCCGGGGACGTGGATGTCGACGAACTGGCCGGGGGTGAAGTCGAACCCGGGGGCGCGTGAGCACGAGGCGAGTGATGTCGTGCGGTCAGAGCCTCGACGGCCTCGACGACGCCGACGCCGTCGCGGATCTCGTGCGAGAGGCGGTAGTTGTCCGGGTCGTAGTGCAGCAGCTCGACGACCAGGTCCTGCTCCGGCATCGCGCGGCACATCAGCGAGTAGCCGCTCGCCTCCTCGGAGTCCGACAGGGCGAAGTTCGAGTACCGCTTCAGCGCGACCTCGCCCTCCATCAGGAAGCACTTGCATGCCGAGCACTGTCCCTCGCGACAGCCGTAGGCGAGGTTCAGGCCGCTGCGGAAGGCGGCGTCGAGCACGGTCTCATCGGGAGCGCACTCGATCTCCTCGCCGATCGGTTCGAATCGGACCTTCATCGTGACTACAGCGCTGCGCCGGTCCGCAGATCGCTGACCGCGAGCTCGAGCGGGACCGAGCCGTCCCCGGGTACGCAGTCCGAGTGGTCCCCGGTCGGGAGCCCGAGCTCCTGCGCGACGCGGATGTTCGGCGATTGGATGACGATGTTGTTGCGCTTGATGTCGTTGAGCGTCCAGCGGCGATCGGACTCGAGATGCGGCTGGCCGATCGTGGTCACGCCGTCCGCGCGGACGAAGCCGAGGTCGCGCACGATCTCCGAGGCCTCCCAGCCGTGGTAGCGGTCGAAGAAGTTCCGGTCGCCGGTGTAGCGGCCGGGGTTCGACTCGTCGAGCCAGCGGCACTCGGGAGAGCAGAAGAACCGGGTCCGGTGCTCGACGATCCGGTGGCGGCGATCGGTCTCCGACACGCAGAAGCCCTGGCAGGTCCAGCAGGACGGCGGCGAGAGGTTGACGAACTCGAGCGGCATGAAGCCGGCGTCCGGGTACATGCCGTGGCGGTATGCCTCGAAGAACGCGCCGTACTGCGCGTACCAGCCCGGGTAGCTTGCTCTCGAACCACTCGAAGTCGCGGTCATCGAGCGGGTCCATGCGCCAGTTCGCGAACGGCCACGCCGCGAACATGAAGATCGCGTGGCGGTGGTGGACGCCGGCGACGATCCGCTCGCGCGCGCGCTCGAAGATGTCCGGCGGGATATCGAGCCCGAGCTTGCCGAGCTTCATGATGTAGGCGCGATGCCAGTCATCGCGGACCCAGCGGTCCCACTTGTCCAGGAACGACTCCGGATCGCTTCGATCTCGTGAGAAGTACTCCATCACGATCGCTGAGAAGACGTCGATGAACGCGTGGTTGATCCAGAACGCCTGCTGCAGATCACGCTCGATCAGCGGCGCGTTGTGGTCGTCCTGGAGGACGGTCAGCAGCGTCGCGTAACCGTTCGAGATGTGGCGCGCCTCGTCGGACTGCACCGACAGATACGTCGTCGGCAGCGTGAAGTCGCCGTTGCGCGCGCGACGTCCGGGCGTGGCCACGAACACGATGTTCGTGAACGCCGTCTCTGCGACCACCTGGAGCGTGAACGCGCACTGGATCGGGTCGCCGACCATGAAGTGGCTGAGCATGTTCAGCGCGGGGTTCAGCATCACCGAGTTCGCCAGCGCCTGGGGGCCGATGTTCCAGCCGGCCGGGTCGGGCGCGTTCTTGGCGTACCAGCGCGCGAGCGACATCTGCAGGCCCGTGTGGCGGATCTCGTCGACGAACTGGACGTGGTAGCCGTTGCGCAGCTCGTTGTTCGGGACCGCGCTCATCAGCATCGACATGCAACGGCCGGCGCCGATCTCGGCGAAGTTCGTGACCGGGATGAATGCCTTCAGGATCTCGAGCCACCGCTCGTGCGCCTTGTGCGGCATGTCAGCCCTGACCGCCGCGTCGTGTCCCCCGTACACGCGCTCGTCCTTCTCGAGCTCCATCGGCAGGTACTCCCGCATGATGTGCTTCATCGGGTCCTTCGCCTTGTTGGGGAAGCGATAGCGGGTCGGGTAGCGGACGGCGGGCTCGTGGTAGGAGGGCTCCCACCCGAGCTGGGCGATCCGCGCGTGCGTCTTGGTGATCGAGCGGCGTGCGGTGGCTGTCATGAAGTGCACCCTACGCCCCTGTAGCCCCTCTGTTCTCCGCCGTTTCACAACTTCTTGCCGGCGGCTCTTTTGTCACAATTTGATAATCGCGGAGGCGCCCTTCACGTTCGGTTCGATCCCGCCGGAGACGATCGCGGCGGTGCGGCCGGCGCTACCGGCGATCGTGGAGCAGATCCTCGCGTCGATCCAGGCCGAGAACCCGATCTACACGGACGTGCTCGAGGACCCGGAGGGGATCGGGATCAGGATCGGCATCGAGCAGGCGGTGAAGACGTTCCTCGATGCGATCGAGCGCGGCCGGCAGCCCTCGAGCGACACCGCAGAGGTGTGGCGGCGGCTCGGCGAGGCAGAGTTCCAGGCCGGCCGCAGTCTCGAAGCGCTGCGTGCCGCCTGGCGGACGGGCACGCGCGCCGCCTGGCGCGGCGCGGCCGAGGTCGGAGCGGCCGCGGGCGTGCCGACGCCCACCGTGATCGCGCTGGCGGAGGCGATCTTCGTGTACGCGGACGAGCTCGGCATGGACGTCGTGGAGGGCTATCTGCGGATCGCCTCGGACGAGGCCGGGGAGCGCGAGCGGCGCCGGCGCCGGCTCGCGGCGCTGCTGCTCGACGCCGATGACCACGACGCCGAGGCGATCGCGCGCGCGGCCGAGCTTGCTCGCTGGCAGCTGCCGCAGGCGCTCGCGGTGCTCGCGCTGAGCGGCGACGACCCGGGACCGGTGGCCCGCCAGCTGGGCGGCGACGTGCTCGCGGGCACGGACGGCGACGGCGCCTGGCTCGTGATCCCCGACCCGGACGGGCCCGGGCGCGCGGCCGCGCTGAAGCGCGCCGTCGGCTCCGCGGCCGCTGCGTTGGGGCCGGCGGTCCCGCCACGGGAGGGGGAACGATCGCTGCGCTGGGCGCGCGAGGCGCTCGCGCTGATCGAACGGGGCGCGATCCCGTCCTCGCACGGGCCTACGCGCGTGGCCGACCACCTTGCCAGCATGCTCGTCCTCGGCGACCAGGAACTCGCGGCGGCGCTTGTGGCGCAGCGGCTCGCGCCGCTCGAGGCGCTGCCGGACACCGAGCGCGACCGGCTGCTCGAGACGCTCGCGGCGTGGCTCGCGCACCAGCGCCAGACGCCGGCGATCGCTGAGGAGCTGCACGTGCACCCGCAGACAGTGCGCTACCGGATCAACCGCCTGCGCGAGCTGTTCGGGGATGTGCTCGACACGGCCGATGGGCGGTTCGAGCTCGAGCTCGCGCTCCGGGCGCGCGGCGCCGCACCGGAGTGAGATGCAATTTGTTTCCGCTAGGCGGAAACAAATTGCACCCCAGAATCCGGAGTAGGATCGCGAGCGGGCAGGCAGGTGCCCGTCAGGGTCCCGCGGCGGCGCGAGCTGTTCCCGGCGCTCTACGTTGCGCTCAAGTCCGAGATCTGAGCGTAAGGCGCTTCGTCACGAACCGCCGTTGGCGGTCGCGGGCGGGACCGGCGGCGTGCCGTTCTCGCCGAGCTCCCCCGAGTCATCGAGCGGCAGGCAGACCTCGCAGAAGTCGCGGCCGAACGGCGTCATCTCGATCTTGTGGTGGATGGTCTTCACCCGCCCGGCCAGCTTGATCGCCTCGGTAGCATCCGGCTGCGCTTCGAGCACGTGGTAGCGCATCGGGTCCTCGAGCGGGTCGTCCGAGACCACGATCAGCCCGAGCCGCTTCAGATTGTTGAGGTACGCCGGCACGCGATCGAGGTGGCGGCAGCCGGCCTCGGTGCCGATCATCGTCAGCCCCTGCGCGACCAGCTGCGAGCCGACGCCGATCAGGTTCGCCGAGCGGATGTCGACGCTCGGCTGCGGGCCGTGCACCATCAATAGCCGAAGGATCCGCACCTCGTCCGGCGCGAGCTCATTCAGGATCCGCGCGTACGCAGGGTGGGTGCGGTCGTCGAAGTCGACGTCGGCCGACTCGCGCAGCAGCTCGGCGCCCTGCTCGCGCAGCGACAGCCGGTCGCGCGGGCGGTCTCGGGGCGGAGTCAGCTGGCGCACGCGGTCGTCGAGGTCACTGACGCCGAGCAGCTCGCGGGCGTAGGAGCGCAGCCCGGCGCTCACGTCCTGCACCAGCTGCGGCGGCATCGACGCGCGCGCGGCCTGAGCGCCCAATCGCACCGAGGTCTCGAGCGCCCACACGCCCGTCCTGATCCAGATTCCGGCGGCGACGCGGAGCAGTGCCGGCAGCACCTCGATCGCGGCGTCGGGGCGCTCGTCAGCCGGTGGAGTGGAGCCGTTGTCGCTCATCCGAAGATCGCCAGATGGATCAGGCCCGCGCCGAAGCCGAGCACCGCCCCGTGCAGCAACAGCAGCCATTCGTCCTGCTTGGTCGCGGTACGCAGCAGCTCGCCGAAGTCCTCGGGTGTCATCTGTCGCATGCGTTCTGAGATCAGCTTACGCATCGTTCCCGCCTGCTGTGCGCTGAATTCCGGGTCCTCGAGGGGGGTCATCATCTGCTCGACGGGCTCGACCGCGAACGAGTCGCGGATCCGGTCGTACTCGCGCGTCCCGAGGGCGACGCGCACTGCCCCGCGAGCGGGGCCGGTGGCGCGATCGACCGCCGGCCGCATCGCGGACTCGATCAGCTGCCGAGTCCGGTCAGCGCGCGGTCCGTGGAGCAGCTCATCGCCGAAGTTCCTCATCGTGATGATCTCGTCCGACGACGATGCGGGCGTACACGTCGGCGAGCTCGGGCTGGCGGCGGATGAACAGCCCGTGGACTCGGAACGGGCCGATCTGATGCGCGTGCGTCGGCTCGTAGATCATCCACAGCGCGAGCCAGTTGGTGACATAGCCGACGAGCACGCCGAGGATCGGCAGCAGCCACCAGTTCGAGACGAAGTGCGTCAGCGCCGCAACCGGAATCCCGCACATGAAGCCGAAGACGAAGCCGAAGTTCTGGATGAACTTGAGCTCGCGCCGGCCCATGTCGAGGAAGATCCGGTTTGCGAGCTCGGGCTGGGCCTCGAACCGCTTGATCACCATCAGCTTGACGTCGATCAGCTGGTCGATGTTCTCGCCGATGCGGTCGGTGAGCTCGCGGACGACGGCGGGGAGCTGCTGGAGCACGCGCGCGTAGACGAGCTCCTTGATCTGTGGTGGCAGGTCACGCCACAGGCGTGGGTGCTCGCGGGCCATGATCCGGTCGACGGTCTCGCGCATGTCCTCCCGCGTCGAGTCGACGATCTGCTCGACATCGCCTCCGCGTCGAACTGGCTCGCAGTACTCCCCGGGCGTTCCCAGCTTCGCGATCCCTGCGTCGACCGCGAGGCTGCCCATCTTCGCCGCGCGCGACGGGACGATTCCCTGCCAGCCGATCCCGCCGAGCATCACGCCCGGGATCTGCTGGACCTTGCGCGGCAGCAGCTTCGCCAGCCCGCGCAGCGTGCGCGATCGGTACCCCTTGAAATGGACCGGGTAGAACAGCATCAGCACGCCCGTCCAGTTCGTCACGTAGCCGATCACACCCGTGAAGAACGGGATCGTGATCAGCGCGAGCGTGCTCTCCTTCAAGCGACGGAGAATAAGCTTCCGCATCTCGATGACCTACGTTGCACTGATCACCGGAGCGTCGAGCGGGATCGGCGAGGCGACCGCCCGGCGGATCGCGCGCGAGTCCGATGCCAAGCTGATCCTGGTCGCCCGCCGGCAGGACCGCCTCGCCGCGCTCGCCGACGAGCTGCCGTGCGGCGCGACCGTCGTCGCGATCGACCTGACCGAGCCGGATGCGCCGGCGCACGTGCGGGAGGTGGTGGAGCGCGAGCATGGGGGCGAGCTGCACCTGCTCGTCAACAACGCCGGCGCCGCCTGGCGGGGCAAGTTCGCCGACAAGGGGTGGGAGAACGTCGAGCGGCACATGAAGCTGAACTTCGAATCGCCGGTGAGGCTGACCGAGGCGCTGCTCCCGCTGCTGCGGGCGACAGCCGCGCGCGGCGGCGCCGGAAACGGCCGCCGGGTGGCGATCGTGAACGTGGCAAGCACCGCCTCGCGCGTCTCGCGCCCCGGCTCGGCCGCGTACTCGGCCAGCAAGTTCGCGCTGATCGGGTGGAGCGACGGGCTCAACATCGAGGAGGCCGAACACGACGTGCACGTCGGCGTCGTGCTCCCCGGGTTCATCCGCACCGAGGGCTTCCCGGCCGCCGAGCTGCCGGGGTTCATGGTCTCCGAGCCTCCGATCGTCGCGGATGCGATCTGGCAGGTCGGGCCGGGAGGGAAGGCGGAGCGGTACGTGCCGCGGCCGTACTTCATCGCGTCGGCGATGCGGCTGCTGGCGCCGGCGCTGCTGCGCCGAGCGCTGGCGCGTGGCGGGCTGACGACCGCCACGTCGGCCAAAGAGGACTGACCCCGATCAATCCTTAGCTACATTCGTGTAGCAAGCTTTCCCCAGGCAGAGGAGCGAACTGAAACGATGAGTGCAAGCGCACGCCGCGTCGCGGTGCTCGGCGGCAGCCGGATCCCGTTCGCCCGCCAGGACGGCCCGTACGCGAGGGCCTCCAACCAGGACATGCTGACGGCCACGCTGAACAACGTGGTCGACAAGTTCGGCCTCGGAGGCGAGACGCTCGGCGAAGTGGCCGCCGGCGCAGTGCTCAAGCACAGCCGGGACTTCAACCTCACCCGCGAGTCCGTGCTCGGCTGCAAGCTCGCGCCCGAGACGCCCGCCTACGATGTCCAGCAGGCATGCGGGACCGGGCTCGAGGCGACGATCCTGGTCGCCAACAAGATCGCGCTCGGGCAGATCGATGTAGGCATCGCCGGCGGCGTCGACACGACCTCCGACGCGCCGCTCGCACTGAACGACGACCTGCGCGAGGTGCTGCTGTCGGTCAACCGGGCGAAGACCAACACGGCCCGCGTGAGGGCGCTGGCGAAGCTCCGGCCGGGGCAGATCGTCCCCGAGATCCCGCGCAACGCCGAGCCGCGCACGGGCCTGTCGATGGGCGAGCACGCCGCGATCACCGCCAGGGAGTGGGACATCAGCCGCGAGGCGCAGGACGAGCTCGCGGTCGCGAGCCACCGGCACCTGGCGGAGGCATACGAGAGTGGGTACGAAGCCGACCTCGTGACGCCGTACCTCGGGCTCGAGCGCGATCAGAACCTGCGTCCCGACTCGAGCGTGGAGAAGCTGGCGAAGCTGCGGCCCGCGTTCGGCGGGCCGGACGGGACGATGACCGCGGGCAACTCGACGCCGCTGTCGGACGGCGCCTCCGCGGTGCTGCTGTCATCCGAGGAATGGGCCGCCGAGCACGGGATCCCGGTGCAGGCGTACCTGACCGAGGCGCAGACCGCGGGTGTCGACCATGTGCACAAGCGGGAGGGGTTGCTGATGGCGCCGGCGTACGCGATGCCGAGGATGCTCGCCCGCGCCGGGCTCAGGCTCCAGGAGTTCGACTTCTACGAGATCCACGAGGCGTTCGCGTCGCAGGTGCTGTGCACGCTGAAGTCGTGGGAGGACGAGACGTTCTGCCGCGACCGGCTCGGGCTCGAGCAGCCGCTCGGCGCGATCGACCGCTCGAAGCTGAACGTCCGCGGCGGCTCGCTTGGCGCGGGCCACCCGTTCGGCGCCACCGGGGGCCGGATAGTCTCGAACCTGGCGAAGATGCTCGCCGAGCAAGCTTCCGGGCGCGGGCTGATCTCGATCTGCGCGGCCGGCGGGCTCGGCGTGACCGCAATCATGGAGGCTGCGTCCGATGAGTGACCGCTACGCACAGCTGATCAACACGCCCGTCGGGCGGATCGTGTCCAAGCAGGTCGGCCTGCCGGCGCCGGTCAGGCCCGAGCGCTACAAGCCCGGCCGGCCGGTGATCTCCGGCCCCGTGCTGATCGGCGGCGACGGGCGGCTCACCGACGCGGTCAAGCGCGTGCTCGGCGAGATCCGCGCCGAGGTGTTCGTGGCGCTGCCCGGGGCCGAGGAGCAGACGTTCAAGGCGCTCGTGTTCGACGCCAGCGGGATCACGGACGTCGACCAGCTCCGCGCGGGATGGGCGTTCTTCGCACCGGCGATCCGGCGCGTACAGACCTCCGGGCGCGTGATCGTGCTCGGCACCCCGCCGGACGAGGCCGGGGACCCGCGAGAGTCGAGCGCGCAGTGGGCACTCGACGGGCTCGTGCGCTCGATCGGCAAGGAGGTTCGCAAGGGCGCGAGCGCGAACCTCGTGTACGTCTCGCGGGGAGCGGAGGACGAGATCGACTCGACGCTCCGGTTCCTGCTGTCGCCGAAATCGGCCTATGTGTCGGGGCAGATGATCCACGTCGGCGCGCCCGTCGCGGCGACGGGCGAGATCGACTGGCAGCGGCCGCTGGCCGGGAAGGTCGCGCTGGTGACGGGAGCCTCGCGCGGGATCGGCGAGGCGATCGCGAGCGTGATCGCTCGGGACGGCGCCCACGTCGTGGGCATCGACGTGCCCGCGCAGCAGCGCGACCTCGAGGCGGTCATCAGCCGGATCGGCGGTTCCTCGCTGGTGCTCGACATCACGTCCGAGGAGGCGCCCCACCGGATCACCTCGCACCTGCTCGAGCATCACGGCGGGCTCGACGTCGTCGTCCACAACGCCGGCGTCACCCGCGACAAGACGCTCGGCCGGATGAGCGAGGAGCTGTGGAGCACGGTGATCGGGATCAACGTGCAGGCTCCGTTCCGGATCAACCGGGAGCTGTACGAGCGCGAGGTCATGAACGACAACGGCCGCTTCGTGCTGGTGTCCTCGATCAGCGGGATCGCCGGCAACGCGGGCCAGACCAACTACGCGACCTCGAAGGCCGCGATCGTCGGCGCCGTGCACGCGTATGCGCCGATCTGCGCCGAGGCGAAGACGACGATCAACGCGGTGGCGCCCGGGTTCATCGAGACCGCGATGACGGCGGCGATGCCGATCGCGACCCGCGAGGCAGGCCGGAGGATGAACAGCATGACGCAGGGCGGGCTGCCGGTCGACGTCGCGGAGACGATCGCGTGGTTCGCGAGCCCAGGCTCCTCTGCGGTCAACGGGAACGTCGTCCGCGTCTGCGGTCAGAGCCTGATCGGGGCATGAGCGACGTGCCGACGAACGAGCTGCGGAGCTCGCCGTCGATGCTCGGCCTGTTCGGCCGCGCCGGCCTGGCGATGGTTCCGGGCGCCTCGCGGCTGCCGTTCGTGGCCGGCGGCGGGAACGAGATCCCGCAGCTGACGCTGGTGCTCAACGACGTCCGGGTGGAGCGCGACCGGCTCGCGGCGTACGACCGCGTGTGCGGGTTCTCGCTCGGCGACACGCTGCCGGCGACCTACCCGCACATGCTGGCGTTCCCGCTGCACCTGGCGCTGATGACCGACGGGCGGTTCCCGTTCGGCGCGATCGGGCTCGTGCACATCGCGAACGAGATCACGCAGCACCGGCCGATCCGCGCCGAGGAGACGCTGTCGATCCGGGTCTGGGCGACGCAGCTCGAACCCCACCCGCGCGGGCGCCAGTTCACGATCCGGACGGCGGTCAGCGCCGGCGGCGAGCTCGTCTGGGAGGCGGCGTCGACGAATCTGAAGCGGGGCGGCGGCGCTTCGGCCGGCGACGATGCCGGCGACGACGCCGCCGGCGCGAGCAGGCGGCCGATCGGTCCGGTGCTCGACATCTCCGAGCTGCCGGCGACCGCGACCTGGAAGCTGCCCGGCGACCTCGGCCGCCGCTACGGCTCGGTGTCCGGCGACCTGAACCCGATCCACGTGCACCCCCTGACCGCGCGGCTGTTCGGGTTCCCGACCGCGATCGCGCACGGGATGTGGACGAAGGCGCGCTGCCTCGCGGCGCTCGAGTCGCGGCTGCCCGCCGCGTTCGCGGTGCAGGTGACGTTCAAGAAGCCGATCCTGCTGCCGGCGACGGTTGAGTTCTGCGAGCGGGGATCGGTCGCCGACGGCGGTCTGGAGTTCGCGGTGCGCGATGCGCTCAAGGGCACGCCGCACCTGGCCGGCCGCGTCACACGTAGCTAGTACGACGCCGGCGGCAGTGGCCGCGCAGCGGCCGCGGCGACCAGGTCGAGGTGCTCCTCCTCGGGTGCTCCGGGGGACGGCGGCACCCCGATCGCGTCGAGGACCCGGCCCACCCAGTCATCCCACGCCGGTCGCCGCGCTGGATCGAGCCGGCCGCGGCGGACGGCGAAATCGAGGATCTCGGTGACCACCGCAAGCGCCGACTCCTGGACGTTCGTGTAGCCGCGAAGCGGGCCGCGCAGGATTCCGATGTCGACGACCGCGATCTCGTGCCCCGCGTCCGCGAACGTCAGGTTCAGGTAGGTCTCCGCGCCGTAGCCGGCAGGCAGCGGCCCGCTCACGAGCGCGCTGTCCAGGGCGCGCAGGCCGCTCATCGGCGTGGGGTCGCACAGGCGCCCGTAGTCCGGGAAAAGTGCGTCCACGAGGGGCCAGTAAAGGTATGGCTGGATCACGCGCCGGCGATCGTCGCCGAAGGCGCCGACGACCATCGCGGCGCCGGTCCTGACCGCCTCGGCCCGCAGCACCGCCGGCACGTTCACGGTCCAGTGGAACAGGTCGGCATCGAGGAAGCAGATGTAACCCGGGCCGGACCGATCCAGAGCCGCAGCCATCGCTCGGCCCTTGCCCTCGGGCCCTTCGATCACGTCGTCGACGCCGAGCCCTCGTGCAACCGCGATCGAGTCGTCCTCGGAGGCGCTGTCGACGAACCACACGCGGTCGCCCGGCTCCGCCGCCTGCTGCGCAAGCCCGACCATCCCGGCCAGGCGCTCGGCCTCGTTGCGTCCGACGACCGCGAACGTGAAGTCCTGCTCCCGCTCCATGGACGCCGATCGTACGTAATAGCCTCGGGCCGGGATGCCCACGCCTGTCGCGCTCATCGGCCTCGATCCGAAGAAGTACATCAACGGGCACGTGAGCTATGTGGTCGCGCATGCGATGGCCGCGCGCCGAGCCGGCCTCGAGCCTCACATCTTCTGTCTGGGCTCGACCGCCGAGATCGAGCGGACGGAGTTCGGGACGATCCACCGCGTGGCCGCACCGTTCCGGCATTTCCTGCTCGCACAGGCCGACACACGCCCGCTCGCGAACGCGATCGTGGCGCACCTGGCCAACTGCGGGGACGAGCCGCCGTTCGTCATCCACGGCTTTGGCTCGCGGGGGTCTGTCGCCGTCGCCGCCGCCGCCCAGCTGGAGAGACGCGGGATCGCGGCGGTCCCGGTGGCGAGCGCGTACACGGCCGCGGCGCCCGAGTGGAAGGTGATCCTTCGCGGGCTGAGGACCGATCACGGGGTCAGGGCGGCGCTGTTCCACGCCGCCTGGTACCCGTGGATCGCGACCGCTGTCGCCCGTACCGAACGGCGGGGCTTCCTGCGCGCGCGCGTCGTGCTGGTCAACTACGACTCGGTCACACGGCTGCTGCGCCGCGAATACGGGGCCGGCATTGCCACCCGGCGGATCCCCTACGCGCCGCTGACAGCCTTCGATCCCGAGCCGGCCGCGCCTTCCGCCCGCCCGCCGGCGCCGATCGCCGCGCTCGAGCCTGCCGATGCCCCGCTGATCGTCTCGGTCTCACGGCACGGCCCGAACAAGGGCGTCGACGTTCTGCTCCACACGCTGGGCTCGCTGAAGTCGCGCGGCGTACGCTTCCGCGCCTGCCTGGTCGGCCCCGGCCGGCTGATCGACGCCGATCGCCGGCTGGCGGCGCGGCTCGGCCTGGACGGCTCGGTGGCGATTCCCGGCAGGGTCGACGATGTCGCGCCCTACCTGCGGTCCGCCGACGTGTTCGCGCTGCCCTCGCTTGGAGAGCAGAGCGGGTCGGTGGCGCTGCTCGAGGCGCTCCAATCGGGAACGGCGGTCGTCGCCTCCGACTGTGACGGAATCCCCGAGGACGTGACCGACGGAGAGCACGCGCTGCTCGTCGCACCCGGGGATGCGGCCGCGCTGGGTGCGGCGCTTGCGCGCCTGATCGGAGATCCACAGCTGCGAGCCGATCTCGGAGCTCGCGGCCGGGAGCGCTTCGAAGAGCGCTTCTCGGCGGACAGGTTCGTGGCCGCTCTGCGCGACGTGTACGCCGAGCTCGGCGCGATCAGTCGCTGAACTCTTCGAACAGGTCGTGGAGGCGATCGAGGACGGCGGCGGCCGTGCGCAGGTCGGCGTCCGAGAACTCGGCAAGCGCTGCGCGCCACCGCGGTTCCATCGTGCTGCGCCGCGCCTCGATGACCTCGCAACCGCGGTCGGTCAGCGAGGTCAGGACGATCCGCTTGTCCTCGTCAGAGCGAATACGCGTGACGAGCCCGGCGGCGGCGAGGTGGTCCAGCATCTGGGCCACCGTGGCCGGCGACAGGTCGGCGAGCTCGGCGAGCTCGCGGGCGGACTTGACGTCGCCGGCGGCGAGGCTGAACAGCAGGCTGTACTGCGCGTAGCTGAGTTCCCCCGGCCGGTGGGTCTCGCGGCCACGCAGGCGCCGCACCGCGGCCATCGCGGCCTTGAACGCGCGCCCGAGCTCGTCGTGGGGGGTGACCGCGGTGACCCCGTGCTCTCGCTGCGCGACGGCTGTCGGGCGAGGGGTCACGCGACCGCCTCCGCGAGCGCCTCGGCACGCTGATCTGCGGTGATCTCGTCTCGCGGGCTCTTCACGGTGCGCGCGCGGCGCTCGGCCCGGACCAGGACGATGCACGGGATGATCGCCGCCGCCGTCATCCCGACCGACCACCAGAAGGCAGTCCCGTAGGCGCTCGCCTGTTCGTTCAGTCCGTGCGCCTCGGCGAGCGCGCGCTGGAGCACGACCGCGAGCACCGCGGTGCCGATCGAGCCACCGACGCGCTGGAGCACGTTCAGCTGCGGCGTCGCGTCGGACAGCTCGGAGCGATGGAGCGAGGCGAACGCGGCGGTCATCGCGGGCATGAACGCGAACCCGATGCCCGCGCCTCTGAGCAGCATCATCACGCGACAGGTACGCGACCGACGTGTGCGCTCCGATCAGGCCGAACGGAATCGTCGTGATCGTCGTGACGATCACGCCGAACAGGGCCAGCGGCCCGCCGCCGAAGCGGTCGCTGAGCTTGCCTGCGAGCGGCATCACGAGCGCCATCCCCAGGCCCTGCGGCGCGGTCAAGAGGCCCGTGTCGACGACGCTCTCGTGCCGGATCCCCTGCCAGTAGAGCGGCAACAGGATCATCCCGCCGAACAGCGCCGCGCCGAGGCAGAACATCGCGAACGACGCCGACGAGAACGTGGGCCGCTTGTACAGGCGGAGGTCGAGCAGCGGCTTGCCGGTGCGCACGCGCAGCGCGTGCACGACGAACGCAGCAGACCAGCGCGATGCCGGCGAAGCAGGGGATCACGACCTTCGGCGACGTGAACGATGCCGGTGGTGCCGATCTCGGCGAGTCCGTAGGTGAGCAGGGCGAGCCCGCTTGCCATCAGGGCGAGGCCGAGCGACGTCGAGCCGGTCGGTCTTGCGGCGCTCGACGTTCGGGAGCACGCGAAGCGCCGCGATCACCGCGATCGCACCGATCGGGACGTTCACGTAGAAGATCCAGCGCCAGCTCGATGTTGTCGATGATCAGCCCGCCGATCGTCGGGCCGAGGATCGGCGCCAGCATCGCGGGCACGGCGACGATGCTCATCACGCGGCCCATCCGCTTCGGTCCGGCGGCCTCGGCCATCATCAGCTGGCCGATCGGCAGGATCATGCCGCCGCCGATGCCCTGGATCACGCGGAACAGGATCAGCTCGTTGCAGGAGGTCGCGAGGCCGCAGAGCGCCGACCCGGCCGTGAACAGCACGAGCGAGAACAGGTACACGCGCTTGGCGCCGAACCGCCGCGCGGCCCAGCCGGTGACCGGGATCACGGCGGCCAGCGAGAGCAGGTAGCCGGTCACGACCCACTGGATCTGGCGATCGTCGCGTGCAGCTCGTGGCTGAGCGTGTCGAGCGCGACGTTGACGATCGTCGTGTCGAGGATCGACATGATCGATCCGATGATCACGACGAAGCTGATGCGCCAGACGTAGCGCGTCGATGCGGTCGCCGTCGGAGTTCTCGGGATTCATACGGCTCCTGAAGATTAGGTGCCGAACGATTTCTCGTCAAGCCCGGCTTCGGAGCCGGCGTGGGGATGGCCGGCTCGCGGGCCGTGGTTGCTTGTGAACCTTTTCAAGCCAGGGTGGACGTCACCGGGCCGGCATCACACCCGCGCAGCCGGCGGATTCGCGCCACTCGTCTATCGTCAGTCCGGAAGATGACCACCTTCGCTGAACTCGGCCTCGCGCCCGACATCCTCGAGGCGATCCACGATGTCGGCTACGAGTCGCCGAGCCCGATCCAGGAGCAGGCGATCCCGCCGCTGCTTGAGGGACTCGACGTGATCGGCCAGGCGCAGACCGGCTCGGGCAAGACGGCGGCGTTCGGGCTCCCGATGCTCCAGTACGTCGACCCCTCCGAGCACGAGGTCCAGGGGCTCGTGCTGACCCCGACCCGCGAGCTCTGCATCCAGGTCACCCAGGCGCTGCGCGCGTACGGCGCGCGCAAGGGCGTCGACGTCGTGGCGGTGTTCGGCGGCGCGCCGATCCGCAGCCCAGCAGGCGCAGCTGCGCGCCGGCGGCCACGTCGTGGTCGGCACCGTCGGTCGCGTCAAGGACCTGATCAGCCGCCACTCGCTCGTGCTGCACGCGTGCCGCTTCGTCGTGCTCGACGAGGCCGACGAGATGCTCGACCTCGGCTTCCTGGAGGACGTCGAGAAGATCCTCGCGCTGACGCCGTCCAGCCGCCAGACGGCGCTGTTCCGCGCCACGATGCCGCCGGAGATCCGGCGCCTCGCCGACCAGTACCTGTACGACCCGGTCACGATCAAGGTCAAGAACGCCGACGCTCACGGTCGACACCGTCGAGCAGTTCGCGCTCGAGGTCACGCCGCGCGACAAGGCCGAGGCGCTGGTCGAGCGTGCTCGAGGCCGAGCGACCCGACCAGGCGCTCGTGTTCGTGCGCACGAAGATCCGCTGCGACCAGCTCTACCGCACGCTGCGTGACCGGGGCATGAACGTCAAGCGCGCTGCACGGCGACATGACCCAGGGCGCCCGCGACGGGGTGATGATCTCGTTCAAGGACGGCCGCCTGCCGCTGCTGGTCGCGACCGACGTCGCCGTCGCGCGGGCTCGACATCTCGGGCATCTCGCACGTCATCAACTTCGACGTCCCGACCTCGCCGGACGTCTACGTGCACCGGATCGGCCGCACCGGCCGCGTCGGGCGCAGCGGCCGCGCGATCACGTTCTACGAGCCGCGCCAGCAGCGGGAGATCGAGGCGATCGAGACGCCACGCCGGCGTCAAGCTCGTCGCCGTGGGTCAAGGACGCGCACGTCGCGCCGACGCCGGTCAAGCCGCCGCCGCGCCGGCACTCCAAGCCGCACGTCGCCGTCAACGGCGACGGCCGCGTCGCGCAAGCTGATCGTCGCCGGCGGCCGCGCCGACGGGCTCGAGCCCTCGGACATCATCCACGCGATCACGGCCGCGACCGGGCTCGACGGCGAGGCGGTCCGCAACGTCCGCGTGCTCGAGCGCTTCGCGTTCGTCGAGGTGCCCGAAGGCGGACGCCGAGCGCGTCGTCGAGCTCACCGGCGGGACCGAGGTCCGCGGCCGCCCGCTCGCGCTCGAGCTGGCGAACGGCTGAAGTCGAATAGGCTGGCGCTCATGTCAACAGCACGAATGAACACCACCCTCGGCACGATCGGTCTCGAGCTCTTCGATGACGACGCGCCGAAGACGGTCGCAGAACTTCCGGAAGCTGTCCGGGGACGGCTTTTACAACGGGGTCATCTTCCACCGCGTGATCCCCGACTTCATGATCCAGGGCGGGGGATCCCGACGGGACCGGCATGGGCGGCCCCGGCTACACGTTCGAGGACGAGTTCAACTCGCACAAGGTCGTCCGGGGCGCGCTGGCGATGGCCAACGCCGGTCCGAACACCAACGGCTCGCAGTTCTTCATCGTCACGATCGACGCCGCGCCGTGGCTGGACGGCAAGCACACCGTGTTCGGGCAGGTGACCGCCGGCATGGACGCGGTCGACGCGATCGAGGGCCTCGAGACCGGTCGCAACGACCGCCCGCTCGACCCCCCGAAGATCGAGTCGATCGAGCTCGACGCGCAGTAGTGTTTTCGCCGCGGCCGGCGGCACCCTAGGAGGAGGAAGTCAAATGTGGATCAAGCGAGCAGCGTTGCCCATCGTTCTCGGAGCGCTGCTCGGGCCGGGGGTGGCGAGCGCCGCCGCGACCACCTGGCACGTGACCACGACCTCCGATCCGTCGATCGGTGCGAGCTGCCCATCGACGACCGATTGCTCACTGCGCCAAGCTGTCGCGCAGGCAGTCGGCGGCGACACGATCGACGTGCCGCCCGGTCACTACACGCTCGGACAGGCCGCGGGTCAGGGCCCCCTGCCGATCAACGCGTCGATCACGATCGACGGCGCCGGTCAGGGCTCGACGATCGTCGACGGGGGCGGCGCGAGCCGGGTGATCCACATCGACACGCCCGACGGGCTGAGTGAGTCGACCGCGACGGTGACGCTCGAGAACCTGACCGTCACCGGTGGCTCGGTGACGCGAAGTCCGGCCCAGAGCCTCGCGGGCGGGGCCGGGATCCAGGCCGACACGAGCGGCGGGCTGTACCTGAACCACGTCACCGTCAGCGACAACACCTTCGATGCGTCGACGGTGGCTGCGAGCGCGTACAACATCGGCGGCGCGGGGATCGAGAGCCTCTCGACCGTCGTCCTCACCGACAGCATGGTGTCGAGCAACAAGCTCACGATCGACGGCGCGCAGGGCGGGAGCGGCGGCGGCGGGGTGCTCGTCACCAGCGGCGACCTGATCCTCGCCGGCTCGACGATCTCGAGCAACACCGCGACCATAACCGAGGGCAGCGGCTCGTTCGGGCGCGACGGAGGGGGCGGGATCTTCTTCGCCGGCGAGACCTCCGGCGGCACCGACGACCTGATCCTCGAGGACAGCACGATCGCCGGGAACACGCTGCTGGTCCCGGCTGGCTCGGCGGCCGAGTACGACGGCGGCGGCGCCCTGCTCGCCGGCGGCACCTCCGTGCTCGCTCGCGACAGCACCTTCTCCGCCAACAACGCAGATCTGCGCGGAGACGTCGAGGCCGCCGGCGGCGGCGCGGTGATCGACTTCGGCGGCGGCAGCGCGTACACGAACACCACCTTCGCGAACAACACAACCGAGCTCGCGCTCGCGCTCTTCGCGAACGGCGGCGGGGCGATCTATTACGACAATGCAGGCATCTCCAGCCTCGCGAACGACACGTTCGCGGGCAACTCGGCCACGTTGACTCCGAGCTCGCAGAACGCTACGGGAGCCAGCATCTACGACTACGAGACCGCCCTACTCCCGGCCGACACCATCTTCTCCTCCGGGTCGGCCTCGACCGCCAACTGCGTGCTGAGCGGGGGCGGGGCGGTGCAGAGCGCCGGCTACAACCTGTACGACGACAGCTCGGACTCGTGCGGTCTGAACGCCACGGGTGACCAGCTCTCGAGCAGCCTGCATCTCGGGCCGCTCGCCAACAACGGCGGGCCGGCGGACACGATCGCGCTCCTGCCCGGCAGCCAGGCGACAAACGCCGGCAACCCCGCCGGCTGCACCGATGCCTTCCAGCATGCGCTGGCGACGGACGAGCGCGGGGTCGCGCGGCCGCAACCCGCCGGCGGCCGCTGCGACGTCGGCGCCTACGAGGTCGCCCCGCCCGTGGCGAGCACCGGGATCGCCGGCGCGCTCGGCAACGGCACCGCGACGCTCCAGGGCACGGCCGTCAATCCGGACGCGCTCGCGGGTACGGCGTACTTCCAGTACGGGACCGGCACCAAGTACGGCAAGACCACGCCGGCACAGGCGGTCGGGGCCCAGAGCACCGATGCGTTGCACGCCGCGCTCGCGAAGCTCGCGCGGGGTACGTACCACTACCGGATCGTGGTCACGAATCCTGATGGCACCACCTACGGCGCCGACAGCACGTTCTTCGTCAGCTCGGCTCCCCGCCCGGCCGGCCAGACCGGGCCCGCGCTCAAGATCGGCGCCCACGGCGCGACCCTGACCGGTCAGCTCGACGGCTTCGGCCTGAAGACCAAGTTCCAGTTCCAGATCGGCACCTCGCGCAAGTACAAGCTCACGACCAAGGCGAAGCCGGGCGGCTCGCGCAATGGGATCGTCAGCGTCAGCGTCACCGTCAAGGGGCTGAAGCCGGGCCACAAGTACCACTACCGGATCGTCGTGACGAGCTCCGGTGGGCGGGTAACAGGATCCGACCAGACGTTCAAGACCAAACACTGAGCGCGGGCTGAGTGCTCGGGCTCCCGCTGGCGCTCTGCTCCTCGCTGTGCTGGGGCGTGTCCGACTTCGTCGCCGGCATGCAGGCCCGCAAGGTGCCGCTGCTCCGCGTGCTGGTGATCAGCCAGGGGCTGGGGCTGGCGTGCGTGGCCGTGATCCTCGCGATCCGCGGCACCGCGCCGCCGGCGTTCGCGCACGTCTGGCCGGCACTCGCGGCCGGCCTCGCCGGGACGGCCGCGCTGGCGGCGTTCTATCGCGCGCTCGCGGTCGGAAGCATGAGCATCGTCGCGCCGATCTCGGCGACCGGGGTGGTGGTGCCGGTGGTGGTCGGGATCGCGGGCGGCGACCGGCCGGCGGCGATCCAGCTCGCCGGGATCGTGGCGGCGTCGATCGGCGTCGTCCTGGCCTCACGCGAGCAGCAGCACGACGTCGAGTCCTCCGAGCGGCGTATGACGCCGGCGACTGTCGGGCTGTCGCTGATCGCGGCGCTCGGCTTCGGGAGCTTCTTCGTCGGAATGCGGTCGGCGGCGCGCGCCGATGTGCTCTGGGCTCTGTTCTCGGCCCGCGCGGCGGGCGTCACGATGCTCGTGATCGCGCTCCTGATAGTCCGGCCTCCGCGTCTCCCCGATCGCGGGCGCCTGCTCCCGCTGGCGGTCGTCGCGGTTCTCGACCTCGGAGCCAACGCGCTGTACGCGGTCGCCACGCACCACGGGCTGCTGAGCGAGGTCGCGGTAGCGTCATCGCTGTACCCGCTCGCAACTGTGATCCTCGCCCGCGTCGTGCTCGGTGAGCGGGTGCGCCGCGTGCAGGAGCTCGGGATCGCGGCGGCCGTCGCCGGGGTCGCGATGATGGCCGCCGGATAGCCTTCGCGCCCCGTGGCGCAGCCGATCTTCTACTACGACCTTTCCTCGCCATATTCGTATCTGGCGTCCGAGCGCGTGGACGGCGTGCTGCCCGAGCGGCCCGAGTGGCGGCCGATCGCGTTCGGCGTGATCGTGCAGCGGCTCGGCAAGGTGCCGTGGTCATTCGCGTCCGATCGGCGGGCCGACTTCGAGGACATTGCCCGGCGAGCGGCTGAACTGGGGTTGCCACCGGTCCGCTATCCGGAGGGCTGGCCGGTGCAGACATACTCGATCGTCGCGCTGAGGGCCGCGCTGGCGGTCGAGGACCAGGACGAGCGCCGGGCGGTGTCCCGCGAGCTGTACCGAACCGCGTTTGCCGACGGCCTCCATCTCGCGGATCCCGAGACCGTGCTCGGCGCCGTGGCGCGGGCCGGCGTTGACCGGGATGCGGTCAGGGAGGCGATCGGCTCCCCGGAGATCAAGGAGCGCCTGCGCACCGAGACCGACGCGGCCATCGAGCGCGGCATCACCGGCGTGCCGACGGTCGCCGTCGGCGACCGGCTGTTCTGGGGCGATGACCGCCTGGAGGATGCGGCCGCCGCCGCGCAGGGGCCGAGCTAGCCCGTGTAGGCGTCGTAGACGCCGGCGCTGAACGTCCCGAATCCAGATGCCGGCGGAAGACCGGCGTAGCCGAGCAGCTTCAGGCCGAACAGCTGCTCGATGCTGCCGAGCAGTCCGAAGTGGTTGTACTCACCATCCTCGAAGGGTTGATCGGGCGTGATGTACTTCGAGATCAGGAGCAGGCCGACCTGGCCGCCGCCGATCGGGCTGCTGCTCGCGCTCGGCCCGGTCGAGCCGGTCGAGCCGGTCGAGCCGGTGGCACCGGTCGCCCCGGACGTCCCAGTCGGCCCGGTCGTGCCGGTGTCGCCGGTTGATCCGGTGGCGCCCGTGGCCCCGGTGTTGCCGGTCGTGCCCGTGCTCGGCACGCCCCCCTTGGGCAGGTTCGGATACTTGTTCGGCTGACCGCAGCACGAGCTGGTGTCGGCGCCGGCGCCGGTCTGCGGCGCCTCGTCGAATGTGATCACGAGCAGACCGTCAGCCTTGTACGCCGGCGACTTCTCGATCTCCGGGACGACGGTCTTGAGGAACTTCTCCGCCGCCACGAGCCCGTCCGCCGCGTGCGGCTTGCACGGCACGTCGCTGCCGTCGTCGCATTGGTCCGGGGCGATGTAGGAGAAGTTCGGGGTCGTGCTCGTCTTCTTGAGGTCCTTGGCCAGCTGCTGAACCCCGACATCGTCCTTGCGCACGAGCCGCCCTGGAGGTCGGCGTCGAAATACACGAACGGATTGCGCCAGGTCACATACGGGTCCTTGGCTCGCGGCTCCATCCACGGGTCGAGCTTGTCCTGGCGCGGCGCTCGGCAGGTGACGGCCTTGCCCTTCTTGGTGCCCATGCCCTCCACATACGCCTTCCAGGTCAAGCCGGCCGCCGCGAGCTGGCTCGTCAGCGTGTCCGTGGTGGAGGGGTAGATGCAGCCGGCGCCGATCGTCTGGCCCTGCTTGCCGTTCGTCGCGGGCAGCAGATCGGCGTAGAACGGGCAGTTCTCGTCGGTCTGCGTCGTCGGCCCCTGGCCGCTGAGCAAGGCGATCCCGTTCGCGAGTGAGCCCCCTGCGACTCCGTAGTAGCCGGGGATCAGCTCGCCCTGCTTCGGGAGCGTCTTCGTGAAGTACGTGTCCGGGTGGACGGTCGCGCCCCAGGACTCCTGGTAGCCCTGGCCCGAGAGCATGATCACGAACACGTGCTTGACCGGCGGCAGGTTCAGGCTCGCGTAGGGGTTGGACGTCGTCGAGCTCGTGGAGGTGGTCGTGGAGGTCGTGGTCGAGCCCGAGCCCGCGTTGTTCGATCCGCCGCCTCCCTCGGTGATGGTCTCGGTGGTCACCCCGCCACCGCTGCTGTTGTTCTGACCGCCGTTGTCACCGCCCGCAGCGCCGCTGGACGGGTTGCCGATCGCGTCGCGCACGATGATCAACGGTGCGCTCGCGAGGGTGGTGACGGCCCCCGTGCCAACGCCCGCGCCCATCGCCACGCCGAAGCCGAGCGTCGCCAGCACCGCGATCGCGGCCGAGCGCGTGGTCGGGACCCAGCTTGCGAGCGGTCGCCGGCGCTGGTCGCCCAGCTTCCCGGCCGGCCCGGCGGGGGCGGGAGCCTCGTTCCGACCCTGCTCGAGCAGCGTGCCGACGAGCTCCGAAACGGGGGCCGGCAGGTGACCGCGCCGGGCCCCGCACTCGACGCAGTAACGGGCGTCGTGAGGCAGCCGTGCATCGCACTGGCCGCAGCGCGCAGGGCTCGGGTCCTCAGCGCAGGGGTCGTCGTCTCGGTCGGTCACCGGGGCCGCGAGTATCGCGGGCGGTGGCGGCGCTCGCCACTCGTTAACAATGTGGTCACAACTCGGGCGGGCCTGGCGCTGATACTGCTGCCAGCGTTATGGATGATGATGGCAGCGAACAGCAGCGGCCGGGAGACGAGTTGGGGGGCCGCGAGGCCTTCGGTGGCGCGTTCGGCGAGCGCTGCTCGGATTGCGGCGCGCCGCTGGCGAGCGATCAGCGGTACTGCATCGAATGTGGACAGCGTCGGGGCAAACCGCGGTTCTCGGTCGCGAGCCCGAGCACCGCGGCTGCGTCGCCGAAGCGTGAGCGCCGGCGACTGCCCAGGCCGTCCAGCGCGGGCGGCGCGACCCTCGTCGCCGGCGTCGCAACGCTGCTGCTCGCGATGGGCGTCGGGTTCGAAATCGGGCATAGCAACGCGGCGACCACCAAGACCACCGCGGCCGCCCCGCCCGAAGTGATAACGGTGAACGGCGGCGGCGGCAGCAGCAGCAGCGGCAGGACCGCCACGACCGCGAGCACCAACAACACCACGTCGTCCAAGAAGAGCAAGACCCCGAAGTCGCACACGGAGACGAAGGTCGTCGTGCAGAAGGCGGACAACGCGGCCTCGAAGGCGCTCGGCACGAGCGCGAAGAACCTGGCCAGCAACCCGACGGTCCAGCAGGGGCAGTCGTGCACGGGGGGCGCCGGCTGCCAGGGCGGCAAGTTCACCGGCAACTTCTTCGGGCCCTAGCGAGCGATGCCCAAATGGATCAGCCTGGGGCGCGCGGACGGTTATCAGGCGCCCGACAAAGCCACCGCAGCCTCTCCGCGTGAAGACAGCGCCGAGACCATGGCGCTGCCAGTGACCGCGGCGCCGCCGGCGGTGGAGCCGCACCCCGCGCCGGCACCCGCCCAGCCGTCTTCGGCCCAGTCGCCGCCATCCGAGACGACGGTGCCGGCCGGTTCGGCGGACGATGCGGTCGTCGACCTGAAGCGCCGCCAGGCGCAGCTCAGCGCGCGCGTGGCCGAGCTTCAGTTCGACCTCGGCGGGCTCGTCTACGAGATGGCGATCCGCGACCGGATCCGCGTGGACGTGATCGTCAAGCGTGCGGCCGCAGCTGCAGGACGCGGACGCGGAGCTGTCGGAGATCGAGCGGATCCTCCGTCTCGAGGAGACCTCCACGGCGGGCTCGTGCGGAAACTGCGGCGCGCCGCACTCGAGCGGAGCGGCGTACTGCTGGCAGTGCGGGCAGCCGCTCCTCCAGCAGGTGCCGCACAGCGCGATCGGCTGAACGCGAAACTCGGGCTAGCCGAACTGCCCGGTGACGTAGTCGCGCGTCCGCGGATCCGCCGGGTTGCGCGAAGATCACGTCGGTGTCGTCGTACTCGATCAGTGTTCCGACACGGTCGCGGGCCGGTCGTGTCGAGGCTGAAGAACGCCGTGCGGTCGGCGACGCGCGCGGCCTGCTGCATGTTGTGGGTGACGATCACGATCGTGTAGCGGCTCTTGAGCGTCGTGCATCAGCTCCTCGATCGATGCGGTGGCGATCGGGTCGAGCGCCGAGGCGGGCTCGTCGAGCAGGAGCACATCGGGCTCGATCGCGATCGCGCGCGCGATGCACAGCCGCTGCTGCTGGCCGCCGGAGAGGCCCAGCGCGCTGTCCTTCAGCCGGTCCTTGACCTCGTCCCACAGCGCCGCGCTGCGCGGAGCGCTCGCTCGACCCGCTCGTCGAGGTCCTGCTTCATCCCGAGGTTGCGAGGCGCCCACGCGACGTTGTCGTAGATCGACTTCGGGAACGGGTTCGGTTTCTGGAACACCATCCCGATCCGCCGGCGCACCTCGACCCGGTTCGCGCCCGCGCCGTAGAGGTCGTGGCCGTGGTAGAGGATCTCGCCGCCGAGCCGGAAGCCGGGGATCGAGTCGTTCATCCGGTTGAGGCTGCGGAGGAACGTCGACTTGCCGCAGCCCGACGGGCCGATCACCGCGGTGACCATGTGGCGGTAGATCTTGAGCGTCGTCCAGTCGAGCGCACGTTTGGCGCCATAGGAGACCGACATGTCGCGGATGTCGAACACCACCGGGCGGGTGACCGCGCGCCTCGTCGGCTCCTTGGCGATGCCGTCGCCGTCGGCCGGGCTCGGACGACGGTCCGAATCCGTACTCGCGGGGGCGTGCCACGGTCCTGGGGCTCTGGGCTCACGTGCGTGTTCACGGATCGTCATGTTCCAAGTCGCCGGCGCCAGCGGCGCGAGCAGCAGTCTCGCACCGATGTTGGCGAGCAGGATCGCGCCGAGGAGCACGAATGCCGCGCCCCACGCGCGCGCGAGGCCCTGCGGTGAGGCCTGTTCGGAAGATGTGAGGATCAGCAGCGGGATGTTGGGCATGCCCTGGCCGAACACGTTGATCGTCGTGTGGCCCGGGTTGAACACGCTCGACAGCAGCAGCAGCGGCGCCGTCTCGCCGGCGGCCCGCGCGATGGCCAGGATCGCTCCGGTGACGATCCCAGCCGAGCGCGGCCGGCACGATCACGCCGAGCACCGAGCGCCAACGGGCGACGCCGAGCGCGTCGGCGGCTTCCCGCAGGTTGCCCGGCACGAGCCGCAGCACTTCCTGGCTCGAGCGTGCGATCAGCGGCAGCATCATGATCGACAGCGCGATCGAGCCGGCGAACCCAGACGTGTGGTGGCGGTAGACGAGCAGGCTGAACACGAGCAGCCCGACGATGATCGTCGGCAGGCCCTGCATCAGATCGAGCACAAGCTTCATCGTGGCGGCGACGCGCGAACCCGGCCCGGCGAATTCCGACAGGTAGATCGCGATCAGCACGCCGATCGGCACCGCGATCACCGCCGCGAACAGCGGCGATCAGCGCCGTCCCGATGAGCTCGGCGGCGATCCCCCCGCCGCCGTACGCCGGCAGCGTTGTGGGTGACGAAGGCGACGCTGAGCACGCTCGCGCCGTGGCGGGCGACCTCAAAGGTCACGAGCCCGAGCGCAGCCACCGCCACGGCCGCGGACGCCATCGCGAGGACCACGAGCAGTCGGCTCACCAGCTGGCGGCGCCGCAGGTTTCCGGTCGGCTGCAGCGGTGCCATCGGGTCGAACGCGTACGCGTCGGTTGCGGTCTCGATCACCTGATCCCGCCCAGTGAGACGCCGACATCGAAGCGCTTGGCGATCCGCTGAGCCAGCAGGCTCGTGGCGATGCCGATCACGAGCAGGATCAGCGCCAGGTAGATAGAGCGCGTGCAACTGGATCGTCGACTCGTAGCCCTGGATGTCGCTGGCGATGCGGGCCGCCATCGTCACGCCGGGTGAGAACAGAGACGCGTGGATCGACAGCCCGAAGCCGATCACGAGTAGACCGCGATCGCCTCACCCAACGCCCGGCCGAGCCCGAGCACGGTCGGCAGCGATCACGCCGGAGATCGTCGTCGGCAGCACGACGCCGCGGATCACCTCCCAGCGGGTGGCGCCGAGGGCCTCGGCGCCTTCCTTCAGCTCCCGCGGGACGGTCAGGAACAGATCGCGGCTGAGCGAGGCGATGATCGGGAGCACCATGAACGAGAGCAGGAGCCCCGCCGTGAAGAGACTCAGCCCGGTCGACTGCGGCGTGCCGAAGATCGGCAGGAAACCGAGGATGCTGTGCAGGAACGGCTCCACGTGGCGCTGGACATACGGGGCGAGGATGACGACGCCGAACAGGCCGAGCACGATGCTGGGCACGGCCGCCAGCATCTCGATCAGCGGGCCGATGGTCTGACGGACCCGTGCCGGGGCGAGCATGCTGAGGTAGATGCCGATCGCGATTCCGAGCGGCGTCGCGATCACATAGCGCCATCGCCGAGCAGACGAGCGTGCCGTACAGGGCCGAGCCCGCCCCGAACCGGCTGAACGGGACCGCCCAATCGGTGCTCCACACGAATCCGATCCCGAATCTGGAGATCGCCGGGGCGGCGCCGCTGATGACCTGGTACAGGACCTCGACCATGACGAGCACGGCGAACAGCCCGGCGAGCAGGCACATTCCGCGCAGGATTCGGTCGCCGGTGCGTCCCGCGGCCCGGGGTCGCCCCGCAACCCGGGCGCCAGAAGTCAGCGATGACACGGCGCGGGAGCGTAAACAAACGCACGACGCGTTGCCCTTCCGCCCACGGCCGAAACCTCCTCGTCACAAGATTTCCAAATCGCGGTAACAAGTCAGTAACGAGGCGGGATCGCCCTGGGGCCATGCTAGGCGCGCTCGATTTGGCGGCCGGGCCGTACGAGCGAGCGTTTTCACACCCAAGCCTGAAAGGGGCTTCTTTTGCACCTCAAGAAATTGACGTGTGTTGCTGCGGCTGCGCTGGCGGCTGGTGCCAGCAGCGTGTTGGCTGCGACGGCGCAGGCGGCCGCCCCCACTCTCAACGGGGCCGGCTCGACGCTGGTCGCCCCACTGGAGGCCGAGTGGGCCACCGGGTGGGGAACCGCCACCGGAGGGGACGTCGTCAACTACCAAGCGGTCGGTTCGGGCGGCGGGATCACGGACATCACCGGTCGCACGGTGGACTTCGGTGCATCGGACGCGCCGATGACCCCCGACGCAGTCCAGCAAGTGCGGCGGCTGCCTCACGATCCCGTGGGCGCTGTCGGCGACCGGCATCGGCTTCAACATCCCGAACATCCACTCGCTGAAGCTGACCGGCAAGGTACTCGCCGGCATCTACCTCGGCCAGATCACGAACTGGGACAGCACGGCCATCACCAGACTGAACAAGGGTGAGCATTTTCCGAACCTGAAGATCACTCCGATCTACCGAAGCGACGGATCGGGTGACTCGTACGCATTCAGCAACTACCTGAGTCACATCTCGAGCCAGGCGAAGTCGTCGATCGGCGTCGGCACGCAGCCGAACTTCACCCATGGGGTCGGCGCCGCGCACAACTCGGGCATGGTGTCGACGCTCGAGGCCACCAAAGGCGGCATCGGGTACATCGCGGTCTCCTTCCTGATCGCCAACAGGCTCAACGCGGCTGCCGTGCAGAACGCGGCGGGCAACTACGAATACCCGAACCTGAAGGAGATCGAGGACGCGGCGTCGATCGTCAAGCACGCCTCGCCCAACGCGGGCGTGTCGATCGTCGATCCGCCGAAGAGCGCCAGGATCGCGTACCCGATCTCGACGTTCACATATGCGATCGTGCCGAGCAACGCGCCGCAGGGTTCGCTGATCAGGTCGTTCATCAACTACGCCCTCGGCGCCGGCCAGGCCGACGGCCCGCGGCTCGACTTCGCGTCGTTGCCGAAGGTGATCAAGACGGCCGCCAAGACGACCGTCGGAGAGATCCACTAGATGGGCGCCGGAAAGATGGTTCTGTGTCACTCAAAACAAGGGAGGTCGTCGTGAGACGGATCTACCTCGCAGCGATCGCGATCGCGGCGAGCTCCCTGGCGGTCGCGATCGTCGTCGCACCGGCCGGAGCGAAGACGAAGCACAAGACGAAGGTCGTGACGACGATGAAGGTGACCTGCCACGTGTCAGAGGCGATCGTGCCCCCGGCCGGGTCGGATGAGGTCGTGCCGCCGGTCAACCAGGGTCAGGCGTACGGCACCGCGACCTGCGGGTCACTGGGCTCGGGTGTGCAATCCGCGTCGATGCTCCTGCAGGAGAGCGGTGACACCACCGGCACCTGGTGGAAGTACTTCAAGACCGGAGCGGTCTATGGAACGTACGACCTCACGCCAGGTGCGAGCCTCCCGACGAACCCGGCGAACTTCGCCGCGGGATCGTACACGGGGACACTCGTGGTGACGGGTGGCACCGGGGCCGAGAAGGGAGTCACCGGCACCGGCACCTCATCATGTAACACGCCGGACAGTGTGCACTTCAGCTGCACGGAGCAGCTGAAGCTGACGCTTCCACCGGTTACGACCACCAAGTCCAAGAAGCACTAGGCGGGCTGTCGCCTCAGCCTGTCCCGGCCGGTGCCGCGAGGAGCGGCGCCGGCCGGTCCGCTTCAAGGGCGAGATCGTCGCCGGTGCCCGGCGCCGGCATCCGGGTGCGAGCCGAACAGCGCGAAGATCACGAGCGGGAAGAACCACACGATGTACAGGTAGAACCAGTGCGTCAGCCCGAGCTGGAAGGCGATCGTGACCGCGGCCGCAAGCGCGGCGACGTCGTAGATCGTGCGCCGGCTCGGGACGAACGCGACCAGCAGCGCGAGTCCGACGGCCGCCCCCTGGATCAGGTGCTGCTCGGGGCTGAGTCCGCCCCACAGCCCCCAGATCGAGAACGGCGAGGTGCGGTCGGCCTGGCGCACGATCGTGTCCTCCCAGAAGCGGTGCAGGTCGCCGGTCAGGATCACCGGCAGCATCACGACGACGCTCGTGGCGGCGAACGCGACCGGGAACGTCAGCAGCCGCCGCCCGCGCGGCCAGGAGTCGCCGACGCCGCGCCAGAACAGCGGCCCGAGCGCGAGCTGCGCGAACTTCACGAACCCGGCGAGCGCGGCGAAGATGCCACGCCCCGGTGTCGACGTGAACACGAGCAGCGTCAGCACCAGCAGCAGCGACACGAGCGAGTCGTTGCTCGACGACTGCAGCACGTAGAACGTGAACGGGTAGGCGCCCCACAGGTACGCGAGCAGCACCCCGAAATCGGGGCCGCGAACCCGGCGGCCGAGCAGGAACAGCCCGAGCATCGTCAGCAGGTCGAAGGCGATCGCGGCCGCGTGGCCGGCGGGGAGCGAATCCCACGTGCCGCTCCAGCCGAAGATCGCGCGGAACGGGACGTAGGCGTAGTAGTTGACGGGGCCGTAGGTGTCGCCTGTCGGATTCGAGCTCGGCCACGTGCCGTAGAGCTTCTCGCCGTGCAGCAGCCGGTCGGCGCCGATCACGCCGGCGTAACCGACGTCGATCACGCCGGAGTCCTTGATGTTCGAGTACGTGCGAAAGCCGATCATCGCCGCGAGCAGCACGACCATCACGTACGGAGTCATGCTGAGCCTGAGGCGCGCCTTTGGCCGTCCCCGGCCGAACGCGAGCATCAGCATCCTGATCAGCAGGTAGACGAGGATCGGGTACGCGAGCGGCACCGACAGGCCCAGGTTCGCGTGGTTGAAGAACGCGATCGAAATCGAGAACCCGAGCAGCATCAGCAGATCGAGCTGGATCAGCGACCAGCGCGGGCCGGCCTGGCGCAGGCGCCGAGGGAACGGCCACGGCAGCGGCACGAACGGGGCCAGGAACAGCAGGCAGAACGGGATCCAGACCCACGGGTGGTTGAGGTTGTGACCGAACGAGCCGGGCTGCCCGCGGGCCATCGACCACGCGACCTGGAACCCGGTCCACGCCTGCGTCACCTTGCCGGTGGCGTCGTCGATGTACACGAGCCCGAGCTCCGAGCCCTGACGGCTGAACCAGCTCACCTGCCACTGCCCGGGCCCGTCCGTGTAGACCGCCGGATACGCCGTCGGATGGTGGCGGATCATGTTCGCGATCACGGGCACCCGCGCCGCGATCCGCTCCGCCTGGCGCGCTCTCAGGCGAAAGCCGGCCGGGCGCTCCGACATGCTCGAGACGATCACCGGATTGTTCGTGCTCGCGACCACGGTCTTCGTGACCGTCGCGGTCACGATCTTGATCCCGCCCGTGCCGCCCTTGGCCCCGCCGGCCCAGGCGCTCGGCGCCGCGAGCGCGCCCGCGAGGACCGCCACCAGAGCGGTGGCGCGCGCCGTCGCCGTCAGCCTTGTGCGCCACCGTCTCACGGTGGCCCGAAGGCTACCTAGTGCGCACCCGCCTCCCCGCCGACTACCCGACGCTCGTCCACGGGGCGAACGCGTTGCCGGACCCCTCGAGCGCCGGCGCGAGCTCCGGATGGTGGCGGCGGATGACGTCGCCCATCAGGTTGCCCTCGACCTACTCGATGCCCTGCGGCGTGTAGGTCTCGGGCGAGTGGTCGTTCGTGAAGCAGCGGTCCGACTTCAGCCGCCGCGAGGCCATCAGGATGAAGATCCGGAAGGCCGTGTCGCTGAACCCGAAGCCCGGTGGCACCTTCTCTCCGAGCATCGCGACCTGGGTGTCGACCTTGTCGATGTCCCGCCGTACACCTCCTTGATCTGCGCGTTCCACTCCGGATCGGGCGTCAGGTCCTCGAATTTCTCGATCCGGCGCTTACGGAGCTTCTCGCGGAAGTCGTTGTACCGGGGAACGCCCCGCTCGCGGTCGCGGAGGATGTCGATCGTCGCGATGTCGACGTGGTCGCCGTTGACGCGAACCAGGTTCCGGAGCGCGTTCGGATGGTTGTGGAGCGTGATCGCGCCCGGGTGCGCGAACCCGAGCGAGTAGATCCAGTCGCTCATGAGCGAACTCTATCTCTCACCGCTCGACGCAAGCGGGGATCTGAAGCGACGTCCAGGCGCCGTTTGCGCGGACCTCCAGCGATGCGAGTTTGTGCGCCACGGCGGGGAAGGTCTGGAGCGGATCCCCGCCTGCGCGGAGGCTCGCCGCCGCGGCCGCCAACGTCTCCAGCTGCACCGCGAGCGCGCTCAGCGCGCTGTCATACGTGCCCGCGATCGAGCTCGGCGGCGTCAGGCTGCGAAGCGCCGTGAGCTCCGGCTTCAGCGCCGCCGTCCCATCGCGCAGGAACCGCTCGCCGCCCGTGGGCGAGGAAGGAACCGCGATCCGGTTCGTGCGCGCGCGCGTGATCGTGCACACGCGCGTCGCGTCTGCGCGCAGCTGCTTGTCCGAGAGCGCGCTCGACCCGCAACCGGCGATCGCCACGGCAACGGCCAGCGCCGCCGCGGCGGCTGCTCGCCTCACCTGAGCCTGACGCCGAGCAGCTGCTCGAGCTCTGCGACCGTCTCGTCGGCGTCGACGTGGTGGACGGTCGCCATCCCCAGCTCGCGGGCCGGCTCCAGGTTGAACGGGAGGTCGTCGACATACACGCAACGCTCCGGCGGCAGCCCGATCCGCGCCGCGCCGAGCGTGTACATCTGGGGCGCCGGCTTGCGCATGCCCTCGTCGCCGGAGATCACGATCCCGTCGAACAGCTGAGAAAGCTGCTCGCGGTCGTAGCGCCGTGTGCCCCAGGAATTCGAGATCAGTCCGGTCCTGATCCCGTTCTGGCGGGCGCCGAGGACCGCGGCGAGCATCACCTTCTCGGGGCCCGAGCCGGCGAACATGCGATCGATCAGCCCCGGGGCCTGGACGCCGAGGATCGCCGCCAGCTGCGGCTCGAAGTCGTCCTCGTCGATCGTGCCGGTCTCGAGGCCGATCAGCAGCTCGCGCGCGTTGCGGTCGGTGCGAAAGCTGCGCGCGAGCGTCTGCGGGTCGAGGCCCTCGACGGTGCAGAAGGCGCCGAACGAGTCGAACAGGCTGGTCGTCAGGACGCCGCCGTAGTCGACCAGCAGGCCGGTGTAGCTCCCGTCTTCAATCGCCACGCCTAAGAGCTTGGCAAATCGGCAGCGAATCGGACCTCGACGGTGAGCCCGCCCTCGTTGCGCGGGGTCGTCGTCACCGTCGCGCCGTGGGCGGCTGCGATCGCGTGGACGATCGAGAGACCCAGGCCGTGCCCGCGCCCCTGCTGTGTCCGTTCGTCGCCGAGTCGCTGGAACGGCTGCGCGAGTCGCTCCGCCTCACTCGCCGGAATCACCGGGCCGCTGTTGGCGACGGTGATCGAGTCGGCGTCTGTGCTGACCTCGATGAAGCCGTTCGGCTCGTTGTGCCGGATGGCGTTGTCGATCAGGTTCTCGACCAGGCGCTCGATCAGCCGCGGATCGCCCATGGCGCGGCCGGGTGCAAGCGCCGCGCTGAAACGGAGGCCGCTGCGCTCGATCTCTGCGCGACGCGCCTGTAGCGCGCCGCCGGCGATCCTGTCGAGCTCGATCGGCTCATTGCGCGTGAGCGTCTGCTCCCCGGTCGCGAGCGTCAGCAGGGCATCGATCAGCTGTTCGAGCTGTCGCTCGGAGACGAGCACCCGCTCGTGCGCCGCTCGCAGCGTCGGCGCGTCGGCGTCGGGGTCGGCGATCGCGACCTGTATCAGCGTCTTCAGCCGGGCCAGCGGAGTTCGCAGCTCGTGCGAGGCGTTCGCGATGAAGCGGCGCTGTGAGTGAAACGCGGCCTCGATGCGGTCGAGCAGCGCGTCGAACGTGTCCGCCAGCTCCTTGAGCTCATCGGTCGGTCCGTCGTACGCGAGCCGCTGGTCGAGGTTCGTGGCGGACATCTTGCGGACCGCGTCGGTGATGGTGCTCAGCGGCCGCAGCACCCTTCCGGCCAGCGCCCAGGCGAGCCAGATCGACGCAGCCGCCATGATCGCGAGCGCGATCGCGGCCATGATCGCCACCGTATGCAGGCCGATGCCGCTGTTGCTGCCCGAGCTGACCTGCGCGTGAGCCCCGGGAAACTGTCCGGACGCGGCCTGCGAGCTCGACTGCCTGAAGCCGGCCACCAGCCCGATCGTTATCAGCAACAGGATCGCTCCGCTGACGATCAGCACGAATGCGTACAGGCCGGCGAGGCGGACCCGCGCGGGCTGCCGGAGACCGAACATCAGATCCGGTACCCCGACCTCGGGACCGTGTCGATCACCGGTGGATCGCCCAGCTTCGCGCGCAGCCGGCTGACCGTGATCTTGACCGCGTGCGTGAACGGATCGGCCTCCGAGTCCCACACGCGTTCGAGCAGCTCCTCGGACGACACGCAGCGGCCATCAGCGGACAGCAACAGCTCGAGGACGCCGAACTCCTTCGGGGCCAGCTGGAGCTGCCGGCCGTTCCGGTACGCCCGGCGCTCGGCCGTGTCGACCGTCAGATCGCCGCGGCGCAACACCGGTGGGAGCGTCGGCTGCGCGCGCCGGTTGAGCGCCCCGACTCGCGCGACCAGCTCGGGGAACTCGAACGGCTTGCCGAGGTAGTCATCCGCCCCGAGTGCGAGACCGTCGACGAGCTCGTGCGTGCTCGCGGCCGCGGTCAGCATCAGCACGCGGCTCCGGCTCTCGCTCTCGATCAGCGCTCGGCACACGTCGTCTCCGTGCAGCTCCGGCAGATCGCGGTCGAGCACGATCACGTCGTAGTCGTTGATCAGCGCACGCGACAGGCCGGCGCGGCCGTCGAGCGCGACGTCGACCGCCATCCGCGACGCGCGCAGCCCTGACGCGATCGTCTGCGCCAGTTCCTCGTCGTCTTCGATCACGAGCACTCGCACGATGCGCCTCAGCCTAGAGCGCCCCGGTTTCGGCGCGGTATCGATACGCGCTCGAAACCGGACGGGGCGTACAACGAGCGGCGGCACCACCCAAAGGAGATGAGATGAAGCGAGTGATCATGTTTGCCGGTATCGCCGCGCTGGTGGCGGGGTGCGGCTCCAACACGCCGAGCAAGTCGGCCTTCGTCAGCCACGCGCTGGCCCAGCAGGTCAAGTACGCCCAGTGCATGCGCGGCCACGGGGTGCCGCACTTCCTGGACCCGAAGGTCACGCAGTCGCCGCAGGGTGCCGGGGTCAGCCAGGGAGTTCCGGCGTCCGTCGGCCAGTCGCCGGCTTTCGCATCGGCTCAGCACGCATGCGCGAAGCTGCAGCCGGCCGGCGCGCAGGGCCCGAGCCGGCCCGCGACGCCCGCGCAGCACGCTCAGGACGTCACCTTCGCCGCCTGCGTTCGCAAGCACGGGGTGCCGAACATGCCCGACCCCGCCCCTAGCGGTGTCTTCAACCTCCCGCCGCAGATCAACCAGAGCGCGCCGGCATTCATGGCCGCGGTCAAGGGCTGCGTCGTGAACGGGATGTCGCTGTCGCTCAACCAGGGGCCGTGAGCGCCGGCGGGCGCTACAAGCCGTTCTGGCTGACCTCGACCGCACGGCGAGCGAGCTCGAGTACGCCCTCCCCGAACGACCTCAGGTACGGATCGTCGGTGGCGCCGCTGATCGCGCGCTTGTAGTTGCCCTCCATGAACACGATCGCCTTCCACAGCGCGAGCGTCACGTACCAGTTGAGCGCCTGCATCGAGCGGCCTGAGAGCTCCTCGTAGCGGGCGATCATCTCGTCGCGACTCGGGAATCCGTCGCGCGCCGTGACGCTCTGGAGGTTGAAGTAGCCGACCTTGTCCCCGGGCCGTATCCAGTGGAGCATCATGTAGCCGAGATCGGCGAGCGGGTCGCCGATCGTCGCCATCTCCCAGTCCAAGATCGCCTTCAGCCTGGCCGGCGCCGAGGGGGCCATCATCGTGTTGCCGAGCCGGTAGTCGCCGTGGACGATCGTCGCCGGGGGCGACTCCGGCATGTTCGCCGTGAGCCACTCGCCGATCGTCTCCACCTCGGCGAGCTCGCGCGTTTTGTTGATCTCCCAAAGGCCGAGGAACCGCCTGACCTGCCGCTCCAGATACCCGGTCGGCCTTCCGAACCCGTCGAGCCCGATCGCCGTCCAGTCGACGGCGTGAACTTCGACCAGCGCGTCGATCAGCTCGTCGGCAATCCGCCGGCGCTCGGTCGGGTTGTCGAGCGGCTCGGGGATCTCGTCCGTGATCACTTCGCCGCGAACCTCCTCCATCACGTAGAACGGCGCGCCGATCACGTCCGTGTCGTCGCACACCGCCAGGATTCGCGGGGTGCGCACCGCGGTCGGCTCGAGCGCTGTAAGGAGCCGGGCTTCGCGGAGCACGTCGTGCGCGCTCGGCGGCAATGGCCCGCGCGGCGGGCGGCGAAGCACGACGCCGGTGGAGAGCAGGAAGGTGACGTTCGAATGACCGTCCCCGACGGGGGTCGCGTTCAGCTCCGGCGGGGCATCCAGGCCGTGTCCATCGAGGAACTCGCGCAGCGGCTCCAGCACAAGCAGCGGCTCACGTGCGTCCGCGCCGCGGTCCGCCGGTGTGGCGATGATGTCGTCGGGAGCGAGCGCGACCGTCACTGAGTCCGGCAGCGTACGGGATCTGAACAGCCGGTGAACGCTTTGCCCCGCTGCGTTCGCGGGGCTCTCCCGCTGCCACAATCGCTTGCATATGGAGGATCACGCCCGGGGATCGGTGCTGGTCGTCGACGACGAGCCGACGATCGCGGAGGTTGTCTCGCGCTATCTCGAGCGAGCCGGCTACCGGACGCGAATCGCCTCCGACGGCGCGCAGGCGCTGCAGGCCGCATCGGACCAGCGCCCCGATCTCGTGGTGCTCGACCTGATGCTGCCGCGGATCGACGGGCTCGAGGTGATGCGCCGGCTGCGCGAGCACGACCGCGACCGGATCGCCGTGATCCTGCTGACTGCCAAGGGCGAGGAGTCCGACCGCGTAATCGGTCTGCGCCTCGGGGCCGACGACTACGTCGTCAAGCCGTTCTCGCCCGCGGAGCTCGTCGCGCGCGTGGACGCGGTGCTGCGGCGGGTCGACACCGCGCCGAGCCACGAGCCCCCGATCGAGGTCGGTGAGCTGCGGATCGAGCCTGCCTCGCGACGCGTGTTCGTCGCCGGCGAGGAGGCGCAGCTGACCCAGCGCGAGTTCGACGTCCTGCTGTTCCTCGCGCGCCACCCCGGGCAGGTGTTCAGCCGCAACCAGCTGATGGACGCGGTGTGGCAGTACTCGTTCTACACCGACACCTCCACCGTCACCGTGCACATCCGCCGGCTGCGGGCGAAGATCGAGCCCGACCCGGCCCAGCCCCGGCACATCCAGACCGTGTGGGGCGTCGGCTACCGGTTCCAGCCGTGAACCGCGTCCGCGCTCGGCTCGGGTCCTTGTCGCGGCAGTTCGCGCTGGCGGTCGCGATCGTGGTCGCGCCGGTGCTCGTGGCGCTGGTCGTGATCGCGATCCTGATGGTCGTGTCCAATCACGCCGCCGTGCTGGTGGCGATCATCGTGGTGGCTGCCGGCTTGGTCGCGATCGGCGTCGCGCGGCTGCTCGCGCGCGGCATCCTCCGCGATGTCGAGGCAATCCGCGACGGCCTGGCGGAGGTGGGGCGCGGCTCACGGGACGTGAGGATCGAGACCGGCGCTCGCGATGAGCTGGCCCAGCTCGCCGACTCCGCGAACGCGATGATCGTCCGGCTGCGCGACGAGGAGCAGGCGCGGCGCGATCTGGTCGCGGCCGTCTCGCACGACCTGCGGACGCCGATCACCTCGCTGCGGCTGCTCGCCGAGGCGGTCGACGACGGCGTCGTCGACGGCGAGACGCGGCGCGCATATCTGCAGCGGATGACCACGCACATCGACGCGCTGAGCGCGCTGATCGACGACCTGTTCGAGCTCTCGCGGCTCGAGGCCGGCGACATCGGCTGGTCGCTCGAGCGCGTGCCCCTCGCGAGAGCTGGTCGCCGAGACCGTCGAAGCGATGCGGGTCCAGGCCGAGGCCAAGGGCGTCGCGGTGTCCGCGGAGGTGCCCGACGCGCTCGCGCCGGCGCGCGCCAACCCCGAGAAGCTCCAGCGAGTGCTGTTCAACCTGATCCAGAACGCGATCCGGCACACGCCGGCCGACGGCAGCGTGGTCGTCCGGGCCGAGCCGGTCGACGACAGGATCGAGGTCGAGGTGTGCGACACCGGGACGGGGATCGCCGCCGAGGAGCGCTGACAGGTGTTCGCCGCGTTCTACCGCGGAGGCGAGGACGCCTCGCGGTCGAGCGCCGGCGCCGGGCTCGGGCTTGCGGTCTCGCGCGCGATCGTCGAGGCGCACGGCGGCGAGATCTGGCTGGAGGATGCGTCGGTCGGGACGCGCGTGCGGTTCAGCGTCCCGGTCGCGGCGTAGCGGCGGTCAGCCGGGGCAGAAGGTCAGGCGGGAAGCGGGGCGCCGCCGCCGACGACGCGGTCGAAGCGCCAGCCGCGAAGCTGGTCACGACTTCCCGCGAGGCCGACAACGACGGCTCCGGTTCGTTCCTCGATCGCACGCAACAGCGTCGCGAGCCGGTCACGCAGGGCGCGGCCGGTGCGCGATTCGTCGATCGCCCAGTCCTCTGTCGCCGTCCTCGACCAGCACGGTCACCCGGTCGGGGTGGCGACGCTCGATCTCATCGAGCAGTGTGTCGTCGGCATCAGTCGCTCCGACGATTGCGAGTAGGTCACTCATGACACGGCATCCTCTTCCTCGCTCGTAAGAGGTCATGAATGCATTTCGATGAGATCCGTAAGAACCATGGGTCCTACCCTTGAGGTATGCCGGAACTGCCCGAAGTCGAGATCACCTCGCGCCTGATCGGCGAGGCTGTCACGGGCTCGAAGATCGAGTCGGCGCTGACGCCTGGGATCAATGCGCTGAAGACCTACGACCCACCGCTCAGCGCCGTCGAGGGGCTGCGGATCTTGGGCGTGCGCAGGCGCGGGAAGCTGTTCCGGATCGAGCTCGAGAACGACCTGACGATCCTGATCCACCTGATGTCCGCCGGCCGGCTCCAGCTGTTCGACACGCGCGCGTCACTGCGCGACAAGACCTCGCGGCTACTGGTCCGCTTGGACGATGGGCGCGAGCTGCGGCTGCGCGAGTTCGGGACCAAGCAGCGCGCCTGGGTCAAGCTGGTGCGGACCGGCGAGGTCGAGTCCGAGGAGACGGTCGCGGCGCTCGGGCCCGAGGCGTGGCCCGATCCACCCGACCTGGCGGAGCTGCTCGCCGACTCCAAGCGTCCGCTGTACGCCGAGCTGCGAGACCAGCACGTGATCGCCGGCATCGGCCGCTCGTGGCTCGACGAGATCCTCCACGCGGCGCAGATCTCGCCGTTCAAGCGAGGCGCCGACCTGGACGCCGACGAGTTCGCGCGGCTGCGCGAGGCGACGACCGAGCAGCTTGGCCGCGCGCTCGCGCACTACGAGGACGTGATCAAGCTGCCGATCCCCGACAAGCTGCCGATGCCGCTGCTGGTTCATCGCCGGAACGGCGAGCCGTGCCCCCGCTGCGGCGACCGGCTCGAGGCTGTGTTCTACGAGGACTACGTGATGTGCTACTGCCCGACCTGCCAGACCGACGGGAAGCTGCTCAAGGACCGGCGGCTGAGCCGCCTGCTGAAGTAGGGTTTGCCCGGCGATGGCACTCGAGCCCGGCGATAACGCCCCCGACTTCACGCTCCCCGATCAGGAGGGCAATCCCGTCAGCCTGTCGGAGCTACGAGGCAAGCCGGTCGTCCTCTACTTCTACCCGAAGGCGGACACGCCCGTGCGAATAAACAGTACGGCGCGCGTAGTGTGCTGTCGTGAAGCGCGCCATCGGCATAGTCAGGGTGAGCAGGGTCGGCGACCGCGACGAGGAGAGGCTCGCGTCGCCCGAGCAGCAGACGCGCAAGATCACGGCGCGTTGCGAGGAGCTCGGGTACGAGCTGCTAGAGGTCCAGCCCGAGATCAACCGCTCGGGCGGCGACCCGCTTAGTAGGCGCATCGGCCTCCGCAAGGCGGTCGAGGCGGTCGAGCAGGGGCGCGCCGACGTCATCATCGGCGGCTACTTCGACCGCATCTTCCGAAGCCTGGACGTGCAGCGCGAGGTCCAGCGCAGGGTCCGCGAGGCCGGAGGCCAGCTGATCTCGCTCGACCTCGGCGAGATCAGGACCGAGACCGCGGTCGACCGGCTCCACAGCAACCTTCACGGCGTGATCGCCGAGTACCAGCGGGAGTACCTGGTCGAGCGGATCAAAGGCTCGCAGGAGATCGCGATCGAGGAAGGACGCGTGCCTGTAGGTCTCATCCCCGGCCTGCGGCGGCGCCGGGACGGCACGGTCGAAATCGACCCCGACTTGGCACCGGTCGTCGTCGACGCCGTCCGCATGCGTGCCGAAGGGGCGACGGTCGAGGCCGTGCGGGACTACCTCATCGGTCACGGCGTCACCGGCAGGGGCGGGCGCAAGCTGTCCTATCACGGGACGACTTGCCTGCTCAGGTCAGAGCAGTTGGTTGGCCGGTACACCTTCGGCGAGCATGACGGCGAGATTCCGGCGCTTGTGGACCGGGACACATGGATCGCCGTGCAGGACAAGGTGCACACAAGGGGTCGGAAGCCCAAGTCGGACAGGCTGCTGGCCCGCCTCGGCGTCCTTCGGTGCGCGCACTGCGGGGCTCGAATGGTCGTGGGCACGGTCCGAGACGGCAGATACCCGTTCTACCGGTGCCCGCCGACCGCCGACTGCGACGGCCGCCGCCCGCGACCGACGATCAGCGCCGCCGTGGTCGAGCGGGCAGTGTGGGACGAGGCCGTCCGCCTCGCGGCGGCGGTGAAGGAGTCGCTCTCAGACTCACGCGAGCACGCCGCGGCGGTCGAGACCGAGCAGCGGGCCCAGGCCAACTACGACGCCGCGGTGGAGGTGCTGACGGACTTCACGAACGCGGCTGAGCGCCGACGCTTGCGCGATCTCCGCGAGCGACTGGACAAGGCGCGCGACGCGCGCGAGCGGGCCGTGCGATCTTCCGCGGCCTCTGAGGTCGTCGTGACCGCGGGCGACGGCGAGTGGACCTCCGAGGGTAGGCGCGCGCTCATCCGCGCCCTCTTCGAGCGAGTGGAGGTCTCGCGCGGCGGGCAGGGCGCCGGCCGCGTCGCGTTCGTGCCTTGGCCCTGAGCGAGCCGGCGGCGCGCCTCGTCGCGCATCACGCGCCGCACCTCGGCCTCGACGTGCGGGGCAGATGTGTTCCCACGGCGGCACTCTATGCGTGGGTTTTCGGCTGGTCGCACCGCGTATCCTAAGTCACTGAATCGTCTCGATAAGAACGATCGCAGAGGCCGCTAGGAATCCTCCAGTTGGATATGCCAAAGACCAGTGATTTAGCGACCGTCTTGGCGACGGTTGAGCTGAGATTACGCGTGCTCCGAGGTCGGCAAGCGACCTGAACTGTGGTGGTAGGCTCGAAGTGAAGAGCAGGTGACGAGAGACCCCAGCGGGATCGCCAAGTGCGGCCCGGCCCGCGGAGAGACCGCTCCTGCGTATAGGTAAACCACGTAGGAGGTCTCTCATGCGGAGCCACGATCGGCTCGAGGCGCTGTCCGCGCCTGCTCAGTTCTGCCGGCGCTCGGACGGCCGGATCGTCATTGCAAATGACGGTGAAGACTTCACTGAGAAGCCGAACGCGCTGTTGATCCGGCCGGGGGTGCCTCGGTCTCATTTCCAGGCCGAGTTCAAGCGCCGCGTCGAGCAGGAGCGCAGATCGCCGTGGGACGTGGGCGACATGCTCGTGTATGCGCTCCGCGAATACGGGCGGGCATACGTCCGTTCGATGAAGGCGACCGGGTACAGCCAGTCGCACTTCCGGAACCTGCGGTATGTAGCGAGTAGGGTTGCTCCCGAGCGGCGGCGGCTCGATCTCAGCTGGACACATCACTACCACGTCGCGAAGCTGCCGCCCGAGGAGCAGGCCGAGCGTCTAGCGCACGCCGCGGCAGAGGCGTGGACCGCCGAAGAGCTGCGGCGGGAGCTGCGGCAGCGCCTGGCAGTCGCGCCGGCAAAGTTCCCGAGCGCGGAGCGCACGGGTCGCCGCTGTCCCACCTGCGGACGGGAGTACGAGTGATGATCGGTGCATCGCTGTTCTCCGGTTGCGGTGCGGCGGACCTGGGCTATGCCGCTGCCGGCATCGAGTTCCGTTACGCGTGCGAGAACAACCACTTGGCCGCAGCGACGTACGAGCTGAATATGCGGTTAGCGGTGGACAGGCGCGACGTGCGGACTGTTCGCGGTCAGGAGATCATCGACGCTTCCGGCGGGGTGCCGGACATCGTCATTGGAAGTCCTCCTTGCAACTCGTTCACGACCATCGGTCGGCGCGACCTCGAGAGCGAGGACGCCGGGCTTTATGAAGTGGCTGTCATTCGGTTGATCGAGGTGATGTCGCCGCTGTTCGTGTTCGAGAACGTGCTCGGGTTCGCGTCGGGGCGGGCCTACGGCGTACAGTTCGAGCCGATCGTCCGCGAACTGCGGCGGTGGTATCGGGTGCGGACGGCGATCGTCGACCCGACCTGGCTCGGTGTCCCGCAGACTCGCAAGCGAGTTTTCGTGTACGGCGTGCACAGGTCGCTCGGGGTGAGGCCGCCCGTGCTCCGGCCCACGAGTCGGCTGCGGGCCGCCGTCCGGGACGTGCTGCCGGGCCCTGCGCGGATCGTCGCCGTGCCGGCTCGGCACTTCGGAACGGTGCGGGAAGAGCGCACGTGGCCGCGGTCAGGGCCGTTCGCGACGGTCACCGGCGGAGGGGCGGCAGATCGAGGCCGCACCGAGCTCTGGATCGAGTGGCCAGACGGTCGGCGGCGAGGGATGACGGTAGCCGATGCGCTGGCGCTGTCGTGCTTCCCGCCGGACTTGCGGTTCCCCGAGGGCACGTCCGTGGATGCCGCGTGGGGGATGGTGGGGCGCTGCGTGCCGCCGCCGGTGACCGAGGCGATCGCGCGACAGCTGATGCCTGTGCTGGCGCGGGCGCTCGGCGCCGCGAGCGCCTGAGTTCGCGGCCGTAGAGTCGAATCGAGGGGCCGGGCGTTCGTCGTCGACGCGCGGCCCCCAGTTTCCGGCGACCGGGCGACACGCGGGAGGAAGCGCGTTGAAGATCTACACCGACACGGGGCACCTGGCGCAGCAGGCCGACGAGGCGTGGACCGCGGTGCTGACGGCGCACGGGGGCGCCGTGCCCGAGAGCCTGGTGCGGTCGAGCAACGGCCCCTACCAGGTGCGCGTGAACGCGCTCCGCGACGCGCTGGCGCAATCGGCCGACTTCGTCCGGTACGACGGCGACGCGAAGGAGGTCCCGACCTACCCGCCCCGGGACGTCGCGGAGGTGCTGCTCGCGAGGCGCGGCGTCGCCGACGCGATCTCCGCCGGGACGATGAGGCTCCCCGACGACGAGGACACGAGCCTCACGGCGCTGCTGAGCCGGCGTCTCCCCGAAGAGCAGTACGTGATCGAGGACCTGCTCGGCGCCGGCCACAACGGGACGCTCGCCGGGCCGTACAAGGCCGGCAAGACGAGCCTGGCCTGCGACCTGACCCGGTGCCTCGTTGATGGCCAGCCGTTTCTGGGGTGCTTCGAGACGCGGCTGGAGGGCAACGTCGGGTGGTTCAGCGCCGAGATGGCCCAGCGCGACTGGAGGACCTACATGGAGGTCCTCCGCATCGAGGAGACCGACAGGGTGCACGCCTGGCACCTCAGGGGGTACCGGATGCCGCTGATGGACGACGCCGCCGCCGAGCGCGCCGTGGGGTGGCTCCGGGAGCGCGAGGTCGGCTTCTGGGTCGTCGACTCGCACGCCAGGATGTGCGCCTGGTCCAGGGTGAGCGAGAACAGCAACGACGACGTGGCGATGCTGCTCGCGAGGCTTGACGAGATTAAGGCCGAGGCGGGCGTTCGCGACCTACTGCACATCTGCCACTTCGGGCGGTCCGTCGAGGCGCAGCACGCCCGCGGCGCGACCGTGCTCGACGACTGGCCCGACGCCCGCTGGGTACAGACCAAGGACGACGCCGGGAACAGGTTCCTCGCGGTCGAGGGCCGCGGCGTGGAGCTGGAGCCCTCGCACCTGGAGCGGGGGAGCGACCACCGGCTCCGGCGCACGGGGAGGTCCAGGGCGCAAGTCAAGAACGCCGAGCTCGTGGGCGAGGTCGAGCGCATCGTCACCGATCGCCCTGGCATCAACAAGACCCAGCTGATCGCGGCGATGAGCGGGGACACGAACACCAAGGCGACGACGATCTCGACCGCGATCCTCCAGGGACGGGTCAGGGTCGAGGCGGCCGGCAACTCCCAGCTGCACTACCGCGGGCCCCGGGCCCAGTGATGACTATTGCTTATAAGCAATAGTCATCACTACTACTGCCGACTTATGGCCGATAGTGCTGGATCGGTCGGCCGGCCGCAAGCTAGCCGATTAGCGGCTCGTAGAATCGAATTGAGGCTTTGATGTTCAGGCACAGGAACCCCACTGGCAGGATCAGGGAGTACGTTGACGAGGCGGGCAGCCGCGTGGTGGTGCTGCAGTACGGCGTGAACGCGGGCATAGTTCAGCGCGACGGCTCCGTCCGGTGGGTGCTGGAGGGCATGGACCGCACCTCCGACGAGATGCTGGACGACCTCGGGTGGGTTGCGCCGTGGGCGCGCTCGCCGCTGCACGACCCGTCCATGCACCTGCGCGACCGCCGCCGCGGTTGACCGCGGCGGAGACCACCTGCTCGGAGGACGGGTGCGACCGCGCCGTCCACGCGGCGCGGCCTCTGCGGCACGCACTACAAGGCCATGAGGTCCGGCCGGAAGGCGGCGCCCAGGCCCGAGCGGGGGCGCGGGTTCGACGCCTGGGGGCTCCGGGAGTCGCTGGACGCGCGCCTGCGGGCCGTGCTGGCCGAGCGGCTGGCGGCGGTGTGAGCGGCGGGGGCCTGGCGGCGCTGCGCGGGGAGCGCGCGGAGGCTCACCGAGACGCGCTGCGCGCCCCCCTGGGGAGCGCTGAGCGCCTCCGGGGAGGCTCCTCGTAGAAGCGCTAGCCCAGCGCTGCTGGGAGGCCGAGCGCCTCAGTGATGCGGTCCGAGCGCGAGCAGCGCGCCGATCCGCCCCACGAGGACTACCGCCTCGTTCGTCGTCGCGGCGACCTTGACGACCGCCCATAGCTGCCGTGCGCGGCCGTCGGATCGATCCGGCTTCTGCACTTCCTCACCGAGGTCAACGACGGCGTCCGCGGCGTTGTCGTCGCCGGCCTGCAGGAGCAACGCCTGGAGCTGACCGAGCAGCTTGAGCGCCTCGGCCTGCCGTCCGCCCGCGTTGGCGCGCGCCCCGATCGCCACGCTGGTCTCGTCCGCGTACGCGTCGGCCCCGATCGCGAGGCCGCCCCGGTTCAGGATGGTGTTCACCCGGCCGTCCGTCGCCCCGATGAACGTGTTCCCGCTGCCCACGTCGTCGGGCGGGTCGACGAACACGAACGTGTTGTCGTCTCCGATCGGCACGGGCTCGATTCTGCCATACGCCTCGGCGCCCCAAACGGGCGCAGAAAGGGCCTACGACGCCCCCGGAAGCGACCGCTCCGCCGCGGCCTTAGCCTCGGCCAGCGACGGGTAGGCGTTGGGCGCCGGTTCGTGACCGTCGCCGGTCACGTCGTACTTCGTGCCGCCGGGATCACCGAGGTAGGGGTCGCGAACCGCGATGTGCCGCAGGGCCATCGCCGTGTCCTCGTGGACCAGGATCCAGTTGCGCGTGCCCGCGACGGGGCGCCACTCGCGCGGCATCAGAACAGTCCGCGAAGCCGCTGCGCGGCAAGCCACGCGGCCGTCACCGTGGCCATGCTGATCCCGTCGACCGCCGCGAGCGGCTGGCGGCTCGGTTGGTCGTGCGCGTGCCATTCCTGGACCCCGACCCACTGGACCACGTTCGCGACGCCGACGTACTGGCTCGGCGTGCGGGCAGCGACGACCGGGCTGGCGACGGCGGGGCCGCCCACCAAGAGATACGAGGCCCAGGGGTATCCGGGCGGGATCTGGTTCTGCGTGTCGGAATGCATTTCCAGGGATTCTAGGACTCGGCCGGCTCCAGGGCCGACCGCAGCGCGAGGTACAGGACTGGCTGGATGACGTGGCCAGTGGCCTGCGAGCGGAGCGGCACGCCGAGCACTCGGAGGCCGCCGTTGGCGGCCAGCCAGGCGCGGACCTCGTCGTCCAGCGGGGCATCGTCGCGGCGCGTAACCGCCTTCCAGCCGCGACTTCGCCATGCTTCCGTCTGGTACTCGGGCGGCAGCGCAGCCCACTGCGCCTCACCCGCGGCGGCCAGGTAGGCGCGGATCTCGTCGTCGGTCGCCACGTCGCGGAGTCTATGCACCCGCTTCCGTCTGGAAACGGGAGCACAATCGACTCCGATGGAGTGGAACTTCCTCATCTATGACCCGCACTCTCGCGGTGCGCGCCCGACTCAGATCCCGCGCCAGCTCAGCGGCCAGGTCACGGCGGACTCCTACGAGGAGGCGCTAGAGAAGGTCTGGGCCAAGTGGGACGAGGAGTTCGGCCCCGACACTCGACCGCCGGATGCGGTGGTCGAGGTCAACACGGCACGCCGGTAGCAGTCCCCTCGGCGGCTAGCGCCAGGCGGGCGGCGCGAGCGCCCGACCAGACAGAACCGGGTGTGAACGACGCGCACTATCCCGCACCGAGCGGGGGAAAACGCGAAAATCGCGGAAATTGCGATGTGGACTGTGACTACCCGGTCGTTAGACTTAGTCTGCCAGTCATCGCCCCCGGGGAGAAAGCCCCGGATCGTGCCCGGTACCGGGCCGGTGCGTGCGGTGGAGCCGGTATCTAAGCCAACCGACCCCACTCGGATATCCCAGCACGTGGGCGGGGCTGGTCCATCCCTCAGCGGTCCTAGGAGCGGGTTCCTCACAATCCTGGGACGACAACATTCGGGCAGTGGCAGCTCTAACGAAGCGAGGCAGCGTGTGGAAATACTACGCGTGATTAAGCTGAGTGTTACCGCACGTTGAGCACAGGATGCTGCCAGGACGCGACTGTAACGGCGCTAAACACCCATGCAAACAACGGTCGTCATCACACATGCAAACGAGCGGCCCGAAATAAGGTCGCTACCAGGACGACGGCATAGATGGCTCGGTATTAGAGCAAGCACGGCGCGACAGGCGCGCAGCTCAACACACAGGAGCGCGTACAGGCCTCGCGCGCGGGCGCGCTGCGTGAGCATACCGGACGCGCGGGGAGCGTGCTCGGCGGCGTAGAAGAGGCCGATCTGACGGACAGCTCCGCCGGGCAGGGTGCGGTAAGCGTAATTTAGGCACGGCACGAGCTTTCACAGGTAGCGCGACCCAAGACAGGCCCGGCTCCGCCGCGGATGGTCTGGATAAGGGGCCTGGTAGACCGAGGGGTACAGGAATGAAGAGGTCGCGGAGGTGACCGAAGGACGCGAGGAGGGCAGGGAGCAAATGGGGGATTGCAGCTGTGACCGAGATCACCAGCATCACGCCGATGAACTGGAGCAGCTAGTACTTGCGGGTGAGGTGCTCGCTGTAGTAGATCAGCTTCTCCACGCCTGCGTACAGCAGCTTGATCGAGTACGTAGTAAGCGCGAAGGACTGCTTCATCTCGGCCGCCAGACCGTTCAGGGTAGTAGCGATCATCTCGCGCTCGCTGTAGGTGAAGGGGGTGTACTCGACGCTCGGGTAGGCCGCGGCGCTGAACACGGCGTACTGGTCGACGAGCGCCGCACACAGGTAAGGTACCTCCAGCTCTTGCTTCAGGCGATCGAGCCACAAGCGGAACTCGTTTACTTGAGCTCTCTAGCCAGCGACCTCGATGACTCGATTTGATCGCTCGACGGGTACGGGCAAGCCCGCAATGACTCTCGTGACGTAGGGCGCTCCGACGGCGTAGACTTCGCTCTCAAACGTAAAGCCCAAGTAGGCCGCCTGGTGAACCAGACGATGACTTTCGACAGGCTCGGCGACGACCGCCTTCTCTCAGATGAATTCGACCGGCTCGAGGCCTTGCGCGCGGATCTCGCTGAAAACCCCATTTTTCTGGTATCTTGAGAGCGCTATGCACGTGGAAGCGTAATCAACGCCCATGCGGGAAACCGGCCTTCAGGTCGCTCTAGATGCTCTCTATGAGCTCGCTCGCGGGCACACCGAGCCTCTGCGCGATCTTCGCTACGACCTTGACGCCGGGGTCGCGACGGAGCGTCTCTATACGCGCGATGTCGGTTATGTGGAGGTCCGCTCGCGCCTGCCAGGGCCTCCTGCGTGAGCACGCGGTCTGCCGCAGCAGGCGGACGTTGGCGGCGAAGATCTCGAGCGGCTCTATCGCCGGGAGGCTTCACGGGCGCGGGGCGGGCGTCTATGGCTTGCGGTGCCAAGCCATAATCGCGTGGCAATGGCGCGGCAGTCGCGGGCCAGTGTACGGACGCCACGCTTGCACGCGCGATGCTTTCCGCTGATGAGAACAGACCGACGCGGCACCTTGCGCGCGGTGTTTTTTACCCGCGGCGGTCGCCGCGCTGATCGCCGGCTGCGGCTCGTCGACGCCGGCGGCGACCGTACCGACGACAACACGCGCTCAGACTGCCATCGCGATCACGACGACCACCGTCACCACGACGGCTTTCACCACCACCGCCAAACGCCGTCGGCCGCGCGCACCCACGACGACCGCGGTCGCGGCTCATACATCAGGTCGGCTGCCTCGCTCGGGGGAATACGCGCTCAAGGTGCCGGCCTCATCTTTGCCTGCGTCGGAGGTACACGGCTCATGCTTCAGTACCTCGGGCTCGGCCGCGGCCGGGACCACGACAGAGACCACGCCGAGCGCACCGGCGTTATCGAGTGCGCGCGTCGCCTCTCCCCCAGCCTGCGCGGACGGCGGGACGGTCACCGAGTACGTCGGCGAGGACGAGAGCTGGTGCGCTCCGGCCAGCGATCCCAATCGGGTCATCTGTTACCTCGCGCCGACGCCAGGATCCGGCGAACCAGTCGACTCGCCGCAGTGCCCCCCGACCAACGCCGGTTCTAGACGCACGACCCAGGAATCACAGCCGAAAGGCTCATTTCGGCTGACGCGTCTGGGGCGCCGGCTTGCGCGTGCTACCATCAGCGCGAGCTAAGCCCTACCCAACAGTTCGACTCAGCGACTTAGATTTTCGACTGGTCGGCCGGTAGGGCGTGTTTTACGCGAGTTACTAGCCGTAACGAGAGTTCTCCAAAAACTCTTCCCCCCCAGAAAGGGAGGGTACGCACATGGCCAAGAGGCCAGACGGACCAAAGGCGCCGCGGATCAAAAGCGGCAGCAACTACGGCAAACCGCGAGCACGCACGACGGCGAAGAAGCCGCCGGGCGGGTCGGCGCGCTGGCGCGCCAAGCGCAGCGACGCGGGCAAGCCGAGGAAGAAGTAGCGGATGGTCACAACCAGCCTGGCACCTGGCGGCGCGTTGTCGTTCGGCGACGTGTTCTGGGTGCCAGGACGGTTCATCACGTGCTGGGATTCTCGGCCGGTTTTACGAGCATTTGTGCATTATGGTGGGCGTTTACTCATCGTTCTACGGCCCGCGCTTCGTGCCGGGGAGTAGCACCGGCAGCGTTCTGTAGGCTGAGACGACGTTCGAGCTCAGGGCGCGTGAACTCGGGCCGAGCCAGTACCGGCGGACGCGGTTCTGCATGGACGTGTGGTTCGCCACGCGCGTCGACAACCTCGGGATACGGGTCGGTCGGTTGAGCCCCGAGAAGATCGACATCGTGATCGAGCTGATCAACCGGAGTTCCGAGTGGTCACGCGAGTCCCGACCTGACGGTCACGCCTGACGGGCTCGGGGTTACCCGCTCGGCCGCGATCTAGCAGCGGTCGGGCGGGCCCCCGGCCCGTGCAGCCAACGCCTCGGCGCTGGGTACGCGAGGAGGAGTACGGCGCCGCCCCGGCGCTTTTCACGGAGGGTTCTATTATCGCGCGCGCCGGGGGCTCTCGCGGCGCGGGCTCGGGTGTGGGCGCGGCACGCCCGCCACCCAGGCGCCACGAAGTGTGGGTTGAGATAGACGCCGCAGCCGGGCGACGAGCATCCGCACGCACCCGGCGCCTGGCAGGCCCAGGCGAACTGTCGCCGCCGCTCGTCGGCGGCGGTCTCGCGGACCTGGCTCACGGCCGCCCCTCGGATCGCCGCGAGCTCCTCGCGGACGATCCGCCGGACGCGTGGCATCGAGGTCCGCGAGCTCGGCCGCCTTCACGCGGTCGGCGCCCTTGGCCGTGACGGCGATCGGCTCCTTGCCACGGGCTGGGCGGCAGGTTGACGTCGCGGAGCGGGTGAGCCTCGAGCGCGGCGCGCTGCCAAGCGCGGCACCCGTTGTCGAGCCGCATGCCGACGAGGCCGGTCTGGATAGAAGCTCGGCCACCGCGGCGCCGAGGGCCGCGCGGTCGAGCGCGCTGATCCCGCGGCCCCACCGGAAACGCTCCCGAGCCTGTGCCTCGGGCGCGCGTCACCAGGTGCGCCCCGCAGGCTCCGCGTGCAGGCGCGGGCCCCGAACGACCCCCCGAGGACGGGCCGGCCGGATGCCCACGTGGTCGGCCGACGGGCCGCCGACGGCGAATATCTCGGTCACGTGCCCACCGTGCGCACGCGGGCGAAGTGGGGTGGCCGCCGTTACCGGCGACGACGTGCTTGGTTAGCGCGCCGGACCCGTACGCGACCGTGAGCGCCTCGTGCGAGCCCAGGCGCTCGATCGCCTTCTCGCGCGAACGATCTCGTGCTTTCCGATCGTCAGGCGACGCGCCGCTGCACCTGCTGGATGTCCATCAGCCCTCCTCTCGAAGTGTCGCCACGCGTACGCAGTGCTCGCTGGTACGTGCCGCCCGCCGCGCTCGATCCGCTCCCTGCGCTTCAGGCCCGGCGCCGCCGCCCTGGCGCGCTCCTCGGCTCTCAGCTTGCGGTTCGCGACCTCCAGCGCCGCTCTCGCGGCCCGGATCTCTGGTGTCTCGGTATGCGGCCCGTCTCTTGCTATGATCCTGCGTAGCTATTGGCGGGCCTTCTCGCGCCCGCTTACGGACGTACGCCAGCTCGTCTTCGCCGCGCGCGACCTGAACGCTTTCGTGGTGGGCGACGCCGGGCCTCATCACCGCCGACACGTCGATCAGCGAGGCGATGCGCTTGATGAGCCGCGTTGTGTATGCGGCGTTCCATTCGTCATCCCCGCACGACGAAGCCGATCGACATCCTGAGTCACGTCTGCGCGCTCGACGGCGCGGTACAGGTTGATCGCGTCGCTGTTTTCCGGGTCGAGCACGGCGCGGCACCGCCAGCGCCCGGGGCGTGTCGGTCAGCGTGAGCGTCCTGGCACCCGCGCCAGGACCATGGCCGGAATCGTTGTGGAGGAAACCTGACGGGCTGCCGCACGCACCCGGCGGCGGCGCCGCGGGCCATGCGCTCGGTGAATGCGTGCCGTCCCGGTCGTGCACCCTGGTAGTGCGCGTCGTAGGCGATGGGGGAGCCCCTCCAGCGCCAGCTCGCCGCCCTCCTCGGATGCGCGCATCTCCAGGTCGCGGGCCGATTTTTTTTTTTGTGTTTGCGTTTCGTCTTGCTTTCCCCGCGGCCCTCGTGGGGCTCTGTCGCCGGACAGCGAGCCGGTCCCGTCGGCGATGCCCCGGCGCCTCGGTGCGTCCCGCCGCTCGAACTTCCGTCGCCCTGGTCGTCCCCCTCCACCGCCGTCCGCTGCCGGCGCGGAGTCGGGTGTGGCATCGCCGGAGCACGCCCAGAGCGAGCGTAGCCGCCCCACGAGTACGTGGGCGTCCTTGGCGCCGTGCGCGGCGCTTTGCTAGGCGCTGCTCGAGCGCGTCAGCCGGCGCGCCGGGCGGCGGCGCGGCGGCGCTCGGGAAGCCGGGCGCGTTCTGGTGTGCGCCGCGCTTCGTCAACGCGCGGCCCTCGAAGAGAGTGGGGCCCCGGCCTCGCCGCATCCCCCACGGCTCAGGCGGCCGGGACCCCGGGTCACCCTGTGCCTACGGTCCCGAGGGACCGGCGGCGGCGATGGCGCGGTTTGCTAGCAAGCCACACCCATTTTCACCGCGAGGAAGCGGGGTCGACGACGCGGGTCGCGCCGAAGATTCTCAGTCGCTTGAGCCATGCAGGGCCTTCCCGTGGCCGCAGCGCGGGCAGGCGTCGTCGGCGTCGATCGAGTTCTCCCATTCGACCGCCTCGGCCAGATCCTCGTCACTCAACAGATGCCAACCTCGCGCGCCTGACCAGCGCCTCGAAGGCCAGCAGCGTCCCGAGGCGCTCCCGGAGCTCGGTCGGGAGCTCAAGGTCGAGGTCGCGCTGGTCCAGGTGCAACCTCGCGAGCAGGTCGCAGATTTCGTGCGCGTCTTGCGTCACGCGCGAGACGTACGACTGCGAAACGCCGAAGCGCCGGCCGATCTCGACCTGGGTCTGCTCGCCCTTCTCGACGGCCCGGCGGATCAGCGCGAGGTCGTTCTTGTCGACCTTCCGGCGCCGGTCGGCGGCGATCTTCTCGGCCGGTATGCGCATGTCGTCTCATATGCGCATTACTACGGCGGCCCGCGCTCGTTGCCGAATAAGCGTGCGCGGCCCGGCGACGCTCTGTGATCTACCGGGCGTTCAGCTCGAACTCGGGCGCGTCGTCGCCGCCGAAGATCTCCTCCAGGAGCTGGGCCCCGGGGTCGCGCCGCTGCGCGAGCTCCCTGGCGCCCTCCATCGCCGCCGCGACCTCGTGCTCGGTCGCCGGCTCCTCCTGCAGGATCTGGTAGACGCGGCGCGCGGACACGCCGTACGCCAGCGCGAGCGCCGACGGCTTCAGGCCCCGGGCCCCGAGGACCTCGATGTCGCCCATCTCGGCGTGGTTCAGCACGTATCAGACTCTACGGCGGTGCCGGGACCAGACGGTCCCGTCGGCCCGGGAGGATCGGGTGAACCGAAACAGGAGGTTCTCCCTTCGGCACGGGTCGCGTGCCGCGTTTGCGCCCTAAATGACCCCCGCCGGCCAACCCGGTGGACTTGGTGTGGATGGGATCGATCCACACCAAACCGGTCTAAATAACCGGACAGATCCCCGCGAAGCCCGTCGAGATGGTCACCTTCCGGGCCGGCCGAAGTGCTTAGTCCCCGCCTAGTACCGGATCGCCTGATTCACGACATGCTTGAGTCATCGAGCGCGCCGTCGGTCGCCGCGACAAGTCGGGGACCAGAGACCGAGGGGGTCCACCATGTCGTTCACAACGGTAGATAAGCCGGCCGTCGGCGGCCGCGCCGCGAAGCTCACGGACCCCACCGGGGTCAAGGCAGCGGCCAAGGCGCTGAGGAGGTCGGCAAGGCGGTCCAGGGCGACCGGACGTTCAAGAGCCGCAAGGTGGCGCAGACCGAGGCGTGGAAGCTGCGCCGGCAGCTGGCGGACGCGCTGGGCGTCGCCGACCTCGCGACCCTGCGCAGCAAGACGGTCGAGGTCGAGGGCGGCTACGCGGTCGTGCTCTTCCAGGACTAGGTCCACCAAGGGATACGCGGGCGCCCGCCGGTTCGCGGTGGGCGCCTGCGCCCGTTCACAAGATGAAAGGAAACGAATTGGCCAGGGTCATCAGGCTGGCGATAGTCGTGGGCGCCGTGTGGCTGGCGCTGCACTGGCGCGCGCCGATCGGCGCGGCTGCGCTTGGCGGGTTCGCCTGGGGCGTGGTCTCGGGCGTGCGCGGGCCGAAGTGCTGGGGCGGCGTCCGTCACGCACCGACCGCGCGCTGGAGGTCGCCGCGCTCGCGATCGGCTTCGCGCTCGCGAGAGACCTGTAGCGGGCTGCCCAGCTCGCGTTCGTCGCAGTAAGCGTTTTGTATAGTATGCCCGGCGATGGCACTCGAGCCCGGCGATAACGCCCCCGACTTCACGCTCCCCGATCAGGACGGGCACTCCCGTCAGCCTGTCGGAGCTACGAGGCAAGACTGGTCGTCCTCTACTTCTACCCGAAGGCGGACACGCCCGGCTGCACCACCCAGGCATGCGGCGTCCGCGACCACCGGGCCGACTACGACGGGGCCGGCGCGGTCGTGCTCGGCGTGTCACCGGACCCGGTCAAGAAGATCGCGAAGTTCGCCGACAAGTTCACGCTCGGCTTTCCGTTGCTGGCCGACGAGGACCACGCGGTGGCGGAGGCGTACGGGGTGTGGGTGGAGAAGTCGATGTACGGGCGGACGTACATGGGCAACGAGCGGACGACCTTCGTGATCGGGCCCGACGGCGTCATCACCGACGTGTTCCGCAAGGTCAAGCCGGCCGAGCACGACGGGCTCGTGCTCGGGGCGCTCGGTTAGTCGCGGCCGAGGCGCGATCCTGCACCAAACTTCCGCCGCGCGGAAGTTTCGTGTCGATCCGCGGTAACCGAGAGCCGGCGCCGAACTGGCTACTGGAGGCCTTCGCGCGCTTCGCGCACGAGCGTGACCGCCTCCGGGAACACGGTGGCCATCACCTGGCGCAGCTGCTCGGCCTGCTGATCGGTCGTGCCCTGGATGTTGGCGCGGTTGATCGCCGCCACCGTCAGGTCGACCGCGAGCTTGATCGCGTTGTCGGCCCAGGCGAGGCGCTGAGCGCCCTGCATCTGCTCGGCGAACTCGCCGAGGCGGCGCTGCAGCTCGTCCGGGTCTCCGAACAGGTCTCCAAAGGGACTTCCTTCCATGACTCCGATGTTACTCGGGTTGGGTGGGCGGCTCGGCGACACCGGGTGGGTCGGTCGCGCAGCGCGGGTCGGTGAGCCCCGGTCGGTCGGGCAGCCGGCGCGCGACGACCGCGATCGTGCCCCCGTGCCCCGCTCGTCCGGCGACCGCCTCAAGCCCCGCAGCCAACGGCGCAAGCGGCAGCGCCGCCACCGTCACGAGCGCGTCGGTGGAGAGCAGCGGCGCGTTGCGCTTGAGCAGGTTGTAGAGGTAGGACGGGGTGCGGGTGAGGCGGTTGACGATCGACTGCCACATGCCGAACGGGTTGTGCTCGAGCAGCCGGTGCTCGACTCGATCGGGCTGGAAGCCGGCCCGTACGAGCAGCGTCTCGACCCCCGCGACGGTGAAGTGCACGCGGTGGCGCGGTACATCCAGGTGGTACCAGCGCGCGCCGCCGATGCGCGCCTGCCAGCTGTCGAGGTTCGGCACGCCGACGACCGGCGTCCCACCGGGCGCAAGCCAGGTCGCGATCCGTGCGAGCGCCGCGGCTGGATCGTCGAGGTGCTCGAGCACGTGCCAGACGGTTGCGGCGTCCAGGGAGCCGGCGGCGACGGCGGCGTCTTCCACGGAGGTGCGCTGAACAGGCGCGCCGTCGGCAGCGGCGGCGGAGGCGCCGCGCTCGGACGGCTCGAGCCCGACCGCGTCCCATCCGGCCGCCCTGGCCGAGAGCACGAACCGGCCCCGGCCCGCGCCGACGTCGAGCAGCTTCCCGCCGGGCGGGCCCAGCAGCGACAGCCGCTGCGCGTCGAAGCGGCGCAGCACGGGGAGCACGGTTCGAGACAGCCGCGGCGCGCCGCCGCCGTAGGCGCCCGTCTCATGCAGGTCGCCGCCGGACCCGCCGGTGGTGACGGCGGTGCCGCAGTCCTCGCAGCGGAGCAACTCGAAATCCCGGGCGCCGAGGGCAGGATCGGACGCGGGCACCGAACGCCAGAGCCGAAGACGCCCGCCGCACGCAGGACACGCGCCGTTCTCCATCCGGCGCGAGTGTAGGTGGCGCTCGCCGAGCGCCCTCCGCCGCGTACACTGCGCCCGGATGCCGGCCTCGCCGCCAAACCCCCGGCTGCAGCGGAGCGTGGAGACGATGATCCGCGTGATCTCGCCGTCGCTGGACCTGCTGCTCGCCGTCGGCGATCGGGTCGCGCGCGTGCTCGCGCCGAGCGACTCGGGCTACGTGCCCGCGCGCCTGGAGCACGAGGGCGAATCCGCGCCCCGGGGACTGACCGCGCCGCTGAGGATCCAGCGTTGATCGCCACCGGCGACGAGCGGTTGCTGTACGAGACGCGGATGCGCCCCCGCGTCGCGGTGGCCGCGGTCGCCGGCGGCCTGCTGCTGCTGGTCGCGTCGCTGCTCCAGCTCGTCGGTCCGCACTCGAACGTCAACGAGCTCACGATCGGACTGATCGAGGAGCACAAGCGGTTCCCGCTCGACCTGATCGCGAACGTCGTACAGGCGGTGGCGTGGGTCGGGATCGCGTTCTCCCTGAAGTTCCTGTTCGACTCCGTGCGCGCGCGCAACCCGCGGGCGAACCCGGCATTCGCCTGGATCGTCATCTTCGGGGCCGTGCTGATCTCGGTCGCCGGGATCGTGTCAGCGATCACGATCGCGATCAAGGCGCACCAGTTCGTCACCACCGGCGACCAGACCTACGCGCAGGCGAACACCCTCACCAGCGGGCCGCTGCTCGCGGCGCTCTCGTACGCCAACCTGCTCGGCTTGCTGGCGGCGGCCGTCGGGTTCGTGCTCGTATCGCTCAACGCGATGCGGGTGGGGCTGCTGACCCGCTTCATGGGCTACGTCGGGATCTTCGCCGGGATCCTGCTGCTGTTCGTGGTCACGCCGGTGCCGGTCGTCGAGGCCTACTGGCTGGTGGCGCTCGGGTACATGATCTCCGGCCGCTGGCCAACGGGAATACCGCCGGCATGGATGACCGGCCGTTCCGAGCCGTGGCCCTCGAGCGCGTCGATGCGCGAGGAGCGAATCCGCCAGCGCGAGCGGGGGCGCGGCGGTGCCCGCGGTGGCGGCGGTGGCGGTGGCGGTGGCGGTGGCGTCGCGGGTGGTCTCTTCGGCCGCCGGCCTGCCCCTGCGGCCCCGACTCCCGTGCCGGCTGAAGGCTCGTCGGACCGCACGCGCTCGAGCACGCCTAAACGCAAGCGCAAGCGCCGCAAGTAGCGGCCTTCGGACATCCGTCCGCCGGCGCTATCGCCAGCCACGGGAGTGCCGATACCAACGGCGAGCCGTACGCCGTCGTCAAAAACCCACAATCGTTACCGCGCCGCGACACGCGTATCAGTCCGGGCGGCCATGGCCTTGGTCGTTCCCCACGCAGCGGTTAGTAGCGCCCCGGCCGAGACTTCCCCGGCCTCCGTTCCACGCCGGAGGCCGGGGTTGCGGGTTAAAGGGCTCAGTCCTCCGCGGCCTGGCCCGCCTGGATCTTGTCCTCGAGCTGGGCCATCACCGCCGGGTCGCGGAGCGTCGTGACATCACCGAGCGCGCGGCCGTCGGCGATGTCGCGCAACAGCCGGCGCATGATCTTGCCCGACCGCGTCTTCGGCAGGTCATCGGCCCAGATGATCCGCTTTGGCCGCGCGAACTTGCCGATCCTGGTGGCGACCGTCTCGCGAATCCCCGCGACGATCTCGTCCGTGCCCTCGAGATCGCCCTGGAGCGTCACGAAGGCCGTGATCGCCTGGCCGGTGTCCTCGTCGTACTGGCCGATCACGGCCGCCTCGGCGACCTGATCGTGGGCGACGATCGCGGACTCGACCTCGGCCGTCGAGAGGCGGTGGCCTGACACGTTGACGACGTCGTCGATCCGGCCGATCACCCAGTAGTAACCGTCGCGGTCCTTGCGCGCGGCATCGCCTACGAGGTAGGTCTCGTTGCCGAAGCGCTTGAAGTACGTCTCGATGAAGCGGTCGTCGTCCTTGTACAGGGTCCGGAGCATCGATGGCCACGGCCGGGTCAGCACGAGCAGCCCCTGACCCTCCACCATCGGCTCGCCGGAGCTCTCGTCGAACACCTCGGCCTTGATCCCCGGGAACGGCTGCGTCGCCGATCCCGGTTTGGTCGCCGTGATCCCGGGCAGCGGCGTGATGAGGATGCAGCCGGTCTCGGTCTGCCACCACGTGTCGACGATCGGGCAGCGCTCGCCACCGATCACCTTGTAGTACCAGAGCCACGCCTTCGGGTTGATCGGCTCGCCCACCGAGCCGAGCAGCTTCAGCGAGGACAGGTCGAACTTGCGTGGGTACTCCGCGCCCCACTTGATGCACGCGCGGATCGCCGTCGGCGCGGTGTAGAACTTCGTCGCCTTGTAGCGCTCGACGAGCTCCCACCAGATGCCCTTGTGCGGATAGTCGGGCGCGCCCTCGTACATGATCGAGGTGGCGCCGTTGGACATCGGCCCGTAGACGATGTATGAGTGGCCGGTGACCCAGCCGACATCGGCGCAGCACCAGTACACGTCCTGCTCGGGGTGCAGGTCGAAGATGTACTTGTGCGTCGCCGTGACCCCGGTCAGGTAGCCGCCGGTGGTGTGCAGGATGCCCTTCGGCTTGGCCGTCGAGCCTGAGGTGTAGAGCACGTACAGCGGGTCCTCGGCGTCCATCTCCTCGGCCGGGCATTCGGCGCCGGCGGCCTCGACGATCTCGTGGTACCAGACGTCACGCCCTTCCTTCATCTCGCACGGCGTGTCCTTTGCCTTGACGACGATGATGTGCTCGAGCGTGTCGACATCGCCCATCACCTCGTCGACGCTGTCCTTGATCGCCGCGATCTTGCCCTTGCGCGCCGCGCCGTTGACGGTGATCAGCGCCTTGGCCTGCGAGAACTCCATCCGCTCCTTGACCGCCTCGACCGAGAAGCCGCCGAACACGACGTTGTGCGGTGCGCCGATGCGGGCGCACGCGAGCATCGCGACGACGACCTCCGGGATCATCGGGAGGTAGATCCCGACGATGTCGCCCTTCTCGACCCCGAGGTCCTTCAAAGCATTGGCGAACTTCTGCACCTCGGCGTGCAGGTCCGCGTAGGTGAGGTCCTTCTCCTCGCCCTCCTCGCCGCGCCAGTGGAACGCGACGCGGTCGCCGTTGCCCGCCTCGACATGACGGTCCAGGCAGTTGTAGGACACGTTCAGCTTGCCGCCGATGAACCACTTGTAGAAGGGGGGGTTCGAGTCGTCGAGCACCTGGTCCCACTTCTTGAACCAGTGCAGCTGCTCGGCCTGCTTGACCCACCAGCCCTTCCAGTCGCGGTCCGCCTCCTCGTAGATCGCCGGGTCGGTCAGCAGCGCGTGCTCGCGAAACTCCGCCGGCGGGTCGAAGGTCTCAATGTCGAGCAGCGACGCGAGCTCGCGCTCGAGCTCCTCGTTGCTGGTCTGCTCTTCCGTTGCCATCTCCGTCACCTCCGGGTTTCAAGACTCGATGCAACACGCGCCCGGCGCGGGGCCGGGCGCGTGTCCAACATTACGACTTCACGAGCCGCGGCTCAGGGTTAGTCCGCCGCCGCCGCCGAGGTCTTTGGCGCCGGGGCACCGACCGGTAGGACCCAGCGTCCGTATTGAGCGAACATCACCTCCGCGCAGGAGGTGTACAGCGCTGCCGCTGCGGTCACGATCCCGAGCCAGCCACCGATCTTGACGGCACTCGAGCCGCCGCCGAGGATCGTCGTGATGCTCGTGCCCGACCAGCCGATCCCGAGGAACACGAACGTCAGCGTCAGGAGCAGGAACACGACTGACACCGCGCGTGCGCTTGCGAACGAGCAGAAGAACATATAGCCCGTAAAGATCGCCCAGGCCCACAGGTACAGCCCGACGGCGGCCGGGGCCGATCCGGCCTTGACCAGCGGGACGAGGTCCTGCTGGACGAGGAAGTAGAACGAGATCCAGAACGCTCCGTACGACGTGAACGCCACGGCTCCGAACACGTTCCCGGCTCGGAACTCCCACATCCCGGCGAGCAGCTGTGCGAGCCCGCCGTAGGCGATCGCCAAGCCGAGCACGACGCCCGTGGCGGCCAGTGGCGAACTGACCAGATGGGCGTTGATCATGCTCAGCACAAGCGTGGTGATGCCGAACCCGGCGAGTCCGAGCGGCGCGGGGTTAGCGGGGACCCAACTTTTCCCTTCCATACAGGACACCTCTCCTCGGTGGCCGCCCGCAAGTGACGGCTTGCTGACAGGTCGGGCGCAGGCTATTCGCGCTCGATCGACCGGGACGGGACCGATCTGGCATCGGCGTCGGCCCCGCGACGAACGGCGCATTCGGCGCGACGAACGGTCACCGTACAGCGCACCCGCAACTCGGATTGCCCGACGGGCACGCGCCGAGCAATATGCTGCCGCACAGAGTGGAGGTCGTACTGGGTGTGTTGCTCGGCTGGGCGATCGCCGCGTCGCTTGTCGCCGTGCTGAGGCTGGTCCGCCCGCCGCGCGTCGTCTCGAGCGAGCGGATCGCGATGCAGGAGGCGCTCCACGCGGCGACGGTGACGCTTCCGCACCTGCGCCGCGGTCTGTCGGAGGACAGCGCTACGAAGACGATCGGCCCGCTGCGGACGTTGACGCAGGCATCGGCGGTCGCGCTCGCCGATCGCGAGCAGCTGCTGGCGTTCGACGGCGACGGCGCCGATCACCATCGCCGCGGCGATCCGCTGGCCGGGCTGCTCGCCGGCGGCCGTGCGGACCGCGTGCACGTCGAGTCGCGGATCCGGTGCGAGCACCCCGACTGTCCCCTCGGCGCCGCCGTCCTGGCGCCGCTCGTCGTCGGCGGTGAGTCGATCGGGACGTTCGCCGCGCTGTTCGCCCGGGGCCGGCGGCTCACGCCCGATGAGACCCGGACCGTCGCCGAGGCGGCGAGCCTCGTGTCGGCACAGCTCGAGCTCGCCGAGCTCGAGGCGCAGTCCGAGCGGCTCGCGCGCGCCGAGCTGCGGGCGCTGCGAGCTCAGATCTCACCGCACTTCGTCTACAACGCGCTGGCGGCGATCGCGGGGTACATCCACTCGAACCCCGAGGAGGCGCGCGAGCTGCTGACCGAGTTCGCCGAGTTCACCCGCTACGCGTTTCGCGGCCAGCAGCCCGTACGTCACGCTCGCCGACGAGCTCGGCTACGTGGAGAAGTACCTGCGCCTCGAGCGCGCCCGGTTCGGCGACCGGCTCGACGTCCGTCTCCAGGTCGCCCCCGAGGTGCTTCAGGCGGTGGTCCCCGTGCTGTCGGTGCAGCCGCTGGTTGAGAACGCGGTGCGGCACGGCGTCGAGCGGCGCGGCCGCGGCCGGGTCGAGATCGTCGGTCGCGACATCGACGCGGACGTCGAGCTGCGGGTGTCCGACGACGGCGTCGGGATGGAGCCGGGGCGCGGTGAGGAGCTGCTGGCCGGAAATGGCGGCGGCGTCGGGCTCCCGAACGTGCAGGCACGACTGCACGCCGACCTTCGGCCCCGACTACGGGCTCGAGATCGACTCGGCGCTCGGACGCGGGACGACCGTGACGATGACGCTGCCGAAGTTCCGCGCCGGGGTGCGCGCAGCATGAGCCGGACGGGCCTGCGCGTGCTCGCGGTCGACGACGAGCGCCCCGCGCTCGACGACCTCGCGCGCCTGCTGCACGGCGCGCCGGCGGTGTCGGAGGTGGTCGTCGCCGACAGCGGCGGCGAGGCGCTGCGGAGCCTTGCGGACCACCGGTTCGACGCGATCTTCCTCGACGTGCGGATGCCCGAGCTCGACGGGCTCGAGCTGGCGAGCGTGCTCGACCAGTTCGCCGCCCCGCCGGCGCTCGTGTTCGTGTCCGCCTACGAGGACGGCGCGGTCGGCGCGTTCGAGCACGACCTGCATCCGCTCGACTACCTGATGAAGCCCGTCTCGCGCGCACGGATCGTGCAGGCGCTCGACCGCGTGCTGGCGGCGCGCGACGGCAATCTGTCCGCCGGCACCGCCTCACCGCACGGCGCAGGTGACGGCGAGATCGTGCCCGTCGAGCACCAGCGGGGCGGCGCTACGAGGCTCGTCGCCCGCTCCTCGATCCTGTACGTCAAAGCCGAGGGCGATTACGTTCGGATCGTGTCCGACGAGGGACGGTTCCTCGTCCGTGGCGCGCTCTCGGACATCGAGCGCCGCTGGGTGGCGTACGGATTCGCGCGGGTGCACCGAAGCTACATCGCGAACCTCCGTCGCGCGACCGAGATCCGGCCGGAGCTCGGCGGGACCGCCACGATCGTGCTCTCCGACGGTGCCGAGATCCCGGTCGCGCGGCGGCAGGTGGCGGAGCTGCGCCGGAGGCTACGGGCGTGAGCCCGCCAGAGCGCGAGCGCCGGTTCGCCGGTCTGCGCTCGCCCCGCCAGGAGCTCGCCGAGGCGACCGAGCACGGCGAGGTCTACCTTCGGCAGCTGCGCCGCGCGCAGCTGCAGCTGTCCCTGCTCGCGCTGGTGGCGTTCGGCGCCGTGTTCGGGATCCTGCCGGTCGTGCTCGACCTGCTGCCGAAGCTGCAGCACACGACCCTGTTCGGCGTGCCGGTGGCGGTGTGGATCGTGGTCGCGCCGCTGTCGCCGCTGTTCATCGCGATCGGCTGGCTGTACGCGCGGCGCGCGGACGCGCTCGACTCGGCGTTCCGAGAGCTAGTGGAGAAGTGAGCCGGACGGTGCGCGCGTGACGGCGCTGCTCGCGGTCGGGGCGGTCACGCTCGGCACGCTCGGGCTCGGGGCGTGGGGTGTGCGGTTCGTGCGCACCACCTCGGACCTGCTGGTGGCCTCGCGATCGGTGACGCCGTGGTGGAACGCGGCCGCGATCTCCGGCGAGTACCTGTCGGCGGCGAGCTTCCTGGGAATCGCCGGGCTCGAGATGCAGGTAGGGGTGAGCGCGCTGTGGCAGGCGCTCGGGTTCACCGCCGGGTACCTGGCGCTGCTGCTGTTCGTCGCGGCGCCACTGCGGCGATTCGGCTCGTACACGATCCCGGACTTCGCCGAGGCCCGCCTGCGCAGCCCGCCGCTGCGGATGCTCGCCGCCGTGATCGTGCTGCTGATCGGCGGCTTCTACCTGGTGCCGCAGCTGAAGGGCGCCGGGCTCGCGCTGAATGTGGTCAGCGGCGCGCCGTACTGGGTCGGGGTCGTGGTCGTCGCCGTGATCGTGGCCGTCAACGTCGCGATCGGCGGGATGCGAGGGATCACCTACGTGCAGGCGTTCCAGTTCTGGATCAAGGTGTTCGCGATCTCGGTCCCCGCCTGCGTGCTGCTGATCCACTTCGGCGGGCTGCCAGGGCGCGCCGCGCTGTTCGGCGACGAGCTGCCGCGGGTTCCGGGCCCACGGGCTCGTGGTGGCCGGCGGCGAGCGGGTGCTGTTCCCGGAGGCCGGATCGTTCTCGGCCGGTGGGCGCGTCGTGCACGTCGCCGCCGGCGCACACGTGCAGCTGCCGCCGGGCGGACGTGCGGCTGCCGCCCGGTGGGATCGTCCCGTACGCCGACGGGATCGTGCCGCTGCGGGGCACGCAGTGGTCGCGACCGGTCGGCGGCACGGGCGAGAGCTCGCCCCTGTTCGTGTACTCGCTGCTCGTGGCGACGTTCCTGGGCACGATGGGGCTGCCGCACATCCTCGTCCGCTTCTACACCAACCCGGACGGCCACGCGGCGCGCCACACGACCGTGCGCGTGCTGGCGCTGCTCGGTCTGTTCTACGCGTTCCCGTGCGGTGTACGGTGCGCTCGGGCGCACGATCGTGCCGCAGCTCTACGTGACCGGCCAGACCGACGATGTCGTGCTCCGGCTGCCGACGGCGGCGTGGCCCGGACCGGTGGGCACGTCGCTCGGCGCGCTCCTCGCCGCCGGCGCGTTCGCCGCCTTCCTGTCGACCTCGTCCGGCCTGCTCGTGTCGATGGCCGGAACGATCTCGCCACGAGTCTGGCCGCGCCTGCGCCACGAGCGCCCGCACGACGCGTGTCGATGCGCCGGCTCCGCTTCCGGGTCGCCGCGGTCGGCGCGGTCGTGATCCCGGTCGGGTGGCGCTCGGTCGCGCAGTCGGTCGACATCTCGATCCTCGTCGGCTGGGCGTTCGCGATCGCGGCGAGCACGTTCTGCCCGATGTTCCTGCTCGGGATCTGGTGGACCCGGCTGACCGCGCGCGGCGCAGCGGCGGGGATGACCTGCGGGATGCTGGTCGCGACCGCGGCGATCTTCACCGGGCTGGCGCTCGGCGAGCCGACGACCGGCGCGGCCGCCGCGCTCCTGGCTCAGCCGGCGGTCGTGTCGGTGCCGATCGCGTTCGTCGTGATGATCGCGGTGTCGCTGCGCGACCCGCAGGCGGATAGACGCGTCCGCCGAGATGCTGGCACTGCACGCGCCCGAAGGGCTCGGGCTGCGGGTGGCCGAGGAGGAGCTTGCGGTGCCGCAGACCGCTTGAGTCTCGGCGCCCGGGGAGCGAATATGGGGCGATGAGCACCACACTGAGTTACGAGCAGGCATGCGCGGACCACAGCTGGGACGTGCCCGAGCGCTACAACATCGCCGCCGACGTTTGTGACAAGCACCCGCGAGCGAAGACGGCGATGATCCATGAGGACCCCGAGGGCAACGTCCGCACCGTCGACTGGGGCGAGCTGCAGGATCTCGCGAACCGGTTCGCGAACGTACTGGTCGCGCACGGCGTCGGGCGCGGCGATCGCGTCGCGATGCTGTTGCCGCCGACGCCGGAGACCGCCGCGGCATTTCTTCGGGACCTGGAAGGTGGGGGCGATCCTGCTGTCGATGTCGGTCCTGTACGGCGACGACGGGATCCGCCACCGCTGACCGATTCGCAGCCGAAGGTGCTCGTGACGAACGCGGCCAACGCCGACCGGATCGAGCGCGAGCAGGTCGAGCAGTTGCTGATCCTCGATGACGGGCTGTTCTCGCAGGGCGGGACCATGTTCGAGACCGCCGACACGGCGGCGGAGGACCCGGCGCAGCTCTATTACTCATAGTGGCACCACCGGGCTCGCGAAGGGGATCCTCCACGCCCACCGCTACATGCTTGCCCACGAGGAGTTCGACCTACTGCCACGACGTGCGGGAGGGCGAGCGGTTCCACGGGATGGGCGAGTGGGCGTGGGCAGCCGGTATCTGCCCGCTGCTCGGGCCGTGGCGGCTCGGCGCGGTGCAGTGCGTCTACCAGCGCGCCGGCGGGTTCGATCCCGCCAAGCAGCTTGATTTCCTTAGCCGCCACGAGGTCACGAACGTGTTCGCGACGCCGACCGCGATCCGCTCGATGATGAGCATCTCGGACGCGGGCACCCGGTACCCGCAGCGGTTCCGGATCGTGTGCTCGGCGGGGGAGCCGCTGAACCCGGAGGCGATCCGCTGGTTCCGCGAGCAGTACGGCGTGACGGTGCTCGACTACTACGGGCTGACCGAGTCCTATCCGCTGTGCGGCAACTTCCCGTTCATGGAGGTGCGCGAGGGCTCGATGGGCAGGCCGATGCCCGGCTGGGACGTCGCGATCCTGGACGAGGACGAGCGGCCGGTGCCGTCAGGCGAGCGCGGCGAGATCTGCCTGCGCGCGCGCTCGAACCCGCACTACCCGCTCGGCTACTGGCACCGGCCGCAGGAGGATTCCGACGAGGCGTTCGGCGGCGACTGGTTCCACTCCAAGGACGCGGCCCGGATCGACGAGGACGGGTACTTCTGGTACGAGGGGCGCGCCGACGACGTGATCATCTCCGCCGGCTACCGGATCGGCCCGTTCGAGGTCGAGTCCGCGTGCCTCGAGCATCCCGCGGTCGCCGAGGCGGCGGCGGTCGCCGCGCCCGACGAGCGGCGCGGGCAACGTGGTCAAGGCGTTCGTCGTGCTCGCGGCCGGCCACGAGCCGTCGGACGAGCTGGCGCGAGGAGATCAAGGCGTTCGTGCGCGATCACCTGTCCGCGTACGCGTACCCGCGGCTGATCGAGTTCGTTCCCGATCTGCCGAAGACGCTGACGGGCAAGATCCGCCGGATCGAGCTGCGTCAGCGCGAGCAGTCATCGGGCTGACTCGGTTCCAGGTTGCCCTACCGGGTCGCGCTGAGATAGCGTGCCCCGCGTAGGGGACCCTGTCCACAACAAAGAGGAGGTAGCGTTGAGTTACGCTACTCGCAGGACGGCCTTGGTCGTCGGCCTTGCGCTGGCGATGTGCGCCGCGCTGGTGTCGAATGCCTCGGCCGCCGACCGGGCGTTCAAGCCGCGCGTTGGGAACGCGCTCGGCTTGGTGCCGCCGGTGAACAGCCAGGGCAACTTCATCGAGCAGCCGTCGGAATCCGGCGTGCAGACGCAGGAGGTCTACCACGGCGGCCCGGTGATGAACAACGGCACGGAGATCCACCTGATCTTCTGGCAGCCGTTGGGCCAGACGCAGGATGAGTTCGAGGGCGGTGACGCGCCGAACGGCTTCGGCAGCCAGTACGTGTCGCTGATCAGGCAGTTCTACAGAGACGTCGCTGCCGACAGCGGTGGCACCAGCAACCTGTTCTCAGTCCTGAACCAGTTCGGGGATGAGTCGAACGTCGATCAGTCGTCGCCCGCAACCGGCAACTCGGGCGCGTACAACATCACCTTCAACAACATCGTCAACAACGGATCGAACGGCGGCGACGTCGTCGAGGACACCGATGCGTTCCCGGCGCAGACGTGCCAGTCGCCGCAGAACGCCGGCTACTGCGTCACCGACACGCAGGTTCAGACAGAGATCGACAACGTGATCAGCGCCGACGGTGGCTCGCGCGGGTTGAACAACTTCTACATCGTGTTCCTTCCGGCGAACGTCGACGAGTGCATCTCCACAATGTGTGCGGCACGAACGCCTTCGCGGCGTACCACTCCGATTACGACACCACGGAGACGCCCGGCGGGCTCACCGTGTACGCGGTCGCGATCGATCCGTCGATCGAGGTCGGCACGATCGCGCAGGGCTCCGACCCCGAGGGCGACCCAGTGGCCGAGGCCGTCATCGACGCCGTCGCGCATGAGACGGTGGAGGCGACTACCGACCCGCAGGGTACGGCCTGGATGGACCCCAACGGATACGAGGTGGCGGACAAGTGCGAGTTCGGGTCTCAGTACGGGACGCCGCTCGGTCAGTCCAACGACGCTCCGTACAACCAGGTGATCAATGGCGATGATTACCTGATCCAGGAGATGTGGTCGAACGCCGCGGACGGCGGCCAGGGCCAGTGCGTGCAGACGTCGTCGGCGACAGCGAGCACCGACGGGCTGCCGCTGCCGCAGATCAACCTCAAGCAGTTCGCCAACACCGTCACGGGCAACGTCAACGAGGCCGGGATCACGGTCACGGTGAACCTACTGCGGCAAACCGCAAGCGGCACGCCGGAGACGGTGGCCACCGGAACCAGCTCGGCGACGACCTCCAGCGGTGAGTGGACGGTCAACCTGAGCCACGGCGCAACGGTCGGCGACGACCGGGACGAGATCGACGTCAATTACGCGGGCACGAACCACCCGCAGGACGACGTGATCCTGCCCGGGAACGGCGGCAATCCGTTCACCGAGTCGGGCTGGGTCGGGTGGACCGACATGGACAACGGCTATGCCCTGACGAATGACGACTCGACGCTCGGAGGCGATCCGTCTCTGTCGATCGGGCCGTGCTTCCAGACCGGTGTCGAGTCGTACACGTTCGACGGGAGCGCCGATCCGGAGTCGCCGACCGACTTCTGCTCGACGTCGACCGACTGGGCCGACATTGATCTGGAGAACGCGGGCTTCGGGAACATCGGTACCACTGACACGATCACCTACAGCTCCAACGACAACCGGGCGTTCACGCCCAACGACGTAACCCAGCTCACCCCGGCGGGCACCCCGAACATCACGGGCGCGCTCGTCAACATGACGGTCCCCACCGGTGAGCCGGATTCGTACAGCTCGTGGCAGAGCGATCTGCCCGGGTTCTTCCCGACCGGGTTCCCGACCTGCACCGCCGATCTCGGCGCGCAGATGGTGACCTGCACGGGCCTGGTCCCCGATGCCAGCTACACGATCAAGGACGGGTCCCAGGAGGCTCCCGGTCTCACCGCGACGGATCAGCAACAACTCTGTGCCGCCCGGTTGTGCCCGGGACCGTCAGTGCATCGGTGCCGATCCACCAGGGTGACACCGTGACGCTGTCGAACAGCGGCAACCAGGTCTGACGACGCTTCACGTCGCCCACCTGGAGGTCCACATCACGGGCGACTCCGCCACGCTCGGCGCCGGCAGCACCTGCCAGCCGGATCAGTACATGGGTGGACCGCTGAACACGTCACCGCTCAACACGGAGGCGGGCGAGCCCTCCTCGGTGGCCGGCGGCGGCGCGGCGGACACGGGCGAGATCTGCCCGGACAACGGCGACGCCTCAACGCTGCCGTCGGACAACATCGCCCAGACGGACCAGGCGAGCGGCGGCGAGACGGTGACCGAGGTCGCCGACGTCGCCGACACGACTCCGGCCGAAGGCCAGATCGTGTACGGCGGCTTCCCCGCCCTCGCGGAGGCGACGGATGGCTCGTCGCCGATCACGCTGACGATCAAGCAGGGTTCGAACACGGTGTTCGGCCCGTCGGCGAACGTCGACACCGCCGGTGGGATCACCGTGTCCGCGCTGGCGCCCGGTCAATACACGGCGGTCTGGACCGTCAGTGACCCGAACGGGGACACGCGGACCGAGACGACTCGGTTCTTCCAGGCATCCGCTCTGCAAGGGCAGACGGGAGCAACCGGCAGGACCGGCGCCACCGGCGCCACCGGCGCCACCGGTGCTCAGGGCAAGACCGGCCCACGTGGTCCTCAGGGACCGCCAGGGCCGACCCCGAAGATCACGTGCAAGCTGGTCAAGCACAACAAGATCAAGTGCACAGTGACCTTCAAGAAGAAGGCAGTCGACCGCGGCAACGTGGCGATGTCGGTCCAGATCGGAAGCCGCATGCTGGCTCTCGGTCAGGCTCGGCTCCACGGCGGTTCGGCGACGATCACGATGCGAGAGCTCCGGCGTGCCCGTTCGGGCAAGCTCGAGATCACGCTCGTGCTGCTCCGCAGCCACGAGGCGGCCGTCACCGAGACGGCCTCGGTGAGGCTCCGGTAGCGGATCGTGCCAGCGCCCCCGGTCCGGCATATCGCCGGGTCGGGGGCACGGCCCGTTTCAGCCGGCGGCGTGCGCGCGGGCGTGCGTGCGCATCTCGGACAGGATCCGCTCGAGCCGCGGCTCGGTGTCCTCGTCGACGTGCGTCATCGCGGCCGCCGACGGCGGGGTGCACCGCCGCGATCTGAGCGTGCATCTCGTGCGCGACGGCGCGGTAGCTCGGGTGGCCCTCGCGCCCCGAGCGGAGCTCGATCAGCTGCATCGCCTCGCGAGCGTTGAGGTCGAGGATGTACCGGATCCGGTAGCCGAGGCAGAGCGCGTAGGGAGCGGCTCGCTCGAAGCCCGCTGGCGACGAGCCGCTCGTACTCGGTCGTGCGAGACCTCGAGCGCCCGGCGGTAAGCCTCGCCGCAGCCCGCGAGCTCGACCTGCTCGGGCACGCCCGCGCCGAGGTGCGGCGTCAGCGACTGCCACTGCACGGTCAGCATCCGGTGGCGCTGCAGGTCGCGGAAGGCGCCGTAGTCGGAGACGATCTCGAACCGGTAGCGGAGCGCCTCGAAGCCGCGGCCGGGACGGTGGCGGCGGTTCGACGCGGACGCCGACGAGCTCGGCGAGCATCGCCCCGCGCGCCTGATCGTCGAGCTCGGCGACCGCTTCACGCACCTCCTGCTCGCCGCAGTGCGCGGACTCGAACAGCAGCGCGGCGAGCAGCTCCTCCTCGTCGCCGTCGACGTGCAGCAGCGTGACCGACGGACGCTGTGCGTCGCTGCTCTCGGTCGCCGTCGAGACCGAGCCGCTCTGCCAGTCGCTCGCCCGTGCGCGGCCCGGGTCTGGAGGTACTCGATCCACTCGCCGCCGCGCTCTGGCCTCGACACCCGGGCGACGAAGCTCGGCATCACGACCTGGAGCTCGTCCAGGATCATCTTCCCGTACACGCTGGGCCTCGGGCAGCGGGTGGCCGAGCAGGTGCAGGATCAGCTGCTCGTAGGTCTGGCCGGTGGCGAAGATTCCCATGTGCGACAGCGAGCTCGGCGGGCAGCAGTCCGCGCAGCAGGTCGAGCGCCTTGGCTTTGATCGCGCGCGCGTGCGCCGCCGGCGGCTCGTCGCCGGAGCGCGGGAACTCGTCCTGCGCCCAGGCGCAGACCTGGGGGAGGGTCGCCGAGTAGGTCGCGAACAGCTCGTCCATCGCCCGCTCGTATTCGCTCCCGAGCTCCGGGTCACGGTAGTAGCGATAGCCGCCGGGCGGGTCGGGCAGCCGCTCGTCGTAGGCGATGTACCGCGTCGACTGCTCGAGGTAGGCGCCGAGGCGAGGTCGCTGAATGATCTTCGTGAGCACGTTCGACACCCACTCGCAGGCGATGTGGGCGCCACCGAGCTGCGCCACCGAGTCGTCGCCGTAGCCGACGAACACGCGCTCGTACAGCTGCGCCGCGCGGGCACCCTCGACGGCGTCCCAGCGCTCCTCGGACGGCGGCAGGTCGGCGGCGAACTCGTCCAGGAACAGCCGCCGCAGCGTCCCCTGGTAGCGCGAGTACCGCGCGAACAGCGCTCCCTTGACCGTCTCCGGCAGGTTGACGAGCGCGAACACCGGTCGGTCGAGGTTCGTGAAGTGCGGCTCGAGCAGGGCGCGCTCCGCTTGGGTGAAGGTCTCGACCGGGTAATCCACGGACGGCGGATCGTAGCGGCGCCGTCGGCGGGCTCCGCGCCGGTTTCGCGCTCCTTGCGGGCGCCGGTGCGGCGCGGCCCAGGTGAGCGCGTCAGGGCTCGATCACGTTGTCGGGATTCGGACGGCGGTCGACGCTCGCCATGCTGTAGTCGCCGAACGGAGCGTCCCGATCGTTCGTCACGGCGCGCACACCCTCGCCCGCCGCCCGCTCGATGAAGCGCTCCGCGTCGGGCGTGTTGCGCATCAGCCCGTCGAGGATCTGGCCGAGCGTCTGCGTGGCATGAAGCCCCATCTGCTCGTAAGCCTGGTTGACGACGAGCTTCATCGCGGCGAGCTGCGAGGCGGGGATGCTCGCGAGCTGCCCGGCCTGTTCGGCGACCGTCCGCTCGAGCTCCGCGAACGGGACGGCGCGGTTGATCAGCCCGGCGTCGACAGCTTCGATCCCCGATAGCGGCCGGCCGGTCAGAGCGTGCTCCTTGGCCTTGGTCAGCCCGAGCCGGTAGACCCACATCGCCGACAGGTAGCAGCCCCAGATACGGCTGTACGGCGTCCCGATCTGAGCGTCCTCGGAGGCGATCACGAGATCGGCGCACAGCGCCATGTCGCTGCCGCCGCCGACGCACCAGCCGTGCACCTGCGCGATCACCGGCTTCGGGGTGCGCCAGGCGCTCGAGAACTTCTGCGTCGGCCCGTAGGCGCTCGTCGCCCAGGCGAAGTCCTTGCCGGGATCCCAGCGGCCGCCGGTCGTGATCCCCTCGTCCCAGTGGTGAAACCCGCCGCCGAAGTCGTACCCGGCGCAGAACGAGCGGCCGGCTCCGCGCAGCACGATCACCTTGACCGCCTGATCGCGGCTCGCGCGCTCGATCGCGTGCTCGAACTCGTCGGGCATCGGCGGCACGATCGTGTTCAGGCGATCCGGGCGGTTGAGCGTCACGGTCGCGATCGCGCCGTCGGTGTGGTAGAGGAGGGTCTCGTAATTCATTTGAGCGGAGGTCCTTTGCGTATGGGAGAGCGTTGGTTCACCGAAGCTGAGCTGGCGGAGATGTCGCGGCCGACGATGGATAGGGCGATCGAGGCACTCGACCGCGGCGATATCGATGCTGCCCGAGCACTGTGCGACGAGATGAAGCACGAGTGGCGATACCTGCACGATCTCATGGTCGAGGGGATCGGCGGTCTGATCTCGTTCATCCAGGACCGGCTCGGCGACGACGGCGTCGCCGACGCGTGGACCGACGGGCAGGGCCGCGGGTGGAAGCGAGACGTCGCCGCGATCGACTCGCGCAGCCGGCGCGCGATCGTCGAAGCGCTCGCCGCCACCTGGCGCGCGCATTCCTGCAGCGGCACGGGCCCGCACCCGGGGGCGTTCACGGTCACCGAGGACGACGAGAAGTTCACGTTCGCGATGAACCCGTGCGGCTCGGGGCAGCGGCTGGTGCGGATGGGGCGCTACGAGGGCCCGGGGGCTCTCGGGGTCACCCGGGAGGCGCACGATTGGTCGTACGGGCGCGAGGGCTTCCCGCTCTACTGCACGCACTGCTCGTTCATGAACGAGTCACTGCCGATCAAGTGGATCGGGTATCCGCTGTACCCGTCCGACCCGCCGGACGACTTCGGCAGCGATCCGTGCACCTGGTACTGGTACAAGGACCCGGCGGACATTCCCGACCGGCACTGGGCGCGGTACGGCCTTGAGCGCTCCTAGCCCGTCTCCAGCGGGGCGCCGGGCGATCGTCACCGGCGCGCGCGGCGGCATCGGGCGGGCGATCTGCGAGGCGCTGTCGGACGGTGGCGCCGCGGTGGCGGCGTGCGACGTGCCGGGGAGCGGGGCCGAGGTCGAGTTCGACGTTCGCGACCGGGAGGCAGTCGCCGCCGGCGTGGCCGCGGCCGTGGACTCGCTCGGCGGTGGGTGCGACGCGGTGATCGCGAACGCCGGTGTCGTCGACACCATCCACCGCGCCGAGCGGTTCTCCGACGAGGACTGGCAGCTCGACCTGCAGGTCAACCTGACGGGCGCATTCAACGTGGCGCAGGCCGCGTTCGAGGCGCTAGCGGCATCGGGGGACGGGCGGGTCGTGGTGATCTCCTCCGTCGCCGCCGAGATCGGGCTGCCTGGCCAGGTCGCGTACGGCGCCTCGAAGGCCGGCCTCGTCGGGCTGGCACGAACGCTGGCGGCCGAGTGGGGACCTCGCGGCGTGCGCTGCAACGTCGTGATGCCGGGGATGGTCGCGACCCCAAAGGTGGTGGCGATGCCCGAGGCGCTGCGCGAGCGACTGACGCCGATGGTGCCGCTGCGGCGCTTCGGCACGCCCGAGGAGCTCGCCGGCGTGGTCGCATTCCTGCTCTCGCCCGCGGCGGCGTACGTCAACGGAGCGGTGCTGCGGGTCGACGGTGGCTTCGGCCTGTCGCCCGGCGCGATGACCGATTGAGGCGCGTTTAAGAGAAGATGGAGTGGATGGAGACCTGGGACCTGCGGTCGCTGCCGATCGAACCTCATCAGCCACAGGTGCTGCGCTCGGACGACGAAAGCCGTGCGATCGCGATCCTGCTGCCCGCGGGCGAAGAGCTCCAGGAGCACCAGGTGCACGAGCGTGCGTACGTGTTCGTCGCCGCCGGCGAGGTCGAGATCGTCCATGACGGCGAGACGGTCCGCGGCGGCGCCGGGCTGCTGGCGCAGTTCGAGCCCAACGAACGCCACTCGGTGCGCGCTGTCAGCGATGCTCGGCTCCTGCTGATCCTGTCGCCCTGGCCCGGCGTCGGTCACCCGTCGGCGCCGTAGCGCGCGGCGATTCGCGCCGAACCTTGGCGCGCGCGTCTAAATAATTTGGACGCCGGAGCCGAAGTTCGGCTAGAAGATGCCGACGAGCGCGTTGCCGGCGTGCGCAGCGAGCTCGAACAGCGGCTGCGGCACGATCCCGAAGATGACCGACAGCGCCCCGAACACGAGCGCGACCACGACGACCTCGGGGTAGGGCGCGGACTTGTCGGCGGTCGGCCATTCGGGCTCGCCCGGGGTCGACAGCGCGTCGGCCTCGGGCGACCCGCCGGCGATCGGGGCCAGACGGCCCACGGGCGCAGGCGCCACTGCCGGCTCGGAGCGCGTCATCCACATCTTCGCGACCACGCGCAGGTAGTACCCGAGCGAGATCATCGAGCCGATCACGAGCACGATCCCGAGCCACGTGTAGTCGCCGTCGACGAACGCGTGGATCAGCTGGAACTTGCCGATGAACCCGACGGTGCCCGGGATCCCGGCGAGCGACAGCATCGCGATCGTCATCGGCCAGGCGAGCCAGGGCGCACGGGTACCGAGGCCCGCGAACGCGGAGATGTCGTCGTCCTCGGAGCCGCTCTGCTGCACCGCGGTGACGACCGCGAACGCGCACAGGTTCATCGCCATGTAGACCATCAGGTACAGGACCGTCGCCGAGGCGCCGAGCTTGGTCCCGACGACGACGCCGCCGAGCATGTAGCCCGCCTGCCCGACGCCGGAGTACGCGAGCATCCGCTTGACCGAGGACTGCCCGAGCGCGCCGACGTTGCCGACGATGATCGTGATCGCGGCCAGCGCTGCCAGGATCGGCGCCCACTTGTCCTGCGCGCCGATCGCGGCGACATCGAAGAAGCGGATGAACACGCCGAGTGCGGCGGCCTTCGTGGCCGTCGCCATGAACGCCGTGATCGGCGTCGGCGCGCCCTCGTACACGTCCGGTGTCCACTGATGGAACGGCGCCACCGACGCCTTGAAGGCGAACCCGACAAGCACCAGACCGAGGCCGGTCAGCAGCAGCGGGTCGCCGAGCGAACCGCCGGTCAGCGAGCCGCTGGAGATCGCGGACGCGATCCCGGAGAACTCGGTGGAGCCGGTGGCGCCGTAGATCAGCGCGAACCCGTACACCAGCGTCGCCGACCCGACAGAGCCGATCACGAGGTACTTGAGCCCGGATTCGAGCGAGCCCTCGCGGCGGAACTCCGAAGCGCACAGCACGTACAGCGGGATCGACAGCAGCTCGAACCCGACGAACAGCGTGACCAGGTTCACGGCCGAGACCAGGATCATCATCCCGAGCACGCTGAACAGCAGCAGCGCGTTGTACTCGCCGTGGCCCGAGAGCTTCGGCGCCGGACTTCGCAGCGACATGATCACGGTCGCGAGCGCGGACACGCAGAAGATCAGGTCGAGCACGGTGCTGAGCTCGTCGATCGTCATCGCGCCGGCGATGATCGGGTTGCCCGGCTTCGTGCCGATGTGCGGGATGTAGTGGAAGTGCGCGATCAGGAACGCGACAGCGGTCCCGAGCGTGATCACCGCCAGCAGCGGCGTGACCCGCTCGCGGATCAGCGTGTCGCCGATCAGCCCGATCAGCAGCACCAGCAGCGCGCCGGCGGCGATCGCGATGAACGGCGCGAGCGCGGTCCAGTCGATGTGCGGGCCGTGGAGGTGCGTGGCCGCGGCTGTGACGAGCACGTTCATCGCTGGGCGATCCTCACGGGCGCGGCGACCGTCGCCGCCACCGTCTGCGTGACCGTCGGCTCAGAGCGTTTCAAGAAGAACTGCGGGTAGAACGCGAGCACCAGGATCACGGCGACGAGCGGGACCACCCCGACGGCCTCGCGCCACTCGATCTCACGCGAGTTGACGTCGGCGCCCACGCGGTTGTGCATCGAGGTGATGAAGATCCGCAGCGCGTACACCGCCGCTCCGACCACGCCGCTGAACGCGATCACCGCGATCACGAGCTTCGACTTGAACACACCGAGCAGGATCAGGAACTCGCCGATGAAGTTCGAGGAGCCCGGCATCGCCAGCGTCGCCAGCGCGACGATCAGGAACAGCGTCGCCAGCACCGGCGCGCGGAACGCGATCCCGCCCATCTTGCGCAGGTCCTCGGAGCCGCCGGCCCGAGCTGCGAGCGCGGCGACGATGAAGAACATCGGGGCGGTCACGAGGCCGTGGTTGAACATCTGGAGCAGCGCGCCCTGCACGCCCTGCGGGCGCAGCGAGAAGATCCCGATGAGGATGAACCCGAGCTGCGCGACGCTCGAATACGCGATCACCAGCCGTGCCTCGGGGGTCGTGAACGCGACCGCGGTCGCCCAGATGATCGACACGACGCCGATCAGCAGCATCAGCATCTGGAAGTGGACGGCTGCGGCCGGGAACAGCGGCAGCACGATCCGCAGGAACCCGTAGGCGGCGACCTTCGAGAGGATCCCCGAGAACACCGCGACCGCGGGAATCGGCATCGCCCTGTACCCGTCGGCGAGCCATCCGTGGAACGGGACCAGCGGCATCTTCACGAGGAACGCGGCCGCGAAGCACAGGAAGATCCACTCCTGCGTGCTCTTCGACAGCGGCAGGTGCTGAAGCGCCGAGAGCGCGAACGTCAGCGGCGTCCCGTGCGCAGAGGAGGCGATCACGCCGGTGGCGATCGCGCCGACCAGCATCAGGAACGAGCCGACGAGCGTGTAGATCACGAGCTTCGTGGTCGCGCGCACGCGGTCCGGTCCCGAGCCCCAGGTCCCGGTCAGGAAGTAGAACGGGATCAGCATCACGTCGAAGAACGCGACGAACAGCGCCAGGTCCTGGGCGCAGAACGCGCCGAGCACGGCCGATTGGGCCAGCCCGAAGTGGAAGTAGAACATCCGCGGGCGCTCCCACTCGCGGTACGAAGCCCAGACCAGCGAGGCGCTGAACAGGATCGTCGTCAGCAGGATCAGCGCGATGTTGAGCCCGTCGACCCCGAGCTTGTAGTGGATCCCGAGCGCGCTGATCCACATCCTGTCGGTGACGAACTGGAGCCCGGCCCTGCCCGTGTCGAAGCGGGCGAGGAACGAGATCGCGAGCCCGAGCGTGACGATCGAGGCGATCGCGGCGCCGCGGCCGACCCAGGCGCGGGGGAGTCGCGTGGCGACGAGCGTCAGGACGAGCGGGGCCCAGATGAGGTAGGACAGCGTCACGTCGAGGAGATCAGGAAGTAGAGGGCGACCGCGGTGACGCCGACGACCATGGCGGCGGCGTAGTAGCGCAGGAAGCCGGTCTGGAGCCGGCGCACGGCGGCCGAGCCGGCGCGCACGACGCCGGTGACGCTGCCCGTGACGCCGCCGCCGATCACGATCGGCTCGAGCACCGTGGTCGCGACGCGGCCGAACCACAGCACCGGCCGCACGACCACGAAGTCGATCAGCTCGTCGAAGTACCACTTGTTGAACGACAACGTGTACAGCGGCTTGAAACGCTCCCGGAGTCGGGTCGCGGTGCCCGGCTTCGCGACCCAGATCCAGTACGCGATGGAGATACCGAGCAGGGCGATCGCGGCGCCGATCACGAGCCCGATCCATGCCGACGAGCTCGACGGCTCGGCGCGGGACAGCGTGGAGTCCGCGAACGTTGTCGAGAGGAAGCGCGTGACGCCGTCGTCCACGCCCGGGACCTGGAGCGCGCCGCCGATCACCGTCAGCAGCGCGAGCATCCCCATCGCGACCTTCATCTTCGGCTCCCGCTCGGCGATGTGGTGCTCGGGGCCGGGGAACCCGACGTCGGTGTCCTCCACCTCGCCGGTCAGGGGATTCGTGGGGGTCTCGGCGTGCGCGAGGTGTCCCTGCTCCAGCTCGCGCGCCTCCTCGCACGGCTCGCCGTAGAAAGCTCGGAAGATCAGCCGGAATGTGTAGATCCCGGTCATCAGCGCGCCGACGTAGCCGAGGATCCCGAGGATCTCGAAGCCTCCGCCTCGGTGGTCGAGGAACGCGAGGATGTCGTCCTTCGACAGCCAGCCTGAGAACGGCGGCATCCCGGACAGCGCCAGCCCGCCGATGATGAAGCAGGCGAACGTGAACGGCATCGCCCGGCGGAAGCCGCTCATTCGATCGAGCGACTGGTTGCCCGCCATCGCGGCGATCAGCGAGCCGGCGGCCATGAACAGCAGCGCCTTGAAGAATGCGTGCGACATCAGGTGGAACAGGGCGGCCGAGTAGGCGCCGGCGGAGACGCCCATGATCATGTAGCCGATCTGGGACATCGTCGAGTACGCGATCACACGCTTGATGTCGGTCTGCGTGAGCGCGATCGTGGCGGCGATCAGGAGCGTCAGACAACCGCCGATCGCGGTCACGTCGGCGGCCGTCGGCGCCTGCTCGAACAGCGGGTGCATGCGGGCGATCAGGTAGACGCCCGCGGTCACCATCGTCGCGGCGTGGATCAAGGCCGAGACGGGCGTCGGGCCCTCCATCGCGTCCGGGAGCCAGGTATGGAGCGGGATCTGGGCGGACTTCGCGAACGCGCCGACACCGAGCAGCAGGCAGGCGGCGACGATGTCCGGGCTGTCGTGCGCGAACGCCGTGTGGACCCGCGCAAAGGTGCCGAGGAACGAGACCGTGCCGGTGTGCTTGAAGATGATGAACGTCCCCAGCACGAGTCCGACGTCGCCGACGACGTTGATCACGAATGCCTTGAGCCCGGCCCGGGTGGCCGTCCGGCGCCGGTACCAGAACGAGATCAGGAGGTAGGAGGCGGTGCCGACGAACGCCCAGCCGACGATCAGCAGCACGAAGTTGCCCGCGAGCACGAGCAGCAGCATCGAGAACACGAAGAAGTTCAGGTACGCGAAGTAGCGGTTGTAGCCGCGGTCGGACTTCATGTACGCGATCGAGTACAGGTGGATCAGCGTCGACACGCCGCTGACGACGAGGATCATGAACACCGAAAGCGGGTCCACGAGGATCTGCAGCTTCGCGTCGAGACCGGCGCTGACGGCGTAGTTCCACAGCGTTGAGGTCACCTCGCGGTGAACCGGCGCGCGGTCGAGCAGCCCGATCAGCGAGCACACGCTGAACACGAACGAGAGCCCGATCGCGCCGGTCGCGATCCAGCCCGCGGTCGCGCCTCCCAAGCGCCTGAAGCCGGCGCCGATCACGACCGTGCCGAGGAGCGGGCAGGCCAGCACGAGCCAGCCGAAGAGAGTGGGATTCATCCCTGCAGCTCGTTCAGCTCGTCGACGTCGACAGGCAGGTTGCGGCGGTAGATCGCGACGATCAGACCGAGCCCGACGGTCACCTCGCAAGCGGCGACGACCATCACGATCAGCGCGAAGATCTGTCCGTCCTCACCGCCGTGCAGCCGCGCGAACGCGATCAGCGCGAGATTCGCGGCGTTCAGCATCAGCTCGAGGCACAGCAGGATCACGAGCGGGTTGCGGCGGATCAGGACGCCGGCGAGGCCGATCGCGAAGATCAGCGCGGAGACGACGAGGTACCAGCCGATCCCCATCAGCTCTGAGCCTCCCCGGCGACCGGGACCGCGGGCGCCGCGGGCTCCTCGGGCTCCTCGGGCTCGGGCGTGGGGGCAGCGGGTCCCCGGGCGCCCGCCGCCTCGGCCATCGTGCCGGTGTACGCGGACCGCGGCACGGCCAGCAACCGGTCGAGCTCGTCATCGGGCCCGAGGCCACGGCGCCGCCGGGCGAGCATCACCGCCCCGATCGCCGCCACCAGCAACAGCAGCGACGCAACCTCGAACGGGAACAGGTAGGTCGTCAGGAACAGCCGCCCGATCTCCCGCGGCGTCCCGAATCCGGGCACGTACGGTGCGCCCTTGCCGGAGATGCCCTTGAGCGCGGTGCCGAGCATCGCGATGCACAGCTCGATCGCGACCACGAGCGCGAACAGCGGTCCGAGCACCCGCAGCGCGTTGCCCCCGGTGCCGATCGGCTCGTCGCTGCCGCCGACGTACGCGACCACGAACACGTACAGCACCATCACCGCCCCGGCGTACACGATCACCTGCGCGGCGGCCACGAACTCGGCGCGCAGCAGCAGGAACAACGCCGCCAGGCAGATCAGGTGGAACACCAGCGCGAGCACGCTGTAGAACGGGTTGCGGATCACCACGACGCCGATCGCGCCGCTCAGCGCGCCGATCGCGGCGAGGAAGAACAGGACTGCGCTCACTCGTCCTCCGAGCGCAGCGGCGTCCGCTCGATCGCCTCGGCGAGCAGCATCTCCTTGGTGAAGATCAGATCCGAGCGCGTGTAGTCCGACATCTCGTAGTCGTGGCCCATCGTGATCGCGTCGAACGGGCACGCGATCTCGCAGTAGCCGCAGAAGATGCAGCGGCTGAGGTTGATCTCGTAGACCGCCGCGTATCGCTCGCCCGCGGACACACGATTCTCGGGCGTGTTCTCGGCCGCGACCACGCGGATGCAGTCGGCCGGACAGGCGGCGGCGCACAGCGAGCAGCCGACGCACTTCTCGAGTCCGGTGTCCTCGAACTTGTGCAGCCGGTGGCGGCCGCGGAAGCGCGGGTACACCGGCACCTTCTGCTCCGGGTACTGGATCGTGACCGGGCCCTCGATGATCCGCGCGAACGTAGTCTTCAGCCCGCGCAGCGTCTCGCCGAACGTGCGGTACGCACCGGCGGCGCGGCTCGGCGCGGGGTGGCGGACGACCTCGATGACGTCTGCGGATGGATCGTAGGGCGGCATCAGCGGCTCACGAGGCGACGACGATTGCGGTGATCAGGACGTTGAGCGTGGCCAGCGGCAACAGCACCTTCCAGCCGAACGACATCAGCTGGTCGTAGCGGACACGCGGGATCGTGAACCGCAGCCAGATGAAGAAGGTGATGAACAGCATCATCTTCACGAACACGACGATCGGGTCGACCCAGCCGGGAGGATGGATCCCGAACGGCAGCAGCCAGCCGCCGAGGAAGACGGTCGTCGCGATCGCGGCGACGACGATCATGTTCAGGTACTCGGCGAACAGATAGGCGGCGAACGGGGTGCCGCCGTACTCGGTGTTGAAGCCGGCGACGAGCTCCGCGTCGGCCTCGATCAGATCGAACGGCGGGCGGTTGATCTCCGCGAGGCTCGCGCACATGAAGATCAGGAAGGCGGCGAACTGCGGTACCACGTACCACATGCCGGCCTGCGCGTGGACGATGCCGGTCAGCGACAGCGTCCCGGCGGTCATCACCGCGCCGACGAGCGCCAGCCCCTGCGAGACCTCGTAGGAGATCAGCTGCGCTGCGCCGCGCATCGCACCGAGGAACGCGAACTTCGAGCCCGATGCCCAGCCGCCCAGCATCACGCCGTAGAACGAGATGCCCGCGAGCGCGAACACGAACAGCGGGCCGATCGAGACGTCGATCCCGTAGAGCCCGACGGGCTGACCGAAGATGTGCTGGACGTCGCCGAACGGAATGATCGCGAGCGCAGTGATCGAGGTGAGCAGCGCGATCGCCGGAGCCAGGCGGAAGATCCAGCCGATCGATGTCCGCGGCCGGAACGGCTCCTTGGTCGCGAACTTGACGATCTCGGCCATCGGCTGGAGCAGCCCGAACGGGCCGACGCGGTTGGGGCCGTAGCGGCCCTGGAGGCGGCCCATCAGCTTACGCTCGTACACGGTGAGCACCGGGAAGACCGCGAGCACGAGGGCGAAGATGACGAGCGCCTTGACGATCTGGATCCACCACGGCTCGTAGTAGTTGACGACGGCGAGCACGGTCACGGCGCATCACCCACGATCGTCACGAGCGGCTCGGTGAACGTGTTCGCCGAATCTTCCGCGACGCCCTCGGCGAGGAACGCGGTCCCGTTCGGGACGCCGGTGCGGATCGCGACCTTGGCGCTCAGCCGAGTTCCGTTCTGCGCCAGGTCGACGTGGGCGCCGTTGTGGAGCTCGAGCCGGGCGGCGTCCTCGGGGGACAGCTCGACCTGCTGCTCGGCGCGCAGGAACTGGAGCGAGGGCGAGATCTCGACCTCGGGCGCCGCCCAGATCGGCCGGTAGGTGCCGAGCCGCAAAGAGGTGCCGCGCCCGTTGCCGGCGTGCTGATCGGCCGCCGGGTGATCGGCTGTGGCTGCCAGGCGAGTTCGGGCGGCCGGGGTGAACGTCGAGTCGGGGAGCCGGGAGGCCGCGCCGTCGAGATCCGGCCAGCGAACGCCGGTGCCGCCGATCTCGTCGAGGGTCAGGCCGCGGTAGGCCGGGACCGCGTCGACGAGCGCAGAGAACGCCATCGCGCTCGTCAGCACGCCGAGGTCGGCGCCGGCCGAGCGCGCGATCGTGGCGATCACGGACCAGCCGGCGCGGACGTCGCCCGGGTGGCCGATCGCCCCGCGCAGCCGCTGTACGCGGCCGTCCGGATGCACGACCGTGCCCTCCTTCTCGGCGGAGGACTCGGCCGGGAAGATCACGTTGGCGTGCTCGCGCAGCCCCTCGGTCAGCACCGAGGCGTGCGCGATCACGAGGCTTGCCCGGTGCATCGCCGCGTCCCACAGCGCACGGTCCGGGCGATCGCGAAGCGGATCGGTCTCGAGCAGATACAGGGCGTGCAGCGATCCGCCGGCGAGCGCGCGGGCGATCTCCTGCGCATCGCGCCCGGCGGCATCGCCGAGCGGGGCGTAGCCCGGGCCAGCGTCGGCGACGGCGCCCGCCTCGCGCGCGCCACGCCCGTTGGCGGAGGCGGGGACGTACAGCAGCCCGGCGCCCTCGCGGCCCCAGACCTTGAGCGAGTCGACGAGCGGCAGCAGGGAGGCCGCCGCGTCGGGGCCGATGCGCTCGCCCCACAGAATCACGACGTCCTCGCCGCCGTCGCGCAGCAGCTTGGCGAGCTCGGACGACGCGCCGCCGGCAAGGTCCGCCGCGAGCCCACCCACGAACGCGGCCTCGGAGCCGGGCGGGTAGCGGACGACGAGCGAGGCGTTCGAGTCGAGCGCACTCGGCCGCGCCGTCGCGATCACGAGCTTGACGCCGTTGCGGCGAACGCCCTTGCGGATCCGCAGGTCGAGGATCGGCGACTCGTCGAGCGGCTCGCATCCGAGCACCACCACCGTGTGGGCGAACTCGAGGTCGGGGACCGTGGCCTGGAGTCCCGGGTCGAACAGCTCGCGGGCGAGGCCGGGCGCACCGGACAGGAAGCCCGAGTCGATATCCGGCGAGTCCAGGCCGTCACGCAGGAGCTGCGCGAGCAGGAACGCCTCCTCGTTGGTCGCGCCGCCGCCGACGAGCGCGCCGATGTGCCCCCGCTGGCGGCCGAGCGCCGCCGCGGCCTCGTACGCGCGCTCCCAGGTGACCTCGCGCAGGTTCCCGCCGTCGCGCACGAGCGGCTTCGTGATCCGCTGGTCGACGTGGATCGCCTGGTAGGCGAAGCGGCCCTTGTCGCACAGCCAGCCGTCGTCGACCTCCGGATTGCCTCCGGGCCCGCCGCCGGAGCCGTTGCCCCTGGGGTCGCGTGCCATCACCCGGACGACCTTGTCGTCGCGGACGGTGAACTCGACGTTGCACTGGGACGGGCACAGCGTGCAGATCCCGGCCGCGCCCTCGATATCCCAGGGGCGCGCGCGGAATCGGTAGGGCTGGCTGGTGAGCGCGCCCACCGGGCAGAGCTCGATGATGTTGCCGCTGAACGGCGCCACGTAGGGGTGCCCGTCGTACGTGCCGACGAACGTGTGCGCGCCGCGCTCGGTGAAGATCAGCTGCCAGTCCTCGGAGATCTCCTGCGAGAACCGCACGCAGCGGTAGCAGAGGATGCAGCGCTCGCGGTCGATCGCGATCAGCGGCGACAGCGCCAGCGGCTTCTCGAAGTGGCGCTTGGGCTCGACCACGCGCGAGCGTCCGAGCCCCCAGCCGAAGGTGATGTCCTGAAGCGGGCACTCGCCGCCCTTGTCGCACACCGGACAGTCGAGCGGGTGATTGACCAGCAGGAACTCGACGACCGCGTTCTGCGCCTCCCTGACCCGCTCGGTCTGGGTGTGCACGACCATCCCGTCCTTGACGGGCGTGGAGCAAGAGGTCTGGAGCTTCGGGATCCCCTCGATCTCCACCAGGCACATGCGGCACGCGCCGACCGGGTCGCCGAGCTTCGGCTCGTAACAGAAATACGGGATCTCGACGTCGCCGAACTTGGCGGCCTCGACCAGCATCGAGCCCTCGATCGCCCTGACCTCGCGGCCGTCGATCGTCAGCTGGATCTCTCTCTGCTCAGGGCGGGGCATGTGGCTGGTGTCTAGTGGACCGGCAGCGGGCCGGCGTACTCGTCCGCGTTGCCGAACGGGACCGCGTCCTCGGCCGCGCCCGTCCCGGCCCGCAGCCTCGCCTGCTCGATCTCGGCCTCGAGCTCGGGCCGGTACTTCTCGATGATCGACCCGATCGGCATCGCCATCGCGTCGCCGAGGACGCACAGGCAGTTGCCGATGATCTGCGTCTGGACCGAGGCCATCAGCTCGAGGTCCATCGGCGTCGCCTCGCCGGACTCGATCCGGCCGAGCATCTTCACGGTCCAATTCGTGCCCTCGCGACACGGCACGCACTTACCGCACGACTCGTGCGCGTAGAACTTCGCGAGCTTCTGGGCGACCTCGAGCACCGTGTGCGAGTCGTCGACGACGATCACGGCGCCCGAGCCGAGCATCGAGCCCGCCTTGGCCATCGAGTCGAAGTCGTACGGAATGTCGAGGTCGTCCTTGGTCAGCACGGGCGAGCTCGATCCGCCCGGGAACCACAGCTTCACCTCGCGGCCGGGGAACGTCCCGCCCGCCAGATCGAAGATCAGCTCGCGCGAGGACATCCCGAGCTCGATCTCATAGTTGCCCGGCCGCTGGACGTCGCCGGACACGGAAACGAGCTTCGTCCCGGTCGAGTTCTCGGCGCCGAGCTTCGCGTACTCGTCGCCGCCCATCGAGATGATCGTCGGCGCGGTCGACAGCGTCTCGACGTTGTTGATCAGCGTCGGGCCGTCGTACAGGCCCTCGATCGCCGGGAACGGCGGCTTCAGGCGCGGATTGCCGCGCTTGCCCTCGAGCGAGTCGAGCAGCCCGGTCTCCTCGCCGCAGATGTACGCGCCGGCGCCGCGATGGAGGACCAGGGAGAAGCTCAGCTCCGAGCCGAGCACGTTGTCGCCGATCAGGCCGGCCTCGCGGGCCTCCTCGATCGCCGCCTCCAGGATGTCGGCCTGGAGGTCGTACTCGCCGCGGATGTAGATGAAGGCGCGCTCGATCTCGGCGGCCCAGCAGGCGATCGCGATGCCCTCGATCAGCATGTGCGGCGCCTTCTGCATCAGCTCCCGGTCCTTGAACGTGCCGGGCTCGGATTCATCCGCGTTGCAGACGAGGTACTTGACCATGTTGCCCTTGGGCAGGAACGACGCCTTGCGGCCCATCGGGAAGCCTGCACCGCCGCGCCCGCGGATGTTCGAGGCGATCAGCTGGTTGAGCGTGTCCTCGCGCGACATCGAGAGTGCCTGCTTCAGCGCCTCGTAACCGCCGCGGCGGCGGTACACCTCGAGCGTGTTCAGCCCGGGCTCGTCGATGTCCTTGAACAGCAGGTGCGGGCCGGCGCCGGTGTCGACGCACGGGCGGCGGCTGAGCTGCCTGTCCGGCAGCACCGGCTCGCCGCTCGAGACCTGCTCGACGATCGTGCCGGCGTCATCCGGCGTCAGCGGGCCGATGTACTCGCCGTTGACCGACGCCATCGGCGCGATGTCGCACGCGCCGAGGCACTCGAACGAGCGCACGTCGACGTCCGGGTTCTCGGCAGCCGCGACGAGCATCGCCTCGTACAGCTCGTCGGCGCCGCGCAACGAGCACGAGATGTTCGTGCACACGAACACGTCGTTGCGAGGCTTCGGCTCGGTCACGAGCATGTCGTAGAAGGTCGCCACCGAGGTGAGGTACGCGGGCGTCAGCTGCATCACCGCCGCGACCTGCTTGATCGCCTCGGGCGAGCACCAGCCGTGCACCTCCTGCGCCGCGTGCAGCGCGGGGATCGAGGCCGAACGGCGATCGGGGTACTTCTGCATCGCCTCGACGATCGTCCGGCGGAGCTCCTTCGGCACGGGCGTCGTCGCCGGGTCGGGGACGGTCGCGGGCGGTTTCGTCAGATCGACGGCGTCGTCCCAGCCGGGGACGCGCGAGCCGTGTCCGAAGCGGGCAATCGAGGCCCGCCCGCCCTGCTCGGTGATGCTCACGAGTGGCGCCCCCTCACCGGTCGATGCCTCCGAGAATCGGGTCCAGCATCGCCAGCGTCGCGATCAGGTCGGCGAGGTACCCGTCCCTGACCATGTCGGCGAGCGCCTGGAGGTTGACGAAGCTCGGGTCGCGCATGTGCACGCGCGCCGGCTTCGCCGAGCCGTCGGCGCGAACGAAGCAGCCGAGCTCGCCGCGCGGTCCCTCGATCGGGTGGTAGATCTCCCCGGGCGGGACGCGGAAGCCCTCGGTGACGAGCTTGAAGTGGTGGATCAGCGCCTCCATCGAGGTCGCGAGCTCGTGGCGAGGCGGCAGCGCGACCTTTCTGTCCGGCGTGATGAACGGTCCCTCGGGCAGCCCCTCGAGCGCCTGGGAGACGATCTTCGTCGACTCGTACAGCTCGGCGTGGCGGACGCGATAGCGGTCGTAGTTGTCGCCCACGGTGCCGACCGGGATCTTGAAGTCGAACTTGTCATAGCTCGAGTACGGGGCCGCCTTGCGCAGGTCCCACGGGTTGCCGGCCGCGCGCAGCAGCGGTCCGGTGACGCCGAGCTCCAGCAGCCGCTGTTCTGAGACCACGCCGGTCCCGCGCAGCCGCTGGATCACGATCTCGTTCTTCTCGAGCAGGTCGGCGTACTGGTCGGCGCGGGTGGGCATCTCGTCGACGAACTTCTTCAGCTTCTTCGCGAAGCCGGGCGGGATGTCGTCCATCACGCCGCCGACCTGGAAGTACCGCGTGTGCATCCGCTGGCCCGAGGACATCTCGAACAGGTCGAGGATCGTCTCGCGCTCGCGGAAGCAGTACCAGAACATCGACACGGCGCCGATGTCGAGCGCGCTCGTTCCGAGCCACACGAGGTGCGACATCAGGCGGTTGAGCTCGAGGTGCATCACCCGCAGCCACTGGGCGCGCGGCGGCACCTCGATCCCGAGCAGCTCCTCGACGGCGCCGCAGAACGCCATCGCGTTGAAGTAGTAGCTCAGGTAGTCCATGCGCTCGACGCACGGGATCACCTTCCAGTACGACTTCTGCTCGCAGGTCTTCTCGATCCCGGTGTGGACGTAGCCGATGATCGGCTTGACGTCGCGCACGACCTCGCCCTCGAGCGTCGTGATCAGCCGCAGCACGCCGTGCGTCGCCGGGTGGTGCGGGCCCATGTTGAGCGTCAGCAGCTCGTGCGTCTCGCCGTCGGCGATGACCTCGGTCGCCATCGTGATCGACTCTTCGCGCTTGCGGTAGTCGCTCGAGCTGGTGGTGGCCATCACTGCCACCTCCCGTAGTTCTCCTGCTCGTTGTGCGTGAACAGCACCGGCTCGCCGCCGATCGGGTAGTCGCGGCGCTGGGGGAAGCCCTCGAAGTCCTCGGGCATCAGGATCCGCCGCAGGTCCGGGTGGCCGTCGAACACGACGCCGAACATGTCGTACACCTCGCGCTCGGGATGGTTGGCGCCGGGCCAGATGTCGCACACCGAGGCGAGGTGCGGGTCGTCGATGTGAACGCGGGCCTTGACCGCGATCCGGTCGACCTGCTTCATGTCGAGCAGCTCGTAGAGGACGCCCAGCCGCGGCTCCTCGGGGTAGTAGTCGACGCCGTGCAGCGAGGCGAGGAACTCGTAGCCCTTGGCGAACAGGCGCTCGAGCACGCCGTGGACGTGCCCGGGGTCGGCGATCACGACCGCCCGGCCGCGCTGGAACTCGGTGTCCAGTACCGAGCCGGCGTCGGCGTCGCGAAGCTCCTGGGCGGCCAGCTCGAGGCCGGTCGCGTCAGGCACCGTCCGCGTCCCCGGGCCGGAACACGTTGATCGCCACGTTGTCGTCCGGTGGACCCGGGAGCAGCTCCTCGGTGCCGACCGCGTCGTAGCGCTCGCGCCAGCCCTCGGGCGCGTGGCCCTGGACCTTCGCGCGCAGCCGCAGGATCCCGTGGGCGAGCGCCTCGGGGCGCGGCGGGCAGCCCGGGCACGTGCACGTCGATCGGCATGAACTTGTCGGACGGGACGAGCGCGTAGTTGTTGAACACGCCCATCGACGAGCAGCACGCGCCCATCGAGATCGCCCACCGCGGCTCGAGCATCTGGTCGTAGATCCGGCGGACGACCGGCGCCATCTTCGTCGACACGCGGCCCGAGAGGATGATCAGGTCGGCCTGGCGCGGGGAGGCGCGGAACACCTCGTACCCGAAGCGCGCGATGTCGACCCGCGCCGCGACGATCGACATCATCTCGATCGCGCAGCAGGCCAGTCCGAAGGTGAGGGGGTAGATCGAGTTGCCGCGGGCCCACGCGACCGCCTTCTCGAGCGTGGTCGTCATCACGGCCTGCTCGACGTAGCGCTGGAGATCCTCGTCGCTCATCTCCCCGCGCAGCATGTCGCGCGACTGGAGCTGGCGGACGCGGAAGTCGGAGAGCTGCTCGCGCTTTATTTCCACTCGAGTGCACCTCGGCGCCAGACGTACACGAACGCGACTGCGAGCAACGCGATGAACACGATCGTCTCGGACAGCGCGAACGGCCCGAACGCCCGCAGCTGCACCGCGATCGGATAGAGGAAGATGACCTCGATGTCGAACAGGATGAACAACATCGCGATCAGGTAGAAGCTGATCCCGAAGCGGAACCCGCGCTGGATCTCCGACGGGAGCCCGCACTCATAGGGGTCGTCCTTCGAGCGCAGCGGGCGGCGGCGGCCGAAGAACACGTTCATGATCGAGAAGAACGCTCCCAGCGCGGCACCGAGCACCAGAAAGACGATCGCTGGCAGGTAGTCACGGAGCACTGAAATGACCTTATATCACTGGTGCGGGGTACCTTGTAACAAGGTGTTACTTAGTGCTGCTTGCGACAAATCGGGCGAGCCTCGTACCGGAGCGGTTAGCGGGAGCCGGCCGGGATGAAGGATGTACACATCGTGCTCGGGTCGATCGCGATCGGGCTCGACGCCGCCGCCGGCGGATGGGGCGCGTGGCGCTACTTCCGGGCCGAGCCGAGCGTGTGGTTCTGGCGGCTGCTGCGCGCGGCTCAGGCCGCGATCGTTGCGACCGTCGTGCTCGGCGGCGTGCTGCTGCTGCTCAAGCACAAGGCGCCGGACCTCCACTACATCTACGGGGTGCTGCCGGTGCTCGTGTCGTTCATCGCCGAGCAGCTGAGGCTCGCCTCGGCGCAGATGATCCTCGACGCCCGCGGCTTCGAGAACGCGACCGCGGTCGGCGGGCTGCCCGAGGATGAGCAGCGGCTCGTGGTGCGCTCGATCGTGCTGCGCGAGATGGGGGTGATGGCCCTCGCGGCGATCGTCATACTCGTGCTGCTGATCAGGGCCGCGGGCACGGCGTGATGGGCGCTCGGGCGTGGACGGGGCTCGGCTTCGTGGGCTCGGTGCTGGTGGCGCTCGCGGGGCCGCGGCTGATCCACCACCCGTGGTGGTACCACCTCGCGCTGTCCCACGTCGTGGCAGATGTCGCGCTGTACCTGGGGATCGCGCTCGTCTGCGTGGCGTGGCTGGGTCTCGGGCGATGCCTGCCTCACGTCTCCTGCCGCCGGCTGTGGGCGATCGGCTTGCTGTGGGCGTTGCCGGTGCTGCTCGGGCCGCCGCTGTTCAGCCGTGACGTGTACAGCTATCTCGCCGACGGAGAGCTGCTGCGCCTCGGCCTCGACCCCTATCGGGACGCTCCGCATGTGCTGCTCAGCGCACGGCCAGGTGCACGTTCTCGCGGCGGTGTCGCCATTCTGGCGGCACACGACGGCGCCGTACGGGCCGCTGTTCCTGGGCGTCGTCAGCCTGGTCGCCGGGCTCGCGGGCTCGCACGTCACGGTCGCGGCGGTCGCGATCAAGGCGATCGACGCCTGCGGGCTGGTGCTGCTCGGCGTGTTCGTCCCGCGGATCGCGGTTGCGCTCGGATCGGACCCGAGGCGGGCCGCCTGGCTGGCGGTGCTCAGCCCGCTCGTACTGCTGCAGGTGGTCGCCGCGGGGCACAACGACGGCCTGATGGCGGGCCTGATGGTCGCCGGTGTCGCGCTCGCGCTCGAGCGCCGGACGATTACGGGGGTGGCGTTGTGCACGCTGGCGGCGATGATCAAGCTGCCGGCGCTCGCCGCGTGCGTGTTCATCGTGGTCGCCGCCGCGCGCGCTGAGGCGGATCGGGATGCGAGGTTGCGGATGCTGCTGGGATCGGTGCTTGCGTTCGGAGCGGTGCTGGTGGTCGTCAGCGCCGCGACCACGGTCGGGGCGGGCTGGCTCACGACCGGCGTGTTCTCGTCGCCGACGCGGCTGCGGCTCGCGCTCACTCCGTCGACCGGGCTCGGATACACGGTGGCGTCGGTGCTGCACGACCTCGGTCTGAGCGCGCACGCACGGCCGATCGAGTCCGGGCTCGCCGTCGTGGCGGCCCTGCTCGTGGTGGCGCTGGCGCTGGCGCTGCTGGTGCGCACCTCGCGCCGCACGCTCGTCCGCGACATCGCGATCGTGATGCTCGCCGCCGCGCTCGGCGGCCCCGCGGCCTGGCCGTGGTATCTGATCTGGGGGCTGGCGCTGCTGGCGGCATGGCCGGCCGCGCAGCGCTCGGTGTGGATGGTGCTGGCGGTGATCGTGCCCGCGTTCGTGATCCAGCCGGGCGGGACCGCGCTCCCGCCGCGCCCGTGGTCGCCGCTCGTCGTGTGCGTCTACGCGATGCTGGCGCTGCTCGCGTGGCGGGCCTGGCGGCGGCGCGCCCCGCATCGCCCCGTGCTCGCGCCGACATGAGCCCGCGGGCTCGCGGCGCGGCCGCGGTGGGAGCGCCGACGCTGCTCGCGGCGGTCCTCTGCCTGATCTCGATCAGCGGCCGCAGCATCGGCTTCGACGAAGCTGCGAGCGTCGCGATCGCGGCGCAGCACGGCGGCGCGCTCGGCTCGGCGATCGCGCACGACGGCGGCAACATGTCCGGCTACTACGTGTTGCTGCACGTGCTGATCTCCCTGTTCGGGAACGGCACGTTCCTGATCAGGCTGCCGTCGGTGACAAGCATCGTGGCGACGGTCGCCTTGACGGGGCTCATCGGGCTACGACTGTTCGGCGCGCGAGAGGCCTTCGCCGGCGGAGTGCTGTGCGCGATCAGCCTGCCGCTCGTGTTCTGGGCCCAGGACGCGCGCGGCTACGCGCCGATGGTGGCGCTGGCGGCGGGCTCGATGCTGGCGTTCGTCTCGCTCGCCGCGGACGAGCGCCCCTCGCGCAGGGCCTGGGTCGCCTACTTCCTGACCACCACGCTCGCCGCGTACTGCGGGCTGATCGTGGTCCTGATCGTTCCGGCGCAGCTCGTGATGCTCCGCTGGCGGCCGGGCGCGGCGCGGGCCGTGCTGAGCGCGCTCGCCTGCGCGGTCGTGTGCTGGATCCCGCTGGCGGTCCTCGCTCTCCGGCGCGGGTCAGGGCAGCTGTTCTGGATCCCGCACCTGTCGCTGCTGGTGGAGAAGCAGATGCTCGAGGGGCTCACGTCCGCCGGGCTGCAGCCGAGCTTCCACGCGACAGCGACGATGTGGCCGCTGATGGCGCTGACCGTGCTGCTGGTGGCCGCGGTCGCCTTCGTGCACGTCCGCCGTGCCTCTCGCCCGGCCCGCGGCCCGCGGAGCGAGCTCTGGGGGCAGGCGCTCGTGCTGCTGTGGCTGTTCGTCCCGGTGGTGCTCGCGTTCGCGGAGTCGGCGATCGGCCAGCCGCTGTTCATCGTGCGCAACCTGTTGATGTGCCTGCCCGCGGTGGCGCTGGTGCTCGCGGTCGGGGTGTGCGACGGGCGACTGCCGGGGCTGGTCTCGGTCGGCGCGCTGGTCGTGCTGGTGGTCCTGCGGGTGCTCGCGCTGGCGCCGACGTACGGCGTCTCGCCCGAGAACTGGCAGCGCGCGAGCGCGTACGTGCTGGCGCGCGCTCAGCCCGGGGACTGCTCGGTCTTCTATCCGCTCGACGCACGGATGGCGTTCGAGTACTACGTGGGCCGCTCGGATGCCGACGCGCGGGCCCCGCGGGCGGTGCTGCCGGTGCTGCAGTGGAGTGTGGTCAAGCCCTATGTCGAGGACTACGCGACGCTGCCCGCATCGCGCGTGCCGGTGATCGCCGCGAGCTGCCCGAGGCTGTGGCTGATCTCGGCCCACGAGGGCCAGCGGCGCGGGCCGTCGGCCGAGTCGCGCGCGAACTGGTTCCGGTTCGTGGCGCTGCGCGCTTCGCTCGAGCGCGCGTACGCGTCACACACGCGCGTGCAGTTCAGCTACGCCGCGACCATCCACGTAGATCTGTTAAGTGCCCCCCGCCGGAAGTGACGTCCAGCCTGGCGGCTGCAAACCGTCGCTGGCCGGCGTCCTCGTTCGCTCGCGCGCCTGGCGGCACGCCACGCTCACTGCGTCCTTGGGCAGCTCGGTTTTCGCGCGCCAGTCTCGACGGCACCTCCGCCGGAGAACACTTGACGCGGCCGCTCACGGGCGGAGCGTCACGCCGACGAAGGTGAGCGCGCTGAGCTCGATCAGCAGCAGCGTCATCACGCCGCACAGCCACTTGAACCGCCGCCCGTCGATGTAGCGCGCGTACACGATCACGAGCGGGAACGCGGTGATCAGCAGCCGCGGGTTCGGCGGGACGTACTCGGAGGTGACCGTCAGGTAGATGACGCCGAGCGTGAACAGCATCACCTCGATCGGCACGCGGCCGTGGCGCCTGCAGAGCAGGATCAGACCGCCCACGACCACGAACACCCCGACCAGCCCGACGACGTAGTTCAGGTTGATCGGGTGGTGGTGGGAGATCTGCGATGCCAGACGGGTGACCAGGTGGACGACCGCGAACACGTCGGTCTTCTCGTGCCAGCCGGTTCGCTGCGCGGTCAGGCTTGCGGTCGGCGAGCCGGCGTGCCGCCACAGATAGATCGCGAACGCGGCGATGCCGGTGACCGACAGGATCGGCGCGAGCAGGGGCTTGAGGGTCTGCCGGTCGATGAGCGGCTTGCCGGCTCTGGTCGACTGGCGGATCGCTCGTAGGGCCCCGAGCGCCAGCGCCAGGACCAGCGGCACCGCGGTCACGTTCGCGGCCGTGGCGAACGCGGCGAGCACGCCGGCCAGCAGCCATCGGCGGCGCCCGAGCGCAAGCAGCGAGCCGATCACCAGCGGGATCAGGATCCCCTCGGTGTAGACCATGCTGAACACGACCGAGCCAGGGAACAGGCAGAACAGGACCGCGGCGCGGCGCCCGGCGGCCTCGTCCCACCACTCGGTCGCGATCTCCTGGACGAGGATCGCCGCGATCAGCCCGCCGATCGTGGAGATCACGAGCCCGGCGGTCGCAGCCGAGCCCGCCGTGAGCGGCATCACCGCGGCCATCAGCATCGGGTACAGCGGGAAGAAGCCGAGCGTCGACTGGCCGTGGATGACGTGGTTCGGATAGCCGTGGTTGGCCATCAGCTGGTACCAGTAGCCGTCCCAGTTGCCGATCTCGTGCGTGAACGAGCGCGTGTGGATCCACCCGTCGACGATCGCCACGAGGACCAGCAGCACGCGCGTGGCGACGTACGTGAGGATCGCGGGGCGGTAATGCTCGTAGCGATCGCGCCAGCTCGTGTGCTCCGCCGGCCGGGGTGCGGCCGGCGGCGGCGCGGTCAGCCCCAGCCCTGGCTCAACCGCCACCTCTGAGGAGGTGTCCATAGGCTGCGGAAGTCTAGGCACCGCGCCAGCCGTGGTATCGGCCTTCGAACCACAGCAGCGGCTCGCCCTCGCCGAGGCCCATCCCGATCACCTCGCCGATCCCGATCGTGTGGTCGCCGCCGGCGATCAGCTCGCGCAGCTCGCACGCCGCCCACGCGAGCGTCCCGTCGATGATCGGCAGCCCGTGCTCGAGCCGGTGCGGGACAGCTTCGAGCTTCTCCGACTCCGGCAGCTTCGAAGCGAACACGCCCGCCAGCTCCTGCTGGCCGGCCGCGAGCACGTTGACCGCGAACCGCCCGGACTCGCGGACGATCGGCAGCGTTCGCGCCTCGTGGTCGAAGCAAACGAGTGCCAGCGGGGGTTTGAGCGAGAGCGAACAGAGCGCGTTCGCGGTCATGCCGCCCGGACCGCTCGACCCCGTGCTGGTGACCACCGCGACGCCGGTGGCGAACCGGCCGAACACCTCGCGGAACAGCTCGGTGTCGGGCTCGGCGGTCGCCATCGCGCGAGAGTAAAGGGTTGCCCGGCCCTGAATGAGGGTTTCCCGGCCCGAAATGGGGCCCCGAGCGCCGGCCCCCTCTGGTTGCCGCCGGTGGGAGGACGATCGCGTTGTGCGTGGGGCGAACGTCTCGATCGCCGGCGCTGGGGCTGGGCATGGTTTCGTCGTGCGGTGCGGCGATCCTGCTCTCCGGGACGGGTGGGCGCGGGCTTGCGGCGGCGCGCTTGGCGGCGGCGCACTTGGCAGCTCCGCAAAGTGCTCACGGGCGAGGGGCCGTGGGGGTGCGTGAGCAGTTCCGCGCGATAGTCACCGGAAACCGCTCACCCACCCACGGCGTCGGCGGCGCGTGAGCAGTTCCCCGCGATAGTCACCGGAAACCGCTCACGCATCGGCGCGGCAGGAACGCGTGAGCGGTTCTCGTGGTCAGCGGACGATCAGCGTGCCGTACACCCCGAGCGCCTGGTCGGACTGGACCGTCGAGGCCATCTGGTACCGGCCGGGAGCGAGGAACACGGTCTGCTGCTCGCTGGCGCCGGGCTGGAGCGACTGCAGCGACTCCTGCGGCCGGCCGTTCTGGAGGATCACCAGGTTGTGGGTCAGGCGGCCGTCGTTGTGGACCGTGATCGTCACCGGTCCGGAGTCGATCTCCACGCTCTGAGGGCGCAGCCGATACTCGGTCAGCGCCACCGTCAGCTGCCGGCTCGAGCCGAGCACCTTCGTCGTGCCGCAGCCGGCCGCCAGCGCCGCGAGCGCCGCCGCGCCGCCGACCACCGCTGTCCGCGCCCGAGGCATCGGCGCTCGATTGTTCCGTATGATCCGCCCCCGCATGAGCCGGCCGGTCAGGGTCACCCTAATCTCGGTTGCGATGATCGCCGTCTCGGCGCTCGCCGCGGCATGCGGCACCGAGCGGATCGACGTGCCGAAGGGCGCGCCGGGCTCCGCCGAGCGCGACATCTACACCGGCGCCGTGCTGTTCTCGCAGCGCTGCGCCGGCTGCCACACGCTGTCGTACGCCGCCACGCACGGCTCGGCGTCGAACGTCCGCACCGCCCAGGCGAACAACGGACCGAACTTCAACGTGCGCTGCGAGCGGCCCGCGATCCGCGTCCTCTACGCGATCGAGAACGGCGGCTTCTCCGGCGCGATCATGCCCCAGAACGTGGTCGTCGGCCAGCAGGCGCTGGACGTCGCCAAGTTCGTCGCCAAGTACGCCGGCCGTCAGGCGCCGAAGATTCCCGGCGCCGTCGTCTGCCGCACCGAGGCGATCGGCACGCTTCCGTCCCCGGCAGGCGCGGCCGCGGCCAGCAACACGGCCGCGACCGGCACCACGGGCGCCAGCTCCACCGGCGGCGGGTAGCGGCGGGCCATGCCGCGAGAGCTCCCCGCATGCTCGACATCAGGCTGATTCGCTCCGAGCCCGATCGGGTCCGCGCGGCGCTTGCGCGTCGCGACCCGGCGCTGGCGGAGTCCGTCAACCGGCTACTCGAGCTCGACGAGCAGTGGCGCGCAGCTGACCGCGCAGCTCGAAGCAGCTGCGCGCCGAGCAGAACCAGGCGAGCAAGGGCCGCCGCGGCGCTCCGACGCCGGAGGAGCGCGAGCAGCTCGCCGAGCTGGCCGCGCGCGGCCGCGCGCTGTCGCGACACGGAATCGAGCGTCGCAAGGCCGAGCTGCGACGCCGCGCTCGTGGCGCTGCCGAGCCTGCCGTCCGACGACGCGCCCGCGCAGGACACGGTCCTGCGCGAGGTCGGCGAGGCCGGCAAGACCGGCCGCGATCATCTGGAGCTCGCGGGCGAGCGGATCGACATGGAGCGCGGCGGCGCGCCTGTCGGGCTCGCGGTTCGCGTACCTGCGCGGCGATCTCGTGATGCTCGAGCTGGCGCTCGTCCGGTACGCGCTCGAGAAGCTGTCGCGGCGAGGGGTTCGAGCCGGTGATCCCGCCCGTGCTGGTGCGCGAGCAGGCGCTGTACGGGACCGGCTTCCTGCCCGACACCGAGCAGCAGATCTACACGCTGCCCGACGACGACCTGTACCTCGTCGGCACCTCCGAGGTCGCGCTCGCGTCGCTGCATCGCGACGAGATCCTCGCCGCCGATGAGCTGCCGATGCGCTACGCGGGCTTCTCGAGCTGCTTCCGTCGCGAGGCCGGCGCGGCGGGCAAGGACACGCGCGGGATCTTCCGCGTGCACCAGTTCGACAAGGTCGAGATGTTCTCGTTCGTCGAGCCCGCCGCGGGCGAGGCCGAGCACGAGCGGCTGCTGGCGATCGAGGAGTCGATCCTGTCCGAGCTGCAGATCCCCTACCGGGTCGTGAACATCGCGGTCGCGGACCTCGGTGCGTCAGCGCGTCGAAGAAGTACGACTGCGAGGCGTGGCTACCGGGCCAGGGCCGCTATCGCGAGCTGACCTCGACCTCGAACACGACCGACTACCAGGCCCGCCGGCTCGACATTCGCTACCGCCCGGCCGAGGGGCGGCCGGCGCACGTCGCACACCCTGAACGGGACCGCGGTCGCGGTCGGCCGGACGATCATCGCGCTGCTCGAGAACGGGCAGCAGGATGACGCGTCGGTCGTGCTGCCGGACGTGCTCGTGCGCTACGGCGCGCCCGCGACGCTGCCCCCGGCCGGCGCCTGAGCGGCCTCACGCGCTCATACGCGCGCTCAGACGACGCGGAGGCGAGGGGGGAGCCGCTTCTCGAGCAGGACGAGCGCGGCCCGGGGAGGCCCGCAGGCCGTGATCCGCGCTCGCACGCGAACGCCGAACGTGTTCGCGGGCCGCACGAATGCGTGGAGCGGTTCCTCGCCGTTCCCGACAGCATCGGCCACCGCGGCCGCGAGCCCGGTCAGGCGCCCGGCCTCGGCATCTGCAGGAACGAGCAGTTCGGTCAGCGGCAGGTTGACGACTGTGTCCTCGCGGACGCCGAGCAGCTGCTCGGCGTGGCGCGACAGCCCGTGAACGCGCATCGAGCCGTCGACGATCAGGAACGCGTCGGCAGGATCGGGGGCGGCGTCCTCGCGCGTTTCGAGCAGCAGCCCGAGGCCGCACGAGCGGCAGACGCGGGCCGTCGGGGCGGGCGCCTGATCGCCCGGCGCCGGCGCCGCGCAATGGCCGCAGAACCATGAATACTCTACGGGCGCTCCGACCGCGCCGTGTACAAGGCGAAGGTCAGGGCGTATGGCGATGGACGGCCCGTTCATGGTCTTCCGTTAACCCGAAACGGCAAGAAACGTTCGAGGTTGGGAGGTTAAAGGAGCCTTCCGGTTGCTCCTTCGACGCCGACCCTACCAATTGAACAACTGGAAACCAGGCGGATCGGGCGGGTTTGTGCGTTTCGGAGCATTGCGCGTCATCATTTTGTTTGATTCGGCCACGCCGCCGATCATGGGACACTTCCGCGCCGATCGTGCGACGACCCGAGCGGGATCAAACAGCAACTGTACGGCGACCCGCGCCCCGCCGAGGCCATGAAGCCGTACCACGCATGGGCGCGCGAGCACGAGCCCGGATGGATCTATCCCGCGTTCAGGGTGGTGCTGACGCCGGTCGTTCTGCTGCTGTACCGGACGCGGTCGATCGGCCGCGACAACGTCCCCGCGAGCGGGGCGCTGATCCTCGCGCCCAACCACTTCTCGAACATGGATCACTTCTTCCTCGGGGTCTGGCTCCGGCGCAAGATCCGTTTCATGTCGAAGTCGCAGTTCTTCGGCGGAAACCCGGTGGTGAGCTACGTGTTCCGGGTCGCCGGGCATTTCCCCGTACGCCGCGGGCACAGCGACGAGGACGCGTTCGTGACCGCGCACTCGATCCTCGCCCGAGGCGGCTGCGTCGGCATGTACGCCGAAGGCGGGCGCTCGCGCTCGGGCGGGCTCGGGGAGCCGCGCCCCGGCATCGGCAGGCTGGCGCTCGAGTCCGGCGCGCCGGTCGTTCCGGTGGCGATCCGCGGCTCCGAGCGCGTGCGCCAGTGGCGGCGCGGGCGCTTCCCGAGAGTGACGGTCAGCTTCGGCGAGCCGCTCCGGTTCGACCGCGTCGCGGACGCTGATCGCGAGCAGTCGCTCGCCGCTGCGCACGAGATCTTCGGCCGCGTGCGCGAGCTTCATCGAGCCCATGTGTGACCGTCCCGGAAGGCGTGGACCCGGTTCTGCACGTACTGCGGGGCCCGGCATCGCAAGGACGAGCCGCCTGCGCCGATCTGCTGGACGTGCGCCAGCGGTTCGTGGTCGGATCGGAGCTCACGGACCTGCTGCTGCCGATCGACTCGGACGCGCAGGGCTCGGGACTGCTGACGGACGCGGTGTTCGGCGCCGCCGGCTCCGAGACGATGCCGGTTCCCGCGCATCTGGTGCTGTGTGCGACGACCAGTCCGGCGGTGACGTTACGCGCGCGGACGGACGTTGCGGCCCGTCGCTCGCGGCGCTGATCGTGCTCGAGCCGTCGCCCGGCCGGGCCGTCCCGGCGCGCGAGCACTGAGCCGGATCCGCGCACAACGGAGCCCGGCGCGGCGCTGCAGCGGAGAGGGGGGGATTCGAACCCCCGAACGAGGTCAACCCCCGTTACGCGATTTCCAGTCGCGCCCGTTCAACCGCTCCGGCACCTCTCCGGGTCGCGCGGGGCGTAGCTTAGTGGAGGATCTGCCACTCGCCGCCGCGCAGCAGCGGGATCTCGGTCCCGTCGGCGGCCACGCCCGTGACCGCCACGTCGTCGCCACCGATCATGAAGTCGAGGTGGATCGAGGAGCGGTTGATGCGGTCCACCTCCTGGGGGGCGACCGTTACCTCGTAGGCGCCCCCGAGCGCGATGTGGCTCGCCGCGTTCTCATCGAGCAGCGTGTCGGAGAACACGGTTCCGAGCCGGCCAATCCTGCTCTCGCGGTCGACGAGCGCGACCTCCCCGAGCCGTGCGGCCCCATCGTCACGCGCTGCGATCGCGCGGACCACGTCGGCACCGCTGTCAGCGTCGATCTCGACCGCGCGTCCGCGCTCGAACCGCATCCGCAGGCCGGTCACGATCGTGCCGGCCGTGAACAGCGGCTTGGTTGAGCGCACAGTGCCGTGCACGCGCTCCGGATCGGGTGCGGTGAAGACCTCCTCGCCCGGGATGTTCGGGATGAACTCGATCCCGTCAACGGTCGTATCGCCCGATCCAAGCCACCGGCTGCTGCGAAGCAGTCCGACCGTCAGCTCGGTGCCCGGGCCGTCGAACCGCAGCGCGTCGAGCCTCAGCTCGTCGAGGCGTGTCACGGCGGCGCCGAGCTGGGCGATGCGCGCGCGCCACGCGGCGACGGGATCGGGCTCGTCGAGCCGGCACACGTGGGCGACCTCCGCCCACAGGGCGGCGAGCGCGGCGTCCGGGTCGAGCTCCGGGTGCACCAGTGCCGCCCATCCCGGCGTCGGGGCCGGAACGACGGTCCAGTTCGTGGTGCGGGCGTTGACGACCTCGAACGACTCTCGAATCCTCGGCAGCAGGTCGCGTCCGGTGAGCTCGGGGTCGATGCCGTCGAGCGCGTGCGGGTCGCTCGGGCCGCTCAGTGAGATCCGGGCGCCGTGCACCGCGCCGAGCCCGATGATCCGCTGCGCGAGCCACGGCGCGACGTACCCGAGGCTCTCCGCGGGCGCGTGCAGCGCACGCGCGCGCTTGAGCTGCGGGTCGAACACCGCGAGGTCGACGAACAGCGCGCCGCGCGCGTAGGCGGCGCGGCCGACCTCGCGAGCGAGGTCGTGCTTGGCCGGGTCGGTCGAGATCATGACCACCTGGCCGCGCTGCACGTTGGCTCCGAATTCGACCGCCAGCCGCGCCAGGGCCTCGATCGGCTCGGTCCCGGGCTGCACCGCGCCTACGCTACAGAGCGCCACTCCGGCACGGCCAGGAGCGGCAGCAGCAGCTGCTTCTCGGCGATCCGCGTGAGGTCCGCGAGCGCGCCCGCGTCGGCGGGCCCGTCGCGCTCGGCCGGCGGCAGCTCGAGGATCGACTCGACGATCGCGATCATCGTGTTGACGAGCACGCCCGCGAGCATCTGCAGGTCCTCGGTCGTCCACTCGCGCAGCACCGGGAAGCGAGCGAGGTCCGTCGCCAGCTCGGAGATGAACAGCCGGATCTCGGTCCGCACCGCGTGGCGCAGCACGCCGTTCGCGCTCGAGCGCACGCGTGGCGATGAACATGTAGTGCCGGCGGTGCTCGCGCACCTGCTCGACCAGGATCGCGACCGAGCGCGCGATCAGGTGCTCGGGCGGCAGCCCGCCCTCGCGGGCCTCGCGCAGCATCGCGCGCAGCGTCGCGGAACGACTCCTCGACGAGCGCGAGCCCGAGCTCGTCCATGCTCGCGAAGTGGCGGTAGAAGGCCGTCGGCACGACGCCCGCCGACTTGCGCGACGCTGCGCAGGCTCAGCGCCTCGAAGCTCTCGCCCGCATCCATCTGCTCGAGCGCCGCGTCGAGCAGCGCCTGGCGCGTGTGCTCGCGGCGCTCGGCCTGCGTGCGGTGCTGCGGAGCGGCGAGCCGTGCGGATCGGTCGTTGTGCACGCTTGTGCACCGTCATCGTGTGAACCTGCGGGCGACACAGTACGAAGTTTAGCCCTTGACATACGGCGAGTGCTCATACTTAGTGAACAATCGTACACTAATGGCAGACAATGCACCACCTCACCCACCCCCGACGACTTCTCGACGTCTGCTCGCTGCCGTCGATCTGCTCGTCGGCCCGCACGGGATCGATCGCTACCTGGAGCTGGTCCGGCCCGAGCTGACGATTCGCGACGCCCGCGCCGAGGTCGTCGGCGGTGCGCCGCCAGACCGAGCGCAGCGTGACGATGACGCTGCGCCCGAACCGCGCCTTCGGCGGGTTCCGCGCCGGGCAGTTCGTCCGCGTCGGCGTCGAGATCGACGGGGTTCGCCGCACGCGGACCTACTCGCCGGCCTGCTCGCAGCACGGCGCGGACCGAAGGCTCGAGCTGACCGTCACCGCGCACCCCGAGGGCCTGGTGTCGCCGTGGCTGATCGGCTGCGCGCGGCCCGGCGCGATCGTCCACCTCGGCGAGGCGCAGGGCGAGTTCGTGCTGCCGGACGCCCGCCCCGAGAGGCTCGTGCTGATCGGCGGCGGCAGCGGCATCACGCCCGTGATGTCGATGCTGCGAACGCTCTGCGACGAGCAGCACGCGGGCGAGATCACGTTCATCCACTACGCGCGCACCGAGGCCGACTGGCTCTATCGCGCCGAGGTGGAGGCGCTCGCCGCCCGGCATCCGAACGTCTCGGCTCGACTACGTCGCGACGCGGCGAGCGGCGGAGGCAGCGGTGTCTGCGCTCGTCCCGAGCTCGAGGGCGCGCTGGTCGCCGTCTGCGGCCCGCCGGCGCTGATCGAGGCGGTGCAGGCGGAGGGCGCGCCCCGGGCGTCTGCTTGCGGAGACGTTCACCCCGCCGAGTCTGACCGTCACCGGCGACGGCCGCGGACGGAACGGTCCGCTTCCTGCGCTCGCAGCGCGCCGCGCGCGATCGCGGCCGGAACGCTGCTCGAGCAGGCCGAGGCCGCCGGGCTGTCCCCCGAGTTCGGCTGCCGGATGGGCATCTGCCGGACATGCACGTGCCGCAAGAGCGCGGGCGCCGTCCGCAACCTCCTCACCGGCGAGGTCTCCGACGAGGAGGACGTGGACATCCAACTGTGCGTGCGGCCCCGGTCGGGGACGTCGCGCTCGAAATCTGAGAGTGACATCTGAGAGCTCCGAGAGAGGAACCAGCCATGCCGACACCACACCCCCACCTGACCGCCGAGCAGATCGAGCGCTCGGGCGACGAGCTCGACGAGCTCCGCAACCGCACGGTCGCCGACCTCGGCGAGCGCGACGCTGAACTACATCCGCAACGTGATCAAGGCCCAGCGCGGGCTCGAGATCCTCGGGCGCGTGCTGCTCGAGGTCGGGTTCCTGCCGCCGGCCTGGATCGGCGGCGTCGCCGCGCTGTCGCTGTCGAAGATCCTCGACAACATGGAGATCGGCCACAACGTGATGCACGGCCAGTACGACTGGACGAAGGACCCGGCGCTCGACTCCAAGCGCTTCGAGTGGGACACGGCCTGCCCGGGCGACCAGTGGCGCCACTCGCACAACTACATGCACCACACGCACACGAACGTGCTCGGCATGGACCGCGACATCGGCTACGGCGTGCTGCGGATGTCCGAGGACCAGCGCTGGCGCCGCCGCGACCTCGGCAACCCGGTCTACGCGGCGCTGCTGGCGCTGCTGTTCGAGTGGGGCGTGGCCGTGCACGACCTCGAGGTGGAGCGGATCGAGGCCGGCGAGATCAAGCTCTCCGACAAGCGCGAGATCCTCCGCGCGATCTGGCAGAAGGGCCGCCGCCAGGTGCTCAAGGACTACGTCGCGTTCCCGCTGCTGGCGGGCCCCGGCGCGCCGTTCACGCTCGCCGGCAACGTGTCGGCGAACCTGATCCGGAACGTGTGGTCGTTCATGATCATCTTCTGCGGCCACTTCCCGGAGGGCACGCACGAGTTCTCGCTGCAGGAGGCCGAGAACGAGACCCGCGGCGGCTGGTACGTGCGCCAGATGCTCGGCTCGGCGAACCTCACCGGCGGCAAGCTGTTCCACATCCTGTCGGGCAACCTGTCGCACCAGATCGAGCATCACCTGTTCCCGGACATCCCCGCGCACCGGTATGCGGAGATCGCCGTCGAGGTGCGGGCCGCGTGCGAGCGCTACGGCCTGCCGTACAACGCAGGCCCGCTGCGCAAGCAGTTCGGCTCGGTGGTGAAGAAGATCTTCCGCCTGGCACTTCCCGGGACGGGGTCGGCGCATGCGCCGACCCCCCGGGGCTCGCATGCGAGCCCCGGCCGACCGGTGCATGCACCGGTCGGAACTGAAGACAAAGTGCTCGCCGCCGCTTGAACCCGCGCTAGGCTCCCGCCCGGAATGCGTTTCCGGGACTGTGTCGCTGCAGCGGTCGCCGTCGCGTTGGCCCTGCCGGCCGCCGCGAGCGCGAACGTGACGCTCGGCAATGTCACGGAGCCGAGCGGCTCATCGCCGACGATGTGCCCGGCGACCCCTCCGGACTACGTGTTCGTCTCGGCGTTCGGAGCGACCGAGGTCAATCCGGGCTACACGCTCGGCGGCAGCTCGCCGATGGCGCTGACCCAGTGGCAGGTCGACGCGACCGGTGCGACCGCGGGCGCACAGGTGGAGCTGGTCGTGCTGCTCGTGGGCTCGAGCGGCTCGCCGCCGCCGATCGACGTCGTCGCCACGGACACGGAGACGCTCGATCCTGCCGCGGAGGCCGCCGACGGGGTGGAGACGTTCACGCCGGCGAGCCCGATCGTCGTCCAGCCCGGCGACACGATCGGGCTCTACGCCCCCGATTCGACCGGGATCACGTGCTACTGGTCAGGTGGGTCGCTCGCCACGAATGACGAAGCGGAAGAGGCTGAGCTCAGCTCACCCCCGGTGGTCGGACAGAACCTCGACCCCGACATCACCGACGCAGCCGACACGCCGAGCTCCGTGACCAACCTCGGGGCGACGCTCGCGCCGCTGACCGAGGACGCCGCGCTGTCGCTGTCGGCATCCAAGGCGACCGCCGGCCAGCCCGCGCTGCTGACGGCGACGATCACGAACCACGGCCCGAGCGACGAACCGATCACGTTCACCGACCCGGTTCCGCCCGGCCTGACGGTCGACTTCGCCTCCTCGAGCTCGGGGACCTGCACCACCAACGCGGTGAGGATCATCACTTGCAACCTGGCGGGTATCCCCGTCGGCGGCAGCGCGACCGTGGCGATCATCGTGACGCCGAAGGCGGCGCAGACCTACAGCGATGCCGGCACCGTTTCCGACGTGAGCCCGGTGACCGATCCGAACCCGGCGAACAACAACGCCTCGACGACGCTGAAGGTCACGGCGGCCGGAGCCCCGGCGAAGTGCGTGGTGCCGAAGCTCGGCGGGACGCCGGAGTCGGTCGCGAAGAAGGTGCTGCCGCTGCTCGGCTGCAAGCTCGGCAAGGTCAAGAAGGCGAGCAGCAAGTCGGTCGCGAAGGGCGACGTGATCTCGACCGCCCCTGGCGCGGGGTCCTATGCGGTCGGCAAGAGCGTCGGGATCACGGTCTCGTCCGGGAAGCCGAAGTCGAAACCCAAGAAGAACAAGTAATGGTGGTGCGGCGGCCCCCGGCGGCGATATAGTCCGATCGCCTGGGTCGGGGCAGGCCGAGCTCGCCGAGGAAAGGGTAGGAGGATGCGCTTCAGGGGTTGTTTTCTCGCCGCGGTGGTCGCGGCGCTTGCCGTGCCGGCCGGAGCCGTGGCTGCGACCACGGTGACGATCGGGAACGTGACGCCGCCGTCCAATTCGACCGGGGCCGTGACCTGCCCCACCCCGCCGCCGGACCAGATTCTCGCGGCGAACACCGAGAACGGCTTCGTCCCGGCCTACGTGGTTCCGGGGGGCGACGGTGCGCTGCTGCTGACCCAGTGGCAGCTCAACGCGACCGGTGCAACCGCGGGCGCGCAGGTCACGCTCGTGGTGATGAGCGTCGACTTCAGCGCCGGGACGGTCAGCGTCGTCGCCACGGACACCGAGGCGCTGAACCCGGTCGGGCTCCCGGCGAACGGCGTCGAGACCTTCACGCCCGCCAACCCGATCGAAGTTCAACCGGGGGACGTGATCGCGCTCTACCTCGGGAACGCGACCGGGATCCCGTGCTACTGGACGGGCGCGTCGTCCGATGACGCTGTTTCCGGTCTGGTGGTCACCCAGGCGCCTGCGGCGGGTCAGACACTCAGCCCGTCCGGCGGGGCCGGGACGACCGCCTCGAACGCCGCGCTGAACCTCGGGGCGACGCTGACGCCGCTCAGCTACGACGCCGCGGTGTCGATGTCGGCCGGCCCGTCGAACGCCGTCGTCGGACAGTCTGCGGTGCTGACCGCCACGGTTACGAACAAGGGGCCATACGCCGGCCCGATCACATTCACGGACACGGTCCCGGCCGGGCTCACCGTCGACTACGCCGCGGCGGCCTCGGGCTCATGCGGCGTGTCCGGCAGCACCGTCACCTGCCTGTTCGGAAGCGTGGCCGTCGCGCAGAGCGAGAACGCCGCGATCGTCGTGACGCCGACCGCCGCGAAGACATTCACGGACACGGGCTCTGTGGCCGACGACGGAGGCGCCACCGATCCGAACTCGGCGAACAACAACGCCACCACCAGCCTGAAGGTGTCCGCGGTCGCCGTGCCGAAATGCGTCGTGCCCAAGCTCGGTGGCGCGTCGGAGTCGCTGGCCAAGGCGCTGCTGCCGCTGCTCGGCTGCAAGATCGGCAAGGTCAAGACCGCGACCAGCAAGTCGGTCGCGAAGGGCGATGTGATCTCGACGAGCCCGGGCGCCGGAAGCTACACCGCCGGCAGGAGCATCGGGATCACGGTCTCGTCGGGCAAGCCGAAGACAAAGAAGAAGAAGAAGAAAGGGAAGTGATGCGAACCAAGGGACCGCTGCTCGCCGCACTCTTGATCGCCCTGACGGTGCCTGCCGTGGCGAGCGCAGACACGACGCTCGGTAATTCGACCCCGCCCGCCGGCACCACGGCCGTACCGTGTGGCACGGGCGCGGGCGAGCAGCTGCTGACGTCGTTCGAGGGCGGTTTGGACGGGCCGTACGTGGTGCAGAACGGCCCACTGGCGGTGAGTCAGTGGCAGATCAACGCGGCCGGCGCGGCCTCGGGCACGAAGGCGACGTTGGTCGTCTTCTCGGTTAACCTCTCGAGCGAGTCGATCACGGTCCTGGGCGCCGACACCGAGACCCTGAGCACCGTCGGCCTGCCGGCGAGTGGTGTCGAGACGTTCAACCTCAGCTCGCCGATCGCGGTGCAGACGGGCGATGTGATCGGGCTGTATCTGCCGAGCTCGAGCGATCCCGGGATTGCATGCGGCTGGACCGGCTCGTCGGTCTCTTCGTCGAGCGTCAGTGGGCTGGCGCTCGCTACGCCGCCGACGACCGGTGGGACGATCACCATCGGAGGCGCCACCGGCTTCAGCAGCAGCTCGTCGGTCCTGAACCTCAGCGCCACGCTCGAGCCGCTCAGCTACGACGCGGCTCTGTCACTGGCCTCCGGTCCTTCGAACGCCGTCGCCGGCCAGCCGGCGGTGCTGACCGCGACGGTGAAGAACAACGGCCCGATCGCCGGCCCGATCACGTTCACCGACCCGGTGCCGAACGGCCTCAAGGTCGAGGCGGCGAGCATCGGTTCGGGCGCCTGCGGCGTGGAGGCGGCCGTGAACATCGTCACGTGCGAGACGAACACGCTCTCGGCGGGGCAGAGCACCGAGGCGGTGATCGTTGTCGTGCCGGGCGCCGCCGGTAGCTATCCCGACCACGGGGCGGTCAGCCTGCCGAGTGGCACCGACCCGAACTCTGCGAACAACACGGGGACCACGACGCTGAAGGTGAGCCGGGCCGGTGCTCCGACCGTGTGCACGGTGCCGAAGCTCGGCGGCGCGTCCGAGTCGCTCGCGAAGAACCTGCTGCCGCTGCTCGGCTGCAAGGCCGGCAAGGTCAAGAAGGCGACGAGCAAGTCGGTGCCGAAGGGCGACGTGATCTCTACGAGCCCCGGCGCCGGGCGTTACGCCGCCGGCAAGAGCATCGGAATCACGATCTCCTCGGGCAAGCCGAAATCGAAGAAGAAGAAGTAGCGCCGATTCGGAGCGGGCCGGGCCGGCTCAGAACGGGCGGTCGGACTCGGGGAGCTTCGGGACCCTCGAGGCGATCGTCTGCATGACCCCGTAGAAGCGGGCGACCTCCGGATACACGATCGGCTTGCCGCTCGTGATCAAGCCGACCGAGACGCCGCGCTCGGGGTCGGCCCAGCCCAAGATGTTGATCAGCCCGAGGTGGCCGAACGCGAGGTCGGTGTCGAGCCCGAACGGGCTCACCACCTTCGCGCCCAGCATCAGCCCGTAGCTGAAGCGCATCGGGAACAGCAGCGTGAAGTCGATCTCGAGCCGGGACTGCTGTTGGAGAGCGCGCCGCAGGGTCTCGGGCTCCATCACGCGCACGCCGTCGAGCTCGCCGCCCCGGCGGAAGATCTCGAAGAACCGCGACAGCTCATTTGCCGTCGTGATCACGCTCGCGGCCGGGATGACCGCGGTCAGGAAGCGCGGGTCGTTCGAGAGCTCGACGGCGTCGCCGATCGGGCGGCTGAGCGCGCGAGCGACGAGCGTCGAGAGCGGTGGCAGCAGCGGCGCGCCGGTCACGTACGCCAGCCCGACCTGGGCGACGTCCTCGGTCTTGACGCCGTAGTTGCCCCAGCGGAAGTTCAGCGGCGTCAGGATCTCGTCGGCGAGCACGTCGCGGATGCTGTTGCCGGTCACGCGCTCGACGATCTCGCCGAGGATGAAGCCGCCGGTTACCGCGTGATACGCGAGCATTGTCCCCGGCTCGTGCGAGGGCTTCTGCTCGCAGAGCAGGCGCACGATCAGCTCGCGGTCGCCGACGTGCTCAAGGTCGAGCAGCTCCTTCGGCAGGTTCGGGACGCCGGCGCGGTGTGCGAGCACGTGGGCGACCGTGGTGCCGCCCTTGCCGTGCTGCTCGTAACCCGGGATGTGGTCGGCGACGCGGTCGTTCAGGCCCAGCGCCCCCCGCTCGATCAAGCATGTGGACGACGAGCGCGGTGATCCCCTTGGAGGTCGAATACACGCAGAACGGGGTGTCGGGGGTGGCGAGCTGCCTGCGCACGTCCCTGCCGTCGTGAGGGCCGTTGCCTCGGGCGTGGCCGATCGCGCGGTCGAGCACGACGTGGCCGTTGCGGCGCACGCACAGCTGAAGCGCGGGGTGGACGCCGGAGCGGTACAGCGACACGCCCGCGTCCCAGAGTTTTTCGACGGTCTCGTCGGCGAGGCCGCCGGCGGCCGGATCCTCCGCCGGGTTGTGGGTGGTGACGGCCTGAAGGTCGTCCGGGATGCGGATCCGGTTGAGCGGGTCGGGCACGCCCGGGATCCGCGGCAGGGTGGGGACGCTGGGCACGCGGCGCGGGAGTTTAAGATGAACCGCCACCCACAGGGAGACGTATACGGAACATGGGAATGCTCTCGACACTCACGATGTATCTGAAGCGGACGCCGAAGCTCGATCAGCCGACCGACATCTACGACCACAAGGTCTCGCTGCTTGCCGGTGGCGAGCTGGACCTCGAGACTCTTCGTGGCCACCCGACGCTGATCGTCAACACCGCGTCCAAGTGCGGCTACACGCCGCAGTACGCCGGCCTGCAGGCGCTGTACGACCAGTTCGGAGAGCGCGGCCTCCAGGTCCTCGGATCGCCGTCGGCGGACTTCGCGGGCCAGGAGTTCGACGACGCCGGCGAGATCGGGGCGTTCTGCGAGAAGAACTACGGCGTCACCTTCCCGCTGACCGAGAAGATGTCGGTGCGCGCCGACCCGGCGCCGCTGTGGCGCGACCTCGCGCAGCAGCCCGGGTCGGGCCCGCCGGCGTGGAACTTCACGAAGTACCTGGTCGGCGCCGACGGGAAGCTGATCGCGCGCTGGGCCACCAAGGTCAAGCCCGAGGACCCGGAGATCGTGCAGGCGATCGAGTCGGCTCTGCCGTCGTGACGTGAGCTTCGGCGCCGTCCTTGCGTGTGCGGCGGCCGCCGTTGCGGTGCTGATGTTCGTGCTGTGGTTGGTGAGCATTCGGCTGCGGGACGTGTCGATCGTCGACCCGGCGTGGGGGCCGATGTTCGTCGTCGTCGCGGTCGTGGCGGCTGGTGGCGGGCGACGGCGCCGCCGGGCGTCGCTGGCTGGTTGCTGGTGATGACCGCCTCGTGGGGGCTGCGGCTCGGCGCGTACCTGCTCGCGCGCAAGCTGGGCGATCCCGAGGAGGACCGCCGGTACGCGCGGATGCGCCGCGCCAAGGGCGACCGGTTCGTGCTCTGGAGCCTCGGGATGATCTTCGGCCTGCAGGGGCTGCTCGTGCTCGTCGTGTCGCTGCCGATCACCGCCTCGAGCGTGCGGCGGGGCGGGGATCGGGGCGGCTTCGATTCCGGGGGTGGCCTGTTCGCTCGTAGGACTCGGATTCGAGGCTATCGGGCGACGAGCAGCTGCGGCGGTTCAAGGCCGACCCTGCGAACCGCGGCCAGGTGATGAACCGCGGGCTATGGCGCTACACGCGCCACCCGAACTACTTCGGGGACGTGTGCGTCTGGTGGGGGATCTGGCTGGTGGTGCTGCCCGCCGGCGGCACCTGGTGGTCCTTCGTCGGCCCGGCGGCGATGACGTTCCTGCTGGTGCGGGTGTCGGGCAGGGCGATGCTCGAGCGCGATATCGGCAAGCGACGGCCCGGGTACGCCGACTACATCGCCCGGACCTCGGGGTTCTTCCCGCTGCCGCCTAAACGGCCCGGGGCTCCAGCAGGTAGTGGCTGACGAGCCACCGGTCGCCGCGGCGGTAGCGCCAGATCTCCCGGGTGGAGAGCAGGAACAGCCTCCATGCCTCGAGCGTGCGCGCGTAGTGCGTACCGGGGACGATCCACCGAGTCGGCGACCAGCATGTGCTGCTGGAAGCGCAGCAGCAGCTCGTGGCTCGGCATCAGCCCGGCCGTGAAGAAGCGCTCGGATGCCCACGTCCCCTCGAACAGGTACGGCAGGGTCCGGTGCGCGAAGACGTGCACGAACGCCTTGCCGCCGGGTTCGAGCCAGCCCGCGACGCGCTCAGCAGCTCCGGCCAGTTGCGCATGTGCTCGAACATCTCGATCGACAGACGCGGTCGAAGCGGGCCTCAGCGGTCGAAGTCGTTGACGTCGGCGGTGACGGACGGCGAGGTTGCTGAGGCCGCGCCGGTCGCGCATTCGGCCTCGATCCACCCGCGCTGCCTGCGCGAGTTGGACACCGCTGTGATCTGCGCGTCGCGGGTAGTGCTCGGCCAGCCACAGCGACAGTGAGCCCCAGCCGCAGCCGAGGTCGAGGATCCGCATGCCGTCCTGCACCTGCGCCCGCTCGCAGGTGAGGCTGAGCATCGCCTCCTCGGCCGCGGCGAGCGTCTTCGACGCCCGCGGCTCCCAGAGACAGCAGGAGTACTTGCAGCCGCGGGCCGAGGATCCAGGCCGAGGAACTCGGCCGGGAGCTCGTAGTGCTGCTCGTTGGCCTTCTCGGGGACCTCCGCGACCGGGCCGCTGGACATTCGTGCGGTGAGCTGCGAGACGCGTGCCTCCTGGACGGCGACACCGCCTTTGGATTCCCGGCGCTCGCGGGCGACCGCGCCAAGCCGGGAGCCGGCGCGGAGCAGCGGGTCGGGCGCCGGTCCCATCCCAAGCGCGGCGTCCAGGGCGCGGTAGCGGCGCGCTCTCGAGCTCATGCCTCCCGCTCTCGGGGTCATGCCCCGGCTCCCGCTCTCGGGGTCATGCCCCGGCTCCCGCTCTCGGGGTCATGCCCCCTGTACGCGCGCGCGGAAGCTTTGGGTCACGTATGGCATCGACAGCTTGGGGGCGCCCGTACGCGCCAGCTCGCGTGCGGCGAGCTCGCGCACCCGTTTGAGGACGGCTTCCCGCTGCGCCGGTGACATGCCGATGACGTAGCTGCGGGAGGTGGCGAGATCTTCGAGCTGCTCGGTGGTGAGCTCGTAGCTCCACTCGGTGTCGAGCCGTTCGAGCGCTCCGAACGGCGGGCCCACGACCGCCATTTGGAAGTCGTGACTGAACCCGCCCTTCATGATCTCGCCGAACTCGGCCAGCCAGGCTGCCCGCTCGTCGCGCCGGTTCCAGACCAGCCCGAGCCGGCCCCCCGGCCTCAGCACGCGTGCGACCTCTCTCGGGGCGCGCTCGGGGTCGACCCAGTGCCACGCCTGCGCCACCAGCACGGCGTCGACCGCGCCGTCCTGCAACGGAATCTCCTCCGCGCGGCCGATCATCATCGGCACGCCGGGCACCGCCGCGCGCAACTGCTCGAGCATTCCCTCGGACGGGTCGACCGCGACCACATTCAGTCCGCGCGCGACGAGCTGGCGGGTCAGCTTGCCGGTGCCCGCGCCGAGGTCAAGGACATCGCGGGCGCCCGCGGGCAGCAGCCAGTCGAGCGCCGCCGGCGGATATTCGGGCCGGCCGCGTTCGTAAGCCTCCGCGGCGGCGCCGAACGACGCCGCCTGCCTCTGGCGTTCGTCCATCGCGTTCATTGTCACGGACACGGCCCGCCGGTGGTTCGACCGGGTTGCGTCCTGCCGTTCTGTCCGATGGCGTCCGTATTGTACGAACATACGTTCCCATGTCTGATGCGATCGATTGACAGCCCGAATCCGCCGCGTCCGCTGGAGTTGCTCGAGCGTGAGATCTGCGAGCTGAGCGCGCATATCGCGGTTGGGATGTGCCGCTGGTTGCAGCTCGTGGGGGAGTTTGATGAGCGTCGTGGGTGGGCGGATTGGGGTGTGTACTCGTGCGCGCAGTGGCTGTCGTGGCGTTGCTCGATCGGGTTGCGCGCGGCGCGGGAGAATGTCCGGGTCGCGGGCTGTCTGCGGCGGTTGCCGCTGGTGAGCGGGGCGTTCGCTGCCGGGGAGTTGTCGTATTCGCAGGTTCGCGCGATCACCCGGGTCGCGTCGGCTGAGAACGAGGAGTATCTGGTGATGCTCGCCCGGCATTGCACCGGTCAGCAGTTGGAGAAGATCGTCGCGGGTTATCGCGGCGTGCTCGCAGCCACCACTGACGGGGCACAGAGCGCTCACGCCCGCCGGCATCTGTACTGGGAGTACGACAACGATGGGTCGCTGTTGATCCAGGCGCGGATCCCGGCCGAGGACGGCGCGCTGGTGCTCGCGGCACTGCAGCACGCCGATCGGGCCGCCCGGGCAGAACACGATCTCCTTACCGACACCGACTGTGACCGGCAGGGGTGTTCCGCGGAGCCACGCGAATGCGATGGTGAGGGGTGTTCCGCGGAACACCCCCACGAGTCGCTGCCGGCGCGTCGCGCGGACGCGTTGGTCGCGCTCGCGCGTGCGGAGCTGAACTCCGATTCGTCCCACGCGGGTGCGGATCCGGTCGAGGTGACCGTGCATGTGGATGTTCGGACGCTCGCGGCGGAGGAGGTCGGTGACCGGTGCGAGCTCGCGGGCGGGCGATCGATCGCGCCTGAGACCGCACGCCGGCTGGGGTGCGATGCCGGGCTGGTGCGGATTCTCGAGCGCGACGGCAAACCCCTATCGGTGGGGCGAAGAACGCGGACGGTCCCGCCGGCGCTCAAACGCGCCCTGAACGACCGCGATCGGCACTGTCGGTTCCCGGGTTGCGATCACCAGCGCTACCTGCACGCCCACCACATCCACCACTGGGCCAGAGGCGGACCCACCAACCTCACAAACCTGATCCACCTGTGCTCGCACCATCACCGACTCGTGCACGAAGGCGGCTTCAGCACCCAGCAGACCCCCGATGGCGGCGTCCGTTTCTACCGGCCCGACGGCCGGACGATCCCCGACCGACCGCCACCCACCACCCCCCAAGGCCCCAGCATCACAGAACAGAACCAACAACACCGAATCCCGATCACCCCCGATACCAGCCGACCCCTATCCGCCGGCGAACCCCTCGACTACGGCATGGCCATCGAAGGACTCGCCCAAGAAGACGGCCTATACCGCCGGCTGCGGCCAGGCGAAGCTCCCGAGACCCCAGAGGCCCCCGAGACCCCAGAGACCCCAGAGGCCCCCGAGGCCCCGGGCCTCGATCCGCCCGGCTCAAGGCCCGCGGACGACGCCGATTGCGGTCGCTAGTCCGCCGGAGGAGGCGGTGGCGGCGGCGGCCGCGTGAGGCCACCGCGCTGCCGCGCCAAACGTACACAACATTAATCACACCTACACACGCCGGCGCGCGAGAATATTCATCGCACCTCCACGAATGGGTTGCGATTGGGGCATAAACGACAGGACGGGCGCGCCGTGACCGGCCGCCACCCAACGGGCCGCGGCCGCGATCTCGGGTTCTTGCTGGCCCTGGTGGCGCTGGCGATGGCGCTCGCCGGGCCGCTGGCGACGCAGGCGGCGGCGCGGCTGAACCTTCAGTCGGGGTCGACTTGCGACGACAGCTGGGCCACCGGGGTGAGCGGGACATGGTCCACCGCGGCCGACTGGAGCACCGGGAAGGTGCCGAGCTCGACGCAGAACGCGTGTATCACCGCTTCGGGCACATACACGGTGACGCTCAACGGGGGCCAGTCCGTGGGCGCGCTGACGCTCGGCGACGGCGGCAGCAGCGGAACGCAGACGCTCGATGTTCAGGGCATCTCCGGCTCCAGCGCGACGCTGTCGATCGGCGGCGCGAGCACCGTCGAGTCGGACGGCGATCTGCAGCTCGACTCGACCAATGCCAGCCAATCCTCGGCCTTCTCGGGGCCGGGCACGCTGACGGTCGACACCGGCGGCGACCTGCAGACCCTCCAGGACCAGGGCGACAACCGATACCTGCGGGCGCCGATCGTCAACGACGGGACGGTCGAGATCGGGGCGCTCGACACCATCGCCGACCAGTCGAACGCGATCGTCAACGCGGGCACGTGGACGATCGACGCCTCGGCCGGGCTGATGGTGTCGAACGGCTCGTTCGACAACCAGGGCTCCGTCGTGAACAACGGGTCGTTCGGGGCGAACGGGATCAAGTTCACGCAGGAGGGGACCGGCGACACCGGTAACGCGCCGGTGCTCGACGGCAATGCGACGCTGGCGGACAGCAGCGGCGGCGGCTTGTTCAGCCTGGAGGGTTCGGACACGTTGTCGGGGACGGTGCCGAGCGGGCAGACGGTGACGATTCTCGGGATCAGCGGATCGTCCGCGACGACGGCGCTGGCAAGCGCCGGCGTGACCAACGACGGGACGATCGCGCTCGATTCGAACAACTCCAGCCAGACCTCGGCGCTCACCGGGTCCGGGATGCTCACCAACGACGGAACGCTCCAGACGGTTCAGGACCAGGGCGACACCCGTGAGCTTCGCGCGCCGATCGTCAACGACGGGACCGTGGAGATCGGCGCCGCGAACACAATCGCCGACCAGACGAATGCGATCGTCAACGACGGAACCTGGACGATCGACTCGAGCGCGGGACTCGACATGACCGCCGGCTCGTTCAACAACGAGGGCTCGCTGGCAAACAGCGGCTCGTTCACGGTCAGCGGAATCACGTTCACACAGGACGGGTCGGGCAACACGGGTAACGCCCCGGTACTGAACGGGAACGCAACACTGGCGGACAGCACGGGGGCGGGGTCGTTCAACCTGGAGGGTTCGGACACGCTGTCGGGGACGGTGCCGAGCGGGCAGACGGTGACGATTCTCGGGATCATCGGGTCCTCCGCGTCGACCGCGGTCGTCGCCGGCGGGGTCACGAACGACGGCACGGTCGCGCTCGATTCGAACAACGCGAGCCAGTATTCGATTCTCGCCGGCTCGGGGACCCTGACGAACGACGGCACGCTTCAGACCGTCGAGGACCAGGGCAACAGCCGGTACCTCCGCGCGCCGATCGTCAACAACGGAACCGTCGACATCGGCGCCACCGACACGCTCGCCGACCAGTCGAACGCGTTCCTCAACAACGGCACCTGGGAGATCGACGCCGCCGGCGGGCTCGACATGACGGGCGGCTCGTTCGACGACAAGGGCGTGGTCGCGAACAACGGCTCGTTCACCGTCAGCGGGATCAAGTTCACGCAGGAGGGGACCGGCAACACGGGTAACGCGCCGGTGCTGAACGGCAATGCGACGCTGGCGGACAGCAGCGGCGGCGGGTCCTTCAATTTGGAGGGTTCGGACACGTTGTCGGGGACCGTGCCGAGCGGGCAGACGGTGACGATTCTCGGGATCAGCGGATCGTCCGCGACGACGGCGCTGGCGAGCGCCGGCGTGACCAACGACGGCACACTCGCGGTCAGCTCGAACAACTCGAGCCAGAACGCGATTCTCGCCGGCTCCGGGACGCTGACCAACGACGGCGTGCTCGAGACGGTTCAGGGTTCCGGGAACACGCGCTACCTCCGAGCGCCGATCACGAACAACGGCCTGGTCGAGATCGGAGCTGCCACGACGGACGCGGACCAGGTTGACGCGATCGTCAACAACGGCACCTGGCAGGTCGACGCCGCCGGCGGCCTCGATATGACGAACGGCTCGTTCGACGACAAGGGCGAACTTGCGAACAACGGCTCGTTCACGGCCAGCGGAATCACGTTCACGCAGGAGGGGTCCGGTAACACGGGCAACGCGCCGGTACTGAACGGCAATGCGACGCTGGCGGACAGCACGGGCGCGGGGTCGTTCAGCCTGGAGGGTTCGGACACGCTGTCGGGGACGGTGCCGAGTGGGCAGACGGTGACGATTCTCGGGATCATCGGATCCTCGGCGACGACCTCCATCGCCAGCGGTGGGGTCACGAACGACGGCACGGTCGCGCTGGATTCGAACAACGCGAGCCAATACGCGATCGTCGAGGGGCCCGGGACCTTGACCAACAATGGGACGTTCGAGACGCTGCAGGACGCCGGCAACGGCCGCTATATCCGCGCCTCGCTCGTCAACGACGGGACGGTCCAACTCGGCGCCGCCGACACGATCCAGGACCAGAGCACGACCTCCACGAACGACGGCACCTGGATCATCCAGCCCGACGTCCTGTTCCACGCCACCAACGGGAACTTCACGCAGGGATCCGGCGGCACGCTCGAGATGACGCTCGACCCGACCAACACGAGCGCCACCGGGATCACGGGCAACGGTGCGACGACGGCGCTCGCGGGCACGCTCCAGGTCACGACGCTTGGATCGGTCAGCACCGGGACGGCGTTCACGGCCATCGCCGAACCGCGCAGCGGGACGTTCTCCACCACCGACTACGTCGGGCCGAGCTACGGCACCCCCGTATACAACTCGAACTCCGTCGTGCTCACTGCCACGAGCGACACGCTCGCGGTCGGCACGGCGACGTTCCCGAACGCCCCGCTGAGCGCGTCGTACTCGCAGACGCTCGAGCCGTCCGGGGGCACCGGTCCGTACACCTGGGCGATCACCAACGGCTCGCTGCCGGCCGGGCTCAACCTCGACACGTCGACCGGCGCGATCACGGGCACGCCCGACGGGACGCCCGGCACCTCGACATTCACCGCGCAGGTCACCGACAACAACAGCAACACCGCGAGCGCGTCGCTGTCGATCACGGTGCCGTCGCAGGGAGTGCAGGTTTCGAACACGTCGCTCGCCGCCGGCGGTATCAACGTGTCCGGGTACAGCCAGCAGCTTCAGGCGACGGGCGGCTCAGGGTCGTACACCTGGATGATCAAGACCGGGTCGCTGCCCACCGGCCTGACGCTCGACCAGTCGACCGGCGCGATCACCGGCACGCCGACAGGTCCGGCCGGCACCTCGAACTTCGTCGTCGAGGCGACGGACACGTCCTCGCCGCCGCAGAATGCGCTCCAGCTGCTGTCGATCCGGATCGCGCCCGCGCCGTTGTCGGTGACGACGAGCTCGCTGCCCGGCGGCCAGATCGGCAGCTCGTACGACCAGACGGTGGCTGCGACCGGCGGCACGATCCCGTACACGTGGTCGATCAGCTCCGGCTCGCTGCCCGGCGGACTGACGCTGAACACGGCGACCGGGGAGATCACCGGCACGCCGAGCGGCCCGTCCGGCACCTCGAACTTCACCGTGATGGCGACCGACTCCAGCCAGCCGCAGCTGACGGCCAGCCAGCCGCTGTCGATCACGATCGCGCCGGCGGCGCTCGCGATCGGCACGACCTCGCTGCCGGGCGGCCAGGTCGGCGTCGCGTACAGCCAGTCGGTGTCGGCGTCCGGAGGGACGACGCCTTACACGTGGTCGATCTCGAACGGCTCGCTGCCGGACGGCCTCGTCATCGATCCGTCGACCGGAGCGATCACCGGCACGCCGAAGCCCGACGCCGGAGGCGCGACCGCGACCTTCACCGTCCAGGTGACCGACAACGGCAACCCGCAGCAGACTCAGAGCCAGCAGCTGTCGATCGCGGTCGCGCCCGCGACGCTCGAGATCACGACCGGGGCGCTGCCGGGCGGGCAGGCCGGCAGCTCGTACAACCAGACCGTGACGGCCACGGGCGGGACCGGAACGTACACGTGGTCGATCTCCTCGGGCTCGCTCCCGAGCCCGCTCACGATCGACTCCTCGACCGGTGAGATAACCGGCACGCCGGCGGCCGCGACCGCGGGTGAGACGTTCGACTTCACGGTTGAGGCCAAGGACCAGGGCAACCCGCAACAGACGGCCACGCAGGCGCTGTCGATCGCGATCGCCCCCGCGACGCTGACGATCGGGACGACGTCGCTCCAGGGCGGCCAGATCGGGGCCTCGTACAACCAGCCCCTTTCGGCGAGCGGCGGGACGACGCCGTACACGTGGTCGCTGGTTGCGGGTGATGGATCGTTGCCGGCCGGGCTCAGCCTCAGCGGCGGCTCGATCACCGGCACGCCGACCGGCCCGGTCGGCACGGCGGACTTCACCGTCAAGGTGGTCGACAACGGCAATCCGCAGCAGTCGACGACCCAGGCGCTGTCGATCAAGATCGCGCCGGCCACGCTCGCCGTCAGCACCACTTCGCTTCCCGGCGGCACCGTCGGGGTCGCCTACAGCCACTCGGTGGCGGCGACCGGCGGCACGACGCCGTACATCTGGTCGCTGGTCTCGGGCGACGGTTCGCTGCCGCCGGGGCTCACCCTCACTCCCGGCACCGGCCTGATCTCGGGCACGCCCACGGGGTCGGGCGGCACAAGCAACTTCACCGTCCAGGTGTCCGACTCGGGCAGCCCGCAGCAGACCGCGACCAAGGCGCTGTCGATCACGATCCCCGCGCCGCCGCCGACCCTGTCGATCGGCACCAGCTCGCTCCCGGGCGGAACCGTCGGCACGGCGTACAGCCAGTCGGTGTCGGTGTCGGCGTCGGGCGGCACGACCCCGTACACGTGGTCGATCAGCTCGGGGTCGCTGCCGGCCGGGCTCGGCATCAGCCCCTCGACGGGCGCGATCACCGGCACGCCGACAGGACCTGGCGGGACTTCGAGCTTCACCGTCAAGGTCGTCGACAGCGGCACGCCGCAGCAGACCGCGACCAAGGCGCTGTCGATCACGATCACCGTGCCGGTCGCGACGCTCAAGGTCACCACCACCTCGCTGCCGCAGGGGCTGATCGGGGCCGTCTACGGCCAGACGCTCGCTGCGTCCGGCGGAACCGCTCCGTACACGTGGTCGATCAGCAGCGGCTCGCTGCCGCCGGGGCTGACGCTGACGCCGCCGACCGGCGTCCTGACGGGCGAGTTCACGGCCGGCGGAAAGACGAGCTTCACAGTCAAGGTCACTGACTCGAGCACTCCAGTGCAGACGGCTACCGAGGCTCTCTCGATCACCGTCCAGGGCCAGGGACCGCTGTACGGCGTCTCGTGCCCGAGCGCGAACGACTGCACCGCGGTCGGGATCCCGAATCCGCCGGTCGAGACCTGGGACGGCACCAGCTGGACGCCGTCGCCCGCGACAAGCGCCAACAGTCGGCTCGAGGACGTGTCGTGCATCAGCGCGAGTGCCTGCATCGCGGTCGGGCTCGGCGGACCCACGAGCGTGCCGGCGGCCGAGAGCTGGAATGGCTCGAGCTGGACGAACCAGAGCATCCCGGCGCCCGGCGGAGCGGCCAACGACTGGCTCACCTCGGTGTCATGTCCGTTCGCGATCAACTCGTGCATCGCCGTCGGGTCCGACGATCCGACCGGCGGGATCGGCGCGGGCCTCGCCGAGGTGCTCGTCGGCAGCACTTGGTCAATCAAGACCATGCCCGCACCGATCACCGGCGGCACGAGCTGGTACATCCTGGATTCCGTCTCGTGCCCATCGGCGGGGGCGAGCTCCGGCCCGACAGGACCGAGCGCGCCGAGTTTCTGCATGGCGGTCGGCTACTACCGCACCGGCGAGAACGCCGTGGCGAAGTCGTTCGCCGAGAAGTGGACCGGGGCGAGCTGGTCGCTCCTCACGACTGCCAACGCGAGCGGCTCTGGCTCGACCGAGCTGAACGGCGTCTCCTGCACCTCGCCCACGGCCTGCACGGCCGTCGGCGGCTACAGCACCACTGGCACCAACACGAACCTCCCGTACGCCGAGCAGTGGAACGGATCGAGCTGGACCGCACACATTCCGCCGAATCAGTCAGGTTCGAGCTTCACCAACCTCGCCGCTGTCTCGTGCGTGACCGTCGGCTCGTGTGAGGCCGTCGGCCAGACGGGCTCGGGTTCGGGACCGTTCGCCGAAGGCTGGAACGGCTCGAGCTGGGCGATCCAACCGACGCCCAGCCTCACCAACGCCTTCGGGGCGCTCAACGCGGTGTCGTGCACGACCGGCCCCACGTGTGCCGCCGTTGGCTACGAGGCGCCCACGGGTGAAACCCCCCTCGAGTTCGTCGACGCGCCGCTGGCCGAGACCCTCACCGGCGGCAGCTGGCTGCAAACGCTGCCCCCGTTCACGATCATGATCGACCCGAGCGGCGTCGTCGTCGTCAGCGACACGCTCCCGGGTGCCGGCACGCTCACGGGCTACATCATCGGCGGTGTCGTCGGGGGTGGCGCGGTTGACGTCGCGACCGTCGCGCGGGCCAAGAGGAAGCCCGCCAAGTCGTCGAACATCCTCGGCCGCGCGACGATCAAGGTGACGAAGGCCAAAACCGTCCATCTGAAGCTCACGCCGAACGCGAAGACGCGCGCCTACCTGAAGAAGCACCACAAGCTGTCCGTGACGATCGAGCTCGTGTTCAAGCCCAAGCACGGCAAGCAGACCGTGAAGAAGCTACACGAGACGCTCGTTTACAAGAAGTAGCCGCGCAGGGCAGGATCGCGTGATCTGCGATCTTGGCGGCTCAGAGTTCGGCGAATTAGCAGGCCTTTATCGCCTGGACGCCGATCCCTAACACGGCGCTTAGGAAGCCGTTGGACGGCGCTTAGGAAGCCGTTGGCGAGCCGTCCGATCCTTCGCCTTCGGAGACCATGACGACCGAGGCGCACTCTGTCGACACTCCGGCCGACAGCGGCGAAGGGTCCCTTCGAGCTTCGCATGCCGGCAGGAGCATCGACGTACTCACGGGCGATGGCGCGACCCGCTGGCATGCGGGCGAGCGACTCGCGCACCTGTTCGAGCAGCGGGTCGACGAGCTCGATCGGAGCGGCGAGGACAGCGCGCTCGCGGTCGACGGACCGGGATTGCGGCTCACCTATGCGGAGCTCGACGCGCGCGCCAATCAGCTCGCCCGGTTCCTCCGCAGGCGCAGGGGCGTGAGCTGTGGGGACCGCATCGCATTGTTGTTCGAGCGGCCGGCGAGCGGCTACGTGGCGATGCTCGCCGCGCTGAAGCTGAACGCGGTGTTCGTCCCGCTCGACCCGGGCTTTCCGGCCGAGCGGCTCTCGTACATCGCCGCCGACGCAGGCCTGCAGGTCGTGCTGTGCGAGTCGAACCTGGTGGCGATCGCCGGCCCGCTCGCCGCCGCCACGGAGCTGCTGTTGCTGGACGAGCTCGAGTCGCAGATCGCGCTCGAGTCCGACGAGCGGCTCAGCGCGCAGGAGGCCGGCGAGCCGGGGGACGAGCTCTGCTACCTGATCTACACCTCCGGCACGACGGGGCGGCCGAAGGGGGTCGCCGTCGGCCACCCGAGCATTTGCAACTTCGTTCGCGTGGCGGCCGAGTCGTATGGCGTGGGGCCGGAGGACCGCGTCTATCAGGGGCTGACGCTGGCGTTCGATTTCTCGTTCGAGGAGATCTGGGTTGCGTGGATGGCCGGCGCGACGCTGGTGCCGAAGCCGACGGCCCGAAACCTGCTCGGCGCCGAGCTGCACGCATTCCTGGGTGAGCACCGCGTGACCGCGCTGTGCTGCGTGCCGACCCTGCTCGCGACGCTTGACGAAGATCTGCCCGAGCTCCGCTTCCTGCTCGTCTCGGGCGAGCCCTGCCCGCAGGCTCTCGTGGAGCGCTGGCACCGGCCCGGCCGGCGGTTCCTGAACACCTACGGTCCGACCGAGGCGACGGTCAGCGCGACGTGGACCGTGTTGCACCCCACCCGCCTGGTGACGATCGGGGTACCCCTGCCGACCTACTCGGTGGTGATCCTCGATCCTGACTGCGACCGGGTGCTCCCGGTCGGGGCGCTCGGTGAGCTCGGGATAGCCGGCATCGGACTGGCCGATGGCTACCTCAACCGCCCCGAGCTGACCGAGCGTGCCTTCATCCCGGACTTCCTCTCGATTCCCGACAACCCGTCCGGCCGGATCTACCGCACCGGCGACCTGGCCCGCGTCAATCCCGACGGCGAGATCGAGCACCACGGCCGGATCGACACGCAGGTGAAGATCCGCGGCTACCGGATCGAGCTGGGCGAGATCGAGGCGGTGCTGCGCCAGGCGCCGGGCGTCGGCCAGGCGGTCGCCGGCACCTTCGAGCCCGAGCTCGGCGTCAGCGAGTTGGTCGGCTACTACACCCAGCGGAGCGATGCCGAGCCGGTCGACACCGCGCTGCTGTACGCGCTCGCACAGGAGTTGCTCCCTTCGTACATGGTCCCTGCCTACCTGCAGCGGCTCGGGCACCTGCCGCTGTTGCCGAGCGGCAAGCTCGACCGGAGCCGGCTGCCGGCGCCGGACGGGCCGCGGCGGCTGGTGGCGGGCCAGGAGTACGTTGCGCCGGGGTCCGCGATCGAGGCGACGCTCGCCGGCGAGCTCGCGTCGGTGCTCGGGGTGAAGCGCGTCTCGGTCACGGCCGACTTCTTCGATCAGCTCGGCGCGAACTCGTTGCTGATGGCCCGGTTCAATGCTCGCCTGCGCGACCGTCGCGGCGAGCTGCCGGCCGTATCGATGAAGGACGTGTACCTGCACCCGACCGTCCGCCGGCTCGCGATGGTGCTGAACGACAGGGCGGATGCCGATGGCGAGCCCGCGAGCGCCGTCCCGGAAGAGCCGCGGCTGCCGCCCACGCGCGGGAGGCCGCACCATCGGCTGTGCGGCGCCCTGCAACTGCTCGCGTTCTTCGCATACGTGTCGGCATCGGCGTTCGCATTCGACCGCGGTGCCACGTGGCTGGCGGCCGCGCACGGGGTGCTCGCGCTGTACGCGCGCTCGCTCGTCGTCGGCGCCGGCTTGCTGGTCGGTACCGGCGCGCTGCCGGTGGTGGCGAAGTGGGTCCTGATCGGGCGCTTCAAGCCAGAGCGCGTGCGCGCCTGGAGCCTTCCGTATCTGCGCTTTTGGATCGTCAAGACGCTAATCGTCTCGAACCCGGTCGCGCATCTGCTGGTCGGCAGCCCGCTGTACCCCGTGTACCTGCGCGCACTTGGGGCCCGAATCGGCCGGCGGGTGCTGATCCTCACTCACCACATCCCGGTGTGCACGGATCTGCTGAGCATCGGCGAGGACAGCGTCATCAACAAGAACGCGTATTTGAACGGCTATCGGGCTCGCGCGGGGTCGATCGAGATCGCTGCGGTGCGGATCGGCACGCGAGCCTACGTCGGCGAGCGCTCGGTGCTCGACATCGGCACGGCGATCGGAGACGGCGGCGAGCTTGCGTATTCATCCTCGCTCGCGGCCGGGCAGGCCGTGCCCGCAGAGCAGTGCTGGCACGGCTCACCCGCCGAGCAGGCGCCGCCCGGGACCGAATACCGGCCGGTGCTGCCAAGTGGTGACGGCGGGCGGCTGCGCGCGATCGTCCACTCCGCCGCGCGTATCGCGGTCGTGGCGGCGCTCGCCGGTCCGGCCGAGGTTGCCATCGGGGTGCTGCTGTTCACCCACCCCCGGTTCCTGGCGCAGCTGCCGGCCGGGGCCTCGCTCATCGTCGCCGCCGGGTTACTGGGCTGCCTCCTGCTCGCGAACCTGCTGATCGCGCTGACCGTGCCGCGGGTGCTCACCCGGCTGTTTCAGCCAGGCAGGGCCTACGCCCTGTACGGCTTCCACTATTCGCTGCTACGGATCATCGCGCTGAGCTCGAACAACCCGCTGCTGACGGGCCTGTTCGGGGACAGCGTGATGATCCCTCACTACCTGCGCGCGCTCGGCTGGCACTTCGGCGCACTCGAGCAGACCGGCTCGAACTTCGGCCTCGATGTCAAGCAGGAGCTGCCCGGGCTCAGCTATCTGGGGACCGGCACGATGGTCTCGGACGGGCTGTCGATGATGAACGCGGAGTTCTCGAGCCGCTCGTTCAGGGTGCTCCCGGTTCGGATCGGAAAGCGGAACTTTCTCGGCAACGCGATCTGCTGTCCGGCCGGCGGGCGGACGGGCGACAACTGCCTGCTGGCGACAAAGGTGCTGATCCCGGTCTCGGGACCGATCCGCTCGGATGTCGGGCTGCTCGGTTCGCCGTGCTTCGAGATCCCCCGCTCCGTGCGCCGCGACAGCCGGTTCGAGGGGCTCGCCGGCGGAGCCGAGCGCGAGCGCCGGCTGGCCGCCAAGACACGGCACAACCTGGTGACGATGGCACTGCACCTGCTCGAGTCGTACGTGCTGCTGGTCGGACTGGTGTTGATCGCGCTGGCGCCGCTCGGCGGGTCCGGTCTCAGAGAGTCGGCGGGTACCGTAGCGACGGCGTTCCTCGAGCTCGCGGTCGCGGTTGCCTGGTTCGTGCTGGTCGAGCGCGCGGTCACCGGCTTCAAGCCGTTGCGACCGCGGTTCTGCTCGATCTACGAGATCGATTTCTGGCGCCACGAGCGCTACTGGAAGGTCGCGCGGACCGGGTACGCGCACATCTTCGACGGCACGCCGTTCAAGCCGTTCCTTTGGCGTGCCCTGGGTGTTCCCGTTAGCCGCCGCGTGTTCGATGACGGGCTGGCGATCGTCGAGCGGACACTCGTCAGCATCGGCGGGGAGACGACCTTCAACATGGGCTCGAACCTCCAGAGCCACACACTGGAGGACGGGCGCTTCAAGTCCGAGCCGATCACGATCGGCAGTCGCTGCACGCTCGGGACCGGTGCGCTCGTCAACTACGGCGCGACGATGGAGGACGGGGCAGTGCTCGAGGCCGACTCATTCCTGATGAAGGGGTCGAGGGTCGCCGCAGACGCACGTTGGCGCGGCAACCCGGCGACCGAGATCTGCAATCAAGGCGGCGCCACGTGATCGCAGCAGCAGACGTGTTCGAACGACTCGAGTCCGAGGTCCGCAGCTACTGCCGCAGTTGGCCGGCGATGTTCGACCGTGCCAGCGGAAGCTGGTTGTACGACGAGCATGGGCGGCCGTACCTCGACTACTTCTCCGGTGCCGGAGCGCTCAACTACGGCCACAACAACCCGCTCATCAAGCAGCCGCTGCTGGACTATCTGAGCTCCGACCGGGTGGTGCACTCGCTGGACATGTTCACCGCCGCCAAGCGGGATTTCCTGAGCACGTTCGAGGAGCTGATCCTGCGCCCGCGCGGGCTCGATTACCGGATCCAGTTTCCCGGGCCGGGCGGAGCGAACGCGGTCGAGGCCGCGCTCAAGCTCGGGCGGAAGGTGACCGGCCGCAGCACCGTGGTGTGCTTCACGAACGCATTCCACGGCACCACGCTCGGGGCGCTCGCGCTCACGGCGAACCCGCACCATCGGGGCGCCGCCGGCGTGCCGCTCGAGCACACGGCGCGACTGCCGTTCGACGGTCCGGACCTGGATGCGTTCGCGAACCTGCTCGACGTTGCCGATCCTCCCGGCGCTGTGATCGTCGAGACGGTCCAGGGCGAGGGCGGCGTCAGCGTCGCGAGCTCGGGGTGGCTGCTCGGCCTGGCCAAGCGCTGCAGCGAGCGCGGGATTCCCTTGATCGTCGACGACGTGCAGATGGGCTGCGGCCGCACCGGGCCGTTCTTCAGCTTCGAGAGCGCGGGAATCGAGCCCGACATCGTCTGCCTGTCCAAGTCGATCAGCGGGTATGGGTTTCCGCTCGCGCTGACGCTGATCCGGCCGGAGCTTGACGTCTGGGCGCCTGGCGAGCACAACGGCACGTTTCGCGGATTCAATCCGGCGCTGGTAACGGGCGCGGCTGCGCTTCGCAGCTACTGGCGCGATGACGCGCTGCAACGCAGCACGGACGCTCGCGGCGAGCGGATCGGCGCGACGCTCACGACACTTGCCGAGTCGGTGACGAGTACTGAGGTCGAGCACCGCGGACGCGGGATGGTGCACGGCCTCGCGTTCTCGCGCGGCGAGCTGGGACAGGAGGTCAGCCGGGCGGCGTTCGATCGCGGGCTGCTGGTCGAGACGGCCGGCCCGCAGGACGAGGTCGTCAAGCTGCTGCCGCCGCTGACTGTGACCGACGAAGAACTCGATCACGGGCTCGCGCTGCTCGCCGATGCGGTCGAACAGGTCTGCTGAGAGGCAGCCCGGCTTCCCTCTCGGCGCCGCGACCCGGATCTCGGCAACGCTGCCGTGCGCGGCGGAGGTATGGCTGCTGCGCACCGCCGAGGTCGACCTCGGGTCACTCGACGTGCTCGCGCTGGACGCCGGTGAACGCCGGCGGGCCGCCGCACTCGCGCCGCTCGAACAGGGGCCGGGATACATCGCAGGCCACCTGCTGCTGCGGCAGCTGCTCGGCGCCCGGCTCGGCCTCGAGCCGCATCAGCTGAGCTACCGGCGGGAGCGATGTCCGAGCTGCGGCGGCCCGCACGGCCGGCCCGCCCTCCGGCACCCGGACTCACCGCTGCAGTTCTCGATCTCGCGCAGCCGCGGTGTCGTGCTGATCGGGCTCGCCCGGACCCCGATCGGCGTCGACATCGAGGCGATCCCCGGCGGTGACATCCCACGGGACGTGGGCTCACTCCTGCATCCCGGCGAGCGAAGCGACCTCGAGGCGGCGCCGCCATCGGAGCGGGGCGCGCTGTTCGTGCGTATCTGGACCCGGAAGGAGGCCTTCCTCAAGGCAACGGGCGTCGGCGTGGTCACCCACCTGAGCGAGGAGTATCTAGGTCCTGCCGGGAGCTCCGAGGGACCGGCTGCGTGGACGGTGCTCGAGCTTGCGGTAGGTGTTGACCACGCTGCAGCCGTCGCGCTTCCTGCCGCGCGCGCCGGCGCCTAGCGCAGCTCAGCGAGCTGCCGCGCGGCCTGCGCGATCACGGACTCGCGCTTGCAGAACGCGAACCGTACGAGCGTGCTCGCCGCCGCCTTGTCGTCGTAGAACGCGCTCGTCGGGATCGCGACGACGCCGCAGCGCTCGGGCAGCGTGCGGCAGAACTCTGCCGCGTCGGTGCCGACGTCGGCGTTGACGAAGTAGGTGCCGGCGGGGATCAGGGGCTCGAGGCCCGCGGCCGCCAGGCCGGCGCACAGCTGGTCGCGGCGTGCGCGGAGCGAGTCGCGCAGCGGGTCCAGGAACTCGGACGGCGCCAGCCCGAGCGCGACGGCGGCGGCGTGCTGGAGCGGCGTGCCGCCGGCGAACGTCAGGAACTGCTTGACCGTGCGGGCGGCCCCGACCAGCTCCGCCGGGCCGGAGCACCAGCCGATCTTCCAGCCGGTGACCGAGAACGACTTGCCGATGCTCGAGATCGTCAGCGTCCGCTCGGCCATCCCCGGCAGCGTCGCGATCGGCACGTGCTCGCCGTCGAACACGAGGTGCTCGTAGACCTCGTCGGTGACGCAGATCAGGTCGTGCTCGACGCACGCCCTCGCCACCAGCGACAGCTCGTCGCGGCTCAGCACGCGGCCGGTCGGGTTGTGCGGCGAGTTGAGCAGCAGCACCCGCGCTCGGCGGCCGATCGCCGCCTGCAGCGCGTCGCCATCAAGCGCGAACGCCGGCGGGCGCAGCGTGACCGGCCGGCGCGCCGCGCCGGCGAACGCGATGCATGCGGCGTACGAGTCGTAGTAGGGCTCGAGCACGACGACCTCGTCGCCCGGATCGCACAGGCCGAGCAGCGCGGCGGCGATCGCCTCGGTGGCGCCGAACGTGATCAGCAGGTCCTCGGGCTCGAGCCCGTACGACGCGCGCTGATGCGACAACACCGCCTCGCGCAGCGCCGGGACGCCGGGCAGCGGCGCGTACTGGTTCTCGCCGCCGCGCAGCGCCGCCACCGCAGCCTCGATCATCTCGCGCGGGGCCGTCCTCGTCGGGGAAGCCCTGGCCGAGGTTGATCGCGCCGGTCCGCTCGGCGAGCGCGGTCATCTCGGTGAAGATCGTCGTGCCGAGACCGTCGAGACGTTTCGCGGGGGTCATTCCCGCGGGACTATGCCGCGTCGGCCCGGCCCCAGATCCCGGGCCCGCGGTGGTGCTCGTAGATCAGCGAGGTCTCCGCGTGGGAGACCGACGGATGCGTGGCGAGGTGGTCGACGACGAACTCGCGCAGGTCCTGGGCGTCGGCGGCCGCGACCCACACGAGGTAGTCGGTGACCCCGGTGAGGTGGAACACCATCAGCACGCCGGGCAGCGAGCGGACCGCTGCGGTGAACGCGTCGATCTGCTCGCGCGCGTGAACGGCGAGCCGCACCGCGATCAGCGCCTGGAGCGGCCGGCCGAGCGCGGCCAGGTCGACCTCGGCGTGGAACCCGCGGATCACGCCGCGCTCGCGGAGCGAGCGCAGCCGCGCGAGCGCCGTCGAGGGGGCGACGCCGACCCGCTCGGCCAGGCGCTGGTTCGTCATCCGAGCGTCCTCGGCGAGGACCTCGAGCATGGCGCGGTCGATGGCGTCTACGGGGGGCTGTGGATGATTCGGCATCGGGCTCGAAGATAGGGCGGCTGTCGAAGAATATCTAGTTCAGCGGCATCTCTCCGAATTATCTGCGAGATGTTGCGTAGACGCCGCAGGATCGATCATCATTGACGGTATGAGCTCGATCGCCACCCCCTCCACCACCGTCATCAAGGACTCGATCCTCGACACGATCGGCGACACGCCGCTCGTCCGGCTGTCGCGGATCGGCGCCGGCCTGCGCCCGCAGCTGGTCGCCAAGCTCGAGGTCTTCAACCCCGGCGGCTCGATCAAGGACCGGGTCGCGGTCGCGCTGATCGAGGCGGCCGAGCGCGACGGACAGCTCCGGCCCGGCGGCACGATCGTCGAGCCGACCTCGGGCAACACCGGCACCGGGCTGGCGATCGCCGCGCGGCTGAAGGGCTACCGGGTGATCGCGGTGATGCCCGACAAGATGAGCAAGGAGAAGATCGACCTGCTGCGCGCCTACGGCGCCGAGGTCGTGGTCGCGCCGACCGACGTCGCGCCGGACTCGCCGCAGTCCTACTACCGCGTCGCCGACCGCCTGACCGAGGAGATCCCGGGCGCCTTCCAGCCCAACCAGTACTTCAACCAGGCCAACCCGCAGGCCCACTACGAGTCGACCGGCCCGGAGCTGTGGGAGCAGACGGGCGGTCAGATCACGCACCTCGTCGCCGGCGTCGGCACCGGCGGCACCGTCACCGGCACCGTCCGCTACCTGCGCGAGCGCAAGCCCGATCTGGTGGTCGTCGGCGCCGACCCCGAGGGGTCGATCTACTCGGGCGGCGAGGACGACGTGCGGCCGTACCTGGTCGAGGGCGTCGGCGAGGACTTCTGGCCCGAGACGTTCGACCCGACCGTCGTCGACCGCTGGGTCACGCGTCTCCGACCGGGACGCGTTCCTGACCACGCGGCGGCTGGCGCAGATCGAGGGGATCCTGGCCGGCGGCTCCGGCGGGCTGGCGCTGCACGCGGCGCTCCAGCTCGGCGCCGAGATCGACGACCCGAACGCGATGATCGTCGTGATCCTGCCCGACGGCGGTCGCTCGTACCTGTCGAAGATCTTCTCGGACGGCTGGATGCGCCAGTACGGGTTCCTCGAGCGCGATTCGCAGCTCGCGGTCGGCGACGTGCTGCGCCGCAAGCGCGAGGCCGGCGAGATCCCGCCGCTGGTCACCGTGCAGACCCACTTCCGCGTGCGCGATGCGGTCGCGCTGCTGCACGAGCACCGCGTCTCGCAGCTGCCGGTGGTCAGCGCGCACGACCCGGCGACGATCGTCGGCGCGATCGGCGAGCGCGGGTTGCTCAAGCGGGCGGCCGAGGACCCGGCGCTGCTGGACGCGGAGATCATCGAGGTGATGGAGCCGCCGTTCCCGGCGGTGTCGGCGAAGGACCCGGTGCGCGAGGCGGTCGAGCTGCTGGTCGGCGACCAGCAGGCGCTGCTCGTGACGCTGCGACGGCCGCGCCGAGGGAATCGTCACGCGCACCGACCTGCTCGAGGCGCTCGTCAAGTGAGCGAGCGCCGAGCGACGCGACGCGTTCGCCACCCGCGCGGTCCACGCGGGCCTGACGCCGGACCCGTCGCTTCGGCTCGGTGATCCCGGCGATCCACCAGACCTCCACCTACGCGCAAGCCGCGGCCGGGCGAGTTCGTCGAGGACTACGACTACGCGCGCTCGGCCAACCCCACTCGCGCCGCGCTCGAGCAGGCGCTCGGCGAGCTCGAGGGCGGGCTCGCGGTCGCGTTCTCGTCAGGGCTGGCCGCCGAGCACGCGCTGATCACGGTCGTCTGCGAGGCCGGCTCGCACATCGTGCTGCCCGCCGACCTGTACGGCGGCACCTACCGGCTCGTCGACAAGGTGCTGACGCGCTGGGGCCTCGAGTACGACCTCGTCGACCAGACCGACCTCGACGCGGTCGAGCGCGGCGGTCACGGACGAGACCCGGCTGATCTGGGTCGAGAGCCCGACGAACCCGCAGCTCGACGTCGTCGACATCCCGCGCGGTGGTCGCGCGCAAGCGCAACGCGCTGGTGGCGGTCGACAACACGTTCGCGACGCCGGTCAACCAGCGCCCGCTCGAGCTCGGAGCCGACTTCGTCGTGCACTCGACCACCAAGTATCTGGGCGGCCACTCGGACGTCGTCGGCGGCGTTGCGATCGCGCGCGACAGCGATTGGTACGAGCAGCTGCGCTTCGTCCAGAACGCGGTCGGCGCGGTGCCCGGGCCGTTCGACTGCTTCCTCGTCCACCGCGGGCTGCGGACCCTGCACCTGCGGATGGAGGCGCACGCGCGCAGCGCGGCGGCGGTCGTCGAGCTGCTGCGCGCGACGCCCGAGGCCCAGCGACGTCGCTGGCCCGGGTTCAGCGGGATGGTCAGCTTCCGCCATCCGCGCGCGACCGAGATCGCGGCGCGCGACGCGGCTGTTCACGCTGGCCGAGTCGCTCGGCGGCGTCGAGTCGCTGATCGAGGTGCCGCAGGCGATGACGCACCAGTCGGTCGAGGGCTCGGAGGCCGCGGTGCCGGCCGACCTGGTCCGGCTGAGCTGCGGGGTCGAGGACCCCGAGGACCTGGTCGCGGACCTGCGCGAGGCACTCGCGGCGGTGGCGGGGCTCACCCCGGCAGCGAGCCGGTGAGGTCCAGCGGCCGATCGCCCAGCGTCTCGTCGCGGATCTCATCAGCGCCAACGCCCGGATCGGGGAGCACGCGAAGGGCCTCGGGCGGCAGCCCGACGGTGACGGCTGTTCCCTGCTCGTAGCCCAGCGAGCTGCCGTCGTTTCGCACCAGCGCCTGAAGTGAGGAGCCGGTCGCCAGGCGCACGTACACGTGTGTGGTCGAGCCGAGGAACACGAGCCGCTCGACCATCCCCGGCACGCGGTTGGCGCCGCTGTCGTCGTAGGCGTGCAGGTGGATCCGCTCCGGCCGGATCGCGAGCTTGACCGCGCCGCTTGCGTCCAGCTTGCCCGCCCTGGCTTCGAGCGCGAAGTCGCCCAGCCGCAGCCGGCAGCACTCTCGCCGGTCGCCGCCCGGCTCCACCGAGGCATCCATCAGGTTCGAGACGCCGAGGAAGTCGGCCACGTAGGCATCGGCGGGTTCGTTGTAGACGTCCGCCGGGGTGCCGAGCTGCGCGATCCGCCCGTGGCTCATGACGGCGAGGCGATCGGACATCGTCAGCGCCTCCTCCTGGTCGTGCGTCACGTAAAGGAACGTGATCCCGACCTCCTTCTGCAGCGTGGCGAGCTCGACCTGGAGCGTGCGGCGGAGCTTCGCGTCGAGCGCGCCGAGCGGCTCGTCCAGGAGCAGGACGGCCGGCCGCAGCACCAGCGCCCGGGCCAGGGCGACACGTTGCTGCTGGCCGCCGGAGAGCTGGTTCGGGCGCCGCTTCTCGAACCCGGTCAGCTGCACCAGCTCGAGCGCCTCCGCGACGCGCTTGTCGCGCTCGGACTTCGGCACCGACTTGTACTTCATGCCGAACGCGACGTTGTCCGCCACGGTCAGGAACGGGAACAGGGCGTAGCTCTGGAACACCGTGTTGACGTTGCGGCGGTTGCGGCGCCCAGGACCCGACGTCGACGCCGTCGAGCATGATCTTGCCGCCGCTCGGCCGCTCGAAGCCCGCGACCATCCGCAGCGTCGTCGTCTTGCCGCAGCCGCTCGGACCGAGCAGCGAGAAGAACTCGCCCGCCCGGATCTCCGCGGAGATGCCGTCGACGGCCGTGAAATCGCCAAACTGCTTGGTCAGTGTCGACGAGCTCGACGTGGCCTTCAGTCATCTCTCTCCATCCTTTACATGCCGGCGATGCTGGTCAGCGCCTCGGCGCTGCCCGCGGTCCGTTCGCCCCGGGTCATCCAGCGGTACGCGAAGTACCCGACCAGTGCCGCCGCGAGCGAGAACAGCAGCATGATCGTGGCGAGCGCGTTGAGCGCGGGGCCGCTCAGCCCGCCGTGGACGTTCGCGTAGATCAGCACCGACATCGGCTGCGTCGAGGCCGTTGAGGACAGCTGCTCGACGATCACGAAGTCGTCGACGGTGCTCGCGAACACGAGCACCGCGCTCGCGAAGATCGCCGGCATCAGCATCGGCAGCAGCACCCGGCGGATCGCCCCGAACCGCGATGCCCCGAGGTCGGCCGCGGCCTCCTCGAAGCTGTGCCCGATGCTGATCAGCCGCGCCCGGACGATGATCGCCGGCCAGCTGATGTTCCACACCACGAGCCCGGCCACCTCGGCCGTCGTTCCCAGGTGGATGAACGTCAGCGCCTGGGTGACCAGCAGGAACAGCGCGACCGCGAGCAGCAGCTCCGGGATCACGAACGAGAAGATCATCACGAAGTTGAGCCCGTTCGAGGTCCGGCCGCGCCAGCGATCGATGCCGATCGCGAAGCCGACTCCGATCGGAACGCAGATCACGGTCGTCAGGATCGCGAGCACGAGCGTCTGGACCACCGCCTGGTGCAGCGCGGGGTTGTGCAGCACGGAGTTGACCGAGCTGCCGACGTACCACTTGGTCGAGAACCCCTGCCAGGTGGACTGCGATGCGCCCTTGTTGAACGAGAACAGGACCGCGATCCCGATCGGCACGATCGACCAGATGATGTACAGCCACGTGAAGCCCTCCATCGCCCACGGCCGCCGCCACGGATTCCGGCGATCATGGCGTTCTCCCTCGAGGCCCGGGCCGTCGAGGCGACGTAGTAGATCATCGGGATCAGCAGCACCACGAGCACCATCAGCGACAGCACCGCGCCCTGGCCCGTCTCTCCGGGCGCGTCGAGCTGGCCCTCGATCGCGTTGCCGATCATCGTCGTCCCGGGCGCGCCCGACAGCAGCTGGTTCGTGTAGTAGTCGCCGAGCATCGGCAGCACCGTGATGAAGGTGCCCGCGATGATCGCCGGCTTCGACAGCGGCACGGTGACGCGCCAGAACGTCCGCCACTTGCTGAGCCCGAGGTCCTGAGCGGCCTCGATCAGGCGCTGGTCGATCCGATCGAGGAAGGCGTACAGGACCAGGATCAGGTACGGGATGTACCCGTACACGAGCCCGAGGATCACCGTCACAGACTTGCCGCCGAGCCAGTCGGTGTTGCCCGGCAGCCCGAGCGACGACAGCGCGCTGTTGAAGATCCCGTTCTGCTGCAGCAGGTCGATCCAGGCCAGCATCCGCATCATGTAGCTGACCCAGAACGGCGCGATCAGCAGCACCAGGTAGAGCATCTTGCGCTTGCCGGCGTGGCGGGAGACGAAGTACGCGACCGGGTACGCGATCGCGAGTGAGATCACTGTCGCGATGGCGGTGTAGACGACGGTCCGCAGCGCGGGCGAGCCGATGAACGCCCCCGAGCCGAAGATGTCCCGCCACACCGCGCTGAAGTTCCAGCTCGACCAGTGGACCGGGTTCCAGACCGGCACGACCGTCTGGAAGAACTCGTTGACGCCGCCGCCGGCGACCGACAGCATCACGTAGAACGGGACGACGAACAGGATGATCAGCCAGATCGCTCCCGGCGCGGCGAGGCCCATCCACAACCACCTGTTGCGCCGGTCGGGTGTGGTTGCGTCGCGGTTCATCGGGTGCCCGTCCGGATCCCTAGAGTCCCTTGGAGAACGTGTTCCAGGTGGACTCCCAGACCGCGTCCGCGGCGGGAGGGAGCTCGAGCTCGAACAGTCCGTGGCGGAAGTAGTCCGGCAACACGACCGTGGACGTCAGCTGCGGGACCATCAGCTTCTCTGACACCAGCTTCTGCGGCGTGACCGCCTTCAGCGGCTGCATGTAGCCGACGTAGGAGAAGTTCTCGAGCGCGTTGTCCACGTTAAGCATGTAGTCGATGAACTTGTGCGCGAGCACGGGGTTGGCGCCGCCGGTCAGGTTGACCATCACATCGTTGGCGACCGGGCCCTTGCGGTCGGGCGGGAACCAGTAGCCGATCGTGTCGACCGAGGTGCCGGAGGGCAGGTACTCGTTGGACAGGGCCATGTCGCCCGACCACGCCAGGTGGATCCACGTCTTGCCCGTCGGCACGTCGGTGTAGTCGTTGTTGTCGATCCGCACCCCCGTCAGGCTCGAGAGCTGCTGCAGCGCCTGGCCGGCAGCGCGGATCTGGGGCACGCTGGTCGTGTTGAGATCGAGGTTCCCGCCTTTCAGCAGCGCGGCACTGATCGTCTCGCGGTAGTCGTCGAGGACCGCGACCTTGCCCTTGTAGGGCGCCCCCTGCCACGGCATGTTCCAGGACGGGGCGAGGTTCACCTTGTCCTTGCGCCAGGCGATCCCGGTGGTGTAGATCGAATAGGGCGTCGTGTACTGCCAGCCCTGGTCATAGAAGGGGTTCAGGTAGTCAGGCCACGCGTTGGCGATATTGGGGATGTAGCTGTGGTTCAGCGGCCGGATCAGCTTGCTCGCGATCAGCTGCCCGAGCACGCTGACGGTGGGGAAGAAGACGTCGAACTTGAGCTCGCCGCTGGCCAGCTTCGCGAGCGCCTCCTCCATCGTGTTGTACGTCGTGACCTGGCAGGTGCAGTTGTATTTCTTCTCGAAGCTCTTGATCACCGACTGGTTGATGTACGCGACCCAGTTGTAGAGCTGGAGCGTCGCGCCCTGCTCGGGCGCCAGCCCGGACGCGATCTCCCTGTTGTCGCTGTACACCGGCCATTTGACGGGCTTGTCCTGGCGAGGCAGCGGCGGCCCGCTGCTGTTGCCCGCGGGATTCGTCGAGCTGCAGCCGGCGAGGACCCCGGAGAGCGCCAGCCCGGCGCCCGCCTGGAGCAGCCGGCGGCGGGAGATCGCTCGCTCGTCCGGCGCCGGCGCGCGCCGGATCCCTGGTGCGATCCATCGCTCACGCGGATGGGACACTAGGTCGACCTCGTCAGCGTGGTGAGCTCGCAGCCGAGCATCGCTCGACGCGAGCGCGAGGCAGGTCTCGATCATCCGCTCCGGGGCGATGTCGGGCTGCCCGAGGGTGATCTGCACGCCGAGGCCGTCCATCAGGCCCGACAGCGCGATCGCGAACGCGTCGGGGTCGGCATCGGCGCTGAACTCGCCGGACGCCTGCCCGTCGCGGACGATCTCGGCGATCAGGCCGCGCTGGCGGCGGTCGAGCTCGAAGTACGACTCGCGGACGGTCTCGTCGCGGCGCGCGCGGACCCAGATCTCCATCCACAGCGTCCAGTCGCTGAACCCGCTCGGCCCGAGGCTCGTCTCCTCGATCAGGTGGACGAGCTTGTCGCTCGCCCGCTCGTATTGCTCCTGCCCCTCGGTCAGCCGCGCGTAGAACTCGCGGTCCGTCTGATCGACTGCCTCCTCGAGCAGCCGGTCCTTGGATTCGAAGTAGTAGAGGATCGTCGGGGCGCTGGTGCCGGCGCGCTCGGCGATATCGCCGATCCGCGTCTCGAACAGCCCGCGCTCGTACAGCACCTCGGCCGCGGCCGCGATGATCTGCGGCTTTCGCAGGTGGTCGACTCTGGGGCGGGGACTCATCGCGCGGCGGTTGCGGGCCTGGAAATACTCGACCGAACTCGTATACTGAATGGCCGTTCAGAAAACTACCGCGGCTCGGTCGCCGATGTCAAGGGGCCGGCGATCGGAGAGCCCGGGCCGATCAACCGAGGAGTCGCGACGTGTTCGATGTGGCTGTGCTGGGCGCCGGACTGGGCGGACTGAGCGCGGCGCGAGACCTCGTGCGCGCGGGCGCCGACGTGGTCGTGCTCGAGGCGCGCGAGCGGCCGGGCGGGCGGGTCGAGGCGGTGACGCTGCCCGACGGGCGGACGGTCCAGGCCGGCGGCGAGGTGTTCGGCTTCGGCCACACGTCGTACCGCGAGCTGGTCTCCGAGCTCGGACTGGCGATCGCGCCCAGCTACGTCGCGGATCCGGGCGAGATGAGCTGGGGCCTCGTGGACGGCGTGTACGTAGGTGACGAGCCACCGTGGATGACCGCCGAGGAGCTCGCCGACGCCGCGCGCGTGGAGCGGGCCTTCGCGGCGCTCACCGGCGACATCGACCCGGACGATCCGTGGGCGCACCCCGACGCCGCGGCGCTCGACGCGATGAGCGTCGGCGCCTGGTTGCGCTCGCTCGACGCGCTGCCGGCGGTACGCCGGCGCCACGACCTCGCCTCCCTGTCGCTGTCGTGCGACGCGCCCGAGCGCACCTCGCTGCTCGCGGAACTGCGCAAGCACGCGACGCTCGGCGGCGACGAGTTCTACGACCTCGAGCGGTGGGAGGGACTCAAGGTCGCCGAGGGATCGGCGTCGGTCGCGCTGGCGATGGCGGTCGAGCTGGGACCGCGGCTGCGGCTCGGCGCGGTGGTGACGGCGATCGAGATCAGCGATCGGGGGGTCCGCGTGATGCTGGCCGACGGCGAGCCGGTCGACGCCGAGGCGGTCGTGTGCGCGATCCCGGCGGGTCCATTGCGCGACATAGAGATCTCCGGCCTGAGCGACGCGCGGCTGCGCTCGCTGCACTCGCAGCGCCACGCGCTCGCGGCCAAGGTAGTGGTCGCGTACGACGAGCCGTTCTGGGAGCGGCGGGGCCAGAACGGGCTCTCCGAGACCGAGTGGCTGTTCGGCTCCACCTGGTCGCAGGGCTCAGGGGTGCTGTCGCTGCTCGTTCCGCCCGAGCGGTTCTCGGCCTTCCAGGCCGCGCCGCCGGACGTCCGGGCCGCGTCCGTGCTCGACGGGCTTGGGCGCGCTGTACGGCGAGGCCGCATCCGCACCGGTGGCGATGCTCGAGCGGCTGTGGGGCGTGGACCCCTTCACGCGCGGGTACATCGCCAGCTGGGCGACCGGGCGACCTCTGCGCGCGTCGGCCCGCTGCACGGAACGCACGAGCCGCCGTTCTACGTGGCCGGATCGGATCACTGGGTCGCCGGCTACATGGAGGGGGCGGTGCGGACCGGGCGCGACGCGGCTCGCGCGGCGCTGGGTGCGGGAACCGTCGCCTGAGCCGGCCGTCGATAATGCCGTCCATGCCAATCATCGCTTCCACATACACCTTCGGGGACTCGCTGCTGACGGTCCTCGAGATCGCGTTGCTGTTCTTCTGGATCTGGATCGCGGTCGGCGTGATCTTCGACATCTTCCGCAGCCGGGACCTGTCCAACTGGGCCAAGGCGCGTGGGTGCTCCTCATCCTCGTGCTCCCGCTGGATCGGCGTGCTCGTCTACCTGATCGCCCGCGGGCACACGATGCACGAGCACCAGGTCGACGACCAGGCGCAGCTCAACGCGTTCCGCAAGTTCACGCAAGGTCAGGGCTCTCCCAGCGCCGGCACCGACCTCCACGCGCTCGCCGACCTCAGGGATCGCGGAGTGCTGTACCGACGAGGAGTTCGAGCGCGCGAAGGCAAAAGTTCTTCAGTAGGCGGTGCGCGGGCAGGTAGGGTTCTGCTCGTATGAGGGGCGAACATGGACGCCCTTGGCTCTGGCACTGCTGGCGGTGCTTGCGGTCCCGTTCGTGGCCGATGCCGGTCAGGGGCACGCAGCGAAGCGCGCACACGCCGCCGCGCTTCCGAACCTCGGGGCGCACCGGTCCCCTGTCCGCCGAACGCGAAGAACAGCTGCCCCGGCGCGGACTGCAACGCCCACCCGGATCTGCTGCCGGCCTCGCCCTATCTGGTTCAGACGGCCGTCGGGGTGGAGTCCATCTCACCCCACGAAATCCACGTCGGACAGCGGTTCACGATCAAGTTCGGTCCGGTCTCGCCATCGGCGGCGAACTGGGAGTTCCCGGACATCGCCAAGAAGGTCAGCCGCTGTGAGACCGGCGTCGATCTGACGTGCACGTATCTCGCGCAGGCAGCCGAGGTCACCTACCCGGCGACCGCGACGTACGACGGCTGGTCCGAGTTCGAGTGGAGCGGCGGCGACATCAACGGGATCGGGGACGTGTTCGACTACTACGCGATCATCGGCAACCAGATCCCGATCACCGGCAGGGTGGAGGACAAGCACGGCCACGGGATCCCGCGGGGAGGATACCCGCCGGCCCTACCGGGACCTCGCCCGACGCCGGCGTGCTGATTCTGTTCACACCGGTGAAGCACGACGTCTCCGCCGAGTACGCCGCCGCACCGCGCATCCACGGCAGCCGCACTCATCCGTATGACGTCGCGTACTACGGGATCGCGCTGAAGCCGGGCACCTACACGGTCCAGGCCGGCGATGCGGTCCGCGGCATCCGCTGCAAGGGCACCAAGAAGGTGCACCTGACCCACGCGATCAGCAACCTGATCTTCGTCTGCAACCACGGCTGAACGCTCAGGGGGCTGGCTGGGCAGCGAGCGTCTCGAGACCGAGATCACGCGCGAGCGCGGACTCGACGGCGGCGCGGGCGCGGTCGAGTGGGACGCTCGAGTCGCCGATCAGCGTCCTGACCCCGAAGCCGTCCAGCAGCGCGAGCGTGCGGTCGGTGACTGCGTCGACGTCGATGCCGGCATCGAACTCGCCGCTCTCAACGCCCGCGGAGATCTCGTCCGCGAACCACTCCCGCAGCCGTGCGTACAGCTCCTCGGCGACCGGCCGCAGCTCCGGGTGGCGGACGGCGCGCAGCCACAGCTCGACCCAAAGCACCCAGTCCTCGGCCAGCGCCGGTGTCGCCGGCAGGCACTGGCCGATCATCGAGCGCAGCCGCTCGGCGTGCGTCGCGGCCGGCAGCTCGCCGGTGGAGATTCGCGCGTCGCCGGCGCGCGTGTACGAGTAGCGGAGCGCCTCGGCCAGCAGCGTCTCCCGGCTGTCGAAGTGGTAGTGGACGAGCGGAGGCGAGACGCCCGCGTCCATCGCGATCCGCGCGATCCGCACGCCGTCGATGCCGTCGCTCGCGATCCGCTGCACCGCGGCGGCGAGGATCCGCTCGCGGGCGGCGGGGCGCTCGTCGACGCTCACCGTTCCGGCCGCGCCCGCGAGAGGTCGGTGCGGATCCGGTCCGCGAACCACGCCACGGCGCGCTCGCGCTCGGACAGCGGACCGCATTCGTATCCGCGCGTCTGCAGGCCCTGCTGCACGTTCGAGACGAGGTCGACGTCCTCGTCGAGCACGAGCGTGTTCAACCGCTGATTGACCCACTGGGTCAAGCGCGTGCGTGGGCTGGAACCCGCGGGGCGGAAGCTCGCGGACACGTCGTGAGTCGAGCCGACGCCGTCGGGCAGCAGCTGCCACGTGTTGACCTGATCGGGGTACAGGTCGATCGTCGTGTTCGGGTAGATGAACACGTAGCGCCAGGTGTGCCGATCCTCCTCGCCGAGCCCCGGCATCGGCTGCACGAGCCGCTGGTAGGCGCGCTCGAGCCGGTTGCTCGACGGCTTGTCCCGCAGCGGCGCCTCGAACCAGACGTACGAGTCGTGGATCTCGGCGGTGTACCGCTTGTAGTCGTACAGGCGCATCAGGCCGGGGTGGGCGATCGGGACGTGGTAGCCCTCCAGGTAGTTGTCGGCGACCACCTTCCAGTTCGCCGGCTGATCGCCCTCGGCCGGCGCGAATGACTGCAGCGACGGGATCCGGTAGCGCTCGAGCCGACCGGGCAGGTCTCCGACCAGCTCGGCCAGCGGCGTCGCGTCGAGGTCGAGGTTCACGAACACGAGCCCGGAAAGCTCCTCGACCCGCGCCGGGAGCAACCCCAGCGACGCCTTGTCGAGCCGCTTGCCGTACGCGAGCGCCTCGGGGGCACCGATCATCTGGCCGTCGAGCTTGTACGTCCAGCCGTGGTACCGGCAGCGGATCGCTGCCTTGCACTGGCCCGAGCCGCTCAGCAGCCGCGAGCCGCGGTGCCGGCACACGTTTCGGTAGGCGCGGAGCGCTCCGTCCTCGTCACGCACGACGAGCACCGGCTGAGAGCCGGCGCGGCAGGTGATGTAGCTGCCGCTCTGCGGCAGCGATCCGACGTGGCCGGCCAGCTGCCAGGTGCGGTCGAAGATCAGCCGCTGCTCGGCCTCGAGCAGCTGCGGGTCCAGGTAGTGGCGCGGGGACAGCGCCTCCGGCATGGCGGGTGCGGTGGCGGGCGGTGGTGGTCATCTCTCTCAATCCTGACTTTGTGATCAGTTGCTGTTAGTCTACCGCCCATGGTCAAGCGCGCGTCGTGGCTGTCGTTCACGCCCGAGCCCGAGCGGGAGCTCCCGGAGGCGGTCGCGACGCTCGCCTGCGGCGGCGCTCCGTCAGCCGACGCGGTCGCGCGAGAGCGCGCACGTGTCGAGCGGCTCGTGCTGCACGGGTCAGAGCGCCAGTGGCTCGCGTACCTGCGCGGCGTGGTCGAGCTGATCGACCGCAGCGGCGGGACTGACCGGGACGACGAATCCGAATCGGTTTCTCGCGCGCGTGCGCGCGCGACCGCCGTGATCTCGAACCACCACAACCTGCTGCTGGCGCTGCCCGGCCGCGCCGCGGAGAAGACCGCGGCCGACCGCGTGAGGCTGGCGGCGATGCAAACGGACCAGGACCAACCCGAGTAAAGGACGCCCATGAGCACCACCATCACCCCAGCCGCCCCCGGTGAGCTGACTCCGGACCAGCTCGAGCTCCAGCAGCGAGCGGCCGAGTTCGTCGACACCGTGCTGATCCCGCTCGAGCTCGAGGCCGAGGACCGCAGCGGGCGGCTGCCCGAGGAGACCGTGGATGAGATTCGGCAGGCCGCGATCGCCGCGCGCCTGCAGGGCGGCCGCGTCCCGGCCGAGCACGGCGGCCAGGGCTGGTCGATGCTCGAGTGGTTCCTCGTCAACGAGCAGTTCGGCCGCGTCACGAACGGGCTGCACTGGCACGTCCCGAGCGTCTACAACGTGCTGCTGAGCGGGACGCCCGAGCAGATCGAGCGCTACGTCGCGCCGGCGCTGCGCGGCGAGGGCGGCGACGCGTACGCGGTGACCGAGGCCGAGGCCGGCTCGGACCCGGGCGGGATCGCGTCGACCGCGGTCGCGACCGACGCCGGCTGGCGGATCAACGGCGAGAAGTGGTTCGTGACCTCCGGCGACGTGGCGCGCGTGCTGATCGTGATGGCGAACGTGGTCGACGGCGCCGACCGGCAGCCGACGCTGTTCCTGATCGAGCCGGGCGCCGACGGCGTCGAGTTCGTCGATGACCCGAGGTTCACGCACAATTACCCGCACGGCCACCCGACGATCCGCTTCACGGACGTCGAGGTCGCGCAGGACGCCGTGATCGGCGGCGTCGGCAACGGACTCGATCTCCAGCGCGCGTGGTTCACCGAGGAGCGGCTCGGGATCGCGACGCACGGCCTCGGCGCGATGTGGCGCCTGCTGGAGGAGACGCTGAGCTGGACGCAGACGCGGCGCCAGGGCGGAACCCGGATCCTCGACTACCAGGGGATCTCGTTCCCGCTCGCCGACTCGGCGACCGACGCTACCGCCGGCCGGCTGCTCGCGCTCCACGTCGCCCAGCTCGTCGACGCCGACGCCGATGTGAAGCTGATTCACGCGAAGGCATCGATGGCGAAGATGTTCGTGTCCGAGGCAGCCGGCCGGTGCGCCGACCGCGCGGTGCAGGCGTTCGGCGGGCGCGGATACATGCGCAGCTGCGTCGCGGAGCGCTTCAACCGCGAGCTCCGGGTCGACCGGATCTGGGAGGGCACGAACGAGATCCAGCGGCTGATCGTCACGCGTGCGCTCGAGCGCCGGGGCGTCGAGGCCACGATCCACTAGGTCGGTGGACCTCTCCCGTCTCCTGCGCCCGAGGTCGGTGGCCGTCGTCGGGGCCACCGACCGCCCGGGCAGTTACGCGGCCCAGGCGCTGATCAACCTCGACGCGATCGGCTTTCCCGGCGAGGTGTGGGGCGTCAACCCCGGGCGCACGTCGGTGTTCGGCCGTGCGTGCGTGCCGGCGCTGGCCGACCTGCCCGAGGCGGCCGACGCGGTGATCGTCGCTATCCCGGCCGCCGGCGTGCCCGGCGTGATCGAGCAGGCCGGCGCGCACGGGTGCGGCGGCGCGGTCGTGTTCAGCGCCGGGTTCGGCGAGATCGCGGGTGGCGCGGGGCTCGAGCGCTCGTTGGTGGACGCCGCGGTTCGTCACCAGTTCCCCGTGTGCGGGCCGAACTGCAACGGGATCGTCGCGATGCACGCGCGCAGCGCGCTGTGGGGCGATGCGCTCGCCCCGCGCGAGGCGGGCGCGGTCGCTTTGATCTCGCAGAGCGGGAACGTCGCGGTCAACGCGCTCGCGGCGCAGCGCGGTCTGCGATTCCACACCGTGATCGCGAGCGGCAACCAGTCGGTGCTGACGGCGGCCGATTATCTGGAGTCGCTGGCAGCGCAGGACGGGGTGCGGTCGGTGGCTTTGTACCTGGAGGACGACGGCGGCCCGCGGTTGTGCGACGGCCTCGCAGCCTGCGCCGAGGCCGGCGTGCGCGTGGCAGTGCTCAAGGTCGGCAGCTCGCCCGCCGGGGCGAGGGCGGCGGCGGCGCACAGTGGCGCGCTCGCCGGCGACCAGCGCGTGTTCCGCGCGCTGCTCGAGGAGGCCGGCGCGGTGTGGGCCGGGGATCTGCACGAGTTGCTCGAGCTCGCGAAGGCGCTGGCGGTGCCGGTGCGGTGCAGGCCGGGCGGCGGTCTGGCGATCCTCACCTGCTCGGGTGGCGACTCGGCCCAGGGCGCCGACGAGGCGACCCGCCGTGACCTGGAGCTGCCGCCGTTCGCGCCGCAGACGTGCGATCGCCTGCGCGAGCTGCTGCCGCCGGCTGCGACGGTCGCGAACCCGCTCGATTACACGGCGATGATCTGGGGCGACGCCGACGCGCTCGGCGAGCTCGTCGTCACGGTCGCGGGCGATCCGGCGATCGGCGAGGTGCTCGTGTTCTACGACCAGCCGGCGGATCTCGAAGGCGCCTCGGAGGAATCGTGGCGCGCGGTCCGCGAGGGGCTGATCGCCGGCGCCGCTCGTACCGACGTGCCGGTGCTCGTGTCCTCGACGCTCCCCGAGCTGCTCGACGACGCGGCCGCGTGGCGATTCGCATCGCACGGGATCGCGCCGGTCGCCGGGCTGCGAACGGGGGTCCTGTGCGCGGACGCGCTCCGCCGTGAGCCGGGCGATGGTGCGCGGTTGCGAGCGATCGCGGGCGCAGCCGCTGCGGTCGCGAGCGGGGCCGAGTCGAACACCGAGTGGCTTGCCGAGCATGACTCCAAGGCGATGTTGCGCGCCGGCGGCGTTGCCGTGCCCGACGGTCGCGTGCTCGAGGGCGAGGACGACGCGGTCGCCGCGCTGGCTTCGCTCGGCGCGCCGCTCGTGCTGAAGCTCAGCTCCGCGACCGTGCAGCACAAGACCGAGCTTGGCGGCGTCGCGCTCGGCCTGAGCTCGCGGGACGAGGTTCGGCTCGCCCACCGGCGGCTCGCGGCGCTGGCCGCCGAGCACGAGGGCGTGGTGCTGGCCGAGCGGATGGCGCCCGGAGGCGCCGAGCTGCTCGTCGCCGCCCGTGCCGACACGATCGTGCCGGTGCTCGTGATCGGCCTCGGCGGGATCTGGACCGAGCTGCTCGACGACGTCGCGATCGTGCCGCTGCCGGCTGATGCACGCCGGATCGAGCGCGCGCTGCGGTCGCTGCGCGGAGCGGGGCTACTCACCGGTTCTCGCGGCCGGCCGGCCGCCGACATCGCCGCGGCGGCGACGCTGATCGAGCGCTGCGGCGAGCTGCTGCTCGAGGGCGGGGTGGAGCTGATCGAGCTGAACCCGGTGCTCGTCGGCGAGGCCGGCGCCGGCGCGATGGCGGTCGACGCGTCAGTCCGCGCGCAGCACGTATCCGGACAGCTCGACTCTGAGCTGCTCGGCAGCACGGGTCAGGACGAGGACGACGTTGCCGCAGGTACGGCAGCGGGCAACGGCGCCGGGCGCTCGCACGTACACGGCGAGCTCGGCGATCTGGCCTGACGCACCGCAGTGGCTGCAGGAACCGGTGACGGTCGTCATCTCCGAGCCGAAGTACTCGTACAGCGTTCCGGCGATCGCGTTTCCGTCGAGCGGCTCCATGCTCACGCTCCCGTCGGTCCGAAGCGCTCGGTTCTGATCCGCGCGGGATCGTGGCCGGCGCCGACGAGCGCCTCCGCCACGGCCTCGACGAACGGGGTGGGGCCGCAGACATAGACGAGCGGCCGCTCGGCGGGAGGGGCCAGCTCGTCGAGCAGCATCCGGTCGACGCGACCGCGATGGCCCTGCCAATCCTCCGGCCAGCTGCGGGTGAGTGCGAGCACGAAATCGAATCCGTCGTCCTCCGCCAGGGCGGTGAGCTCCTCCCGGTAGATGACCTCGTCCAGCGTGCGCGCCGAGTGGACGAGCCGCGCCGGCACGTCTCGGCGCCCGGCTGCCCAGTGGCGCGACATCGAGCGGAACGGGACGATGCCGGAGCCGCCCGCGAACATCAGCAACGGGCCGCCGAGCGATTCCTCCCACACGAAGTAGCCTCCGATCGGCCCCCGCAGCTCGAGCTCGTCGCCGAGGATCAGCTCGTCGTGCAGGTACGTCGAGACCTCGCCGTCGTCGAGCCGCTCGACGGTCAGTGTCAGCTGCTCGTCCTCCGGCGCGGAGGCGATCGAGTAGCTGCGCTGCGCCTGGTAGCCGTCCGCGGCAGTGAGGCGGACGTCGACGTGCTGTCCCGCGAGCTGGCCGGCCCAGTCGGGCAGCTCCAGCACGATGTTCTTGCAGCGGGGGGTCGCGTCGGCGAGCTCGACCACGCGCCCGAGCTGCCAGCTCAGTCGCCTTGGTAGCGCTGCTCGCGCCACGGGTCCCCGTGATTGTGGTACCCGTAGCCCTCCCAGAAGCCGGGCTCGTCTTCGACGGTCAGCGTGAGTCCGCGCACCCACTTGGCGCTCTTCCAGAAGTACAGGTGCGGGACCAGCAGCCGCGCCGGGCCGCCGTGCTCGGGATGCAATGGCCGGCCGTCGTACTCGTACGCCACCCACGCCTTCCCGCCCTCGACGTCATCGAGCGCGAGGTTGGTCGTGTAGCCGCCGTCCGACCACGCCGTCAGGTACCGCCCGGAGGCGATCACCGATCCGAGCAGCGTGTCGACCGCGACGCCCTTCCACATCGTGTCGAGCTTCGACCACTTCGTGACGCAGTGGATGTCGACTGTGAACGTCTCGGACGGCAGCGCGAGCAGCTCGTCCCACGTCCAGGAGACGGTGCGGTCGACGGCCCCGTCGATCCGCAGGCTCCACTGCTCGAGCGGCGTGTGTGGCGTCGGGCCGGCGGACAGAACCGGGAAATCGGTCGTCAGATACTGCCCGGGCGGCACCCGCGCGGCGTCCCCGGCCGGACGGCGGCGCCCCGTGAACCCTCGGCTGATCGGAGACATGGTCCCGTCATTAGACCACGCCCGACGCCACGGGAGAAGGGGCGCTCGCCGATGCGATCGGGAATCCTGCTCGCAGGAAACGGAGCGGCGGCGGCCCGCCCCACTGGTTGATCGTGCCCGGGCCCGCCGGCCACTCGCGCGCCCGGTAGTCGCCCTCCGGCGGCATCGCCGCGAGATCCGAGCACAGCTCGACCATCGCCCCGTCGTTGTCGAGCAGGTAGATGAACTGGTTGTTGCCGGGGCCGTGGCGCGAAGGACCCCAGACCAGACGCTGGTTACGCAGGCGCTTCAGCCGGTCGGCGACGCGGCCCATCTCGTTCAGGTCGCGGAAGGCGTACGCGTAGTGGGACAGCTCGTTCTTCGGCGCCAGCACGATAGCCATCCCGTGGTGGTCGGCGTCGCAGTGCCACCAGCTCGCGAACCGTCCCATCCGGTCCGAGAAGCGGAATCCGAGCCCGTCGGTCAGGAAGCGCTCGAGCGGCGCCGGCTTCGGGCTCTTGACGGACGCGTGCTCGAACTTGATCGGCCGGTCGCCGTCCGGCAGGGCATCGCCCGACACCATCCCGCAGAACAGCTTGAACACGTGGCCGCCCGGCGCCTGCACGCGCAGCGCGCGGTCGATCCCGGGCTCGCCGTCGTACACGCCGCCGAGCACGACGCCGCCCGCTGCGGTGGCGGTGCGCTTGGCATCCTCGAGCGCCTCGGCGTCGGGGACCTCGAGGCCGATGTGGTCGTAGCCCCGCCGTGCCCGATCCTGGATCAGGACCAGCTCGTGGTGGCGCTCGTTGCAGGTCAGGTACGCGGATCCGTTCACCCGCTCCGTCTCGACCATGCCGATGATCTCGCGCTGGAAGTCCACCGCGGCGTCGAGATCCGGGACGCGGAGGCCCATGTGGCCCATTCGGGTAACCATCTTCAGATGCCTTTCTGTTCGGTGTCAGTGCCGGCGAACGCGCGATCGGGCGGCGGTTCGCTGCGGAGGCCTTCGCCGGTGGTCGATCGAAGGGCGTGGATCGCCTGCGCCATCTCTCGTTGGCCGCCGCACGCGAACACGAACCGATCGGGTCGCAGGAGCGCCCACTCGGCGCGGTGGCGCGAAAGCCAGGGATCGCCCGGCTGCTCGGCGGCGTTGATCCCGGCCGCGCGCCAAGCACCGGCAGCGGCGGGCGACGCGGTGACGGCCGCCCATCCGCGGCCGAGGCGAGCGTCAAGGCCGGCCGGCTGCGGGAACAGCGAGCCGACCCCGCGCCGCAGCGCGATCAGGTGGGGCTTGCAAGCGAACGCGCCCTCGCGGTAGGTGGGTAGCGGCTTGGCGCGATCCGTGATCGCCTGCAGCGCGCCGGTGCGGTCCAGGACACCGAGGACGGCGTCGCGGACCCGCGCGACCCGTGGGTTGGCGGTCTGCACGACGCCGCCCCAGCGGACCGCCATCGTCTGCATCCCGGTCACGTGCGGGCGGCGCTCGGCCTCGTAGGTGTCGAGCAGCGCCTCGGGAGCGCCGTTCAGGACCGCATCGAGCTTCCAAGCCAGGTTGCCCGCGTCGCGCGCGCCCGACGAGAAGCCCTGGCCGACGAACGGCGGCATCACGTGGGCCGCGTCGCCGGCGAGCAGGACGCGGGCGGCACGCCAGCTGGCCGCGGTGCGGGCGTGGAATGTGTAGATGACCGCGCGCTCGACCTCGACGTGCTCGTCGGTCACCCAGCGGTCGAGTAGGGCACGGATGCGGTCGTGTTCGAGGAACGGCTGCTCGTCCTCGCCCGGGTGGAGCATCCACTCCCAGCGGTGGCGCCCGGGCGACATCGGCAGGCTCACGATCGGCCGCGCCGGGTCGCCGACGAAGTGGGGGTGGGGCGCCTTCGCGATCGGACGGTCGACGAGCGTGTCGACGACGAGCCAGCGCTGCACGAACGTCGAGCCGCCGAACGGGATCGCGAGCTGCTCGCGGACCGGGCTGCGGCCGCCGTCGCAGCCCACCATGTAGCGGGAGGTCAGGGAAGTCTGCGATCCCCCGTCTCGCGGACGGATCCAGGTGGTGACGTGGTCGTCCGCCTGCTCGAAGCGCTCCACCCGCAGGCCTCGGCGCAGCTCGACCTGGCCGCGCTCGTGCAACGCCGCGAGCATCGTGCGCTCCATCGACGGCTGATGGATCGACACCAGTGGCGGGTGGCCGAGCTCGCCGCGATCGGTCCTGAACGCCTGCACGGGGCGTCCGCGCGCGGTGATGTAGCTGACCTCGCGCTGGACCTGCGAGTCGGCGAGAATCGCCTCGTCGAGCCGCGCGGCCTGGAAGATCCGCAGGACCTCGTCGTCGACCACGGCGGCTCGCGGGAGCGGATAGGGCTCTTCGGCCTCGTCGACGGCGATCGTCTCGACGCCGAGATCGCCGAGCAGCAGCGCCAGCAACTGCCCCACGGGCCCGAGGCCGCAGATCAGCACCTCGCAGTCGCAGTCCATCAGACGGCGCTCCTCGGGCTCGCCTGCGCCGAGAGGCGGTTGCTCAGCGTGCCGATGCGGTCGATCTCGAGCTCGACCGTCTGGCCCGGCTCGATCCAGCGCTCGAGCTCGAGCCCGCAACAGCCCGGCATCGTGCCGGTCGAGATCACGTCGCCGGCGTCGAGCCGCTCGCCCTTCGACGCGTACGCGAGCATCTCGCCGATGTCGTGCACCGGGTTCGCGGTCGCGCCCTCGCACCAAACCTCCCCGTCGACGCGGACGCGGCCGGTGGCCAGCTTCCAGTCGCCGAACTCATCGGCGGTGACGACGTCGCAGCCGATCGAGTTGGCGAACGTCTTTGACTTGATCACCGGCCCGAACACGTTGTGGCGCGCGTCGTCGGCCTGCACGTCGCGGGCGCTCCAATCGTTCAGCACGAACCAGCCGCCGACCGCCTCGCGCGCCTGCGCCGGGGTGGCGTCGACCAGCGGCGCGCGGAGCACGCAGGCCAGCTCGAGCTCGAAGTCGAGCGCCTTCGTGTGCGACGGCCACCACATCTCGTCGCCGTCCGCCAGCACCATCGTGTGGTTGGCCACGTAGAACGTGGGGTGGTCGTAGAACCCCTGCTTGGGCTTCAGCGCCGGGAACGTCCTGCCTGTTCGCTCGAAGGTGCTCACCACCGTCCACACCGGCTTCGGGAAGAAGTGCTTGACGAGCATCCGGCTCGATCCGATCACGTGAGCCTCCCACAACATGAACGCCCGCATCGAGCGCGGCGAGAACGGCAGGCCGGCGGTTGAGGGGTCGGCCTCAGATGCGGCGTCCGCCGCCGCGATCGCCGCCCGCGCCCGTTCGATCGCCGCCTCGCCCTCGGCGAGGAAGGCGACGAGGTCGCTCTCGCCGGGCAGCCGCACCCAGCGCCCGTGATCGGGGTCGCGGGCGATCAGGCCGTCGCCGGTGCGGCGGAGCTTCATCGCTCGCGCTCGAGGACGACCTGGACCCGGACCGTGGCGGGGCCGCGGACCATCCCGAGCGGGCTATGGTTCAGCCCGAGTGGCGCGAGCTCGAGCGCCGCCTCGGCCGTCAGCGTCAGCTCGCCACCGGCGCCGTGCTCGACGCCGAGCGGCAGCACGAGGTCGATCGCGCGGTCGCGCACGGCGAGCTTGCCGCTGATCGTCGCGCCGTCCTCGCCGGCGGCAACCCGGCCGGCGGTGAACGTGATCTGCGGGTGCCGGCGGACGTGGAAGAACTCCCGGCTCCTCAGGTGACGGTCGCGCAGGCCGATGCCGGTGGCCAGGGTCGCGGTCGGGATCACGAGCTCGCCGGAGAGCCGGCCGTCGGCGTCGATCGTCGCGGTGCCGGACAGCTCCGTGAAGCGGCCGCTGACGGGGACCGCGCCCCAGAAGCCGCGCGCCGAGAAGCCGGCGGACGAGGCCTCTCCGTTCACTCGCCAGCTGCCGGCGGTCAGCGTCGCGTCGCCGGGGTGGCAGGGTTGGGTGGTGCTCTGGGTCATCGGGTTCGGGCCTCCTGCTTCAGGTGGTGGTGGGTGTCGATCCGCCGCGCGCCCATCGCCGGCTCCTCAGGCCGTCGCCACGACGGCGGCGCCGATCGGACGGGCGAGAATCTGACCGAGCGCTTCGCTCAGCTCCGCACGCGGGTCATCGGTCGCGGTGGGCGAACGCCAGCCGATGAAGCGGTCGGGGCGCACGAGGATCGCGCCGTCGCTCGCGATCTGGCGGTTGCGCAGCCAGGTGCAGCGCGGGTCGAACAGATCCCCGTCGACGTGGCCGATCCGGAGCGCGTCGAGCGGCAGGCCGGTGTCTGCGGCCAGCTCGCGCGCCGCCTCGCACCACGCCTCGCCGTCCTCGCCCGCGATCAGTAGGAAGCGCGCGGGCTCCACCAGGTCCTTGATCGGGACGCCATGACCGTCCTCGTCCTCGAGCCAGGCGTGTGGGAGTGGGTGACCCGGGCGCGTCGACGGCTGATAGATGCGGATCTCGTCGATCGGCTCGGGCGCCACGGTGCCGTCCGCAACGACGGCGTTCGATTCGTATGTGTACCCGTACTCCACGTTCAGCTCGTTGAACTCCATCGACTGCAGGCGCATCGCGCGCAGCACCGCCGAGCGGTGCTCGGCGTCCGCGGGCAGCCCGCTCCACAGGCGGCGCAGGTTGGCGAGGTTCTGCTCCGGGGTGCCGTCAGGCGAGACGCCGACCATCCCATTGATCGTCAAGTGATTGAGGGCGTTCTCGAGCGAGCGCCGACAGTTGCGCTGGTCGATCGGGCGCCGCTCGGCCTCGTAGGTGTCCAGCAACGACGGATCGGCGTCGCCGGCGAGCACCGCGGCGAGCTTCCAGCACAGGTTCTGCGCGTCGTGGATCGCGCTCGTCAGGCCGAGGCCGCCGGTGGGCGGGTGCCGATGCGCCGCGTCGCCGAGCAGGAACACGCGCCCGACTCCGAATGCCGAGGCGATCACGGCATCGACGGCCCAGCGCGTGATCTTGTGGATCTGGAGCGGCAGCTCGCCGATCCCGAGCGCGGTCCGCGCGGCCGCCTCGACCTCCGCGTCGGACTGCGGCGGTGCGTCGGCGGCGTAGTTGAGGTGGATCACCCATTCCTCGGCGGCCGGTCCCCAGCGTTCGGGGCCCATCGGCACCATCACGACTCCGACACCGGCCTGCGGGGACAGGATCCAGCGGATCAGCACGTCCGGGTCGGGCGCGAGCCGAGAGAAGTCGGCGCTGACGTGCAGGGTTGCCGCCTGGCTCACGACTCCCAAGCCGTCGTAGGAGACGCCGAGCAGGCCGGCGACGCGGCGGCCGCCGTCGGCGCCGAGGACGTACTTCGCGCGCACGCTGTACTCGTCGTCTGACGCGGTGTCACGGATCAGCGCGGTGACGCCGTGCTGATCCTGCTCGAGCTCGAGCAGCTCGTGCCCGAAGCGGATCGAACCGGGGACAGCTCCTCGGCCCTGGCCTTCAGCAACGGCTCGAGCCGGATCTGCGGCAGGTTCAGCTGCCGCCACGGGCTCGCGGCGCGCCAGCTCTCATCGGCGCCACCGGCGCCCCAGCACTCGAGCTTGCAGAGCCGGCGCCCGTAGTCAGCGTCCGGTCCCGCGAACCCGGCGTAGAAGGCGGTCGCAGCCATCTGCGCGGCCGGAGTGCTGCGCTCCGCGATCGCGTCGGCGACGCCGACGTCCTCGAGCACCTCCATCGCCCGTTGGTTCAGGACGTGGGCCTTCGGCAACGTAGAGGTTCCCGGCCGGGCGCTGACGAGCAGATGCTCCACGCCCTGGCGCGCCAGCAACATCGACGCGGTCAGGCCGGCTGCACCGCCGCCGACGATCAGGACCGGCACTTCCCGCTCTGTGATCTCTCCCACCTCGATGCTCCTCTTCCGTCGGTCGCCGATCTGAACTGGAGCGCAGACTACAAAACTAGTTTTGGAGTGTCAAGTCCAAAAGTTCTGATAGCCTGCGGCCATGGCGACCGGAGCCGAGGTCAAGCCGAACCGGCGCGGCGTGAAGTCACGCGAGCTGGTGCTCGATGCGGCCGAGCGGGTGATGGCGCAGGACGGGTACGAGGCGGCGACGCTCGCGCGCGTCGTCGAGGAGGCCGGCATCCCGATGAGCTCCGTCTACCACTACTTCGGGTCCAAGGACCGGATCCTGCTGGCGGTGATGGAGCGCGGAGCGGAGCGATTCTTCGCCGATCTGCCCACGCCCGAGAAACGCCTCGGTAGGCCGGCCGAGCACCTGGCCGCGCTGACGGCGATCGTCATCAACGCGCTCGAGCGCAACCCCGACTTCCTGCGGCTGCTGGTCGTGTTCGCCACGCAGCCGCCCCGGACGGGCGACGGCGAGGTCCAGGCCGTCGTCGGCCGCGTCCGCGAGCTGGCGCTCGTGCGGCTGCGCCGGCAGTTCGCGATCGCGTTCGGCGACGATCCCGACGACCCGATCACGCAACAGCTGGCCCGCTTCGCGCTGGCGACGATCGACGGCGCTTTCATTGCGCAGCAGGCCGACCCGCAGGCTCCACTGCAGAGCATCCTGAGGCCGTTCGGCGCCTCGCTGGTCGCGATCCGAAAGGCGCTCCGGACCAGAGCCTGCTAGGGGACGGCGCTGTCGATCTGGACAGCCTGCTGGAACGTCGGGCGGTTGACCCACTCCTGCGGCGGCTGCGTGATCGCGCCGATCGCCGTGTAGTGGATCGCGTCCCAGCACATCTGGTCGCCCGCGGCGCAGCCATCGGCGGCCGGGTAGACCTGGGCGGCCGTCTCGCCGGCGGCCTGCAGTAGCGAGCTCTCGAGCGCCGCGCGGCAGCGACGCAGCGAGCCGTCGCCGCAGTAGACGCGGTTCAGCGGGCCGGCGACATGCTCGCCGAGGGCGGAGCGCAGGTCCTGCTGGACGATCCCGTAGAAGCCGTCGTCCCAGGCCGAGCCCTGATGGTTGTGCGGCAGGTTGTCGAGTCCGAAGCGGCCCTCGACGTCGCCGAGCAGCGTCGAGCCGAGCACCGTCCCGAGGTCCGCCTTGACGAGCAGCGGCCACCACGCGTCCATGATCCGAACGGCCGCAGACTGGTCGTACTGACCCGAGGCGCCCGGATGCTCGCGGTTGATCCGGTGCGCGCCGCTCGCGACCCAGGCGCGCAGCTCGGAGACGGCGGTCCTCAGCGCCGGGTTGCTCGGATTGCCGATCAGCTTCAACGCGTACGGCAGCACCTCGGCGCCGCGGAGATCCTGTGTGCCGGCGTTGCCCATCGCGTTGATCAGCTCGACGAGCGTCATCTTGTGGCGGCCGCCGTCCAGGTAGTGCTCGATGTTCAGATCGAGCAGCTGTGAGCGGTAGATCGACGAGTACTCGCCGTCGTCAGCGCCGAGTACATCCCGAGCTGATCGTCGTTGTGGGGCGGCCGCGTCTTGGCGGTCTCGAACTGGATCAGCTGCGCCAGCGTGTCGGTCCCGTTCGCCCCGGCCGGGAGGATGTTGTGGAAGGTGCCGGATTCGTTGGTCCCGTACGGCTGCGCCTGGGCTGCAGCGGCCTGCGGGGCGACGAGCGCCGCGGCTGTGACGGCGAGCACCGCCAGGCGGCCACGCGTGAGAATCATCCGTGGACCTTCATTCTCCTGTCCGAAGCGACGGGGCGGCATCCTACCCGGGGTGGCGGGAGCTGCTGCTACCGGGGGCAGCCTCGGCGGCTTCGAGCAACTGCTGCGCCTCGGTCTGACCGAAGTGCTCGGCCCAGCCCGCCGGGGTGGCGTCGTAGCCGGTGTCGCGTAGGGTCGGGTCGGCGCCGTGCTCGAGCAGCAGCTCGATCGTCGGCAGATCGCCGCGCATCGCCGCCTCGTGCAGCGGCGTGGAGCGACGCAGCGCGTTGACGTCGAAGCCCAGCTCGAGCAGCAGCGCGACCCCTGCTTGCCGGCCCTCCTCGACCGCGCGTACGAGCTGGTCCGGGCGCCGCTCGATTGCGCGTTCTCGGAGGCCCGCGTCGGACGCCAGCAGTCCCTCGACGCTCTCCCGCTCGCCGGCCGTCGCGGCCGCCAGCAGCGAGTCGACCCGATCGTGGTCCCAGCGCGCGCCGGCGTCGACCAGTAGCGACACGATCTCCATGTGGCCCGAGAGCGCGGCCTCCTGGGCGGGGACCGGCCCTGGTAGATCGGATGTCGGGATCCGCGGGCGTCCGGATCCACTCCCAGCGCGAGCAGGGCGCGCACACGGCCGGCGAAACCGTGACCCGCCGCGGCCATCAGCAGGTCCTCGACCATCTGGCGGGGTGAGTCCTGGCGTTCGCCGAGCAGCCGGCGCCATGGACCGCCGTCGCCCCTGCCGAGCCCGAACTCCAGCAGGACCTCCAGCCAGCCGTCGCTTGCGTCAGGGCTGCGGTTGTAGATCGCCTGCCCGTCGTTCGCGTCGGCGCCGGCCTCCAGCAGCACCCGGGCAAGCGCGAGCTCTTGTGGATGCAGCGGGATCGGACCGCCCCCGCCGAGCGCTCCGGTAAGCGCGGTGAACGGCGGGATCAGCCCCTCCCACAGGTAGCCGGCGTTCGGGTCGGCCCCGGCCTCGAGCAGCAGCCGCGCGACGGCGACCGCGGCACGGCCGGCGTTGAGCCGGACGCGCGAGTAGGTCAGGTACAGGATCGGCTCCCACCGGTGCGGGCCGCCGGGCCGGGATGCCTGATCGGGGTCGCGGCGGAGCAGCTCACGGGCCGACTCCAGCTCGCCGGTCGCGGCGATCGTGTAGATGTCGTGCGAAGACAGCCAGTCGTGCTGCTCGAGCAGTCGCTCGGCCCGGCGCAGACGGTCCATGTCGTCGTCTCCGTAGTTCAGGCAGGCGAGCCGCAGGAACTCGTCGGCGATCGCCTGCTCGTCCGGCAGCGGGCCGCCGACCGGCTCGTCATGCGGTGAGCGCGAGTAGCGGGCGACCAGCTCCAGATGCGCCTTCAGCTCTGGCCAGCTCGTGAAGCCGAACTGGCGTGCGATCACGAGCTGGGCGTCCGCACGCGTGAAGGCGGCGAGCTGCGGTGAGCCGGGCGCGGCCGAGGCCATGCGCGGGTGGAACTCGTTGACGATCGCGGCGGCGCCGGAATCGCCGGCGCGGACCGCACGCTGAAACGACTTCGCGCCGTTTCTGAGCTGCTCGAGATTGGCGTTGCCGGGAAGACCGCGGGGTGGCACAGAGGCCTCCTTTCACCAGGGCCCGGAGTCCGCAATCTTGGGCCGCAACTCTGTGTGTGGCGCGGGGTTTAGTGTTGCGCCAATTCATCCGGGGAGGTTTTTGGTGTTCAGACTTCGACTGTCGTGTGCTCTGGCCGTGCTGGGATTGGCGTGCTGGGCGGCGCCGGCCGGCGCGTATGTGTTCTGGAGCAGCCCGCCGCGCAGCACGATCGGGCGCGCGAACCTCAACGGCACGGGCGCGGACAGCACGTACGTCACCCGCCAGGCGGCGCTACGGCCGATGGGGATCGCGGTCGGCGGCCAGTACATGTACTGGGTGAACGCCGTCGGCGGGTCGCTCATGCGGCAGAGCCTCGACACGATCGGCGCGCCTGACCAGACGCTGATCGATCGGCTGCCAACGCCCGAGGGCGTGGCGGTCGACGCTCATCACATCTACTGGGCGGACGAGGCAGCCGGCACGATCGGGCGGGCCGGCCTTGACGGCTCGCATCCGAACGAGCGGTTCATCACCGGTGCGCACCATCCGTATGGCGTGGCTGTCGACGGCCAGTACATCTACTGGACCAACCTCGCGACGGGCACGATCGGACGCGCCGCGGTTGACCGGAGCGGTGTGGACGAGAGCTTCATCATCGGCGCCGACCGGCCCTATGGAGTCGCCGTCAACGGCCAATACATCTACTGGACCAACCTCGGGAGCAACACGATCGGACGCGCCGCGATTGACGGGAGCGGGCCTGACGAGAGCTTCATCACCGGCGCCGGGGGACCGACCGGAATCGCGGTCGACCCCGGCTACCTGTACTGGAGCAGCCTCCGCACGCGCTCGGTGGAGCGCGCGCCGATCGACGGCAGCGGAGCCGTCGCCCTCGCCTTCGTCCGTGGTGTCGACTCCGAGTGGGTCGCGGTGGCCGACCGTGCCCCGAGATGGACGCTGCAGTTCACAGCGACGCCCGCGAGCGCGCCGATCGGGACCGACGTGACCCTCAGCGCGGCCACCAACAACATCTTGCGCGGCCGACCGCGCGACGAGATCACCATCCTCGAGGGGACCACGGTGCTGAAGCGCTGCCGAACGAATTCATGCACGGTCACGGGCGGCGGAGGTATGGGCACAACGACCTATGAGGCGAAGGTCACGCCCGTGCATGGCACGCACGTGTTCGTCTCGGCCGACGCCTCCGTCGACCGCACCAAGCAGATCTGCCCGGGTGGCAGCACCTGCACGTAGGCGGACGGCAGCGGAGAGGGAGGGATTCGAACCCTCGATGGACGAAACCGCCCATACCGGTTTTCGAGACCGGCGCATTCAACCGCTCTGCCACCTCTCCGGGTGAAGCGTCGGCGAAACGTTAGACGACGGCGGATCGCCCCGCCCGTCGCACAACGGCGCTAGCGGCGCGAGGCGAAGAAGCTCTGCAGCAGCGCCGCGCTCTCGACTGCGAGCAGCCCGCCCTGGACCCGCGGATTGTGGTTCAGCCGCGGCTCCGAGAGCACGTCGAGGGCGCTGCCGGCGGCGCCGGCCTTCGGATCGGCGGCGCCGTAGATCACGCGCGGAATCCGCGAGAGCACGAGCGCGCCGGCGCACATCGCGCACGGCTCGAGCGTCACGTACAAGATCGCGTCGAGCACGCGCCAGCTGTCGAGCGCCCGGGCCGCTTGGCGCAGCGCGATCATCTCCGCGTGGGCGGTCGGGTCGGCGCGCAGCTCGCGCTCATTGTGACCCGCCCCGATGACCTCGCCGTCTCGGACGACGACGGCGCCGATCGGGACGTCATCGTGATCGAGAGCCCGCTCGGCCTCGCGCAGCGCGAGCCTCATGAAGTATTCGTCGCGGGGAAAGAAGTGGGCAATCGCCATCGAAGCGGGTCCTCTACCGCTACCGTGGGACGTTGAACGGGAAGGACAACTTTCGGGTCGGGATGATGTCTTAAGAGCTATGCGCTCGCGCGTGAAGGCAGATCGGAGGTCCGCGGTGGCCGTGGTGGTCGCGGTGGTCCTGTGCGGCCTGGTCGCGACCGCGTCGGCGAGCGCCGCGAATTATGTCCCCGGGGTGGTCGTCGTCGGCTACGAGCAGCCACTGTCGATGACGCCCGACCAGGCGCGGCTGGCGCGGGCCGACACGTCGGGCCTGTCTGCGACCGCGAGTTCGACCTCGCTGGTGCGCACGCCGCGCGGGGTCAGCGTCACCACCGAGATCCGGCGGCTGCGGCACAGGCCCGGCGTGACGTACGCGGTTCCCGACTTCATCGCCCACGCCGCAGGGACCTGGATCCCGAACGACCCCGGTACCGCCCACGTGCCCGGCGGGTGGCAGAAGATGCAGTGGAACTTCCTCCCCGGGGTCGGCGTCAACGCGCCCGAGGCGTGGGCGAACCTGCGGGCCGACGGCCGGGCCGGCGGGCGCGGCGTGGTGATCGCGGTGCTCGACACGGGGGTCGCGTACCGGAACTGGGGCAAGTTCCGGCGCTCGCCCGACTTCGGCGGCACGAGGTTCGTCCACCCGTACGACTTCGTCGCCAAGAACCGCTACCCGCTCGACCGCGAGGGCCACGGCACGTTCGTCGCGGGCATGATCGCCGAGGCGACGAACAACGGCTTCGGGCTCACGGGGCTTGCATACGGCGCCTCGATCATGCCGGTGCGGGTGCTCAATGCCGCGGGCGCCGGGGATGCGATCACGATCGCCAAGGGCATCCGCTACGCCGTCAACCACGGTGCGCAGGTGATCAACCTGAGCCTCGAGTTCGGGCTCGACGTCACCTCCTCGCAGATCCCGGAGGTCGTCAGCGCGATCCGCTTCGCGCACAAGCGCGGGGTCGTCGTGGTCGCGGCCGCTGGGAACGAGGGCGACACGCAGCTCGCCTACCCGGCGGCGGCTCCGGACGTGATCTCGGTCGGCGCGACGACCAAGGACCGGTGCCTGGCCGACTATTCCAACAACGGGCCCCGGCTCGATCTCGTGGCGCCCGGTGGTGGCGACGACGACCCAACCGTGAACGATCCAAACTGCAACTCGTACAAGAGCCTGCCGTCGATCTACCAGATGACGCTGACCGACCCGAACCACCCCGCGCGGTTCGGCTATCCCGGCTACATCTACGGAACCTCGATGTCCTCGCCCGAGGTCGCGGCGACCGCCGCGCTCGTGATCGCGAGCCGGGTTCTGGGCCGCCACCCGACGCCGCAGGCGATCCTCAAGCGGCTCGAGGACACCGCGACCCCGCTCGACGGCTCGCAGCCGAACTCGACCTACGGCTGGGGTCTTTTGAACGCCGGCGCTGCGACCGCGTCGCGCTCGCAGGCGCAGACGGGCTCGACCGGGCCGACAGTCCAACCGGGACGACGGGCCCTAAGGGTCCGCAGGCCTGCGGGCCCTAGGTAGTCCGGACGATCAGCACCGAGCACGGTGCGTGGTGCGAGATCTTGTTCGGCACCGAGCCGAGCAGGAACCGGCTCGCGCCCGTCATGCCACGGTTGCCGACGACGATCAGGTCCGCGTGCTGCTCCTCGGCGACGTCGAGGATCGCGTCGGCCGCGTCGCCCTGGCGCGCGAACGTCTCGACGTCGGCCACGCCCGCGTCGCGCGCCTGCTGCTCGGCGCCGCCGAGCATCGAGAGCACGTCCTCGCGCGGGTTGATCATCCACTGGAGATCCCCGGCGCCTCGAGCCGCTCGCTCCGCAGCCGGTCGGCGGGCACGGGCTCGTAGGCGCTGACGATCAGCAGCCGGGCGCCGAGCTCCGCGCGCGAGATCGATCGCGTGCGCCACCGCGGTCGTGCCGTATCCGAGCCGTCGGTGCCGACGAGGATCGAGGCGAACACGCTCATGCGAGCTTCGTGATCGCGATCACGATGCTCGGCGAGCACGAACACGATGATCACGACCTGCATCCAGAACCAGTACCGGGGCATCGTCTGCGAAGGTAGCGGGCGGTTGGCGTCCGCAGGGCGATCGAGCGCTGTCCGCGGGGCTATCGTTCAGTCGTGCCGGAGCCGCTCCCTCCCGCGCTGAAGGCCGTCAGCGACGCGGTGCTGGCGGTCGCGTCGCAGCTGTCGGTCGAGGAGGTGCTGCAGCGGCTGGTCGACTCCGCGCGCGAGCTGGCGTGTGCGCGGTACGCGGCGCTCGGGATTCCCGACGGCGGGGGCGGGTTCCGGCGCTTCCTCGTCTCGGGCATGAGCGACGAGCTGGTGACGGCGATGGGTCCGCTGCCGCGCACCCACGGGATGCTCGGGGCGATGCTGGAGGCGGCGGCGCCTATCCGCACCGAGGACATCCACACCGACCCGCGCTTCCGCGGCTGGTGGCCGCGAGCCCATCCCGACATGCGCTCGTTCCTCGGCGTGCCGATCGTCGCCGCCGACGGCGTGATCGGCGCCTTCTATCTGACCGAGAAGCAGGGCGCGCCGGCGTTCGACGAGGCCGACGAGGAGCTGATCGAGCTGCTCGCCGCCCACGCCGCGATCGCGATCACGAACGCGCGTCTGTACGAGCGCAGCCGGGAGCTGTCGATCCTCGTCGGAACGCAACCGGCTCGCGCTCGAGCTGCACGACGTCGTCAGCCAGAAGCTGTTCAGCCTGAACCTCACCGCCGAGGCCGCGCGACGCTGCTCGAGCGCGACCCCGACGAGGCGCGGGCGCAGCTCGAGCGCGTCAGCGAGCTGGCGCGCGAGGCGCTCGGCGAGCTGCGCTCGCTGATCCTCGGGCTGCGCCCGGCCGAGCTCGAGCGCGACGGGCTCGCGGGCGCGCTGCGCAAGGAGATCGCGATGCTCGAGCGGCGTCCACGGCGTCGCGATCGAGCTCGAGGTCGACGGCGAGCTCCGACGGAGCGCCTGGAGCGTCGGCGAGCTCGTGATGCGGATCGCGCACGAGGCGCTGCACAACGCCGTCCGCCACGCGAGTCCGTCGCGCGTCACGGTGTCGCTCGCGGACGACGGCGTCGGCGCGATGACGGTGTCGAGGTCACCGACGACGGCATGGGATTCGAGCCCGAGCGGCCGGAGCTGCGCTCCGCCATCTCGGCCTGACCTCGATGGAGGAGCGCGCGCGGGAGCTCGGCGGCGAGTTGTCGATCCGCTCGCGGCCCGGCAGCAGGGACGACGGTGCGGCTGAGCGTGCCGGCGGCGGCGCGATGAGCACGATCCGCGTCCTGATCGTCGACGACCACGCGGTCGTGCGCGAGGGTCTGCGCACGTTCCTCGAGCTCCAGGACGGCATCGAGGTCGTCGGCGAGGCTGCAGACGGCGAGCAGGCGGTGCAGCAGCGCGCTCGAGCTCGTCGCCCGACGTGATCCTGATGGACCTCGTGATGCCGCGGCTCGACGGGGTCGGCGCGATGCGCGAGCTGCGCACGCTGGCTCCGGGCTCGCGCGTGATCGTGCTGACCAGCTTCCTCGACGACGAGCGGCTGATGCCGGCGATCCAGGCCGGCGCCGCCGGCTACCTGCTCAAGGACGTCGAGCCGGCCGAGCTGGCGCGCGCGGTCCGCGGCGGCTCACGCCGGCGAGGCGATGCTCGACCCGACCGTCGCGGCTCGCGCTCGTGCGCGCGATCGCCGACGGCGCCGCGCCGGCCGCGCCGCTCGACGCCAGAGCGGCTGACGCGCCGCGAGCACGAGGTGCTGACGCTGATCGCGCGCGGCCGCTCGAACAAGCGGATCGCGTTCGAGCTCGGGATCTCGGAGAAGACGGTCAAGACCCACGTCGGCCACGTGCTGGCCAAGCTCGGCGTCGCTGACCGGACGCAGGCGGCGCTGCTCGCGGTGCAGCGAGGGGCTCGTCGGCTCGAAGTCCTAGGACCAATTGCCCCTGGGAAGCGGGCTGCGCCCACGCCTACCGTGGGCTGCATGCCACACAGCAATCATCACCGGAGCCTCGCGCGGCCTCGGCCTGGCGCTGGCACGCGCGCTCGCCGCCAACGCGACTGGACGCTCGTGATCGACGCCCGCGGCGCCGCCGATCTGCGAGCGCGTCGCCCGCGAGCTCGGCAGCTCACCGAGGTCGCCGCGCTTCCCGGCGACGTGCCGACGACTGGCACCGTCAGCGCGCTCGTCGACGCGGCCGGCGAGAGGATCGACGTGCTCGTCAACAACGCCGAGCTGCTGGGTCCGAGCCCGCAGCCCGAGCTCGCCCGGTATCCGCTGGCCGAGCTCGAGCGCGTGTACGCGGTCAACGTGTTCGCGCCGCTGGCACTCGCGCAGCTCGCGCTGCCACGGATCGCCGACGGCGGCGCGATCGTCAACGTCACCTCCGATGCCGCGGTCGAGCCGTACGAGGGCTGGGGCGGGTACGGCTCTTCGAAGGCTGCGCTCGAGCAGCTCACCGCGATCCTTGCCGCCGAGCAGCCCGCTCTGCGGGTGTACGCGGTCGACCCCGGCGACATGCGCACGCAGATGCACCAGGACGCGTTCCCCGGCGAGGACATCTCCGACCGCCCGCGCCCCGAGGAGTCCGTGCCGGGTCTGGTCGAGCTGATCACGGGATCGCTGCCGAGTGGCCGCTACAGGGCGAGAGATGTCGGCGCTCGCGTTTGAGCTGCCGCCGCGGCTCGAGGCGACGGAGCCGCCGGCGCAGCGCGACCAGGTGAAGCTGATGGTCGCGACCCGCTCGACGGGCGAGATCGCGCACCACCGGTTCGATCAGCTGCCGGGGCTGCTGTCACCGGGCGACCTGGTTGTCGTGAACGTGTCCGCGACGCTGCCCGCAGCCGTCCCCGGGCGCCGCGAGCGCGACGGCTCTGCGGTGCGTGTGCACTTCTCCACGCGGGCGCCCGGGCTCGATGCGGAGCACTGGCGGGTCGTGGAGCTGCGCACCCCGGATGGCGCCCGGCCGATTCGCGGGACCGTCGGCGAGCGCGTGCTGCTGCGGGGCGGCGGGCGGCTCGAGCTGGTGGCGCCGTATGCCTCCGGCGCGCGGCTGCTGCTCGCCCGGCTGGGGGCGGTCCCGGAGGACTACCTCGCGGACCACGGCGAGCCGATCCGCTACGGCTACGTACGCGCTCCGTGGCCGCTCGCCGAGTACCAGAACGTCTACGCCACCACGCCGGGCAGCTCCGAGATGCCGAGCGCCGGTCGGCCGTTCACCCCCGAGCTGATCACGGCGCTCGTGGCGCGGGGGATCGCGGTGGCGCCGATCACGCTCCACTGCGGCGTCTCGAGCCCGGAGCACCACGAGCCGCCCTTCCCCGAGCAGTTCGAGGTGCCCGCCGCGACCGCTGCGGCGGTGCGGGCCGCGCACGAGCGGGGCGGGCGCGTGATCGCGATCGGGACGACGGTCGTGCGCGCGCTCGAGACCGGCCGGCCGTGGGGCTGGACCAACCTCGTGGTCACGCCGGGCCGGAAGCTGCACTCGGTCGACGGCCTGATCACCGGCTGGCACGAGCCCGAGGCCTCGCACCTGCAGCTGCTCGAGGCGGTCGGTGGCGAACGGCTGCTGGCGCGCTCGTACGACGCTGCGCTCGTTCACGGGTACCTGTGGCACGAGTTCGGCGACAGCCACCTGCTGCTGCCGTAGCCTCGCGACCGGAAGGAGGCCGGGCTAGCGCAGCTGGTCCGGGGGGACGTCGTCGAGCAGGCCGATCACCTGCGGGTCGCCGTCGTCCTCGATCAGGATCGCGCCGCCCGGCCAGTACGGATGCGGGGGCACGGCGCGGTTGACGAGCAACGGTTCGTACAGCCACGAGCCCGTGTTGGCGAGCCGCGGACGGCCATTCGGTCCGCTCCACACCTGCGGGTCGTCGTCGGCCAGCGGCCCGAGCCGGTGCACGTGCCCGAACACGACCCAGTCGGCGTCGATCCCGAGTTGCGCGACGACTCGGGCCAGGGCGGGCATGCTCGCACGGCGCATCTGCAGGCCGAGCAGCGCCGCCGTGAACGGTGCGAACCGGGGATTCAGCAGCCGGCGGCGCACGCGCGGCATCGTCGCGGCGCGCAGCAGCTCGGCCAGATCATTCAGCGCGGCTGCGACGGGCAGCGGCATCGTGCCGGCGAACCGGCCGGTGCTCGGACGGCGCGCGAGCTCGTAGTCGAGCGGCGTCGCCGGCCGCAGTGGGCGGCGGCTGAGCAGTCCGCGGGCGATCCCGTATCCGGACACCGGGAACAGGTGCCGGTCGAGGTAGTGGCCGTGCGTCGCCCAGACCCGGTCCGACAGCCACGCCCCGGGATACTGCGCGCTCACCTGCGCCGGGGCGAGCCAGCCCGAGACGCGCGCGAGCGTCTCGGTCGCGTCGAGCGGCACCACGCTGCTCGGCTCGACGCTGCGGCCGCGCGTCCTGACCCACTGGCGCACCAGCGGCGCGTCGTGATTCCCGGGCACCAGCAGCACGCTGCGCTCGGGCCCGAGTCGCTCGCCGATCGCGCGAAGGATGGGCTCGGCGATCGCGTTCGCCCGTCGCTGCCGGCCCTCCATCAGCTCGACGGCGTCGCCGAGCAGCACCAACCGGTCGACACCGTCGAGCGCCTCGAGCAGCCGGCGCTGCGGCTCGGGGTGGCGCAGCACGTCGTGCCCGAGCCGGGCGCCCAGGTGGAAGTCCGATACGACCAGCGTTTTCACGGACGCGCCACGTTAGCCGCCACGAGTGGCGGCACGCTCGCCGGCCCGCGGCGGCCGGTCAGCGACCCTCAGTACGGGACGAGCGAGCCGAACTCGAGCGCGACGCCGCGGGCGAGGATCAGCACCGGGCACGTCGCTTCCTCGATCGTGTTCGCGGCGCGTGAGGTGACCATCACACAGCCGGGGCGCGCCTCGGCGCGCGAGCCGATGATCAGCAGGTCGACGCGCGGGTCGTCGCGCACGATCACAGCGGCCTCGTGGGCCTCCGCGAGCAGCTGGGCCGTTTCGAGCGCCGCCCGGTCGTCCTGGTCGGCGAGCAGGCCGATCGTGTCGATCCGCGCATCGCGGCGCTCGCGGAACGCGGCCGGCGCGATCGCCAGCGCGGCGGTGCCTCCCTCGAGCAGGGTCTGGGCCGACCTGCCGGGGGCGACGTGGCCGGCCGCCGTGCGGTAGTCCGAGCCGAACACGATCACGTCGGCGCCCTCACGCTCGGCGAGCCACCGCAGGCCCTCGCCGGTCGAGGCGCTGACGACGACCCTGCGCTCCACGCCGATGCAGTCTTCGAGCCACATCGCGCCGCGCTCGAGCAGGTCCTGCGCCGCGTGCTCCTCGCGCTCCTCGCGCGTGTGCTCGAGCTCCGTCGCGTGACGGACGTACGCGAGCGTAAGCCTGGCACCGGCGTCGGCGAGCAGATGGCCGAGGACGAGCGCATCGTGGTCGTTCGGCGTGTCGTCGTAGGAGATGATCGCGTGCGGCGCCATGTGCCCCTCCGTGGATCGGTACATGAATTCAGGACGGTTTCGGTCAGAGGCTTCCAGCCATCTTGCATAACGACCAGTGACATTCATCATCGTCCTGATAAGTTTTGCTAATGCTGAACCTTGGGCGGCTCCGCGTGCTGTCGGAGGTGGTGGCCCGGGGCTCGTTCTCGGGCGCCGCCGAGTCGCTGTCGTATACGCAGTCCGCTGTCTCCCAGGCGATCGCTCGGCTCGAGTCGGAGACCGGGACGATGCTCGTCATCCGTGACCGACGCGGCGTCCGGCCGACCTCGGCGGGGGCCACTCTCGTCGCGCACGCGGAGGCGATCTTCGCGCAGGTGGAGGCGGCTGAAGCAGACCTGGCCGCCGTTCTCGGGCTCCGCGGCGGGCGGCTGCGGGTGGCGTCGTTCCCCTCGGCCGGCGCGACGCTGATGCCGCTGGCGGTGGCGGAGTTCCGTGGCCGCCATCCCGACGTGGAGCTCACGCTGGCTGAGGGCGAGCCTGAGGACATCGCACCGCGAGTCCGGGCGGGCGAGTTCGACCTGGCGCTGCTGTTCGAGTTTGCGGGCGTGCGCGAGCGCCCCGGCGCCGGGCTGCGGACGGTGACGCTGCTGCAAGATCCGATGCACGTCGCGCTGCCCGCCGACCACGGCCTCGTGTCCAAGCGCGCGCTGGGTCTCGCGGACCTGCGCGACGAGCACTGGGTCCAGACCTCGGCGTCGAGCCCGTGCGCGCGGCACGTCGTGCGCTCGTGCGTGGCGGCGGGGTTCGAGCCGCACGTGACGTTCGAGTCCGACGACTACGAGACCGTGCAGGGCCTCGTCGCGGCAGGCGTCGGCGTAGCGCTGATCCCGCGTCTCGCCGCGACCCACGTGCACGAAGGCGTCGTGATCCGGGCGCTCGCGCCGACGAGCCCGGTGCGGCGCGTGATCGCCGCGACGATGAACGGCCGGGGCGTCGAGCCCTCGGCTCGTTCGATGATCCGCGTGCTGTCGACCGTCGCCGAGCGCTACACCGACGGCGATCGCCATGCGGGCGGCAAGCTCAGCCGGCGCTGACTCGCCTCGCGAGCTCGTTCGCGCGGCCGTTGACGAGGATCGCGCGCGCCACGCTCTCGATCGGGCCCCGGATCAGCCCCGGGATGTTGGCGCCCGGGTCGACCGCCACCGTGTAGGTGATGCGCGTCCGCCCGGCGCCGAGGTCCTCGAGCTCCCAGGAACCCTCCATCGACTCGAGGTCGCCCTCGACCATCTTCCAGGACAGGCGCGTCGGGCCCTCGTACGCGAATCGCACGCGAGTCTTGACCTTGCGCAGCCTTGCGTCGCTGACCGCGTCCGCAATCAGCACACGCCCCGCGTCGTCGCGCTCGACGACGTCCATCGCCTCGAGCCCGCCCTGCCACTCGGGAGCAATCGCGACGTCCTCGACGAGCGCCCAGCAGCGGTCGATCGGCACATCGGCGTCGGTGGTCGAGCAACCGGTGATCGCGGACACGGCGGGGCTCAGCCTACCCGCGGACGCGCCGCGAGTCTCGTCGAGTTGCCGGACGCGTCGGTCGCGAGCACCGCGAGCGTCGACGACCGCCGGCCGGTGCCGCGTACGGCGATGGTGGCGGCGATCCGGCGGCTCGGCTGCGCCAGGGTCAGCAGGAGCCTGCCGTGTGCGAGCCGGACCGAGAAGCGCGGCCGCCCGGCGAGCGAGACCTTCGAGGCGTAACGCAGACCGGCCGGAAGCGAGATCGTCAGCAGGTGCAGCGCCGGCGCGCTGCGCCCGGCCGTGACCGTGAACCGCAGCTGCCGCCGACCTGCAGCTCCGCTCACCGACACCCGCGACAGCGCCGGCGGCGCGCCGACCAACCACGCGAATGACATGGTCGAGACCGCGCCGTAGTCGTTGCGCGCGGTGACCGTGACGTGGTGGGTGCCGATCGAGCTCGGCTTGCCGGAGATCGCTCCGGTGCTCGACGCGATCGAGAGCCCGGCGGGCAGGCCCGTGGCCGAGAAGCGCGTCGCGCCTCCGTAGCTGCGCAGGCGCAGGGTCACCTTCACGCGGACGGTGGTCCTCTGCGAGCCGGGGTTCGCGATTCGCAGCGTCTGGGCGCACAGCGCCCGCACGAGCGAGGAGGCGTTCGGGGTCCCGAGCCCGGTCGCGAGGTCGTAGCCGCTTGTGGCCGCGTAGTCGCCGCCGTTCGTGCCCGTGAAGTCGTTGTTGCCGCTCCGGACGTCGTTGAAGTCGGCGGCGTACCCGGTAGCCGCCGCCCGATACAGGCCCGGGTTCGCGAACCCGAGGTCCGTGCCCGCGCACTCGCCGGAGGCGTTCGCGAGCGCGAACAGCGCTGCCCACAGCGGCGCCGCGGCACTGGTGCCGCCGATGCCCTGCCAGCCGGAGGCGCCGGATTCGGAGCCGTCGCCGTTGTAATAGATGAGGTAGCCGGTGTTCGGATCGGCGTCGGCGGACACGTCCGGGACCTCACGACAGCGCGCGGCGCCGCAGCCGCCGCCGGCCGGGGCGCTCAGCACGCGCAGCGAGCTCGGCGAGCCGGACTGGTAGGACGGCATCGACCAGAGCGACGAGAGCCCGCCGCCCCCGGCTCCCGGGGCGACGAGCGCCGATGAGACCGGATTGCCACCGTTGTTCCAGGTTGTCTCGGTCGGCCGCGGGCCCAGTGCAGAAAGCGTCGTGCCTCCAACGCCGGTGACGAACGGCTGGCTCGACGGATCGTCGACCGCCAGCTGGGTGGCGAAGGTCGTCGCGCCGGGCCCGCAGCTCTCGTCCGGGGGGCAATAGCAATCCTCGGACCCATCGTCGCCGGCGGCCGAGACGATCGTCTGTCCCTGCGCGGCCGCCTCTTCGAACAGCGTGTTCTCGGCGCGCGCGTCGGCGGCGCCCTCCATCGACTCGCACTGACCCCACGAGGCCGACACGACCTGCGCGCGGTCCTGCGAGACGATCGCCGAGAAGTTGTCATACGGCCCGGAGCCCGGGCCGTTCGAATTCGAGTTGGGCGCCTGGTAGACGAGGATCTTCGCCTTCGGCGCCAGCGAGATCGCGTCCTCGATGTCGAGCGCGGCCTCGCCGCTGCCGTCGCCGGCGCCGGCGCCACCGTCGACCGGCACGTACGTCACCGTCGCGTGCGTGCCATAGCAGGACTGGAACATCGCGATGTCGGACGGGTTGTCGGGCTCGAGCTCGTACACCGCGATCGTCTGCCCCTGCCCCTCGTCGCCGGCGTGGTACAGCCCGGAGAAGCCGTACGCGGAAGCGAGCTCGTCGGCCGTGTAGGCGGCGTTGCTCGGGGCGGCGCTGCTCGCGGCGGCGCAGGGTTGTGGCCCGCCGGTCGCGACGTGCGGGCTCGCGTGTGCGGCCGCGGTCCGTGCGCGCGTGGGCCGCCGCGCCAGCGGTTGCGGGCTCGAGGTCGTGCTGAGCCCGATCACGGCTTGGACGAGGGGGGCGACCGCGGCCGACACCGCGGGCGCCGCGCTGGCCGTGATCGCGCGCTCGCCGCCGGGGATCGCGACGCGCTCGAGCTTCAGGGACAGCGCCTGGTCGAGGGCGCTCGCGGTTGCGGTGACCGGGATCGAGAGGCCGTTGACGCTCGCCCGGCCGGGGCTGAGCCCGCGCGCGCGCAGCGCGTCGCGGACCGCCGCGATCGCCGCCGGCGTGGCGCCGAACCGGCTCGCGAACTGCGCCGGCGTCAGGTACCGGCCGTACTCGCTCGAGCCGGGGGTCGCGACGGCCTGCGCGTAGGAGGCGAGCGCGGCGGGGTTGCGCGGCTCGAGCGCAAGGGTGACGTGCAATCTGGTCTCGTCCTGCACCGCGCCGAGCGCGCGGGCGCCCGACGGCAGTGCGGGGGCGACCCCGACGCGTACGCTCCGGGCCGCGGACGCGCTCGCGGACGTGGTCGCGCTGGCCGGCAACACGGCCGGGAGCAGACAGCACAGAACGGCCACCGTGATCCTGGATCGCCTCGACATCCGCGCCCGCGATGCTACCCGCCGCCCCCGGCTGGACGCGCCGCCGGCCTGCTTGACTTACGCGGAATGGATACCGAGCGCCGCCTGTCGTTCGGCTCGGTTGCGGACCTTTACGACAGCTCGCGGCCGTCGTACCCGGCGGCGCTGGTGGAGGATGCGCTGGCGTACGCGCCGGCGCGCGACGGCGAGCGGGTCCGCGTCGTCGACGTCGGAGCCGGCACCGGCAAGGCGACCGTGCTGTTCGCCGGACGCGGCGCCTCGGTGCTCGCGATCGAGCCGAACGCCGCGATGGCCGCCGTCGCCCGGCGCAACTGCGCGGGCCTCCCCGACGTGACCGTCGTCGAGACGGAGTTCGAGCGCTGGGAGCCGTCGGGGGTGCGGTTCGAGCTCCTGATCTGCGCTCAGGCGTGGCACTGGATCTCGCCGGGTGTGCGGATGGCCAAGGCGCACGAGGCACTCGTCGAACGCGGCGCGATGGCGCTGTTCTGGAACCGGCCGCTATGGGACCGCTGCGAGCTGGCGGCGGCTCTTCGGGCCGCGTATGACGGGATCGAGTTTGGCGAGATGCCGGGGCCGATGCATCCGGATCACACCGACCCTCGCACGTCCTGGGGCTACTACGGCGAGGATCTCGATGCCGAGCACGGGTTCGAGCTCGAGCCCGTTCGCAGCTACGACTGGGTCTGCCCGTACACGAGCGCCGAGTACATCGCGCTGATCCAGACGCACTCGGACCACATCATGCTGCCCGATGCACAGCGGGAAGCGCTGCTCGAGGCGGTCCGCGGCGCCATCGCCGACGCCGGCGGGACGCTCGAGCTCACGTATCGCACCTATCTCTGGCTGGCGCGGCGCCTGTAGAGGGTCAGGCCGCCACCTTGTGGCGACCCTCCGCGAACTCCTCGATGATCTTCGCGCAGAACGCAGGCAGGTCGTCCGGGTTGCGCGAGGAGACGAGCCCTGGTCGACCACCACTTCCTCGTCGACCACGTTGCCGCCGGCGTTGCGGATGTCCGTGCGGAGGCTCGGCCACGAGGTCAGGGTCCGGTTGCGCACGAGGTCGGCCTCCACGAGCGTCCACGGCCCGTGGCAGATGACACCGACGGGCTTGCCCGATTCGAAGTAGCGCTGCAGGAACGAGATCACGTTCTCGTCCATCCGCAGATGATCCGGGTTGGCGACGCCGCCGGGGAGGATCAGCCCGTCGTAGTCGTCAGGCGAGGCGTCCGCGACGGTCTTGTCGACCTTGAACGTGTCGCCCTTGTCGACGTCTCCGTTCATCGCCTGGATCTGGCCGTCCTCGAGTGACAGCAGCTCGGTGGTCGCACCCGCCTCCTCGACCGCCTGCCTTGGCTTCTCGAACTCGCTCTGCTCCACGCCGTCGGCGGCGATGATCGCGATCTTCTTGCCTTTCAGCTCGTTTGCCATTTGATTCCTTACTTGTGCAGGGACCGCACGGCAAGCGCGTGGTCCGGGTTGTTGGGAGAGAACTGCTGCGGGCTGGGGATGCGCGGGCGCGATCGAGGGTGTGGGTCGTGTGCGCGCGGGCGCCCAGCCTTACTTCGGTCCGCGACCCTCGGGTTGGCTCCGGGGTCGGCGACATGATGTTTGATGGGGTGATCCCGCTGGTGCAAGCGTTGCGGCCGCTCGGTCTTTCAGGGCCGTCCACCACGGGGTGGCGGCAGGAGACTGTCGGGAGCCGGCCGCGGCGCATCTGGTTGACGAAGGGCTTGGCGCGCACGGGGAAGGTCATGCGGGGGCCAGTGCCTCCTCGCCGAGCTCGCGCAGTGTGTGGTAGCTGCGTTTGAGCAGCTTGCGCGCCAGCGAAAGGCATGCGCGGTTACCGCCGATTCGCTCGGCCGCCTGGTCGTAGTAGTCGCGGTCCGGGCTTGTCGTCCGCCGCCGGGTTTGCTGGGCGGCCTCGAACAGCGCCCAGCGCAACGCAGGCGGCCCCTGCCGGGAGAGATGCCCGGGCGCGCGTCGCTGGTCTGACTGGTGCACGGTGATGTCCATCCCGGCGTAGCGCACGGCCTGGCGGGAGGAGGAGAACCGGGTGCAGTCACCGAGCTCGGCGAGGATCGTGACCGCGCACAGTTCCCCGATCCCGTAGTGGGCCATCAGCGCTTTGCAACCGGCCTGGCGGCGTGCGTACGCCCGCAGCTCCTTCTCGAGCGGCAGCATCTGACGCTCCAGCGCGTCGATCATCGCGAGCGCGATCGTCACCTGCTCACGCGCCGCGGCAGGCAGCTGCTGGGCCTGAAGCCACTCGCGCCCGTCACCGGTCATCAACTGCCGGCGCTGCGGGCAACCCTGGTGATAGAGGGTCGCCTGGATTCGCTGCTGCCACTCGCCGCGCTGCTCCGAGAGCGTGTGGCGCAACCGCACGCGGGCACGAAGATCGAGGATGTGGTCAGGCGGGATCCATGACTCCGGCAGCCGACCGATCATCACCAGCTCCCGCAGATGCCGCGCATCCGCGCGATCGTTCTTCGCGCGCTTCTTCGGACCCCTGAGCCCCGCAGTCTCGCCCGGTTCGGCGAGATGCACCTCGGCGCCGACCCGCCGCAGCTCCTCGACCACGAACCGCCAGCCCGTCGTCGCCTCCAGCGCCACCTCGAGCTCCCGGCCACCGAAACGCTCAACGAACTTCCGCACCCCCGCACGGTCCGCCGGCGTCACGCGGGTGCGTTGGATCTCGCCAGTGTCGGTGTCGATCCACTCGCCGGTGATCTGTCCTCGATGCTGATCAAGTCCCATTACGATGCTCACAAGGGGCCTCCTCAAGCTCCACGGTTTGAACGCCTGCGCGGACACGCTCCGCGCTTGAGCTGAGGGGGTCCCTACACGTCGGAGTGGACAGACTGCTCATGACATCTTTCGAGTCAGGGCCCCGTACACGAGAGCTACCCGGGACGGGATCGCGGTCAACGCTGCCGGCCGTCAGATGCGCTACGGCCGGATGAACGTGTCCGGATCGGGACCGATCCGCTCGCCGGCGTCGAGCCGGTCGATCGCTTCCAGCTCACTCGCCAGATAGCTGGAAGCCGAACACGTCGAAGTTCTCTTCGATTCGCTCGGGCGTGACCGACCTCGGGATCACGATGTTGCCGATCTCGAGGTGCCAGCGGATCACGACCTGGCCGGGTGTCTTGCCGTGCGCCTGCGCGATCTCGCCGATCACCGGGTCGTCCAGCACCTCGCCGCGCGCGAGCGGGCTCCATGCCTCGGTGGCGATCCCGAGCTCGGCGTGCTCGTGGCGAAGGCCCTGCTGCTGGAACCGCGGGTGCAGCTCGACCTGGTTGACCGCCGGCGTCACGCCGGTCTCCTCGATGATCCGCTCGAGGTGGGCGGGCTGGAAGTTCGACACGCCGATCGAGCGCACGAGCCCCTCCTTCTGGAGCTCGATGAACGCCTGCCAAGTGTCCACGTACTTGTCGTGCGCGGGTACCGGCCAGTGGATCAGGTACAGGTCGACGTGCTGCATCTCGAGCCGCTCGAGGCTCGCGCGCAGCGCCCGCTTGGCCTGCTCGTAGCCCTGATCGTCGTTGAAGCACTTCGTGGTGATGTACACGTCCTCGCGCTCGAGCCCGGAGGCGTGAACGGCTTGGCCGACGGCGGCTTCGTTGCCATACGCGGCCGCGGTGTCGATGTGGCGGTAGCCCGCCAGGAGCGCTCGAGTCGCGACCTCGGCCGTGTCCTGCGGCGGCACCTCGAACACGCCGAAGCCGAGCTGGGGAATCTCTTCACCGTCGTTCAGGCGGACGGTTGGAACCTCGCTCTGAGATGTGCTCATGCCCTGAGGCTTCCCGCTTGCCGCAGGCTCAGACATCGCGTTGGAGTGGGTGCCCGCCCCTGGGCGAGCGGGCACCCCTCCGTGTCTCCCGCAGCTCGGGCGCCGCGACCCGCCGCGGCACCGACGGTCAGTGCACGTGCAGGTTGATGCCGAGCAGCACCAGCGGCCACAGCACGACCGCGAGGATCGCCGAGATGATCGGCTTGAGTGTGGACGCGTGGGCGAAGTAGTGGTGCGACGCCGCAATCACGACACCCACGACAAGCCAGACGATGCTCCCGAGGCTCGTCCTCATCGATCGCGCTCCCGATCCACGAGGAGCTCGCCCCTCGCGTTCTCGTCGCGTCGTGCCTCCGGGTCTGCCGTGCTGTCGCCCGCGCCGTCGCGGTCCGGCATCAGCTGGTCGTCCGCGTGACCCTGCTCAACCAGCGTGGCCCGCTCGCGGTGCAACTCGGCTTCGGCGCGATCGCGTTGGGCCTCCTGTTGCGCGATTCGCGCGCGCCGCTCGGCCGCGTCCGCGCGCTGCGCGCGTGCATCGGCCGCCTCGCTGTGCTGCTCCACTGCCGCCTCGCGGCGGCGTCCCAGCTCGCGTTCCCGCGCTTTCGCACGCATGCCCGCGCGTGCGCGGGCCAGGATCAGCCCGGCCACTATCAGTACCACGACCACAATTACGATCGCGATGATCAGTCCAGTCGACATTTTATATCTACCTCCCTCGCTGTTGGAGGGGGAGCTACCCGTCCCTGACCGGACGCGAACGGAGCTGGACGAATGTGCGAGTCGGGCGCTAGGGAGTCAGCGCGTAGCTGTATTCGGTGAGCGTCTCGCAACCGTCGTCGGTGACCACCACGAGGTCCTCGAAGCGGACGCCGCCGACGTCGCGCTGCCACAGTCCGGGCTCGATCGCGAGCACGTCGCCGGCCACGAGCGGCTCGCGACTCGACATCCCGAGGCCGGGGTCCTCGTGAACGCGCAACCCGACGCCGTGGCCGAGCGCGAACTGGAAGCCCTCCACCGGATCGTCGCCGGGGCCGGTGCGCTGCGTCCTGTAGCCCGCACGCTCGAACACGTCGCAGGTGATCTCATACAGCTCCCGGCCGCTGACTCCGGGAGCGATCGTCGCCCGCGCCGCCTCGAGCGCCTCGCGCACGAGCGGCTCCTGCCGGCGCACCTCCTCGGGCGGCTCGCCGCCGACCACGAACGTCCGCGTCATGTCGGCCCAGCATTCGGACCCCTCGTCCCGGGGCCACAGATCGATCTGGATCGGCAGCCCTGCGGGCAGCGGCCCGGTGCCCGATTCATGCCCGGCGCCCTGCTTGACCGATGCGACGATCACGCTCGGCGGAGCGGGCGCGCCACGCTCGGCGCAGGCGTCGCGCAGCGCGTCGCGCACCTGCTCGGCGAGTAACGGGCTGCCGTCGACGTGGAGGGTTCCGTCGAGCGGCTCGGCGCGGCGCAGCAGCGCAGCAGCCGCCGCCATCCCCGCCTCGGCTGCGCGCTGCGCGCGGCGGATGCCGGCCATCTCCTGCGCGGTCTTGACGCGGCGGCGGAGCGAGAACGGCTCCTCGTTCACGGTCAGGCTGATTCCGTCGGCCCGCAGCCGTTCGGCTACGCCGAGCGCGAACTCGAAGTCGACGATCGCTTCGCGGACCCCGGTCGCGGCGGCGGCGCGCGCGGTGAGCTCGAGCCAGAGCTCCTCGCGTGTCAGCCCGCTGCCGAGCAGCTCGTGGAACCCGAGCTCGTCGACGTCGAGCAGGGTCGCGTCGGGGCGGACCTCTGAGATCTGCGCGCTCTCGAGAAACGTGCACATGACGTAGGCCCGTCCTGCAACCTCGGCGTACAGGAACGGGTCGGGAATCGAGATCGGGAGCTCGTGGCGGAGCGCCGCGCTCCGCTCGGTGTCGCCGTAAAGCAGCAGGTCCGGCATCGCGGGGACCTTAGCGCCGGTCGTTTCCGAAAGGCTGCGGTTCCGTGAGCGTCGACCGGAGCCCGGCGCGGGCGGGGCCGTGACCGCGAGCGACATCAGTCCGGCGATGCCGGCGGTCGCGCGCGAACGTGCGCCGATTGCCGATTCGGCGCCAATCGAGTTCGAGCCGGCGAGCTACTGGCTCGACACGGAGGAGCTGCGCGAGCCGTTCGTCACGGCCGGGTTCTCGGACCTCACCGTGGAGGCGCGCGCGCGTCCGCCTAGCGGTTGACCGTCGCCAGCCGGTTGAACTGCGACTTCGTCGTCATCGGCCGTGGCTCCTCGGTCAGGATCTCGGTCCGCGCGTCGTCCGGAACCGCCTCCTCCTCGCGCGTGAGCTTGAAGAACTTGCTCGCCGGGTCCGAGCCGCCCTGCTGGTTTGGCATCCGCTGCTTGGTCGGGATGCTCGGCGGCGGTGCGCCGCCAGAGTCGCTGTCCTGGCTCTCCTCGGCGCAGTAGCCCGTCATCGGAAGCAGCACGGAGGTCTTCGGCATCTTCGGGACCTTGGTGTCCTGCTTGCCGGTGAACAGCGCCGAGGTCAGGTCGCCCACCGTCTTGCGCCGCCACGCCGACACGTTCGGCACCTCGACCCCGAACCGCTTGGAGATCAGCTGCAGCTGCGAGGTGTGGTCGAACACCTCGGTGGCGATGTGGCCGCCGCGGCTGAACGGCGAGATCACGATGCACGGGACGCGGACCCCGAGCCCGAGCGGGCCCTTGAAGTTGAGAGTGTCCGGGTCGGGCTCCCCGAGCGGGAACGAGCTGTTGGTCAGGTACTCGCCCGCGGTGCCCCGCGGGGGCGGTCGGGGGCGGGACATGGTCGAACCAGCCGTCGTTCTCGTCGTACATCAGGAACAGCGCGGTCTTCGACCACACCTTCTCGTTCTGAAGCAGCGCGTCGAGCACGAGCGAGGTGAAGTACTGGCCGTTCATCGGCGACGCCGACGGGTGCTCGTCGAACCCGAGCGCCGGGATGATCCACGACACGCTCGGCAGCTTGCCGGACTTGATGTCGGCGGCGAAGTCGTTGGGGAACGTCTGCTCGAACGCCTTCTTGAACAGCGCGCTGTTCGGATTGCGGAACGCGCTGAAGTACGGGAGCACATGGTCGGTCGTGCCCATCATGTGCTGGTTCAGCGTCGGGTTGTAGATCGTCGGGGCGAACGTCGGGTACTTCTTGAGGGCGGCGTACTTGCCGCTCACGCCGACGTTGCTCGGGCTGTAGAACTTCCACGTCACGCCATGGTCCTCGAGCACCTCGGGCATCGTCGGCCAGGTGCAGTTCCACATCGTGTCGGCGCTGATGTTCGTGTGCGATGACCGGGCCGCCGTGCTTGCCGGACGGGTCGATCGTCCCGGTCTGCGCCATCAGCCGGTTCGGGTTCGTGGGCCCGAGGATCGAGCAGTGGTAGGCGTCGCACAGCGTGAACTCATCGGCCAGCGCCCAGTGGAACGGCAGGTCGGCGCGCTCGTAGTAGCCCATCGTCATCGTGCCGTGCGGGCCCTCGTAAGTCGCGCTCGTGTGGGTCTTGACCCAGGAGTCCATCTTCCCGTGGTTCCAGCACAGGTGCATCGGGCCCCAGTCGTGGGTGAGGTCGTCGGTGCATTCGAGCCCGGCCTTGCTGTCCAGGTGGAACGGCAGCAGCTTGTTCTTGGGCACCAGCGCCGACCCGCCCGGGTAGTTCTGGGCGAAGGCGCCGAGCGAGTTCTTCGCGTGGTCGTCGAATCCGCGCCCGCGCGGGTACGCACCGAAGTAGTGATCGTAGGAGCGGTTCTCCTGCATCAGGAAGATGATGTGCTCGACGGCGCCGAGATCGGACCCATGCGCCTTGGTCTTCGCCGCGCGCGCGATCAGCTGCGCCCCCTTCGAGGTGGATGCCCACGAGGCAGCCGAGTTCGCGAGGTAGGCCGACGCCCCCGCGACGCCGAGGTAGCGCATCAATTCGCGGCGGCTCATGTCTGGCGCGTCTGGCAATTCCATACCCTCTCCTGTCGTTCGACTGACCCTCGCGCGCCAGCATAACCCGAGTGCCGCACGCGTCGTTCCGGTTCGTCGCGCTTCGTCCAGCAATGCCGTGCGTTTCTAACATCGCGCCGGCGGGCATCCGATACGGCGCATATGTTGCCCCGGGTGAGAGGCGCGCGGACATGGATCGTCCCCGGTCACGGCCTGTGGCGCGCGCGCCGGGTCCGGGTCGATGACGCGACTGTCGCCGTCCGCGCCCGTCATCTGCTGCTCCCCTGGCAGTCGATCACCGTCGACACGCGCGACCTGCGCGCCGGCGCCGAGGCGGTCGCGCGCGAGCTTCAGCACCGCGCGGCACAGCGGCAGCGCTTGGCCTCCGACTGAGTCGGCGAGCAGGGGCGCTCCCGATCCGCGCTCCGGCGCCCGAGGCGGCCGGGTCGTGACGTGGCCTATAGGGTGCGGGGATGGGGCCGGAGGGACCGGTGGAACATGGAGGTCGCTTCTGGGCGTGGCTCGGTCTCATCGCGCTGGCCGCGATCGCCCTCAGAGCGATCTACCTCGTGGCATTCGCGCCGCTGCCGGCGCGCGTGCTCGATGACACCTTCTGGTACGCATTCGTCAGCGATCAGATCTACCTGGGTCACGGCTTCAGCTTCCTGGCCGGGCACGGAGCCCCGCTCAGCTCGGGATTCCACATCGGACCGACTGCGCAGCACCCGCCGCTGTATCCGCTGGCGCTCGCGGCATTGCGATGGCTCGGGGTGGGCACCGACAACCTGCGATGGTTCGGCGTGTTCACCGGCACGCTGACCGTGATCGGCCTTGGAATGCTGGGCCGGCGTCTCGCCGGGGCGCGGACCGGGCTCGTCGCCGCTGCGATCGCCGCCGTCTATCCGCTGCTGATCGTGCCCGACGGCGCGCTGCTGAGCGAGACGCTCTACGGCCCGGTGCTGGTGCTCGTGCTTGCAGCGGGAGCGTCGCTCGCGCGGCATCCCGACGCGAAGCGCGCCGCGATGCTGGGGGCCGGCATCGGTCTCGCGACCCTGGTGCGCTCCGAAGCGCTCGCGCTGGTGGTCGTGCTCGCCCTGCCGTTGGCGTGGCGCGGCGCGGGCGGCCGCAGCCGGGCATTGCGGCTGATGGCGACCGTCGGCTGTGCGCTGGTCGTCGTCGCTCCGTGGGTGGTGCGGAACGACATCGTGCTCGGAGCCCCGACCCTGTCAACCAATGATGGAGTCACACTCGCGTGGGCGAACTGTGCCCAGACCTATCACGGCTCGCGCCTCGGGTACTTCGACCCGGTATGTGCGAACCACCCGCTCGCGGGCAACGAGGTGCATCAAAGTGCGACGCTCCGCCGGCAGGCGTTGCGGTATGCGTCCGATCACATCGGCCGGCTGCCGATCGTCATCCTCGCCCGGCTGGCCCGGACATGGGGGCTGTTCCATCCCTTCGCGGGCAGCAACAGCGAGGGACGCAACCCACACGTGTCCGACGTGGGCGTCGTCATGTACTACCCGTTGGCGCTGCTGGCGATCGTCGGCGCTGTGGCCTGGTGGCGTCGCCGGCCGGAGCTCTGGGTTCTGCTTGCCCCGATCGTCCTCGTGAGCCTCACAGCGGCGGTCACGTTCGGGTCGTTGCGCCTGCGCTACCTGGCCGAGCTGCCGCTCGTGTTGCTCGCGAGCCTCGGGGTTCAAGCGCTGTCACGGCGACGCCGGCGGGTGGAACCTTCCGGCGCTCAGTGGTAGCGATCGAAGTCGTCCGGCCATGGCAGCGGGAACAGCTGCCGGTAGGCGCAAGCGTCCGCGATCACCTTCGCGAATGAGGGCCGCTGCGCCAGCGCGCGGTAGTAGCGCGTCAGCTGCGGATGCGCGCCCTCGCCCCACGGATGGATCGCCAGGGCATAGAACAGCCCCGGCGCGGCGGCGCAGTCCGCGATCGTGAACGCGTCGCCGGCGAGGAACTCGCCGGCCCTGAGCTGCGCCTCGAGCATGCCGTAGGCCATGTCGAGCCGGTCCCGCGCCAGTGCGACCGCGCGCTCGTTGGGTGCCTCCTCGAACGTGTCGGCGACGATCGCCTGGACGGAGTCCGAGACGTACTGGTCGCAGATCCGGTCCCAGAGGCGTGCCTCAAGCGAGGGCACGAGGCGGGCACCGGCGACGTACTCGATGATGATCGACGTCTCGCCGATCACCTTCTCGCCGTCGCGCAGAACCGGGATCGACGCCGGCGGCCACAGCTCCGCAAGCTGCGCACGGTCGAAGTCGCGTTGCTCCTCGAGCACGTCGTACTCTGCGCCGAGCTCGTTCAGGGCGACCAGGACCTTCTGGCAGTAGAGGGCGAAGGGGTGCTCGTAAAGGGTCAGCATCGGGCGAACAGGCTTTGTAGCGCGTCTGGAGAGATTCGCGCTCCCGGCGCTTGAGCCGCTGCTTGGCTCGCGCTCGTGCCGGCGGTAGGCTCTGCCGATGGGACTGCTGGTTGGAGCCGTCGCGACCCTACCGCTCGGCGTCCTCCTGAGTGCCGTGTGGGACCGCTCTGTTCGCCGGCGCTCGAGGTTCGGCCTTCGGCTCTCGGCTCTCGTCGCCTGCATGGCCATCCCATGGCTGGTGGGGCTGTTCGCCCCGGTCGGCGAGCAGCTCGCGGGTGTGCTCCTCTGGTCGGGGCTCGCGTGGGCACTGATGCTTGCCGCGCTGGCGCCGATCCTCCTCTTCCACCGTCCGGACTTCGGGCCGGGCGGCGCCGGGGGCGATTGGCCCGGTCCCGGCCGTGGTCCCGAGGACGATCCGCGAGCGCCGGATCGCCCGACCGGTGGCATCCCGCTGCCAAGCACGGATCGGCCTCATACCCGTCGGCGCAGATCGCCGTTTCCCCGGCGTGTCTCGCATCCGCGGGCTCCCGTCCGCGACCCTGAGCGCCGGCCGCCGCGAGTGCGGCCGCTGTGGCCGTGGCCATGGCCGTCGCGCCCCCAGCGCGCGGGCTAGTCGGTCTGCGCAGGCCATTCCTCCGTCGCTGTCCCGGGACCGTCGTGTCGATCGGTCAGCGAGACGGTCGCGGTCCGAGCAGGTCCCATCGGTTGCCGGCGACGTCGTTGAAGACGACGACGTCGCCATACGACTCGCGTCGCGGCTCGGTGACGAACTCGACGCCTGCCCGGCGCATCCGCTCATAGGCGGCGTCGAAGTCGTCGACTCGCAGAAACAGCCCGACGCGGCCCGCGAACTGGTCCCCGACCGCCTGGCATTGCCGTTCGCCATCGGCTTGCGCCAGGAGCAGAGCCGTGATCGCCCCGGGCGGTCGCACGACGACCCACCGCTTCGGCCGACCGTCGTTGGTCAGCGACGGCGAGTCCTCGACGAGCTCGAAGCCCAGAACGTCGACGAAGAACCTGATCGCGTCGTCGTAGTCGTCGACGATCAGCGCGACCTGCTCGAGAAACATGGCGCTAGCGTAAACCCGGTGATCGAGCCGGCGGCTGACCGCTCGAATGTCGAGCTGCGGTACTACCCCGACCGCGAGGCGGTCGTGGTCCTGTCGTTCGCCTATGACGCCACGCTGGTGGAGCTCGTTCGGACGATCCCGAACCGCCGGTTCGATTGGGATCTGCGCGAGTGGTCGGCGCCTGCGCGGGACTGGGTGGGGATGAAGGTCGCGGAGGTGCTCGAGCGGTTTCCCGAGCTGACCGCCGATGACGAGGTGCTCGAGTGGCTCGCGTTGATCAAGCGGCGATGGATCGGGCATGTGCGGACGAGGCGCTACGACGGTCGCGGCTGGTTCGTGCTCGATACGGTCGGCGGCACCTTGCCGGAGGCGCTCCGGGAGGTCGCCCACGAGCACTCGGGGCGGCTGCTCGTGCCACTCACCGCCGCCGTCGCCGAGTTGCTGCGCGATCAGGAGTCAGCGCGGGTGGATGTCGCAGCCGAACGCTGCCTGTCGATCCTCGAGCTGGGCGAGGTGCCGCCTCCAGCTCGCCTCGTCTACTTCCACGGCGTCGATGGTGAGCAGCTGCGGCTCGAGGTGGTGTGGGACCCGGAGATCGGGGCGGCGTTCGAGCAGCTTCCAGGGGCCGAGGGCACGCGCACGGTGCCGCTCGATCCATGGGTTGTCGAACAGCTCGATGCGTTCATCGCCCGCCACGATGTCCAGGTCACCGGCCGAGCATCGGAGGCGGTCGAGGAGCTGCGCGCCGAGAGGATGCTCGCGGCCGACGCGATCCGGCGCTCACGCTCGGAGCATGCGGAACCGATCGAGACCGTGGCGGCGATCCTGGGCGGTGAGCTGGCGCCGTTTCAGTGGGCCGGAGTGCGGTACGCGCTCGACGCCCGGCGCACGTTCTTGGCCGACGAGCAGGGGCTTGGCAAGACGGTCGAGGCGCTGGCGGCGCTGGAGGCCGACGATGCATTCCCTGCTGTGGTGATCTGCCCGGCGTCGATGAAGCTCGGGTGGCAGCGGGAGGCTGCGAGGTGGCTGCCGCACCGGTCGGTGACGGTGATCGAGGGACGGTCGCCGGTCCCGCTCGGCGACGAGATCACGATCCTGAACTACGAGCTCGTCGCGGCGCATCGCGAGGCGCTGAGCCGCCGGCGTCCGCGGTCGCTCGTCGTCGATGAGTCCCACTACTGCAAGAACCCGCGAGCCAAGCGCACCCAGGCAGTGCGGCGGCTTGCGGCCGCCGTGGCGCCGGATGGCCTGCGTCTCGCGCTGACCGGGACCCCGGTGCTCAACCACGCTGACGAGCTGATCGCGCAGCTGCGCGTGATCGGACGGCTCGAGGACTTCGGTTCGGGCGCGAGATTCTCTGCGCAGTTCCGAGGCCGCCTCAGCGAGGAGCGACTGCACTGGCATCTGCGGCGGCGCTGTTTCGTTCGCCGCCTGAAGGCCGACGTGCTTCCGCAGCTCCCCGCCAAGCGGCAGGTCGTCGTGCCGGTGGCGCTGACGAACCGGGTCGAGTACCAGCTGGCGGAGGAGGATGTGATCGCCTGGCTGCGCTCGCAACCCCTTGACCTGTCCGAGCTCAATGCCCGGATCGCCGCGGCCCTGCGCGCCGAGCGGCTGGCACAGCTTGGGACTCTCCAGCGCCTCGCCGCTCGCGGCAAGCTCGCGGCGGCGCTGTCGTGGATCGAGGACTTTCTCGCCTCGGGCGAGCCGATCGTCGTGTTCGCGCGCCACGTCGAGGTCCAACAGGCGGTCGTGACACGCTTTCCCGAAGCGCTGCACCTGTTCGGCGGAGACTCGCTGGATGATCGGGAGGCCGCGATCGCGGCGTTCCAGGATCCACAGGGTCCTCCGCTGATCGTCGGTGCCACACGGATCGCGGCGCAGGGGATCACGCTCACGCGCGCTTCCAATGTCGCGTTCCTGGAGCTCGAGTGGACGCCCGCGATGCACGATCAAGCCGAGGACCGCTGCCATCGGATCGGCCAGCGCGACGCGGTGACCGCCTGGTATCTGCTCGCGGCAGAGACGATCGACGAGACGATGGCCCGCCTGATCCAGAGCAAACGCTCACTCGTCGCGGCCGTCACCGACGGTCGCGTGCTGCATACGGACGGGCTCGTCGAGGCCGTCGTTCGCGAGCTGCGCGACGGGCGGCCGTTCCAGCACCTGCGCGCCGTGACTGACGGCCCGGCGCTCCGGAAGGCGGGCCGCGCGGCCGGTTCGTGACGGCCGGGTGCGCTACGCTTGGACGGTCAGATAGCGAAGGCAACCAGAGGGCGAGACCTTCTACTGAACGTCCCCTTGCCGCGTAAGCCGCCTGATCTTCTGATGGCCGAGAGTCCACCCACGGGTGGGCTTTCCGCGTTTAACGGCTCCGGATGGCCGCGGCTCAGGGCAGGATGTCGTTCAGTGTCGCCGTGAACCGCTCGCCCGACTCCCCGAGCTCGCCCTCGATATGCAGGCGCGCCGGACCCTCGTCGGTCCACAGATCAAGGAAGTAAGCCCAGCCCGGTTCGTCCGGATCGTCGGACTTGGCGATCGCCTCGACCCGGTAGGCGTCGCGCGGCGGCAGCACCAGCGACTCGGGGCAGTCGTCCTCCACGCGACGGCGCAGGTCCTCGACTCTGAGCCGACTGCCGGACGCGGCGGACAGGTCGTCGTACTCGCCGTCGACGACAAAGCCGACGATGTCCTCGAGCGCCTCGAACATCGGCTCGGGCATCAGCTCGAGCGATTCGATCCCCGCTTGTCCTCCGCCCAACTCGTGGCTCGGCGTCAGCTCGAGCCGGCTGTAGAAGTAGTCCTCGCACGCCGCGCGCGCCTGGCGACGGATGCCCTTGGACAGCCCCGCGCTGCCGAGCGCAAAGCCCGCCGCATCGATCGCCTCCTCAAGCGTTCCGTGGCGGCGTGTGAGCTGCGCGGTGACCGCGCGACCGTGCTCGGTGTCGCGGGCAATCGATGAGCCTTCCAACAGAATCGAGGGAGCGTCGTGGCGGCTGTAGCCAGGGCACGCCCGCACCGCGGAATGAAGGACGATGAGGTGGTCGCCCATTAGGCCCGCTCAGGTGATCGGCCGACGGGGGTCATCCGGATCGGCCAGGTCGCCGAACGCGTGGTGGCAGCGCTTCCATGACCAACATCGTACGAAGCGGACGCGGCAAGCCGGCTTTGCCAGAGCCCGTGTTCCACGTAGCCTGCGGACAGGCTCAGGGGTGCTTGGTGCGCACAGCACAGACATTCGATCAGCGCAGGCCCGTCGTGCGCTCGGCGAGCGGCAGCACACCCTGACGGCACCGCGGTGTCCGCCGGCCGGCGTCTCTACCGGTAATCCGCCGTCTCAGAGCGTGATCATGCTCTCGATCGGGGAGATCTCGAACTGCGGGGTCGGGCGCCCGGCCTGCTCGAGCATCGGCGCGAGTCGGTCGCGCACGAACGTCTCAAAGTCCGCTTCAGAGTCCCAGACGCTGATGATCCGCCAGCCGGCGTCCGTCGGGCCTGCGATCCGCATCTGAGCGCCCGCAGGCGGTTCAGCTTCGAGGTCAAGCGTCGCGACCATCTGCGCGTCCTGCTCTGCTCCGACACCCGGAGCCACTGAGATGACGACTACGGACACGATGGTCCTCCTAGGTTCGAGAGAGCGCCGCCCAGCCCACTCTAACTCTCGGGTCGAGCTGCTTCCAGAGCCCGCGCCGGAGCCCCGCACGTCCGAGCGCCCAGCTCTTCGACGCCGACAAGAAACGGCCGCCCCGAGTGACTGGGACGGCCGCACAAATCAATGCCCGCACCAGATCTTGGCGAGAAACGCGCGGGCACCGACCCCAGGAGCGTACCTCATGCGGACTCGGTCAATCCGCGCCCCTTGCTGTGCGAGTTGACCATCGTCTGGCCGGGCGGTACGGTCACGCGGGTGATGGCCGTCGGTGTGGCAGCGAGGTGAGATCGCGCGCAGCGCGCTGGGCGAGGCTTGGGGTTGGGTTCGCCGTCGGTCTGACGCTGGTGCCGGGCGTCGCCGCCCGCGCCGTCTCGCCCGGGGGAATCACTGAGTTCCGGGTGGCGGGCATGCCGAGGCTCACCGGGATCACAGGCGGGCCGGACGGCAATGTGTGGTTCGTGGACGGTGCCGCGATCGGCCGGATCACGCCGGCCGGGACGATCAAGACGTTCACGCCGTCGACACCCGGCTTCGCGATCGACGCGTGGAATGGGATCACGCTCGGACCGGACGGGAACCTGTGGGCGACGGCCAGAGTCCTTCCGAGTGGCGGCGTGATCGCCCGGATCGCGCCGAGCGGGACCTTCCTGCACCTGTTCTCGACGAACCTGCAGACGACGGCCGATCCGACGGCGATCACGCCCGGTCCGAGCGGCAGCGACACGCTCTGGTTCATCGACAACGCGACCGCGCTCGGCGGCGATGACGACATCGGCCGGATCACGACGGGCGGGACGATCACCGAGTTCTCGGCCTCGGCCGCCCCCGGCGTCGATGGGCTGGCCGCCGCGAACGGGCAGCTGTGGCTGTCGGCGGCGCCGGCCGGGGCCGGACTCGGCACGATTGACCTCGTCAACACGAGCACCGGCACGCTCGAGACCGAGTACTCCCCCGGTGAGATGGAGCCCGACTTCGACCCGCAGGGCCTCGTCGCGGACGCGCACGGCAACCTCTACTACACGCTCGACGGCGGCGCCGAACTCGACACCGGTGGCCAGCGGGTCGGGATCGGCGAGATCATCGACCCGGGGCCGGACGCGACGGTGACCGCGTACGCCGCCGGCTTGCAGGGGAACGAGGAGAGCGATCCGACCGCGATCACCAAGGGCCCGGACGGGAACGTGTACTTCGTCGACGACGGCAAGTCGAACGGGGGGCGGGACGAGCTGGGCGAGCTCAATACCACTACGCATGCCATCACGGAGTTCAGCTCCGGCCTGGCCGGCGACAGCGTCCCGCTCGCAATCACTGGCGGCCCCGACGGCAACGTCTGGTTCACCGATCAGGCAACCGAATCGATCGGGCAGCTGAACCTCACCGGCTCCACGCCCCCGCCGGAGGCGCCGACGCTCTCACGCGTGAAGCAGAGCCACTCGAAGTGGGTCGAGAAGAAGGTGGGCAGGCACGGACCGCCGGCCGGCACGAGCTTCACCTTCACGCTGAACGAGGCAGCGGCCGTGAAGCTCGCGTTCACCGCGTATCTGCCAGGCCGCAAACTGCACGGCAAGTGCCTGGCCAAGACGCGAAAGAACGAGTCCGCTCCGAAATGCACCAAGCGGAAGGCGGCCGGCGAGCTCACGCACACCGGCGTCACCGGCGCGAACAGCGTCGCCTTCGACGGCCGGACGGGCGCGCCGGCGCGGCTCGCCCCGGGTGACTACAGCGTCGTCATCACCGCGACTGCCAACGGCCTGTCGGCGAGCTCCAAGCCGCTCCATTTCACAATCGCCTCGCTATCCAGGAAGCACTCAACCTGAGCAGGGCGGCCAACACCTCTGGTGCGACCTCGCCGGCCGCACTCTCAGATGCGAGAGAACGAGACGAGTTTCGTCTCACGCCCTCAGTGTTCATTGCGAGACTCGTCCCTCTGACAGAAGCCAGCCAGCCGGCCCCCAGTAGCGCCAGCGCCGCAGACCGCAGCCTGACTGATCCTGGCCTCAAGCCTGCAGTCCGCCGCAGGCGCCGGCATCACCCCGCCCGGGTGATTCCGATCAAACATCTTCTCCCCGCGATGCCCGGCCACGAGATCAGACGGTCGTCTTCACGACGCCGCACGTCTACGTCGCATGAGCCCATCGATCAGCGGACGTCTCCGAGCGTCCGCTCAGGCCGTCCGTCACGGGTGCCGGCGCGTCGCAGAACGGGAAGGTCTCGCGAAGGCGGTCGAGTGACGCGAGCCGCGCGCGTTCTAGGTCTGCTCACCGCGGCTGAGGACGTCCACCACCAGAGTCGTTCGCTGACGTTCGGTCAACGAGCCGACCGTCTTGGTATCGGACAACGACGGCGCCCTGAGCACCTCCGTGGCACGCGTCGGTCCCCACCCACGCTGGCTTCGTAGCAAACCCGCGACGGTCATCGTGTCGATCTCGCGAGAGCTGCGCAGGATCAAGTCAGCCAGCGCGATCTCACCGGCACACACCCTTCGCTTAACCGCGGCACGCGCGGATCGAATCTGATTCGCACGCTCGAGAGCAAGCAATCGCCGCTCCTGGAGCGACTCGCTGCATACGGCAGCCGCGTGCGCGTGGCCAGAACGCGACCGACTCCACCCAACATCGCCCACCGCCGACCAGCGGCGCACTGTCCTGGGCCGAGCATCGAACGGGTCGTGCAGCCCGCAGCCCCGACAGACCGGCAACACCTCCACAGGCCCCTGCGCACGGCAAGCCTTCGGTCAGCGTCAGCGTCAACCCAGTCCCTTCCGGGCTCCCTGTCATCCGGACCTCGGTGAGATCCAAACAAGCTCCCGACCATCAATGCTCAGCGAGGTGACCCTACCAGCACTCCCTGGCTGTCAACGAATCTCGCAGCAGGTATCAACGACCATCGACCAGCGGAACGATCGCGGCCGCCCGTCGCATCGACCCGCCGCCGCTTCTCGACGTTGCGAACGCGCGAGTTGGTCTTTGGAACTGCCAGTCGCGTGGTCACCTGGGCGCGGATCTTCGGACTGGTCTACGCGCGGGCTCTCGTGCCGACCTGCGCTGCCGGGCTGGGAGCCGCTGTGCGAGTCGACGCTCGTCGCGGAGCCGCACGGGTGCTGGCTTAGCGTCGTCCAGTGGAATGCCGCCCGGCGGGGGGTTCGGCATGGTCGGTGGCCGCCGCGAACCTCCTCCTCCTCCTCCTCCACCACCACCGTCCTCGTTCGAGTCAGAATCAGACGATTCGGGCGAGGAGACGAAGAAGGCGATCAGCGCCGGCACGAACAGCGCTGCCGCGAACAGGATCGCCATATACAGCAGCGCGACCGGGTCATATCCGCCGAGATGAGACGCCTTCGGCATCCAAGAAGCGTAACGCCCGGCAGCGCGCTTCTGGATTGGGCTGAAGGTTTCGCACAAACCTGCGCGGTTATCACAAGGTGATAACCGCAGACCTGTCATGTCGCCGAGTCGCGGCCGGTTGGTCGGCCGGGCCGGCTGTTCAACCGGTCGGCTGATACCGATCGCGGCCTGAGCGGCCCGCGTTGGTAGATATGCGCCACTGGATGGTGCATATCTACCGAGCCCCCCTGCAAGCACCCGCAGGCCACGGTCCCAATCGTTGTCAACTGTTGCTAAGCGGACCGGCACTCATGGATAACGCGCCAGCCTCGGCTACCAGCAGCAGCCAGACCAGCGTCGCAAGGCCGGCTCACATACGCCTCGGTCCTTGATCGGAGCGGTCTTAGCGTACGCTCGACAGAGTGAGTCTCGAGCTGGGTGCGATCGTCGGCCTGTCGGCGGGCGCGGTGATGCTGCTTCCAGGATGCGGGCAGTCGGCGACGGCGACGGCGACGGCGACGGCGCAGATTCGCGGCAACTTCGCGCAGCTGCTCGTAGCGTTTCGCCAACATGACGCCCGCATGGTTTGCGAGCTGCTGTTTCCGTTCCGAGAGCATCGGCCCGCCGGCGCGCTGGCGACAGATCTCAAACAGCTGAGCACAGCCGGCGGACGGGCTGGCTACCAGAGGTACGTGGATCGTTGCGCGCCTTCCATCGCGCGAGACCCGAGTAACTTCTCAGCCTACGAGCGAGTGTTCAGTCGGTTCTCGCTCGGCGCGATCACGATCCGCGGCAGCATCGCCACCATCGATGTTCGTGCGGCGGGGCAGCAGGCCTTCCAAGCGCGCTTCGTCCACGCCGCGGGCGAATGGCGCCTGCTCGAGGGCGTGCAATAGCTCGCCCTTGGACCCGAGGCAACTCGGTTCACACCACGCTGCGGGGGATGGGGCTCTTGGATCGCGCGCCGCGAGCCCTTCCTTGTTGCGGCTGGCGGAGCCCCGGCCGGCCTCGATAGGGGCTGAGGTCGGCCGGTGCTATCAGAGCCCAGCTCGATGCTGTCGCGGTCAGGCGTCCCTCACGACCTCGTAGGTGACGAACGCGAGCCCGTCGCCGATGGCGCTCACGTTGCGGAGGCGCATCGGCTTCTTGTCGCTGGTCTCGCCGAACAGGCGCTCGCCGTCCCCGAGCACGACCGGGAAGATCACGAGCCGCAACTCGTCGACGAGGTCATGCTCGATCAGGGTGCGGACGAGCTGGTAGCTGGCGTAGACGAGGATCTCGCCGCTGATCTCCTGCTTCAGTCTCGAGACCTCGCTGACGATGTCGCCCTTGATCACCGCTGCATTCGACCACTTGGGCTCGGTCAGGGTGGAGGACACCACGTATTTGGGCATGCTGTTCAACTTGTCCGCCCACGCGCCATCTCGAGCCAACCAGCGCGAAGCGAACCACTCGTCGCTGCGACGCCCGAGCAGCAGGGCGTCTGCGCCCAGCGCCTCCTCGGTCTCGAGCTGAGCCCAGCCTTGGAGGTCCTTGCCCCCGAACTCGCCGAACCAGCCGCCGAGCCGGAAGCCCTCCTCGCCGTCAGGGTCCTGCACGACTCCGTCGAGCGAGATGTTGGTTGTGACGACGATGGTTCCCATGACGGGTCTCCTTAAGGTGGTGTTGTTGTAACCGTCACGAATGCAGACACCGCGACACGGAAAAACTGGGCGCTTCCGGGACCGCCCAGTTCGCCCCTCGATCGGTGTCTATAGAGAGAGTGGGACCACGAAACGGTTCGGGAAGGAGACGCGACGTTGGGCACAGACGGCCTGATCACCAAAGCACGCGCTGGAGACAACGACGCGTTCAAAGCGCTGACCGAGCCCTACCGCCGAGAGCTCCAGGTGCACTGCTACCGGATGCTCGGTTCGTTCCAGGATGCAGAGGACGCAATGCAGGACACGCTGCTGAGCGCCTGGCAAGGTCTGAGCAGGTTCGAGGAGCGAGCATCGCTTCGGACCTGGCTGTACCGGATCGCCACCAATCGCTGTTTCAACGCGCGTCGGTCGGCGAGCCGACGCAAGGCCAAGGAGTGGGACGTGCCCGGCGTTGAGCCGCCCGAGCCGACACGGCTGGGCGAGGTTCCATGGCTGCAGCCCTATCCCGACACGCTCCTCGAGGGCGTGATCGATCGGTCCCCCGGCCCGGACGCCCGTTACGAGCAGACCGAGTCAATCTCATTGGCGTTCGTGACTGCGCTTCAGCTGCTTCCGCCCCGACAGTTGGCCGTACTTGTGTTGCGCGATGTGCTCGGGTTCCATGCCGTCGAGGTAGCCGAGATGCTCGACTCGACCGTGGAGTCGGTGAACAGCGCCCTCAAGCGGGCCCGCGCCGGCCTCGAAATGAAGCTGCCGTACCGTGCCGACCGCGCCTGGGCGCCTGACTCCGACTCGGCTTCGGAGGACGCCATCGTTGCCGAGTTCGTCGCCGCGTACGAGTCCTCCGACCTCGACTCGCTCGTCGCGCTCCTGACCGACGACGTCTTCATCTCGATGCCGCCGTTGCCGTTCGAATACCAGGGCCGTGAGCCGGCTTGCCGATTCTTTGCCGGCATCTTCGGCTCAGGACGCAAGTTCCAATTGCTGCCGACGCGAGCCAATGGTCAGCCAGCGGTCGGTGCGTACTTGCGCGACTCAACCGGCGTCGGCCTCTTCGTCCTTGCACTCGCCAACGACCAGATCAGCGCGATGACTCGCTTCGAGAACACCGTGCTTCCGTGGTTCGGGCTGCCACGGTCGATCCCGAGCGAACGAACCTAGCTCCAAGGCGGTGCTCGGAAGGCATCGGCGCACGCGCTCAGCTGGCACCTCCACCCCGTTGCACCAGCTGCGCTGGCGACTCCCGCGAACCCGCGGAGGATCAACCGCCTTTGAACCGCTGTCCTCACGTACGCTGAGCTTCCGGCGCTCACCTGCCGAACCGACCCGCACTGAACGGAGGCCGTTGTGAGAGGTTCTGACGTAGCTGCCATGCGACGCGGAGGGGCCCTGGCCGTCATCTGCCTGTCTCTCATCGCCGTTCCAGCGGTTCTGGCTGAAGGCAAGGCTGCCAAGGTCCAACCGCTCACGGGTACGTTCGTGGGGAAGACCTCGCAGAAGTTCAGCTTCCGCTTCAAGCTCGAGAAGCACAACAGCACCGACGACTGCGGCACCGCGGGCGACACCTACTGCTTCATCGTCCTGAAATACCCTGACCTCAAAGAGCCTTGCGTCGGTGGCGGCGCGATCACGGGCATCTACGGGATGACCAACGGGATCCTGCCGTCCAGTGGCATCTATCACTACCACCAGCCTCTCGACGGTGCTCAACAGCCCGAAGAAGACGAGTGGGTCTACGCCCGGGCGCATAGCATCTCGGGGCACTTCCGTGAGGTAAGCGAGACAGACCTTGGTACCGGCACGCTGGTGCGCTGTGACACCGGCGTGGTGACCTGGACCTCCCAGCGCATCTCCAAGCACTACTGATCCGAGCGGAGCGCCGCGCGCTCTGAACCGGGCAAATGACGCCGGAGCCAGAGCGGCACCCGCGGCAGAGCCCAATCCGCGCGCCACGCAAGCAGGGTCGCCGCCGTCGCGCGGATGACCGAATGCCACGGAAGGGAGACTGTTGGCACGCGTCCGGCGACACCGCCGCGCCGAGGGTCGGCGATGAGTGATCGCCCAGCACCGGCTGGAGCTTTTGGCCGCCGGGTCCAGGCTGTCTACACTCGATCGATGGCCGGGCGGGTTAGGCGCAGCGTGGTGCTCGCCTGCGGCATCGCTGCGCTGCTGGTGTTCCCGGCGCTCGCGGCGGCGCCCGTCGGGGTACCTGCACGGTTCGTCGGCGTCAACGTCGATGACCCGCTATACGCGGACACCGCTGCTGGCGTGAACCTCTCCCAGCAGCTCGGCCTGATGGAGCAGACCGGCGTCGAGTCGGTCCGGGTGGTGTTCTCGTGGGCCTTCGCGCAGCCGTACGCGAGCTGGTCCGATGTGCCCGCCAGCGACCGGAGCCAGTACACGAGCGCGGGCGGGGTCCCGACGAATTTCTCACAGATGGACGAGATTGTGGGCCTCGCCGCGAGGTACGGACTGACGGTGCTGCCGACCGTGCTCTACGCGCCCGGCTGGGACATCTACCAACCCGATGGCATGACGTTCGGGGAGCCGGCTCGAACCGGGCCCTACGCCGCCTTCCTGACTGACCTGATCGAGCGCTATGGCCCGCATGGGAGCTTCTGGACCGGCCGCTCGGGCCCGAAAGTTCCGATCCGACAGTGGCAGATCTGGAACGAGCCGGACATCAGTGGCTATTGGCCGACGCAGCCGTTCGCGCGGACGTATGTCGCGCTCCTGAAAGCCTCCCACAGCGCGATCAAGAAGGCTGATCCGGGTGCCCAGGTCGTGCTCGGCGGGTTGGTGAACTACTCGTGGAAGGACCTCGAGACGATCTACAAGGTCGCGGGCGCGCGTGCCGCCTTCGACGTCGCGGCCGTGCACCCCTACACCGCCGAGCCGTCCGGTGTGATCACAATCCTGCAACGCGTCCGGCGGGTCATGGATCAGAACGGCGATCCGGACAAGCCGATGATCGCCGACGAGTTCAGCTGGACCTCGGCGAAGGGCCAGACCGCCCCCCTCCCCGGCCTCCCGATCAGCCTCAGCGAGCAGGGTCAAGCGAACAACATCGCCGCTCTGCTGCCGCTGTTTGCTCGCGACCGTCGCAGGCTCGGGTTGGCGGCTTTCTATTACTTCACGTGGGCGGGCGACGAGGTCAGGAACGGCCAAGTTTTCGCGTTTGCCGGGTTGCTCAGGTACGCCAACGGCAAGCTCACCAAGAAGCCCGCGTTCTTCTCCTTCGAGAAGGCGGCGCTGGCGATGGAGCACTGCACGCGCAAAGGCAGACTGGCGACGGTCTGCGCACAGAGATCGTGACTCCTGATCGGTGCCAACCCCGAACGCGGGCTGCGGCTCCGGCGCGTCCACGCGGTGCCGTCGCGGGATCGGGGATTGTTGATACCGCGTTCCGTGCGTCCGTATTTTCCTGTCGTTCGCACGGGTGAGCCCCGGATGATCGCGGAGTGCGGGATCCGGACAATTTCGATCATGCCCGCGATCGAGCCCCGAACGGTCACGCTCCATGGCCGGCCTCTGAACTACGTGCAGGCGGGCAACGGCCCGGTGCTGCTGTTGATCCACGGGATCGCCGGGACCCTGGAAAACTGGCAGGCGGTGATCGAGCCGCTGGCCGGGCAGTACACGGTGGTTGCACCCGATCTGCCCGGACATGGCGGGTCGGCGGCGGGTGCCGGGGACTACTCGCTCGGGGCGCTCGCGACCGGACTGCGCGACCTGCTGGTCGCGCTCGGCCACGAGCGGGCGACACTCGTCGGGCATTCGCTCGGCGGTGGAATCGCGATGCAGTTCGCCTACCAGTTCCCAGAGATCACCGAACGCTTGGTACTCGTGTCCAGCGGTGGGCTCGGTCCCGAGGTGAGCGCGATCCTTCGTGCCGCCGCGCTACCGGGCGCCGATCAGTTCATCGCTGCGACCGCCGGCTTGGGCAACACCATCGGGAGCAAGGTCGCGCGCGGGCTCGGAGTCCTCGGTCTGCGCGCCAGCACCGATGTCGCAGTGGTCGCACGCGGCTACGCGTCGCTCGTCGACCGCGACCGTCGGACGGCGTTCCTCGCCACACTGCGCGGCGTCATCGGCGCGGGTGGGCAACGTGTCCACGCCGGCGATCGGCTTTATCTAGCGGAGGGCATGCCGGTCCTGATCATCTGGGGCGAACGCGATCCGATCATCCCCGTCCAGCATGCCCGGAACGCGCACGAAGCGATGGCTGGCAGCCGCCTCGAGATCTTCGACGGGGTAGGCCATCTCCCGCAGCTCGAGGCACCGGGGCGCTTCATCGCGGTGCTCGAACAGTTCATCACCGAGAACGAACCGCCTCGGTTCGACGTTGAGCAATGGCGAGGCCGCCTCCGGGCTGCGAGCGGAGAACCCCGGGCCCACCGCGGAGCATGAGGGTGGTCGCTTGAGCGAAGCGCGTGCAGTAAGGATCATCGAACGGCATGGACCGGGCGTCAGACAGAAACCTCTGCTGTGCTGTAGGGCCGCCACTTCTCGCGCTGCCGGAGCTGCGGTCAGCGAGCGGTGCTGGACGGGTACATGGTGAGTCCGTCGGCCAGGCGGGCGGCGGCGTCGGGGTCGTGAGCGGGCAGCAGCACGGTGGGCTCGCTCTGCCCGAGCTGCTTGATCGCACGCTGGCTGGCCAGCGACACGTTCGGGTTCTCGGTGACGCCGTCGACGCTATCGGCCAGAAGTAGGTCCTGGGCATAGGTGAGATCTCCGGCCAGGACATATGTCAGCTCCTCCGAGCGCGCGATGATGCACACATGACCCGCCATGTGTCCCGGAGTCGAAACCGCCAGGATGGAACCATCCCGGGTCAACGGCGCCGAGCGCGAGAATGTCCCGATCTCCGGGCCGGAGAACGTAAACGGCTCGGGGTCGAACCATGTCGGCCAGGTCCTCGGTAACGCGCCAATCAGTCCGCGCTTGCGCCGCGCCGCCGTCAGGCATTCGGCCGAGGCGAGGATCCGACTGTGCGGGAAATGGCGCAGACCGCCCGTGTGGTCGTGATGCAGATGCGTCATCACGACCAGCCGGAGATCGCGCGAGCGGATACCCAACGCGTTCAACTGCGGGCCGATCTCCTCTTCCGGCGCGACGCGCGGGTCGATGCAGCATCTGAAGAACGGGTTCAGGCGGGGCATGTAGCCGCGGTCGGACTTGCGCGCGCTGTCGCCCGTGTCAACCAGGATCAGGCCCTCCGGATGATCGATCAGGTAGGCATAGATCGGGTGCGGGCCCGTCCACTCCTGGTCGAGCAGCATCCCGGCCCGACGGCGGAACGTCCCAAGATTCTGGGGACTTGCTACCTGCCGGACGTGGCAGTTGCCGGTGCCGGTTTGGATCGCGGTGATCTTCAAAGAGGAGCGTCCGTCTGCAGGCACGCAGAGCCTGTCCCTTCATCGGAGCCGGTGGCGTTCGTCGCCTGAGACTAGGTGTACCACCCGCGGAGTCTGGTTTCCCGGCGTGACCGCACACCTGCTTGAGCCCTGGCGACGTGCAACCCAACAGCGTCCGCGAACCAACGCTGAGCGAACGCCGGGCAGAGCGTGGGGTTCGCGCTCGACCGTTTCGAATTCGCGTTTCGTGGTGGCCGGACCGAGCTCGCTCGCGGCGCGGTTGACAGCGAACACGTGTTCGTGATCCGATACGGCGATGAAGCCCATCGACGAGCCGGTTGGACCGGTTGATCGGCCGGTCCTTGTGGGTCCGCGGCTGAGGCCGGGCGACCGAATCAGGATCGTGTCGCCGGCCAGCGCCCCGGATCGGGAGATGGTGGCCTCGGGCATTGAGCGAATGAAGCCCTGGGGCCTGAGGGTAGAGCTGGGGAGCCACGTCTTCGACCGGTGCGGCCACTACCTCGCCGGTACCGACGAGGACCGCCTGGCCGACCTCAACGACGCCTTCCGCGACCCGAACGTCCGCGGCGTTATCGCCAGCCGAGGCGGCAAGGGTTCGTACCGCGTCGCCAACCTCATTGACTTCGACGCCGTGCGACGGGACCCCAAACCGCTCGTCGGGTTTAGCGACATCACGTTCCTGCACCAAGCGCTCTACCACCACTGCCGCCTCGCGACGCTCCACGGGCCGCATGTCGACTGGAGCGAACAGGCCATGGGACCGTTTCCCGCCGATGGCCTACGACGGGCGATGATGACCGCCGAGCCGATCACCCTGCGCCAGAGATCTACGGAAGCGAGCGCCCCGCTCACAACCGAAGGCCGAGCCATCGGAACGCTGCTCGGCGGAAACCTCCGCGCCGTCGGGCAGTCGGTCGGCTGGGGGCCGAGCTACGACGGCGCCATCCTGGCGCTCGAAGCCATCGACCTGATGCCCGGGGAGATCGATGGCACGCTCGCCCAACTGCTGAACTCCGGCGTGCTCGAAGGGGTGCGAGGCGTGGCAGTTGGCCAGTTCGTCCGGTCCGCCGCCGTAACGCCGGGCAAGTGGTCCTTCCTCGACATCCTCGGTGACCGACTCGGCACCCTCGGGGTACCCATCCTCGGTGGCCTTCCCTTCGGGCATGGACGGCACCCGTCCACCGTTCCACTCGGAACGACCGCAACGCTCGATGCCGGAGCGGGGACCCTCACAGTCGATCCCGGCGTCTCCTGACCACATCCGCGTGCGTCCGCAACCCAAGGCTCAGCGAACGCCTGACCCATCGCAAGCCTTCCGCCTCAACGGATCCGCGGCGCCTGGTCGGTCTAGCGTCTCGCGTGTGGTGGTGGGGGCCGCGGCAGAACCCGAGACGAGAGCACACTCACTAGACCATATGGCGCGGGCCGCCCGTTGCAGGGGTTGCCTGCCGGGCTGAGTGGCCGGACGCTCCTCGCGGGGATTTGTCTGGCCGGAGAACGGCTCCGGCTGACCCCAAGACTGAGTGAGGAGGTCCGGCCATGCCCGGAACGATGACTTATGTCGGGTTTGATGTCCACGCCCGGTCGACGCATGCCGCGGCGATCGATGTGATGACCGGCGAGTTGACAAGGATGCGGTTCGGCGCCGGGGGTTGACGCGCCGGTCGAGTGGCTGGGGACGCTGCTCGGGGCCGGTCAGGGCGTGCTATGAGGCTGGGCCGACCGGGTATGGGCTCTACCGGGCTGCGGTCGCTGCTGGGGTCGGGATCGAGGTGATCGCGCCAGGGTTGACCCCGCGCGGGAAGGGCGATCGGGTCAAGACCGATCGCAAGGACGCCGAGCTGCTCGCGCGGTGTCTGATCGCAGGGTCATTGCATCCGGTCGTGGTCCCGGCGCCGGCGGTCGAGGCGGCGCGAGAGCTGACGCGTGCGCATGACGCGTGCCGTCAGGGATCTGATGAACGCGCGCCACCGTGTCTCGAAGATGCTGTTGCGCCACGGCCGGGTCTATCCCGAGCCATCGACTTGGACGCAGGAGCACCGCCGCTGGCTCGCAGCCCAGCAGTTCCCCGAGCCGATGTCGGCGTTTACCTATGCCGACCTGGTCGCGACCGTCGACGGGCTGACCGCCCGCAAGAAGATGCTCGCGGAACGGATCGGAGAGCTCGCGACCGACGAGCAGTGGTGGCCGACGGTCGCGCGGCTGCGCGCGTTCCGCGGTGTCGATACGCTGACCGCGCTCGCGATCCATCTCGAGCTCGGCGCTGACTGGCACCGGTTCCAGAAACCCACACGCGTCGGGTCCTGGCTCGGGCTGACCCCATCCCGCCAGCAGTCCGGCGAGACTGACCGGCACGGTCAGATCACGAAGACCGGATCGATGCTCGCCCGCCGACTGCTGGTCGAGTCCGCCTGGCAGTACCCACGCGAACCCCGGATCGGTGCCACGCTCCGCAACCGCCAGGACGGGCAACCCGACCACATCCTGCAGATCTCAAACCGCGCCCAGCAGCGACTGCACCACCTATACACATCGATGCGCGCGCGCGGCAAACCACACAACGTCACGATCGTCGCGGTCGCACGCGAGCTGTCGTGCTTCCTCTGGGCCGCCGCCACGGCACCCTAAAGCTGACCGTCCCCAATCGAACAGCCGCACCCGGCTCAGGAGGCCGGGACGCCGGGCCGATACCGCGGCCGGCACGCGCGATTCGCCTATGAGCAACACCTCGGGTGCCACGCTCGTTCCTAGACCAGCGCACCGCCGGCAGCAGAAACAGGGTCATGGGGTGAGCGAATCCCCGCATATCAGACTGGCAACGCCGTCACCGAGCCCGACGTCCCGCCCTCCTGAGACAACCCGCCACACCCACACCCACGCCCGCGACCAGCTCACGGCGAAACTTCAGCCTGCCCCCTTGACAAACACCCCTCCATATCAGGCGAGCTTCGCCACACCCCTTGCCGGTCGTTGTCGAGCTAGGATCGATGGTTCTTCTACTGGGCCGGCAAACGCGGCTGTCCCGCGGTCGGCTGGGGGTTGGGCCCCATGGATCTCGGACTGCGCGACAGGGTGTACCTAGTGACCGGTGGCAGCCGCGGCCTTGGCTTCGCCGCGGCGGACGCGCTGGTCGCGGAGGGCGCCCGAATTGTGCTCAGCTCTCCGCGAGAGGCGACGGCCGCAGCCGCCGCAGCGAGGCTTGGCGAGGATGGCGCTGATCAGCACGGGAGGCACGCCGCCGGGAACGGTTTCGGCCACCACCGACGAGGCATGGCGGTCAGCGTTCGAGAGCGTCTTCCTGGGAGCCGTCCGACTGGCTCGATTGTTGGCAGCCGATCTCGCGAGCCAGAGCGACGGCGCCGCGACAGGCGCCACTACAGGGACGGGCGGCTCCAGCGTGCTCGTGCTCGCCGCGTCGGTGCGCGTCCCGATCGCTGGGCTTCCGATCTCCAACGGGCTGTTTCCAGGCCTTGCGGGCGTTGTGAAGGCACTCGCCGACGAGCTCGGACCATCCCGGGTGCGGATAAACGCTCTGCTACCGGTCAGGATCGCCACCGACCGAGTGCGTGAGTTCGACGCACTCAGTGGCGATCCAGACGAGGTCCGCGCACGCCAATCTGAGCGAATCCCGTTGCGCAGGTACGGAGAGCCCGAAGAGTTCGGGCGCGCCGCGGCGTTCCTGCTGTCGCCAGCTGCCTCCTACATCACCGGCGCGATGATCCCGGTTGACGGCGGTGCCATCCGTTCGATCTGAGCGCCAGCCCCGTTCCGCTACGCCGAAACGACTGGCCATTCGCCGCGCAAGGCGAACATCCCTCGCGCGATCACGATCACCACCTGCCCGCGAGAGTCTGGCCCGGTGAGGCGGCACCGACGCCCGCCGCAGCACCGCCACACCGCCTGTGAGCGACCGCCTCGGCCTGGACCAACTCAAGGCCCCCCGGCTCGCGATTGACTTCGGCGCGATCGGGAAACACCGGCGATGACTGGCGTGTGAACCTGGGTGGCCGCGGGTGGTCCTGATAGCAGTCGGCGGACGATCGCCTCCCATCCGACGCGGACGCTGTCCAGTGTCATCGCGCGTTGGCGTAGTTGGTAGAGGACAACCTCGGCGCTGAGGGATGCCAGGAGGGTCTCGGCGGTATAGCGTGCATCGAGGTCCGGCGCGGCGTCTTTGACGAGCATGCTGACGTGGGCGCGGTAGGCGCCGGAAGGGTCGCTTTCGAAGCGCAGTCCTGGTGTTCTGGCGGTTTGCGCGGCGAGCATCAGGTCTCCGTATTTTGCGGTTAGCTCGAGTAGGCCGTGGCCGAACGCGATTAGCCGGTCGCAGGGTGGTGCTCCGGGGCCGAGTGGGGCCGGGCCGCGGATGAAAGCCTCTTGGAAGGCGCTGTCAGATTCCTCCATGAGTGCGAGCGCCAGCGACGCTCGGTCGCCGAACCGGCGAAACAGCGTGCCTTTGCCGACTCCCGCTTCGGTGGCGATGGCATCCATGGAGGTGCGTGCGACCCCGTTTCGGGTGAATAGCCGCTCGGCAGCTACGAGGATCCGCCGGCGGTTGCGGGCCGCATCGGCTCGCTCGGTGTGCGCACCGATCATCGGGAGATGCGTTTTTGTCATGGTCGCGAAGCCGTCAACCGGACCGAGGTGGTCAACGCGATCGGGCAGCCGAACATGGGAGATGTCAACGGTATCCGGACCGCGGTCCGGCTATGGTAGTCTTCCGACGGCAATCGGACTGCGGTCCGCATCAACCGGAAGGACCGTCGCTGATATTCGATCCGATGGCTGTCCTCATTCGGCCCGGCCATGACGGCGCAGTATGTCGGGACGAGTTCGTGACGCGATCGGTTCGGATCGCTGAGAGGTCCGGGCTCGCCTCTGTCGCCGGGCGCCATGGCGTATGTCGTTTTGCGCGGACTACATACAGCATCTAATCAAGAGGAGACGGACCAATGGACCTAGGACTCGCCGGGCGAAGCGCGCTCGTAGTTGCTGCTAGCGAAGGGCTCGGACGGGCCGTCGCAACGGCACTCGCCCACGAGGGCGTGAATTTGACCATCGTCGCGCGCCGGGAGGATGTACTGGAGGAAGCAGCGGCGGCGATCGCAGAGGAGACCGGCGCAAACGTCACCGCCGTTGCTGCCGATATCACAACCTCAGAGGGCCGCAGCCGGGCCCTGGCGGCGACTCCAATCGTCGACATCCTGGTGAACAGCATTGGAGGGCACCCGCCGGGGGATTTCCATCAGTTCACGCTGGACGATTGGCGGCACGTAGTCGAGGCGATGATGCTCACGCCGATCGAGCTCATGAAGGCAACCCTCGACGGCATGGTCGAGCGCCAGTTCGGTCGCATAGTCAATATCACCACGATCGGGATGCGCGTACCGAACCGAATCCACCAACTCAGTAACGGGGCACGTGGAGGTCTCACCGCCTTCGTATCCACTATCGCCGGTGATTACGTCGCTCATAACGTCACGATGAACAACATCCTTCCGGGCCCGCACGCGACGGATCGCATGAACGTGACCATGCGGTTCTCCGCGCAACAGGCAGGTCGATCGGAAGAGGAAGAATATGCAGTGCGGCTGGCCAACAATCCGGCACACCGATTCGGCAAGCCAGAGGATCTCGGAGCCCTGGCCGCCTTCCTGTGCAGTCAACAGGCTAACTACATCACGGGCCAGAACATCTTTAATCGACGGTGGCGAGGCCAGAACTACGTTTTGATCGACAGACGAGCGCGGCGGTGACAACCCAGATACACGAGCCAGAAGAAGCATCGTGCGCCGCCGGCGAACGGATTCCCAAACAACGAAAGCGTCAGCGCACCTGAGACCACCGCATGACCCTCAATCCACGCTCCAGAGCCGGCGACCGTCGCGTCCAGCCACGCCGGCACCTCGCACGCCCAGTGGCCTCGATCAACCAGATCACGTTGGTCCCAGTGTCGCCAGTCCTCGCGCAGTCAGCTAAGGAGTCGGCCTCGACCGGTCCACGCCGGTCGATGCGAAATACGTGGCCGCTTGGAGTGCCCAGCGGGACCTTCATCGCCGCGAAGTTACGCCGCGTTCGGGACATATCCGGGGCATGTTGCAAAGTGGGCACGAACGCGACCAACAAAAAGGCCCCGCTGTGCGGGGCTTTTCTACGCGCCCGGAGAGATTCGAACTCCCGACCTTCGGTTCCGTAGATATGCCAAACCGAATTCTGTGAGGTGGATCGCCTGTTATTACGGGGGCTAAGATCGTCCTGGTACCACTGACATCCGCTCAGTTTGGTACCTTGGTGGGTACCACCTAACCAGCGGTTCCTGACATGGAAAGACCTCCTCGTCCTGCGCATACCGGCTCCTGATGGCGAGCCATCGGTTTTCGAAGCCGAAGCGGTCGCGCGGAACCGGAGCGCTGATGGTTCGGAAGGACTCAGCCGGCCGCGAGACCTGGTACGGGAAATGGCGCGTAGGCTCGACACAGGTCAAGCGCAAACTCGGGCCGAAGCGAGTGCCCGGGACCCGCGACGGTCTGACGCAAACCCAAGCCGAGGCCGAGCTCCGCCGGATCATGGGCGAGGTCGCAATGGTCAGCCGCGGTGAGCGGCTGACTCTTGAGGACGTCGGGCGTGTCCTCGTCGACGCTAGGAAGGCTGCTGGGCGCAAACGATCGACGGTCGAGGGGTACGAGTCGATGATCGCCACCCACATCGTGCCGTTCTTCGGCAAGCGTGCTGTCGACCGGATCGAACGCCGCGACGTCGAAGCCTTCGCCAAAGCCCTGGCGGATCGCGGGATGGCCGCCAACTCGCGGGTCAACACGCTCAACTTGCTCAGCTCGATGTTTGAGTTGGCCGTGTTACGTGAGTGGGCGATCCGCAATCCCGTTCGCGGCGTGCTCCGGCCGCGCGGTGGGTCGGCGGACCCCGATATTCACTACCTGACAATGGAGGAGATCGAGGCGGTTCTGCGGGCCGTTCCCGATGACGAGTTAGGGTCAATCGAGAGGGCGTTGTATCTCGCCGCGGCGATGACGGGGATGCGTCGAGGGGAGCTGCTGGGCCTTCGCTGGAGTGACGTCGACTGGGAGGCCAAGCGGATCCGCGTTCGGCGGACGTACGTGCGTGGAGAGTTCGGCGCGCCGAAGTCGCGTCGCTCCAGCAGAAGCGTCCCGCTGACCGATCGGCTCGCGACGGAGCTCCAGCGTCTCTGGGAATCGACCGAGCACAAGCGTGACGACGACCTCGTGTTCGCACATCCTGCGAGCCGAAAGCCTGGCACCCCGCTCGATGGATCGAAGGTGCTGAAGCGGTTCAAGCAAGCGCTCGAGCGCGCCGGCGTCCGAGACGTTCGGTTCCACGATCTCCGACACACCTTTGGGACGCGCATGGCGGGCGCGGGCGTGCCGATGCGGACGTTGCAGGAGTGGATGGGCCATCGCGACTTCGCGACGACGTTGGTGTACGCCGACTACTCGCCGAGCACTCATGAGGTGGAATGGATCGAAGCCGCCTTCGCCCCTCCGGCGATTCTCGCCGGCGAGGGCGTTAGTGACAGCACATCATCCGGGCCCGCGAGCTAGTCAGCCGACGGATTCATTCGACACGCGCCCGGTCCCTATCCCAGACGCCTGCGAGCGGGGTGCAGATCCGCATGAGCGCCGAGTCGCCCAAAGGGATGGCTGGCGGCCGGGCGTCCCATCGGGGGGAAGCGATCGCCCGCCACCGGGTTCTTCGGAGCTTCAGATTTGGCGGTCGTAACCGCTCGACCGCTCCGCGTCCGTCAGCTACCGATGAAGCTTCGAGCGAGTTCGATGAGTTCCGCGGTCGCCTCGCGCGCGTCGGACGCGCTTGCCTCGGCCACGAACCAGGCCGCGTACGAGGCTTCGTTGCGGCGCTCGCGTGACGCGTCTAACGCCTCAAGCAGCTCCTCGGTGTCCTGCTCGAGTTGATCGAGCGCCGTCTCGAGGCGGAGGATGTGCGAACGATCACCGGCTGTCACACGGAAACCTGCGGCCTGCAGAATCGCGTCGCAGGCGGCGACAGTCGCGTTGTGTAGAAGCACGATCTGGGATTCCGCGCTGAGACCGGCTATGGCCGAGTCGTTCATGAACAACTCAGCCTGAGAAAGGAACTCTCCGGCAGCGATGCTGTCGGCATGAACTTGGTCTACCCGCGCCTCTGTCATGACTGAACGACGTTGGTGAGGTCGCCGACGAGCGGCAGGGTCGGGGCGTCGAGGATGTCGCGCGCGAAGGCTGAACCGGCCTTGACTCGGCGCCGAAGCTCATCGGTGCCAACGACGGTGATGTCGATCGTGCGGCCAGCCTCCTTCCCGATCGGGCGAACGACACGGCGGAGTTCGCGAAGAGGAGCTGCACCGACAACCAGTACGTCGATATCGCTGTCCGGCCGTCGCGCGCCCCTAGCCCACGACCCGTGGATCACCGCTGCGGTCACGTCCGGTCTGCTTAGTGCCGCCCGCAGTTCCTCTTCGACTCCGACGGACTGACGCAACAATGCCGCGACGGGCTCGAACAGGGAATCCTCCGTGGCAGCGCGAAATCTGTGTGGACGCGATGCTGCATCACGCCGAACCAGGCCGCTGTCTTCGGCGCGTCGAAGCTCGCGGTGAACTGAAGACTGCGGCGAGCCAAGGCTGTCCGCGAGCGCGGACAGCGTCCAGGATCGCTCGGGCTGCAAGAGCAGCAGAGCCAGAAGCCGCAGCTGCATCTCAGAGCGAAAGATAGGTAAGAGTCGAGGAGCCGACGTTCGCATTACTGAGAAGTCTATTCGAGTAATGCGAATTACGGAGGAGTATCCGTTGTTGCCGAGCCAATGACGCGCGCATGCGTTGTCGCAGTCAATGCGAATCGGATTGGTGGCGAGCGCGCGAGCGTAATCGTGGCTGATTGGCCGGGCCCCGCCAGCGCTCGGCTCCCGCTTCGCGGTCGGACCCGTGTCGTTGGTTCAGTTGCGCTCACCTTCGACCAGCCGCAGCTGCTTGTCGCGTCGTGCCGGCTGGCGTTCGAGGGTGACGGCGCCGTCGAAGATCTCTGGTTCGAGAAACGCTTGCATCAGCTTGTGGTGGGCCCGATGGCGTAGCGCTTGGGCTTCGTGGCGGGTGGCGGCTGCGTACTCTGCGGGGTCCGAGGGGCGCTCTTCGGGCATTCGGCGGGCGAGGATCTGTTCGGCCGCCCATGCATAGACCGCGTTGGCGGCGGCCTCGACCTCGAGCATCCGGTAAGGGACGTACTCGGCCACTCGCTTCTTGGTGTAGCCGGCGCGTCGGGCGCCACGCTCGAGTTCGCGGAACTCACGTCGGCCCTCGTACACCGTCACGACCCCGGTCTCGGGGTCGAACTCGGCCTCGATCACTTGGTCCTCATCCTTGCGGGCGATCTCGCGCACCCAGCCTGAGGCGCGGTGACGCACGATGATCACCTCTAGACAATATGGATTGACCGTCCGTCCGGTCTGAGGTGTAGAAGAGGCCGGTCCCCCCGCGATCGTGGGGGTGATGTTCTTGCCGCGCGGCGGCTACCGCGCGGCGGCCCACAACCGCATATTGGAGGAGCCGGCCATGGCGAAGGCTAGAAGTCTCGTCGGTCTGGACGTGCACGCGACGAAGGTCGTCGCGGCAGTGCTTGATGCTGAGACGGGTCAGTTGCAGGTGTTCGCGATGAGCGGCGAGAACGCGAGGGTGGCGGAGTTCTGCGCGGCCTTGCCACGACCGGTACGGGCCGCGTATGAGGCTGGCCCGACCGGCTACGGGCTGGCGCGGGAGCTGGTCAAGCGTGGCGTGGAGTGCGTGGTCGCGGCACCATCGAAGATCCCGCGCGCGTCGGGGGATCGGGTCAAAACCGACCGTCGTGACGCCGAGCATCTGGTGCGGTTGTTGCTGGCCGGGAAACTGCATACGGTCCGGGTGCCGGGGGCCGAGGAGGAGGCACTGCGAGACCTGGTCCGCGCCCGCGAGTCGGCGCGGATGGATCTGATGCGCTCCCGCCACCGGCTGTCGAAGCTGCTGTTGCGACATGGGATTCGGTTCGAGGACGGGAACGCTTGGACGGACCGTCACCGCGAGTGGTTAGGCGCGATCGTGCTGGAGTGGCCGGCAGCGCAGACGACGTTGTTGGACCTCCGTGGCGCGATCGACGCGTTGACGCATCGCCGCGACCAGCTCGAGCGGGAGATCATCGGTCTGCTGCCGAGCTGCCCGTGGCGGGTGCAGGTCGGCCGGTTGCGGTGCCTGCGCGGGGTTGACACGTTGACCGCGGTCGGGCTGTGCGCCGAGATCGGCGACTTCGAGCGGTTCGCGAAGGCGGGGCAGCTGATGAGCTACGTCGGGCTGGTCCCCTCGGAGTCCACCACCGGCCAGCAACGCCGACTGGGTCAGATCACGAAGACCGGGTCCGGCCACCCCCGGCGACTACTGGTCGAGGCCGCCTGGCACTATCGCCCCCGCCCCCGGCTCGGCAAGACGCTCACAGACCGCCAGGACGGCCAGCCCGTCAAGGCAATCGCGATCGCCTGGTCAGCCCAGCAACGCCTGTACCGCACCTGGACACGACTCGAGGCCCGCAACAAGCGCCGCACCCTGATCGCGGTCGCCGCCGCCCGCGAGCTCGCCGGATTCTGCTGGGCGATCACCCAAACCGAGTGAACCACCCCAACACATCGCCCATCCCGTCGGCTGGGTCGGTGGCGGGCCGGCACGCGCGGGGAACCCGCGATCGAACTATGAGCAACCCGCCATCAGGCCGGCCACGCTCGCTCCTAGACAGCGGCTCCCCACGACGAACCATGGTCCTGCGGCAGTTGAACCGCGTATATCAGTCTGACCCGCGTCGCGCACAGCACGCCGGACCGCCACCCACCCAGCCGACCACAAAACCCCAACTACCAACGCAAATGCGAGAAATCAACGATCCCCACTTGACAATCCCCTCTCCATATCAGTTCGCAAGCGTGTTCGCCTGCGGCCGCGAGGACACTCAACCGGGAGCCCGGCTCCACGATTACCTTGGCTCGTACGCTCGCGGACACGGCGCAGAATCCGCGGGCACCGGGCTCTGGCGTCGTGGTGGTCCGCAGCGTGACGGTGATCCCTGGGTCCGCTTCGATCTCGACTGGTGTGCCGGGGTCGATGCGGCTCGGATCGGCGAGTAGCGTGACTGTGCGCTTCTCTCCGGGGTGAAGCCGGATCGGGGACTGCTTGAACTGAAGTGCGGGCCCGATCGCAGCTTGCTCCCCGGCGAGCGTGCCTCCCCCGGCTGGCGGGGGCTCGCCACCGGGCCGCTCGGTCTCCTCTACGGGAGGTTGGTCCGCCGGCATCGATCCTTGCTCGAAGCCGGCCTTGCCGGGCTGGTCGAATGCCGTCTTGAGCGCGTCGTTCAGTGCGCGCAGCCCGACCTGGTCTCGCGCGGTAACCGCCCGGGCGGCACCGATCAAGTGAGCGCCGGCGCGGCGCTCCTCTTCGCCGACGAGCGGCTTCAGGACCCGGTCGATCGCGGCATACAGACGCCTGACGATTGGGTGGTGCTCATTCAGCCCCGAGCGGTCGACTTTGACAACAAGCTCAGGGCGCGGGGCATTGAGCGCGTTGCGCTGAAGTCGCCCGAGCGCCTCGCACGTTACCTCGCCGTACAGGTGTCTCGCTCCGGGACGCCCCTCGAACCCCGCGAGCGTGGTTTCGTGCGCCGCGCGTCCGGAGCGGATCGTGAGACCACCGCGGCGGGTCGCACGCGAGAACCCTGCCGACAGCGGCTCGGCGGCTCTCCGCACCACGATCCTGGCGGTCACCTCCGGCGCGACCGCGACCTCCTGATCGAACAGCACCGGTCGCTCGCGATCGGGGTCCGGCGCCGGGTAGGTGACGAGCTCGAGCTGCGCGCCGGGCAGCTCGAGATACAGCTCGCGCGCCGGATCCTCAAGGATCGGTCGCAACTGCACGAGCTGGGAGACGAGCGTGCGCATCCGGCCCGGCGCCGGCAACCTGGGATCCGCAAGCGGCACCGTCACCCTCGTCCCCGACACAGCCACCCCCAACGCTCGGAGGTCAGACTTCCCGACGGGCTCATCGCGGACGTGAACATACGCATAGGGGTCATCGCCGGGGGCGGGAAAGAACCACGACTCGACCGCGCGTCCCGCGCGCACCCCTTCGATCCGGCCGCCGCCCTGCGCGAGCCACACGTCGCGAAGCCCACGCCCGAACAACCCTCGCTGTCCCGCTCGGGGCGGCTCGATCCCGAGCGCCCCCAGACGCTGGTCGATCAGGCCGGCGTCGACCCCTTCGCCGTCATCAGTGCGTCGTCGTCATCTTCGCTGTCTGGCTCACCTGACCGCGTCAGCCCGCTTTCGCGTCCGGGCACGCTGGCCCGGTATCCGGCCGGCTATCCACCGCAAATCAGCTGGAGGACTGATCACCGCGATGGTTTCCCGTTGCCTTTCGGCCACCGGCGTTCGCTTCTCGGTCATCCTGTTCCCGCGGGGGAGTTGGGCTCTCCTTGCGGTCGGCTTACCGAACCAAGGTTCGGACCCCGACGGGGTTACCACGTTCCGCACGCACGAGCTGCGACCGGTGAGGGCGCCCTCTGGACCCCGGGGACCACGGTGCTCACCCCGACCGAGGCGACTACCGGCCGCGCGCACAGCTGATGTACCGATGCCGCCGGCAGCTCCATCTCCGACTCCACGCCCGCCGCCCACACGACCTGCAGATCGGATGCCGACGCGACCAGGTAGTCGAGCAATGCCGTCTTTCCGACACCGGCCTCCCCACGAAGGACGAGCGCACGGCTTTCCCCGTCGCGAACCGAGGCAACCATCCGATCCAGCGTCGCGCACTAAGCACTTCGCCCCCGCAGGCCCGTGGGCCCGACGGGGAACGCTGCTTTCCCGATAGGCATCCAGCACGTATCTAAATACGTCTGCGGGCGCTCGGCCGGACGGGTCAGCAGCGCCACGTCGCCGGGCCAGCTCACATGGGCCGCGCGAGCAGCGTCCTACCCTTGAGATATGGGCAGAGTCTGGGTTCTCGACACCGAAACGAAGGGGACCGGAGCGAACATGGTTCCGCTCGAGCGGGTGCTGAAGCGGCCGTCCGCCGAGGCGGAGCCGGTGTTCGTGCCGCGCAAGCCGCGCCCACGGCTACCGGAGGCGCCGAAGCCCCGAGAACCGCGCCGGTTCCGGGTCGTCGATGTGATGACCCGGGAAGTGCTCGCCGATGACGCGAGCGCGCGCGAAACAGTCGACACCCTGGCCGGGTTCCGCAGCATCGTCGACCTCAACGTCTATGTGTGGCAGCCCGAACGCGAGCGTTGGCGGATGCTGACGCTCTCCGAATCCCGCGAGCTGTGGCAGCTCAGGGACGCCCGCCCGTCGACCGATTCCGAGCGCGCGCTCGATCGCGGCTGAAAGGCCCCTCCTCGCTGATTGCCGCGAGGCAGCCAGGTCGCGTGTCGCAGACGAGTGGTACAGATCCAGCATCCGCGGGACTGGCCAGCGTCGATGTGAGGGCTTCGCTGGTGATCTCGGCCTTCACTCGGACTCCACCGCAGGCGTACTCGATGGCCAGCGATCGGGCGCCCAGTCCCCTTCTAGGTCCGTGGTCTGCCCGACTTCGATGATGTGTCCGTCGGGATCGCGGATGTAGCAGCGGATCTCGTACTGGTGATGTTTCGGGGGCGTCAGAAAATTCGCACCCCGGCCGCTCCATTCCGCGTACACGGCCTCGATGTCCTTGACCCGGATATTCAGGAAGCTGCTGACCCGGTCGGGATCGCGTGGCGTCTCCAGGGTCACCGACGGCTTGTCGTCGGTCGGTCCACCGCCCGAGTTGATGACGATGAAACCGTTCGATAGAGCAACGTTGGTCGGCTCTCCGGAGAACACGGCCGTGCCGCCAAGTACTTCGGTATAGAAGCGACGGGAGCGATCGACATCGTCGGAGACGATGAAGCGGGTCAGCACAGTTCCCTGTGGGCCCGGCGGCAGCTCGGCCGACCCCCTGGACGTGCTCGACGGCCAGTGACTCGGCTCCCAGTCCCCCGCTGGGTCGGTGGTTTGCCCCACTTCGATCAGATGACCGTCGGGATCGCGGATGTAGCAGCGGATCTCGTACTGGTGATGTTTCGGGGGCGTCAGAAAATTCGCACCCCGGCCGCTCCATTCCGCGTACACGGCCTCGATGTCCTTGACCCGGATATTGAGGAAGCTGCTGACCCGGTCGGGATCGCGTGGCGTCTCCAAGGTGACCGCAGGCTTGTCGTCAGTCGGTCCGCCGCCGACATTGATGATGATCCAGCTGTTGGATAGGGCGACATAGGTCAGCCCTCCCGGGCCGGAGAAGGCCAGCCTGCCGCCGAGTACTTCGGTGTAGAACCGGCGGGAACGCTCGACATCGCTCGAGACGATGAAGTGGGCTAAGACGATCTCCTTCGCAGCCGCGCGGGACTCGGCCGAGATTTGATTGCTCAGATCGGTGTCGGTCATGGTGACCTCCGTGGTTTGGGGGGACAACGCCAGAGCAACCCGCTGCTCGCAGATCCAAGTCGTGCGGTTTGCTCACGTGACTCGACGATCGATGCACCGCTGAGCCTCCGGCCTTCTCTTGATCAACTTGGTTGTGCCGTCAAGATCCCAGATTCGCTCGGCCGGTCGCGCCCGTGGATACCCTGGCCCGGCGCCCTGGCTCGCTCGCCGGTCGGCGGGCCGACAGCTGGTCGCACCTCGCGCTGCGGCAGACTGATCCACTGCTCGTAGGACCGAGCCGTGAACGCCCTTGTCGGCATCGGCTACTCCCCGGGGCTTGGGCACAATCGAAAAACGTGTCCTCTCCCCCGTCGGTGCGGAACGGCGGTCGCTACATGGTGTTCGACATCCTCGCGCTCTGGGCGAGCTTCCGGGCCGTCGGCTCCGCCCCGGAGGTCACGATCGTCTGGATCGCGTACATCATCGGGCAGCTCGGCAACCTGATCCCGCTCCCCGCCGGGATCGGCGGCGTCGAGCTCGGACTGATTGGAATGCTCGTCCTCTACGGCCTGCCCGTCGTCGCCTCGACCGCCGCCGTGCTCCTCTACCGGCTACTCGAGCTCTGGATCCCCGCCATCCTCGGCCTGGTCGCGTTCGTGCAGCTCCGCACCCTGCTGCGACGCGAGGCCGACGCGATCGACCTCTGCCGACCGGGAGACCAGGTCGAGGTGATCGGCCTCGGTCCGGTGACTGCCACGTAACCCGCTTGTCGACACGGCCGGGGCCCTCCGGTCGTCCACCAAGGCCTACGGCCACCTGCATGACCGGTCGGATCGCGGCGTTCCCGGGAACGCACGACGGGGCGAGGCTCGCCGATCGGTCTCCCCAGCTGGCCCACGGTGGCACGCCCAACCCTCGGTCCGCCGGCGGCCCCCCGGGGCGCCGGGGTCCAGGACCAGGGTGATGACGGACGCGAGCGGGGCTCGGCGGCGTGACAGTAAGGCGGTGCCCCGGCCATGGACGCGCAGCCTTCAACCACGCGGGGCGAGCTCGCGCGATCGCTGCCGAGGGCCCGTGAGCACGATCCCGAGCAAACCAGAGTCAGGTGCACGCGTCTGCCGGGCGGCGGTAGACCAGCGCCGGCTCGAACGCGCCCGCCGCGAGCGCGACAGGCGGATCGCCGAACACGGCGCGCGGCTGCTGGCCGTCCTGCGCCAACAGGCTTCCGGGACCGACGGCCTCGGCGCCTGGCCCATGAAACCGCGCTTTGACCGATAAGAGGCCGTGCCTAGGCTCCGGAGACTGATAGATGCCCGCCGACCAGCAACCACCCATTCAAGCCACGCTGCGGCGGCTGTTCGCGATCGCGGTAGGGCGGTTCGCTCGCAGACGCGCCGCGGCGGCAAGGGTTGCTGGCGTCGCGCCCGGTCGGCCCGCGGATGGGTCGGGGCACGAGTGGACCGACCGCTCTCGAGTCTCATAGGTCTCGTTGCTCGTGCTCCGTAGCGGTTCTCATCTACCCGTCGGGCCACCCGGGCCTCTGCGTCACGTCTGCCAGAGCGATCAGCGCCTGCCTGGTCCAGGTCTCGCTCGGCCTCCGCGCGGCAGCGGTCGGGCGTTGCCCGCAGCCGACCGGGCGACCCCGCCGCGAACCGCGGCCTCGCGATTTGCTCTGAGGCAGCGATGACGACCGAATCCCCGGCCCCTGCCGCACGCGAGCGCCAACCCGAGCGAGCTCAGCCCAGCCGGCCGGGGCCCCAGCCCGCCGGGAAGTTGGTGTCGGTCAACGTCGGCCTGCCGAAGGACGTGTCCTGGCAGGGGCGGACCGTTTTCACGGGCGTGTTCAAGGATCCCGTCACGGGCCCCCGGAGGGTCCGCAGGCTCAACGTCGACGGCGACGGTCAGGGCGATCTTTCTGGGCACGGGGGCGAGCAGCGCGCGGTGTTCGTCTACCAGATGGACTCCTATCGGTATTGGGAGCGCGAGCTCGGGCGCAGCGACTTCGTCTACGGGCAGTTCGGCGAGAACTTCACGGTCGAGGGACTCACGGACGCCGAGGTCTGCATCGGCGATCGCTACCGAATCGGCGGCGCGGTGTTCGAGGTCACCCAGCCCCGCGTCACCTGCTACCGCGTCGGGATCCGGATGAACGAGCCGCGGATCCCCGCCCTGCTCGTCTCCCACCACCGCCCCGGCTTCTACTTCCGGGTGCTCGAGGAGGGCGAGGTGCAGGCCGGAGACGAGATCATGACGCCGAGGCCTACCTGTGCGGGCCCGCCGCGTTCATGGACGACATCAGCGCCGCCCTGGCCGCCCTGGGGGTCGATGCCACGCACATCCACACCGAGCCATTCGGACCGGCACCAAGCGTGACGCCGGGAATCGCCGCGACGCCGGCGCGAGCCCCCCACCCACCGGCCGGCCAGCCCGGACACGGCCCGAGCATCGCATTCGCCCGCAGCGACCTGACGATCCCGTGGAGCAGCGACTACGGCAGCCTGCTCGAATTCGCCGCGGCGTGTGATGTGCCCGTCCGCTGGTCGTGCCGCACCGGCGTCTGCCAGACCTGCGAGACAACCGTGATCGCGGGACACGTCGACTACAGCCCCGACCCGGTCGAACCCCCGCCCGAGGGCAGCGCGCTCCTTTGCTGCTCACAGCCCCACGACGACCTGGTGCTCGATCTATGACCGAGCCGGACGGCATCGCCGAACAACTCGCGGACGCCCCCCACACCCACGAGGACCGCAACAATAAGCGAGCCCGCAAGGGCCGTGCCTCGCGACCGGGATCGAGGACCGCATCGCCCACCCGGCACCGGCACCGGTCGCCCGCCGGGCAATCGCCGGCTCGCCGCGCCTCAGCGCGGCCTGCTGGGCCGCAGCCTCGACTCGAGCGCACCGTCGGCCGGGGGCGCGGTGATGGCCACCGGGGTCGTTTCGATCGCGCTGTCGCTCGACGGCCAGCAAACGCTCTCGCGCATCATGCTCGCGATCGCCATCGTGATCTGGGCGGCGCTGGCCGTACTGGCCCCGCTGCGCGCCGCTCGCGACCCGGCTGGCTTTGGGCCGATGTCCGCACTCCGGCGGCGCTCACCGGCTCTGTGGCCACGGCAGTGCTCGGGATTCGGCTGACCCTGCTCGGGTGGACGTGGGCGGGAATCGCCACGCTGATCATCGCCTTCGTGCTCTGGGCGGCGCTGCTTGGGCCGGTGCTTGGCCTCGATCAGCTCGCCGTCGGTCGTGGCGACCACCGGATCACCGGTGGCGCACTCGGGATCTCAGCCCTCGCGGCCGCCAAGATCGCGGCGGTCGGGGACGCGCTCGGCATCCTCGAAGGGGTCGCGCTCAAGGACATCGCGGCCGGGCTCTGGGTCCTGGCGATGCTGTGGCTGCTCGTGCTGTTGGGCGCTGAAGCACGGTGGCCGCGGCTGCGGTATGACGCGCGCCGCTGGTCGACCGTGTTCCCGCTCGGGATGTACGCCGCCAGCAGCTTCGCCGTCGGAGCCGTCGCCCACGACGGCGCGATCACGAGCTTCGCCCGCGTGTCGGCTGGTCGCACTGATGGCGTGGGCGATCGTCTTCGTCGCCACGCTCGGCCGTGCGCGCGAGGTCGTGCGCCAAGAGCGCCGGCGCGCGGCGGACCCCCCAGCCCCGGGCGCTGATCAGCGCAGCCGAGCCCCGGCCAACTTGGTCGCGGCTCGATCACCCGCCCGACGTCAAGGTCATCCAGCGCATCACGCTCTTGAATGTCTCGAGCAGATGATCGGAGCGATGGGTCGGCGCGAGTCATCGCGGCCGCGCCGCGTCGCTGCGCGGATCGATGGGGACGTCGCTGGGAGTGACCGGCGGATCCGCGCGACGCGAGCCGCAGCGTCGTAGCGCCCGGGCACCGCCCCGGGCGCCGACGGGCGCGATCGACCACACCATCGGTCACGCTGCGGTGGATTCGATCAACGACCGGATGGAGGCTGACGTGGACGGAGCAACACCCGCATTCGAGCATGACATTCGGCCGTTGTTCCGCGAGCAGGACATCACCGCGATGGCGGGCGTTTTCGACCTGTCCGCCTACGCCGATGTGCGCGCGAACGCCGATCGGATCCTGGCCGCCGTGGCCGCAGGAACGATGCCGTGCGATGGTCGCTGGCGCGAGGAGCAGGTGGCGTTGTTTCGGTCCTGGACCGATGCCGGCTGCCCGCAGTGAATGACACGAGAGTGGAACGGCTCGGCCATGCGCGCTGCCGAGCTGGCGGACGGCCCGGGGCACGTTCCGCTGAGGCCGCGATGTCGACAGGCGCGCGGCGAACCGGGCGGGCGGCGGCCGCCGACCCCGAGGCGACGAGCTTTCTGCACGCGGCCGATCCCGTCTTGGCGCGGCTGATAGACGCCCGTCCGGGTTTCCGCCCGTGGGCGTGGAAGGGCGGGCTGCCCCCGCTCGATGGGTTCGGGATGCTCGTCTTTCAGGTCATCGGACAGCAGATCTCGGTCAGCGCGGCCCGCACGCTCCTGTCCCGGCTCGAGCAGCGCTTCGGCGGCCGGGTTCCTTCACCGGCCGAGCTGGTCGCAGCGGATCCGCAAGCGCTACGCGCCACCGGCCTGTCGGGGCGTAAGGCCGCGACGCTGCGGGCGATCGCCGAGCGGTTCCTCGACGGGCGCCTGGGCGACGAGGCGCTGGCCGGGATGGATGACGCGCAGGTCGAGGCGGCGCTCACGGCGGTGCCCGGAATCGGGCCGTGGACGGCGCGCGGCTTCCTGCTCGTCGCGCTCGATCGGCCCGACGTCTTCCTCCCCGGCGACCTCGCGCTGCGCCGCGCGATCCAGCGGGCATACAGCTTCGATCACGTCCCGACGGCAGCGGAGATGGAACAGCTGGCAGAGCGCTGGCGACCGTACCGGAGCCTCGCCGTAGCCCTGCTTTTCGCATCCGAATATGAGCCGTGAAACACCTTGCGCTTGCGGCTGGGGCCCCAATCGCGCCCGTCGCGTCGCCGGTCTCTCCCTGGTCTTGCCGCGACACACTGCGTGCGGGCTAGAGGCGCGAGACGAGTTCGGCCACGATCTCCGCAGCCGGCTGTGGCTGTTTGGCGAGCGCAACGCTTTGTCCGGCCCACAGCGATAACGGTTCGATCTCACCGGTCGTTCCAACCATCGGTGGCGCCGGCTCATATCGAACGATCGGTTCGCCGGAAGCGAAGTGCGCTATCACCTCGCCCTCTCGGGGTCGACTGCCCGGTGCCGGGCGGCCCGCGGCCTCCCACATCTCGGCCGTCGAGTTGTGGATGGCGCGGTGCGAAGTGTCTGGCCACCCTACCTCGTAGAGGTTCGAGTACCACTCTGCGTCGATCTCAGTCGCGGCTATGAGGCGGCGCCGATACTCCGCGTGAATCGGCATTTCATCGGCCAGCAGGAAGCGCGTGCCGAGCAAGGCGGCTTGCGCGCCGAGGGCAAGCACCGCGGCGACTCCTCGGGCGTCGCCGATCCCGCCAGCCGCAATGACCGGCACCGGTGACACGGCGTCGACGACCGCCGGCACCAGCGGGAGCGTTGCCACGCCACTCCAGACGTGCCCCCCGGCCTCCCAACCCTGCGCCACGACGATGTCCACGCCACATCCGACCGCGCGCCGCGCTTCCTCGACGCTGCCGACCGTGTGCATGACAAGCCCTCCGCCGTCATGCACCAAATCGACATAGTCCTGCGAGTCGCCCCAGAAGAGCGACACGACCCGCAATCCAGCGCTGAGGGCCTGATCGATTCGATGGTGCTGATCGAACGCGAGAACGAAGTTGCCGGCAAACGGCCGGTCGGTAAGGGCTGCCGTTTCCCGAACCACGGCTCCGGCATCATCGGCCCACCCCAGCCCCAAAGTGCCGAGGCCGCCTGCATTTGAGACAGCGGCGGGCAAGCGAGGATCTGCAGACAGCGGTGCCTCGACGATCGGGAGCTCGATCCCCAGCAACTCGCAGACCGGCGTGTCGCTACTCATCGGGGTCGCCCCCTTTCTGGCGCCGCAACGCCGGTTGACCGCGCCCAAATGTGCAGCCGAACGACTTAGATCGCGCGCGGGTTATCACTTGTCCACACTGGCTGGGCGCCACTCTCGCTCACCGTGCCCGGCTGGCCAGCGACAGAGCGAAGCGGCCATCCTCGTCGCTCAACCAGCGATTCAGGATCAGCCCGGCGGCGGCTAGGTCGGCCCGCACCCGCTCGATCGTGAACTTGGCGCTGATCTCGGTTCGCAGTTCCTCGCCCTCGGCGAACGCGACCTCGAGCGCGATCGCATCCACTCTCACCGTCATCGCCCGCCGTGCCCGGAGCCTCATTTCGATCCACTCCTGATCGTGATCGAAGAACGCGACATGCTCGAATGCGTCGACGTCGAACTGGCCGTCGAGCTCGCGGTTGATCACGTGCAGCACGTTCCGATTGAACTCCGCTGTGACACCGAGTGAGTCGTCGTAGGCGGCCTCGATCACGGCCGCGTCCTTGACGAGGTCGGTCCCGAGCAGCAAGTGGTCTCCGTCACCGAGCAAGGAGGCGATGCCGCGGAGCAGTCTCCGCCGCGGTGTCGGGGCCAAATTGCCGATCGTGCCGCCGAGCAGGGCGACCAGCCGAGGCACGCCGTCACGCTTGGGCACGCACGGGAGGTGATGCTCGAAGTCGCCGATGACACCATGAACGCGCAGGCCCTCATAGTCGCTCACCAGCGCCTCGGCGGTGGCGTGAACAACGCTCTCGGAGACGTCGAACGGCACATATCGGCGCAGAGTGCCGGCGTCGGCCATGGCGTCGAGCAGCAGGCGCGCCTTGTCGGCGGCTCCCGAGCCGAGCTCGACCAGCTCCCCCGCGCCCGTCAATGCCACGACCTCGGCCGCTCGCTCGTTGAGGATCGCTGTTTCCGCACGTGTCGGGTAGTACTCGGGCAGGTCGCAGATCTGCTCGAACAGCTCCGAGCCGCGGGCGTCATACAAGTGCTTCGGCGGCAGCTCCTTGAATGGCCGGGTGAGGCCGTCCAGCACATCGTTCGCGAGCCGCTCGTCGCCCTCGGGGAGCCACGACTCGATCATGATCGCATCGCTCTGCGCCAGCGTGTTCATAGGTCCCTCCCGATCCGGACGGCGGAAAAAATCTGGCGGCGCTGGGGGAAGTCCCAGTTGCGGAACGCCGCTGTGTTGACACGCGCACCCGTGGCCCAGTCGCCCCGAGGCCCGAACTCCGGCGCGGAGGCTCCCGCGGGAACATCTCGCTCGAACTCGGCCAGGATTTCCATGCGGTTTCCCCTCGTCGTGCTCTGGCTGTGGCTAGGCCGAGACGAGTTGCTGGCCTACGGCGCGTAGGAGGACGGCATCGACTCAGCCGAGTGTCTGTTCCATCCATGGAAGGACGAGTAGTCCCCCGCATCCCATGCTTCGCGCAGGCCGGGCTTGCTCAGATCCCAGTCAGGGCGGATCTCGCTGGTGACAGCCCGTAGGTCGCGCCAGAGATCATCGAACGATGGGCGTCCCCAGAACCAGTAGCCGTTGTAGATGCTGTAGATGACCAGCCCGGGCTTGAGCACGAGCGTGTGCGGGATCATCGGGTCGTGCTCGGGATCGGTGTATTCCTGGATATCGAGATCCTTCTGGACGACCCTGTCCGGATCGGACAGGAACGGCCAGTCGGCCCCCGTCGAGGCGCGGAACTCCTGACTCGAGTGGTGGGTGTCGGTCGAGATCGTGGCGATCTTCGTATAGGCCACCGCGATCTTGGGGTAGTTGGCGGCAAGCTCGAGATGCTGCTGATGCTCCTTGGGGCAGTAGTTGCCTCGCGCGAGTGTCACGATCAGCGGGTCCTCGCCCTGGATCTCGCTGAGCTTCCGCGAAACGTTCTCGTGGTCGGGCAGCTCGTAATCTGGGAACGTGCCGCCGGCGGCGACGTCTGTGCGCATGATCCGCTCCAATGGTTGATTGACCCGGCTCAGGCTGACCCTTCACGCCGTGTCTCGCGCCCGTTGCCTCCCTGGTCCGTGCCCGTGTTTGACCACCCGGTCGCGCTACTCGCCGATGTCGCCTGCCCGTTGACGTTCGCAGACCAGGGTCCTTACACGGCGGTACCCGGGCGCGAGCAAGCGCGCCGTGGCGCAGGCTGTGAGTCATGCAGTCATCCGCTACGCCAACGAGCAGGAGTGTCATGTCCTCAGCAACGAAGGCCGCGCAGGTCAGGCTCACCCGGGTTACGCCTTCACACTGTCGAGTCGTACTCGACAACCCGCCGCTGAACCTCATGGGTCCAGAGTTCGTTCTGCAGGTCCGAGGGATTGTCACCGAGCTCGAGAACGACCACCGGGTCAAGGTGGCGGTGTTCGAAAGTGCAGTCGACGGCTTCTTCCTGAATCACTCCGACTTCCGCGCCAAGCCTGAGGATCTGACCAGCATCCCGCAAGGTCCGACCGGCCTTGAGGCCTGGCCGGACGTCCTGGTGCGCTTGACGCGCGCCCCGTTCGTCTCGATCGCGCTGATCCGGGGGCGGGCGACCGGCAACGGCAGTGAGCTCGCGCTCGCCTGCGACATGAGCTTCGCGAGCCGAGAGCACGCCCTCTTGTCGCAGTGGGAAGTGGGCGTGGGGCTCGTCGCTGGCGGCGGGCCGATGGCGCGGTTGCCGCGGCTCGTCGGACGCGGACGCGCACTCGAAGTGCTCCTGAGCGCGGACGACATCGGCGGCGCCGACGCCGAGCGCCTCGGTTACGTGAACCGAGCGTTGCCTGATGCCGAACTGGACGATTTCGTCGACGCACTTGTGGCCAGGATCACCTCGTTCGACCAGTGGGCGATCGCCAACACCAAGCGGCTCGTGAACGAAGCCAGCCTGCCGCCTGACGTCGAGATCAGAGCGGGCTGGGACGCCTTCCTAGCCTCAGTCAAGCGACCAGCGGCGCAGGAGAGGATCAAAGCCCTGTTGGAGCAAGGGCTGCAGGAGCCCGGAGACCCGGAAGAGCGGCTCGGGCTCTACGTGGGACAGCTGAGACCCGAGAGCGAGCGCTGACAATCCGAACGGCCGTGAAGGAAGCGTCATGACGAACGAACAGATCCATCAGCTTGCGCAGCGCCTTCGAATCGACTCGATTCGTGCGACGGCGGTCGGCTGGTCGTGGCCGAGGATCACCGGGCCGAGGGCGGGATCGGCGAGGCGGTCATCAGCGCCTTCGCTGACGAGCACGACGGTCCGCGCGTGATCAAGCTGGCCGTCCGCGAGCTGCCGGGCTCGGGCAACGGCGCCGAGCTCGTCCACCAGGCCGGGATCGACTCCGACGCGATCGCCGCGGCCGCGCGTCGGCTGGTCGAACTCGGGCCGCAGATCAGGACCAGGGCGGGCGCTGCCGCGGGCTGACTGCCCGCGGAGCGAGCGTGAACATCATGAGAAGTCGCCCAAGAGCTGCGGGACGATGTCACCAAGGTAAATGGTGTGGAGCTGTGCTGGGAGCGAGTCGGTAGCGGCCCGCGGTTGCTGTTCTGTGATGGGTCGGGATTGACGATTGCTGACGTTCAGCCGGTCTGCGGGGTCCCTAGGATCCCGATCCGCCCGTCGAGCGTGCGGTCGGCGATCACGACCGGCCGGCGGAGCGTCGATCACGTGGCGTCCTCGGTGCTGCCCGTCTCGGGCCTCGCGGCCTGGCAGGCTCTCTTCCGGTACGGACGGCTCGAGCCCGGGCAGACCGTGCTCGTGCTGGATGCGGGCGGTGGAGTCGGGACCCGCGGTGCAAATGGCGCATCACGTGGGTGCCGAGGTCATCGGGATCGGACGCGCTGCGGACCGTTCCGTCGCGATCGAGGCGGGCGCATCGACATTCATCGACCTCGACGACGAAGCGTTGCCGAGCCTCGATTGCACGTCAGTGGTTTTCGACACCGCTGGAGGAGAGGCCGCAACGACCGTTCATAGCCGACTGGGGCCCGGCGTACGAATGGTGTCCACCGTGGACGACCACATCGTGCGACTGATGGGTCGTCAGGGAACGTTCTTTGTGGTCGAGCCCGACCAAGCGGACCTCACCAAAATCGCGACGATGGTCGATCAGGGTTCGCTGCGCCCGACCGTGGGTCGCTGCGCGACACTCAGCAAAGGCTCGGAGTTGATGGGCGCAAAAGACATGGGTCACGTGCAAGGAAAAATGTCGATCCGCGTCGGGTGAACGATCCGGGCGACCGCTCGGAGGAGTCCAGCACCAGGCGTGACAACGAAAGCCCACTGCGCTGGCCTCGGGTGCTGTCGACAGCCGCAAGCTCTGGAGGCCCGGCAGACGAGAGTCCCCCGCCGGCGGCGGGGATGTCCGCAAATAGACGTTTCTTGCACGAGCCGAAGAGATTCGGCGATGTGAGCGCCTGCCGGGCGCTCTGCACAGCCTCGAGGTCCCGACTTGGGACTCGTCGCGGCCTTTAGTATGGGTCGCTGGCGATGGACCGGCGGCTCCCGGTATCTGGGCAGCACACGAGCCTCCGCGGACGGGCTGACGAGTGTGCGTCGCTCGATGATTTTGCGGGGGCGATCCGTCGCGGCGAAAGCCGCAGCCTGGTCGTCAGGGGAGAGGCCGGAATCGGGAAGACGGCGCTGCTCGAGTATCTGATCGCGACCGCGTCGGATTTGAGGATTCTGCGGGCGGTTGGGGTGGAGTCGGATATGGAGCTGGCCTTTGCGGGTCTGCATCAGTTGTGCGCGCCGTTGCTCGACCGGCTCGGGAGGTTGCCCGGCCCGCAGCAGCAGGCGCTCGAGATCGTGTTCGGGCTGAGCACCGGGGCGGCCCCGGATCGGTTCCTCGTCGGGTTGGGGCTCTTAAGCTTGCTCTCCGACGCGGCGGATGACGGGCCGGTGTTGTGTGTAGTCGATGACGCCCAGTGGCTAGATCAGGCCTCCGCGCTCACTTTGGCGTTTGTCGCTCGTCGGCTGTGGGCGGAGCCGGTCGGGATCCTGTTTGCCGCGCGGGAGCCGGGGGAGGAGCTTCGGCATTTCTCCGAGTTGGAGGTGCTTGGCTTGCGCAATGGTGACGCCCGGGCGCTGCTGGGCTCGGCTGTGCGGTTCATGCTGGATGCGCGGGCGCGCGACCGGATCGTCGCGGAGATGCGGGGCAATCCGCTGGCGTTGATCGAGTTGCCGCGCGGGTTGTCGGCGACGCAGCTGGCGGGTGGCTTTGGTCTGCTCGGGGCTGCGGCGCTGACTGGGCGGATCGAGGAAAACTTCATGGCGCGACTGAAGGAGCTTTCGGAGGACGCGCGGGTGCTGCTGCTGGTGGCGGCGGCTGACCCGGTCGGCGATCCGCTGTTGTTGTGGCGCGCGGCCGGTCGGCTTGGGATCGGCCCGGCGGCGGCGGAGGGCCCGGAGGCGGACGGGCTGCTCTCGATCGGTGAGAGGGTGACGTTTCGCCATCCGTTGGTGCGATCGGCGATGTACCGGTTGGCCGCGCCAGACGAGCGTCGGGCAGCACATCTGGCGTTGGCAGAGGCGACCGATCGCGAGCTCGATCCGGACCGGCGTGCCTGGCATCTCGCCGCAGCGGCGGCGGGCCCCGACGAGCAGGTTGCCTTGGAGCTTGAGCGTTCCGCGGGCCGGGCGCAGGCGCGCGGCGGGCTCGCCGCCGCCGCGGCGTTCCTGCAACGCGCGGTCGAACTGACCCCGGAGCCGGCACAGCGATCCGAGCGCGCGCTGGCGGCGGCACAAGTCAGCGTGCAGGCTGGAGTGTTCGATGCGGCGCTCGGGCTGCTGGCCACCGCAGAGGCCGGGGCGCTGGATGGGCTTCAGCGCGCCCGGGTCGACCTGGTGCGCGGAGAGGTCGCGTATGCCTCGAGCTTCGGCAGCGACGCGGCGTCGCTGTTGCTGGCGGCGGCCAGGCGGTTCGAGTCGCTGGACCTCGACTTGGCTCGTGAGACCTATCTGGAGGCCTGGGGCGCGGCGATGTTTGCAGGCCGCCTGGCAGACGGCGCCAACGTCGTGGACGTCTCGCGGGCCGCCAGCGCGGCCGCCCGACGGGCGGATCCGCCGCGTCCGTCGGATCTGTTGCTGGATGGTCTTGCGCGGCTGATCACCGACGGCCGCGCAGCAGCAGCACCGACACTGGACCGGGTAGTGGGCGCCTTTGCCGGCGACGGGATCTCAGCAGAGGCAGCGCTCCGGTGGGGCTTTTTGGCTGTGGTGCCCGCCCTCGTGCTGTGGGACTTCGACGGGTGGCTTGCGATCGCCGACCGGGGGGTCCACCTCGCCCACGACGCGGGCGCGCTCGCGGTGCTTCCGGTGGCTGTGACGAGCCAGAGCGTGTGCGCCCTGATGGCCGGAGAGTTTGCGACAGCGGCTTCGCTGATCGCCGAGGCCGATGCGGTCGCGGAGGCGACCGAGACTCGCATCGCTCCGTACGCCGCCCTGGTGCTGGGCGCTCTCCGGGGCCGGGAGGCCGAGATTTCCGAGTCGATCGCGGCGACGATTCAGATATCGACGGCCGAGGGTCAAGGAATTGGGCTGCAATTCGGAAAGTGGGTCGCCGCAATCCTCTACAACGGACTCGGCCGCTACGACGAGGCGCTGGCTGCAGCTCATGAGGCGAGTGAGATCATCCCCGAGCTGTATGTCTCTACCTGGGCCCTGCCCGAGCTGATCGAGGCGGCCACGAGGACCGGGCAGATGGCTCGCGCCGTCGAGGCGCTGCAGCGGCTGGTGGTCGAGACGGGCGTCGGTGACAGCGATTGGGGGTTGGGAATCCAGGCACGGGCGCGCGCTCTGGTGAGCGACGGCGAGGAGGCCGAACGCTCCTACAGAGAAGCGATCGAGCGGCTGGGGCGCACGCGCCTGCGGCCGGAGCTCGCGCGCGCACATCTGCTCTACGGAGAGTGGCTGCGCCGCGAGGGTCGCCGCGTCGACGCGCGAGCGCAGCTGCGGACGGCGTACGAACAGTTCACAGCGATCGGGATGGAAGCGTTCGGCGAGCGCGCACGCACCGAGCTCCTCGCGACCGGCGAGAAGGTGCGCAAACGAAACGTAGAGACCCGCGACGATCTCACCGACCAAGAGCGCCAGATCGCACAACTCGCCCGCGACGGCCTGACCAACCCAGAGATCGGAGCGCGGCTGTTCCTCAGCCCCCGCACCGTCGAATGGCACCTGCGCAAGGTGTTCGGAAAGCTCGGGATCAGCTCGCGCCGTGAGCTGCGCGACGCGCTACCGAACTTCGACGCCGTCCCCGCCTAAGGGTCCAAACGCCGCACGCATCCGGCGGCTGGGAAGCCCTGAGACGCGCTCGTGACGGTCGCGAGCTTCGCCCCATCGGTCATTGTCCGGGACCGTCACACGACGAGGTGTGTGTCTCTTAGATCACGCCGCGCGGTTGCCCGCCGGTCACGCTTACGACGACATTCGTCTCTCGCGGCTCCATCCACGCCCCTGGTCTCGGCCCTGGTCGCCGTCGACCTACCGCATCGACTCGACCGACCCGTGGGTCAGCGCCCCTCCGGCGGGGCTCGGAGGTACTGATGCGATCGACATGGGCGCGTGCGCCAGATCGTTTGGGCCTTCCGCTATCACGCGGGCGCCTCGGCCGTGCGTGGCGAAGCTAAACGCCCAGCGGATCGTGACGATGAGGCGGTTCTGGAATCCGCTGAGATACCACAGGTGGACGCCGAGCCACAAAAGCCAGGCCGGCAGGCCGCTCAGCCGCAGATGCTTGACCTCAGCGACGGCTCGCGCGCGCCCGATCGTGGCAACGTCGCCCTTGTCGTGGTGGCGGAACGGCCGACTCGGCCGTTGTCGCAGACGGTCAGGCACGACACTCGCCGTGTGACGACCCTGCTGCATCCGCGACCTGGATCCCGCCGAAGCCGCCGCCCACTACGACTACATGCGGGCGCCGGCCGGATCCCGAAACCGGCCGGAGCCTCGCGCCACGGACTGACGGCCTCAGCCAAGCCAACCGCATCAAGCCATTCGTCATGGGCGCACTCTCTCGCCAACGTGAGGGTTCGCGTCCGTGCGGACACTGGTTGGGCACCTGGCCAAGAACGGTGACCGACCGGGGAGGCCACGGGCGCGAGCGGGAGCTGAAGCCGAGAGAGTGGCTGCACCCCAACCGACCGGAGGTCACCGTGAGCACAGCCGCCACGACCAAAATCGACCGCCTCGCATCGCTTCTGCACGAGACCGCCGACCGCCATCATTCATTCGAGGCGGCCGCAGCACCGCATGATTGGTGGGACTGGTACGCCGCCTACATGACGGCCCGCCAGTCCGGCGGCTCACCCGACGAGGCCGCCGAGTCCGCGGCCCGATACATGGCCGAGGTCAAAGGCGTCCGCCCCAAGGCCGCTGCGTGATCGAGTCGCTTCGCGAGACGTGCCCCAGCATCCCGCGCGGGTGCCACCACGCGAAGCCGGCGCGCATAGAGATCCACGGCGGATACCTTCACGCTGTCCAACCCGTAGCAGTCCTCGAGCTCGACCACCTCGTCGGCGCCGCTCCCCACCACGCCAGCGACGCGATACAGGAACACCTCATTCGTCAGATACACGGCCGTGGCATCGGCTTGGCTCGCTTCGATTCCCTGTCTCATTGCCGGCACCCTGACCTCTCGGCGGGCGACATTTATCCGGGGCTCCCCGCGGGCGTCCCGGGAGAACTACGGATGCTCGCCAGGCGCCCGGGGTATCGACCAGGCGGTTCCCGGGTGCGATCCGGCACTTGAGAGCGACAGTCACTGCGCATACCTACCCAGGAGGCACAAGTGAGCACCACCGGCTCGGCGCAGAGCAATTACTTGGTCGTGTCCGGCATCGAGGCAGCACGCGACGAGCTCCTCAGCCTCGGCCCTCCGTGCAGGACAGAGCTCAGTGGAGGTTTCATTGTTGGTGGCTGGCATCCGGAGCTGGGGCGCGGCGGTCGAGCGGTTCGAGATCGCCGATCCCCGTCCGCTACGTGACGGCGAGGTGCTGATCGAGGTCAGGGCCGCCGGGGTCGGCGACTGGGACGAAGCCGCCCGGAAGGGTGAGTGGGACCTCGGGCGAGCTCCGCCGTTGGCGCTGGGCGTCGAGGCGGCCGGCGTGGTCAGAGCGATCGGTCCGGGTGTACAGCGGTGCTCGGCTGGCGACCAGGTGCTCACCCATCCGCTGCCGCTGGTCGACCAGGGCACCTGGGCTCCCTGGCTGGTCGCCCGCGAGGAGCTGACCGCCCACAAGCCGCCGGGCGTGTCGTGGTCGCGGGCTGGGGGGTTCGCGGTCCCGGCACTGACGGCGATCCAGGTGCTGGACGAAGCCCTCCGGGTGGGGCCCGGGGAGACGCTGCTCGTCAACGGCGGCGGCAGCGTCACCGGTGGCCTGCTCGTTTCGCTGGCCGGCCTGCGCGGAGCGCGTGCGATCGCCACAGCCGGCCCTGCGAGCCGCGATCGGGTCGCCCGGATCGGCGCCGAGTCGGTACTCGACTACCACGGCGGCGACTGGCCGCGGCGCGTCGTCGAGCTGACCGGCGGAAGAGGTGTCGACGCGGCTGCGAACGTCGCCGGGGGCGGTGCCGCACAGGCAATGGCCGCCGTCAGAGACGGCGGCCGGCTGGCGACAATCACCTCGGACCCGCCCGAGCCGGCGCGCGGCATCCGCGTCGACTCTGTCCATGTGCGCCCGGACGGTCCTCAGCTCGAGTGGGCCTGCAACGCGCTCGCCGCCGGCCAGCTGCCGTTCATGATCGGCGCCCGATTCCCCCTGGCCGAAGCCCGCACGGCGCTCGCACGCGCCGTGGCTGGTTCCGGCGGAGCCGTGGTCCTGGAGCTCGACTAGTCACGCGCTCGGCATCCGCGGCGGTCTCGCGATATTCGAGCCCACCCGCTGATGAACCCGGGCTGCGCATAACCGCGGCTACGGATTCCGTCATGGTCCTCCACCGCAATGCTCGCGAGGAGCTGGGGGCAGCTGCGAACCGGTCACGTGATCTGATCGCGGTCGCGGGGCAGCGCTCCGCGCAGCTGGCCGCGGGAGCTGACGCCGAGTTTCGCGAACACCTTGTGCAGGTGATACTCGACCGTCCGCGGGCTGATGAACAGGCGTGCGCCGATCTCCGGATTCGAGAGACCATCGCGTGCGAGCCCGGCGACATCGGCCTCCTGGGTGGTAAGCGCCGTGCGCAGCCGGACGCTGCCCTTGTGGGCTCGCTCGCCGGTGGCCTCCAGCTCCTGCTCGGCGCGCGCAGCGAACGCCTCGGCGCCCATCCCGGCCAGCATCGCCCGGGCCGTGCGTAGCTGCTCACGCGCCTCAGAACGCCGTCCTTCGCGCCGCAGCCACTCGCCGTAGCCGAGCTTCGCACGGGCGAGGTCGGCCCGCAGTCGGGTCCGTCCCAGCCGCTCGATCGCTTCGCGGTGAAGCCGCTCGGCGGCCTCGCCCTCGCATAGCAGCGCCCGCGAACGCGCTTCGATTCCGAGCGCCCAGTCGCCGCCGCTGGCTCGCGTCGTCTCGCTCAGCCGTGAAAATGCAGCGGCCGCACGTTCGCCTCGGCCGGCGCGTGCGGCGGCGCTGATCAGCTCGACCAGACCCCAGCTGCAGAACCCGAGATCAGTCCGGTTCTCGACTGCCTGCTCGGCCCACGCCAGCGCCTCGTCATAGCGTCCGAGGCCGTTATAGAGCAACGCGCACGCCCAGTGGGTGACTGTCAGTCCGAGCCCCATGCCCCGGGCACGCTCGTCGTCCAAAACCGCCTCGACTCCGGCGATCGTCTCGCGCTCCTGGCCCCGCCAGGCGGCGAGCAGCAGCGGCGCGTATGGCGGCAGCGCCAGGCCGGTTGCCTCAACGGTCGCGCGCACATCGTCGATCCGCTGCGCGGCTGCGGCCAGGTCGCCCGTAAATCCGTACAAGGCGATCCTGAGGCTGAGCCCGAGCGGGAGCAGGCCGAGCGCCCCGGTCTCGGTGGCGAGCTGGAAGTGCCGATCGGCGATCGCCTCCCAGGCAGCGTAGTCCCAGAGGTCAACCGCTGCGTGGCTTGCCAGCCACATCCAGCGGAGCTCGTCCTCACCTGACCCCTCGCCGCTCCCATAGCTGGCCAGCGCACGTTTGAGCACTGGCGCACCGGCGCTGAAGCCCGCTGTCACCCGCGTCGCGAGCCCATCGAGCAGGAGGTCGCTGGGCCGCGGCCGATTCTCCGCCGGAGGCGCGGCGAGCGCAGCCTCGGCGATGGCGACCGTAGCACCGCCCGGGGCTAGCCGACCGGCGAGCAGAGCGGTGGAGAGAGCATCCAGATAAGTCTCGCGAGCGAGCCTCGGGTCGAGCGACTGGAGCCGCCTGGCCGCCTTCAAGAGGAGTGGCGGAGCATCGCCGACGCGGCTCTGCGACTGCGCGATCTGCCCGCGGAGCAGATCGACGCGTGCCCGGCCGACCTCGTCGAGCGGCCCCAACTGGGCGATCGCCGCGAGGCCCAGCGCCGCATCCGGCGCCCCAGCGAGGTGCTTGGCCCGGGCAGCCGCCAGGGCGCGCTGCGCGCGCCGTGAGACATCGGGCGTCAGCGCGACAGCGCGTTCCAGAAACGCGGCGGCAGCCGCCCACCCGCCGCGCCGCTGCGCGCGTCCGGCGGAGCGCTCGAGCTCGGCAGCGACCTCCTCGTCGACGCCCAGCGTCGCCCGTGCACGATGCCAGGCGCGCCGATCCGGATCTGTCGCCGGGTCGCTGACCTCTGCCATCGTCGCGTGCACGCGCCGGCGGTCTTCGGCCGACGCTCCGCGGTACACCGCGGAGCGGACCAGCGGATGACGGAAACGCACGTGGTCGGCGATGTCCAGGAGACGCTCTCGCCGAGCGGGCTCGAGCGCATCGTCGGCTACCCCGAGCCGCTCGCACGCCCGTCGCACCAGCACCGCGTCCCCGATCGACTCGGCGGCGGCGATGAGAAGCAACAGCCTGGTCTGCGCCGGTAGCAACTCGAGCCGTGCCGCGAAGCTCTCCTCGATCGGATCCGCGAGCGACGACGCATCCAGCAGGCCAAATCCGCCGGCCAACTGCTCGGGCACCAGCCCGCGCGGCAGCTCGAGCAGCGCCAGCGGGTTGCCGCGCGTCTCGGCGATGATCCGCTCGCGCACTTCCGGGTCCAGCGGACCGCGCACGGCCGAAGCGAGCAGCTTGCGCGCATCAGGGGCCGGCAGGCCCTCGATCGGCAACTCGGGCAGCCCGGTGAAGTTGGGATCCGCTTCGCGCGTCGCGAACAGCAGCAAGATCGGCTCGGCCTGGGCCCGACGGCCGACGAATGCCAGCGCCTGCGCCGATTCGCGGTCAAGCCACTGCGCGTCGTCGACGACGCACAGGAGCGGTCGCTCGTCGGCTGTGCATGACAGTAAGCCGAGCGCGGCCAGGCCGACCAGGAACCGATCCGGGAACAGCACCAGCGCTCAGCCCGAACGCCGTTTCGAGCGCATCGCGCTGAGGGCCCGGAAGACGGTCAAGTCGGTCGAGCAGCGGCAGGCACAGCTGATGTAGAGCGGCGAATGCGAGCTCCATCTCGGACTCGATGCCGGCCGAGCGCACCACGGTGAAGCCATCCGCCGACGCGATCGCGCGCCGTAGCAGTGCGGTCTTCCCGGCCCCGGCCTCGCCGCGCAGCATCATTGCTCCCCCCTGGTCGGGCGCGCGCTCGAGCAGCGAGGAGAGAACGGCCATCTCGTCCGTCCGACCGATCAGTTCGAGCCCCTGGGGGGCTCTCCACCCTGTGCTGCTTGGCTGACGCGACGGGCCAAATCCGGCCATGTCTCGCAGTATTCTCCGGCAACGGGAGCGGAACAATCCCGCAGGCTGCACCGCGCCTCTGCGGCTGACCCGAGCGGCACGGAGGCTAACCCGACCCCCTGCAGGCGCCTACCTCCCCCCAAGGCCCCGGCCCCGGCCCGTGGTCTGCCGGGGAAAGACCAGGGGGCACGTGTACCCGCTAGGGGCCCAACCAGGGTGCCTGGGGAGCGGCGACTGTGGATCTGACGGGTGCGAGCAGGGTGTCTGGCCGAGGACACTGCTCGCCTAGCAATCTGGTCAGTTATTGCGCCAGCAAGCCGACCGAAGGAGCGGACGATGGCCGGGACCCAAGTCGAAATGGAGCAGGTCAGTGACCTCCCGCTCGAACGGGGGCTCCGCTTCAATCGCGGCGTCTCGACGGCGTGCGACGGCCATGTGCCATCCGTCACCCGGATGCCGGCCGACTGCGGGCTGCGGGGGCGCCGCCACGAGCGCGACGTGCTCGAACGGGTCGTGGCTCGTGTGAGGGCTGGCCAGAGTCCGATGCTCGTCGTGCGCGGCGATCAGGGGATCGGCAAGACCGCGCTGCTCGAGTACCTCGTCGACTACGCATCCGGATGCCAGCTCGCGCGGGCGGCTGGAATCGAGTCCGAGACCGACCTTCGTTTCGCCGGCTTGCATCAGCTGTGCGCGCCGTTTCTCGGCCGACTCGGCCGCCTCCCGCGGCCGCAACGCAACGCCCTAAGCGCGGTGTTCGGTTGCCACGACGACGCCTGTCCGGATCGCCTCCTGGTCGGTTTGGCGGTCATCAGCCTATTGTCGGAGGTGGCCAAGGAGCAGCCGTTGGTGTGCGTCGTGGACGATCTCCATTGGATCGACCGAGCCTCGGTGCACGCGCTCGCGTTCCTGGCCCGTCACCTCGAGGCTGAGTCGATCGCGATCGTTTTCGGCGTTCGCCGGTCGACCAAGATCGACGATCTCGCCGGATTGCCGGAGCTCGTGGTTCCCGCGCTCGCAGATGATGACGCGCGGGTGCTGCTCGAGTCAGCCCTGCCCGGACCACTCGACGAGCGTGTCCTCGATCGGATCGTCGCCGAGGCGCACGGCAACCCGCGGACCCTCCTTGAGCTGCCGCGCGGGTTGACGGCTGGGCAGCTGGCCGGCGGCCTCGGATTGCTCGACGCCCCGGTGCGCTCGGGCCCCTTTGAGCAGAGCCTCAGGCGACGGCTGACGAGGGTCCCAGCTTTGACCCGGCAGCTGCTGCTGCTTGCAGCAGCCGAGCCGCTATCCGATCCCGCGCTCGTTTGGCGGGCGGCCGGGCTGCTCGGAATCGGAGCGGAAGCCGCAGGCCCCGGTGCGGTTGCCGGTTTCGTCGAGCCCGGCGGGCAACTGCGGTTCCGCCACCCTCTCGCTCGCGCCACGGTCTACCGGGCCGCGTCGCCGCGTGATCGCCAGAATGTTCACCGGGCGCTGGCCGAGGCCACGGATCCGGGCACCGATCCTGAGCGTCTGGCTTGGCACCGCGCGCGGGCGACGGCCGGCCTCGACGAGGATGCCGCGGCCGCGCTCGAGCGCACCGCCGGCCGGGCGCGGGCTCGCAGCGGGCCCGCGGCGGCAGCCGCGTTCCTGAAGCTCGCGGCAGAGCTCACGCCAGACCCGGCGCGCCGTGCCCAGCGTGCGCTGGCGGCCGCCCGGGCGCAGCGTCGGATCGGCGCATGTGAGGTGGCGCGCCGACTGCTCTCCATGGCCCAGGCAGAATCACTCGATGAGCTCGGCCGCGCCAGCGCTGCGCTCCTCGACGCCCAGCTCGTGGCCGACTCGGGCCGCAGGCGTGACGCCGCCGCGATGCTCATGAGCGCGGCTCGACGCCTCGAATCGCTCGATCTCACGCTCGCCCACGAGACCTACCGCGACGCGTTCTCGGCCGCGCTGGCCACGGGGCGTCTGTCCCGCGACCCTGTGCTGCTCGAGATCGCGGAGGCCGCACGGTCGGCTCCGGCGGCTTTGCAGCCGCCGGGTGCCGGCGACCGCCTGCTGAACGGCATCGCGACCCTCGTGAGCCGTGGCCACGCCGCCGCCGCACCGATGCTCAGGCCGGCGGTGAAGGCGTTCGTCGCGCACGAGCTCGCTGACGGCGAGGAATTTCGCTGGCTGCCACTCGCCTGCCGGGTGGCGCACGAGCTCGGGGACGATCGCAGCCTGGCCGCCCTCTCCACAAAGCTGATCGAGTCGGCTCGAAACGCCGGCGCACTGACCATCCTTCCGCTCGGCCTGGTTTCAGCCGTCGTGCTCGGAACGGTCTCCGGCGACCTGGCCGGGGCAAGATCGATGGCCGAGGAGGCAGACGCCCTGGCTGCGGTCGGTGCCGGCCGCTCGGCGCCGTATGGATCGCTTGCGGTGGCTGCCTGGGAGGGGCGCGAGGCCGATGTCGAACGCCTGCTCCTGAGCTTCAGCCAAGAGATGGCGGCGCGCGGCGAGGGAGAATGGTCGACAGCGGGCGAGTTGGCGAGCGCCGTGCTCTACAACGGTCTCGGGCACTACCAGGATGCGCTCGTCGCGGCCGAACGCGCGAGCCAGCAGCACCACGAGCTCGGCTGGTCGACTTGGTCGATGCCCGAACTGATCGAAGCCGCCGTCCGCTGCGGATCTCCCGAGTGCGCACGGGCTTACGTTGGTCGCCTGTCACAGATCGCGAGCGCCAGCGGCAGCGACTGGTGGCTCGGTATCGCGGCGCGGTCACACGCGCTGCTCAGCGAAGGTGACGCGGCCGAGCTCCTGTATCTCGAGGCGATCGAGCGACTGGGACGTACGCGGGTCCGGGCGGAGCTCGCCCGGTCGCATCTCCTCTACGGGGAGTGGCTGCGACGCCAGCAGCGCCGCGTGGACGCGCGGAGGCAGCTAAGGATCGCCCACGAGATGCTCAGCACGATGGGCGCGGCGGCCTTCGCCGAGCGGGCGCGTCGCGAGCTGCTCGCGACCGGCGAGACGGTCCGCAAACGCACGGACGAGACGCGCGATGACCTGACACCACAGGAAGCCCAGATCGCCCGACTCGCCGGCGAAGGTCGCACGAATCCTGAGATCGGCGCCGAGCTGTTCATCAGCCCCCGCACCGTCGAGTGGCACTTGCGCAAAGTGTTCTCGAAGCTCGGCATCGGTTCGCGCAAAGAGCTCCGCGAAGCACTGCCCAGATCGGCCAACTGGGCCTCGCCTCTCGGCAACCCGAGCCCCCCGGGGCCCGGGGGGCTCGGTCAACAGGCCGGTAGGCGCGGCGCACATGCTCTCGGCCTTGCCGGCACCGGCCGATCCCTTGCGGCCAATGGCTGACCACGAGCTTGAGGCTCGCTGGCATCCCGACGGCCGTCTCGACGACGAGCGCCACATGAGCAGACAGAGCGGCTCGATGGTGTCGGGGCGAACGGCCTCGCTCGTCGACGACTGGCTGATCGACGACGCGCTGGATGCGTACGTGTACTGGCGCGAGCGACGAGCGGTCGTTTGGGATACGTACAAGCGCTGGTCGGTCGCGTGGCCCGCCGATGCCCCAAGCGAATTCGTGGCTTATCGGAGCGCGCTAGATCAAGAGGAGCTGGCCGCGGGCCGGTACGCCGATCTGATCGCAAAGCTCACGACTTCACTCGCTCGCGCGGCCTAACGTCCAACCAGGCGCGAGGCTCAGCACGATCGGCGCAGCGAGCGAGCTGTACCCCACCGAGCTCGTACGCGTCGTCGCGACCCGGTCCGTCCCGGCCGCCCGTACCAGTGGCGGATCCTTCGTCGCGTCGCGGTGCGGATCGTGTAGCGAGCCGCGGACCCGGGGTGGGTACCAGTGGTTCGACAGGCGCGAGCGGCCGCTCGAGCTGAGACCGTGGTCGGCATGACGAGATACCACGAACCAGACCAGGACAGCTTCCGAGCCGTCCTGTCCGAGGACGTCGATTGGCAGCCGTTCGCCTCCTTCCCGCCCTTGGCCCGGCTAGCGGTCCTAGTCGGTCATCCCTCGGAACCGGGGCCGTACGTGATCAGGGTCAAGGTGCCCTCCGGGGTGAAGCTGATGCCGCACCGGCATCCTGAGGATCGGGTCTACACGGTCATCTCGGGCGTGTTCTATATCGGTCTCGGCGACCGCTTCGACGCCGACAAGCTCGAGGCGTATCCGCCGGGCAGCGTAGTCGTGCTACCCGGCGGCACGCCTCACTTCCACTGGGCGAGGTCGGGCGAGTACGTCTCACAGGTGACCGCGATCGGGCCGCTGGGGCTCGACTACGTGGACCCGCATGATGACCCGCGCAACGGCTGAGTCATTCCGCCAGCGGGCCGGGGCCGAGGCAGCACGAGGATGAACGAGCAACCGCGCGATGAGGTCGGGGTCGTGACAGAGCCGAAGGCGCGCCCGACGGTGAGAAGCATGTCGATTATTGCGCTCGATACCGTTCCCGCTGGCCGCGTCGGATGCACCGGCCGTCCTCGTCGTGAGGTCGATGGCGAGGTCCTGGGGAGCTTTAGTCAGGTGCTCTGTTGAGCGGCGTTCCTTGGGCGGTTGCCGACTCCTGAGCCGTGGCAGGTCCTCGCAGCACGTAGGCCATGCCGACGGCGATCACAGCGCCGGCCGCGGGGCCGATCAGGTAGATCCACCAGGTGGACAGGTCCCCGATCGCGAGGTCCGGTCCGAAGCTTCGGGCTGGGTTCATCGAGGCACCGTCGAACGGGCCGCCCATCGTGCCCCAAGCCATGATGTAGGCACCGACCGCCAGTGGAACGAACGGGCCGTTGAGCTTAGGGCCGTTGGCCAGGTTCAGGATCATGAGGACGAGGCCGAAGGTAATAATCGCCTCGAATGCTGCGGCCTGCCAGGACATGCCGGGCTGGGGCATGGTTGCCGCGAGGTGGCCGTACTTGCCGAAGAACGCGCGGGCAAGCATCGACCCGGCGACCGCAGCAGCGAACTGGATGACCCAGTAAGCGCTCGCCATCATCCAATCCATGTCGCGTCGCAGGGCGAAGGCGAGGGTTGTTGCCGGGTTGAATGCGCGGAGATGTCGCCCAGGAAGTACACCGCGACGACGAGCCACAACGCCGAGACCAGTGAGAGCACGAATACGACCTGCCATGTCTGCAACCCACGGCCTCCGTAGCGAGCGAGGATTGCCGCCCCGCCGGACAGGACGAAGGTCAGCCCGGCCATGCCGATGAACTCGGAGAGAAGCCGTCGTAGCCGGTGGTCGGGATTGGTCCAGTCGGCGTAGCCGCGCTGACCGCCCACGGAGGCGATCAGCGCGGCCTTGCCAATTGGGTTCAGGGTCCATGCCGTCGCGCGCGGGCGCTGCGGTCTGGGTAGGCACGATCAGCTCTGCTTTGAGCCCGTTGGCGCAAGATCAGCGCGAGCCTCCCTTGGTGAGCGCCAGCGGGTTGACGACCTGGTCATAGAGCTCCTGGCTGACCCCGTTGTCGAGGGCCGCCTGCTTGAGCGTCAGGTCGTGGTTGATCGCGTAGTAGGAGATGACCGACGCTTTGTCGTATCCGATGATCGGCGACAGCGCGGTGACCATCATCACCGAGCGATCGATGTTCTCCTTGAGCTTCGGCTGGTTGAGCTCGGTGCCCTCGATCATGAACTCGCGCAGGTGGTCGCACATGTCGGCCATGATCAGCGCCGAGTGCAGGTAGTTGTTGATCAGGATCGGGCGGAACGCGTTGAGCTCGAAGTTTCCCTCCGACGCCTCCCATCGTCACCGCGACGTCCGAGGAGATGACCTGGATGCAGACCATCAGCATCGCCTCAGCCTGGGTCGGGTTGACCTTGCCGGGCATGATCGAGGATCCGGGCTCATTCTCCGGGAAGATCAGTTCATGGATGCCGGTGCGCGGGCCCGACCCGAGCCACCGCAGGTCGTTGGCGATCTTGAACAGCGTGACCGCCGCCGCCTTGAGCCCTCCGTGCGCGCGCACCATCCGGTCCAGGGTCCCCTGAGCCGTGAAGAAATCGGATGCCGTCTCGAACGGCGCTCCAGTCATCGACGCGATCTCCGCCGCGCACTGCTCGCCGAATCCCGCGGGCGCGTTCAGTCCCGTACCGACCGCGGTCCCGCCCATGGCCAGCTGTAGCAATCCGCACGTTGCGTGCTCAACCTCGGCGATCGCGTCATCCAGCCCGCCGACGTATCCCGACCACTCCTGCCCGACCGTCAACGGAACCGCATCTTCCAGATGGGTGCGGCCGATCTTGACCACGTCCGCCCATTTCCGAGACTTCCGCTCCATCGAGTCTCGCAGGCGCCGGAGCGCGGGAATCGTCTTCTCGCTCGCCATCGTGTACGCCGCGATGTGCATCGCCGTCGGGAACGTGTCGTTGCTGGACTGACTCATGTTCACATGGTCGTTCGGGTGGACGGGCTCTTGGGAACCGAGCGTTCCGCCTAGCAGCTGGATACAGCGGTTGGAGACCACCTCGTTGACATTCATGTTCGACTGCGTCCCCGAACCCGTCTGCCACACGTACAGCGGGAAGTCCGAGTCCAGCTTCCCGGCGATCACCTCGTCGCACACCCGCTCGATCAACCCGCCTTTCCAGTCAGGCATCCGGCCGGCGCGGGTGTTGACGATCGCGGCTGCCTTCTTGACATACCCGTACGCGTGATAGACCTCCTTCGGCATCCGGTCGTTGCCGATGTTGAAATGCTTGAGACTGCGCTGCGTCTGCGCACCCCAATAGCGGTCGGCGGGTACCTCGATGTCGCCGAGGCTGTCGAACTCACGCCGCATCCCGCTCACACCAAGCCCAATCGGAGTGTCGAGGATCTTCGGTGGGGCTTCGCCAGCCCCAACCGTGGCGGTCTGGGAATGCTCCTCATTCACAGCGACCCTTTCAGGAGTAGTGATCGATATTTGAAGGTGAACACACGCGTCGCCAAGAACGCGGTGGCACGTGCCCAAGTCCAGCCTCCAGACGGCTGGGCGAATCGTTGTCTTGCCGCGGCGGGGACCGATCGCCCGAGCGATCGCTGCTCTCAGTGCGCTCACACATCGCAGACTGGCTTGGACGTGCGTCGCCGATCAAGAGTTCGATCAGCGGCCGCTGCATCTGCGCGCCTCATAGTGCTCGGCGGGCACCTCCACGTGACCCAGCGAATCGCTCTCGGTGCGCGTGCCAGTTGAGCCGGTGCCAATCGGCACCGCAGCTGCTTGCTGTCGCCGGTCGCGGTGGCCATCACTTCACTTCCACCGGCCGGTAGGCCGCTTGCCACATCGCGGTCTGTACGGCCTGCACTGGGTCATCTAGCGGGGCAGTGACGCCGTCCTCCGCCGCCTGGTTGGCGACCGCGATGGCTACCGTCGCCGAGGCGGCGCGCAGGTTCTCGACGTCCGGCAGCAAGCCGGCGCCTGGGCGTCCGACGTCGACGAGGCCGGCGAGCGCCTGGGCAGCCGCGAGCAGCATTTGATCGGTGACATGCTCGGCGTGGGAGACGATCGTCCCGAGACCGATCCCCGGATAGACCAATGCGTTGTTCGTCTGACCGATCTGATATTCGACGCCCTTGTAGGTAACCGGCGCCCATGGCGTTCCGGTGCCGATAAGTGCGCGCCCGTCGGTCCACTTGATCAGGTCGGCTGGGATGGCCTCGGTCCGTTCGGTCGGGTTCGAGAGCGGGAAGATGAGCGGCCGCTCGACGTGTTTTGCCATCTCGCGCACGATCTCCTCGGTGAACGCGCCGCCGACGGTCGAGGTTCCAACGATGATCGTCGGGTGGACGTTCGCGACCACGCCGGCGAGGTCGGTCGAGCTCCAGCCGGAGGTCTCCGACGCCGGCCTGGCGTAGGGCTGCTGGAAGTCGCGGAGGTCCTGCATGTTGTCGAGTAGAAGGCCCCGTCTGTCGATCGCCCAGAAGCGGCGCGTCGCCTCATCGAGGCTGAGGCCGTCGTTGACCATGATCATGCGGATCTGATCGGCGATCCCCATCCCGGCCGTGCCGGCGCCGAAGATCACGACCCGCTGGTCGCTAGCCCGAGTACCTGCGACCCGTAACCCAGCGAGGATCGCGGCCACCGTGATCGCACCCGTTCCCTGGATGTCGTCATTGAAGATCCGGACCTTGTCGCGGTACTGATTGAGGATTCGGCGGGCGTTCGAGGCGCCAAAGTCCTCGAAATGCAGCAGCGCGTGTGGGAAGAGCTTGGTTGCCGCTTGGATGTAGGTGGCGACCAGCTTGTCGTAGCGCTGACCCCGGACGCGGCTGTGGCGGTTGCCGACATACATGGGGTCGTTGAGCAGCGACTCGCGATTGGTGCCCACGTCCAAGCTCACGGGAATCACGCGATCAGGGTCGATGCCGGCGGCCGCGGTGTAAACGCCGAGTTTCCCAACCGAGATCGCAAAGCCGTTGACGCCCCAGTCGCCGATCCCGAGGATCGCCTCGGCATCGGTCGCCACCAGCAGGTCGACGTCTTCGGCGCCGAGCCCAAAGTTGCACAGTGCCGTCTCGACGTCGTCGATGTCGTCGATCGAGAGGTAGACGCCGTCGGGCCGCTGGTACTCGTGGCTGTAGCGCTCGATCGCCTGGGCTACCACCGGGGTGTAGATGATCGGCAGCATCTCCTTCAGGTGATCGCCCAACAGCTTGTAGTAGAGCACCTCGTTGCGGTCGCGGAGCGCCGCGAGAAACTCGTTCTTGGCCAGATTCGTCAGCTGCGCGCCGTACTGCTCATAAGAACGCCGAGCCTGCTCCTCGAGCGACAGCACGCCCGCGGGTAGGAGCCCGGTCAGCCCGAGCGCAGCGCGCTCCTCTGGCGTGAACGCGGTGCCATGGTTGAGCTGCGCGTCGCGCAGGACTGCGCGGCCCCGCGTGGCGCTCTGAGGTGCGCCCCCGTTGGTGGCGCTGTGTTTGCTGGTGTCAGTAATCGCCATTGGGTTCCTCCTAAGGCTTGCGGCGAAGTGGCCGCCCTCGTCGACCTCGTTGAAGTAACTGAGGCTGGAGTACGCGTGCTCGACCCAGCTGCGCGGGGCCCGGAAGATCTCGCCGGAGAACCTCGGTATCCGACGAAGACCGAGACGGGCGGTGGAGTCTGCCCGAGCGCGCCAGCTGCACGCCCTGCGAGCGATCGTCGACGAGCTCCCTGGAGGGCCACCGGACCGCGGCGATCCGGCCGTGCAGGTCTTCCAGTGCCTGGCCGGGAATGTCAACCTGGAACGGGCAAATCGCAGTGGCGCCTGACTTCTCGGCTGTGAAAGACACCCGCGTCTCCTCGCTTTGATGACACCCGGAAGCCTGCTCCTCCCACTGCGCACTTCGCGCCCGTAAGCACACTGGTCCACACCACGGGTCAGACGGACGCAACGCGCGTGGCTGCCTGATGCATGAGCTGCCGGAGAAGCTGCAGGTCCTCCGAGGCGGTCCCGTGACACTCGCCCCGTCGGCCGTGGATATCGCTCTGTGGGATTCGTGGGCAAGGCCGCCGGCGCTCCTCTCCATCGCCTTCTGGGAGGGGGCGTCGCCGATCTCCCTGCTACGCGAGCCTCGACTCCTTTTCAGACTCGTCGCTTGTCCGCGGCGGCGTCCGGCAGGCGGTCGACGCTGGATTCAAGACCTCAAAACTCCACGAGAAGGAACTTCCGGCGCCGCATGCCGCCCGCGAAGAGGCAGGACCCGACGTGGAGATCATGCTCGACGTGAACTGCGCCTGGACGGTGAACCAAGTCCGAGGCCTAGCGAAAGAGCTCAGGGACCTTCGCTTGAAGTGGCTGGAGGAGCCGGTATGGCCGCCGGAGAACTTCGATGGCCTGGGATGGGCTGGGTACGCCGCGACGACGGTATCCCGCTCGCGCGGGAGAGAACATGAAGACGGTAATGGAGTTCGACCGCCTTCTCGCCGCCCGAGCCGTGGACTTCGTCCAGCCAAGTCCAGCCAAGATGGGGGCCGTAACCGAGCTTTGCAAGGTGCTTCCGATCGCAGCAGTTCACAAGGTCCCCGTGATCCCGCACAGTTTCTACGACGGCCCCGAGCGCGCGGTCGACCGCAGCTAAGTCGCCTGGCGGCTCGTAGCGCGGCGGGGAGCTGTCGCCTTCGAGGGCCCGCGAGTTGTTGAGGTTGTCGCCGCCGGAGCGGCGCGATCAGGAGAGGAGCCGAGAAGCCGCCACCGCTTGGAGTTGGAGAACACCGAGAGCCCGTTCGACCTTTGTGGAGCGCTTGCCGTGGCTTAGGATGGCCGTGGCTCACCTGCGCGTGGCCGGGGCGGAGTCTGAGATGGAGCTGGCGTTCGCCGGGTTGCATCAGTTGTGCGCACCTTTGCTGGATCGGTTGGATGGGATTCCACCTCCGCAGCGCGAGGCGGTCGAGATCGTTTTCGGATTGAGCGCGGGCCTCGCGCCCGATCGGTTCCTGGTCGGGTTAGGGCTGTTGAGCTCGTTGTCAGCGGTGGCGGAGGAGCGGCCGCTGGTGTGTGTCGTGGATGATGGGCAGTGGTTGGATCGGGCATCGTTGCTGACGTTGGCGTTTGTTGCGCGGCGGCTCTTGGCGGAGCCGGTGGCGATGGTGTTTGCCGCGCGTGAGAGGGGCGAGGAGCTGCGGGGGCTGCCGGAGCTGGAGGTTCAGGGTCTGGGTGACGCGGATGCGCGGGCTTTGCTCGACTCGGTGGTCCCGTGGCGGCTGGACGAGCGGGTGCGGGATTCGATCGTGGCCGACACGCACGGGAATCCGTTGGCGTTGTCGCAGTTGCCGCGGGGGCTCTCGCCGGCGCAGCTGGCGGGCGGGTTCGGGGTGACGTCGGGTGTGTCGTTGTCGGCGCGGATCGAGGAAAGCTTCTTGCGGCAGTTCGAGTCCCTGCCCGAGGACACGCGGGAGTTGGTGTTGGTGGCCGCGGCTGAGCCGGTGGGTGATCCGGCGCTGTTTTGGGGAGCGGCGGCCCATCTCGGGATCTCCGTTGAGGCGTTGGCGCCGGGAGTGTCGGCGGGGCTGCTGGAGGTCGATAGCCGGGTGCGGCTTCGCCATCCATTGGTGCGTTCTGGCGTGTACAGGGCGGCGTCGCAAGGTGAGCGTCGGCGGGTGCATGCGGCGCTGGCGCAGGTCACCGATCCGCAGGTCGATCCGGATCGGCGGGCGTGGCATCGCGCCCAGGCCGCGTCGGAGCCGGACGAGGACGTCGCGCAGGAGCTCGAGCGTTCGGCCGGCCGGGCCCAGGCGCGCGGGGGGGCTCGCCGCGGCGGCGGCCTTCCTGGAGCGCGCGGCGGCGCTGAGCGGCGACTCCGCGCGGGCTGCAGGGCGAATCTTCGCCGCGGCCGCAATCCACACGCAGGCCGGCTCATTCGAGGAGGCATCGGCGCTGTTGGACGCGGTGGAGCGCGGGTCGCTGGACGAGCTCGCGCTGATGACCGCGGGCTCCGCCGCGGCGGCGCCGATATTGTGGCGAGCGTTGCGCGCCTTCGCCAGCCCGGAGCTGCCGGTGGAGGATGGACTGCGCTGGGGCTGGATCGCCCTGTCGGCGACCTTCACGCTGTGGGATGAGGAGAACTGGCAGACCGTTGCCGTTGCCCAGGTTCACCTCGCCCGTGACGTGGGCGCGCTGGCTCGACTGCCGATCGACCTCAACCATCTCGCCGGATCTGCCGCCTGGTCCGGGGACTTTGAGAGGTGCGCCTCGCTGCGAGGCGATCGACCGGCTGAACCGCACTCGGTTCCGGACGGAGGCCGCGCGAGCGCGCCTGTACTACGGTGAATGGTTGCGCCGGCAGCGCAGGGGGATCGACGCGCGCGAGCAACTCCGAACCTGCCACGAGATGTTCGAGGAGATCGGCATGGAGGCATTCGCGCGCCGGGCCGCGCGCGAGCTCCTGGCCACGGGCGAGCATGTCCGCAAACGCATCGTCGAAACTCGAGACGACCTCACCGCGCAAGAGCTCCAGATCGCGCAGATGGCGCGCGATGGACTCACGAACCCCGAGATCGGGACGCGCCTCTTCCTCAGCCCACGGACTGTCGAATGGCACCTGCACAAAGTCTTCGCCAAGCTCAACATCAGCTCGCGCAGACAACTCGACAACTCGCTCCCTCGCCGAGCAACCAACACGCTGACGGTCTGACGCACCCGGTCCGGCGGAATGGGAACGACCCCCGCCGGCCGCGCCCCGAGACCCGGATCTCGTCGCGGCCCCGGCGACCAGTCTCGCAATGCGCGGAACGCGGGTCTCGTCGCATATGGCGATCCATCAGCGCAGGACGCCGGCGTCGAGCCGCCAAACCCCCTCACAGACCTGCTTTGGCACCTGGCTCGACTCCACCTGAACGATCCCAGCTCGGACTCGAACCGGCGATCTCCTGCGTGAAAAGGCAAAGGCGCCGGCGGCCTCGCGGCTGTAACGCCTGAACGAGAGACCGCGACATTAGGCGCCGACATGAACGCTGTTGGTACCCATTTGGTACCCCAACGATCTGACTCCAACGGCTCAGGACCTCGAGCAAAGCTATCGTTTAGCAGGTATTTCTTCTAGCGCGCCCGGAGAGATTCGAACTCCCGACCTTCGGTTCCGTAGACCGACGCTCTATCCAGCTGAGCTACGGGCGCGTGGCGACCGATTCTAGCCTTGCTCAGCGAGTCGGCTCGGTCGTCGGGCCGACGCGCCCGTTGATCCAGGTCACGAACGGCTGGGCGGCCTCGAACTGCGACCTGACGCGCTCGTCGCACTTCGCGGTGTGCAGCCAGCGCCCCAGCTGGTGGCGGTGGAACAGGGTGAGCTGCTTCATCCGGAGTCGCTCGATCCGCGGGTGGTCGGGCGTGTAGCCCTTCGGTGCACGCTTCAGCTCGGGCTCGATCACGTCAAGGCCGGCGGCGCTCGCGCGGTCGATCGCCCGCTCGAGCGCTGCTCCCTTGCGTCCATCATCGACGGCCGCGCGGAAGCGGTCGAGCTGATCCCGGGCCGGGTGGTGGAGGCCGGCGCCGACGAGCAGGCCGTCGAGTGAGAGCTGGAGGTAGTACACGGCCGGCCCCGCACCGACCGTCATCGCGATGTGCTCCTTGAGCGGCGGGCCGGGCCTGAAGCGAGTATTGGTCCAGGGCCGGAAGAAGTGTGGCTCGCCGAACGCGTTCAGGCGGTTCGCGAGCCGCCGGGTTGGCTCGAGCAGGTACCCATCGTAGCGGTCACGGTTCGCCCGGAACCAGTCGCGATCGTTGTTCGCCTCGAGGTCGGTGAGGAAGGCGATCGCCTCGGGTGGCCACATGACTCGATCCTAGAGAGCGGAGGGGGCGGGATTCGAACCCGCGGTCCGCTTGCACGGACGCCAGTTTTCAAGACTGGTGCATTCAACCGCTCTGCCACCCCTCCGGGTGCGGCGATCGTAGAACACGCCGCGCGGCGCGGTACGGTCGCGCCACGACGCGAATCTCAGGAGGTAGCGATGGCCGTGCAGAAGACCGGCGCCCGCGCGACTGGCGCCAGCATGACGGGGTTCAAGGCGGTTGGGGCTCGCCTGATCGGCCCGAGCGCGTTTGGGCCGGTGGCGGTGGGCGTGGCTGCGCTCGGAGCGATCGCGATCGGCAAGGTCGCAATCGGGGAGGCGGTCATACGGCGGCTGCGGTCGGAGGAGATCGAGATCGGATCGCTGAAGGTCGGGCAGCTCGAGGTGGCGGGGCGTCGCTGGCCCGAGGATTGAGCGCCCGGGGCCGGTGACCGAGTCGCGTCCCGGCGCGCCGCGGCTCACGACCCGCCTCTAGACTGCCACGGGCCTCTGGAGAGGTGGCCGAGTGGCTGAAGGCACTCGCCTGCTAAGCGAGTAAGGGGCGAAAGCTCTTTCGCGGGTTCGAATCCCGCCCTCTCCGTTGCCAGACGCCCTGCAAACGCTTAGTAAACGGAGGCTCGTACAGGAGTCCTAGGAGCCATCGTGCCGATGGGTCAAGATTCCATCCGTTTATGCGTGCACGGTTGGCGGTGTTCGTCGGGATTGTCGTGCTGGCAGGAGCCGGCTCGTTCTCGGACGGGGAGATCGCGAGCGAAGTCTCAAGCCCGGCGTCCGACCGCGCGGCCGCGCGAACCGCGAGTACCGTCGAGCAGCGGACGCGGACCGTCAACCTCACAGTCGAGGTCAACGGCGACATTCTGATCCATTCGCCGGTCTGGATCCAAGCGCTCGCAGATGGCCACGGGAGTTACGACTTCAAACCGATGCTCGCCGAGATCCGTCCGTTCATCAGGTCGGCAGATCTCGCGATCTGCCACATCGAGACGCCGATGACCCCGCGGCCGCCGAGCGGCTATCCCGTGTTCAACACGCCAACCCAACTCGCCGCCGCAATCAGATGGGCCGGCTGGCGGATCTGCGATACGGCCTCGAACCATTCGCTCGACCAGGGTCAGTATGGGATCGACCAGACCGGACTCGCGCTCAATCGTGCCGGCGTCCTGCACACCGGCTCGTTCGCGTCGCGGGCGCAACAGACCAAGACGCTGATCGTGACTGTCAAGGGGGTGCGGGTCGCGTTCCTCGCCTACACCGAGATGACGAACGGGATCCCGCTGCCGCACCCGTGGTCGGTGAACATCGCGAATGTCGCCGCAGTTCGCCGCGCGGCCCGGATCGCCCGCCGGCGCGGGGCACAGGTCGTGATTGTCAACTTCCATTGGGGTCAGGAGTTCGTGACCGCTCCGAGCCAGTTCCAGCTCAGCACCGCCCGGGCGCTCGCGCGCGATCCTGACATCACGGCGATCGTCGGTCAGCACGTGCACGTCGTGCAGCCGATCGTGCGGATCGGGGGCAAGCTGGTCGTATTCGGCGAGGGGCAGCTGCTGTCGAACGAGAGCGCCGCCTGCTGTCCGGTTCAGACCGAGGATGGAATGCTTGTGTTTCTGCACATCGTGGTGCGCGACGGGCGCTCCCATCTGGCCCGGATCACATACCTACCGACGTGGGACCGCCATCCCGACTACAAGGTGCTTCCGGTCGGCGAGGCATTGCGCCGCCACCAGGCACCCGCGAACGTGCTCGTCAGGTCCTACGACCGGACAACGTCCACCGTTGGACGAATCCGCGGCATTTTGGGGCCGATTCCACCATCGCTCCGCTGAGCGCCGGGCCAAGATCGGCAGCGTGATCGCCCGCGATGCTCCGGGGATTCCATACAACTGGTTCAAGACGGTCGCGATCGCGTTGAGCAACGTGAGCCTGACCGTCGACCACTCCTCGCGATTCCCGACCTCAGCTTCACCTCGCTGTCGTGATCGATCTGGCGGGCGCTTCACCGCGGCACTTCGCGGGTTCGAATCCCGCCATCTCCGCTTCCGCTGGCCCCCGCGCCGTCTTTGCGCCTTGGAGGCCAGCGGACACGGCCAGTGCGCGGACCTGCTCGTGACGCAGATGCATACGAGCCGGTTCGGCTGGGCGGGGGCGAGACACCTGCGTTGTGCTGGTACCCGCGCCTTCGAGGCGCCGGGGGGTTCGTTCCGACCCACGAGTGTCGGAGAGGTCGAGAGCGGGCGCTCGTGTTCGAGTTGATGCATCGAACCGGGCGTGCAGATCGGGCCGCGGCAGGATTGGCCGCCGGCACAGGCGAGACCACCCTGAGGGCGTTGTCGGCCACGGGATGATGAAACCGCGCAGCTGCTAGCGCCGGCTACCAGCACGACACGCGCAGCCGTGAGCTGACGCGGTGCGCTCTCGTACATGTGCCGAGCGAAACGTCGATAGCCGATTGTCGCGATCACGCCGGTGTACGCTCGCCCTCGGATCCAGGCCATGGATGCCTCGGAAGACGAACGAAATGCGGCCCGCAGAGGCGCCGAGGAGAAGCCAATTGGGTCTCTGCCCGCGCCGGCGGCGATCCTGCAGGGACTGCCAGATGCGGTTGTAATAGCGGAACGCGATGGACGCATCGTGTTCGTGAACGCGCTCGCTGAGGAGCTGTTCGGCTACCGAAGCAATGAGCTCCTTGGGCGGCCGGTGGATGTCCTGTGGCCAGAGCGCGAACGCGAGCGCTACACGCGCAACATGCGGTTGTACTTCGATACCGAGCATCCCATGCGGTTCTCGACCGAGGCGTGGGGGTTGCGGCGGGACGGTTCGGAGTTCGTCGGCGAAATGAGCTGGGGAGTCGTGAGGACGAGCGACGGACCACTGCTGCTTGCGGTCGGACGCGACATCTCCGACCGCCTAGCAGCGGAGGCGCGGCTGCGGGCGCTGGCGGCCATGACCGAGAGCGCGTTGGCCGGCACCGATTCTGCGGACCTCGCCGATGAGGCAGTCGAGCTGATCCGGACGTCGCTCCCGGTCACCGCCACCGAGGTGCGGTCGGCCGGCAGCCGGGAGCCCATGTCGGCTGGGTCGAGACTGGAAATGAGCCTCCGGCTGCCGATTGGAACCGGCGGTGAGCTGCTCGTGGCGCCGGAGCGGGAGTTCGACAATGACGAGCTGGCGCTCGTCCGCGCTGTCGCCAACATCCTGGCGACCGCGCTGGCGCGACTGCGGGCGGAGGAGCGTGCGCGCCATGACGCGGTGCACGACCCACTTACCGGCCTCGCCAACCGGATCCTGCTGCGCGACCGCCTACAGCTCGCGCTCGCGCGGTCGGAGCGTGGGGGGGAGGTGACTGGGGTGTTGTTCGTCGATCTCGATCACTTCAAGCGGATCAATGACTCGTACGGGCATGCGATCGGCGATGCCGTGTTGGTGGAGCTGGGCAATCGCCTGCCGGCGGCCGTGCGCCCGGGTGACACGATCGCCAGATTCGGCGGCGATGAGTTCGTCGCGGTGTGCGAGGGGATCGACGAACGGTCCGCCGTCGCGCTGGCGAGGCGCCTGCAATACGCAATCGGGCGGCCCTTCGCCGCCGGTGGGACCGAGCATCGTTTGTCAGCAAGCATCGGGATCGCGCTCGGCCAAAGTGACCCTGACGACCTGATCGGCAAAGCCGATGAAGCCGTCTACCGCGCGAAGTCCCCGGGCCGTGGCGGCGGGATCCGAGTCTTCCAATAGCTCCGGTTCAGACTCTTTGCGGGTCTGGATCCGTTGACGGTGCTCAGGGGGTCACGGCCTTCAACTTTTCAGGCGAGCGCGACGGTCAGCAGTGCGTTGAGCACCTGAGCCGACGCCGCAACCCCGGTCCAGAACACACGGGCCGTCCCCGACCCGGGGCAGCTCGAACCCGGACTTGGTTTGGAAGCGCGTTTGGAAGCAGCAAGTCGCAGCAGACGGCAGTAAACACTGCCGTGGTCGAGCGGACGATCGCCAGAATCCCGCGTTGCGGCTACAAACTGCAGCAGATCGCAGCATCCCGGGCGCGATAAGCGAGTAAGGGCGAAAGCTCTTTCGCGGGTTCGAATCCCGCCCTCTCCGTTGACCGAAGGTCCGTGCGCTGTCTCCACGCAGCAAGACTTGATGACATCGCCCATCTGTGCGGAGGGGCCGACATCGGCAGGACTGTCCGACCAACAATGGCGCCGCCCGCGGGCCATCGGTGCGTTGCGTCGGACACGATTGCGAGGTAAAGTCCGCCTTTCCTGGCGTCTTTGTTCGCGCTGGGTCGAGGGAGTGCCGGTCTCGTGACCCAACTCGTGCTCGTTCTCAGGTTTGGCTTGGCGCTTGTGTACGTCGCAGCGGCGCTCGGGAAGTTCGTCGGCCCGGGGAGCGCGCACGAGTTGGCCGAGAGCTTCAAGCTTCAGGGGCGGCTCGCGGTGGCGGTCAGGGCATTGCCGTTGGCCGAGCTCGCACTCGCCGGCGGCCTCGTGCTTGGCGTTACCGCTCGTGGGGCTGGAGTCGCGTCCTGCGTGCTGCTGCTCGTGTTCTCTGCGTTCGTGGTCCGCAACCTTCGCCAGGGACGTCAGGGAGACTGCCACTGCTTCGGGAAGTTCCACTCCTCGAAGATCGGGTGGCCGATGCTGGGCCGGAACGCGCTCCTCCTGGTCGCCTCGGCGCTGATCGTGGTCTCGGGGAAGCAGCCAGGTGGTGCTTCGCTCCACAGCATCTGGCTCGGCAGCGCGTTTGTCGCTGTCGCCGTTTGTGGTCTGACCATCGCGCGCATTCGCTATGCGCGGGCCGCTGACCGGCGGAGGTTGGTGAACGGGACGGTCCAGCCCGCCGGCGGAGGCGATCTCTCGCAGCGAGCTCTGCTCGTGTTCGTGGCTCCCGGCTGCGGTCCCTGCGAGGCGCTGCTGTCTTCGCTGGGGCAATCGTGGAACGGCGTGACGGCGGCAACGCTTTGGATCGTCGCGAGCCGGCCCGAAGACTTCGACCCAGAGTTGCTCGCTGGGGTGTCCTCCGACTCCGTGCTGGCCGACGAGGACGGATCGCTCGCGAGCCGCTACGGGATCGACGCCACCCCGTCAGCGGTCGCATTGGCGGCCCACACGCGTGACGTCGAAGCGGTCGCCGTCGGGGCGGGCGCCGTCGAGCGGCTCGTCGGCCAGGTGGCCGAACCGGTTGCCGTGCTGGAGCACATGCCCAGCCCCGCTGTCCTGCTGGAGAGCGTGGGCCAGCACTTGCCCGGGCGCATGGGCCTCAGCCGCCGCCAGATCACCGCCGGTGGCCTCGGGTGGCTGTTCGCGATGCTGGTGCCCACATCAGGGATGGCGAAGGACCTGTGGGCCAGGGCGAGCAGAGCACGGGGAGTCCGTTGCCCGTCGTGCGGCACGTGCACGCTCTGCGACATGCAGTCGGCCACCGGCACGAAGGTGACGTGCCGTCCATGCAAGATCAAGTGCACCGCAAAGAGCGTCTGTTCCAAGTACGCCAACGAGCTGCCGGCCTACCAAGCAATCGCTTCCCACCTGCTGGGCAACGGGTTCAGGCAGAGCAACGACCCGGTGGCGCTGGGTCTGAGCCAGCGCGGCAAGCTTGTGGTGCTGAGCACGGTGACGGAGTTCACGAGCAGCTCCCCGCAAACCCCGAAGGCGACTCTTGTCTACGGCTTGACCAATACAGATCAATACGCGGCTGCGTATCTGAGGGATCGGAAGGGCAAAGCCGTCTCGGTCGTCACGACGAACGCGACCGGGCAGGCCGTCGCGACAGTGGTGCCGGCCACCGCCTCGACGACAAAGGGCTCGAAGCGCTCGCCCGACCTCTCGACCACCGACGCTTCGTCGAGGACAAAGGCCGTCGCTGCGGACGCCGGCTGCCCCGCCAAATGCCGTGTCGCCGTGGCAACGTTCACTGCGCTCGCCAAGCTTGCTGCGGAACTGGCATGGGCCAGCACCCCGGAGGGAGCCTTGTTGGCTGCAGCCACATACATGCTCACCACTCCACTGACGCTGGCTGGGCAGTTTGGACTTTCGAAGGGTGCCGGTACGACGATTGCCGCCCTGCGCGCTGCCAGCCTCCTGGATGGCGTGATCGACGGACTCGCGGCCTGGGACTCGAGCACGTATTGGGGCATGATTTGCGATGAGCTCTGCAGCTGGAGCCTTTACGCCCAGTGCAGCTACGGCGGGCACTACGACTCGCTCGCGGCGTGCGCGAAGGACTGCCCGGAGAGCCTCAAGTACCAGGCCCCGTGCCTTGTCTACGTCACCGAGCCCGGCGCGCGAGCCGACGTGTATCTCGGCCGGTTCTGACTCGGGGCTCGGGGCTGGCATGCGGATTACGCTGTGCGGTCTGGTCGTGGTGGCGGCATTGCTGGCGACGCCCGCTGCGCCCGCGGTGGCGTCGTCGCAGCTGGTCTATGTGGGAAACGCCGGCAACACCGTGACCAGCTATCCGACGTCCGCGACGAGGGACGCAGCTCCTTCGTTCTCACTGACCGAAGGCGGGGTCGTCGGCTCGCTGGCGTTCGACTCGGCCGGGGATCTGTGGGTCGGTTCCGGCTCGGCCGGGGTCGGCGGCGTGCTCTCCGAGTACACGCCGAGCCAGCTACGAGCGTTCGGATCGAAGAGGCCGGCGATCGAGATCAAGACCTCGGTAGGGGTCGATTCGGGCGCCGCGTTCGACCCTGCCGGCGACCTGTGGGTGACTTCCATCGCGGGCTCCTCTGTGTCGGAGTTCAAGGCGCGTCAGCTCGCGTCGTCGGGGACGAAGGCGCCGGCGGTCCAGATCGCCGGCTTCGAGCAGCCCAACGGTGTCGCGTTCGACGCTCACGGCGACTTGTGGGTGAGCAGCTACTTCAACACCAGCGCCAACAGCGCCACCGTGTCCGGGTACACGCCGTCGGAGCTCACTGCTTCCGGAGCGCCAGTCCCCGCCGTCGTGATCTCAGCCTCCGCCACCGGTCAGAGTCTGTCCGAGCCGGCACGGTTGACGTTCGATGCCTCCGGCGACCTCTGGGTGGGCAACTACGGTGGCAACACTGTCGTCGAGTACACGCCGGATCAGCTGCTCGCTTCGGGCTCCCCGGCGCCGGCGGTCGTCCTGTCGTCAACCGCCGCCGGCAGCCTCGCCGAGCCGAACGGCCTGGGGTTCGACGCCGCCGGCGACCTGTGGGTGGTCGATGAGGCCACCAACACCGTCGTGGAATTCTCACCCAGCCAGCTGGGATCGTCCGGCGCACCGCCCCCTGTGGACACGATCACCGGTTCCTCCACCCGAATCACCAATCCTTGGGTCCTTGTCGTCGGGCCGGGCCCGTCTAACGCGCCGGCGAACACCGCACCACCGAAGATCACCGGCAAGGCCAAGGCCGGCAAGACTCTGAGCTGCTCGACCGGCAGCTGGACGAACAAGCCGACCGGCTACACCTTCCAGTGGAACCGCAATGGCGTGCCGCTCGCCGGTGCGACCGGCTCGACTTACACCGTGCAGACGGTTGACGAGGGGACAGCGCTGACGTGCACCGTGACCCCAGCAGGCGGGACGAGCTCGGCGACCAGCAAGCCGGTCAAAGTGCCGATCCCGTTCGTGAAGAAGTGCCCTGCGGCCACCGGCCGGATCTCGGGCGACATGCTTGGGCTGATCCGGATCGGGATGACCCGGGCGCAGGTACACCACAAGTACACGCGTAGCTCGGATCGTGGCAAGCGCTACCAGGACTTCTTCTGTCTGACCCCGATGGGCGTCCGGGTCGGCTACGCGTCCCCGAAGCTGTTGAAAACTCTGCCCAAGCGGGACCGCAAGCGCTGGGCCGGGAAGGTCGTATGGGCGTCGACCTCCAACCCGTACTACGCACTCCATGGCGTCAGACCCGGTGAGTCGATCGCCGCCGCCGCGGAGCGGCTGCACACCGAAGCCCCGTTCCACATCGGCCTGAACTACTGGTACCTGGCCCGCAGAGGCAATGTCACCGCCGTGTTGAAGGTTCGTCGCGGGGTCGTTGAGGAGCTCGGCATCGCAGCCAACAGTCTCACAAATGGGCGCTCCGCTCAATCCGCCTTGATGCACTCCTTTTACTGAGGGATTCAACGAGAATGGCCCTTGATCAGCCCGCGCTGCACCCGCGTCAATACGAAGGCAGCGCTCGCCGTGCGCGAGACAAGGGACTGCCCATTCGCTAGCACCGGGCCCGGCACGTCGTCTGTCGAGCGGCTCCGCGGGTGCGAGCCACGGCCGCAAATCGACCCCTGTGTCCTGCTCGCGCGCGGGGGCCTCGGCAAGGCTTTGGTAGCGTCGGCTCGCCTTGTCGATCGCCGGGCCTGTGGGAAGTAACGACGCGCGCGGCCTGCTGGTGCTGATCTCCGGGCGCGATCCGATCGAACCTGTCACCAGCATCGGCAATTACGCCGTCGCTCACGCGCAGGCGGCGCATGCTGCTGGATTCACGACGCATATCTTCAGCATCGCCGATCGATCGAGCACCACCGAGACCGGGTTCGCAACCCTGCATCGGGTCGCATCGCCGGTGCGCCCGGTCCGGGGGATAACGAGCATCCTCCAGCGACCCTGGCTCGGTCACGCGATCACGCGCTTTCTCGCAGACCGCCCGGGTCCGCACGTCATCAACGGGCTCGGCCCGTGGACGGATTCGGCGATCGCCGCAAGTCGAAGCCTCAGCCGGCGACGTGTCAGCGCGGTTCCGATCGGAACCGCCTACATGACGATCGTGCGCGAGACCGCTGCCAAGCTCGACAGCCCCGTCGTTCGCGGCAATCTGCGGCTGAACGCAGCGCACCACCGCGAGCTCCTGTGGGTCCGCGCCGTGACGGCCGGGGTCGAGCGGCGGTCCTATCGCTCGGCCCATACCGTTGTCGTGAACTACGAGAGCGTCCGCGACGCGCTCGACGACGCCTACGGGCCAGGCTTGAACGTTCGCCTGCTCCCCTACGCCGCCGTGACGGCGTTCCGCGAGGATGCCGAGCCGTACACCCAGCGGCCTCCGATCCCCGAGCCGTTGGCGCGGCTGGGCCACGAAGGCGAGCCGACGATCGTCTCGGTGAGTCGGCACGATGGCCGCAAGGGCCTTGACGTGCTGCTCCGCGCACTTGCTGCGCTGCATCGAGCGGGCATCCGGTTTCGTGCGTGCCTCGTCGGCGATGGACCGCTGCTACCGGCACATCGCCGGCTCACGAGCGAGCTCGGTCTCGGCGGGCTCGTGACCGTCCCCGGACAGGTGCCGGACGTGGTGCCCTACCTGCGCAACTGTGAGGTCTTCGTGCTCCCTTCACTCGAGGAGGGAAGCGGTTCGGAGTCAGTGCTCGAAGCGATGCAGGCCGGCCTCCCGATCGTCGCCTCCGCGGTCGACGGAATCCCGGAGGATCTGACCGATGGCGTGGATTCGCTCCTGGTCCAGCCCGGCCACGTCGAATCGCTCCAGCGCTCCCTGGGGCGACTGCTCTCGAGCGCCGAGCAGCGGGCACGACTTGGCGCCGCCGCGCGGCGTCGCTACGAGGAGTGCTTCTCCCCGCCGATCGTGACCCAGGCCGTTCGAACGTTCTATCGGGACCTGGGCCTGGTTCCGGCCGACTTGAGTTGGGACGCCTAGCTGGTGGCGGGCCGGGGGCGTCAAGCCTGCCGGCGTCAGCGCAACCTGCGCGCGAGGCGTGAGCGCCGCGGCCCACGGGTTGCAAAGGCACGGAGGCTCTCGTACATTGCGCCGGCTGGTCGGCCGGATCTTCAGCCGCGGGCTGGGGGACGAGACCATGAGCAAGGAGGCTCACGATGATGATCCCCGAACAGATCTCGAGCCAGGTCCACGACGAGACCTGGGCCGGAATCACCTACCACATCCGCGGTGAGCTCGTCCCCGAGCTGCAGGTCGACGTGTCGGGCGCGAGCGTGTTCTTCGAGCACCACACGCTGCTGTGGAAGGAAACCGACGTGAAGATCGAGATCCGGAAGATGAAGGGCGCGGCCAAGCGCAAGATCGCGGGCGGCGAGTACTTCGTCACCAAGGCGGTCGGGCCCGGGCGGGTGGCGTTCTCGCGCGACTCGCCGGGTCAGCTGATCCCGCTGCATCTGACGCAACGGTGAGGGTGTCGACGTGCGCGAGCACCAGTTCGTGGCCGCCACGCGACAACGTCGACTTCAGCTTCGAACGGATCAAGGGCGTCCGCAACATGCTGTTCGGCGGCTCGGGCTTCTTCATGGACAAGTTCCGCGCCAAGCACGGCGACGCGATCGTCTGGGTTCACGGCAACGGCAACGTGTTCGCCGTCGACCTCGGGCCGGGGGAGAAGATCGACATCGAGCCCGGTGGCTGGCTGTTCAAGGACCAGCACGTGAAGATGGAGGCGCACACGACCGGACTGAAGTCCGGCTTCTTCGCCGGCGGAGGCAAGTTCACGTGGAACCGGTTCCACGGGCCGGGGCGTGTGGCGATCCAGACGATGTACATCGACCCGGCCGAGGGCGACGCGAGCGAGGGCTGAGACGGGCGGCTACCGCGGCTTCGGCGCGGTGCCGAACACGTGGTCCCAGAACGGGGCGCGAGACGCCGTACCCGCGCTCGTGGTCCTGGAAGTGGTGGCGCATGTGCAGCTCGCGGAGCCTGCGCCCGAGCGCGGTCTTCGGCCGGTGATGATGCACGTGGTAGTGCAGCATGTCGTAGAACAGGTAGCCGGACAGGAACCGGCTGAGAACGGGCAGAACGCCGGGCTGCCGAGCACCAGCGTAGAACCCCCAGACGAACAGGGACGCGAGCGGGATGCTCACCGACGGGGGCATCACCAGCCGCAGCGGATCGTTCGGGTGGTCGTGGTGGACGCCGTGGATGATCCAGTGCAGCTTGGCTCCGATGCCCTGCTCGGGCTCGAAGTGGAACACGATGCGATGCAGCCAGTACTCGGTCAGAGTCCAGAACAGGTAGCCGCCGACGAGCCACGCGGGCGTCAGCCCAGCCGGAGCCCTGGATCAGTCCCTCGACGAGCAGGACGGCGATCCCGGGCCCGAAGATGATCGGCGGCACGGCCGGGTGCACGCGCGAGAGCTTGTCGAGCAGGTCGTTGTCGAACATGCGCGGCGAGGCGCGCAGCACGTCGGTGCGGCTGAGGCCGTCCAGTTCTTCCGCGTGGGGAGTCGCCATGCGGCAAAGGATACCCCGGCGGGGCCGCCGGATTACGCCGGCGGGTCAGTCGCCCGACGTCGCCGGCGTCATCGCCGTCGGCCGGCATGGCCACGACGATCTGCGACAGCGACACCGCGATGTAGTCACGCTGCTCGTGCCGTCCGACGCCGTTCAGCGGTTCGAGCTGCACGTCCGTGAGGGCGATGAACGTGCGCTCCGCGGCGTTCAGGAAGTCGGTCAGCCGGCTGCGATAGCCATCCCGCGGCGTGCGCAGCGTACCCGTGATCCGGTAGTGACCGGTCTCGATCACTACCCGCTGCTCGCGATGGTCCACGCTCGGACACGATATCGGTCCGCTCAGGCCCGCGCTTTGGCATGCTGGACAAATGGGCCGCGCCCCCGAACCCCGTTGGTGGAGCATGCGGCGCGCGCAGAACCGCAAGCCGGCGACGTATCGGTGCCCGCTGTGCGGCAACCACCTGCCCTCGCTCTCCGAGCACATGCTGATCGCGCCCGAGGGCGACACCTCGCGTCGCCGGCACGCCCACACGGAGTGCGTGATCAAGGCCCGCAAGGCCGGACGGCTGCCGACGCGAGACGAATGGCTGAAGACCCAGCCCCGGCGAACGCTCCGGGAACGACTCTCGAGCGTGCTCGGTCACCACCCCGAAACGCCGGCCAAGTAGGGTTCCGGCGACCGATGAGCAAGCAGCTGAGACTTGGGGTGAACACGGGCTACTGGGCGGGAGGACCGCCGCCCGGCGCCGCGGAGATGATCGCCGAGGCCGAGCGCCTCGGTTTCGACTCGATGTGGACCGCGGAGGCGTACGGCTCGGATGCGCTGATGCCGCTTGCGTGGTGGGGCGCGTCGACCACGAAGATCAAGCTCGGCACCTCGATCGTGCAGATCTCCGCGCGGACGCCCGCCGCCACCGCGATGGCAGCGATGACGCTCGACCACCTGTCCGGTGGCCGGGTGATCCTTGGTCTCGGCGCTTCGGGACCGCAGGTGGTGGAGGGCTGGTACGGGCAGCCGTTCGCGAAGCCGCTCGCGCGCACGCGCGAGTACATCGGCATCCTCCGCGACATCTGGGCCCGCACCGGCCCGGTCACCAACGACGGCCCGGCCTACCCGCTGCCGCTCCCCGACGGCACGGGCCTCGGCAAGCCGCTCAAGTCGAGCATCCACCCGCTCCGCGAGGACATCCCGATTTATCTCGCCGCCGAGGGCCCGAAGAACATCGCGCTGGCCGCGGAGGTGTGCGACGGGTGGCTGGCGCTGTTCTACTCGCCCCACCACGACTCGTTCTACCGCGAGGCGCTCCAGAGCGGGTTCGAGACGCCGGGCGCGCGGCGGACCGCTGAGGAGTTCGAGGTCGCCGCGACGGTGCCGCTGATCGTCACCGACGAGATCGAGGCCGCCGCCGACGCGGTGCGCCCGATGTACGCCCTGTACTTCGGCGGGATGGGCGCGAAGGGGACGAACTTCCACGCCAACGTCGCGATCCGGATGGGGTACGAGAAAGAGGTCGAGCAGATCCAGGAGCTGTACCTGTCCGGCAAGAAGCAGGAGGCGGCGGCGGCGATCCCGACCGCGCTGATCGATCAGCTCACCCTGATCGGCCCGAAGGACAAGATCCGCCACGACCTCGAGGCGTGGCGCGACTCGATCGTCACGACGCTGTTGATCGCCGGCGACTCGCAGACCCTGCGCACGGCCGCCGAGCTCGTGCTCGGCTAGTCGCGGCCGAGGCGCTGTTCGGCGTCGAGCAGCTGGTGCGCCTTCAGTCCGAGTCCGAGGCGCTCGCGGCCGTCGGACTCGTGCGGCGAGAGCCCGGACACCTCGTGCACTCGCGCGAGCCGGTAACCGACCGTGTGGCGATGGAGGCCCATCGCCTCGGCGGTCTCACTGGTGGAGCCGTGGTGGGCCAGGAACGCCTGTAGCGTCGCCAGCAGCTCGGTGTCATGCCGGTCGTCGTATGCGACCAGCGGCGAGATCGTGGCGGCTTCCAGCGCGCGCAGCTCGTCAGGATCGCGGAGCATGACCCCGATCAGCAGCCGGTAGGTCTCCTCCTGGCCGTGGATCGCGGTGCCGAGCGCCTCGATCAGCTCAGTGGCGCGCAACTCCGTGTTGCGCTCGCGGTAGAGGGCGCTGACTGCGGCGCCGGCGGCGCCGGCCAGGGCGCGGAGCTCCTCCAGGCCGACCGCGCCCGGCGGCCAGACGACGGGCTCGTCGGTGGCGGTGCCGGCGATCGCCACCGGCTGTCCGAGCGCGTCCGAGGCGACCCGCGCCACGCGCTCGAGATCGTCCTCGCCGGCGGCCTCGCCGCCCGAGACGATCGTGAACGGCGCGGACCGGGGGGCCGTGGCCCCCCGGTCCGTCACCTGGTGCCTCACGCCGTCGATGGCGCCGTCTGTCCGGAGGCGAATCCCGGGACTCCGCCCGGGTATCCGAGCGACGGAACGTCGGACGGATACACCTCGTGACCATGTTCGGCGGTGTCGCCGATCTCCATGTTCTCCTCGGACATCCGCAACGGGATCACCAGTCCGACGAGCTTCAGGAGGATGAACGTCATGATCGCCGAGAACACGATCACGAATAACCCGGCGAACAGCTGCCACTTCAGCAGGTCCCAGTTCCCGTGGATCACGCCACCGGCCGAGAAGCCGCCGGTGAGCGCGCCGTGGGGGCCGTAGTAGACCCGCATCAGCGGATCGGCGAACACGCCCGTGAGCAGACCGCCCGCGAGGCCGGCGATCCCGTGCGTGTAGATCACGCCCAGCGTGTCGTCGACGTTGCGGAACGGACGCACCCGGCTGAGGTAGTTGAGCGAGAAGTACACGATCGTCGAGCCGATCACGCCCATCGCCATCGCACCCCAGCCGTTCACGTAACCGGCAGCCGGCGTGATCACCACGAGGCCGGTGATCATCCCGTTGATACCGCCGAGCAGCGACGGCTTACGGCCGGTGATGTAGTCCCAACTGACCCAGATCAGGAACGCGACCGCCGTGCACAGGTTCGTGTTGAGCACGGCCGCCGACGCCGAGTTACCCGCGAAGTACGGGTCCCCGCCGTTGAAGCCGTTCCAGCCTAGCCACAGCAGACCGGCACCGGTAGCGACCATCAACACGTTGTTGGGCGCGTCGATCTCGCGGTCTCTCTGCAATCTCGGGCCTATCACCGCCGCAGCGACGAAGCCAGTGACCCCCGCACTGAGGTGGATCACGTAGCCACCGGAGAAGTCGATCGCACCGCGGTGCGCCAGATAGCCGCCGCCCCAGAGCATGAACGCGTCGACCGCGTACACGAACGTGATCCACAGGGCGGTGAACGGAATCCACGCCTTGAAGTTCACGCGTCCGAGTACGGAGCCGAGCGCCAGGATCGGCGTAATCGCCGCGAACACGAACTGGAAGTACGCAAGCGACGATTCGGGGAACCTGAAGGCCGGCCCTCCTGAACCGATCAGAGGTATGTTCGCCTGCCCCTGTTCCTGCGTGTGGCCGAGGATGTTGCCGGGCTTGCCGACGAAGGTCGACAGCAGGCTCGTGCCGTGACCGATCGGATGGCCGAATCCCATCTTGAAGGCCCACAGGACCCAGACGATGAGGACGATCGCGAAGGTCGCGAACGTCAGCATCATGCTGTTGATCGACCAGCGCTTCTGCATCACGCCGCCGTACAGGACGACGAGTCCAGGAACGCTCATAAGGCCGACCAACGTGGCCGCCGTCAGCTGCCACGCGTTGTCCCCTGGGTTGAGCCAAGTCGGACTTGGAGTGAGCATCGTTCTCCTTGTTGGGAGGGTCGTGCGGCCGCCCCATCTCGAGCAGCCGCAGGGCCTACTTGGCCCAGATTTCGACTCAGAAGGGTGCTCGCCGCCCGGGTTATGAACCATGGCCGCGGGTCCAGCAAAGATCGGGGCCTTCTCGACATTGGGATAAACCCACCCCGCAAGCTGCGGCGAAACGCCTCCGCTCCTGTGCGACCATCGGTGACGTGGAGAAGCCTGCGGTGTGGCTGGGCCGGGCAGGACGACGGCTCGCGAGCCGTTGGGCCGCCGCGCCGTGGATGCTCGCGTTCCTCCACTTCCACCTGCACATCCACCACTATCGCGGGCCTGCGATCGACTACGGCGCACTGGCGGCGGCGTCGTTCGCGAGCTGGGTCGGGGTGCCCGGGCCGGGCGAGCCCGTGCTGATCGCCGCCGCGGTGCTGGCGGCCAAACACAATCTGGGGATCGTGTCCGTGATGTTCGTGGCATTCGTGGCCGCGACCGCCGGGGGGCTCGCCGGCTACCTCGCGGGACTGTCCGCGGGGCGGGGTCTCGTGACCGCTCCGGGCCCATTTCGCAAGCTGCGGCTGCGAACGATCGAGCGCGGAGAGAAGGTGTTCGAGCGCTACACGCTGCTCGCGATCATCCTGACTCCGTCATGGGTCGCGGGCATCCACCACGTCAGGCCGCTGTATTACAACGTCGTCAACGTGTTGTCGGCGGTGGTGTGGGCATGCGGGATCGGGATGGCCTCGTACCTCGTCGGTCCGAGCGTCGTCGATGCCGTAAGCGATATGGGCACGCTGTTGAGCGTGCTGCTCGGCGCCGGGATCGCGGCGATCGTCGGCGCTGAGATCATGCGGCGGCGCCGCAAGCGCGCTCGCGCCGCAGCCGGTTGAGACCGGTCTCTACAGCCCGGAGCCGGCGAACGAGATCGGCTTGAAGGGGACGATCGGCGTGCCGACGTCGAGCTGGATCTGGTTGTGGGGATCGAGCGGGATGTCGCGCAGGCTCTTCGTCCAGGGCTTGCCGTTGAGGAACGCGGTGACCTTCCCGTGCGCGGACGCGACCTGGTCCGAGCTCAACGGCTGGCGCCACTCATCGAAGAAGATCCCGAGCGTGTAGATCCGCTTCGTCGGCGACTCGACGTGGATGATGCCGTCGGACGCGTGCGTGTGGAGCCAGTAGTAACACTTCTGCGCGCCGTAGAAACGGCCGTAGGGGGTGTTCTCGTAGACCGGGCCGAGCAGGCCGATAGCGGCCGGGATCGAGCGCGATTGGCCGTCGACGTACACCTGAAGGTGGATGTGGATGTGGTACGCGAGCTGCTCGAGCGGGGCGCACTCGATCACGCCGTCGATCTTGGTCCCCGGCGCCGTCGTGGACGCGGGTGCGAGCTCGGGCCCCTGCTCGAGCGGGATCGTCTCCGGGCCCGGGCTGGTGCCGCTCGCGGCTGTCGTCGACGCCGTGCCGGACGTCGCAGCGGCGCTCGAGGTGGTCGTGGAGGTGCTCGAGCTGCCGCTCGAGCCGCAGCCGGCGACAAGCGCCGCTGAGGCGAGCAGGGACACGAGAATCGACGTGCGCTTTGGCATCGCGAGGAGAAGGTAGCGGGATTTCCTACGCCGCGTCGTAGGTAGACGCTGCGCGGGCGGGGGCGGGGCTAGCGCCGGCCGCCGCCACCGAACAGCGACAGGAGGAGCAGGAACACGTTGAAGATGTCGAGGAAGATGCTCGCTGCGATCGGGACCGTGAGGTTCATGCTCGCGTTCTTCAGCCGGTTGAAGTCGATCACCGTGAAGCCGCCGAAGATCACGAGTCCGAGCACGCAATAGATGACATTGCTGTTGGGTATCGAGACGAGCAGGCTGATGATCCCGAACACGATCAGCGCGACCAGCGCCCAGAAGAAGAACCGGTAGTAGACCGATAGGTCGCGGCGGATCGCGTATCCCACGGCGCCAAGACCGGCGACGAACAGCCCCGTGCAGCCGACCGCCTGATAGAGGATGTCAGGCTGCGCCTTGGCGTAGTAGTTGATCACGGGCGCGACGAACATTCCGAGCAGGAGGCCCATCCCGAACAGCAGCCCGACGGCGAGCTGCTCGCGCCCGCGCGAGTTCGCCCAGTTCAGCCCGAAGATGCACGCGAACGCTCCGATGAAGAACAGGAAGCCGGCGCCGCCCTTGAAGTCGCGCGCGATGTAAGCGCCGAGCGCGGCGCAGCCGCACGTCAGGGCGACCAGCCCCATGACCTGGCCGAAGACCGCGCGTGTGCGATCGCCGGTGAGCGGCACGCCACGGCCGTAGGTCACATTCTGATATGCGGGCATCTGATTCGATCCTCCGGTAGTGGAAATCTCAGCGTGATCTTAGCTATGCCGGGGTTAGCGCAAGCTCAATCTGCTCGTGGTGAAGCTCGACCTCGGTCGCGTGCTTCACCGGGCGGCCACCCACCCGGCGATCGCGTCCGCGAGCTGATCGCGGGCGCCTGCCGGCTCGCGGAAGTAGTGGTCGCCCTCCAGATCGAGACGTTGCTTGTCCCCGGATGCCAGCGCCTCGAAAATCGCGGCCGCGTCGCTCGGGAACACGCCGGTGTCCTGCGTCGGCTGGATCACGAGCGCCGGCAGCTCGATCCGCGCGAGGTGCTCGGCGCCGCCGCAACGCGAATCCTCGAGGCTCCACATCTCGAGCCACGTGCGGAGCGTGCTCATGATCCCGATCCCGAATACGCCCCGGTTCGCTCGCGCGGGGTCGCCGAGATAGCAGGCCGGGGTCGGTCTGTCCGAGGGGTCGAGCGCCGGATCCACGAACCGCGGGTCGGCCCACGTGCGCTGGAGCGTGAACACGCGATCCGTGACCCCCGCCTCGCGCAGACGCTGCAGCTCATCCTTGGCCCACGCGGTGATCCGGTGGTTGCGTGCCGTTTGGGCGGCGCGATAGCGCGCCACCCAATCGGGGGCGTAGGGCGGGCCGTTCCGTGGGTTGAACAGGTCCAGTGAGGGGTCGGTCGCGAGCGGGTCGGTCTCGTCCGTGACGGATGCGTCCATCCACGCGGTCAGCACCTGCGGCCGGCCCGGGTGGGCAGCGAGGCTGACGTACAGCTCGCCGCCGCCCTCGCCGAGCGCCTGATACGCCGCCATCAGCGAGCCGCCACCGGAATTGCCGAGCAGCACGATCCGCTCGGCGCCGTGCTCGCGCAGCCAGCGCACCCCCAGCGCGATGTCCGCCAGCGCCACATCGAGCAGGAAGTACCCCTCGTTCCCGCGGAAGCGCGTGTTCCAGCCGAGGAAGCCGTATCCGCGGGCCGCGATCGGCTCGGCGAGGTAGTGCTCGGAGAAGTCGACGTTGTAGTGCGCGGCGATGAACGCCGTCTTCGGAGCAGGGACGCCGGCCGGCGTGTGGTAGAGGCCCTGGCAGGGATGGCCGCCCGGGCCGGTGCGGTGCTCCTCGCCCGCGGGCAGGCCGACGAATGTCTTGGTCACGCTCATCGGCCGTGCCACCAGCGCTTGTAGGCCTCGGGGACGAGCTCCAGCGGGATCCCCGTGAAGCTCGTGTAGTTCCCCTCGCGCGGGTCGCCGAGCAGCGCCGCCCGCGCCTCCTCGGTCCACTCGAGCTCGGCACGCGTGTCGAAGTTGATCTTCATCAGCCGGGGCACCGAGTCGAGGCTCTTCGGCAACGCGGGCGGGAACTTGATCCCGGGGTGCGCGATCGTCCGGGGCAGCAGCCACAGGTGCCCGTCCGTGTGCCCGGCGCGGGAGTTGACGTGGTTCAGCCACACCTCGTCGTAATCGTTCAGGTGAGACGGGGCGCCGTAGCTCCCCTCGGGCGCGGGCGTCGTCGGGAATGGGTGCGCGGGCGCCGCGTTGAAGAAGAACGAGCGGCCCTCGCCCCACAGCACCGCTCCTGCAGGAGGCGGCATGAACCCCCGGCTCGACCCGAGCGCCGGCACGTCCCAGATGTTCATCTTGAACACGACCGGGTCCCCGAGCCAGCCGACCACGTCCCTGCACGGATCGAACGCGTAGGTGACGGTGTGGTACTCGCCGCGGTGCCGGACGCGGACGTCGGTCTCGACCGCGATCTCGGCCTCGGTGTGCTCGCCCGGGGTCGGGACGACCATCGTCGAGTAGTCGGTCAGGAAGCTCGAGAACCCGACCCCGTCCCACAGCTCCTCCGCGAGCCTGATCGCGGCGTCGACGGCGAACACGAACACAGCGTTGCCCTCGGATTCGAGCGGCCGCTCGCGGTATGCGATCCCGCGCGGGATCACCGCGAAGTCGCCCTCCTCCATCTCGAGCGGGCCGAGCTCGGTCTCGAGCTCGAAGCGGCCTCGGTGGTAGAAGCGGATCTGGTTGAAGTCGACGTCCCGCTCGGCGAATGGCATCGGCTCGCTTCGCTGTGACAGCGCCACCTCGACGCCGTCTCCGCGCAGCAGCGCGAGCGGCGTCCCGGTGGCGCTGTGGGCGTCGGTGGCCCCCAGCGCGCCCGAGTCGATCCCGCTGTACATCATCCGGTCGTCGGACCACCGCAGCGGTTGTCCCATGTTCCCGTGGCGGAAGATGTGCGCCCAGTCGCCGAAGAAGCCGCCCAGCGTGTAGACCTCGTCGAGGTACTCGCCGGTGCCCTGCGGGCTGTGCGGGATCTTGCCCCTGCGCATGTTGGACGCCATTCAGTCGGTCCTTTCGTTCGCTTTCAGCGGTGCCTGGTCGATGTACGCGCGCTGCTCGGTGAAACGGCCGTCGTTGACGTGCGCGAACAGCGAGCCCGGCAGCGTCACGTCGCTCCCGTCGCGCCTCGTGTACGTGATCTCGAGCTCGCAGGCGATCGTGCCGTCGTCGGCCTCGAGCGCCGTGATCACGCGGTGGCGCGTGCCCGTGATGAGCGGCGCCAGCGCGCGCCCCGCGTCCATGAACCCGACCGGATCGTCGTTGGCGATCCGGAACGTGCACGCGGGGTGCAGGAACTCCGCCACCGCCTCCCTCACATGTCCGGAGTCCAGCAGGCCGTAGTAGCGCTCGAGCCACTCGATCGTCTCGGGCCGTGCATGCACGCGGGGAGGATCTCAGAACCTGATAGACAGGGGCCATGGGAAAGATCACCGTGTCCGCCGAGCGCAGCGTTGGCGCTCCTGCCGAAATCGTCTACGGCTACATCGCCGATCACACCGAGCACCATCCGAACTTCCTCCCGCCCGCGTTCAGCGACTTCAAGGTCGAGAGCGGCGGGGTGGGGGCGGGCACGATCGTGACGTTCAAGGTGACCGCCGGGGGCCGCACGCGCGACTACCGGATGCAGGTCGAGGAGCCGGAGCCCGGCCGCGTGATGATCGAGCGCGACACCACCTCGTCGCTCGTCACGACGTGGACCGTGACGCCGGCCGGCGATCAGTGCAAGGTCAAGATCGAGACGACGTGGGACGGCGCCGGCGGGATCGGCGGCTTCTTCGAGCGGACGTTCGCGCCGAGGGTGATGCGCGGCATCTACGAGGACGAGCTCGGTCGCATCGACGAGTACGCGCGAGCGCACCCAGGTCCGTCTTCACCGCCGCCTGCGGGCTGATGCGGCCGAACCCGCTGTTCGCATCCGGCGACCCCGAGGTCGTGCGGACGCTGATCCGCGAGAACCCCTGGGGCACGCTCGTATCGACCACGGCGGAGGGCCTCGTGGCCTCCCACTATCCGATCCTGCTCGACGAGGACTCGCCCGAGCTGGCGGTGCTGACGCACGTCGGTCAGCCTGACGAACAGGTGCACGATTTCGGCGACCGCGAGATGCTGCTGATCGTCCAGGGTCGCCACGGCTACATCAGCCCGAGCTGGTACTCGGCGGATGCGCCGATGCCGGTCCCGACCTGGAACTTCACCGTCGCCCACTGCTACGGCGTGCCGCAGATCCTCGACGCCGAGGAGAACTTCAAGGTGCTGACCCGGCTGGTGGCGCACTTCGAGGGGCGCGTCGAGCACCCGATCACGCTGGAACGCGACTGGGCCTGGCCGATCGCCCAGCGGACGGTCGGCATCCGCCTGCCGGTCGGCCGCTTCATCTGCAAGGTCAAGCTGAGCCAGAACAAGGACGCGCTCACCCGGCATCAGGTGATCGAGCACCTGCGGGAGCCCGGCCCGTACAGCGATCCGGAGCTGGCGGCCGAGATGGAGCGCGAGCTCTTGCGCTCCGAAGACGCGGCTACTTCGTCGTCGGGTTGACGGTCCAGTCGAGCGTCTTCGTGCCGATGCTGGTGGTCACGGTCACCTGCAGCTGAAGCCCGGTGACGTTGTTGGCGCGGGCCGGGAACGTGACCTTGTTCGTGATCTTGCCGTCCGTGAACGAGTGCTTCAACGGCGATTCCTGCCCGACCTTGGCGCCGCCGAACCAGAACTCAGTCGTGATCGTGCCCGACAGCGGCTTGCCGTTGGCGTCCTTGGCGGTGACCGTGTAGGCCCACTTCACGCCGATCTTCGGGAAATGGTTCTCGCCGACCAGCGTCGCCTGGAGCGGGCCCTTGAAGGCCGCGGTCGTCGTCGTCTTCGAGGTCGTGTGCGTCGTGGTGCTGGTGCTCGTCGTCTTCGAAGTCGTCGTCTTGGACGTCGTGGAGGTCTTCTTGGTGGTCGTCTTCGACGTCGTCGTGGTCGTCGTCTTGTGCTGCGTGGTCTTCTTCTTCGCCTTCGGCTTCTTGGCGGTCGTGAACGACGTGGTCGACGATGTGCTCGAGGTGGTCGTCGAGAGGGCCGCGTTGGCCGCGCTCGTGTTCGAGCTCGACCCGCACGCCGACAGCATCAGCGCCGCGACAACTGCCAGCACGACTCCAGATGAAGCGCCCGTCCGCATCGGCGTCATCCTACTGAGAGCACCGCCTGTTCGAGCGCGGTGGACAGCCCGCCGCGGCGCGCGACGGAGATCCCGGACCCGAGTCCGAGCCATCCGCGGGCGAGATCCAGCTCCGCGGCCAGCTCCGCCGCCACATGGTCGAGATCGACGCCCGGCTCGGCGTGGGCGCTCTGGACCCGTAGGACGCCCGCCTGGCGGTCGGCCTTCAGATCGACTCGCGCGACGAGCGAGTCGCCGAGCAGGAACGGGAGCACGTAGTAGCCGTACACACGCTTGGGCGCCGGCGTGTAGATCTCGATTCGGTAGACAAATTGGAACAGCCGCTCTGCGCGCTGGCGGAACCAGACCAACGGGTCGAATGGGGACAGGAGCGCTCGCGCCTGGATCTTGCGCGGGATCGACGTCTCGTGCCAGAGATACGCCGGCGCGTCCCACCCGTCGACCTCCACCGGCAGCAGCTCGCCGGCGGCGACGAGCTCGGCCACCTGAACCTTCGAGTCGGCGCGGGGCAGCCTGAAGTAGTCGCCGAGGTCGGGCTCGGTCGCGATCCCGAGCGCGCGGGCCGAGATCCGGAGCAGCTCGCGCTGCGCCTCGGCCTCGGTCGGCGTCGGAGCCGCGAGCACCTCCGTCGGGATGACTCGCTCGGTCAGGTCGTACAGGCGCTCGAAGTTGACCCGCGCAGCTGCGGTCACACGCCCCGTGAAGAACAGGTGCTCGAGCGCACGCTTGCCGTCGTGCCAGTTCCACATATGGCCGGGCCGCGGCTCCGGGCGCGGGATGCCGGTGGCGCTGGCGCGGACGGGACCCTGGTCGGTGACGAGTGCGAGCGTGTCGGCCACCAGCTCCGGCCGGTCCCGCGCGAGGTCGATCATCGAACCCCACAGCTCCTGCACGCGCAACATCCGCCACCGGAACAGCGGTTGGCTCTCGACCGGGATCAGCGACGCCTCGTGGCCCCAATACTCGATCAGCCGGCGGTCGCGCCGGCGGCCGGGGCCGTGGGCGGCCATCCGGTCAAGGATCGTGGTGTCGTACGGCCCGAGCCGGGAGAAGATCGGCACGTAGTGGGCGCGGCAGAAGACGTTCACCGAGTCGAGCTGGAGCAGCCCGAGCCGCCGGATCAGCGCCGCGATCTGGCGGGCATCGGGTGGGGCGGGGCCCGGACGCGGCCGTCCGAAGCCCTGGGCGGACAGCGCGATCCGGCGGGCGGCGGCGAGGCTGATCGGCGTCGTACGCGTACGCCGCGCGGAGCTCGTGGTCACACGCCGCGGGCGGGCAGGACGAGCCCGTCGTCGGCGGATGGGAGCACCGAGCTCATCGGCGGGCGGCACAGCGGAGCCTCCTCGCCGTACGCGCGTGCGAGCGCGACGTCGAGGATCTCGTCGGCCATCCAGCTGAGCTCGTCAAGCGGGCGGTGGCGGTGGAGGTGGACGCCGAGGTCGGCCTCCAGGATCCGAGCGCCCCGCTCGGTGGCGTCGATCAGCAGCCCGAGCTCGACGCCGTAGCCGCAGAAGAAGGGGAGCGACCAGGCAAGCTCGCGGGTGCTCGCGGTCTCGCCGCTGAGCGGCTGGCGCAGCTCGCGGAGCGAGGGGAACAGGCGTCTCAGCAACGGCCTTGCCAGCAGGTGGTTGACGCGACCGCCGCCGTCCGGATCGTCGCCGAGCGGCCGGCGGTACCGAGCCTTGACGAGGTCGGCGTGGCCGCTGCCGATCGGGTCGGTCAGGGCGCTGACGTAGGCCTGGGTGACCGACGTGCAGTCGGCGTCGAGCCACACGATGATGTCGCCCGTCAGGACCGACAGCGAGCGCCACATCGCGTCCCCCTTCCCGAGCACGGGACCGAATTCGGGCAGCAGCGCGGCCTGGTCGTAGACGACCGCGCCCAAGCTCTGTGCGAGCTCGGCGGTCCCGTCCGAGGAGTCGTCGACAACCACCAGCTGCTCCACCGCGCCGGCATCGAGCAGCTCGACGAGCGGCTCGAGCGCGGAGGCGATCGTGTCGCACTCGTTACGTGCCGGCAGGCAGATCGAGATCGAGGCGTGCTGGTCGAGCATCCTCCGGCGATTCTGTCAGGCGCGGTGGCGCGCCCAGCGGGGCCTGCGGACGCCGCGCTGTTGCGGCGCCCGCTCGCCGATGCTCACGCGGCTTGCGCGTGCGTTTCGGCGAAGTAGTGCCCCTGCTCCAGGTCTGCGATCAGGCCGATGTGCGTCGGCTGCCACCCGAGCCGCTCCTGGGTGAGCGCGCTCGATGCCGGTGCGTCGAGGCCGAAGAAGGCGCCGAGGAAGCCGAAGTGGTCGTACGCATGGTCCGGCGCGACCGAGACAACAGGCAGATCGAGCTGCCGGCCGATGACCTCGGCGATCTCGCGGGTCGCGATGCCCTCGTCGGCGATCGCGTGGAACACCGAGTCCGGCTCGCCGCTCTCCAGCGCGAGGCGATACAGCCTTGCGGTGTCGAGCCGGTGGACGGCCGGCCAGCGGTTGGCGCCGTCGCCCACGTAGCCGGAGACGCCCTGCTCGCGGGCGATGTCGATCAGCCTCGGGACGAAGCCGTGGTCGCCCTCCCCGTGGACCGACGGTGCGGGCCGGACGACCGACGTCCGCACGCCGCGGCCTGCGAGCGCCGTCGCCTCGAGCTCGGTCCTCACGCGCGGGTGAACGATGTGCTCGGGGTCGGCTCGGTTCTGCTCGGTCGCGACGTTGCCGGGGTTCACGAGTGCGATCCCACTGGTGACGACGAGCGGCCTGCCCGAGCCCTCGAGCGCCGCGCCGAGCGTCTGCACCGCCTGGAGGTCCGTCTGAGCCGCCATTTCCATCTGCGAGAAGTCGTGGATGTATGCGGTGTGGATCACGCCATCCGCTGCGCCGGCGGTGCTGCGCAGCGTGTCGAGGTCCGCGAGCGTCCCGCGCTGCACCTCGGCGCCGGTCGCGGCGAGCTTCTCCGCGCCCTCCTCCGAGCGGGCGAGCCCGACGACCTCGTGTCCTGCGTCGAGCAGGTCGGCGACAACCGCCGAGCCGATGAATCCGGTCGCGCCGGTGACGAATACGCGCATGGGGGTCTCCTTCTGAAGCTGGTTCACTTGCCGAGGCGGCTGATGTCAGTCGCTGGCATCACTCTACCAGAGTGACGTCAGTCACTGTCAACACTGGTCGAGGTCGGCTCCGATGAGTTTCGGGCCGCGGGTGGGTCTACCGGGCATGACCACGACACACACGCTCCAGACCACCGAGGCCGACATCGTCTACGACGTCCACGGCTCGCTCCCGCCCGCGGACGGGAGCCCGCTGCTGTTGATGGTCGGTCAGCCGATGGAGGCCGGGGGCTTCTACACGCTGGCCGGGCTGTTCCCCGAGCGCACGGTGATCACCTACGACCCGCGCGGCCTCGGCCGCAGCACCCGCAAGGACGGCCGCTTCGACAACGCGCCCGAGCTCCAGGCGAGCGATCTCCACGCGCTCGTCGAGGACCTCGGTGCCGGTCCGGTCGACGTGTTCGGCAGCAGCGGCGGAGCGGTGACCGCGCTCGCGCTCGTGACCTTGTATCCGACCGACGTGCTCACCCTCGTTGCCCATTGAGCCGCCGCTGATGAGCGTGCTACCGGATGCGGCGGCGGCCAACCGGGCCGAGGCGGCGGTCAGTGAGGCCTACGGCGCAGGCGGCAGGAACGCCGGGATGGCGGCGTTCATCGCGATGTCCTCGTGGCAGGGCGAGTTCACCGATGAGTTCCTGGCGCGGCCACCGGCCGACCCCGCGGCCTTCGGGATGCCGGCCGCCGATGACGGCGCCCGCGACGATCCGCTTCTGTCCGGCCGCTCAACCGCGATCACGGCCTACCGCCCGGATGCCGAGGCGCTGGTGTCCGCGCCCACCCGGGTCGTGATCGCCGTCGCCGAGGAGTCGGGGAACTCGCTCACCGGACGGAGCAGCGCGGCGACCGCCGATCTGCTTGGTCAATGCGCGACTGTGTTCCCGAGCCACCACGGCGGCTTCCTCGGTCCCGACTCCGGATACCCCGGCAAGCCGGAGCAGTTCGCGCGCAAGCTGCGCGAGGTGCGCCGGCGACCGCTGCCGTCTGACAGCACTAGGCTCCATCGGCACGATGCGCGCGATCGTCATCTCCCGCCACGGCGGACCCGAGGTTCTGGAGGTCCACGAGCGCCCGGCCCCGAGCCTCGGCGCAGGCCAGGTGCGCGTGCGCGTGGCCGCCGCCGGCGTGAACTTCGCCGACGTGATGGCACGCCAGGGCGTCTACCCCGACGCGCCGAAGCTCCCGATGGTGATCGGCTACGAGGTCGCCGGGACGATCGCCGAGATCGCCGACGGAGTCACCGGCGTCGCGCTCGGAGATCGGGTGATGGCGGGTACCCGGTTCGGTGGCTATGCCGAAGAGGTATGCGTACCCGTGAGCGACGTCGTCCCGCTGCCCGACTCGTTGACGTTCGAGCAGGGCGCCGCGGTGCCGGTCAACTATGCGACCGCGTGGGCCGGCCTCGTCCGATACGGCGCGCTCGAGTCCGGCGAGCGCGTGCTGATCCACGCGGCCGCGGGTGGCGTCGGGATCGCCGCCACCCAGATCGCCAAGCGCCAGGGCGCCGAGATCTGGGGCACCGCGTCACCGGGCAAGCACGAGTCGATTCGCGGCTTCGGCGTCGAGCATCCGCTCGACTACACGCGCCCGCGCTGGGATCGGGGGCTGCCGCCATTCGACCTGATCATGGACGCGATCGGCGGCGCCTCGCTGGCGAGGAGCTATCGGATGCTGCGGCCGGGCGGCCGACTCGTGGCCTTCGGCGCCTCGTCGATCGTCACCGGTGAGCAGCGAAACCTGCTCAAGGCGGCGCCCCCTGCCCTGCGCATGTTCCGCGGCTTCAACCTGATCAATCAGATGAGCGACTCCAAGGCCGTGATCGGACTGAACATGCTGCGCCTGTGGGACGATCGCGGGTCCCTCGGGCCCTGGATCGATCCGCTCAAGGCGTACCTGGACGATCCCGAGTTTCAGCCGGTCGTGTTCGAGGCGGTCCCGTTCGACCGGGCTCCCGAGGCCCACGCGATCCTCGGCGAGCGCCGCAACGTCGGCAAGGTCGTGCTCGTGCCGTGAGTACCTGAGTCGTTCGGCCTGCGCCTACGGCGCTGATTGATCCGTCCAGCCGACCGTGACAAAGCTCGGGGTGGGTGTCCCTGTCCCCGCGGCGGACACGCTGAAGTCAAGTGTTGCGCCAGCCGGGATCGCGACCGAGTGCGTCGTATCGACGCACAGCGGCACGTCGGGCCCGGCGTCACAGAGGAGATCGCTTGCCGTTCCGTGACATCCAGCGTGATGACCCAGCCGACGATGGTGGGCGGCCCCGGGTCGATCGGAGTCGGCGTCGCGATCGTGACCCAGAGGTTGCTCGCAGTCGACGGGAGTGCCGACCCGCCGACCTCGGCAGCCGGCTCGGTACCACTCGGCGCCGATCGCCCGGATGCCGCGAGGTACGCGGTGCCGCCGGTGAGGTCCGAGGAGCTCCCGGCCATCATCTGGGCCAGCGTGCTCGAGCATGCGACCGATCCATCTTGCCCGATCGCACCGATCGCCGAACCGCTTCCGCAGGTGCCGGTTACGCGGTGCTGGACCTTGGTCTCGTCCGCGTTGAGCGTGACCGTGCCCGAGCTGCCGCCACCGGTCAGATCGGCCCCGCGGTGCACCCCCTGCATCCATGCCTTGGCGCCGGCGAAATCCAACGGGGGTCGCGCGCCGCAGGGGCCGCTGATGGTTCAGACCTGTGTTGGTGCCGCGGCGACGGGTGCCGCGGTAATGGGCACGCCAACGTTCGTACCTGTGTGACGTCGGCCGCCGACGAGTCGGTCGATGGCTGCCCAGGAGCCGTAGCAGAGAGAGCCGACGATGCCGGTGGCCGTGAGCAGAACGCCGACGGCTGCGGTTGCCGCGACGCCGTGGGCGCCAAGGATGAGGACGGCTGCGGCCGGACCGGTGCTCGGTCCAATCGGCAGCTGGCCCACGGTGAACATCACGATCAGCAGGGCCATGGCGTCGAAGATGGACACGTTGACGCCGATTGCGTGCAGCATCAGCCAGTTGCGTGCGACCTGCGCGCACACCGCCAACAGCGTGAACGTGATCAGGCGACCACGACTCTGGACGCGCAAGATGGCCAACCCGGACCAGAACCCCGCTCGGCGCCTTTTCGAAAGCCGAAGCAGAGCCGCGACGACAGAAGTCGTGACCGCGACGACGATCACAGGCACCCACCACGGAACCCCGAGCGGCGCAATCAGCGTGAACGAGAAGATCGCCACCAAGGCGATCTCGACGGTGATGATCGGCACCTCGGCCGCTATCAGCGCCGGCACACGAGGGGTCTGGAGCGGGGCGGCCCGGCGCAGCGAAGTGATCCGCGTTGCCATCCCGAACGAGCCGTTCAACACGCTCGCCACGTAGCCGACGGCGGCGGCGCGGAACAGCACCCGGCGGCTCACGGTGCCGCCCGCCGCCCGAACGCAGATGTTCCACGCCTCGCTGCGTGCGAGCAGCGCGATGATCTGCAGCGCGATCGCGACCGCCAGCAGGGCGGCCGGAGCAGTCCGAAGCGCGAGGCTGAACTTCCCGGCCTGTCCGGCGAGCACGAACGCCAGCGCCCCGCTGACGACGAGAGCACCGAGAATGCTCAGCGCGATCCGTCGGCGAAATGTGGAGGGGCGAAGATCACGTTCCTCGGCCTCGGCCTCGGCCTCGGCGGAGCCGGCGGGCACCCTGGAAAGCTCGAGCGACAACCCCATGCGTTCAGTCCGCGGCGTTCGCCGTTGCGGCCGCGACCTGAGGTGAGTCCGGCATTCGGCTGGGCATACCGGCGGCGGCGTATGCGTCGCTCTCGTCGAGCGTCTCGTCCTTCAGCAGCGCTCGGGTCAGGGCCTCGAGTTGGTCGCGGTGAGCGCCCACGACTGCGGTGACGTCCTCATGGGCGGTGTCGATCAGCTGACGCACCTGCTCGTCGATCACCTGCTGGGTTGCCTCCGAGGTCTCGCCGGCGCCGGTGATGAACGGCCCACGTGCCTCGGCGGGGATCACGGTGACGAAGCCAATCGCGTCGCTCATTCCCCACCGTCCGACCATTTGCCGGGCGATCGCGGTGACTCGCTCGATGTCTGACTCGGCGCCGGTGGTGATCGTCCCGTACACCGTCTCTTCAGCGACGCGACCGCCGAGCGCAACCTTGATCTTGCCGATCAGGTCCTCACGCGTGTAGGACACCTGATCGTCGTCCGGTGCGGCGAGGGTGACGCCAAGCGCCGCGCCACGCGGGATGATCGACACCTTGCGCACCGGGTCGGCGCCGGGGGTGAGCATCCCCACCAGGGCGTGGCCCGCCTCGTGGTAGGCGGTTCGTTCGCGGTCGGCGGGGGAGAGGACGATTCCGCGCGGGGCGCCCAAAAGGATCTTCTCGAGCGAGTCGGTGAAGTCTGCGGTCTGGACGGTGTGGTGGTTGCGGCGGGCTGCCAGCAGCGCCGCCTCGTTGGCGAGCTGGGCAAGGTCGGCCCCGACCATTCCCGGTGTGCTCGCGGCGAGCGCCTCGAGGTCGATACCGGCGGCGAGCGGAATCGAGCGCGTATGCACCTCGAGGATCTGACGGCGGCCGAGCCGGTCCGGCGCCTGCACCGCCACCCGACGGTCGAATCGCCCCGGTCGCAGCAGCGCCGGATCGAGGATCTCGGGCCGGTTGGTCGCGGCGAGCACGATCACCGCCTCGGCGGGCTCGAACCCGTCCAGCTCGGTCAAGATCTGATTGAGCGTCTGTTCGCGCTCGTCGTTGGCACCGGCGAGCGACACCGATCCCTGCCGCGAGCGTCCGATCGCGTCGAGCTCGTCGATGAACACAATCGACGGTTCTGCTTCCTTTGCCTTGGCGAACAGGTCACGGACGCGTGACGCGCCGACGCCGACGATCGCCTCGATGAACTCCGACGCCGAGATCGAGAAGAACGCCGCGTGCGCCTCGCCGGCGACCGCGCGAGCGAGCAGTGTCTTGCCCGTCCCGGGGGCGCCGGAGAGCAGCACCCCGTGGGGCATCCGGCCGCCAAGTCGTCCGTACCGGGTTGGATCGCGGAGGAAGTCGACGATCTCGGTCAGCTCGGATTTCGCCTCATCGATCCCCGCCACATCGGCGAACGTGACCCGGATCGTTGCCGGGTCGATTCGCCGGGCCTTCGAACGGCCAAAGCTCGAGAGCGCCCCCATGCCGCCGCCCGATTTGGCGGCCCGGCGCATGAACAGAACGATCACCCCAACGATCAACAGCGTCGGACCGAAGCCCAGGAGGAACGAGACGAGCAGCGACGTCGTCTGTGTCGTCGACTGCGCGTTGATCTGGACGCCATGGGCCTGCAGCAGTGCGGTCAGCTGATTGTTGTTCCAGAAGGCGGGAACCTCGGTGGCGAACAGCGTTGTCGGGGTCGCCTTCGCGTCGCTGGTCGGGTAGCGGACCGCGGACTTGAAGGTCCCCTCGATCGCGTCACCGGTGGACGCGATAGAAGCGACGCGCCCGGCCTGCACCTGGGACACGAAGTACGGACTGAACGGCACCTTCACCCGAGGCTGGCCCGCAGGAGAGAACCACAGAAACGAGGCCAGGTTGACCGCCAGCAGTACGAGCGCGAACAGGGCGAATCCCCGCGAGCGATGCGGCGCGCGGCTGGTCGGCGAGTCGGGCGTCCCGCGCCCGTCCGGGGCCGGCGCGACGCGCCAGCCCCGTGCATCGCGTGGCATCGGCTTTCGGGGATCGGCCTCCGGCCCGGACACCTTCGAAGCGCTCAGGCCGGGGGATTGGGGCAGCGACTGCGTAGCGGTCCGCATGCGCTCAGTTCGCGCTTGCCGCGCGGCGGAACCACTCCGCACGACCGCCCTCGCCCCTCGAGCGAGGCTGAGCTGCTCGGCCCTGGATCACGCGCACCGGGTTCTGCGGCGCGGGCGGGTAATCCCAGGTCGCACGGCACTTCCAGCAAGCGTCGTCCTGGCCGGCCATCGGCGCATCGCACGACCGGCACACGCGCGGGAGATGTCGATCACGCATGCGTCAGCCCTCCGCTGTCGGTGGCTTCGCCGGTGCGAAACGTGGTCTGCATGTCAGTGCCTTTCGATCGCACGGTGGACATCACGCGCCCGCCGAAGGCATGACCCAGACGACGAGCGCGACGTATTGGACTGCCGCTGCCACGATCACGAGGGCATGGAAGATCTCGTGAAAACCGAACCATCGGGGCCACGGGTCCGGCCGCTGGCGTGCGTAGATGACCGCGCCCGCGGAGTAGAGGATGCCGCCGCCCGCGAGGAGGGCCAGCGGCCCCGGACCGAGCTTGCTCAGCAGTTCGGGCAGTGCGAGCACGGCCAGCCACCCCAGCGCCAGGTAGCTCCCGACGATCACTCGGCGAGGAGCATGGATCCAGCCCAGCGACAACGTGATGCCGGCCGCAGCTCCGGTCCACGCGAGGCCCAGGATCACCCAGGCGAGCGCTCCGTGGAGGACGAGCAGCGCGATCGGCGTGTAACTCGCGGCGATGAAGACGAAGATGGTGCTGTGATCGAGCCGCTGAAGCGTGGCCTTGATCCGTCCCGAGCTCGGCCATCGGTGGTAGAGCGCGCTGCCTCCGAACAGCGCGACCAGACCGAGGCTGTAGATCGCCATCGCGACCGTTGGGCGTCCGTACGGCGCAACCGCGACCGCCCATGACGCCGCGCCGGCTGCCAGGAAGAACGCCACCGCATGCGAGACCCCGCGCAGCCGGGGAACCCGCACGTCGACCGACCGATCGGGCACTTCCTCTAGGACATGCATCGGCACGGCTCCTGACGCGTTGGTGGCGCTGACCGAGTATTCAGGTCAATCACCGGCACCGGCCGAGTGCTGGGGCCGGAGGAAAACAGCGCGCCGAGGGTCGAGGCGAGCCACGACCGATAGTACTCCGTGCCGTCGATCGGTCGTGAAGGCCCAGGTGTGGATTTAGAATCAAAGCGTGGAACCGCTCACCACCGGCACTGGGCATCTGCGCGTGCTGATCGCCAATGAGCGCAAGGATCGGCTCGCACTCGTCGCTCCGATCGTCGTCGGGCTCGGGCATGAGGTGATCGCTCGCGAGATCGAGGTCGAAGACGTCGGCCCGGTCACAGCTCGCGAGCGGCCTGATGTGGCGCTCGTCGGACTCGGCGACAGCTCCAAGCACGCATTGGATCTGATCGACAAGATCGTCCGCGAGGCCGCGTGCCCGGTGATCGTGCTGCTGCACGCACCCGATCCCGAATTCGTCAGAGAAGCGTCCAAGCGCGGCGTGTTCGCCCACATCTCGGACCTTGACGTCGAGGACTGGCAGAGCTCGATCGACATCGTCCTGCGCCGGTTCGCGGAATACCACGATCTCCAGGGCGCGTTCGGCCGCCGGGCGCTGATCGAGCGGGCCAAGGGGATCTTGATGGAACGCCATGGGGTTGACGAGACTGTTGCGTTCGAGATGCTGCGGGAGCGCTCCCGCATCGACAACCGCAAGCTCATCGATCTGGCCAGCGCCGTAGTCGATGGCCACCGGCTGCTCCCCAGGCAGGCCGCCGCCCTTCCCGAGCCGTGACTCCCTGAGCACGAGCGAGCTTGGCCGGCTCCGGCGGACGACGATGCGAGGCGGGGCTGCCTAACCGACGTTTACGATGGCGCGACATAGTGGCGGTCAGGATGATTGGGTGAAGGACCGACTTAGCACCGCGACCCGCCGTATGACGCCGTCGCGCACGATGCGTGTGCTCGGCACGATGATCGCCGGCGCCGTCTGTGTGGGTCTACTGCTGTGGGTAGCGCCACCCGGGCAGGTGATCAGCTCGATCGGCGACCTGAACCCGATCTGGCTGGTCGCGGCCGTGGCGCTCGAACTCGGCTCATGCCTCGGCTACGTGATCGTGTTTCGGCGCTTCTTCCCGGAGCCGCCACAACGCGTGGGTCGTCAGGTGGCGTGGATCGCGATGGGCGCGAGCGCTGTCCTGCCCGGCGGAAATCTCTCCTCGCCCGCCTCCATCGGCTGGCTTCTGCGCCACCACGGCATCGGCGCGCGCCGCCTCGTCGAGCGGTCCGGCGCGCTGCTGTCGTTCCTGATCCTGTTCGGATTCGTTGTCAATGGGCTCGCCGCAGCCTTCCTGCTCGCCGGGGTCGGCCCCGGTCCCCACGACCTCGCGCACGCCGGGATCCCGATCCTCGTATCGCTGTTCGTCATCGGCTCGGCCATCGGGGTGATGCTGATCGCTCGCCATCACCGGGGACGCTTCGCAACGACCGCCCGCTCCGTCGCCGCGGCGCTCGAGGGTGGGTGGCAGTCGCTCTCAGATCCGCACTGGCGGCTGCTCGGAGCGGTTGGCTTCCAGTGTCTGGACATCGCGGCGCTGTGGGCTGCGTGCCGCGCGACCGGCCATCATGTCGGCGCACTCCCGCTCGCAGTGGCGTACTTCATCGGTTACGTGGCGACGCTGATCCCCATGCCCGCCGGTCTCGCGGTGCTGGACTCGGGACTCGCCGGTGCGCTCGTCCTCTACGGATTCTCGCCGGCGGCCTCGGTCAGCGCTGTGCTCGCCTACCACGCGATCGCGATCTGGGTCCCGGCGCTCGGCGGGCTCGTGGCATGGCTACCAACCCGCGCCGGACAGTTGTCGGACACGGCCGCGGCGGCCGCTGATCCACAAGTCATCCCTGCGAGTTGAACATGGGCACGGCTGGGCTCGCACCAGCCACCTCTCGCGTGTGAAGCGACTGGGGTGATCCGGGGGATCGCCTGGAAACTCAAGCCGTCCGGGCGATCACGCCTTGTGGGGCGCGTCCTCGGCGGCTGCTTTGAAAGCAGGTGCCGCGAGGGTACGATCGCCCGATCGAGGGTGTCGACCAGGGAGGTGTCGTGGTGCGCCGGACAAGACTCGGACTGGTTCTCGTGGCCGTGGTGATGGGAGCCGGGTGCTGGGCGGCTCAAGCGAGCGCCTACGTCTACTGGACCGATGGCCTCGGCGGTGGTGGTATCGCGAGGGCGAACCTTGACGGCAGCGACCCCACCGCCGTCGCGAGCCCGTTCATCCCAAACACGGATGCAGGCACCGGGGCAGGGGTGGCGGTCGACGGCCAGTACATCTACTGGACCAACGGCACCGGTGGTATCGGCCGAGCGAACCTCGACGGCAGCGACGCCACGACCGTCGCGAGCCCGTTCATCCCCGTCGCAGACGCAGCTTCCGCGTACGGGGTGGCGGTCAACGGCCAGCACATCTACTGGACCGATGAGGACGGCGGTATCGGGCGGGCGAACCTCGACGGCACCGACCCGACTGCGTCCTTCATCCCCAAGGCGGATACAGGCTCTCCTTTGACGGGGATGGCGGTCGACAGCCACTACGTCTACTGGTCCAGCCTCGACGGTATCGGCCGCGCGAACCTCGACGGCAGCGACCCCGTCGAGTCGTTCATCCCGGGCGTGGATACAGGCCAGCCGGCGGGGTTGGCCGTCGACGGCCGGCACATCTACTGGGCCAATTACAGCGCCGGTGGCATCGGGCGGGCGAACCTCGACGGCAGCGACCCGGCTGAATTCTTCATCCGGACCTCAAACACAAGCACCCCGGATGGGTTGGCGGTCGACGGCCAGTACATCTACTGGGTCAACGAGACCGATGGGATCGGGCGGGCGAATCTCGACGGCAGCGACGCCACCACGGTCGCGAGCCCGTTCATCCCGAGCGCGGATACCGACGAGCCAATCGCACTGGCGGTCGACGACGGCCCGGCCGGAGCGGCGACCCCGAGCGCCCCGGACCTGACGTTTGCCGGCCAGCCGCTCGACACCTACAGCACGCCGCAGACGCTGACGGTCACCGACAGTGGCCACGGCGAGCTGCAGATCGCCAGCGCGCAGGTGACGGCCGGCGATGCTGATGACTTCCTGATCACGACCGACACTTGCTCGGGGGCGACCCTGTGGCCCGGCGACACATGCACGGCTCACGTGCGCTTCGGGCCTACCGCCACCAGCGGCACGAACGGACGCTCGGCGACACTGACGGTGACCAGCAACGACCCCGCCAGCCCGCTCTCGATCACGCTGCTAGGCACTGGCGGTCAGCTCCCGCAGGGACCGCCCGGGAAGACGGGGGCTACCGGGCCCCGCGGACCCGCTGGCGAGATTGAGCTCGTTACCTGCAAGCTCGTCACGAAAGGCAAGGGCAAACACAAGAAGACCACCCAGAAATGCTCATCCAAGCTGACGAGCAAACCAGTCAAGTTCACGACCGCCCGGGACCTGAGCTCAGCCGTGCTCTCGCGCGGGGACGTCGTGTACGCAACAGGATCAGCGAGCCGCGTGGGCAAGAGCATGAAGCTGCTGCTGACACCGCTGCGCACAATCCGCGACGGGCGCTACACCCTGAAGCTCGCCCGCGGGCGAGCCCGGGAACGCGAGACGATCACGATCAGGTAGAGGTCAACGCCAGGAGACCGTGCGCTTGGCAGCGATCCCCAGCGACGGTAGGATCGCGATGGTGATGGCCCACGCGGGAGCCTGGGCTGTGAGCGAACCGAACCGGAAGTCGCAACGTGCTCGGACATCACTGGGAGCCTGGCGAGGCAACCGTCATCGCCTGCCAAGAGGAGTACAGCTTCATCGGCTTTTCCGGACGATCCGAGCGCGCGCGACTATGTGCTGGACGTGCGTCCCGCTTCGGGCACGCCGGCGTTCCGCACGCAGGTCCGGCAGGGTTACAACTCCTGGAAGGCCAGCAGGCGGGAGAGGTCAGTCCTCGCAGGCGAGGTCATAGCCGTGCTTTGCGATTCCAGGCACCAGAAAGCGAAGTTCGACGAGTCCGATCCCCGCCTGTACCCGGATGGTGACACAAGCAGGTGTGGCTCCGGTCGGGCCGACACCGGCCGGCAGCAGACCGAGGTTGCGGACCAGCTGACGAAGCTCGCCGCCCTGCGCGACGGCGGGGCGCTCACCGACGCCGAGTTTGAAGCTCAGAAGCAGAAGCTCCTCGGCACGGCGGCGATTGGATCTCAGCTGATGGGCACGGCTGGGCTCGAACCAAGAGCCGGATTTGTGCCACTTCGCCGCGGGTCGGTCCGGCGCGGACTGCCGCGGATCAGCGCCCGAGCACTCTGTCGTAGACGCAGCCAAGCTCCCTCGCTCCAACGGCGGGTCGCGCGGCGTCAGCCACGTCCAGGCCCGCGGCGATGAGTGTCGCGCGCTCGGCGTCGCTGAGCGCCAGCACGGCGTCTACGCGGTTGCGAAGCGTCGCGGGCTCTCCGGGGGTGAACAGAAAGCGGTGCGCCTCGGGTGGCAGCAGCTCGCGCAACTGGCTCGAGTCCGGGCCGACGAGGACGCCGCCGGCGCTCAGCACGAGCATTGCGACGCCGGAGGTGAGGAACTCGCGGTAGGAGAGGACCACGCAGGCCGCAGTGCGGAGCAGCACCGGCACCTCGTCATCCGGCACGCGCCGGATGTCCCAATGGATGTCCCGGCGGCGGATGCTCTCGGCGAGCAGCACCGCGGCATCCGGGCCCCGCCCGCTGATCCGCAACGTGAGGTTCCGCTTGCGGAGGAACCACGGGGCGAGGGCCTCGAGCGCCCACGTGTAGTTCTTCTGGATCCGCATGGTTCCGAAGAACTGGACGCGCCGATCGAAGGGTGCTCCAAGCGCTCGTTCCACGTCCTGGCGGCTTTCCGGCCAACCGAGGTACGAGGGATAGGTGAACCGCTGGACCTTGCCGTGGTCCAGCGCGAACTGACGTTGCAGGACTCGGAGCGTCTCGGTGTTGTGCACGAGGATCACGCTGCTCACCCGAGCGAGAAAGGTGCGGAGTACGAGGAAGTCCTCGACGTACGGGACTCGGTGTGGCGTGCTGTTGTGCACGGTCCAGACGATCCTCCCCCGCGTTCGCGGAACTTCTGGATCTCGTCCTGGAAGCGTTCACGCGCTCGGTGGGCTTCGTCCTCTGACGAGCAATCGAGGTAGACGAACTCCTCCCAGTTGACGTGCAGCACAACATCATCGCCGCGTTCCAGCGCCTCGATCGCAAGCCGGACACCCTTGTGCCGGTCCTGAAGATAACTCGCGGCCTGCCCTAGGTCCGCGAGAAGCCTCGGGAGGTAGGTGCTCTCCCCGCTACCGGGATACGCGACAACGGTGTAGCGATGCTGCGGATCCATGGACGCCTACACGGTAGTCTCCAAACTGATCGACCTCGCGACGGCGATCGTCGACGGCCACCGGCTGCTCCCCAAACACCCGCAGAGCTCACCGGAGGCCTGACGCCGGCGAGGCGTGCCGCACTTCGGCACCGGTCCGCCAGCCGGCGGAGGAGGCAGAGTAGAGTTGGTCCCGGTTCGCTTCAGACCCTCGGCGGGCTGTACCCGGCTCCAGCGTTTGGTCGGTAGGGCATCGGACCTTGTCGGTCCGTCGCCGCCAAGCCTCTCAGGAGCCGAACCATGGTCACGCCGAAGTGCCGTCTTCAGGTCGAGCTGACGTCCGGGTTCGCCCTACATCCACGGGCCGGCCGAGTCCGGTGACCGCACTCGCGCTGATGATCCGGCGGACCCGGAACGGTTGGGCGGTCTGCCTGTCCAACGGGCAGGGGCTCGTCCCCCACCGCGGACCGTTCGCGGAGCGCCTGGCGATGCGCTACTTCCAGCGTTACGTGCGAGTGCTCTGACCGCGGTTCGACATGCCCGAGACGTCGGCTATCCCTGATTCGACCGGTTCTGGGGTTGATCGACGCGGCGTGGGCGTGCGGCGGTGGTGGGCGCTGGCTGCGTTGGTGATGGGTGGCCTGGCTGTGGGCTTGGACGCGACGGTTCTCAGCGTCGCGCTGCCGACGCTCGCGCGGAAGCTGCATGCGTCGGAGTCTGATCTGCAGTGGTTCTCGTCCGGGTACCTGCTGGTGCTGGCGGCGGCGATGCTGCCGTTCGGCTTGCTCGGTGATCGGTACGGGCGCAAGAAGGTGCTGCTCGGCTCGTTTGTGCTGTTCGCGGTCGGCTCGGCGGCGTGCGCGGCGTCGCCGTCAAGCGACACGTTCATCGCTGCTCGGCTGCTACTCGGGCTGGCGGGGGCGGGGCTGATCGTGATGGGGTTCGCGACGCTCCCCGTGCTGTTCGATGAGGAGGAGCGTCCGCGGGCGGTTGGGGTCATGGCGGCGGCGACGTTCGTTGCGTTGCCGTTGGGCCCGATCCTTGGGGGTTGGCTGTTGACCCACTATTGGTGGGGGTGGGTGTTCCTGATCAACGTGCCTGTCTCGCTGATCGGCGTGGTCGCGATTCTCGTGCTGGTCCCGGAATCCCGCGCGCACGACCGGCCGGGTCTGGATCCGGTTGGGGTGGCCCTATCGATCCTTGGCATGGTCGCGTTGATCTACGGCCTCATCGAGGCCGGCCAGCACGGGTGGAGCAACCTCGGCGCCCAGCTCGAGATGGTCTGCGGTCTCGGTGTTCTCGTCGGGTTCTTCTATTGGGAGCGCCGTCTCGGTCACAAGCCGGGTGGTCAGCCACTGCTCGATTTAGCGCTGTTCCGCCAGCCGTCGTACACCTGGGGGGTGATCCTCGCCGCGGTCGCGATCTTCGCGATGTTCGGGGTGCTGTTCACGATGCCCCAGTACTTCCAGGGAGTGCTCGGCACGAGTCCGATGGGGTCGGGTCTTCGGCTGCTGCCGTTGATCGGCGGTCTTGTGCTCGCGGCGGTTCCGGCCGACCGGATCGCGCGGCTGGTGGGGCCAAAGGTTGCGGTCGCGGCCGGGTTCGCGGTCCTTGCGGCAGGATTGCTGATCGGGGCGCGCACGAACGTGGACTCCACCGGCCTGTTCGTCGCTGGGTGGATGGCGATCGTGGGGTTCGGGATGGGTCTCACGCTCGCGACCTCGATGTCAGCCGCGCTGTCTGAGCTGTCTGCCGAGCGCAGCGGGGTGGGATCGGCGGCGCTGCAGGCGATCAACAAGTTGGGCGGTCCGCTCGGTACCGCAGTCCTCGGCAGCGTGCTCAGCACCGCCTACCTCGCCCGCCTGGCCGTTTCCGGACTCCCGTCCGCGGCCGCTGCGGCCGCCCAGCAGAGCGTCTTCGGCGCGGTGGCGGTGGCGCGCCAGATCCATTCGCCGGCACTGCTGAGGTCCGCCCACGCCGCATTCGTTCACGGCATGGATCTCGCGCTGCTCGTGTCAGGCACCGTCGCGCTGGCCGGCGCTTTGCTGGCCGTGCTCTTCCTGCCGCGAGTACACGCATCGAAGGCAGCCGAACCGCCGACCGTCGACAGGCTGCCCGCGGTTGTCGCCCCGTCGTAATCGTCCGGCGCGGGGTCAGACGCAATGACGCCAGCGACCAACGACACCTCCGCCTTGCCGGAGACCACACCGTGACGGTGCCCGCCCTGGACGCTGAGAACGCGAGCCGGACCTTGCGGCGCGGGCTGATCGCGCTCGCGATCCTCGTCGTGCTGGCGGCCGGTCTGATCCTCGCCGTACCGGGGCTACAGGGAGTCGGGCACACGTTGGCGCACATGCAGCTCGGCTGGATCGCGGCTGCGATCGCGCTGGAGATCCTCTCGTGCCTCGGTTATGTGCTCGCCTTCCTGCAGGTGTTCGAGACAACGCCGCTCCGGTTCGGCGGTCGTGTCGCCCTGAGTGAGCTCGCGTTTGGGACCGCCGTCTCGCTCGGCGGGGTCGGGAGTGTCGCGGTCGGTGCGTGGCTTTTGATCGAGCGCGGGGCACGCCCGGGCAGGGTCGCGGAGCGTTCGGCCGTCCTGTTTCTGGTCACGAGCGCGGTCAATGTGATCACGATGACCGTGGTCGGGCTTGCACTGGTCGTGGGAATCCTCCCGGGTCCGCGCAACCCGCTGCTGAGCGCCGTGCCCGCCGCTGTGGGAATTGTCATCCTCGCGTTCTTCCTTGCCGTTCCGCGCCTGTCCGAGCTCGCCGCAGCCCGCCGAGCCCCCGGACGGATCCAGACGCTGCTCACGACAGCGACCGAGAGCGCCCGCGACACCAGAGATCTGCTGATCAAACCCGATTGGCGGATCGCAGGCGCGTTCGCGTACCTGTGGTGCGATATCGCCGTGCTCGCGGCGTGCTTCGCGGCGACCGGTCACAGCCCGCCGATCGCCGCGATCGTGCTCGCGTACCAGATCGGCTACCTGTCGAACGTGATCCCGATCCCCGGTGGGATCGGCGTCCTGGACGGCAGCATGGTCGGGATGCTCGTGCTCTACGGAGTGGCCGCAACGCCGGCAGCCGCGGCGACGATCGTGTATCACGCGATCGCGCTGTGGATTCCTGCGATGTGGGGCACGCTCGCGTTCCTGATCCTGCGCCGCACACGTCACCAGCCGCTGAGGCCGCGTCCCACGCTCGCCGTACGTCGCCGGCTTCGCGCTGACCGGCGGCACTGACCAGGCCGGAAGACCGATGGAATCCTCACTGAAACGGAAAGGCGGCGATCAGCCAGAGCGCTCGGGAACAGGATCCACGCCACCGGGCGAGCCGGGGCCGGACGCGACGGTCACAGCCGACGCGCAGCTGCCGGCGCTGGACGACCGAGCAGGTTGCGGCGTTGCGGGCGGTGGGCCGTCAGTGGTCGGCCCGGACGCCCGCTTCTGAAGCGTTGCCGGTCGATCCCGGGCTTCGAATTCCTGGACGGGGAAGGGACTGCGGCAGGGGCGCTTCGTGCATATCCGCAGCGCGAGGCAGGGGGATCGCGATGATCTCGAGGCAACGGCCAGCGGCGGATGAGGTTGACTCAAGGCTCGGACGTGTGGACTATGCGGTGCGGCGGCTGCTGGTCGGGCCACCGTTGCGGAGCACGGCACTGGCCGAGGAGCGGATGGGCAAGGCTGCTGGCGCTGCCGGTGCTCTCCCCGGACGCGCTGTCCTCGGTCGCCTATGGCCCGGAGGCGATGCTCGCGATACTCGTGCTGGCGGGCAGCTCGCAGCTGAGCCTGTCGCTGCCGATCGGGGCGGTGCTCGTCGTGCTGATGGTGTCGGTCGGCCTCGGCTACCGACAGGTGATCCGAGCCTATCCGCACGGCGGTGGGTCCTACATCGTGGCCAGTGACAGCCTCGGCGCCGCTTGGGGGCTGCTCGCGGGCGCCGGCCTGATCCTCGACTACATCCTGACTGTCGCCGTGTCGGTCGCGGCGGGCGTGGCGGCGATCACCTCAGCGCTTCCGTCGGTGAGTCCGGCGACCGTTCCGATCGGGCTGGCCGTGATCGTGCTGCTGGTGCTGGGCAACCTGCGCGGCGTGCGGGCGGCGGGGGCTGCTATTCGCCGTGCCGACGTACATGTTCATCGTCGGCGATCGCACTGATCGTCGTGGTCGGATTAGTGAAGTCCGGCGGCCACGGCTTCCACGCCGATGGCCCCCGCTCCCCATAGCGCCACCGAGGCACTCGGGGTGCTGCTGATCCTGCGGGCGTTCGCGTCTGGCGCGACGGCGATGACCGGGATCGAGGTGATCTCCAACGCCGTGCCCGTGTTCCAGCCTCCCGAGGCCGACAACGCCCGCAAGACCCTATCAGTGATGATCGTCCTGCTCGTCACGATGTTCATCGGCGTGGTGATCATCGCCCACCTCGACGGCGCCAGCCCCGGCACCCAAACGGTCCTCTCGCAGATCGCGCACCACAGCGTCGGCAGCGGCCCGCTTTACGCGTTCGTCCAGCTCTCCACGACGCTGGTGCTGCTGATCGCCGCGAACTCCGCGGTCAACGGGTTCCCACGGTTGCTGTACTTCATGGCCCGCGACGGATACGTGCCCGCGGATGTTCCTGCACATGGGCGACCGCCTGGCGTTCACCGCGGGGATCGTCGTGCTCGCCGTCCCCGCCGCGATCCTGTACGCCGCGTTCAATGGAAAGACCGAGCCGCTGATCCCGCTGTTCGCGATCGGCGTGTTCGTCGCGTTCACGCTCGCTCAGAGCGCGATGGTCGCGTACTGGTGGCGCCACCGCGAGCAGAACTGGCGGCGGTCGCTTGCCATCAATCTGCTCGGCGCAGTGCTCTCCGGCGCCGTCGCCGTGATCGCAGCCGTCACCAAGTTCGCCGCCGGCGCGTGGATCGTCGTGATCCTGATCCCGGTGATCGTCGTCGTCTGCCAAAGGATCCATCGCTACTACCAGCACGCCAGCGAAGCGCTCACCCCGCGGCCCGATCCCGCGCACCTCACCGCCGGCGCGCGACCGACTTCCGGAGCCGAGGAATCGATCCCCGGAGCTCGAGCGCCAAGACAGCCCAGCGACGTTCAGCCACCTCGCGGTTGTGCCGATCGCCGCGCTCGACCGCGCTGCACTACAGGCGCTCGCCTACGCCGCCTCATGGGGGTGCCCGTGCTCGCTGCTGCACGTGAGCCCGAGCGCCGAGGAAGCCGAACGATTCCACCGCTACTGGCGGGCCTGGGGCGACCACCTGCCGCTCGAAGTCGTCGTCTCCCCCTATCGCGCGACGCTCGCGCCACTCGCCAACTACATCGAGGCCTTGCATCATCAACGTCCCGAGATCACGCTGACGGTCGTCGTACCCGAGCTGATCGCCGCGCACCGCTGGCAGCAGCCGCTCCACAACCGCGTCGCCCAACGGCTGCGCAAGATGCTCATCCGCGAACACGGCATCGTCATCACAAGCGTCCCCTTCCACCTGTCAGGGTGAGAAGGCAATCAATGAAGGTACTCATCGTCGGCGCGGGCGTCATCGGAACCGTCTACGGCGCACACCTCGGAGCTGCCGGCAACGCCGTCTCGGTGTTGGCACACGGTGTGCGGACTGCAGAGGTGGGCCAGGACGGGCTCCGCGCGCGCGACGTCCTCACCGGAGCGGTGACCGACTCACCGGCATCAATCATCGACAGTGCAGACGCTGAGCCGTTCGATCTCGTACTCGTCGCGGTGCGGCGCGACCACCTCCCCCTCGTGAGCGCTGAGCTGGCCATGCTCTCCCGGCGGCCACTCGTGCTGTTCTTCGGCAACAACCCCGACGGGCGCGCCGGACTACCAGCCAACATCCCCGGGCCGGTGCGGCTGGGCTTCCCCGGCATCGGTGGGACCATCAACGACGGCTTGGCGAGATACATGCTGATCGCGCAGCAGCCAACAGCGCTCGAGCTGGGTCACGATCCGCGGTTGGACGGGTTCGGGGCGACGTTCGAACGGCGCGGGTTCTCGGTGCAGCGCGTGGCGGACATGTCGGGTTGGCTGGCCTATCACGCCGTGTTCGTCGCATGTGTGTGTGCGGCCCTTGACCGCTGCAGCACCGATCCGCAGCGCCTGGCACGCAACTGGACCGAGCTGCGATTGATGTGCGGCGCGATCACCGAAGGCTTCCGCGGCCTGCACGACCAGGGTGTCGGCGGACTTCCGAGGAACCTGGCAGTGCTGCACGCCCGCGCGATGCAACCGGTGGCGGTCGGATACTGGGCGCGGACCATGCGCTCGCCGATGGGGGAACTCGCCTTCGCGGCGCACGCCCGCCGCGCTCAATGCGAGATGCGCGCGGTCGCCCGAGACGTCCTTGCCCGCATCGAGCCCGGTGCACCGGGCGAGACGATAGGTCAGCTGCTCAGAACGTATGTCGGAGTAACGGCGTGCCAGAGCGCCGTCGATCGGGCGTGCCGGTAATCGTCGCCACGCCGGACCTATCGCTTGAGCTCTCACCCCCGCAGCGCGCAGATGGGGATGGCGAGGATGCGTTCGGCGAGGCGCAGCGTGCTGGGCCCGGTGTGGAGTACCGCGCCGGCCACGAACGTCGGCGAGCTGGTCGATCTCGTGTCGGCCCTCCTTGTCGCGGAGGTGGTAGAGACGGGGTGGGCGTGAGGTGAGTTTTCCGGGGCCCGTCAGGCTAGGGTCTTGGAGCGGCGATGACCATCCGACGCGCTGTCTCCGGCCGCACTGTTACTAAACCGCGTACGGATGGGGCGTGCCGCGCGTGATATGGGGCGCTAGGACCGGAGCCGTGTCCAGCATCGAACCAGGACGGTTGCTCGCGCACCGTCGTGCCGCCCTGATCTTCTGAGAGGAAGATGAGTGTCGCCTGAACCCGGCGGCTGGCATCGCGGCTTTCTGCGAGGCCGAGCTTTGAGAAGATCGAGTTCACGTGCTTTTCGACGGCGCGTTTGGTCAGGACAAAGGACTCCGCGATCGCCCCGTTGCTCTTACCGGTGGCGATCTCTGCGAGCACTTCGCGCTCGCGAGCAGTGAGGCGTGAGAGCCGGGAGTCGGCCGCCCGAGCGCGAGCCTCGATGAGCACGTCGAGGATCAGGGGGTCGATCACCGAACCGCCCCGGGCAACCGTCTCGATCGCACCGATCAGCTCTTCGACCGTGCGGGTCCGCTCCTTGAGTAGATAGGCGCGCCGTGCTGCGCCCCTGTCAAACAGGCTAAGTGCATACGACGGCTCTGCGTGGTGGGTGAGCACCACGACGCCGGTCTCGGGGTTTGTCTCGCGAAGGCGTCTCGCGACGCTGATTCCCTCGTCGATTCCTGAGGGCGGCATCCGTATGCCGGTGACGACCACGTCCGGATTCTCGGCTGCGATGGCGGCTTGTAGTTCCTTCCCGTTTGAGCAGACCGCGGCCAAATCGACCCCTGGCGCCGCGCCGAGCATCGAAGTAAGGCCCACACGGGTGAAGCAGGAATGCTCTGCTACGACGACGCGGATCGGCGCGGCGCCGATCTCCCTGATGTCCCCGACGCCATCAGCAAGTATCAGGAGGCGCGAATGTTCGTGGCTCATCGTCATATGGCAGGTACTCATCTCCGTGGTCGACCTCTCGCGGTGAGTGCAACAGGGGGACACGTTCCGCCGCCTCTCAAATCCCGGCACGGGCCCTCCGCTCGGACCGCTCGGCCAGTGGGCAAAGCGGGTTGTCGGGCTTACCCTGGGGCAGCCGCTTCCCTCGAAAGACGCTCGAGCTCCAGGCGAAGGATTGAGTTTTCCTCGGTCAGCGCGCGATTTGCGTGCCGCAGGGTGAGCACGGCACCAGATAGACGTTCCAGCGCCTGCTCGCGGGCACGCAAGCGGCCTCCCAGCTTCAGTATCTCCGCTTCCAGGCGAGAGACGCGTGCATCCCTCGCGTCAGGCCGATCGCGCGCTCCCGGATCGCCGGTGGCAAGCGTCGGTCTCGCTTGGGGGATCGTTGGTCCTTCCGCATCAGCGTAGGCTGGAACGTCCACCAAGCGCTGGGTCACGCGCTGAATTGTTTGCGCAAGCTGCGCGTAGGGCAACCCCGAGAAGGGAGTGGCTGTACTATCCGGAAGGATGGTATGCGAAGCCTAGGGCCGCAGTTCACGTCCACGTCCGCCGGCGATCAGAACGGGGACCGGTGTGGGAGCGCCCGGCTACGAGAGCTCGTCGGTGCCAGGGGAAGGGCGGCGGGAGGCGTTTGACCGCGGTGGATGACGGCGATACCGCTCCGAGGATGCCTGGGCCGGAGGCCTATCAGGCGATGTATGAGTACAGCCCCGATGGCGTGCTGTTCACGGTGCCCGACGGGCGAGTGCTGGCCGCGAACCCGGCGGCATGTCAGATCCTGAGAAGGAGCGAGGCCGAGATCTGCTCTCTCGGTCGTCAGGGCTTGGCCGACCCAACCGATGAACGGTGGGCGCCAATGGTGGAAGAGCGTGAACGCAAGGGGCGCATCCGTGGCGTGGCCCGGATGATCGGGGGTGACGGCGCGCCGATTGAGGTGGAGGTAAGCGCCAGGATCTTCCACGAAACCAGCGGCGAGACACGATCCTGCACCATCATCCGTGACGTCACCGATCGGGTCGCCATGGAGCGCGCGCTCCGCCACAGTAGGGAGCGGCTGGCTGAGGCTGAGCGCGTTGCTCAGATCGGGAGCTGGGAGTGGGACGTAACGTGCGATCGGGTCAGCTGGTCCGACGGCCTGTTCCACATCCACGGGCTCAGGCCAGACGAGCTCGATCCCACGCTCGAAGGCGGCGAGGAGCGTGTGTACCCAGACGATCGCGAGAGCGTCCGCGAAACCCTCCGGCAGGCGCTCGCGCAGCGCTCGTCCTTTACGCTCGAGTACCGGGCCGTCCGCGCTGACGGCAGAGTGCGAACCCTGCGCAACCGGGGCGAGGTTGTGGTGGATGAGGCCGGTAAGCCGATTCGTGTGATCGGGATCGCCCAAGACATCACCGATGCCAAGCTCGCCCGGGAAGCACTTCAGGCCACATCCTACGACCTCGAACGCCGAGCGATCGAGCTTCAGAAGCTGGCGCTCCGCGCCGCCGCCGAGCCGGCACCGCACCCGCCGCTCACGTCCCGCCAGCTTGAGATCCTCCGTTTGGTAGCCGGCGGCTTGACCAGCACCCAGATCGCGAAGCGGCTCTTCCTGGCCGAGGCCACGGTCAAGTGGCATGTCAAGCAGATACTGAGCAAGAGCGTCCGCGAAACCCTCCGGCAGGCGCTCGCGCAGCGCTCGTCCTTTACGCTCGAGTACCGGGCCGTCCGCGCTGACGGCAGAGTGCGAACCCTGCGCAACCGGGGCGAGGTTGTGGTGGATGAGGCCGGTAAGCCGATTCGTGTGATGAGGATGACCAAGACATCACCGATGCCAAGCTGGCCCGGGAAGCACTTCAGGCCACATCCTACGACCTCGAACGCCGAGCGATCGAGCTTCAGAAGCTGGCGCTCCGCGCCGCCGCCGAGCCGGCACCGCACCCGCCGCTCACGTCCCGCCAGCTTGAGATCCTCCGTTTGGTAGCCGGCGGCTTGACCAGCACCAGATCGCGAAGCGGCTCTTCCTGGCCGAGGCCACGGTCAAGTGGCATGTCAAGCAGATACTGAGCAAGACCGGCTCATCCAACCGCGCCGAAGCGGTCGCGCGCGTGTTCGGCGCGCCGCTCTAGCAGCCGCCAGCGACACTGCTCCGGACCGGCTCACCCACGAAGGGTGAGAGGGCGCCGGGAAACGGCCAGGGCCGAAACTCGAGGCGACGGCATGAGCGCGTTGCAGCCTTGGACCCGCCCAGGTCCCCCTGGGATCGCGAGGCCTCCGGGCCTTACCTACGCCCCTTCTTGGTCATCTCTGACGGTCAACGCGCGAGACGCCGATTTTTGGTAAACTGACTTTTCTCAACGTGCAGGAACCAGGGAGTTTTGCCTCCCGGAACTGGAGTTCCTCAGTGTCATATGGACTTATTCGCTTGGGTCTCCCCGTGGCGGCGTGCGCAGCTGCGCTGGCAACCGGTGCGGCATTGACCAGCGCAGACGCGGGCGCAGCCACTCCGCCGCAGTGCACGGGCACCGTCATCGGTGCGAGTGGCTTCGCGCCGGGTCCGGGCAGCATCAAGGTCGCCGGTGACACGCTGTACAAGAACCGCTTTTCGTGTCGGGCCGCGTTCAGCCAGTTCACGGTCAGGATCAACAAGCCGATCCGCAGTAGTGTCGGAATCCATGCGTCCGCCGGCCAGTCAGACACGGACTTTGCCTGCCGGAAGACGTCCGGCATGACGTTTTCATGCCACGGCCTGCGGGTGGCGGCCCATGAGCTGGCCTACGCAAACATCGAGGCTTCCAAGAGTTGCACGAGTCCGAAGTACACCGCCGCAGTGACCGTTGGCGGGAGAACTTCCCGCTTGGTCGTTAGCTGCATCTCGGCTAAGTAATCGTCTGGTATGGGGCCGCTGACGCCGGCCCCATACCAGTACCGGCATAACCGCACAACGAACCTCAGGACACCAACCGGCCATCCACCGGCTTGAGCGCGGTCTGCTGGCGATGGCCGAAGGCCGTGCCCAGCCTGTGACCCCGTGTGCACCGGAGCGGCTGCGGTGTTCTTCTGCTTTACAAAGGACAGGGCTCTGAGCAGGTACTTATGATGGGCACGGCTGGGCTCGAACCAGCGACCTCTCGCGTGTGAAGCGAGCGCTCTCCCACTGAGCTACGCGCCCGGGCGGACTCGATTCTACGGGCTCGTGCGCCGATTGGTGATCGGTCGCGCGGGCCCTGCCCGCGATAATCGCGTGCGAAGTGCGCTGCGACTATCGCGGGGTCATCCGCCCTTCTCTATGGCGTCGAGCCGGGCGCGGTGTAGTTGTAGGCCGTAACGACGAACTCGATCGTGTCGCCCACGTCAGAGCTCTGGAGCGTGTAGGTCTGAGAGGTCGCGCCCGAAATCGCCGTACATGACATCGCGGACGTGCAGTCCTCCCACTGGAAGGTGTAGCTGACCGCGTTGGTCCAGGTGCCCAGCGACCCGGTCAGCACATCCCCGATCACAGGCCCACTGAGAGTGCCACCGCCCTGGCCGCCGTCCGTTATCGTCGGCACCGCGGTGTTTACCGGCAGCGGTCGGCCGACCGCGCCGGTCGGCGAGGACTCGGCAGCCGCGTTGCCCTGGAGCGCTTCGCGTACGCGCAGTTCGTGCCCGATGTCCGTTTTCTGGATCGTGTACTGACGGTGAGTCGCTCCCCTGATCGCGCGGCAGTCGTTGCCTTTGCGATTGCACCGGAGCCACTGGTAGTGGTCGACGTGCCGGCCGAGCTTCGGTGCCTTCAGGGTTTCGCCCACGCGGAGCTTGTTCTTCGCCACAGCGACGGTCTTCACGGCGACAGCGCCACCGGCGCGCTTCTTTGCGTTCGGGCGGGCGTTCACTACGACCGCTGTTGCGCACAGCCCAGCCAGCACGGTGAGCAGTGCAATCGCCGTCTTGATAGTCAGTCGCATTGCTGGTTCTCCTCTAGGGCGCCGACGGGCCAACCGGTTCGAGTGAGACCCATATCGGCCGAGAGCGGCTGGCGAGACAGCGGGGAGGTGTGCCGTGGACGAAAGGCTGAGGCCTTTCTGGACGAATGCTGGATGCCGTAGCTTAGTTGAGCGAGGAGCGGAGATTGGGATCGTCGCCAACTGCGGCCGAGAGGCCACGTGGGCCAGGGACCACATCGGGCCAGCGAACCTGGTGCCGGCAGTCGGATCGCGGTCCGCTGAGTCCGCCAGCTAGCACGGGCCAGGCGGATCGGATCCTCGCTGACGCGCCATCAGCTACCCAGATGGCTAGGTCGTCGCCGCCCGCGCGAGCGCGGAACAGGCCGTGCAATGATCCCTCGATGTCGCGCTGGCGATCGGGTCGCCGATTCTTCATGCGACCGCTCCTGATTCTCGGGCTCGGGCTCGGTGGGGTCACCGTCTATCTGCTTGCGACCGGCTTTGAGTCTGCGCCGGCGCTGGCCGCCAGGCAGAGCGAGAGCCACCCGCAAACCGGTTGGGCACCCTGTAACCGCAACACGCATAGCCGGAGACCATCAACCTTCCAACCGCTGTCCGACGGGCGGCGGCAGCCCTGGTGACGCCCGAACCTGAGACGCGACGTTACAACGCCAAGCCGTATGCAGATCTGTCGGTCAAGCGTTATCCATCGGTCAACTCCTACGTACCGACGGCCGGGCAACTGCGCGCCTTCCACTCTGCGAGGGACAGGATGGCGCTACCGTCGTGCAGTTCAACCCATACCTCAGGTACGTCGACGGACTCGATGGACTTCGGGACCCGTCGACCGATGACCTGATCCAATGGGCGGCGCACAAATGGGGCATTCCCGAGGACTGGCTGCGCGCCGAGTATGTCGCTCGAGTCGTACTGGAACGGTTCATGCTCGGCGACTGAGGGAGGTCCCGGGCAGCTGGTACAAGCGCTATCCGTCCCAGGCTCGCATGCCTGGGAGGCTCGTCGGTCTACACATCGATGGGCATCACCCAGGTCAAGTGGATCCCGGACGGCTCCGTTGGGGCGGGCACCGAACCGCTGCGCTGGGAGTCGACGGCGTTCAACATCGACTACCAGGCCGCCATATTCGCTTCTACTACGACAACCCAGCAGAGACGCGCTCGGCCTGGGGCGACCGCAGCTATAAGCCGTGCCAGGCCTGGAAGAGCGTCGGCGCGTGGGATCAACCATATCCATGGGGCAACGGCCTCCAGTCCAACTACATCGCCAAGGTGCAGCAGCGTCTGCGCGAGAAGTCTGGGCGGCTCCGGGCTTCGTCCACTGGACTCCTCCCACCCTTCCGCCGGGAGTGAGGTTACTCGCGGTAGCGCTGGCGCAGCACGACGCTCGAATCCGGCCTCGTCCGCCGTTATTTGCAAGGGCCGCCGTCGCGAGGGGCAACGGTTTTCTGCGGCGTGGATCGACTGTGAAAACGCCCGCTTAGTGAAAGGGAGTACCCGTGGACATTCTGGCACGCTGGAGTGCGACGTGACTGCGGGAGTGAGCGCTCCCGAGCGGACCGTGACGTGGAACCAATGACGGGACGTCCGATGCATCCCCGCGCCGCCGTGTGCTCCTGCTCAGCGAGAACGCGCCGGTACCGTCCGACGCTCGGGTCCGGAACGAAGCCGCGCGCTCACAGAAGCGGGCTACGAGGTTGTGATCGTCTGCGCGGCCCTCGGCGACGATGGACGAGGTCTCGGTCATTCCGTTCGAGGTCATCGACGGGATCGAGATACATCGCTACCCGCTGAAGCCGGCGGACCATGGGGCCGTCGGCTACCTGCGCGAGTATTCGCAGGCGCTGTCTGCGTGACCCGGTCGCGCATCTGCAGGCTGGCCGCCGAGCGCCACTTCGATGTCGTTCACGCCTGCAATCCCGCCCGACCTGCTGTTGCTCGCCGCACGGCCGCTGCGTCGGCCGGAACGCGGTTCATCTTCGACCATCACGATCTGGTCCCGGAGCTGTATCGCACCCGCTTCGGGGACCGCCACCGCGCGATGCACGCGCTGACGCTCGCGGCCGAGCGACTTGCGTTCTCGCTCGCAGACGTCGTCATCTCCGCCAACGAGTCATACCGCGCGGTCGCGCTGAGCCGCGGCCGCCGCAGACCCGAGGATGTGTTCGTCGTCCGTAACGGCCCCGACCTCGATCGCCTGCACCTCGTGGAGCCCGACCCGCCCTGAAGCGCGGCCACAAGCACCTGATCAGCTACTCTGGGGGCGATGGCTCAGCAGGACGGCCTTGACCACGCGGTCCGCGCGCTGGCGCTGCTTCGCGAGCGGCGCGACGATTGGTACGCGATCTTCATGGGCGATGGCGAGTCCCTGGTGGAGATGCGCGAACTGGCGCGGACGCTGGGCGTCGAGACAGATGATCGAGTTCGCCGGCTGGGCTGGTGACGAGCACATCAGGCGGGTGCTCTCTACCAGCGACGTATGTCTGTCGCCCGAGCCCGCGAACCCACTCAACGAGCTCTCGACGATGATCAAGCTGACCGAGTACATGGCGATGTCGCGCCCGATCGTTGCGTACAGCCTGAAGGAGTCGCGCCTCTCGGCCGGCGAAGCCGCCCTTTACGCGCGATGCCGATCGGAACCCGCAAGCTTTGCCGACTGCATCGATCAGCTTCTCTCCGACCCAGCCCTGCGGGTACGGATGGGTGAGATCGGACGTCATCGTGTCGAGCGCGAGCTGGCCTGGGAGTACTCGGCGCACGAGCTCAGGGCGGCATACGAGTACGCGCTCGGCATCCATCCGCGGCGGGTGCCCGAATCCGTCGCCGCCGGGTCCGGCGAGGGCCGTTCGCCAGCCGCGCAACCGCCAAGCCCACCAGCACGCGCTGCATGATTGAGGCGAGCCGGCGGTATCGCCGCGGACCGGCCGCTCGCCGGCCGCGAGCATCTCGCTGATCCCCGTTCCGAGCTCGGACGAGAAAGGGTCTCGACAGGCCGCTGGTCGAGTTGCAGTCGCCGTCGTCAAACGCCACTACACTGTTCCGCGGCAGCCTCTGTGGACGACTTCAGCTGCGTGCGTCCAATCCGTCCTGGCCGCTCGTTTCGTAGACCTGGACATTTGGTCGAGAGCCAATGAGGGAACCGAAGATCGGATGTGACAGAGACGATAGGCGGTTCTGAATCGTGACTGGGAGCGGAGAACTGGGATGCGGCGCATCGTTCTTGTTTGCCTGCTTGCGTCGTTGATCGGCGCCGCGGCGGCGTGGGGTTCAAAGTCGACGACTCTGGCGATGCCGAGGCCGGCGCCAAGCGCGAACACGGACGGCGTCCGAGCTGTGCATGGCTCAGAGCAGCGAGGCGTACGCAACCAGATCCGTCTGGCCCACGGCGCACGCCGATCGTTCCTGTTCGGCGACAACGTGATCGAGCCGAACCTGAACATGAGCAATGAGGGTTCGGCGGAGATGTTTCGCTTCAGCAGCCAAACAGCCGGAACCGCTTCGGCGATCATGGTCTACGTCGACCGACGCAGCAAGGCGACGCGCTTGGCCGTTGCTCTCTACTCAGACCGCGCCGGCCACCCGCGATCCCGGCTCTCAACGGGCACACTCCGATCGCTGACACGGGGCGCGTGGAACAGAGTCCGAATCGCTGACGCGCCGGTGAAGGCCAGCTCGACGTATTGGCTTGCAGTACTCGGCGATGGCGGCAGGCTAGATCTCCGCGACATCCACGGAGGGCGTTGCCACGGCCAGATGTTCTATAAGAGCCCTCAACGGTCGCTTCCGTCCGCCTGGGGCGGCCGAGCCCAACGAGACGACTGCCTGATCTCGGCCTACGTGAGCGGCGCGCGCTCCTCGATCCCCCATCGTCAGTCAGGCGCGCCAACGCCGACTGGTACGGGCGGTTCGGGCTCGGCAAGCTCTGGGCAGACGGGTCCTGTCAGCGCTGGAGGTAGCACCGGCATGGTCAGTGTTGCGTTCTGGACCGGGTGGGAGAGCAACGTCAGCGTGTCGCAGATTCCATGGACCGCAGTGACGGAGGTCAATTTGATGGCGGTGGAGCCCTGTAACGCGACCGGCACCACCGACTGTCCTACCTATAGCTCCATCAATACAGACGTGAACGCGATTCAGTGCTGCACGAACGTGCCGCAGCTGGTGAGCACGATTCACGCGAACCACAAGCTCGCGTTAATCACGATCGGCGGTTCGGGCAATCTGGATTGGTATTACCCGTGCAACAGTTCGGACGTCTCGGCGTTCGCGAGCAACCTGGTTGACTACATGCAGACCAACGGCTTCGACGGGATTGACGTCGACATCGAGCAGGACCCGACGACCGGCAGTCCGGTGTTCAGCACAGCCGACCTCATAGCGTGCATCACAGACATCTATAACGATGCGAAGGCGGTTACGACCGCTGCCGGCAAAACTCCGCTCGTGACTGCGGACGTGGATCCGACCACAAACTACGACATCGGTGCCGACGAGCTGGGTCACGTCGACTGGTTCAACATGATGGGCTATGACTCGACATGTGCCGACGGCTGCGCGCGGGTCGCCCAGGAGATCGGGTTCCTCGAGACCAAGTCCGGCATCCCCGCGTCGGAGATCACAATTGGCACGGACACCGAGTCGGGTGACTCACCAACAACCTCCTGTTGCTACGACGACCTGACTACCACGACATCGACGCTCTCTACCAGCGGGCCGATCACCTCGATCCCGGTGGCGGCGCTGGGCGCGGCCATCCCGGCGGGCAATATCGTGCTCGCGACGACGCAGAACCCGCCGACTAACTATCAGGTCTTCGCGACGTCGGGAGCGCCGCAAGGTGCGACGTCGATTCCGGTCACGTCGCAGACACCGAACTACGCATATCCGTCAGGATCGTACATTCAGAGCGATTATCTCGGTCCGTGGAACTGTGGCGACATCGCCAATTACGCCGCGCAGCCAAGCACAGGAGTGAAAGGTGTGATGGTGTGGACACTCCAGGGGGACGCAGCAAGCCACAACGGTCAGTTCGCCTGCTTCTCCCAGATCGCGCCGTACGTCACTCGATGATGCTGCTTCGCTGTCCCGAGCGCGTTGACCGCGTCCAGTAGCGCTCCGTCGACGGGCGCCACCTTGATCGCGTGGCAGCCGGCTCTTCGGCCGGCCTGTATGTCGGTGTCTGAATCTCCGATCATCAGAGAACTCGCGAGATCAAGTTCCAGCTCGGCGGCCGCGTCGGTAAGCAGGCCAGGTCGTGGCTTGCGGCACGCGCAGTTCGCCTCGAGACCGTGTGTGCAGTAGTAGGAACGTTCCAGCTCCAGGAGGTCGTGCAAGCGCGAGTCGATAGCTGCCAGGTCATCTTCACTGAGAAGTCCGAGGGCAACTCCGCGCTGATTGGAGACTACGACGCACGTGTAATCCTTACGCCGTAACACCTCGACTGCATCCGCAACACCGCCAAGCAGTTCGAGCTCGCCAGGGTTGCAGATGTACCTCCCCGCGACGGCGGGACGGGTGAGCGTGCCATCCCGATCGAGGAACGCTGCCCGCCTCATTGTTGTCACTCTCGCCTCTACCGGCCTCATGCTCGACTGCTCAACGCGTCACGCGCCCCGGGTATCCGTGCGAGTCGCTCCAGGCTGGCCAGTCAGCAGTTGGCCGTCACCGTCCGGTTCGGGTAGATGGGGCTCGAGCTTGGCGCGGTACATCGAGACGAGGTCGCTCACGATCGTCGGCCAGAAATGCCGTTCCGCGGCAGCGCGCCCGGCGTCAAGCATCGTCGTAAGCGCGGGATCCGGTGACTGCAGACGTGAGCCGAGGTCGGCGAGGGTCGCTATGAACTCCTCAGCCGTATCGGCGCGCACGTAATGTACTCCCGGCGCGACCTGTAGTCCTTCGGCTCCAATCGTCGTCGAAATCACGGGTCTGCCATATGCCATTGCCTCGACCACCTTCCCCCGCGTGCCCGAGCCGAAGAAGATCGGTACGACGACGACGTCGGCTTCGCGGTAGGAATCGTCAAGCAGCGGCACGTAGCCCCTGTACGTCACGCCGCGTGCTTGGATTGGGCGGTTCGGCGGGGGCCCGACGACATCGAGCCGGGCTGGGATGGCATCGCGGACGTGCGGGAAGACATTCTCGATGAACCAGGCGATCCCATGCTCGTTCGGCTGGTAGCTGCCAGCGCCCACAAACAGGATCCGTAGCGGCTCGGACGCAGTTCTCGGCGCAAGCCGACCATCGTTGCACCGGGTCGGTGCCCACAAGGCAAATTCCAACGTCTTTAGCTCCGGCCGCGCGCATCGGCTCGGCGTCGAGTTCCGAGACCGCCAAGCAAAGATCCATCGCTTTCCAGACGCACAACTCTTCGCGGCGGATCCTGCTCGCTTCGACCTTCGCGAATCCCTTCCGCGTTCCGTGCGCTACTCCGGCCGCGCCCAGGTGCACGCGATGCTCGACGTTATGTGCCGCGTAAACGTTGAAAGCGCCCGGGATCGGCCCGGACAGCGCGACCCCAAAGTCATTGAAGTGGACAATGCCGGCGCCGACGCCGCGGACGCTGCCATGAACTGCGTCGTGAAACGCCTGCACGCGATACCGGCCGAAGGACCACGAGCTCTTCGAGCCGAGGCTCGAGAGCTGAGACCAGCGCTTCGAGAGTCCCGCCCCGGCGAACGTTGCGGGAACGGCAACGACCGAGACGCCAGGGAAATGTTCTGTCAGTTCGTCCGGGCTCCAGGAGCCTGCTGGACTAGCGGGGTCATACGTGAACGTCACAAGGGTGGTCTCGAATGCCTCGGAGAGACCCAGGAGCAGCTTGAGCGTCCGAATCGAAGCACCGCCGTCGAGTACAACTGGCGCGCGGTGAGAGGCGAAGATGAGCCGCTCCGTCACCCTGTCGCCCCGGCCTGGGTGCGCTCCCGATCGAGCGGTCCGCTGCGGTCGAATAGGACCGGATCCTCGACGAGAATCCGATCAGCCTCGATCGCCGTGGGTTCGAACAGACTGCGCTCGACGAGCTCGGCCATGATGTGACAAATCAGCATGTACGCCTCTTGGATCCTCGCCGTATCGGTAGCTGGTATCGATACCGCGTACTCGACCTCGTGCCTCAGCTGTCCTCCATCGCCTGACAGACCGACGGTCGTCAGCCCCTTTCTCTTGGCCGCCCGGATGCCTCTGATCACATTCTCGGATGCACCGCTCGTCGACAACCCGATCGCCACGTCTCCGGCGGCGCCATGGGCTTCGACCTGCCTTTCGAACACCTGATCGAACGCATAGTCGTTGCCGATCGCCGTGATCGACGCGATATCCGCGGACAGCGCCAGCGCAGAGAGCGGTGGACGGTTGCGCCGAAAGCGACCGAGAAACTCTGCAGCGACGTGTTGTGCGTCGGCTGCACTGCCGCCGTTACCAAAGATCAGAACCTTGCCGCCCCGCTCATAGGCGTGCGTGATCAGCGCCGAGATGACGCCGATCCGCTCAATCGTGTCTGATTGGAGTAATTGCTGACGAAGCTCGATGCTCGCGCGAATCTCCTCGGTGATCGTGCTGTCGGGACGCTGCTCATCCACTTTGTGCCCTCCAGGTGGTCAGGCCCGTCATATCGAATGCGAAATCGGTGACGCTCGCGCCCATCTTCGTCAGCTCCTCGGCCACACGATGCTTGTGGCGATAGTCGCAGTAGAACAGCATGTATCCGCCACCACCCGCTCCGGTGACCTTGCCGCTGATCGCACCGTGCTTGAGCGCGGTTTCATATGCCTCGTCGATGAAGGACGTCGCGATGCGTGGCGACAGCCGCTTCTTCTGCCGCCACGCCTCGCCAAGGAGCTCCGCGAATCCCAGCAGCCGTCCCTGAAGCAGCGCCTTCTTCATCTCGGCGGCAAGTTCCTTCTGCAGCTTGAGGCCTTCGACGGTCTCCGTCTCGCCGGCGACCAACCGCGTCGTCTGGTCGGCGATGATCCCATCGGAGATATGCGTCGACCCGGTGTAGCAGAGCAGAAGGTTGTGTTCCAACTCATTGATGATCTCCGACTTGATCCGGAGCGGCGTGACAACGACGTGGTCACCGAAGAACTCGATGAAGTTGAAGCCACCGAACGTTGCCGCATACTGATCCTGCAGGCCCCCGCTCAGCCCGAGGTCTTCTCGCTCCAAGGTGTACGCGTACTCCGCGATCTCGTAGTCCGTCAGCGGGATCCGCTGGAACTCCATCAGGAGCCCGATCATCGCCACCATCACTGTCGACGACAAGCCCAGGCCGGATCCAGGTGGCGCGCTTGAGTGGACCAGCAGGTCGAAGCCGCCCGCGGTCGAGTCCCAGAGCTTGCGAATCGCAGCCTTGAGGAGATCGAGCTGGCCGTCGAAGATCAGCTGGTCACCGGCGCGGCACCTCACGGCCATCCCGAAGTCGAGGGATTCGAGCTCGATCTCGTCGTCGTTGCGAGGGCGAAGCGTCGCGTACGCATAGCGATTGATCGTCGCGTTGAGCACGGCGCCCCCATGCGTGGCCGGGAAAGGTGGGACATCGGTCCCACCACCGGCGAAGCTGAGCCGCAACGGCGCCTTGGCGCGAAACACATGATCGGTCTCAGCCCTGATTCTGGACGCGACTTCGAGTCGGCGTTCGTAGGCCCTCGGATCGACGGCGACACCGCCGGACGGGTCCGTTCGTAGGCCTGAGGGCATGGCGAGCGGGGGGCGCACAATCCTCGTTGGACGTGTTGAGACTGCGCCGAAAGGCACTCCTGACATCGCTAGTTGTGCACCTTCCTACTCACGACCACGGTGACGCGCGTGAGATAAGGGCCGTCGATGTGCGGAGGCCTACGTACGTGGAAGAATCGGGCTGAGTCGCGGATCACGTCGTTCAAGCCGCCTCTGCGCGAGTGGTGTATCCGGATCGCAGGCCCGCCGCTTGACCATCAGCGTCAACGAACATCCGCTGCCACTTCTCGAGGACCAGCAAGGAGAACAGCCTCTGCGCGGGTTTCTTTCCCCCCTCGCCAGCGGTCCGGACGAGTTCTTCAACCGCCTCTGGCCGAAACTGGCCTCGACTCCGGCTTCTTTCGTCGAGCAGGGTGTCGGATATGAGCGCATCTTTGTGCACTCTCAGCCACGCCCCGAGCGCCGGGTGGAAAAAGCCGCGCTTCTGCTTGTTGATGATTCGATCGTCCACCAGCCCGTGGCTGGCGCGCTTCAACAGTTCCTTTCGGCGCATCCGCCAGATCCTTCGGGAGTCCGGCAGCCCCATGCAGTACGACACGACGTCGTGATCCATGAACGGAACCCGCACCTCCAGCGAGGCGGCCATCGACGCCTTGTCGAAGTACAGCAGCATGTTGTCGACCAGTGCAAGTCTGGAATCCAGGAACAGCGTCTCGCCCAGCGGCGACAGGCGCACCCCGCGGTCGGCCGCGCGCTCGAGGATGCCGAGGTGGTTGCGGACGACGCCCGCAATCTCGCTCTCGGCCGTGGGTTGAGCGAAGTCGGCCGACAAGAGCTCCAGGCGCTCATGTGGCTGCAAGACGCGGCTCATGTTCAGCAGACGCTCAACCGGGTCCCTGGTACCGATTGCCGTGAAGCCCCTGGCGAGTGTCGATCCAGCTGGCGCCATCCGTCCGGCGACGGAGGCGAGCGAGCGCACCGAACCCAGCGGGTGACCTAGTTTGCTGGCGGCGTAAGCGATGTCGTGCTTGCGGTACCCGGCGAGAAGCTCGTCTGCCCCTTGGCCGGACAGCGTAACCGTCACGGACTGGCGCGCAAGCCGGCTGAGCAGCATCATCCCGAGGCACGAGACGTCCGCGATCGGCTCCTCGAGGTGCCACAGCGTTTCGTCGAGCAGCTCGGGGTGATCGACGGCACTCGTGGTCAGCTCGTGGTGGTCGGTGCCGAGGCGAGTCGCCACCTCGCGGGCATCGCCGAGCTCGTTCGCGTCGGACTCCTCAGCGAATCCAATCGAGAACGTCTTGACCGGCTGGCTCGAGTGGGCCGCCATCAGGGCAGTGATCAGGCTCGAGTCGAGCCCGCCGCTGAGCATCACGCCAAGCGGCACGTCGCTCACCATTCGCGCGCGCGTGGACTCTGTCAGCAGCTCGAGCAGCCGTGCCTCGTCCTCGGCCCAGTCGCGCCCGGAAGCGACAGGGGGATCGTCCCATGGGGTCCAGTAAGACTCCTCAGTGAAGGTGCCGTTCTGCCAGACCGCGATCGTTGCCGGCGTCAGCTTCCGTACTCCCCGGAACAGGGTGTGCGGCCCGGGCACGAAGCCGTGAGCTAGGAACAGCTCCGCTCCGAGCGGGTCGAGCTCCGGCTTGACCAGACCGCCGGCGATCAGCGATTTCACCTCTGAAGCGAACGCCACGCCAGACGGCCCAAGGACGAAGTAGAGGGGCTTCACGCCCATCCGGTCGCGGGCAAGCACCAGCCGGCGCTCGCGACGGTCCCACAGCGCGATCGCAAACATCCCACGAAGCGAGTCGACGAAGCGCGTCCCGCGCTCCTCGTAGAGGTGGACGATCGTCTCCCCGTCGCCCGAGGTGCGCAACCTGTGACCGCGATGCGCAAGATCCTCGCGCAGCGAGGCGAAGTTGTAGATCTCGCCGTTGAAGACCGCGTGGATCGTGCCGTCCTCGTTCATCACCGGCTGCTGGCTGCCGTCGACGTCAATGATGCTCAACCGGCGCATGCCGAGCGCAACGCCAGGCTCGATGTGCAGGCCCTCATCATCTGGCCCGCGATGCTCGATCACGTCGGTCATCGCGCGTAGGGCTTCAATGTCGAGCGCGGGTACCGTCGGGTCACGCCCAGCGACGCCGCAGATACCACACATTCAAGAGCCCCTTCGAGGTCGAGCCGGTCGCATTTGCTGTGCAAATCCAACGCGCGGCGAGCACGACCGGTCTTCCGGTGCTCCCAGACGGAAGTTCTCGGAACGTTTCCCGGTTGTCTCTACAGTGAAGGCAAGGCTGTTGATCGTTTCACCGGTGCGCAACGAGGCTGCGCACATAGAGCGGGTGGTCATCGCCGTCGCCGCCCAAACACGTCCGCCAGACGCTTGGGTCGTCGTGGACGACGGCTCGACCGACGGCACGCTCGAAATCCTGCGCGCTTCGGCGGCGGAGGTGAGCTTCATGCGTGTGATGAGCGCACCGACGCGCCCCAGCGAGGCGGGCGCACGGGATCGACTGGCGGTTGCGGCCGACGCGAAGGCATTCAACGCGGGACTGAACAGCGTTGCTTGGGAGGGGTTCAGCCACGTCGGCAAGCTCGACGGTGACGTCGAGCTGCCGCCGGACTACTTCGAGGAGGTCCTGGCCGCGTTCGCCGAGGACCCCGGGCTCGGGATGGCCTGCGGCGAGCTCGTCGAATATCACCAGGGCCAGCGACGGCTGCTGCGTAAGGCAAGCCATCACGTCCACGGCGCTCTGAAGCTGTACACGATCGAGTGCTTCCGCAGGGTCGGCGGAATCCGCGAGCAGCTGGGCTGGGACACGATCGACGAAACCTACGCCCGGATGTTCGGGTATCGCACCGGCTCGGTCAGGGACTTGGAGGCGATCCACCACAGGCCTGCCGGATCCGCCGACGGAACGCTGCGGGGTCGAGCCCGACACGGTGAGTGCGCGTACATCGCCGGCCAGGAGGTTCCCTGGGTTGCGATGCGCTCTCTGAAGGTCTGCCTGGGGCGCCCCGTCGGGGTGTCGGCGCTCGCTTTCCTGTACGGCTATTCCCGCGCAGCTGTGCGCGGCGTACCGCGAGTCGAGGATCCGCAGTACCGCCGCTATCTCCGCTGGGAGACGAGACAGCGCGTGCAACGGCGGCTCGCAGTTCGAGGCGCCGATTACGGCACGCCGTAGAAGCGATACCGGCGTCGCCTGGGGTGACGTAGCCGAACCTGTCCCGAAGGCCCCGCCACATCTTGAGACTCGACCCGGCTTCGCTTTGCGCCCCGCCTTTGGTCTCGTCTCGGATCGGGTGAGCCTTATCGCGGCGCGGCCACGGTCGTGCGAGTGGTGTCGAGAGACTCCAGGGCGCGATCGGGAAGCTGGACGTTTGATCTAGGTGTAGAAGCTTAAGCATCCAATCCAGCAGGTCGATAGGTGACCAGATCGGATGCGCCGCATACTGCTCATCTGCGTGGCCGCGCTCTCGGCGTGCACCGTGGCCGGTTGGACTCCGAGCTTCCCGGTCCCCCTGGCCCGCGGGGCGAGCATCAGCATGCTCGGGAGCTTGACGCTCGCCGCGCGTGTTGGGCCGGCGGCCAGTGCCCAGGCCGCTCGTGGACAGCGCAAGGCGAACCACAGTGGCATTACCGTGCTGGGCGACGCACAGACGGCGAGCAGTCCCGGCGACGTCTCAATGGCCTCAGCTCAAACCGCTGTGGTCGCGGCGCCGCAGACGCCCTCGAACACGGCGGTCCCGGTGATCAGCGGTACCGCGCAGCAGGGCGACACGCTCAGCACAAGCAACGGGTCGTGGTCCGGAAGCCCGACGTCGTACTCGTATCAGTGGCAGGACTGCGGGACGTCGAGCTGCACAAATATCAGCGGCGCGACGGCGAGCAGCTACACGCTGCAGTCTTCCGACGTCGGCGACGCGATCGACGTGGTCGCCACTGCGAGCAACGCGGGCGGGTCGGGGTCGGCGACCTCGGCGCGCACCGCAACGGTGACAGCGGCGAGCAGTGGCGGCAGTGGCACCGGTCTGCATGTTTCGGCCACCGACATGCCGTGCCCGAACTCCACGGCGGTAACATGCGCGGATTTGCTGAATGCCAACGGTGACATCGTTCATATGCACGGCGTCGATCTGTCCGGAACCGAGTACGCATGCATTCAGGGCTGGGGAATCGCCCCGACAGATGGCAACGGAGTGAGCCAACTGGACGCGCGCGATGCCGCCGCGATCGCTGCCGCCGGGGCCAACTTCGTGCGCATCCAACTGAATGAGGACTGCTGGCTCGGAATCAACCGCGGCAGCGACTCGGCTTCGTATTTCGACGCGAGTGCGCCCTCATCGGCAACCCCGCCCACCAACGACTACTACGCGAACGCGATCCTCTCCTTCATCGCGGACCTACACGCCGCCGGCGTCTACACCGAAGTCGTCGATATGTGGAACGCCCCCGGCACTGATCAGGCCGTGGGCCAATCGGGGTCGAGCTCGTCGTTCGACGGAGGCACGTACTTCGGTCCGGATGAGGATAATTCCCCGGCGATGTGGGAGAGCATGGCGGAGACGTTCGCGAATGATCCGGACACGATCTTGTCGCCCGCCGGCGAGGAGGACGTGTCGATGTCGTGTCAGATGAACGGCTGCTCGAACCAGGGCGAGGCGCCGAACAACGTGGACGGATTGGGGAGCGCCTCGCAGGGCTACTACTACAAGGTCGCCGGGCTGTCGCAGGCAGTGACGCTGATGCGCGAATATGGATTCAAGGGACCGATTGCGTTGGAGTGTGCACACTACGGCGGCACCTGCGACTGCTCCCAGTCTGGCACTTCGTGCGCTGGCGGAGTCACGTCGGGCGCGACGTGGCTTGACGATGTCCCCAAGGATTCGCTCTCGCCGAGCCAGATCATCGCCGAAGTCCACAACTACGGCGGCGGCGACTTCACCAATGACGGCGAACCCACGCCTACCTCGAGCGCCGGGGCCGGGCCGAACCCAGGGTGGGATGCCCAGTACGTTCCGATTCTGCAAGCGGGCTACCCGCTGTTCTACGGCGAGCTTGGCGAGAATTACAGCGGCAACGATTGCTCTGACGATTACGTGCCGCACGCGACCGCGTGGGCCGACGCATACGGCGTCGGATACATGGACTGGACATGGACCGAGGGCACCGGTGACTGCAATCAGATCCCGGCGAACTACACCGGCACGAGCAACAACGTCGCGACCGCTGCGTCATTCAGCGGCAACACCACTAACGCGAGCACGTCGATCACGAGTGTGTCGGGCACCAGCGGCCTACAGATCGGGCAAGTGGTCCGCGGCTCCGGACTGCCAGCGGGGGACACGATCGTGTCGATCAGCGGCAGCACGCTGACGATGGGCCTCGAGTCCACCGCGACCGCCACGGGCGCGTCCTTGACGGCCGAGCAGGGAAATGCGGGCTGGGAGATGGCGCACGACTATGAGATCGCCAACAACCAGGCGGCGCCGCTGACGAACATCAGCCGTAACGCGACGGCGTACGGGTACTCCAACTCTGGCGGCTCCTGCTGCGGCTACCCGGCGAGTTATGCGATCGACAACGAATACGGGTCCGACTATGGCGGCGGCCACACATTTGACTGCACCCCGTCGTGCGGGATCGCGCTGGATCTGTCCGGTGTCCCGTCGGGTGAGCGGCAGAACGTGGTCGTGATGTGGGGCAACAGCTCCGCGTGGGATCCGGGCTCGGGGACCGGCCTTGATTTGTACGACGCGCCAGGGAACTACACAATCGACACGAACACGGCTGCTGGCGGAAGCCTGCCGTCGTCCGGATGGACGACGAAGGTGACGGTCACCGGCAACGAGATGGGCGGCCGCGTCGCCGAGCTGGACATGGACGGCGCAAACTGGCTGCGAATCAACGTCACCGCCGCGAGCTCCATCGACGCATCCGGAAACGACGACTTCGAGGCAAAGGTTGATGTGCTGTCCGACAACAGCCCGGACCCAACGGACACATGGCTGTTCATGGGCGACTCCACCACCGAAAACGACATGTCGTGGCAGGACGTGAACTCAAGCGACGTGTGCTGCTCCCAGACCGACTTCATGCAGTCGATGCACGCGGAGGAGTCCCAGTATTACCCGACCGAGTTCAACGACGGGATCGGCTCCTGGCCCTCAGAGAGCGAACTCACGACGAACAGCGACACCGGCGAAAGCTATTTCCAGGACGCGCTCAAGTACTTTGGCGGCCACTACATCGCGCTCGACTACGGCTCAACGAACCTCGTCAGCGGCGACTGCTCGACGTTTTTGGCGAACGAGATGACAATGATCAGCGAAGCCATCTACGACGGGTTCCAGCCGATGGTGCATTACTCGCCGATCTGGGGCCAGGGGTTCAGCTCGTCGGACGAGTCCTTTGGTGCGGCGATCATGCAATTGATCCACGGTCCCGCGCTCGCCGACGACGGCGACTCGACGAACTGCGACGGAAACGGCAACACCTACCTCTACATGACGTACCCGACGCTGCTGGTCGGCCCCGACTTCTGGGACTTCATGGCCCAGAACCCATCACTCGCTGACGGAGCCGGCGGCATTCATCCTACGCACCCGTCAGGCGAGAACGCCTATCGGCAGCTGTACGTGCAGGCGGCGCTGTTCAACACCCACGCTGGCTAGGCGCGCCAAAACGGCCAGCGCCGACCCAACGACCGGCCGGCAGACGTGATCATCCGACCCCGGCTGAGACCATCGGGGCTAAGCGGTCAGCACATCAGCTACCCTCCTCGCGCTGCGCTGGGGCAGCTCGGCCACTGCCTCGGATCAGCCCGGACTCGAGCGAACATGCCTTATCGAACCACCAACTTCATGTGTGTTCGACCGCCCCGCCTTTCACCGAAGGGTGCTAGAGCCCGATGAGTGCTGGCGGCCGCCGCAAGCGGAACGGGTCCAGACAAGAGCGGAACAGGTCCACACACGGTTTGGTGCTGCTCGCGGCGTGTGCGACCGTGCTTGCGCTGTTGCTCTCCGCGCCTGGATGGGCAGCCAAGTCAACGACGGCTGCCAAACATCGGCGTCCACCAACCGTGCTGAAGCTGCCGACGATTGCCGGAAAGCCGGCGGTCGGGGACGTCTTGATCGCGGATCCGGGCCGCTGGGAGAGAGCTCGGAGCTTCAGTTTCCGCTGGAAGAGATGCAGCACGAAGGGCAACGGGTGCAGCGTGATCCACACCTCGGCACACGGCGGAGTGATCTCATCGCGGAGATACAAGCTGGTTGCATCGGATGTGGGCCATCGCATCCGCGTGAGCGTAAGCGCACGGAACGCCTGGGGACACATCACCGCGGCCTCCCGGCCAACCGCCGTGGTCGCGAGCGTGCGCCGCAAAAGTGGTCCGGGCGGCGGCCACGGCACTGAGCCGCCTCCGAACGGGCCCGGCAGCGGCACCGGGTTGCACGTTTCCGCGGCAGATATGGCGTGTCCGAATTCGACTGCGACGACGTGCACTGACCTCCTGGATGCTCACGGCGTCATCATGCACATGCATGGCGTTGATCTGTCCGGGACGGAGTATGGATGCGTTCAGGGTCGCGGGATCTTCTCCGGTGCACAGAACACGCAGGCGGATATCGACACGATGCTGGCTTGGCATATCAATTTCGTACGGGTCCAGCTCAACGAAGACTGCTGGCTGGGGGCGAATGTGAACGGGCTCACTCCCGGCGATGTGGACACGGCTCCGGGCATCGGGCCGTATGCGACCGCCATCAAGCAGTTCATCGACCTGCTCCATGCAAACGGCATCTATACCGAGATCGTCGACATGTGGAACGCGCCGGGCACCGACCGGGCGGTAGGACAGTCCGGATCAAGCAGCTCGTTCAACGGCGGTGTCTACTACGGTCCCGACGAGGATCATTCGCCACAGATGTGGGCGTCGATGGCAGTTGCGTTCGCCGACGATCCGGACACGATCCTCTCGCCGGCCGGCGAGGAAGACGTGTCGATGGCGTGCCAGATGAACGGCTGCTCGAACGAGGGACTGGCGCCAACGAACGTCGATCGGCTTGGCGCCGGCAGATACAACGGCGGCAGCGGCTACTACTACCGGGTCGCCGGGCTTTCCCAGGCGGTCACGATCATGCGCGCCTACGGGTTCAAGGGACCGATCGCGATCGAATGCGCGGACTATGGCGAGCTGTGCGACGAGAGCGCGTCGCAAGGTCCCGGTGCGACTTGGCTGGCGGAAAAGCCGACCGACTCGCTCGATCCCAGCCAGATCATCGCTGAGGTAGCTAACTCCGGCACCGGCTCGTGTACCACGAACTCTTGCTGGGACAGCCAGTACCTACCGATTCTGCAGGCTGGCTTCCCGCTGTTCTACGGCGTGTTGAGCGAGGGCGTCAATTCGGGCTGCACCGACGAGTACCTTCCGGGCGCCACGGCGTGGGCCGACTCACACGGCGTCGGATACATGAATTGGACGTGGACGGTGGGGACAGGCGGCTGCAACGCGTTGCTTACCAGCTACTCGTCCCCGACAAGCGCGCCGACGGTGGCTACCGTGGCGGGCAACACCATGGATGGTTCGACCACGATCACGGGTCTCTCGAGCACGTCCGGGCTGGCAATCGGCCAGGTCGTGGCCGGGTCGGGTCTCCCCCCGGGCGACACGATCGTGTCAATCAGCGGTAGCACGCTGACGATGGGCCTTGAGTCGACCGCGACCGCATCCGATGTGTCCTTGACAGCCGAGCAGGCGAACGCCGGGTGGATTCAGGC
>CAWGYJ010000003.1:0-388768 GCA_963826895.1 uncultured Solirubrobacterales bacterium
TCGTGGTCGAGATCTCGCGCTCGCCGGTGCCCTCGAGCTGGGAGGGAGAACTCCGACAGCGGCGGCACGGGGAGCGGGTCGGCTTTGCGCCGGCGCACGGGCAGCGAGCCGCCGAGAGCCTCGCGGCACGAGCGCAGGTATTCCATCTCGGGTGAGTCCTCCGGCGGCTTGTAGTACTCAGCCGCGCGGACCTGCTCGTCGGTCAGAGGCAGCTCGAACCGGTCCCGGAACGCGAGCAGCGCCTCCTCGGTCATCTTCTTCGCCTGATGGGTGACCATCTGGCCCTCGCCGGAGACGCCCATCCCATAGCCCTTGATCGTCTTCGCGAGGATCACGGTCGGCGAGCCGGCGTGGGAGGCCGCGGAAGCGTAGGCCGCGGCGACCTTCTGCTGGTCCAGCCCGCCGCGGTTGAGCAGCCAGATCTCCTCGTCGGTCATGTGCTCGACGCGCTTGGCGAGCTCTGGGTCCCGGCCGAAGAAGTGCTCGCGGACGTAGGCGCCGTCGCGCGACTTGTACGTCTGGTACTCGCCGTCGACCGCCTCCTCCATCACGCGCACGAGGCGACCGTCCACATCCTCGGCGAGCAACGGATCCCATCGCGTGCCCCAGATCACCTTGATCACGTTCCAGCCAGAGCCGCGGAAGTCGGACTCCAGCTCCTGGATGATCTTGCCGTTCCCGCGAACCGGGCCGTCGAGCCGCTGGAGGTTGCAGTTGACGACCCAGATCAGGTTGTCGAGCCGCTCGCGGCCTGCCAGCGCGGTGGCGCCCATCGACTCGGGCTCGTCCATCTCTCCGTCGCCGATGAACGCCCATACCTTGCGGCCCTCGGTGTCGGCCATCCCGCGCGCGGCGAGGTACTTCATGAACCGGGCCTGGTAGATCGAGGTGATCGGGCCGATCCCGAGCGACACCGTCGGGAACTGCCAGAACTCCGGCATCAGCCACGGGTGCGGGTAGCTCGAGAGCCCGCCCGGCCGCGAGACCTCCTGCCGGAAGCCGTCCAGCTGGGCTTCGGTCAACCGCCCTTCGAGGTACGCGCGCGCGTAGTTGCCCGGCGACGAGTGGCCCTGGAAGTACACGAGGTCGCCGCCGTGGCCGTCCGACGGCGCGTGCCAGAAGTGGTTGAAGCCGACCTCCATCAGCACCGCCAGCGACTGGAAGGTCGCGATGTGGCCGCCGAGCTCGGAGGAGACCTTGTTCGCCCGCACGACGATCGCGATCGCGTTCCAGCGGACGATCGAGCGCAGCCGGCGCTCGATCTCCGGATCGCCGGGGAACGCCGGCTCGCGCTCGACCGGGATCGTGTTCACGTACGGCGTGTTCAGCGACGCGATCGGGCCGGTCCCGCGGTGCTGGGCGCGCTCGATCGCGCTCGTCAGCAGCTCGCGTGCGCGATCGGGGCCGTCGTGTGCGACGACCGCGTCGACCGCCTCGATCCACTCGCTCGTCTCGACCGCGTCGATGTCCGCGGCCGCGCCGTTCGTGGATGACCGCTGCACGGTGTCTGCCATTCGTCTGATCCTACCCCCGCGCGGTTTTTCCGTAGGGTGCTGCGAATGGCATTGCACCCGGTTGAGGGGGTCGCCGGACCACCGTGGGAACGGTCGCTGAAGGGCACCATCGAGCGGCTGGTCGTCGAGTCCGAGCTGCTGGCGGGCAACCCGCTCGGCGATCCGGCGCGCCGGCCGCTGTACGTGTACCTCCCGCCGGGCGTCCAGCGCGGCGCGGGAGCGACGCGGCTGCCGAGCGTGTACCTGATCCAGGGCTACTTCGGACAGCTCGACATGTGGCTCGGGCGCAACCCGCTCGAGCTCACGATGATCGAGCGGCTCGACGCGATGTTCGCCGCGGGCGAGTGCCCGGATGCCGTGATCGTGCTCGTCGACTGCTGGACGAAGCTCGGCGGCTCGCAGTTCCTGAACTCGACCAGCACCGGCCGCTACCTGGACTACGTATGCGACGAGGTGGTTCCGTTCATCGACGACGCGTACCCCACGACCGGCGAAGGCCGCAACCGGGGCATCGCCGGCAAGTCGTCGGGAGGCTACGGCGCGATGGTCGTGCCGATGCTGCGCCCCGACGTGTTCGCTGCGTTCGCCTCGCACGCCGGCGACGCGCTGTTCGAGGCCTGCTACCTGCCCGAGTTCCCGCGCGTGGCGCGGGCGCTGCGCGATCACTTCGACGGGTCATACGACGTGTTCTTCGAGCGCTTCCAGAACGCCGATCCGTTCGACTTCGGCCGGTACGCCGGACCGCTGTCGGTGTACGGCATGGCGTGCGCGTACACGCCCGACCCCGATCGACCCGGCAAGGGGCTACTGCCGATGGAGATCGAGACGGGGCGGATCGTCGAGGACGTATGGGCGCGGTGGCTCGAGCTCGACCCGGTCCGCATGGCCCCTCGGTACGCCGATGCGCTGAAGAGCATGCGGCGGATCTACCTGGACGCCGGGCGCGGAGACGAGTGGTTCCTCGATCTCGGCGCGCAGGCATTCGCGCGCGAGCTCGACCGACTCGGCGTCCAGTACACGCTCGACCTGTTCGACGGCACCCACATGGGCCTGCAGCACAGATATCCCGGCGCGATCCGGGAGCTGGTGCGCGCGCTCGGTTGAGCGCCGCTGACGCCTTGTCTGAGCGGTCGGTTGCACTAGTGTGTGCACCGGCAGCGACGACGGCGAGCCGGAGGATGAGAGAGATGGCAGCTGGCTTTGACTACATCGTGATCGGCGCCGGATCCGGGGGTTGCGCGGTCGCGGCGCGGCTGAGCGAGGATCCGAGCGCGCAGGTGCTGCTGGTCGAGGCCGGCGGCTCGAACCGCAAGATCGAGGTCAGGGCGCCGCTCGCGTTCGCAAAGCAGTTCCACACGAACATCGACTGGGACTACTGGACCGAGCCCGAGCCGCACCTGAACGGGCGGCAGATCTACTCGCCTCGCGGCAAGATGCTCGGCGGCTCGAGCTCGATGAACGCGATGATCTACATCCGCGGCAACAAGCTCGACTACGACGCGTGGGCGGAGGGCGGCGCCACAGGCTGGGGCTACGACGACGTGCTGCCTGCGTTCCGCCGCTCGGAGAACAACGAGCAGCTCTCGGACGAGTTCCACGGCCAGGGCGGCGCGCTGAACGTAACCAGGATCAGGTCGGTCGACCCGATCTGCAGCGCGTATGTAGACGCGGCGGCGGAGCTCGGCGTTCCGCGCAACGACGACTTCAACGGCGCCCGCCAGGACGGTGTCGGCCAGTTCCAGGTCACGCACCGCCGCGGGATGCGATGGAGCTCGAACGAGGCGTACCTGAAGCCGGCGCGCAAGCGGTCGAATCTGACGATCAGGACCGGGTCGCACGCGACGCGCGTGATCGTCGAGCAGGGCCGCGCGGTCGCGATCGAGTTGGCCGACGCGAAGGGCAAGCGCGAGCGGATCGACGCGACCAGCGAGGTGATCCTCGCCGGCGGCGCGTTCAACACACCGGCGCTGCTGCAGCACTCGGGCATCGGCCCCGCGGACTTCCTGCGCTCGGTGGGCGTGACGCCGATCGTCGACCTACCCGCGGTCGGCGGGCACCTGATGGAGCACCCGCTCGTGTACATCAACCACCAGCTCGCGCCGGGGAATGTGGGGCTGTTCGACGCGGAGGACCCGAAGTACGCGTTGATGTGGCTGCTCGCTCGGCGCGGCAAGCTCGCCAGCAACTTCGCCGAGTGCGGCGCCCACATCCGCACCGATCCGACGATGCCGGCCCCGAACTTCCAGTTCCTGTTCGGCGCCGGGTTCTTTCTCGAGCACGGGCTGATCAGCTGGGACGCGCCGGCCACCGTGATCGGGCTGTCGATGATCGCCCCGCGCAGCCGCGGCACGGTCCGGATCCGGGACACGGACCCGACGCGCAAGCCGGCGGTGACCTACAACATGCTCTCCGAGCAATCCGAGATCGACGAGATGGTCGACGCCGTCGAGCGCGCTCGGGAGATCGCCGCCGCCGGTCCCGCGCGCGCGGTGCTCGGTGGGGAGATCACGCCCGGCGCCGGCGTCCGCACGCGCGAGGAGATCGCCGCGTGGATCAGGACCACGTGCCAGCACACCTACCACCCGGCCTGCACGGCCCGGATCGGCTCGCCCCAGGATGGGGCCGTCGACTCCGAGCTGCGGGTCCACGGGGTCGAGCGGCTGCGGATCGCCGACACCTCCGTGATGCCAACCGTGATCCGCGGGAACACGCACGCCCCGGCCGTGATGATCGGCGAGCGGTGCGCGGAGTTCGTGCGTCGCCCGGCCGCGGCATCCGCGGCCTCACCCACCCCCGTGACCGCAGGAGGGACCCGATGACCACGCTCACCGAACGACCGGCTGACGAGCGCGCGCCGAGCGCAACGATCGAGGTCGAGAACCCCGCCACCGGCGAGATGATCGCGACGATCCCGGACATGGGGGAGGCCGAGATCGCGGCACTCGCGGCCCGTGCGCGCGCCGCGCAGCCCGCGTGGGACGAGCTTGGGTTCAAGGCACGCGGCGAGCTGATGCGCGCGCTGCGAGGCTGGTTCGTGCGAAACCGAGCTTCGATCATCGACACGGTCGTGGCGGAGAACGGCAAGACGCGCGAGGACGCGCTGCTCGCCGAGCTGTTCTATCTCGCGGACTCGCTGGGCTTCTGGGCCAAGCGCGCGCAGGGCTATCTCGCGGAGGAGCGCCATCGCACGCACTCGGCGTTCGTGCTGGGGAAGAAGGTGGTGACGCGATACCGGCCGCTCGGCGTCGTCGGGGTGATCGCCCCCTGGAACTATCCGCTGGTGCTCGGCGTCGGCGACGCGCTGCCGGCGCTGATGGCCGGGAACGCGGTGATCCTGAAACCGAGCGAGATCACCCCGCTGGCGACGATGCAGTTCATCGACGGCGCACGCGAGGTCGGGTTCCCCGAGGGCGTCTTCCAAGTCGCGACCGGCGCCGGCGGCACCGGCGCGGCGCTGATCGAGCACGTCGACATGATCCAGTTCACCGGCTCGACCCGGACCGGCCGGAAGGTCGCCGCCCGGTGCGGCGAGCGGCTGATCCCGTGCTCGCTCGAGCTCGGTGGCAAGGACCCGATGATCGTGCTCGCCGACGCGGACGTCGAGCGCGCGGCGAACGTGGCGGTCGAGTGGGGGCTGCGAAACGCCGGCCAGATCTGCATGTCCGTCGAGCGCGTGTACGTCGAGGAGCCCGTGTACGACGAGTTCGTCGCGAAGGTGTCCGAGAAGGCCGGCGCGCTCCGGCTCGGGAAACCCGAGGGGTACGGCAGCGTCGACATCGGCGCGATCACGTTCCCGCCGCAGATCGACACGATCGAGCGGCACGTGTCGGACGCGGTCTCGAAGGGCGCCCGCGCGGTGGTCGGCGGCAAGCGCGGACCCGGCCCGGGCCGGTTCTACGAGCCGACCGTGCTGGTCGACGTCGACCACTCGATGGAGTGCATGACCGAGGAGACGTTCGGTCCGACGCTGCCGATCATGAAGGTCCGCGACGAGGATGAGGCGGTGGCGCTCGCCAACGACTCCGAGTACGGGCTCGGGTCGAGCATCTTCACGCGCGACATCGGGCGCGCCGAACGTCTCGCGCGCCGCCTGCTGGCCGGCAACACGTGGATCAACGATGCGATCATCAGCTACATGGCCCAGGAGGCGCCGTTCGCCGGCGCGCGGAACTCGGGCATGGGTGGCCGGCACGGGAAGACGGGGATCCGGAAGTTCTGCGAGCCGCAGACGATCCTGGTCACGCGCTTCGGGCCTAAGCACGAGCCGAACATGTTCCCGAACAGCGCCACGCGATCGAAGATCTTCGAGCGCCTGATGGTCCTGATGTGGGGCCGATGATGAGGCGCTTCCTGGCGGCGCTCGCGGTCGCGATCGTGGCCGTGGCGGCCCCCGCGGCCGCCGCCGCGCGCACGCCGCACGGCAACGTCGTGATCACCACGGTGTCCGATCGGGCGGACCTGATCTCGGGCACGAGCACGCTCGTCTCGATCGCGGTCCCGGCCGGCGACAGGTACTCGAAGCTGAAGGTGACGCTCGGCAGGGCGAACGTCACGCGCGAGTTCGCGATGCGGCCCGACAAACTGTTCGAGGGCGTGGTCATGGGCCTGAAGCCGGGGCCCAACGTGCTGAGCGCAGCACTGCCGAACGGGCAGGGCGCCCGGCTCACGATCACCGACCATCCGATCGGCGGGCCGGTGTTCTCGGGGCCCCAGATCGAACCGTGGACGTGCCAGCCGGGCGCGCTCGACAAGAAGTGCGACGAGCCGCCGAAGATCCAGTACCTGTACAAGTCGACCAACGCCGCGCAGCTGGGGCTGCTGCCGTACGACCCGGCCCACCCGCCGACCGATGTCGCGATGACGACCACCGACGCCGGCGTCAGGGTGCCGTTCATCGTCCGCGAGGAGACCGGCTTCGAGGATCGGGACGAGTACCGGATCGAGGTCCTCTACCAGCCCGGCAAGACCTGGCAGCCATGGGCGCCGCAGAGCCAGTGGAACCACAAGCTGCTGATCATGGGCGGGTACGACTGCATCACCGCGTTCACGCCGACGGCGCCACCGTTCTCGGCCCCGGTCGCCTCGAGCACGATTCCCGATTCCTCGGTCGTCGGGCTCGGGCTCGGGTTCGCGGTCATGGGCGTCGCGCTCGACAACTCCCTGGTCGACTGCAACCCGGCGCTCCAGGCCGAGTCGCTGGTGATCGCCAAGGAGCACCTGGTCGACGAGTTCGGCCCGATCTCCTACACGATCGGCACCGGCTGCTCGGGCGGGTCGCTCTCCCAGCAGTGGGTGTCGAACGCGTATCCCGGGATCTACCAGGGGCTGATCGTGCAGTGCTCATTCCCCGACGCCGGCTCCTCCGGCCAGCAGATCATCGACTACAAGGCGCTGACCGACTACTTCGCGAGCACCCCGGGCTTCTCGTCGGTGCAACAGGCCGAGGTGATGGGGACGGGGATCCCGGACCTCTCGAACGCGGCCGTCAGCGTGGCCGGGTTCTTCCCGTTCGTGCTGCCCGACAGGTCGGGCTGCACGGGCATCACGCCGGCTCAGGAGTACAACCCGATCACCAATCCAGGCGGCGTGCGGTGCGGGATCATCGATTGGGACATCAACCAGCTGGGTCCGCAGCCGAAGAGCGCCTGGGACTCGCAGGAGAAGAAGCTCGGGCACGGGTTCGCCGGCAGTCCGATCGACAACGTCGGCATCCAGTACGGGCTGGCGGCGCTGAACGACGGCCAGATCACGCCGCAGCAGTTCGTGGACCTGAACGCACACGTCGGCGGCTTCAACATCGATTTCGAGCCGACCGCTTCGCGGATGCATGCGGATGAGCCGGCGCTCGCGAACGCCTATCGCGACGGGATCATCAACGAGGCCAACAACATGAACCAGGTCGCGATCATCGACCTGCGAGGGCCGAACGATCCCGGCGAGGCGCACGACACGTACCGCTCGTTCGCGGTGCGCGCGAGGTTGAAGCGCGACTTCGGGACGTCCGCGAACCAGGTGATCTGGGAGGGGCCGGTGACCCTGATCGGCGACCCCAACTACGACAACCAGGCGCTGATCGCGATGGACCACTGGCTGGAGGCCGTGCAGCGCGACAAGAGCGGACGCTCGCTGCCGCGGAAGATCATCGCCGACAAGCCGGCGAGCGTCACCGACCAATGCTCGAACGGGAAGGGCGTCAAGGTTGCGAGCAAGCTCTGCCCATCGTCGGTCGTGCCCGTGTACTCGACACCGCGGATGGTCGCCGGCGAGGCGATCACGACCGACCAGAACAAGTGCGCGCTCGTTCCGCTCGACAGGAGCTCCTACAAGGTCGGCTTCACCAACGCCCAGTGGGCTGAGCTGCAGCAGGCATTCCCATCCGGCGTGTGCGACTACGCCAAGCCCGGCGTCAGCCAGCAGCCGACGGTGCCCTGGCTGACCTACCAGACGGCGAGCGGAAAGGTGATCACCGGAGGCCGGCCGCTGGGGGCACCACCGGCATCCAAGCCTTTCGTGCTGAAGCCCTAGCTCCGCGGCATCAACGTGAATGACAGCGAGACGCTGGGCGCGTGGTCGAGCGCCTCGCCGACTGCGCGGTCGCTTTCGAACGGGCCGTCCAGCTTCCGTCCCTCGCAGCGCAGCTCGAGCTCATCGGGCTCGAACGGCCACGGATCCAGCGTGAACAGGTCGACACCGTTCAGCTCGAGCGCCAGCTCGGCGTCGCCCGAGGCGGCGGGCACCTCGTTCATCAGCGTTTGCCAGCCGAGGCACAGCGCCAGCGAGATGCCGTCCCAGGCCCACAGCAGGCGCCGGTTGCGCTCGGCCTGATCGCCGTCGGCGCCGAGCAGCTCGCTCAGCTCCTGCTGGAGCGTGCCCTGCTCCCGGAGATAGCGCTCGACGAGCGCCCGGTCGGCCGGCTCGAGCCCGTCCAGGTCACGCCGGCCCTGGAGCGTCGTCCCGTGCATCGATGTGAGCAGCGCTGCGTAGCGGCTCTGCGTGATGAGCTTCGCGGGGGCCGCCGACCAGAGCTCGATGTGCCCCGAGACGGGCAGCTCGATGAACGTGTACGGCAGACCCGTCCCGGGGTTCAGGGACGGGCGCAGATCCCAGTCGGTCCAGCCGACGTCGTGTTGCTCGGCCGCGAGGCAGACCTCCTCGAATGGCTCCGGCGCCGGGAACCGGTCGTTGCCCCAGGCGCGCGCGAGCTGGCCGGATACCCACGCGTGCGAGGCCTGGCCGATCGCGATCGTGGTCCCATCGTCCTGCCGGCGCAGCAGCACGCCGCGGTCACCCGGTCTGGAGCGAGTAGTAGTCCTCGGTCGTGACCGGCTCGAAGCCGAGCGACGTGTACAGCCCCAGCGCGCGGTCGTTCTCGACCGCGACCTCGAGCGCCACGCGCGTCGCTCCTCGCTGCCTCAGGTCGCGGCAGACCCGCCGCAGGACGTCTCGGCCGATCCCCTGACCCTGCCGGGGCGGGTCGATCACGAACCCGTGGACGGAGCCGGTGTGCTCGTGTGAGGTGACCGCGAGCGCTCCGACCCGGTCACCGTGCCTTTCGACCACCAGCCAGCGGGGGATGTCGCTGTCGGGGATGTCGTGGGAGGGCTCGCCGAAGCCGGCGGTGAGCAGCCGCACGATCTCGGGACCGTCCGCGGTGGTCGCGGGCCGGACCGCGATCGCAGGATCGGTGGCGCCGTCCGCCGGCGCGCCGGTCAGCACCAGCGCGTGCTCGGAGTGGTCGAGGTCCGCACCCCCGCTCAGCGCGAGCTCACGTCCTGCGGCAGAGCTGCGCGGAACGATCAGCAGCACCGGGTGGTAGCCGCGCTCGCGGCAGATCGGGAGCGCCGCGTCGAGCAGCGCGGTTCCGATCCCGCGCCGCCGGCTCTCGGGGTCGACCATCCCGGCGAGCTCGACCGCCGGCGGCCCATGGACGTAGAGCCCGAGGAACCCCGCCAGCCGATCCTCCTGCCACCAGAGCAGGTCCTCGACTTCGCGTCCGTTCCGGCTGCGCAGACTGCGCCACTCGAGCTTCAGCCGGCCGCCGTCGGCGGCCACCACTCGCTGCTCGAGCTCCGACAGCGCCGAGAGGGTGCTGTCAGTGAGGCCGCGCGCCAGCTCGAGCATCGCCTGGGACACTAGCGGCGGAGCACTGCCGGCAGATCCCGACGATCGCGAAGTGGGTGAAGCGCGGCGTGTGCCCGAACTCGGCCTGGATCTGCTCGCGGATCCCGTCGAGGCGCTCGGGCGCGACGGCCGTCGCCGTGGCGCAGCGCTCGCAGTAGATGTACTCCACCTCCTGCTCGCTCGCGAGGACGTAGAGACCGGGGGAGTGGCCGAGGTGCAGGTGGCGGACCAGGCCGCGCTGCTCGAGCAGCTCGAGGTTGCGGTACACCGAGGACTCGTCCAGCGACAGCGTCCGGGACAGGTGCGCGGCGGAAACGGGCCTGTCGGCCGAGAACAGGGCCTCGAGGACCAGCCGCCGCGCGGTCGACAGGCGTAGGCCGCAGCCGCGCAACGCGCGGACGGCGTCCTCGACGCTCTCGAACACCTGGGGCGGGCTGTTGGGTGAGGCGGTCACGCGTTCGTGCGGTCAGCCGGCGGGCTCGGTGTCGGCGAGGTGCGCGGACCAGCGCTCCTCGATCCGCCCGAAACGCCACACCGACAGCGAGATCGCCCAGGTCGCGATGAACAGGCCGACGATCACGAACCCGAGCAGGTTGATGTCGATGTGCTCGAACCAGCTCCAGAACGAGCCCGACAGGTTCAGCTCGGAGGCGAGGAGCCCGCCGAGCTCGATCGTCCCGATCACGACCGCGACCGCCACCGACAGGCCGGTGATCGCGATGTTGTAGAAGACCTTCCGGACCGGCTTCGAAAACGCCCAGCCGTAGGCGAAGTTCATGAACGAGCCGTCGATCGAGTCCATCAGGCACATCCCGGCGGCGAACAGGATCGGGAGGCACAGGATCGCGTACCACGGCAGCCCGGCGGCGCCCGCGCTGCCGGCGATCACGAGCAGCGCGACCTCGCTCGCGGTGTCGAACCCGAGCCCGAACAGCAGTCCGATCGGGTACATCTGCGACGGTTTCTCGACGCGCCTGGTCAGCCCCCCGAGGAAGCGGTTCATGAACCCCCGCTTGTCGAGCTGTTCCTCGAGCTCGCGCTCGTCGTAGAGGCCCGAGCGCATCTCCCGGAAGACCTTGACGATCCCGAACAGGATCGCCACGTTCAGCGCGGCGATCACGTACAGGAACGAGCCGGAGACGAGCGTCCCGATCGACGTCGTCACGCGATGCAGGCCGGAGCCGCCGTTCTTGACGGGGCCATCCAGGGAGCGGACGCCGAGCGAGATCAGGAACGCGAGCGCGAACACGATCGTCGAGTGCCCGAGCGAGAACCAGAAGCCGACGCTCAACGGGCGCCTGCCCTCCTGCATCAGCTTGCGCGTCGTGTTGTCGATCGCCGAGATGTGGTCGGCGTCGAATGCATGCCGCAGCCCGAGCGTGTACGCGGTCACGCCGATTCCGGCCGTGAACACGCCGGCTCTGCCGAGGCCGAAATGCTTCGGCGCGACCAGCGCGATCAGCGTTGCGAACCCGGCCACGTGGAGGAAGACGATGACCGAGCTCATCATCAGCACCGTGCGCCGCTGGCCACCGTCGAGCGACGCCCAGAACGCCCTCAACCCGGGACGCCCTCCGGCCCTGCTGACAGTTGCCGCCTCCATCGTGCTCCCGCGTGGCTCGCTGATGCTCCGGTCTCCGGTCTCCGGCCGACGCTACGCCCGACGCGCTCACTAATGCAAGCGGCTGGTAATTGGAAGCACCTGTCTGGGCCAAGGAGATCGCCAACGTGTTCGACCTGGCGACCCGCAGCGACACGGTTGTGCAGAATCGGGTAGGTCACGGTCATGATTCGTGATTCATCGCACCGATCCACGACGCGCGGCATCCGTTCAGCCGGTTGCTGCGTTGCGTGCGTGGGCGCCGCTCTGCTGCTTGCGGCCTGCGGGTCAAGCGGCTCGAGTCCCTCGAACGCCAAAGCCTCGGCCACCGAGGGCAACGGGGTTGCCTCGAAGGCGCCCGCTCAGATCGTCGCCGCCGCACAGAGCGCGCTGCGCTCCGCGAACGGGTTCGTCGCCACCGGCACCCTCACCCAGGGTGGCCAGGCGACGCGGCTCCAGATGGTCGACGGTGGAGCGTCGAAGCTCGAGGTGCAGCTCAACGCGAGCGGGAAGAGCGCTGAGATCATCGTCCTCGCGGGGACAGGGTACGTTCGCGCCAACCAGGCGTTCTGGACCGCACAGGCCGGGGCCCGCGCCGCGAGCCTCGCCGACCGCTGGATCGAGCTTCCGGCGGCAGCGGGCCAGCGGCTCACCTCGAGCTTGGGGCCGCTCGCTCCAAGCACGCTCTCGCGGTGTCTGGGCGAGAATCTCGGAGCGCTCAGCCGCGGCGGTACCACCACGATTGACGGTCTGCCGGCAGTCGTCCTGCGCGAGGCCGGCAACGTGCCGGGCAGCAATCCCGGCACCCTCGTCGTGGCCACGCAAGGGCCCGCCTATCCGTTGCGCGTCACGTCGACCGGGCCGACCCGTCCGGGAGGAACGGTCGACAGTTGCAACACCGGCAAGGGAGGGGAGACAGAGGGCGCCCTGACGCTGAGTGACTTCAACCACCCCCCGGCGATCGCGGTGCCGCCGCGTCCGGTGAAGCTCGGCGGCAGTTCGGGCCTGTCTTCCTGAACGACCTGGTGGCCCGGGTCCTTGACGAGCTCGGCCGCCGCGAGCTCTTCACCGTCGGCGAATGTCAGCCTGAGCGCGCCATGGCCTATGACGTCGACTGCGGTGATGTCAGGGGGCTTGCCGTTCATTGGAGCGGTTCGATCTCCTGAAATGTCTCACCGGCGCGAGCCCTGCCAGTTCTCGAGCAGCTCCGCCTGGTGGAGCTCGGCCCAGGCGAGGACGAGCCGCAGTTGTCTGCGGACACCTTTAATGCCGATGGTGTGGTTATGCCGAGTAAGGCTCGCTGGGCGGGAGTTTGTCCTGCTCTGCGCGATTTTGGTTCGTGGGCTGGTCGGCATAATCACAGCGCTTCGAGGAACGCTAGGAGCGTGTCGGTGGGTCGGTATCGGCCCGGTTTGCCGCCGAGTGGCGCGGTCCGGGCGATCGCTTTCTCTTTGAGCGCTGGGTCGGCGTGTTCGTAGATGCGGGTGGTGTGGATGCTCTCGTGGCCGAGCCAGAGAGCGATCGTTGCGATGTCGACGTCCTTTGCTCTGAGCAGCATCGCGTTGGTGTGTCTGAGTCCGTGCGGGGTGACGCGCTTGGCTTTGAGTGATGGGCTCACGGTGCCGTTCTGGGTCAGGGCGCTGGTCGCGTTCGTGCTCGCTACGGGTACTGCCGCGGGCGGGCGGCGGATCGTGCATACGGTGTCCTCGCGCTTTACCGTGGCGGCCTGCTCGATGGATTGGCGGCGCAGAGTGCGTCGGCCGTGGTGATTCTCGGCGCGGCGTCGGTTGGTGCGCCGGTGAGCACCTCGACCGTGGTTGCGTCGGGGATGATCGGCGTGGGCGCAGCCCGCAGACGCCGTCACGTTCATTGGCCTACCGTGCGCAGGGTGGTTTCCGCCTGGGTCATCACCGTGCCCGCGTGTGCCCTGCTCGGTGCTTGCCTGGTCGGGCTGGGCCGCCTCTACGGGGCGTTGGGGTGAGCGAGCCACCCGGCGAGCCTGGCGCGGCGCCGGCGCCCGAGGGGGCGAGACGGCGGTAGTGGCGTGTGCTGATCCTTGCCGCGCCTGACGTGGTCGGGCTGCTGGTCGCGCAGGGGGAGCTGACGGTCGCGGGCATGGACGCGTTCAACGCGTGGTCTCATTCCGGCGCTCAGGACATGGCGGGGGCGGTTCGCTCGGCGCAGCACCGGGCGTATCACGCGCGACGCGAGCTGCTGGCCGCCCTGCAGGCGGCGCTGTCGACCCCGGTCGACCAGGAAGACCTCTACATCCTCTCCGAGCGGATCGATCGGATCCTCACCGAAGCCAGAGCCACCCTGCGCGAGGCCGAGGTGCTCGGTCACGCGCCCGACACCCACACCGGGAAGATGGCCGACCGGCTTGCCGCGGGTACCCGCGAGCTCGTCACCGGCTTCGAGCTGCTGCGCAGCGATCCCGAGGAAGCCGGCAGGCGTGCGGACGCGGCAAGCGATGCGGTCCACCACGTGGAGCGCGACTACCGCGAGGCGATGGCAAGACTGCCCGAGGTCGACGATGTCCGGGTCGTCCTGGCCGGACAGGTCCTCTCCCGCCGCTATCTCGCCGTAGCCGACGACATCGTCGCCGTCGCCGACAGGCTGTGGTTCGTCGTTCTACGTGGCGCATGACAGCCCGCATCGACAGCGCTTACGGGGCGGTCGGCACCGCGCGCGGATCCGCCCGTGAGTAGCATCGACAGGACAAGATCCCGAAAGTTGATGAGTCGCGCGATCGGAGGTTTGTCGTGGTGTGGCTAATCGTCGTGATCGTGTTGGTGATCCTCGTGGCGCTGGTCGGTGGCTCGGTCCGGCGGCGTCGCCGGGCGGGTGGCGTGATCGCGACGCGGAGGAAGAAGCAGTGAGCCTGCTCCTCACCGGGTCGGCGATCAGGGGGCTGCCCGTAGTGACGATCGCTGGTGGCGAGGACGTGGCTGAGGTTCGCGACGTGATCTACAGCCCTGAAGCCGGCCGCGTCGTCGGCCTCACGCTCAACAAGCGCGGCTTCCTCGCCGGCCGGTGTCGCGAGGTGCTGTCCGCCGAAACGATCCACGCGATCGGCCGTGACGCCGTGATGATCGACGATGAGACCAGCCTGATCCTGCCCGAGAACTCCCCGGCAGACCTCGGAACGCCACCATCCGGACGGGACGTGACCGGGAACGAGGTGCTCACCGAAGCGGGGACAAGCCTCGGCAAAGTACGCGACATCGTCATCCTCCTCGGAAGCAACGGAGAGGTCGTCGGCTATGAGATCGACACAGCCGCCGGCGGGATCGGGTACATCCCGCGGCCCGACCAACTGGCCGTGTCGGGCAACGCGCTCGTCGTCCCCGACGCCACGCAGGGGTTCATCGAAGACGACCTGGTCGGGCTAAGCCGGGCCGTGGACGAGTTCCGATCCAAGTTGGGTCTCCCATGAGCGAGCGGTTCGCCGCGGCCTCAGGGCGCGAGGTCATCAGCCGGACAACCGCTGAGGAACTCGGCAAGCTCACCCACATCGTGATCGACGTCAAGCGAGGTCAGGTCGGGTCGCTGGTCGTTGGCAAGGGCCGCAAGGCGCTCCTGATCGCGTGGGAGCAAGTCAGCGGGTTCGGACCCGACGCGATCATGATCGCCGACGAGACCGCACTGCAGGAACCGCGCGACGACCGCGAACAGGCAGCCGCTGACGGCAAGCTCGAACTGCTCGGTAAACCCGCCCTCAGCGACACCGGAAACGACCTCGGCACTGTCACCGACGTGATATTCGACCCGGACACCGGCGCCATCGAAAGCATCCTGTTGGACGACCGCGAACAGCCAGCGGCCTCGCTTCGCGGAGCCGGGTCATTCGCCGTCATCGTGCGAGAACCCGCCGAGTAGCGTTCCTCAACACCAGCGTCGGACCCGTATGTGGCCGCGTCGCAGCACACACACTCAGGCAGGCGGCCAAGGTCGCCTCCGCCTGTTCGTCACGGGCAAGACCGTGGCCTCGGCCACGAAAGACCTCCAATCTGCCGCAAGCACACACACACGTCCGCCGGGGCTCTCAGATCCGCGGCTCGACTCCCGCGGTGATCACCGATCGTTGACCCCCCGGACGAACCGCAGCCTTGCCCACGCTCCTCCGGCTCACGACCACTCGCTTGCGCATGCGATCACACGCTCGCCGCCGGCCCCGGAGCAAAGCGGTCACGAGTTCGACCTCGCCGACGCCGCCGCACGCTGCCGCTCCCGGACAGCCGGAGCCACGGACCGCGACGACGAGCGGCTACTGCTTTTCATGTGCAAGGGGGTAGCGGCCCGGAGCTCGAAACGGCGCGGCGCCTGAGTGTCTGGAATGCACGAGCCACGCGAGCGTCGCCGTCGACGCGTGCCCTTCGCGGCACGACCGCAGCTCTCCCGTCGCCAGCGGAGACTTTCGCAGTCTCGGGCTCAGCGCGGTGCGGCCGCAGGTTGACTACGAGCTCGCGCCGCCACATACGACGGCTAGCTTTCGAACATGGCCCAGAGCGACCGCGCCGATGCCCCGCCGATCGAGGACCGGCCGATCGAGGCCGTCCCGCGACGGCTGCTGACCAGAGCGGAAGCCGCGGCGTCGCTGGGGATGAGCATCGCCCACTTCGAGCGTTTCGTGCAGCCGTACGTGAAGGTCGTGCCATGCGGCCAGTTGTTGCTGATCGAGCCGGGCTCGCTCGACCGTTGGGTCAGCGATCACGCCCGGATGGCGAGCGCGGTCGCCTGATCGGCCCCATCAGCCGCCCGGGGCGCGCATGGTTTCTCGCGCGCGGGCGCGCGAGAAAATGTCGATCGAGACACCGGCGAACCACGAGATCGATGCGACCCAGTTGAGCAACGAGTACCGAAAGACGCGCACCGCCGGCCTCTACGTCCGCCACAGCCGCAGCTGCCCGGCCTACCTGGACGAGGAGCGCCGGTGCCGCTGCGAACCCTCGTACCGCACGCGACGCAGGATCGACGGCAAGGCGCGCTGGAGCCCGGTGTTCAAGGACCGCGCATCGGCGGTCAGCTGGGATGGGCATGAGGCCAAAGCGGTCCGCGCGGTCCGCGCCGCCACGGCGCGACGGTCCGACGTTCGGCGAGGTCGCGCGCGAGTGGTGGGCGCTCGTCGAAGCCGGCACCTACGCGCCGGCGCGGCCGCTCAAAGCCGCCGGCGGCGACGACGGTCGCCGACTTGGCAGTACGGGTTCTGGGACGCCGACGAACTGATGGTCGCCGCCTATACCGCGCGCTGCTACTCGGCGCCTCGACGGCGGGCGAGAACGGCGAGTCCCCACACTCCCTCGTGCTGATCGAGCGCTGCGGGCACCGCCCGCTCGCCGCGCTCGACGACGCCTACTGCTACACCTCGCCCGACAGCCGGGGCGCCGCGATCGCGAGCGACCGGCCGGGGTGGGCGCTCGCGTTCTACACCGGGATGCGCCGCGGCGAGATCGGCCGCGCGCAGAATGTAGGGGTCCGTGGGGCACCGAAGCGAAGCTCACGAACTCCCGTAGAAAAGGCTATTTAGCAGGGATTGCTTGAGAAACCTGGGATGCCGGAGGAGGGACTCGAACCCCCGACACGCGGATTATGATTCCGCCCGGTTTCCCAGTGTTTACGGGCGATTCGGCCGATTTTGGACGGCAAATTGGACTGTTTTGTCAGGCGTTGTGCACATTGCGGACCGATTCTGTCCGCAATTCTCAGGCCGTTTTCACGGCACCGGGAGGGCCACGCTTTCGAAGGCGAGAACCTCGGCCAACCGGTCGAAGTGCGCGTCTCTGTGCAGAACGGCGAGGCCGCCGTACTCGGCGGCCGCTGCGGCGATTAGAGCATCGGGGAGCGGCACGCGGTGGTATCCGTCGCCCCGCTCGGCAAGTTCGCGGAGCGCCGACATGGCCGCGTCTGCGGCGGCGCGATCGTTGCGCAGCATCCGCATCGCGGACAGCTCGGCGTCGACCTGTGCGTAGTCGGCCGCGGTCCGGGCCGAATACAGGATCTCGATCCGCACGATGGGCGTGATCAGCGCACGGCGTCCGACCATTGCGGCTCGGAGCGGCCGCAACACGTCTGCGGGGAGCCGACGCGCGCGCGACCATGTCGATGTGTCGAGCACGAACGGCTGATCACCGCTCAGTAGCTCCGCCGCGTTCATCCGACTTACGGAGCGCGCTGTGAGAGCTGCTCGACGTTCTCGAGCGTCTGCCAATCCAGACCATCTGGATCCATCATCCGCTTCCAGAGCGCCTCAAGCCGCGCTGTCCGTTCCTGATCGGACATTGGCTTCTCCTCGATCTCCGAGGCCACGGTGGCTTGCGCTGGCTTCATATACCTCAGGTTATCGCCAGCGTCGACGGATCCGTCCTGCGCAGCGTCTTGTCCCACGTCCTGGGACTAGGGACATGGTGCGGTCCGCGACGGTCGCGCGCCGAATCCGACTACTTGCGCTTGGGCAGCTTGTGCTCGGGATCGGTCAGCTGCTCGATGTTCTCAAGCGTGTCACGATCCAGCCAGTTCGGGTCGAGGATCAGCTCAGCCAACTCCCGAAGCCCAGCGGCCCGCTCCTCGGGCGGCATGTCGACGACCTCGCCGGGCAGTGAACGGTCGTCAGCCTGGTCCGTCATGTCACATCACCTTGCCCGGCGGCGGAGGTAGGCGTTCAGCCGCTCTGCTGGGTCGGTCTCGTCGAGCGGAGGCAGGAGCTTGACGTAGCGCTCGGTGGCCTGGAGCGAGCTGTGGCCCATGTACTCCATCAGTTCGCGGAGCGTGTAGCCGGCGGCCATCAGGAAGCTCGCGTACGTGTGCCGGCACTCGTGCAGCGTGATCGGCTCGAGGCCGGCGGCGGCCCAGCGCTTGCGGCTCGCTCGGCGAGCTTGCCCGAGGTGACCGAGACGGCGCTAACCGCTCCGCCCTCCCGCCGCCCCTGCCGCATGAACTCACCGAGCAGGATCGGCCGCAGCGGCTCGGCGATCGGCGGGCGCCGGCCGGTCCCGGCGTGGCTCTTGGCCTTCCGCACGACGAGCCGGTAGCCGTCGAGCTCGACGTCGGGCCAGTCGAGCCGTTTGATCTCCGCTCTCCGCAGGCCCGCGTAGAAGGCGAGGGCGTACGGGACCATGTCGGCGGGATCCAGGGCGGCAATGAGCGCGGCCGCTTCGTCGGCGTTGGCGACTCTCGTGCGCGGCTTCTCATCATTCGGCGGCAACTCGATGCCCAGGAGCGGGTTGCGCTCGACCAGGCGACGCGTGGGGCGACTCGCCCAGCCGTAGATCGCGCGAGCCACGGCAAGGTGATTCGCGATGCGCGACCGCGACAGGCCCTCGCGACTCAGCCGGTCGACCCACGTCTGCCACTCGCGATCGTCGATCTCGCCCGCGGGCCTGGCTCCGAACTCTGGCACCAGCGCATATCGGAGCGAGCGCTCGTAGCCCTCCAGCGTCGTCGGGGAGTACCCGGTGCCCTTCTTGCCCCGGCGACGGCCCACGGCACCCGTGTGCACGCCGTCGAGCCATTCGTCGGCAAGCGCACGGAAAGTCGGACCGGCCGCTTCGGCCTGCTCGACAGCTTCCTGCCCCTTCGAGGTCGCGGCGAGCCAGCTCAGAACCTCCGCTCGTTCCTTGAACGTGTCCGACCACACCATCCGTCCTCGACTCGGGATCCCAGCGGCGACCACGGTAGGACGGCTGGCAGCGGCATCGGCCCTCGTCCGCGCCGGCGGCGGGGCATCGCATCTGGTGGCGGACGTAGACGCCTACGGTCTTGGTCTTGCGGTACTCGGGCACAACCGCCTCCTGATCCGGGTCCGTCCAGCCTACGCCCGGATCAGGCGGCATCAGGCGGTCTGCTTGAAGAACGAGCGGGCGTTCTCACGGGCCCAGCGCCGCAGCTCGTCGGGCGGCACCTGGACGAGCGCTCCGCAGGGCACGACCCGGATGAACGGCTGCACGCGTCGCTCGAATGTGTCAACGCTCATTCCGAGAGCCGTTGCGGCCTCCTCGCGTGTGTAGAGGATCCGCTCCACCGGCGCGACCGGCCGCAGTGCTCGGGCCCGCGGGCTCATAGGAACCTGCTCATCGGCACTGCTGACGACTTGGACCGGGCGAACATCAGGCGAGTTCCGAGAACCCTGCTTCATTCGTTAGTGGGCGATCGGATCCCATGGTAGCTTAATAGCGCGGAGAGCGCTAAGCGCTGGTTAGCGCTAACTTGGAGCCAGATGACCGATCCCGAGCCCAATCCGCACGACGATCCTTGGTTGACGGTCGCGGAGTTCGCGCAGGAGATGCGGGTTCGGCCGGTGACGGTCCGGGCGTGGATCGCGAAGGGTCAGCTGAAGGCGACACGGGCTGGGCAGCGGAAGTGGTTGGTCCGGCGTTCGGAGTTGGCGCGGATGCTGGAGCAGGACGACGGTGTGGAGGCTGCTCGCCCCGCCGCCGGCTTTGCGGCCGCCCGAGTTGCTGGAGCCTGATGATCGTCCGCCGGAGATGTGGGAGCGGATGGCTGAGGAGGCGATGGACCGGGAGCGAGAGCGCCAGGAGCGGGACTACGCGATGGCCGTCTATGAGTGGGAGATCGCGCTCGAGCAGAGTCGCATGGCTCCGCCCGACGCGCGCTTCGCGAGCCGGATCCGTCAGATCGCGCTGGCGGCGTCGCGCCGCGCGGCTGCGATCAGGGAGTGCATGGAGGACCCGGCGTTTGTGTGGGAGCCGATCCCGGGCTCGGCCGGGATGACGCTGTCCTACGAGCTGCGTCCCGGTGGGACTCGGCCGGGTCCGAAGGACGCGTGGGATCGCGTCGACCGCGTCGTCAAGCGTCTCGGGATTGCGTTGGAGGGCGACTCCGGCAGCGCGGTGGCGAGTGCTCTGCGTGACCTGGCGAGTGCGATGACCGGCGTTGCCGACGCGATCGAGCACCGGCCGGCACGCGCGCCGCTGAGCGACGGTGCAGTCGAGCCGCCGCCGGCCGGACGCTGAGTGAGCTGCTCGTGGGCTCGTGCCGTAAGCCTGGGCGTGTTGGTGGGGTCCGCTGGGTGGTCCGCGAAGTGTGGAGAGAAGTATGGAATTCGGTTCCATACTTCGCGGACCGGGTGGCGGGCCGTCCGCCCCGCCATCACTGGGGTTTGGTGTCGGCGGGGTCTTTTTGTGGAGCCAGACTACCCGCCCCCCACGTAGTGACATGGAAGGTGTTTTAGGGCGGGTAGTCTGGCTCCAGTCAAGACCCGGTGTCTGGTGGGGTGATGGCGGGGCGGACGGCCAGTTCAGCGTGCACGAATCAAGGCAGGCAGTACATGGTTGACCGGCGGGTGGAGATCGGTCCCGGGTCGATACGGGTGGGGCGATTCATCGGCAGGCTGGGGGTGGTGCCAATGCCGGCGGTCGAACGGGGTTTGGGGCTGGTGGATCGGGTGGTACGCAGGCATGTGGCCAAGCTCGAAAAAGTCGGGTGGTGTGCCCGTGCGGCGGCAACCCGCGGCGACGGGATGCTGGTGTGGATGACCCCGACGGGACTGCAGGGCGTCGGGCTGGGCCAACTGCCGGCGCCCCGCGCCCCGAACCAGTTCTCACCGCAGACCATGCACAGCGTCCGGGTCGCGTGGGCGGCCGCTGACATCGAGCACGCCGGCCATCAGTGGATCGCCGGCCGCGAGCTCGCCCTGGCACCCGACGGGTGGGCCGCGGAGATCGCCAACGAGCGCGGCGGCTACAGCCGCCGGCTCCCAGACCTCGTGTTCTGGCCCCCTCGCGATCCCAGCCGGCAAATGGCAGTGGTGATCCACCGGGGCATGCCCAATCCGCGGCGCGAACGAGCAGCCCTCGAGTGCTGGCAGCGCTCCATCCAGACCGGCCAATACGGACAGGTCCACTACGTCGCCTTTCCCGCGTTCGTGAGCCACCTGAGAGGTGTCGCCAAGGCAATCGGCGCCGCTCCCCAGCTCATCATCAGCGAACGCGTCATCGCCGACGAGCCTCCGGTACTCCTGTCGGTCAGCGCGGAGGTCCACGCGGAGTCCGTCGCGTAGACGTGCCCAGCGGGCATCTGAACGCCGAAGCTGACGATCGAGGTGTCTTCGGCCACAGGAAACCCGCTCGCCGGCGGCGCTGGCGGGGCGGATCGACCTGGGCGCGCGCTCTATCGTGAGTGGACGTGCCGATCACCCGCCGGTCTCATTTGATCGTCGTGCGCGACTAGCATGGACGGTGTTGTGCGCGGCATCTTTCGGTATGGGGTCGTTGGTGCACTTGCGGTGCTTGTCGCAGCCTGTCTCATGGCAGGGGCCCACGCGTCGGCGGGCACGAACGTTCGTCGGGCTGATTGCTCATATGCGGTCCCTTCGCCGCCGGGGCATAACCGATGGAAGGCGGCGGAACGGACGCTTGCGCCGACGCCGGCCGCGGAGATTCACCTATGCAGGTATTCCGAGCATCTCATCCGTAGCGTCCTGGTGCCACCAGCGAAGGTGGGGCGCTTGGTTCGAGCGTTCGACGCGCTCCGGCCACCGCCGGCCGACCTCAGACACAGTTTCACCTCGTGTTTTTTCGATCCCGACCCGGTTGTGGCGCACCTCACGTACGCCAGCGGCCACGCGGTGACGATCTATGTGCCGACGAGCAGCTGCATATTTCCCTTCAACGGCGACATCACGCGCGCGTTTCCAGTCTCGGCACGAATCCGGGTCCTCAACGAGCTCCTCCGTCTCACCACGAAGTCTGGAGTTCGACGACCACCGCCTCCGCCTGATCCGGAACTACAGAGCCAACGACGGCTCCGACATCATCGCGATTCCTACCAGGAATCTCCGAGCACTGGCTCGGCTTGGAGGCGGGAGCTAACCCGACTGCGACCGGACCGTCGGAGACTGAGCACCGTGCCCTTCACGGAGGGCGACGAGCTCCCGCATGCGTATCTGAAGCTCCACGCGGCTGGGTTGTCGGTCACGTTCACGCGCTCGTTCTCGCTCGATTGGTCCTACAAATGCGTGCCGCTCGTGGTGCGGACGATCCCCGCCGCTGGCACTGACCTGAGACGTGGATCTGTGGTTTCCGTTCTCACGAGAATCCCGCCCTGCGGCCTTGCCAGCCTCTTTACGGTGGTCGGGGTCCGGCCGCGTCGGGTCCCGGACTTCATCGGCAAACCGCTGACCGCGGCCGTCCATTGGACCCAGCGTCGCGACCTGTTCTGGGCGGCGACCATTCCAGCGCTGCGCGCCGGCGACGCCTCCAGCCTGTTCGCCGACTACACCATCACCGCCCAACGTCCGCACCCCGGCAGCAAGATCCTGCCCGCAGTCAAAGACCACGGCGGCGGCCGGCCCACACCATTGACCCTGACCGTCAGACCCTGACACCCAACCACGACATCCATCCCGGCGACTGCTGAGCGGGTTGCTTGCGGCGGCGGACCGTCGCGTTCACAGAGCGTTGGTTCGCGAGACGGCTGCGCCATTTAGCGACGGCGCCAAGAACGACCAGCGAGGTTGCGCGTCCGGTCGCCGATGTCAAGCGCGACGAGCGGCTGTCCGTCCCGCAAGGCGCGGCGGTACCCAAGCGGCGACTGCGCTGCTTGACATCGTCGCCCGGCCGCGCAGACAGCTGGGGATGTCGGGGCGGGGCCCCGACATCTGCGAACCGGCTCTCCCGCAGGGCCATCCAAGACGGGGTGCTCTCGAGACGCTTTCTCGTTGGACTGCTCGTTGGACTGTTCGTTGGACTGTTTTGTCAGCCAACTAGCGGTTTCTGGCGGTACGTAGCGGTCGACAGCCTGACGACCGAATCCGCCCAATTCCCAATAACCACGGGAAGTTCCCGCAAATCGCGCGATGCCGGAGGAGGGACTCGAACCCCCGACACGCGGATTATGATTCCGCTGCTCTAACCGACTGAGCTACTCCGGCGGGGCCGCGGAAGTCTAGTCCGGTGTGGGAGCGCTGGGCCCGGGCGGGGATAGGTTGTTCGTCCAGATGCTGGGGCCCTTGCATGAGTTTCAACCGTCGTGATCCGTCTCTTATGGGACACAGCGCTCTCTGCCCGGGGGGTGCCGTCGCGGCCGCCCAGGTCGCAGATGCACCCGGGGCGAGCAGGAGCGCAGGCAAAGGAGCAACGTGAGGCGATCCGTTCTCGGCTCGCTGTGCTTGCGAGTGCGGCGATGTGCCCGATCGCGGCTACGGCTGCGAACACCCATGTTCCCCAGATGATCCGCATGCATGCGTACGAGGCGCGCCTGCTCCGAGCCAGCGAGGCGGCCCGGATCGCCGTCTCGGTGTTCCTAACGGCAGCGCGACCGGCCGGGTCATCGCCGTCGACGGCGCCGCGCTGACGGTCCAGACGCCGGGCCCGACCGGGCGGGGCGTGGTCAATCGGCTGATCGCGGCAGCCAACCGGATCGCTCGCGAGGACTATCCGTACGTCTGGGGCGGCGGCCACGCCCAGGCCGGAGTCGCCGGCACCGGGATCTCCGGTGGCCCCGGGTACAACGGGCGCAGCAGAGGGTTCGACTGCTCCGGGTCGGTGGCGGCGGTGCTGGCCGGTGCGGATTTGTGGGCGCCCGGCAGCGGAGTGCCGAGCGACGCCGGCGTGATCGCCGGGCTGCGCGGCAAAGGTCTGATCGCGCAGGGTGCCGGGATCGGCGCCAACGAGGTCACGCTGTATGACGATCCGGGCGTGCACATCTTCATGAGCATCAACGGGCGGTTCTTCGGCACCTCCGACGGATTCGGCGGCAATGCGAGCGAGAAGCACTGCGGAGCCGGCTGGCTGTACGACGGAGCGCCCGATGCCTCCAGCTCTGCGTTCCGCCGCTACCACTTCGTGCCGAGCGCGCTGTCGGGCGGTGCCGGCGCGAGCCGGACCCTGACCGTCGGGATCGGAGAGATCGCAGGACCGATCACCCAATTCCTCGCCGGAGACACGGTCAAGGTCTCCTACGAGGAGCTCGGCTCCGGCAGCATGATCGCACTCGGCGTTGCGCTCCAGGAGCTCAAGACGGCAACTGCCACGGTGACGTCGATCTCGGGTAGGCGCAACTCGCTTGTCATTCACACGACCGCGGGCAGGACGGTCTCGCTCGTCACGGCAGCCGGCGCGCCGTTGGCGGCGACCGTGGCTACGGGCGACACGGTCAGCGTCGGCTACACAGGGACGCTCGGGCACATGACGCTGCGGACGATCGTCGTCGAGGCCGTGCCCGTGCCGCCGACCGGCACCGGGCCGGCCGGTGCCACCGGGCCGGCCGGTGCCACCGGTCCGGTCGTCACCGTCCAGGCGGGTCCGGCCCGGGCCCCACGCGGCCCTAACCCGCCGGGCGCGTAGCCGAGCGGCGGCGCCCCGGTGCCGGCGGGCCGGCTGCGCCTTTCTGCAAGAGTGCAACGACGATCCTGCTCGCCGTTCCCAACGTCTCAGAGGGCCGCGATCCCGATGCGATCGAAGCGATCGCGACGGCGTTCACGTCGGCCGGCGGCGCGCGCCTGCTCGACGTTCACCTCGATCCGGACCACCACCGGAGCGTGTTCACGCTGGCCGGCGAGCCTGGCTCGCTCGCCGAGGTCGTGGTGTCAGGGGTGCGCGAGTCGCTGGCGCGGATCGACCTGAGCAAGCACGACGGGATCCACCCACGGGTCGGCGCGATCGATGTCGCGCCGATCGTGTACCTCGAGCCCGGCACCCGTGGCGCGGCCTGCGCCGAGGCGCTCGTGCTCGGCGATCTGCTCGGCGAGCGGCTCGGGCTTCCGGTGCTGCTGTACGGCGAGCTGGCCGGAGGGCGCACGCGGGCGGAGCTGCGCCGCGGTGGACCGCAGGAGCTCGCGAGGCGACTCGCCGACGGGGAGCTGCGAGCGGACTTCGGTCCTCAGGCGCTCGACTCCCGGCGGGGCGCCGTGCTGGTGGCGGCGCGGCCGCCGCTGGTCGCGTTCAACGTCGAGCTCGCCCCGGACGCAACGCTCGTGCAGGCACGCGGGGTGGCGGCGGCGATCAGAGAGGGAGGCGAGGATGGCCTCCCGGGCGTCCGGGCGATCGGCCTCTGGCTTCAGAGCGCGAATCGCGCTCAGGTGTCGACGAACATCGACGACTACACGCAGACCAGCCCGGGGGAGGTCGTGGCCGCGATCGCGCAGCGCGTGGCGCCGGTGGCGGCCGAGCTCGTGGGGCTTGCGCCGCGGGCCGCTTTCGACGGCTTTCCCGAGTCGATCCCGGTACGAAACCTGCGTCTGATCGAGGACGCGCTGACCGGCACGGGTTAAGCTGCAAGTGAGATGGCACAGACCAAGCGCAAGCGACGCAGCAAGCACCGCGGCACCGCGGCCGGAACCGTCTCGGCGCGCGGGCGCACGAGCCGGCCGCCGAGCGCGTCTGAGCGCAAGAAGCAGGACCGCGCGAAGCTGCGCGAGGAGCGGCTGAACAAGCCCCCGACGTGGCGCTCGTCACTGACGCGGGCCGCGATCGGCGCGTCGATGATGTTCCTGTTCCTGCTGTTCATCGGGCCGAAGAAGGACCGCCTCACGACGGCGATCCTGTTCACCGTGTTCGCGCTGATGATCTACGCCCCGGCCGGCTACTACATCGAGATGTTCCTGTGGCGCCGGCGCCAGCGAAAGAAGGGTGTCGGATGATCGACGCCCGCATGTTCACGGTCGGGCCCGTCGCCGAGAACTGCTTCGTCCTGCGCACGAAGGGCTCGGACACGGCGGTCCTGATCGACCCCGGCGACGAGCCCGGACGGCTGCTCGGCGCGCTCGAGCCGCTCGGCGTCGCAACGGTCGAGGCGATTCTGATCACGCACACGCACTTCGACCACGTCGGCGCGGTCGCGCCGGTGGCGGCGGCGACCGGCGCCCCGGTGTGGTGCCCCGAGCTCGAGGTGCCCGTGCTCGCGAACATCATGGACTTCGTGCCATGGCCGGGCTTCGGCCCGTTCGAGAGCTACGACGCCGACCACACCGTCTCCGGCGGCGAGACGCTCGAGCTCGCCGGCATGACGATCGACGTGATCTTCACCCCCGGCCACAGCCCCGGGCACGTCACGTACGCCGTCCGCGGCGAGGACGCGCTGTTCTCCGGCGACGTTCTGTTCCAGGGCTCCGTCGGGCGCGTCGACCTTCCGGGTGGCGACTGGCCGACGCTGTTACGGTCGATCGAGACGCTGGTCGACGCGTATCCGGATGAGGCGACCGTGTACCCGGGCCACGGCCCGCTGACGACGCTCGGCCGCGAGCGCGCGTCGAATCCGTTCCTGCGCGAGCTGAGCGCGAGGTAGGACCTTGATCCAAGCTCCGCGCGGCACGTATGACGTGCTCCCAGAAGAGGCTGCCCGCCGCGAGGTGCTGGAGGCACACGCTCGCAAGATCCTCGGCGCCGCCGGCTACGGCCGGATCGAGACGCCGACGTTCGAGTCGACCGAGCTGTTCTCGCGCGGCGTCGGCGAGGCGACCGAGATCGTGCAGAAGGAGATGTACACGTTCGACGATGGAGGCGGCCGCTCGCTGACGCTCCGGCCCGAAGGCACGGCGCCCGTCTGCCGGGCGTACATCGAGCACGGGATGCACAAGCTGCCCCAGCCGGTGAAGCTCTGGTACCTGTCGAGCTTCTTCCGTGCCGAGGCGCCGCAGCTCGGCCGCTACCGCCAGTTCTGGCAGGTCGGCGCCGAGGTGATCGGAGCAGCCGGGCCGGACGCCGACGCCGAGCTGATCACGCTGCTCTGTGAGCTGCTCGACGCGCTCGGCGCGCGCGAAGTGCGGCTGCGGATCTCGAGCCTTGGCTCGCCGCAGACGCGCGCCGCCTACCGCGCGGAGCTCGCCGAATACCTGCGAGCGCACGAGCAGCAGCTCTCGGCGGACGTCAGGGCGCGGATCGATCTGAACCCGCTACGAGCGTTCGACGCCAAGGACCCGGGCACGCGCGAGGTGATGCGGGAGGCTCCGACGCTGCTTGACCGGCTCGCCGACGAGGACGCCGAGCACTTCGCAACGGTGCGTGCGCTGCTCGACGACGCCGGCGTCTCGTACGAGCTCGACCCGACGCTCGTGCGCGGCCTCGACTACTACAGCCGAACCGTGTACGAGGTCGAGTCCGGAGTGCTCGGTGCCCAGTCCGCGCTCGGAGGCGGCGGGCGCTACGACGGCCTGATCGAGCAGCTCGACGGCCCCCCGACGCCAGCCTCGGGCTGGGCGGCGGGAGTCGAGCGGATGCTGCTCGCCGGCGGCGAGCAGCCGACCGCCCCGAGCCTCGTCGACCTGTACGTCGCCGTGGGCGGGGACGGCAGCGACCGTGTGGCGTTCGAGCTGGCGCGCGAAGCCCGCCGCGCCGGCTTGCACGCTCAGCTCGAGCTCGCGGGGCGCTCGCTGAAGGGACAGCTGCGGCAGGCGGACCGCGTCGGCGCCAGGTACGTCGCGATCGTCGAGCATCAGGTGGCGCTGCGGGACATGGAGAGCGGCGAGCAGCGCGAGCTGGAGGCCGGCGGCGTGATCCCGGCGATCCTTCGCGGGAGCCGGCTGTCGTGAGACCGCCCACGCCGAACGAGTTCCGCGACCATTGGTGCGGGAGCCTTGCGATCGCCGACACCGGCGCGGCCGCTCGGGTCGCTGGCTGGGTTCATCGTCGCCGCGACCACGGCGGGCTGATCTTCATCGACCTCCGCGATCGCTCCGGGATCGTGCAGCTCGTGTTCCATCCGGAGAGCGCACCGGAGGCACACGCCGCCGCGCACAGCCTGCGCTCCGAGTACGTGATCAGCGCGTCCGGGAGCGTCGCCGCGCGCGAGCCGCAGAACGTGAACCCGAACCTCGCCACCGGTGAGATCGAGCTCGCCGTGACCGAGCTCGAGATCCTCGCCGAGGCCGACACCCCGCCGTTCCCGGTCGACGAGGATGTCGTCGTCGACGAGAGCCTGCGCCTGCGCCACCGAGCGCTCGACTTGCGCCGGCCGGTGATGACCGAGGCGCTCGAGATCCGCCACCGCGTGTGTCAGACGATGCGCGAGGTGCTCAACGGGCGCGACTTCCTCGAGATCGAGACCCCGGACCTGACCCGGTCGACGCCCGAGGGCGCGCGCGACTTTCTCGTCCCGGCTCGAATGCGGCCCGGCTCGTTCTACGCACTGCCGCAGTCGCCGCAGCTGTTCAAGCAGCTGCTGATGGTGGGCGGTCTCGAGCGCTACTACCAGATCGCGCGGTGCTTCCGGGACGAGGCCTCGCGAGCGGATCGCATGCCCGAGTTCACGCAGCTCGACATCGAGATGTCGTTCGTGGACGAGGACGACGTGATCGAGTGCATGGAGGCGATCATGGCGGCGGTATTCGAGCGCGAGCAGTTCCCGGCGCCGCCGCCGCCGTGGCCGCGGATGACGTACGCGGTGGCGATGGACCGGTTCGGCATCGATCGCCCGGACACGCGCTTCGGCCTCGAGCTGTGCGATCTCGGCGGCGCCTTCGCGGGGACCGAGTTCAAGGTGTTCTCGGGCGTGCTCTCGTCCGGGGGTGTGGTGAAGGGCCTGAACGCCGGCGCCCGGGAGCTCCCGCGCTCGGAGCTCGACGCGCTGACCGAGCTGGCCAAGCAGCACGGGGCGAGGGGGCTCGTGTGGGCGTTCGTGCAGGACGGCGAGCAGCGGTGGCGCTCGCCGATCGCGAAGTTCCTGTCGGCCGGCGAGATCGATGCCGTGATCGAGCTGCTCGACGCCGACCCGGGCGACCTGCTGCTGATCGTCGCCGACACGGCCGCGGTGGCTGCCCAGTCGCTCGCCGCCCTGCGGCTCGAGCTCGCCCGCCGGTTCGAGCTGGTTCCCGAAGGGCGGCATGACCTGCTGTGGGTGACCGACTTCCCGGCGTTCGAGTGGAGCGAGGAGGAGCAGCGCTGGCAGGCGACCCACCATCCGTTCACGATGCCGACGGGCAACCTGTCGGACCCGGGCGGCGCGCTCTCCCGCGCCTACGACCTCGTGCTCGACGGCTCGGAGATCGGCGGCGGCTCGATCAGGATCAACGACATCGCGCTCCAGAAGCGCGTGTTCGAGCTGCTCGGGATCGGCGCAGAGGAGGCCGAGGCCAGGTTCGGGTTCCTGCTCGACGCGTTCCGCTACGGCGCGCCGCCGCACGGCGGGATCGCGATGGGGATCGACCGGATCGTCGCAATCCTCGCCGGCCGCGACACGATCCGCGACGTGGTCGCATTCCCGAAGGCGACCAGCGGCGCCGACCCGCTCACCGGCGCGCCGGCGCCGGTCGATCTCGCGCAGCTCCGGGAACTGGGTCTGCGACTCACTTAGGCCGGGCCGTGGCGGGCGCAGGGCGGGCTGCGGCAGGCCTGAGCGCGTTCTCTGGCTCGGGATCGCACGGAGTCCGTGCCTCTGGCGCCAGAGAACGTCTCCGGACGGGGCGGGCGGGAGCAAAGCGCGATAACTCATGCGATCCCGCCTGTCTGCCGAAAAAGACTCTGATGACGCACGTTTCAAGGCCCCTCGTCGCCCTGCTCGTGGGCACGGTGCTGTTCTTCGCGCTGTGGATCGTCGCGCTGAAGCCGGGCGGAAGCTCGTCCGGTTCGCCGAGCGGTCAGGGTGGACTCGGGCAGTACCAATCGGCGATCAACGACGCGAAGAACTCGGTCAAGCAGCAGAACGGGCAGTCGGCGACCGCCGGGAACATCCCGGGGACCGCAACGACGAGCGGACAGGGGACGGCCAACGCGTCGGCCGCGTCGAGCACGCCCGCCGCGTCGAGCACGCCCGCCGCGTCGAGCACGCCCGCCGCGTCGAGCACGCCCGCGGCGGCGTCGAGCACGCCTGCGGCGTCGACGACGCCCGTCACGACCGCGGGCGCGGCCGCCGATCCGGCCTCCCGATCACACGCCAGGGCCCGTACGGCCGCACACGCCAAAGCCCGTACGGCCGCGCACGCCAAGACCCACGCCGCCACGCACGCGAAGACGGTCACTCACGTGTCAGGCCCGCGCCACCGGTACAACGTGATCACCACCGCGCTGCGCGAGCACAAGGTCCTCGCGATCCTGTTCTACAACCCCGCCGGCGCCGACGACATCGTCGTCAAGCACGAGCTCGCCTCGATCCCCACGTACGGGGGGCGGGTCGTGAAGCTGATCGTCCCGGTCGCCGAGCTGTCCCGGTACACGACGATCACGACCCAGGTGATGGTGTCGACGACGCCGACGCTCGTGCTCATCGGGCGGAACCATCAGGCCTCGACGATCACCGGGTTCACGTCGCGGTTCGAGCTCGCGACCCGCGTCGCGAACCTCGTCTAGTGTCCTGAGCCGAGCCGCGCCGGCGGTGAAGTAGCCTCGGCGGCGTGGACGTCGCCCCTTTCGAGCACCATCTGACCTCGCCCCAGGGTTGCGGGAGCCTGCCCGCCGGCGCGCCGGTGGCCGACGTCGACGGCGGCGCGTGCTGCGACAGGATCAGGTTCGCGGTCGCGCTCGAAGGCGAGCATGTCGCCGCGGCGGGATTCGAGGCCAGCGGCTGCGGTGCCGCGTACGCCGCGGGCAGCGCCGCGGTGACGCTCGTGCGCGGGCGGACCGCGATCGACGCGGCGCGAATCGGCCCCAGAGAGATCGCGTCGGAGCTCGGTGGGCTCAGCCCCGGCAAGCTGCACGCGGCCGAGCTCGCGTCGGATGCCCTCGCCCGCGCGTTGGGAGCGGCGGTCCGCGATGCCGCCGGCGCCGTCGCGCACGCGCCAGCGAACGGACGCTCGCTGATCGCGATGAGCGGTGGCGTCGACTCCACGGTCGCCGCGCTGCTGTGCGCGCGGGAGCACGAAGCGGTGGCGGTCACGCTCGAGCTGTGGGCGGACACCGAGCACGACGCGGAGCGCAGCTGCTGCTCGGCGTCGGCCGTCGCGCAGGCGCGGGCGCTGGCGCATCGTCTCGGGCTGCCGCACTTCACGCTTGATCTCCGACCGGAGTTCCGGGCCGGCGTCGTCGACCCGTTCATCGCCGCGTACGCCGCCGGCGAGACGCCCAACCCGTGTACCCGCTGCAACGGTCACGTCCGGCTCGACGCGATGCTCGAGCTCGCGGAGCGGCTCGGATGCGCAGAGCTCGCGACCGGTCACTACGCGCGCACCGCCGAGCGCGATGACGAGCGCGGGCCGCTTCTCCGACAGGCCGCGGACGCGGCCAAGGATCAGACGTACATGCTCGCCGCGCTGTCGCCGGCGTCGCTTGCGCGCATGCGGTTCCCACTCGGGGCGCTGACCAAGCCCCAGGTGCGCGAGCTGGCCGCGGCGGAGGGGCTGCCGGTCGCGAGCAAGGCCGACTCGCAGGACCTCTGCTTCCTCGCCGGGACCGACCGTGGCCGGTTCCTCGCCCGCCACGGCGGGGTGGCGGCGGCGAACGGGGAGATCGTCGATCAGGACGGCGCGGTGCTCGGGCGACACCAGGGCCAGCACCTGTTCACGATCGGCCAACGGCGCGGGCTCGGGGTCGCGCGCGGCGAGCCGATGTACGTGGTCGACAAGCAAGTCGCCTCGAACCGGGTCGTGATCGGTCCGCGGGCGGCGCTCGCGACGACCCGCGTGCCGGTACGCGGGGCCCGTTTGCACCGCCCGCCCGAGCGCGTCGACCGGGTCAAGCTTCGCTACCACGCGGCGCCGCTGCGCGCGCGGGTCTCCGGCGCCGAGAGGGCCCGGATGATGCTCGAGCTGCACGAGCCGGTGGCCGGCGCGGCACCCGGGCAGCTCGCCTGCCTGATGGATGGCGAGCTGGTGGTGGGGTGGGGCACGATCAGTCGGTAAGGCGCGTCAGGCGCGCGCACTAGACTGCCCCGCCCGATGGGGTACCGACTGATCGGCTGGGTCGCCCTGGCGCTGCTGGCCCTGTTCGGCGCCTCGGTGGCCCAGGCCCGGACGGTGGTGTGGGCGCACGGCGCCTGGAGCTGGTTCGGCGACCCGCGCGCCGTGTACGTGCAGGGCCCGAAGGCCGCGACATTCGTCGGCTGGATCGGCTGGAACGGGGATGTGACGGTCGGCGAGTACGACCCGCTGTTCGGGCTGATGCGCTCGAACGTCGTCGGCCACGAGTTCCACGACGACCACAGCGCCCCGTCGATCCTGGTCGAGCCGAACGACCGGCTGACGGTGTTCTGGTCCGGCCACAACGGCCGGCGGATGGACTACCGGACGGCGACGGGCCCCGAGGAGATCACGAGCTGGGGCCCGGTGGACCACATCCGGTCGGCGATCCGCGGGCCCAACGGGTTCACGTACCCGAACCCGATCATCCTGGGGGACGAGCACGACCGCCTGTACCTGTTCTGGCGCTCGGCGAACTACAGCCAGGCGTACGAGACGCGGAGCATCACCGGCGCGTGGGGAGCGGCGCGCGAGCTGATCGCTCAGCCGGGCCAGCGTCCGTACGTGAAGTACGACTCGAACGGGACGAACACGATCGTGATGGCGTTCACGAACGGGCACCCGCGCAACGTGCTGACGAGCATCTACTTCGCCGAGTACCGCGACGGCTGGCTGCGCGGCGCGAGCGGGCGCGAGATCAAACGGCTCGGCACCGGCCCGATCCGCCCCGACCAGGGCGACGTCGTGTACGACGCGAACCGGAGCGGCGTGCATTCATGGGTGTGGGATGTCGCGATCGGCCATCGCGGCCGGCCGGTGATCGTGTACGCGACGTTCCCCACCAACGCAGACCACGCGTACTGGTACGCGCAGTGGACGGGCACCCGCTGGGTGTCGCATTTCATGACCGACGCGGGTGGCTCGATCAGCCCGGCGTCGATCGAATACGAGTACTCGGGCGGGATCCAGCTCGACCACTCCGAGCCGGGGATCGTCTACCTCTCGCGCGAGGTCGCGGGCGGCTGGGACATCGAGCGGTGGGTCACGGACGACGGCGGCGCGCACTTCAGCCACCGTGTCGTCGTGCCTGCCGACGGGCTTGACAACGTTCGGCCGGTCGTGCCGCGCGGCGGCGGCCCGATTCAGGTCCTGTGGCTCCGGGGCGAGTACCGGACGTACACGACGTACAGGACGTCGATCGCGTTCCTCACCGGGGGTGGGTAGCGGGCGGCCGGGGCCGGCGCTCAGTGCACGGCGAAGTCCGCGTTGCGGACGAGCTGGATCGCGAACGACCACCAGAAGTAGCCGACCGGCGGCGAGCCTGGGCGGCACGAGCCGCCGGACTTGCCGGGATTGCCGATCCAGGCGAACGCGTCGACGTTGCGGTAGCCCGTGTCGAACGTCGGCTTCGGCCCGAGGCCGCGGCCGGCCGGGTTGCACAGGACCTCGTTGCCGTTGACCGTGCGATCGTGCGGCACGAGCGGCCCGCGGCCGTTCTCGGAGGTCGAGACGACGAAGTGCTTGCCGCCCGTCATCTGCGAGATCTCGTCCCCGTACCTGATCTCGTGGAGCGTCCAGTCGAAGTGCGTGGCGTTGAGGAAGAAGCCCTGGATCTCCGACACTCCGGCCTCGTTCAGCAGCCGTGCCGCCTTCGTCGCCGGCAGCGCGTCGGCGGCGCCGGCATCGAGGTAGACGACCAGCCTGGGCACCTTCGAGAGGATGTTGAGCGCGTCGTGGAGCTCCGCCAGCCGGACCTGTAGCCCGTGGTGGGAGAGGCAGCCGACCGTGATCAGCGAGTCGACCTCGAAGAACAGGATCGCGCGGTAGTCGCCGATCCCCTGGGCGAGGTGCTCGACCCAGTTGTGGAACTTCAGCTGGCGTGCGGGGGTATCCGAGTAGCTCCCGCACCGCCAGCGTGTGAGGCCGTCGTCGACGAGCCAGTAGGTGGAGAGCTCGGGGACCGTGCCGGGCTGTTCGACCGAGGCCCGCTCCAAGTACTCGGACACCGCCACCGCGGGATTCGGGATCCCGTGGCCGAAGCGCTGCACGAACGGCTGTTGGGCGATCACGTTGAGCATCCCCGCCGCGCGCGGGTGGCGGTAGCGCCAGTGGCGAACCTGGTCGGCGATCAGGCTCTTGGGGTCGACGAATGCGCGCGCGCCCGTCAGCGGGTCGCTCGCCGGCGGGTCGACGGACAGGCCCAGCGGATTGAGCGGATTGCGGATCAGCGAGACCACGTCGTTGTTCAGGATCGTCAGCACCGCGTGGTCCGGAACCCCCATCCCGATCGGTGACGGGCCGAACAGCCAGATGCTCACCGTCTTCGGCAGGCCGGGAACGCCGTGGTCGATGATCGGGACCTTGAAGGTGGCGCTCGACTGTCCGGGCAGGAAGTTGATCATCGCCTTGACCTGGCGGAAGTCGATGCCGCGCTCGGCCGTGATCGGCTGGGCGATGTAGCGGATCTGCGCCTCGCGGGTCGTGTCCGTGCGCTCGATCGTGATCACCGCGTCGCCGGCGTTCTCGTTGACGACGTAGACGCGCGAGGACAGCCGGAAACCGAGCGGATCGAACGGAGCGGAGTGTCCCGCCGCGGGCGCGATCAGCATGCCGGACAGGCACGCGGCAAGCGCTGCTGTGCGTTGGATTACGCGCATGCGTCTCTATCGAACGGACGGATGAGCGACTCGACAGTGCGTCTGGGACCTCGGACATTTGTCCGCATTGCCCGCATACACTGGTCCCGCGATGACCTCTGACGAGATCCGGAGCCTCTATACGAGCTTCTTCGTGGAGCGCGGCCACCGCCTGCTCGAGTCCGGGTCGCTGATCCCGGCCCAGCACGACCCCTCGGCGCTGTTCACGGTCGCGGGCATGCATCCGCTGAAGCCCTACTTCCTCGGCACCGAGCGGCCGCCGGCGCCGCGCGCCACCAGCTGCCAGAAGACGTTCCGGACGGCCGACATCGACATCATCGGCACGACCGCCGGCCATCTGACGTTCTTCGAGATGCTCGGGAACTTCTCGTTCGGGGACTACTTCAAGCGCGAGGCGACGCGGTACGCGTGGGAGCTCTCGACCGAGGGCTTCGCCCTCCCCGCGGGCAAGATCTGGGTGACGGTGTTCGAGGGCGACGACGAGCTCGGGATCGGGCCCGACGAAGAGGCGATCGAAGCGTGGCTCGAGATCGGCGTGCCGCGCGAGCGGATCGTCGAGTGCCCGCGCTCGGAGAACTGGTGGGAGCTGCCGCCGCCGGGCCCGTGCGGGCCGTGCTCGGAGCTGTACCTGGACCGCGGTGTCGAGTTCGGGAAGCCCGACGACCTGCCGGGCGGCGACAACCAGCGCTTCCTCGAGTACTGGAACCTCGTGTTCATGCAGTTCAACCAGGACCCCCCGAACGTGCTCGAGTCGCTGCCGGCCAAGAACATCGACACCGGGCTCGGCCTGAACCGAATGGCCGCGATCCTCCAGGGCAAGGAGACCGTCTTCGAGACCGACCAGTTCGCGCCGCTGATCGAGCTCGGAGAGCAGCTCTCGGGGCGCAGGTACGGCGAGGCGTTCGGAACCGACCGGGCGCTGCGCGTGCTCGCCGACCACTCGCGGGCGATGACATTCCTGATCGCCGACGGCGTCGTGCCGTCGAATGAGGACCGCGGCTACGTGCTGCGGCGGGTGATGCGCCGGGCGATCCTCCAGGGGCGCCACACGCTCGAGCTCGCAGCAGGGCTTCCTCGGCCGCTACTCGGAGCTCGTCACGGAGCTGATGGGGAGCGAGTATCCCGAGCTCTCCCAGCAGCACGACGCGATTCAGATGTGGCTCGCGGCCGAGGAGGAGGGCTTCGGCCGGACGCTCGACCAGGGGATGGAGCGGCTCGGGGAGCTGATCGACCGCGCCAAGGAGACCGGGCGAGGAGGGCATCGGAGCCGAGGCCGCGTTCCTGCTCCACGACACGTACGGGTTCCCGGTCGACCTGACGCTCGACCTTGCCGCCGAGCACGATCTCGGCGTCGATCTGGTCGGGTTCGAGGCGCTGATGAGCGGTCAGCGCACGCGCTCGCGCCACGGTGGCCGCGCCGCCGACGACGGCGAGCTGCGTGAGCGCGCGATCGCGCTGAGCGGCGAGGCGCAGTTCGCGACCGAGTTCCTCGGCTACCAGACGACCGAGGCGGACACGATGATCGGCGCGGCGACCGTGGCGGACGGACGTGTGCTGGTGAAGCTCGTCGAGTCGCCGTTCTACCCGACCGGCGGCGGCCAGATCGCCGACTCGGGCTATGTCGAGTGCGCCGACGGCGACTGCCGCGCGGTGGTCGACGACGTGCTGCGGATCGGCGACGACCAGGTGCTGGCGCTCGTGCCCGAGCGCGGGACGCTGACGGTCGGCGAGCGCGTGCACGCGCAGGTCGATCGCTTCGCCCGGCACGCGACCGAGTGCAACCACACCGCGACGCATCTGCTGCACGCCGCGCTGCGGCTGCGGCTCGGCTCCCATGTGCGCCAGGCCGGCTCGTACGTCGGGCCGGACAAGCTGCGGTTCGACTTCACGCACGGGAGCGCGCTGACGCCCGAGGACGTGCTGCGCGGTCGAGAACCAGGTCAACGAGTGGATCCTCCAGAACCATCCGGTGCGGTGGATGACGACGACGCTCGAGGAGGCTCGCCGGCTCGGCGCGATGGCGCTGTTCGGCGAGAAGTACGGCGACGTCGTGCGGATGGTCGAGGTCGGGGACGGCTCGTTCTCGCGCGAGCTGTGCGGCGGCACGCACGTGCGCGAGACGGCCGCGATCGGCGTGTTCAAGATCTCAGCCGAGACTTCGAGTGCCGCGAACGTACGCCGGATCGAGGCGCTGACGGGCCCCGAGGGCGTGCGGCTGCTGCGCGACCACGATCGCGAGCTCGGGCGTGCCGCGGCGGACCTGCGCGTGAATCCGGCGCACGTCGCGCAGGCCGCGGGCGAGCTCCGCGGCCGGTTGCGCGAGCTCGAACGCGCCGCGCGGAGTGGCGGCGCGGGCGGCGGCGCCTGGGCCGACGTCGAGCAGCTGGTGAGCGGTGCGGCCGAGATCGGCGGCGGGCGCGTGCTCGTCGCCTCGATCGACGGCGCCGACACGAACGCGCTGCTGTCGCTCGCCGACCAGCTGAAGGCGAAGCTCGGGGACGCCGCGATCGTGCTCGGGAGCGCCGGCGCCGACCGCGTCGATCTCGGTAGCCGTGGTCAGCCCGTCGCTCGTGCAGCGCGGAGTCAGGGCCGGCGAGCTCGTCAAGCTCGCCGCCGCCGAGGTCGGTGGCGGCGGTGGCGGCCGGGATACGCTAGCTCGGGCCGGCGGCCGCGACCCCGGCAAGCTTCCCGACGCGCTCGCCGTCGCGCGCGAGGCGATCGAGACCGCGCTGCGAGGCTAGAGCGAGCGCAGCCGATCGATCAGGACGGCCGCGCCGGCCGAGCGTGCCGGCGATGTACAGCAGGTTCGTCGCGGCGGGCGAGGTGTAGTCCGCGAACCGGTCGAGCAGCGTGAAGGCGCCGGCGAAGCCGATCAGCCCGGCGACCGGGAATCGACTGCCCAGCTGCGCGTCGAGCGCCACCAGCACGAGCAACAGCGGAAGGTAGTAGTACGGCTCCGTCCCGGGATCGAGCGTGGACCGGAACAGGAACACGACGGCGGCGGACAGCAGCAGCGGCCGGCCATCGAGCCTGCGGCCGCCGCGCACCCACGCGATCAGCGGCACCACGACCCCGAGGGCGATGATCGCGGGGTGGGAGAGCGCGCTGACGACGCCGGGGACGGTGTGGCCGATGCCCGAGCGGGGAGCGCCGAAGATGTTCGCGATCGTCACGTGGCCCGCGGGGGAGAGCGGGTACAGCCAGGTGAACACCGTCGTCACCGGCTGCGGACGCGAGATGTAGTGCAGCGAATGCATGAAGGCGGAGAAGTCGCCGAGCACCATCGGCGCCGACGCCAGCGCCGCCGTCCCGGCCAGCACGGCTGCGCTCCGCAGGCGCCGGCCCTCCGCCGCCAACAGCACCGGGCAGACCACGAGCAGCGCCCACTGCTTGCTCGCAACCGCCAGGCCGGCGAGCACCGCCGCGGCGGTCGCACGGCGCTCGCTCGCGGCCAGCAGCGCCGCGGCGGCGAGGCTCGCGGTCAGCAGCTCCTCCGGGTGCCCGTAGTAGAGCGCGTCATTGATCAAGCGGGTTGAACATGCAGATGCAAACGATCAGCACCTGACCCGAGCGGGCCATGCCGCGGTTCGCGGCGACGCGCGCGAGCCAGACGGCGAGGATCGCGACCGAGATCAGGCAGGGCAGATCACCCCAGCGATAGATCCCGATCGCGGAGTCGTGGAACGCGCCGGCGAGTAGCGCGAACGGGGCGCGCACGAACTGCGGGAGCGCGCCCATCGCCGGCTGGTGGGAGAAGAAGCCCCCGACATTGCCGTGCGCGAGCGCGCTCAGCGCCGGGCCCGCATCACCCGGGTAGTCCCCGGGGCCGGCCGCGATCATCGCCCGCACGCACGCGCTCAGCAGCGCTCCCGCGGCGAGCAGCGACGCGAACGCCGGCACGTGTCTTGTCCGCACAGAGCGCTCATCGACGCCCGCGCGGGCGCGCTTGAGCACGGACGTCTGCATACACTGGCGCCGGTGAGAGTGCTCGCTCTGGATTACGGGAGCGCGCGGTGCGGCTGCGCGGTCAGCGATCCCACGGGATTGCTCGCGACGCCGATCGAGCCCGTGCTGCGCGCGAACACGCGGCGGGGCATCGGGCGGCTGCGGGAGCTGGTCGAACAGGTCGGCGCCGAACGGGTGATCGTCGGGCTGCCGCTGTCCCTGTCGGGCGAGGACACGTCCCAGACGCGCGAGGCCCGCGAGTTCGCCGCGCGGCTCGAGCGGGCGATCGAGCTGCCGGTGGAGCTGTATGACGAGCGCTTCACGACGGTGCTCGCGCAGCGCGAGGGTGGCCGGGCGAGCGAGGACTCGCGTGCTGCGGCGCATCTGCTCGAGGATTGGCTTGCGTCGCGCCCCCGCGCCGAGGCGGCCGGTGGCTGACCAGTCGGGGCGCAGCCCGCGAGGAGCGAGAGGCGGCGCGACTCGAGCGCGAACGCCGGCGGCTGGGGATTGCCTCTGCGCCGCCGCCCGGGCCCGTCGATGAGCCCGCGCCCGAGCCGGCCCGCGCGCCGCTCCACCTCACCGAGCCGCTCGACGATCACGACGACGAGCTCGACGAGGCCGAGCCGGCCGCCGAGCGGCCGGTCCGTCGTGGACACAAGACCCGCCCGCCCGCCCGTCCGCCCCGGACACGCACGCGCACGGGCGAGGGCAGGCCGCACAGCCGCCGCCGGCGGTTGCTGGCGCTGATCCCGTTCGTGCTCGCGATCGCGATCGCGTGGTTGCTGGTCGAGCTCTACCAGCCGTTCATCGGCTCCCCGCACGGCCGGATCACGGTGCGGATCCCGGCGAGCTCGAGCTCGAGTCAGATCGGAGATCAGCTCGCCCACGACGGCGTGATCTCCTCGAGCTTCTTCTTCGAGCTGCGCGCGACGCTCCAGGGCGACCGCGGCGACCTGCGCCCCGGCACCTACCACCTCCGGTACGGGATGAGCTACAGCTCGGTGCTGACCGCGCTGACGAAGCCGTCCCCGCCCGCGAAGGTGACCGAGCTGACGCTGATCCCCGGCAAGAGCCGCCAGCAGATCGACGCATTGCTGCGCTCGCAGGGGATCAGGGGCAGCTACGTGGACGCCACCCGCCACTCGCCGCTGCTGGACCCGGCGCGGTACGGCGCCCCGCGCAAGACGCCGATGCTCGAGGGCTTCCTGTTCCCGTCGACCTACGACCTGTTCGAGCCGATCAAGATCTCGCAGCTCGTCGCCAAGCAGCTGCAGGCGTTCAAGCAGAACTTCAGGACGATCAACTTCTCCTACGCCGAGCGCCACCACCTGACTCCATACGACGTGCTGATCATCGCCTCGATGATCGAGGGAGAGGCGGCGACCGAGCTCGACCGGCGATACGTCGCCTCGGTGATCTACAACCGGCTCCGCGACGGGATGCCGCTGCAGCTCGATGCGACCACCAGGTACGCGGTCGGCAACTACACGACGCCGCTGACGCAGTCCCAGCTCAACTCGCGCTCGCCCTACAACACGCGCAACCACCTCGGGCTGCCACCGACGCCGATCGACAACCCGAGCCTGGCGTCGATGCAGGCCGCGGCCGACCCGGCGAGCACCAACTATCTGTACTTCGTGGTCAAGCCGTGCGGGAACGGCGCCGAGGTGTTCACGGGCAACTACAACGCGTTCCTCGCCGACGAGGCGAAGTACTTCAGCGCGCGCGCGGCGCACGGCGGTCGCTCGCCCACGCACTGCTGAACGCCGGTCTCCCGCGGCGGTTTCCGGCCTCCGGCATCAAGGCGCGCCGGATTTCTGCCGATGGGAGGCCATGGAAAACGGGGCGATTGCCACGGCCCATGGCGCAGTGCAGGACCAGGCAGAGCATCTGCCGGGCTTGATCCCGCCGAGCAGGCGCGCCCGCTCGACGCAGCTGATCGGCGAGGTGATCGTGTCCCTCGGGTTCGCGCGCCGTGATGCGGTCGAGGCAGCGGTTGTGCTGTCACGCGAGCACGGACGGACGACCGGGCAGGAGCTGCTCGAAGCGGGTGAGCTGCGTCCGGATCAGCTTGCGCGCGCGCTCGCGGAGCGGTTCGGGGTCGATTACGTGGACCTGTCGGTGTTCGAAGTCGACGAGGACGCGCTCGCGCTGATCGACGTCGATCTCGCGCGCCGCTACCAGGCGGTGCCGATCGGCTTCCTCTCGAACGGGACCGTGATCCTGGCGATGGCGGACCCGACGAACGTGCTGACGCTCGACGAGCTGTCGATGCTGACCGGGCGCAAGATGCGGCCGGCGGGCACGCCGAAGGAGGACCTGACGGCGTTGCTGGCGCGGCTGAACACGCTCGACGACAGCATCCTCGTGAACCCGAGCACGGTCGAGGTGCGGGAGATCGAGCTGGCGCTCGAGGACGGCCCCGACAGGGACGCGCCGGTCGTCAAGCTCGTGCAGCAGATCATCTCCCAAGCGGTCGAGGCGGGCGCCTCGGACATCCACTGCGATCCGCAGAAGGGCGACATGGAGGTCCACTTCAGGATCGACGGGGTGCTGACGCGCGGCATCACCGTGCCGCAGATGATGGCGCAGAGCGTCGTCAGCCGGATCAAGATCATGGCGGGGGTCGACATCGCCGAGCGCCGCCGCCCGCAGGACGGCCGGATGCAGGTCAAGGTGGCCGGACGGGTTGTCGACGTGCGGGTCGCGACGCTCCCGCTGATCAACGGCGAAGGCGTCGTGATGCGGATCCTCGACACCCAGGCCGTGGTCCGGGACCTGGTCTCGCTCGGGATGCCCGACGCCGAACGCGGGATCTTCGAGACCGCGATCACAAAGCCGTATGGGGCCGTGCTCGTCACCGGCCCGACCGGATCGGGCAAGTCGACCACGCTGTACGGTGCGCTCTCGGTCGTCACCGACGGCCAGCGGAGCATCTTCACGATCGAGGATCCGGTCGAGTCTCCGATCGCCGGCATCAAGCAGATGCAGGTCGCGATCAAGGCGGGGGTGACGTTCGCGGCCGGGCTGCGGTCGATCCTGCGGTCCGATCCGGACGTGATCATGGTCGGCGAGATCCGCGACCGCGAGACCGCGGAGATCGCGATCCAGGCCGCGCTCACGGGGCACCTGATGCTCTCGACGCTGCACACGCGCGACGCGGCCAGCGCGCTGACGCGGCTCGTCGACATGGGGATCGAGCCGTTCATGGTCGCCGCCGCGATCGACTGCGTCGTCGCGCAGCGGCTCGCGCGCGTGCTGTGCGCCCATTGCAAGCGCCCGACGACGGTCCCCGAGACGGTGCTCGCAGAGCAGGGACTTGACGGCGCGACCGTGTACGAGGCGGCGGGCTGCATTCGCTGCGGCGACACGGGCTACGCCGGGCGTCTCGGGCTGTACGAGGTGATGCCGGTCAGCGAGCAGATCCGGAGCCTGCTGCTCGACCGTCGCTCGGTCGAGCAGATCGCGGCGGCGGCGTCCGGCGGCGGGATGCGGACGATGCGCGAGGACGGGATCGCCAAGGTGCGAGCCGGGCTGACGTCGCTGGTCGAGGTGACGAGGGTCACAAAGGGGTAGCGATGCGGCGTCTTGCAGGCTCCGAACAGGGCTTCACGATCATCGAGATGCTCGTCAGCGCGCTGCTCGTCGCGGTGATCGCGGCTGGGCTGACGTTGGCGCTGATCGGCAGCGCCCACGTCACCGGTCTCCAGCGCGACGAGTCGGAGGCCGACGCGCTCGCCCAGCAGGACCAGGAGCGGCTGAAGGGGATGTCCGCCGATCAACTGAGCGCGCTGGGCTCCTCGACCCGCCAGGTCACGCTCGGGGCGACGGGGGCAACCGGCGCGATCGGTGCGCCCAACTCGGACGGTGGTGAGACGGGCACGACGTTCAACGTCATCTCGTCGGCAGAGTTCGTGAACTCGACCGGCTCGGCAACGTGCAGCGCAACGGGCACCAGCGGCGCCGCCTATTACGAGGCGGACTCGAACGTCTGGTGGGGAACGCCGAATGCGTCCGACACCGGCCCCGCGAACACCAATGACGAGGTTCAGGCTCAGAGCGTGATCACGCCGCCCGTAGGCGGCGTGCTCGTCGTGCAGGTCGACGACCAGACGGGTGCGGGCCTCTCGGGCGTGCAGGTCGCCGCGAGCGGTTCGGACTACGCCTCGGGGACCACCGACTCGAACGGGTGCGTCGTGCTCGCGGGTCTGGACGAGGGCTCCTACACCGTCACCTACACCGACTCCGGATACATCTCCTCCACGGGCAAGACCTCGCCGGTGACCGAATCGGCGACGCTGACAGACACCGGCTCGGGCACTCCCGAGCGGAGGCAACCCCCTGTACATGGGGGTCGCGGGACTGGTCGACGCCCAGTTCACGACGTCGAACCCGAACACGGTTGCCGGCACCTCGCAGGAGGCGGACGCGTTCTCCTGGTACGGGGCCGGCTCGAGCCAGTCGATGTCGGCGTACAGCGACTACGACCCGAGCACGACGCCGGCGACGCTGCTGCCCTCGAGCGGCTACGAGTCCCTGTACCCGTTCGAGTTCACCGGCCTGAGCTACACGGGCAACTACCAGGTGTGGGCGGGCAAGTGCCCGCAGATGGAGCCGCCGACGGGCACTGACGATGCGTCGGTCAGCCCGGGATCGACGCAGACGCTGACGATCTCCGAGCCCGCGCTGGACGTGCTCGTGACGTTCGGCGGCACCCGGGTCGCGCCCCTGGCCGTCAAGCTCACCTTCGCGAGCACGAGCGGAACCTCGTGCACCGACAGCTGGTACCCGACGATCGCCTCGAACGCCGCGACCGCCGCGACGGGCTCGCTCGCGTATCCGGGGCAGCCGTTCGCGAGCACGGCCACCTCCGGCTCGACGGAGAGCGCGTCGAAGAGCGCCGGTTCGTACTCGGTGTGCGCCGACTACAAATCCGGCACCAAGACCTACGAGGACACCGTGCCCGGCGTCACGAACACGAGCTTCACCAGCGCGACGAGCGTCACCGTGCCGATCACGACGAGCTCGACCCAGGGGTCGTGCTGATGGAGCCCACCGAGATGCGCTCGCAGGACGGATACACGCTGATCGAGCTGCTGGTGGCGATGCTCGGCGGGATCGTGGTCGTGGGCGCGCTCGTGTTCCTGCTGACGATCGCGCTTCGCGAGACCTCGCGGAACTTCACCCGGATCGACTCGACCGAGCACGCGCGGGTCGAGGTGGAGACGCTGATGAACGAGCTGCACTCCGCGTGCACGGCGTACCAGGTGGCGCCGGTCCAGTCCGGGTCGACCGGAACGTCGCTGATCTTCACGAGCGCCTACGGGGATGCCGCCGATCCAACTCCCGTGCAGAACACGATCACCTGGAACTCGAGCACCGGCGCGCTCACCGACACGACCTCGTCCGGCACCAAGACGCTGCTCTCCAACGTCGGCGAGTACGCGAACCCGACGACCGGCGCGACGACGCCGATCTTCCAGTACTTCGCCTACGAGCAGCCGACGAACTCGTCGGGGGTCGCCTACACCGATGCCGACGGCAACGAGTTGATGATGCTGCTCGACGGGACGCAGACGCTCGTGCCCGGCACGACCAGCACGTATCCGTCCAACAACCCCGACCCTCTGAGCACGCCGCTGACCTCGAGCACGGCGTCCTCAACGGTCGAGGTGCTGATGACGCTCGTCGTCGGCGCGACCGGAACGGCCCCCGAGGACACTCACATCTCCGGCGGCGCCATCACCGATGAGATCGCCGACTCCGTGGTGATGCGGCTGACGCCGGCCCCGGACCACGTCGGCTCGGGAGGAGGGTTCGGCCCGTGCGAATGAGACCTTCATCGCTGCGCGCGCGTGCCGCCGATGAGCGCGGGTTCTCGATGCTGTTCGCGATCGGCGTGCTCGCGATCACAGCGATCCTGATCGCCGCCGTGTGGACCGCCGTCGGCGCCGACGCGCCGCTGTCCGAGCAGGACCTGGCGGCCAAGCAGGCGTACTCGGCGGCCGAGGCCGGCGCCCAGGCATACCTGTATCACCTGAACGAGAACTCGACCTACTGGGAGGCCTGCACGAACGACACCGTCAGCACTCCGACGTACGTCGCCGGGTCGACCACCGAGTACTACGAGTACATGCCGGTGCTGGCGAACAGCGCAAGCGCGTGCTCCAGCACCAACCCGACCGGGACGCTGATCGACACCGGGACGGGGACGCTGCGGCTCGCCTTCACCGGGTATGCCGACGGCGGGACGGTGTCGCGGGCGATCGTCGCGGGATTCAAGCCCGCGAACCCTTTCGACTTCGTGTGGTTCACGGTCTACGAGTCGTTCGACCCGGGCATCAGCGGCGACAGCGGCTGCGACGTGTACTACCGCGACTCGCGCAACAGCAGCTGCAACATCGACTGGATCTCGGCCGACGCGGTCAACGGCCCGATGTTCACCGACGATCAGTACCTGATCGCGTCCGGCGCGTCGCCGACCTTCGGCCGCAACTCCTCCGATGACATCGAGACGGCCGCGCCGTGCCCGTCGGGCGACACCCAGGAGCAGTGCCTGTGCGCCGGCTACAGCTGCCAGAGCCTGACGCTCAACGGCACCGCGATAGCGGGCGCTTCGGCGGAATTGCCTCCAGCCAACACCACGTTCCTGGCCACGGACGCCTCGGAGTACGGCCTCACGTTCAGCGGAACGACCACGATCACGCTCAACGGCGGGACGGCCTCGGTCACGAACTGCCCCACCACCACCTGTACGACATCGACGGTGAACCTGACGACGGACCCGGTGATCTACATCGCGAACGCGAGCGGCTGCACGCCCGCGCAATACGACCCCACGGTCACCTCGTACTCCACCTCGGGCTGCGCCGGCGACGTGTACGTGTCGGGCAACTACACCGCGCCGCTGACGATCGGCGCAGCCGATGACGTGATCATCGACGGCAACATCACGACCACGAACAACTCGGGGGTGCCGACTGGTGTGGCGACGCTCGGGTTGATCGCGAACGAGTTCATCCGCGTCGAGCACGGATGCAGCTCGTCGAACGGCAACGTCAGCGGCCAGTCGTTCTCCAACCTGACGATCGACGCCGAGATCATGGCCGTCCAGCACTCCTTCACCGCGGACAACCACGATTGCGGGTCGCCGCTCGGGACGCTGACGATCAACGGCGCGATCGCGCAGTACTACCGCGGCACGGTCGGGACCTTCGGCTCCAACGGTCAGATTGCGACGGGCTACACGAAGGACTACACGTACGACGACCGGCTCGAGTATCTGTTGCCGCCGTACCTGTTCGACATCACGAGCGGCGTCTGGCATCTCGGCCGCGAGACGTTGTGCGACCCGAGCGGCGTCAACACGAACGCGCAGTGTTGAATCCCGGCCGTGGAAGGCCGCGATCAAGGCAGCAGGCCGCCCGGGCGCGGGACGCGGCTCGGCGTGCTCGGATGGCCGGCGGGGCACAGCCGCTCGCCGCAGATGCACAACGCCGCGCTCGCCGCCGTGGGCCTGCGCGACTGGCGCTACCAGCTGCTGCCGGTCCCGCCCGAGCGGTTCGCGGAGACGGTCCGCGCGCTTCCACAAGCGGGGTTCCGCGGCGCGAACGTGACGATCCCCCACAAGCAGGCTGCGCTGGCGCTCGCGGATCGCGCGTCCAAGCGCGCGCAGGCGATCGGCGCGGCGAACACGCTCGTGTTCGACCCCGGTAGCGGGGCGATCGAGGCCGACAACACCGATGCTCCCGCGGTGCTCGAGTCGCTGCCGTTCCCCGCGGCGGGGCGCACCGCACTCGTGCTCGGCGCCGGCGGCAGCGCACGCGCCGCCGTATGGGCGCTGCTGGATGCCGGAGCGGCGTCGGTGCGCGTGTGGAACCGCACTGGAGAGCGGGCCCGCGAGCTGTGTGCCGAGCTGGGAGGCGGGACCCCCGTCAGCACGGCGGATCCCGCCGAGATCCTCGTCCAATGCACGTCCAGCGGTCTGGACGCATCCGAGCCAATGTTCAAGGGTCTCCCGCTCGACGCCGATGACGTAGGCGGGTACGACTGCGTGGTTGACCTTCTCTACACCGACACCGTGACGCCGCTGGTGCGCGCGGCACGCGAGCGCGGCATCCCGGCGGCCGACGGGCTCGAGGTGCTCGTCGCCCAGGGCGCGCTCAGCTTCGAGCGGTTCACCGGTGTCCGGGCTCCGGTCGGCATCATGCGCGCGGCGGCCCGGGGGACATGAGCGACGGCGGCTCGCATCTGCGGGCCGTCTCCGATGAGCTCGACGCGCAGGCCGCGGAGCGGTTCGCGGCGACCCAGGACGGAGTCACGCCGCCGCAGCGACGCGGCGGCTCCGGGCGCTTCCTGACCGATGTGCTCGTCCAGCTCGGGCTCTGCGACCCCGAGCGCGTTCAGGCGGCGATCGAGGAGGCTCGACGGTCCGGCGTGACCGCCGAGAGCGTGCTGCTGGACCGCCGCGAGATCACCGCCGAGCAGCTGTCTCACGCGATCGCCGAGCGCTACGGCCTGGACCACCTCGACCTGAGCGTGTTCAAGGTCGACATGGTCGCTGCGAATCTGCTGTCCGCCGCGGCCGCGAGGCGCTACTCGGCCGTGCCCGTGTCGCGGATCGACGACCGCACGCTGCTGCTCGCGATGGCCGACCCGGCGAACGTGCTGGCGGTCGACGACATCGCGCTGCTGACCCGGATGGACATCCGCCCGGCGGTCGCATCCGCGGAGGACATCTCGCAGCTGATCTCGCGCATGAACCGCTTCGAGGACGCGGTCCAGGAGGTGATGGACGAGAGCGAGGAGGGCGCCGCCCCGGTCGAGATCGTCGACCTGCGCGAGTCGGCCGAGGACGCGCCGGTGATCAAGCTCGTGCACTCGATCATCGCCGAGGCCGCTGACCGCGGCGCCTCGGACGTGCACTTCGAGCCCCAGCCCGACGAGCAGGGCCGGCCCGGCCGGGAGCTCCGCGTCCGGATGCGGATCGACGGCGTGCTCGTCGACTCGGCGACCGTCCCGCGCCGGATGATCGGTGGCGTGGTCTCCCGGGTCAAGATCATGGCCGACCTCGACATCGCCGAGCGGCGGGTGCCGCAGGACGGACGCGTCGGGCTGACGATCGAGGGCCGGCACGTCGACATCCGCGTCGTGACGCTGCCGAGCGTCAACGGCGAGTCGGTCGTGATGAGGATCCTCGACAAGGAGTCGATCCGGTTCGAGCTCGACCGGCTCGGGATGGCCGAGCATGAGCTGGCGCGGTTCCGGAAGGCGTTCACGAGCGCGTACGGCTCCGTGCTCGCGACAGGGCCGACCGGTTCGGGCAAGTCGACCACGCTGTATGGCGCGCTCGCCGAGCTCAACACCCCGGACAAGAACATCATCACGATCGAGGATCCGGTCGAGTTCCAGATCCCCGGCGTCACGCAGGTGCAGATCAACGTCAAGGCCGGACTCACGTTCGCGCAGGGGCTGCGCTCGATGATGCGCGCCGATCCGGACATCCTGATGGTCGGCGAGATCCGCGACCGGGAGACCGCGCAGATCGCGGTCGAGGGCGCGCTGACCGGCCACATGGTGCTCTCGACGCTGCATACGAACGACGCGCCGACCGCGATCACGCGACTGATCGAGATGGGGATCGAGCCGTTCCTGGTCGCCTCGGCGATCGACTGCGTCGTCGCCCAGCGGCTCGCGCGCACGCTGTGCCTGCACTGCAAGCGGCGCACGATCATCCCCGCCGACGTGCTCCGGGATCACGGGTTCGCCACGCAGTTCGACCTCGAGGCGTACGAGCCCGTCGGATGCACGCGCTGCGGCTCGATGGGCTACCGAGGCCGCGTCGGCCTGTACGAGGTGATGGTCGTCAACGACGAGATCCGCGCGCTCGTGCTGCAGCGGGCGTCCGCCGATCAGATCGCGGCGGAGGCCGTTCGCGACGGGATGCGCCGGCTGCGCGAGGACGGTCTCGACAAGGTCAAGGCGGGGCTGACCTCGATGGCGGAGGTCTCAAGGGTCACGGGCTCCGCGTGAGCTGCCGATAAGGGATTTTAGATGCAGCTCGACTTCGCAGAGGTGCTGCTCCAGGTCGTCGACCGGCGCGCATCGGATCTCCATCTGACATCGGGCGCGCCGCCGATGGTGCGCATCCGTGGCCGCCTGACCGCGCTCGAGGGCTATCCGGCGCTGACGCCGACGGACACGCGGGAGATCGTCTACTCGATCCTGTCGAACTCGCAGCGCCAGAAGCTCGAGACGAACTGGCAGCTCGACTTCGCCTACCAGATTCCCGGCGCGGCTCGCTTCCGCGTCAACGCGTACTTCCAGCGCACCGCGCTCGGCGCGGCGTTCCGGCTGATCCCGTTCGAGGTCGTGCCGCTCGAGCAGCTCGGGCTGCCGCCTGCGGTCGCCGAGTTCGCGAACAAGCCGCGCGGGCTCGTGCTCGTCACCGGGCCCGACCGGGTCCGGCAAGTCGACGACGCTCGCGTCGCTGGTCGATGTGATCAACGCGACCCGCGAAGAGCACATCATGACGATCGAGGACCCGATCGAGTTCCTGCACCACCACAAGAAGTGCATCGTCAACCAGCGGGAGTTCGGGGCGGACGCGACCAGCTTCGCCGAGGCGCTGAAGGCCGCGCTGCGCCAGGACCCGGACGTGATCCTCGTCGGCGAGATGCGCGACCTCGAGACGATCGGGACCGCGATCACGGCGGCCGAGACCGGCCACCTCGTGTTCGCGACCCTGCACACCCAGGACACGCCGCAGACGATCGACCGGATCGTCGACGTGTTCCCGCCCGACCAGCAGGGTCAGGTACGCGCGCAGCTGTCGGTCGCGCTCCAGGGGATCATGACCCAGACGCTGCTGCCGACCGCCGACGGCGCCGGCCGCTGCGTCGCCGCCGAGGTGCTGGTCCCGACCCCGGCGGTCCGCAACCTGATCCGCGAGGGGAAGTCCTACCAGATCTACTCGGTGCTGCAGACCGGCGCGGTCCACGGGATGCAGACGATGGACTCGGCACTCGCGCAGCTCACGCGCCAGGGCACGATCACGCGCCAGCTGGCCGAGTCTCGCGCGCACTCGGTCGAGGAGCTGCGCCGGCTGATCGGTGGCCACGGCAACGGGCATGATCCGGCCGCCGCCCACGCGCTGGGCGAGGTAGCCGATGGCGACCTTCGTGTTCAGGGCGATGGACCTGTCCGGGGTCCCCGCCCGCGGAGAGGTCGAGGCGCTCTCGAAGCAGGACGTCGCCGAGCAGCTCAAGGAACGAGGGCTGATCGTCGTCGACATCGCGCACAAGTACCGCTCCCGCGAACTCAACCTGGAGCTGTTCGCGCGCGTCAAGCCCAAGGACCTGGCGGTGGCGAGCCGCCAGCTGGCGACGATGGTCACCTCGGGCATGTCGATCCTCCGCGCGCTGTACGTGCTCGAGACGCAGACCGAATCGAAGATGCTCAAGGAGACGATCTCCGCCGTCCGCCGAGACGTCGAGGCGGGGCTCCCGCTGTCAGACGCGCTCGAGCGCCATCCGAAGGTGTTCGGGCCGCTGTACGTCGCGATGGTGCGGGCGGGGGAGACGGGCGGCGTGCTCGAGGACACCCTGATGCGCGCCGCCACCCAGCTCGAGAAGGACGCGGCGCTGAAGCGCCAGGTCCGCGCGGCGATGATCTACCCCGCGCTGACGATCTTCTTCGCGTTCGCCGTGCTGCTCGCGCTGGTCGCGTTCCTGATCCCGGTGTTCGAGGGCGTGTTCAAGTCGTTCCCCGGGAAGTTGCCCGCGTTGAGCCAGTTCATGGTCGACTTCTCGCACCTGCTGACGAAGCAGTGGTACATCCTGATCGCGTTCGTCGCCGGGTCCACGTTCGCGTTCATCACGCTCAAGAAGTCGAAGTGGGGGAGGCCGCACTGGGACGCCTTCAAGCTGCGCGTGCCGATGAAGATCGGCGACATCGTGCAGAAGGTCGCCCTGGCGCGCTGGTCCCGGACGCTGTCCTCGCTGACCTCCGCCGGCGTTCCGATCATCCAGGCGCTCGAGATCACGGGGACGACCGCGGGCAACGCGGTCGTCGAGCAGGCGATGGGCGACGTGATCTCCTCGGTCAAGGCCGGCGGCACGATCTCTGAGCCGCTGCGCGAGGCGAAGGTGTTCCCGCCGATGGTCGCGCACATGGTCGGGGTCGGCGAAGAGACGGGCGCGCTGGACGAGATGCTGTCGAAGATCGCCGACTTCTACGACGACGAGGTCGAGGCCGCGGTCAAGGCGCTGACCTCGATCCTCGAGCCGGTGATGATCATCGTCGTCGGCGGCATCGTCGGCGTGATCGTGATCTCGATGTACCTGCCGCTGTTCACGGTCTACAACAGCATCCCGTAATCCGCGGAGTGCGTCGATGAGGGCTCGAGGCGAGCACTCTGGGGGAGAAAGTGACCGTATAGGTCGAAAAGTCCCCCAGAGTGGGACTCGGGTGTGGCGCGCGATCCCGATCCTGCTGGTGGCGGCGGGGGCCGTGTACGTCGCCTTCGCCGGATTCGGGGTGCAGACGATGGGCGACTACGTCCCGGATTTCGCGCCGGCGATGAACGCGCTCCTGGCCGGACATCTCGGGCCGTTCTTCGCGAATCTGACACCGACCGACGGCGCCGGCGGGTCGTTGCTGCTGCGCGCGCCCGCCGCGCTCGTCGTCAAGCTGCTCGGAGGCGGGCAACTCGCGATCTTCCGTGCGGGCGCGCTCACGTGCGTGCTCGCGCTCGCCGGCGTTGGGCTGTGGCTTGCCCGAGGGATGCACGCGCGCGGGCGCTCGGTGCTTGCGCGTGCAGCCGTGATCGGCCTGCTCACGCTTGTTCCCGCGATCTTCGGCGCCGTGTTCCTCGGACATCCCGAAGAGGCGCTCGGAGCGGCGCTGTGCGTCGCTGCGGTGCTGCTGGCGGGCGACGGGCGCGCCGGGCTCGCGTCGATCGCGCTGGGGCTCGCGATCGTGAACAAGCCGTGGGGCCTGATTGCGGCGATGCCGGCGTTTCTCGCGGCGCCGCGAGAGAGCCGTCTGCGGCTGACGCTGGGCGCCGCCGCGATCGCGGGCTCCTGGGTGATCGCGGAATCGGCCGGCTCGGCGGCGGCGGTCTCGCATCCCTTCTCCGTCGTCTCGCCCGTCGCGCACCCGGACGACGTCTGGTGGCCGCTCGCGCACCCGACGATCGCGCCCGGCGGCTGGCATCTGTACTTCGCGCCCAGCTTCATCCTGCATTACGGGAGGGAGCTGGCGCTGGCGGCGATGCTCGGCGTCTCGCTGGTGGCCGCGCGCGTATGCGATCGCGACACCGACGCGTGTCTCGGCTTGCTCGGCGCGCTGATGCTGATCCGCTGCCTGCTCGATCCCGGCGACCACCTCTACTACCACGTGCCGTTCCTGGCAGCCCTCATCGCATACGAGGCGCGCACCCGGGGGATGCCGGTGTTCTCGCTGCTTGCGACCGGCCTGCTGTGGTTCGTGTTCCACACGGTCGCCGGCGTCGCGAGCCCCGAGGTGCAGTTCGTCGTCTACATGGCGGTCACGCTGCCATTCCTGGCGGCGCTGCTCGCGCCGATGCTGCCCGCGCCGGCGATCGGCGAGCGAGCGGGTATCGTCCGCCACTCGTGATCGTCACCGACGCCGTCAGCACATACCTGGCCGAGTTGCGCCCCGACCCCGACCCGGTGCTCGCCGAGATGGAGGCCCAAGGCGCCCGGGACCGGATTCCGATCGTCGTGCCGGAGGCCGGCCGGCTGCTGCACGTGCTGGCGCTCGCGCGTGGCGCGCGGCGGATCGTCGAGGTCGGAACCGCGATCGGGGTGTCGACCCTGTACCTGGCGCGCGCGCTGCCCGAGGACGGCACGATCGTGTCGTTCGAGATCGACCCCGAGCGCCACGCGGCTGCACGCGCCTACCTCGAGCGCGCCGGCGTGCTCGAGCGTGCCGACCTGAGGCTCGAGGACGCTCGTGCGGGTCTTCAGAGCCTCGAACCGGCGAGCTTCGAGTTCGCGTTCATCGACGGCGTCAAGGCGCAGTACGGCGACTACCTCGAGCTGGTGCTGCCGCTGATCGCGCCCGGCGGTGTGCTGGCCGTCGACAACGTGCTGATGAGCGGCAGCGTGGCGGATGGAAGCAGCGACGGCGGCTGGAGTGACGAGCAGATCGCCGGGATGCATGAGTTCACGCGCCGGCTGCTGTCGGACGAGCGCCTGACGGGCACTGTCACGCCCGTTGGCGACGGCGTGCTCGTGGCGGTGCGCAGGTGAGTACCGACGCGGCCGCTCCCGACGACCGTTCCGAGTGCACCCCGTGCCGCGGAACCGGCCGGCTGATATCGAATCTCGGCGGTGAGTCACACCAGGTGACATGCCCGTGGTGTGGAGGTTCAGGGAGGTTTGTGCAGGGCCGCGACGCCCAGGAGCACGCGGGCGAAACGCCTGCATAGCACAAACGTCCAAGCCGCTAATCAGGCCGCTTCACAGGGTCGATACCGGTCCTGCCAGAGTTCAAAAGGTGCCAAAGGCAAACCGCCTGTGAAGGCGGGACGCAAAGCCACGGACCTCAGTTTTTCTCCGAGGGAGCCGGGCTACCACCACTGCTCACGCTGTCGCCGTGATGGCAGGAACCCAAGGGGCCTGGCAGTAGACCCAATCAACCGATCCCTGGGAGGATCAATGCTCTCAAAGCTCCGTCGTCGCGCCGAGGACGAGAAGGGTTTCACCCTGATCGAGCTCTTGGTCGTCATCCTGATCATCGCCATTCTGGCGGCGGTCGCGATTCCGACCTTCCTGAACCAGCGCGGCAAGGCGTACGATTCGAACGCTCAGTCAATGGTCAAGTCGGCGCAGGTCGCCGAGGAGACGTACGCGACGAGCCACGATGGCACGTACGCGACCACCGCGGCCGAGCTCATCTCGATCGACCCGTCGCTCGGGGACACCACGGCCGCCGTCCTCGGCACGCCTTCCGGCGTCTCGAGCACCGGCTACACCGTGTCGGCCACGGCTGACAACACGAGTGACGCGTTCACGATCGCGATGAACAACGGTGTTCAGACCGACACGTGCTCGGTCGGCTCCGGTGGCGGTTCGCCGGGCGCCTGCAACGGCACCAGCTGGTAGGAGCGAGCTTCCTTTTCGCTCTGATGCGGGGCGGGCCTTCGGGCTCGCCCCGCCGTCTTTCTCCCTCACGTGTCCGCCACCTCGATCGCCACCCTCCCGGCCGCACAGCGCACCCGAGCGCGGCAGCTGTCCGGCCGCGTCGGCGCCCACCCGGCGATCGCGGTCGCAACGGCGGTCCTAGCGCTCACGTGGGCCGCCCTGATCGTCACCCACCGCACGGTGCCGCTGCCGCTGCCCCGGGCGACGGCGATCGCCGACGCCGAATCGCACTCGCACGTGGCGGCAGCGCTCGCGGCCGAACGCTCGATCCACATCGTCGTGACGCCGCTCGACTCCCGGCAGGAGGTGCTGTGGTTCTACCGCGGCCCGAAGCTGATCCAGAGCTACGGAATCACGGCCTCGGGCGCGATCGGGTTCGCGGTGGAGTACCGCGGACACCCGTGGGCGTATGGAAGCCCGATCGCCAACTCCACGGTCATGCTCGCGCTGCTGGCGGTCCTGTTCGCGCTGATGACCGGCGTGTGGCCGATCCTCCGGCTGCGCAACCTGGACGTGCTGGTCGCCCTGTCGACGACGCTCTCGGTCGTACTGCTGAACGCCGAGACCCCCGAGGCGCAGATGCTTGCGACGGCTCCCGCGCTGTTCTACCTCGCCGGCCGGTGCGCATGGCGGGCCCTGGCGGGGCCACGGCCCGCGGCCCGCTCCACGCCGATCTACGACCTGCTCACGGGCCGCTGCGAGCCCGCGGTCCAGGTCCGGATCCTCCGTCTCGCGGCGGTGGCGCTGGCGGTGATCGTCGCGCTTGTCGGGTACAGCTCGGCGGGAGTGGTCGACGTGGCCAGCGCCGTGCTCGAGGGAGCCACCTCGATCCTGCACGGGCTGATCCCGTACGGTCACGTTCCGGTCGTCATTCACGGGGACACGTACCCGTTCGGCTCGTACCTGTTCTACGTTCCGTTCGCCGCGCTGACGCCGGCCACGAGCCCGTTCGACTTCCCGCAGTGGGCGCTGAACGTTGCGATCGTCGCCGCGCTCGCGGTCGCTGCCGGCCTCTGGCGCTTCTACGGTCGCTCGCGCGTGCGGGAGGAAACCGCAGCGCGCCGTGAGGCCACCGGGCTGCGGATGGCGATCGCCTGGCTCGCGTTCCCGCCGATGCTGGTGACGGTCTCGACCGGTACCAGCGACGTCGTGCTCGCAGCGATCCTGCTCGCGGCGCTGGTGCTGTGGCGACGCCCGACCGCCGCGACCACGGTGCTGGCGCTCGGCGGCTGGTTCAAGCTTTATCCGGTGGCGCTGCTGCCGACCGCGCTGGCGCGGCTCGGCGGTTCCGCGCTGCGGCGTGCGATCGCGGCGATCGCGCTGGTCAGCGCGGTGATGGTCGGGATCCTGGTCGCGCTCGGAGGCACGGCGGGAGTCTCGGCGATGCTCCATTCGATGGCGTACCAGCTCACCCGCACCGACCCGCACAGCCTCTGGGCATGGATCGGCAGCGTGCCGCTTCAGCAACTCGTGGAGGCGGCGACGATCGCGCTGATCGCAGGCGCATGCGTCGTCCTGCGCCGCGATCCCGAGCTCGCCGCCGACCGCGCCCGGATGGCCGCGCTGTTCGGCGCGATCCTGCTGGGGCTGCAGATCGCGACCGGCTACTGGGCGTACCTGTACCTCGTCTGGGTGATCCCATTTGTCCTGCTGTCGCTGCTCAGCGGCGGCGAGAACGCCAAGCCTGCCCGGGCGGGGTGAGTCCGTGGACGCCGCCGCCGGGCCCGGCACGATCAAGGGCCCCGGAAGGCTCGCGCTCACCGACGGCATGCGAGCGGTCGCGGCGCTCTCGGTGATCGGGTATCACACCGCAAACGCATCGGGCCTCAGCACGAGTGGGCTGCTTGCGCCCGCGTTCGCCGAGCTGAAGGCGGGAGTCACGATCTTCTTCGTGATCTCAGGCTTCCTCCTGTACCTGCCCTACGCGCGAGCGATCCGCGACGGCGAAGCGCTCCCGGACTGGCACGGCTTCATGCGGCGCCGGGTCGTGCGGATCGTGCCGGCGTATTGGGTCGCGCTGACCGTGTTCGCGCTGAGCCCCCTTTCGCACGGCGGTCTCGGACCGGATTGGTGGCGCTACTACGGGCTGTTGCAGGTCTACACCACGCGCACGTGGTTCGGCGGTGTCGGAGTCGCGTGGAGCCTGTGCGTCGAGATCAGCTTCTACGCGTTCCTGCCGCTGCTCGCGGTCGGACTCGCGCGCCTGGCCCGGCGCTCGCAGCCCGTTCGGGCGCAACTGGCCGCGGTGGCCGTGCTCGCGGTCGCGTCGCTGATCCTGCGCGTATGGCTGTCCGGGTCGCTGACGTTCCCGGTCGGCGCGCTGCGCCCGCCGACCGGCTCTGCGTCGGTGCTGGCCAGCGCGCTCCCGGGGCTGTTCGACTGGTTCGCGCTCGGAATCGCGATGGCGGTGATGCGAGCCGAGTGGGAGGCCGGCCGCGGCCGCGACTCGGTGCTCGCAGGGTTGGCCGCCAATCGCTCTCGTTGTCTGCTGATCGCGGCTGCGATGTGCGTGTTCGGGTTGCCGATGCAACATGGTGACCAGTTCCTGCCGCTGTACGGACTGGGCACGCACCTGGCACTCGGGCTGGGGGCGGCTGCGTTCGTGCTCCCGGCGGCCGCCGTGAACGTCAGCGCCGGCGCGTCGGCGCCGATGCTCGGCCGGCGCCGTGCGATCTGGTTGGGAACGATCTCCTACGGCATCTATCTGTGGCACTCGTTCTTCATCGAGTCCGCCATGCGCGTGCTGGCGCCGCATGCGACCTCACTCTCGGCGATCGCCGCGCTGGCCCTGTTCACCGGCGCGGTCTCCGCCGCGATCCTGCTCGGCGCCGCCAGCTGGTACGTGGTCGAGCGCCCGGCGCAGCGACGCTGGCGCGCCCCGAGACCCGAGCCTGCGCCGTCGGTGGCGGTCGGCGTCTGAAATGGACTCATGCCCGTGCCCGGATTGCCGATAAAAGCACCGTGAGAGCCGGAGCGAGCAACTGATGCCGATCGTTCTGTCGCTGCTGGGCGGCCTGGCGTTCGGGTCGTTCCTGAACGTCGTCGTATACCGACTGCCACGGCACGAGTCGCTGGTGAGCCCGGGATCGCACTGTCCGGGCTGCGGAACTGCGATCAAGCCGTATGACAACGTCCCCGTGCTCGGGTGGCTCGCGCTGCGCGGCCACTGCCGCTCCTGTCACGCGTCGATCTCGCCGCGATACCCGCTCGTCGAGGCGACGACCGCGGCGCTGGCCGTATCGGTGGTGCTGGTCAAGCACTCGACGCACGACGTCGCCCTCGGACTCGCCCTGATCGCGGTGCTGGTGCCGGTCGCGCTGATCGATTACGACCACCACATCATCCCGAACAAGCTGACGCTGCCGGCCGGGATCGTGGCCGTTGCGATCGGTCTGCTGACGGATCCGGCCGGCGTCCCCGAGCAGCTGATCGCGGGTGCGGCCGCGGGCGGCTTCCTGCTCGTGTTCGTGCTCGCGTATCCCCGAGGGATGGGAATGGGGGACGTGAAGCTCGCGGCCGTGCTCGGCCTGTTCCTCGGCCGCACCGTCGCCGTCGCGATCCTCTCCGGCGTGATCGCCGGAACGCTGGTCGGGGCGATCGTGATGGCACGCGTCGGCGTCAGCCAGGGACGCAAGACCGCCGTTCCGTTCGGCCCGTTCCTCGCGCTCGGCGGCGTGATCGCCCTGTTCGCGGGGCCGGCGATCGTGCACTGGTACCTGCACTCGATGACATGACCGCTTCGCGCCGCATGGCCGCGCGCAAGCTCACGGTCGCGCTCGCCGTCACACTCGGCCTGATGGCGGCCTGCCTGACGCCCGCCGCCGCCGCCTCGGCGCCGGCGCCCGGGCTCACCTCCGCGCAGGGCGCCGACTTCCCGGTCACGCCGGCGCTGTCGATGGCCGTGCCGCCGCCGAAGTTCACCAGCAACGCGGAGCAGGCGCTGGCGGCGCTGAAGCGCAGCGCGACGATGATCGCGCTGCACGCCCACGAGCATCCGCTGGGTTGGGCGTATGGTCATGGGCGACTACGGGTGGTACATCCCGGTCAGCTTCAAGGGGAAACTGGTGGCGCTGGTGGTGGAGAATCGGGCCGCGCACGTCACGCATGCGTGGACCGGAGCGATCGCGAACGCGCCGTACGCCCAAGGGGACTACGCGCCGCTGTTCGGGCACTGGTGGATCCTCGTCCCGTTCTCGCTTTTGTTCCTCGTCCCATTCGTGGATCCGCGACGCTGGCGAAGGCTCGTGCACCTCGATGCGCTGGTGATCCTGTCCTGGCTGGTCTCCTACCTGCTGTTCTCCCACACACACCTCGTCTCGGCGGTGTGGCTCGTCTACCCCCCGATGCTGTACCTCCTGGGGAGGATGCTGTGGGTCGGGTTGCGCTCCGGAGGCGGGCGAGTGACGGCCCCCGGGCTGTCCCCGCTGCTGTCGCTACGCACGCTCGCGATCGGGCTCGGCTCACTATTCGCCGCGCGCACCGCGATCGGGTTCATCTCGCGCGACGTCATGGACGTCGGCTACGGCTCGGTGATCGGCGCCCATCACATCCTCGCCGGTCAATCCATCTACTTCGCCGACCCGGCACACACTGACACGTACGGTCCGATCACGTATCTCGCGTACGTGCCGTTCGAGCTGCTGTTCCCGTGGCACGGGACGTGGGACTACCTGCCTTCCGCACACGTGGCGTCGTTCGTGTTCGATCTCGTCACGGTCATCGGCCTCGTGATGCTCGGGCGCCGGCTGCGGCCGGGCCGGGAAGGGTGGCGGCTGGGGCTTGCGATGGGCTGGGCGTGGTCGGCCTGCCCGTTCACGCTGCTCGGGATGATCATGCACACGAACGACGGGCTGATCGCGATGCTCTCGGTGCTGAGCCTGCTCGCGTTCACCTCGCCGCCGTTGCGCGGCGCGCTGCTGGGGCTTGCGGCGGCGGCGAAGTTCGCCCCCGCGGCGCTGCTCGGGCTCTACGCCGGGCAGCGCGACCGAGGCCTTCGAGGCGTGCTGCTGTGTGTCGGCGCGTTCGCGTTGGTGGTCGTCGTCTCGATCGGCCTGTACCTCCCAACAGGCGGCCTGTCGGAGTTCTACAACCGCACGCTTCACTATCAGTTCACCCGGAGCGACGTGTTCTCGATCTGGGGGTTGCACCCGACGCTCGCCCCGCTGCAGACCGGAATCGAGGTGATGGTGGTCGGGCTGTGCGCGGTGGTCGCATTCGTGCCACGCCACCGCCGGTCGATGATCGAGGTGTGTGCTCTCGCGGCCGCGGTGACGCTTGCTGTGCAACTGCCGGCCAAGCACTGGTTCTACTACTACATCATCTGGTTCCTGCCGTTCGTACTGGTGGCACTGCTGGCGCCGGAGCCTGTGACCACGGCACCCGTGGAAGATCGCACCGCGGTGGCGCTCGAGCTCGAGCTCGAGCGCGTTCCGGTCGCCGTCTGACGGTTCACTGACATGACCGGAGTGACGGTGTCCAGTCACCGTCCAGTTTCGGTGTCGGTTGCGTCCAGAGCCGTCTGGACGCATTCTGGACGCACTAAACCCGCACGCCTGTTGAGCCGATCATGGAGTGAGGCCATGGCTAAGAGCTCGGGTAAGACACTTGTGGGGCTGGACATCGAACCTGGCTACGTAGCCGCGGTCGAGGGCCGGCCTGGGCGCGTGGCCGTCGACCGTGCAGCGGTCGCGCTGCTCGCTCCGGGAGTGGTTCGCGAAGGCGACGTGGTCGACGTCGAAACGCTGGCGAGCACGCTCAAGGCGCTGTTCACCGAGCACAAGCTCGGCCGCCGCGTGCGACTCGGCGTCGCCAACCAGCGGATCGTGATGCGGACGATCGACCTGCCGCCGCTGGACGGGGCGAAGGAGATCGCCTCGGCCGTCCGGTTCCAGGCTCAGGAGCACATTCCGATGCCGCTGGACCAGGTCGTGCTCGAGCATCAGTCGCTCGGCGTGGTGCAGACCGCCGAGGGTCCGCGCACGCGGGTGGTGCTCGTCGCCGCGCGCCGGGACATGATCGACCGGCTGCTCGAAGCGACTCGCCAGGCCGGGCTGCGTCCCTCCGGAATCGACCTGTCCGCGTTCGCGATGATCCGCGCGCTGCATCGCCCCGGCACCACCGACGCGACGCTCTACATCAGCGTCGGCGGGATGACGAACCTTGCGGTCGCCGTCGGCGCCACGTGCGTGTTCACCCGCGTCGTCGCGTCCGGCACCGAATCGATGGCGCAGGAACTCGCCGAGCGCCGTCAGCTGACGCTCGAGCACGCGCATCAGTGGCTCGAGCACGTCGGCCTGCTGACGCCGCTGGACGACATCGAGGGCGATCAGGAGATCGTGATCGAGGCGCGCACGGTCGTGACCGACGGGGTGCGCCGGATCGCCGACGAGGTGCGCAACTCGCTCGACTACTACGTCATGCAGGAAGGCGCGATCCCGGTGCAGGGCGCCGTGCTCACAGGCCCGGCGGTCGCGATCCCCGGATTCTCGGAGCAGCTCGGAGGCTCGCTCTCGCTCCCGCTCGAGGTGCGCGTGGTCGAGGAGGGCCGCGCCGGCGGCCTCGGCGGCGCGCTGGCCGGTCAGCTGTCGGTCGCCGCCGGGCTGACCGTGGACGAGGTCCCGGCATGAGAGCCGTAAACCTGATCCCGAGCGATGCCCGCCGGATTGCGCGCGGAGGCACCCGTTTCGACCCCGCGCACGCCGTGATCGCGGTGCTCGCGGCCGCGCTCGTGTTCGTGACGATCTACACGCTCACCAGCAACACGATCTCGAGCCGCAAAGCGAAGCTGGCCACTCTGCAGTCGGAGCTGGTCCAGGAGCAGGCACAGTCCGCGCGGCTGGCGAACTACGTGGCCTTCGAGCAGCTGGCCCAGACGCGGGTGCAGACGGTTCGCGACATTGCATCGGCTCGCTTCGACTGGCACGACGCCCTCGCCGACCTGGCGAAGGTGGTGCCGCCGAACACCGCGCTCCAGTCGCTGAGCGGAAGCGTCGTCCCGAGCGCGAGCGTGTCCGGCTCGAGCCAGAACGGAAGCGCGATCCGCAGCGATGAGCCCGGGCCCGCGATCGAGCTGAGCGGATGCACCAAGACCCAGGACGAGGTGGCGCAGCTGATGTCGCGCCTGCGCCTGATCGACGGCGTCAACCGCGTCACGCTGAACTCCTCCGCCAAGTCGGCGTCCAGCGCGAGCGGCGCCGGCACAAGCGGCGGCTCGGGCGGGTGCAGCTCCAATTGGCCGGCCTTCGACATCGTCGTGTTCTTCGAGCCGGTGGCCAACGCCGGCGCCAGCGGGCTCGCGGCGGCGCCCGGCGGCTCGACAACCCCCACCTCCGGAGCCGTCCAGTGACGACCCGCGACCGCACCGTGATCATCGTCGTCGGCGTGCTCGTCGCGATCGCCGCCTCGTGGCTGCTGGTGATCGGGCCGAAGCGCTCGGAGGCCAGCAAGCTCGGCTCCGAGGTCTCCGCCGCCGAGTCGAAGGTCTCCAACGCCCAGGCGACGCTCGCCCAGGACGAGGCCGCACGCGCTTCGTTCGCTCGTGCGTACTCTGAGATCGCGCGCCTCGGGGAGGCGGTGCCGGCGGACGACGACGTCCCCTCGATGCTCTACCAGATCCAGAGTGCGGCGAGCCTCGCCCACGTCGACTTCCGGGGCTGACGCTCAACCCGGAGACGGCCTCGACCACCCCGGCCCCGGCTCCGGCCCCGGCCGCGTCCAGCTCGAAGTCGGGCTCGAGCTCGTCGTCCGCGTCCAGCTCGGCCGCCGCGAGCTCCGCCGCTGCCAGCTCCGCCGCCGGTGCGACGAGCGCCTCGTCGCTGCCCCCGGGCGCGGCCGTCGGCCCGGCCGGCTTCCCGACCGAGAACTTCACGCTCACCTTCCAGGGGAACTTCTTCCACCTTTCTGACTTCCTGAAGCGGCTCGAGGCGTTCGTTCGGCTCACCAACAAGCGCGTGTTCGTCTCGGGGCGGCTGATCACCCTGAACGCGCTCACGCTCGGGGCCGGGGGCGGCGGCTTCCCGACGATGGAAGCATCGATCTCCGCCACCACCTACCTCGTGCCGGCTGCCCAGGGCCTGACGGCGGGGGCGAACCCGACCGGTCCCGCGAGCTCGACGAGCACGGTCTCCGGAACCGCCAACCCCTCGTCGGTCGCGCCCGCCACGGTGACGCCATGAACTTCGCCTCGCTCAAGAAGAACGTGACGAAGAAGCAGGTCGACTTCAAACGGCCGGCGGTGCTCGGCGGCAAGTTCGCGCGCCTGCGCGTGAGCAACAAGCTGTGGCCGATTGCGGCCGTGCTGGCGCTCAGCGGTCGTGGTGGTCCCGATGCTGCTCTCGAGCAGCGGCTCGCCGAGCACGCCGGTCGCGCAGCTCCCACCGAGCCCGGCAATTCCGGGCGTCTCTGGCATCCCGGCGGTCAGCGTCGACGACACGGCGGTGTCACACGCGAAGCTGAACGGACCGTCGCACAACCCGTTCAAGCAGCTGAAGGGCGGCGGGAGCAGCTCGAACAGCGGCAGCTCGAACGGCGGCAGCTCGGCCAAGACCGAGCCGACGCCGTCGCAGACCTCATCGGGCAACTCGTCGAACTCGGGCTCCACCGGCCCGAGCGGCGGCAACGGGACCGGGACGACGACCACGACGACGACGCCGGCGGCGCCGCCACCGAGCGGGCTGACTTCGACGCAGACGTACGACGTCGCGATCTCGATCACCGCGAATTCCGGCAACGAGGACACGATCAACTCGCTCGAGCGCCTGAGTGCGCTGCCGAGCGACAACACCCCGCTGCTGGTGGAGCTAGGGGTGCTTCGGGGCGGCAAGCGCGTCCTGTTCGCGGTGCGGCCGGGCACCGTCGTCCGCGGCGGCGGCCAGTGCATCCCCGGCCCCGTGGACTGCGAGATCCTGTCGCTCGGGCAGAGCCAGGTGGAGAAGCTCGAGGCGCAGACGCAGAACGGCGTCGAGCCGCAGGCGCTGTTCGCGGTGACCGCGATCACGCGGCAGCACCACGCGACGGCTGCTGATGCGAACACGGCCCGCCGGGTCGAGTCGTCCTACGGCCGCAAGCTGCTCCGGCAGTCGCCCAGCACGGCGCTGTCGCTGTTCCCGTACAGCGCAAGTCTCGGCGCGCTCGTCGATCAGCGCACCCTGCGCGTCGCAGGAGGCGGGAACTGATGCGCGCGCTCATGCGGCGGATCGCGCTCGCGCTGGCGGCGACCGTGTCGTTGGCGCTCCTCGCAGCTGGCGGCGCCCAGGCGGTGGTGCTCGACATGGACGCCTCGGGCACGAGCGTGCCGTTCGACTCGTCGAGCCAGGCGGGCTATTTCGGCGTGGCGCTCGATCCCGCCGGCGCAAACAACCTTGCGGCGGCCGACATCCCGGCGGTGACGAGCAGCGGTCCTTGCCAGGATCCCGCCTTGACGGCCGATTTCGGGACGTTCTTGCCCAGCAACGGATTGTGTTGGCACGGCGGACACGTCATCCCCGCAAACGAGACGTTCGCGCTGACCTGGGATCCCGACCGCCGGTACTGGGAGACGACCCGCGACTACGTGGAGCAGTTCCTGTCCGACGTCGCGGCCGGCAGCGGAACGCTCAGCTCTCCGTATGCAGTGACCGGGCAGTACACCGACGGCAGCGTCCGCGCGGCTTACAAGTCGTTGTACGGAGGCGGCTGCATCGACTACGGCAACCCGGGCGGGTACGCCTGCAAGCTTGGCGATACCGACGGCAGCGGCGTCGGCGAGAACTATCCGGCCAATGGCTGCACGGTCTCCGGTGAGAACCAGTACTACGAGTTCCCGGACAGCTCCATCGGTGACGCGCCGAATGACATCTGCCTGACAGACGCCCAGATCCAGGACGAGCTCGCAGGCTCCGGCTCGTGGGACGGCATCGTCAAGCTGTCCGGGCTTCTCGGTCGCGTCGAGTCCGGCTACACGCCTGTACTGGTCGTGCTAACGCCGCCGGGAGTGGAGGTTTGCCTCGACTCCAGCGGCCAGGTGTGCTCGGCCAATGGTGGTTCGCCGATCAAATTCTGCTCCTATCACTCCCAGGTTGAAATCAACGGCACCGAGGTCCCGTACGTCGTCCAGCCGTGGACGGCATCGCTCTCCCAGACGCTCGGCTGCGATGACCCCGAGATCCCGGCGATTTCAACGGACCCGCTCCCAGGGGCGCAGGCCCTCGCGGGGGATGTCGGCGAACGACTCGTCAGCCCATTGAGCCAAGGTCAAATGGCGGCGATCACCGACCCATACATGAACGGCTGGTTCGCACTCGGTGGGCAGGAGATCAATGACAACGGGTGCGGGCCGCTGCCCGAGGCCGGCTTGGACTCGGCCACCGTTGGCTCGAGCTCGCAGAATCCGTACTACCTGCAGCGCGAGTTCAACAACGCAGGCGTGCTCGAGACGGATCCGAACGCGCCCAACTGCGCGTCGCTTGTCGATCTGCAACCCGAGTTCGTCGTGCCGAGCACCGTCCACAGTGGTGACGAGGTGCAGTTCGACGGTTCGGACACGATCTCAACGCTGATCGTGCCGAATCCGCACTCAACGTCGACGCCGCCGCCCGCAATCGCGCAGGGCGAGGGCTACCAGTGGAGCTTCGGCGACGGGAAGAGCGCCAGCGGACCGAGCGTGACTCATAGCTATACGAAGGGCGGGACGTACGACGTGACGTTGATCGTCACCGACCGCGGTGGAAACGTCGCCAAGCTCACACAGCAGATCGACGTCACCGGTCCCGGAACGACCCCGGGCAGGCCCGGGAAGGGAGCAGCGCTGAAGGCCGAGCTCCTGTTGATGCCCGAGAGCCTGAAGTCTGTACTGGGGTCCGGGATCTCGATGCACGTCACCGTCAACGAGAAGGCGGCAGGATTCATCACAATCTCGATCACACGGGGTGAGGCCAGGACGGCTCACATCGCCGGCCGTGGATCGAGCGTCGTCATCGGCCGCGGCACAGTGTCGCAGCTGAAGAACGGCACGGCATCGCTGCGGCTGCGCATGGCGCGCAGCGTCGCCGCGAAGCTGAAGCACCTCCGGCATGTGACGCTGACGGTCCGGCTTGCGCTGGTCGGCACCGCGGGCGATCACCTCGCGATCGATGCTGCTGGCCGGTACTGAGTCGCGCTCGCTCGGAGCAGGGGTTCACGATCATCGAGGTGCTGGTCGCCGCGGTGATCCTGATCACGGTGATCGCGGCCAGTCTCGGCGCTGTTCATCCAGGGCAGCGACGCTTCGCTGGCCTCCCAGCGCCAGTCCCAGGCGATCTCCGTCGCCGACGAGGAGATCGAGATGATCCGCCAGGACCTCAAAAGCAAGGGTTTCGACGCGCTGGCGATGACCGCGCTCCCGAGCACCGCGTCAAGCTCGAGCCTCAATGCGATCGGGCTCGGCAACACGTACACGGACCCGAACCACTTCGTCACCACCGATCAGACGGGCTGCGGCTCGAGCAACGCGGGCTACGCAATCGAGGCGAACTGGGACGACACCTCGGAGGGCCCGGCGAGCGGGGTGACCCCGTTCTCCTCATGCGCCGACACGGCGTCGACCGTCGACGAGCCGCTCGAGGTGCTCTCGGGGGTTCGTGGCCCCGCAGCAGACGGACGTCGCCGTCGGCTCGGACACGGCCACCGTGGACACGTACGTGACCGACAGCTACGTCGGCTGCAACAGCTCGCTCGGCAGCTGCCCCTCGACCACCTCCGGGTCGGTCACCGGGTGCAGCTGGCCGACGAGCACCACCTCGAGCACCACGTGCGCCGACGCGCGCCGGGTGGTCGTGGCCGTCGTCATGGACAACCACGGCTACGCGGCCGGTGGCTTCCTCGACTGCGACGTGCCACAGGTCTCGGCATCCGGGCGGATCACCGGGATCGTCAGCCTCAACGCCGGAACCGGCGGCGTCTGCCCGCAGGGCGAGACCGGCTCGGGCACCGCCACCAGCAACTGGCAGTCGCTCGGGAACCACACCTACTACCAGGCCGAGTCGGTACCGAACGAGACGCAGTTCGAGCACGGCTCGTCAGGCGGCTCGAGCTCCGAGGACCTCGAGTTCCCCGAGTTCGTCGCGGTCGGATGCAGCGCCGCGACGATCACGGACTGCGAGGACGACGACTCGTCGCCGACGGCGCAGTACTGGCGCGAGGAGGTGATCCTCCAGCCGGTGTCGCCGTTGCAGGCGATCGAGGGCATGGGGAATGTGACGATCAGCGGGCTGAGCGCGCTCGGCCTGGGCGAGGCGACGCTCAACGGCGACGTGCAGACGCTGGGCAAGTTGACCACACCGACCGCGTTGCTCGGCCTCAACACGGCGCTGACCTCCAGCGGTCTGTTCCCGACCTTGGCAGCGTCCAGCTTCGGCGGAACGATTGTCTCGACCGCGCAGGAGGTGACCGCGACGCCGTGCGAGGCCGGCGATCCGAGCTCGAACTGCATCATCCAGCGCCAGCCCGTGACACTCACGAACAGCGCGTGCACGCCGTGCAGCAGCGCAATGGGGTCCGACTACAGCGCGACGACCCACGCGTTCACGCAGACCGGCGGCACAGTCAATCTCACCGCGGGTCAATACGTGCTCTGCAATTTCGACGCAACCGGCGGCACGCTCAACGTCCAGAGTGGCCCGCTGCAGATCTTCGTCGCGAGCCCCAACTCGACGCTGTGCTCGGGCAACGGCTACACCGAGGCATCCGGCTCGTGGGACGGTGGCAACTTCATCGCTGCGAACGGCATCGACAACTCGCTCAAGGGACCGTCAACGGCGTCACCAACGCGATCGATCCGAGCGAGCTGCAGATCTACGATCTCGGGGACGGGGGCGGTTACGACAACGCGACCAGCGTCACCATCGGAAATCAGTCGAGCAGCCTGCTGTCCGTCAACCCGATCACCGAGGCGATGGTCGTGTACGCCCCGACGTCATCGGTCAACCTCAACACCAGCGTGTGTCTGACGCTGGCGATCGTCGGGCGCGTGTGCGCCGGAGGTGTGTTCGAAGGCTCGGTCGTCGGCGACAACACGACGGTGACGGCCGGCACGATCACCCAGGACCTCGACATCGGCAACTATCCGCTGTACACCGGCGTCAACGCGTTCCGGCCCGTCGAGTACGTGCAGTGCGACACGTCGGTGACGAAGCTCACCGTGACGAGCTCGGACCTGAAGGGCTGCTGAGCGGCTGAAGCGACGTCCCGGTCCGTAACCTTGTGCGCCCGATGGCGCTAAAGCTCGTCACGGCCGGCGAGTCTCACGGCCCCGGCCTCACCTGCATCCTCGAAGGCCTTCCGGCCGGTTTGGCCCTGCACCGCGAGTCGCTCGATCGCGATCTCGCGCGGCGCCAGCTGGGACACGGGCGAGGCGGACGGATGAAGATCGAGCGCGACCGCGTCACGGTCACCGCGGGCCTACGTCACGGGCGTACGCTGGGCGGCCCGATCGCGCTGGAGGTGGTCAACCGCGACTACGCGAACTGGGAGGAGCGGATGAACCCCTGGCCCGTGGAGGCCGTCGCCCAGGAGGTCCATCTGCCGCGCCCAGGCCACGCCGACCTCGTCGGGACGCAGAAGTACGGCCTGTCCGACGTGCGGGACATCCTCGAGCGCGCGAGCGCGCGCGAGACGGCCGCGCGGGTCGCGGGCGGCGCCGTCTGCAAGCAGTTCCTGTCGGCGCTCGGAGTGAGCGTGTTCAGCCACGTGATCCAGATCACCGGCGTCCGCGCGCCCCGGCGGGATCACCTGACGCCCGCGGACTTCGAGCGGGTCGACGAGTCTCCGGTCCGCTGCCTGGACCCGGATGCGAGCCGCGAGATGGTGGCGGAGATCGACCGCCTCCGCAAGGCGAACGAGTCGCTCGGCGGAGTGTTCGAGGTGCGGGCGTTCGGGCTCGTGCCCGGGCTCGGCTCGCACGTCTCCTGGGAGGAACGGCTCGACGGGCGGCTTGGACAGGCCGTGTTGTCGATCCAGGCGATCAAGGCTGTCTCGCTCGGCGACGGCATCGAGGTAGCGGGCGTTCCGGGCTCGCAGGCTCACGACGAGATCTTCTGGGACGCCGAGCGCGGCTACCACCGCGAGACGAATCGCTCGGGCGGGTTGGAGGGCGGGATGACGACCGGCGAGCCGCTCGTCGTGCGCGGCTCGATGAAGCCGCTGCCGACGCTGACGAAGCCGCTGCGGTCGGTCGACATCGCCACGCACGAGCCGGCCGACGCGCTGCGCGAGCGAACCGACTCGTGCACCGTGCCCGCGGCCGGGGTGGTGGCGGAGGCGATGGTCGCGTTCGTGCTCGCGGACGCCTACCGGCGGAAGTTCGGCGGCGACCACATCGACGATGTGCGCGCCGCCCTCGGCGCCTACGAGCAGCGGATCGACTGGAAGCGGCCCTCATCGAGCCCGACCGGTTCGCTCGTGTGCATCGGCTTCATGGGCGCCGGCAAGTCGACCGCTGCCCGCAGCGCGGCCGCGGCGCTCGGCGCCGAGGCGATCGATCTCGACCACGTGGTCGAGGCCGAGATCGGACGTCCGATCGCCGCGTACTTCGACACCGAGGGCGAGGCGGCGTTCCGCGAGATCGAGGAGCGGCTCACGCTCGAGCAGCTCGCTTCGCCGGCCTCCGAAGTGCTCTCGCTCGGAGGCGGCGCGATCGGCTCCGAGCGGGTCCGCGCCGCGCTGGCCGCGCACCGCGTGATCTGGGTCGACGTCGACCTCGAGACCGCGTGGGCGCGGGCCTCCGGGGGCGACCGGCCGCTGGCAAGGGACCGGGACCGGTTCGCGCGCCTGTACGCGGAGCGCGAGCCCGTGTACGCGTCGCTCGCCGACGTGGTGCTCCCCGCACGGCGCTCGGAGCGCATGGGCCCGGTGATCGAGGCGCTGGACGGCGTGCCGAGCGGGGTCCGGGTGCTGTGGGCGACGAGCGCTGGAGGGGACTACCCGGCCTACATCGGGCCTTCGCTGCTGGCGGACCGGTTCTGGCCCCGGGCGGTGGACGGCCGCCGGTTCCTCGTCTCCGACGGGCAGGTCGCGCGGCTGTACGGGGAGCTGCTCGAGCCGCTCGCCGGGCGCGTGTCGGTGATGCCGGGCGAACAGTCGAAGACGATCGCCCACGCCGAGATCGTGTGGACCGAGCTGGTCCGCGCCGGGACTGACGCGCGCCGACGTCGTCGTCGCGCTCGGTGGCGGGGTCGTCGGCGACCTCGCCGGGTTCTGTGCGGCGACCTACCAGCGCGGGGTGCGGTACGTGCAGGTGCCGACGACGCTGGTCGCGCAGGTCGATTCAGCCTACGGCGGCAAGACCGGGGTCGACCTGGCCGAGGCGAAGAACTACGTCGGCGTCTACCACCAGCCGGTGGCGGTGATCGCCGATACCGAGACGCTCGCGACGCTGCCGCGCGAGGAGCTCGCGGCCGGTTACGCCGAGGTGGTGAAGACGGCCCTGATCGCCGGCGGCGCGCTGTGGGAGCGGGTCCGCGCCGGCGCCGAGCCAACGGATCCCGAGGTGATCGCGGCGTGCGCGCTCGCCAAGCTCCGGATCGTCGTCGCGCGACGAGCGCGACGGCGGCGTCCGCCAGGCGCTGAACCTCGGCCACACCGTCGGCCACGCGATCGAGACGGTGACCGGCTATGCGCGCTATCGCCACGGCGAGGCGGTCGGGCTCGGACTGCTCGCCGCGCTGCGGCTCTCCGGCCAGGACGAGCTGCGCGACGAGGTCGCGGAGCTGCTCCGCGGGTCGGGGCTCCCGACCTCGCTCGAGGGAACGTGACCCGCACGAGATCGTGCTCGCGACCGCGCGCGACAAGAAACGGCTCGGGGAGGGGCCGGTCCCGTTCGTGCTGCTCGATGCGCCGGGCGCGGTCGCGTACCGGCTGCCCGGTATCCCAGCCGGAGGTCGCCGCCGCCGTCAGGGAGCTCGCGCGGTGACCGGATGGCGTGCTGCACAACCGGATCGAGGTGATGCACGGCGTCAACCTCGACCAGCTCGGCCGCCGCGAACCCGGCGCTCTACGGTCCGCTCACGCTGCTCCGAGCTCGAGCAGCGGATCGCGCTGGACGCGACCGAGCTCGGGCTCGAGCGCGCGGTTCTTCCAGACCAACCACGAGGGCGACTTCGTCGAGCACCTGCACCGCCTGGACGGAGTCGCCGACGCCGTGATCCTGAACCCCGGTGCATGGACCCACTACGCATACGCGATCCGCGACGCACTCGAGCTCGCCGCGCCTGCCGGCGGTCGAGGTCCACCTCTCGGACGTCGACGCACCGCGAGCCGTTCCGGCGGCACCTCGGTGCTCGGCGATCTGTGCATCGGCCGCGTCACCGGCAAGGGACCCGACGGGTACCGTGAAGCGCTCGAACTGCTGCACGAGGAGCTCAGGCCGTGAAGGCGCGCGCCGAGCGTCTTTCCGACCGAATCGGCGAGCTCGAGGTCGACCTCGTACTGATCACGGACGCGACGAACGTCCGCTACCTGACGGGGTTCACCGGCAGCAACGGCCTCGCGCTTCTCGGGCCGCGGACGCGCGCGTTCTTCACCGACTTCCGCTACGTCGAGCAGGCCGCCGACGAGGTTGACCCCTCGTTCGAGCGCCGGCGCGTCCGCAACGGCCTGCTGGACGGAACCGCGGAGGCGGTGCCGCCAGGGGCGTCGCGCCTCGGGTTCGAGCGACTCGCATATGTCGGTCCGCGAGCACGAGCGCCTGCTGGAGCTGCTGCCCGGCGTCGAGCTGGTCGGCCTCGACGGGCTCGTCGAGGGGCTGCGCGAGCTCAAGGAGCCCGAGGAGCTGGAGTCGATCCGGGCCGCAGCGGTGCTCGCCGACACCGCGTTCGAGCGGCTGCTGGTCGACGGCCTCGTCGGCCGCACCGAGCGTGAGCTGGCGCTGGCGCTCGAGTACGGGATGCGCGAGCGCGGCGCCGACCGCGAGGCGTTCCCGACGATCATCGCCGCCGGGCCGCACGGCGCCCGGCCGCACGCGCGTCCGCGCGAGGTCGAGATCCGACGCGGCGACCTGGTCGTGATCGACTGGGGCGCGCAGCTCGACGGCTACTGCTCGGACTGCACGCGCACGGTCGCGGCGGGGGAGGCGGGGGAGGACGAACGCTCCGTCTACGAGCTGGTGCTGCAGGCGCAGCTCGTCGCGCTCGAGGCGATCCGCCCCGGCGCCTGTGGGCGCGAGGTCGACGGCGCGGCGCGCGAGAAGATCGACGGCGGCGGCTACGGGGAAGAGTTCGGGCACGGTCTCGGCCACGGCGTGGGGCTCGACGTGCACGAGGGGCCGCGGCTCTCGCGCCGCTCCGACGACGAGCTGCAGGACGGCAACGTCGTGACCGTCGAGCCGGGGATCTACCTGCCCGGCCGCTTCGGCGTCCGGATCGAGGATCTCGTCGCCGTCACCGAGGACGGCTGCGAGGTGCTGACCTCGGTCTCGAAGCGGCTGATCGTCACCGATTGAGCGGTTCGCGCCCGCCGGGCTGCGCGGGGCCTTCTACACTGGCCCGCCGACATGCTCAGCACGAACCAGTTCAAGAACGGGAACCACATCGACGTCGAGGGCACGGTCTTCAAGATCATCGAGTTCCAGCACGTCAAGCCCGGGAAGGGCGGCGCGTTCGTGCGCACGAAGCTGCGCCGCGCAAGCGACGGCGCGGTCATTGACCGCACGTTCAGGGCGGGAGAGAAGTTCCGCTCGGTCCGCACCGAGGTGCGCCGCATGCAGTACCTGTACCGAGACGGGTCCGATGCCCACTTCATGGATACGGGCTCGTACGAGCAGCTGACGATTCCCGAGGCCACGCTCGCCGAACCCCTGAAGTGGATGAAGGAGTCCGAGGAGTTCGAGCTGCTGTACATCGACGATCAGCCCGCCGACGTGCAGCTGCCCAGCGCGATCGACGTGGCCGTGACCGAGACCGAGCCCGGGGTCCGCGGCGACACCGCCTCCGGCGGCGGCAACAAGCCGGCGGTCGTCGAGACCGGCGCGCGGATCCAGGTGCCGCTGTTCATCAACATCGGCGATGTGGTGCGCGTCGACACGCGCTCGGGCGAGTACGTGTCTCGTGCGTAGGACGGAGCAGCGGCGCGCGGCGGTGTGGGCGCTGTACCAGAGCGATCTTCTCGGCCGACCGCTCGAGGAGACGTTTCCGCGCGACGCGCACCAGTTCACGCGCGCGCTGGCGGAGCTCGTACGCACCCGCCAGCCCGAGCTCGACGAGCTGATCACGCGGTACTCGAGCGGCTGGACGCTCGAGCGAATAGCGCCGCTCGAGCGCTCGATCCTGCGGGTCGGGATCGCCGAGCTGCTGCACCCCGAGGCGGTGCCGGGCGAGCAGGCGATACCGCCGGAGGGAGCGATCGACGAGGCCGTCGAGACCGCCAAGCGGTTCTGCGGCGCCGAGGCCCCGGCGTTCGTCAACGGGATTCTCGCCTCGGTCCTGCGAGAGCGGGTGCAGGCCGTGCGTCCGCAACCGTAGGAGTTCCGTAGGAACGCCTCGCGCGGCGCCGTCCGAGCCGGGACAATCCACGGCATGAGACTGCTTGTGGTCGACGATGACCGTGCCCTGCGCGACGTGCTCCGGCGTGCGCTGACGCTGGCGGGCTACGACGTCCGGCTCGCCGAGACCGGCGCGGGCGCTCTGTCCGACGTCGCCGGCACGGTTCCCGACGCGGTCGTGCTCGACGTCGGCCTGCCCGACATCGACGGGCTCGAGGTCTGCCGGCTGCTGCGGCGCGAGGGCAACCGGGTTCCGGTGCTGATGCTGACCGCGCGCGACGCGGTCTCCGACCGGATCGACGGGCTCGACGCCGGCGCCGACGACTACCTCGTCAAGCCGTTCGACATCGACGAGCTCAAGGCCCGGCTGCGCGCGCTGCTGCGCCGCGCCGGCGGTGACGGCGGCGACGGGCTGTCCTTCGCGGAGCTGACGCTCGACCCGGCACGCCACGGGGTCAACGTGGGCGACGAGTTCGTCGAGCTCACCCGGACCGAGTTCCAGCTACTCGAGCTGCTGCTGCTCAACCCGCGCCGCGTGCTGCCACACAGCCTGATCTACGATCGCGTCTGGGGCTACGACTTCGGGCCGACGTCGAACGCGCTGCGCGTGTACGTCGGCTATCTGCGTCGCAAGCTCGAGGACGCGGGCGCGCGCCCGCTGATCCACACGGTGCGCGGCGTCGGCTACGCGCTGCGGGAGCCAGAGTGAGTCTGAGGGTCCGGATGGGGATCGCCGCCGGCGTCGCGGTGGCGCTTGCGGTGCTCGCGGTGTCGGTGTCCGCCTACGAGGGCACGCGGTCGACGCTGCTCGGGCAGATCGACAACTCCCTTCGAGGGATCACCAGCCAGGAGCTGAATCATCCCGGCGGCGGCCGCGGCGACCAGGGTCCCGGCACCGGCGCGCCGGGCCCCGGCGGTGGGTTCGCCGGCCACGGCTACGGCGGTCCGGATTGCGATGGCGGTCTGGGAATCAACGGGCCTTCGGCGCCCGCGTTCGGAGGCGCCGCCGGATTCGTGCAGCTGATCACCCCGACCGGAGCCGTCTGTCGTGGCACGGGCGAGACGCGCGAGATTCCGGCCGACCCGCAGGCGACGGCCCTCGCGCGGTCCGGCGGCGGCCAGTACTACGTCGACAAGACGGTCGACGGGGTTGACCTCCGGGTGTTCGTCACCGCCGTCCCGGGCCATGGAGCGCTCGAGGTCGCGCTGCCGCTGGCGGACGTCAACCACACGCTTTCCAATGAGCTGCTGCTGATGGTGATCATCGCCGCCGCCGGGATTGCGCTGGCGGCGCTGCTCGGGCTGCTCGTCGCGCGGACGGCGCTCTCGCCGATCGCCCGGTTCACGCGACAGACCGAGGCGATCGCCGCGGAGCCGGCGCTGCTCGACTCCGAGCGGGTCGAGGTGTCCGGCAACGATGAGCTGGCGCGGCTCGGCCGCACATTCAACGCCACCCTGGACACGCTCGAGCGGTCGGTGGCCGCGCAGCGCAACCTGGTCGCGGACGCTTCGCACGAGCTGCGCACGCCGATCGCCTCGATCCGCGCGAACCTCCAGCTGCTGCGGGACGAGAGCCGGCTCCCCGAGGCCGACCGCGCGGCGTTGCGGCAGGACATGATCGAGGAGCTCGACGAGCTCACGGCGCTGGTCGGCGACGTGGTCGAGCTCGCGCGCGGCTCGCGGCCGGGCGGCGGGATCGGCGACGTGCGGCTGGACGAGATCGTCTCGAGCGTGGTCGAGCGGACCCGGCGCCGCGCTCCCGAGCTCATGATCGAGGCGTCGATCGAGCCGACGCTGGTGCGCGGCGAGGGCGACAGGATCGCGCGAGCGGTCACGAACGTGCTCGACAACGCGCGCAAGTGGAGTCCGCCGGGCGGCGTGATCGAGGTGGAGCTGCAAGGCGGGACGCTGTCGGTGCGCGATCACGGCCCCGGCTTCCACGACGAGGATCTGCCGTTCGTGTTCGATCGCTTCCATCGCGCGAAGGACGCGCGCGGGAAGCCCGGGTCGGGCCTCGGGCTTGCGATCGTCCGTCAGGCTGCCGAGGCCCACGGCGGGTTCGCCGAGGCGGCCAATGCACCGGGCGGCGGTGCGACGTTACGGCTGGGGTTCGGACCTACCGGCGCCCCGGAGGGGCTGACAGGGGCGCCAGAGGGCCGGCCGGGCGATCAGGCGCTGGCAACTTAGGCCGCAGCGTCCTTGACGCGGGAGTTAGGGTATCCCCGTCCAATCGAGCTTCAACCGTGGAGGTGAAGCGTGGGGAAGGTTTCTGGGACAGTGCGCTCCTTGTCGATCCCGGCGATGGTCATGGCGCTCGCTTTGTTGTGCGTCACGCCGGGGGCCGCGCTCGCGGCACGCCATAAGACGCGCCATCACTCGACTCATCACGCCCGGCGCCACGTCGACCGTCCGACGGTCGGCCGAATCAAGCCGCACAAGGTCGGAGGGCTCGACTGCAACGGGATGAGCCCGATCCAGAAGCCGGCTCACACGGATCTCGCGTGCACCGACCTGCACAACTCGCACTGGTTGAACGACCGGTTCTACGACAACGGCCGATACATCGGCCACGACGAGCCGGATCTCAACTTCACCTCGGACCAGCCGGGGTCCGGGAACGACATCAGCTGGACGTTCACGATCGGGAACGATCCGGCGGCCGCGGCGACGGACGCCCACCCGGGCCGTGACATCAGCCACTACTTCGAGCTGACGCCCGCGCTGTGGTTCTCGCTGCCGATCTGCGATCCGGACTCGTACCCGCAGACCGCGTGCACGCCGGAGAGCGACTCGAACGCGCCGCACGGCAACAACCCGGGAGGCGGCAGCGCCTTCATGGAGCTGCAGTTCTACCCGCCGGGCTTCGGCCCGTGGGTCGACGCGCCGAGCTTCGACAACAAGCACTGGGGCGCGGCGCTGACGATCGACAGCTTCGAGGGGACCGCGGGCGGTCAGATCAACACGGACTGCGAGGAGCCGGTGAACTTCGCGTTCATCCAGCGCAACGGCGTGCCGGAGGGCCCGCCGAGCCCGCAGGACCAGGACCTACAGACCAGTGAGCCGAACTCGGAGTCGCTGCTGATGAACCCGGGCGACCGGATTCACGTGCACATGTACGACGCGCCGGCCCCAGGTGGCGGCCGTGCGTTCGAAGCCGTGGTCACGGACCTGTCGACCGGCCAGACCGGCTGGATGCAGGCCTCCGCAGCGAACGGGTTCATGAACACGAGCATCGTCAACTGCGACGGCACGCCGTTCAACTTCGAGCCCGAGTACAACACGGCCAAGCCCGGCAACGTGGCGCCGTGGGGCGCGGGCACCGAAGTGGTCAGCTCGTCGTTCGAGACGGGCCACTGGGAGCCTTGCACGTCGCTGGGCGGCGAGGAGACGCTCCAGCTGTTCTCGAATTTCAGCGACCAGACCTACACGACATGTAGCGGGCCGTATGAGGACACCCCGGAGGATGCGGACGGACCGAATGATCCGGAGGCCAGTGACGCCTTCTGCTTCCCGCAGGGGGACACACATAACGGGCTCGCCGCGAAGTTCCCGGACACGATGACCGGTTGCACGGACAACCTGTACCAGAACGGCGACCTCGACTTCGATGGCTCGCCGTACTGGACCGAGTGGCCGACCAGCCCGTACCCGGGCCGCACGCCAGGGTCGTTCCAGATCTCGGCACCAACGTACTCCGGAGGTCAGGAGTACAACCGGTTCCAGTTCCAGACCGACATCACGTTCTCGGAGCCGACGACGTGCTCGACGAGCACGCCGACCGGCTGCGCGGTGCCGCCTCCGAACGCGCCGGGCGGGTTCTACCCGTTCTGGACGCTCGAGAGCCACAGCGGTGGATGCGTCTGGGAGTTCGGGGATGTCACCAATGGTGGTGACGACTTCGGCGGCGATGCGCAGTACGGCAGCATCGGCACCCCGTTCCCGGATCTCCAGAGCGACCGGTACCAGAACGCCTGCAGAGGCGACAACAACCAGTTCTAGAAATCCGATGGTGGAAGGGGCGGCGTCGTCTCGGCGCCGCCCCTTCGCCGTGTCCGGGGCGCTTTCGCAGCGTTTGCTGCAGCCTTGGGTGGCCAAAGCGTTGAGTTTCCTGCGCAGCATTTGTGCGCAGCGCCGTCACCGCCGACGCTTACATGGGGCGTGCTGGCGCGTTCCCCGAGTGGGCAAGCCTCGCCTGGCGCGCCCGCCCGCCGGCACCCCCATATTTGAGACTAGGGCGGCCAGGACCGGTGGCGGCAGCAACGCCGCCGCCGGTCCAATCCGTGGCGGGCCGGGCAGCAGCCGTCTGATCTACGCTTGAGCACCGGTGGCAGCCTCACGCGATCCGTATGCCGTGCTCGGCGTTGCGCCGGACGCGCCGGACGCTGAGCTGCGCGCCGCCTACCGGCGGCTCGTGCAGCTCCACCACCCGGACCACAACGGCGGCTCCGCGGAGTCGGAGGGGCGGTTCGAGGAGGTGCAGGAGGCGTACGCGGAGGTCCGCCGCCTGCGTCAGGCCGGCGGCGGCGCGCGCGTCGGCGGCGCGCGCGGCTCCGGCCAGAGCGCCGACCCCGACGTCGAAGCGCGGCTCGCGGACCTCGAGCGCCAGCTGCGCGAGGCGAACCTGGCGCGGGAGCGCGCTCGGCGCGCCGCGCGCGAGGCGACGGCGGCGGCCAGGGCCGATGCGCAGAGCCGGCCTCGCGCGAGCGACGAGGACCTCGGCTACGTGTCGACCGATGACAGCTTCATGAAGATCCTGTCCGACGCCCGTGACGAGCTGTTCGGGCGCGCCTCCGAGGCTCGCGACGAGACCGCCGCCGAAACCCATGGCGAGGCTCGCGAGCGGCGGGTCGCCGACCGAGCCGCGGACGTGCTGCAGGACATCGCGGCGCGGCTGCGGGGCGAGCATCCCGATCCGCCTGACGAGCCGAGCTGAGCTCCGGCGACGATCCTGAAGCGCGTGCCGTGTACTAGGGTGGGCGCTCCGCGATGAGGATCGTCTACACGCAGACCGACGAGGCGCCGGCGCTCGCCACCCAGTCGCTGCTGCCGATCGTGCGCGCCTTTGCGGGCGCCGCCGACGTCGAGCTCGAACTGCGCGACATCTCACTGGCCGGACGGATCCTTGCCCAGTTTCCCGACGCGCTGACCGAGGAGCAGCGGGTCGGCGACGCGCTCTCGGAGCTCGCGCGGCTCGCGGAGACGCCCGAGGCGAACATCATCAAGCTGCCGAACGTCAGCGCCTCGGTGCCTCAGCTGAAGGCGGCGATCAAGGAGCTCCAGGGGCACGGCAATGAAATCCCCGACTACCCGGACGAGCCCGGCGACGACGATCAGCGCGAGACGCGCAGGCGCTACGACCGAGTGAAGGGCAGCGCCGTGAACCCGGTGCTGCGCGAGGGGAACTCGGACCGCCGTGCGCCCGCGGCGGTGAAGGCGTATGCGCGCGCGCATCCGCATTCGATGGGCGAGTGGTCGAGCGATTCGCGCTCGCACGTATCGACGATGAGCGACGGCGATTTCCGCTCGACCGAGCGCTCGGTGACAGTCGAGCGCGACGGGTCGGTGAGGATCGAGCACGTCGCGCAGGACGGCACCATCACGGAGCTCCGCGAGCCGCTCGCGCTGATCGCCGGTGAGGTGATCGACGCAGCGGTGATGCGCCGCGAAGCGCTGATGGACTTCGTCCGCGAGCAGATCGCCGACGCGGAAGCCCGCGGCGTGCTGTTCTCCGTGCACCTGAAGGCGACGATGATGAAGGTCTCGGACCCGATCATCTTCGGGAACGTGGTCCGCGCGTTCTTCCCGGATCTGACCGTCCCGGGCTGGAATCCCAACGACGGGCTCGGGGCGCTGCCGCCGGGGACCGAGATCCCATATCCGGACGGCCCGGCGCTCGCGATGGTCGACTCCGACCGCGGGATCACGAACCTGCACGTCCCGTCCGACGTGATCATCGACGCCTCGATGCCGGCGGCGATCCGCGCGTCGGGCCAGATGTGGAACCGCGACGGCGAGCAGCAGGACACGAAGTTCGTGATCCCCGACCACTCGTACGCGCCGCTGTACGCGGAGACGGTCGATCACTGCCGCGAGCACGGTGCGTTCGACCCCGCGACGATGGGCACCACTCCGAACGTCGGCCTGATGGCCCAGAAGGCCGAGGAGTACGGCTCGCACGACAAGACGTTCGAGATCTCGGCGCCGGGGACGGTCCGCGTGGTCGACGACGCGGGGGCGACCCTGCTCGAACACGAGGTGGCCGCGGGCGACATCTGGCGCATGTGCCAGTGCAAGGACGCCGCGATCCAGGACTGGGTCGAGCTCGCGGTCCGGCGCGCTCGGGCGACCGGCGCGCCGACCGTGTTCTGGCTCGACGAGACGCGGCCGCACGACGCGCAGCTGCTGCTGAAGGTGCGCGCCGCGCTCGAGCGGCTCGACGTCGATGGCCTCCAGATCGAGATCCGCGACGTCGCCGACGCCACCCGCTTCACGCTGGATCGCGCCCGGCGCGGCGAGGACACGATCTCGGTCACCGGCAACGTGCTCCGCGACTACCTGACCGATCTGTTCCCGATCCTCGAGCTCGGGACGAGCGCGAAGATGCTCTCGATCGTGCCGCTGATGAACGGCGGCGGCCTGTTCGAGACCGGCGCGGGCGGCTCGGCGCCCAAGCACGTGCAGCAGTTCCTGGCCGAGAACCATCTGCGCTGGGACTCGCTCGGCGAGTTCCTGGCGCTGGCGGTGTCGCTCGAGATGCTGGCGGAGAAGACCGGCAACCAGCGCGCGAAGCTGCTCGCGGACGCGCTCGACCGGGCCACCGGCAAAGTGCTCGAGAACGGCCGCTCGCCATCCCGCAGGGTCGGCGAGCTCGACAACCGTGGCAGCCACTTCTACCTGGCCCTGTACTGGGCGCAGGAGCTCGCCGCTCAGGACGACGACGCCGAGCTGGCGGCGAAGTTCGCGCCGCTCGCCGAGCGCCTCGCGGGCGACGAGGAGAAGATCGTCTCAGAGCTCGCCGGCGTCCAGGGCGAGCCCGTCGACATCGGCGGGTACTACCGCCCGGACCCGGGCGAGGTTGCGGGCGCGATGCGCCCGAGCGCGGCGTTGAACGCCGCGCTCGAAGCGATCTAGAGCATCCGCTCGCGCGTTCGGGTCAGGCGGCGGTCGGGTCCGGGACGATCCGGATGTACGGCTTGGGGGATTCCCACTCGCCGAAGAGCTCGCGTGCCTGCTCGTCGTTGACCGACCCGGCGATGATCACATCATCGCCCTTGTTCCACTGCGCCGGAGTCGCGACCTTGTGATTCGCGGTCAGCTGCAGCGAGTCGATCACCCGGAGCACCTCGTCGAAGTTCCGGCCGGTCGTCATCGGGTACACGAGGATCAGCTTGATCTTCTTGTCCGGGCCGATCACGAACACGTTGCGGACCGTCTGGTTATCGGCCGGGGTGCGTGCGAGCGGGTCGCCCTCGACGTCGGCGGGGAGCATCCCGTACAGCTTCGCGACGTTGAAATCGCTGTCGGCGATGATCGGATAGTTCGGGGCGGTGCCCTGCGTCTCCTCGATGTCCTTCGCCCAATCCGCGTGGCGATCGCTCGGATCGACCGACAGGCCGATGATCTTCACGCCGCGACGGTCGAACTCCGGCTTGATCGAGGCCATGTAACCCAGCTCGGTCGTGCACACCGGGGTGAAGTCCTTCGGGTGTGAGAACAGCACCGCCCACGAATCACCCAGCCAATCGTGAAAGCTGATCGGACCCTCAGTCGTCTCAGCCTCAAAGTCCGGCGCCTCAGCGCCAAGGGAAAGTGCCATCCGTTTCTCCTTCGCAAGGGGGTGGAGGGGTCCGCTCGTCCGACGGGCCCGAGAAGCCGAGTCTAGCCCAACCGTTTTGGTGGAGAATGGGGGAGTCGTAATGTCCCGCAGGTGGCGATGAGCTCGTCCCCCACGGAACTGGCATCTCCGGTCGACGGTACGGCGCCGGCGCGCGCGCCGGCGCGGCCGCGTGTCCGCAGGAGCTGGGACAGCGTCTCGTTGCAGTGGCGTGTGTTCGTCGCGAACGTGGCCGTGTTCGTGATCGCGTTTGTCGTGCTCGCGTGGACGCCGGTGACCGTCCACCGCGTCGCCACGCCGAGCGAGCTGGTCGTGCTGTCGATCGGCCTCGTGCTGATGCTGGCCCTCGATCTGTTTCTGCTGCGCCGGTCGTTCGCGCCGCTGCGGCGCCTGGCGACGACGATGGGCGCGGTCGATCCGGCCGAGCCCGGGCGCCGGGCGGAACGCTTCGAAGGCGCGGGGGAGGAGGTCGAGGCGCTCGCCGGCGCGCTCAACTCGATGCTCGACCGGCTCGAGGGGGAGCGGCGCGAGAGCGGAAGGCAGGTGCTCGCCGCACAGGAGCGCGAGCGGATCCGGATCGCGCGCGAGCTCCACGACGAGGTCGGGCAGACGCTGACCGCGATCGCGCTCCGAGCCGAGCGGGCAGTCGCGGAGCCTGAGTCCCAGTCTCAGGCGCTCACCGACATCACGCAGACCGCGCTTCGCAGCCTCGAGGACGTGCGGCGGATCGGGCGAGAGCTGCGACCCGAGGCGCTCGACGACCTCGGGCTTGTCAACGCGCTGATCGCGCTGTGCTCGCGGATCGACCGCCAGCAGGGGCTGCGAGTCCTGCGAGATCTGGACTGGGACCTGCCGGAGCTCTCGCCGGAGGTCGAGCTCGTGATCTACCGCGTCGCCCAGGAGGCGCTCACCAACGTCCTGCGTCATGCGGGCGCGAGCGAGGCATTCGTCGGCTGCAAGCGCGAGCAGGGACAGGTGGTGCTGGTCGTCCGTGACAACGGCCGCGGGCTGCCGGCCGCCGTCTCCGAGCGCGGGCTGCGCGCGATGCGCGACCGGGCGATGGTGATCGACGCGCAGCTAGAGGTCGGACACGCTGCGCGCCGCGGCACCGAGATCGTGCTGCGGGTCCCGGTATAGGCGACGTGCCGACGCCGCTGAAGACGAGGGTGCTGCTGGCCGACGACCACGCCGTTGTGCGCAGCGGTCTGCGGGCGGTGCTCGAGGCGGAGCCGGACATCGAGGTGGTCGCGGAGGCGCAGGATGGGATGGAGGCAGTGGAGAAGACGCTGTCCGAAGCGGTCGATCTTGCGATCCTCGACGTCTCGATGCCGAAGCTGACCGGGCTCCAGGCGACGGCCGAGCTCCGCCGGCGGCGCAGCGACCTGCGCGTGCTGATCCTGTCCGTCCACGACAACGAGCAGTACTTCTTCGAGGCGCTCAAGGCCGGCGCCTCCGGATACGTCCTCAAATCGGCCGCCAACCGCGATCTGATCGACGCGTGCCGGGCGGCGATGCGCGGTGAGCCGTTCCTGTACCCGACGGCGGTGACGGCGCTGATCCGCGAGTACCTCGAGCAGGCCCGGCGTGGAGAGGCCACGCCGGAGGACCCGTTGACCCCGCGGGAGCTGCAGGTGGTCAAGCTGATCGCCGAGGGGATGAGCAGCGACGAGATCGCGCAGGAGCTCGTGATCAGCCGCAAGACGGTCGACCACCACCGCGCGAACATCCTCGGCAAGCTCGGGATGCGCAACGGCGCCGAGCTGACGCGCTACGCGATCCGGCGGGGTCTGATCGAACCCTGACGGGGCCCTGACGCGGGCGCTGATCCGGCTCTGACGCACGCGTCAGCGGCCGGCGCAAGATGGGCACTTTCACCTATGGAGCGGCGTGGCGGCGCCGGGCAGCCTTTGTCCAGATGTCCGAAGTCGTGATTCGCCTCGAGCGGCCGGCGTCGTTGACGCCCGAGCTCCGGGCGTGGATCAACGGCCGGCTCGGCTCGGGGCGCGCGCTCCTGACCCGGAGCCGGCTGAACGGCTCGGGGCCACGGGCGCTCCTGCTGCGCGTCAGGCTCCAGTCGGAGTCAGAAGACGGCGTGTACGAGGAGGTCACCGACCTGATGACCGACCTGCGCCTGCTGGGACTGCGTCCCGCGCTGGTCTCCGAACAGGTCGCGTAGCGGTACCGGCCCGTGGATTCGCCCCGCGAGCGCAGCGTTCACGAAGCGGCGCACAAGCTCGATACGCATGCCAAGGCGTCCGGCAACGGCAACGGGAACGGGAATGGGAACGGGAATGGGAACGGCAACGGCAACGGCAACGGCAACGGTGCGCCGAGCCGCGTGCGGCACACGTTCAACGAGGCAGCCCACAAGCTGAGCTACTGGCCGGTCGCGACCGCGCCGTCGCCACAGATCACCAAACGACCGCCGGCGGCCGAGATCGACGACGAGCGCGACGTCGTCGCGCACGCGGGCCGGACGGTGCTCGCGCTCGGCGCCCTCGGGGTCGTGTACGGGGACATCGGAACGAGCCCGCTCTACACCGAGCAGGTGATCTTCTCCCAGCACGCCGACGCGGCGCACGCGACCGCGGCGGGCGTCTATGGCATCGCCTCGCTGATCTTCTGGGCGCTGACGATCGTCGTGTCGGTCAAGTACGCGGGCTTCCTGATGCGCGCGCACAACCGGGGCGACGGCGGTGGGATGGCACTCGCGGCGCTGATCAAGCGCCGCCGAATCGGCCGCACGACGCTGCTGATCACGCTCGGGATCTTCGGTGCCGGCCTGTTCTTCGGCGACGGCATGATCACCCCGGCGATCTCGGTCACCTCAGCAGTCGAGGGCCTGAAGGTCGACTCGCCGGGTCTCGCGCACCTGGTGGTGCCGATATCGCTCGCCATCCTCGTCGCGCTGTTCGCGATCCAGCGTCGCGGCACGGGGGCGGTCGGCTGGCTGTTCGGTCCGCTGATCCTGGTGTGGTTCACGACGATCGCGATCCTCGGCGCGCGTCAGGTCGTCGCACATCCGGCCGTGCTGCAGGCGCTATCTCCAACTTGGGCGGCGCGGTTCCTGATCGATCACCGGATAGCGGGGTTCCTGACGCTGGGAGGCGTCGTGCTGGCGGTGACCGGCGCCGAGGCGTTGTATGCCGACCGGGGGCACTTCGGCGCGCGCGCGATCCGCATGACGTGGTTCGGGGTCGTGTTCCCCGCCGTGCTGCTCTGCTACCTCGGACAGAGCGCGTTGATCCTCGCGCATCCCGCCGATGTCCGGAACCCGTTCTACCTGCTGGTGCCCGAGCCGCTGAGGATCCCGATGGTGTTCCTGGCGACGATCGCCACGATCATCGCCTCGCAGGCGGCGATCACCGGCTCGTTCTCGATCGCCCGGCAGGCCGTGCAGCTCGGCTTCCTGCCGCGTATCAAGATCGCCCACACATCGGACACCGAAGGGCAGGTCTACGTGCCGGTGATCAGCTGGACCCTGGCGGTGGGGGTGATCGCGCTCGTGCTCGTGTTCCAGCGCTCCGGCGCGCTGGCCGACATCTACGGCGTCGCGGTCACCGGGACGTTCGCGCTCGACACGATCCTGTTCCTGGCCGTCGCCCGCGGGATGTGGCAGATGGCGAAGTGGAAGGTCGCGCTGATCGGGGCCGTGTTCCTGACCGTGGAGCTGTCGTTCTTTGCCTCGAACGTGAGCAAGGTCAGCCACGGCGCCTGGATCCCGCTGTCCATCGGCCTGCTTACCGCGGTGCTGATGATCACCTGGCGGCGCGGGCAGGAGATCGTCACGCGCAACCGCACCGGCGAGGAGGGCCCGCTTGACGAATTCCTCTACAAGGTGCGGATGAGCGACCCCCCGATCTACCGGGCCAAGAGCGTCGCGGTCTACCTGAGCCCGAGCAAGGACACGACGCCGCTCGCGCTCAAGGCCCACGTCGAGCGGCACAACGTGTTCCACGAGAAGGTCGTGATCGTGTCGATCGAACCCGTCGGCGTCCCGCACGTGGACAAGCCCGACCAGCTGCTCGCCGAGACGCTCGGAAGCGGGCTGTTCAAGATCCGGCACATCACGCTGCGCGCCGGCTACCACGACCGGACAGATATCCCGGGAGCGCTCGTGCTCGCGCGCAAGCGCGGCATGCTCGACCGCAACCTGGACCTCGAGCACGCTTCGTACTTCATCTCGCGGATCACGATCACGCCGACCACCAAGCACGACATGGCCCGCTGGCGGAAGTTCCTATTCGTCGGCATGGCCCGGAATGCCGCGAGCCCGATCGACAGCTTCCACCTGCCCGTTGACCGGACCGCGACGGTCGGCGCCCTGATCGGCGTCTAGGGCCCTGAGCCTTGGGCCGGCGCGCCCGACGTCGTGCTCGCGCCGATCAACGGCGCACGCCTCACGTTCCCGCACCGCCGGCCGCCGAGCCCGCTGCCCGGCGCGCTCGATCCCGAGCAGGCTGCGCTTGCCGCCGAGCTCGTGGGCGCGCAGCGACTGGTGCCGATCCACTACGACGGCTACTCGCTGCCCGGCATCTACGAGCCGGTTTTCGATGCGCTGGAGCGCCTCAGCGCGGCCAGCGACCGGGTGATCGTGCCAGGACTGGGAGAAGCGATCGAAGCTAGCCGCCGGCGGCGGACTGGCATATGGTTCAGCCGAGATGAGCGCGACCGGCACGCAGGCAGACCACCTCCTGTTTCACTTCGCGCGCAACGGCAGCCTCCACGACGGCGAGGCGGAGCTGCTCGTGTTCGAACGGGGCGACGGCGTGTTCCTGGTCGACAGCGAGGGGCGGCGGCACCTCGACGGGCTCTCGACGCTGTTCTGCGCCCAGCTCGGCTACGGCTTCGGGGAGGAGATGGCGGAGGTGGCGAGCGATCAGCTGGTCCGGCTGCCGTTCGCCACCAATTGGGGCACCGCGCATCCGGCGTCGATTGCGCTCGCCGAGCGGCTGGCCGAGCTCGCGCCAGGGCCGTTGAACCACGTGTACTTCACGAGCGGCGGCTCGGAGTCGGTGGAGGCCGCATGGAAGATCGTCCGTCAGTTCCACATCGCCAACGGCGAGCCGCAGAGGTGCAAGGCGATCGCGCGTGATCGCGCGTACCACGGGGTGACGCTGGGCGCGCTGTCGTTCACCGGCGTCCCCGGGTTCAAGGAGCCCTTCGGGCCGCCGGCCGTCCCGACGTTTCACGTCGCGAACACGAACGAGTTCCGCCGCCCCGAGAAGGGCGCCGAGCTGACGGCGGTGCTGCTCGAGGAGATCGAGCACGTGATCGAGCGGGAGGGGCCCGACACGATCGCGATGCTGATCGCGGAACCGGTTCAGAACGCGGGCGGCTGCCTGCAGCCGCCGGACGGGTACTGGCCCGGCTTGCGCGAGCTCTGCGACCGCCACGGGATCCTGCTGGTGGCCGACGAGGTGATCACCGGCTTCGGCCGGCTCGGCGAGTGGTTCGGAGTCACAAGGTTCGGCGCCGTGCCGGACCTGATCACGACTGCGAAAGGGCTCACGTCGGCGTACGCGGCGATGGGCGCGGTGCTGGTCGCCGACCGGGTCGCGGCTCCGCTGTACGAGGCGAAGCGCACGCTGCTGCACGGGATCACGTTCGCCGGTCATCCGGTGTCGGCGGCGATCGCACTCAGGAACCTGGAGATCTTCGAGCGCGAGCAGGTGATCGACAACGTCCGCCGTCACGAGGCCCACCTGGCGGCATCGCTCGAGCAGCTGAAGGCCCTCCCGATCGTCGGCGACGTGCGCGGCAGCGGGTACTTCTGGGCGGTCGAGCTGGTGCCTGACGGTCCCGAGAGCCGTTTCGGCGAAGCGCAGCGAGAAGAGCTGCTGCGCCGCTGCCTGCCCGCCGCGCTGATCGAGGCTCAGCTGATCGCGCGCGGCGACGACCGCGGCGACACGGTCGTGCAGATCGCGCCGCCGCTGATCTGCGATGCGCCGATCCTCGACGAGCTCGTCGGTCGGCTCCGCAAGGTCCTGACCACCCTTTCGGAGCACATGGAGATCCCCACGTCATGACCAACGCGACCGTGATCGCAGATGGAACGGTGCTCACCGCCGATGGCGAGTTCGACGGCGACATCCTGATCGAGGGGGAGAGGATCGCCGCGGTCGGCCGGGTCGATCGGCCCGACGGAGCCGCCGTCATCGACGCCTCCGGGTGCTTCGTCCTGCCTGGGCTGATCGACAACCACACGCACCTGGCGATGCCGTTCATGGGCACCCGGTCCGCCGACGACTACGACACGGGGACGCAGGCAGCGGCGGCGGGGGGCGTGACCTGCCTCGTCGACTTCGCGATCCAGCAGCAGCCGGACGACCTCCAGTCGACGCTCGCGGAGTGGCGCGGGCGCGCTGACGGCGCGGCTCACGTCGACTACGGCTTCCACATGGCGATCACGAACGCGTCGGAGCCGGTCCTCGACGACATGACGGCGATGTCGGAGGCCGGGATCTGCTCGTTCAAGCTGTTCATGGCCTACAAGGGCGCGTTGATGGTGACCGACGACGAGCTCACCGCCTGCATGGAGCGAGCGCGGGACCTCGACGCGCTGACGATGGTGCATGCCGAAAACGGCGACGTGGTCGACCTGCTGGTCAAGCGGGCGCTCGCGCGCGGCGAGACGTCGGCGATCAACCACGCGCTCACACGGCCGGAGTTCGTCGAGGCGGAGGCCACCGGGCGCGCCGCGAGGATCGCCGAATACATCGGCGCGCCGCTTTTCGTCGTGCACGTGACGTGCGGCTCGGCCGCGGCCGAGATCGAGCTCGCCAAGCAGCGCGGTGCTCCGGTGACCGGCGAGACGTGCGTGCAGTACCTGATCAACTCGATCGACGATCTCCGGCGGCCCGGCGTCGAGGGATGCCGCTACATCTGCTCGCCGCCGCTGCGGGACGCGGCGAACCAGGAGCTCCTGTGGGGCTACCTCCGCCGCGGAGTGCTCGAGAGCATCTCCACCGACCACTGCCCGTTCAACGACCAGCAGAAATCGGCGGGGCTTGAACGACTTCAGCCTCGTGCCCAATGGTCTCGCGCTGATCCAGCACCGGCTCGCGAAGCTGTGGGATGAGGGCGTCGTCCCGGGCCGGATCACGCGCTCGCAGCTGGTCGACCTCACGAGCACGACCGTCGCGCGGCGCTTCGGGCTGCACGACAAGGGGTCGCTCGCGCCCGGGAAGGACGCCGACGTCGTCGTGCTCGATCCGGCTGCGCCACGCGCGTACGCCAAGGCGAACTCGTTCATGAACGTCGACTACGACCTGTACGAGGGCGAGACCGCGAGCGCGAGCGTCCGCCACACGTTCTCCGCGGCACGCTCGTCTACGACGGTGGCGAGATCAAGACCGAGCCGGGCCACGGCCGCTTCGTGCCGCGCTCCCTGACGCCGCCCAGCCGTGAGCGCGTTGCGGCTTGATCCGCGGGCGGTAATCGCCGATCTCGACGAGCTAGCGGCCGCAAGCGGCGGGCGCTTCGCGGGCGCCAAGCGGCTCGCGTGGACGCCGCAGTGGCTCGAGGCACGCGCGTGGCTGCGCGGCGAAGCTCGCAGAGGCGGGGCTCGAGGCCGACCAGGACCCGGCCGGCAACATCTGGGCCTCGATCGAGGGCGACAGCGACTCGTTCCTGATCGTCGGCTCGCACATCGACGCCGTCCCGAACGGCGGCTGGCTCGACGGCGCGCTCGGTCTGATCACGGCGCTCGAGACGGTGCGACAACTCGCCCACAGTGCTGCGAAGCCTCCGATCGGTGTGCGGTTCGTCGACTGGGCGGACGAGGAGGGGGCCCGTTTCACCCGCAGCCTGCTCGGATCCTCGGCATGTGCAGGCACGCTGGTCCCGAGCGACATCGCCGAGCTCAAGGATGCCGACGGGGTCACGCTCGCCGATGCGCTCGCCTCGTGCGGCGTCGACCTCGAGCAGGCGCCGCGGCGCGTGACCGGTTGGACGGGGCGCTCGGCGTATCTCGAGCTGCACATCGAGCAGGGACCGGTGCTGCTCGACACCGGCCGTCCGGCGGCAGCGGTCAGCGGGACGTTCGGCGTCGAGCGCCATCTGATCACGTTCACCGGCCAGGCGGCCCACGCCGGCTCGACGCCGATGCGCCTGCGGCGGGACTCGCTCGCGGCCGCTGCCCGCGCCGCGCTCGCGATCCGCGAAGAGCGCGATCGAGCATCAGCGGCGTCGCGACCGTCGGCCGCATGCAATCCACGCCCGGCGTGATCACCGCCGTCGCCGGCGACGACCGAGATGCAGCTGGACCAGCGCCACCTCGATGCGGGCGCGCTGGCGGCGATGCTCGCCCAGGCGGCTCGAGATCTGCGCCGACGGCGGCGGATGAGTTCGGGTGCACGCTCGACGCACGGAGGGTCTTCAGCGCCGAGCCGACCCCGTTTCATCCGGTGCTCGTCGGCGCCGCGCGGGCGTCGATCGCGGAGCTCGGCGGAGGAGACGGCGAGCCGGTTCCGAGCGGGCCGCTCCACGACGCGACCGAGATCGGGCGGGTGGTCCCGACGGCGATGATCTTCGCGCAGTCGGACCCGCCGATCTCGCATGCCGCGATCGAGGACTCGCCGGAGAGCGCATTGCGCGTCGCGATCGAGGCGTACGGGCGAACGGTCGACCAGGTGCTCGCGAGGGCGGGCGAGCTCGAATGCAGGAGCCGCGGGGCCATGAACTTCGGTGTCGTGCTGCAGACGAACCCGCCGGCCGCGCGCGTTATCGAGCTCGCGCGCCAAGCGGAGACGTACGGCTTCATCACACGCGTGGACGTTCGACTCCCACCTGCTGTGGGAGGAGCCGTTCGTGATCTACAGCCGGATCCTCGACTGCACTCACAAGCTGATCGTCGGACCGATGGTGACCAATCCCGCGACGCGCGACTGGACCGTGACCGCCTCGCTGTTCGCGACGCTGAACGAGATGTACGGCAACCGGACGATCTGCGGCATCGGGCGCGGCGACTCCGCGGTCCGGGCGATCAACGGCAAGCCGGTCAAGCTCGCCGAGCTGCGCGAGTGCATCGAGGTGATCCGCGCGCTCGCCAACGGCGGCGCGGTCGGAATACAAGGGCACGACGCTGCGGTTCCCGTGGAACCCCGACAGCCGGCTGCCGATCTGGGTCGCCGCCTACGGCCCGAACGCGCTGAGGCTCGCGGGCGAGGTCGGCGACGGGTTCATCCTCCAGCTGGCCGACCCCGAGATCGCGGCGTGGAGCATCCAGACGGTGCGCGAGGCCGCCGGGCGGCCGGGCGGGACCCCGAGGCGCTGACGATGTGCGTCGCCGCGCCCGCTTACGTGACCGACGGCACCGATGCGGGTCGGGCGCATGCGCTCGACCAATGCCGGTGGTTCGGCGGCATGGTCGGCAATCACGTCGCCGACATCGTCAGCCGCTACGGCGGCGAAGGCGCGGCGGTCCCGAAGGCCCTCACCGACTACATCGCCGGCCGGCAGGGCTACGACTACAACGAGCACGGCCGCGCCGGCAACACGCACACGGAGTTCGTGCCCGACGAGATCGTCGAGCGCTTCTGCCTGATCGGGCCGCCCGAGACACAGGTCGCGCGGCTCAAGGAGCTCGCGGAGCTCGGCGTCGGGCATTTCGGGCTCTACCTCCAGCACGACGCGCAGGCGCAGACGATGTCGGCGTTCGGCGAGCGGGTGATCCCGGCGGTCAACGCCCCGGCACTCGCCCGCGGCTGAGCACCACGAATGCAGATGTTCGACGCCGGCGAGAGGACGATGGCGTGACGACGACGACGAGAGCGGCAGCTGCGAGTGCTGCCGGGGCTGTCCTCGTGACGCTGTGCGCCGGCCAGTTCCTGATGGTGCTCGACAGTTCTGTGATGAATGTGTCGATGGCGACGGTCGCCAAGGACGAGGGGACGACGATCACCGGGATTCAGACGGCGATCACGTTGTACACGTTGGTGATGGCTTCGTTGATGATCACGGGTGGGAAGCTCGGTCAGATCCTCGGTCGCAAGCGTGCTTTTTCGATCGGGTGCGTGATCTACGGTTGCGGGTCGTTCATTACGGCGATCTCGCAAAGTCTGGGCGTGCTGCTGGTTGGATGGTCGGGCCTGGAGGGGATCGGCGCGGCCCTGATCCTGCCGGCGATCGTGGCGCTGGTCGCATCGAACTTCAGTCGCGATGAGCGGCCGCGCGCGTATGGGCTGGTCGCGTCCGCGGGCGCGATCGCGGTCGCGGTCGGTCCGATCGTGGGGGGTCTGTTCACGACCTATCTGTCGTGGCGGTGGGTGTTCGCAGGCGAGGTCCTGATCGTTCTGGTGCTGCTGGTGCTTGCGCGCCGGATGGCTGAGGGGGAGCGCGACAGGGGCCTGCGGCTGGATCTGGTCGGGACCGCGCTGTCCGCGCTCGGCCTCGCCCTGATCGTGTTCGCGATTCTGCGCTCGGGAACGTGGGGTTTCGTCAAGCCAAAGCCGGGAGCGCCCGAGTGGATCGGCCTGTCGCCGACGATCTGGCTGTTGCTCAGCGGCGGGATCGTGAGCTGGCTGTTTCTGCAGTGGGAGAACCGGCGGCTCGCCCAGGGCCGCGAGCCGCTGATCGATCCGGCGATCCTGCGTGTACCGGTGCTGCGCGGCGGGCTGACCTCGTTCTTCTTCCAGTTCTTCCTTCAGGGTGGGATGTTCTTCGCCGTGCCGCTGTTCCTGTCGGTCGCGCTGGGGCTCTCCGCGATCGCCACGGGAGTGCGCCTCCTGCCGCTGTCGGTCACGCTGATCCTGGCCGCGGCGGGCGTTCCGAAGCTGTTCCCGCACGCATCGCCGCGCCGGGTGGTCCGGATCGGGTTCATCGCACTGTTCACCGGTCTCGTCGTGATGGTGGCACTGCTCCAAGACGGGGCGGGACCCGAGATCACCACGTGGCCGATGCTGCTCGCGGGCCTCGGTGTCGGCGCGCTCGCTTCGCAACTCGGGAGCATCACCGTGTCGTCCGTACCGGATGAGCAGAGCGGCGAGGTCGGCGGCCTGCAGAACACGATCACAAACCTCGGTATGTCGATCGGCACGGCGCTGACCGGCGCGATCATCATCGCTGCTCTGACGACGTCGTTCCTGAACGGCATCGAGAACAACCCCGACGTGCCCAGCAGCGTCAAGGCGCAGGCCACAACCAAGCTGGCGGGTGGCGCCCCGTTCCTGTCCGACGCACAACTCAAGACCGCGCTCAGCGACGCCCATGTGCCCCCGAAGACGGCCGACGCGATCGTGGCGGTGAACGCCAGCGCGCGGATCGATGGGCTGCGTACGGCGCTGGCGGTGCTGGCGCTGTTCGCGTTGGTGGCGCTGTTTTTCAGCGGGCGGATCCCGACACAGCAGCCCGCCGCCGCGGCTGAGCCCGAATCAACGGCGCCAACGTGATCGTGAAGCGACCAGCCGACGAGCCGCCCGGGTAACGTCAGGGATTGCCGCTGGAGGGCAGCGGCGCGTAGCCCCACTGGCCCCCGTGGTCGGACCGCGCGGGATCGTCCGCAGGCGACAGACGGTCGGAACCTGCCGGCTGCGTGGCCACCGAGCCCTTCGCGCGCAGATCGGACCCGCGTTCGAGCAAAAGCTCGCTGACGCGCTTCGGCTTGCTGATCAAGTATCCCTGAACCACGTCGCAGCCGAAGCTCGTCAGCAGGTCCAGCGAGAGCTGGTCCTCGACGCCCTCGGCGACCACGCGCAGGCCCAACGCGTGGGCGAGGCTGATCGTGGAGCGGATCAGCGCGGTGCATCGAGGGCTCTCGGCGGCGGACAGCCCGTTGATCAGGCTGCGGTCCAGCTTGAGCTCATTGACCGCGAGGCTGCTCAGGTAGGACAGCGAGGTGAACCCCGCCCCGAAGTCATCGACGCTGACGCTGACGCCGAGGTTGCGCAGATCTTGAATCGCCTTCTTGCACTGGTCGATCTCCTCCATCGCGGTCGTCTCCGTGATCTCGAGCACCAGCCACTCGGGGCCGAGGCCGTGTTGCTCGAGCAGCTTCGCGACCTCGCGCGGGAATCGTGGGTTGAGGAGGTTCGTGGTGGAGATGTTGATCGCGACGGTGACCCCGCGGTCCTGGGCACGCCAGGCGGCGCATTGTGCGAGTCCCTGGTCGAGCACCAGTAGGGTCAGGGGATCCATCAGGTCGGCGTCCTCGGCAAGCGGCAGGAACTCGAGCGGGGGCACGTAGCCCAGGCGCGGGTGGAGCCAGCGGACCAGCGCCTCGACAGCGATCACCTCGCCGCTGGTCAGGGAGACCTGCGGCTGATAGTGCAGCTCGAGCTCCCGGCGCTCGATTGCCTCGCGCAGCTCCTCCACCAGCCCGAAGCGATTGGCGTGGCCGTCCAGCTCCTCCTGGTAGATGGCAAATGCCTTCCGCTCGAGCTTGGCGCGGTACATGGCGAGATCCGCGCAGCGCAGCAGATCATGAGCATTTGTCGCATCCTTCGGAACGACTGCGATCCCGATGCTTGCGCTGATCCGCGCCTTGATGCTGCCGAGCCGGAACGGCTCCTCGAGCAGCGCTCCGATCCTCCGGGCGACAGTCGCCGCGTAGTCGGTATCGGCGTCGGTGAGGCAGGCGGCAAACTCGTCGCCACCCAGCCGAACAAGCAGGTCAGTGCTTCTCAAGACTCCCTTCAGCCGTACCCCCAGCTGCTGCAGGAGCTCATCGCCCACCGAATGTCCGAACGAGTCGTTGACCTCCTTGAAGCGGTTGAGGTCGACGAACAGGAACGCGAGCTGGCGGATTCCCGCAGAGGCCCGTTCACTCTCGGCCTGCAGGGCGTCGAGCAGCTCGAACAGGGCGCGTCGGTTGCCGAGGGTCGTGAGCTGATCGGTGACGGCTTGACCGTGGCGCTTTTCGGTGAGGTCTCGCAGGCGCCTGAGCGAGACGCCGGATTGAATCGCCGCAAGAAACAGCGTCGTGACCGCGAGGCCGAAGGCGACGGGGTCCACGTCGACGAACGAGCTGAGCCCCAGCATGACGAGCGCGCCGAGCGCGGCTATTCCGGGCACCACGAGCCCGGGCACCGGGTCGGGTTTGAGCGGATCAGCCCGCTCCTCCGGAAGCCACACGGACATCGACACCAGCAGGATCGATGTGGGCCACGCGATTGCGTTGAACAGGTTCCCGATGTGCGTCGATCCGAGCGAGTTCTGGAACAGGTTGGCGGTGTCGCCGATCGCGTTGATCGCGTACCCGCCGGCGAGCATGAGCCACGGGGCCCTCCGTCTGCCCCTGACCACGGTGCTTCCAGCGACCACGAGCCCGAGCAGCAGCAGGTCACCGATCGGGTAGGCCAGATTGGTCGCCGTCTGGGCGACGCCGCCGCCGACAGACGACAGGCCCTTGAACGCGAATGCCGCGCAGATCGCCGCCGCACCGAGTCCAGCGATGGCGGCGTTGATCCAGGTGGTTGCGGTGAACTTCTTGACCTGGTCGCGAGCGAGGAGGAATACGCCGACGTAGGTGAGCGGGTAGAAGCTCAGATAGAAAAGGTCGGCCAGCGAGGGGACCGGAGGCGTCGCGCCCCCCGCCGACTCGGCGGTGAGGACCATGTCTCCGATTGACCAGAACAGCAGACCCAAACCGAGGATCACCGGAATTCTCCGTCGCGGCCGAGCCCCGAGGCCGCGCGTGATGCACAGAACGCTGGCGATGACCTCGAACGTCGCGACTCCCCAACCGTCGATCAGCGGCGAGGTTTGGTTGGCGCGCCGGACGACCTCAGACACCACATACGCGAGCAGCAGGAGGCCGAGGACTGCATACATGACCCGAACCACCAACGGAGGCCCTTCATCTGGCGCCCCAACCAGGCCGCGCGGTGCCTTCGCCTGGCTCGGGCGACGGGCGGCCCCGTGGTCACTCATGCGGACCGAAGGGACGGTGGGCCGCCCGGTGGCCGGGATGGCCTCGGCCGCGCACATGGCCGGCGCGGCAGGGTTTGTTGTTGGTTCGCTCACGGGTGTCGGTCCCGGTCCGCTGGTGATTACGGCGGTACGCCTGGATCGGCCTCCGGGCGCGAGACCTGAGCCGGTTACGACACTCGTCCAGGGGCTTCCTCGACAGGTTTAGTTAGATCTGCAGCACAAATGTGGTCGGAGACGCGATTCTGCTGCTCGCGGATCAGCAGATCGCGACGGACTCGACACCGCTGCCCCTGCTCGGCCTCAAATGCGATTACGGGTTCTGCAGCTTGGCGCTGCTCGGTGCGAGGTAGCCATTGCCCGAGAAGGTCGCGGTCACCAGCTCGACCTTCTTCTTTGTCAGCGGCACGTCGAAGAACGCCCAGCCGTGCGAGACGTCGATTGGCACCGTCAACGTCTTCACACCCGCGACCTTGAACGTCACCTGACCGGGCACCTCCGCCTCTGGGATCTTCCTGCCGTGGGCGGCCGTGACGGCGGCCTGGATCAGTGCTCCGACCTTCGACTTCGAGCCGAGGCGCAGCGTGAGCTTGGTGGCGGTGCGCTTGTAGTCCTTGCAGCGCAGCGCGATCGCCAAGCCGGCGCGCGGCGGGGGCACCGCCAAGACCGGCGTGAGCCCGAACGCCGAGTCGCCCCTGACCGCCCGGCAGTTCCGGTGGCTCGCCTTGATCTGGTAGTAGCCCGGCAGGACGTCCCAGTGAAAGACCCCGAGGGCGCTGGTGTGATCGGGGTTGCGGCGGTTGGAGACGCTCATGATGTTGCTGCCGTTGGGCACCTGCTTCTGCTCTCCCTTCGCGGTGCTCGAACGCGTCAGCACGACCTTGCCGCCCGCGACCGGGATGTGGGTCGTCGTCGTGACGGTGCCGCTCGGGTCGATATGGAGGCTTGCCTTCTTCGACGGGCAGTCGAGGATCCCCTGAAGCAGCGTTTGGTTGGTCTTCTGATTGAAGCTGTTCGCCTTGTCCACGAGCTTCATGCCCTGCTGGACGATCTGGCTGGCGCCGTGGTAGGACAGGCCCAGCTCCACGCCCATGTCGATGGCCGCGTTCGTGTTGAGCTGCCGCGCGAGCGCGGGATCGGAGACACGCTGCGCAGTGGCCAGCGTCTGGGTCTGCGTGACCCAGTGGTTGTAGACGTTGAACGGGGCGTTGATGATTCCATTGACGACCTGGCCGGGGAGCGCGACCACCTGGCTCGCGATCGGGAAGTTCGGGTCGATCGGCGGCGGCGAGAAGTTCGGCGGCTGGTAGGTCGTAGCAGTCCCGAGGTCCCACTGTCCGCTGACCCCGCCGAAGCTCATCAGGAAATGGACCCCGTTCGGCGTCGGAACTGTGTTCACCTCGCCGGGCATGATGCTCATGTTGACGCTGACCCCGGGAGGGCAGCCGGCGGCGTGGGCGATCGGGTCCTCGCCGCCCGGCTTCGTGCGGCTGGCGGGACCCCGGAGGTGCGCCGCCGCGGCCGTGTCGCCGGCGGGCGGCGCGCCCTGCGTGTCGCCTGAGAGCGGCGCGGCGCAGGGCGACGGCGTGCCGGTGCAGTCGAGCTGGGTCGAGAACGACGGCCCGAACGCGTCCGGCAGTCCGTCGGAGCCGTAATGGACGCCGAACATCGTCAGCATCGCCAGGTTGACGCCGGTGTCGGCACCGGCACTGCCGGCACCGGTCAGGCCTGTTATGTACACGAAGATGTTCGTCGTGCCCGGGGTGCCGCTCGTCGGCAGGTCAAGCGGGACGTGGACATCGAACGGGTCGATCCAGTTGACCGTCGGGACGCCCGCGGTATGCCCGTCGACCGAGATGCCGCCGCTGAGCGGGATCGGCGCGGTCAGGTCGAAGTTCTGCACCGAGGCCCGGCCGGCGGTGATCTGGACGACTGCCTGTCCGCCGAACAGGCTGGCCGTTGGCGGCGTCAGCTGCACGAGCCACGACCCGGAGCCGAGCGGAAAGCCGTAGCTGCCGTCGGCGGCCGTGGTCGTCGTCTGGCAGGCGAGACCCTCGACCCGCGGACACGCCTCGATCATCGCCCCTTGCACCGGCGCCGGTGGCGTCTGCGTGTCGTCGAGGACCGTTCCCGACAGGCTGTCCACGACGTTGCCGGTCAGGGCAACCGTCTGCGGGCTGCCGGCACCGTTGTCGGACACGCTCAGTTCGGCGTGGTAGGTCCCGATCCGATCTGACGTGAAGGTGACGAAGACGCCGCACGAGTCGCCTGGATCGACCGCCCCCGCGCATTCGTCGACTTCGCTGAAATCTGCCGCATCGGGACCCGTGATCGACACCGAGTCGACGGTCAGCTGCGTGTCGCTGGAGGTGTCCACGACGTTGACCGTGTGGCCGCCCGTGTTCGTGAACGACGGGCTCGACGGATCGAAGCCGACCGACGGCACGCCGGCGAAACCCGCGAGCGGGACGGCCTGCGGGCTACCTGATGCGTTGTTGGGGATATTCAGCGCTGCGGTGTCGCTGCCGGCCTGGTCCGGCGTGTATTTGACCTGGACCTTGCAGCTCGTGTCCGCCTGAAGCGTCTGCCCCGAGCAGGCGTCAGCCGAGATCGTGAACCGCGATTGCTGCGGCCCGCTCAAGGACAGGGTGCCGAGCAGCAGCGCCGCGCTGCCACTGTTGGTGACCGTCTCGGTCTCGGTCGCCGAGGTCCCGAGCCCGATCCGGTCCGACGATGAGACGAACGCCAGCGGCGTCGCACTGAATGAGATCCCGGCCGTGCCTCCGACGCCGTGCAGCGAAAACGATTGCGGGCTTCCCGCCGCGTTGTCGGCGAGCAGCACATCGGCGCCGAACGTGCCACCGGAGCCGGGCGCCATGAAGTCGGCCGAGAATGTGCACGTCTTCGTCGGCGCCACTGACTGGCTGCTGCAGGTGTCGCCGGTGAGCGCGAAGTCGCCCGGGTCCGTGCCGCTCAGGGTCAGCGCGTCCGCGCCAAACACGAGGTCGCCGCTGCCGTTGTTCGTAACCGTGACTGTCTGCGAACCGCTGGTGGTGCTCGGCGCCGTTGTGAACGACAGCGATGGCACGCTGAAGCCGACGGTGCTGAGGCAGTTACCGCCCGGGGAGTTGCGCGAGAACTCGGCCAGCCCGTCGCTCATCACCAGCGCGCTCTGGCAGTCCGGTGCCACGAGCACTCCGCCGGGGAGCGGTCCGACGCTATCCGAGAGCCCAGCCGGCTGGCTCGAGTTGCAGTCGTAAGGCGAGCCGGCGCCCGGCGCCGAGCCATGGGAGAGGCACAGGTCGGGAGTCGAGAGCGGCGTCAGCTCGCCCGTGCCCGCGTCCCGTGAGAACTCGACCACGGCGGAGTTCACGCCGTCGTTCTCGGCGGTCGCGTATACGCTCAGACCGTCAGGTGAGACCGCCAGCGCCTCTGCGCCGGTCAGCGCCGGGACCTGTGTGACGTTCGACCCTGGCCCATTCGCCGTGCCGCAGGCCTCGTCGTAGCCGGCGAAGCAGGTAGCGCCGGAGAGCGAGGTGAGCTTTCCGGTGCTGGGGTCGCGCGAGAGCTGCGCGAGTGTGGTACCGACGAGCGCGCCGTTCTTGCCGCCGTTCGTCAGGCTCGTGGGGATGATCGTGTACTGGGCGCCGGTGACGTAGGCGTTCTTGCCGTCCGGGCTGAGCACGATCTGCTGCGGGTCGGCGACGCCGGCGACGTCCGACTGCCCCGTGTCGCCGGCGTTGCCGCAGCCGATGCCCGCGGTCACGCAGGCGCCGCCGCCGGCGATCTGGCTGAGATCGCCCGTGCTCGGGTCGACCGACAGCTCGGTCACCTCCCCGGGGTCGCGCGACAGCGCGTCGAACGGATCGCTCGACAGGGCCGGATCCTGGGCGGCCCCCACCTGCGAGGTCACATACAGGTACTTGTTGTCCGACGACATCGCCATCGACGTCATCCAGTAGAGGCCGTCGAACCCTCCGGTACAGGCGGGGTTGAGCTGCGGGGTGTTCGTGTTGTCGTAGCAGGGCCCGGGGGCGAGCAGGCCGGTGCTCGGGTCCCGCGTCAGCACCGCGACATCGGCGGACGCGGAGTAGCCGGCGCCAGGGTCGTTCCTGCAGTCGGGGTTCTGGTTGTCCCCGGGCGGGCCGCCTGGGTCGACCTGGTGCGAGCACTGGTTGAGCGTCGCGACGTAGACGTCGTCGCTGTTGGGCGACACGAGCATCGCGGCAGCGGCGGCGACCTGGTCCTGGTCCTGGTAGGTGCAAGACGGGTCCTGCCCGATATAGGAGATGCAGTCGGCGGACGCCAGCGGCGTCAACGCCCCGCTGCTCGGGTCACGGGAGAACTCGGCGACCCCGGCGCCGTTGTCCACGTACAGGTTTTCGCCGTCGGGCGTGATCGCCATCCGCGTCGGCTCGTAGATCGGCGCGTTGCTCCCGTTCAACCCATACAGCAGCTGGGCGTCGGTCGTGCCGCAGCCGCCGGTGCCACTGGTCGGCTCGACGCAATCGCTGGAGGAGGCGAGCTCGCTGAGGCCGCCGTTCGCGGCTCGCTTCAGCTCGGCGATGTCGACGCCGTTGCCCTTGGGATCCTCGGTCGCGACGTAGACGTTCTTGCCGTCGGCACTCTGGACGGTGTCGGTGGGCGCGGTGTCGTCGGGTCCGCCGACCATCCCCGGCTGGGACGCGGTGCCACAACCGCTGTTGCCGGCGGTGTCGCCTGTGATGCAGTTGCCGGGGCTGGTCAGCTGCGTCAGCGCTCCGGTCGAGTCGGCGCTCGAGAGCGCCGCCGGGCACTGCGGCACGGCGGTCTCGAACGCGCCGATGTTGGTGATCGCCGGTCCCGAGCATGTGGTCGTCCGAGAGTTGCCGCCCAGGTCGAGCTCGCCGTTCAGGTCGTCTGAGGGGTCGCCGTCGCCGAGCAGCGCCGAGCCCGCCGCCAGGGTGAAGTCCGGGATCGCGCCCAACGGATCGTCGAGGCCGGGGTCGCCGGCGATGATCCCGCCCGTCCCGGGAGACGGCGCGCTACCCGTGTCGTTGGTGTCGACGGTCGTGTAGGCGCTGTCGGTCGCCGAGACCGGCACGCCGGTGTCGATGTCGGCGCCGTAGCTCAATGCGCCGGCGTTCGGCTGGGTGTGGAGGATCGTGTTGTCGAGCGTGACCGTGGCGGGTATGAGTCCGGCGGTACCGCTTGTGTTGGGCACCCACAGCGCATCGGTCTCGGCGCCGTACTCCGTCGGCGGCGAGGTGGGCGTGAAGCTCAGCTGATCGTTGACGACGCCGACGGTGGCGTTGTAAACGGTGCTGTCGTGGAGCGCAACCGTCCCCGAGCCGGCCTGGATGACGGGCCACTGGTCATAGGCATACGCCGCGTTGCTGCTTGGAAGGTCCTCGGTGCCGCTTGACTCGAGCAGACTGTCGCGGACGGTCGTCGAGGTCGTCCCAGCGTGGATCCGCAGCGCGATCCCCTCGACGTCATGGATCGTCGTGCCGTTGACCGTGACGGTGCCGCCGCCGTCCTCGATGCCCGAGCCGTCGTCGACGACGATGCTCGGGCTCCCAGAGGTCTCGACCGCAGCGTCGGTGTTGGTGACCGAGATCGTCGAGTCGGTGACGGTCAGGCTCGCGCCGGTGAAATCGATCCCGTCCGTGGGGCCGCCGGTGCTGTCGGTCGAGACCGAGACGCCGGTGACGGTCACGGTGCCGGACCCGGACACATCGAGCGCGCCGGCGACGTTGGAGTCGTTCGTCTCCAACGTCAGCCCGCTGATGCCGTCAGCGGTGCCGGACAGCGACAGCGCCGGCGCGTTCAGGCCGGTCGCGTCGATCGTTGTAGCGGCCGCGCCGCTGGTACCGACAAAGCTCAGGCCGTTCAGCGAGGTGCTGATCGCCTCGTTGTAGGTGCCGGCGGCGATGTTGATCGTGTCGCCGTCGGCGGCCCCGGCAACGGCCTGGCCGATCGTCAGGCATGGCGAGGCCTGGGTCTGGCAGTTGTTGTTGTCGGCGTCGCTGCCGCCGGTGCTGACGTAGAGCTGGGTCTGGGCCAGCGCGGGCGCCGCGGACACAGCCAGTGCGACGAGCGCGGCGCCAAGAGCGACGACCAGCATCGAGCCCACCGACCTGCGGCGGTGCTGCTGAGCCAAGCCGTGCATCTGGCACCTCCGCAAAGCGGACCGACCCCGGGAGCAACCCTTCCAAGGCCGCTGATGCTTCGCACTCTAACTCAGCCGGCCCGCGAACACTCAGCCAGCATCAAGACCCACACCAACGGACGCGAGGTAAGCGGTATTCCCGCCGCGGCTGCGGGGCTTTTGAAGCGGCTGAAGGGACTCGAACCCTCGACCTTCTGCATGGCAAGCAGACGCTCTAGCCAACTGAGCTACAGCCGCGGAGCGGCCGAGTATAACCCGGCCTCAGCGCACGGCCCAGGTGACGCGTCCGTTGGCCTGGGCGTGGGGAGAGAAGCGGATCGCGACCACGCGGGCGGTCTTCGGCAGTGAGTAGGCGATGCAGCCGCTCCGCGTCTCGCCGGGCGAGATCTCGTTGTCCCAGTCGCGCAGCGGGGTCGCGCAGACGCCCGAGGCCGCGAACACGGGCCGCGCCGCTCCGGTTGAGGGGACGACGGAGAAGTCGCCGGTGGATGAGCTGTCATAGCCGCCGGGTCCGTCGTCTGCGATCACGGCCTGCACCCCGATCGCACGCGTTCCGGGCAGCAGCGAGGCGCCCGAGTCGCGCAGCGGGTCGATCACGCGGCTGATCGTCACCGACAGCGTCGTCCCCGTCGCATGGACCCGCTGGGTCTGGCCGACTCGTGGGCCTGCCGGCCTTTTCGGCTTGTGCGGCGGCGCGGGGAGAGGAACCTTCAGCGGGGGATAGGTCGTGGTCGTGGAAGCGGCGTCCTTCGTGCTCGACCCGCAGGCCGACAGCGCCACGGCGCACGCGGCGCACGCGGCGCACGCGGTGAGCGCCGCCATCGCCGGCGCCCACGTCCGGCGCGATCGGGACCTTCTCGATCTCACGCTCAGCCGGTCTCGTCCGGCACGTAGTGCCTGGCGCCGGACGGGTCGACCCAGACCCGCAGGATCCGGCGCGTTCTCGGATCGCGGAAGCGCTCTCCGGTTGGCTGCCAGCTCGGGTGTGGCTTGTCGCTCTCGCCGTGGCCGCGGCCCCAGCCCGCCCGCCGGGGCGGCGACTCGGGCGCGAGCGGCGGCAGGTCGCCGAGCACGCCCGCGAGCTGCTCGCGCGACTCGGCCGCGTACACCAGCTCCGCCCTGCGCTCGAGCTCCTCGAGCCCGAACCGGCCGGCCGCCTGGTGGCGCGCGAGCAGGTCGACCAGCTGCTCGCGCTCAGCGTCGCCGAGCAGCATCCGATCCGCTCCGGCTCCGGAGCCCGGCGGCCCAGCCACGTCGCTCAGGTCGCGAGCTCGACCGTGACGGCCGTGCCGTAGGCGACGATCTCGGTGAGCTGCTGTCCGATCTCGGAGGAGTCGAAGCGCACGCCGAGGATCGCGTCCGCACCGAGCAGGCCGGCGTTCTCGATCATCCGGTCGATCGCGTGGCGGCGGCTGTCCTCGAGCAGCTGCGTGTACTGGGAGACCTCGCCGCGGCGCAGCGCCTTGAAGCCGGCGGCGACGCCGCCGACCATGCCCATGCTGCGGACGACGAGGCCGTAGCAGACACCGAGGTTTTCGCGAACCTTCATCCCCGGGAGCTCGAACGTCGTGCTCATCGGCAGTCCCGCGGTCTGAGGTTGATCGCTCATCGCCTGAAAACGTACCAGCGGCTGCGCGAGTCAAGCGCAGTTCCGGCTCGGCGAAGCGATCGCTGGATCGCGCGGACGGCCCGGGAATCGTCGCCACCGCAGGCGGCGAACACCCGTCCGCGCACCCGCTGGAACGCCTGCCAGGTGACGGACTGGTCGATGCGCCGGATCGAGGCCTCGGCGGCGCCGAGCGCGGCGGTGAGCTCCAGCACGCGCGTCTGCACCGCGACCATCTCCTTGTCGAGGCGCTGATACCGCTGCTTGGTGTACATCAGCTCCATCTGCGTCTGCCGAAGCGATTCATCGATCACCGCGACGGCATGCGGCTGCGCGCCGTTGGCGCCGGGAATCGGAGTCTCGTGCCGTGAAGCGGCGTCCACCTCCTGCTCGTCGCGCCGTAGGCGTTCGAGTCGGGGACGCACGACGGTCCAGTCGTTGGGGATGACGCCGAGCTCGATCCAGGGGTCGTCGCCGAGCGCTGAGTAGGGCATGTCGATGAACCCGGCGACGGCCTCGTCGTAGCGGTCCGCGAACCCGGAGTCCCCGCCGGCGAAGCCGCTGACGAGCGTCAGCCCGGTCCACGGTGTGGCGATCGTGACGACATCGAGCTCGGGACGGAAGTGCTTGAGACACAGGACGACCTTCCACACGTCGCCGCTGTGGAACGCGGTCTCGCGGCCGCGGCTCTGTGTCGCTTCGTCGAGCGGGATCGTGTCGTGGAAGATCACGAGCGAACGAGGCCCGCAATGGCGCTCGACGTTGACGAAGTCCTTGAGCGCCTGCTCGTACAGGTGGTCTCCGTCGATGAACGCGACGCCGAGCGGTCCCCCGAGCAACTGGTCGAGGTGGCGCGCGTCGAAGAACTCGTCGCTGGTCTCGCGAAAGATGTGGGCGTCGGCGCTCAGCGGAACCATCGCGCTCGGCGCCGGATCGACGCCAATCGCCACCGTCGGGCTTCGCACGGTCGCGAGCGACCGCCCGTCGGCGACGCCGATCTCCAGGACCGACTCCGGTTCCAGGAACGCGTAGATCCGCTCCAGCCACGAGTGGTAGGACTCGCCCGGAAGCAGCAGCTGCGACAGGCCGATGTGCGCGGATGGCAGGTCTCGATCGAGCTCGAGCGCGGCCCGGAACTCGGCGATCGCCTGCGATCGGTCACCGAGGATGCGGTAGGCCTCCCCGAGCGCGAGGTGGTACTCGAGCCGGTGTGGTTCGTAGGGCTCCCCGAACGGCATCCAGGCGGCGAGCAGCGAACCCAGCCGCCGCAGCTCGGGCTCATCCGGGTCGCGCGCGCGTGCGAGCCGCGTGATCGCGGTCGCCGCGGTGAGGCGGTCGGCCCGCAGATGCTGGTGTACGAGCTCGAGCAGCGCCGCGGTGGCGCCATCCGCCGGCGGCGACCATGGTTGCGCCGACCACCGGACCGGGTCGAACCCCTCCCCGAGCGGACCGGTGCGCCAGGCCGGTTTGACCAGCGCTCGCGCGAACCGCTCCAGGACCGGACGTGGCAGCGTTCCCAGATAGCTCGGTGGGCGCGGCGGGCGCGGGAAGTCGTACGGCTCGCCTCGGATCGCCTCGTACTCGGACGCCCACTCGTCCCATCGTTGCCTGAATCCCGCGCTCGACAGGCCCGTCGCGGTTCCACCGTGGTGCTGATGAAACGTCGCCTCGCCGAGCAGGATCACGAGCTCGGCGTCCGGCACGGCGATCGCGCGCTCGAACGTGTCGAGGTTGAGTAAGCCTCCACCGGCCATGGCGAAGCGCTCGTCGACGCCGCCGAGCCGATCCCAGCCCTCTCTTGAGAGGAACAGGCAGTTCGACTCGGCGATCGGCGGGAACCAGCCGTCGACGGACGATTCGTCCATCGTCGCGATCTCGAACAGCCGGTAGCCATCCGCCGGCCAGCCGATCGACCCGAGCAGCGCCTCCTCGGCGGCTGCGTCGTACGCCAGCGAATGCGCCAAGCGCTGGTAGTCGAAGCCGATGTACCAGCCCAGTGACGCGACCACCGCTCGCTCGTACAGCCGCGCCGCCTGGAGCCCGAAGTGCAGCAGCCCGGGCGATGCGAGGCGGGCGCCGTCGATCATCACAGCGATCACGTCCCCGCGCGCTTCCGCCAGCCCGCGGTTGATCGCGGCGGCGGGAGACGAGCTCGCCGCGTCGATCCTGATCAGGCGCACGTCGTCCGCGGCGCCGGTGATGTCGACTGCGGGCTCCGAGCCGTTGTCGACGACGATCACCTCGTAATCGCCGGGATCGATGTGGAGCTGATAGCCGGGCGAAAGCGATGTCAGGGTGCGCGGCAGCTCACGCGGGATGTCGTACGCCACGACCACGACCGACAGCTCGGGCGCCCCCGGTTCGCTCGGCGCCAGGCGAAGCGGGCCTTCCGCTCGCGACGTCCTCACCCGCGTCGAGGACCTGCCTTCACGAGAGCCGGGCGGCTCGAGGCGGCCACCGTAGAAGCGCTCGATCGCCGGTGCCTCGAGCTCGAGGATCTGCCGCTTGAGGCCCGGATCCCAGATCATCTCTCCCGCGAACGCGGCGGTGGTGTTCTCCGGCGGGTGTGCGCGGAGCGCGGTCTCGTCGAACTCGTACGAGAGCTCGCGCAGGACCCGGACGAGCGTGTCGACGAGCTCCTCCTGGCGCCCGACAAGATCCACCCGCTCGATTCCGGGCGGCCCGATGTACCACTCGTACAGTCGTGTCACGTAGCCCGGCTGGTGCTCGATGCAACGGCGGATGAATGTCGAGAAGCCGTCCTTGCCATACGTCTCGACAGTCCGCTGCGGATGCCAGACGCCAGGCTCGAAGGGCTCGACACGAGCGGACGCAAACCTCCACCACGACTCGTACCAGCTGATCGGGTGGCGGACGAACGTGAACGTGAAGTCGTAACTGCCGCGGATGTCCGCGGGCAGCGGGTGGCGCCACGAGACGCCGCCGGTGCTCAGCGGACATGCGGTCGCGATGCCGCAGGCCGGGAGGGCCTGCTCGACCCAAACCCCACCGGTCTTGGGGATATGCACGAACAGCGCGTTCGCGTCGACTAGATGCACTGCCATGAGGGCTGACGGAGCTAACGTCCGCGTCTGAAGTCTCTCAGGAAACGCGGCGTTCACTAGGCTCGGGCCGGCTGTGAGCCACGTCCCCCCGGATGACATGCGCGACCGCTACCTGAGGGCGCTGGCGGCGGCGCTGATGGGCAGCCCCCCGCAATACGCGTACCGGTTCGTGCCGCGGTCGCAGGCCGAGGAGCTGCAGGCTCAGTTCGACCTGCTGCGCGAGGACGGGATCGAGCTCGTGACGGCCCGTCCGCCGAGTCCCGATCTGCGGGACACCGGGGCCGGGTGGCTGCCGACGGGGATGACGATGCTCGGCGCCGTCCGGCTGGCGCAGCTGCGGGACGCGGTCGAGACCGTCCTCAGCGAGGGGGTCGAGGGCGACCTGATCGAGACGGGCGTGTGGCGGGGCGGCGCGACGATCCTGATGCGCGGCGTACTGCACGCACACGGCGTCACCGACCGCCGCGTCTGGGTCGCCGACTCGTTCCGGGGACTGCCGAAACCTGATCCCGAGCGGTATCCAGCGGATGAGGGAGACCGCCTCCACGAGCAGCCGGCGCTCGCGGTCCCGCTCGAGGAGGTCAAGGCCAACTTCGCCTGGCACGGCCTGCTCGACGAGCAGGTCCGGTTCCTTCCGGGCTGGTTCCGGGACACGCTGCCGTCACTGGCCGGACACAGGTGGGCCGTCGTCCGGCTCGACGGAGACATGTACGAGTCCACCATCCAGGGCCTCGAGCATCTGTACCCGGATCTGTCACGCGGAGGGTTCCTGATCGTCGACGACTACGGCGCGGTGCCGGCGTGCCGGCAGGCTGTCGAGGACTTTCGCTCCGCCAACGGGATCACCGAGACGCTGCACGAGGTCGACTGGACGGCGGCGTACTGGCGCAAACCCTGAGCGCTGAGAGGCGACGACCGGAATCGAACCGGTGTTCACGGCTTTGCAGGCCGCTGCGTAGCCACTCCGCCACGTCGCCGGGAACGGCCTAGGGTACCTGGGCGAGGGCCGGCTCGATCAGTGCTTGACCGTGAAGCCGGCCGTCGACGTCACCTTCTGCGACGAGGTCTCGGCCTCGGCGATCACGTCGGCGGTCACCTTGTCGTGGTGGGCGAGCGCCTTCGATATCGCCTTCAGGACGGACTTGGAGAGCCCGAGCTTCAGCGTTGCGGACCCGCCGGCGGAGAGCCTCGATGCGACGCTCTTGGAATCGAGCAGCTTCTTGGAGTGGGCGATCCTGATCCCGGCGACCGCGCCGGCGGTGCAGGCGACGCTGCACCTCACGCGCACGACGACATCCTTCTGCTTGACGACGTGCTGGCTCTTGGAGACGGTCAGCGACAGCTTCAGCTTCGGAGGCGGGGGAGGCGAGACATCCGCTCCGCCCCAGGTCGGCGACTCGATCCCGGGCCCTGCGTCGATCATCTTCTCGTCGCCGGGTGAGCCGGTGGCGGACGTCACGTACAGGGCGCCGTTGCGCGTGAACGCGATCTTCGTCCCGTCGGGGGACCATGTGGGCGCGGTGTCGGCGGTGCCTGCGGTGAGCTTCGAGATCAGCGCGCCCGTGCTGTAGTCGAACAGCCAGACCGAGCCCTCGAAGGCGGTCCCGCCCGTGGTGGGGGTGGCCACGACCGCCAGCTCCTGGCCGTTCGGCGAGACGGCGGGGTCGGTCAGGTCGTACCCGGTGTAGGAGGCAACGGACGAACAGGCGTTGGCCGGAGGGACCGCGTGGCAGATGTACGCGGTGCCGGCATTGCTCTCGGAATACAGGAGGCCGCCGTCGGCGGCCCACCCGAATGAGAACAGCGGAAAGCCGGACCCGCCGTTGCAGACGGCCGTCGACTCTCCGGCCGTGGACGCCGGCGCCTCGCACACGTAGACGCTTCCGGCGGTCGAACCCTCCTGTGCGACCGTCTTGCCGTTCGGGCTGATCTTCGTCGTGAACACGACCGTGCCGCCCGGATCCAGCTCGATCGGGTTGGCCGAGCCTTCCAGGTAGCCGTACCCATTGAACGCGACGCTCAGCTCGGACCCGTCGCTCGACAGCGATGGGCCCGTGTAGGGATCGCCGCTCGTCCCGTTGTTGGTGAGTTGCTTTGGCTGCGAGCCGTCGCTGTTCACCTGGCACAGGTTGTCGCCGCACTGGAAATCGATCACGGCGCCGGCCGGCGCTGCTGTTGCGCCGATCACGACCGCGGCAACCGCCGCGGTGAGCAGGGCGCGGCCTGATCTGGCTCCCATCAGTGCATCCGTCCCGGTCTTGGTGGGAGCCGATCCTACACCGGCGATCCGCGAGCGGGGACGCGTGGCTACGGGATGTTCGCGAACGACTTGCGCGCGGCGTCTTCGTGCGCGTGCTGCTGCGGACCGCGATTCCGATCTCCACGCGCCGAGCACCGTCCAGAAACAGGGGACCTCGCGCCGCGGATATAGGCCATGTGGCTGATGTTCTGCGCGATCCTCCGGCCTAGAGTCGCGTCCCGGTGAGGAACCATGCTCGACACGCAGCAGGACGGACGTGTCCGGGGGCACTCCTGGTCGTGACGGCGGCGCTGATCGGCGCGCCGCCCGCGCTCGCCGGCACCACCGACTACTCCCTCGCCGCGATCGCCCAGACCGGCGTCACGATCAAGCAGGCGGAGACGATCAACGATGCCGGCGACGTCGTCGGCGAGGCGACATTCCCGGACTCGAACTCGACGCCGTGCGCGTTCCTGTGGCACAAGGCGCTGGTCTCCGAGCTCCCGGCCGGCTTCGCGTACGGCACCGGAGCCGTCAGCTGCGACGGGGCGGCGGGCGGCACCCCGACCGAGGCTTGGGACCTCAACGACAGCGATCTGATCGCGGGCGACGCGAGCGCCACGTACGGCAACACCACGAACAGCCCGCCGGTGCCCTCTCCGGCGGAGGAGGGGGCCAGTTGGCAGGCGACGACCGGGCAGCCGACGACGGGGCCGACGTTCCTCGGCTCCGCCTGCGTCGAGACCGGCAATGGCGAGCCGGCCGGGTCGCAGGCGCTGGCCGTCAACGCGAGCGGGACGTTCGCGGGCGAGGCCACGACGAGCTGCAACACCATCAACACGGTGACCAGCGCGTGGCTCGGGTCGCCGAGCAACATCATCGCGACCGGCACCCCGGTGACGGGCGGCAAGGGCGACGCTTATGCGATGGCGGTCAACAGCCTGGGCGAGGCGGTCGTCTACTACGACGGCGCGGGCACCGGCCATGGCGCGCCGAGCGCGTCGTTCTACGCGAACAATTCGCTTTCCACCCTCCCGGTCACGCCCTTCCTGATCGTCAACAGCTCGAGCGCCCGCGGCGGTCCGGACTCGCTCAACGACGACGGCGTGGTCGTCGGCTCGACCTCCGCGCATGCTCCGGGCTTCTCCCAGAACGCCGGCTCGGCGGTCACCCTGACCCCGGCTGACGGGGATACCGAGGGGATAGCCGAGGGGGTGAACGACTCCGGCGACGTCGTCGGGGCGTCCGCTGCGGGCAGCGGCAACCAGGTCACGACGGTCGCGACCGTGTGGCCCGCCGCGGCGCCGCCCGCGACGCCCGCGACCGAGCCGACCGGCGTCGATCTGAACACGCTGATCCCGGCCAACTCGGGCATCACCCTGACCTCCGCGATCGCGATCAACGCGTCCGGTCAGATCCTCGCCGTCGGGACGCCCACGGGCGGCGGCACCGAGTGGGTCGTGCTCTCTCCGTTGATCGTCACGAGCACAGCCGATCTGCCCGAATCGAACTCCGCGGCGCCAGGTGTGTGCGACGACGGAGCCGGCGTGTGCACGCTGCGGGCGGCGATCCAGGTCGCGAACGCCGCCTCGAACGCGGAGACGATCGCCTTCAACGTTCCCGGCGTCACCGGCATCCCGAAGATCTCGATCGCCTCGCCGTTGCCGGCGATCACGAATCCCGGGACGAAGATCGACGGCACGACGCAGCCGGGCACCAAGGCCGGAGCGCCGGGCGTCCAGGTCGACGGCGCGGACGCGGGCGCCGGGGCGAACGGGATCGCCGTGGCGGCGTCGAACGTGACGCTCACGGGGCTCGATCTGACCGGCTTCGGAGGTGACGCGATCGACGTCCAGGCGGCCGGTGCCGGCGCGAACGTGACCGATTCCTGGATCGGCGTCACGCCGGGTGGATCGCTCGCCGGCAACCACGTCGGGATCGCCGTGAACGCGAGCAGCGTCACGATCGGCAGCGCTCAGAGCGGCCTCGGGGACGTGATCTCCGGCAACGGCGCGGTGTCCGCCTTCCAGAGTGCCGAGTCGTCGCTGTCGCAGAACGCCCCGAGCGCGGCGGCGAGTGCGCTGAGCGCGGCGGGCGGCGGGGTCGTCGCGAACCCGTCCGGCGCGATCTCGAACCTCCAGATCGCCGGCGACTGGTTCGGCGCGAAGCCGGACGGCGGCGATGCGGGCGGTTATTCGAACGCGGTCGGGATCGCACTTCAGGGCCAGATCTCGGACGTGACGATCGGCGGCAGCACGAACGGCGCGGGCGACGATCTGGCCGACGACGCGATCGGGATCGCAGCGCTCGGATCGTCGGTCACGGGCGTGGCCGTCGAGCGCGACGACATCGGGCCGCTCCCGGGCGGCTCGACATCCGGGGATACCGGCAACGGGATCGGCCTGTACGCGGGTCAGGGTGTAAGCGACCTGACCGTGGGTGCGACCGGCGCCGGGAACACGTTCCAGGACGACGGCGCGGGAGCGGTCCTCGCCGGCCTCGCGGCGGCGAGCGTGACCGCGAACCAGTTCGGCGCCGACGAGGCCGTGCCCGGCGACGCGCGCACCGACCTCGTCGGCTTGGCGCTGCTCGACTGCACGAACTCGACGGTCGGCTCGGGCAACATCCTGACCGGCGACGAGCTGGCGCTCCTGGTCGCCGGAACGAAGTCGGCCGGCAACACGATCACGGGCAACACGATCGGTCGCTCGACGAATCTCGGCAAGAGCGCGACGCAGCTGAGCGACAGCGTGATGGGATCGGTGTTCGGCGTCCTGCTCGCCGGCGGCAGTGGGAACACCGTCACCGGCAACAAGATCCAGTACGCGGGCCTCGGGATCGGGATCGCGAAGAGCAACGCGAACTCGATCACCTCCAACACCGTGATCGGGAACTTCGACGGCGTGTGGGCGATCGCCGGCAGCTCGAACGCGATCGGGTCACCGGGAGCGGGCAACACGATCCAGGACAACGACGTCGGCGTGCTCGTGCTGGACGAGAACCTGCCGTCCAAGGAGGAGGGGCTCACCGGGCTGCCGTCGAGCTCGTTCGCCGACCAGTCCGAGCGAGACCAGGCGCTGGACGTCACGACCGATGCGGACGCGCTCGACTTCGCGAGCGCGGTCTCGAGCGCTCCCGTCGGCCAGACCTCCGTCAACGTCCCGACGGCCGCCGACACGGGCAACAGGGTGCAGGGCAACACGATCGGCGGCTCGGGGCAGGGCAACAACGTCGGCGTCCTGCTCGGCGGAGCGGTCACCGGGACGAGCGTGGGCGGCCAGGCGACGGGCGAGGCGAACACGATCAGCCACGGCCACGAGGCCGGCGTCTGGATGCTCGGGTGGCCCGGCAGTGAGCCGTCCGCCGCGATCCTCGGCAACTCGATCTTCGACAACTACGACGGCTCGATCAGCGGCGACGTCCCGGGGCTCGGAATCGACCTGGCCGGGATCGATCAGAACGGGAACCCGGGGCCCGCGAACTCGTTCGGCGTCAATGCGCCGAACCACACCGTCCAGCCGGATCCGAACGAGCCGGATGGCGATCAGAACTACCCGCTGCTGACCGCGGCGACACCGAGCGGCGGCAATGTGCAAGTGGCGGGCTCGCTGACCTCGGCGCCGAAGCAGACCTACCTCGTGCAGCTGTTCGCGAACACCGCCTGCAGCGCGTCGGGCAACGGTGAGGGCCAGCAGCTGGTCGGCGCTCAGGCGGTCACGACCGGCGCCAACGGCGTCGGCGCGATCAGCGCGATCGTGCCGGTCTCGCTCGCCGGGGCGAAGGTGATCACCGCGACCGCGACGAGCGAGTCCGGCGGGTCGCCCGTCGCCACCAGCGAGTTCTCTCCGTGCCAGACGATCGGCGGCGGGCCGAGCTACAGCGGTGCGAGCCCGACTGGCGGCACGAGCACGGTCAGCGGCGGTACCGCTACCGCGACGGTCAGCTGTCCGACTGGCACGCCGGGGGGCTGCTCGGGCACAGCGACGCTGACCGGCACGACGACGAACGCTGCCGATCTGGCCGCCGGCGCGAACGCGAAGCACAAGCGCAAGCGCGTCACGCTGATCCTGGGGAAGGCGACGTTCAAGATCGCCGCCGGCCGGAGCGCGAAGGTCCGCATCCGCCTGAGTCGAGCAGCGCTGAAGCTGCTCGAGAAGAAGGACAAGCTACGTGCCACGCTGATCGTCACGAGCCACGACGGGGCCGGTGGCAAGCGCACGAGGACCGCGAGCGTCACGCTCCGGCTGGCCGGCAAGCGCAAACGGCGCTCCTGAACCCGGCTAACGGGCGCGCAGCAGCACGCCGTTGCCCGATGGGTCGCGCACGAGTGTGCCCCCATCCGGGCCCGGAGCGGCTTCGATGCCGGCGCTGCGGACGCGCTCGAGCACGTCCTCGAGCGACGCGGCGCCGGGCAGCAGAACTTCGAAGCTGCGAAGGCCGATGGACCCCGCGGTGGGCGGTCCCGCGCCGGCGCTGTGCCACGTGTTCAGGCCGATGTGGTGGTGGTAGCCGCCGGCGGACACGAACAGCGCCCCCGGGTACCCGCGGACGACGACATCGAACCCGAGCACGCCGCTGTAGAAGTCCTCGGTCGAGCTCAGCTCGGAGACCTGAAGGTGCACGTGACCGATCTTCGTCCCGGCCGGTGCGGTCGGCTGGCTCTGCGGGTCCTCGCCGGCGAGCTCCGAGAGCACGCCGTCGAGGTCGAGCGGGATCGTCGCCATCTGCAGCTGCCCGCCGTCGTAGCGCCACTCATCGCGCGGCCGATCGCGGTAGATCTCGATCCCGTTGCCGTCAGGGTCCGACAGATACAGCGCCTCTGACACCAAATGATCCGAGGCGCCGTCGAGCGGCCAGCGCGCGGACGCGAGCCGGCCGAGGGCGAGCGCGAGGTCACGACGGGAGGAGAGCAGGATCGCGAGGTGGAAGAGGCCGGTCGCGCGGCGTTCGAGTGCCGGTGCCGAGCTGTCGCCCCGGAGCTCGACGAGCGCCGGTCCTCCCGGGGCGCCGAGGGCTACGGTGCCGTCTTCGCGATCGGTCCCGACAAGCCCGATCGCGCGCTCGTAGAAGGCGCGCGACCGGGCGATGTCGGCCACATTCAGTGCAACCGTGCCGAGCGCGGTCGCCGGGTCGATCGAGGCCCTGACCGGGGTGTCGGTTTGCGTCGCCATCTCCATCGGAAGGTTACGCCGCCTCGGCCAGCTGATCGGCGCTATCAACGAGATTCGCGACGATCTCCGCCAGCCGCTCGCGCAGCTCGAGATCGATCAGCTCGCCGTCGTCGTCGAACCGCTCCTGGGCCTTGGAGACTGGGAAGTCTCCGTCCATCACGCGGGCGCCGGCAAGCCCGAGGCTCTTGCGCAGGTGATCCTGCGCCCAGATCGCCCCGTAGTCGGTCACTGACGCGCCGATGACCGCGACCGGCTTGCCCCACAGGGCGGAGTCGTGGTGGGGGCGAGATGCCCAGTCGACCGCTGTCTTCAGATGACCGGGCATCGTGCCGTTGTACTCCGGCGTCGCGAACAGGACGGCATCCGCGCCGGCGATCGCTTCGCGCAACTGCGAGACCGCGGCGCCCGGCTCACCGGACTCGAGGTCCTCGTTGAAGGCGGGGAGCAGGTCGAGCCCGTCGTGGAGCTCGACCTGCACGCCGTCAGGCGCGAGCTCGGCGGCCGCGCGCAGCAGCGCGGTGTTGTGTGAGTCAGCCCGAAGGCTGCCCGAGATTGCGAGCACGCGCATCGCGCTTACGCCTCCTTGACGGCCGAGACGCTGACGACCAGCTTGACCTCGTTGGAGACCAGGAGGTTGCCGTTCGGCAGCGTCTGGTTCCACGCCAGGCCGAACTCGCGGCGGTCGATAACGCCCTCGACCTCGAACCCGATCCGCTCGTTGCCCCACGGATCCGTGCCGCCGTCGGCAGCGGTGCCGGTGAGCTCGATCGGCTTCGTCACGCCCTTGATCGCGATCTCGCCGGCCAGCTTGACCTGGCCGTCGGAGGTCTCGTCGAGCGAGGTCGTGTGGAACGCGATCTCCGGGTACTGGTCGGCGTCGAAGAAGTCCGGCGCCTTCAGGTGCCCGTCGCGGTTCTCGTCGCCGGTGTCAACGCTCGCGACCTCGACGGTCCCGTTCAGGACCGGCGCGTCGCCGGAAGCGTCGATCGTGCCGGCAAAGCGGCGGAACGCGCCGCGTACGGTGGCGATCCCCATGTGCCGGACCTCGAACCCGACGCTCGAATGACTCGCGTCGATGTTGTAGGTCCCGGTCGGGATGCGCTCGGGGGAAAGAGTTGTGGCTGACATCGAAATCTCCTTATCGGGGAAATGCTTGAGGTGTCAACCATCATAGCAAAGATGCTTGCGCTGTCAAGCATTGTGAGCGCAAGCAAGCTTCACCGAGCGCACGCCAGCGTCGCCGAACGCAGGCAAGCTCTTGCTATTCAGCCGTGCAGGAGCCGCCGTGCTGGGCTGCGCCCGGGAGCCTCGCGAGCAGCGCGGCGAGCACGTCGATCTCCTCGGCGCTGAAGCGCTCGAGGAACAGCCTGCGGATGCCGGCGATGTGCGTGCAGCCCGCCTGGCGCAGCTTCTCGTAGCCATCGTCGGTCAGCCTCGCGTACGACACGCGCGCGTCCTTCGGGCACGAGACGCGTTCGATGAAACCGCACTCGACCAAGCCGTCGACGAGCCGCGTGATCCCGGACCGGGTGAGCATCGTCGACTCCGCCAGTGCGGACATCGCCAGCATCCGATCCGGCGCCTGGGAGAGGTACAGGAGCACCTCATAGTCGCGCGAGGTCATCCCGTGCTCGGCGATCAGATCGGCGTCGAGCACGCGCAGGATCGAGGCGTGGCTCTGCAGGTAGCTGCGCCACGCGTCGAGCGCGGTACCGTCGAGTCGCGATGGGGTGCTGGTCGCCATGTACGACCAAGTGTAGTTGACGGATCAACGGCAACTTTCGGTGTAGGGTGATCCGGATGGAGGGGTCACTGCAGGCGGACCTCGTGTTCGAGGGCGGCGGCGTGAAGGGGATCGGGCTCGCCGGCGCGTTCAAGCAGGTGTACGACACGGGCTACCGGCCGGCCTGCGTGGCCGGCACGTCAGCCGGTGCGATCACCGCCTCGCTGGTCGCGGCGGGCTACACGGGCGACGAGCTCGAGCAGATCGTGCTGCACGAGATGGACTTCACGAAGTTCGAGGACCCGACCTTCCTGGACCACTTCGGCGTAGCAGGCGACCTCGCCGAGTTCCTCAAGTCCCGCGGGATGCACAGCGGCGACTATTTCGTCGGCTGGATCCGGGAGCTGCTCGGCGCCAAGGGAAAGACGCAGTTCGGTCACCTCCGAGACCCGAACCCGAGCGCGGAGAACCGAACGTATGGGCTCCAGGTGATCGCCTCCGACATCAGCGCGCAGAGCATGCTCGTGCTCCCGCGCGACGCGGCTCAGCTCGGCATCGGCGACCCCGACGAGCTCGAGATCGCCCACGCCGTGCGGATGAGCATGTCGATCCCGGTGTTCTTCGAGCCGGTGATCCAGCGCGACGGCCAGGGTCGCGCGCACACGATCGTCGACGGCGGCCTGTTGTCGAACTTCCCGGTCTGGCTGTTCGACTCGGCCTCGGACGTGCGGCCGGCATTCCCGACGTTCGGGATGCTGCTGGTCGCTCCGAACCAATCCGCGCCGCTGATCCAGAGCCCCTCGCCCGGCGCGGCGTTCGCGCCTGTCTCCTCGCCCGTGCAGTTCGCGAAGGCGATCGCGGACACGATGATGGAGGCGCACGACCGCTTCTACGTCGAGCAGGCGAACTTCGCTCGCACGATCCCGATCCCGACGCTCGGCGTGCGGACAACCGAGTTCGACATTCAGCCCGAACGTGCGCAGGCGCTGTTCGACTCCGGCGCGCAGGCCGCCCAGAAGTTCCTCGCCGGCTGGAACTTCGATGACTACATCGCCCGCTTCCGCACCGGAGCCGCGCCGAGCCGCCGCTCCACGGTGACGCCCTAGCGCTACACAAATCCCGCCCGGCTGCCGATTTAAGGAAGGATGCCCGGGATAGCCGCTGAGGTCGCGGGCCCACACGACCCGTCAACGCCGCTGGGGCCGCGCGTCCGGGTGCTCGTCGCCGACGATCACCCCGCGATGCGCCGCGCGCTGGCGCGGCTGGTGGGGGAGCATCCGGCGCTCGAGCTGGTCGGCGAAGCGGCTGACGGCGAGCAGGCCGTCGAGCTGATCGACGCGCTCGCGCCCGACGTCGCGCTGCTGGACGTGAGGATGCCGAAGCTCGACGGCCTCGAGGCGATCGCGCGCTGCGGGGCCGGCGTCCGGGTGCTGCTGATCTCGGGCAACGACGACCGCGAGATCGCGCACGAGGCGATCTTCCGCGGTGCCGCCGGCTTTCTGTCGAAGGACGCCGAGGAGGACGAGATCTGCGACGCGATCGTCGCGGTCGCGCAGGGCGACTCGGTGCTGTCCCACGCGCTCCAGTCGGGCGTGCTCGATCTGATCCGAGAGCGCGCCGGAGCCGAGGTGCGCCTTTCGGGCCGCGAGGGGCAATTGCTGGAGCTCGCGGCCGACGGGCTCACCACGGGCGAGATCGCGGACCGGCTGTGCCTGTCGCCGAACACCGTCAAGACCTACTGGCAGCGCCTGTACGAGAAGCTCGGCTGCGGGGACCGCACGAGCGCGGTCGCCGAGGCGATCAGGCGCGGCCTGCTTCGATGACCGTAGACGAGCACCGACGGCTTGCGCTTTCGCTGGCGCTGCTGCGGGCGGCGTTGCTCGTCGTGATCCTCGTCTGCGAGCAGCTCGTCGACGCGCGGCAGCTGACGGACACCTGGTTCTTCGTCGTCCTGTGCTTGGCGGCGGCGTACGCGGTCGGCGGCGTCTTCTACACGTGGCGCGAAGCCGAGGTGCCGGGCAAACGGGCGTTCTTGCGGCTCGCCCCGGCGGCCGACGTGCTGCTCCTGGCCGGCCTCGCGGCGACCTCCGGCGGCGCATTCTCGGATGTGCGCAAGGCGTTCTTCGTGATTCCGCTGGCGGCGGCGTTCTCGGAGCGCTCCCGCGAGACCGCGAAGTGGTCGCTGGTCGCGGTGATCGCGTTCTCGCTCCAGGCGGCGCTGGCCGCCGGCCACCCACCGGGCGTGCTCAACACGTGGCAGCGCGTGACGGTCGATCAGGATCTGTACCTCGCGTGGACGGGCCTCGCGGCCACGATCCTCGCGGCGGCGCTTGCGCGGCGCAGCGCCCGGACCGCGGAGCTGGCGGGTGCCCGTCAGCGACTCGTGACGCACGCGATCGAATCGGTCGAGCGCGAGCGGACGCGGCTCGCGGACGCGCTGCACGACTCGCCGGTCCAGAACCTGATCGCCGCTCGCCACGACCTGCGCCGGGCCGAGCGCACAGGCGACCTCGAGAGCTTCGCGCGCCTGTCCGATGCGATCGACGACACGGTGATGGCGCTGCGCGAGGAGATCTTCAAGCTCCATCCGCACGTGCTCGACCACGTCGGGCTCAGCGCCGCGCTCGAGCAGGTCGCGCGCCGCCACGAGCGCGACGCCGACATCCGGGTGAAGCTCGACATCGATCCCGCGGCGGCCGGAGCGCACGGCGACTTCCTGTTCGCGCTCGGGCGCGAGCTGCTCGGCAACGCCGCCAAGCATGCGCAGCCGCACGAGATCCGGATGGCACTGAGTCGGGATCCGGCCGGCGTGACCCTGAACGTCGCCGATGACGGCTGCGGCATCCCCGACGGCCGGTTGCGCCAAGCGCTGCTGGACGGCCATGTCGGGCTTGCGGCGGTCCGCGAGCGCGTGGCCGCGCTCGGGGGCACCCTCAGCATCGACAGCGCGGCCGGGCGGGGCACCGCCGTGCGGGTCTCCCTGCCCGCGCACTGACGCGGCGGTGCCGGCGTGTCACCCGATCGGGTGACACGCCTGACACCCGTTCGCACATCTGCGCCAAACGTCGCAAAGAGACTCTGCCCGGGGGGCCGGATCCGCGGCGTGATGATCCGATAAAGAGTGCGAGGGCAATGTCGAACTTCGATCGAGATCTGACGCCGACGGTGTCGGGCGCCGCGGCGCTCGCGCGTGATGCTCGCCGCTCGCCGGGCGTGCTGCTGCGCGCGGCGGCGCTGGCGCTCGCGCTGATGGTCGTGATGCTGCTGCCGGCCGGGTCGCGGGCCGGCTACGCGAGCTCGCAGACCGAGCGGCTCGCGCGCGTGTGCACGGCGGTTCACGGAGCGCCTCCGGCCACGCTCTCGCGCTACTGCGCGGCCCGCGGCTGGTAGCGACGATAACCGGGTCTATCCGCCCACGAGGGTTGAGGACGGGATCGTCACGAGTCGCTCGTCGAATGTGAAGCCGGCTTCGAGAGCGCGGCGCACGGGGCAGGTCTCGGCGACCTTCTCGAGGCGTTTGACCTGATCGTCGGTGAGATGGTCCGGGAGGTGGATGGTGATCTCGACGTGTCTCGGGCTCGCATCGGCCTCGTAGTCGACGTCGACGCGCAGCTCGGCCAGGTCGATGTCCCTGGAGCGGGCGTAGAGGACGAGCATTGTCGAGACGCAGGATGCGAGTGTCGCGGCGAGCAGTTCGTGCGGGGTTGGCGCGGTGTCGGTACCGCCGAGGCGGTTGGGTTCGTCGGTGGTGATGCTGTGGCGTCCATTGACATCGATCTCATGTCGCAGGGTGCCGTTGACGGGCTGGGCGGTGGCTGTGTAGTTCATCGTGTGAGTCCTTTGTCTCACGCATGACCGAGGGTGACATCGGGGAGAACCCGACGAGCCCATCCGGGGAAATACGAGGTTCACTTCGCGAGAAGCCGCCGCCAGAGGGCGGCGAGCGCGGCGATTGCGTCCTGACGGTTTTCCGGTGTGTCGTTGCCGCCGCCGAATTTGTCGAGGAGGTATGCCCGGTGGGTTGCCATCAGTAGGAGCGCGAACTCGCGTGGGTCGGGCGGCGGGTCCGGAGCGTCGGCGACGAGCGTCTCCAGTAGCCGGCGTGGACCGACGAGGGCGCGATCGAGCGCGGCGGCGACGTCCGGGTCCGCTGCGGCGGCGTCGATTGCGCGGAGCCACCTGCCGTTGTCCGCGTACAGCCCGACCAGGCCGGTGATCATGGTGTCTATCAGGTCTTCGGGAGAGCCGCGGAGGACCTGGTCGACGAGCGGGTCCTCAGCATCGGGAAGCAACTCGGGGGCGATCTGCGGCAGCCCCTCGAAGTGTCGGTAGAAGACGGTACGTGTGAGCCCCGCTCGGGCCATCACGTCGCCAACCGTCAGTGCGGCGAACGGACGGTCCAGCAGCAGTTCACGCGCCGCGGCCAGGATTCGGTGCCGGGCCTCGTCCGCCGGGACGCGCGGAGCTCGTTGCGACATTCTGTCGCAGAGTATGCAACTATCTTGCGACATTATGTCGCAACTAGAGATGAGCTCTCAGATCGCGCTGACAGACGGCCGCGCTCTCTCCTACGTGCAGGCCGGCGCCGAGGCCGGACCGGTGGTCACCGTTCTCGACGGTCCCTGCTCGCGTGCCCTTGGATGGGCTCTCGCGCCGACGGCGCGTGAGCTCGGCATCCGTCTGCTGATCCCGGACCGTCCCGGGATCCACGGCAGCACCGCCAAGCCTGGGCGCACGATGGCTGACTGGCCGGCTGACCAGCTTGCGCTGCTCGACGCACTTGACATCGAGCGCACCGGGGTCGTGACGCAATCAGGAGGCACGGGGTACGGCGTCGCAGTTGCGGCCTCGGCGCCGCAGCGGTTGACCGGGCTCGCGCTGCTGGGCGGACTCGCCCCGTTGACCAGCCGCGAGGCTCGAATGGACGCCGGCAAGCAGCTGAGGACTGCTGTCCTGCTCGCGCGCAAGGCGCCGTTCGTGCTGAAAGCCGGCCTGAGGCGGACCTTCAAGAAGCTGCCGGACTCCGCGATCGCCCAGGTGCCCGCCGCCGATCGCCCGTTTCTAAACGACCCGTTCATCCGCGACATCCACCTCCGCACGATGCGCGAGTTCTTGGGCAATCCCGACGCGGCGATCGAGGAGATCCGCCTGCTGGGCAGACCGTGGGGCATCGTCCGACCGCCGGCCGGCGCGATACCGACCGCATTGTGGACGGGCGAGCTGGACGAGGCGCACCCGCCGGCTCACGCCCGCCGCGTGGCCGAACTGCTGGGCGGCGATCCACCGGTGACCGTCGTCCCGGGCGTCGGCACCTTCGGGCTCGGCCGAGTCTTCCCGGACGTGTTGCGGTTCGCTGTCGGTCGCTGACCGACCCGACCCGCTTCTCGAGTGGGCGATACTGGGCTCGAACCAGTGACCTCCGCCTTGTCGAGACGGCGCTCTCCCAGCTGAGCTAATCGCCCTGGGACGACGAAATGTATCGCGCGCCGTCGGTCCGTAGCATCCGTCGGCGATGGACGTAAAGCTTCCAGACGGGACGGTGCTCGAGCTCGAGGACGGCGCCACCGGCGCCGACGCCGCGGCCGCGATCGGGCCGGGCCTGGCGCGTGCTGCGCTCGCGGTCAAGGTCGAGGGGCGAGATCCGCGATCTGTCGCGTGCACTCCCGGAGGGTGACGGCGGTGCGCAGCCGATCGAGATCGTCACCGACCGCAGCGGTGAGCAGGCGCTCGAGCTGATCCGTCACGACGCGGCGCATGTGCTCGCAGCGGCGATGCTGGAGCTGTACCCGGGGGTCAAGATCTCCATCGGGCCGCCGATCGAGAACGGCTTCTATTACGACTTCGACTTCCCCCCGGGCGTCACGTTAAGCGATGCCGACTTCCCCGTGATCGAGGAGAAGATGCGGGAGCACATCCGCGCCGACGAGCAGTTCGTGCGCGAGGACGTGCCGGTGGGGGCCGCGCGTGAGCGGTTCGTCGAGGAGCGGCAGGACTACAAGGTCGAGCTGATCGACGACCTGATCCGCAACCAAGGCGCGGACACAGTGAGCCTGTACACCAACGGGCCGTTCACCGACCTGTGCCGGGGGCCACACGCGCCGTCCACCGGCCGGATCAAGGCGTTCAAGCTCCAGTCGGTGGCCGGCGCCTACTGGCGCGGCGACAGCTCGAAGCCGATGCTCACGCGCGTGTATGGGACCGCGTTCTTCTCGAAGGAGGCGCTGGCCGAGTTCGAGGAGCGGCTCGAGCGTGCGCGTGCGAACGACCACCGGCGGCTGGGGCCGCAGCTCGGCCTGTTCGGCTTCTCGGACGTCTCCCCGGGCGCGGCGTTCTGGTATCCGGCCGGCACCGAGGTGTTCAACTCGCTGGTCGCGCTCAGCCGCGAGATGGGGCGCGAGCGCGGCTACGCCGAGGTCAAGACGCCGCAGATCTACGACCGGTCGCTGTGGGAGACCTCGGGCCACTGGGGCAAGTACGGCGAGCACATGTTCGTGACCGAGTACGAGGACCGGCAGATGGCGGTCAAGCCGATGAACTGCCCGGGCCACTGCAAGCTGTACTCGCTGACCCAGCACTCCTATCGCGACCTTCCGGTCCGGTTCTGGGAGCCGGGGCTGCTGCACCGGCGAGAGCCGTCGGGGACGCTGCACGGGCTGCTGCGCGTGCGCCACTTCGCGCAGGACGACTCGCACATCTTCTGCACCGAGGACCAGATCCAGGAGGAGGTCGCGGGGGTGCTGGAGTTCGCGTTCGCGACCTACAGGGTGTTCGGGGTCGACGTCCGGCTCGAGCTCTCCACTCGCCCCGAGGTGCGGATCGGCGCGGACGAGCTCTGGGACCGCAGCGAGGAGGCGCTGATGAAGGCGCTCGAGAGCCACGGTCTCGAGTACGACCTGAACCCGGGCGACGGCGCCTTCTACGGCCCGAAGATCGACATGCACATGACCGACTCGCTCGGCCGTTCCTGGCAGCTCGGCACCTGCCAGCTCGACTACAACATGCCGCTGCGATTCGGGCTCACGTATACCGGCGCCGACAACGCCGAGCACACGCCGGTGATGATCCACCGGGCGCTGATGGGCTCCTACGAGCGATTCATCGGGATCCTGCTCGAGCACCTCGGCGGCGAGTTGCCGGTGTGGCTCGCGCCTGTGCAGGCGATCGTGCTCCCGGTGTCGGAAAAGCACCTCGACTATGGCCGCTCGGTGCTGGCGGGACTCCGCGGCGCCGGGGTGCGCGCCGAACTGGACGACCGCGGCGAGTCGGTCGGGCGGATGATCCGCGACGCCGAGCTTCGAAAGGTCCCGTACATGCTCGTGATCGGGGACCGCGAGGCCGAGTCCGAGCAGGTATCAGTTCGCGAACATCGCGGCGGCGACACGGGCTCGGTGCCCTTGGCGGACTTCATCACGCGCGTGCGCGAGCAGGTCGAAAATCGCGCGTGAGAGCGCTCAACGCCGCTATACTCGTTGCCGTTGATCCATCTGCATCACCACACCCAGCCCGGCGCCGCTTGACGAATCGCCGCTGGCAGAGCCGCTAGTGCCGGTCCCCCGCAGGTTCGACCGGCGCCCGCCCGAGCGGGACACCACTCGGATCAACGACCGAATTCGCGTGCCCGAGGTCAGGCTCGTCGGTGAGGACGGCAAGCAGGTCGGGGTCGTCAAGACCGCCGACGCATTGCGGATGGCGCAGGAGCGCGATCTCGACCTGGTCGAGGTGGCCCCCGAGGCGCGCCCGCCCGTCTGCCGCCTGCTCGACTACTCCAAGTACAAGTACGAGCAGGCCCAGAAGCAGAAGGCCGCGCGCAAGCATCAGCAGCAGATCACGATCCGGGAGATCAAGTTCCGCCCGAAGATCGCCCAGAACGACTACGACACGAAGAAGGGCCACGTGACCCGCTTCCTGCTCGGCAAGGACAAGGTCAAGATCACGATCATGTTCCGCGGCCGCGAGGTCACCCACCCGGAGCGCGGAACCGCGTTGCTCGACCGGCTCGCCGGCGAGCTGTCGGAGATCGCGGTGATCGAGCAGAGTCCCCTTCAGGACGGGCGCAACATGACGATGATGCTGGCGCCGTCAAAGGCGGTGCTGGCCGGCGAGCTCGACAAGAACGGGAACAGGGTGCACACCGCCGACGCCGCGCCGAACGCCGACGCCGCGCCGAACGCCGACGCCGCGCCGAACGCCGACGCTGCGCCGAACGCCGACGCCGACGCGGCTGCGGAGGCCGGGGCCAACGGCGACGCCGCCCCCGCTGCCGAGGCCGTGGCCAACGGCGACGGTCCGAGCGCGGCGCAGGAAAGCGAGCCGGCGCCCGCCTCGAGTGACGCCGCCGCCTAGTCGCGCGGCGGATGAACAGCAACCGGGCGACGCGTTGGGCGTCGTCGCGGACGCGCGCGCCCGGCAGCACGAGACGCTCGAGCTCGCCGCGCGCCATCTGGACCCGTCGCTGGTCGACGTGCTGGCGATCCTCGGGTTCGATCGCGAGTACGTGTCGGCGCGCGGCTCGTACCTCTACGACGCGTCCGGGCGCGCACACCTCGACATGCACTCGGGCGAGGGATTCGCGAGCCTCGGGCACAACAACCCGGACATCCGCGAGACGCTGCTCGCCACGCTGGCAGAGGACCTTGTCGACGGGGTCCAGATCCACTACTCGGCGTTGGCGGGGATGCTCGCGGAGGCACTCGCACAGCGACTGCCGCGCGGCCTCGACGCGGTGTTCTTCACGAGCACGGGCGCCGAGGCCGTCGACTCGGCGATGAAGTTCGCGCGCGCGGCCACTGGGCGCACGCGCTTGATCTCGTGCGACTCGAGCTTCCATGGCGTCACGTACGGGCCGCTGTCGCTGGTCGGTGACGAGTTCTTCACAGAGGGGTTCGGACCGCTGCTCCCGGGCTGCAAGCGGGTCCCGTTCGGCGATCTGGACCGGCTCGAGGCGGAGCTGCGCAAGCGCGACGTGGCGGCCTTCTTCGTCGAGCCGATCCAGGGCCGGATGGTGACGCTGCCGCCGCCCGGTTATCTGAGGGCTGCGCAGGAGCTGTGCCGCCGCTACGGGACGCTGTTCGTGCTCGACGAGATCCAGACGGGGCTCGGGCGCACCGGGCGCTGGTTCGCACTCGAGCACTCGGGGTCCGAGCCCGACTTCGTGCTGGTCGGCAAGGCGCTGTCGGGCGGCTACATGCCGGTCGCGGCGATGGTCACGACGCGCGAGATCTTCCAGCGAGCGGTGGGGGCGCTCGAACGCTCGTACGTTCACCAATCGACGTACGGGCGCAACCGGCTGTCGATGGCGGCGGGGCTGGCGGCGATCCGGGTGATCGAGCGTGACGGGCTCCTGGAGCGGTGCCGGCGCGTCGGCGGCCTGCTGATGGACGGCCTGGCGCAGCTGCGGGATCGGCACGAGCTGATCAGTGATGTGCGCGGGAGCGGGCTGATGATCGGGATCGAGCTCGGCGCGCCCTCGTCCCGGGCCGCGCGGCTAAATTGGAAGCTGATCCACCTCGCGAGCGAGGGACTGTTCCCGCAGCTGATCGTGATCCCGCTGCACCGCGATCACGGCGTGATCACGATGGCGGCGGGCAAGAACGACGTGATCAAGCTGCTGCCGCCGCTGACGCTGTCCGAGGGCGAGGCCGGCGAGTTCCTCGGCGCGTTGGACGCGGTGCTGTCCGACTGCGAGGGCCGCTCGAGCCGCAACTGGGGGGTCGTGCGTGAGATCGCGACGACGACGTTGCGGGGCCGGGTTGCGCGCGATCGCGGCGCCGGCGCCGGCGCGCCCGCCGCCTTTCGCGGGACTCCCGTCGACCCGGCACTCGGCGAGGTCTGCCTGGTGACCGGCGCGAGCGGGTTCGTAGGGGGTCATCTCGCTCAGCGGTTGGTGAGCGAGGGCTATCAGGTCCGCTGCCTCGTGCGGTCGGGGAGCGAAACGGCGCTGCTCGAGTCGCTCGACGTTGAGCTCGCTGTCGGCGATCTCACATCGGCGTGTTCGTTGCGGCGCGCCGCGGATGGCTGCCGGTACGTCCTGCACTGCGGCGCGCTGGTCTCGGACTGGGCGACGGTGGAGGAGATCAGGCGGATCAACGTCGGAGGGACCCGTGACCTGCTCGACGCGTCGGCCGCCGCCTCGGTGAGCCGGTTCGTGCACTTCTCGACGACCGACGTGTACGGCTACCCGGGCCGCGCCGGCGTCGATGAGACGCACATCTGCGGCGGCTTCGCGAACTGGTACGCGCAGACGAAGCTCGACGCCGAGACCGAGGTTCGGCCGCGCCGGCTCGGTCAATGGGCTCGAAACCGTGATCCTCCGGCCGGCGACGATCTACGGACCTCGCTCCGAGGACGTCGTCGGCGAGATCGCGCGCGCGATCCGCGGCCGCAACATGGTGCTCGTCGACCGTGGGCGTGCCGTAGCCGGGCTCGTGTACGTCGAGAACCTGATCGACGCGGCGCTGCTCGCGCTGCGGTCCGGCGCGGCGCCGGGGGAGACGTTCAATGTCACCGACGAGCTGGCGGTGACGTGGCGGGATTTCACCGACGGGCTGGCCGCCGGGCTGGGCAGTCCGCCGGTGCGCTGGAGCATGCCCTACTGGCTCGCCCACGGGCTCGGGTTCTCGCTCGAGCATGGCTATCGCGGCTTCCGGCGCGCGACGCGCCTGACCGTCCCACCGCTGCTGTCTCGGCAGGCCGTGCAGGTGCTCGGCCGCGACCAGGACTTCAGCGCCCGGAAGGCCTCGGAGGTGCTCGGCTGGCAGCCACGGGTCGGGTACGAGGACGGTCTGCAGGCCACGGTGCAGTGGCTGCAGGAGACGCTCGCCTAACCGTCGCTCAAGAGGCCGTCTGCTTTACTCTCGGCTCCGATGCCGAAGATGAAGACGCATTCGGGCGCGAAGAAGCGCTTCAAGCTGACCGCGAACGGCAAGGTCAAGGCGCGGCACTCCTTCTCGACCCACATCCTCGAGAAGAAGTCGCCGAAGCGCAAGCGCCACTTCCGCGATCCGGTGATCGTGTCCGAGCATGACACGCCGCGCGTGAAGAAGCTGCTCGGCGCGCCCAGCAGGAGCTCGAAATGACGCGCGTCAAGCGCTCGGTACACGCGCGCAAGAAGCGCCGCGCGACGCTCGAGATGGCCAAGGGCTATCGCGGCGATGCGAGCCGGCATTACCGGACCGCGAAGGAGGCCGTGCTCAAGGCCGACCAGTACCGCTACCGGGATCGGAAGAACCGCAAGCGCGACTTCCGCCGTCTGTGGATCACGCGGATCAATGCGGCGGCGCGCCAGCACGGCATGTCGTACTCGCAGTTCATGCACGGCCTACAGCTCGCCGGCGTCGAGCTCGACCGCAAGATCCTGGCGGACATCGCCGTCCGCGACGCCGACACCTTCCGACGCTTTGCCGACCGCGCCCGTGAGGCGCTGGCGGCCGGCTGAGCACTCAGACCGACCAACCAGCACCGCCACCCGGGCGCCGCTCCAGACGGAGGGCGCCCTTTTTGTTTCCCGAGACCCGATGCCACCGATCACAAGCCCCCACAACCAGCGACTGAAGGAGATCCGCAAGCTGCGGATGCGCCGGCGCGAGCGGGAGCGGGTGGGGCGGTTCGTGGCCGAGGGCGAGGATCTGCTCGCGGCCGCCGATGTTGCGGGGTGGACGGCTTCGGAGCGTTACGTGTTGGCCGGGAGTGGCCTCGAAGGAGTGGAGGTCGATGCGAAGGCGCTGAACCAGGCGGCCGGGCTCGCATCCGGGACGCGGGCGCTGGCGGTTTACGAGGAGCGGTGGGCGGCGGCGGCGCTTGGGCCTGTCTGCGTCTACCTGCACGGCGTTCACGATCCCGGCAACGTTGGGGCGGTTTTGCGGTCAGCCGAGGCGTTCGGCGCCGGGTCGGTGGCGCTCGGGCCGGGAACAGCGCGATCCGTTCAGCCCCAAGGCGGTGCGGGCCTCGATGGGCGCGGTGTTCGGCGTGCCGGTCGCGCGGGTAGAGGACGTGGCGGCGCTCCCTGGCGAGACGGTGGCGCTCGTGGCCGGGGCGGGCATCGAACTCTGGCGCTGCGCATGTTGACGCCGGCGCCGAAAGTCCGGGCGACGTCACGGTGATGGTGGGGGCCGAACGCGAGGGGCTGCCCGAGGACGTGGTGGCGGCGGCCGACCACGTCGCGCAGATCCCCATCCAAAGCCACTCCTTGAACGCCGCGATGGCCGCAACGGTCGCGCTGTACGAGCTCAGCCATAGGATCCCGCGCGGATGAGCACCCTGGACCGGATCAACGCGATCGTGGCGGAGGCCACCGACGCGATCGCGCAAGCGACCGACACCGCCGCGCTCGAGGAGGCCCGGATCCGCTACCTCGGCCGCAAGGCCGAGCTCCCGAACCTGCTGCGCACGGTCGCCGAGCTGCCGCCGGAGGAGCGCTCGGCCACCGGCAAGGCCGCGAACGAGGCCCGCAGAGCGCTCGAGCAGGCGCTCGAGCGACGGGAGCAGGCCCTGGCGGCGGCAGAGCTGCAACAGCGTCTCGAGGACGACCGGCTCGACATCACGCTCCCCGGCGACCCGCTTCCCGCGGTCGGGCGCCTGCACGTCATGACCGCGATGCGGCGCGAGATGGAGGACGTGTTCATCGGGCTCGGGTTCAACGTGGTCGAGGGCCCCGAGGTGGAGACGGTCTACTACAACTTCGACGCGCTCAACACCGCGCGCACGCATCCCTCGCGCCTGCAGACCGACACCTTCTACATCGAGCCGGCGGCCGACATCTTCGACCCGAGCTCGCTGCTGCTGCGCGTCCACACCTCGCCGATGCAGATCCGCGCGATGGAGCGCCAGGGGCCGCCGATCTACATCGTCGTGCCCGGGCGCGTGTACCGGCCGGACTCGGACGCGACCCACACGCCGCAGTTCCACCAGCTCGAGGGGCTCGCGATCGACACCGACGTCACGCTCGCCGACCTCAAGGGGACGCTGCTCGCGTTCGCGCGCGCGGTGTTCGGCGAGGCGCGCGAGGTCCGGCTGCGCCCGCACTTCTTCCCGTTCACCGAGCCGAGCGTCGAGGTCGACGTATCGTGCTTCAACTGCACCGGCGGCGTGACCGCCGACGGCAGCCGCTGCTCGCTGTGCAAGGGGTCGTCATGGATCGAGATCCTCGGCGCCGGAATGGTCGACCCGAACGTGCTCGATCACGTGCGCCAGTACGGGTACGACCCCGAGCAGGTGCAGGGCTTCGCGTTCGGGATGGGGATCGAGCGGATCGCGATGCTCAAGTACGGAGTCCCCGACCTGCGGCTGATGTACGAGAACGACATCCGGCTGCTGGAGCAGTTCGGATGAGGCGAGAAGCGATGAAGACGCCGATCGAGTGGCTGCACGAGTACTGCCGGCCGACCTCGGGACCGCCGGGATCGCCGAGCGGCTGACGATGACCGGCACCAACGTCGAGGCGATCGACCACCACGGGGTCGCTGCGCTCGAGAACTTCGTGGTCGGCAAGGTTCTAGGGGCCGAGCGCCACCCGAACGCCGATCGGCTGACCGTCTGCACGGTCGACGTCGGCGGCACGAGCCCGACCACGATCGTGTGCGGCGCGCCGAACGTGGCGGCGGGGCAGACGGTCGCGATCGCGCGGCCCGGGGCGGTGATGCCCGATGGCTCCGTGCTCGGGAGGGCGAAGCTGCGCGGGGTGGAGTCCGACGGGATGATCCTCGCCGAGGACGAGCTCGCGATCTCGACCGACCACAACGAGACGATCGTGCTCGACGACGACAGCTTGACGCCCGGCTCACCGCTCGCGACCGTGCTGCCGATCTCGACCGACGTGCTCGAGCTCGAGATCACCTCCAACCGGCCTGATTGCCTGTCGATCTACGGCGTCGCGCGCGAGCTTCACGCGGCCACCGGCGCGCCGCTGGGCGCGCCGCCCTGGGCCGAGGACCCAGGCACGAGCGGAGAGGTCGAGGGAGTTTCGGTGGCGGTCGAGTGCCCGGACCTGTGCCTGCGGTTCACGGCGCGCGAGTTCACCGAGGTGAAGATCGGGCCCTCGCCGCTGTGGCTGAAGGCGCGGCTGATGGCCGCCGGGCAGCGTCCGATCTCGAACGTCGTCGACATCACGAACTACGTGATGCTGCTCACCGGGCAGGCCCTGCACGCGTTCGACCTCGACCGCGTGGCCGGCGGCAGGCTGACCGTGCGGCTCGCGGCCGACGGCGAGCAGGTCACGACGCTCGACGGCCAGACCCGCACGCTGGACGACCGGATGGTGCTGATCGCCGACGAGGACGGCCCGACGTCGATCGCGGGCGTGATGGGCGGCGAGCGCTCCGAGGTCCAGGCCGACACGACCCGGGTGCTGATGGAGGCGGCGACCTGGGACGGTCCGATGGTCCACCACACCGCCTGGACGCTCGGGCTCCAGTCGGAGGCCTCGACCCGGTTCGAGAAGCAGCTGCAGCCCGAGCAGACGATGGAGGCCCAGGCGATCGCGACCGGGCTGATGATCGAGCTGTGCGGCGCGCGCCTGTCCCCGGGCACGATCGACGTCGGCGTCTCGGCCGGGCCGCCGGCGGCCGAGATCCGCCTGCGCGAGGCGCGGATCGAGGGCCTGCTCGGCCGCGCGATCCCGAGCGACCGCGGAGCGGAGATCCTCGAGGCGCTCGAGTTCGGCGTCCGCCCCGCGGAGGACGGGCTCGACGTCACGGTTCCGTACTTCCGGCGCGGCGACGTCAGCCGCGAGGCCGATCTGATCGAGGAGGTGGCGCGGATCGACGGGCTCGAGAAGCTGCCGGCGACGCTGCCGTCTCGCCATGGCGTGTCCGGGCGCCTGACCGAGCGCCAGCGCCTGCGCCGCCGTGCCGCGGACGCGCTGACGGCCCAGGGTCTGCACGAGATCGTCGGCTGGAGCTTCACCGGGCCCGACCTGTTCGAGCGCTTGACGCTCGAGCGCGCCGAGGTGATCGAGCTCGCGAACCCGATGTCGGGCGATCAGTCGCAGCTGCGAACGACGATGCTCGGCTCGCTGCTCGATGCGGCCGCCCGCAACCGTGCCCGAGGCGCGGGGACGGTGCGCCTGTTCGAGGCCGGCGCCGTGTACCTGCCGGACCCGGGGAGCGACGGCGGGCTGCCGCGCGAGCCCTACCATCTCGGCGCGCTGCTGATCGGCCCGGTCCGCCGCGCCACGTGGCGCGACCCGTCGCCGGCGGATGCCGACTTCTTCTCGGCCAAGGGCGTCCTCTCGGGGCTGCTCGAGACGCTTCGCGTTACGTGGACGGTGGCGCGGCCCGAGCAGCCCGAGCCGTTCCTGCACCCGGGACGGTCGGCGGCGATCGTGGTGGGCGGAAGGCCGGCGGGCTGGCTCGGCGAGATCCACCCGCTGGTCGCGGCGGAATGGGAGTTGAGTGACACCGTCGCGGCGTTCGAGCTGGACTTCGACGTCGTCACCGCGAACGTCCCACCGATCGCCGGCTACGAGGACCTGACGAGCTTCCCGGCCGTGCGCGAGGACCTCGCCGTGATCGTCGCAGACGGGGTCAGCGCTGCCGACGTGCTCGCCGTCGCCGAGCGCGCCGGCGCGCCGCTGCTCGCGGGCGCCGAGGTGTTCGACGTGTACCGCGATCCCGAGCGCGTCGGGGCCGGCAACGTGTCGCTCGCGCTGCGGCTCACCTACCGGGCGCCCGATCGCACGCTGACCGACGACGAGGTCGCCGAGCGCCGCCGCGCGATCGCCGCGGCGCTGGCGAGCGAGCTGTCCGGGAGGGTTCGGGATGCCTAGCGTCGCGGTCTTCGGCGCCGCCGGATACACGGGCGCGTTGAGCGCGAAGCTCCTGTACGACCATCCGTCGTTCGAGCTGCGCTGGATCACCGCGCGCTCGGATTCGGGGCGGCGGCTCGATCAGCTGTACCCGCACCACCGGGTGCCGCTCGAGCTCGAGGAGCTCGACCTCGATCGCCATGCCGACGTCGACGCCGCGATCGTGGCGTACCCGCACGGCGCCGCCGCCGAGGTCGTGTCGGACCTCCGGGACCGCGGTGTGCGAGTCGTCGACCTGAGCGCCGACTTCCGGCTTCGCGATGGTGCCGTGTACGAGGAGTGGTACCGCCCGCACCCTGCGCTCGAGCTGCTGCCCGAGGCGGTCTACGGGCTGCCGGAGCTCTACCGCGAGCAGATCAGGGGCGCCGGCGTGGTCGCGAACCCCGGCTGCTACCCGACCGCCGCGATCCTGTCGCTGGCGCCGCTGGCGCGCGCCGGGGTGATCGCGGACGTCGTGATCGACGCCAAGTCCGGGGTGTCGGGCGCGGGGCGCGCGGCGACCGACGCGACCCACTTCGTGACCGTCGATGAGAACGTCAATGCGTACGGCGTGCCGCGCCACCGGCACACGCCGGAGATCGAGCAGGAGCTCGCGGCGCTCGGCGCGGACGTGCGGATCACGTTCACGCCGCACCTGCTGCCGCTCGACCAGGGGGAGCTTGTCTCGTGCTACGTGACTCTTAACCCCGGGGGGGATCGAGTGGACGCTAGAGCGATCTATCTAGAGGCGTACGCCGACGAGCCGTTCGTGGAGGTCGCCGAGGCGCCGCCGGGAGTGCGCGCCGTACGCGAGACGAACATCTGCCGGATCAGCGTCCACGCGGACGAGCGCACCGGCCGGATGATCGTGTTCGGCGCGATCGACAACCTGTGGAAGGGCGCCGCCTCCCAGGCGATCCAGAACCTGAACCTGATGTTCGGCCTGCCCGAGGGCGAGGGGATCTCCTGACGTGAGCGAACCCGGGCCCTTCTTCGCCTCCCGCTGGGTGCCGAAGCCCGACCACGTGACCGAGCTCGCCGGCACGGGGCTGCCGCCCGGCTTCCGCGCCGCCGGCGTCGCATGTGGGATCAAGCCGTCGGGCGCGCCGGATCTCGCGCTGCTCGCGTCGGACTCCCCCGAGACGACGAGCGCCGCTCGGTTCACCCGCTCCGGTGTCCTCGGCGCCCCGGTGCTGCTGAGCACCGAGCGCTGCGACCTCGAGCACATTCGCGCGGTCGTCGTGAACTCCGGCAACGCGAACACCGCCACCGGCGGCATCGGCCTCGACAACGCCGCGAAGATGCAGGGCTCGGCCGCGATCGCGAGTGGTGTCGGCTCCGAGCGCTCGGTCGCGGTCGCCAGCACCGGCGTGATCGGGGTGCAGCTGCCGATGCGCGATGTGACGCGCGGGATCGCCGCCGCCGCTCACGAGCTGAGCCCGGACGGCGACGAGGCGTTCGCCGCCGCGATCCAGACGACCGACGCGTTCGAGAAGCGCGCGCGGCTGAAGGTCGAGCTGCCCGGTGGCGCCGTCACGCTGACCGCGCAGGCGAAGGGCGCGGGCATGATCCAGCCCGGCTTCGCGACGCTGCTCGTGTTCATCCAGACCGATGCGGCGATGTCGCCCGACACCTGTGACCTGCTGCTCGGCGTGACCGTGAAGCGCTCGTTCGAGCGGATCAGCGTCGACGGCCAGCTGTCGACGAGCGACACCGTGATCCTCCAGGCGAGCGGGGCCTCGGGGGTCCGGATCGAGCCCGAGACCGAAGGCGAGCTCCGCTTCGGCGAGGCGCTCGACGCGCTGATGCGCCAGCTCGCGCTGCTCGTCGCCAGGGACGGCGAGGGCGCCCGTCGCGTCGGGCGCGTGGTCGTGCACGGCGGGAGCCAGGAGGTCGTCGAGCGGGTCGCGCGGGCGATCGCGAACTCGCCGCTGGTCAAGACGGCGCTGTACGGCGGCGACCCGAACTGGGGCCGGATCGCCCAGGCGGCCGGCGCCGCCACGCAGGGCCTCGCGCCGGTGCCGCTGGACATCGCGATCGAGGGCGTCACCGTATGTGCCCGCGGTGCGCTGCAGCCGTTCGACGCCGACGCGCTGGCCGAGGCCGTGCAGCGCGACGAGGTCCAGTACGACATCGGCCTGCCCGGCGACGGCGCCGAGACCGAGGTGTTCTTCTCCGATCTCGGCCACGAGTACGTGACGATCAACGCGGACTACACGACCTAGCGCGACATGACCGCCGGCCGCCCACCCCGCGACATCACGACGCTGCTCGAGGCGCTTCCGTACATCCGCGAGTTCCACGGCAAGACGGTCGTGATCAAGTACGGCGGCGCGGCGATGACCGACTCGGCGCTGAAGGAGGAGTTCGCGCGCGACGTGGTGCTGCTCAAGTACGTCGGCATGAATCCGGTCGTAGTCCACGGCGGCGGACCCGAGATCACGGGCTACATGGAGAAGCTCGGCCTGCCGGTGCGGTTCGTCGACGGGCTGCGCGTCTCCGACGAGCAGACGGTCGAGGTGGCGAAGATGGTCCTCGTCGGCAAGGTCAACAAGGACATCGTGCTGCTGATCAACCGTCACGGCCAGCCGGCGGTCGGGCTGTGCGGCGACGACGGCCTTCTGTTCCGGGTCACCCGCCAGACGGCTCCATCGGGAAAGGACATCGGCTTCGTCGGGCGGATCGAGCGTGTCGACGTCAACGTGATCACGCACATCGCCCAGGACTACATCCCGGTGATCGCCTCGGTCGGGGCCGACCGCGACGGCCACTCGTACAACGTCAACGCCGACGAGGCCGCGGGCGCCGTCGCCCGCGCGCTCGGCGCCTACAAGGTCATGTTCCTGACCGACGTCCCCGGCTGGCTCAGAGACCCCGCCGACCCGGGGTCCGTGATCAGCGAGTCGACCGCCAACGAGGTCGAGCAGGTGCTCGCGACCGTGGAAGGCGGGATGCGCCCGAAGCTGCAGGCGTGCCTCGAGGCGATCCACGGCGGCGTCTCCTACGCGCACATCGTCGACGGGCGCGTGCCCCACTCGCTGCTGCTGGAGCTGTTCACGGACGCGGGCCAGGGGACGAAGATCGGGATCGGGTCGTGACCGCAGCGCTCTCGGAGCTGCAGCAGCTCGAGGAGCGCTATGCGATCCCGACGTACGTGCGCAATCCGGTCCAGTTCGTCCGCGGCTCGGGCGCGGTCCTGTGGGACGAGGACGGCAACGAGTACCTGGACTTCCTCGCCGGGATCAGCGTGCTCAACGTGGGCCACTGTCACCCGCGCGTGATCGAGGCGGTCACCGAGCAGGCCAAGCGGCTCACCCACGTCACGAACCTCTACTACACCGAGCCCGCGATGCGGCTGTCCCAGCGCCTGTCGGAGAGCTCGCTGGGCGGCAAGGTGTTCCTCTGCAACAGCGGCGCGGAGGCCAACGAGGCGGCGATCAAGCTCGCCCGGCGCGCGCGCCCCGGCGGCGAGATCGTCGTCGTCCACGGCGGCTTTCACGGCCGCACGTACGGGGCGCTGTCGGCGACGCCACAGGAATCGAAGCAGGCGCCGTTCGCGCCGCTCGTGCCGGGCTTCCGCGCCGTCGCGCCGGACCCGCACGCGCTCGACGCAGCGGTCTCGGACGCGACCGCCGCCGTGCTGCTCGAGCCGATCCAGGGCGAGTCCGGCATCCACGTGCTCGCAGACGAGCTGCTGATCGCCGCGCGCGAGGCGTGCGACCGTACCGGCGCCGCGCTGATCTTCGACGAGGTCCAGACGGGGATGGGGAGGACCGGGACGATGTGGGCGTACGAGCAGACGCCGGTCGTGCCCGACGCGCTCACGAGCGCGAAGGGGCTCGGCGGCGGCTTCCCGATCGGGGCGCTCGTGACCGGCCTGCGCCTCGCCGATGTGCTTCGCCCCGGCGATCATGGCTCGACGTTCGCGGGCGGGCCGGTGGCCTGCGTGGCGGCGCTGACGGCGCTCGAGCTCTGCTCGGACCAGTCTCTGCTCGGGTCCGTGGTGAGGCTCGGCGCCGCTCTCGCCGCCGGCCTCGAGCGCCTCCCGTACGCCGGCGCCGTGCGCGGGCGCGGGCTGATGCTGGCGATCGATCTGAAGCCCGGCCTCGACGCGGCGGAGCTCGCGCGGCGAGCCCTGCTCGAGCAGCGCCTGGTCGTCAACGCGACCGGGCCGGCGACGATTCGCCTCGAGCCGCCGCTGATCGTCACAGAAGATCAGGTGCAGGACGCCCTCGGGCGGTTACAGTCGCTCACGTGACCGACGACCTGCTGCTGCCGGATGGGATGAAGCCAGAGGCGGCAGCCGAGGCGCTTTCACGCCGGCTTCACATCCGCGAGCGGGAGGGGATCGAGCGCGAGCGGACGTTCTACGACACCTTCGACGCGCTGCTGCGCGCGGCCGGCATGCAGGCGATCCACGAGGGTGGTCAGCTGGCACTGCAGCTCGCGGACGGATCGGGGACCGGCGCGGCGGCCGCGTGGGCCTCGCCGCCGCGGCGCCTGCTCGCGATCGAGCTCGAGGACGGGCCGCTGCGCGCGGCGCTCGTCCCGGTGGTCGACGTGCGGGCGCTGCTCGCTCGCGCGCGCGTCCGCAGCCGCTCGCAACGCTACGACGTGCTCGACGACGACGGCAAGACGGTCGTCCGGCTGGAGCTCGAGCGACCTGCGCTCGTCGCCTCGGAGGCCCGCGAGGTGCCGCTCGCGCCCCGCCTGCGCCTGACGGCGGTCCGTGGCTACGACGAGGAGCTCGGTCGCACGCGCAGGACGCTCGAGGACGAGCTCGGGTTCACGGTCGCGCGGCGCTCCCTGGCCGACGAGGCCGTCCGCGCAGCCGGCGAGCGGCCGTCCGGGCACTCGTCGAAGCCGAACGTGAAGCTGAACGCGACTCAGCGTGCGGACGCCGCCGCGATACTCGTGATGCGCGCGCAGTACGAGGTGATGCAGGAGAACCTCGAGGGCACGATCGCCGACGTTGACGCCGAGTTCCTGCACGTGTTCCGGGTCGCGCTGCGGCGCACGCGGGCGGTCCAGCGCGAGCTGCAGGCGGCGTTCGCTCCCGAGGAGCTCTCGAGGCTGCGAACGGAGTTCAAATGGCTCCAGGGCTCGAGCGGCGATGCCCGCGACCTCGACGTGTATGTGCTCGAGTTCGAGTCGATGCGCTCGCTCGTGCCCGACGCTTTCGCCGGCGACCTGGACCCGCTGCTCGGCGTGCTCCGCTCCCGGCGGCTGACCGCGCGGCGCGAGATGGTGAGGGCGCTGCGTTCCGACCGCGCGCTCGAATTGATGCGCGACTGGGAGGCGTTCCTCGACATGGCGGTGTCCGCGCCGGTGGACGGACGTCCCGCAGCGTCCGAGCCGATCGGCAAGCTCGTGGGCACGAGAATCGGAAAGGTGTACCGGCGGATGGTGAAGATGGGAGTCGCGATCGACGATCAAAGCCCCCCCGAAGCGCTGCACGAGCTGCGCAAGAAGGGCAAGGAGCTCCGCTATCTGCTCGAGCTGTTCGGGTCCGAGCTGTACCCGGCCGAGGTGGTCACGCCGATGATCAGGAGCCTGAAGGCACTCCAGGACGTGCTCGGCCGCCACCAGGACCGCGAGGTTCAGGCCGCCACGCTGCGCTCGCTGCGCGAGGAGGTCTCCGCGCTTCCGGGCGGACCGGCGGCGCTGATGGCGATGGGGCTGCTCGTCGAGCGCGTGTCCGAGGACGAGAGGGCCGCGCACCGCGAGTTCCAGGACGTGTTCCCGGCGTTCGGCTCCAAGGGCCAGCGGCGGCTCGTGAAGGAAACGTTCGGATGAGCACGGTTCTCGCGAGCTACAACATCAAGGGCGGGGTGGGGAAGACCTCCGCCGCCGTCAACCTCGCCTACCTCGCCGCGCGCGGTGGCTCCCGGACGCTGCTCTGGGACCTCGACCCGCAGGCCGCCTCGACGTACCTGTTCCGGATCAAGCCGAAGGTCCGCGGCGGCGCCGGCAAGCTGGTGAAGCTGAAGTCGGACGTCTCCGAGCTGATCAAGGGGACCGACTACGAGCGGCTCGACCTGCTGCCCGCCGATTTCTCCTACCGGCACATGGACCTGGCGCTCGACAACTTCAAGCGCCCGACGCGCCGGCTCGAGAAGGTGCTCGCGCCGCTCGCGGACGACTACGACTACGTGTTCCTCGACTGCCCGCCGTCGATCTCGCTCGTGTCCGAGAGCGTGTTCGAGGCCGCCGACGCCCTGCTCGTCCCGATCATCCCGGCCACCCTGTCCGCGCGCACATTCGCTCAGCTGGACGGGCTGGTCGGGCGCGGCGGGGAGGACGGCGCACCCGGGCTCCAGGTGCTGGCGTTCTTCTCGATGGTGGAGGTCCGCAAGTCACTGCACCGGGAGGTGATGGCGCGCGTCCGCGCCGAGCACTCGTTCCACATGCTCGGAGCCGCGGTGCCGTCGGCGGATGAGGTCGAGCGGATGGGGGAGGAGCGGACGGCCGTCGCCGCGTTCGCCCCGGGGTCTCGTGCGGCGCTCGCGTACGAGGCGCTGTGGTGGGACATCCGCCGGCGACTTAAAATCCCACGGCCCAGGAAACCGGTGCTTTAATCGCGCTGCAACACCCGGGGCCGGGGCGGGTGCACAGGGCGAGCCGACAATCTAGGAGTCGCAATGAGCATCGTGGGCACCAGCGGGCGCAGGTGGCTTCTCGCTGCCTGGGCGGGCATGGTCGCGGTCGTGGCCGCGATCGGACTCGGGTCGGGCGCGGCGAGCGCCGCCGGGACGGGTGGTTCAGGAAAGGCGAGGAAGCCGACGCTGCCCCAGATCGTCAGCGCCAGCGCGTCGGTCCGAGCGGGCGAGCACGCGGTCGTGACGGCCAACGTCGGGAAGAACTCCGCGTGCCAGCTGACGCTGTCGGCCCGCCGGCGAACCGTAGCCCACAGCTCCTACGGCGCTTCGGCGAGCGGCCAGCTCGAGTGGGTCTGGTCGGTACCGAAGAACGTGCGGTCGGAATCGGGCGTCGCCACCGTCAGCTGCGCGAACAGCCGGCATCGGGCGACCGCGACGATCCGCGTGCATGGGCGGCGCCACGGCCGCGCGAAGCTCGCCGGTCACATCCGGGTAATCCCGCTCGTCGCGACCGAGGCGCCTGCGGTCCAGCAGCTCGGCGGGAGCTCTTACCCGCCCTACGGCGCGGTGCTCGTTCCGGGCAGCGACTGGTTCGGCGGCCACGGGGTGAACGTGTACTCGAACGGCTACGGCGACAACGACAACGGCCAGTACCAGTGCGTCGATCTGGTGACGCGGTTCGTCACCGAGCGGTTCGACGACCCGATCATCTGGGGCAACGCGAACGAGCTCTACCAGGACGCGACGACCGCCGCTTACGACCACCACCCGAACGGCTCGGGCTACATCCCCGTGCCGGGCGACATCATCACGCTCGCCGGCGGCGCGTACGGCCACGTGGTGATCGTCGACAGCATCTCCGGCAGCCAGATCAACGTCGTCGAGCAGAACGCCAGCCCGACCGGCCGCAGCGCGCTCGAGATCAATCGCGCGACCGGCTACATCACCGGCGAGTACGGACTATCCGTGATCGGCACGCTGCACATCAAGAAGAACACGAGCCCAGCCGGCTCCACATCCCCGCCGGTGTCGACGACGCCGCCGCCGACCAGCACAGGGCCCTACGTCGCACCGGCCGGGGCCACGCCGGTCGCCCATCAGGTCACGGGAACCGGGAACGACGGCCTGTACGAGCGCACGGGGCCGGGCACGAGCTACTCCGAGGAGGGGTGGCTGCCGAACGGCGCGACGGTGGAGATCTCATGCCAGATCCAGACCGCCAGCACGGTGAACGGCTCGGGCATGTGGGACCTGCTCACCAGCGGCTACTTCGTGTCCGATTACTACATCAACACGCCGGTCGTAGGCGGGTATTCGCCGGGGATAGCGCACTGCGTCGCGGCCGGCAGCAAACCGACCACGACCACGACGACGACATCGACCACCGGCGCTCCACCACCGGGAACGCCCGTGTGGACGGCGCCGCCCGGCTCGACGCCACAGACACACCACGTGTACGGCGTCGGCTCCGGGGTGCTGTACGAGCGTTCGGGTCCGGGCACGAGCTACGCGAAGGAGGGCTCGCTGCCGAACGGAGCGACGATCCACATCGCCTGCCAGGTCCAATCGTCGAGCTCAGTGAACGGATCGACGATCTGGGACCTGCTGAGCACCGGGTACTTCGTGTCCGACTACTACGTCGACACGCCGGACGTTGGAAAGTTCAGTCCCGGGATCGCGCATTGCCAGGAGACGACCAAGATCACGTAAGCGGCTGGCGGACACGCGGCGCGGGCGCCGAATACCCTTGGCGCCCGTGCCCGAGTCCGAGCCAGAACTGAGCGCCGCCTACCTCGCCGCACCCGAGGACGTCCACCGCGTGCTGCTGCTGTACAGCGGCGGGCTCGACACGAGCGTGATGCTCAAGTGGATCCAGGACCATTACGACGCCGAGGTGGTGGCGCTGACCGTCAACCTCGGCCAGCCCGGTGAGGATTACGACGTCGTTCGCGGCAAGGCGCTCCAGCTCGGCGCCGTCGAATGCCGCGTGGTGGACGCCCGCGAGGAGTTCGCGCGCGACTACGTGCTTCGGGCGATCAAGGCGAACGCGATCTACGGCCTCGCCTACCCGCTGTTCACGGCGCTCGGCCGGCCGCTGATCGCGAAGCTCGCGGTGCAGGCGGCGCGCGAGACGGGCTGTGACACGGTCGCCCACGGCTGCACGGGCAAGGGCAACGACCAGGTCAGGATCGAATCGACCGTCGCGACCCTCGCGCCGGAGCTGCGCGTGATCGCCCCGGTCCGCAGCTGGCGGATGGGCCGCGACGAGGAGGTCGCGTACGCGCGCGAGCACGGAATCCCCGTCAAGGGCGGCTCCGAGGTTGCCCCGTACTCGATCGACGACAACCTGTGGGGCCGCTCCAGCGAGGGGCGCTGGATCGAGGACCTCGACCACGCGCCCGACGACGACGTGTTCCAGCTCGTCACGCGGCCCGAACAGGCACCCGACGAGGCCGAGGTCGTGACGGTCTCGTTCGAGCGCGGGGTGCCGGTGGCGCTGAACGGGGAATCGCTCGAGCTCGTCGTGCTGCTCGAGCGCGCCGGTGAGATCGGCGCGCGGCACGGGGTCGGGATCGTCGATCACATCGAGGACCGGATCGTGGGGCTTAAGGTGCGCGACATCTACGAGGTCCCGGCGGCCGCGATCCTGCTCACCGCCCACCAGGAGCTCGAGCGGCTCGTCGGCACGATCCATCAGAACCAGTTCAAGCCGATGCTCGACCAGAAGTGGGCGTACCTGGTGTACGCAGGGCTCTGGTGGGAGCCGCTGCGCTCGGATCTCGACGCGTACATGGACACGGTCAACGAGCAGGTCACGGGCACGATCGGCCTGCGGCTGTACAAGGGCTCGGTCAGGGTCGTCACCCGAGAGTCGCCGAACGCGGTCTACGACGCGCAACTGGCGACGTTCGCCGAGTCCGGCGGACTGTTCTCGCAGGCGGCGGCCCCCGGTTTCATCGAGCTCTGGTCGCTGCAGTCGCGGATGGCGTGGCGACTGCGAAATCCAGAAAATGGGTAATTTCTCTGCAAAGCTCGCTATAACTGATGGGCGGCGCGGATGTATGACGAGAGCAGAGCCCCGATCGAAGTCGACCAGATCGAGTACGCGCCTCTGGGGCGCGCGAAGATCGCCGTGCGGATCACCGGGCGGTGGCGCGGTCGGCGCCGGCTACCGGACGCACGCGCGTTCCTGGTGATCGAGGCCGAAGGCCGCCGTCACCGCTTCCCGGCGATGCCCGAGCCGCGGCGCCCGCGGATCGGCCGGCCGGGGGGCTGGGCTGCCACGTTCGCGCTGCCGGCGTGGCTCGAATCGCATCTCGGCGAGAAGATGACGCTGTGGCTGGGGAATGTCGAGCTTCCGCTGCCGGGCCCGTCGTACGTCGCGCAGCTGCCGGATGTGCCGGCGGACGCCCGAGACGGCGGAGATCGACGAGACGCCGAACGGGAACGGCAACGGTGCGCAGCCGGCGGTCGCAGTCGAGCAGGCGGCGGCCGAATTGGCGGCGGCGGTCGCGTCGGCGCCCGGAGCGCTTGCGCGGAGCGAGCCGGCTCGCGAGCAGGGGCCGATGCGGATGGGCACCGGCGCGCCTGAGCTCCAGGCGACAGTCGACGCGCTCCGGGCCGGGCTGCGCGACCGTGGCGCGACCGAGGCGCAGCTGCGTGGCGCGCTCGCCGGGGCCAAAGCAGAGTTGGAGTCCCGCTCCGAGCACCAGACGGCGCTCGAGGCGACCCAGTCGGAGCTGCGCGACCAACTTGCCGAGCTGCTGGGGCTGGTCGAGGCCGAGAGCGCGCAGCGGACCGAGATCGAGTCCCGCGCGATCGTGCTCGCGGGCGAGGTGGGGGAGCTGAACGACCGGCTCACCGAGGTGACGCAGGCGCGAGACCAGGTCACGGACGAGGCCGGCAGGCTCCGGGCCGAGCTCGAGCGAGCGGCGCGCGAGGCACTCCGCCTTCGCGACGAGCTGGTTCAGCTGCGCTCGGTTGCCGAGCAGGACGGGGCCGAGCGGATCCTGCTCGAGCGCGCATCGGCGAGCTGTCCGACCAGCTGGCGGCGCTACGCGGCGAGCTCGCCCGGAGCGAGGTCGCGCGCGAGGCGGCGCTCGGGGAGGCGGCGGGGTTGCGCGACGAGCTCGACCGGATGGGCGATGAGCTCACGCGCGCGCGTGGCTCGAACACCGGGGACGGCGGGCTGAGCGAGGCACAGTCGCTGCTCGAGGAAGCGCGCGCCGCGACCGCGCGCCTGCGCGGGGCCGGATAGCTCCTCGGCACTCGCGGGTCCGTCCGATCCGCGTCCTACCGTCGCGGTGTGCCCGAGCCACCCGACCTGCATGGCGCGATCGCGATCGAAGCGGTCGACTGGGGCCCCGGCGGCGACGAGAAGCTCACGATCAGCGTCCGGGGGCGCTGGCGGCGCCGGCGACCGGTGCTGAGCGGCCAGCCGCTGCTCGTGGTCGAGGCCGAGGGTCAGCGCCATCGGTTCCCCGCCACGCCCGAGCCGCCGAGCGTCGGCGGCGCGCCGCCGGGCGGCTGGCAGATGACCTTCTCGGTCCCGGCTTGGCTCGCACCGCACCTCGGCGGTCGCGCATGGCTGCAGCTCGGGGTCGCCGTCGTGCCGTTGCCACGGGCGCTCGGCCCAGGTCAGCGCTCGGCCGACGAGGACACGCTCGTCGAGCGCCGCGCTCGGACCGCCGAGCTGGCCGAGCGGCGCGCACGCACCCGGGTCAGCGAGGCCGAGGCGGTCGTCGAGGAGCTGACGATCCGCGTCGAGCAGCTCGAGGGCCTGCTGGAGCAGGCCCGAGGCGAGCCACAGCGGCTGCGCAGGATGATCGCGGAGCGAGACCAGCAGCGGCGTGCGGCCGAGCAGCGCGCACACGCCGAGCATGCGATGCGCCTGGAGCTCGAGGAGGCGCTCGAGGCCGCGGACCGCGGGGAGCACGACCAGCTGCGGCTCGCGGAGGGCGAGCTCGCCGCTGCCGAGAACCGCGTGCGAGAGCTCGAGCTCGAGCTTGAGGCGGCGAGCCGGCGGGCCGATGAGGCCGAGCGGCTGGCAGTCGCGGCGCGATCGGCACCGCCGGCGCCGGTGCCGGTGGCCGAGCCGGTGGCGCGCACGGACGCAGCCCGGGCCCGCCGGGCCGAGCCGGCTCCGTTCGAGCTCGCACGGGAGCTCGCGGTTGCGGCTCGCCCGAGCGCGGCGCCCCCGGCGGTGCCCCCGATCGGACGCGGCGCCGCCGGCGCCGCCGAGCTGCGCGCGCTGCGCCAGGAGCGGCGCATGGTCGCCGACCGGGCGGCGGCGGTGGCGGCGCTCGCGGCCCGGGCCGCGGAGGCCCACGGCGAGGCGCGGTCGGCGCTCGACGACACCGTCGTGGCCTTGCGTCGCGAGCTCGACGCCCAGGCCGCGGCACACGCACGCGCTACGAGCCGGCTCGCCCAGGCCGAGCGGGAGGCCGAGCGGGAGGCCGAGCGGGAGGCCGGGAGCGAGACGGCCGGCACGGGCTCCTGACGGGCTCGCCGAGATCCTCGCGGAGCTCCGCGCAGAGCTCGGGGGGCTCGCCGCGATCGCCGGCCGTCGAGGCCGAGGCGCGCGCGCCCGCAGAGCAGCGCGCGGCCGAGCTCGGGCGCCGGATCGACGAGCTCGAGGATCAGCTCCGCGACCGCGACGAGCGAGCGCAGCGTGCGTTCGAGACGATCGGCGAGCTTCGCGCGGTGCTGGCGAGCTTGACGGGCGCCGAGCTGGAGCCCGGGGTGGCGGCCCGGCCGGCCGAGCCTGACGCCGGCCTCGAGCCCGAGGGCGGTCCGGAGCCCGATGGCGGTCCCGAGCCCGAGCCTGAGCTCGGTGGGGAGGTCGAGATCGAGCGCTTCGACGCGGCGCTCGCGAGGCTTCGCGCGGCGGCCGGACGAGCCGGACTTCGGCGATTCACTCCCGCCTGACCGGAGCGAATCGCCAATCCCGGCGGTGGGCGCAACCCGTCGGTGGCTGCGCGAGGCGTTCGCGGAACTGGTGGCGCGAGACCCGGACAGCGCCGGTGAGCTGTTCGTGGCGCTGCTGCCGGCGCAGGGCACGGCGTGGAGCGATCCGATCGCCTACGACATCGTGCTCGCGCCCGACGATGTCGTCAGGCTGACGAGCGCCGGCGGTGGCGCCAGCCCGGAGATCGAGCGCGCCGAGACGCCGCGCGATCTCGGGGAGGTCGCGTTCAGGGCGACGGGCGGTCCCGCCGAGGTCGCGCGGCTGATCGCCGCCGGTCCGTTCCGCCGTCGGTTCCGCCGTCGCGGGCTGGCCCGGGTGGAGGGCGCCCGCCGCGAGGTGGCCGCGCCTGCAGCGATTCTGGACACACGGCTCGACCTCGAGCAGCTGCAGGCTGCCGGCGTCCGGCTGGAGCCACGGGTCGCGGCCGAGCTGGTGGACTGGATCGAGCGCGCTCAGCGCCGATAGCCGGACGGCCGGCGCCCACCGGTACATTCACCCGCATGGTGCTGCCGACCGGGCATCTCGCCGCGTTCCTGTTGACGGTGTACGTGGTGATCCTGATACCGGGCCCGAGCGTGCTGTTCATCATCAGCCGCGGGGTGGCACTCGGGCGGCGCGCCGCGTTCCTCAGCGCGGTCGGCAACGAGACCGGGCTGACGCTGCAGCTGCTGCTCGTCGCGGTCGGAGTCGGCTCGCTGGTCGCGAGCTCCGATGCGGCATTCACGGTCCTGAAGCTGATCGGCGCGGCCTACCTCGTGTACCTCGGGATCAGGAACATCCGTGACCGGCGCAAGCTCGCGCAGGTGTTCGGCCTCGAGCGCGCCGAGCCCAAGAGCCTGCGGCGGACCTGGCGGGAGGGCTTCTTCGTCGGCGCCACCAATCCCAAGGGAATCCTGATCTTCACCGCGATCCTGCCGCAGTTCATCGACCGCTCGCAGGGCCACCTGACCGCGCAGCTGCTGACGCTCGGAATGATCTGCGTGCTGATCGCGTTGATCTCGGACGGCATCTGGGCACTCATCTCGGGCACCGCCCGGCAGTGGCTCGGCAGTTCGCCGAAGCGGCTCGAGCGCCTCAGCGCCGGCGGCGGCGTGATGCTGATCGGCCTCGGGGTGGGGCTCGCGGTCACCGGGCGCGCCAAGTAGGGCCAGACTCCGCATAGAGCGGGCAAACACATCCGCCGCCGACGCCCGCGGGGCTGAATCGTCCGCGCTGGATCCTATGCTCGCTTGTCAGTGCCGCCGCCCGCCTGCGCCCACCTGCACGTCCATTCGGAGTACTCGCTGCTCGACGGCGCGTGCCGGATTGAGCATCTCGCCGAACGCGCCGCGGCGTTCGGCCAGCCGGCGATCGCGCTGACCGACCACGGCGTGATGAACGGGGCGGTCGAGCTGTTCAAGACGTGCAGAAAACACGATGTCAAGCCCATCTTCGGGTGCGAGGCCTACGTGGTGGGCGACCACACCCGCCGCGGGCCGGGAAAGCTCGACCGCTTTCACCTGACGTTGCTGGCGGAGAACCCGACCGGCTACCGGAACCTGACGAAGCTTTCGTCGCTCGGGTTCCTGGAGGGCTTCCAACGCGGCAAGCCGTCGGTCGATCTCGCGCAGGTCGCCGCTCATGCCGAGGGCGTGATCGCGCTGAGCGGTTGCCTGGCCTCCCGCTTCTGCCAGCACCTGCTCGCCGATCGCCCCGACCTCGCTCGCGCTCACGCCGACGAGCTCGTGCAGGCGTTCGGCCCCGACGGCGTGTACTTCGAGGTGCAGAAGAACGGGCTCGCCGAACAGGACAAGTGCAACGAGGGGATCGTGCGGATCGCGCGCGAGCTGGGCCGGCCGCTGGTCGGCACGGGCGACGTCCACTACCTCCGGCGCGAGGACTATCACCACCATCAGGCGCTGCTGTGCGTGCAGACGAAGTCGACACTGGCGCAGCCGAAGATCACGTTCGACAACAACGAGTTCTACCTGCGCTCGACCGAGGAGATGGCCACCGCGTTCGCAGAATGGCCGGAGGCGATCGCCTCGACGCTGGAGATCGCCGAGCGCTGCGATGTGCAGATCGAGCTCGGCGGGCAGCTGATTCCGCGCTTCCCGGTGGCCGACGGGACCCCTGAGGGCGAGTACCTGCGCAAGCTCGTCACGGACGGGCTGCGCGATCGCTACGGCGACCCGATCCCCGCCGCCGCGCTCGAGCGCGCGGAGTACGAGCTCGGAGTGATCGACCGCATGGGCTTCAACGCGTACTTCCTGATCGTTTGGGACTTCGTCAAGTTCGCCAAGGACTCCGGGATCGCCGTCGGTCCGGGCCGTGGCTCGGCGGCCGGCTCGCTCGTCGCGTACTCGCTCGGGATCACCGACGTCGACCCGCTCCGCTACGACCTGCTGTTCGAGCGCTTCCTCAACCCCGAGCGCGTGTCGATGCCGGACATCGACATCGACTTCTCGGTGCGCGGGCGCGAGCGCGTCTACAGGTACGTGACCGAGAAGTACGGCAAGGAGTCGGTGGCGCAGATCATCACGTTCGGCAAGATGAAGCCGCGCGCCGCCACCCGCGACGCCGCCCGCGTGCTCGGCCAGGAATACGCGATCGGAGACCGGCTGGCGAAGCTGATTCCCGAGCCGATCATGGGCCGCGCGCCGAGCTTCGAGGAGTGCCTGGCGGCCGGGCAGCCGCTCAAGGCCGAGATCGAGCGGGATGCGAACGCGGCTCAGATCGTCGAGGTGGCCAAGGGGCTCGAGGGGATCGTGCGCAACGCCTCGATCCATGCGGCCGCGGTCGTGATCGCGGACCGGCCGCTGACCGACATCGTCCCGCTGCAGGTCGCGGACGCGGGCACCGACGAACACGGCGAGAAGATCCTCCGCACGGTCACGCAGTTCTCGATGAAGCCCGTCGAGGAGATCGGCCTGTTGAAGATGGACTTCCTCGGGTTGCGGAACCTGGACGTGATCGAGGATGCGCTGGACATCATCGAGCGCTCCACAGGGCGTCGCCCCGACATGGCGACGCTGCCGCTCGACGATGCCAAGACCTACGAGATGATGGCCAGGGGCGACTCGATCGGCGTGTTCCAGTTCGAGTCCGAGGGCATGCGGGAGACGCTCAAGAGGGTCAAGCCGACCGAGTTCGAGCACCTGACGGCGCTCAATGCCCTGTACCGGCCCGGGCCGATGGAGCAGATCCCCGACTACACCCGCGCCCGGCACCACCCCGAGAGCGTCACGTACGCGGACGAGCGGCTGCGTCCGATCCTCGAGTCGACCAACGGCGTCGTCGTCTATCAGGAGCAGGCGATGCAGATCTCGCGGGATCTCGCGGGTTTCTCCGGCGCCAAGGCCGACGACCTGCGCAAGGCGATCGGCAAGAAGAACCGCGAGGCGATGGCGAAGCTGAAGCCGGAGTTCTTCGAGGGCTGCCGCTCGACGGGCACGAGCGAGGCCGTGATCGAGCAGCTGTGGACGATCAACGAGCGCTCGGCCGACTACTCGTTCAACCGCAGCCACGCCGCCTGCTACGCACTGATCGCGTACCGCACCGCGTGGTTGAAGGCGAACCACCCGGCCGAGTACATGGCGGCGCTGATCTCCTCCGTGATGGACACGAAGGATCGGGTGCCGTTCTTCGCCGCGCAGGCCGAGGCGATGGGAATCGACATCCTGCCGCCGGACGTGAACCTGTCCGACCACGAGTTCGTGGTCGTCGACGGCAACATCCGGTTCGGGCTCGACGCGGTCAAGGGCGTCGGATACGCGGCCGTCGAGGCGATCAAGTCCGCGCGCGGGGATGACGATCCCGCCAACCCGACGCCCAGCCGCCCGTTCACCGACCTGTTCGACTTCTGCGCCCGCGTCGACGCCCGCACCGTGAACAAGAAGGCGATCGAGGCGCTGATCAAGTGCGGTGCGTTCGGGTCGACAGGCGCCTCGCGGAAGGGCATGCTGGCGGTGCTCGAGCAGGCGCAGGGCGCCGGCCAGAAGGCCCAGCAGGACGCGGCGATCGGTCAGGGCTCGATCTTCGACTTCGGCCTCGACGAGCCGGCGGGGAACGGGGCGCCGGCGTTCGCGGCGCCGAGCCACACTCCGATCCCGAGCGAGGAGTTCGAGCGCGGGGAGCTGCTCGCGGCCGAGAAGGAGTCGATCGGGCTGTTCATCTCGGAACACCCGCTGAAGGAGCTCGGCCCGGCGCTCGCGGCGCGAGCCGATTGCACCCTGTCCGAGCTCGACGGCAAGCGCGACGGTGACTGGGTGACGGTCGGCGGGATGATCACCCAAGCCAAACGGCTGCGGACCAAGAAGGGCGACCCGATGATGTTCGCGACGCTGGACGATCTCGGCGCCTCGGTCGAGCTCGTGGTGTTCGGAAAGGCGCTGACCGGCAACGAGGAGGTGCTCGTCACCGACTCGATCGTGCTGATCCGCGGCCGCGTCGACCACAAGGACCGTGCCCAGACCTCGATCATCGTCCAGCAGGTCGACCGATTCGAGCCGACCGCCAAGGAGGTCGTCGACGCTCAGGAGCTCGCGGCCAAGCCGGTCGCCCCGCCGGCCCCGCTGAAGCTCGGGTTGGACGCGACGCTGGTGCGCGCGAGCGCGCTCGTCGATCTCAAGGAGCTCCTGGCCGGGTTCCCGGGGGAGTGCGAGGTCGTCGTCGACCTGCACACGTCGGGCGGCTGCCGCAGGCTGCGGCTCGGCCCGGAGTTCAAGGTCGCTCGGAGCGCCGGCCTGCACGCGGAGCTCGAGGCTCTGTTCGCCGGCGCGATCGTCGCGGTCGAGGATGCCCGCCGGCGCGTCGGGGGCGGGCACTCCGAGCGCCGCCTGACCGCGGCAGCCCCTCGGGCGAGAACGGCTACTCAGCCGTCCAGGGTCCGCGCCAGCTGCCGTAGTAGGTGGTCAGCTTCGCCGCGTCGGATGGTCCCCAGGTGCCCGGCGCGTACGTCTGGACCGCCGGCGGCGCGTCGAGCAGCGGCTGCACGATCTCGCCAGGACGCCTCAACGCCGTCCTGGCGCGCGAACAGAGTCGAGTTGCCGATCAGCGCCGCGTGCAGCAGCACCTCGTACGGTGTCGGGTCCTCGCCGCCCTCCTCGGCGAACAGCGCGTCGAGCTGGATCGGTGCCGCGGTCCTCCTGTCGGCCCTGTGGGCATCGACCACGATCCTCACCCCAGTGCTCGGGTTGATCCTGAACACGATCTGACTTGGCTCGGGCCGCCCGTGGCCGGAGGGGATGAACGCGAGTCGCGGCGGGTGCTTGAACACGAGCCGCACCTCTGACTCGGTCACCGGTAGGCACTTGCCGGCGCGAATGAAGAACGGCACACCGGACCAGCGCCAGTTGTCGACCTCGAGCCGCAGCGCCGCGAACGTCTCGGTGTCCGAGTCCGCCGCGACCCCGTCAATCTTCCGGTAGCCGTCGTATTGCCCTCTCACGTAGTGCGTCGGGTCGGCGGCCGGGATCGCGCGCAGCACCGCGAACTTCGCGTCCTTGATCGTGCTGGGCTCGCTGCCCGACGGCGGCTCCATCGCCGCCGCCGCGAGGACCTGCAGGAGGTGGTTGACGACCACGTCGCGGAGCGCGCCGACCGGATCGTAGAAGTGCCCGCGATCCTCGACCCCGAAGTTCTCGGCCATCGTGATCTGCACCGAGCCGACATAGTTGCGGTTCCACACCGGCTCGAGCATCACGTTCGCGAAACGGAGGTAGAGGATCTCCTCGAGCGCCATCTTGCCGAGGAAATGGTCGATCCGGTAGAGCTGGGACTCGTCGACGTACGTGTGCAGATCGGCTGCCAGCGCGCGCGCCGACTGAAGGTCGTGCCCGAACGGCTTCTCGACAAGAACGCGCTGGCCGTCGGAGAGCAGCTTCGCGTCCGCCAGTCCCTCGATCACGGTCGCGAACAGCGACGGCGGAATCTCGAGGTAGAACGCCGGAAACTCTGCCCCTTCGAGCGCCTTTGCCACCCGCTCGTACGTCCCCGAGTTGCCGAAGTCGCCGCTGACGTATCGGAGTCGGTCCGCGAATCGCTCGAACACGTGCTCGTCGAGATGCTCGCCGGTGGCGGCGATCGCCTCGCGCGCGTGCGCGCGGAGCTTGTCGACGGTCCAGTCGTCGGCCGCCACGCCGATCACCGGCAGGTCGAGGAGACCGCGCCGTTCGAGCCGGTACAGCGACCGGAGCGTCATCTTCTTCGCCAGGTCGCCCGTGATCCCGAACACGACCAGCGCGTCGGCGTGGCGGGGTCCGTCGGTGGCGCTCACCGTTCGGAACCTACCCGGCCCTGCGCCTGCGTGCGCTCAGGCCCCGCTTGCGCAGCTTGAAGGCGGCGGCGACGTCGCCGGCCGTGATGCCGCCGCGTTCGGAGCCGGTCTCGAGGACGCAGGGGAGCTTCTCGAACCGCGGCTCGGACAGGAACACCGCGCATCCGCGACCGCCGAGCGTCCCCTGTCCGAGCACCGCGTGCCGGTCGCGGTTCGAGCCGAGATCGGTCATCGAGTCGTTGACGTGAAGTGAGCGCAGCCGGCCGCGGCCGACGACGCGGTTGCACTGCGCGATCGTGTCCGACAGGCCCTCGGCCGTCCGGATGTCGTAGCCGGACGAGAAGAGGTGGCATGAGTCCAGGCACAGGCCGAGTCGCTTCGAGCCGCCGGCGGCCTCGATCAGCGCGGCCAGCTCCTCGAACGAGCGCCCGAGCGTCCCTCCGGCGCCCGCGGTGTCCTCGAGATGCAGATCGCATCCATCGGTCTCCGACAGCGCCTGCTTGATCACCGCGCCGGCGCGCTTGATCGCCTTCGAGACGTCCCCCTGCTTCGCCGAACCGGGGTGAAGCACGACGCCGGTCGCACCGATGCCGGCGCCGACGCTCAGCGACTGGATCAGCGACGCGCGGGACTTCTCGCGGATCTCCCTGTCCTCCGAGGCGCAGTTGAGCAGGTAGACGGCGTGGATCAGGACCGACTTGATCGGGCTTGCGTCGCGAGCGTCGCGGAATGCCGCGAAATCGTCCTCGGTGTAGGCGGTCGGCCGCCACATCCGCGGCGATTGGTTGAAGATCTGGATCGCCTGGCAGCCCCTCTCGGCGCCGCGCTCGACGGCTTTCGGCAGGCCACCGGCGGGTGACACGTGGGCGCCGATTAGCATCAGGGTCGATCTTCCATGCGTGTTCGCTTCGCTCCATCCCCGACCGGGGCCCTCCACATCGGTGGCGCCCGGACCGCGCTCTACAACTGGCTGCTCGCGCGCGGGCACGGGGGAACGCTCGTTTTGCGGATCGAAGATACCGACCGGGAGCGGTCGACTCCCGAGAACGTCGAGCAGATCCTCGACGCGCTGCGCTGGCTGAACCTCGACTGGGACGAGGGCCCGATCTTCCAGTCCGATCGCGCCGAGCGCCACGCGGAAGTGGCCGAGCAGCTGTTGAGGTCGGGGCGGGCGTACCGCAGCACCGCGATGGCCGAGGATCGCAAGGCGTACAAGGAGCGCCACGGCTCTGATCGCGGCTTCCGCGGCGAGCCCGAGGAATCCGGTGCACTGTGGCTGCGCTGGCCCGACGAGGGGGAGACCGTCGTCCAGGATGTGATCCACGGCGCGGTTTCGTTCCCGAACGCGAGCATGGACGACTTCGTGATCGCTCGCGCGGACGGCTCGGCTCTGTACGTGTTCGCAAACGCGGTGGACGATCTCGACGGAGCGATCACGCACGTCGTGCGCGGCGACGATCACCTCTCGAACACGCCCAAGCAGCTCCAGGTGTTCGACGCGCTCGGCGCCACGCCGCCCGTATACGGCCACCTGCCGCTGCTCTACGGCCCGGACGGCAAGAAGCTGTCCAAGCGCCACGGGGCGGCGTCGGTGCAGGAGCTGCGCGAAGCCGGTTACCTGCCGGAAGCCGTGGACAACTACATCGCGCTGCTCGGCGCCGGGTACGCCGCCGACGAGGAGCACTTCAGCCTGGACGAGCTGGCGCAGCGCTTCCGGCTCGAGCGCGTGTCCAAGAACCCCGCGGTGTTCGACGAGCAGAAGCTGCGCCACATGGACGGTGAGTGGCTGCGCGAGCTGCCCGTCGACGAGCTGACCAGGCGGCTCGAGCAGTACACCGGACGCGACGGGCTGCGCGAGGCGGCCGAGATCTCGCGCGAGAAGATCCAGACGCTCGCCGACTTCTGGCCGCTCGTCGGCTGGGCATTCGACGGCCCGGCGGACGATCCGGCCGCGTTCGAGCGCACGATCGGCCGCGACGGCGGCGCCGAGAACCTGCGCGCGGCGCGGGACGCGCTCGCCGGCATCGAGCCGTTCGACGCCGCGCACATCGAGCCCGCGCTTCGAGGGGTCGTCGAGCGGCTGGGCGAGAAGCCCGGAAAGGTGTTCCAGCCGGTGCGAGTCGCGATTGCGGGCAGCACGGTGTCCCCGGGGATCTTCGAGTCGCTCGCGCTGCTGGGGCGCGACGAGGCGCTGGCCCGCATCGATGCAGCACTTGATCGGGTCCAGACCTGATTTTTTCAAGCTTCGCTAAACCGGCATCGAACATATGCCGATAAATACGCTAGGCGGGGAACTAGACGAACGGACGACCCCCGCCGAACCCGACTTGCCTTCGAGTACGAGCGACACCCCTATGGCAACAATCGCGGCGGTATCGACCACGAATACGGATCCCTACGCGTCGCGTGAACGCCATCACAACGAGGGTCACGGCCGCCGCCTCACCGCCGCGTTCGAGGCGCTCGAGGCGTTCCCGGTGCTGGTCGAGTCGCGCAACCGTGTGATGCGGCTGTTCGAGGCGGGCGAGCCCGCCACTGCTGACATCGTGGCGGCCGTCGAGGCAGACGTGGCGCTGGCGGTCGCGGTGATGCGGCTCGCAAATCAGGTCGACGGTCGCGCCCATGGGCGGGTCGAGAGCGCGGTCAAGGGCGTCGAGGTGCTGACGCCGCGCTCCGTGCTCGCGATCGCAAGCCGCGCCCGGACATTCGACTTCTTTGAGCGCACCGCCGTCTGGCAGGGGATCCCCGAGCGGTTCCGGCTGCACGCGGTCGCCACCCAGCGTGCCGCGGACCGGCTCGCGCGCGAGCTGAACTACGAGTTCCGCGACCGGCTGATGGTCACCTCGCTGCTGCACGACATCGGCAAGCTCGTGCTCGTGCACGCATACCCGGGCTATCCGCGCCAGGTGCACGGCGAGGCGCGAACGCCTGAGGACCGGATTCAGCGCGAGCGGCGCGAGCTCGGGGTCGACCACGCGCTCGTCGGCGGCGTGCTCGCGCGGCGCTGGGGGCTGCCGCGCACCGTCGCCGCCGTGATCGAGCGCCACCACGCAGAGGACTGCCGACGGCGAGTCGGCGATCATCCGCCTGGCGGACATGCTGGCCCATTACGCCCTCGGCGGACAGATCAGCCCGTCGGAGTTGCTGGCGGTCGCCCGCACGGTCGAGCGTCAAGCCGGCCGAGCTCCGGCACCGTCATGTACGACCTGCCGCTGCCGACTCGGGCGGGCGGCCGCGCCAGGTCGATCCGTGCCCGATGTCCGCGCGCGAGGTCGAGGTCCTGCGGCGGCTCGCGAAGGGGATGGTCTACAAGCAGATCGCGGCGCGAGCTCGGGCTGTCGACGAGCACGGTGCGCACGCACCTGCACAACGTGTACGGCAAGCTCGGCGCGATGGACCGCGCGCAGGCGGTCCTGATCGCGACCGAGCGCGGCTGGATCTAACCGCAGCCGGGCGAAACGACACGGTCCGCGCGCGAAGGCGCGGATCCGGGCTACGATCGAGTGCCGATGCTCTCGATCACGACCAAGTCTCCCTACGCGGTCCGCGCGCTGGTCGAGCTGCACCCGTGCGGCGAGCAACGACCCGGTGCCGATCGCGCGAGCTGGCGCGCCGGCGCGGCGACATCCCCGTCCAGTTCCTCGAGCAGCTGTTCGCGACGCTCGGCGCGCCGGGCATCCTCAGCTCCCAGCGCGGCGTCAAGGGCGGCTACAGCTTCGCGCGAGCCGGCCGCGGAGGTGACGGTGCTGGAGGTCGTCGGAGCTGCTCGACGGCCCGCTCGGGCGCGGCGCCGAGGGCGTGTTCGCCGAGGCCGCCGCGCCGCGCGGGCGGTGCTCGGGGCGCCGACGATCGCCGGCGTGGCCGACGCCGAGGCCCGCGCGGCGGGCGCGGCGATGTACCAGATCTAGATCCCGCCGGGCGCACGTCTGTCGGCGTGACGGATTCGGCAGGCCGAGATGACCGTCCCGGGCTCCGAACATCGCCGAGCACGTCGGGCAGCACGCCGATGGTGGCGCTGACGCGCCTCGCCCGAGGAGCTCGACGTGCAGCTGTTCGCGAAGCTCGAGGCGCTCAACCCGGGCGGCAGCGTCAAGGACCGGATCGGAGTTGCGATGATCGAGGCGGCCGAGCGTGAGGGGCGGATCGAGCCCGGCGGACGACGATCGTCGAGGCGACCAGCGGCAACACCGGGATCGCGCTGGCTTTCGTGTGCGCCGCCAAGGGCTACGACCTCGTGCTGACGCTGCCGCAGGGGATGAGCCGCGAGCGCGAGGGCCTGCTGCGGCTGTACGGCGCGCGCGTGCGAGGTGACCGAGTCGCTCGGCGGCATGACACGAGGCGGTGGACGCGGCGCGCGCGATGGCCTCGCGCGATGACGTGTTCCTGCCCGACCAGTTCTCCAATCCCGCGAACCCCGAGATCCACCGGCGCACGACCGGGCCGGAGATCTCGAGGCGCTCGACGGCCACGTCGACGTGTTCGTCGCGGGCGTCGGCACGGGCGGGACGATCACCGGCGTCGGCGAGGTGCTCAAGGCAGCGCAACCCCGAATGTGCCATCGTGGTCGCCGTCGAGCCGTCGGTCCTCGGCGGTGCTCTCGGGCGGGCGGCCCGGGCCCGCACCGGATCCAGGGGATCGGTGCCGGGTTCGTGCCCGCGGTGCTCAACCGCGAGGTGATCGACGAGGTGATTCCGGTCACCGACGAGGACGCGATCGAGACGGCGCGCCGGCTGGCCGCGCCGCGAGGGCGTGCTGGTCGGGGATCTCGGCCGGCGCCGCGGTCTGGGCGGCGCTGCAGATCGCCGCGCGGCCCGGAGTTCGCGTGGCGCCCGGATCGCCGCGATCCTGCCGGACTCGGGCGAGCGCTACGTCTCGACGCCGTTCTTCGCCCCGTAGATCGCGCTGCGGCCGCCGAGCGGCTGAGCTAGCCTTGCAAGCCGGCGGCAGCTACGGCTTCACCGGCGCCAGTCGCTGGCCGAGATCAGGCGCGACGTGGCCGCGGCCCAGAGCCGCGATCCGGCGGCGAGCGGGGTGGGCTCGCTCGAGATCCTCGCGGCCTGGGCCGGGGTCCAGGCGCTGCTCGCGCACCGGCTCGCGCACGCCGCTGCAGCGCGCCGGCGTGCCGCTGTTGCCGCGCGCTGATCGCTGCCTGGCGCGCGCTCGCTGACCGGGATCGAGATCCATCCGGCCGCGCGCGATCGGCGACGGGCCTCTTCATCGACCACGGGATGGGGGTCGTGATCGGCGAGACCGCGGAGATCGGCGACGACGTGACGCTCTATCAGGGCGTCACGCTCGGCGGCACCGGCTTTGCGACCGGCAAGCGCCACCCGACCGTTCAGGACAACGTCACGATCGGCTCGGGGGCGAAGCTGCTCGGGCCGATCACCGTCGGCCACGGCGCCAAGATCGGCGCCAACACCGTCGTGATCCACGACGTGCCGCCGAACTCGACCGTCGTCGGCAATCCCGGGCCACCCGGTCCGGGTCGAGGGACGTCGGCCCGAGGGGCCGGACGCCGACTGGGTGCATCTGCCCGACCCGATCGCCGACGCGATCAAGGGGCTCGCGGCGCCGGATCGCCGCGCTCGAGCGGGCGGTCGACGAGCGGGACGGCGGCGAGAACCGGGAGTGCCGGTGGAGCGCCGGCCGAGCCCGCCGTCAGCTCACGCCTCGGGCCCAACCCGGCCGGCGGGTAGCTCGCGCTCGACGTCGGAGCTGCGTCCTCGGGCTGCGGCTCGACGGCCGTGCGAAGTTGTCGCCGCGCGCGAACGAGGTAGAGCGGACGGCCCTTGACCTCGTCGTAGATCCGGCCGACGTACTCGCCGATGATGCCGATCGCGATCAGCTGGATACCGCCGAGCAGCAGCACGATGATCGTGATCGAGCTGAAGCCCGGCAGGTAGGAGCCGACGATCCGCAGCACGACGACGACCGGGATCGCGATGAACGCGACGCGTCGAGATCAGGAAGCCGAACAGCGGTGGCGAGCTGCAGCGGCCGGTCCGAGAACGACGGGATCGCGTCGAGCGAGAAGCGCAGCATCTTCGCGAGCGTGTACTTCGTCTCGCCGGCGTAGCGGGCGTCGCGCTTGTAGGGGACCGCCGCCTGCGTGTACCCCACCCACACGGTCATCCCGCGCAGGAACCGGTTGCGCTCGCGCATCGACAGCAGGGCGTCCAGCGCCGGCGGTCGAGCAGGCGGAAGTCGCCCGAGTTGTGCTGAAGGTCGACCTGGGCGAGCTAGTCGAACAGCCTGTAGAACCACCTCGCCGTGGCCAGCTTGAACTGCGATTCGCCGGCGCGCTGCTCGCGGACCGCGTAGACGACGTCGCAGCCGGCGCGCCAGCGCTCGAGCATCGTCGCAGATCAGCTCGGGCGGGTCCTGGAGATCGGCGTCGAGCATCACGACGGCGTCGCCGCGGGCGTGGTCGAGTCCCGCCGTCAGCGCCGTCTGATGCCCGAAGTTGCGCGACAGGAACACGACCCGACGCGGGGGTCGTTGGCGGCCAGGCGCTCGAGCTTCGTCGGCGTGCCGTCGGTGGAGCCGTCGTCGACGAGCACGAGCTCGAACGGCGAGTCCCTCAAGCGCCGCGGAGCACGCGCGCGCGTAGAACGCGTCGATCGTCGCCTCCTCGTTGTAGACGGGTGCGACGACGCTGAGCAATGTCAGCTGTCGAGTTGCCGAGCTTTGCAGCCAGATCCGTTACGCCGGCCATGGGCGAATGGTACGCGCGCCCCGGTCGCGATCCGTCGGATCCGCGCTCACAGGAACGTGGCGCCGTGAGGGATGTACCCGAGCAACTGGATGCCCTGAACCACGCCGGTGATGATGATCGCGGCCTTCCACAGCCGTCGGTCCGTCGCCAGCGCCGACAAGCGGCAGCAGCCACGCCACGTACCAGGGCAGCAGCGAGCTGGCGGTGACGAGCATCGCGAGCCGTCGCCCAGGCGGCGCCGTCGATCCAGTCCATCCGCCGATCGCCAGACGCGGCGCAGCAGCCACGCAGAGGACGACAGCGAACACGAGCCGCGAGCACGAGCCGGTCGACGTGGCCGACGCCCGCCGAGCCCGAGCCGGGTCGAGATGAAGCCCGGGATGCTGTGCCAGTCGCCCTCGTTCTGCACGGTCTGGAGCGTCGAGAGCAGGTGCAGGATCCGGTGCCGAACAGCGCGAACGAGAATCGCGGCTGCGGCGACCGTCGCGACTGCGGCGCCCGATGCAGCGAGATCGAATCGCCGGCGCCGCCTCGTGCTGCGCCCATCGAGCGCGCGAGCGCGAACGGCAGCAGCAGCGCGCCGGTCAGCTTGACTGCGGCGCCGAGCACCATCAGACGCGCCGCCGGCGCGCTCGCGGACTCGAGCAGCGCGTACGACGCCCGCGACCATCACGAGCAGCATCAGCAGATCGTTGTGGCCGCCGCCGACGCCGTACATCACGACAGCGGGTTGAGCCCGAACAGCGCGACGGCCCGCACCGGGTTCGACGCCGCGCAGCCGCGCCGCGCTGCCAGATCAGCGCCACGCATCCCGAGGCTCGCGACGGCCGCGATCGCCTTGTACGCGAGCGCGCTGGCGGCGATCGACAGCGGCGCCAGCAGGTAGCTGAAGAGCGTGAACACCGGCCCGTAGGCGTCGGCGTGTAGGACCACTTCGAGCCGATGTAGGGTACAGCGGATCGAGCGCGATCGCGTGCGGGCCGTGCAGGTACGGGTTGGTGCCGTACAGCGCGCACATCCGCCCGTAGACCTGGTAGCTGAAGACGTCGGTCGAGAGCAGCGGCGGCGCGAGCAGCACGAGGGCGTTCAGCGCCGCGATCGCCGTCAGCACGGTGCGCGCCGAGAGCTGGTCGGACGCGCGCACGGCGAGCGCGTAGCAGCCGAACATCAGCGCGAGCACGCGCGATCGCACGCCGACGACGTGGAGGTTGAGCGCCGGCGCTGCCGAACGGCGCCGGCCAGCGAGGCGGGAACGGGCCGGACCGACTCCGGCAGCAGCGAGTCGTGCCGGCGGCCGAGATCGCGATCACGAGCCCGCACGACGAGCATGCCGGCGAGCGCGATCGCGCGACGGCGTGCTCGGTGCGCGCGGCCGCTGCGCGAGCACGTCGAGGCTCGCAGCGCTGCCGGCTGCAGCTCGAAGGTGCCGCTCTGCGGCGTGGCGCCCAAGCGGGCCGCTGCACGCTCATCGCTTGGAGGATGCCCGCACGGCGTGCCGGCTGCCGTTATCGGCAACATTGAGATCACGTTAGGAAGCGCTCGACGCTTATCCGTCCTGACGCTGGCGTCGGCCAGCGCAGCGGCTGCGCAGCGCTGCGCGCAGGCATCGGGACCAGCCACATCGCCTCGAGCGCGATCCGAGCTGACATCTTGCTCGTGCCGGCGGTGCGGTCGGAGAACACGATCGGGACCTCGACGACCGTGAAGCCGGCCAGGATCGCCCGGTAGGTGACCTCGATCTGGAACACGTAGCCCTCGGCGCGCACGCTCGGCAGGTCGATCGCCTCGAGCACCTCGCGACGGATGCACTTGAAGCCGCCGGTCAGGTCGCGGACGTCGACGCCGAGGATCGTGCGCGCGTAGATGCCGCCGCCGCGGCTGATCAGCCGTCGCAGCAGGCCCCAGTCGCGGACGCCGCCGCCGGCGACGTATCGCGAGCCGAGCACGAGATCCGCGTCGCGTCGGCGGCCTCGAGCAGCGCCGGCAGGTAGCGCGGGTCGTGCGAGAAGTCGGCGTCCATCTCGATCACCAGCTCGGCGCCGGCCGCGAGCGCGTGGGCGAAGCCGGCCAGGTAGGCGTGGCCGAGCCCGCTCTTGGCCGTGCGGTGGAGCACCTCGATGACGTCCGAGCTCGCGCGCGCAGCGAGTCGGCGATCGCGCCGGTGCCGTCAGGCGAGTTGTCGTCGACGATCAGGATCCGGTAGTCGGCCGGGGCCAGCCGCTCGAGCTCGGCCGTGGCGGCGCGCGACGATCCGCTCGACGTTCACGCGCCTCGTTGTAGGTCGGGATCATCACCCAGACGCGCGCGCTCCATGGGCTCGAGAGCGTAGTGGGCCGGCTGCGCGCGCGCTGTCGCACTCGGGATTTGCAGGACATCCGGCCGGGCGACGCGGCATCATGGGCGCGGGCACAGCTGATGGACGACGCTCCTGTCATGGAACATCGTGTGCGCTGGTCACGCTCGCCCGCCGAGCTCGGACGAGCTGCGCTCGGGCCGCAGCGTCGAGCGCCACCACCGTCGCCGGCGCGCGGTCGCGCTTGCCGGATCTGGCCGTGCTCGCGCTGATCGCGGGCATCGTCGTCGGCAGCGGCGGCGGACCCTCGGCCATCCCCGGGCGCGGGCCGCGCACACCGGCTACTTCGGCGCGCTCGAGACGCTCGGGGGCACGGGTCCGGGGTCGTTCGCGGCCGGGAGCAGCCGATGAGAACGCGGCGATCACGCGCACGCTCGCGTACACGCCGTTCGTGCGGATCGCGGGCGACCAGCATCGCGAGCTGGCGCTGACGTTCGACGACGGCCCCGGGCCCGTACACGCCGCCGTGCTGCTCGGTGCTGCGGCGGATGCACACGCCGGCGACGTTCTTCGAGGTCGGGGTGCTCGAGCAGTACTTCCACGCCTCGACCACCGAGATCGTGTCGATGGGGGACCCGATCGGCGATCACACGCAGCTGCACGCGCCGATGTCCGAGCTCTCGCGCCAGCAATCAGCGTCAGGAGATCCTCGAGGACGCGCGTCGATCGGCCAGTACGGCGCGCCGTTCCCGCGGCTGTTCCGCCCGCCGTACGGGATGTGGAACGACGACGACGCTGGCGCTGCTGCGCAAGTACCGGATGCTGATGGTGCTGTGGACCGTCGACACCAACGACTACGCAGCTGCCGGGGTCCCCGCGATCGTCGCACGCGGTGCTCGACGGCGCGCGGCCCGGGGCGATCATCCTCATGCACGACGCCGGCGGCAACCGCTCGCAGACGGTCGCGGCGCTGCCGACGATCATCCGCGACCTGCGGCGCCGCGGCTACAAGCTGGTCACGGTGCCGAGGCTGCTGCTCGACAACCCGGCGCCGCACGATCAGGACTACTCGCCCGCGACGCTCGGAGCGGGCTCGTAGCGGGCGGCGCGGCGGGCTAGCGCCGAGTACGCGACGCGGTTCCAGCTCGGCTCGGGCGCGAGCTCGATCGGCTCGCCGCCGCGATCGGGCTGGATGTAGACGAACCCGCTCGACTCGGCGTCGAAGGCGATGTCGAGCTCGCCCTCCTTCACGCGCTGGTCGAGCCAGGCGCTGCGGAAGATCAGCCGGCGCAGCCAGTGCACCAGCGAGCGCTCGGACGGGCCGACGAGCTCGGGCCAGCAGTCGTTGACATGCTCGCCCAGCCCCGACGCCGGGTCGGTGACCTCGCCGTTGACGACGAGGTTGATCAGGTCCTCGGCCTCGTCCTCCTCGACGCTGCGAGCCGAGGAACCCCAACTTGCGAGCGGCCTGCTCGCAGCGCTCGCGGAAGTCGCGTTCGTTGAACGTGAACCTGAGTTCCCCATACTCCAGCACGAAATCCTCGCCGGAGCTGTAGTTACCGCGTCGGTGCATGCGCGTCGGGATCATATTTGGGATTCCTGCCGCGCTGCAGTGGGTGAATGTGATGTTGCAGCCCCGCCGGGTCGCGGCGGGCGTGCGCGGGGACCCGGGGGGCGATTTTCGGCGCGCCGCGGCCTCGGTCGGGCATGGACGAGACACCGGCCACGATTCTGGTGATCGAGGACCACGAGGCCACGCGCACGTTCCTGGCCGACAACCTCTGCGCGGACGGATTCCAGCTGCTCGAGGCCGACACCGCGGCCGACGCGCGAGCGGCTGTTGGGGACGAAGTACCCGGATCTCGCGATCGTCGACCTCGGCCTTCCCGATCTGGACGGCCTCGAGCTGATCCGCCGCGTGCGCAACCTCGACGGCAAGGCGAGCCGGATCGACCCGGACATCCCGCTGCTGGTGCTCAGCGGGCGCAGCGCGCCGCTCGAGCGGCTGCGCGGCTTCGAGCGCGGCTGCGACGACTACCTCGTCAAGCCGTTCAGCTACCCGGAGCTGCGTGCGAGGGTGGTGGCGCTGCTGCGCCGCGCGCGGCGGCGGCCGTCGCTCGGGAAGCTCCGCATCGGCCCGCTCGAGCTCGACCCGCTCGCACGGCTGGTGTGGGTCCACGGCGAGAAGGTGCCGCTCTCGAAGAAGGAGTTCGCGCTGCTGCGCGCGCTCGCGGCCGACCCGACGCGCGTGTTCACGCGCGAGGAGCTGCTGCGAGGCGTGTGGGGCTTCAAGGCGCCCGGCGCGACTCGCACGCTGGACTCGCACGCCTCGCGGCTGCGCAGCAAGATCTCCTCGAACGGCGAGCGGTTCGTCGTCAACGTGTGGGGCATCGGCTACCGGCTGATCGACGGAGCGATCGACTGATGATGGACGGCCTCGCGCTCGCGGGCTGGGGGCTGGCGGTCCCCGCGGCGCTCGTCGCGCTGGCCGCGCGGCGCGCGCTCACGCGCCGGACGGCGATCGTCGCGCGCGCGTGCCACGAGCTGCGCGGGCCGATCACGGCGGCGCGGCTCGGGCTCGCGCTCGGGGAGCGGCCCGGCGCGCTGTCGCCGGAGCGGCTCCGGGCGCTCGATCTGGAGCTCGGGCGCGCGGCGCTGGCGATCGACGACCTGGCGGCAGTCCGCGCGGGGGTGTGGCCGCCGGGTGCGTGCGAGGACGTCGACCTGCGCGCGCTGCTGCACGACTCGGTCGAGGCCTGGCGCGGCTTTGCCGAGGTGCGCGGGCGGAGGCTCGAGCTGCGGTGGACCGGCGTGGGCGTCTGCGTGCTCGGCGACCGGCTGCGGCTCGCGCAGGCGTTCGGCAACCTGCTCGCGAACGCGATCGAGCACGGTGGCGGGGCAGTCGTGGTCCGCGTTGCCGGCGGCGTCGCGGTCCGGGAGCCGGTGGTCAGAGTGGAGGTCCGCGATGACGGGCCCGGGCTGCCCGCTCCGGTGACGGAGCTCGCGCGCGGCGGCCGGCGCAGGCGCGGGCCGCATGGGCACGGGCTCGCGGTCGCCGCGGCGGTTGCGGCCGCCCACGGCGGGCGGCTCGGGTCGGCGCCGAGCGAGCGCGGGGCGCGTGTCGTGCTCGAGCTGCCGGTCGCGGTCGGCGCCTGCGGGCGCCTCGACGCCTGATCCGCGCCTGCATCCTGCAGTTCTTCCGTGGAGTGAGGATGTCGCCACCAATCTGAGTCGTTATCAGAAGGTGATAATCGTGAGGCGGCCGTATCGGCGAGGCGCGGCCCCTGACCGGCCGGACCGGCGGATTCAACCGGCCGGCTGACACGGATCGGGCCCTCAGCGACCACCGTTGGGAGATACGAGCCACCACGTTGCTCATATCTACCAAGCCCCCGCGAACACCCGCCCACCACCGCCCCTGCCGTTATCAACTTCTGATAACCGGACCGGCGCTCATCGGATTTACGCCACACTCTCAGTACGGGAAGAACTGCGGGTTGCGTGGTTTGCCGCCAGTAGGGCAGACGGCTCGGACGGAACCGGCTCGAATCTGAGAGCCGTCGCCCAGATCCGATTACTGCACGCGATCGTGCAGCGAATCCGGGGCCGTTCATCCCACCGCCTCCCACCACCGCATCGCCAAACAGGGTGGGGTGATGCGGCGGTTCCGGGACCGCGTTTCGCGACCCGGTGGGCCAACAGATGAGAAATGGGTTGCAAAGTGGGAGAGAGTGGGTTATTGTGTGCGATGCATGCGGAACCCGGGTGGCGGGGCTCCTCCCACCCAGCCACCCGGGTTCGGAGTTCCACCCGGTTCATGAATCCCCTTGACCTTCCGCGGAACCTTCGACCACTCGCTCGACGCGAAGCACCGGCTGACGGTGCCCGCCAAGTTCCGGGGCGCGCTCGCGAACGGAGCGGTGCTGGCCGTCTCCCCGGAGACGACGCCCGGAACGCCGCGCTCGATCTCGATCTGGCCGCCCGACGCGTTCGACGCGTTCACGGATGCCTCGCTCGCCGGCCTGAACCCGCTGTCGGCGCGCGCGCGAGAGCTGAAGCGCCTGCTGAACAACAACTCCCACGACGTCGAGCTGGACTCGGCTAATCGCGTGATGATCCCCGCCTCGCTGATCAGGTACGCCGGCCTTGGCAAGGACGTCGTCGTGACGGGCTCGGGCGAGTGCCTCGAGCTGTGGGACCGCGCGGCATACACGGCTTACAACGAGGGCGCCCTGGGGCGGTTCTCCGACCTTGCAGACAGCGTTGGCGACACTGCTTGACATGACCACCACGCACGTTCCCGTGCTTGCCGGCGAGTTGATCGAGCTGCTCGATCCGCACCCCGGCGAGATCGCGGTCGACTGCACGGTCGGCGGCGGGGGCCACGCGCGGCTGATCGCCGACCGCCTCGGCCCGGCGGGAACGCTGATCGGCATCGACCGGGACCCGGTCGCCGAGGAGCGGTTCGCCGAGCTGGCGGCCGAGGTGCCGTGCCACACGAGGTTCATCCGCCAGGACTTCGGGTCAGCGCTCGCGCTGCTCGCCGAGGAGCGGTTGCGAGCCGACATCGTCTACCTGGATCTGGGGATGTCCTCGATGCAGGTCGACACGTGGACCCGCGGCTTCTCCTACTCCTACGACGCCCCGCTCGACATGCGGATGGATCCGGGCGAGGAGCTCTCCGCCCGCGAGATCGTCAACGAGTGGGACGAGCGGCGCCTCGCCCGGTTGCTGCGCGAGTACGGCGAGGAGCGGTTCGCGACGCAGATCGCGCGCGCGATCGTGCGCACGCGGCGCGATCACGAGCTCGCCTCGACCCAGCAGCTCGTCGACACGATCAAATCCGCGGTGCCGATCCCGGCCCAGTTCGCCGGCGGGCACCCGGCGAAGCGCACGTTCCAGGCCCTGAGGATGGCAGTGAACGACGAGCTCTCTCAGCTCGACGAGGCGCTGCCCGCCGCCTGGGAGCTGCTCGCCACCGGGGGGCGGCTGGCGGCGATCTCCTTCCATTCGCTCGAGGACCGGCGCGTCAAGCGGTTCATGGTCGCGCGCGCGAAGGGCTGTATCTGCCCGCCCGAGTTCCCGGTGTGCGCCTGCGGGCGGACGCCCGAGGCCGAGCTGCTCACCCGCCGTGCCGTGGCGCCGACGCCCGGCGAAGTCGCTGCAAATCCCAGGTCAAGGTCCGCGCATCTGCGCGCGGCGCGCAAGCTGGAGGTCGCTACGGCATGACGCCAACGGCAGTAACCCATGCTGGGAAGGGGACCGCGAAACGGAAGGCCGCCGGCTGGGGGCCCCGCACGACATACCGCAGCAGCGGCGAGGCGGCAGCCGCCGGCCATCGCCGCACGGTCCCTGGACGGGCCACGCCGAGCGCGCCGCGACGGGTTTCCGGCCCGGTGCGCGGCCGGCTCGCGCCGCCACGGCGCACGACGCGCGCCCGCCGCCCCGCGAACGCGCCGCGGCTGCCGCTCACCGTCCGCGCGGCCAGGTTCGTCCGCGCCCTGCCCGACCACTCGCTGCTGGACCGCATCCTCCGCGGCCGGACCTGGATCGCCCTGCTCGGGCTGATGCTCGTCGGGATCGTGGCGATGCAGGTGGAGGTGCTGAAGCTCGGCGCGAGCGAGGGGCGCGCGCTGACGGAGAGCGCCGCGCTTCAGAGCAAGAACGAAATGCTGCGTGCATCGGTCGCCTCGGAGTCCGCCGAGCAGCGGATCGAGCAGCTTGCCGCCAGCCGATACGGGATGGTGATGCCGGATCCGACCGGGATCGTGTTCCTGCCGCCGAACGCGACCGTGAACGCGATCCGCGCCGTGCACAACATCACCGCACCGGACGCGACCGAGTTCCTCGCATCGCTGCCGACGGCCACGCAGAGCCTGACGGGGTCGACGGGGACCAGCACCACCGCACCCGCGGGCACCGCGTCGACGACGCTCGACACGACCGGCACCCCGACGGGTGCCGGCGGAGCGAGCGATACGGGGACCACGTCGACGACGCCCTCGACCGGCACGCCGGCCACGGCACGCCGGCCACCGGCACGCCGGCGACGGGCGCCCCACCCACCGGTACGCCGGTTACGACGGCGACGCCCGGCACGACGGCGCCCGCGCCGACGGTCGGCACCAGCGCCAGCACCACCGGCGGCGCCGCCATCGCGAACTCGCCGGCGGGCTAGCCGCATGGCGGTCATCGATCGACGCGTCGGGTGGCTGTTCCTGGCGTTCGCCGCGCTGCTCGTGATCGCGATGCTGCGGGCGTTCGACCTCGGGATCCTGCAGGGCCCGTCGCTGCAGCGCGACGCCGCGACCCAGCAGGTGACCCTGCCCAAGGTGCCGGCCGCGCGCGGCACGATCACGGACCGCAACGGGGTGCAGCTCGCGATCTCCGAGTCGGCCGACGACGTGATCGCCGACGACTTCCAGATCACGGACCCGCAGCGCGTGGCCAACCAGCTGGCGCCGCTGCTGCACAAGCCCGTTCTGTCGCTGCTCCCGTTGCTGACCCGGAACAACGGCGGGGTCACGCTGGCCCTGCAGGTCCCCGGTTACGTGGCGGCGCAGATCACGAACCTGAAGATCGACGGGATCTCGATGGACCCGACCGTCCGGCGCGTGTACCCGCGTGGCACGCTCGCCGCCCAACTGCTCGGGGGCGTCACCGGGTATGACCGCGGCTTCAGCGGGCTCGAGCTCCAGTACAACACCGCGCTGGCCGGGGTCGCCGGGCAGCGGCGCGTCGTCAGCGACGCCACCGGCCAGGCGATCTCGATCGGCACCGTCAAGCCGACCGTGCCGGGCCAGAGCCTGCAGCTGACGATCGACGCGGCGCTCCAGCAGGAGGTCCAGCAGGTGCTGGCCGGCGTCGGCGCGCAGTACTCGCCGAAGAGCGCGACCGCGATCGTGATGAATCCGGACACGGGGGCGATCCTCGCGCTCGCGAACTGGCCGAGCGTCAACGCGAACGATCCGCCGCCGCCGTCGAACCCGGCCAACTCGGACATGGCGGTGCAGTTCAACTATGAGCCCGGCTCGACGTTCAAGGCGATCACGGTCGCCGGCGCGCTCCAGGAGGGACTGATCACGCCGAGCACGCAATTCAACATTCCGCCCTATCTGGAGGCGTACGGCCAGACGATCTCAGACGCCGAGTCGCACGGCTACGAGACGCTGACGACGGCCGGGATCCTGAAGGTTTCGAGCAACATCGGCGCGGACGAGATTGGCGCGAAGCTCGGCCCGACCCAGTTCAACTACTGGGTGCGGCGGTTCGGGTTCGGGACACCGACGGGGGTCAATCTGCCGGGCGAGGACGGCGGGATCATCCTGCCGCCCTCGAAGTACTCGGGTACCTCGATGTACAACCTGCCGTTCGGGCAGGGCGAGTCGGTCACGCCGATGCAGATGGTGGCCGCGTACAGCGCGATCGCCAACGGCGGGATCCTGAGAGCGCCACACATCGTGCAGGCGATCGGCGGCAAGGCGGTGGCGCTCCCGAAGGGCCGCCGGATCATCTCGGCCACGACGGCCGCGGAGCTGCGGCAGATGCTGCGGGGCGTGCTCGCCGATGGCGGCACCGCCTCGGGCGCCGCGATCCAGGGGTACGACATGGCCGGCAAGACCGGCACCGCGAACGTCGCGGTCGACGGCAAGTACTCGACCAACCTGTACGTCGCCTCGTTCGTCGGGATGGTTCCGTACAACGACCCGAAGCTGCTGGCAATGGTCGTCGTCAACGAGCCGCAGAGCGGGGAGTACGGCGGCACCGTCGCCGCACCGGCGTTCCAGAAGATCGTCGGCTGGGCGGTGCCGTACTTCGGGATCGATCCTCGGTGAGCTTACGCGCGCTCGGTGCGCCTGGTCCGTTCTAGCTAAGCGAGTGCCATCGTGTCGCCAATGATCCGTGTCGGTATGCACGAAGCGAAGAGCCAACTCTCCCGCCTGGTCGATCTCGCGGAGAACGGCGAAGACGTCATCATCCAGCGCTCTGGGCGCCCGGTCGTACGGCTGGTTGCGCTGCAGCGCCGGCGCCCGGTGGCGGAGGCCTTCGGTGTACTTGGCGGGCAGATTGAGCTCGCTGGCGATTTCGACGAGCTGCCCGCGGAACTCGCGGATCATTTCCGCTGAGCCTGCTCCTCGACACGCACGCAATGTTGTGGCTGCTGGCCGGCGATCGCCGGATCGAACGCGTGCGCGGGGCGATCGAGGACGGGCGCACGTCGGTGCTGGTCAGCGCGGTGTGCGTCTGGGAAGCGGCGATCAAGAGCGCACTCGGCAAACTGCGGGTTCCGGACGATCTGCCGGAGCACATCGATGCGTTTGATTTCGAGCGCTTGCCTGTCACCGACGTGCACGCCTGGGCGGTGAGAGCACTGCCGCCGATCCACAACGACCCCTTCGATCGGCTGCTTGTCGCACAGGCTGTGTGCGAAGGCGCGACTGTCGTATCCGCCAATACGGTCTTCGACTCGTACGCGGTCAAACGCATCTGGTAGCAGCGCGTCGTACGGTCGGCGTGTGGCGAGTTGACGGCGGTGCGCTCTTCAGCGCGTCTCGAGTCGACTTTGCAGCCGTCCGAGGCGCTCGTCCCATTGTCCGCCGACCTCTGCCATCCAGGAGACCGCGTCCGACAGTGGCTCCGGCGTGACGTGGTAGTGGACCTCGCGGCCGGCGCGCTCGTGCTCGATCAGCCCGGCGTCCGCGAGCGCGCTCAGGTGCTTCTGGACGGCCTGGCGTGAGATCGGCAGCTCCGAGGCGAGCTCGGTCGCGGTCGCGGCGGGCTGCGCCGCGATCGCCTGCAGCAGCGCGCGACGGGTCGGGTCGGACAGCGCGCCGAAGACGGCGCCGGCACGGTCGGCGGGATCAGCCATCGGGACGCGTTCCCTCAGGCCGCGACCAGCGCCGGCCCGTAGCTGACGCCGCCGGTTCGCGGCAGTGGGGTTCCGACCAGGTCGAGCACATCGAGCGGGCGCGACTCGACGATCCGCAGCCGCGTGCCCTCCGGGCCGTCCCAGCCGCGGGCGGGCTCGAGCGTCAGCTCGACGCGGGTTGCCGGTTCGCCGTCGGCCTCCCACCAGAACGCGAGCCGTCCCGGGCCGTCGGCAGACCGCGACGGGCTCAAGGCCTCCTCGACCCAACCGGTCTTCAGCTCGTCGCCGGAGCGGAACGAGGCGTCGCCGCCGGGGCGGAGATCGAGCGCCACGTCATCAGCCAGCCAGTCGGGGCCGGTGACGACTTCCCAGACGTCCTCGGGGGACGCGGGGAGCCATAGCCGCCGCTCGATCCGTTCGCTCATCTCACATCCCTCCAAGTCGGGTCGGGTCGACATGCAACCCGGAGGTTGCGCGTCTGCTACGTTGCTGTTCTGCAACCACGGGGTTGCACGATACCACACCCACTGGAGGGCAGATGACACTCATACCGATGGTCGTAGAGCAGACCGCGCGCGGCGAGCGCTCGTTCGACATCTACTCGCGGCTGCTGAACGACCGCGTCGTGTTCCTCGGCGGCGAGGTCAACGAGGACACGGCCAACCTGATCGTCGCGCAACTCGTGCACCTGGAGTCCGACGACCCCGACAAGGACATCCACCTGTACATCAACTCACCCGGCGGGTCGGTGTACGCCGGCCTCGCGATCTACGACGCGATGCAGTTCATCCGGCCCGACGTGCAGACGATCTGCTACGGGATCGCGATGTCGATGGGGTCGCTGCTGCTCGCCGGCGGCGCGCCCGGCAAGCGGATGGCGCTGCCCAACTCGAGGATCCTGATCCACCAGGCATCTGGTGGCTTCCAGGGCCAGGCGACCGACATCGAGATCCACGCGAAGGAGATCCTCGCGCTGGGTCAGCGGATCGACGAGATCTACGCCAAGCACACGAACCAGTCGATCGAGCGGGTGCACGCCGACATGGAGCGCGACCGGTTCTTCACCGGCGAGGAGGCGCTGGCCTACGGGCTGGTGGACCGGGTGCTAGAGCGGCGCGAGCTGAACGGGAGGGCGCGCGGGTTCGGGCAGGGGTAGGGCCGGCGGGTCGCGCCTCGAGCGTAGTGAGAGCCGTCAGTTAGCGAGAGTCCGGTGCGTCGGCCCGGGACAGTGCATCGGTCAGCTCAGAGCGGGACTTGACGTCGAGCTTCTGGTACGTGTGGCGGAGGTGGTATTCGACAGTCTTCGGTGTGACGAACAACGCCTGCCCAATCTGACGTGTCGTGAGGCCTTGGGCCGCGAGATCGGCAACGCGACGCTCGCTGGGTGTGAGCGAGTCGACGCCGGCCAGCATCACACGACGCGGCCGCGCGCCGGCCGCGGCGAGCTCGGTCTGAGCTCGGTTGGCGAGTGCCGTTGCATCACCGCGGCAGCTGAGGTCGAGTCCTTTTCGTAGCGGCGCACGAGCCTCCGAACGACGATTTGCGCGTCGCAGTGCGGCGCCGAGATCGATCAGCGCATGGATGTATTCGAGGCGCCGGGGATACGTCTCACCCAAGCGGACCGACTCGGTCAGTAGCGCAATCCCCTCCTCGCCGCCGGCGGCCAGCCCCAGGATGCGCAGGTCACGGATTACCACCCGCGTGACGCCGGCCCGGTTTGCTGCCTCAAGCTCCTCAGCGGCGAGCTCCGTCGCGCGGTCAGGCGCACCAAGCGCCAGCTGGGCAAGCGCTGCCGTCGAGCGCCAGGTGGTTGCGCCAGGACAGCTGGCGGCGAAATCCGACTGCATCCAGTGGCCGGAGCGAACCGCATCTTCCAACGCCTCCTGCGGGCGATGCTGAGCGAGCCTCAGCTGCGCACGGATCTCCAGGAGGAACGGATGGCGCAAGCCGTCCTCCGCTTCATCCTCGATGATCGCAAGCGTACGTTCGGCCTGCTCCAGCGCCCCTCGCTGGATATGGCAGCAGGCCAGCGCTCCGTATGCGGTCCGGATGTGCGGCTGCAAGTGTCGGAGCGCGTCGAGCCCCGCCGCGCCGTCGGCCGCCGCCTCGGCGATGCGCCCCTGCTCGTACAGGGGCCACGCGCGGCAACAACTCGCCGTCGCGAACGCAATTGGCGACAGGCTGCGGCGGGTGGTGTCAAGCGCGGCGTCGCAGATCTGAACGGCGCGTTCGAGTTCATCGCTTAGCAGCAGCGACCCAGTCAGCAGCGGTAGTCCGAGCCCGGCGGCGGCCTCCGATTCCAGCAGCGCGCCGTCGCCCCAAGCCCTCTCCGCCAGTTCGGAGACATCCGATCGGGGCTCGCCAAGTAGGGCCGCCTGCAGGGCGACATGTGCGAGCCCGGCTCGCTGCCCATCCGTAGGTGGATCAGCGAGCTCGTCGATCAGCCGGCGGCGGCGAATCGGTGCCTCGTGTGTCATGTCTGGGACGAGTGAGGCAGCGGACACGTAGGCAGCGCTGAGCTCGGAACGGAGCTCAGCATCCTCGAGGTCGACGCCGGTCATCGCCTGATGGAGTACGTCGGCTGCCTCCGCATAACAACCACGCGCGTAGTGCGCGCGGCCCTGCGCGAGCGCATATTTCGCCCGAAGCCGAGGGCTCTGAGTGAGCCTGATCGCCTCCGTCAAGCGGTCGGCAGAACCCGGCAGGTCCTGCAGAGCCTCCGCCTGGGCGAGCGTGGCGAGGAGCTCCGGGCGCGCCTCGGGCCGCGGTCGCTCTGCGAGGGCCCGTCTCACCAGGCGGACGGCGCTGCCGGCAGAGCCGCTTGCGAGCGCCTTCTCGGCCGCGGCTCGGAGCGTTTCGATCGCATCCTGATCGTCCTGCGCCGGCGAGCACAGCAGGTGTGCGGCGACGGTTTCCGGTGGGCAGCCATCCTCGCGCAGGATCGTCGCCGCTCGCCTGTGCGCATGACCGCGCGCCAGCGGGGACAAAGACGCTTCGACAGCCGAGCGAATCAGCGGAGTAACAAACGAGAGCGGAGCCCCCGCATGAAGCATGTGCGCGTCGGCAAGCCGATCGCCGGCCTCGGCACTCGCGTCCAGGTCGAGCCCAGCAAGACGTGCGGCATGGTGCAGCGAGGCGCCGTCGCCGAGCACGCAGACAGCACAGGCGAGCGTCCGCGCTGCGGCTGACATCGTTCCGAGGCGCGCGACAACTGAGTCCACAATCGCCTCCGGCGCGAGGTCGGTGAGGCGCTCGGCCGTTACCGAGTCCGGGCGCCGCTGATCGACCCGAAGCTGTGCCAGCAGCTCGGCAACCAGCAGCGGATTCCCATGGGTCACGCGAGCGCATGCGCCGATGAAGCTGTCCTCGGCCTCGGGGAACTCGAGTCTCACGAGAGACTCGACGCCCGCCGCGGTAAGAGGTCTGGGGACGATGGTCACCGTCCGGGGCGCTGATTTCATCGCGGTGAGCGCTTGTTCGTCGGCGGCCGGCTCGCCCTGCCTGACGGCTGCGATGAGAGCGACTGGCAGCGTCGCGAGCCGGTCCGAGAGGTACGCGAGGAACCGTAGCGACGGGGGGTCCGACCGATGAGCGTCATCGACGAGTATCACGATCGGCTCGGTCGAGGCCAGATTGCGTGCCAGCCAGAAGAGGGCGTGGATCAGCGGATAACCCTGCTCCGCCGGCGACAGGGTCGCGTCGGATAGCCGGCCCCCGAGGAGAACGCCGGCAGCATGAGCCGGACCGCGTAACAGCGACGCCTTGTCCTCCGCGGAGGTCGCATGCCAGAGCGGCTCGAACAACTGCAGCGCGATGCCGAACGGGAACTCCTGTTCGAGCTCGCTCGCATATGCGCCAAGCACCCGCATCCCAGCTTCGCGCGCGATGTCTCCGGCGACCGTCAGCAACCGCGATTTGCCGGCGCCGGCCGGAGCCTGGATCAGAACCGTGCTCCCGTCTCCATGTTCAGCGGCCCTGAGGCTGTCCTCGATCGCCGCGAGCTCCTGCTCCCGCTCCACTAGTAAGCCTCCGAGGCCCACATCGCGGGCTCGGCGCCTCGTAGGTGTACCTGGCGACACGTCTTCATCCTTCCCCGATTCAACACTCCTGAATCCTGACTAGAGCGAGCGAACCGCAGCCAAACGGGTCAGGCCGGTCGCATATCTGACACAGCGTCCGTAAACCGGTCGCATATCTGACACAGCGGCTGTAGACGACGTTGCGCGAGCTGGGCGCCTGGGTAGGCAGCACGTTTACGAGCTGAGTCCTGGGAACTGACTCTGAGTTCCTGCTGCCCGTGATGCACGTCGCACCTCGACGACGGCAGGTGCGATGGCAGGCAGGCCTGACCCGCTGACACCCCGGTCGCTCGGGGTGTCGCGCGTAGGTGTCCGGATTCGCGAACAGATGCCGGATTTCAGGGAAACCCTAGGGGGGGTCCCTGTCGTGAGAGTTCTTTAGGTCTGCGTAACTCTTGGAGGCGGCCTGGGGTCCCCGGACAGCTGTTCGGACCACGCCGCTTGGGGCGTCCATCGCAGGGGCCGTTTCGTACATCCCGACCCTTCAAAGGGGGGCGTGAAGCCATGCACGCGATGACCAGCACGACGCACTCCGCCAACCGAACGGCGGGTGCCGACGAAGGAGCTCTCGATTCGCAGTCGGCCACTGCAGGCGACATAGCTCGGGAGTCAGCCGTCTGGCAGAGTCTCGCCGCGGCGGTCGAACCAGGTGCCACCGATACGTGCGCGCCGACGGGCCTTGGAGCGACGAGCGTCAGCGTCGTCATCCCAACGCTCAATGAAGCCGCGAACCTGCCGCACGTCATCTCCCGCATGCCGGCCTGGGTTCACGAGGTAGTGATCGTCGACGGTCATTCCACAGACGACACGATTGCCATCGCAAGGGCACTTTGGCCTTCAGTGCGGATCATCCTCCAGAACGGCAGAGGTAAGGGCAACGCGCTCGGCTGCGGTTTCGCTGCAGCCACGGGCGACATCATCGTGATGCTCGATGCCGACGGCTCAACCGATCCGGCCGAGATTCCACAGTTCATCGAGCCGTTGCTCGCCGGGGCGGACTTCGTCAAGGGGTCACGACGGGTTGACGGGGGAGGCAGCACCGACTTTTCCGTGCTTCGCCGCACGGGCAACGGAGTTCTCACTGGGCTGTTCAACGTGTTCTACGCCAGGCAGTACACCGACTTGTGCTATGGGTACAACGCGTTCTGGACTCACTGCCTCCCTCACATGCGGGTCGACTGCGATGGATTCGAGGTGGAGACCCTGATTCACGTACGCGTTGCTCGCGCGGGCCTCGAGGTGGCGGAGGTACCGAGCATGGAGCACGAGCGGCTCCACGGCGCCAGCAACCTGAGGACATTCAGAGACGGGCGGCGCGTGCTCGGCACGATGGTCTCGGGCCGGTTTGAGCGTGCGCGAAAGGGCGACGTAGTCGAGTGGGACGCCCCGCTATTTCGGGAACTGGCCGCCTAGTAGGGAGGCCGGCTTTCGTAGACGAACCTTTCCGGGGATCGAGACGCGGAACGGCATGGGCAAGCCCGGCCGGCTGGACCTGGAGCCCGCTCAGGGCCGTGAGCGCGCCCGGCCGACCGGCCGGCCCTGCGTGCGTAGGTTCGAAGTCAAGCGGGTAGCGTACGTTGGAAGTTGGGCGGGGTCTGCACGCAAGCGCTGCCTCTGCGCGCGTCAGCGGCCGAATATGCGAGTTCGCGCATACCTCGCGAACTCCTGACCCTAGTCGCCGAGCCAACAACGTACTCGCTGTTCACTAACTTCTGAGGACCGTCATCGAATCAGTAACGCAACTCCGCCGCCGGAAACCGATCGTGGCTAGCTCTTCGGCGACCCTGGTCGAAGACGGGACGGCGAAGAGTTCAGAGGCTGGGACGGCAACGGCAACGCTTTCGCGGACACCTTTGATGCTGGCGTTGGCCGCGTCGGCGCTCGGCGTGTTCGTCATCTCGCTCGCATATGCGGCTGGACGCGAGGGTCGCTCGTGGGCGCCGGAGGTGTATTGGGCCGGGCACCTGCTCACGTTCATTCCGCTCGCGGCCTACGTACTCTCGCGGAGGACGCCAAGCAAGTGGGTGGCGGTCGTCGCCACCGGGCTGTTTCAGTCGCTGACGGCGTGGATGTACAGCCCGCTGATGTTCAAGTTCCCGGACGAGCTCCAACATCGGCAGACGGCCATCGACATCTTGAAGTACCACTCGCTCTTCCACGCGAACCTGGCGCTGCCGGTAAGCCCGCGGTTCCCCGGCTTGGAGGAGATCACGACATCGTTGATGTCGATTACCGGCCTCCATCTGTTCGCGGCAGGCCAGATCGTGGCTGGGGTTGCCCACGTGTCGGTCGCGCTGGGCATCTTCGTGCTCCTCCGGCGTGTGACCCGGAACGAGTGGGTGGCGGCGGTGGCCGCGCTCGTTTTCGAAATCAGCCCCCAAAACCCATTCTTCAGTGGGATGTGGGCCTACGAGACGCCTGCGCTTCTGTTCATGGTGGTGGCCTTGATCGGAGCCACTCGCCGTGGATCCGTCTCTCGCTTCATCACCGCGGTGATCTGCCTGGCCGCCGTAACGGTTACCCACCACGTCACCGCCGCCGTGACGGCCGTCACGCTGTGGGCTCTGGGCGCTGGCGTGGTGTTACAGACCCGAGCATGGCGCCGCGGACTGCGACTGCTTGTGCTGGGCACGGCTTCGGCAGCGATGGCCGCGGCATGGCTGGTTTTTGTCGCGCCGGCGACCTATCAATACCTTGCCGGACCGCTTGACAGCGTGATCTCGGGATTCCTCAACGCTGGATCGGTCAGCGGCAAGGTGCCGGTGGTTGGGGCGCCCGCCAGCCCGATAACGACGGTGGCGACCGCGGTCGGCACCGGCGTGATGGCGATCCTTGTAATCGCCGGCGTGATTCTTGTCTGGCGGCACCCCCAGCGCCCTTTGACACGAACCTTCGCGGTCTTGGGGCTTGCCTACTTCGGACTCCTCGGGGTGCGCCTGTTCGCATCGGACGGTGCGGAGCTGTTCGGGCGGCTCTTGACTTTTGAGTACCTGTTCGTGTGCGTAGCCGCCGCGCTCGCGCTGACGCATCCATGGAAATGGGGGCGCCGACTGATCGTTGTCCTGGGCCTGCTCGCTTTGGTCCTCGTGTTCATCGGCAACACAACGAGCGGTTGGCCGGCGCCGTGGGAGATCGTCCCGGGCAAGTTCAAGGTGGACTCGTTCGAAAGCGGGGTCGATCCCGCCGATGTGGCCGCGGCGCGTTGGGTCGCGGCCAATGTCCCACGCAACGCGATCGTCAGCTGTGACTTCATGATGTGCTCGCTCGTGGGCGGCTACGGGACGCAGTCGGCGAATAGCGATGTGCCGGGCATCTTCTTCGCGCAGTCCTTCGGCCCGGCCACTCGCAAGCTGCTGTCCGAGCGTGGCATCGAGTACGTCATTGTCGACCGACGCATCTACTCGCAACGGGCCGTCGGCCACGCCTACTTCGACGACGAGACGGTCAGGCAGCAGACGGAGTTCCCAATACCGCTTGGCGCCCTGGAGAAATTCAGCCGTAATTCACAAGTCGACCGCGTCTTCGACGACGGTCCGGTGGCTGTGTACGACGTTAGGGGGCTGAACGGTGCTTGAGCGGCGTCGTGACCTTGCGGCCGTCGCCGGCTATGCGGTGCTCGCCGCGACCGCAGTCTGGGTCTTCCACCCCGGAGGCGCCGGAGGACTGATCCTGGCTCCGCTTGCGCTGGTCTGTCCGGGCTACGCACTCGTCCGCGCGATCGAGGGCCATCGCCGCACAGCCTCGCTCGAACTCGTGGTCACCACCGTCGCCCTCAGTTTCGCCACCGCCGTGCTGGGCGGGCTGGTGCTCAACGCCCTCAACCTAGGGCTGACAGCTCATACGTGGTCGGCTCTTTTCCTCGTCGTGACGGTCGCGGCGGCAACGGTTGCGTCAAGGCGGCGTGTCGAAGCCGATAACCCCACCAGTCGACGTTGGATCCGGATCCGCGCGCTGCCACTGCTCGCCTCCGCGACCATCTGCGCGCTTCTGTCGGCGGCGGCTGTCATTGCCATCCGCAGCCAGCAGTCGCAGGATCGCCGGACGGCAACGGCAGCGCTGGGCGTTGTCCCGTCCGATGGAGGATCGACGCTTCGTATCTCGGTCGTGAATGCGGACGCGGGGTCTCGTCGCTATCGCGTCCGCATCGACGTTGGCCAGACGACGACCAGCTTTTCCCTTGCGCTTGCCAGCGGCGGGCAGTGGTCAGGCACGCGGGACGTTTCTCGTTCCTCCGTCGGTCCCGTGAGGATCGAGTTGTTCAGCGCGACACGTTCAACCCTCCCGCTCCGGACCGTGAGCTTGGCCCGCCCTCAGAGGAAGGCCTCGAACGGATGAACGTATTGGAGAGCACAACCGAAAGGACGCCTCGGCGCGATTGGGTGCCTGGCTCGATCTCGTCCCGAGCCGCCAGTCTCGGTATTTATCGCGGCAGCGTCGTCACGAATGCGGTCTCCCTGTTCGGAACGACGGTCGTCACATCATTCTTTGGCTTCGCGTTCTGGCTGGTAGCAGCGCATATGTTCAGCAGGACCGCCGTGGGCGCGGGCGGTGCGGCGCTCTCCGCGATGCAGCTAATCGCAAACGCGGGGATGCTCGGGCTGGGCACCCTGCTGATCGGCGAGCTGTCCCGGAGCGTGGAGCAGCCAGCACGATTGATCACGACTGCGCTGTGCGTGTCGGCGGCCGCGGGCGTCGTCGGAGGGGTGGCAATTGCGGTCGGCGCCCGCGCGTTGTCTTTCTCAGGGATTTTCCCGCACGGGATCGCGGGGCTCGCGCTGTTTGCGTCCACGGCCGGCGTCTATGCAGCGCTGCTCGTCCTGGACGACGCGACTGTGGGGCTGTCGCGCGCCAGCTGGCAGCTTTGGCGAAACGGGGCGTTCTCTGTCGTCAAGCTCGCGCTGCTGCCCGTGGTGGCACTGGTCCTGGGGCTCGACAGCTCTTCCGGCCTACTTCTGTCGTGGCTCGGCGGGGCTGTGCTCTCGATCGCCGTGATCACAGTGCTCGCCAGGCGAGCCCACCTCCAGCTGTTCGCCCGCCCTCGGCGCGAGCTGGTCGGCAGCTATCGCGGGACGGCGCTCTTGCATCATTGGCTGAACCTCTCCTCCGCCGCGCCGATCCTCGTGCTCCCGATGCTCGTCACTGCGTATCTGACACCGGCGGCGAACGCACCCTTCTACAGCGCGTTGCTGCTTATCGGGTTCGCGTACATCGTCTCGACGCATTTCGGCACCGCCCTGTTCGGGATTGCGAGTGGCGATCACGATGCACTCGACCGCGAGTTGAGGCGGACGATCAAGGTCTGCGGCGCGGTGGCTGTAGCGGCTCTCCTCATCTTTGGTGCGGGAGGGCGCCTGCTGCTGTCGATGTTCGGGAGAGGGTACGAGGTGGCATGGCTGCCCCTCGTGATTCTCGCGGTCGGCACATTCCCCGGAAGCGTCCGCTCGCAGTACATGGCCGTATGCCGCGTCAACGGCGACCTCCGCCGCTGTGCCATGCTCGGCTGCCTCGGCAGCGGGCTCGAGATCCTGCTGCCCCTCGCCGCACTGGCATCTGGAGGCGGGCTCGTGCTCGTAGCTTGTGCGTGGGTTAGTGCGATGTTCGTCGAAGGCGCTGTCCTGTGGCCTGCTGTCGCCTGCGTTGCGGGCCTCCCGGGCCGGGTTCCAGGTCTGACGCGCTGGATCGCCCCGCGCACGTTCGCCCTGGCCTGCGTTAAGTCCGGCAACACTGCGGTTGAAGGCTGAAATACCAAATGCGACGGACTGTTCGCGGGCAGCAACGGGTACACGGTTAGATGAACGAATTCGCGGCGTGCGGACCTCAGGCGTCCTTACGACGGTTGGCAAGCTCGGAGGCTGCAGCATCGAGCCAGCAGTTCGGCTACGCTTGTGGAACGGACCAGGAGGTCCAATCACGATCTGCGTGTTCCGACGCCGGTGCGAAGTGACGAAGGTGAACCAATGCCAGAGACCATCTCCATAACATCGGCCGAGCGTCACGAACAGTGGCTCGTGACCCTGCGCGAACCGTCGATGGATGGCAGGCTGAGATGGGAGCGGGTTCGATGCCACACAACATCGTGATCGGTACCGGTCCCGCGGCGGCCGCGGCGACGCTCGCGCTGGTTGCCCGCGACGCCGAGTCGGTGGTCGTAATGGATCTTGGCGCGTCGTTGGAGTCCGATCGTCGCCAGTTGCTGGCGAGCGTTGCGGGTGCTCATCCCGATGAGTGGAGCGCGGAGGTCCGCGACGCGCTCGCTAAAAGGCCGAGAGCCGAGAACCACGGTGAACTGCCTCAGAAGCGGGTTCTTGGTTCCGACTTCCCGTTCCGTGAGCTTGGTCAGCTCGAGGGTATAGACGCGGTTGGGGGAGGCAATCAAAGCAGCGTATCCGGAGCGTTCGGTGGGTTCTCCAACGCCTGGGGGGCTCAGATCCTGCCGTTCACCCGGGAAGCCATCGGGGAGTGGCCGATCACATATGACGATCTCCTCCCCCACTACGAGGCGATCCTGCGCCAGCTGCCGTTCGCCGCGGTCACTGACGACTACACCGAGTTGTTCCCGCTGCTCGCGCCTTCGTCTCCGTTGCCGCCACTCAGCGACGGCGCGGAAGCCGTCCTCGAGCGATATGCCCGACACCGGACCGTCGTACGCCGTTTGGGTGTCATCGTGGGGCGGGCGCGTCTCGCCTTCGAGGCCTCGCGCTGCGTCGAGTGCGGGTTGTGCCTAACCGGCTGTCCGTTCGATCTCATCTACTCCGCTCGCCAGACCTTGGCTCCGGCCATTAGACGGGGTAGCGTTCGCCATGAGCCCGGGCTGCTCGCGCTCGAGGTCGGTGAAGACGAGGTCGGCTGCTGGGTGCGTGCGCGGCGGCTAACGGATGGGTCGATCGTGACGAAAAGAGCCGACCGCGTTTTCGTCGCTGCCGGAGCGTTGGGAAGCACCCGCATCGTCCTCAACTCGGTTCGTCGGAGCGTTCGCCGGCTTGAACTGGCCGAGTCCGTGCAGTTCGTGCTTCCGTTCTTCGCCGCCCGCGGGCAGCGCGATCCTCGTACCTACTCGACGTTCACGCTCAACCAGGTCAGCATGGTTGTCCGTTACGGACGGGAGGGACTAGACCTCGCACACCTCCATCTCTACCCGTACAACCCGGTGTTCGAAGCCGAGTTGCCCGCGTCGATCGCACGTTCGCCACGGCTCAAGACGACCCTCCTCAGGCGCACGGTTGCTGCGCTCGGCTATCTGCCTTCGTGGGCGTCGCCAGCCATGGTCGTTGATGTGAAGAAGCGTGGCATTGACCATCTGCCCGTCGTCCGGCTCTCGGGACGGCGCAATCCGGCGACTAGGAGTGCCCTCGCGAAGACGATGGCTCGACTGGTAGGTGTTGCGCCAGCCCTCGACCTCTGGCCCGGCGTGCCGGTTCTGCGTATTTCTGGCCCGGGCAAGAGCTACCACTTCGGCGGGAGCCTCCCCCATGTCGCCGGAAAGCCGCGCGACGGTGCGTTTGAAACGGATGTGCTGGGTCGGACCGCGGAGTGGCGGCGCGTTCACGTCGTCGACGGTGCCGTGCTCCCGAGCGTGCCATCGACAACCTTCACGCTGTCTGTCATGGCGAATGCGCATCGGATCGCGACTGCAGCTGTGGAATCAGCGTGACGGCGCTCGCGATCACCGGAGCGACGGGCTACGTGGGGGCAGCGATCGCGGTGCACGCGTGTGAGGACGGTCTTGACGTTCTCGCGTTGAGCCGCCGACCGGCTGCCGCCCTTCACTGGCGACCTTACGAGCTGGATGAGCTACCGACTTCCGACCTCCTCCGTGACGTTGACGTGCTGGTGCACTGTGCCTACGACCTCTCGCTCACGCGACAACACGACATCTGGCGCGTCAACGTCGAGGGAACCCGCCGACTCGTTCAAGCTACCGCGGCAGCAGGCGCCCGCTTTGTTCTGGTCTCCTCGATGTCAGCCTACCCCGGCACCAGGCAGATCTACGGCCAGGCGAAGCTGGCGCAAGAGAGGGCCGTGCTCGACGCGGGCGGCAACGTAGTACGCCTTGGCCTCGTCTACGGAGACGAGGGCAAGGGTATGATCGGTGCGCTGCAGCGCCTTGTGGGACTGCCGCTGACGCCTCTCATCGGCCGGAACGCCCACCAGTTCACTGTCTATGTCGACGACATGGTCCGGGGCGTCTTGCGGATGGCGCTCGGCACCGAGAGAGGTCACGAGCCGGTTGGGCTGGCCCATCCGCATCCAGTTCGATTCGAGGACCTCCTCGTTGGATTGGCGCATCGGTCGGGCGCTCGTCTGCGGACCTTCGATGTGCCGTGGACGGCGGCATATGGCGCGATGCGTGTGGCAGAGGCATTACGTGTGCCGCTTCCGCTACGGGCGGACAGCATCCTCGGTCTGGTGCATTCCGCGCCCTCTGTTCCGAGAGCTGACCACTGGGCAAACCTCGGTGTGCGCGTCCGCGCCTTCGACGAGTGGGCGCGTGAGCTCCCGGTTGCCCTCCGTAACCACCAACCCCCGACCACGGACGACTTCCATGACACCGACTGAGAACGTCACGAACCCCCGCCCATGGGCCACTTCCGCTACAGGGCCGAAATATCAGCTTCGAGTGGCGGTCGTGATCCCCGCATACACCATGAACCGATGGGACCTTCTCGCTCGCATGGTGGAATCCGCCCGATGCCAGACTGTGCCGGTCGAGACAATAGTGGTCTGTATCGACAATAATCGAGCACTTCTCGATCGCGCTCGACGTGAATGGGGTTCAGCTCAGAGCCCGGAGATTCTCGTCATCCCCAATCGCCACGATGCCGATCTCAAGCGCTTATCGGCGCACGAGGCTGCGCACGGGTCGCGGCGGCGCTTCGGCGCCGGTGAGGCCCGAAACACCGCGGCCGAGGCCGTCAGTGCCGATGTCATCGTGTTCACGGACGACGATGCCCGTGCAGAGCCTGACTGGATCGAACGGCTACTCGAAGTCCTTTCGTCCCCAACAGTGGTTGCGACTGGCGGACCGCCGGTTGCCGAGTATGAGACAGAAAGGCCGGCGTGGTATCCAGGTAACTTCAACTGGGTATTTGGGTGTGCATACGACGGCTTGCCAACGACAATTCAGCCCTTCCGGCGCCTCATCTGTAACAACCTGGCCGTCAGACGGTCCGCTTTCGAGGCTGTCGGTGGGTTCCTATGACTCAGACTTCGACGATCTCAATCTGGGGACGAGACTTCTTGCGCGGTACGGCCTCGAGAGTGTTGTTTACACGCCATTCGCCGTAGTGCATCACTTTGTCCCCGCCGAACGTGTGACGTGGAGGTACTTCTGGCGGCGTTGCTACTTTGTGAATCGAGAGAAGGTTCGCGTATTCAGCAACATGGGAACGACGGGGAACCTCGCCGCCGAACGGCAATTCGTGATTCATGCCCTGAGCCGACAGGCGGGCCTTACGCTCCGTCGGCTCATTCGGGGAGATATCAATGGCTTGTACGCCTTGGGGGCGATGCTCGTCGGACTTGGCTCAGCAGCTGCGGGGCATCTGAGCGGACGACTCGATCAGATGATGGCCCCACGATGTGGCGCAACCGGTGAGGGGATGTCGAGATGACCGTGTCCGGCAGCCAGGCGATGCGAAGAGACGGCACGGAATCCGCGCAGACGACGATCCGAGGGGGAGAGGCTCAGGCCGCTCCTTCGCTCGTCTCGGTCGTCATCCCGACAACCGGTCGCGCTTCGGTGGCCGATGCCGTCAGGAGCGTCCTGTCCCAAACCTACCCCCACACGGAGGTAATCGTCGTGTATGACGGGCCCGCCGGGGAACTTTCGCTTGAGCCGGCGAGCGACCCCCGGGTGAGGGTTGTCGTGACCGGTAAGCGCCGTGGGTCGGGACCTGCGCGGACTCTCGGCACTCGATTGGCGACAGGAAAGTACTTGGCCCTGCTCGATGATGACGACGCCTGGAGACCACAAAAACTCGAGGTGCAGCTAGCGGTGCTCAAGGAGCAGGATCCGTCGGCAAATGTCGTGTGTCTGAGCCAGTTTCGACTGGTTGATGAGCACGGTCGCGGGGACTTCGTGGCGCCTAGACGAGTGAACCGGCGGAACGAAGCCATAGCCGACTATCTGTTCGTCCGGCGCCGGGTCCGATGGGGCGAGGCGGTCGTTCATCCATCAACTCTCATCTGCGAGAGATCGTTGGCCGTGTCGACGCCCTGGTTGGATAGCCCGGTCCACCAGGACTGGGATTGGCTGTTACGACTCGTAGCTGAGCACGATCCGACGGTGATCATGCTCCCGCAGCCACTCGTAGATGTGACAGAGACGGTCGGGTCGGCTTCCCGCTCGACGAAGTGGCGTGAAAGTCTTGCCTGGATATCGTCGTCGCGATATCTGACGAAGAGGCAACGCGGTGACCTCCTGCTCTGCACCACAGCAGCGTTTGCAAGAGCTGCCGATGATAAGCGCGCGGTTGCACGAATTGCCAGGCATGCCTTCGCTGAAGGGCAGCCGGGGTTGCCGGCTTTCTTGTTCTTCGTGGCGTTTCAACTGTTTCCGCCCCGTACGCTCAAGCGCCTGGCCCGCGCGGTGCCCCTCTCGATGCGATCTCCCCGCTCATGAGTATCGGATGCTCAGCAGTGCGCCGTGGCCAGGCCAGCGCATCGAAGTCAGCTCTTGGCCCGCGCTACGTCGGGGAGGTCGACATTGCGCAGGCGACCACGGAGTTCAGGGCACCGCCTGGCTACGAGCGTGCGCTCGTCCTTGTTCGGCACGACGATGTTCTGCTCGGTGTCGTACCAGTTGACCTAATCCACGGTTCCCATGAGTCTGCGCTCCGACGGGCCATAGCAACTCAGCTCACCGTCAGCGACGCCATGATTGACGAATCGCGCGCCCAGCAGGCGAGGGCTGTCGACGCAGGCCCGTCGGTCAGCGTCATCGTCTGCACACGGAACCGCGAACGTGAACTCAGCCAGTGCCTCGACGCGCTCCGTGCCCAACAGTATCCCCGCTTCGAAATTGTGGTAGTCGACAACACCGAAGGGAGCCCCGGCGTCGCCGAACTTGTCGACGGGTTCGATGCGTCGATCCCGGTGCGGCTTGTAGTCGAGCCCGAGGCCGGCCTCTCCCGCGCGCGAAACCGAGGCGCTTCTGTCTCCCGGGGAGCGGTGGTCGCCTACATTGATGACGACGCGAGACCGGCAGGCCAGTGGGTCACTGAACTCGCGGTCGGATATACCGAGAATCCTGAGACAGCCTCGGTCAACGGCTCCATCTTCCCAGACGCGATCGAGACCGAGGCGCAGGAGCTGTTCTTCCAGTACGGAGGTCACTCCAAGGGTCGCGGCTTCGTGGCTCAAACACTCGATCCTTCAATGCCGGGTTCGCAGAGCCCGCTCTACCCGCTACCACCCTTTGGGGCTGGCGGAAACATGTCGATCCGAAGGGACGCTCTTCTGCGGGTAGGGGGATTCGACGAGGCGCTGGGAGCCGGTACGCCAGCCCGCGGGGGTGAGGAGACCGCACTATTCACGCAGTTGCTTCTGGCCGGCGAGACAATCGTGTATCGGCCATCCGCACTCGCGTGGCACGCTGATCGTGCCGAGTTCAAAGACCTCGTCGACCAAATGAGGGCGCTTGGGACGAGTCTGACGGCGTATTACACATCCGTCGTCGTCAGCGATCCGAGCCTGATCCCGAGGCTCGTCGCGCTCGTGCCGCAAGCGATCCGGGACGTCCGCGGCGCTCCGGGGTCGGTTCGGACGGCAACGATGTCAGCGGCGTTCCCAAACGAGTTGATGCAGAGCAACCGTCTCGGGATGGTGTCCGGGCCCGTGGCCTACCTGCGTGGACGACGTCGTTGCCGGGGTCGAGCGCGAGCAATCTGCCAGCCGAGCCGTGATGGCTGAGTCGGTCCCAATCCTCGCCTACCACGCCGTGTCAGACGATGCAACGAGCCGGTTCCGGCCGTACGCAGTCGAGCGGGCCCGTTTTGCCGACCATGTGGCGATTCTGCAAGACCTGGGGTGCGTGACTCTCACTCTTTCAGACGCTGCGCAGCGCCTTTTCGGCGGGAAACCGCTCCCTGATCGAGCGGTGGTATTGACGTTTGATGATGCGTTCGGCGATTTCGCGCAGCACGCGTGTCCGACGCTGATGACGGCCAAGTTTGTGGCCACATTGTTCGTACCGTCCGCGTACATCGGTTCTGCCAGTCGATGGCTGATTCGAGAAGGCGAAGAACAGCGGCCGATGATGAGCTGGTCCGAGATACGGAGCGCGGCCGAGGCCGGAATCGAGGTGGGCGCTCATAGTCATACGCATCCGGAATTGGATCGGCTCTCAAAGTCCCGGCTCCGCGACGAGCTCGAGAGGTCGAAAGCTGTGCTCGAGGACGGTCTGGGCCGAGAGATCGCCGCCGTTGCGTACCCATTCGGATACCACAGCCGGCGAGTTCGGCGAGCGGCACGCGCGGCGGGGTACTCATTTGGTTGCGCTGGGGGGAATCTTTCGGCCCATCCCGAGTCTGATCGGTGGGCGATCCCACGGTTGACCGTGAAAGGGACTGCGGACGGCGCGGTTCTGCAGCGATTCGTGACCGCGAGAACCAACGTCTATGACGGCGTTGTTTCAGAGGCAAAACGTCATGTTTGGCGTGCTTGGCGCGCCGTCAGCCCAACGACTCCATCCGCTGAGCACGCAGCGCAAGGATGATGTCGTGCTCCGTATAGTCGCTGCGTTCGCGAGGTCAGCAGATGATCGCGCAGGTGTCGCGCGGGCCGCGATGCATACCGGTTGCAACGGGCCCCCGTTGTCCTCTGCGGACCGGCTCTTAATCACGCCTCGGCTTCTGCCGCGGGGGCTGCTGGCGCAGGCGGATCAGACCGAGGAGGGTTCACTCCGGTCGAGGTCCCGGTGAGCCGGCCGGTTCCCGCGAAGGCTCAAAGGACCTGGCTGCCCTTGGCGCTGATCGCGGTTCTCGGGGCGACCGTCTGCATGCTCGCGAACAAAGGGAGCGAGCCAAATCGCTTGATGTGGCTAAGCCCCTCGCTGAGACATCCGGTTGTCCTGCACGCAAGGCAGGGTGGAAACCACTTCCACCTTTCAACTAGCCGCGACTACGTCATCGTCGTGCCGCGACCACGTCTCTTGGGCACCCTTTGGATAGAAGGGGGCCACGACGTGGTGGTGATTGGCGGGGACATCACCGTGCCGTCGTCGGCCAACCAACTCGACAATGGAGCGGACGACACCGACACCGGCATATACGTCGAGGGCGCCAGCGGCACGGTTCACCTCGAGGGGCTGCTCATCGATGCCCAGCCCGACGTGATGTTCGATGCGATCGACGTGAACGCCCCCCGAGCCACCGTGCAAATCGAGCGAGTGCGGGTGAATGGACTATGGGGAAGCGACCGTACCGAGCATGCGGATGCTGTGCAAACGTGGGGCGGCGTGCGCAACCTGGAGATCGACGACCTATCAGTGTTCGGCGATTACCAAGGCCTTACGATCGATCCGGACCTCGGCCCGGTTGGGGACGAGGAGATCGATCACGTTGATTTGACGCTGCAGCCCGTACCAGCTGCCCTGCGAGCGATCTCGGTTGGTGGTGGACACATGGTCTGGCTGACCCGCGATGCTGAGTCATGCGAATCGGGTCACGTTCGCCTCTCAGATGTGTATGTCAGCGATCAGATTCCGCGGAGTGTCCGGGCGGTCGATACTGTGTGGCCCGCGCGGTACAGTCCGTTGCCGTGCCGAGCGCACATAGGCGCGGGGCGTGCGTTCTGGCCGCGACTGCCCGTGAGCGGTTTCGTCACCCTGTCCGCACCATCCGGCGGCCCGTTCGTCCCGACCAGACTCGTCGGCGCAGATTACCGACCGGCTACGTTCTCGGCATTCGCGAGGTAAGGCGCCAACAAGCCCGAGCGCGGCGCACCAGAGATGAACCCTCGAACCCGGTCCGAGGGGCGGCGGACTCGCGAGTTCTTCATCTGCGGAGCTCAGGATCCAGGGACGTAGCCCGGTGAGGCATAGCTGTCGCCGGCAACACCAGCGGGGACAAATGGGCCAGCCGGCGGCGCGGTCAACGAGACCGAGCCTGTAACGGGAAGGCTCGGCCAGGTTTCCTGACTGCCTGACAGTACTCCGCCGCACTGAAGTCCGCTCCCGATACTGGGCGGCCAGACGGTATTGCTCGGCGGGACGCGTCCGGTGTCGTCATCGTCGACGTAGACGTTCGTGAAGGTGACCGCTCCAGGGGCGCTGCACGTGTGAGCGCCCTTCGTCAGCCAAATCATGTAGCCACCACCGACAGTGCTCGATGCGAGTGGCGCGGGGCGCGGAACCAGCGTCAGATCGACGTTTTCGATTTCAGCGGATCCGACCGGACCGAGATCAGGGTCGATCGTCAGCCCTTGGTAGTCGCCGTCCGCGGTGAGGCGGTCGATCCGAAGATCATGCACTCCACCCCATGTCTGGACGACGTCAGCGTGCTCGGTCGTATCGCTTCCCCAGACGTTGGTCACCCTGATGTTCTCGAGTTGCACAGTCGCCTGCGGTGCATTGATGTCGATACCGTCAAACTGTGTGTCGGGATCAGCCGTGATGCTGACCCCCTCGATGTGGACGGTTCCTGTAGCGGCGCGTACGTAGATGCCCTGATCGGTGTCGTCGGCGCCATTGTCGGTCTGGTTTGCCGTGGCTGGAACCGTGACGCTCCCGCCGATCAGCACGACGTTGTGACCCCCATCGAGCTCCAGGGTGCCGTGGAGCCCGCCAGCGGGTAGCTTAACGATGTAGTCCTGGCTGGTCTTCAGATAGATGTAGTCAGGATCCAGACCGCTCTGGACGTCGATCACCGTGGGATCGGAGAGCTTGGGTGGTGCCCACTGCAGCGGCGACTGCGTCGACGGCGGTGCGAGAGGTGGGCCGCCGAGAGGGATAGGCGTCGTCGGGGCGGCTGGGGTCGTCGGGGTCGTTGGGGTGGTCGGGGTCGTTGGCGTCGTTGGCGTCGTTGGGGCTGCCGGCGTTGCGGTCTTTCCCTTCGTCGCGGGCCACGAGGGGGGCGTCCTGGCGGGGACAACGACGCACCCTCCGGCGATCCGTCGCTTCCCCGACTGGGCCCACACGGCGACAGATGTCCGGCTGCGCTTCTGGAGGTGGAGACGCGCGAGCTCCTTCGAGGCCAGGACGATCGAGACGACGGTCTCCGAGTCTCGGCGGGAGGCGCTGGTGAGCTTGACCCCGTGTGCGCTGAGGAGGACGGAGACCGGCCGTCGCCCGACCGTCCGTGGAAGACGAATGTAGACGCGCTGTCCGATCCGAGGATGCGCGGGGCGGACCGAGTCGGCGGCGCAAGACGAAGCGACCCTCGTGGTAGACGCAACCGTCGGTCCCGCTCCGAGAACGAGCACGCCGACGGCTAGAGCGGCGGTTGTGAGCAAGCCGATCTTGCGGGCACGGGGGACATCACGAGCAGGCATCGAGCGCCGAGAAGGGCTGGGGCAGCAACGCCCGTGAACGTCGTACGAATGTCTACCGCTCTACGGGAGGCTGTCGACTGGACGTCCGTTGTCACTTGCCGCGGCGCATAAGTAGATATCCGTCATTGCCTCCCGCCTGCGTGTTCGGCCAGCGCCCCGGCGAGGTGGGATGCCGGAGCCGGCCTGGCATGCAGCGGCGTGGAGCCCGAACGCCAGGCGGTCGGCTGGCCGCTCGTCGGCAGCCAGACCACGCTGCCGATACTCGAAGCGCTCGGGATGGCCGCTCGGCGCCGCCAGGACTGGCGACGGTCTCGTCATCCACTCCCGGCCCACGGCCTCGCTGTTCATCTCTGGGCTCGTCACGTAAACGAGCGCGGGGCCCGATACGATCCCAGGTACGTGAGCGAGATCCAGGTCGCCAGCGCCCATTACGACGACTGGCTGCATTATCACCGCAAGGCGCGGTGGAGCAGCTACTGGCATCAGATCACAGAAGTACTTGCCGTGCGTCCCAGCACATGCCTCGAGATCGGCATCGGTGCCGGTTTCGTGCGTGACGCGCTGGTGAAACAGGGGGTTGCCGTCACGACTGTCGACATCGACCAGCAGCTTGGGGTCGACCGGGTAGGTGACGTTCGAAGCCTCCCATGCGGGGACGGAGAGTTTGACGTCGTTCTCTGCTCTCAGGTGCTGGAGCACGTCCCCTGGCCCGATGTTCCTCGCGGAATCGCCGAACTGCGACGTGTCTGCCGAAGGCACGCGATCGTTTCTTTGCCGCAGTCAGGCTTTGGGTTTGCTCTCACGCTTGGTGTGAGCGCGGGAGGTTACCTGGCTGAGCGTGGTCTTAGTTTTCGGGCTCCTGACCCCCGGCGTTATCGGTTCGACGGCCAGCACTATTGGCAGGTCTCGTCTCGAGGTAAGAGCCGCAAGACGGTCCGACGAACGCTCAGCGACGGGTTCTTCATAGACAGAGAGTTCGTGGTCCCCGATTTTCAATACCACCGCTTCTATGTCCTGCGAAAGCGCCACGACGGTGGACAGCAACCCGCGTAGAGACTGACAGCCGGCTACTAGTCCTCCGCGATCGCGGAACCCACCGACTGTTCCGCGGCACGTGGCGCGGCTACCACACACAGCCGCCGGAGCGGCCTGTCGCGCCGAACTACGAGATCGGCGATATTCACGCTTCATCTGTCCGACGCATGCTCCCGAGATCTTTACCGGCGCTCGCTAGGCTCGGTATGGGTGAGTTCCTTCGCAACAGCCGCAGGGGTCGTGCGAGCCAGATGGGCTTGATCTTCGTCGCTCGATGGTCGAGGGGCTCGCGCCAGGTCGATTGGCGCTGATTGCGATCGTCTTCGTCGCCGGAGGCTCGGCCTAGCAGCATGCTGGCGATGGCCTGTTTCCGGCTGGAGCTCTAGATGAGGTCGCGCATCTGACAACGGCGATTCTCGTTCTGGCGGCGGGTCCACGGGCGATTCGTAATCGGTTCCTGGGTCCTGCGCTGATCGCTTCGGTTGCGATCGGCGCGGACCACACACCTCAGTATCTGGGCTACCGCTTCCTTACGCGCGGAGTTCCCAGGCCGTACACACACTCACTCCTCACGCTCGTAATCGTTTTTGTCGGCGCCGCACTTTGGCGCCGCCGCCGTGATTTGCTCCTGGGAGTCGCCCTCGGCTTGTGTCTTCACTTCTTCCGCGATTTGGCCGGGGGTAACGGCAGTGGAATGGCACTTCTGTGGCCGCTCAGTAGGCATACCTTCAGCTACTCACACACCGTCTATCTGGCCATCATGCTGAGCGTCATATGCATTGATGGGGTCAAGCTGGTCTTGAACCCAAAGAACGCCCGTCGCGTACGAGACACACCGTTGCAGCTCGACCGGGGGTCGTAGAGCGATCGCAATGGATCTCGCGGACGCCACTCAGCGCGACGCCCGGACCCGACGTCTCGCGCTTACGGTTGCGCCAAGGTTCGGAGCCTCCGCCCCGAGCCCGAACGAACCGACGGCAGCGGGGTGCGAGGCCTGCCGCGGCCCCAAGTAGCCTCTGGCCCGATGCGACTGGCCTACGTGATCGCGGATGCCCCGGCCGGGGCGCTCGAAGTCGAGATCACCGACCTCGCGTACGACAACCGGCGGGTGGTGCCGGGAACGCTGTTCTTCTGCGTGGTCGGGATGACGCGTGACGGGCACGAGTTCGCGCCCGACGCCGTCGCGCGCGGGGCGGTGGCGCTCGTCGTCGAGCGGCCGCTGAACCTCGGCGTGCCCGAGGTCCGGGTCCCGAATGTGCGCGAGGCGATGGCGCCGGCGGCGGCGAGGTTCAACGGGGATCCGAGCGCGACGCTGAAGGTGGTGGGGGTCACCGGCACGAACGGCAAGACGACGACCGCGTTCCTCGTCCGTGAGCTGCTAGAGGCGGGTGGGCTCCAGTCGGGATTGCTGGGGACCGTCAAATCGGTCGTCGGTGGCGTCGAGCGGGCGGTCGAGCGGACTACGCCGGAGGCGATCGAGCTGCAGCGTGACTTCCGGGGGATGCTCGAGCAGGGCGATCGTGCGTGTGCGATGGAGGTCTCCTCGCACGCGCTCGCGCTGCACCGCGCCGACGCGATCCTGTTCGCCGCCGCGATCTTCACCAACCTGACCCAGGACCACCTCGACTTCCACCCGACGATGGAGGACTACTACCTGGCCAAGCGGCGCCTGTTCGACGGTCGCGCTGGCGCCGAGATCATCAATGTCGACGACGCGTACGGCGCACGGCTCGCGGGCGAGCGAGAGGGGGCGGTCACGTTCGCGATCGATCGTCAGGCCGACTACCGAGCGAGCGGAGTTCGGACGGGTTTGGACGGCTCCCACTACACCGTCAACACGCCAGAGGGCGAGATGGAGCTGTTCTCGCCGCTGCGAGGACGCTTCAACGTCTACAACGCGCTCGGCGCGCTAGCCGCCACCCGCGCGCTCGGCGTGCCGCTGCAGAGCGCTGTGGCCGCGCTCGCGCACGCCGGCCGGGTGCCGGGCCGGTTCGAGCCGGTCGACGCGGGCCAGCCGTTCGCCGTGCTCGTCGACTACGCGCACACGCCGGACTCGCTCGAGAACGTGCTCAGCGCCGCTCGAGGGCTCGCCGGGGACGGCCGCCTGCACGTCGTGTTCGGGTGCGGAGGCGACCGTGACCGCGGCAAACGCCCACTGATGGGGGAGATCGCACGGCGGCTCGCCGACCGCGTGATCGTGACCTCCGACAACCCGCGCTCGGAGGAGCCCGAGGCGATCATCGCCGAGATCCTCGGCGGCTCGGGCACCGATGTCGAGCACGAGGCCGACCGGCGGCTCGCGATCGAGACGGCCCTGCGGAGCGCGGAGCCCGGCGACGTGGTGGTAATCGCCGGGAAGGGCCATGAGCAGGGACAGGAGTTCGAGGACGGCCGGAAGATCCCGTTCGACGACGTGACCGTGGCCCGCGAGATGCTCCTACACGCCGGTCAGAGGGATTGATGCGTGTGATGCACTATTCTGGACATCATGCGCACCACCGTTAGGATCGACGACCGCTTGCTCGTGCTCGCCCGGCGCCGGGCTCGTGAGCAGGGCTGGACGCTGGGCGAGCTCGTGGAACGTTCGCTCCGACGAGAGCTGTCGGCCGATCAGCAGCGACCCAGCGGCCCGCCGGTGCCGACGTTCGACGGTAAGAGCGGCTTGCGCGCCGGCGTCGACACAACCTCGACGCGGGCTCTGCTGGAGCTGCTCGACGAAGGTCACCCGCTCGAGCGCCTTCGGTGATCCTGCTCGACGTCAACGTCGTGCTCGCAGCCCACCGGCCGGATCACGACCACTATGCGACCGTGCGGCCATGGTTCGATGATCTGCTGGAGAGCGGCGACCCGTTCGGGGTCCCGGATCCGGTCTGGATCGCATTCGTCAGGCTGTCGACCAATCGCCGTGTGTTCGTCGTGCCCACGCCAACCGAGGCGGCGTTCTCGTTCGTGGATGCAGTGCGCGCCCAGGCTGCGTACGTGACGGTCCCCGCGGGGCCGGACCATCTGCGCATATTCGAGCGGCTGTGCGTGGAGTTCGGCGCCGTCGGCGATCTGGTCCCCGACGCGCATCTCGCGGCACTCGCACTCGAGCAGGGGGCAACGCTGGTCTCCCTGGACCGGGATTTCGCGAGATTCCCGGAGCTTCGCTGGCGCCTGCCAGGAGAGAAATGAGAGGCTGGACTGCGCAGCAGGTCGCGGCCGGCGCCGGCGCGGAGCTGCTGCGCGGCGGCGGACCGTCCGCCGGCGGACCGGAGCGGACCGTGATCGATTCGCGGGCCGTGGGCCCCGGGGTGCTGTTCGTCGGACTGCCGGGCGAGCGCGAGCACGGGGGCCGCTTCGCCGAGCAAGCGCTGGCGGCCGGGGCGTGGGGGGTGCTGACGGCTCGCGAGCACGCGGAGCCCGCGGCGCGGGCGCGCCCCGAGCCGGGCGGCGCAGTCCTCGCGGCCGACGATCCGCTGCGAGCGCTCCAGCAACTCGCGACCGCCTGGCGCCGCGAGCTGGGCGCGCATGTGATCGGGATCACGGGTTCCACCGGCAAGACCTCGACCAAGGACATCCTGCTCGCCGTGCTCGCGCCCACCAAGCGGACCGTCGCCTCGCGCGCGAACTACAACACGGAGATCGGGCTGCCGCTGGAGATCCTCGCCGCGCCGGCCGACACCGAGGTGCTGGTGCTCGAGATGGGCATGCGCGGCGCCGGGCAGATCGAGGAGCTCGCGACCATCTCCGAGCCCGACGTCGGCGTGATCGTGAGCGTCGGCCCGGTCCACCTCGAGCTGCTCGGGTCGCTCGAGGCGATCGCGGCGGCCAAGGCGGAGCTGATCGCGGGCCTTCCGCCCGGTGGCACGGCGATCGTCCCCGCCGGGGAAGCGCTGCTGGTACCCCACCTGCGGGCCGACGTGACGACCACCACCTTCGGTCCCGGAGGCGACGTCACGCTCGCGCGCAGCGAACCGACGAGCGTCGTGATCGACGCCGGCGGCCGCACGATCGAGCTCGAGGTGTCGTTCCCGCAGGAGCACCTGCGCAACAACCTGCTCGCGGCGGTCGCGGCCGCGCTCGCGATCGGCGTGCAGCCGAGCGGACGGATCGAGCCGGCACTGTCCCCCGGCCGGGGGCAGCGAGTCGAGCTGGCCGGCGAGCTGACCGTGCTCGACGACTGCTACAACGCGAATCCGATGTCGATGCGGGCCGCGCTTACCGAGCTCCGAGCCGTCGCCGCGTCGGCGCCCGCGCCGCGGCGCCCGGTGGCGGTGCTCGGGGACATGCTGGAGCTCGGGCCGAGCGAGCGCGATTACCACCTCGCGCTCGGCGAGCAGGCGAGCGAGGCCGGGGTGGAACTGCTGATCACGGTCGGGCCGCTCGCGGCGGCGGCGACGGAGCGATTCGACGGCGAGGCGCACGCGGTCGCGGACGCGGAGGAGGCGGCCGCGCTCGCGGGAGAGCTGATCGAGCCCGGCGACGTCGTGCTCGTGAAGGCCTCGCGCGGAGTCGGGCTCGAGCTCGTGTGCGAGGCACTCAGGACGCTGAGGGAGCCGGCGTGATCGGCTCGACCTCCGGGCGGGTCCTGATCGCGGGCACGGCCGCGCTGCTGCTGTGCCTGTTCCTGTCGCCGAAGTTCATCGAGTTCCTGCGCAACCGGGCGTTCGGGCAGAACATCCGCGAGGAGGGGCCCGAAGCGCACAAGCTGACCAAGGCGGGGACGCCGACGATGGGCGGTGTGATCATCATCCTGGCGTTCTCGGTCCCGTTCCTGATCCTGTCGACACGCAACTGGGAGTCGATGGGCGTGTTCGCGACGATGATCGGCTGCGGCGCGATCGGCTTCGCCGACGACTACACGAAGATCGTCAAGCGGCGCTCGCTCGGGTTGCGGGCGCGGACGAAGCTGATCCTGACGGTCGCGATCTCGCTGGTCCTGTGGTGGTTCGCGACCCAGAAGGCGGGCCTGCCGTCGTCCGTCGACCTGAGGTTCGTCGATGTCCGGATCGACTTCGGGCCGCTGTTCCCGGTGTTCATCTACCTCGTCGTCGCCGGCACGACCAGCGCCGTGAACCTGACCGACGGTCTGGATGGGCTGGCGGCAGGCTGCGCGTCGATCGTGCTGCTGGCGTACATCGGGATCACGTTCATCTCCGGCGAGAGCGACCTGGCGCTGCTGGCCGGCTGCCTGGTCGGGGTCTGCATCGGCTTCCTGTGGTTCAACAGCTTCCCGGCCAGCATCTTCATGGGCGACACCGGATCGCTGGCGCTCGGCGGCGCGATCGCCGGGCTGGCGGTGATGACGGACACCGAGGTGCTGTTGATCCTGCTCGGCGGGATCTTCGTGATCGAGGCGCTGTCGGTGCTGATCCAGGTGTTCTCGTTCCAGACCTTCCGCAAGCGCGTGTTCCTGATGGCGCCGATCCATCACCACTTCGAGCTGCAGGGCTGGTCGGAGACGAAGATCATCCTCCGCTTCTGGATCGTCGCCGCCGCATGCGGAGCGATCGGCTTCACCGTGTATCAGCTCAGCATCCGGGGCTGATGGCGCGGGGTCGGGGGACGGCGCCGTGAAGCCCCGGCCGCCGCTGCCGCCAGGGCCGTACCTGATCGCCGGTCTCGCCCGCTCGGGCGAGGCCGCGGCGCTGGCGCTGCGCGCCCGCGGAGAGGAGGTGATCGGATGCGATGCGGGCGCGCCCGGGACACCGCAACTCGATGCGGCGGCGAGAAGGCTTACCGAGGCGGGCGTCGAAGTCCACCTGGATGCGTCAGGCGACGCCCTTGCCGCCCGCGCCGGGACGCTCATCAAGAGCCCCGGCGTACCCCAGAACGCGCCCATCGTGGTCGCGGCGCGAGCCGCCGCCGTGCCCGTCATCGGCGAGCTCGAGCTCGCCTGGCGGCTCATCCCGAACGAGTTCATCGCGGTGACCGGGACCAACGGCAAGACGACGACGACCGAGTGGATCGGGCACATCCACCGCGAGGCGGGAGCGCCTGTCGCGGTCGCCGGCAACGTCGGCACGGCGGTGTCCTCGCTGGTCGGGTCGCTGGCCCCGGAGGCGACGGTCGTGTGTGAGAGCTCCTCGTTCCAGCTCGAGGACACGCTCGCGTTCGCGCCCGAGTCGGCGCTGCTGCTCAACCTTTCGCCCGACCACCTCGATCGTCACGGCAGCTTCGACGCGTACGTGTCGGCAAAGCTCCGCGCGTTCGTGAACCAGGGCAACGACGACGTCGCGATCGCGCCCGACGACCTGGAGGTGGAGGATCTAGGGGGCTGCGCGCGCCGTGTGCTGTTCGGGCTCAGCGCCGCGGCCGAGGTCTCCGAGCGCGCCGGCGAGATCTGGTGGGCCGAGGAGCCGCTGCTCGACGCCCGCGAGCTGGCGCTGCCCGGCGAGCACAACCTCCGCAACGGGCTCGCGGCCGCGGCCGCGTGCCTTACGCGAGGGCTCGATCCCGAGGCCGTCGCCGAGGGCCTGCGAACGTTCAAGGGCGTCGCGCACAGGCTCGAGCCGGTCGCGACCATCGACGGCGTCGCGTACGTGAACGACTCGAAGGCGACGAACGTCGCGAGCACGGTCGTCGCGCTGCGCTCGTACGCCGGGGGCGTGCACCTGATCGCCGGCGGGCGCGGGAAGCAGCAGGACTTCGCGCCGCTGGCGCCGCTCGTCGCCGAGCGCTGCAGCGCCGTGTACCTGATCGGAGAGGCGGCAGGGCAGATCGAGGACGCACTCGCGTCGGCGCGAGCGGGCGCGGGCGTGCCGGTGCGGCAGTGCGGCGACCTCGCCGGCGCGCTGGAGTCCGCGCGCGCCGCCGCCGAGCGCGGCGACACCGTGCTGCTGTCGCCCGCGTGCGCGAGCTTCGACCAGTACAGCGACTTCGAGGCGCGCGGGGAGCACTTCCGCGAGCTTGTCGGGGGCGAACTGAACCGGAAAGGGCACTGATGGCCGCGGGGGCGGCGGCGGCCTCGAGCCCGCGGCGGGGGCCGCGTCAGGGGACCGGGAGCCAGCGCCAGCGCATCCGCCAGCCGGCGCGGCGGGCCGCGCCGCCGCTCGAGCACAGGATCCTGACCACCGCGACGCTGTGCCTGCTCGCGTTCGGGGCAGTGATGGTCTACAGCGCCTCGGCCCCGGTCGGAGTGCTTGCCGGCCAGGGATATGGAACCGGTGAGTTCGTCCGCTATCTGATCTTCGGCGGGATCGGACTGGTGGCGATGCACATCCTCTCCCGCCGGGGCCTGACGCTGCTCCACCCGAGGCTCGTGCAGCTGATGCTGCTCGGCTCGTTCGGGCTGCTGCTGCTCGTGCTCGTGCCGGGCTTCGGCGTGACCGTCAACGGCGCGCGCCGGTGGTTCGCCGCCGGGCCGATCCAGTTCCAGCCCTCCGAGGTGATGAAGCTCTCGCTCGTGCTGTACGTCGCGCGGTACCTGGCCGACCATCCGAAGCGCATGCGCGGGTTCCGCCAGGCGATCGCTCCGATCGCGATCGTCGCCGGACCGGCGATGCTGCTGATCCTCGTCGAGCCGGACATGGGGACGACGCTTGTGATCGCGTTCACGATCGGGGCGCTGCTGGTCGGCGCCGGGGTGCCGATGCGCTACATCGCGACCCTGGTCTGCATCGGCGCCGGCGCGGCGCTCCTGTTCGCGCTCGCGCAGCCCTACCAGATGGCGCGGCTCACGACGTTCCTGCACCCGTGGTCGTCCAAGTCGAGCGCCGGTTTCCAGGAGGTCCAGGGCCAGATCTCGCTCGGATCGGGCGGCCTGTTCGGTGTCGGGCTCGGCAAGGGCGTGCAGAAGATCTTCTACCTGCCCGAGGCGCAGACCGATTTCATCCTCGGCGTCGTCGGCGAGGAGCTCGGGATCCTCGGCATCCTCGGCGTCGTCGTGCTCTACGGGATGATCGCGTACGCAGGATTACGCACCGCGAGGCGGGCTTCGGGGCGGTATGCGAAGCTGCTTGCGACCGGCCTCACCTCGCTCATCCTGTGCCAGGGGATCCTCAACATCTTCGTCGTCCTCGGGCTCGCACCGCTGACGGGCGTGCCACTGCCCTTCATCTCCTACGCGCCGACGAACCTGTGCATGATGCTGGCGGCGATCGGGGTGCTGTTGAACATCGCCCACCCGCGCGCCGGCCGGCTGCAGGCGGTGGACGGACCACCGCGTGAGCGGCGCAAGGATCCTGATCGGAGCCGGCGGGACGGCGGGACACGTCGTTCCGGCGCTCGCGGTGGCCGACGCGCTGCGGGCTGAGGGCGCCGAGGTCGCATTCGTCGGGGGCGAGCGTGCGGAGGTGGAGCTCGTGCCGAAGGCCGGCTACGAGCTGAACCGGCTCCGTGTCGAGCCGCTCGCCCGCCGGCGCCCGCTGCGGGCGGCGCGCGCCGGAGCGGTCGACGCGCGCGCCGTGCTCGCCGCGCGCGGGATCGTGCGCCGGTTCTCGCCCACTGTCGTGGTCGGCGCCGGGGGCTACGTCTCCGGGCCGGTCGGGGTCGCCGGGCTGATGCGGCGCGTCCCGCTGGTGCTGCTGGAGGCCGACAGCCACCTGGGGCTGACCAACCGGCTGCTGGCGCCGTTTGCCGCCCGCGTGTGCCTCGCGTTCCCGATCGAGGGGCGCGACGGAAGCCGCTACCGCGTCACGGGGCGGCCGGTGCCGCCTCCGGCGACCGATCGCCCCGCGGCCCGGGGCCGGTTCGGGATCGATCGCGACGAGACGTGCGTGCTCGTGTTCGGCGGCTCCCAGGGCGCCCTGTCGATCAACCGCGCCGCGCTGGCGGCGTTCGCGGGCGCGCGGTTCCACGTCCTGCACGCGGCCGGCGAGCGCGACCTGCCGGAGCTGGAGTCGCCCGGGCCGCACTACGACCTGCGGGGCTACATCCCGGACTTCGGCGAGGCGCTGATCGCGAGCGATCTCGTCGTCGCGCGCGCGGGCGGGTCGATCTTCGAGATCGCGGCGGCCGGCAGGCCCGCGGTCCTGATTCCGTATCCGTACGCGACGGCCGACCACCAGACGGCGAACGCACGGTTCATGGAGCGCGCCGGGGCGGCGTTGGTGATCCCGGACGACGAGCTGTCCGGGCCGAGGCTCGCGCCAGGAGGTCGGGGCCCTGCTCGCCGACCGCAAGCGGCTCGCGGCGATGGCGAACGCATCGGCTGCGATCGCGAAACCGGACGCCGCGAGGGAGATCGCGACCGAGGTGCTGCAGGTCGCGCGCCACCCGACAGCGGCGGTATGATCGGATCAAGGCGTCACGGCGGATCGGAGTGGGTAATGGGATTGGCGCGGTGGGCGTTGACCGCGCTCGCAGCCGGATTGCTGTTCGCGCTTTGCGCGCCGGCAGCGTGGGCCTCGACGACGACGATCGACTTCAGCACGCCGGTCATCCCCGGCACGAACTCGCCGCAGGCGGGTCCGGGTCTCGGCGACCAGTACGAGGCGCAGGGCGTCGTGTTCGCCGCCTCGTTTCCGGCCGTGGGCAGCCAGATTGAAGATCCATGCGGAGGGGAGCTGTACCGCGACACGGCGAATGCCTACTCCGGCGACCAGGTGGCATTCAGCTTCTGTCAGGCACACGGCGAGAACTTCGACAACGACGCGAACATCGAGGGCGAGATCCCTGACCTCACCGACGCGGTCAGCGTCTACGCCGGCTCGCCGGCGGTCACGATCAACGGGATTCAGTACGACGGGGGCGGCCAGGTAACAACCCTGACCGCCTACAACACGGACGGCAAGGCGATCGCGCACGACACTGTGACTGTCGGAACCAAGGCCGACACGCTGCTCTCGGTCAGCGCGTCGGGTCAGCAGATCGCCTACTTCTCGGTCTCGGGCCCGGCCGCCACGAGCGTTCCGCTCGAAATCGGCGAGCTGAGCTTCGAGGTGCCCGCGACACCGCCGCCGCCACAGATCGCGATCAACCCCGTGGCCTCCGGCTTCACCCAGGGCGCCCAGGGGCAGACGCTCAGCGTTCCCGTCAGCATCGACCGCTACGCCGGCGCCGACGACTCGATCACGCTGGCGATCGGCGGCCTGCCGACCGGCGTGACCCTGACCGGCGGCCAGACGATCGCGGCCGACAGCGAGTCGACCACGCTGACGTTCTCGATCGCGCCGAACGCGCCGGCCTCGCACACGCAGTACACGCTCACGGCCTCGACCGGCGACGCGAGCGCCCCGCCCGCGGAACAGGGCACGTTCACGGTCACCGATGGCCTTGTACTGAGTCTGAGCCAGGGCTCGATCGCATCGGCCGCATGCTCGACCTCCACGATCACGATCTACGCCCAGCAGTACGCGACCGGCACGATGTCGCTCTCGGTCAGCTCGCAGGGCGATACCAACGGGCTGACCGACGTGTTGAGTGGCATCAAGGATGGGCAAGCGACGCTGACTCTGGCCAGCAACGGGACCGGTGGTTCAGGCACTGCCACCTACAAGTTGACGCTCTCGGACGGCAACGTCACTCCGCAGACGGCGACGCTCGTGGTGAACCGCGTTGGGTTGACCGCGCAGGGCCTGTACGTCACTCAGGGCACCCAGCCGGACTCGGGGGAGCTGCTCCCGAGCGGCGACGGGTTCTCGGGCGGAGACTACGCGGGCGTAACGCTCGTGGACAACAAGACGACCGTGGTGCGCCTGTATGCCGACGCCACCGGGGCGCCCGCGGTATCAGGGCTGCTGTACGGCTATCAGTACGGCAAGCCGCTTCCCGGCAGCCCGTTGGCGCCCGACTACGGTCCGCTCGATGCGAATGGCAATCCAGAGGTGACATTGCCCGCCGCCCACCCGGACACCGACGAGATCGTCCCGGACAGCGAGCTCGAGAGCAATGCCAACGCATACACGTTCACGCTCCCGAACAGCTGGACCTACACGACGGCCGCGGGAGCCCCGGTCCAGCTCGTCGGAGAGGTGCAACCGACCGGGGCCGTCCTGACCTCGGGATGTCATGCGAGCGACAGCTTCACGCTCAACAACGTCACGTTCGACGAAGTGGGTAACAACTACAACTCGGTCATCTACCCGATCGCGATGACGGTCAACGGCGTGTTTCCGCCGCTGCCCTACCAGGTGTTCACAGACGCCAGCGCCGTGACGCCGCTCCCCAGCGGCGCGCTCGAGGTGCTGCCGTATCTGGCCTCGGTGGACATCACGGCGATCGCCAACACGACGCAGGGGCCGTGTGGCCTGAATCCCTCCGCCACGGGTGTCTACTCCCAGGACCCGCTGACCAACGCGTCCGAGACCGCCGGGGCGGCCTGTGCGGACATCAAGGACGCCGACGTCCTCAACAGCGTCGAAAGCTTCGTCCAGAACTACGAAGGGGGCGAACTCAACGGGCCCCACGTGATCGGGGTCAACTTAGGCGTCGCTCGCGGCTTGACGAATGGGGTTCCCGGCCAGTACTCGGTGGTTGACGGCACCGCCAACTACCGGCCCTTGACCTCGGTCTCGCACGAGCTGTTCCATCAGTTCGGGCTGCAACACGCGAGCGCCGCGTGCGGCGGCGCAGGTGTCAGCTGGCCACCCGACCAGCAGGGGTATCTCGACGGGATCGGCCTCAACACCACCTCCGAGCCGTACCAGTTCATCGCCGCCGGCTCGCCGGACTTCTCGCCACCGAACAGGGCCCAGGCGTACGACCTCATGTCCTACTGCGCCCATGCCGGTGGCGATGACCCCAACACCTGGGTCTCGCCGCGCAACTGGCAGAACCTGATCTCGATTTTCGGGATCGGCTGCTGCCAGGCGGCTGATGCCGCGAGCGCCGCGAGCGCCGCGCCGAAGACGGCTCCCAGGGCGGATCCGCTGGCGGCGCTGGCGCAGGTCGATCCGGCCCGGCTGAGCGTGATCGGATTCGTCACCCGCGCGGGCGTGAGGATCACGAGCGTGGGGCCGCAGGTCGGGGCGGCGCTGCCAAGCGGCACCTCCGCCGACAGCTTCACGCTGACGGCGCGCGGGTCACATGGCCAGCTGCTCGCGACTGTGCCGATGGCCGCGACGACGGGCGGTCACATCGACGGGGCCGCCGGTCCGCTGCCGATCGTGCAGCTCAGCGGCGAGGTGCCCGCAGCCGGTGTCGACAGCGTCCAGCTCGCGGATGACGGGACGGTGATGGCGACCCGTAAGCGTCCGGCCAGGGCGCCAAGCGTGCGGCTGCTCTCGCCGCGGGCGGGCGCGAAGGTCGGTGCCGGCCGGACCGTGCTCGTGCGCTGGAGGTCGACCAACCCTGAGCATCTCCCGCTGACGGTGGTACTCGATTACTCGCGCAATGGGGGCCGCGCGTGGCGGACGATCTTCGTCGGCCCGGACAACGGCCGGATCGCGCTCGACAGCTTCTTCTTCACAGCGTCGAAGGACGCGCGCGTGCGAGTGCGGGTGAGCGACGGGTTCAACGAGACCGAGGCCGTGTCGGGAAGGTTCACGGCACTCGGCGCACCGCCGCAGGTTGCGATCTTGACTCGGTTCTCGAAACGGATCCGGCTTGCCGGTGACGCCCGAGTGCAGCTGACCGGCACGGCGATCGATCAGCAGGCCCAGGTGCTGAAGGGCCGGAGCCTGCGCTGGTTCGACGGGCCGTTCCTACTCGGCACCGGGACAGCGATCAGCGCCGGGCCGCTGCCCGCGGGGGTGAACCACATTCGTCTGGAGGCGCGTGACCCGACCGGCCGGACCGCGTCCGCTGCCCTCACAATCTCGGTCAGCCCGGTCAAGCTGCCGTTCCTGAAGCTGAGGATTCCGGGTCATGTGGGCCGCGGCGCGCGGAAGCTGACGTTCCGGGGCGCCGCGTCGATCCCGGCCGTGCTCAGGATCGGTGGGCACAGCTTCAAGCTGAGCACCAAGGCGCGGAGCTTCACCCTCCGGATTTCCCGCGGTCGGACGCCGCTGTTGCTGGCGCTGAGCGTCACCACCCACGGAGTCACGACCCCATTTGCGGTGAAGGTGACACGCTGACAGCCGGGGGCGCGCTGGTGAGGCCGACGGTGCGAGCCGGTTCTCGGGTTGGCGCGTGCGCGGTGCTGGTGTGTGCTCTCGCGCTGGTGGTGGGGTCGGGCTCGCCTCCGGCTCACAGTCGCATCGTCGCTCGCGTCAGCAGTGTCAGTCGGGTCCGTCGCCGCGTCTGGAGCGTGCCGCTCTCGGCTCGCGGCCCGATCTCGGCGGCGCTGGGGCGTCTCGAGCCGGGCTATCGGGTGGCTGGACTGAGGGCCTCGAATCCGGCTCAGTCTCTGTACGCAAGCTTCTCCCGCTCGGGGGTGACGGTTGTCTCCGACCGCTTGCGCGTTCGGCTCGGGGTGGCGGGGTACGGGATCGGCGATCCCGCGCGCGCGCTCACGCCGGCCGCGCCGCGTGCAGAGGGGAACCGCGTGAGCTATGCGTTCGGCTCGGTGCGCGAGTGGTGGGCGAACGGACCGTTGGGACTCGAGCAGGGGTTCGATGTGCGCTCGCGCCCGAGTGGGGGGCCAGGACCGCTGGTCCTGTCGGTGGCTGTGTCGGGCGGCATGCGGGCGCGGCTGGATGCGGGCGGCGTGCTGTTGCGGGGCGCCGGCGGGGCTCTGCGTTACGACGGCTTGAGCGCCGGCGACGCACGCGGACGGTCGCTACGGGCGTGGTTCGTGCTGCGTGGCAGGCGGATCCTGATCGAGGTCGACGCCCGCGGCGCGCGCTATCCGCTCCGGATCGACCCGTTCGTGCAGCAGGCCGAGCTGACCGCGGCGGGCGGTGCCGCGGACGATGAGCTGGGTTACGCGATCGCCGCCGGCGGCAACACGATCGTCGTCGGCGCGCCCGGCGCGGCCGGCGGCGGCGCGGTGTACGCATTCGCCGAGCCGTCCGGCGGCTGGGCGACGACCACGGCGCCGACCGCGAAGCTCACTGCGAGCCCGGCACTGTCGCTTGGCTCCTCGGTCGCGATCGACAGCACCGGTCACACGATCGTCGCGGGCGACCCGGGCGAGGACCACGTGCTCGTCTACTCCGCCCCGTCGACGGGCGGCTGGCACAGCACCGCGACCCCGACCGCGGTGCTCAGCTCGAACGATCTCGGAGCCGGAAGCAACCTCGGCACCTCGGTCGCGATCGACGCCGCCGGAGACACGATCGTCGCCGGCGATCCCAACCAGCCGACCGGGGGACACACCGCGGCCGGCGCGGCGTACGTGTTCGTCAGACCGGCGTCGGGGCAGTGGGCGACGACGACCGATCAGAGCGCCGAGCTCGCTTCCATCAGCGACGTGGCGGACGGGGTGTTCGGCGCCTCGGTCGCGATCGACGCCGGCGCTGACACGATCGCCGTCGGAGCGCCGAGCGAGTGCCCGGCGTGCACCGCGCCGGGAAAGGCTTACGTGTTCATCGAGGGCGGGACGCCCACGGGCACGTGGGAGAACAACGGAGTGGGGGACCTCGGCCCGGTCGCCGGGCTGACCCTGAGCGGCGCATCTGTGGACGGCGACCGGCTCGGCGGCTCGGTCGCGATCGACGCGAACGGTCGGACGGTCTTCGCAGGCGCTCCCGGCGCACAGATCGGGTCCAACTCCGATCAGGGGGCGGTGTATGTGTTCGACACGTCGCTGAGGTGGGGCCCCACGACGCAGGTCGCGCAGCTGACGGCACAACCCGGGAGCGCCGACGACGAGCTGGGAGACTCGGTCGCCGTGTCCAGCGACGGCGACACGGTGCTCGCCGGCGCATCCGGCCTGCTCGCCGTCCCGGAGGTTGCGGGCGCCTCCTACCTGTTCGCCGCGCCGGCCGCGGGATGGCCTACGAGCATCACGAGCCCGATCGCCGTTGACGACACCCTCGAGCTGACCGCGGGCGACGGCTCGGCCGGTGACACGTTCGGCAACGCGGTCGCCTGGGCCGGCGACGCCGCCGTCGTCGGGTCGCCATTCCACACCGTCAACGGGCACCTCTCCCAAGGTGCCGCGTACGTGTTCGCGCCCGCGCCGACGGCCACGATCGCCACGCCCGCGAACAACGGCGGCTACGCTCGCGGCGCCACGGTCGACGCGGCCTACAGCTGCACGGCGCCCGGCTCGACGATCAGCTCCTGCGTCGGCACGGTCGCAAACGGGAGCCCGATCGACACCAGCGCGGCCGGCACCCACACGTTCACGGTCACCGCGACCACGATCGACGGCGCGCGGGCCACGACGACCTCCACCTACACGGTGCTAGCGCCGCCGGCACCGGTCCTCAGTGGCGTGACACAGGCGCACTCGCGCTGGCGCGAGGGGAACGCGCTCGCCCGGATCAGCGCGCGAAGGCCCGCCAAGCGGGGCAAGCCGCCGCTCGGCACCACGTTCTCATTCGCGATCAACGAGCCCGCGAAGGTCAGGTTCAGCTTCACCGAAAAGGCAACTGGTCGAAAGGTGAGCGGCAAGTGCGTCGCTCAGACCAAGCACAACAAGCACAAGCGCAAATGCACCCGCACCGTGGTCGCCGGGACGCTTTCGTTCTCGGCCGGGCAGGGCGCCGACAAGGTGTCCTTCGACGGCCGACTCAGCTCGAGACACAAGCTCGCGGCCGGTCGCTACACGCTCACGATCACGGCAACAAACGCCGACCACCGCACCTCCGCGCCCAAGTCGCTGACGTTCGCGATCGTCAGCTAGCTATAGCTAATACGGCTTGCTCGGGTAGTGAGGCCCGAGCCGGCCGTTCGCGTGGGCCGCGAGCGACTCGGCGCGAGCGGGCCAGAACACGCCACCGGGCGGGCCGCCGCCGCAGCCCGCGGAGTTGCCCGGCACGGTCGACCACACGAACGCGTCGACCTGCCGGAAGCCCGTCGATGTCGTCGGCTTGGGACCCAGCGCTCGGCCCGGCGGGTTGCACAGGTCCTCGACTCCCTGGCTTGCCGGGTGCGGGTTCTTCAGCGGCCCGTTGCCGTTCTGGGCGGTGTTGACGACGAAGTGCGCACCGTGAGTGAGCTTCGAGATCTTGTCCCCCCAGTCGATCTCGTTGATCGTCCAGTTCAGGTGGGTGTCGTTGGTCCAGAAGCCGCGGATCTTGCTCACGCCGGCCGCGTTCAGGGCCTTGGCGGTGTAGGACGGCCCCTGCGCGTCGGAATAGCCGGCCTCGAGATACGCGACCTCGTGCGGGAGCGACGCGATCTTCGTGACCTCATAGCGGAGCGCCGCCTCCCACGCGCCGAGCGCCCCGTGCCTGGCGATGCAGGTCGAGGAGCCGAGCCCGTCCTCCTCGATCAACCAGACGGCCGGCTGGTTACCGGCGGCGCCGACCATCGCGTTGATCTCGCCCTTGAACAGCGGCATGTACGCGTCGATCTCGCCAGTCGACGGGCAGCCCTTGAGCCTTCCGTGGAGGAAGTAGGTGGTGATGATCGGAACCGTGCCCGGGTCGGCCGCGAGGTTGTAACAGAGGATCTTGCGGACCTGGCTCGCGATCGCGGACGGCGAGCCGCCCCCTGAGAACACCGAGAGCTTCTGCGGCTCGGGCTCGGAGGCGATCTTCTCGAGGCCGTGGACCTTCCCGGCGACGCCCGGATGGCTCCTGAGCGCGTTCGTGACCTGCCCCTCGAACCGTGCCCACGAGACGTCGTCGGAGTCGCCGGCGGTGTTGATCCCGAGCAGCTGGCCGATCGCGCCGGCGGCCGCCCCGTGGCGCGGTCCGTCGACGAAGAACTGCGCGCCGCTCAGCGGGTTCGTGCCGGCGGGCGCGGGGCTGACGGCGCCGCCGCTCTCCAGGTCGAGTGGGTTGCCCGGCACACGCTGCGCGCTATAGCTGTTCGCGCAGCCCGAAGCCTGCCGCGCCGAAACCACACGCGCGCCACCGCTGGCTGCTGCCGCGGCGGTCCCGAGAACCACGATCAACGCCAGCAACGCCAGCCAGCGTTGCCTGCTCACAAACGGAGTGATAGCACGCCGGCGGAGGACCGGCGTGTGAGGAGATCAGTACGGCTCGCTCGGGTAGTGCGGGCCGAGGCGGCCGTTCGCGCGCGCCGCGAGCGCCTCGGCGCGCGCGGGCCAGAACACCCCGGACGGCGGGCCGCCGTTGCACGATCCGCTGCTGTTGCCGGGCACGTGGGTCCACAGGAACGCGTCGACGTGCGCGAAGCCGGTCGTGGTCGTCGGCCTCGGGCCGAGCGCGCGACCCGGCGGATTGCAGAGGTCGTCGGCGCCCTCGGTGGACGGATGCGGGTTCCTCAGCGGCCCGTTGCCGTTCTGTGCGGTGTTGATCACGAAGTGGGCTCCGTGCGTCAGCTTCGAGACCCGCTCGCCCCACCTGATCTCGCTGATCGTCCAGTTCTCGTGCGTGTCGTTGGTGAAGAAGCCCCGGATGCGGCGGATGTCGATCGCGTTCAGCACCCGCGCGGTGTAGCGCGGACCGTTCGCGTCCGAGTACCCGCCCTCGACGTACACGACCGCGTGCGGCAGCGTGGAGAACCGATCGACCTCGTAGCGCAGCGCGGCCTCCCACGCCCTCAGCGAGCCGATGTGCGCCATGCAGCTCGACGAGCCGACCGCATCGAGCTCGAGCAGGTACACGACGGGCCGATTGCCGGTCCACTGGACGACCGCGTTGACGCGTTGCTCGAACAGCGGCATGTAGGCGTCGATCTCCGACGTCGTCGGGCAGCCGCCGAGCACCGCGTGGAGGAAGTAGGTGGTGATGATCGGGACGGTCCCGGGGTCGGCCGTGAAGTTGTGGCAGAACAGCTTGCGCGTGAAATCCGCGATGTCGGCGGGCGTGCCGCCCTCGGCGCCGCTCGAGATCCGCTGCGCCTCGGGCTCGTCTGCGATCTTCTCGAGCAGCCGGACCTTGTGCGCGAGGCCTCGGCTCAGCGACGGCATCACGCGCGCAATGTGGCCCTCGAATCGCGCCCAGGACTCGCTGTCGGGGAACGCGGGCAGGTAGGAGCCGACAGGGATGTCCTCATCGATCCCGAGCAGGCGCGCGATCTCGCCGGCCGCCTCACCGTGAGTGGGACCGTCGACGAAGAAGCTCGCGCCGCGGAGCGGGTCGCCCGGCGACGGATCGCGCACCATCAGCGGGTTGCCGCGCGTCCTGACCGAGGAATACGGATCCCTGCACGGTGACGCGTACGCCGCGTGGGCACGGGGCGCAGGCGCGATGGAGCGGGGCGCAAGCGCTGCCGCGGCCGCCCCGGCGCTCCACGCGACGACGGCGACCATGACGACCCAGCCCAGCGCTCGAATCCGGACTCTCCGGCGCATGCCCTTTCTTGATAGCAGCAGTCGCGGCCTGATTGCAGTCGGTCGTGTCATTGCACTGGTTGGGTAGCCTCGGCCCGTGTGAATTCCGACAAGGGCGCCTCAGACCCCGCCGACTGGTCTTCTCGCCGGCTTCATTTCATCGGCATCGGCGGCGCCGGAATGAGCGGAATCGCGCTGATCGGACACATGCTCGGCGCCGGCGTCACGGGCTCTGACCAGGCCGAATCGAGCTATACGCAGCGGCTGCGCGAGCACGGCATCGAGCCGGTCATCGGCCACGCGGCCGGCAACGTGCCGGACGGGGCGGAGGTGGTGTTCTCGTCCGCCGTCGGCGCCGAGAACCCCGAGCGGGCGGTGGCGGCCGGTCGCGAGCTGCACCGCGCGGACCTGCTGGCACAGATCGCGGCGCTGAAACGGTGCCTCGCGGTCACCGGCAGCGCCGGGAAGACCACAACCGCGAGCATGGCGGTGCACGCGCTCCGCGGCGCGGGCATGGACCCGGCGTACGTGATCGGCGGCGAGCTCCGCGACACCGGCTCGAACGCCGGCTGGGGGACCGGGGAGTGGATCGTGATCGAGGCCGACGAGTCCGATCGCTCGCTGCTGAAGTTCGACCCCGAGATCGCTGTGCTGACGAACGCCGAGCTCGACCACCACGCGACGTATGCGTCGCGGCTCGAGCTCGAGGAGACGTTCCGCGAGTTCATGGCGCGCGCGGGCGATCGGGCGGTCGTGTGGGACAGGGCGCCGCTGCGCGCGCTGTGCCCCCCGGCGCCGTGCCGTACGACGCCGCGGACGCGATCCTGAGCCCGGAAGGCTCGCGCTTTCACTGGCGCGGCCTGGAGGTGTCGCTGACGGTGCCGGGCGCGCATAACGCCGTCAATGCCGCGGGCGCGTTGACCGCGGCGGCGCTGGCCGGCGCCGATCCTGCTGCGGTGGCGGGTGCGATGCGGGACTTCGGCGGCGCGCGCCGGCGGTTCGAGCACGTGGGCGAGACGGCGACCGGAGCATCGGTCTATGACGACTACGCCCACCACCCGACGAAGGTCGCGGCGGCGCTGGCGGCCGCTCGGACGCTCGAGCCGAGCCGGCTCGTGGCCGTGTTCCAGCCACACCTCTATTCGCGCACCCGCGCGCTGGCCGGCGCGTTCGGCGCCGCGCTCGCCGCCGCCGACGCGGTGGTCGTGCTTGACGTCTACCCGGCGCGCGAGCGCGCCGAGGACTACCCGGGCGTCGACGGACGGCTGATCGCGGCCGCCGCCGCCGACGCCGGCGGCGGGCGCCCGGTCGCGTGGCTGCCGGGGTTCGGCGAGGCCGAGGCATATCTGAGCTCGACGCTCCGGGAAGGAGAGCTCTGCCTGGCGATGGGCGCGGGCGACGTCGACCGGCTGGCGCGGTCACTCGTCATCGACTCCGCCTGACCCGCCGGACCGCCTTCTACCCTCCGCGGCGTGGCCGATCCCCCCGCCGGCATCGAGCGCGACTATCCGCTGGGCCGCCTGACGACGGTCCGGACCGGCGGTGACGCCGAGTGGTTCGTGCGGGCCGCCACGATCGAGCAGCTGGTCGACGCGTTGCGGTGGGCGGCGGCTGAGGGCCTGGAGGTAGGGGTCGTCGGCTCGGGGTCGAACCTCCTGGTGGCGGACGCCGGCGTCCGCGGACTAGTGGTGAAACTCGATGAGGAGCTGAGCAAGATCGAGCTCGACGGCACGCGCATCCTGTGCGGCGCGGGCGCGCGGCTGCCCGCGGTGTCGGCGCGTGCGGCGCGAGCGGGGCTGACCGGGATCGAGTTCGGGGTCAACATCCCCGGGACCGTCGGGGGCGCCGTGAGGATGAACGCGAACGCGTACGGCGGCGAGCTGGCGTCGGTGCTCGAGTGGGTCGACATCGCGACCGCCGACGGCGTCAGCCGCCGCGAGCCCGATCAGCTCGGGTTCGCGTACCGGCGCTCGAGCCTCGCGCCCGCCGAGGTCGTGGCGAGGGCGTCGTTCGCGCTCGAGCCGGCCGTGCCGGAGGCGGTGAAGGCGACGCTCGCCGACATGCGCGCCCGGCGCAAGGCGGCGCAGCCGTCGGGGATCAAGACGTTCGGATCGACGTTCAAGAATCCTGAGGACCCGCGCGCCGAGGGCCGCACGGCGGGGCAGCTGCTCGAGGCGGCCGGCTGCCGCGGCATGCGGATCGGCGGCGCCGGCTTCTCCTCCAAGCACGCGAACTTCGTGCAGAACCACGGCGACGCGACGACCGCGGATGTGGTCGCGGTGATGGCCGAGGGCCGCCGCCGGGTGAAGGAGCGCTTCGGGGTCGAACTCGAGCCCGAGGTTCAGGCGCTCGGTCCGGTTGCGTTCCCGTTCGGGCGGAGCGGCTCGTGACCGTCCGGCGCCGTGCGCTGCCGCGCCTGCGACCCGCGGTCATCGGAGGGCTGATCGCGGTGATCGTGCTGCTCGGTGGCCTGTGGCTGTGGTTCCGGGACTCGCCGCTGGTGGCGGTGCAGCGCGTCACGGTCGCGGGTGCGAGCGGTCCCGACGCGGGCAAGATCCGGACGGCACTGATCGCCGCCGCGCGGAACATGACGACGCTCGACGTCTCGATGAGCCAGCTCGACACCGCGATCGCCCCGTACCCGGACGTCAAGAATCTGGATGTCAGCACGTCGTTTCCCGCACACGATGCGGATCCGGGTGATCGAGCAGATCCCGGTGGCGACCGTGACCGTCGCCGGGCGCCAGATCGAGGTTGCGGGTGACGGCACGCTGCTGCACGCCGACTCCGGCGCCGGGTCGCTGCCGACGATCCCGCTGAGCGTCGCGCCCGGAGGTCCGCGGCTGACGGGCTGGGCGCTCGGCGCCGTGGCGGTGCTGGCGGCCGCGCCGTATCAGCTGTTGCCGCACATCTCGCAGGTGGCGAACGACCCCGGCCACGGCCTGACCGCGCAGGTGCGGGGCGGGCCGAGCATCTACTTCGGCTCGGCCTCGCGGCTCGGCGCGAAGTGGACGGCCGCAACGGCCGTGCTCGCGGACCACAGCTCGATCGGAGCCGACTACATCGACGTGTCCGACCCGGCCCGTCCCGCGGCAGGGGTGACCGGTGTGCAGGGGGCAGCGGTCGGCGGCGAGGCTAACCCTCAACTGGAGCTTTACCCTCTGAAAATGCCAAGCCTGAGGCGGTTGTCGAGGGTTGTGGGTTCTGCAACGAACGTTGCGGAACCGCCCGCGGCGTTGACTTCCCGCGCCACAAGGCCATAACGTGCGAAACTCCCGCTAAGAGCGATCGCGTGAAAAACACTCGACGCTACCTCTAGGGTCGGACGGTCACCATGGAAAGCGGCAGTTACCTCGCAGTCATCAAAGTCGTCGGAGTCGGCGGCGGCGGCACGAACGCGGTCAACCGGATGGTTGACGCGGGCCTCCGCGGCGTCGAGTTCATCGCCTGCAACACGGATGCTCAGGCGCTCGCGATGTGCGATGCGGACGTCAAGCTGAACATCGGTCACGAGCTGACCAAGGGCCTCGGCGCCGGCGCCAATCCGGAGGTCGGACAGGGCGCGGCGTCCGAGTCGCGCGACGAGATCAAGGAGGCGCTGAAGGGCGCCGACATGGTGTTCGTGACGGCCGGCGAGGGAGGCGGCACGGGCACCGGCGCGGCGCCTGTGATCGCCGACATCGCCAAGAGCGAGATCGGCGCGCTGACCGTCGGCGTCGTCACGCGGCCGTTCAGCTTCGAGGGCTCACAGCGCGCGCGGCAGGCCCAGGACGGGATCCAGCGCCTGCGCGAGTACGTCGACACGCTGATCGTGATCCCGAACGAGAAGCTGCTCGCGATCGTCGAGCGGCGCACGACGATCCTCGACGCGTTCCGCGAGGCCGACAACGTGCTCCGCCAGGGCGTCCAGGGGATCACCGACCTGATCACGATCCCCGGGCTGATCAACCTCGACTTCGCCGACGTCCGCACGATCATGCAGGACGCCGGCACGGCGCTGATGGGGATCGGCAACGCCGGCGGCGAGAACCGCGCGGCCGAGGCGGCCAAGATCGCGATCTCCTCGCCGCTGCTGGAGGAGTCGGTCGAGGGCGCGATGGGGATCCTCTTGAACATCACCGGCGGCCACGACCTCGGCCTGTTCGAGGTCAACGAGGCCGCCGAGATCGTCCAGAGCGCCGCGGACCAGAACGCGAACATCATCTTCGGCGCGGTCGTCGACGACTCGCTCGGCGAGGAGGTCCGCGTGACGGTGATCGCGACCGGCTTCGACCACGGCACGTCGCCGATCCGTCAGGGCGGCCGCGGCCGCCAGGCGGCTCCGGACGCGTCGCGCCGGCGCGAGGTGTCGATGGACGACCGCCAGCGCTCGTCGCTCGAGATCCGCGACGACGAGATCGACATCCCGTCGTTCTTGAAGGACCGCTGAGCCGCTGTTACGGTCCCGGTCATGGACCGGGGGTTTGGGCGGTTGAGGCGCGGTGCCGTAGCCGGCGTCGCGGTGGCGCTGGCGGGCGCCGGCGCAGCGCACGCCGCGCCGTTGACGTGGACGGGCCAGGGATCGAGCTCCGACTGGTCGAACACGAGCAACTGGAGCCCCGCGGCTTCGCCGAGCGGAGCGACTCGTCGCTCACGTTCGGCGCGCTGTCGCCGGCGTGCAGCGTGTCGACGCCGGCCCGACACGTGTTACAACGCCGACAACGACGTTCCGGGCCTGAGCGTCGACTCGATCTCGATCGACCAGAACGAGCCGTACCTGATCAGCGGCGACCCGGTGAAGCTGGGCGCCGGCGGGCTGACCGTGGCGCCGACGGGCGCGTACACGCTCGGTGGCCAGCTCGAGCTGCCGATCGTGCTGGCCGCGAACCAGACCTGGTCGATCAACGGTTTCTACGACCTCGGTCCGGTCACAGGGGACAGCTCGCTGACGATCGAGGGCAGGCCGAGCTACATCCTCGGCCTGGGCGAGACGCAGGTGGAGATATTCGGCGACATCGAGGTCAACACGATCGAGCTCAGCGGCCCGGTCATGTACTCGCTCAACGGGGGCAGCCTCAACGGCACCGACGGGGAGCCGGTCAAGCTCGACGGCGCGGCGCTGAATGCGTTCACCGATGCGTCCGTCGGAACCCTGTCGGCCATCAGCGGAGGGGTCGAGATCGGCGACGGCTCGGAGAGCCCGCCCGCGACGCTGGCCGTCGACGGCGCCGCCGTGCTTTACCCGCACACCGAGCTCGAACTGGGGATCATGGCTCCGGACCAGCCCTCGCGACTGACCGCCGGCGGGCCGGTCGAGCTCAGCGGCACGCTGTCGCTGAACCAGCACGCGGCCGCCGGCCAGACTTGCTCGGCGCTGCCGCTGGGGAGCGTCTCCACGCTCGTCTCGGCCCATGGCGAGCTCAGCGGACGGTTCTCGAACGCTCCCGCCGGTGCGACCGTCCAGGTGCCTTCGGACTACTGCCCGAACCGGCTCGGGACGCCCGCATTGGCGCGGATCGGGTACTCGCCGAACTCGGTGACAGCGACGATCGTTGCGTCCCCGAGCGTGGCGAGCGTGAAGCGGTGGCTGGCCCGGATTCTGAAACCGGCCGGCAGCGGCGCGTCGATACGCGCGGCTGCTGAAGAGTCGTGGCTACAAGTTCGTCTCGACGCCGCCGGGGCCGGGTTCAGGCGACGTCGAGTGGACGGCGCGATCCAAGGGCAAGCCGGTGGTCCTGGCCGGCGCGGGAGTCGTCACGAGCGCGCACCGGAGCACGTTGCAGGTCAAGCTCACCGGCCCCGGCAGGCGGCTTCTCCAGCACTCAGAGAAGCTGCGCGTGACGGCGTCCGCCTCGTTCGCATATCCGACCGTCACCGCATCCAAGACGTTCACGCTCAAGCGCTGAACCGGTGTCCTGCGCGACCAGTACGTCGCCGGTGCAATGGACGGGCGCCGTCGCATTCCGGGACTCGGCGAGCTGGGGGCGCAGGTCAACCCGATCCGGATCCTGGCCGAGGTCGCGGCGGATCTGCGCTCGATTCGCAAGCACACGATCTCGATGGATCGCGAGGTGACCGGGATGCACGCCTCGGTCGAGCGGATCGAGGTCGAGATGCGCGAGCTGAGCGCACGCATCGGTGCGCTCGACGACCGGATGGAGTCCGTCGAGGGCGCGATCGGCCGGCTCGAACCTTACGTCGCGGACCTCAACCTTGCGATCAGGCCACTGCGCCGGGCGAGGGCGCGGCTGCCGGGTCGCTCGGACGGCAATGCTGCCGAGGAGGCCCCGGCGCCCCCGGAGGAGTGAGCGTTGCGTCCGCCGACGCTCGCCCGCTGTTAGGCATCCTACCTAACGTAACTGCCGAAGTCTAGCCGTGGTTCGCGCGCGATAGGCTCAGCGCGGGTGTCTCCAGCCGCCGCCACCTCGCTCCGCCGCACTCCGCTGTACGACGGTCACGTCGCCGCGGGGGCGAAGCTTGTGGACTTCGCCGGCTGGGAGATGCCGGTCCAGTACCGCGACGGCGTCAAGGCCGAGCACCTCGCCGTGCGCACCGGCGCGGGCGTGTTCGACGTCTCGCACATGGGCCAGGTCGAGATCGCGCGGCCCGGAGGCGCAGGAGCTGCTCCAGCGGCTCGTCTCCAACGATGTCCGCCGGATGCCCGAGGGCGGCGCGCAGTACAGCCTGCTGTGCAACGAGGACGGCGGCGTGCTCGACGACCTGTTCACCTACCGGCTGGCGGAAGGCTGCTTCCTGACCGTCACCAACGCCGCCAACCACGAACGCGACCTCGAGTGGATGCGCGCGCACGCGGACGGCTTCGACGCCGACCTGGTCGACCGCGCGCGACGACTTCGCGATGCTCGCCGTCCAGGGCCCGCGAGCGCGCGCGCTCGTCGGCCAGCTGGCCGACGGCGCGCTGCCGCCGCGGATGCACTGCTGCCAGCGCGCGGTCGCCGGCTGTCGGCGATGCTCGTGTGCGGCACCGGCTACACGGGCGAGGACGGCGTCGAGCTGCTGCTCGGCGCCCGGCGACGCGCCGGCGGTCTGGGACGCGCTGCTGGCGGCCGGCGTCGACGCCGGTCGGGCTCGGCGCACGCGACACGCTGCGGCTCGAGGCGTGCTTTCACCTGTACGGCAACGACCTCGAGCGAGGACCGCGGCCCGATCGAGGCCGGCCTCGGCTGGGCGTGCAGGGAGGAGACCGGCTTCATCGGCTCCGAGGCGGTGGCCGCCGTCAGGGCCGGCGGGGCCGGCGCGAGAAGCTGGTCGCGTTCATGATCGAGGGCGCCGGGATCGCCCGCCAGGGCAACCCGATCGCTCGGCGGCGGGGTGGTCACCAGCGGCACGTTCTCGCCGTGCCTGGAGCGCGGCATCGGGATGGCGTACGTTCCCGCCGAGCGTGCCGCAGCCGGGACGCCGACTCGAGATCGACGTGCGCGGGCACGATCCGCGCAGGCGGTCGTCGCACGAGAAGCCGCTCTACCGAAAGGATCAGTGAATGCCTGGCCGATGCGAGCTACCCGGACGATCTGCGCTACCACCCCGAGCACGACTGGGCGCGGATCGAGGGCGACGAGGCGACGTTCGGGATCACCTGGTACGCCCAGGACGCGCTCGGCGAGGTCGTGTTCTTCGAGCCGCCGGCGGTCGGCGCCACGGTGACCAAGGACGAGACCTACACCGAGGTCGAGTCGGTCAAGGCGGTCTCGGACGTGGTCGCGCCGCTGTCGGGCGAGATCGTCGCGGTCAACGACGCGCTCGGCGACGCGCCCGAGACGATCAACGAGGACCCCTACGGCGAGGGCTGGCTGGTCAGGGTCAAGCTGTCCGACCCGCCGAGCTGGAGGCGCTGCTGGACGCGGCGGCGTACGAGGCGTCGCTGTCGTGAGCCGCTACACCTCGGTCACCGACGACGACCGGCGCGAGATGCTCGCGACGATCGGCGTGCGCGTCGATCGAGGAGCTGTTCGCCGACATCCCGGCGGCGCTGCGCCTGGCCGAGCCGCTCGCGCTCGACGCGGGCCTGTCCGAGCAGGAGGTGTACGACGAGCTGCGGGCGCTCGCCGCGCGCAACACCTAGCACCGAGGACGAGGTCACGTTCCTCGGCGCCGGGATGTACGACCACTACGTCCCGGCGCTGGTCGACTCGATCATCTCCCGCTCGGAGTTCCTGACCCCGTACACGCCGTACCAGCCCGAGGTCTCGCAGGGCGGGCTGCAGGCGATGTTCGAGTACCAGACGGCGATCTGCGAGCTGACCGGGCTGCCGGTCTCCAACGCGTCGGTCTACGAGGGCCCGAGCGCGGTCGCCGCCGCCGGCTACGTCGCCAAGCTGCACAACGGGCGCGGGCGGTTCGTGGTCTCACGCGGCGTCCATCCGCACTCGCGCGAGACGCTCGCGACGCTCGCCCACGGCTAGGGGATGGAGCGTGGTGGAGGCTGCCGCTCGTCGACGGCGTGCACCGTGCTGCCGGAGCTCGACGAGACGTCAGCGCGGTGATCGTCCAGCAGCCGAACTTCCTCGGCGCGGTCGAGGACGCTCGAGGCGCTGAGCGCCGCCGCCCGCGAGGCCGGCGCGCTGACGATCTGCTCGTGCGATCCGCTCCCGCTCGCGCTGCTGCAAGCCGCCGGGCGAGTGCGGCGTCGACCTCGCCGTCGGCGAGGGCCAGACGCTCGGCAACCGGCTCGACTTCGGCGGGCCGTCGTTCGGGTTCTTCGCCGTGCACCGAGGAGCTGATGCGCCGGATGCCGGGACGGATCGCGGGCGAGACCACCGACGTCGACGGCAAGCGCGGGTTCGTGCTGACGCTCCAGACCCGCGAGCAGCACATCCGCCGCGAGAAGGCGACCTCGAACATCTGCACCTCGCAGGCGCTGAACGCGCTGGCCGGCGTGATCTACCTGAGCTGGCTGGGCCGGCGCGGGATCGTCGAGCTCGCCGAGCTGATGCTGCAGCGGACCGCGTACGCCCGCGAACGGCTGGCGGCGATCGACGGCGTGGCGCTGCTGCACGAGCAGCCGGTGGTCCGCGAGTTCGCGCTCGAGCTCGACGCGCCGGTCGAGCGCGGTGATCGCGCGCTGCCGCGCGGACGGGCGTCAACCCCGGCTATCCGCTCGGGCGCGACTATCCCGAGCATCGCGGACGGGCTGCTGGTCGCGATCACCGAGCGGCGCACGAAGGCGGACATCGACCGGCTGGCGGAGGTGCTCGGCGCCGCCGTCGCGGCCGAGCGGGAGACTGCCGGAGCGCGCGCATGATCCGCGCCGCCGACGACGAGCTGACGATCTACGAGCGCTCACGCGCGGGGCGGCGGGCGTTCGTCGCACCGGCGCTCGACGTGCCCGAGCGGCCGCTCGACGAGCTGCTTCCCGCCTCGCTTGCGCCGCGACGAGGCGGCCACGGCTGCCGGAGGTCTCCGAGCCCGAGATCGTGCGCCACTACAACCGGCTGTCGAAGCGCAACTTCGACCTGGACACCGGCTTCTACCCGCTCGGCTCGTGCACGATGAAGCACAACCCGAAGCTGCACGAGCGGGTCGCGGCGCTGCCCGGCCACGCGCAGGCTGCACCCGTTCCAGGACCCGTCGCGCGGCACAGGGCGCGCTCGAGCTGATGTGGCGCCTGCAGTACGCGCTCGGCGAGATCGCCGGGCTGCCCCACGTGTCGCTGCAGCCGAGCGCCGGCTCGCACGGCGAGCTCGCCGGCGTGCTGCTGACGCGCGCGTACCACGAGGACCGCGGCGAGCACCGGACGAAGGTGCTGACGCCCGAGACGCGCGCACGGCACGAACCCCGCGACGGTCACGATGGCCGGCTACGAGGTGGTCAGGGTCGGGACCGACGCGCACGGCAACGTCGACCTCGACGACCTGCGCGACGAAGGCGACCGACGACGTCGCGTGCCTGATGCTGACGAACCCCTCGACGCTCGGGCTGTTCGAGCCACGGAATCGAGGAGATCGCGCGGATCGTCCACGGCGTCGGCGCGACGCTGTACTACGACGGCGCCAACCTCAACGCGATCATGGGCATCTGCCGCCCCGGCGACATGGGCTTCGACATCGTCCACTTCAACCTGCACAAGTCGTTCACCCAGCCGCACGGCGGCGGCGGTCCGGGCGCCGGCCCGATCGCCGTCTCGGAGCGGATCGAGCCGTTCCTGCCCCGGCCCCAGGTCGTGCGGCACGCGGCCTCGGAGGGCAACGGCGACGGCGAGTACGTCTTCGACCTCGACTACGACCGGCCGAAGTCGATCGGCCGGCTGCGCGGCTTCCAGGGCAACTACGGCGTGTTCGTGCGCTCCTACGCGTACATCCGCTCGCTCGGCGCGGCCGGGCTGCGGGAGGTCTCCGAGGTCGCGGTGCTGAACGCCAACTACCTGCTCGCGAAGCTGCGCGAGGAGGGCGTCGCCGAGTACCTGCCGCCCGCCTACGACCGGATCTGCATGCACGAGTTCGTCCTCTCCGGCGCGCCGATGAAGCGCGAGCTGAAGATCAAGACGCTCGACCTCGCCAAGCGGCTGCTCGACCACGGCGTGCACCCGCCGACCGTGTACTTCCCGCTGATCGTCGAGGAGGCGCTGCTGATCGAGCCGACCGAGACCGAGACGAAGGAGACGCTCGACGGCTTCGCGGAGATCGTCGCCGAGATCCTGCGCGAGGCGCGCGAGGATCCCTAGATCGCCCGGAACGCGCCATACACGACGCCGGTGCGCCGGCTCGACGAGGCCGCCGCGGCGCGCCGGCCGGTCGTCAGACAACCGCTGTAAGTGGATTCCCGGGTCGCCGAGCAGGCCGCTGAGATCGGAGCCCGTGCCGAGCGGGAGCTCGAGGCGCTCGTCGGTGTGTCGTCGCCCTCGGGAGACAACCCGGGGGCCGAGGAGGCGCTCGCCGTGTGCGGTGCGCTGCTGCCGCCCGAGGCGCAGATCGAGCGTATTCCGTGCTCGACCGCCGGCTTCGCGCCCGACCTGATCGCCCGCATCCCGGGCACGGGCGAGCGGAAGCTGATGCTGCTCGGGCACGTCGATACCGTGATCGGCCACGAGGCGCACGCGACGCTGCGCCGCGAGGGCGAGAAGCTGTACGGACCGGGCACCGCGGACATGAAGGGGGGCGTCGTGCTGTCGCTCGGCGTGGCGCGCGCGCTCGCCGGCTCGCCCGATCGGTTCGCCGAGCTGGCCGTGCTGCTGGTCTGCGACGAGGAGTGGCGGACCGCCCCGTTCGCGCACGTCGACCGGTTCGCCGGCTACGACGCGTGCCTGTGCTTCGAGGCGGGCGAGCGTGGACCCGCCGACGAGGAGGGGGTCGTCGTCAAGCGCAAGGCCGCCGGGACGCTCCGTGTCGACGCCACCGGCCGTGCCGCGCACTCGGGCAGCGCCCCCGACCGGGGCGCCAACGCTCTGCTCGCGCTCGCGCGCGCCGCGACCGAGCTCGCCGCGCTGCACGACCCGGCCGGGCCGGAGCGGCTGAGCGTGGTGCCGACCGTGATCCGGTCCGGCGAGGCGTTGAACGTCGTGCCCGCCGCGGGTGAGCTGATCCTCGATCTCCGTGCCGACCGGCTCGAGGCGTTCGAGCCCGCGCTGGCCGCGGTGCCCGAGCGCGTCGACGGGGCGACGCTGAGCGCGCGGATGGACCGGCTGTGGCCGGCGATGGACTCCCGTTCGGCGACCGCGCCGCTGCTCGCGCGAGCCGGCGACCTGCTCGGCCGGCCCGTGGCGGGCGTCCGCCGCGGCGGGGCCAGCGACGCGAGCCACTTCGCGCCGTCGATCCCGCTGACGGTCGATGGGCTTGGGCCGCGCGGCGGCGGCGCCCACACACCGGAGGAGTTCGTGTTCGCGCCGTCGCTGGCGGAGCGGGCAGAGGTCGCGATGGCTTTGGCCGTCGCGGCGCTGGAATCGCAGCCATCTTCGTAATTCCTTCGTTGCGCGTGACATGCTTGTGGCGTGAGCACCGGCGTTCCGAACACGCGTAGGACGTTCCGCGGACGGCAGCAGCGCGACGGCCTGCTGCTGCTGGTGGGCATCGTCGCGCTGATGTGGCTCGTGGAGGCCGTCAACTGGATCGACGGCTACCACCTCGACGGCGACGGCATCTATCCGCGGAATCTCGGCCGCCTGTGGGGGGTCTTCACCTCGCCGTTCATCCACGCGAACTTCGCCCCGCACCTGCTCGACAACACGATCCCGCTCGTTTTCATGGGCGTGATCATCGCGTTCGCGGGCGCCGCGAGGCTCGCCTGGGTGACGTTCATCGTGATCCTGGTCGGCGGGCTCGGAACGTGGCTGATCGCGCCATCGAACACGGTCACGATCGGCGCGAGCGGCGTCGTGTTCGGGTACGCGACGTACCTGTTCGCGCGCGGGCTCTTCGACCGCAATCTCACGGAGCTGCTGATCGGGATCGTGGTCGGGGTCGTGTGGGGCGGCGCGCTGCTCGCCAGCGTCGTGCCACACTATGGAGTGTCGTGGCAAGCGCACGTATGTGGCGCGATCGGGGGAGTCGTTGCCGCGGCGGTGATGGCGCGCGAACGGCCGGCGCGCGGAAAGCCAGCTGAAGGACGACCGGAAGGTCTTCCGGCAGCGCTGTCGTAACCCGGGAGGGGGATGATTATTCGGCTCCGCAGGATCGCGCTGCTCGCTGCGCTGGGCGTCGCAGCGAGCACGGCTCACGCGCCGGCGCCGGCGTGGGGGGCCCAGACGAGTGTCGAGGTCGTGCAGACGACGGCGAACCTTTCGGATGCGATGACGCGCATGGCCGACGTCACGTTCAGATCCGCGGCGCCGCCGAAGTACCTGACGCGGATCCAGGTCAACTCTGGAACGACCTACCAGCACGTAAGCGGCTTCGGCGGGGCGCTGACGGACACCTCGGCGTGGGAGATCTGGGAGGAGACGACCCCGACCGAGCGCAACGAGCTGATGGACGACCTGTTCGCCCATAGCGGACTGCACCTGAACTTCATCCGCGTGCCGATGGGCGCGACCGACTTCACCCACACCGGCATCCCGTACTCCTACGACGACCTGCCGCCGGGCAAGAGCGACCCGAGCCTGTCGCACTTCTCGATCGCGCACGACAAGCCGTACATCCTGCCGCTGCTGCGCAACATGCTGGCGATCGACCCGCATGTCGAGCTGCTCGCGAACCCGTGGAGCCCGCCGGGATGGATGAAATACAACGACGCGCTCAACAACATCAACCAGCAGGGATTCCTCCTGGGGCGCGACTACGGCCCGTTGGCGCAGTACTTCGTCAAGTTCATCGAGGCGTACAGGCAAGCCGGGGTGCCGATCAGCGCGATCACGCCGCAGAACGAGCCGATGAACCCGACGATCTACCCGGGGCTGCAGCTGTCAGAGAACGCCGAGGCCCGGTTCATCGCGTATTTCCTGGCGCCGGCGCTGCGGGCTGCCAAGCTGGACGTGCAGATCTACGGCGACGACCTTGGGCTGTCGGCGGGCGCGCTCGGCACCGGCTACGCGCAGGCGCTGCCGCGCTCGGTCGCCGCCGGCGACCTGGACGGGATCGCCTGGCACTGCTACCACGGCTCGCCCGACTCGATCACGACCGAGCACGAGCTGTTCCCGCAGCTCGACGAGATCGTCGACGAGTGCTCACCGGGCTTGACTCCCTCGGTATCAGAGACCCTGATCTCCTCGCTGCGCAACTGGGCCAGCGCGGTCGTGTTCTTCAACCTCGCGCTCGACCCCAAGCGCGGACCGGTGCAGCCGCCGAACCACGGCTGCCCGCCGTGCACCGGTGAGGCGACCGTGTATCCCGGCGGCCGCTTCGGCCTCAACCTCAACTTCTTCCAGCTCGGCCAGGCGAGCCACTTCGTCGACCGCGGCGCGGTGCGGATCGCCACCCAGAACTTCGTGTCGTACGCGATCGCGGGCAACGACCCGCAGATCGCGACCCCGGGCCTCGACGACGTCGCGTTCCAGAACCCGAACGGGAGCAAGATCCTGCTCGCCTACAACAACTCCGCGAAGACGATCCGGTTCGGCGTGCAGTGGCAGAAGGGGTGGTTCACGTACCGGTTGGCGCCCCGCGCGACGGTCACGTTCGAGTGGGACAAGCCGGCCGGCGCTTGATTCGCCGTCCTCGTTAGCCTCTCGAACTCCGTGCGAATCTTCTCCGGCATCCAGCCGACCGGCCGCAAGCACCTCGGCAACTACATCGGCGCGATCGTGCAGTACGTCGCCGGCCAGGACCGCGGCGAGGCGATCTACTGCGTCGTCGACCTGCATGCGCTGACCGTCGCCTACGAGCCGGCCGCGCTGCGCCAGTCGCTGTACGACACCGCGGCGATCCTGCTGGCGGCCGGACTGGATCCCGGCCGTTGCATCTTCTTCCGCCAGAGCGACGTGGCCGAGCACTCCGAGCTCACCTGGCTGCTGTCGAGCGTGACGGCGTACGGCGATCTGAACCGCATGACCCAGTTCAAGGACAAGGCGGGCGCGCAGCGCGACCTCGTCTCCGCCGGGCTGTTCTTCTATCCGGTGCTGATGGCCGCCGACGTGCTCGCCTACCGCGCACACGAGGTGCCCGTCGGCGAGGACCAGCGCCAGCACGTCGAGCTGATGCGCGACGTGGCGATCCGCTTCAACCAGCGCTTCGGCGAGGCGCTGGTCGTGCCCGAGGCGCGGATCCCCGAGGTCGGGGCGCGGATCATGGACCTGCAGGAGCCGACGAAGAAGATGTCAACCACGGGCGGCACGCCGCAGGGCACCGTGCTCGTGCTCGACGAGCCGGAAGTGATCGCGAAGAAGATCCGTTCGTCGGTCACCGACTCGGGGTCCGAGGTCGTGCGCGGGCCTGAAAAGGCCGGGATCTCGAACCTGATCGACATTCTGTCCGCGGTACGCGGGGTCCGGCCCGAGGACGTGGAGCGTGAGTTCGAGGGCTCCGGGTACGGCGCCTTCAAGAACGCCGTAGCCGAAGCCGTGATCGAGTACCTGGCGCCGGTGCGCGAGCGCTACACGACGCTGCGGGCCGACGAGGCCGCGCTGGAGGGGACCCTTGCAGAGGGCGCCGAGAAGGCGCGCGCGATCGCCTCGGAGACGCTCGTGGACGTGCGCCGGCGATGGGCGTCGGACCGGTCCGGTAGCGACGCTAACGTCTCGCTCGTGAACTTCCGGGTGAGCAGCCCATGCGCGTAGCCGATCTGGAGCTCGACCTCGACGTGTTCGCCGGTCCGTTCGACCTGCTGCTGACGCTGATCCTGCGCGAGGAGATCGATCTGCTCGAGGTCGACCTGGCGGAGGTCGTGATCGAGTACATCGACCACCTCGAGCAGCGCGGAGAGCTCGACCTCGAGGCGGCGACGGAGTTCCTCGTGCTGATCGCGGCGCTGCTCGAGCTGAAGTCACGGCTGATGCTGCCCGGCGCGGAGCCCGATCAGATCGAGCTCGATCCCGGCGAGGCGGCCGAGGAGCTGCTCGCGCGGCTGCTCGACGCGGCGCGGTTCAGGGGCGCGGCCGATGTGCTGCGAGAGCGGCTGGCGGCCGAATCGGGACGGCGGTTCCGTTCGGCTCCGCTGCCGCCCGGCCTGCGCCGGGCCTCGCTCGCCGAGGCCGAGTCGGTGTACGACCCGGGCCGGCTCGCGGCGGCGATCGGAGACCTGCTGGTGATCCCGCCGCGGGTCGACACGCGGCACATCACGATTCCCAAGGTCAGCGTCGCGGAGCGCCTCGCACACCTGCGATCGCTGCTCTCGCGCGGGAGGTTCTCGTTCGACGAGGCGGTCGCGAAGGCCGATCGGGTGACCGTGGCCGTGACCCTGTTCGCCGTGCTCGAGCTGTACAAGCGCGGCGAGCTGACCTGGACCCAGGACGAGCCGTTCGGGGAGATCACGATCTCGAGCCCGGTCGGCCCGGTGGCCGCGCAGGTGAGCGCGTGAACGTCGAGTCCCAGCTCGAGGCGCTGCTGTTCCTGTCGCCTGACCCGGTCAGCGCCGACGCGCTCGCGGATGCGATCGAGTGCGAGCTGCACGAGGCGGTCACGGCCTCGAGCGGTTGCGGGAGCACTACGAGTTCGAGCGCCGCGGGTTCGTGCTGCGCGAGCTCGCCGGCGGGTGGGTGCTCTCCACGCACCCGGACGCCGAGCCGGCCGCGCGCCGCCTGCTGGCGCGCCCGCGCACGCCGCCGCTGACGCCGGCGCAGGCGGAGACGCTGGCGATCGTCGCCTACCTCCAGCCCGTGTCGCGGCCCGAGATCGCCCGGATCCGCGGCGTCAACGCGGAATCCGCGGCCGCAACGCTGCTCGAGCGCGGAATCATCGAGGAGACACGGGCGCTCGCAGTTCGGGGCCGTGCTCTACCGCACCACCGACCTGTTCCTGCGGCTGTTCGGCCTGTCTGGGCTGGACCAGCTGCCCGACGTATCAGAGTTCGACCCGTCGCCTGAGCTGGAAGCTGAGCTGCGTGATCGGTTGCTCCGGGCCGGCGAGGCTCGGGCGGCCGGCTGAGACGGGTCGCCCGCCGCGCCCAGCCGCCCCCGCGCGGGTTGCTAATCGGTGGCTGGTGGGGTGGGTGAGGATGTAAAGGCCGCGACCCGCGCCTACCCGACCGCAACCGCTCGCTTAGCCAGCAACACACCGTCCTCGGTCACGGTCAGTGCGTAGTGGCCCGGGGCGCCCTTGCCCAGAACCACCCGGCGGTGCGTGGTGCCGAGGCTGGAGATGGTCTTCGAGGCGATCAGCTTGCCGGCGCGGCGGAGCTGGATCGTCAGGTCGAGCATCGTGCCGGTGGTCGCGTGGAGGGTCGCGACGATGCCGTGGACGTGCTTGCTCGGCCGCGAGACGCTGAGTTTCAGCTGGGGCGCGGGCGGCTGTGGGGTCAGCGCGTTGCCCGCCGGAATCGAGCTGCACCCGTTCTCCGTGCTCACTCCGTTGAGCCGCGCGGTCAGGAACACGCTGGCGGCGGGCAGAAAGGCCACTGCCGCCTGCGTGTGGTCGTCCCCCTGGTAGACGTTCAGCTGCACCGACACGCCGCGCCGGCAGTAGGTGTGCGCGAGCGCCTGCACGTCCTTGTAGATCATGATCCCGTCGCCGGTTCCGTCGGCGTTGCCGACGCCCATGAACAGCGGCCCCTTGGGGGTGCCTGTCCGGCCCATGATCAGCTCGTTGTCGATCTTCACGACCGACGGGATCGAGTAGATCTTCTGGAACGCCGGCTTCAGCAGCTGCTGATACTTGAGATGCGGCCAGGCGCCGATGAAGTTGTTGATGCACTCGTCGGCGACCTGCTTGGTCAGCTTCAGCCCGTATGAGGAGAGGTAGGGCGTCAGGCTCATTCCGAACGCCCGGCCGAGCGAGACGAGCACGGCGGGGATCACCCCGGACCACGACGGGCTGCCGTTGATATAGGCGAGGTTGTGGGCGAAGTCGACCGGGATGCCGCCCTCGGCGACGCCGACGATGTTGAGCTTCGGCGCGTACTTGGGCGCCAGCTCGGAGGCGAACTCCGTCGCGATCGAGCCGCCCGAGTACCCCACCATCGCGGTCGGGGTCGAGGCCGGCAGCTTCAGCAGGTTCTCGGCCGCCCGGATCCCGTCGAGCGTGTTGTAGCCCTCCTCCTGGCCCGCGGACCAGTCGAGATGGGTGCCCTCGTAGTCGGGCACGACGACGATGTCGCCGGCGGCGACGAGCCCGAGCACGAACTGCTCCTCGTCGGTGTTCGTCGTGCCGCCCGCGGGCATCCCTCCGCGCATCGTGTACGACGGATCGCACTGGGCGCCGAGCGCGTCGTAGGCCATCTGGTAGGAGAGGAGCTTTGCGCCGAGCGTGCCCGTCGCGGGCTCGAGGACGGTGGCGACGGTCACCGTCGGCTGTCCCAGCTGCCCCGTCGTCCGGTACAGGACCTGCGTCGCCTTTACGGGCGTCGAGGCGCTGGCGTCGACGAGCGTGATCTGGCGCTGCTTGAGGACCGTTCCGGGCGCGATGCTGCCCGGCGGGGTCGCGCCGGCGTAGGTGTAGAACGGGTCGTTGGTGGGGAGCGGCGGGCCGCCGGCGGCGGCCGCCGGGGTGGCGAGCAGCGCGGCCGCGATCAGCGCGATGAGGGTCGCTTTCATGGGCGCGATCCTCTCATGCCGGCCGGGTTGGCGCGTCGGGTGGCCTGGCTCACTCGAACGAGCCCATCAGCGTGCGGTCGGCCTTGTGGCTGCCGGTGAGCTGCTTGTCGGCGATGCCGATCTCCTCCACCAGGTTGTGGCGGACCTTCAGGACGGCGGTGGCCTTGCCGTCAGGTGCGAGGTACCAGTAGTTCGCGCCGAGGCGGAAGTAGTACGAGTGCGGGAGCGCGTGCTGTGCCGCGGTCAGCGTCGCTCCGGCCCGGATGCCATGCACGGCGTAGCGGGCGTTGTCGGTCGAGATCCAGACGACGCGATCCTTGAGCGCCGTCTGCTCGGAGTGCGGAAGCGCACCGACCAGCTTTTGCGAGGCGAGGCCGACTCGCAGGCCGTACGGGGTGAGGCAGAAGAACTCCTTGTCCTGCGCGCCGCGGGTGGAGCTCTTGGTGTAGGCGTGGAGGATCTGCGCGCGGGTCATGCCGAGGTGCGCGAGCCCGATCGCGGTGCCGGACACGCTACCGGTCGCGGCGGGGCACTTCTTGACCTTCGGCACCGGGATGTTGACGCCCATGCTCGTGGCCGGCTTGCCGGGGCCCTTGGCGTTGGTGGCCGTGACGGTGCAGGTGATCTCGAGGCCCTCGTCGCCCGTCTGGACCTTGTAGCTGCTGCCGGTGGCGCCGGCGATCGGGGTGCCATCCCGCGACCACTGGTAGGTGTAGCCGGTCGGCGAGTTCGTCCAACTGCCCTGCGAGCACGAGAGCGTCCCGCCGGCCTTCCCCGAACCGCCGACGCCCGGAACGACCGTGTCCACCGGTGGTGCCGTCGGGCCCCCCTCCGCCGGATTCGTGAACAGCCACGCGCCGAGCTGACGCCCACCCGCACCGGCGACGATCGTGGCGCCATCGAAGCCGAGCGAGTATCCGACCTCTCCAGCGGTGGTGGTCGCCGGAGTCAGCTCCTGGGTCTGGGTCAGGTCGCCGCTCCAGCCGGCCACGGGCTCGTCGAACACGTAGACCGCCCCGATCGCCGGGGTGGTCCCGACGGTTTCCCCGGGCGCCGAGATCGCGATCGCGTCGTCCGAGGCGCCGACCGCGAAGCCGAAGTTGTCGCCGATCGCCCCGCCGTGCGCGGTCAGGGTCGCGCTCGGAGCGCTCTCGTTGCCCCAGCTGGTTCCGTTCTCGGCGAACACGAATACCTCGGGCGGGCTCGCGTACTGCGCGCTGATGACGATGGTCTTGCCGTCGGGCGAGATCGCGAGCGCGCCGCTGCCGGCCTGCTGAGGATTCCCATCCTGGAGCTCGGCGGTCTGCGTCCCGGTCGCCCAGGCGGTCGTCTTCGTGAACACGTAAACCGGCGTCACCGGGCCCACGGCCACGATCGCGTCGTCGTTCGCCGCGATCTCGAGTCCCAGCGCGCTGCCGGCGCCGCCGTCCTTGGCGGTGAGCGTGGCGACGGCGGGCGTAGCGGTCCCCCAGCCGCCGGCCGGTTCGGTGAACGCGAGGACCTCGCCCTGGTCGGCGTTGCTCGCGACGGTCGCGTTCTCGGCGCCGACGGCGACCGTCTTGCCGTCCGGAGAGATCGCGACCGGGATGTAGGTCTCGAGGCCGGTCGGCACGGACATTTCGGCCGTCTGCGTCGCAGGCCATGCGCCGTTGTGCTCGACGAACACGTACGCCGCGCCCTTCCCACTCGCACCCGAGACGATCGCGGTCCCGTTGGTCGCGACCGTGTATCCGAGCTCGTTGTTGGTCGCCCCGTCCGAGGCGGTCAGCATCTTGCTCGTAGTGGAGCTGGCCCAGCCCGTGCGGGGCTCCGTGAACACGAACACCGCGCCCTGGCTCGCGTTGCTCCCGACCTGGCGCGCCGGGGCGCCGACCGCGATCGTCGAGCCGGAGACGGCCACGGAATACCCGAAGTGGTCAAACGGCGGGCTCGTCTCGTTCAGGTTGCCGGACGCGACGAACGGGTCGATGCGCACGGGGTAGACCGCCCGGCGCGCGTCGACGCTCAACACGAGCCGGCGCCCGTTCAGGCGGATCGCCGCGGGCAGCGGGCGGCCGCGGGCGTCGGTCGCGACCAGCCCGTCGTAGCGGAGCGTCGTGCCGGCGCCGGTCAGGAGCAGCGTGCCGCCGGCGAGCGATGCGCGCAGGTTTCCGCTGAGCGTCATCGGGATGGTGATCCGGCCGGACGAACCGTGTTCGACGACGAAGCTCTGCTCGAGTCCGAGCGGGCCGTTGGCGTACGACTCGGTGACGTTGCCACCGTGGTAGATGGTTCGGTTGGCATCGGCGCTCGGGGCGCCGAAACCGGGAATCGCGAACCGCACGTGGCCGCGGCCGCTGGCGACCGTGACCGCGCCGGCGGCGAAGCGGATCCGCAGGCGGCTCAGCGGATTGACAGCACGCAGGCCGTGTACCCAGTAGGCGCCGTCGGCGCGACCGAGCGCCGCCGACACGGGCCCCTGTGCCGCCATTGGCAGGCTCGAAAGCGGTGCGGCGCTCGAGATCGGGCGGACCTGCGCCGCCTGCGGGCCGGGCGCCGGCCGCGAGCCGAAGGCGGTCGCGAGCCACAGGCCGGCGAGCGCCGCGATCAGCGTGCCGGCGCCGCGCAGGAGCAGACCGCCATTGATGGTTGGCCTCGATACGACCACGTCTGACTGCATCTTTGCCCCCGAGAAGTCGGCGTTTCCGTGCGGTAGGGAGCATACGCGGCGCCGCCGTCGCCGGCGAGCCTCAGGCGGCGCGGGCGGCGAGCTGGCCGCAGGCGGCGTCGATCTCGCGGCCGCGGGTGAGGCGTACGGTCGCCTCGATCCCGCGGCGTTCGAGCTCGGCCCGGAACGCCTCGATCGCCTTCGGTGATCGAGCCCTCGTAGACCGAGTCGGTCGGGTTGTACGGGATCAGGTTGACCTTGAAGAGCTTCGGATCGAGCACGTCCGCGAGCTGGCGCGCCTGCTCGACGCGAGTCATTGACGCCGGCGAGCATCACGTACTCGACGAACACCATGCGCCGCTTGCGCTCGTAGTACGCGCGGCACGCGGCCAGCACATCGGGCAGCGGATAGCGGTCGTTGACCGGCATCAGCTGCGAGCGCAGCGCCGGGTCGGCGGCGTGCAGCGACAGCGCGAGCCGGATCGGCATCGGCCTGGTTCGCGAGCCGCTCGATCCCGGGGATCCAGCCGACCGTCGAGATCGCCGTGCGGCGGTGGCGTGATCCCGATGTCGGGCAGCCGCGCGCACGCCTCCAGCACGGCGTCGAGGTTCATCATCGGCTCGCCCATGCCCATGAACACCGCGTGGTCGACACGCTCTCTGCGCGGCGGAAGTGGAGCGCCTGGTCGAGGATCTCCGAGGCCGTCAGGTTGCGCCCGAAGCGCATCTGGCCGGTGGCGCAGAACGTGCACGTCAGCGGGCAGCCCGACTGCGAGGACAGGCACAGCGAGCGCCGGCCGTCGCGGTAGCGCATCAGCACGGCCTCGACCGGCCGCCCGTCGGCGGTGGCGAAGCAGCGCCTTGACGGTGCCGTCGCGTGCGCGGAGCCTCGCGCTCGAGCGTCAGAGCGTCGAGAACGGCACGCCGCTCGGCCAACTCGGCGCGCAGCCGGGCGGCAGGTTCGTCATCTCGTCATAGGCGGCGGCGCCGCGCGGCGGCCCACCTCCACACCTGGCCGGCGCGATAGGCGGGCTCGCCGAGGTCGGACAAGCGCTCCGAGCAGCAGCGTCAAGATCCACGCTGTCTATGGTGGCAGCCGATGCGCCTCGGCGAAGTACCTGGCGCACGGCCGGCGTCGCGTCGCGGCGCGCCGCCGAGGAGATCATCCGCGCGGGACGGGTGACGGTCGACGGCGAGCCGGTGCTCGACCCGGCGCGCGACGTGGCCGAGGGCGACGACGTCGCCGTGGACGGGCAGGCGGTCCGCGGCGAGCCCGAGCGGGTGGTGTACGCGCTCAACAAGCCGGCCGGCGTCGTCTCGACCGCGCGGCGACACCCAGCGGCCGCCGGACGGTCGTCTCGCTGGTGCCGAGCGAGCTGCGGCTGTACCCGGTCGGACGCCTCGACATCGACAGCACCGGGCTGATCCTGCTGACCAACGACGGCGAGCTCGCGCACCGGCTCACGCATCCGAGCTTCGAGGTGCCGAAGACCTACCGGGCGGTCGTGGCGCGCCCGCCGGTGGGCGGCCGCGCGCTGCGAGCGCTGCGCGACGGGCGTGCGAGCTCGAGGACGGCATGACCGCGCCGGCGCGGGTCCGGCGGGTCGCGCCGGACACGCTCGAGCTGACGATCCACGAGGGCCGCAAGCGCCAGGTCAAGCGGATGTGCGAGGCGGTCGGCCACCCGGTCAGATCGCTTCAGCGGGTCCGGTTCGGGCCGCTGACGCTGGGCGACCTGCGCCCGGGCGCGTACCGGCGGCTGACGCCGGCCGAGCTGCGAGCCGCTCACGACGCCGCTGGAGCAGCAGCTCGTCGTGGCGCAGCGTCGTCGTCGTCAGCGATCGCCTCGATCTCGGCCTGCGTGAGCCGCACCGGGCGCGAGGCGACTCAGGCGCATGATCGTGAACTGGTACGCGTGGCGAACCCACAGCTCGCGGAAGCCTCGGCATCGGGTAGTGACGCCTGCATCGTCGAGGCGAGTCAGGTTGCACGCGGCCCCGCACCAGCACAGGCGGACCCGCGGCGCCCGATCGAGACGATGTCGAGTTCGGTGGTGCTGACCGGCTGCGGGTGCGGCCGCGCCAGAACTTCAGGCCTGGCATGTAGAGCGACAGCGGCAGCAGTGTCTTGTAGTGCTGGACGAGGATCGCGCGGCTGCCCGGGGCCGCCGGCCGCGCCCCGAGCACGCGCGCCACGCCGCGCCAGTCGGGACGCTGGAGGTTGCGGTCGAACGCGACCGCGCCGACGGCGAACACGCCGATCCCGCACAGCGCGGGCGCGATCAGGACGCCCGATGACCCGCGCTCGCGACGCCGCCAGACCGCCCGCGACGCACGACGGCGGCGGGCACCCACAGCGCGATCACGTTGCGCGTGATCAGATCGTCGATGCCGCCCCCGACGAGCATCAGGTTGATGACGAGCCCGGCGATCGCGATGCCGCCGGCGAGCAGCGCCCCGCCGCCGCTCGATCCGGTCCGAGCGCAGCGCCAGCAGCACCAGCGCGGCCAGCGCCAGCAGCTCGGAGATGCGCTCGAGCGCGGTCAGCCCCGGTGCGCCGTAGCCGACGAGGAACTGCGGGATGATCTGTCGCCAGGCGCGGCGCCGAGTGGGATCGGCGCGATCCAGCTCGCGCGGCCGGTCTGGTTCTGGCTGATCGCGAGCGGCAGCAGCGCCGAGCCCGCACGGCCGCAACGACGGCCATCGCGATCCACACTCTTCGGTCGCGCCGGTGCATCGTCCAGCAGCCCGCACGCGCCTCCGGCACGACGACCAGCAGCGCGTAGTAGTGCGTGGCCAGCGCGAGCGCCGAGGCGATCACCCAGGCGGCGAGCGCGCGCGGCGTCGGGTCGCTCGCGGGCGTAGGCGAACGCCAGCAGCGACAGCGCGCTCAGCAGCACCAGCAGCTCGTAGGAGCGCGCCTCCTGCGAGTACCAGACGAGGAACGGGTTGCAGGCGGTCAGCGCCGCCGCGATCGACCCCGGCGCGGCGCGAGATCAGCTTCGCGCCGGTCGCCGTAGGCGACCGGCACGACGAGCGTCCCGGCCAGCGCGGACAGCGATCGCAGGCCGGCCTCGCCGAAGCCGAAGATCCGGGCCCACACCCAGGCGATGCAGTAGTACAGCGGCGGCGTGGACTCGGTCTGCGGGATCAGCCCGAGCATCTTGCCCGCCGACAGGTGGATCAGGAGAGCCGTGTTGCCCTCGTCGAACCAGAAGCCCTGGTGGCCGATCCGGTAGAAGCGGAGCACGGCCCCGAGCACCGTCAGCACGAGCACGGCGAGCGTCGCCGGCTCTGACCACGAGAACGGGATCGCTCCCGTCCGAGGGCGGCGACGCCGCTCGGTAAGCGTGAGTACGCTCACGTGCGGGCATTTAACCTCACTGCGATGCGCGACTCGCCGGCCACCGATGCTGTGCTGTCCCTTCCGCGGCTGCGGCCCCGCGCAGCCGGGATCAGCGTCAACCGCCCGCGGATCCACCTGCGGCAGGCCGCCGGGCTGGTCGCCGTGCTCGGTCTGCTGGCGGCCACGGCGACGGTCGTTCTGGTCGCCGCCTCGGGCCCGACGCCGCTCGTCCCGCGCAGCGAGCAGTCCTTCCCGGCGTGGGATGCCGGTCCGCTGCATGGCCTGCTGAAGCCGCTCAGCCTCGCGCCCGCCACGACCGTCGGCTGGTTCAGCCTGCTCGTGGTGGCGATGCTGCTGGCGTACGCGGTCGCGCTTCTCACGGTCAGCGCGCTCAGCACTCGGGTCGTGATCGTGTCGATCGTCGCGCTGCACGTGGTCCTGCTGCTGAGCCCGCCGCTCCAGCTCGAGGACGTGTTCAACTACCTCGGATACGCCCGCCTGGGAGCCCTGCATGGGCTGAACCCGTACACGCACGTCGTCGCGCAGGCGGCGCATGACCCGGTCTACCGGTTCAGCACCTGGCACAACCTGACGAGCCCGTACGGGCCGCTGTTCACAGCCGCGAGCTACCCGCTCGGCCTGCTGCCCCTGCCCGTCGCGTACTGGCTCGTGAAGCTCGCGACCGTGCTCGGCAGCCTCGGGCTGCTGGCGCTCTGCTGGAGCTGCGCGAGGGCGCTCGGGCGCGATCCGCGGGCCGTGGTCGCGTTCGTCGCGTTCAACCCGATCTACCTGATCTGGGCGCTCGGCGGCTTCCATAACGACTTCTTCATGCTCGATGCGGAGCTCGCGGCGATCGCGCTGCTGCTGCACCGCCGCGATCGCGCCGCCGGCGCGGCGCTTGCCGTGGCGGTCGCGATCAAGTTCACCGCCGTGCTGCTGGCGCCGTTCCTGCTGCTGGCGCTGCCGACCGTGCGGCGCAGGCTGTCCCTCGCGCTCGGCATGGCGCTCGCGGCCGTCCCGCTCGTCGCGCTGAGCGTGGCGCTGTTCGGCTCCTCGCTGCCGAACCTCTCCACTCAGAGCACGCTGCTGACCGCGTACAGCGTCCCGAACCTGGTGGGCGACGCGATCGGCGCCGGCGGCGGCGCCTCGTGGTTGCTGCACGCCGCCGACGTGTGCGTCGTCCTGGTCGTCGTATGGCTGCTCGTACGCCGGCGGGACTGGCTCTCGAGCGCCGGCTGGGCGACGCTCGCACTGCTCGTCTCGCTCGCCTGGCTCGTGCCGTGGTACGTGGTCTGGCTGCTGCCGCTGGCGGCGCTCGGGCGCAGCCGGCGGCTTCGCGCCGCGGCGCTCGTGATGTCCGTGTTCCTGGTCGCGACGTTCGTGCCGTGGACGAAGCTGGTGCTGAACGAGCACGGGGTCGACACGCTGTCTGGCCCGGCGGGCGCCGCTTCGTTCTCGCGCCAGGTCGAGCTCCAGCGCTAGCGCGCTCAGCTAGCCTTCCGCGGCCATGCGGCTCTACGCCCTGCGCGGCGCGAACACCGTGACGGCGAACGAGGCCGATCGCGATCCTGTCGGCCACCGACGAGCTGATGCGCGAGCTGATGGAGCGCAACGACCTCGCGCCGAGGCGATGGTGAGCTGCATCTTCACGCTCACGGACGATCTCGACGCCGAGTTCCCGGCCGTCGCCGCCCGGGCGCTCGGGCTCGACGCCGTGCCGCTGCTGTGCGCGCGGGAGGTGCCGGTGCCGGGCTCGCTGCCGCGGGTGATCCGCGTGCTGGTCCACTACTACGCGCCCGAGGGCCACCACCCCCGCCACGTGTATCTGCGGCGACGCGCGCGCGCTGCGCGCCGACCTCGAAGCGGCACAATAGGCCCGATGGCCTTGGAGTTCGCAGAGCGGATCCGGCGGATCCCGAGCTACCCGGTCGCCGCCGGGTACGACCTCGGCGTCGACATGGCGATGCTCGCCTCCAACGAGTGCGCCTACCGGCCGCTGGCGCAGGTCGTTGAGGCGGCGACCGCGCGTGATCGGGCAGAGCAACCGGTATCCCGACCCGTCGTACTCGCCGCTGCGCCGCGCGCTGTCGGAGCGCTACGGCGTCCCCGCCGAGCGGATCGCGCTCGGAAACGGCTCCTGCGACCTGCTGCTCGCGGCCGGCGAGGCGCTGCTCGAGCCCGGCGCCGAGGTCGTCTACGCGTGGCCGGCGTTCAGCGTCTACCCGCAGCTCGCGGCGCGACCGGCGCGCGCGAGATCCAGGTGCCGCTCGACGGCGACGCCCGCCACGACCTCGAGGCGATGCTCGCCGAGGTGACCGTCGCCACCCGGCTCGTGCTGATCTGCAACCCGAACAACCCCACCTCCACTGTCGCTCGCCGCTGGAGGACGTGGAGGCGTTCCTGGAGCGCGTGCCACGCCAGCGTGTGCGTGATCCTGGACGAGGCGTATTGCGAGTTCGCGCTGGCGCTCGGCGACACCTACGCCTCGGTCGAGCTGCTGCGCCGGTGGCCGAACCTGGTGCTGCTGCGCACGTTCTCGAAGGTCTACGGGCTCGCCGGGCTCCGCGCCGGGTACGCGCTGTGCGGCACCCCCGAGTTCCGCACCGCCGTCGACCAGCTGCGCCAGCCGTTCTATCTCAACATGGCGGCTCAGGCGGCGGCGGTCGAGGCGCTCGGCACCAGGACGTGGTCGACCAGCGCGTGGCGCTGACGCTCGCCGAGCGCGGCGAAGATGGTCGACGGCGTGCGCGCGCTGGGGCTGTGGGTCGCCGAATCGGACGCGAACTTCATCTGGCTGACGCTCCCGGAGGCCGAGGACCCGGCCGCGGCCGAGGCCGAGATCGCGCGCGGGCTTCGTGGAGCGCGGCGTGCTCGTCCGCGCCGGCACCTCGCTCGGGCAGCCCGGCGCGCTGCGGGTGACGGTCGGCACCGACACCGAGAACGAGCGCTTCGTGGCCGCGCTCGCCCAGCTGCTGTAGGCGCCACGCGGCTTTGCGCCGGGCGGCGCGTGTGGTACAACCCCGGCCTGAGCGCATGAGCGACCGCGGCGACATCATGAGTCTCGCCTCCGCCGGCACCGCCGGTTGCTGCTGGTACGCGCGCTTCTACGCCTGGCGATTTAGCTAGGCGCTCGGCCCTGCACTCCGCGCCCGCGACGAGTCGCGGGCTTTCACCCCGGAAGCCGAGCGCCGTGTGATCAGTCCCACCGTGGGCGTCACTCGCCCTTCCGTACAGTTTTCAAGGCGTAGAAAGGCAGCAGACATGAGCTTGGACCAGACAGAGGTGGAGGTGGCAGGGCAGCGAATCGGCGGTGGGCGGTTCACGCTGATCGCCGGCCCGTGCACGGTCGAGTCACGCGAGCAGGTGCTCGAATGCGCCGAGCTCGTGCGCGCCGGGGGGGCGGCGATGTTCCGCGCCGGCGCATACAAGCCCCGGACGTCCCCGTATGCGTTCCGGGGCCTCGGGCCGGCCGGCCTGCGGCTGCTGGCCGAGGTCAAGCGCGAGACCGGGCTTGCCGATCGTCACCGAGCTGATGGACGTCCGCGACCTGGAGCTCGTGCTGGAGGTCGCCGACGTGGTCCAGATCGGTGCGCGCAACATGCAGAACTACACGCTGCTGTCCGGAGGTCGGCCGCTCCGGCCGCCCGGTGCTGATCAAGCGCGGTCTCGGCGCACGCTGGAGGAGCTGCTGATGGCCGCCGAGTACGTGCTCAACGAGGGCAACGAGGCGGTGATCCTGTGCGAGCGCGGGATCCGGACGTTCGAGACCGCGCTATCGCGTTCACGCTCGACCTGATGGCCGTGCCCGATCCTGAAGGAGCTGACCCAGCTGCCGGTGATCGTCGATCCGAGCCACGCCGCCGGCCGGCGCGAGCTGGTGATGCCGATGTCGCTGGCGGCGGCGGCGGTCGGCGCCGACGGGATCATCGTCGAGGTCCATCCGCATCCCGAGGAGGCGATCTGCGACGGCCCGCAGCAGCTCGCCGGCGCGACGACTTCGCCGCCTAGCCTCGACAGGTCCAGGCGGCCGCTGCGCTGGCGGGCAAGGCGCTGTGCAGCGAGCCGGTGGCGGTGCCGTACGTGGAGCTCGCGCGCACTCGCAGGCGCGACGCCGTCCGCGACCAGCGGATCGAGCGGCTCGTGCCGCTGATCGCCCCGCGCGAGCTGCTCGAGGAGCTGCCGCTGTCGGACGAGCACGCGGTCGTGCTGCTGCGCGGGCGCGCCGAGGTGCACGGCGATCCTCGACGGGAGCGACGACCGCCTGCTGGTGGTCGTCGGGCCGTGCAGCGTCCACGACGTCGATGCGACGCGCGAGTACGCCGAGCGGCTGAGCGACAGGTCGCGATCCGGCTGCGCCGCGACCTGTGCGTGGCGATGCGCGTGTACTTCGAGAAGCCGCGCACGACGATCGGGCTGGAAGGGGCTGATCAACGATCCGCATCTCGACGGCTCCGGCGACGTGAACGCGGGCCTGCGGACGCGCGCGCACGCTGCTGCTCGAGGTGCTGTCGCTCGGCCTGCCGGTCGGCTGCGAGTTCCTCGACCCGATCATCCCGCAGTACATCTCGGACGCGGTCTGCTGGGGCGCGATCGGCGCCCGCACGGTCGAGAGCCAGATCCATCGCCAGCTCGGCTCGGGCCTGTCGATGCCGGTCGGGTTCAAGAATCGCACCGACGGCAACGTCCAGGTCGCGGTCGACGCGGTGCGCGCCGCTGCCGCCAGCCACGCGTTCGCCGGCATCGACGACGACGGCATGCCGGCGATCCTCCATACCCGCGGCAATCGCGACTGCCACGTCATCCTGCGCGGTGGCCGCGGCCGGCCGAACTACGACGGCGAGTCGGTCGCCGCTGCGCTGTCGCTGCTGCGCGGCGGCCGGACTGCCCGAGCGCGTGATGATCGACCTCAGCCACGACAACAGCGGCAAGGATCCCGAGCGCCAGCCGCACGTCGCCGCCGCTGTCGCCGCCCAGATCGCCGCCGGGCAACCGTGCGATCGTCGGCGTCGATGCTGGAGTCGTTCCTGGTCGGCGGCCGCCAGGATCCAGGCCGCGCATCGCAGCTCGTCTACGGCCAGTCGATCACCGACGGCTGTCTCGGCTGGGAGCACGACCGTCGAGGTGCTCGAACGCTCGCTGCGGCGGTCCGGCGCACCGCCGCGCGGCCGTGCTGACGTGGCATGCTGGTCGCGGTCCTCGGCGTCGGGCTGATCGGCGGCTCGATCGGGCTGGCCGCGCGCGAGCGGGCCGGCGCCACCGTGCGCCGGGTACGACGCCTCGGCGGAGGCGCTCGACGCCGCGCTCGCCCGCGGCGCCATCGACCGCGCCTGTGCCGACGTCGCCGAGGCGGTGGCGGGCGCGCGAGGCCGTGTTCGTCGCGGTGCCGGTCGGCGTCGCTGCCCGGGCGTGTCGGCCGAGGCGCTCGCCGGCGCGCCGTCCGACTGCGTCGTCACCGACGTCGGCTCGACCAAGCGCGACGGTCGTGGCCGCCCACGACGACCCCCGGTTCGTCGGCGGCCATCCGCTGGCCGGCGCCGAGACGGCGGGCGTCGGACACGCGCGCGCCGACCTGTTCGAGGGCGCCACCTGGTACCTGACGCCGACCGCACGCACCTCGGGCGTCCTCTACGAGCGCCTGCACCGGCTCCTGCACGGGCTCGGCGCGCGGCCGACCGCGATCGACGCCGACACCCACGACCGCGATCCTGGCGACCGTCTCGCACCTGCCGCACGTGCTCGCGAACGTGCTCGTGTCCCAGGCGGCCGGGACGCTCGCCGGCGGCGACGAGCGACTGCCGGCGACCGGGCCCGAGCTTCCGCGACGCGACCCGCGTCGCGGGCGCCCCGAGCGCGATCTGGACCGACATCTACCTCTCCAACCGCGACGCGCTGACCGCGGAGATCGACGGCGACGATCGCCCGCCTGCGGGCGGTCCGCGATGCGCTGCCGCCGGCGACGCCGGCTGCAGTCACGCGACTGGAACGACGCCGCCGCCGAGGACCGGCGGCGGCTGCTCGAGGCGCAGCTGGCCGGCGGGCCCGTGTTCGAGCTGCGCGCGTCGGTGCCCAACCGGCCCGGGCGTCGTCGCGCAGCTCGCGCTCGAGCTCGGGCGCGCCGGGGTGAACATCACCGACATGGCGCTGTATCCGGCCGCCGACATGAGCGAGGGCGTGGTCGCGCTGTGGATCGCGGGCGCGGATGCCGCCGAGCGAGCCGAGGAGCTGGTGGCGCGGCTCGGGCTTCCCGGTGGCGCGGCGCATGAACGCGCGCTTTGCGCCGAGCGGGCCGCTGCGCGGCACGCATCGCGCCGCCGGCCGACAAGTCGATCTCGCACCGCGCCGCGATCGATCGGCGCGATGGCGTCCGAGCCGGTGCGGATCCGCAACTACCTCGACGCCGCCGACACCGGCTCGACGCTGCACGCCGTCCGCTGCGATCGGCGCGATCGTCGAGGAGCGCCGCGGCTCGGAGCTGGTCGATCCGCGGCTGTGGGCTGCGGAGTGCGCAGCCGGCGACCGGAGCGCGATCGACGTCGGCAACGCCGGCACGCTGATGCGCCTGCTGCCGGGCTGGCTGGCGTTCCAGCAGGGGATGAGCTTCACGCTGGACGGCGACGACTCGATCCGCGCGCCGCCCCGTCGACCGGATCGCCGCGCCGCTGCGCGCAGATGGGCGGCCGTGGTCGAGGCGCGCGAGGATCGCTTTCCGCCGTTCACCGTCCACGGCGCGCGCCTGAAGGGGATCGAGTACGAGCTGCCGGTCGCGAGCGCGCAGGTCAAGTCGTGCGTGCTGCTGGCCGGGCTGGCGGCCGCCGGGACCACCGTGATCGAGCGCGTGCCGAGCCGCGATCACACCGAGCGGATGCTGCTGAGCTCGGGCGCCGCCGTCGCGCGGGCGGTGGACGGTGGATGATCCGGTTCACGGTCGGGAACACGGACGAGCTCGAGCTCGAAAGCGTCGACGTCCCCGGGGACCTGTCCTCGCGCCGCGTTCCTGATCGCGGCGGCGTGCTCGTTCGTGGCTCGCGGATCGTGCTCTGCGGGCGTCGGCGTCAACTGGACGCGCGCCGGGTTCCTGCGGATCCTCGAGCGGATGGGAGCGATCGTGCTCGGAGAGGTTGAACCCGCCGGGTCGTTCGCCGCAGAGGAGCCGGTGGCTGACCTCGACGTGTCGTTCGGACCGATCGAGGGGACGACGGTGGAGGCCGACGAGGTTCCGCTGGCGATCGACGAGCTGCCGCTGGTGGCGCTGCTCGGGTGCTTTGCCGAGGGCGAGACGGTTGTGCGCGGCGCCGGCGAGCTGCGGGTGAAGGAGTCCGACCGGATCGCGACCGTCGTCAACGGGCTGCGTGGGCTCGGGGCGTCGATCGAGGCGACCGAGGATGGGTTCGTCGTGCAGGGCGCTGGTTCGTTGCGGGGCGGCGTGCTCGATGCGGCCGGGGACCACCGGCTGGCGCTGCTCGGCGCCGTCGCCGGGCTGGCGTCCGAGGACGGGGTGGAGGTGGTCGGGATGGACGCGGCGGCCGTCTCGTACCCGGGTTTCGCGGAGGATCTAGCGAGCTTGGTGGCGTGATGGTGGTCGCGATCGACGGTCCCGCCGGGGCCGGCAAGTCGAGCGTGGCTCGCGCCGTGGCGCGCGAGCTCGGGTTCACCTATCTCGACTCGGGCGCGATGTACCGATCGGTCGCGCTCGCATCGCTGCGGCGCGGCGTGCCCGCCGCCGAGATCGCCGCGCTGGTGCAGATCGACATGACCGACGGCGTGATGCTCGACGGCGAGGACGTCAGCGATCTGATCCGGACGCCGGAGGTCTCCGAGGCAGCATCCCGCGCCGCCGCCGACCCGGCCGTGCGCGCCGCGATGGTCGCCGAGCAGCGCCGGTTGCTGTCGTCGGCGACTGGGTGGCGGAGGGCCGGGACATCGGCACCGTGGTCGCGCCGGACGCGGCGTTGAAAGTGTTCCTGGACGCCACGCCGGAGGAGCGCGCGCGGCGGCGGGCCGCCGAGCTCGGAGCCGCCGAGTCGGCCGTCCTCGCCGAGCAGGCGAAGCGCGATGAGCGCGACACGACCCGCGCGCTGTCGCCGCTGCACGCGGCGCCGGACGCGGTCGTGCTGGACACGACGGGGCTGTCACTCGACGAGGTCGTGCGTCAGGTGGCGGAGCTCGCGCTCTCGAGCCGGAGCCCGGAATCCCGAGGCGCGTAGATGCTGGCCGGCCCCTCGTCCCACCGGATCAGGTAGCGCGGGTTCGGGTCGCCGCGCAGCACGTCCTCGATGACGCCGCGCCGCGGCTGCTTGGTGGCGGTGGCGCCGGGTGAGAGCCGCCGCCGGCTCTGAGGCGCGAGCACCCGATCTCCGACGTCGAAGGCCATCGCCGCCATCTTGCCGGATCGCGCCCCCCGGCGTCCGTCTAACCTCGCCTCGCGATGAAAGTGGCAATCGTCGGCTATCCGAATGTCGGGAAGTCCTCGCTCGTGAACCGGCTGACCGAGTCGCGGGAGGCCGTCGTGCACGAGCAGGCAGGGGTGACCCGCGACCGCAAGGAGCTCGAAACGGACTGGAACGGCCGGCGGTTGACGCTGATCGACACCGGCGGCGTCGACCTCGAGGACACGGACGAGCTGGCGCGGCAGGTGCAGGACCAGGCGCGCGCCGCGCTCGCGGATGCGGACGCGGTCGTGCTGGTGGTGGACGCCAAGGCGGGCCTGCGTGCCGGCGACCACGAGGTCGGGGAGCTGCTCCGCCGCGGCTCGCTGCCGGTGGTGGTCGCAGCGAACAAGGTCGATGGCGCTGCCGATCTGCCGCTGGCGGCGGACTTCCACCGCCTCGGCCTCGGGGAGCCGGTGGCGGTCTCGGCCGCGCACGGCCTCGGGACGGGCGACCTGCTCGACCGGATCGTCGAGATGGCCCCGGAGGTTTCTGACGAGGAGGACGAGGGCGACGATCAGCGCGTGCGGCTCGCCGTGATCGGACGCCCGAACGTCGGCAAGTCCTCGCTCGTCAACCGCTTCCTCGGCGCCGAGCGCGTGATCGTCTCGCCGCTCGCCGGCACGACGCGCGACGCGATCGACCTGCCGCTGACGTTCGAGGGCCGCTCGCTGGTGCTCGTGGACACCGCCGGACTTCGAAGGCAGTCCAAGGTGGCCGAGTCGCTCGAGTACTACACCTCGCTGCGCTCTCAGCGCGCGGCCGAGCGCGCCGACGTGGCGCTCGTCGTCTGCGACGCCGCCGACGGCATCACATCACAGGATTTCCGTGTCGCCGAGCTGGCGATGGTCTCGGGCTGTGCGACCGTGATGGTGCTGAACAAGTGGGACCTCGCCGACATCGACCTCGAGCACGAGCGGGCCCGCGCCCAGAAGAAGCTGCGGCAGCGCCCGCGCGTGCTGACCGCGAGCGCGAAGACCGGCCGGCACGTCGAGCGCCTGCTGGTCGAGGCGACCGCGCTGGCCGACCGGCGCTCGACCCGGATCCCGACGTCGCAGCTGAACCGCTTCCTGTCGGACGTCGTCACCGCGAGGCAGCCGCCGGCCGGCAGCGGCCGCGGTGCGCGCGGGGCGCCCCAGCGGCTGAAGCTGCTGTTCATGAGCCAGACGGCGGAGCGGCCACCGCGGTTCTCGATCCAGGTCAACTCCCGCGCCAAGATCACGCGCGACTACGCGTACTACGTCGAGAACCGGCTGCGCGAGCGCTACCACCTCGAGGGGATCCCGGTGATCATCGACTTCGTGGAGCGCAACGAGCGCGCAGTCAGGGCCCGCGGACGGGTCGCATGAAGCAGCCGGCCCCGGAGGTCGGCAGGCGCCGCGCGGTGGCGGCGCTGGTCGCGCTGGTGGTGGTCGTGGTCGCAGCCGCGGTCGCACTGGCCGGCGGCGGCGGATCTTCCGGCGGGCCGGCGCCCGCGACGGGCGCGGCAGCGGTCGTCCCGGCGGACGCGCTGGTGTACGTGCATTTGTCGACCGACGGTGGGCGACCGGCGGTGCGGCGGGCGCTCGCGCTGGCGGAGAGATTCCCGGGCTTTCCGCTGCTGGCGGCTGCGCTGGAGCGTGCGGTCGCGCCGGATCGGCCGCTCTCGTTCGCCTCCGACATCCGGCCGTGGCTCGGGCGCGAGGCCGCGGTGGCGCTGCTCGAGAACGGGACCGGCGCCCCGGCGCCGCTGATCGTGCTCGACGTCGCCCGGCGTGCCCGGGCGCAGGCGTTCCTCGGGCAGATCGGCGCCCGCACGGTGGGGACGTACCGGGGCGCGCAGCTTTACGCGCGTCGCGGCGCAGCGCTGGCGTTCGCCAGCCACTACCTCGTATTCGGGTCGCGCCCGAGCGTGCAGGCCGCGCTCGACGTCACCGCCGGCCACAGCGGCTCGCTGGCGGCCGACTCCGCCTACCGGCAGGCGGCCGCGGCCGAGCCCGCCGGCCGGGTGCTCGACGCCTACGCCTCGGCGGTCGGCGTGCGACGCCTGCTGATCGACCAGGGCGGGCTCGCCGGCGCTCTCGGCGTGCTGCTGTACAGCCCGGCGCTGAGCGGCGTCAGCGTCTCGGTCTCGGCCGCGCCGCCGGGCGCGCGGATCCAGATCGACCGGGCGTTCGACCCGCAGCTTGCGGCGATCGAGGGCCGGCCGGCCCGCGAGTTCTCACCCACACTGGAGGGTGAGTTGCCCGCGGGCTCGACGCTCGCGCTGGACGTCCCGGACCTGCTGCGGGTCGCACCGCGGGTGCTGTCGGCCGGCTCGACCGGCGGCGTCGGCGGCGCGATCGGTCCGCTGCTGAGCCGGCTCGGCTCGGCGCTCCGGGCACAGGGGGTCGACGTCGCCGGGCTCGAGTCGCTGTTCTCGGGCGAGAGCGCGATCGCGATCTCGCCGGCCCCCGGCCACCCCTCGGCGCTCGTGATCGTCTCCCGGGTGCGGGACATGGCCGGCGCCCGCACCGATCTGGCGGCGGTCGAGGTGCCGCTCTCGCAGCTGCTCGCGAGCGATTCGAACTCGAGCGGCGTCGTGCCGGCGTTCACGGCCCGGTCGGTGGATGGGGTGACCGCCCATCAGCTCCCGCTCGCCTCGGGCCTGGAGCTCGACTACGCGGTGTTCCGGGGGCTCGTCGTGATCTCCACAAGCCTCTCCGGGATCGCGGCCGTCGCCTCACGCACGCACACGCTCTCGCAGGACCCGGCCTACGTGGCGGCCCTTGCCGGACGCCCATCGGAGGTCACCTCGCTACTCTTTCTCAACTTCAGCCAGCTCCTCAGCCTCGCCGAGCAGACAGGACTGATAAGCGGCGCGCGGTTCGACGCGCTGCGAGCCGACCTTCGCAGGATCGGCGCAGTCGGACTGTCCTCGACGAGCGGGGAGACAGATTCGACCGCGGAGCTGACACTCCAGATCCCATGACCACGCTTTCCGACAACGAGTACCTGTTCACGTCCGAGTCAGTCACGGAGGGGCACCCGGACAAGATCGCCGACCAGATCTCCGACGGCGTGCTCGACGCCGTGCTGCGCGAGGACCCCTTCGGCCGCGTCGCGTGCGAGACGCTCGTGAACACGGGGCTGGTGGTGGTCTCGGGCGAGATCACGACCACGACGTACGTGGACATCCAGGACATTGCGCGCTCGACCATCAAGCGAATCGGTTACGACAACGCCGAGTACGGGTTCGACTGCCACACGTGCGCGGTGATCAACGCGATCGACAAGCAGTCCCCTGACATCGCTCAGGGCGTGAACCAGGCCTACGAGGCGCGCACCGATCCCGGCGACGACGATGAGCTCGACGTCGCGGGCGCGGGCGACCAGGGGATGATGTTCGGGTACGCCAGCAACGAGACCGACGAGATGATGCCGATGCCGATCGCGCTCGCGCACAAGCTCGCAAAGCGGCTCGCCGACGTCCGCAAGGCGGAGATCGTGAACTACCTGCGGCCCGACGGAAAGACGCAGGTCACCGTCCGCTACATCGACGGCAAGCCGGTCGAGATCGAGAAGATCCTGATCTCGACCCAGCACAAGGACGGCGCCGAGTCGCTGATCAAGGACGACCTCTGGGAGCACGTGATCGTGCCCGTTCTGCCGGCCGATTTGTACGACAGCGGCAAGCTCCGCCGCAGTCTTCTGGTCAACCCCACCGGCCGGTTCGTGATCGGCGGCCCGATGGGCGACTGCGGGCTGACCGGGCGCAAGATCATCGTCGACACCTACGGCGGCATGGCCCGCCACGGCGGCGGCGCGTTCAGCGGCAAGGACCCCTCGAAGGTCGACCGTTCCGCCGCGTACGCGGCCCGGTACGTGGCCAAGAACGTGGTCGCGGCCGGACTGGCCGACCGCGCCGAGGTCCAGGTCGCGTACGCGATCGGCGTCGCGCACCCGGTGTCGGTGATGGTCGACACGTTCGGCACCGAGAAGATCGGGCGCGCGAAGATCCTCGAGCTGATCCACGAGCACTTCGATCTGCGTCCCGGTGCGTTCCGCGACTACCTGCGGCTTCACCGCCCGATCTACCAGAAGACCGCCGCCTACGGCCACTTCGGCCGCGACGACCACGACTTCACGTGGGAGCGGACCGACAAGGCCGATGCGCTGCGCGCCGCGGCCGGGCTCGACGGCGTCGCCGCGACCGCGTAGCGGACGGGCGCTACACCCCGTGTGCGGGCGGCCCGGTGTGGGACTGGGGCTGCTGTAGCTTCTGCAGCGCGCGATCGACCGTGCGCACGATGTCCTGCGGGTGCTCGACGCCGCGGAACTTGAAGTCGAACTCCGAGCTCCCGGCCGTATCGAAGTCGACCGTGCCGATTGCGAGCGCCCGCTCGAGGATCGACTGGGTCGCGTTGACGTTCTGCACGCGTTCCAGGCGACACTCGTGCAGCTCCCGGGACATGATCCCGATGTGGATCGTCAGCGCTCGGCTGGAGATCGTGTAGGTCGTCCGGAGGCGCCTGATGAATCCGGCCAGCAGCATCAGCGCGAGCCCGACGGCGACCACCGCGGCCACGATCGGAATGCTCACGTCCTTGCCCGAGACGTCGGTGATCAGTCCGGCGAGCGCGCCGGCAACCACGATCGTCACGATGCCCTTGAAGTAGAAGTCGAGGATCGATCGCCAGGAGGGGTGGCCGTGGAAGAACGTTTCCTCGACGGTGTGCGAATCCACGGCTCGCAGCCTAGCGCCGTCCGCGGCCGCCTTGGGGCGCTCTACATTCGATTGCGTGATCGCCCGCGTGGAGCCCCTGACCCGGACCCGCGCCTTTCGCGGGCCGTTCGATTATCTGCTGCCCGAGGGTGAGACGGTGTCGGTCGGGACGTTGCTGCGCGTGCCCTTCTCAGGCCGGTCGACGCTCGCCGTGGTCGTCGGCGTCGCGGACTCGAGTGAGCTGCCGATCGAGCGTCTCGCTTCTCCCGAGGCCGTGGTCGGCTCGGGGGTGCCGGCGGATCTGGTCGACCTCGCACTGTGGATGGCGCGGGAGTACTGCTCGACGCCGGCGCGCGCGCTCGGGCTCGTACTCCCCCCGGGGACGAGCTCGGGAGTGCGTGCACGTGAGCGGCTCGTCGCCTCGCTCACACGCCTGGGGCGGGAGGCCCTGAATGGCGCCTCTCAGGTCCCGCTCAACGACCGCCAGCGCGCGCTGCTGACCGCACTGGTCGAGGGGCCGGCGATCGCCGCGGAGCTCGGGACGCCGGCGCTGCGGCGCCTGGAGGGACGGGGGCTGGTCTCGATGTCGCTCGACGGCGCGCGGCGGGTCCCGGCGCGCCACGCGGTGGGCTCTGCTCCGGCGCAGGCGCCGGGCCTGACGGCCGATCAGGAGCAGGTGCTCGCTGCGCTCCGGACCGGTGAGCGGTTCCTGATCCACGGCGTCACCGGATCGGGCAAGACCGAGGTGTACCTGCGGGCGGTCGCCGACACGCTCGCACGCGGACGCAGCGCGATCGTGCTGGTCCCGGAGATCGCGCTGACGCCGCAGGCGGTGCACCGGTTCGCGGCGCGCTTCGGCGACGTGATCGCCGTGCTGCATTCGGGGCTCAGCGCCGGCGAGCGATTCGACGAATGGCAGCGGTTGCGCGACGGCTCGGCGCGGGTCTGCGTCGGGCCGCGGTCCGCGGTGTTCGCGCCGCTCTCGGATATCGGCCTGATCGTGATCGACGAGGAGCACGAGAGCTCGTACAAGCACGAGGGTGATCCGCGCTACGACGCGCGGGCGGTGGCGGAGGAGCGCGCGCGGGCGCACGGCGCGCTGCTGCTCGCCGGCAGCGCCACGCCGCGCCCCGAGAGCTGGTCGGCTTACTCGAGGCTGTCGTTGCCCGAGCGGGTCGACGGCCGGCCGCTGCCCCCGGTGGAGGTGCTGGACATGCGGGATTCGCATCATCCGCTGCACCCCGAAACGCGAGCAGCTCTGGCCGAGGTGAGGCGTGCGGGCGGCAAGGCGATCGTGCTGCTGAACCGCCGCGGTTGGTCGAACTTCCTGTCCTGCCGTACCTGTGGTCATGTCTGGATGTGCCCGAACTGCGAGGTGGCGCTCGTGCTGCATCGGCGCGAGGGGGCGGTCGCGTGCCACCACTGCGGCCATCGCGCGAGTGTCCCGTCGCGCTGCGTGTCGTGCGGGTCGAACACCGTCGCGCGCCACGGCGCCGGAACCGAGCGGATGGAGCACGAGCTGCGCGAAGCGCTCGGCGGCCCGGGCTTTCCGGTGTTCCGCCTGGATGCGGACACGGCGGGCGGTGGCGCCGCGGTGCTGTCGACGTTCGACGGCGCGCCGGCCGGTGTGCTCGTGGGCACGCAGATGGTCGCCAAGGGCCACGACTTCCCGGAGGTGGTGCTCGGCGTGGTGCTTGATGCAGACCAGACGCTCCGGTTCCCGGACTTCCGGGCCGAGGAGCGGACCTTCGCGTTGGTCACGCAGCTCGCCGGACGGGCGGGGCGCGGGGACCGGGGGGACGGGTGCTTGTGCAGACGATCGCACCGGACGCGCGCTCGATCGGCTTCGCGGCGCGACACGATTCGAGCGGGTTCATCGCCGACGAGCTTGGGCGCCGCGAGGCGCTCGGCTACCCGCCCTTCTCCTCGATCATCCGGATCATGTGCTCCTCACCGGACGCCGCCGCCGCGGCTGCCGCTGCACGGGACCTGCGCTCGTCGCTCGATCCGCCGTCTGCGGCGGTCCTCGGGCCGGCGCCGTTGTTCGCCCTGCGCGGACGCGCGCGCCAGCAGATCGTCGTCAAGGCTTTCGAACGTGCTCCGGCGGTTGCGGCGATCGCCGGCGCCGTCGACGCGTTCGCTCGGGGGCGACGGTTCAAAGGGGTCAACGTCTCAGTCGACGTGGACCCTCAGTAGCGCCGCGGATTGGCACAGTTTTGACACAAATAGCCTGGAAAAGGGGTGGTTTGTCAAAGGCGAGCTACGAGCAGCGCTGATGGCCTGCGGCGATACCGCATTTCTGTCGGGCCGGACGGCGCTCGCGGATGCCGGCTTGCGGCCGATGAATCTGAAGGCGATCGAGGTGACGGTGGTGGCGAAGCGCACGCCGAAGCACAAGCGTCTGAGCGTGCATCGCACGAGCAAGCAGCCGCACCGCAGCGAGGTGCAGACCCGCCGCGGCCTGAGGGTCTCGAGCGTCGGGAGAGCCCTGATCGATCGAGCACCGAAGGAGACCCCGCAGGAGCTGCTGCGACTGATCGAGGAGGCGGTCCGCAAGGGCGTGTTGAACTTCGCGTCGATGGAGGAGGGGCTCGAGCGCCACCGGCGCCGCCCCGGGATCGGGAAGCTCAAGGACGTCTATGCCCGCTACCGGCCGGGCCCTGACCGCAAGTCAGAGCTGGAGTGCTCGTTCGATCGCTACGCAGCGACCGACCCGCGGATCCCGGCGTATGACAAGAACGTGCACATGGGGCCGTACGAGTTCGACTGCCACTGGCCCGATGAACGCGTCGTCCTGGAGCTCGACGGCCGGCCATACCACCGCGCGCTCGAGGACCGCGACCGTGACAACGCCAAGGACATCTGGGTCCAGACCCACCAGATGAGCATCCTCAGGGTCAGCGACTTCCGCTGGGAGTACGAGCGCACCGGCGCGATCGACGACCTGCTCGGACTGCTCGCGGTCGGCCGAAGGCGAGCGGCCTAAATAAACTCAGGGTATGGCTGTATCCGAAGAGGAAGAGCAGGAGCGCGAGGAGCGCGAGACCGCGGCGCGCCGCGCCGCGGCGCTGTCGCACGTGCGCAAGTTCGGCGACCCGGTGCTGAAGACGAAGGCCGCGCCGGTGGCCCAGTTCGACGACGCACTGCGCGACGAGGTCAAGCGGATGGGCGAGCTGATGATCGACGCGATCGGCCTCGGCCTCGCCGCCACGCAGCTCGGCGTGCTTCACCGCCTGCTCGTCTACCGGGTGCAGCCGGACTCGCCGGTGATCGCGCTGGTGAACCCGGAGATCGAGTGGCGCGGATCGGATGAGGAGATCGCGGAGGAGGGCTGCCTCAGCCTTCCGTCGGTCGCGGTAGACGTCGAGCGCCCGATCCACGTCCGAATCAGAGCGCTGGACGAGTACGGCGAGCCGATCACGATCGAGGCGACGGGGCTCGAGTCGCGCGTGATCCAGCATGAGCTCGACCATCTCGATGGGGTCCTGATCCTCGATCGCACGAGCCGCGACCAGCGCAAAGAGGCGATGCGGACGCTGCGCGAGGCGCTCGCGCCGGCTTGAGCACGGTCTACCTCGGCACCTCGGAGTTCGCCGCCGCCGTGCTTCGCACGCTCGCGCCCTCCGAGCATCGCCCGTCGCTCGTCGTCACCCGCCCCGATCGCCCACGCGGGCGTGGCCGCAAGCTGACCGCGCCGCCCGTGGCCGAAGCGGCCAAGGGGCTCGGGATCGACGTCTACCAGCCGGACTCGGTCAACGACGCGGCCGTGCGCGAGCGGATCGCAGCCGCAGCCCCGGAGGCCGTGTGCGTGTGCGCGTTCGGGGCGCTGATCAAGGAGCCGCTGCTGTCGGAGTTCGAGATGCTCAACGTGCACCCATCGCTGCTGCCGCGCTGGCGCGGGGCGGCCCCGGTCGAGCGCGCGATCATGGCCGGCGACGAGCGGACCGGCGTCTCGATCATGCGGGTCACGGCGGGGCTCGACAGCGGGCCGGTGTGCCTGCAGGAGTCGCTCGCGATCGAGCCGGACGACACGTACGGCACGCTCGCGGCCAGACTGGAGCGGCTCGGAGGAGACCTGCTCGTCCGCGCGCTCACCGAGCGGCCGCCGTTCGCGGAGCAGGACGACTCTCGAGCGACCTACGCCGAGAAGATCGGCTCCGAGGACCGGATGCTGGACCCCGGCCGGCCGGCGATCGAGCTCGCGCGCATTGTCAGAGCGCTGACGCCCCACATCGGCGCGCACGTCGCCCTCGATGACGGCGAGCTGCTCGGCGTCAGCAGCGCTCGCGCGATCGACGCCGGCCCACCGAATGGCGTGCTCGACCTCAATGGACCGGTGCCGGTGCTCGGGTGCGCCGACGGCGCGCTCGAGCTGATCACGGTGAAGCCCGCCGGCAGGCGCGAGATGTCCGGCGAGGACTACGTCCGCGGGCACCGCCGTTGAGTGGCATTTCACCCGCACGCCAGTGCGCGTACACGGTGATCCGCAGGGTGTTCGAGCAGGGCGCCTACGCGGACCGGGCGCTGACCGCCGAGGCGCGCGGACTCGATCCGCGCGACCGCGCGCTCGCGACGCGGCTCGCGTACGGCACCGTGCAGCGCGCCCGCACGCTCGATCACGTCACGGCCACGTTCTCGAGCCGCCCGCCGGCAAAGCTCGACGCGCCGGTGCTCGCGGCGATCAGGCTGGGGCTCTACCAGCTGCTGTTCCTCGACGGGATCGGCGCGCACGCGGCCGTGAACGAGTCGGTGGAGCTGTGCAAGCAACACGCCCGCGGCGGCGCGCAACTCGTCAACGCCGTGCTGCGGCGGGCGACCAGAGAGGGGAGGGCGCTGGTGCAAGCTCTCGGCGACGACACGCCCGAGGCGGCCTCGATCAAGCACTCGGTGCCCGAGTGGCTCGCCCAGATGTGGTGGCGGGAGCTGGGGGCGCAGCGGACGCGCTCGCTGCTGGGAGTCGTCAACGAGCCGGCCGAGGCCGCGATCCGGGTGAACACGCTGCGGGCGAGCGTCGAGCAGGTCGCCCGGCAGCTTCCGGCGCGCTCCGCCGGGGACGAGCTTCCCGAGGGGCTGATCCTCGAGGCGGCGTACGACGTCCATGGCTCTGACCTGTTCAAGACTGGCCTTGTGATGCCGCAGTCGCGTGGTTCGATGGTCGTCGGCCGGACGCTCGATCCCCAGCCGGGCGAGCGCGTGCTCGACCTGTGCGCGGCGCCCGGTGCGAAGACGACGCATCTCGCAGCGCTGATGCAGAACGACGGTCAGGTGGTGGCGGTCGAGAGCAACGCCAGGCGCGCGGATGCGCTGAGGCGAACGTGCGCTCAGATGGGAGCCGGCAACGTGAACGTGATCGAGGGGGACGCCCGGCGTCCGCCGGACGGCCCGTTCGACCGAGTGCTCGTCGATCCGCCGTGCTCGGGTCTCGGGACGCTCCAATCGAGGCCTGACATCCGCTGGCGGGCCGGCCCGGATTCGATCGCCGAGCTGCAGGCGCTGCAGCGCGAGATCGTCGCGGCGGCGAAGGGCGTGCTGAAGCCAGGCGGAACGCTCGTCTACTCGGTGTGCACGATCTCGGAGGCCGAGTCCGCCGGGGTCGTCGGAGACGCGGAAGCCCGGCAGCTAATGCCGGACAGCGACGGAACCGACGGGTTCTTCATCGCCCGGTCGACCCGATCCGGCTGACCCCGGGACGTGCGCCACGAGCCGCACGATCACCGACTTCGATGCCGGGGTCCCGCTCTCGAGCGCGACGCTGTCGAGCGGCACGAGCGGGTTGCACTCCGGGTAGTACGCGGCGACGCAGCCACGCGACGTCGGGTAGGAGACGACGCGGAAGCGGTTCGCGCGGCGCTCAACGCCGTCCTGCGCGATCCCGATCAGATCGACCGTGTCCCCGTTCGCCACGCCGAGGCCCGAGAGATCGTCCGGATTGACCAGGATCACCCGCCGCCCGGCGTGAATGCCCCGGTAGCGGTCGTTCAGCCCGTAGATCGTCGTGTTGTACTGGTCGTGCGAGCGAATCGTCTGAAGCATCGCGGCTCCGGGCGGGATCTCCAGCACCTCGAGCGCGTTGACGGTCAGCTGCGCGCGCCCGCTGGGCGTCTTGAACACACGTCCGTCGCGTGGGGGGTGTGGGAGGACGAAGCCCTCATCGAGCCGCGCATTGAAGTCATCGAACCCCGGGATCGCGCGCTCGATCAGGTCGCGGATCGAGTCGTAGTCGTCGGCGAGCTCTGCCCACGCCACCGGTACCCGGTCGCCGAGCACCCGCCGAGCCAGCTCGCAGACGATCGCAACCTCCGAGCGCAACTCGGGCGACGCGGGCTCGAGCCGGCCACGCGATGCGTGGACCGCGCTCATCGAGTCCTCGACCGTGACCCGCTGCTCGCGGCCGCCCCGGACGTCCCGCTCGGTGCGGCCGAGCGTCGGCAGGATCAGAGCCTCGCGGCCGCAGACGAGGTGCGAACGGTTGGGCTTGGTGGCCACGTGCACCGTCAGGCGGCAGCCGCGGAGCGCCGCCGCCGTGACCTCGGTGTCGGGGGTCGCCGACAGGAAGTTGCCGCCCATCGCCATGAACACGTGCGCGTGGCCGTCGCGCATCGCGCGGATCGCCTCGACGACATCGACTCCGTGCTTGCGCGGCATCTGGAATCCGAGCGCCTCCTGCATCCGATCGAGGAACGCCTCGGTCGGACGTTCGAAGATGCCCATCGTCCGGTCGCCCTGCACGTTCGAGTGGCCGCGGACCGGACAGGCGCCGGCGCCGGGCCTGCCGATGTTGCCGCGGAGCAGCAGGAAGTTCATCACCTCGCGGATCGTCGCGACGGAGTTCTTGTGCTGGGTCAGGCCCATCGCCCAGCACACGATCGTGCGCTCCGAGCGCTCGCACAGGACGGTGAAGGCATCGATGTCCGACGGGCTCAGCCCGGTGGCGTGAGCGACGGCGCCGGCGTCGAGCTCGGCCAGGTGCCCCTTCAACTCGTCGAAGCCGTCGCAGTGGCCCTCGATGAAGTCCCGGTCGATCGCGCCGTGCTCGATCAGCTTCCGGTTCACGGTCTGGAACAGCGCCAGGTCGCCGTTGACGCGGATGTGCAGGTGCATGTCGGCGAGCTTGGTGCCCAGCCCGAGCACCCCGCGCGGTTTCTGCGGGTTCAGGAACCGCGTCAATCCCGCTTCCGGGAGGGGGTTGATACTGACGATCGTCGCGCCCGCATGCTTGGCCTGCTCGAGCGCGATCAGCATCCGCGGGTGGTTCGTGCCGGGGTTCTGGCCGACGACGATCAGCAGGTCGGCGTGCTCGATGTCCTCCAGCGAGACGCTGCCCTTGCCGATCCCGATCGTCTGCGTCAGGGCGGTCCCGCTCGACTCGTGGCACATGTTGGAGCAGTCGGGCAGGTTGTTCGTCCCGCAGGCGCGTACGAACGCCTGGTACACGAACGCCGCCTCGTTGCTGGTGCGGCCGCTCGTGTAGAAGATCGCCTCGTCCGGCGAGCTCAGCTCCCCGAGCGATCTGGCGATCAGGTCGTACGCGTCGTCCCAGCCGATCGGGCGGTAGTGGGTGCCGCCCGGCGCCAGGTGCATCGGGTGCGTGAGCCGGCCCCGCTTGCCGATCCAGTAGTCCGAGTGAGCTGCGAGCTGCTCCACGCTGTACTGAGCGAACAGCTCGGGGCCGGCGCGCAGCAGGGTCGCCTCCTCGGCGACAGCCTTGGCGCCGTTCTCGCAGAACTCGGCGTGGTGTCGGTGCTCGGGGTCTGGCCAGGCGCAGCCCGGGCAGTCGAAGCCGTCCCGCTGGTTGAGCCGGAGCAGCGTCTCGGCGGTGCGGACGGCGCCCATCTCGCGGAGCCCGTGCCGCATTGCGGCGGCGACGCCCGGGATGCCGGCGGCGTGGTGTTGGGGCGCGCTGAGCCGGCGCGGTTCGTCGTCGCCGTGGTCCCTCGATGGCGCGCGGGCCATGGTCACACTCTACGCCTGCGGCCCGCGCGCCCGGGCTCCGCCCGCGCCCCGGTTACGCTTAGGCGGGTGAGCGACGCGCCGATCAAGCTGGGGCCGGAGTGTCCGAACTGCGGGGAGCCGTGGCTGCGGCCGACCGCTACGCCGGGGCGATACCGCTGCGTGTACTGCCTGCAGCGGTTCGAGCTCGTGTCGGTGTGCCCGAACTGCGGCGAGCACTCGACGATCGTGCGGATGTCGAGCACCGCGATCGTGGCCTGCAACCACTGCCACGGCAGCATGCTGCGGGCGGTTTAGTGCGTGCATTCCGCAGGTGATGCGCGAGCGGCGGGTCGCGCCCTCGATCCTGTCGGCCGACTTCGCGCAGCTCGGCTCGCAGGTCGATGAGGTGATCGCAGCGGGCGCGCGTGTGATCCACGTCGACGTGATGGACGGTCACTTCGTGCCGCCGATCACGGTCGGGCCGCTGATCGTGTCCGCGCTCGCGGACCGGGTCCACGCCGCGGGCGCCGTGCTCGACGTGCACCTGATGATCGAGCGGCCCGAGCGCCAGATCGGCGAGTTCGCGAAGGCGGGCGCCGACTCGATCACGATCCACGTCGAATCGACTCCGCACGTGCACTACACGCTGGCCGCGATCCGCGAGGCCGGCTGCGGGGCGGGCGCGGCGATCTCCCCGGCGACGCCTGCCGGGGCGCTCGACGAGGTTGCGCCCGAGACGCTCGACGTGGCGCTGTGCATGAGCGTCGACCCGGGCTGGGGTGGGCAGAGGTTCATCGCCGGCTCGCTGGACAAGCTCGAGCGGATGCGTGCGCCAGCTGCCGGAGCAGGTCGTGCTCGAGGTCGACGGCGGCGTCCACCGGGACACCGCGAAGGCCTGCGCGGACGCCGGCGCGACGCTGCTCGTCGCCGGATCGGCGGTGTTCGGATCGGCCGATCCGGCCGGCGAGTACTCAGGCGCTCGCGGCCGCCACCGGCGCGGCCTGAGAGGGCAGCGGGCCGAGGCGGTAGCAGGAAGGTCAGCATGCGCACAGCACGGCGGTGGCGCCGAAGTAGCCGACCTCGACGCGGGTGACCTCGTTGCCGATCACGTGGGCGGCGACGAACACGACGAACAGGGCCGCGGCGATCAGCCAGCAGCCGGCGGCCGCCCGGTGCGCGGCCGCGGGCGAGCGCCGCCTGGTTGAACGTGCCGGAGACGAGGTGAAGGCCCATCCCGATCCCGACCAGCGCCAGCCCCAGCCGGTGGTAGTGCGAAGCCCTTGTCGGCCCGAGCAGCGCGGTCATCACCGGCGGCCCGATCGAGCAGCAGGCCGAGCGCCACCGCCGCCGCGAAGGCGGCGATCGCGAGGATCGTGACCCGGATCGCGCGGTGGAACTCGACCGCGCTCTCGCGTCGCCTCGAGCCCGGCGAGGTGCGGGAGGATCGAGGTCTGGATCGCCTGGAACAGCTGTAGCGGCGCGCGCACGATCAGCAGCACGTTGAACACGAACCCGGTCAGCCCGCGTCGTCAGTGCGAGCGCGCCGGCGCTGGCGGCGACGATCAGCACGCCGGCGTTCATCAGCGTCTGCTCGGACGAGCATGATCGCCGACGACCGCGACCGCGAACCCGGTCGCCGCGCGCAGCGACAGGTCGGTCGTCGCCTCCTCGACCTGCGCCGTGCGCCGGGCCCTCGCGGGCGGCGTCGGCGACCTGCGATCCCGGCCGGTGCGCGCAGCCTGACGCGGGTGAAGGCGAACGGGATCACGCACAGCGACGCGAACGGCGCCACCGCCATGCCCGAGGCCGACCGCCGCCGATCCCGGAGCCGATCCCGACCGCGACCGCGAGCGCGAACAGGAAGCGCGAGGTCGACTCCAGGAACACGAGCCCGCCGTACAGCGCGAAGCGCTGGTGGCCGGCCAGCCAGCCGCGCGCGAAGTAGCTGGCCGCGTACGCGAGCACGCCGACGACCAGGATCCAGTACAGCGCGCTGGAGCCGTTGAACAGGTCGTGCTCGATCATCGGACTGCAGCGCCAGCGCCACGATCAGGAACAGCAGCGCGAAGCCGACGCCTGGATCGATCGCCGGCGATCCGCAGCGATGTGGCCGTGCAGCGCCCCGCGCGCGGCGGTCGGCGATCGTGCGCGAGAGCAGCTGCTCGATCGGCCGGTAGATCACCGACAGGATCACGAACATGATCGCCCAGCAGAGCGAGATGCGGCTGTAGTCGGCCTTCGACGAGCACGTGGCTGGCGGTCGCCAGGTAGGCGAACGTGAAGATCCCGGTCGAGGCGATCCCGATCGACAGGATGCGCGCGCCCGACGCGAAGCCCTCGTCGGCGGGCTGGCGGCTCGGCCGACCCGTCGCCGTGAGCCGGCGGTGGCGATCGTGTCAGTCATGCGGACTCGACGAGCAGCATCGTCCACGGGAACGGCGAGCGGGTCTCGACGACCTCGCCGTGGCGCGCCGAGCATCCGCGACGAACGCCGCGCCGGACCAGTGGTTGAGGTGGCCCGGGCGTGTTGCCCAGCTCCCGCAGATAGGCGCCGCGGGCGACGTTCAGCGCCCGCCACAGCGGCTCGCGCGGCACCGACACGAGCAGCTGACCGCCGCGCGACGCGGGCCATCTCGGCGAGCGCCGCGCTCGGGGTCGGTCGACGTGCTCGAGCACCTCGGTCGCGGCGACCAGGTCGAACTCGCCGTCGGCGAACGGCAGCGCTCGACCGCCATCGCCTCGAAACTCGAGGTTCGGCCGCCGCGCGCGTCGCCCACTCGGCCTCGAGCTTGGGGTCCTCGAGATCGATCCCGACGACGCGGCCGATCGCCGAGGCGCCGCGCCCAGTGCTCGGTGAGCACGCCCTCGCCGCAGCCGACGTCGAGCACCGACTCCGGCGCGGCCGCGCGAACAGCTCGTCGAGCGTCCGCTCGAAGCCGGCCATCAGCCGGCGGACGACCGGGTTGGTCGAGCCGTACTTGTCGAACGTGTTGCCGGTCGGGACGTCCGGCGCCGACGGCGCCCAGCTCGGCGCTGCGCTCATACCTCGAGCGCCTCGCGATCGCCGGCCGGCGGGGTCCGCGCCTGCGGCGCGCGGCGCGCCCGGGCTCGTAGTGCGACGGCTCGACCCGAGCTGGAGCTCGATCCGCCGCACGCGCTCGAACGTCCGCTGCGACAGCGTCCGCTGCGCGGCGAGCAGGTCGCCGATCACGCCGAGCGCGCCGAGCAGCATCGCCGCGTTGAACAGCACCGCGCCGAGCGATCAGCGACTGGATGTGGCCGGCGCGTGCCGCGGGTCGCTCGATGAAAGTCGATCAGGAAGCGGACGAACAGCGCCAGCGCCGGCCACGCCCATGACCAGCGCGCCGCCCCAGAACACCCTCAGCGGCTCGTACTGGGAGTAGATCCGGAAGATCGAGAGGCCGTTGCGGCGGACGTAGGCCGACATCGACGGGAACAGCCGCGACTCGCGCGTCTTGGGGTTGGTGCGGACCGGGACGTGGTCGAGCGCGACCAGCAGCTTGCCCGGCCTGGATGATCGTCTCCAGCGTGTAGGTGAACTTCGAGACGACCTGCATCTGCAGCGCCGCCTCGCGGTTGTAGGCGCGGAAGCCCGAGGTGGTGTCCGGGACCTCGGTCGAGGAGGCCTGGCGCACGACCCACGAGCCCGAGCCGCTGCAGCCGGCTGCTTGGCCGGCGAGAAGTGCTCGTTGATGTCCGACCTGGCGGTCGCCGATCGACCATGTCGGCCTCGCCGCGCAGGATCGGCGCGACGAGCTTCGGGATGTCGCGCCCTCGTACTGGTTGTCGGCGTCGGTGTTGACGATCACGTCGGCGCCGAGCTTCAGGCCGGCGTCGAGTCCGGCCTGGAAGCCGCGGCCAGGCCCTTGTGGTTGGTCAGGCGCACGACGTGGTCGACGCCGCGCGTCGCGGGCGACCTCGATCGTCGCGTCGGTCGAGCCGTCGTCGATGATCAGCCACTCGACCGCGTCGAACCCCTCGAGCTCGCGCGGCAGCAGCGCCGAGCGTGTGCGGGAGCTGGTGCTCCTCGTTGAAACAGGGGATCTGGATGATCAGCTTCATGTCGCGAGGCACCTCGGCTCGATGCGCCGGCGCGCGGCACCGAGCGGCCCGTGGATGCTCGGGATGCCGCGGCCACACGGTAGCGGGATACTCGGCGCGAGGCCATGGACGCGGCACCGGCGGACACGCCGGCCGCGGCTGACGGCGGCGGCCTGCGCCCGCCGCGGCCGGCCGCCGGCCGACGCCGAGCGCGGACGCGCGCACCGCGCGCGGACGCCGCGCGCGACCTTCACCGGCTCGCGCTCGGCGCTGCTGCTGCTGGCGACGCTCGGGCTGCGGCTGTGGGGGATCAAGCAGGGCCTGCCCTACAGCTACAACACCGACGAGGCGACGCATTTCGTGCCGCGGGCGATCGCGTTCTTCTCGCACGACTCAACCCGCACTACTTCCTCAACCCGCCGGCCTACTCCTACCTGCTGAACATCGTGTTCGAGCTGTGGTTCGGGTCAGCGCCGATGCGGTCAGCCGCGCCTACGCGACCGACCCGACCGAGGTGTTCGTGGTGGCGCGCGTGGTCGTCGCGGTGCTCGGCACGCTGTCGGTGTGGCTCACCTACCTGGCCGGCGTGCGGCTGTTCAACCGCACCGTCGGGCTCGCTGGCGGCGGCGATCTTCGGCCTCGCCTTCCTGCCGATCTTCTACAGCCACCTGGCGCTCAACGACGTCCCGACGCTGGCCCCGGTCGCGCTGTCGCTGTACGGCGACGGCCGGCGTGCTGCGCAACGGGCGCACGGCGCGACTACGTGATCGCCGGGATCGGCATCGGGCTGGCGGCGGCGACCAAGTACACCGGCGGGATCACGTTCGTCTGCCTGCTGGCGGCGTGTCGTGTGCGACGGCCGTCGGGCGGCGCCGTCGCGCCGTGCGCTGTGGCGGCTGGGGCTCGCGCTCGCGCTGCGCGCGTGCGTCGCGTTCGTGATCGCCAACCCGTACTCGGTGCTGGACTTCTCGCGCGTTTCACGCCGGGCGTGACCACCCAGCAGGCGCTGGCCGGCGGGGCCGAGCCGGAGAAGCTCGGCACGACCGCCGCGCAGCGGGACCGCGCTACTACCTGTGGACGTTCACCTGGGGGCTCGGCTGGGTGCCCGTCGCTGGCGGCGCGTCGGGCGGGGCGGTCGCTGCTGCTGGTCCGCCGGCGGCTGGCGACGGCGCTGGTGCTGCTGCCGGCGCCGATCGTGTTCATCGTGTTCATGGGCGACCAGCAGCGTTTCTTCGGCCGCTGGCTGATGCCGATCTTCCCGATCGTCGCGCTGCTCGGCGCCTACGGCGCGGTCGAGCTGGTCGCGGCTGGCTGATCGCGGCGGCGCAGGATGCCCGCGCCGCCGGCGCTCGCGGTCGGCCGCGATCGCTGCTGCTGGCCCAGAGCGTCGCGCACGGTGTCCACAACGATCTCGTGCTGTCGCGGCCGGACACCCGCAACCTGACCCGCGCCTGGATGGTCGCGCACATGCCGGCCGGCGCCAAGGTGGTGATCGAGCCGGTCGTCTCCGACAACTGGGTCGACGACGTCGGCGCGCTCGCTGCCGTGGACGCCGACCGGCGCGCGCTGGCAGCTGTGCGACACCTACGTGACCGATGTCGACGCACGAACGGGCAGCTGCTGCCGCCCGGCGAGCGGCGGCTACGTGGCAGTCGACCAGTACGAGCGCACGCTGCGTCCCGAGCTGCTCGACGAATACGTCAAGAGCGGCTACTGCTGGGTGGTGATCGGCTCGCTGCAGGCCGGCCGCGTCGTTCGCCGCAGCCCGAAGCCGCGCCGCAGGCGATCGCGTACTACGCCGCGCTGGCCGACGACGCCCGGCTGATGTACCACATCAGCCCGTTCGCGCAGCGGGACCGCGCGGTGCCGTTCAGCTTCGACTGGTCGATCGACTACTACCCGTCGAGTACCGGCTGCCCGGGCCGGAGATGAGCGTCTACCGGCTCGCCGGCGGCCGCTGCGGATCCGTCTAGAGGTCGCGCCCACGGTTCAAGCCGGCTCTGGCGACAGCCGATAGCTGACCACGTGAGCGAGCACGCCAGCGCTGCCGCACCGAGCAGATCCCTGCTCGGTTCCGGCTTGCGTGCGGGCTCGAGGACGAGGGCCACCGACAACGCCTGGGTGCTGGCGCTCCGCGTCGTCGTCGGCTCGCGACTGCTCGTCTGGATCGCAGCGTTCGCCGCGATCGGATGGTTCGGCGAGAACGTGCACGCGTTCCTGGCGTGGGACCCGAGCGGCGTCACCGCCCCGTTCAACTCGGTCCTGCTCGACAAGCTGCTCGCCCCGGTCGGCCGCTGGGACGCGGTCTGGTACATCGAGATCGCCCAGCACGGCTACAGCAGCCCGGCGACCACCAACTTCTTCCCGTTGTACCCGATGCTGATCGCGATCGGCGATCGCCTGGTCGACCAGCCGCTGATCGTCGCCGGCTTGATCTCGCTCACCTGCATGACGGCCGGCCTGTCGCTGCTCTACCGGCTCGCGCTGCTCGACCTCGACGAACCCGCGGCGCGCCTGACGGTCGTGCTCGTGGCGCTCTACCCGATGTCGTTGTTCCTGTCGGCGGCCTACACCGAGTCGTTGTTCCTGATGCTGGCGGTCGGGATGTTCTACGCAGCGCGCCGGGAGCGATGGGCGCTCGCAGGTGTGTGCGGCGGGCTCGCAGCCGCCACTCGCTCGGACGGCGTCACGCTCGTGCTTCCGCTGGCGCTGCTGTACCTGTATGGGCCGAGGGAAGCGCCCGCGACAGGCGCGGTTCGCGCATGGTGGCGGCCGCGGTACCGCGTGAGGAGCTCGGCGGCCTGGCTCGCGCTCGTCCCCGCCGGCCTCGTCGTCTACCTGACGCTGCTCGGGATCGCGCACGGCGACCCGTTCGAGCCCTATCACGTGGCTCAGGCGTACTGGCGGCACACGTTCGCCGGCCCGTTCGGCTCGGCGGTAAAGACGGCGCTGATGCTTCCGGCAGACATCCATGGGCTGCTCGCCTGGCACGGCGAGGAGCGTCGGCCCCGGCGATCCGTTGAGCTGGAATCGTCCACGACCTCATCGACCTGAGCTGCTTCGTCGGCGCGGCCGGCGTGCTCGCGACCTGCCGGCGCCGGATCCCGTTTCCGTACCTCGTCTACGCGCTGATCATGCTCGCGTACGCCTCGAGCTTCCCCGCGCCATACACGCCGCTCCAGGGGCTTCCGCGGTACCTGCTGCCGGTGTTCCCGCTGTTCATGGGCGTCGCCGACCGGCTGGCCGGGCGGCGCCGGCTGACGCTGGGCGTGCTCACCGGCAGCGCGGCGCTGTTGATCGTCTTCAGCGGCCTATGGGCGATCTGGGCGCTGGTCCCGTAGAGATCTGCGGAAAACGTCCGGCGTGGCCCCAACGTTCGTATGCTCCGGGCTACGAGGATGTCCCCCACAACCGACACTGACCGCCGCCACCTGGCGCGCGCGATCGAGCTCGCGGAGCTCGGGCGCGGCAGGGTGTCGCCGAACCCGCTCGTCGGCGCGGTGATCGCGCTCGACGGCGAGACGATCGGCGAGGGCTATCACACAGCGAGTTCGGCGGCCCGCACGCCGAGGTCGAGGCGATCCGCCGCCGCCGGCGACGCCGACCTTGACGGCGCCACGATCTACGTCTCGCTCGAGCCCTGCTGCCACCACGGCAAGACGCCGCCGTGCACCGAGGCGATCCGCGACGCCGGGATCGCGCGCGTCGTGTCGCCTCCGACGACCCGTCCGAGCACGCCTCGGGCCGCGGCCTCGGGATCCTGCGCGACGAGGGGATCGAGGTGGTGGTCGCCGACGGCGAGCTGGCGGCGCGCGCGCGGCTGCTGAACCAGCCGTTCCGCAAGCACGCCCGCACCGGGCGGCCGTGGGTGCTGTTCAAGTCGGCGATGACGCTCGACGGCAAGGTCGCGACCGCGCAGCGGCGACTCGAAGTGGATCTCCGGCGAGGAGAGCCGCGAGCTCGCCCACCGCTGGCGCGCCGAGTGCGACGCCGTCGCGGTCGGGATCGGCACCGCGCTCGCCGACGACCCGCATGCTGACCGCCCGGATATCGGATCCGACCCAACCCGCGCACCGGCAGCCGCGCCGCGTCGTGTTCGACTCCTCGGCGCGCCTGCCGCTCAACTCGAAGCTCGTGCGCGACGCGCCGCAAGGTCCCGCTCACGGTCGTCGTCTCGCGTGCCGCGCCGCGCACCGCCACGGACGGTCTCGAGGCCCACGGCGCCGACGTGATCGTCGCCACCGGCGAGAACGAGCAGGCCCGCGTGCGCTCGGCGCTCGACCAGCTCGGCGCCGAAGGCGTGAGCTCGATCCTGCTCGAGGGCGGGCCCCGGCTGGCCGGCGCGTTCCTCGACGCGGGCGAGATCGACGAGGTGCGCCTGTTCCTCGCGCCGCTCGTGCTCGGTGGCCGCACGGCGCGCGACCCGGTCGAGGGCGAGGGCGTCGAGGCGATCGCCGACGCTGTGCGCGCGCTGACGCTCGAGTGCGACCGGATCGGCGACGATCTGCTGGTGTCCGCGCGGCATCAAGGAGTGGTGAGCGCCGCGATGTTCACGGGCCTTGTCGCAGATCTCGGGTCGGTGATCGCGATCGACCACTCGGGCGACGGCGTGCGCCTGGCGATCCGGGCGGACGGGCTGCTGTCGAGCTGCACGAGGGCGACTCGATCGCGGTCAACGGCGTCTGCCTGACGGCGGTCGAGGTAGCGGAGCGGTATTTCACCGCCGATGTCATGAACGAGACGCTTGCGCGCAGCTCGCTGCAGGAGGTCGCGATCGGCTCGCCGGTCAATCTCGAGCTGCCGCTGCGCGCCACCGACCGGCTCGGCGGCCACGTCGTGCAGGGTCACGTCGACGGCGTCGGCGCGATCGACGAGGTGGAGCAGGACGGGTTCTCGCAGCGCGTCCGCGATGCGCGCTCCCGCCGATGTGCTGCGGTACGTGGTCGAGAAGGGCTCGATCGCCGTCGACGGCGTCTCGTTGACGGTGGCCGCGGTCGATGAGGACTCGTTCACCGTTTCGCTGATCCCCGAGACGCTGCAACGGACCAACCTCGGCTCGGCGCAGCCGGGCGCGCCGGTTAACCTGGAGGTCGACGTGTTGGCCAAATACGTGGAGAGGCTCGTGAGAGATGAGCTCCGTGAGCACACCATTCGCCACGATCGAGGAGGCGATCGAGGACATCCGCCAGGGGAAGATGGTCGTGGTCTGCGACGACGAGAACCGCGAGAACGAGGGCGACCTGACGATGGCCGCGCAGTTCGTCACGCCCGAGGCGATCAACTTCATGGCCAAGGAGGGGCGCGGGCTGATCTGCCTGGCTCTGACCCCCGAGCGCTGCGACGAGCTCGGCCTCGACCTGATGGCCGCGAAGAACGAGTCGGCGTTCGAGACCGCCTTCACGGTCTCGATCGAGGCGCGGTCCGGCGTCAGCACCGGCATCTCGGCCGCCGACCGTGCGCACACGATCCAGGTCGCGATCGACCCGAACTCCAGCCCGCGCGAGCTCGTGCAGCCGGGGCACGTGTTCCCGCTGAAGGCGCAGCGCCGGCGGCGTGCTCGAGCGCGTCGGGCCAGACCGAGGCGGCGGTCGACCTGGCGCGGCTCGCCGGCCTGATCCCGGCCGGCGTGATCTGCGAGATCATGAACGACGACGGGACGATGGCGCGCGTGCCCGACCTCGTCGGCTACTGCGAGCGCCACGGGCTGAGGATGATCACGGTCGCCGACCTCGTCGCGTACCGCCGGCGCACGGAGAAGCTCGTCGAGCGGGTCGTCGACACCGCACTGCCGACCGAGTTCGGCGAGTTCGTCGCGGTCGGCTACCGCTCGCTGCTCGACGGCAAGCACCACGTCGCGCTCGTCAAGGGCGACGTCGCCGGGGCCGAGGACGTGCTCGTCCGCGTCCACTCCGAGTGCCTCACCGGCGACGTGTTCCACTCGCTGCGCTGCGACTGCGGCGAGCAGCTCGAGTCGGCGCTGGCGATGATCGAGCGCGAAGGGCGCGGGGTGCTCCTGTACCTCGCGCCAGGAGGGGCGCGGGATCGGCCTGCTCAACAAGCTGCGGGCCTACAAGCTCCAGGAGGAGGGGCTCGACACGGTCGACGCCAACCTGCGCCTGGGCTCCCGGCCGACCTGCGCGACTACGGCATCGGCGCGCAGATCCTCGTCGACCTCGGGCTGACCAGCATCCGGATCCTGACCAACAACCCGAAGAAGATCTCGGGTCTCGCCGGCTACGGCCTGTCGGTCACCGACCAGGTCCCGATCGAGCACCTCGCCGAACCCGCACAACGAGGCGTATCTGCGCGCCAAGCGCGACCGGCTCGGGCATACCCTGCACCACCAGGGGCTCGCGCTCGACGAGGAGATGCTGCGCGACGAGCAGATCGTCGACCGTCGCCGCGGCACCTCGGACCGGCGGCGACCCACCGACGGATGAGCGCCGGCGTGGCGCCGCGCGTGGCGCTGTGCGTCGCGCGGTTCTACGACGAGCTGGCCGAGCGGCTCGTCGCCGGCGCGCGCGAGGCGCTGTCGCGCGCCGGTGCTGCGGAGGTCGGCCCGTTCGACGTGCCGGGCGCGTTCGAGCTGCCGCTGATGGGGCTGTACGCGGCGCAGTCCGGCCGGTGCGACGCGGTCGTGTGCCTCGGCGCAGTGATCCGCGGCGAGACCGACCACTACGACTACGTCTGCGGCGAGGCCGCGCGCGGGATCCAGGATGTGCAGCTGCGCACCGGCGTGCCGTGCGGGTTCGGCGTGCTGACCGTCGACACGATGGAGCAGGCGCTGGCGCGCGTCGCGGGCGGCGACAAGCGCGACACGGGCGCGCACGCGGTCGAGGCGGTGCTGGCCTCGCTGGCGGTCAAGCGCCGTCTTGCCGCCCCGGGGTGACAACCGGCGCCGGCGGTGCTATCACCTGTCGCCAACTCCGAGGAGGGCGAGATGAAGGCGATTTGGGCGCAACGCTCTCGTTGGCTTTGCGCGTGGGGGTTGGTGGCGATGCTGGGTGCGGCCGGCGCCGTTCGGGCTCAGGGCATCAGCGGTCCGCAGGTGACGGGCCGGACCGCGATCGCCGGGGGCGACGTGGCGAGCACCTGGTCTGCGGACGGGTCGACGATGAAGCTGGCCGGGCCCGCGGGAATGAGGCCGCTGCTGAGCTACGAGATCAAGGGCGGGGGGAGCTGGAGCATCAAAGGCGGCGCCAACCTGCCGCTGGTCGAGCCCGGTGGCGGCACGAGCCATTCGATCGCGACCGGCGCGGCGCAGCGGTATGCGAGCTCCGGGCGGTCCGTCTACAGCGAGGCGCTCGCTGTCGGGTTCACCTCCAAGCAGGCGGCGGCGACGGCCACAGCGCTGGGCGTGCGCGGGTCATCTTCGAAGGCGACTCCCGCGCCCGTTCTCAGCTCCGGCTGCGAGATGGTCACCCGGCTCAGGGTGACCGTGCAGGAGTGCCTGGTCGCGCGCCTGATCTCCGCTGCGGGCGCCGACTGGAAGCTCGGGCTTGCGACATACGCCGACGCCATCCCCGAGGCGGGGCAGCAGATCGCGCAGTTCGCGGGCTACGCGGTGGTGTCGCAGGCCAACAACACTCTGGCCAAGTCCTCGCCGACGGCATCCATCCAACTGACGAGCTGCAAGCCAGAGACGGCTGCGACAGCCGGCCTCAGCGTCGGCGCCACGATCTGCCCGAGAAGCTGGGGTCCCTACGTCGCCGGCAAGGCGGCGTTCGGTTCGATCTGGCGGGGTTGCGACGGGAGCGGCATCCTCGAGCATGCGCCGAGCGTGAGCGAAGTCACGGACCCCGACGGGGCGCAGGACACGATCGGGATGCGCGTGCTCCTCACGGGCGGCTGCTAGGCGGGCCCGTCGGCGAGCTCGGCCAGCTCGGCCAGCAGCGCGCCGGCCCGCTGCGCCCGCGGGCGGTCGCCTTTGAGCTCGTAGAGCTCGAGCGCCGCCCGGACCTCGGCCGCCGCGTCCTTGTTGCGTGCGAGCTCCGTGAGCACACGCGCCAGCGTCAGCCGGGCTCGGGCCCGGTCCCATACGAACTCGGTCAGCTCGGCGTGCTCGACCGCGCTCCGGGCCCACCGTTCGGCGGCCTGCGTGTCGCCCGCACTCAGCGCGAGCCGAGCGCGCACAGCGTGGGTGATCGCCTGGTTGACGATGTCGTCCGGTGCTGAGAGCTCGTCGGCCAGCGCGATCGCCGCGCCCGCCGCGGCGGCATCTCCGATGAGCTCGCAGGCCTCGGCGAGGTAAGCCTGGAACGTCGAGCGGTTCGCGCGCTCGCCCTGCTGGGAGAGCATCTCATCCGCCCGCAGGAGTGCCCGCAGGGCGGCGGCCGGGTCCCCCGCGGAGAACTCGGTCTCGACAAGGATGTCGCTGAATACGGCGGCCCGAATGCGCAGTCCCAGCGCCTCGCAGTCCTCGATCGCCAGCGCGACCAGGTCGCGCGCCTCCTCGAAACGGCCGTCGAGGCAGCAGAGCGTCGCGCGAAGCCGGTTGATCGATGCGGCCAGGTACGGGCCCGGCTGCTCGCCTTCGATCGCATCCAGCTCCGGCGCGATCTCGTCGGGGTGCGAGGCGCCCTGCTGCAGCGCCCCGATCCAGTTGCCGAGCGCGTGCGCGCGCAAACCCTCGTCACCGGCCGCGCGGGCGTGCTCGGCGGCGTGTCGGGCCGCGTCGCCCGCGGCTTTGACGCGGCCGGCGTACCAGTGCACGCGGTACGCGGCGAGATGCGCCTTGGCCAGCGCGCGCTCGTCGCCGCTGCGTTCGAGCTGCGACAGCGTCTTCGGAAGCAGCGACTCGATCGTCTCGCTTGCCTCATCCGGCCGCGTGTGTATCTGCAACTCGAGTCGATACAAGCCGGCCAGGGGGTCGCCTCCGGTCGCCTGCTCGGAGCCGGCCAGCAGCTCGTTCGCCCGGTCGAGCTCGCCCAGCTGGATCAGGACACCGGCGATGTCGATCGCGATTTCAGCGGCCAGCGGATCGTCGGCCGGCGCCAGCGCGAGCGCCCGCTCCAGGAGGTTCAGGGAGGCGCCGATGTCGCGGCGGTGATCGGCCTGGCGCCCGGCCGCGTGCAGGTGCGTCGCCGCGCGCCGGGCGACCGCCGGCTCGGTGTCGCCGGTCAGCTCACGGTGGTAGCGCACCGCTTGCTCGAGGTGCCAGCCGACGATCTCGCTCAGCTCGGCGAGCGAGGAGCCGACGTGTTCGAGCCACGAGGCGAAGCGTTCGTGAAGCTCGGCGCGCGCCGCCTTGGGCAGTGCGTCGTACGCGGCGTCTCGGATCAGGGCGTGGCGAAAGCGGAACGCCTCATCGTCGGGGAAGGTGGGCGGGTGCGGGCGGATCATGTCCTTACGCACGAGGCCGCCGAGCCGAAGCTCGACCTCGGCAGGCTGGGCGCCGCGGGTGAGCGCGCACACGGCCAGGCGATGGAACACCTCGCCCTCGATCGCGCCGCGCTCGACCAGGTCGCGCTCCGGCGGCGAGAGCCGCTCGAGGCGCGCGGCGAGCAACGCCTGGATCGTCCCGGGAACGGCCACCGCGCCCTGCTCGCGGGCGAGCGCGGCCATCTCCTCGAGGAACAGGGGATTGCCCTCGCTGGCGGCGATCACGCGTGCCCGCATCGCCTGATCGAGGCCCTCGCCGAGCTGATCGAACAGTCGCGCGCTCGCGGCCTGGTCCAGCGGCTCGAGCCGGACGCTGGCCGTGTTCGGCCGGCCGCCGCCCCATGCGCCGCGCTCTTCGAGCAGCTCCGGACGGGCCGTGCAGACGACCAGGATCGGCGCCCGGTGCGAGAGGTCGGCGACGTTGTCGAGCAGGTCCAGGAGCATTGGCTGCGCCCATTGCAAGTCATCGATGCAGAGGACGACGGGGCGCTCGAGGGCCAGCGACTCGAGCAGGCGGCGGACCTCCCAGTAGACCTCCTGCGGGACGGCGGCGCCGCCGCCGTTCAGGCGCTCGATCACCGCGGCGGCGGGGTCGCCGACCGCGCTCAGCGCTTCGGTCAGCGCCCAGAACGTCGTCCCCTCTCCGTAGGGCAGGCAGCGCCCGCGCAGCACGGTTGCGCTGTCTTCCAGCTCCGCGAGGAGCTCCGCGACGAGCCGGGACTTGCCGACGCCTGCCATCCCGAGCACCGTGAACAGCTGGCAGCCGTGCTCGGCCACCGACCGCTCCCACGCCTCGCGCAGCATCTGCAGCTCGCGCTCACGCGCCACCAGCGACGCCTCGAGGTGGCGCGCGAACCCGGCGGCGAGCGCGTCCACGGCGAGTAGCGCGAAGGCGGGGTCCTCGTCCTCTTGCCCGGCCGGTGCGACCTCGACTGCGCTGCGGACGAGCGCGAGCGTGTCGGCGCCGAGCAGGATCTCGCCCTCGGACGCGGCCTGGACGAGCCGAACGGCGTGGTTGACCGTGGCGCCGGTGGTTGGCCGGCCGTCCCCCTCTCCCGCGAGCACGAGTCCCGTGCTGAGGCCGACACGAAGCTTCGGCTCCACGGCGGTGAACTGCAGCTGCGCCAGCCGCTCGCGCATCTCCGCCGCCGCCCGCACGGCTCGGAGCGCATCGTCCTCTCGCACGCGCGGGACGCCGAACACGGCCAGCACCGTGTCTCCGACCGACGGCTCCACGGTCCCACCGTGACGCTCGGCCGCGGCCCGCACGGCCTCCATGCAGCGGTCCGTCACCCCGGCCAGGACCTCGGGGTCGAGTGGCTCACCGCTTGCGTTCGCGCAACCGAGCTCACCGAACAGGACCGTCACGACCTTGCGCCGGGCGGCCGCAGCTGCAGGCGGCGGCGCCGGCGAAGCCGCGGCTTCGCCGCCGGGCGTGCGCGCCGGGGAGCCGGCCGTGGCGGCCGTGGCGGCCGGCGCGGTCGGTGCGTGCGGAGCCTGAAGCGAGGGATCGTGGCGCAGGATCGCCTGCTCGAGCTGCCGGAGCTCGGGGCCCGGCTGCAGGCCGATCTCGTCGAGCGCCTCACAGCCGTCGCGGTAAGCAGCGAGCGCGTCGGCATGGCGACCGTCGCGATACAGCGCGAGCATCAGCAGCCAGCGCGGTTGTTCGCGCAGCGGATTGGCCGCCACCAGCTCGCCGATCGGCCCGACCACCTCGGCGTGCTCGCCACAGGCCAGCCTCGCCTCGGCCATTCGCTCGCGCGCCACCGCGTGGAGCTCATCGAGGCGCCCGCCCTCACGCCGCGCGAACTCGAACTCGTCGAACTCGGCCAGGGGCCGGCCGCGCCACAGCGCGAGCGCCGGTGCGAGCAGCTGTTGGGCGGATGCGGGAGCGTCCACGAGCAGCGCCTGGGCCTCTCCGACCAGTCGTTCGAAGCGTCTGGCGTCGATCGATTCGCGGTCAAGCTCGAGCGAATATCCGGCCGGAGAGGCCTGCAGCGTCACCGTATCGGCGCCCGGCCCGAGGATCTTCCGGAGCCCCGATACGTAGACGTGGACCGCGTGCCGGGCGCTCGGCGGCGGGCGCTCGCCCCACAGCTCGTCGATCACCTCGTCGATCGAGACCGCGGCGGGCGCATGCACGAGCAGCAGCGCCAGCAGCGCGCGCCGATGTGCACTCCCCAGAGCCCGCGGTTGGCCGTCGGCAAGGACTTCCAAGGGCCCCAGGATTCGAAACTCGATCGCCATCGCAGATCCGCGTTGAGCGGGTGATGACTGGCCGTTGAGCGCCCCGCTCGACGCTGTCACCCGTCAGTCAAATCCACTCTCCAACGGAGGATCTCATGACCAGCACCATCAACACCACCCAGTCGCATCGCTCGTCCATCAAGGGCGGTACCGGACGGCTCGGTCTCCGCTCCCGGCTCGTGTCCGCGGGCGTCGCCGCGATTGCCGCGCTGGCCACCACGGCGGCGATCAGCGCGCCGGCGCAGGCCAAGGCGCTCCCGCACACGTCGACTCACTGCTACGCCCGGAGCGTCGGCCGGAGCAGCGCCCCGTTCTCCGCGGCGGAGGGTGCGACCTTCTGCCTGATCGGCAACTCGTCCGGTTACTGCGTCAGCCCACGCGTGACCTACAACATCCCCGGGTGGGCGCGGCTGTTCGTCTCGGTCACCGGCATCCAGGCGGGCTGCTACCACATCTCGAACTACGGCGGCGCGGAGTCGATGTGGGCCAACATCGAAATCAAGGTCACCGATCCACTCACCGGGGGCTCCGTCTCAGGGACGGTCTGGCTGCGGATCGCGGTCTCGTACAACGGCGCCACGCACTATCAGTCGGGCGCCTCGGAGAGCGTCATCGATTTCCTCGAGCTGGTGGCGAGCGGAGTCTGACGGGAGCGCAGTTCCAGAACGACGGGCGGCCGGCCGCGGGATTCCCGCGGCCGGTCGTTTCCCTGCGCTAGCCGCCGGACGGCCCGGGTGGGCCGCTCGGGCCGGGTTGGCCGCCCGGGCCGGGTGGGCCGCCCGGGCCGTGACCGTGGCCGTGCTGCCCGTTGGGGCCGTGGCCGCCGTGCCCGCCGCTACCGGGGCCGGCTGCGGGCAGGAGGCCGGCGGCGCGCTCGGCGAGCAGCAGCTCGGCGCGGGCGGCGCCGGTCTGGTTCGGGTACTGGAGGCGCTCCTCGAGCACCGGGATCGCCGCCTGCGGATCGCCTGAGAGCCGCAGGGACCGCCCCAGGTCGAACAGCGCGTAAGCGTGCAGCAGGCTGCCGGACGACGTCTCGGAGAGCACCTGCCGCATCGCTGCGATCGCGCCCGTGTAGTTGCCGGCGAGCATCATCGCGTGCCCTGCTGCATCGAGCTCGGAGGGGGTCGGCGCGAGCGTCGTGCCGGCGGCGCGTGCCCTCGGACCGCTGCCCTGCGCACGCTTCGGAGCTGCGGATGGCGGCTTGACGCGGGCGGCGGCCGTCGCCTTCCTGCGGGCGGCGCCGGCCTTCGCGCGGCTGTCGGCTCCGCCATCGGCGCCGATCGCGATCCCGGCGGCGAGCGCGACCGCCGCGATCGCGGCCACCGGCACGGCCCAGGCGGGCGGGCGGTGCCGCCGCGATCCGTATGCCACGAACGGCGCTGCCGCGGGCGGCTTCGTCGGTACCGAGACCTGCGTCGGCGGCTCGGCGACCACGGTCGGCTGCCCGGGCTCGGCGGCCTGCCCGAGCTCGGCGGGCTGCCCGAGCGCGTCCGGGTCGATGACCGCGCGCTCCAGCCGGCGGACGAGCTCGGTCGCACTCGGCCACCGCCGGGTGGGAACGCGTGCGAGGCCGCGCGCCAGCACCGCATCGACGGCGGGCGGCAGGCTCGGATTGCGAATGCTCGCGGGGGGCGGGCGGAACGCTGCGCGAGCGTCGCGCGGCGCTACGAGCCGGTCGCCGTCGAACGGCCGCGTGCCGGTCAGCAGCTCGTACGCCAGGACGGCAAGCGAGTAGCGGTCGCCATCGGGGGTCGCGGGTCTTCCGATCGCCTGCTCGGGCGGCAGGTACGCGGCGGTGCCGAGTACGTGGCCGACTGTCGTGATCGAGGCCTCGGCGGCGATCCGCGCGATCCCGAAGTCGGCCACGTGGACCGAGCCGGCCTCGTCGAGCAGCAGGTTGCCGGGCTTGATGTCGCGGTGAACGACGCCGTGAGCGTGGGCGTGGTCGAGCGCCGAGGCTGACTCCCGCAGCCACCGGAGCGCGGTTTCGGCGTCGACCGGGCCGTTCGCCAGCGCCTGGTGACGGTGCCGCCCGCGAGGTACTCCATCGCGATGAACGGGTCGGATCCGAATAGGGGTCCTCCGGAGGCAGGCTGCCGACGTCGTAGATCGTCACCACGTGACGGTGGCCGGACACGCGCGCGGCCGCGCGGCCCTCGCGCTCGAACCGGCGCACCGACTCCTGATCGTGCGCGTATGCGCGCGACAGGAGCTTGATCGCGACATCGCGGCCGAGCACCCGATCCCGGGTGCACCACACCGATGCCATGCCGCCGTCTGCGATGTGGTGGCGGAGCTCGAAGCGTTCCGGCAGCTCGACGCCGACCAGGGCGCGGGGGCTCTCGTGCATCCGCTCTCGCATACCCAGCCCCGCTCGAGCTCTAACAGCGTCCTATACTGCCCCGCGATGTCCAAGGTCTGTCACGTCTGCGCCAAGGGTCCGTCGTTCGGCCACAACCGCAGCCACTCGATGGTGGCGACCAAGCGACGCTTCGACCCGAACCTCCAGCGGGTCCGGATCGACGACGGCGGGACGCCGCGGCGGGTGTACGTCTGCACGCGCTGCCTGAAGGCCGGCAAGGTCACCAAGGCTCGCTGACGCGCGGCCGCCTCGGCCGACTGACGGCCTGCGTGTCCGATCCCAGCATCGTCCGCTTCCGTGCGCTGGTCGAGGCGGGTCTCGCCGCGCTCGAGGAGCGGCGCGAGGAGGTCAACGACCTCAACGTGTTCCCCGTCGCCGACGGCGACACGGGCGACAACATGGTGCTGACGCTCCGGGCGGTGCTCCAGGAGCTCGACCGGCTGTCGACGCGTCGGAGGACCGCACGATCGACGAGATCGGCCGCGACGAGATCGTCGCCTCGGTCGCCCGCGCGGCGCTGCTCGGTGCGCGCGGCAACTCCGGCGTGATCCTCTCGCAGCTGATCCGCGGCGCCGCCGAGGAGCTCGCCAGCCGCCCGGGCGAGCTGGTCGACCCGGTGCTGATCGGCGCCGCGCTGGCCCGCGCCGCCGATCAGGCGTACGGCTCGGTGCGCGAGCCGGCCGAGGGCACGATCCTGACCGTCGTGCGCGAGATGGCGCACCGGGTGGCGTCCGAGCTCGCCCACATGCCCGATGCGCGGCTCGACGCCGAGGCGACGACGGCCGAGCAGGACTACGTGATCGCGGCGGTGATCGAGCGGCGCCCTCGACGCCGGCCAGGAGTCGGTCAAGCGCGGACCCGACCTGCTGCCGGTCCTGCGCGAGGCGGGCGTCGTCGACGCCGGCGGCTACGGGCTGACCGTGCTGCTGGCCGGGATCGTCGGCGCGCTGCGCGGGATCGAGCCTCCGGAGCTCGAGCATCACCGAGGCGGCCCGGGTCACGCATCCCGAGCACTCCTCGAGCACGTTCCGGTACTGCACGAACTTCGCGGTCACCGGCAGCGATCTGGAGCAGCGCCGCTTCGTCGACACGAGCTCGAGCAGCTCGGCGACTCCGTGCTCGTCGTCGGCGACGCGACGACGCTGAAGATCCACGTCCACACCGACGACCCGAACGCTGCGACGGCGCTGTTCGCCGGCGCCGGGTCGGTGTCGCACCTCGACGTCGCCGACATGCGCGAGCAGGTCCGCGCGCGATGAGCGGCTCGGCTCCGACGGGTCGGCGATGCCGGCGACGCCGGGTGCTGTGTGCGGGGCCCTGGCGGTCGTCACCGGCGCGGGCATGGAGCGGCTGTTCGAGGGCTTCGGGGTGCGAGTGCTCGACGGCGGCCCGACGCTGAACCCCTCCACGTACGACCTGCTTGCGGCGATCCACGCGACCGGCCGAGGAGGTCGTGGTGCTGCCGAACAGCCCCAACGTGATCATGGCCGCCGAGCGCGCGGCGGAGCTGTCGGACAAGACGGTTGCCGTCGTGCCCTCCCGCTCGCTGCAGGCGGGGCTGGCAGCCGCCGTCAGCCTCGACCCGGCGCGCGGCGCGGACGCGAACGCCGCGGCGATGGCCGAGACGCTCGCGCGCGTCCGGACGGGCGCGGTGGCGCCGGCGGCGCGCGACGACGCCCAGGGCCGGTTCCGCGAGGGCGACGCGGTCGGCTTCGTGGAGGAGGAGATCGTCGCCTGGGGCCCGCCGCGCGAGACGCTGCGCGACGTGCTCGAGCGGCTCGCGCCGACGCCGAGCTGATCACCTGCCTGCGCGGCGCCGAACGCGCCGCTCGACGACGAGACCGTGGTCGCGCTCGCCGCCGGCGAGGCGGAGTTCGAGCTGTCCGACGGTGGGCAGCCGAGCTACTGGTGGCTGCTCAGCGCCGAGTGATCCGCCCGGCAAGGCGGTCATCATCGAGGGGCGATGGCCGCCACCGCGTTCGCCAGCTCGGTCGCGCTCGATCACGAGCGAGCTGGCGCGGCGCCGGTCCACTACCCGCGCCCGTCGCGCGCTGGCGCGACCGTTGCGTCTGGCGGGCGCCAAGGCCGAGCAGGCTGCGGCGCGCTCGGGCTGACACGGTCGGCGACCTGCTCGAGCACCTGCCGCGCGACCGGCGCGAGGCGCGCGCGGTCGCCGAGCTGGTGCGCGGCGAGACGCGCCACCGTGGTCGTCGAGGTGCTGAGCGATCGCGTCGCGGCCGGTGCGCCGCCGCGGGATGCGCCCGCTCGTCGAGGCGACCGTGGCCGACGACAGCGGCTCGATGAAGGTCGACGTTCTTCAACCAGCCGTGGCTGGTCTCAGCGCTATCCGGCCGGCACCCGGCTCGTGCTCCACGGGAAGTACGAGGCGCGCAACCGGTTCGGCGTCCAGGTCGCACGCGGTGACAGCAGAGGCGGCGCGACCGGCGGGCGACGCGGTGGCGCACTACCCGGCCACCGAGGGACTGTCCTCGACGCAGATCCTGGCGCTCGTCCGCCGGCACGCGAGCGCGCTGGCCGACGTCGTGGAGCCGCTGCCGGCCCCGCTGCTGGTTCGCGAGCGGCTGCCCGACCGGCCGCGCGCGCTGGGCGCTGTCGCACTTCCCCGGCGATCCGGACGACTCGGACAACGCGCGACGCCGGCTGGCGTTCGAGGAGCTGCTGCTCGCTGCAGCTCGCGCTGCTGCGCCGCCGGCGACTGCGCCGCCGCGCGCAGACGCGCCGTCGCGCTCGGCGGCGAGCCGGAGCTGAGCGCGCGCTGGCTGGAGACGATGCTGCCGTTCGCGCTGACGGGCGACCAGCGCCGGGCGATCGAGGAGATCGACGGCGATCTGGCGGCGGCGATGCCGATGCAGCGGCTGCTGATGGGCGAGGTCGGCTCCGGCAAGACGGTGGTCGCGCTGTACGCGCTGCTGCGCGCGGTCGAGCACGGCTGCCAGGGGGCGCTGATGGCGCCCACCGAGACGCTGGCCGAGCAGCACTTCGCAACGATCCAGAGCGCTGATGCCCGGGCGAGGCGGTCGCCGATCGGCCTGCTGACCGGCTCGACGCCGGCTCGGCGCCGCGCCGACCTGCTCGGCAAGCTCGCGAGCGGCGAGCTGTCGCTGATCGTCGGCACCCACGCGCTGATCGAGGACGCGGTGTCGTTCGCGCGGCTTGCCGTCGCGGTGGTCGACGAGCAGCACCGGTTCGGCGTGCGCCAGCGCGCCGCGCTGGACGCCAAGGCGCGCCGGAGACGCGAGCCGCACGTGCTGCACATGACCGCCACGCCGATTCCCGCGCACGCTGGCGCTGTCGCATTACGGCGACCTCGACTTCACCGTGCTGCGCGAGCTGCCTCGCGGCCGGCAGCCGATCGAGACGTTCGTGTGCTCGACCGAGCGCGAGCGCGCGCGCGCGTACGAGCGGATCCGCGAGGAGCTGCGGGCCGGGCGCCAGGCGTTCGTCGTCTGCCCGCTGGTCGAGGAGTCCGAGCTGCTCGCAGGCGCGCGCCGCGACCGCCGAGTTCGAGCGGCTGCGCAACGGCGAGCTGCGCGACTTCCGGGTGGTGCTGATGCACGGCCAGCTGCGGCCGGCCGACAAGCAGGAGGCGATGGCCGCGTTCGCGGCCGGCGAAGCCGACGTGCTCGTCGCGACATCGGTGATCGAGGTCGGGATCGACGTGCCGAACGCGACCGTGATGCTGGTCGAGGACGCCGAGCGGTACGGGATCTCGCAGCTGCACCAGCTGCGCGGTCGGATCGGGCGCGGCGAGCACGCCTCGCTCTGCCTGCTGTTCGGGCCGAAGGGGTCGCCGCGCCTGAGCGCGCTGGCCGAGCCCACGGCGACGGCTTCGAGCTGGCCGAGATCGACCTGCGAGCTGCGCGGCGAGGGGGAGCTGGTCGGCGTCCGCCAGCGCGGTGCTGGCTCAGTTCCGCGTCGCCGAGCTGCCGCGGGATGCGGAGCTGCAGGAGCGCGCGCGCGGCCGCGCGGAGCGGATCCTGGCCGAGGACCCCGAGCTGGCCGGGCCAGAGCACGCGCTGCTCGCGGACGCGCTCCGGGACGCCTACGGGGCCGAGGCGGGGGCGCCGATCAGGGCGTAGGCCCTCGCGGAGGATCCGCCGGGCGCTTCCAGCTCGATCCGCCGGCCTCATGACCACGTGATCTGCTCACGCGCCACCGCGCGCCGCTCCTGTGAGCACTTGACCGTGACTATCACTGCAAACTGCGCACGCTCGGCCGTGCGGCCAACCGCGTGAGCGTTTCTCCGTGACTATCACCGCGAACTGCTCACGAGCTCCCCGACCGCGGGTGCGTGAGCGGTTCGGTCGAGCGTCTAGGGTCCGTTTGGTGCGAGTGATCGGCGGCGAATACGGCGGCCGGACGCTGGTCGCTCCGCGAGGGCGTGGCACGCGGCCGACATCCGATCGCGTGCGCGAGGCGGTGTTCTCGATTCTCGGGGACGTGGCGGGTGCGCGCGTGCTCGATCTGTTCGCGGGATCGGGCGCGCTTGCGATCGAGGCGCTCTCGCGCGGGGCGTCGGCGGCGACACTGGTCGACAGCTCGGCGGCTGCTGTTTTGGCCGCGAGACGCAATCTGGAGGCGCTCGGGCTGGAGGCCGAGGTCCGCCGGCAGGCGGTCATGCCGTTCCTGCGCAACGCAGCCGTCAGCAACGGCAATACGATCTCGTGTTCGTAGATCCCCCATACCGCCACGCGAGCCGCCTTCGGAAGAGCTCGGCGCGGCGCTGAGCCGGTGCTGGCTCCCGGCGCGCGCGTCGTCTCCGAGAGCGACCGGCGGGCGCCGCTCAGGCCGGCGCTCGCGATGCTCGACACACTCGCAGAACGCCGCTACGGCGACACCCTGATCCAGATCCATGGCCCCCGATAACCGCACCGCAATCTGCCCCGGAACCTTTGACCCGGTCACGTTCGGCCACATCGACGTGATCGGCCGCGCATCGGCGATGTTCGACCACGTGATCGTCGCGGTCGTGAACATGCCCTGGCGCAAGGGGAGCACGCTGTTCACCGCGGAGGAGCGGGTGGCGTTCGTGGAGGCGGCGATCAGCGAGATTCCGAACGTGAGCGTCGAGACGTTCTCGACGCTCGTGGTCGAGTTCGCGCACGATCGCGGCGCGAAGACGATCATCAAGGGGCTGCGCGCGATCTCCGACTTCGAATACGAGCTGGAGATGAACCAGCTCAACCGCCGTCAGGCGCCGGATATGGAGTCCGTGTACCTGATGGCATCGCCCAAGTACAGTTTCATCAGGTCCAGTGGTGTCAAGGAACTCGCCACTTTCGGCGGGGAGATCGACGGTCTCGTCCCCGAGCATGTGGCGCTGGCCTTGAAGGAACGAATCAGCCGCTGACGAAACAGAGGTTCGCGATGGATGTCCTGGTACTGATCGACAAGCTGGACGACCTCGTCCACAACGCCAAGCCTGTCCCCCTCACCGATCAGGTGCGGGTCGACAAGGAGGAGATCTACGACATCCTTGACCAGATGCGCGCCACGATCCCGGAGGAGATCAAGCAGGCCCGGTGGATCGTCAAGGAGCGTCAGGAGATGCTCGCCGAGGCGAAGCGCGAGGCCGAGCGGATCGTCAAGGAGGCACGCGAGCGCCAGGAGCGGCTGGTCTCCGAGGAGGAGATCACCAAGCAGGCCGAGCGCGCGGCCGAGGACATCATCGAGGACGCGCGCGGCCGCGAGCGGGAAATCCGCCTCGGCGCCGAGGACTACGCCGACGAGATCCTGAACACGCTCGAGGTCAACCTCTCGAAGTTCATCGCGGCCGTGCAGCGCGGGCGCGACCGGCTCGCGGGCAAGGACGAGCCCGCAGAAGTCTCGTAGACGCCCGCGGGCTCGCCCGGTCCTGCTCTACCTCACGATCGTGAAACGGAGCGTGGACGCCTTCGAGGGCTTCCCGTTCGCGCCGACCGCCTGAATCACGACCACGTACTTGCCAGGCTTCAGCCGGCCGCCACGCGTCGGCTTGCCGGCGAACCTGACCGAATCGGTCCCGGCCGGCTCGGTGGCGCGCACCGTCCCGCGCACGACCGTCAGCGTGCACTTCTTGAGCTTGCGGTTCTTGTGCGTGGCGGCGACGCATTTGTGGCCGCTGCGCCGGCCGTTCGCGTTCTGCTCGAACGTGAGCTTGACCGTCGCCGACTCGCTGAGCCGCAGGCGGAACCCGGTGCCGACCGGCGGCTTGTGCTTCGACGCCTTGCCGGACTCGCGCCACTTGGCGTGCAATTGAGAGACGCCGGACAGCACGACGGTCGTCGAGCCGCCCCCGGAGCCGATGCGATCGCCCGTGCTCGTCGCCGAGGCGCTGCCCTCCAGGCCGGCCGCGCTGACCCGGCAGGAGATGGAATGTCCGGAGTCGGCGCCGGTCACGCTGTACGTGCTCGAGGTCGCTCCGGAGATCGCCGAGCCATCGCGTAGCCACTGGTAGGTGTACGTGAGGCTGTCGCCGGACCACTTTCCCTGGCTGCACGTGAGGGTGTGGCCGACGGCTGCGGTCCCTGAGACGGCGGGGATGCCCGTGTTGGCTGTCGGCTGCACCTGCACCGCGCCGATGTCACAGGTCGAGCCGCGCGGCTCGCCGCGCTGGTCGGTGGTCAGTGCGGTTCCGGGGTTCGCGGCGGTGGGGTCGAAGCAGGCCCCGCCGTTTCCGATCAGCGGACTGCCGGCGAGCGGCAGCAGCGTCTCCGTCGGCCCGCCGTTATCGCCCAGCGATGAGGCCAGCATCGCGCTCGTGACCTCGTCGGTCGCCTTTGAGAAGCCGCACGATTTCGCGCTGTCGTCCTCGAGGTTGTAGGCGTTGTCGGTGATGGTCGCACCGCCGGCCGACGCGCAGTTCCGGACGCCCGATGGACCGGCATCCGCGATCACGGAGTCGGCGAACTGGAGCGCGGCGCTGCCGATGCCGTCGACGTTGCCGCCAAACTCGTGGGCCGCACCGCTCGCCTGCGTCGTGTTGTCGAAGATCGTCACGCTGCCGAACTTGAGCGACGAGTTCGAATCCGTGACGAACAGGGCGCCACCGAAGGCGTTCCCATTCCCGGCGCCGGTCGGTGTCCCGCCCGCATCGGCGCCGTTCTCGAACAGCGTCGAGTTGACGCCGGTCACCGAGGCCCCGTCCGCGGCGGCGATTGCGCCGCCGTATGCGGACCCCGCCGCCTGGAAGCTGCCTCCGACCTTGCCCTCGGCCGGCGTGATCGCCTGGTTGTCGTCGATCGTGCTCGACTCGACGGTCACCGGGGCGCCCGCGGCCGGCCCGCTCAAGGCACTGGAGATCAGACCGTCAGCGATGGCGCCGCCGAACGCCGTCGCCGCGCCCGTGGCGGCGATGCCGTCACCCACGCCGTCCTGGCCGCTCTGCACGGTGTTCCCGGCGATCGTGCTCTGGCGGATCACGACCGACAGCGGACCGGGGTTCGGCGCGACGTACACGCCGCCGCCGACCGCGTCGCCGCCGACTCCGCCAGGACAGGCCGATCCCCCCAGGACCCAGTCAGAGCCGCTGCCGCCGGTGACGTCGTTGTCCGTGATCGACGTGCCCGCGATCGTGACCTGGCCCTCGCCGGACAGGTACAGGCCGCCTCCGTACGCGCTGCCGCCGTCGTCCCCGCCGAAGCTCGGGCAGGGGCCACCGGTGGAGATCGCGGCGCCGGAGCCGCCCGTCACGATGTTGTGCTGGACGATCGAGTTGGTCAGGTTCAGTGCCGAGCCCGTGGCGCCCGCGTAGTAGATGCCACCGGAGAGCGCCTCGGACCCGCCCTCCCCGGACGAGCTCCCCGGGGAGCCCGTGTCGGTGTTGCCGGTCACGTTGACGTGGTCGAGGTCGAAGGTGGTGCCGTCACCCGCCGGGTTCAGGTCCAGCCCGAAGAGCCCGCCCGTCAGCTCCAGCTGCGACAGGCTCGCGATGCCGCTGCTCTGCTCCAGTGACATCACCGCCGTGCCGGATATCGAGTCCTGGATGATCGTTGCGCCGGAGCCCGTGTCGCCGGCGCCGGCGATCGCGTCGGGCGCATCGAGAACGAGCCCGTCGAAGCCGTTCGTGACGGTATAGGTCCCCGCCTTCAGCTCGATCGTCGCTCCGCCCGAACCGAAATGGCCGTTCGTGTACTCGATCGCGTCGCGCAGCGAGGGACAGCTGACCGATCCGCCGCCGCCCGAGCATCCGGCCGCCCCCTGGGAGTTCGTGTCGCTGAACGAGCTGACGGTGATCGTGGTCGATGCCAGCGCTGCCGGCACCGCCATCAGGGAGCCCATCGTGACCAGCATGACTGCAACGAGTCGCCGCATGAAAATCCAATCCTTTAGATGTGTGCCGCGGCGCGCCCCAACGTTGTCCACGGATCAAGTGCGGCGCCGAGTATGTGGCGGGAGGACTTGGGCCGCAATGTCGGTGAAGTCTCGATTCGGTCTTCGGTCGGTTCGTCCGCCCGGGCGGTTAGCGTGCCCGTCCGGTGTCCTCAGCTGAGCAGCTGGTAGCGGAGTTGGAGCGGACGATCGACGAACTCGCGCGCGACACCTGGGCGCTGAACGCCGGCTGGTGTCGTGAGCGGCTGGCCGAGTTCTACGACGAGGAAACGGTGGGCGAACGCGACGCTCGCGACGCCGAGTTGTGGTTCCTGCTCGACTGCCCGCTGCCCGACGGCCAGACGCCGATCTGGCGGATGCGCCAGGAGCGGCCCGAGCGGGCGGTCGAGCTGCTCGCGCGGTCGGAGATCCGGGCGTGGCGGATCGAGTCGCCGCCACTCGCGGTCTGTGCACTGTCGGGCAACCGGGTGCGGCTCGAATCGGCTCGGGGCGCGATCGAGCCCGGCGCGGTCGCGGTCGGGCGATCGATTCCGCTGGGACCGGAGCGGTGGCTGCTGCTCGGCAACGCGTCGTCGGTGGGCGCACGCGAAGCGCCGGCCTTCGAGCGCTTGATCGGCGCCCTCCATGCTCCGGTGGGTGAGTTCTGGCGCGTGCACGGCGGGGTGCTGGCGCGAGCTGCCCTGGAGTGGCCGTCGCCGGTGCTGGGCCTGGCCGCCTAGCGCAAGATCCGTTGCAACGCGTGCCCGCACGGCCGTTCCGTCCGCCACGCCCGCGATCCTCGAACGACGATGAATGCACTGTGGCTGCCGATTGGCCTGCTCGCCGGCGCTGCGCTCGCCTGGCTCGTGATGCGCGCGCGGGTCGAGCACGAGCGGGCGCTCGGCCAGGAGCGCCTGGCGGCGGTCAACGACGCCGAGGACCGGCTCTCGAACTCGTTCAAGGCGCTCAGCGCCGAGGCGCTGCAGGCGAGCATGTCGCAGCTGACCGAGCTCGCGCGCGGGCAGCTGCAGGCCGCGAATGCCGAGGCGAAGGGTGATCTCGACCAGCGCCGCCAGGCGGTCGAGCAGCTGGTGGCGCCGCTGAAGGAACAGCTCGGCCGGGTGGACACCCAGCTGCAGTCGCTCGACCGCGAGCGACGCGAATCGCGCGGCCGGCTCGAGGCGCAGCTGAAGACGCTGACCGAGACCGGCGACAAGCTCCGGACTGAGACCGGCGCGCTCGTGACCGCGCTGCGCAAGCCGAACGCGCGCGGACAGTGGGGGCAGATGCAGCTGCGCAACGTCGTCGAGCTGTCGGGCATGGTGCGCCACTGCGACTTCGTCGAGCAGTCCTCGCTCGGGGATGGCGACGGAGGAACGCTGCGACCCGACCTGATCGTCAGTCTCCCGGGAGGCAAGCACGTGATCGTCGACGCCAAGGCCCCGCTCCAGGGGGTGCTCGACGCGTACGAGGCGCGCGACGACGCCGAGCGCGAGCGGCACCTGCGAGACCACGCGCGGCTGTTGCGAAAGCACGTGCGCGCGCTCGCCGACAAGCAGTACTGGGCGGAGCTCGACTCGGCGCCCGATTTCGTCGTCCTGTTCCTGCCCGGCGAGCACCTGTACGGCGCCGCGCTCGAGGCGGACCCGACGCTGATCGAGGACGCGATGTCACGGCGCGTCCTGATCGCCACGCCGACGACGCTGCTCGCGATGCTGCGCGCGGTCTCCTACGGCTGGCAGCAGGAGCGCGTTGCCGAATCCGCGCAGGCGGTGTCCGATCTCGGCCGCGAGCTGCACGGCCGGCTGGTGAAGATGTCCGAGCTGCTGTCGACTCTGGGTACCCGGCTCAGCAGCGCGGTCCGCGCCTACAACGACACGATCGGCTCCTACGAGGCGCGGGTGCTCCCGAGCGCGCGCAGGTTCGCCGACCACGGCGCCGCGGCCGGCGGGCGCGAGCTGCCCGAGCTCGAGCAGGTGACAGTGAACGCGCGGCGCGTACACACGCCCGAGCTCGAAGAGGGCGAGGGCGAGGGCGAGGCGGCGCCGGTGCAGGAGCTGGCCGCGCACCGCCTCTTCGGCACCTGACCGGCGCTTGTCACTCGTGCTGCTCGCTTGGCGCGCCCGGATGATGCGCGGTCCGGTTCCGTTCCTGCCACCACCACAGCAGGTCGTCGCGCTGATGCGCAAGTGGGTCGGCGGAAGGCTTGCGCGCGTTTACGACGGCGAGCGCGTCCTCGATCCCGAGCCCCTCGCGGATCGCGACGACGCCGGCGGCGATGGCCGCCGAGCGCTGCCATCCGGCACGGCAGTGCAGGTAAACGCGGTGCCCGGCTTCCAGCCATTCGAGCACCCGCGTGACGGCCTCCTCGATCTCGGTCGATGGGAGCCCGCCGTAGTCGGTCAGGTCGAGTCGCTGCTCCTCGATCCCCGCCTGTTCGAGCGCCGCCTCGACGACTCCGCGGTCGCCCTCGCGGTACTCGCTGTCCTGGACGAGGTTGAGGATCCGGTCGACCCCGAGGTGCGCGATCATCGCGACGTCCTCGTCATCGAGCGGGTAGGCGCCGATCAGCAGCTCGGGGTGGACGTCGGCGAACCCGTAGGAGCGGAACCAGAGGGACACACTCGCAATGATGGCGGGTGGCGCGAAGTACGCTTCGCGGGGTGCCGGTCGCAGTCGACACATTCGACCTCTCGAGCCTCCGTCTCGAGGCCGGCGAGGGCAGGCGCCTCGAGCTCGCGGTCGCGGTCGAGCCGCTCGAGCTTGGCGCCGAGACGTACGCCATCGACCCCGACCCGGTGCCGATACGCGTGGACCTTTCCCGCACGACCGGCGGCGGTTACGCGCTGGCGCTGCGGTTCTCGGCGACCCTCCGAGGGCCGTGCATGCGCTGCCTCGAACCCGCCGAGATGGCGGTCGAGGTGGAGGCGCGCGAGATCTCGCAGCCCGGAGGCGGCGAGGAGCTCGACTCGCCCTACGTCGAGCAGGGAATCCTCGCGATCGCGGCTTGGGCGCGCGACGCGCTCGTGCTCGCGCTCCCCGCGACACTCCTCTGCCGGCCCGATTGCGCGGGCCTGTGCCCGGTCTGCGGCACTGACCTCAACGCGGCCGGTCCGCAGCACACACATCCCCGTGAACCGGACCCGCGCTGGGCCAAGCTGTCCGAGCTGAAGCTGGACTGACGCGACCGGTAGCAGGGCTCGCGCCCTGCTAGCCTCACGCCACCATGGCCGTCCCCAAGCAGAAGCAGTCACACGCCCGCACAGCGCAGCGTCGCGCGCAGCACAAGGTGGCGGCGCCGACCTACAACGCCTGCCCACAGTGCCACAGCCCCCGCCTGCCGCACCGGGTCTGCCCGGTCTGCGGCAACTACAAGGGCCGTGAGGTCGTCGTCCCCGAGGACGCCGGCGAGCTCAGCTGACGCGGGTCGCGCAGGTGATCACGGTCGCCGTAGACGCGTGCGGGGCTGATCTGGGCCCGGCGGAGGTCGCAGCGGGCGCGGCCAAGGCCGCGGAGGCCGGGATCGGCGTGCTGCTGTTCGGCCCTGCCGGCGAAATCGGTGCGGTTCCCGACGGCGTCGAGGTGGTCGACGCGCCCGTGTCGATCGCCAAGGCGGCAGAGCCGGCGATCGCGGTCCGCTCGACACCCGAGGCCTCGATCGTGCAGGCGGCGAAGGCTGTCGCCGACGGGCGCGCGCAGGCGCTCGTCTCCGGCGGCTCGACCGGCTCGGCGCTCGCCGCCGGTCTGTTCAACCTCAAGCGCGACCGCGGGATCTACCGTCCTGCGCTCGCGCTGCCGATCCCGATGCCGGCCTCGCGCGATGTGCTGTTCCTCGACGTCGGCGCGAACGTCACCTGCCGGCCGGAGCACATCGTGCAGTTCGCCCACATGGGCTCGGCGTTCGCGCAGGCGGTGATGGGCGTTGCGTCCCCGCGCGTGGCGCTGATGTCCAACGGCGAGGAGCCGGGAAAGGGGACGCCCGAGCTGATCGACGTCTACGAGCGGCTCGCCGGGGAGGCCGGCACCGGGCTGAACTTCATCGGCAACGTCGAGGGCACGCAGGTGACCGACGGCGTCGCGGACGTGGTGGTGATGGACGGCTTCATCGGGAACATCACGCTGAAGCTGATCGAGGGCGTCTCGGGGCGCACGATGCGAGCCGTCCGCGACGCGGCGATGGGCTCGGCGCGCGGAAAGCTCGGCGGCTGGCTGCTCGCACCGTCGATCCGCCGGCTGCGCGACGAGATCGACCCCGAGCGACCGGGCGGCGCGTACATGCTCGGACTGCGGCAGGTGGGCGTTGTCGCGCACGGTCGCTTCACCCGGCGGGGGTTCCAGCGCGCGATCGAGGTCGCGGCGCGGGCGGTCGAGGAGGACGTGATCGGGCGCACCCGGGCAGCGCTCGAAGCGGCCGGCGCGCTGCGCGCTCCGGCCGCCGGCATCTCCGATGACGGCTCGTCCGAGCCCGCCGCTACGGTCCCCGGATGATGACCCGCGAGCAGGTCTTCTCGCTGATCCGCGCGCACCTGGCCGACGAGCTGGAGGTCGACCCGAGCGCGATCAGCGAATCGACGCGCTTCCGCGAGGACCTCGAGGCCGACTCGCTCGACCTGTACACGCTCGTGCAGGAGCTCGAGGATTCCTATGGCGTGAAGATCTCCGACGAGCAGGCCGCGCATATCCTCACCGTCGGCCAGGCCGTCGATTTCGTGCTCGCAGATGGCGCCGGCGGGGCAGCGCCGTCGGCGGCGGCGAGTCAAGGCTCCGACCCTGAGTGAGCCCGCGCGCCCCAGGGCGGCGCGCCGCCCGCGGACGCCCGCCGGCGACGTTGGGCGAGTTGCTGGACTCGCTCCCGGAGGAGCTCTCGGCGGAGGCGTTCATGCACGCGTCGTGGACGGCACGGCGGGCGGACACCTACGAGCGGCTCGCGTTCCTCGGCGACAGCGTGCTGGCGCTCGCGATCACGGCGCACCTGTACCCGCGGCTCGAGGCGGAGCGATTCGGGGCCGGCAGCCTGACCAAGATCCGCGCGCAGGCAGTGTCGGGCCGCTCCTGCAGGGCGGTCGCCGAGCGGCTCGGTGTCCCGGAGCGCCTGTACGCCGCCGCGCCGCCCGAGGCGGCGACCACGGTGCAGGCGCTGATCTCCACCGAGCGGGTGCTGGCGTCTGTGATCGAGGCGGTGATCGGAGCCTGCTATCTCGAGTTCGGGTACGAAGTGGTCGCGGCGGCGGTCGTGGATGCCTTCACGCCCGAGATCGAGGATGCGCTCGAGCACCCGGTCGACTTCAAGTCGGCGCTGCAGGAGCGCCTCGCGCGTCGCGGCGAGCTCGTCACGTACTCGGTCCTCGACGAGCAGGGCCCGCCGCACGACCGGCGGTTCTCGATCAGCGCGTTGATCGGCGGGGTCGAGATCGGGCGCGGCAGCGGGCGCAGCAAGAAGGATGCCGAGCAGGAGGCCGCGCAGATGGCACTCGAGGCAATCAAGTGACGGTTTCCGCGTGCCCTATCTGAAGTCGATCACGCTGAAGGGGTTCAAGTCGTTCCCGGACCGGACGAAGCTGGAGTTCGGCCCCGGCGTGAGCGTGATCGTCGGGCCGAACGGGTCGGGCAAGTCGAACGTCACCGACGCGGTGCTGTGGGCGCTCGGAGAACAGTCCCCCGTCGCCGTCCGCGGCCAGTCGATGCAGGACGTGATCTTCGGCGGCGCGCCCGGCCGGCAGACGGCGCGGGCGGCCGAGGTCGAGCTGGTGCTCGACGACAGCGAGGGGACGCTTGGGCTCGGCGTCCCCGAGATCTCAATCGTCCGTCGCCTCGACCGCTCGGGCGAGGGCGAGTACCGCCTCGCGGGCGCCCGGTGCCGGCTCGTCGACGTGATCGAGTTGCTGTCCGACACCGGCCTCGGCAAGGAGATGCACTCGGTGATCTCGCAGGGGAGGGTCGAGTCGATCGTGACGTCCAAGCCGCGCGACCGGCGCCTGCTGATCGAGGAGGCGGCCGGTCTGGGCAAGCACCGCAAGCGCCGCCGGCGCGCCCAGCTGAAGCTCGAGCGCACGCAGGACAACCTCGATCGTGCGCTCGACGTCGAGCGCGAGGCGAGGTCGCGGCTGCGGCCGCTGAAGCGCCAGGCGGAGGCGGCCGAGCTGCACGCGCGGATCGAGCGACAGGCGCTCGAGGCGCGCTGGCAGCTGTCGCGTGACGATCTGCGCGCGCGGCGTGCCGAGCTGGCAGAAGCCCAGCGGGTGGTGGCGCTGCCCGTGAGCGGCGAGCCGCGGTGGAGCGGCGAGCTCGAGCAGGTGGCCAAGCAGCGCGAGGCCGCTGAGGAGGCGCTCGCTGCGCGCAGCGCCGAACGCGAGGAGCTCTCGCGGAGATGCTTCGCGGCGCGCTCGGCCGGCGAGCGCGTTTCCTACCGAGCCGACTCGATCGACGCGGCACGCTCGTCGCTGACGCAGCGCCTGGCCCGCGCGCGTCAGCCGCGCTCGCTGCACACGAGGCCGCCCGAGTGGAGCCGATCGACGCCGAGGCGGCCGGACGGATCGCGGCGCTCGAGCGTGAGCTGGCGTCGCTCGAGCGCGGACAGGCAGGCCGAGCTCGCGCGCCAGCTGTCGGGGTTGGAGGACGAGCTCGCGGATGCCGAGCGGTTGCAGGCGGACCGAGCAGCCGTGCTCGAGCTGACCGCAGCCGGCTCGGCGCGCGGCGGAGGAGGCCGGTGGAGCTCGCGCGAGCCGCCGTGCGCGATGCCGAGCGCACGGTCGAGTCGGCCCGTCGCGAGGCGGCGCGTGTCGGCGGAGAGCTGGCGGCCGTCAACCAGTTCCTGCGCGCCCACACGGAGGTGCGCGCCGGAGGGTCGCGCGCTCGCCGACGAGCTCGAGGTCGACGCCGGATACGAGCTGGCCGTCGCGGCTGCGCTCGACGGGCGGCTCGGCGCCGCGATCGTCGCGGACCGCGCGGCCGGCGCGGAGCTGCTCGACCGAGCCGGGTCCGACGGCGCGCGCGCGCTCGTGGTCGCGGACGCCGGCCGGTGCCGCTGCGCCGCGGCCGCGGGGAGGCGCCGGTGTCCGGGGCCTCACGCCTGCTCGATCACGTGCGGGGCCCCGAGCGCGCGGTCGAGCTGGCCGGCGGTGCTGCTGGCGGATGCCTGGGTCGTCGAGGACCTGGTTGCCGTCTCGCCGTCATTCCAGGGCGTAGCCGTCACGCGTCGCCGGGCGCGTCTGGTCGCCGCGGACGCGCGAGCTGCGCCAGGCGCCGGCCGTCGGCGAGGAGCGCGTGCTGGCCGAGCGCAACCGTCGCGAGCAGCTGATCGCGCGAGAGCGAGGCGGCGGCGCAGGCCGAGCTCGACGCCGCCCGTGCGGTTGAGACGCGCGGGCGGAGCGCTGACCGAGGCGGACGCGAGCGCGCGAACAGGCGACGAGCGACCACCGCGCCGCGGTCGCCGCACGCGAGGAGACGGCGGAGGAGGTCAGCGCGGATCGGCGCCGCGATCGAGCGGCGCCGGTCCGCGCCGGACGACGGTCCCGAGGGGGAGCGGCGCGCGCAGGCTGGCGGCCGAGCTCGCGGCCGAACGCCGGATGCTGGAGCGCGCCGAGCGCGAGCGCGTCGAGCGGGCGGCGGCGCTCGAGCGCGTCCGCGCCGGCATCGCTCGCGACGAGGCGCTGCTGCCGGTTCTCGAGCGGCTCGCGTCGGTGCTCGCCGACGCCGGGGCCGCGATCGCCGACGCAGCTGGAGCGGTTCGAGACGGCGCTGGCCGCCGACCGCCAGGCCGGAGAGCACATCGCGGTGCAGCTGCGAGCCTGCGCCCAGCAGGAGGCGTCACTTCAGACGAAGCTGCACGCCGAGCACGAGGGCCTGACCGAGGCCGAGGTGCGGGCGCAGCGAGCGCGCGACCAGGCCGATGACTCCGAGACGGAGGTCGCGCAGCTGGCCGAGCGCCTGTCGCTCGCGCCCGAGGCCGCCGAGGAGGAGCTCGGCGAGGAGGAACGGCAGGCGCTGGCGTCGCAGCTCGAGCGGCTCGCGCGCCGGCGTGAGCAGCTCGGCCCCGTCAACCCGCTGGCGCAGCAGGAGTATGCGGATGCGCTCGAGCACGTCGAGGAGCTGGAGACCCAGCGCACGGACCTCGAGACGGCGCTGCGCGAGCTCGAGAAGCTGATCGCCGACACCGACCGCGAGATCCGCGAGCGGTTCGAGCAGACGTTCGCGGCCGCCGCCGCCAATTTCGAGGAGCTGTCCGAGCAGCTGTTCCCCGGAGGCTCCGGGCGGCTGCGGCTGGTCGCCGAGAGCGATGGGCCGAGGCGCGTGCTCGGCGGCGAGGCGGCGACCGTCGGCGAGGACGCGGACGGCGCCGAGTCCGAGGATGCGGGCGAGGCCGGCGCGGACTCGGATGAGGCCACGGAGGCCGAGGACCTGCTCGGCGTGGAGATCGAGATCACGCCCGCCGGCAAATCGATGAAGCGCCTGTCGCTCCTCTCGGGCGGCGAGAAGTCGATGACCGCGCTCGCATTCCTGTTCTCGGTGTTCCTCGCGCGTCCGTGCCCCTTCTACATCCTCGACGAGGTCGAGGCCGCGCTCGACGACCTCAACATCGACCGCTTCCTCGACCTGCTCGGGCGCTACTCCCAGCGGGCGCAGTTCATCGTCGTCACCCACCAGAAGCGGACGATGGAGGCCGCGGACTCGCTGTACGGCGTGTCGATGGGCTCCGACGGTGTCTCCAAGGTGATCTCGCGCCGGCTGCCCGCAGATGTGGCCGCCGCCTGACCGCTGGTAACGTCGCCCGCCGCGATGGCGCGAGACTGGAGCGACCTGTTCATCGTCAACGGCGGCCTGCCCGTCGGGGAGGCGGTTGCCGCCGCGGAGCAGGAGGCCGAGCCGGAACGCCGCGTGGGTCGCTTCCGGCGGTTGCGCGAGAACTTGCGCAAGACGCGCCAGGCGCTCGCCGAGGAGGTCCAGGCGACGCTGTTCGGCGAGCTCGACGAGGAGACGTGGGAGCGGCTCGAGGAGGCCCTGATCTACGCCGATGTCGGCGCGCGCACCACCGCCGAGGTGGTCGGGAAGCTCGAGCAGGAGGCGACCGCGGGATCGATCTCGGGCGGCGAGGCGCTGACCGAGCGGCTGATCGAGCTGCTCGCCGGGATCGCCAGGACGGGCGAGGACCGGATTTCGCTTGTGCCCGAGCCGACGGTGATCCTCGTCGCCGGCGTCAACGGCACCGGTAAGACGACGACGACCGGCAAGCTCGCGTGGCATTTGGCGCAGCAGGCCGGCCGCAGCGTGGTGCTCGCCGCCGCGGACACGTTTCGGGCCGCCGGCGTCGAGCAGCTCGAACTGTGGGCGCGAGCGTGCCGGCGCCGCGTTCGTGCGCGGCCCGGACGGCGGTGACCCCGGCTCGGTGGCGTACGACGCGGTCGCGCAGGCGCAGCGGACGGGGGCCGACGTGGTGCTGATCGACACCGCCGGGCGGCTCCACACGCAGGACGACCTGATGGCCGAGCTCGCGAAGGTCCGGCGGGTGATCGGCAAGCAGATTCCCGAGGCCCCGCACGAGACGCTCCTGACCGTCGACGCCACCACGGGCCAGAACGGGCTCCGCCAGGCGCGGCTGTTCTCCGAGGCCGTCGACGTCACGGGGTTGGTGCTGACGAAGCTCGACGGCACCGCGAAGGGCGGGATCGCGCTGGCGATTGCGCACGATCTCGGGATCCCGGTCAAGCTGATCGGCGTCGGCGAGCAGCTCGAGGATCTGCGGCCGTTCGACGCGACCGAGTTCGCCCGGGCGCTCGTGACCTAGGGATAGTCGCAGTCCGCGTTCGCGGTCGTTTGCTTCCCGGCCGTGACGTTTGCGGTGCCGCGGCAGGCGCCGGCCTGCAGCGTGTAGCTACCGGCGGGCAACGGCGCGAGCGTGTAGCTGTGGCCGCCCTGGACCGTCTCGGTGGCGGCCACTTGCCCGGCCGAGTTTGTCGCCGTGACCACGTACTGCTGCTGAATGCACGCGTCGATCCCGGGGAACGCGCCGCCGATGCCGTAGGCGCCGCCGACGATCCAGCCGTCGCCGGCAGGGATCTCGACCATCGGAGGCACCGGCGGCGAGCACGGCACGTACGCGGGCCCGATCGCGGACTGGACCGGCTTCGTCGAAGCGAGCACCGTGCCGGTGCGCGCCAGCGCCGCGAAGCGGATGCGGACGGGGCCGGCATCGTATGAGGCGGGCACCCGCCAGCGGAGCGTGAACGCCCCGTGCCGCCCGTCGGTCGTCTTCGCCGCGATCGACCAGCTCTTCGTTCCCAGACGCTCGAGCTCGAGCGCGACGCTGGTCCGGCGCGGGGCACCCGTGACACGGCCCGTGACCGTCAGCCCGGTTTTCTGTCGGATCACGCCCGGAATCGGGGTCGACTCGCGGATCGCGGGTCTCGAGCCGGCGTGAGCGGCGGCGGCGCCGAACGCCGCCGTGAGGATCACGCCGGGCATCACGATCGCGTGGCGCGCGCTCACGAGGTCCAGTATGGCGCCGCATGACGCCTCCCGGCGCACGGTAAGCTCGCTTCCAGTGTTTCCAGTGCTTCCGGCCACGAACTCCTAGATGCCAGAGTGGGTCCTATGGGTGATCGTGCTGGGCGCGGCCGGGATCGGCGAGATGCTCACGACCGGATTCTTTCTCGCCCCGTTCGCGATCGGCGCCGCGCTGGCGGCGATCGTGGAGCTGGCCGGTGCACCGGATCTCGCGGGGTGGATCGTGTTCGTGTTCGCGTCGGTGGCGACGCTGGGCATAGTGCGGCCGATCGCGCTGCGGCACATGCACGTGCCGCCGGCGATCCGCACCGGCTCCGCCGCACTGGTCGGCAAGCGCGCCGTGGTGCTCGAGCGGATCGCGAACGACGAGGGGGTCGGCTGTGTGAAGATCGACGGTGAGGTGTGGACCGCCCGGTCGCTCGATGACGATCTCGTGATCGACCCCGGGACTGTCGTTGAGGTCGTGCAGATCAAGGGCGCGACCGCGCTCGTGACCGAATAGGAGCAGTCATGGTCGGATTGATCGTCGCAGCCGTCGTCGTGGTGTTCCTGGTGATCATGTTCGCGCGGACGATCCGGATCGTCCCCCAGGCCCGGGCCGGGATCGTCGAGCGCCTTGGTCGTTACAACCGCACGCTGAGCCCCGGGTTGGCGGTGCTGATGCCGTTCGTCGACCGGCTGAAGCCGCTGATCGACCTGCGCGAGCAGGTCGTGTCGTTCCCGCCGCAGCCCGTGATCACCTCGGACAACCTCGTGGTGCAGATCGACACCGTGCTGTACTTCACGGTCAACGATCCGAAGTCCGCCACGTATGAGATCGCCAACCCGCTGCAGGGGATCGAGCAGATCACGGTCACGACCCTGCGCAACGTGATCGGCTCGCTGACGCTCGAAGCGGCGCTGACCTCGCGGGATCACATCAACGCCGCGCTGCGAGGCGTGCTCGACGAGGCGACCGGCAAATGGGGGATCCGCATCAACCGGGTCGAGATCAAGTCGATCGATCCGCCGGGCACGATCCAGGAGGCGATGGAGAAGCAGATGCGCGCCGACCGCGACAAGCGCGCCGCGATCCTCACCGCCGAGGGGGTCAAGCAGTCGCAGATCCTCACGGCCGAGGGCCAGAAGCAGGCCGCGGTGCTGACCGCCGAGGGCGCGAAGCAGTCCGCGATTCTGCGCGCCGAGGGCGAGGCGAAGGCGATCGCGACCGTCTTCCAGGCGATCCACGATGGCAAGCCCGACCGGCAGCTGCTCAGCTACCAGTACCTGCAGATGCTGCCCCAGCTGGCAAAGGGAGACGCGAACAAGGTGTTCGTGATCCCGTCGGAGTTCGCCGAGGCGTTCGGTGGGATCAGCAAGGCGTTCAGCGCCGAGCGGGGCAAGGAGAGCTCCGACCGAACCGCCGGCTCGGTCGGCCCCGGGGAACCGCCGCAGTCGTAAGCTCAATCAGAGCATGTTCGACTCACTGGCCGACAAGCTCCAGGCCACGCTCTCGGAGGTCCGCGGGCGCGGCACGCTGACCGAGGACGACGTCAACGCCGCGATGCGCGAGATCCGGCTCGCGCTGCTCGAGGCGGACGTCAACTTCCAGGTCGTCAAGACGTTCACGAACGCGGTCAAGGAACGCGCGCTCGGCGCCGACGTGATCGGCCAGCTGAACCCCGGCCAGCAGGTCGTCAAGATCGTCTCCGACGAGCTGACGTCGCTGATGGGCGGGTCGGCGGGGGATCTGGCGTTCTCGCCGCGGCCGCCGACGGTGATCCTGATGGCCGGGCTGCAGGGCTCGGGCAAGACGACCGCCACCGGCAAGCTCGCGCGCTAGCTGCGGAGTCGAGCACGGCTCGTCGGTGGCGGTCGCGGCCTGCGACGTCTAGCGCCCCGCCGCCGTCGATCAGCTGGTCAAGGTCGGCGCTCAGGCGGGCGTCGACGTGTATGAGCAGGGCACGGACCGAGACCCGGTGGAGATCGCCGCGTGGGCGCGTGATCGCGCCATGTCCGAGGGCAAGGACGTCCTGATCGTCGACACCGCCGGCCGGCTGCACATCGACCAGGAGCTGATGACCGAGCTGGCGGAGATCAAGAAGGCCGTCAAGCCGACACGACATCGTGCTCGTCGTCGACGCCATGACCGGCCAGGACGCGGTCAACGTCGCCGAGCAGTTCGCCGCCGCGGTCGAGTTCGACGGCGTGATCATGACCAAGCTCGACGGTGACGCCCGCGGCGGCGCGGCGCTGTCGGTCAAGGCGATCACCGGCAAGCCGATCCTGTTCGCCTCCACCGGCGAGAAGCTCGACCAGTTCGAGCGCTTCCACCCCGACCGCATGGCCCAGCGGATCCTCGGCATGGGCGACGTGATGACCCTGATCGAGAAGGCCGAGGCGATGCATCGGCCGACGAGGCCGCCGAGCTCGAGCGCAAGCTCCGCAAGCACGAGTTCGACCTCGACGACTTCCTGGACCAGATGCGGCAGGTCAGGCGTCTGGGTCCCCTGCAGTCGCTGCTGGGGATGATCCCGGGGATCGGCAAGGAGCTTCGCGACGTCAAGGTCGACGAGCGGGAGTTCGACCGGATCCAGGCGATCATCCTCTCGATGACGCCCCAGGAGCGCCGCCACCCGGAGCTGATCAAGGGCTCCCGGAGGCTGCGGATCGCTCGCGGATCGGGCACCAACGTCCAGGCCGTCAAGGCGCTGATCAAGCAGTTCGAGCAGACGCGCAAGATCATGCGCCAGGTGGCGCAGGGCCGGATGCCGGACCTCGGCGCGCTGATGCGCCAGGCCGGCGGGCGATAGGCGCCGTCGGACGCCGCTGCGCACACGCCACTCCGGCCCGCTAACCTGATCGGTCGCATGGCAGTCAGACTCCGACTGACCCGCATCGGCGGGCGCAAGAACCCGATCTGGCGGGTCGTCGTCGCCGACCAGCGCTCCAAGCGCGACGGTCGCGTGATCGAGACCGTCGGGCATTACAACGCGCAGACCGATCCGTCGACGATCGTGCTCGACGAGGAGCGCATCCGCGACTGGCTCGCCCGCGGCGCCCAGCCGACCGACACGGTCCGCAAGCTCCTGCGCACGCAGGGGATCCAGTAGCGCCGGGCGCGGCCGGATGAAGGAGCTGCTCGAGTACCTGGCGCGCGGGCTCGTGGACCAGCCGGACGAGGTCCAGGTGATCGAGACGCGTGGAGCAGGACGGCACGGTCGTGCTCGAGCTGTCGGTCGCCCAGGACGACTACGGCAGCGTGATCGGTCGCGGCGGCCGGACGGCGGCGGCGCTGCGCACGGTCGTCAAGGCCGCGGCGGTGAAGGACAGGCGCCGCGTGTTCGTCGACATCGTCGACGACTGATTCGGCGCTGTCGGGTGGCTGCGCGGCGGGCGCCGTCGGCCGCCCGCACGGTCTCGACGGCAGCTTTCACGTGACGCGCCCGCGCTCGGAGCTGCTGTCGCTCGGCGTGACCGTGTTCCTCGACGGCGCCGAGCGGCTGATCGTGAGCGCGCGCCGGCACGGATGCGCGGCCGATCGTGCGCCTCGAGGGCTGCGAGGACCGGGATGCGGCGAGCGCTGCTGCGTGGCACGCGAGCTGCTCGTCCCGCGCGACCGGGCGCCGGCGCTCGAGGCCGAGGAGTGGTGGGCGGAGGATCTCGAAGGGTGCGCGGTGCGCGACGGCGAGCGCGAGGTCGGGACGGTGCACGCGTCTGCTCGCGCTGCCGTCCTGCGAGGTGCTCGAGGTGGCGCGTGGCGACGATCGCCAGGCGCTGCTGGTGCCGCTCGTCGCGCGACGCCGTCCGCGCGGTCGACGTGGCCGCGCGCCTGATCGACGTCGACCTGCAGGTTCCTCGGAGAGGCCTGACGCCGGTCCGGTGCAGATCGACGTGTTCACGCTGTTCCCGGAGGCGTTCGACTGGTTCGAGCGCCAGCGCCACGTTGCGAACGCGCTCGGCGCCGGCGCCACGCTGCTCGTACGTCAACTACCGCGACCACACGCCGCTGACCGGCGGCCAGGTCGACGACACGCCGTTCGGCGGCGGGGCCGGGATGGTGCTGCGGGTCGACGTCGTCGAGGCGGCGCTGCGGGCGCGGTACGGCGAGGATCCCGTCCGCGCTCCGCGAGCGCAGGCGCGTCGTCGCGCTGACCCCGGCGGGCGCGTGCTCGACGATGCGCTCGTCGACGAGCTGGCGGCCGAGCCCGCGCTGACGCTGCTGTGCGGCCGCTACGAGGGCTTCGACGAGCGCGTGCTCGAGCATTTCGCCTCGGACCGGGTCTCGATCGGGCGCTACGTGCTGGCCGGCGGCGAGCTGCGCGGCGATGGTCGTGTGCGACGCGGTGCTGCGCAAGCTGCCCGGGTGCGCTCGGGCGACGAGAGCTCGGCGGTCGAGGAGTCGTTCAGCGCCGCGCTCGAGGGCGCGCCCGAGTACCCGCACTACACGCGCCCGGCCGAGTACCGCGGCTGGAGCGTGCCGGAGGTGCTGCTGTCCGGGCACCACGCCCGCATCCGCGAGTGGCGTCTGCAGCAGAGCCGGGCGCGCGGCGACCGAACCGCTACCATAGGCCGCCGCGCGGGCGGGGCCGGCGCAGTGAGCGCCCCGGTCCCACGCTTCGGCCGCCGGCCGACGAGACCCGCGTTCGCATCTTCATGAGCACCGTGATCGACAGCCTGGAGCGCGCACAGCTCCGCCGTGTCCCGTCATTCGACGCCGGCGACCGGCTGCGCGTCCACTTCCAGGTGATCGAGGGCACGCGGCGGCGCACGCAGGTGTTCGAGGGCGTCGTGATCAAGCGCCAGGGGCACGGAGCGCGCGAGACCTTCACGGTCCGCAAGCAGTCGTTCGGCGTCGGCGTGGAGCGCACGTTCCCGCTGCATTCGCCGAAGATCGAGCGGATCGAGGTGGCCGCCGCGGCGACGTGCGGCGCGCCAAGCTGTACTACCTGCGCGCCCGGGTCGGCAAGCGTGCACGCGTGCGCGAGCGTCGTTCGACCGGTCCCGAAGAGCAGATCGAGCGCGAGCTGCTCTACCAGGAGCAGGAGGAGGCCGTCGCGGCCGACGGGCTGGAGGCCGAGGCGACGGAAGCGAGCGTCGAGGCAGTTGCGGCGCCGGACGAAGCAGCTCCGGAGGACGCCGCGGCGGCCGATGAGGCGCCGGAGGCCGAGGGTGCTCAGGCGCCCGAGGCCGAGGCCGAGGCCGCGGACGCGCCGGAAGACGCCGCGCCCGTAGAGGCCGCCGACCAGCCCGAGCCAGCGGAGCCTGAGGAAGCGCCCGCGGCCGACGAACAGGAGTGAGCGCGAGGCCGGTGGCGAGCTTCGTCCTGGAGCTCGTCGTGATCGTCGTGATCGCCCTTGGCCTCGCGATCGGCATCCAGGCGTTCATCGTCAAGCCCTATCGAGATCCCCAGTGGCTCGATGCTGCCTACCCTGCACATCGACCAGCGGATCCTGGTCGACCGGATCGGGAACGACTTCAGCTCGCCGAAGATCGGAGACATCTACGTGTTCCACCCGCCGAAGAACTACGCCGAGGGCTGCGCCGACCCGAACGAGGGGGAGAACTCCGAGGGCCAGGCCAACCCGCACCCGTGCGCCGTCGCGCAGGCGCAGCCGTCGTCGCAGACGTTCGTCAAGCGAGTGGTCGGGCTCCCCGGGGATCGGATCTCGATCCGTGGCGGAAGGGTGATCCTGCGACGGCAAGCCTGAGCGTGCGCCGTACATCGCGCCCTGCGGCGATGCCAGCTCGTGCAACTTCCCTGCCACGATCACCGTGCCCGCGGGCGATTACTACATGATGGGCGACAACCGAGGCGAGTCCGACGACAGCCGGTTCTGGGGACCGATCCGCAGCTCCTGGATCATCGGACGCGCGTTCTTCACCTACTGGCCACCTGATCGGATCGGCACGCTGTGAGCAGCGACAGCTCCGAGGAACCGAAGAAGTCCTGGGTCAAGTCCGGGATCGAGCTCGTGATCACGGTCGCGATCGCGGTGGGCCTGGCACTGCTGATCCAGGCGTTCATCGTCAAGCCCTACCGGATCCCGAGCGGCTCGATGGAGCCGACGCTCACGATCGGGCAGCGGATCCTCGCCAACCGGCATGATCAACCATCCGAGCGTCGGCGACATCGTCGTGTTCCACCCGCCGGCGGGCGCCGACCCGGACAACGCGCAATGCGGCAATCCGAACCAGGGCACGGGCCACAGCCAGGCGTGCGACGAGGGACGGCGGCCGAATCAAGCCAGACGTTCATCAAGCGGGTCGTCGCGGGTCCTGGCGACACGATCTCGATCGTCAACGGCAACGTGATCCGCAACGGCGTGCGTGAGAAGGACCCCTACGTCTACCAGTGCGGCACCGGCCCCGACTGCAATTTCCGGACTCCGATCAAGATTCCGCCCGGCGACTACTTCATGATGGGGGACAACCGTGGCGAGTCCGACGACAGCCGTTTCTGGGGACCTGTCCCCGACAGTTGGATCATCGGAGTCGCGTTCTTCACGTACTGGCCGCCGGACCGGATCGGGACCCTCTAAGCGAAGCCGGGTGCGAACCGGCCGCAAGCTGTTTGTGTTCGATCGCTCGTTCGGCCATCGCTTCGTCGCCGGCGCCGACGAGGCGGGACGCGGCTGCCTCGCGGGGCCGCTCGTCGCGGCGGCCGTGCTGTGGGATCTCGATCGCGTCGGGCCGGGAGTCGTCCGCGCCCTCGGCGCGCTGAACGACTCCAAGCAGCAGACGCCCGAGGGCCGCGCCGAGCTGTTCCCGGTGATCCTCCGGCACGCCGCGAAGGTGGCGGTCGTGACCCGCTGCGCGCCCGGGATCGACTCCCGCGGGCTGCACGTGACGAACCTGGCCGCGCTCAGGGACGCGCTCGCGAGGGTCGCGCACGAGGGCTGCGTCTGCCTGAGCGACGGGTTCCCCGTGGCGGAGCTCGGCCACCGCCAGCGGGCGGTGATCGGCGGCGACGCAAGCAGCGCCGCGATCGCGGCGGCCTCGGTGATCGCCAAGGAGACGCGAGACCGCTACATGCGCCGGGCGGACGCCGACCACCCCGGCTGGGAGTTCGCCCAGCACGTCGGCTACGCGACGCCCGAGCACCGCGAGGCGATCAGACGGCTCGGGGTCTCGCCGCTGCACCGGCTGTCGTTCCAGTCGGCCGCCTACCAGCAGCTCTCGCTTTAGTGCAACGTTCTCGAAACCCTTCGCGATCTGGCGGCGTCAGAACGCACCCTCCAGGTGCTCGATCCCGACGAGCCGGCCCTCGAGATCGAACGTCACGCCGATCGCGTCGAACCGCAGCTCACGCGCGTACGGGCGCTCGGAGCGCTCGCGCAGCCAGCTGAACGCCATCCGCCTCACCTGCCGCTGCTTGGCCGGCCGGAGCGCCTCGAGCGTCATCCCGCCGCCGCCGCCGAACCGCCGGCTCTTGACCTCGCAGAACGCGAGCACCTCGCCGTCGTAGGCGACGATGTCGAGCTCCCCCCAGCGGGTGCGGAAGTTGCGCTCGACGATCTCGTAACCGAGCCGCTCGAGATGCTCCGCGGCCAGCTGCTCGCCGGCCGCTCCGAGGTGCTGGCGGGCATCTTCGGACACGCCATCCAAGCTACGGCCGATCGCGTTACACGTGGTATGCGCCGTGTGCCAACTCTGTGCCAGTCGTGCGGCGTGATTGCTGAGAGTTGGCACACCGCGACACCCATGCGTGACGGGATTCGTCGTAGCTTCGGGCGATGCTCGCTCGCGTCGCCACATTCGCCATCGACGGCGTCGATCCGCGGCTCGGTGTGGGTCGAGGTCGACATCCGCCAGCGGGCTGCCGGCGTTCACGATCGTCGGGCTCGGCGACGCCGCGGTGCGGGAGTCGCGGGACCGGGTCGCGGTCGGCGATCCTCAACTCGGGATTCGAGTTCCCCCAGCGCCGGATCACCGCGAATCTGGCGCCGGCGTTCATGCGCAAGGCAGGCCCCGGGTTCGACGCGGCACTCGCGCTCGCGGTGCTCGCCGCCAGCGGACAGCTGCCGGCCGAGGCGCTGGCCTCCTACGCGGTCTTCGGGGAGCTGTCGCTCGGCGGCGAGCTGCGCGACTCGCCGGGCGCCCTCGCGGTCGCGGAGGGAGCACGGCGTGCGGGCTTCGAGCGGCTGATCGTCCCGCGCGAGCGGGCGCGCGAGGCGTCGCTCGTCGGCGAGGTGACGATCGTCGGCGTCGGCGGGCTCCGGGCCGCGGCCGAGGTCGTCGGAGGGGCGGCGCCGCCGCCGCTGCCCGCCCGTCGCCCCGATGGCGCGCCGGCCGTCCGATGGACCGGACCTGTCGGACGTCCGGGGCAACGCGACGCCGTGCTCGCGCTCGAGATCGCCGCGGCGGGCGCGCACAACCTGCTGCTCGAGGGGGCGCCGGGCACGGGCAAGACGATGCTCGCGCGGCGGCTGCCGTCGATCCTGCCGCCGATGACGCGCTCGGAGGCGGTCGAGGTCACGCGGATCCACAGCGTCGCCGGGATCCACACCGACGGCCTGGTCCGCGAGCGGCCGTTCCGGGCGCCGCACCACACGATCTCGCCGGCAGGGCTTGTCGGGGGCGGGGCGCCGCCGCGGCCCGGCGAGGCCACGCTCGCCAATCACGGCGTGTTGTTCCTCGACGAGCTGTCCGAGTTCCAGCGTTCGAGCCTCGAGGCGCTGCGCCAGCCGCTCGAGGACGGCGCCGTCGCGATCGTTCGCGGCCAGCGGGCGCTGCTGCTGCCGACGAGGTTCATGCTCGTGGCCGCGACCAATCCGTGCCCGTGCGGGTACGCCGGGGTCGAGGACCGATGCCGCTGCGGCGAGGCGGATCTTCGCCGCCACCGGCGCAAGCTGAGCGGTCCGCTGCTCGACCGCATGGACCTCCTGATCGACGTCCGCAGGCCGTCCGGGCAGGAGCTGGGCGCGCCACCGGCGCACGACGTCCGCGGCTGCCGGGGAGCGGGTGCAGGAGGCTCGCGAACGGCAGCAGGCGCGACTGTCCGGGACCGCGGCAAGGTGCAACGGCGAGATGGACGGCCGGCTCGTGCGCAGGCACGTGAGCCTCGAGCAGGGCGCGGATGAGGCCCTCGCCCGCGCCTACGCGGTCGGCGCGCTCAGCCCACGCGGGCGCCACCGCGTGTTGCGGGTCGCGCGGACGATCGCCGACCTCGAGCGCCACGAGCGAGTCACCCGCGGGCGATCTGATGACCGCGCTGGGGCTGCGCCAGCGGAGCGCCGGCGCAGACGAGCTGGCCGCGTGACCGCCTGCTTCGCTATGCGAGACGTGCCTGCGCCGGGCGTGGCTGATCGGCCGGCTCGCGGGTCACCTCGAGCCGGTGCGCGCCCGGATCGGCGAGCTGCTCGCCCTGGACGAGGAAGGGCTGATCGCGGCGGTGGGCGGCGGCCGCCGAGCGGAGCTCGCGGGCGAGCTCGCCGGCTTCGATCTGGACCGGTACCGCGAGACCGCGGACACAGCCGGCCTCCGCTTGCTGTGCCGCTGCGATCCGAGGTACCCGGGCCGGCTCGGCGAGCTGCCCAACGCGCCGGCGGTGCTTCACGTCGCCGGCGAGCTCGACCGATTCCTGGGGCTGTCCGCGGCGGATCCGGTCGCCGTCGTCGGCGCGCGGCGGTGCTCGCCGTACGGTCGCGAGGCCGGCTCGGCGCTCGGCGCGCGGGTTGGCGACGGCGGGCGTCACGATCGTCAGCGGCATGGCGCTCGGGATCGACGGCGCGGCACACCGCGGCGCACTGGACGGCGGCCCGGCGACGATCGCGGTGCTGCCGACCGGCGCCGATCGCCCGTACCCGCCGAGCGCGCGCCGCTTCTACGCGCGGATCGTCTGCACCGGGGCCGCCGTCTCCGAGCTGCCGCCGGGGTCTGCGGCATGGCGCTGGACGTTCACGGCTCGCAATCGGATCATCGCCGGGCTATCGGCGATGACCGTGGTCGTGGAGGCGGCGAGCCGCTCCGGGGCGCTGACGACCGCGCGGGTGGCGCGCGAGCTCGGCCGGCCGGTGGGCGCGGTCCCCGGTCGCGTCACCTCGCCGCTGTCGGCCGGGCCTCACCGGCTGCTCGCCGCCGGCGCGCACACTCGTCACAGGGGCGCAGGAGGTGCTCGACGAGCTGTTCGGCGCCGGCACGAGAACGGTCGCGGCCGCGGGTTCCGCTGCGCCGATTGCCGCCGGACCTCGAGGTGCTCAGGCAGCTGATCGGCGCGGGGCTCGAGGCGGGTGATGCGCTCAGGGAGGCGGGAATCGATCCGGCGGAGGGTCTCGCCTCGCTCGCGGCGCTCGAGCTGCTCGGGCACATCCGGCGCGGCCCGGGAGGGAGGTACACGGTGGTCATGGGCTGGCGGATGACCGCCGGGCCGGCGGCCGCACTAAGCTCGCGAGCGATGCCGATACCGCGAGTGCTCTCGATCGCCGGCTCGGACTCCGGCGGTGGCGCCGGGATCCAGGCCGACCTGAAGGCGTTCGCGGCGTGCGGGGCGCACGGGATGACGGCGATCACGGCGCTGACGGCGCAGAACACCGTCGGCGTCAGCGCCGTCCATGCGGTCCCGCCGGAGGTGATCGTCGCGCAGGTGCGGGCGGTGGTCGAGGACATCGGCGTCGACGCGATCAAGATCGGGATGCTCGGGACCGTCGAGACGATCGACGCAGTCGCGCGAGCGCTCGAGCTGGTGCCGGCCGGCGTGCCGGTCGTGATCGACCCGGTGATGGTCGCCGAGTCCGGCGCGGTGCTGCTCGAGCCGGGCGCGCGCGGGGCGCTCGTCGAGCGGCTGTTCGCGCGGGCGGCGGTCGTGACTCCGAATGTGCCCGAGGCGCGGGTGCTGACGGGCCTCGCCGACGCCGACGCGCGATGCCGAGCAGCTTGCGCGGGCGGTGCTCGCGCTCGGGCCGCGAGCCGTGGTGGTCACCGGCGGGCACCGTGAGCAGCGCGACCGACGTGTTCTTCGACGGTGAGGCGCTCGTCGAGATCCCCGGTGAGCGGTATCCGGACGGCGCCGCGCACGGCTCGGGCTGCACCCACTCCTCGGTGCTGGCGGCGCGGCTGGCCGCAGGCGATTCGCCGCTCGAGGCGGCGCGCACGGGCGAAGGCGATGGCAGCGGCGGCCGTCCGCGACGGCCTCGTGGAGCTCGGCGCGGGCGCCGGACCTGTGTCAGTGCTTCACCGCTCGTAGACCGCCCGAGTCGGCGTGGGTCGCGCGGGGCGAACGGCTCGCGCAGCCGCGCCATCGGATAAAGTCCATAATGCTTGTCATGTTTATAGACATTGGAGGTCTACACCGTGGGTAATCGATCGCGTCGTTCGCGTGTGGCGCTGGTGGTGCTGATGTTGCCGGTGGGCGTGCTGCTGGCAGCGCTGTTCGCAGCGGGCAGCGGGCCGGGGATTGCTACCGCCAAGCAGGTGTTTCCTGGGGCAACCGGTCCCTCGGCCGACACAACGATCAGCACCAGCACAAGCACCGCCACCATTACGAGCAGCAGCACGAGCACGAGCAAGAGCACGACCACCAGCACCACGACGACCAGCAGCAGCACCACCGCTCCGGTCCCGGTGCTCGGCTGCGTCGGAGATCTGTCGCCGGCGACCCCGACCGACACCGACCCGAACCTGACCAACTACAGCTTCCACTGCAACGGCCAGGTCAACGCGTACTCGATCCTCGTCACGAGGCCCGGGCAGGCGTACGACGAGCTCGACGACTTCTCCGTGACCGCGAACGTCATCGATCCGACGACGGAGCAGCTCAGCACGACCGAGAGCTTCAACTGCCAGGGCGGGATTCCGGGCTCCGGAATCAGCTGCCTGATCGCGTCACCGGCCACATCGGCCGACACCTGGTCGCTGATCCAGGGCCAGTTCGACACCACGACGCCGTTCTGCCCGACACTTCCGGCGAACGCGAAGCCCGGTACCAAGCCGAGCCAGGGCGCGGTCGCGTACCTGGTCGTCAACGACCCGACCGGCGAGGAAGTCGGTCCCTGGATCTTCCAGTACTCGCCTCGCTGCCCCGTCGTCAAGCCGGTGCCGAAGCCGAAGCTGAACAAGACGACAAGGAAGCGCACGACCAAGAAGCACACGACCAAGAAGCACACGACCAAGAAGGCGACGAGCACGAAGCGCAACGCGCGCTGACGAAACCGCTCCGGAGGCGCACGGCGTTTTGACATAATCACGCCGTGCGCTTCCTGCGGATGAAGCCTGGGCATGGTGAGGTGCTGATCGCCGAGGGCGATGTGGACCTGGCCGAAGACGAAGAGCGGCTGGTGCAGGAGTTCCGGCGCCAGCTGGAGTCCGGCGCGTGGGCCGCAGTGCCGCTCGAGGAGGATGCCGGCCGCCGGCGGGCACGCATGGTCCGCAGCTTCGAGGAAGTGCCGCGCGACGCAGATCGGGTGATCTTCTTCCCCCGCGCCGCCGGCGGCGCGTAGGGGAGAGCGGTGCTGATCGCGCTCGCTGCCGCTGCGCTGGTCACGCTTGCGCTGCTCTCCGAAGAGTTGATCCCTCGTGCGGGCGACTGGTGGGAGCGGGCGCGCGCGCGGCGCCGGCGCTCTCCATCGATCCCGTTCGATCCCGGGCGCGAGCTTCGCGCCGAGCAGCGCGCCCGCGTGCTCCTGCAGTCGTGTGTGAACGACGAGGAGTGGGCGATGTACCGGGACCTCGGGTTCGTTCGCGTGTGGGGCACCCAGGCCGACGGCCCGGACCAGGCGGGGGGGACCGGAGGCGCGCCGTACGCGTATCTGATCTACCCGCACCGAGCGATCGTCGCCTACCTCGTGCAGACCCACCGGCTGCTGAACGAATATTGCGTCGCGTTCCCGGACGACTCGCGGCCGTACGGCAGCGCCAGGCTGCCCGACTCGGATGACGTGCTCGCCAAGTGGATGGCACTGACCGGCGACGAGCGGCGGTTGATCGCGACCGCGAACATGCACCTGCCCGGCCGGCAGCTGGACCCGGCGAAGGTCAAGCGGGACCTGTGGCGGCTGGCCCAGTGGGAGCGCGCGCGGATGCGTGATCTCGGCGAGGCGAACACGGGGCACCAGGGCGGGCTCCGGCCGCGCCAGGCCGGCTGACGGGTTCCTTCCGATAGACGCCCGCTAGACGCTTTCGCCGCGCGGAGGTGCCGTACCAGGTTCCCGCGCGCGTACCCGTCGCCGTCCTTTCTCAACCATGGCGATTGAGTAACTGGCCGAGATGCTACTCTGGCTCACGCAATCCCGATCGAGATTGTGGGCTTTACCACAAGCCAAGGGCAACCCGAGAAAGGACCAAGACTTTGAGATCCAGGACAAGGACGATCGCTGCACTGAGCGCCGTGGCCGGGGCGCTTGCGGTGCCGGCCGCTGCCGGGGCGGTCACGCTCCAGGGGGCCGGGTCGAGCGCGGAGCAGCCGATCCTGCAGAACCTGTTCAGCACCTATTCGAAGCTGCACAGGAAGATTCGCTTCACCTACAACCCGGACGGAGGCAACGCCGGCGTCAAGCAGGTCCAGTCCCACCGGGCCTTGTTCGCGATCAACACGCGGCCGCCGCTGAAGAGCGACGCCGGCACGACCTACATCAAGATCTTCCTCGACGGGCTGTGCGTCGACGTGAACTCGAAGAACAGCCTCAGCAACCTCAGCATCGCCAATACGGCGAACATCTTCCTCGGGCTCGACACGACCTGGAGCCAGGTCTCTGGATCGAACCTGGGGTCCGCGACGATTGAGCCGGTCGGGCGCAACTCGACCGCCGGCTCGTACACGTTCTTCCAGTCCGCGGTGCTGAATGGGAAGACGCAGTCCTCGAGCGTCGAGCAGGAGGGCAGCGACGGGCAGGTTGCGCAGATCGTGTCCGAGAGCTCGAACGCGATCGGCTACGTCGGGCTCGCGCATTCCCACGGCAGCGGCATCAAGACCTTGGCGATCAACGGCGTCGGCTGCAACACGCAGACGATCAAGAACGAGAGCTATCCGCTGTGGCGCTGGATCTGGGCGGTGATCCCGACCCCGAGCAAGACGCAGCGGCCGAACGCACAGGTCGAGCAATTCATCAACTGGGTCGCCACCAGCGCTAAGGCCGGTGGCGTGATCGCGAGGGCCGGCGCGGTGCCGGCGTTCAACAAGTAGGAAGAAGGTCCCCGCGGGGATGGACGACGAGGCGTATCTCGAAGACGCTCCGCGGTGGAGCGGCGACCAGCGTGCCGAGCTCTTGCTCGGCACGCTGGTGTGCGTCGTCGTCGGCCTGCTGCTGGCGATGCTCGTGTTCGTGTTCCGGGAGGCGTGGCCATCGTTCTCGCACAACGGGCTGTCGTGGTTCGGCTCCGGCGGCGGCCCGGTGGACCTCCAGATCACGCACATCTTTCAGTCGGGCGATTACCACGGCGCCAGCGGCTACGTCTACACGTTCCACGCCTGGCCGCTGATCTGGTCCACGATCCTGATCACGGGCAGCTCGCTCGTGCTCGCGTTCGTGTGCTCGTTGTTCGTCGCCGTGTTCGTCGTCGAGTTCGCGCCGGCGCCGATGCAGCGCGTGCTGCAGCCCGTGATCCGGCTGCTCGCGAGCATCCCGTCGGTGATCTACGGCCTGCTCGGGCTGCTCGTGGTGGTGCCGTTCCTCACCAACCACGTCATCACCAACAGCGAGAAGGCATCGGTCTCGCCCACGATCACCCTGAGCGGCCAGGGCCTGATGACGGCGGTTCTGCTGTTGACGCTGATGATCACTCCGATCATGGTCGCGATCTTCGCCGACGGCCTGCGGGCCGTCCCGCGCAACTGGCTCGAGGGCTCCTGGGCGCTCGGGATCAATCGCTGGCGCTCGTTCTGGAAGGTCGCCGTGAGGACCGCCCGCCCGGCGCTGGTCGCCGGCGCGGTGCTCGCCACCGCGCGTGGGCTGGGCGAGTCGGTGATGCTGAGCATGGTCTCCGGCGGGATAGGATTCTCGCCGAACCCCTCCGATGGGCTGATCTTCCTGTTCGAGCCGTCCGAACCGCTCGCCAGCACGATTCTGCGCAACCAGGACCAGCTGACGTCGCCGCCGATGGAGCAGACCCTGTTCGCGATCGCGGCGCTGCTGCTGTTCAGCGCCGTGATGCTGTCGCTCGCCGGCTGGGCGGCGAAGCAGCCGATGAAACGCTACGGGGTGATCGCATGAGCGCGCTGGCCCCGGGCGTCCGTTCTGTCCGCCCGCGCGAGTCGCACTCGGCGTGGCGCCTCTCGGACCGGATCGGGCTGGCAGTCGCGTGGGCGCTCGGACTGCTGTTCTGCGCGATCACCGTCGCGATCATCGCCTACTTCCTGGTCGAGGGCCTGCAGTACGTGAGCATCCATGTGCTGACGACGAACCCGAAGGCCGGGTACAACCAGTCTGAAACCGGGGGCTTCCTCCAGCCGATGCTCGGCACGGCGATCCTGGCGGCGATCGCGATGGCGATCGCGCTTCCGGCCGGAATCGGGATAGCGGTGTGGCTGAGCGAGTACGGGCGCCCGCGGGCGCTGGCCCGGGTGGCGGAGTCGACGATCGAGATGCTGGCGGGCGCTCCGACGGTCGTGCTGGCGCTGTTCGGGCTGCTGCTGTTCCAGACCCAGCTGTTCGGAATCCTCAGCCAGGTGACGCAGGGCGTGGTGCTCGGGCTGTCGTTCTTCGCCGCCGGGATCATGTTGTCGCTGGTGGCGCTGCCGCTGATCGTGGCGAACGTGCGTGAGGGGTTGCAGGCGATCCCGAGCCACGTGCGCGAGGCCTCGTACGCGGTCGGCAAGACGAAGATCGCGACCACCCGGCGCATACTGCTTCCCGCCGCTCGCCCGAACGTCATCACCGGCGCGATGCTGGGCGTGGGGCGCGTGATCGGCGACACCGCGATCGTGCTGATCCTGCTCGGCAACACGTACACGTTCGCGCCGGCGAGCGGGTTCCTCGGGCTGCTGCGCGGCGAGGGCACAGCGCTCACGAGCTACATCTACAACAACGCGCCGAGCGGCGAGCTGAACCAGCCCCAGAAGGCATATGCGGCCGCGTTCGTGCTGATCGTCGTCGTGCTTGCGCTGAACCTCGCGGTCGAGCTCGCGGGCCGTCGCGCGAGGAGGATGCGATGGAGCTGAGAAAGCCACCGCCCGTGCGCCGGCTGACCGGGGGCGAAGGCACCTACGCTCCCGCGCCGGCCTGGCCGCCGGCCGCCCCGAACGGGAACGGCAACGGCAACGGCAACGGCCATCTGGCGGCACCGAGCTTTGCGTCGGCCAAGCGGCTCGTCGAGCCGAGCACGCTGGCGATCGACCGCATGGCCGTCGAGGACCTGTCGGTCTGGTACGGCCAGAAGCGCGCGGTCGCGGACGTCTCGCTGCCGATCCGGCAGGGTGAAGTGCTGGCGCTGATCGGGCCCTCGGGCTGCGGCAAGACGACGCTGCTCCGATCACTCAACCGCCTGACGGAAGTCACTCGCGGCACGTCGTTCAGCGGCCAGATCACGCTCGACGGCCTGGACATCGCCGCGATGGAGCCAACGGAGCTGCGGCGGCGCGTGACGATGGTGTTCCAGCAGCCGAACCCGTTCCCGATGAGCATCTTCGACAACGTCGCCTACGTCCTGCGCGAGCAGGGGCGGCGCAGGCCGCGCAAGCGCGAGCTCCAGCAGCCGGTGAACGACGCGCTCGCCCGGGCAGGTCTGCTCGAGGAGGTGCAGGGCAATCTCGGTCACCCGGCGCTGCGCCTCTCGGGTGGCCAGCAGCAGCGGCTCTGCATCGCGCGAGCCCTGGCCGCGAACCCCGAAGTGCTGCTCCTCGACGAGCCTTGCTCGGCGCTCGACCCGCAGTCGACGAAGGTGATCGAGGATCTGATCGTGAAACTGCGCGAGGACGTCGCGGTCGTGATCGTGACCCACAACCTTCAGCAGGCCTACCGGGTGGCCGACTACGTCGGATTCATGTACCTCGGCGAGCTCGTCGAGTACGGGAACGCGCAGACGATCTTCGGATCGCCCCGGGAGCAGCGGACCAAGGAGTACGTGAGTGGTGCGTTCGGCTAAGCCCGCCCTCACCGCGCTGGGCGCCGGCGCCGTCGCGGCCGGGCTCGCCGGCTGCGTCACGACGCAGGAGAAGAACTCGTGGCTGCTGCTGCGCAACGCGCGCACGCTCGCGGAGCAGACTGCCGTACGGGTCACGACCGAGAACCCGCTGGTGCGCGTCAAGGGCATCGAGATCGTCCGCGGACGCCGAGCCGATGCGCTCGTGGTGTCGGTCGCGAACCTCGGCTCGCAGCCGCTGACCGACCTGCCGATCTCGATCGGCGTAATCGCGCACAAGGCCGCTCCCGTGTACCTCAACCACCGGGCCAACATCGACTACTACGACACGCACGTCCCGGCGATCCCGCCCCACGCGACCACCTCATGGGTGCTTCCCGGGATCCGCACCGTGCCGGCCGGCCGCCTGTTCGCGCGCGTCGGGGTCGCCCGTGACCCGTCGAGCACCACCGTCGCTGCGCTCCCGCGGATCGGCGCCGCCCAGCTGACCGGCACGAGCGCCGATCAGCTGCGGATCCGCCTCTCGAATGACTCGAGCCTGCCGCAGTACACCGTCCAGGTCTACGCGATCGCGCTACGTCATGGGACCGCGGTCGGCGCCGGCCGAACAGCGCTGTTTGAACTGAGTGGCGAGAGCCAGGCCACGGTCGGCCTGACGCTCGCCGGCCACGCGACGGGTGCCCAGCTCGAGCTGTACGCGCCGCCCACGATCTTCAAGTGATAACGGGAGACACCATGGAAGCCACCCTGACGCCGACCACGTACGAGACCTGCGAGCAGTGCGCCTCGCCCGTCGACGACAACCAGCGCTACTGCGTCGTCTGCGGCTCGCGACGCAAGCACGTAGTAGATCCTGCGCTCCGGTACCTGGCGAGCACCGGCGCCCGCACGCGCGGCGCGGCGAAGGGCGGCGCGCCGACCGGCCGGGCCAGGCGCTCGGCGGGCCTCGGGACCGCGCTCGTGATCGCGGTGATCCCGGTCGCGGTCGCGCTCGGGCTGCTGATCGGGCGCAGCGACAACGGATCGAACGCGAAGGTGCTCGCGGCGCTGCGCGCCGCCAAGGCGCCGGTCGTGAACGTGACGGCGGGCAGCGGGTCGGGCTCGACGCTCGCGTCGACCAACACTTCGAGCTCGTCGAAGAGCTCCAAGCACAAGAAGGCCGCCGCGTCCGGCACAAACTCGGGCAAGAAGCTGAGTACGACGAAGTACGGCAGCTTCAACTCCGTGGCGTCGATCAAGGCGCCGACCCAGGCCCAGCAGAACCAGGGCGCCAAGGTCGTCCAACACGATCAGTCGAACACGGGCGGGAACTACATCAATTCGCAGAAGGGCCTCCCGAACGTGATCTCGGTGCCATGAAGCTGATCAGCTTCGGAAAAGCCGACCACCTGCGGGCCGCCGACGACGAGGCGCCGACGACTGTGCTGGCGCCGCCGACCGTGCCGCCCGGCGCTCCCGAAGATGTCTCAGCGGCGACGTTCGGGATACAACCGGTGCCCGTCGCAGCGGTTCCACCGGCGGACGTGCACGGTGAGCTGAGCGCGCCGGCAGCTCCGGCTGAGCCGGCAGCTCTGGCCGCTCCGGCCGCTCCGGCCGCGCCTCCGGGTCCGCGCTCGGCGCCGAGCAAGGACGGCGAGCTTGCCGCCCAGCGCGATCGCTTGATCGAGCGGTTCGCGATCATGCAATGCGAGCTCGGCGGCCTGTTCTACGAGATGGCGATCCGCGACCACGTGCGGATGGACGTGCTGATCGAGCGGGCGGCGGCGCTCCAGCGGCTCGACGCGGAGCTCGGGCAGATCGAGCGGATGCTCGAGACGGGCGCCTCAGCGGCCGGCGGCACGTGCCCCTCGTGTGGCTCGATCTACGCGCGCGGCGCGGCGTTCTGCGCCCAATGCGCCCACCCGCTCGCGGGGGCATGATGCGACGGCGCCGCCAGATGCTCACGACGCTCCGCGTCGTCCGGCTCAGCAGCCTGCAGCTCGCCGCCGTGACGGCGGTGTCGCTCGCGGCCACCGTGATCGTGATCGTGAACGCGAATGCGAACAACAGCGCGGGGCTCGATCGGGCGGTGCTGGCGGCGCTCGACAAGCGCGTCGTCGTGCACCACATCGCCGCGCCCGCTCCGGCCAACACGGGCGGCAGCGGCAACGGAGGATCCGGGTCGAGCGGCGGGTCGGGCGGATCCGGATCGAGCTCTGGCAGTGGCTCCGGCGGTTCGGGCAGCGGCAACGGGGGGTCCGGCAGCGGCAGCGGGGGGTCCGGCGACGGCGGTTCGACGACGGCGCAGACCACGACCACGTCGACAACGACGACGACATCGTCGAGCACGACCAGCACGACTCCGGCCGGCGCCCAAGGACCCGATCAAGCACGTGTTCGTGATCGCGCTCAGCACGCCGAGCTACAAGGCGGCCTTCGGCAAGGGGTCGGTGGCCACGTACCTCACCCAGACGCTGGTCAAGAAGGGGACGCTGCTGAGCGGCTACGAAACGCTGCCCGGGTCCTCCGAGCTGGCGGACGAACTGGGGATGGTCTCGGGCGAGGCTCCGACCGCCGACACGCGGTCGGGATGCCCGACCTACGCCGAGTTCTCATCGAAGGCGAAGGTCGCCTCGGATGGCGTTATCTCCGGCAACGGCTGCATCTACCCGGACAGCGTGCTGACGCTCGGCGACCAGGTGACGTCGTCCGGCGCGTTCTGGGGTGCGTACATCGCCGACATGGGCAAGCAGACGTGCGTGCACCCGAACTCCGGCGCCGCGGACGACGCGACGCTACCCGGCGCCGGCCCGGAGTACGACACGAGGCACAACCCGTTCATCTACTTCCACTCGCTGCTCGACCTCGGCGACTGCGCCACTGACGACGACCAGCTCACGGAGCTGCCGGCGGCGCTGAGCAAGGCGTCGAAGACGCCCGAGTTCACGTTCGTCGCGCCCGACGTATGCGACGACGCCGCCAGCACCACGTGCGCGGACAAGGAGCCGATCGGGCTCGCCGGGGAGGACGCGTTCCTGAAGACGTGGGTGCCGAAGATCCGCTCATCCGCCGCATACCGCAAGAACGGCGCGCTGCTGATCGTGTTCACGGCGCCCGGAGGCGCGGGGGCGTCGAGTGGCAAGGCCCTGCGAACCGGCGCGCTGGTGCTGTCGCCGTATGCATCATCCGGCAACACCGTCGCTGCGACCTACGACCCATATTCCGTGCTCGCGTCGATCGAGAAGCTGCTCGGCTTCACGCCTCTGGCCCACGCGGAGGGCGCGAAGACGTTCATCGCCGCGGCGCTGCCGAACTCTTGACTCACTGGGGAATAATCGAGAAAGGAATCATCGCCTTGAGATCCATGACCAAACCACGTGCGATCGGGCTGGCCGCAGGAGCGGTGGCGCTGGTCGCGTTCCTGTCGCCGCTCGCGGCGACCGCCTCTGCCGCCACCCCACCGACGCTCACGAGCGCGTTCACCCCGACCTCGCCCACGGCCACCGTCCCCGGCCCCGGCTTGATCGGGGTCGGGGGGACGGCGACGCTCGCGTTCACGATCCAGGACAACAACACGAGCGGCCCGGCAGAGACCGGGATCGGATTCACGGACACGCTCCCGGCCGGCGTGGTGATCGACACCCCCAACGGTGAGAGCGGCAGCTGCGGCTCGACCGCCGCGACCCCGGTCGTCGCGAACCCGGGCTCCAACACGATCACGCTGACCGGTGGAACGCTCAAGGCCGGTGCCGCGCCGTCCTCGAGCACGAGCTGCCTCGTGTCGGTCAACGTGACCTCGAACACGCCCGGCGACAGCTACTCGAACACCGCCGGACCCGTCAGCTCGAGCGACGGAACGGGCACGAGCGACACGCAGACGCTGACGGTCGCGGGTAACCCGACGGTCACCGTGACCTCGCCCAAGAACAACGCCACATTCACCTACGGTCAGAAGGTGATCGTGACCTACAGCTGCGCCGAGGGCGAGTTCGGGCCGGGTCTGGTCGACTGCTCGGCCAGTGACGACAACGGCAACTCGATCAACAGCGGCGGCACGATCGACACGACGGTAGTCGGGACCGGTCAGCAGATCGCGGTCGACGCCACGAGCGGCGACGGCCTGGTGATCGAGGACAACGTCAACTACACGGTGCTACCCAGCAACGTGTTCACGGTCGTCAAGACGAGCGCCGGCAAGAACGGCGTCGTGACGCTGAAGCTGAAGGTGCCCGGAGCCGGGAAGCTCGCCGTCGGCGAGAAGGTCGACGGCAAGGCGTTCTCGAGCTACTCGGGCAAGGTGAACGGCGCCAAGACGGTGACCATCACACTGAAGCCCAGCAGCGCGGGCGCGAAGCTCCTGAAGAAGCTCGCAAAGGAGAAGCACCCGCCGACGCTGACCGGCAAGCTGTCGATCGCGTACACGCCCACCGGCGGTAAGAAGAAGACCGCCACGGTCGGCGGGATCAAGCTGAAGAGCTGAGTTGAGCTGACCGCTCACGGGCCGGGACCCGTGGCTCGCTACAGTCCCGGCCCGTGAGCACCCCGTTCGACCTCAAGCACCGCAGCCGTGCGCTCACGGACGGACCCGAGCGCGCGGCCGCACGCGCCTTCCTGAACGGGATCGGCTACGACGAGGAGGCGCTGAGCAAGCCTCTGGTCGCCGTCGCGAACACGTGGATCGAGACGATGCCGTGCAACTTCCATCTGCGCGCGCTGGGTGCGAAGGTGAAGGAGGGGATCCGTGAGGCCGGCGGTACGCCGATGGAGCTGAACACGATCGCGATCTCCGACGGGATCACGATGGGCACCCCCGGGATGCGGGCCTCGTTGCCGAGTCGTGAGGTGATCGCCGACTCGATCGAACTCGTGTGCAGCGCGCACATGTTTGACGCGGTGATCGCGATCTGCGCGTGCGACAAAACGATTCCCGCCACCGTGATGGCGCTGTGCCGGCTCGATGTGCCGGCCGTCATGCTCTACGGCGGATCGATCGCCCCAGGGCATTTCCACGGCGAGCAGGTGACCATCCAGGAGGTCTTCGAGGCCGTTGGCAAGCACGCTGCGGGCACGATCACGGACGCCGAGCTCGCGGAGCTCGAATCCCAGGCCTCACCGGGAGCCGGCGCCTGCGGCGGCCAGTTCACAGCCAACACGATGGCGATGGCGTTCGAGGTGCTCGGGATATCCCCGTCGATGATGTCTGGGGCCCCGGCTCAGAATCCCCGTAAGCCCGACCTTGCCGCACAGGCGGGGCGGCTCGTGATGGACGTGCTCGCTCGCGGGCAGCGCCCGAGCGACATCGTCACGCGCGACTCGCTGGAGAACGCGATCGCCGCGATCGCCTGCAGCGGCGGCTCTACCAACGGCGTCCTGCACCTGTTGGCGATCGCCAACGAAGCCGGGATCGAGCTGGACATCGACGACTTCGACCGGATCTCGGAGCGCACGCCGCTGCTTTGCGACCTGAAGCCCGGCGGTCAATACGTCGCGCCGGACCTTTACGCCGCCGGTGGCGTACCGGTCGTGCTCAAGCGGCTCAAGCAGGCCGGTCTGCTGCACGAGGACGCAGCGACCGTGACGGGCAGGACCGTGGGCGAAATCGCCGACGAGGCCGCTGAGACAGACGGCCAGCGCGTGGTGCGGCCGCTCGATGATCCGATCAGCCCGAACGGCGGCCTGGCGATCCTGCATGGGAACCTCGCGCCGGAGGGCTGTGTCGTCAAGCTGGCCGGATACGAGCGCCGCCGGCAGTCCGGGCCAGCCCGCGTGTTCGAGTCGGAGGAGGACGCGATGCGTGCCGTTACGGCTCGGGAGATCAACTCGGGCGACATGATCGTGATCCGCAACGAGGGACCGGCCGGAGGTCCCGGGATGCGAGAGATGCTGGGAGTCACCGCCGCGCTTGTCGGCCTGGGTCTCGGCGAGGACGTGGCGCTGCTGACCGATGGCCGCTTCAGCGGTGCCACGCGCGGGCTGATGGCCGGCCACGTCGCGCCGGAGGCGGTCCGCGGCGGGCCGATCGGGCTCGTTCGCGACGGCGACGAGATCACGCTGGACGTGACCGCCCGGCGGCTCGACGTGGCGCTGTCTGACGAAGAGCTCGCAGCGCGCGCGGCCCAATACCAGCCGCCCGAAAAGCCTGATCCGGGTGCCGCGCTCAGCAAGTACGCCCGCCTGGTGTCAAGTGCCGCGCAGGGAGCGATCACGCGCTGATTTGCACGGTCGTCCGGGGCCACGACGACACACCACAGATAGGAGTCAGCACATGAGCAGGTTCACACGGGCGCTGTGCGTCCTCGTCGCATTGATGGTCGCGTCCGCCGCCGTCGCCGTGACGGCCGGTGCGACGAACGCCGGCCAAGGCAAGTCCACAAGCGGAATCGTCTATGCCGCACTCGTGCATACCGCCGGCAAGACCGAATACGCTGCCGGCCTAGTCTCGGACAAGGTGCTCGGGAAGGGCGCAGTCGAGTTCGCGCTGAATGTGGGCGAGGGGACAAAGCCCGGGTCGCTCGAGGGCAAGGGCAGCGTCACCGTGTTCACGGCCACCGGCCAGCTGTCCGGCACCGACTCCGTGACGATCAACACGACATCGACCGGCGTGACGTTCACGAACGGAAAGCTCGACCTGACGAAGGGCGAGGGTCTCCAGAAGGGCCACAGCTTCGTCGGCACGTTCACCGGAAACGCGAAGTCCATCGCCGGTCCGTACACGTTCAACGACAAGGGCACGTACAAGTAAGCCGCAGCGTGGGCGGGGCCGGACGGCGGCTCCGCCCGCAGTCGGCCCCGCCCGGCCTGCGAGAATCGCGGCCATGGCCGATGCGGAGGACACCGGGCGCACGGTGGAGCTTGCGCTGAGCGAGCCGCACGAGCAGCTGCCGGCGCAAGCCGATGATCTCCGCGACGCGCTGCCCGGGCTCGAGCCGGACCGCCGGGTCACCGACTGGGGGCGCTCTGAACGGGTCGATCGTCTGGTCGACCGCACGCTGTACGGGTTCCTCTACCACTACTGGTTCCGCGTCGCCGTCGACGGGATCGAGAACGTCCCGGGGACCGGCGGCGCGCTGCTGGTCGCCAATCATGGCGGCGCGCTGCCGCCCGACGGTGCGATGATCGCGAAGGCGATCGCCGAGGAGCACCCGCGCCCGCGTCCGGTCCAGCTCGCCACCGAGCGCTCGTACGCCGGCGTCCCGGGCGTCGGGATGCTGCTGACGAAGGTCGGCGCGATCAGCGGCCATCCCGCGAACGTGCACCGGCTGCTGTTCGACGAGGAGCAGCTCGTGCTCGCCTTCCCCGAGGGGCGCGAGGGGAGCTCGAAGGCGTTCTCGGAGCGCTACCGACTCCGTGCGTTCACCGGTCGCGGCTGGGTGGAGGCGGCGCTGCGTGCAGGCGTGCCGATCGTCCCGGTTGCGGTTGTCGGGTCCGAAGAGGCGGTGCCGGTGTTCGCTCGCGTGGGGCTGCTGCCGCGGCTGACACGGTTGCCGCCGGTGCCGCTCGCGCCGCCGGTCCCATTGCCGGCGAAGTTCTCGATCCGCTTCCTCGAGCCGATCTCGACCGCTGAGATGGGCGCGGAGTGCTGGCGCGATGCCGGTCTGCTGCAGGCGCTGTCCCACGACGTGCGCGCGCTGATCCAGGAGAACGTGCTCGAGATGGTGGCCGACCGCCGCAGCGTGTGGCTCGGCTGACCGGCGGCTCGACGCCATGGTCTCCCGACGCATCCTGATCACGGGCCTGTCCTCGCAGACTGGAGGCCGGGTCGCCCGGGCGCTCGAGGGCGACCGGCGGATCGAGGCGATCATCGGCGTTGACACCGCCGACCCCAGGCACGAGCTCGACCGGACGGAGTTCGTTCGCGTCGACATCGAGCACGCGCGGATCCGGCGGATCGTGGCCGCGGCGGGCATCGACACGGTGCTCGACACGCGCCTGGTGGTGGATCCCCTCGCGGTCAGCATGTCGCGCGCGCACGAGGTCAATGTGGTCGGGACGCGCAACATCCTCGATGCGTGCCACGGCGTCGGCAAGCTGGTGTTCATGTCCTCGGCGGAGTGGTACGGCTGCGGTCCGAGCGATCCGGCTTTCTTCACCGAAGCGACCGATCGCAGCGCCGCTCCGGCCACCGCGATCGAGCGCGACGTCGTGGAAGCCGAGCGCGCAGTGCTCGAGTTCGCCGCCCGCAACCGCCCGGCGACGGTCACGGTGCTCCGCGTCGCGGATGCGATCGGGGGCGATCTCCGCGGCTTGCAACCGGCGCTGCTCGGGCTGCCGGTGGTCCCGGCGATGTTCGGCTTCGATCCGCGGTACCAGTTCGTCCACGAGGACGACATCGTCGGCGCGCTCGAACACGGAGTCCGCCACGACATACCCGGGACGTTCAACGTGGCGGGCGACGGAGTGCTGGCGCTGTCCGAGGTCTGCTCGCTGCTCGGCAAGCCGATGCTCCCGATCGTGCCGCCGTGGGGAGCCGGATTCGCGGCGGCCCAGCTCCGGCGGCTGGGCCTGCGGATCCCGGTCGAGACGGTCCGCCGGCTGCGGTACGGACGCGGCCTCGACAATCGCCGCCTGAAGGCGACCGGGTACTCGTACCGGTACACGAGCCGGGAGGCCGTGATCAAGCTGCGAGCCCAGCAGCGCCTTCGCCCACTGCTGCGATCGGGTGCGGAGTCCTATCGGTACGAGCGCGAGGTCGAGGAGTTCCTGCGCTGGAGCCCGAGCGTGCAGGAGGCGCGCGCGGGTGAGCGCGCCGACGGCGACGGACCGCCCGACACACCGATGAACGGCTATGACGAGCTGTCCGCCGAGGAACTGCTCGCCGTCGTCGCCTCGATGGACGCGGGGGCGCTTGCGCGGCTGCGCGAGTACGAGGCGGCCCACCGAGCGCGTGCGGCGGTGCTCGAGGAGCTCGATCGCCGCCTTGCGCGGCCTAAGTGATCAACTTTCGTTACGTGTTGATGAAATACATGTTGCAGACGCAACCAACGGCCGATCAATCCAGGCGGCCCGCTAGCATCTCAGTGAAGACCGACTTCGTGAGGGCGAACCTTGGCGATCTCCGAGTTCCGTTCGCAGGGCAGTGACCGCCCGGCCGGGCGAGCACATTCCGAGCTGACCATCGAGCGGCGACGCCGCTTGCGTCCGTGGCATTACGCCGCCGGCCTCGCGGTGATCGTGATCGCGGTGCTCGCGGCTGCCGCGATCGCGCTCAAGTCCTCCAGCCCGACCCTGACGGCCGACAGCAGCGCGCTCGCGCGCATCACGATGCCCCTCGGCGGGGGCAAGGTGCAGAGCATCAAGGTCACCAACGCGCACGGCGGTGTGATCCCGGTGAACCTGAGCGGTGACCCGACGATCCTGCCGATCGGCAAGATCTCGGCGCATGAGCGCGTGTCGATCACGGTCGTGATCAAGCGGCCGGGCTGGGTCTCATGGCTGACCGGGTCGACCGAGCGACTCCATCTGACCGTGCTCACGCCAAGCGCGAAGCTTCGCTCGCACTATCTGACGCTGCGCTCCGGGGCCCCGCTGGCGCTGCAGTTCAAACAGCCGGTGTCGGTGGTCGAGTATGGATTGCCGGGCGCGCGGCTGCACCGCCTGACATTCTCGACGCCTCAGAGCACGGTCTCGCTGGGTCACGTGGCGGCCGCGGGTTCGATGGTCGTGTCCGCGTCCCTGCACCCGTGGGAGCGCGCGCGGACGGCCCTGATCAGCTGGTTCCCCGCGGGCGCGGCGACCGCCAGCGCCGTCGCGACCCCGCAGCCGGGCACGACGATCAAGCCGACGACGCCGATCACGCTCACGTTCTCCAAGCCCATCTCGAAGGCGCTCGGGTCGTCCCGTCCAGCCGTGACCCCGGCGACGGCCGGAAGCTGGCGCACGCTCAACGCGCATGCGATCCAGTTCGTCCCGAGCGGTTACGGCTACGGGCTCGCGACGCCGGTATCGCTGGCGCTCCCGTCAGGGGTCCGGCTCGTCGGTGGGGAGGGCAACGCGGGCACGTGGACGGTGCCGCACGGCTCGACGCTGCGCCTGCAGCAGCTGCTGGCGATGCTCGGCTACCTGCCGGTGAAGTTCAAGTACGCGGGCGGCGGCGTCGATCTGACGCCCGCGGCCGAGGAGGCCGCGGCGGTCGATCCGCCGAAGGGCAGCTTCAGCTGGCGCTACCAGCAACACGCCGTCGGCACTGAAGCAGGAATGGCAGCCCGGCGCGTTCGGAACGATGACCAAGGGCGCGATCATGGCGTTCGAGAACACAGAGGGGATGACCACCGACGGGGTCGCCGGGGGCGCGGTGTGGAAGGCGCTGATCAACGCGATCGTCGCCGACAAGCCGTCGACCTTCGGCTACACGTTCGTGCAGGTCACGGAGGGGAGCCCGGAGACCGAGTCGACCTGGCACAACGGCAGGATGGTCGTCACGGGCCTCGTGAACACCGGCACCGCGGCGCCGGGGACGGCCCAGGGCATCTTCGCCGTGTACGAGCATGCGCTCTCGGTGACGATGAGCGGCACGAACCCCGACGGCAGTCAGTACCACGATCCCGGGATCCCGTGGGTCAGCTACTTCAACGGCGGCGACGCGCTGCACGGCTTCATCCGCGCCTCGTACGGGTTCCCGCAGAGCCACGGTTGCGTCGAGATGCCCTACTCCGAGGCGGCACAGGTCTACCCGTACACCCCGATCGGGACGCATGGTCAACGTCGAGTAGCTGAGCTCGCGAGGCAGGATGCTCGCGGCGCGGCGGCGAATATGCCGTGGCGCAGATCGGCAAGCTCCGGAAATCAGCGAGCCGTGGGTCGAGGCACTCGACAGCGTTCGAGGCCGATCTGCGCCGCCGCGCGGTCGCAGCGAAGACCGCGCCGCGCATACGCGATCGACACGCCCGCAGCTCGCCGAGCTGGGCGACGGCACGCGGACTGCGACCCGGCGACGATCGACGTGCGGTCGCTGCGCCGCTACGTCGCAGCGCTGTCCGAGCAGGGCCAGGCGCCGACCACGGTCGCGCGCAAGCTCGCCGCGCTGCGCGGGCTGTTCCGCTCGCTCGTGACGCTCGGGGAGCGGGCCGAGAATCCGGCCGACCTGCTGACGTCGCCGAAGAGGCCCAGCGGCTGCCGCGCGTGCTCAAGCCGACGAGGTCGCGGCGCTGCTCGACCGGATCCCGGCGACGACGCCGCTCGAGCTGCGCGACCGCGCGCTGTTCGAGCTCGCCTACGCCTCGGGCTGCGCGCCGAGGAGCTGGTCAACCTCGACGTCGAGCGGTCGACTTCGACGGCGAGGCGGTGCGGGTCGAGGGCAAGGGCGGCAAGACGCGGATGGTGCCGGTCGGCGAGCACGCGCTGCGCGCGATCGACGCAGCTACCTCGCGCCGCGGCCGCCCCGCGCTGGTGTTCGACGCAGACGGACCGCGCGCGCTGTTCCTCTCATCCGGGCGCCGGCTGAGCACCTCCGACGTGCGGCGGCGGCTGCGCACCTGGCGCGTCGCCAGGCGCGCCTGCGCGTCGCAGGTGCATCCGCATGCGCTGCGGCACTCGTTCGCGACGCACCTGCTCGAGGGCGGCGCCGATCTGCGGGCGATCCAGGAGCTGCTCGGCCACGCCACCATCTCGACTACGCAGGTTTACACTCGGGTAGAGTCGCGCGCCTCGGACGGCCTATGCGCGCGCCCATCCACGTGCGTAGACGATCCGGGGGACTGAACTCTGGAAACCAACGTCAAAGCGATCGAGCTCCAGGATCTGTGGAGGCGGTACAAGACCACCGGCGACGAGCGCGCGCGCGAGCGGCTGGTGGTCGCCTACTCGCCGCTGGTCAAGTACGTCGCCGGCCGCATGGGCTCCGGCCTGCCGGCGCACGTCGAGGAGGCCGACCTGATCTCCTACGGGCTGGGCGGGCTGATCTCCGCGATCGAGCGCTTCGACCTCGCTCGCGAGATCAAGTTCGAGACCTACGCGATCACGCGCATCCGCGGCGCGATCATCGACGAGCTGCGCACGCTCGACTGGGTGCCGCGCTCGGTGCGCGCCCGCGCGCGCGAGATCGAGCGCGCCAACCTGAAGCTCGAGGCGAGGCTGCAGCGCGCGCCGACCGACGAGGAGATGGCGACCGAGCTCGGGATCGCGGCTCGACGAGTTCCACGAGGCGCTGGTGCAGATCTCGAACTCGACGATCGTCGCGCTCGACGAGCTGTGGAACGTCTCGGACGCGAGCGGCGACCAGGTCTCGCTGCTCGACACGCTGCCCGACCGCGGCGCGCCCGACCCGCAGCAGGTGGTCGACCAGTCCGAGCTGCGCGACCGCGATCGCCGACGCGATCGCGGCGCTGCCCGAGCGCGAGAAGCTCGTGATCGCGCTCTACTACTACGAGAACCTGACCTGCGGGAGATCGGCGAGGTGCTCGGCGTGACCGAGTCGCGCGTCTCGCAGCTGCACACCAAGGCGGTGCTGCGGCTGCGCTCGAAGCTCGGCGGCGAGCTCGACTGACGGCCGCCGGCGACGCGGTCGGCGAGGCCGCCGGATGCCCGGCCGCGGTGATCGCCGGCCGACAGGAGCGGTCTGCTCGAACGCAGCGGAGCGAGCCTGCCCAGAGCCGATGCGGTCGTCGCATTCGGACAGCCTCCGGACAGCGAGAGGAGCAGGCATGCACAAGGCCGCGGATCGGATCCGCAACGTGGCCCTCGTCGGCCACCGCGGCAGCGGGAAGACCTCGCTGCACGAGGCGCTGCTGTTCCAGGCCGGCGCGATCAACCGGCTCGGCACCGTCGTCGACGGGACCACCGTCGTCGGACTCCGACCCCGACGAGAAGGCGCGCCAGATGTCGATCTCCGCGGCGCTCAGCTCGTTCGAGTGGCAGGAGCGCAAGGTCAACCTGCTCGACACGCCCGGGCGACCCGAGCTTCATCGCCGACGCGCTCGGCGCGCTGCGCGTGTGCGAGTCGGCGGTGTTCGTCGATCAACGCCGTGATGGGCGTCGAGGTGCACACGACCCGCGCTGTGGCAGCGCGCCGCCGAGCTCGACCTCGCGCGCCTGCTGTTCGTCAACATGCTCGACCGCGAGCGCGCCGACTTCTTCCGCACGCTCGACGTCGCTGAAGGCCGCGTTCGGGCCGCACGTGCGTCGCGACCGAGATCCCGATCGGCTCCGAGCACGAGGTCTCCGGGCGTGATCGACCTCGTCGACATGCAGCGCCTACCAGTACGACCGGCGCCGGCCGCGACAACTGCAGCGAGATCCCGATCCCCGACGAGCTCGGCCGAGCGCGCGCAGGAGTACCGCGAGAAGCTGATGGACGAGGTCGCCGAGACCTCCGACGCGCTGATGGAGCGCTACCTCGAGGGCGAGGAGATCTCCCACGAGGAGATCGTCGACGCGCTCAAGGACGGCACCAACCACGGCTCGCTGTTCCCCGGTCGACGTGCGGCGTCGCGACCCGCAACCTCGGCACCAACCGCCTGCTCGACGCGATCGTCGAGGACCTGCCCTCGCCGGTCAAGCACGGCGGGCTCGAGGTCGGCGAGGTCGACGCTCGAGCCGGACGAGGACAAGGAGCTGTTCGCCTACGTGTTCAAGACCCGCGCCGACCCGTTCGCCGGGCGCATCAACCTGTTCCGCGTCTACCAGGGCGTGATCGACGCACGACACGCAGCTGCTCAACACGCGCGCCCACGCCAAGGAGCGGATCGGCCAGCTGCTGACGCTTCGAGGGCAGGGCACGACGACCGGCCACGTCGACGAGTTCGGGCCCGGCGACATCGGCGCCGTCGCGAAGCTCAAGGAGACGCGCGCCGGCGACTGGCTCGCGGCCCGCGACGAGCCGATCGCGATGCCGAGCGATCAAGCTCCCGGCGCCGGTGATGGCGTTCGCGATCGAGCCGCAAGACCAAGGGCGACGAGGACAAGGTGTTCACGGCGCTGCGGCGCCTGCAGGAGGAGGACCCGACGATCGACCTGCACCGCGACCCGCAGACCGGCGAGCAGATCGTCGCCGGGCTCTCGCAGGTCCACGTCGAGGTGATCGTCGAGCGGCTGCGGACCCGCTTCGGCGTCGAGGTCGACGCTGAAGCCGCCGCGCGTGCCCTACCAGGAGACGATCCGCGGCCGGCCAAGGCGCACGGGCGCCACAAGAAGCAGACCGGCGGCCGCGGCCAGTTCGGCGACTGCCACATCGAGATCGAGCCGCTCGACGCCCGGCGACGCGGCTTCGAGTTCGTCGACGAGATCAAGGGCGGCGTGATCCCGAACGGCTTCATCCCCGCGGTCGAGAAGGGCGTGCTGCGAGGCGATGGACGCAGGGCGTCGTCGCCGGCTATCCGGTCAAGGACGTGCGCGTACGGCTCGTCGACGGCTCCTACCACACCGTCGACTCGTCGGAGATGGCGTTCAAGCTCGCCGGCTCGCATGGCGATGAAGCAGGCGCTCGAGCAGGCCAGCCCGGTGCTGCTCGAGCCGATCATGCTGGTCACGCGTCAGCGTGCCCGAGGAGACCGTCGGCGACGTCATCGGCGACCTCAACTCGCGCCGCGGGCGGCCGCAGGGGATGGAGCCCGGCGGCGGCGGGATGACCGAGATCAAGGCCGAGGTGCCGATGGCCGAGATGCTCGCCTACGCGCCCGACCTGCGCTCGATCACCGGCGGCCAGGGCGAGTTCACGATGGAGTTCCTGCGCTACGAGGAGGTCCCGGCGCACCTCGCCGGCAAGGTCGTCGAGGACGCGCGCGCCGAGCGGGAGGCGGTGAAGGCCTGACGGCACGCGGCGTGCAGGGACGGTTCTCCTGCGTGTACGCTCGGCACGGTGACGACGCAAGGACATCCGGACGACGCGATTTGCACGGCGCCTGCGAGGTCTGCGGGCGCACGCTGCTGCGCGGCGAGCGGGCCGAGGTCGTACCTCGACGGCGGCCGCGCGCCACTCGGTCTGCGAGCTGTGCACCGACGCGCGCGCTGCACGAGGGCTGGGTGCGCGAGGGCGCCGACGCGCGGCTGCGACGGGGCGACGGCCGCGGGCGAGCGCGCGCCGGTCGCTGCTCGGCCGCCTGCGCGCGCGCCGCGAGGACGGCCGACCCGCGCGGCCGGGCAGCGGCTCCGGCTGTCGGAGGACGAGCCTCGCGTCGATCGACGCCGCCCCCGGCGCCGAGCGCCCGGCCCGACGCCGCGTGCGGCCGCGCCGCGCGAGCGGCATCCGCGAGCCGCGCCACGTCCGCGCCGTCCCGACGAGCGGCGAGCAGCGGATCGCCTCGGCGGTCGACGCTGTTCAACGCCTCCGAGCACCGCGTACGGTCGCCGGCGTGGCCCGCTCGCTGGGCGCGCCGACGTGTCCGGTGCTCGCCTCCGAGCGAGCGAGCCAGCGTCGTCGACGTCGTCGTCTCCTGGGAGCTGTGCTGGTACCGCTACGAGGCGACCTCGTCGGACGAGGTCGCCGAGCGTCCGGCGTGGCGGACCAGGGCTACGAGCTCGACGAGCTGCCCGAGCTCGAGCGGACGCCCAACGCCGTCGCCGACGACGCGGACGGCTGCGCCGCGCTTGAGCCCGCCGCGTGCGGCACGCTGATCGCGAGCGATCTAGCCGCGCCGTGATCTACTGCGTCGTCCCCGAGGCGCTTGCCGACGAGCTGTTCGACAAGCTCACCGCCTACTACGCCGACGACCCCAACGTGACGGTGATCGTCGACCGGCGGAAGGCGCTCGCGGCGCGAGCTCGGCACCGGCGGGCGGAGGCTGCGCGAGATGCGCGACCGTCGCCGTCGCGCGGGTCACCGGCGAGCTGCCCGGACCTCGCCGGGCGAGTGAGACCGCGGCCGTCGTGCAAGCTGGTCGTCCACGTCGACGGCGGCGCGCGGGGCAACCCGGGTCCGGCGGCATCGGTGTGGTCGTGTCCGAGCGCCGACGGCGAGGTGCTCGACGAGCTGGCCGAGCGGATCGGCGTGGCGACCAACAACGTCGCCGAGTACCGGGCGCTGCTGCGCGGGCTCGAGCGGGCGCGCGGAGCTCGGCGCGAGCGAGGTCGAGATCGTCAACGACTCCGAGCTGGTCGCCAAGCAGCTGACCGGCGCCTACAAGGTCAAGCACCCGGCGATGCGGCCGCTGCACGCCGAGGCGATCGCCGCGCTGCGCGGCTTCGACGCGCTGGAGGATCCGCAGCGTGCCGCGGGCCCAGAACGCCGACGCCGACGCGCTCGTCAACCAGGCGCTCGACGCGGGCTAGGCTCGACTCGGGCGCTTCGCGGTCGACTCTGGGCGAGAAAGTGGGCGAGGAGGTCGAAAAGTCCTCCAGAGTCAGGCGAGGCCCTTGGAACGGAGCTCCTCGAGCGCCTTCGGGCGTCTTGTGGAGGTCCTCGATGCCCATCCCCGCAGCGACCGCGGGCGCCTTCGTGAACTGGATCTCCCGGTAGTCGACGACCTGGAGTTGTTGCCCCACGGGTCCGTGAAGTCGCACGACCCTGAGGACTGGACCGCGACGCTCTCGCGCTGCAGCGCGGCGCGGACGGCCTCCTTGTCGTCGACCACGAGGCCGAAGTGGCGCGCCCCGTCCGGCGGCTGCGTGCGGCCGGCGGACAGGGCGATGAACTGATCGCCCATGTCGATGAACGCCATCCGCGTCCGGCGCGGCCGCGCAGCTCGAACTTCGAACAGGCGGCCGTACCAGGCGAGCGCCTCGTCGATGTCGCCGACCTCGAGCGCGACGTGGTTGATGCCGATCAGGCGCGGGCTCACTCTGTGCCCCGAACGGGGTATCGAGCGGCTATCCGCTCGTAGTTGAGGCGCATCATTGCGATCACGTCGCGGACGTCCTCATCGGTCCGGATCGCGCGAGCGGCCGGTCCGACGCGCCCCGGGAACACCGGGTGCTCGGTGATCCGGCCCTCGCCGGACAGCTCGCGCCACACGTCCGGCGGGAAGAAGAAGTGCGCCGAGTGGTCGCCGTGCAGGTGGCCGATCTCGCGACCACGGAGCTTGAACGCGAACTCCCCGCGGCGCCCATAGCCCGATTCGATGTCCGGCCAGGACGTGACTTCCTCGGTGATCTGAGTGCCGGCTGTGGTGTCTGTTGTGCTCATGCCGCACATCATCCGCCGCTCGCCGCCCGGTTCCAAGCGGCAATTGGGCTTAAGACCCCGCGGGATTCATGACCCGGCCGGCGAACAGGATCGTGCCGGTGGCGTCGTCGCGGAGGAAGAAGAGGAAGGGCCGATTCACGGTGAGCTGCGCGGTCGGGGCGAGAATCGCGGTCGGGAGCACGGAGATTCCGGTCGCGGCGGCGGCGACCGTGCCCGCCTCGTCGACTCGCATGTACGCGTCGTGCTCGACGTCCTGTATCTGCAGCGACGTGGCGTGCGTGATGCCGCTGAAGTCGGCCAAGGAGCCGAATGCGTCTGGCATTCCGAGCGCCTCGAGCGTGCTGTTCAGCGAAGTGTGCAGCCGCAGCGTCAGCCGAGGCATCCTCAGCGCGACGCCCGACTGCCGCAGCGACCCGAGGATCCGGCTGAGCGCCGCCGGGGTGAGGCGGCGCTCGAATCGCGCGAGCGTGCGCCGCGAGGGCATCACGACCAGCATCGACAGGCTGCTGTCCGCGTACGGGAGCTCGATCGCCTGCCAGGCGGCGCTCCGTCCGTACGGCGCCTCGAACGTCGGCCCGGTCATGAAGGGGACGAGCACGTGCCGGCCGGGCGCGGTGATGAACGGCCGGTTCGCCGTCGAGGACTTGACGAACGGGTTCGCCCAGCGCGCCTCCAGGTAGATCGCGTTGGCGAGCACGAGCTTCGTGAACCACGTGATCGAGCCTGGCGGCATCAGGTTCTTGATCAGCTGCGCCGTGTGTGCGGCGGCCCAATCGTTGATCGCCTGGCGCGCCGCGTCCGGGGCGGTGGCGAACTGCACTGCCTGGGGGGCCGCGCCGAACTGCTGCCGGAGCCTCGACTGGAACGGCGCCTCCAGCGGGAACCCGGCCTGCACCCATAGCGCGTCGGCGATCAGCAGCTTCGCCTGCTCGGCCGAGGCACGATGGGGCGGCGGGGACACTGCGTACTGGAGGCTGGTTCCCAGCGCGCCGTTCGCGGCTGCGAGTGCGGCCCCGCTCTGCCCGCCGAGCACGCTCGCCATCTGCGTGGCCGTGCTGCCGGCCGCGCCCTGGTCGAGCATCGCCAGCGCCGTCTGGATGCTGTACGGCGAGAACACGACGTTCCCGTTGTCACCGAGGCGAGGCAGCAGCTTCAGTCCGAGCGCGTTGGTCGCGGTCACCGCGGCGGTGGCGGACGCCGCCGGGGGCAGCTTGTGCGGCCGCGCCGAATGCGCGGCGCTCGCACCGATCAGTGCGATCGCCGCGATCAGCGGGAGTGCGAGCTTGCGGACCATCGGAGCTAATACGCTCGAGGGGCCCCGAACATCTCAGGAAGTTTCGCGGCGAGGGCGAAGTCGCCCTCGAACGATGCGCGGTTGGTCAGCAGTGGCTGCGCCGCGTCGAGCTCGCCGGCGGCGATCCGCACGAAGTCCGAGAGCCTGAACCGCACGGTCAGCTTCGGCCGGCTGTCCCCGCCCTCATACGCTGTGGCTCGCCCGTCGTGGACGTGGATCGTCCACCTCACCGGGGGCTGACCCGATTCGGGACGCTCGAGCACGTACACGAGGCGCCCCTCGAAGGCAGGCTCGACACCGGCCGAATACGACCGCGCCATCGCGCTGAACAGCGCGCGCTGGGCGAGCTGAGCCGAAAAGCGCCGCTCGACCTGCGCATCGGTGGCGCCGTCGACCATGCGCGACAGCAGTTTCGTGGCTCCGCGGCGCGCCTCCCGTCGCAGCCGCTCCTCGTCGAAACGCATGCCGCAAGTATCGCTCGCTACCCTCTTGGGCGTGACCGACGCTCTGATCGAGCTGTCCGAGCAGCTCCGGGACACTGCGGCGCGCCTGCGAGCCGGTCGAGCTCGAGCCCGAGGCCGCTCTGGCGCTGATCGAGGATTGCGCACGGCTGGCCTCGGAGGCGAGCGCGGAGGTCGGACGCGCGGACCCGCGCCGCGCTCGAGCCGCTGCCCGACCTGCCGGGTCAGCTGCCGCTGCCCGCGGCGTAGACGCCGATTGCCGCCCGCGGCGTATCCCGATCACCTGCGCGAGCTGGTCGAGCGCTACCTCGCGGACCTGCGCTTCTCGGGCGAGGCGCCGACGGACGGGCCTCGAGGAGGCGATGCGCTATTCGCTGCTGGCCGGGGGCAAGCGCATCCGGCCGGTGCTGGCGCTCGCGACCGCGCGGGCGCTCGATCGCGAGGCGGAGTCGGTGCTGCCGCTCGCCGCGGCGATCGAGCTGATCCACACCTACTCGCTGATCCACGACGACCTCCCCGCGATGGACGACGACGACCTGCGCCGCGGGCAGCCGACCTGCCACAAGGCGTACGGCGAGGACGTCGCGATCCTCGCCGGCGACGGCCTCTACGCCGAGGCCTTCGGGCTGTTGCTGTCGTCCCAGGACGGCGAGCCGGCCGCGGTGCTGGCGGCCGCGAGGCGCCTTGCGCTGGCCACCGGCGTACGTGGCATGGTCGGCGGGCAATACATCGACGTGGCCAGGACGGCGCCGCAGAGCGCAGACGGGCTGCGTCAGCCTGCACGAACTCAAGACCGGCCAATTGATCGCCGCCAGCGTCGAGTGCGTATTGCTACTTGGCGGGCCGCACAAACCTGCCACAATCTCTGCCTTCAACTCCTTTGCGAGCGAGCTCGGCGTGCTGTTCCAGATCGTCGACGACATCCTCGACGTGACCGGATCCGACGACACACTGGGCAAGCCGCAGGGAAGTGACGAGCGGCACGGGAAGCGCACGTACGTGACCGAATTCGGTCTCGGTGCAGGCGCGGAGCCTGGCCGCCGAGTCACACGACCGTGCCCGAGCCGCGCTCGCGCAGGCAGCCCCAGACGGCGCCGCGGAGCTCGAGCAGATCACGGACTTCATCGCGAATCGGAGCTACTGATGACCGGATCTCCTGAACCAGATCGACACTCCCGAGGACCTGCACAGGCTCACCGACGAGGAGCTCCAGCCGGTCGCCCAGGAGGTCCGCGAGCACATCATCGACACGGTCGGCGAGATCGGCGGCCACTTCGGCGCCAACCTCGGCGCGTGCGAGCTCGCGGTCGCGCTGCACTCGCTGCTGGACTCCCCGAAGGACAAGATCCTGTGGGACGTCGGCCACCAGGCGTATCCGCACAAGATCCTCACCGGCCGCCGCGACCAGCTGGAGACGATCCGCAAGTACGGCGGCCTGGCCCCGTTCTGCGCGATCCACGAGTCCGAGCACGACATCATGGGCGCCGGGCACGCGTCGACGGCGATCGGCTACGCGGTCGGCATCAAGGAGGCGATGCGGCGCGGTCACGGTCCCGGACGGGCACGTCGTGGCGGTCGTCGGCGACGGCGCGATGACCGGCGGAGTGGCGTTCGAGGCCGTCCACCAGGCGGGCGGCGAGGGCACGCCGATCGTCGTCGTGCTCAACGACAACGGGATGTCGATCGCGCCGAACGTCGGCGCGCTGTCGCGGTACTTCAACCGCGTGCGGCTGAACCCGAAGCTGTGGCACGCCCGCGAGGGCGTCGAGGGCGGGCTGACGAAGCTGCCGGCCGGGATCGGCGCCGCGTTCGAGCGCCTCGGCCCGCACGTCAAGGAGTCGATCAAGGCGTTCTGGGCGCCCGGCCTGTGGTGGGAGGAGCTCGACTTCGCCTACATGGGCGTGATCGACGGCCACGACGTCCGTGCGCTGCGTCGCGCGCTGCGCGAGGCGCTGGCCGCCGAGCGGCCCGTGGTGGTCCATTGCGCCACCGTCAAGGGCAAGGGCTTCGCCCCGGCCGAGGAGGGCGGGCTGGAGGGCATGGAGAAGTGGCACGCCGCGAAGCCGAAGTCGATCGCGAACGGCGCCCCCGCGGCCAAGGCCGCGCCGGCGGGCGCGGCCCCGTCGAAGCCCGCGCCGCCGCAGTACACGAAGGTGTTCGGCGAGGCGCTCGTGCGCGGAGTGCCGGCGCGACGATCGCGTGATCGGGATCACCGCGGCGATGAACTCGGGGACCGGGCTGAACATCCTCCAGCGCGAGCTGCCGGATCGCTACTACGACGTCGGGATCGCCGAGCAGCAGGCGATCCTGTTCGCGGCCGGGCTGGCGCTCCAGGGCTGCAAGCCGGTGGCGGCGATCTACTCCACCTTCCTGCAGCGGGCCTACGATCAGATCGTCCACGACGTCTGCCTGCAGAAGCTCAACGTCGTGTTCGCGATGGACCGGGCCGGGCTCGTCGGGGACGACGGCCCGACGCACCACGGCGCATTCGACATCGCCTACCTGCGCTGCCTGCCGAACATCGTCCTGATGGCCCCGCGCGACGAGGCGATGCTCGTCCACATGCTCCACACCGCGCTCCGGTACGACGACGGCCCGGTGGCGCTGCGCTATCCGCGCGGCGAGCGGCGTCGGCGTCGCGCTCCCCGAGACGCCCCGCACGATCGAGATCGGGACCGGCGAGATCCTGCGCGAGGCCGAAGCCGGAGTCGGCGCTGCTGGGCTACGGCGCGGGCGTCGGCAAGGCGCTGGCGGCCGCCGACCTGCTGGCCGAGCACGGGATCTCGGTGACCGTCGCCGACGCGCGCTTCGCCAAGCCGATCGACGCCGGGCTCGCCGCCCAGCTGGCGGCCGAGCACGAGCTGCTGGTGACGGTCGAGGAGGGCGTGCTCGCGGGCGGCTTCGGCTCGGCCGTGTGGGAGACCCTGTCCGACGCCGGCATCGCTCCGAGGATCCTGCGTGTCGGGCTGCCCGACCGGTACGTGACCCACGGGGCGCCGGCGCTGCTCCACGAGGAGGTCGGGTTCACGCCAGAGCGGATCGCCGAGCGCGTCGTGGCGGCGACGGGCGACCGCACGCCGAGCGCTACGGCGTAGGGCCCGCGAAGATCGATCACGTACCGTTCGCGCCTTGAAACGCGTGCGGCTCGACAGCCTGCTGTCAGACCGTGGCCTGTTCCCGTCGCGCAGCCGGGCCGCCGCCTCCGTGCTCGCGGGCGAGGTGCTGCTGCTGCCCGGGCGCCGGCGGGCCGAGAAGCCCGGCCAGCTGGTCCCCGAGGATGTGGAGGTCGAGCTGGTCGCGGCGCCCGCCGTTCGTGTCCCGTGGCGGGATCAAGCTCGCCAACGCGCTGGACGCGCTCGGCGTCGACGTCACCGGGCGCGAGGCGCTCGACGTCGGGGCGTCCACGGGCGGGTTCACCGACTGCCTGCTGCAGCGCGGGGCCGCGCACGTGGTCGCGGTCGACGTGGCCTACGGCGAGCTCGACTGGAGGCTGCGGTCGGACGAGCGGGTGACCGTGATCGAACGCCGGAACGCGCGGGCGCTGCGCGCCGACGAGCTTCCGTACGCTCCCGACCTGATCGTGATCGACGTCTCGTTCATCTCCGTGATCAAGGTGCTCGGCGCCGCGCTGGCGTGCGCGGCGGCGGCTTTCGACTGCCTGGCGCTGGTCAAGCCCCAGTTCGAGGTCGGACGCGAGGCGGTCGGCAAGGGTGGGGTCGTACGCGTCGCCGGCGGCGCGGCGCGGCGCGCTGGTGTCGGTCGGGGAGGCGGCGCGGGGGCTCGGCGCGGCGGTGCTCGGGTATGCCAGCTCCGGTCTGCCGGGGCCGAAGGGCAATCTGGAGACGTTCGTGTGGCTGGCCGAGGGCTCGCGCGGCGGGCTCGATCAGGCCGGCGTGAGCCGCGCAGCCGCGGAGGTGGAACCATGATGCCGATCCGGGTCGCGACCGTGTTCACGCACCGGCGCCCGTCCGAGACCGCCCCGGCGCTCGAGGCCGCTGCTGAGCATCGCGCGCGAGGCCGGCGCCGTGCTGCGGCTGGATCGCGAGGAGAGCCGCAAGCACCGGCTCGAGCCCGGACCCGGCATCGAGCTCGACGCGCCGGTGGAGTCGGACGTCGACATCTGCTTCGCGCTCGGCGGCGACGGCACGATTCTCAACGCGCTGCGGATGTACGCGGGCAGCGGCGTGCCCGTGTTCGGGGTCAACTTCGGCGAGATCGGGTTCCTGGCGACGGTCGAGCGCGAAGAGGCCGACGAGGGGTTCAGGCGTGCGTTCGCCGGCGACTTCGAGGTGCTCGCGCTGCCCGGGATCGAGGTCACCGGCGGCGGCGGGAAGTGGCTGGCGATCAACGACGTCTCGATCCACCGCCAGCCGGGCAAGCGCGTCGCCGACCTGGCGTACGCCGTCGGCGCCGATGAGGTCGGCCGCGTCCGCTGCGACGGGCTCGTGGTCGCGACGCCGGCCGGCTCGACCGGCTACAACCTCGCCAACGGCGGGCCGGTGATGGCGTGGGGCGTGGAGGGCATCGCCGTCTCGTTCATCGCACCGCACTCCCTGACGGCGCGCGCGCTCGTGGTCGCGCCCGCGGACGTCCTGTCGGTCCACAATCGCTCTCGCGAGGAGCCGGTCGACGTCAACGTCGACGGCCGACCGCTGTTCGAGCTCGACCCGGATCTCGACCTCGAGGCCCGGTTCGTCAACGAGCAGGGTGCGCTGGCGCAGCTCCCCGGCACGACCTTCTACCACCGCCTGCGCGAGAAGTTCGGGCGCCTCGCCGAGCCGCTCTGAGCCGCCGGCGTCCCGATCCGTCGGGGCCGGCTGGTAACCCTTGGCCCATGCTGTACGAGCTGCGCGTCGAGAACCTGCTGCTGATGGAGCGTGCCGAGCTGCGGCTGGCCCAGGGACTGAACATCCTCACGGGCGAGACCGGGGCCGGGAAGACGCTGCTCGCGCACGCCCTCGACCTGCTGCTCGGCGGCAAGGCCCGCAGCGGCATCGTTCGCCCGGGCGCGGCCGAGGCCTACGTCGAGGGGGTGTTCTCGCTCCCGCCCGGGCTCGACTCCGAGCACGACGACCGGATCCCCGACGGCGCCGAGGAGCTCGTGCTCGCGCGGCGGGTGTGGCCTGACGGCCGTACCCGCGCGTACGTGTGCGGCCGCTCGGCGACCGTCGCGGACCTGCGTGAGCTCGGCGGCGCGCTGCTGGCGTTCTACGGGCAGCACGAGCACCGCAAGCTGATGCTGGGCACCGTCCAGCTCGACGTCCTCGATGCCTGGTGCGGCTCCGAGCAGGCCGACCTGCGCGGGCGCCTGCGCTCCGAGTACGAGCGCGTCCGCGAGCTCGGGCGCCGCGCCGAGGAGCTGCGGGGGCTGGCGGGTGCGCGCGAGCGGGAGCTCGATCTGCTGGCGTTCGAGCTCTCGGAGATCGAGGCGGCCGCGCCGAGTGAGGACGAGGCGCGCGCGCTGGCGATCGACCGCGACCGCCTGCGGAACCTCGAGACGCTTCGCGCCGCCGCGGCGACCGGGGTGCGGGCGCTCGCCCCCGAAGGCGGCGACGCGGTCTGCGATGCGATCGCCCGCGCGGCTCAGGAGCTCGAGTCGGCGGCGTCGCTCGACAGCGGCTTGACGGCGCTGTCGCAGCGCCTGGAGACGCTGCGGCTCGAGGCCGAGGACGTCGCCGGCGAGCTGCGGCGATACGCGGAGCAGCTGGACGGCGAGCACGGTGCCGGCCGACTCGAGCACGTCGAGGAGCGGCTCGCGCTGTTCGCGCGGCTCGAGCGCAAGCACGGTGGGACGATCGCCGATGTGCTCGCATACGCCGAGCGCTGCCGCGAGCGGATCGCGGAGCTGGAGGGCGCCGACGAGGCGCTCGAGGGCGCGGAGGCCGAGCTGGGGGTCGCGCACGAGCGGCTCTCGGAGATCGCGGGCGAGCTGTCGGAACGACGAGCGCGCGCGGCGCCCGAGCTGGCCGCCGCCGTGCGCGAGCGCCTCGCCGAGCTGGCGATGGCCGACGCCGAGTTCGAGGTGAGCTGAGCCCGCGGGCCGACGGCTGCGGCCCGCGCGGGCGCGACACGGTCGAGCTGGCGATCGCGCCGAACGCCGGGGTCCCGGCGGCGCCGCTGCGCGACATCGCCTCAGGTGGCGAGCTGTCGCGGGTGATGCTCGCGCTGCTCGGGGCGGCGCACGGCGATCGCGGTCCGGGCGCCGGGTCCGGCCCCGGCTCGGGGGAGCAGCCGCTGCTCGTGTTCGACGAGATCGACGCCGGCATCGGAGGCCATACCGCCCGCGCCGTCGGCGAGCAGCTGCGGGCGCTCGCGTCGGGCCGCCAGATCCTGTGCATCACCCACCTGCCCCAGGTCGCCTCGATGGCGCAGTCGCACTTCCGATCGTCAAGCACGCCGAGGGCGGCGCGACGAGCACCGAGGTCGAGCAGCTGCGAGGCGATCAGGTCGTCGGTGAGCTCGTGCGGATGCTCGGCGCCGACGAGGGCGACCGCGCCGCCCGCGGGCACGCGCGAGAGCTGCTGAAGGCCGCATGACGACGGCGTCCCGCGCGCAGCATCGGCCTCGGCCGCGCCGTTTTCCGGAGTTTGCGGGTCGGCTGCCCGGCGCTGTCCGGCGCCGCCGCTAACTTGGGACGGGACCGCAATACACTAAAGGCAGAGACGACTTCATGGCCCAGGATCCCGTCCCGAGACACGCTTCATCTTCATCACCGGCGGGGTCGTCTCCTCGCTTGGCAAGGGCATCGCCGCCGCGTCGATCGGCCGGCTGCTCGTGGCCCGCGGGCTCGACGTGCAGCTGCAGAAGTTCGACCCGTACATCAACGTCGACCCCGGCACGATGTCGCCGTACCAGCACGGCGAGGTGTTCGTGACCGAGGACGGCGCCGAGACCGATCTCGACCTCGGCCACTACGAGCGCTTCACCGATGCCAACACGAGCCGTGCGTCGAACGTCACGGCCGGCGGCATCTACAACACCGTGATCCGCCGCGAGCGCCGCGGCGACTACCTCGGCGCGACCGTGCAGGTCGTTCCGCACATCACCGACGAGATCAAGCAGCGGATCCGGCTGATGGCCGAGTCGAGCGACGTCGACTTCGTCATCACCGAGATCGGCGGCACGGTCGGCGACATCGAGTCGTTGCCGTTCCTCGAGGCGATCCGCCAGTTCCCGGTCGACGTCGGCCGGCGCCGGTGCATGTTCATCCACCTGACGCTGGTGCCGTACATCGGTCACGCGGGGGAGCTCAAGACGAAGCCGACCCAGCACTCGGTCAACGAGCTGCGCCGCATCGGCATCGCGCCCGACATGGTCGTGTGCCGCTCCGAGTCGGCCCTGTCGACGGACATCCGCAAGAAGATCGCGCTGTTCGCGAGCCTGCCGGTCGAGGCGGTCGTCTCGGCGCTACGACGTGCCCGACATCTACCAGGTGCCGCTCGTGTTCCGCGACCAGGGCGTCGACGACTTCATCCTGACCGAGCACTTCGGGATCGAGGCGCCGGAGCCCGACCTGGCGGGCTGGGAGGCCTCGACACGGCGTGCGGCGGAGGCCGACAGGTCCGTCCGGATCGCGCTGGTCGGCAAGTACATCCAGCTCGAGGACGCCTACCTCTCGGTCCGTGAGGCGCTGCGCCACGCCGGCGTGCATCACGGCTCCAAGGTCGAGGTCGACTGGGTCGACTCGGAGACCGTGACCGAGCCCGAGGTGGCGGCGCTGCTGCGCCGGGCCGACGGGATCCTGATCCCGGGCGGGTTCGGAGGGCGCGGCTGGGAGGGGAAGATCCGCGCGGCCCGGATCGCGCGTGAGCACAAGATCCCGTATCTCGGCATCTGCCTCGGCATGCACGTCGCGGTCTCGGAGTTCGCACGCAACGTGGCCGGGATGGAGGGCGCGAACTCGACGGAGATGGATCCCGAGACGCCGTTCCCGGTGATCGACCTGCTCCCCGAGCAGAAGGAGATCAGCGACATGGGCGGGACGATGCGGCTCGGCGCCGACCCGGTGAAGCTCCACGACGGCACCGTCGATCCGGGAGCTGTACGGCGAAGCGGTCGTCTACGAGCGCCACCGTCATCGCTACGAGGTCAACAACCACCTGCGGCGCAAGCTCGAGGCGCTCGGGCTCGTGTGCTCGGGCACCTCGCCCGACGAGCGGCTGGTCGAGGTGACCGAGCTGTCGCGCGAGACGCACCCGTTCTACGTCGCCTCGCAGTTCCACCCGGAGTTCAAGTCGCGGCCCGAGCGCCCGGCGCCGCTGTTCCGCGAGTTCGTCGGCGCGGCGCTCGTGCACGCGGGCACGGAGATCCAGGCCGAGGCCGGCGCCGGCGAGGCGTCCGCTGACGCGGACGTCGGGGTGCACGCCTCAAGCGCCCAGTGATCCGCTCGTGAGGCGCGCGAGCGAGCGCGAGCGCGAGCTGCTCCACGAGACGTTCGCAGCCTTGTGCGCGATCGAGAGCCCGTCCGGCCACGAGCGGCCGTGCGCGGACCGGATCGCGGCGGAGCTGCACGCGCTCGGGCTGGAGGTCGACGAGGACGATGCGGGCGCGGCGGCCCGAGCGGACGCCGGCAACCTGTTCGCGCGCATCCCGGGCAGCGGCCCGGCGAGCGTGCTGCTGTGCGCGCACATGGACACCGTGCCACCGCTCGCGCCGATCGAGCCGGTGCTGAGTCGACGGCGGCTGGGTCAACGCCAACGACGGGATCCTCGGCGCCGACAACAAGGCCGCGATCGCCGCACTGCTCGTGCTCGCCCGGCGGCTCGTCGTCCGAGCCGTCCGAGCTTGCGGTCGAGCTGCTGTTCACGGTCTCCGAGGAGAACTGGGCTCCACGGTGCGAAGGCCTTCGACGTGGGGCGCCTTCAGAGCCGGTACGGGTTCGTGTTCGACCACGCCACGCCGATCGGCGAGATCGTGCTCGCATCGCCGACCTATCACCGGATCGAGGCCGAGTTCCGCGGGCGGGCGGCGCATGCCGGCGTGCGGCCGGAGACTGGTCGCAGCGCGATTCAGGCGGCGTCGCGCGCGATCGCGGCGATGCGCCTCGGCCGGCTGGACGCCGAGACGACCGCGAACGTCGGCACGATCGCGGGCGGCACCGCGACGAACGTCGTCCCCGAGCGCTGCCGGATCGAGGCCGAGGTCCGCGCAGTGGACGACAAGCGCGCCGAGCTCGTCGTGACCGAGCTCGTCGACCACCTGCAGGACGCCGCCAACGCGGGCGAATGCGACCTCGACGTCAACGGTCGCGCCGATGTTCCACGGCTACCGGGTCGAGCCGCGCGCTCCCGAGGTGGCGATCGCCGAGCGCGCGCTGCGCGCGATCGGCTACGAGCCGCGGCCGATCGTCACGGGCGGCGGCTCGGACGCGAACGCTCTTCGCAGCAACGGCTTCGCGTGCCGTGAACCTCGCCGACGGCTCGGAGCGAAACCACGAGCCGGGGGAGCGGATCTCGGTGGATGCGCTCGAAGGCCTGCTCGAGCTCACGATCGCGGTCGTCTCGCAGAGCGCGACATGAGCTTCGACTACGAGCCGCTCGGCGGCGAGGTCAAGTGGCGCGGGAAGATCATCACCGTCGGCGTCGAGCGGTTCCGGTTCGCCGACGGAGAGGAGGTCACGCGTGAGAAGGTGTGGCACCCCGGCGCGGTCGGGATCCTCGCGGTCGACGACGAGCACGTGTGGCTCACCCGGCAGCCGCGCGAGGCGGTCGGCGCGACCGCGTCGCTCGAGATCCCCGCCGGCAAGCTCGATGTTCCCGGCGAGCCGCCGCTCGAGACCGCCAAGCGCGAGCTCGCCGAGGAGATCCGCAAGCGCGCGAGCACCTGGGAGGAGATCAAGGCGTTCTACACGAGCCCCGGGTTCTCGCGACGAGCGCGTGTGGCTGTACCTGGCGACCGGGCTGAGCGATCTGCCCGACGGCGCCGAGGCGCACCTCGACGAGGACGAGCGGATCGAGATCGTCCCGTGGCCGCGGACGCGGCTCGACGAGGCGATCGAGCAGTGCGAGGACTCGAAGTCGTTGATCGCGCTGCTCTGGCTCCAGACGCGCGTGGTCCGCTGAGGCGCCGGGTCGCTGAGGCGCCGGGCGCTGCGACGCGGGCCCGCTGAGGGTCCGGGGCAGGAGCGCCGTCGCCCGGGGCGAATACCCGAATGTGGCGATCACCGAAGCCCCCAGGGCGCAGCGCCATCTGACCGAGCTGACGCTCGACTTCCTCGGGTACCTCGAGCTCGAGCGCGGGCTCTCGCGCAACACGCTCGAGGCGTACCGCTCGGACCTTCAGCAGTACGGGGAGTTCCTCGGCCGCCGCGAGCTCGACCCGCTGGTGGTGGCGCCCGCCGACCTCGCAGCGTTCATCTCCGAGCTGGCCGAGGGGCACGACGGCCGCGCGCCGGTGGCGCCGGCGACGCTGCAGCGAAAGATCGCCTGTCTGCGGTCCTTCTATCGCCACCTGCGCCGCGAGCAGATCCTCGACGATGACCCGACCACCGAGCTGCGGCCACCGCGCTCGCGCGCCCGGCTCCCCAAGGTCCTGAGCCGCGACGAGGTCGACCGCCTGCTTGCCCAGCCGCGCGGGCTCGGACCCGGCGGCGCTGCGCGATCGCTCGCTGCTCGAGACGATGTACGCCTGCGGCCTGCGAGCCTCGGAGGCGATCGGGCTCGAGCTGGCCGACCTCGACCTGGAGGCCGGGATCCTCCGCGCCCGCGGCAAGGGCTCGAAGGAGCGGATCGTGCCGATCGGGTCGAAGGCGATCGCGACGCTGCGCGCATATCTCGACCGCGGCAGGCCGCGCCTCGTGGGGTTGCGCGACGAGCCGCGCGTGTTCGTCAACCAGCGGGGCGCGGGACTCTCGCGCCAGGGCCTTTACAAGATCGTCCAGCGCCACGCGCGCACCGCGGGGTTGGAGGACCGGATGAGCCCGCACACGCTGCGGCACACGTTCGCGACCCATCTGCTCGCCGGGGGATGCGATCTCCGCTCGCTCCAGGAGATGCTCGGGCACGCCGACATCGGCACCACGCAGATCTACACGCACCTGTCCGCCGGCAGGCTGCGCGAGGTCTACTTCGACGCCCACCCCCGCGCGCAGATAGACCGGTAGGCTCCGGCCCGAATGGGCCTCACACACTTCGACGACGCGCGGTCACGCGTCTACGACCTCGGGCATCTGCAGGGAAGATGGACGATGCTCGGCGAGGCCGCGGGGTGCAAGAAGGTCGGCGTACGCAGGATCGAGATCCCGGCCGGCGGCTGGTCGACGCCCGCGCACGAGCACGGGCGCGAGGAGGAGATCTTCTACGTGCTCTCCGGGCGCGGGATCTCCTGGCAGCGCGGCCGGACCGCGGAGATCCAGCGCGGGCGACTGCATCCTCTATCGGGCGCGGCGCGGCGCTCACACGGTGCACGCGTCCGAGCCGCTCGATCTGCTCGCATTCGGCACTCGTGCTCACGACGAATCCGTCGGCTTCCCGCGGCTCGAGGCCTCGATCGTCGGGAGTCGATTCGTCGACACCGTGCCGTCCTCGCGCGACAAGCTGCCGCTGCAGTTCATCCGCGAGTCGGAACTCGGGCCGCCGGAGCTTCCCGCTGAGATCGCGCCGCGCCCGGACACGATCGTCAACGTCGCGCACGTCGAAGGCACGCTCGTGGAGCGGCCGAACGTCGTCCGCACGCGGCGCAACCTCGGAGCGGCCGTCGGCTCGGGGCCGACCGGCATCCAGCACGTCGAGGTCGCCCCGGGCAAGGAATCGGCGCCGCTCCACTGCCATTCGTCCGAGGAGGAGATCTTCGTGATGCTCGAGGGCGACGGAGTGCTCGTGCTCGACGACAAGGACGAGACCCCGGTGCGGCCCGGCCACGTGGTCTCGCGCCCCGCGGGGACCGGCGTCTCGCACCTGTTCCGTGCCGGCCAGCAGGGCCTCACGTACCTCGCCTACGGGATGAGGGACCCGAACGACATCTGCTACTACCCGCGCTCCAACAAGATCAACTTCGGCGGCGTGCGGGTGATCGCGCGGCTCGAGCAGGTCGACTACTGGGACGGCGAGGGCTGACGGAGTCCGCGGCCGCGCCTGCCAGAATCGCCGCGTGCTGAGCGGGCTCAGAGCAGCGGCACGGCGGCCACCCGCGGTCGGCTTGCTGGTGCTGATGATCGCCGCGCCGGCGGGGTGCGGCTTCTCGCGGACGCCGGTGCCGAGCGTGGTCGCGCCGGCCGGCTTCGACGGCGAGAGCTTTCCGCGGGTCGGGATTTTTCGACGCGTTCGAGCAGATCAACGGGCATCGGCGCCGCGTGCGGTCGCTGCACGTCTACGTCCAGGGCGGCGAGATCGTGATCGACGAGTATGCGCCGCCGTCCCAGTTCCACGCCGTCGATCACGAGGTGTTCTCACCCGTGATCCATGCGATCAGGCTGCGTCGCGGCGTGATCCTGTGAGCCGCGCGTTCGTCGTCGTGCTCGATGCGTGCGGCGCCGGGGCGCTGCCCGACGCAGCGGAGTACGGCGACGCGGGGGCGAACACGCTGGGCCACCTCGCGCGCGCGGTGGGCGGCCTGGCGCTGCCGACGCTCGCCTCGCTCGGTCTCGGTTCGATCATCGGGCTCGACGGCGTGCCTCCCGCGGACTCGCCCGTGCTGCACGGGCGGCTGCACCCGCTCGGGCCCGGCAAGGACTCGACCGCCGGCCATTGGGAGCTGATGGGCGTCGTCACGCCGCGGGCGCTTCCGACCTATCCGGACGGGTTCCCGGACGAGGTCCTCGAGCTGGTGCGTGCGGCGAGCGGGCGCGAGGTGATCTGCAACCGGCCCTGCAACGGCCTCGACGCGATCGAGCATTTCGGCGAGCAGCACCTACGCTCGGGGGCGCTGATCGTCTACACGAGCCAGGACTCCGTGCTCCAGATCGCGGCCCACATCGAGCTCGTGCCAACCGAGGAGCTGTACGAGATCTGCGTCCGGGTGCGATCCCGGCTGCCGTCCGAGCACGCCGTCGGGCGGGTGATCGCGCGCCCGTTCTCGGGCGAGGACGGGCGGTTCGAGCGCACCGACGGGCGGCGTGACTACTCGGTGGCACCGCCGGGCCGCAGCTACCTCGTCCGAGCTCTCGCAGGCGGGCATCCCCGTGCACGCCGTCGGCAAGGCGGGGCAGCTGTTCGCCGGCGTCGGGGTCGACGTCCAGCATCCGGGCGCGACCAACGCCCGCGCGCTGGACGAGACGACCGAGCTGATCCGGTGCGCTGCGCTGCGGCTTGGTGTTCACGAACCTGATCGAGACCGACCAGGTCTACGGCCACCGCCACGATGCCGAGGGATTCGCGGCGGCGCTGGCGGCGATCGACGCGCGGGTGGGGGAGTGGCTCGAGCTGCTCGGTCCAGACGACCTGCTCGTGCTGACCGCGGACCACGGCTGTGACGTGACGGCGGCGCACACCGATCACACGCGCGAGTACGCGCCGCTGCTGGCCGTGTTCGACGGGAACGGCGGGCGGCGGCACGACGGTCCGCTGGCGGACGTCGGCGCGAGCGCGCTGCGGTGGCTGACCGGCGCGCGACGCGCCTGCGCTACCGGGGGCAGCCGTTCGTAAAGTAGGGGTCGCGATGCCCGAGCTACCAGAGGTCGAGACGATCCGCCGCCAGCTTGCGCCTCACCTCGAGGGGCGCACGATCCGACGCGCCGAGATCCTCGATTGGCGCTGGACGCGACCCGAGGATCCGAGGACCGTCGAGCACGGGCTGCGCGGGGCGGTCGTGGAGCGGCTGTCGCGGGCGGGCAAGTACCTCGTCTGGGAGCTGTCGGGCGATCGCTATCTGCTCGCGCACCTGCGGATGACGGGCGCGTTCCTGTTCGATCCGCCGGTCGAGCCGGCGCACACCCGCGTCCGCTTCCGGCTCGACGGCGGCCACCGGCTCGTCTACGACGACCCGCGGCGGTTCGGCACCGGCCACCTCGCTGTACGGCGCGGCGGCGCGCGACGCGTATCTGGGTGCGCGCCTCGGGGTTGAGCCGATGACGCCCGAGTTCACCGGCGAGACATCTGCGAGAGCTCGCACGCGGTCGCCGGACGCCGGTCAAGTCGTTCATCCTCGACCAGCGGCGGATCGCCGGCGTCGGCAACATCTACGCCGACGAGGCTCTGTTCCGCGCCCGCGTGCACCCGCTGCGCGCCGGCCGGGAAGCTGACGCTCGCGCAATGGGACGCCGTCGCCGAGGGGATCGAGGAGGCGCTGCAGGCCGGGATCGACGCCAAGGGCGCGTCGATCGACGACTTCCGCCACATCGACGGTGCCCGGGGCTCGTTCCAGGACCGGTTCCTGATCCACCTGCGCGAGGGCGAGGAATGCGTGCGCTGCGGCGGGACGGTGCGCAAGCTCTACGTCGGCGGCCGCGGCACGTACGTGTGCGAGCGCTGCCAGCCGCGACCCGGGCCCGTCGAGCTGCGGCTTCGGCCGGCGCAGCGGGCGCCGCGAGCGGCTAAGCCGCGAGCAGCTGCTTGAGGCGGCCGTCGCGGTCGGCGGCCAGCAGTTGATCGAAGCCGCCGAGCGTCTCGCCGCCGATCACGATCTGGGGGAACGTGATCATGCCCGTCCTGTGGGCGAGCGCCTCGCGACCGTCCGGGTCCCGTGCCAGATTGACTTCCCGGTACTCGATTCCGCGCTTGCCCAGCAGCGCCTTTGCGGTGCTGCAGAACGAGCAGTGATCGGTCGTGTAGACGATGACGTCACTCATAACTTCACAAAGTATAGCGGAGGGCCCGTTGCTGAGGATCGGGGCATGCAGGCCCCGCTGAAGACCGAGGCGATCGTGCTGCGTTCGATCCGGTACGGAGAGGCCGACCGCATCCTGCACCTGTACACGCCGAACCACGGGCGGATCGCGGCGATCGCGAAGGGCGCGAGGCGCGCGCGGAGCCGCTTCGGCGCTCGGCTGGAGCCGTTTCTCCGCGTGCGGCTCGTGCTGCGCGAGGGCCGCGGCGAGCTGTACTCGGTCACAGGAGCGGACACGGTCGCCGTTCACGCCGGCGTCCGCGACCACGCGGCCACGCTCGACGTTGCGGCGCGGGCGTGCGACGCGGTGTCGAGGTTGTTCGAGACCGACGACCCGCACCCGGAGGTGTTCACGCTGCTCGCGAACGAGCTCGCTCTGCTCGACGGCGACGCGGCCCACGGGACGGCCGCGAACGGGCTCGCGTTCCGGCTCAAGCTGCTGCTCGCGGCCGGGATCCTGCCGCAGCTGGCGGCATGCGCCACGTGTGGCGAGCACGACCACCTGCGTGGCTTCTCCGCCGCCGCGGGCGGCGTCGTCTGCAGCTCGTGCGAAGCGGCCTCGTTCCCGCTCGACGAGGAGTCCTACGCCTTCCTCGTGGAGGCGCTCGGCCGTCCGCTGGCGGAGGCGCCGGCGGGATCGGAGCGGGCGTTGCGGCAGGTCGAGCGTGCGATCACCGAAACGGCCGAGCACCACGCACATGTTCATCTGCGGCCTTTGCTGGCGGCTTAGTAGAAACCGCGCAGGAAGCGCTTTACAGCTGCGGGCGATCCGGTCAGCTGTTTGGTCGCGATGCCGATCTCCTCGATCGTCCCGCCCTGCGCCCCGAACGGGGTGGTGCGGACCTTGAGCACGCCACGGCTCGACCCGTTCGGCGCCACGTACCACCCTCGGACGACGCTGGGCGCTGTCAGAATCGGGGTATGGCACATGTCGGCCCAGTTGCAGCTCCTCACCAGGATCCGGTCGGGCCCGTCGCTGACGCGTTCGCCTCCCGGATCGCCGCGCTGGAGGAAGCCTCGCTGTCGCCTCGCGCGACGCGCTCGTACCCGGCGGTGCGAGCGCGCGAGGAGACCGACTGCGGGCTGAGGACGCCGTTCCAGCGCGACCGCGACCGGATCGTCCACACGAAGGCGTTCCGCCGGCTGAAGCACAAGACGCAGGTGTTCGTCGCGCCGGCCGGCGATCACTACCGGACGCGGCTGACGCACACGCTCGAGGTGACGCAGGTGGCCCGCACGGCGGCGCGTGCGCTGGCGCTCAACGAGGACCTCGCCGAGGCGATCGGAGTCGGGCACGATCTCGGCCACACGCCGTTCGGCCACCTCGGAGAGGACGTGCTCGACCGCTGCCTGGCGGAACGATTCGGCGGCGGCTTCCGCCACAACGAGCATTCGCTGAGGATCGTCGACGTGCTCGAGCGCGACGGCGCCGGCCTCAACCTGACCGAGCCCGTGCGGGACGGGATCGTGAACCACTCCTGGCGCGCGCCGCGGCCCGCGACCGACGAGGGCATGATCGTCCGGATCGTCGACCGCGTCGCTTACATCAATCACGACATCGACGACGCGCTGCGGGCCGGCGTCATCGGCGAGGAGGAGCTTCCCGCCGAGGCGATCGCCGTGCTCGGCGACACGGGCTCGCACCGCGTGGACGCGCTCGTGCACGACCTCGTCGAGCATTCCAACGCCGCCGGCGAGATCGTGCAGGGCGAGCGGGCCGGCGCGGCGATGGACGAGCTGCGCGAGTTCATGTTCGCGCGCGTCTACCTCGGCCCCGAGGCCCGCCGCGAGCACGCCAAGATCGAACGCGTCGTGCGGACGCTGTTCGATCACTACTGCGCGGTGCCGGAGGACATCCCATCCTCGATCCCATCGGGCGACCTCGCCCGCCGCGTGACCGACTACCTCGCCGGGATGACGGACCGGTACTGCATCGGCGCGTTCGAGGCGCTGACCGTGCCGGTGGCATTCGCGCCGTGAGTCCTCGATACGCCGAGGACTCGAAGGACCGCGTCCGCGAGGCGGTCGACATGGTCGCGCTCGTGTCCCAGCGCGTCGAGCTCCGGCGCGCCGGCGTCAACAGCTACTTCGGGCGGTGTCCGTTCCACGACGAGCGCACGGCGTCGTTCCACGTCCGCCCGGACGAGAAGCACTACCACTGCTTCGGGTGCGGACAGTCCGGCGACGCGTTCGACTTCGTGATGGAGACCGAGGGCCTCGATTTCAGAGGCGCGCTCGAGTCGCTCGCCGACCGTTTCGGGGTCACGCTCGAGACCGAGGAGGAGGATCCGGCGGCGGCGTCGCGCCGGCAGCGCCGAGAGCGGCTGCACGAGCTGCTCGGCCGAGCGGCCACCTATTACGGGCGGTACCTGTGGGAATCGAGCGAGGCGGCGGACGCACGCGCATATCTGCTCGGCCGGGGCCTCAGCGAGGAGACGCTTCGGTCGTTTCGTGTCGGCTACGCGCCGAGCCGCTGGGACCGGATCCTGGTCGCCTCGCGCACGGCCGGGTACAGCGACGAGGAGCTGCTCGCCGCCGGACTCGTGCGGCGCTCGCGCGACCGGCCGGGGCAGGTCTACGACTTCTTCCGCAGCCGGATCATGTTCCCGACAGCCGACGCGCGCGGCCGCGTGCTCGGCTTCGGCGCGCGGACGATGCAGGAGTCCGAGCGCGAGCCGAAGTACATCAACACGGCCGCCAACGAGCTCTACAACAAGCGCAGCGTGCTGTTCGGGATCGACCGAGCACGTGCCGCCGCGGCGAGGCTCGGACGCGCCATCCTCGTCGAGGGGTACACCGACGTGCTCGCGCTCCATCAGGCCGGGATCGTGAACGCCGTCGGGGTGATGGGCACCTCGTTCACCGAGGAGCAGGCGGCGGAGCTGCAGCGGCTCGTCGGGGTCCTGGTCCTGTGCCTCGATTCCGACAGCGCGGGTCAGGCGGCGATGGTCAAGGCAGGCGAAATCGCGGCCCGCCACGGCCTCGAGCTGCGAATGGTGCCGCTGCCCGAGGGCCTCGACCCGGCGGAGCTGCTGGAGCGCGAGGGCGCGGACGCGATGCGCGAGCGCGTGGATCGCTCCGTCCCGTTCGTCGTGTTCCAGGTCGGACGCGTGCTCGCTGCCGCCGACGTTCGCAGCGCCGAGGGCCGTGACCGCGCGGCCGGCGAGCTCGGACCGGTGCTGGCGACGGTGCCGCCGAGCTCTCTGCGCGAGGAGCTCGTACAGCAGATCGCCGGGCGGCTTCAGCTGACGGAGCCCCGCTTGAAGGCGCTCCTGGCCAGTGGCCCGCCGCCGTCGGGCGTAGACGTGGCAGGCGTCGTCGCGGAGCCGGCCAGACCGGCCGGCCTGCCACTGCTCGACCAGGACGGCCGCGCCGAGCGGACGTTCCTCGTGCAGTGCGTCGCGGTTCCGTCAGCGGGCCGCGACGCGCTCCGGTCGATCGACCCCGATCAGCTGTTCACGAGCGAGCCGCTGCGCCGGGCGGCGCGGCACCTGACCGAGCGGACCGACGAGCCGCTGTCGGAGCTGCCGCCCGACGACGAGCAGCTCGCTCGGATCGTGGCCGACCTCGTCGCCCGCGCCGGGCGGACGCCGGACGTCAGCGCGACCCGGGTCGAGCACGCGCTGCTGGTGCTCGAGCGCAACCGGCTCGATCGAGCGATCCTCCGCTCGCGCGTTGATGGCTCGATGGACGTCGGTCGTCTGGCGCGCGAGCGCGAGCAGGTGAAGGAGCGGATCCACCTCGCGGTGGTCGCGCTCGAGAAGGCTGTGTGAGCGGTGGTCCCGATCGAAGGAGAGCGACGATGAAAGAGGTCCAGCTGGGCGGTACCGGGCTGCGCGTCTCGCGCGTGTGCCTGGGCATGATGAGCTTCGGCAAGCACGAGAGCCGCGAGTGGACGCTCGACGAGTCCGAGGCGGAGCCGATCCTCCAGAGCGCGGTGCAGGGCGGGATCACGTTCTTCGACACCGCCGATGTCTACAACGGCGGGGAGAGCGAGGTCCTGACCGGCCGCCTCCTGAAGCGGCTGTTCTCGATGCGCGAGGAGTACGTGGTCGCGACCAAGGTCTGGGGGCAGACGATGCCCGGCCAGAACGGCTACGGGCTGTCGCGCAAGCACATCCTCGCCTCGATCGACGCCTCGCTGGCGCGGCTCGAGCTCGACTACGTCGATCTGTACCAGATCCATCGATGGGACCCGTTCACACCGATCGAGGAGACGATGGACGCGTTGCGCGGAGGTCGTCCGGGCGGGCAAGGCCCGCTACATCGGCGCGAGCAGCATGTACGCGTGGCAGTTCGCGAAGGCGCAGGCGGTCGCCGCGACGCGGTTCGTGTCGATGCAGAACCACTACAACCTCGTGTACCGCGAGGAGGAGCGGGAGATGATCCCGCAGTGCATCGACCAGGGGGTCGCCGTGATCCCGTGGAGCCCGCTGGCCCGTGGCCTGCTCGCCGGCAACCGCACGCGCTCGGGCGAGAAGCTGACCACGCGTGCGAACACCGACGCGTTCTCGGATCACCTGTACAAGCCCGAAGTCGACTTCGCGGTCGTCGACCGATGCGTGCGAGGTCGCGGCCGAGCGAGGCGTTCCGCCCGCGCAGGTGGCGCTGGCGTGGCTGCTGGCGCGTCCGGGCGTGACCGCGCCGATCGTCGGCGCGACCAAGCTCGGGCACGTCGAGGACGCGCTCGCCGCCGAGCAGCTGTCGCTGTCCGAGGAGGAGATGTCGCGACTCGAGGAGCCGTACGTGCCGCACGCGGTGGCCGGGCATTGACGGACGAGGTCCGGCGTCGCGAGCTGCTCGCCGGCGGCTGTCGCAAGGAAACGCTTGTCGGGGTTGAGCGCAAAGCCCTCTTCGGAGACGATCGTTGCGATCAGCGCCGGTAGGGCACTGCTGCGGCGCGACAGCAGTCGCCCGCCGGAGAACGTCAGGTCGTCGGCGTGGCGCGTGTAGCGCAGGCCGTTCCGCGCAGCGAGGCCCGACAGCCGCCGGTCGAGGCGGTACGCGGCGAGGTTCGCCAGCGCCGGCGAGGTCGGAGCGCCCTGCGGCAGATGCGTTGTCGCGAGCTGCCGGCCGAGCCAGAAGCGGGGCTGGATCAGCCTCGGGTCGGCGGTCGGCGCCAGCGAGCTCCAGACGTCCGCCGGCGCCACGTTCGTGGTCAGGCCGGTCAACACGACCGAGATCGACCTGTCGTAGCCGATCGTGCGAAACAGGCCATACACGCGGCCTGCGCTGACCGAGGCGAAGAAGTCCTTCAGGTCGAGGCGGAGCAGGGCCGCCTGGCCGACATGCGGCTCAGCATGCGTATGCACCGAGCGGCTCGGGGTGAAGCCATGCGCGGCGGGGTGCGGCGGCACCTGGTTCAGGACCTCGCGCAGGATCCAGCGCTGGATCTCCTTGAGACGCGCCTTCGGCGCCTCGATCAGGCGCGGCAGCCCGCTGCGGCGCGGAACTGCCGGCGTAGCGGTAGTTCCGGAGCTTCAGGTCGCGGGCCGTGCGCTCCCATCCTTTGACGTCGGCCAGCCAGGCGAGCTGGCCGGCGCTCAGCTCGAGGCGGTCCGCGAGCTCGGCGACGGACTCGATCTGTGCGATCGGCCAGTCGTGTGCGAGGTTGTGGTGCTGCCGAGGCGGCTCCTTCGGTCGCGGCGTGCCGGCGTCCCGGCCGGAAATCAGCCGGATGATCTGTGGCGGTTCCTCCGGCTCGCCCTCCGGGAGCGTGTGAGCGGCCAGGAAGCGCGCGATCAGGTCTGAGAGCTCGCGGCGGGGCCGCTGCTGCGCGCGGCTTGGATCACCGGCGCCGACCGTGAGCGCGAGCGAGTCGAGCCACCGCGGCCAGCGGTCGAGCGCGCTCGCCGCCCGCTCGGCGACGGCGTCAGCGGTCCAGGCGCCGCCGGCGGCGATCGCCTGGCTGAGGTGCTGCGCCAGCAGCCGGCGCTCGATCGGCTCGTACACGCATGGAATGATCGCGCCCTCGAGCCCGCTCGTGGGGCGCGGCGCCGGCTCCGACTGCCCCTCGTCGTCGCGTGCCCCGTTGTGCCGCCTTGGCTGCACTCTGCGCGGGCTCGCGATGCACTGGTCCTGGTAATCGGACATCCCCGGGGTTACCCGGGAGAGGGACACGCGCCCGCAGGCGCGCCCGCCCAACCTCGGTGCCACGACGCCGCTCGACGGACGCTAACGGATGTGCCGACCGTGTGCCTTGATTTTGCGGTGGACCGGGCTCCCGGCGCGCGAGAGACTCTGCGCGTGTTCGCCGCCGGCCGCTCCCAGCGCCGCATCGCCCGGACGCTCAACGCTGCGTATGCCACCGGGCTGCTGAGCGAGGACACGTTCGCGCGGCGGGTGGACGAGCTCGTGGGGCGGGCCGTGCTCGAGCCCGGCTCCTCGTGGGCGACCTGAACCTGAGGGCGGGCGCTCGCGGCCGCGTCCGGTCGCTGCTCCGGCGGCTCACGCTTGAGATGCCGGTGCGGCGCGAGGGTTCAATCTCGGCGCCGGCGGCCTCGAAGCTGCTCGCGCTCGATTGGACGGGCGCCGACAGCGAGTTGCTGCTCGGCAGGCATCAGGGCTGCGACGTGCGGCTCACCGATGCGAGCGTCTCGAGACGCCACGCGCAGCTGCGCTTCCGCGACGGCCACTGGATCCTCCAGGACCGTGACTCCACGAACGGCACGCGGGTGAACGGCGTCCGTGTCGGGCGCTGCGAGCTGCGGCCGGTGGCCCGCCGGCGCCGAAAGTCGAAGGCCATTCTCGTTGCTGAGGCCGGTGGTTGCTGCTGCGTCTGCGGCTACGACCGGAGCGTGGCGGCGCTCGAGTTCCATCACCTGGACCGGACGAAGAAGGTGATGTCTGTGAGCGCGCGCGGTATTGCGTACGCGTTGAACACCTTGCGAGCGGAGGCGGCCAAGTGCGTCCTGCTCTGCGCCAACTGCCACGTAGAGGTCGAAACCGGGTTGATCCAACTGCCGATAAAGTAACTCACGGAGGTCACTGCCTGGAGGTGAGTTCCAGTTAACCGAAATCCGGGGTAACTCAATTGGCAGAGTATTCGGCTGTTAACCGAAAGGTTGTGGGTTCGAGTCCCACCCCCGGAGCTTCTGATGACCGCTCCCTGGTAGTCCATAGCCGCTGATGAAGCTCTACATCTGTTACGGCAACTTCCACTCGCCCCGCCCCGGCGGGCACCCATGCCGGAACGCGAACGAGGCGCTGAAGGCCGCCGGGTACAAGCCGGAGGTGGTCAAGTCGTACGGGCTCGGCATGCTGCCGGGCTTGTTCAACCAGACCCGCGGCCGGCGTGAGGTGAAGAAGCTGACCGGCAGCTACATGGTCCCCGTGCTCGTGCTCGACGACGGGACCGTCATCCAGGGCTCGCACGAGATCGCCGACTGGGCCGGGGCTCACCCGGCCGGCGCCGGCGCGGGTGCGGCCGGCGGCGCGGCAGCAAGCTGACTGCGCTCGGGTCGCGATGAGCGAGCGGCCGTCGATCACCGCCGAGGACCTCGAACGATGGACCGACAACGGCGCGCAGTGGCGACCGCTCGAGGTGTCCGATGAGCGCGCCGTGGTGGAGCTGTGCACGTGCTACGGGGAGCCGGTCGACGTCGTCGAGGGACGCACGGCGGCGCTGATCGCGTACGTGCGCGAGCACGTGAACGACTCGCGGGTCGACCTGCGCTAGGCGTCCATCGCCTCGACCAGCTCGGCGGCGCGGGTGGCGCCGTCGTGCCGGCGCCCAGGCCGCCAGCTCGCGGCGCGCGCGCCGAGCCGCGCGTCGGCCAGCGCCCGGCGCACGGCGAGCCGCAGGGTCGTGGGCGACAGCAGCGCGCCACGGCAGCCGCACGCCGGCGCCCGGCCCAGTCGAGCGCGGGCGGCGTTCTCGGCCATGTCGCCGACGTGCGGCACCGCCACGCACCGGCGCGCCGCGACGCCAGCGCCCGCGCGAGCGTGCCGTGGCCGGCGTGGCAGATCGACCAGCGGCGCGCTCGCGGCATCGTCTGCGCGTAGGAGAGCCAGTCGACGAGCCGGGCGTTCGCCGGGACCGCGCACGGGCCGGGCGAGCGGGCGCCGGTTCGGTGGTCGCGAGCACGCGCACCGGCTCGCCGGCGCAGCCCGCGCAGCGGCGGCGCGCAGCAGCCGCTGCTCGGGGTCCTGCGCGGTCGACGGCGCGACGAGCACGAGCGGCCCGTCACCCGGCGGCGGCTGCACCGCCGCGGACGGCGGCTCCCAGAGCATCGGCCCGACCACGTGCACGTGCTGCCGGCCATGCGCGCGGGTACTCGAGCTGCGGGAAGCGTCGCGACGAGGCACAGCTCGCGCGCTGAGGCCGCCGTGCAGCCGGTCGACGCGGCGCAGCCCGAGCCGCCGCCGCGTCTCGTTGAGCTCGTCGCGGCCCTGGCGCAGCCCGGCGCTCGACCGGTCGCTCGAACGCTCGCCACAGCCGCGCGCCCGGCGCGCGTCCGCGGCAGCCGCGCGCCGAACGCGTACGGCGGGAAGCCCGGGCTGCGCCGGCGGGTACAGGTGCGGGATCAGCGTCGCGACCGGCACGCCCTCGAGCTCGGCCGCCAGCGCCGGCGCGAGCGTCAGGATGTCGTGCACGACGACGTCGGCGCCGGCGCTCGGCGATCGCCGGCGCGTGTCGGCGCGTCGCCTGCGACGACCGCCTCGTACGGCTGCAGCGGCCGCTCGCGCGTCGGGAACACCGGGTACTCGGGCGCGGCGACGAACTCGCATCCCGGCGCGCCTCGACGTGCTCGCGCCACCGCGCCCACGTCTCGAACGTGACCTCGTGCCCGCGCGCGACCAGCTCGCGCGCCGAGCGCGAGCATCGGGAACGCGTGGCCCGGGCTGGCCGAACGCGCCGAGGAAGACGCGCAGCGGACGCCGCGCGAGGCTCCGCGTCGGCGCTCGGCGTCACGGCCGACCGCCGGCGCGCTCAAGCCGCGAGCTCGGCCAGCGGCGCAGCTGCTCGATCCGGTCCTCGCCGGTCGAACGCCATCGGCGATGACCATCAGCGTGCCGACGCCGGCGTCGCGGAAGGCGGCGAGCCGCTCGCGCACGACGTCCCGCGGGCCGCACAGCGAGACCATGTCGATCAGCTCGTCGGGGATCGCGTCGCCCGCCTCGGCCTGCTTGCCCTCGAGGTAGAGGTCCTGGATCTCCGCGGCCGCGTCCTCGAACCCGTAGCGCTGCACGAGGTTGTTGTAGAAGTTCTGCTTGCGCGAGCCCATCCCGCCGATGTACAGCGCCAGCACGGGTCGCATCAGGTTGCGCGCGAGCTCGTCGATCATCGGACACGTACGCGGTCACGTTCGGCGCGATGTCGAAATCCGTCCAGCGTGCGCCCCGCGCGGTCCGCGCCCTCCTGCGAGCAGCTCGCGAAACTCGCCGACGTGCTCGGGCGAGAAGAACGTGGGCAGCCAGCCGTCGGCGATCTCGCCGGCCAGCGCGGTGTTCTTCGGCCCGATCGCGGCGAGGTAGATCGGGATCCGCTCCTGGACCGGCGAGATCATCAGCTTCAGCGCCTTGCCCGGGCCGTCCGGGAGCGGCAGCGTCAGCGTCTCGCCGTGGAAGTCGACGCGCTCGCGGGCCAGCGCCATCCGCACGACGTCGACGTACTCGCGCGTGCGCTGCAGCTGCTTGGCGAACCGCTGGCCGTGCCAGCCCTCGGCCACCTGCGGGCCCGAGGAGCCGATCCCGAGCAGCATGCGGCCGCCCGAGAGCTGGTCGATCGTGGCCGCCGTCATCGCGGTCATCGCCGGGCTGCGCCCGGGCATCTGGAAGATCGCCGAGCCGAGCTTGATCGGTCGTGGTCCCGGCGGCGAGCCAGGCGAGCACGGTGGCGGCATCGGAGCCGTACGCCTCGGCCGCCCAGACGGAGTCGTAGCCCGAGCCGCTCGGCCTCCTGGACGACCTGCAGCTGGTCCTCGGGCCCATGCCCAGGCCCCAATAGCCGACGTTGACTCCGAGCTTCATCTTGCAAGGTTCCTTTCGCGGAAGGAGATCGCTTGTCGGTCCCGACGGCCCCGGCTAAGGTGGCCGACGCCGGCTGCTCTCCGGTCGGCGAACCCTATGCGAACCAGGCGCCAAGCGACGATCCGAGACCTGCGGCTGGCGATCGACTGCCTACCGCGGCGGACCCGGATCGCGATGCTCGACGGGCTCAACAGCAACGAGATCATCGTCGGGGCGTACTCGAGCGAGGGCGGCATCTGCCCGATGCTCGCCGCGCATCGCTCGGGCGGCCGTACAAGCTTCATCTCCTTCGCCCATGCGTGGGACCGGTTCGCGTTCAGGGACGCGGGCTCGCGCAGCGCTCGCCGTGCGACCGAGCGTGAGCTCCTGATCCTGCGAACGCACCTCGAGGCGAGCCTGCTCGGGGACGAAGGGCCGGTGCCTGACCTCGCCGCGGCGGTCGCGGCGCACCTTGCGCTGACGAGCGCCGGCGAGGCGAAGGCCACGACGGACGCTCAGCTCGCTCCGGCGAAGTCGGCGCGGCCCGGGGACCCGGATCGCAGCCGCGAGCTTCGCGCACGTCCCGGCTGGGCCTGGCTGCGCGTGTTCCGCCGCTACGACGACTACGAGCGCGCGCTCGAGCGGCTGCAGTCCGAAAGCGGCGCGCTCGACCACGCCGAGAACGGCGCGCTTGCAGCGCGAGCTCGTCTAGCTCGCGCCGGAGACTTCCGGCGCGACGTTCGCCCTCGACCGCCCCGGGGTAGATAATCCCCTGCCTCTCGAGGCGCTGCGATGACCAAATGGGTGTACACGTTCACCGAGGGCTCGCGCGACATGCGGGAACTGCTCGGCGGCAAGGGGGCAGGCGTCGCGGAGATGACGCGGCTGCTCGGGCCCCGAGCGCGTGCCGCCCGGGTTCACGATCACGACCGAGGCGTGCGTTGCGTACATGCGCGCCGACGGCACGTTCCCGAGGACCTGCGGCCCAGATCGACGAAGCGCTGGGCGGACTCGAGCAGCAGGCCGGCAAGCGGCTCGGCGATCCCGAGGACCCGCTGCTGGTGTCGGTGCGCTCGGGCGCGCGCGAGTCGATGCCGGGGATGATGGACACGGTCCTGAACCTCGGCCTCAATGACGACTCCGTCGCCGGGCTCGCCTCGCGGACCGGCGACGAGCGCTTCGCGTGGGACTGCTACCGGCGGCTCGTGCAGATGTTCGGGAACGTCGTGCGCGGCATGCCCGGGAAGCGCTTCGAGGACGAGATCGCCGGCGCCAAGCGCGAGCGCGGCGTCAAGCTCGATGTCGAGCTCGACACCGACGCGCTGCGAGAGCTGACCGAGCGGTTCAAGACGATCTACGAGTTCCCGGCGAGCGAGTCCGCGCCGCGCAGCTCGAGCAGGCGATCCGCGCCGTGTTCGACTCGTGGATGGGCGAGCGCGCCGTCCACTACCGGCGGCTCAACCGCATGCCGGACGACTGGGGCACGGCCGTCAACGTGCAGCAGATGGTGTACGGCAACAAGGGCGACTCGTCCTGCTCCGGGGTCGCGTTCAGCCGCGACGAGGTGACCGGCGCGCCCGAGCCCTCCGGCGACTTCCTGCCGAACGCCCAGGGCGAGGACGTGGTCTCCGGGGTGCGGACCCCGCGCGATCATCTCGGAGCTGCGCGACTGGCTGCCCGAGGCCGACCGGCAGCTGTGCGAGATCCTGCGCGAGCTCGAGCGCCACTACCTGGACATGCAGGACACGGAGTTCACGGTCGAGGAGGGCCACCTGTTCATGCTCCAGACGCGCAACGCCAAGCGCCCGGCGCAGGCCGCCGTGCGATTCGCGGTCGACGCCGTCTCCGAGGGGCTGCTGAGCCGGGACCAGGCGCTCGCGACGATCGATGCGGACAGGCTCGACGCGCTGCTGCACCCGACGTTCGACCCGGCCGCCGAATACGACGTGCTCGTCCGCGGCGTGCACCGCCTCGCCGGGCGCCGCCAAGGGGCCGATCGTGTTCACCGCGCAAGACGCCGTCGAGGCGGCCGCAGGCGGGGAGTCGACATGATCCTCGTGCGACCGTTCACCGAGGCCGAGGACGTCGCCGGGTTCGACGCCGCCGCGGGGATCCTCACCTCCGAGGGCGGCAAGGCCTCGCACGCGGCGCTCGTCGCGCGCGGGATGGGCCGGCCGGCGGTCGTCGGGCGCCGCCGAGCTCGAGATCGACCTGCACGTGGGCGAGGTGCGCGGTGAACGGAACCGTGCTCCACGAGGGCGACGTGATCGCGATCGACGGGACCAACGGCGCCGTCACCACCGACGACGTCCCGCTCGTCGAGGCGGCGATGAGCGAGCTTCGAGACCGTGCTCGGATGGGCGGACGAGCTGCGCGACGCTCGGCGTGCGCGCCAACGCCGACACCCCGGAGGATGCCCGCCGCGCGCTCGAGTTCGGCGCCGAGGGCATCGGGCTGTGCCGCACCGAGCACATGTTCATGGCGGAGGATCGCCAGCCGAAGATGCGCGCGATGATCATGGCCGAGGACGAGGCGGGCCGGCGCGAGGCCCTCGACCAGCTGCTGCCGCTGCAGCAGAGCGACTTCGAGGGGCTGTTCGAGGCGATGGCCGCCCGCCGGTCACGATCAGGCTGCTGGACCCGCCGCTGCACGAGTTCCTGCCCGACCAGTTCGAGCTCCACGAGCAGCTCGTGCGCGCGCGGATCGGCGAGCGGACGACCCGCGCCGGAGGAGCTCGAGCGCGAGTTCGAGCGGCTGCGGTCGCTGTCGGAGGAGAACCCGATGCTGGGCACGCGCGGCGTCCGGCTCGGCCTGCTGTACCCCGAGATGTACGAGATGCAGGTGCGGGCGATGGCTCGCGCGGTCGCCGCGATGCGCGAGCGCACGGGGACGTCGCCGAGGCTCGAGATCATGATCCCGCTCGTCGCATACGAGCGAGAGCTCGAGCTCGCTCGCGCACGGGCGGTGTCGGTCGCCGCGAGAGGAGGGTCTGCGCGAGGGCACCGACTACACCGTCGGCACGATGATCGAGCTCCCGCGGGCGTGCATGATCGCCGGGCTGATCGCGGCGCACGCCGACTTCTTCTCGTTCGGCACGAACGACCTGACCCAGGCTGGGATCGGCTTCTCGCGCGACGATGTCGAGGCGCAGATCATCCCGCGCTACATCGAGGACAAGATCCTCGACCGATCACCGTTCCAGACGCTCGACGGTCCCGGGGTCGGCCAGCTCGTCCGGACCGCGACCGAGCGCGGGCGCGAGCGCGCGCGCAGACCTGAAACTCGGGATCTGCGGCGAGCACGGCGGCGATCCGGACTCGATCGCGTTCTTCCACGAGCTCGGGCTCGACTACGTCAGCTGCTCGCCGTTCAGGTTGCCGATTGCGCGCGTCGCGGCCGCGCAGGCGGCGCTCCGCCGGGCCGTGGCGTAAAACCTGCGTAAGCCGGATTCGCCCAGTTACGCCATTGTTACCTGCGCTGTCGTACAACTGGGCCGTGCCACATTTCGTTGGAGGCCCACATGCGTAGACCCAACCTGCGGATTCCATCCATCAGACGCGGGCGATCGGCCGCGGGAGCTGCCGGCGCTCTGGTCGTCGTGGTGGTCGCAGTCATCCTCATCGTCAGCGCCGGTTCGCCGAGCCAGAGCAAGGGCGCGAGCCCGAGCGGCGGCGTCTCGGGCGCGACCACAGTCCAGTACCGCGATCTGGTCGCGACCGACACCGAGTCGGGCACGCTCAGCTACGCGAACCCGCAGACCGTCTACAACCGCGAGTCCGGGACGGTGACGTGGCTGCCACAGGTCGGCGCGATCGTCAAGCCGGGCGGCGTCCTGTTCGCTGTCGACAACGCGCCGGTGATCCTGTTCGACGGGACAACCCCGGCATACCGGGACCTCAACTCCTCCGACACCGACGGTCCGGACATCCTCGAGCTCAACCGGGACCTGAAGAAGATGGGCTTCGATCCTGACAACGAGATCACGGTCGACAACGCATGGCAGACGGGCACGACCGACGCGGTCGACCGCTGGCAGGGGTCGATCGGGGCGACCGAGACCGGCGACATCACCCTCGGCCAGATCGTGTTCCTGCCCGGCCGCCAGGAGATCGACACGCTCGAAACGACGGTCGGCTCGACCGGCGGCTCCAGCGCCAGCGGCGCGAGCTACGAGGTCGGAACCGCCCACGCGGAGTTCGTCAGCGACACGGTCACGCCGGACACCGGAGCGACCGGGCCGACCGGCGCGAGCGGCGACGCCGCAGACGTCGCCGCGCGCGATGCCGCGGCCAGCTGCAACGGGCTCGACGTCCAGTCCACCGATCCGACGACGAGCTCGACCCAGAAGTCCACGAACAAGCGCGACAGCGCGAACGATGCGGCGGCTCTGCCGAGCTGCGACCAGAAGGGGACGACCGGGGCGCAGGGCACGACCGGCACGACCGGCACGACCGGCCCCGCCGGCAGGAGCCCGTCCCAGGAGGCGGTCCTGCTGGCGCTGCTGAAGGCCGAGACGCTCGAGCTCAAGAAGTCGCTCGCCTCGTCCGGCACCGGCGGGCGCACCGGCAGCGGCGGAAGCGGCGGCACCGGTGGCACCGGCGGCGGCAGCGTCTCGACCGGGGCGGCGGTGGCGGCGGCGGCACGAGCACCGGGTCTGGAGGCAGCGGAGCCAGCACCGGATCGGGGTCGGGCGGCAGCACTGCCAGCGCGATCCTGCAGACGAGCTCGACGGACGTGATCGTCTCCGTCGACCTCGACGCGAGCAAGCAGAGCGAGGCGAAGGTCGGGCGAGCACGTTACCGTCGAGATGCCGGCGGGCAACACCGTCGAGGGCAAGATCACGCTCGTCAGCCCGGTCGCGCAGACTCCTCGAGCGGCTCGACCGGCTCGGGCAGCGGCGGCAGCGGCTCGGGCGCCAGCGGGAGTGGCGGCAGCGGCACCAGCGGTTCGTCGGCGACGATCCCGGTCACGATCGCGCTGCTGGACCACCACCTACCGGCGCACGGGCCTCGATCAGGCCGCGGTCAGCGTCAACTTCGCAGCAGCAGGTGGAGAACCACGTGCTGTCGGTGCCCGTCACGGCGCTGCTGGCGACCACCGGCGGCGGCTACGCGGTCCAGGAGGCCGCGTCGCCGCACAAGCTGATCCCCGTCACGACCGGGCTGTTCGCCGCCGGGTACGTCCAGATCTCCGGCTCCGGGCATCTATCCGGGCCTGCAGGTGACGGACTCGCAGGGATAGCGTGCCGATGCCCGGCGTCCGCGACGCTCGTCTGGACCGAGGTCGAGCAAGGAGTATCCCGGCGGCGTTCACGCGCGCTGCGCGGCGTCACCGTCGAGATCGCCGACGGCGATCAGGTCGCCGTGGTCGGACCGTCGGGCTCCGGCAAGACGACGATGCTGACGATCCTGGGGACGCTCGAGCGGCCGACGAGCGGCGAGGTCGAGGTCGCCGGCCGCGACGTCGTCGAGGCCTCGGACGGCGAGCTCGCCGGGCTGCGGGCCCACGAGATCGGCTTCGTCTTCCAGGCCTTCCACCTGCAGGACGTCGATGACCGCGGTCGACAACGTCGCCACCGGGATGCTCTACACGGGCGCGCCGCGTCAAGTCGCGCCGCGCGGCCGCGCGCGCCGCGCTGGAGCGGGTCGGCCTCGGGCACCGGCTCGACGCACCGGCCGCCAGCAGCTCTCCGGCGGCGAGCGCCAGCGCGTCGCGATCGCCCGCGCGATCGCCAAGCGCCCGGTGATCATCCTCGCCGACGAGCCGACCGGCAACCTCGACTCGAAGTCCGGCGGCGAGGTGCTCGCGCTGCTGCACGGGCTCGCCGCCGAGGGCGCGACGCTGGTGCTGATCACCCACGACGAGCACATCGCGGAGACGTTCCCCCGGCGCCTGCAGATGCGCGACGGCGAGATCGTCGGAGGACGAGCGCGTGCATGAGCACGCGCGCTCGCGCGACCGCTCCGCTGCGGCGCCGCTGCGCCGGCGCCGATCGACAGCGGCGCGGCTGCCGCCGCACGAGCTGCTCTCGGATCGCGCTCCAGGGCCTGCGGACGCGGCGGCTGCGCGCGGCGCTGTCGGCGCTCGGGATCGCGATCGGGATCGGCGCGATGGTGGCCGTGGTCGGGCGTCTCGGCGTCGAGCCAGGCGAACCTGCTGGCGACGATCGACGCGCTCGGCACGAACCTGCTGACGGTCGCGCCCGGGGACGACGTTCTTCGGCACCAACGAGGTCCTGCCCGACACCTCAGTGCCGATGATCGCGCACATGCAGAACGTCGACAGCGACGTCGCGATCTACCAGGTCTCCAACGCGAACGTGCTGCGCACCCCGTACGTGCCGTCCGAGGAGACCGGCGGGATCGGCGTCGACGCGGCCGAGCGACAATCTGCCCGAGGTCGTCGGCACCTCGCTGGCCGTCGGGCCACTTCCTCGGCGCCGTCGAGCGAGCGCTACCCGGAGGTCGTGCTCGGCGCGCAGGCGGCCGAGACCCTCAGATCATCCAGCGCCGGCGGCCACGTGATGGTGTACCTCGGCAACACGTGGTTCAACGTCGTCGGGATCATGAAGCCGGCGATCCTCGACCCGACGCTCGACACGACCGTGTTCATCGGGCTGCCGGTCGCCGAGCGGCTGTTCCAGCTGCTGCCGAACGCCGTCCGAGATCTACGTCCGCGCGAACTCAGAACGACGTCGACTCAGGTCGCGAACCTGCTCGCGCCGACCGCCGATCCGCAGAACGCCGACGGGGTCGACGTCAACCGCCCGTCGGACGTGCTCGAGGCCCGCGCGGCGGCAAAGGGTCAGTTCACGACGCTGCTGCTCGGGCTCGGCGCGGTCGCGCTGCTCGTCGGCGCGATCGGGATCGCGAACATCATGGTCATCTCGGTGCTCGAGCGCCGCGGCGAGATCGGGCTGCGCCGCGCGCTCGGCGCGACCCGGCGCCACATCAGCGCTCCAGTTCCTGACCGAGTCGGCGCTGCTCGCCGCGATCGGCGGCGTCACCGGGCTGTTATTCGGGGCGGTCGCGACCTGGGTCTACTCGCTCGGCCAAGAACCAGCCGTTCGTCGTCCCGACCTGCGCGCTGATCGCGGCGCCGGCGGCCGGGTTCGTCGATCGGCGCGCTCGCCGGGCTCTATCCGGCCGCCAAGGCCGCCCGGCTGAGCCCGACCGAGGCGCTCCGGACCTAGCCCTCGCCGCCGGGCGGATTCAGCACGGACGCGGCGACCTCGGGGGAGACGTTTCCCCTGAGACGATGCAGCACACGGTGCCGCCGGTGACCTTTCCGGCGAGCACCGCCGCGACGGCGGCGGCGCCGGCCGGCTCGGCGGCGAGCTTCGCGCGGGCGTAAAGGAAGCGCATCCCCTCGGCGATCTCGTCATCGGTCACGAGCACGCTCTCGACTCCCCGCGCCGCGCACAGGGCCACCGCGGTCTCGCCGGCGAACGGAGCGCTCAGCCCGTCCGCGAACGAGCTCGGCTGCACCGGCACCGAACGTCCGGCCTCAAGGCCGTCGTGCAGCGCGGTCGAGAGTTCGGGCTCGACCGCGATCACCCGGCAGGAGACCGCAGCCGCGACGCCGGACACGAGGCCCCCGCCGCCGACGGCCACGACGACCGTGTCGACGCCGGGGAGGTCCTCCTCGATCTCGAGCCCGACGGTGCCGGCGCCCGCCTGCACGACCGGGTCGTTGAACGGGTGGACGAGCGTTCGGCCAGTCGATGCCTGCAGCTCGGCGAGGCGATCGAACGCCTCGGTGGGGCCCGCGGATTCCATGTCGACCGTCGCTCCGTAGCCGCGCGTGGCCGCGACCTTCTGTGGGCTGGCGGCGGCCCAGGTGACGATCAGCGCGTCGATGCCCTCGACGGCCGCTGCCCAGGCGACGGCCTGGGCATGGTTCCCGGCCGAGATCGTGATCACGCCTCGGCGCTTCTGCTCGTCGGTCAGCGACGCGAGCTTGTTGAGGACCCCGCGCGGCTTGAACGAGCCCGTCTTCTGGAACAGCTCGGCCTTCAGGTGGATCCCCGGCCCGAGCGTCTGCGAGCTGAGCATCGGCGTTCGGTGGAGGCGTCCGGCGATCGCATCCTTGGCCCGGACGACATCGTCGCGGGTCAGCGTCGGCTGATCAGAGCGCGTGCTCATCGTCCGCCGCGGCCTGGCTGAGCCGGTCCGGCACGCCGAAGCGCTCGAACGTGCCGGCCAGCGTCCGCTCGTCGATCGGCTGATCGGGGAACCGGACGTAGGCCTCGGGATCGTCCTCCTCGGTCGAGCGGACGATGAACGCGGTCACGTTCGAGATCAGCGAGCCGCGGAAGCTGAGCACGTTGAGCGCGAACGGCAGGTACGGCGCCGGCACCGCTCGTCCCAGGCGTAGAACGCGAGCGCCGGCTGGCCGTTCGCGCGCGTGAGGACCGTCTTCCAGCGCCACTCGCCCGACAGGGAGAAGACACGAGCCCAGGTCGCGATCTCCGTCGCGCGTGCTGTACCAGGTCGAGAGCGGCGGCATCGCGAACGTCGCGTCCTGCGCCAGCATCGCCGCGAACGCGTCGACGTCGCATCGCTCCCACGCGTCGACGTAGCGGTCGACGATCTCGGCGATGTTCCCGTCCTCGAGCGCGCGCAACGTCGCCTGCTGGGTTCGCTCGGGCACTCGCTCCTCCACGGCGGCCCTGGCACGCTGGAGCGCGCTGTTGACCGACGCCACCGTCGTGTCGAGCATCTCCGCGGTCTCCTTGGCCGAGAACCCGAGCACCTCACGAAGGATCAGCACCGCTCGCTGGCTCGGCGCCAGGTGCTGGAGCGCGGCGACGAACGCGAGCTCGATTCCCTCGCGCTGCTCATAGCTCGCCTCCGGCGATGCGGGCCGCCTCGAGCCCGAGCTGCTCGTCGGGGTAGGGCTCGATCCACACGGTCTCGACGATCGGCTGGCCCGGAGGGTCGTGCGGGTCGGCCGCGGGGCCATAGTCGATCGGCAGCACCCGCTTCGGGCGTCGCGAGATCTGGGTGAGCGAAGTGTTGGTCGCGATCGTGTACAGCCACGAGCGCAGCGAGCTGCGGCCCTCGAACCGCGACAGGCCGCGCCACGCGCGCAAGAGCGTCTCCTGGAGCGCGTCATCCGCGTCGTACATCGACCCGAGCATCCGGTAGCAGTGGGCATGGAGCTCGGCGCCGTAGGGCTCGACGAGCGCCGCGAACGACTGCTCGTCGGTCGCCGGCGCGCTCGAGCGCGACTCAGCCAACGCGGTCCCCGGTGCGTTTGCAGTCCACATCGCCAGCTTAGACTCTGATCGGAGGGCAGACTCATCGCCCGCCGATGAGTTTTTCCTTCTGCGCGAGTCCCAACCCGGATGACGCGCGTCGTGCACCTCGAGCTACACACCAAGGACCTGACCGGAGCGCAGGCTTTCTACGCGGGACTGTGCGGCTGGCTCCCGGACGATGTGCGAACCCGGTTCGGCTCCTACCACGCGCTCGACCTCGGCCCGACCGGCGGCGGGATCGTCCAATGCGCTACGAGCCGGCCTCTCTGGCTCCCCTACGTGGAGGTCGAGCGGATTGCCGAGCAGACCGAGCGAGCGCAGGAGCTGGGCGGCCGGGTGGTGCTCGCGCCTCGCGAGGGGCCGAGCGGGTGGCGGAGCGTCATCGCGAGCCCCGCCGCCGGTGAGCTAGCGCTGTGGCAGCGCAAGCACTGAGGCCCTCCGCTGCTCGTATGCTTGGCCCACCGAGCCCCGAGGAGGAGAGTAGATGGAGGCATCGACTGCGCCGGTTACGAGCGGATCAAGCACGATCGCGGACCTGCTGCCGAACGCGGTCGGGCGGTTCGCCGACCACGCCGCGCAGCGGCACAAGGTCGACGGTGAGTGGGTCGATCATCACGTTCGCCCAGGTCGGCGAGCGCGTGTCCGAGATCGCTCGCGGCCTGATCGCGCTGGGCGTCGCCCCGGGCGAGCGGATCTCGATGCTGTGCACGACGCGCGTCGAGTGGCCCTGGTGCAGCTTCGCGATCAGCGCCGCGGGCGCTGTGGTCGTCCCGATCTATCCGACCAATTCGCCGGAGGAGTGCGCCTGGGTGGCGGGCAACTCGGAATCGGTCGCGATCTTCTGTGAAGACGCCTCGCAGGTCGCGAAGATCGAGGCCATACGCGAGCAGCTGCCGAGCCTCCGGCAGATCGTGGTGATCGACGGCGAGGCGAGCGGGGACGACGCGATCACGCTCGAGCAGCTGCGCGAGCGCGGCCGTCAGATCGATCAAGGGGTGCTCGACGAGCGCGTGGCGTCCGTCGGCAAGGCGGACCCTTACACGTTCATCTACACGTCGGGGACCACGGGGCCGCCGAAGGGCTGCGTGCTCAGCCAGGGCAACTACCGCGCCGTGCTCGACATGGTGGTGGAGCGTGGCGTGGCCGCGAACGGCCCCGATGACGTCATCTACCTGTTCCTGCCGCTCGCGCACGCGTTCGGCCTGCTGCTGATGTTGATCAGCGCCGAGCTCGGCGTCACGATCGCCTACTGGGGCGGTGACACGACAAAGATCATCCCCGAGCTGTCCGAGGTCCGGCCGACGTTCCTGCCGTCGGTGCCGCGGATCTTCGAGAAGCTGTACACGCTCGTGACCGCTGCGGCCGGGCCGGAACTGGTCGCGAAGGCGACGAGCATCGGGCTTCAAGTACCGCGAGCTGGAGATGGCCGGGGCCGAGATCCCCGACGAGCTCCGGACCGCTTTCGACGACGCCGATGAGCGGCTGTTCAAGAACGTCCGCGCGGCGTTCGGCGGCCGGCTGCGCGAGGCGGTGACCGGCGCTGCGCCGATAGCCAAGGAGATCCTCGAGTTCTTCTACGCTGCCGGCGTCCCCGTGATGGAGGGCTACGGGATGACCGAGACCTCCACGACCGCCACCGGCATGCGGCCCGGAGAGCACCGTTTCGGCTCAGTCGGAAAGCCCAATCCCGGGGTCGAGATCCGGATCGCCGATGACGGCGAGGTCCTGATCAAGGGGGCGAACATCTTCCAGGGCTACTACAAGAACGACGACGCGTCGTTCGGCGCGGTTCTCGACGGCTGGCTGCACACCGGCGATCTCGGCCGCCTCGATGCGGACGGCTTCCTGTACATCACCGGCCGCAAGAAGGACATCATCATCACCGCGGGCGGCAAGAACCTGACCCCGGCGAACCTCGAGAACGACCTCAAGCAGACCCGATACGTGTCACAGGCCGTGATGCACGGCGACCGACGACCGTTCCCGGTGATGCTGATCACGCTCGACGAGGAGGAGATCGTGCCGTGGGCGCGCGGGCGCGAGATCGAGGACACCTCGATCGACGCGCTCTCGCGGCACCCGGACGTGATCGCGCTGATCCAGTCGCAGCTCGATCGTGCGAACGAGCGCTACGCGCAGGTCGAGCAGGTGAAGAGGTTCTTCATCCTCGAGCACGACCTCTCTCAGGAGACCGGCGAGCTGACGCCGACGCTCAAGGTCAAGCGCAACGTCATCAACGAGAAGTACTCCGATCGGTTCGACGAGCTGTACGGCTGAGCCGTCGGAGCGGGGGCGATTCCAACACGGGTGAGAGGAGAGCAGATGATCGTTGTCGTCGCGCGGATCCGGACGGACGACCCGAGACGCGAAGAGGCGCTCCGCCTCGGTCAGGCGCTGGTCACAGCGTCGCGCCAGGACGAGGGCTGCATCAGCTACGCGCTTTACGAGAGCGCCGAGGACCCAAACGAGCTCCTCGTCCTTGAGCATTGGGAGAGCGATGAGGCGCTTCAGAAGCACTTCGAGACGGCGCACATCGCCGAGTTCATGCGCACGGTCCCGAAGGTTCTCGCTGCGCCACCGGACATCAAGTTCCATACGGTCGAAAGCTCCCGCGACCTCGCCGACATGGCCGGATAGCGCCGGCGGCGGGTAGGGCTCCGGTGCCGGTTGGCACTCGACAATCGCCGGCGCTCCTGCAATGCTCCGGAACGTGGAGCGAGCGAACGGACGGCGCCTGACCGGTGTCCGTGTTCACCGCCCGGCTGCGCGTCGCGCTGATCGCGATCGATGCTCGCGCCGCGCTGACGAGCACCCGGGCGCTGGGCGCGGATCTCAGGGCCGCCGCGCTCTGAGGGCAGACTAGGACGTCTCCGCCGGCGGGCGGAGCATCAGCAGCAGCATCGCCACCAGCAGCTGCACGAGAGTGAACGTCGCGAGGATCACGAGGGTGCCGCCGGTCGACAGCGTGAAGAAGCTCGAGCTGAAGTTCGACACGGCGGTCGCGCCCGAGCTCGTCAGCCGCCCGCCGAGATCGATCGCCGATCCGAGCCCGGCGTACGACCAGCGGGCATAGATCAGGTTCGAGAACGCGCGCACGGCGCCGGGCATCTGCGCGGTCGCGATCAGACCGCCGGCGAACAGGAGTTGTGGCATCAGCAGGAGCGGCAGGACCCCCGCCGCCTGGTCGACCGAGCGCGCCAGGCACGACGCGATCAGCCCCATCGCGACGCTGGCCCACGCGGTGAGGATCGCGATCGCGAGCACCTCGAGCGATGCGACGGGCCGGGCGTGGAGCGGCTGCAGCCCGAGCACGACCACGGTCAGGAGGAGGACCTGCACGAGCGTCAGCGCAAACAGCACGACCGCCTTGGCGACGATGTACGCGTCGACGCGCACTCCGAAGTCGAAGTCGCGCTCGACGAGACCGCGTTCCTTGACGATCTCCCGGCACGCCGATGAGGTGCCGAGCCAGATCGACGCGGTCATCAGCATCAGCATCAGCTCGATCGCGTCCGTCGGGGACGCGCCGGAGGACAGCGCCCCGGGACCGAACACGATCCCGATCAGGACCCCGATCAGCGGCGCCTGGATCAGCAGCAGGGCGAGCGTCCGGCGGTCGCGCGTCAGAACCCGCGTGTACCGGCTGACGAGCGCCCTGAACTCCACGGCCACCGGACGGGAGGCTCCGGCCGGACCCGTGGCAACCGCCGGCGGCGCGATCTGCTCCGGCGCGCCGTCCTGCGCGTCGGTCGAGGCGGCGACGGCGGCGAGCCTTTCACGTGCGCCCGCCGGAGCGCCGCGGTGCGTGACCACTCCGCGCTCGAGCACGATCACCTCGTCGCACAGCTCGAGGCTCGCGGTCGCGTGAGTCGCGACCAGTACGGCGCGACCATGGTTCGCGAGCCGGCGGAACAGCTCCATCAGCCGTCGTTCGAGCACCGCGTCCAGGCCGCTCGTCGGCTCGTCGAGCAGCAGCACGCCCGGGTCCCCGACGAGCTCGAGCCCACATGCGGCTCGCCGCCGCTCGCCCCCGGACAGATTCCTGATCAGCGTGTCTCCCTGCGCGACCAGGTCGAGCTCGCGCAGCACCCGCTCGACGCGCTGCCCGTCGTCGGAGGCGTCCTCGAGGCGCAGGCAGGCCGCGTAGTGCAGCGCCTCGCGTGGAGTCAGCCGGTCGTAGACGGTCTCATGCTGGGGCACGTACCCGAGCGCGTGCACAGCGTCCGCCGTCGCAGTCCCGGCCCATGTCGCCTCGCCGGCGGTCGGCTCAGCGACGCCGGCGAGCACACGCAGCAGCGTCGACTTCCCCGAGCCGCTCGCGCCCATCAACGCCACCAGCGAACCAGGGGACAGTTCGAGGTCCACCGGGCCCAGCACGCGGACACCGCCCGCGACGGTCACCTCCACGTGACTCGCTACGAGCACCGGGGGAGCCTAACGGAGGCGGAGCTCAGCGCGGCGGCGTCGCCAGCCCGTGGAGGTAGGCGTAGTTGATCGCCTGTGCGCGGTCGCGAATCCCCGCCTTCCCGAACAGGTGGTTGATGTGCGACTTGACCGTGGTCGGGCTCACGACCAGCCGTTCGGCGATCTCGGCGTTCGTCAGTCCCTCTGCGATCAGCGCGAGCACCTCCGCCTCGCGCGGGGTCAGGTCGTCCGGAAGGGTCGAGTCGGCGGGGCCTGGGGAGACGCCCGAGTCGCCGGCGACCGCGGCCACCACGTGATGCTGGACGGCCGGATCGAGCGCGGCCTCGCCGGCGGCGACCAGCTCGATCGCCGAACGGATGTCCTCGCCGCTCGCGTCCTTCGTCAGGTACCCGCGCGCGCCCGCGCGCAGGGCCCCGAGCACGCTCTCGTCGTCCGCGAACGTGGTCAGCGCGATCACGCGCACGTCGGGCTGGTACTCGCGCAGGCGGCGCGTTGCCTCGATCCCGTCCAGCCGCGGCATCCTCAGGTCCATCAGCACCACCTGTGGGTGGTGCTCGGCCGCGAGCGCCACGGCCTCCTCGCCGTCCGAGGCGGTCGCGACGAGCTCGATCCCGCCGAGCAGGCCGAGCAGTGTTCCGAGCGATTCGCGCACCAGCCGTTGATCGTCGGCCAGCAGCACGCGCACCGGTGGCCGGTTGCGATCGGTGCCCGTCATTGCGGCAGTCTCAGCTCGACGCGGAAGCCGTGCGGGGTCGCCTCGGCGTTCAGCGCCCCACCGAGCAGCTCGGCTCGCTCGCGCATGCCGGTGAGCCCGAAGCCGCCGCCCGCCAGCCCGAGTCCGGGCGGCAGCGGCGGTGCTCCGGACAGCGCCTGGTCCTCGACCACGAGCACCGTGCTGTCGGGAAGGTAGGCGAGCCTCATCTCGACGCGCTCCGCGGTCGCGTGACGGCTGACGTTCGTGAGCGCCTCCTGCGCGGTGCGGTAGACCGCCAGCCGGGCCTCAGGCGCGAGCTCACGCGGTTCCCCGCTGACCTCGACCTCGATCGGCAGGCCGCTGTGCTCGCCGAAGGCATCGGCGAGCGCTCCGAGCCGTTCCGGCCCCGGGAGCTCGTCGCCGCGCGCGGTGGCGATTGCCCGTCGAGCCTCCTGGAGCCCGCTGGCGGCGAGATGGTGCGCCCGGTCGAGCTCATGGACGACCTCGTCATCCGCGCCACGCTCCCGCGCGAGCAGGCGCGTGGTCTCGAGCTGGAGCGCGAGCGCCGACAGCGAATGCGCAAGCACGTCGTGCATCTCGCGAGCGAGCCGCCCGCGCTCGGCCGCCGCAGCCGCCTTTGCCTCGGCGGCACGTGAGGAGTCGAGCTCGTCGCGCTGGTCGCGCAGCTCTCGCATGAGACGCATCACGAGAAACCACGGGATGGCCGAGATGGCAGCGCCCAACGCCCGTCCACCGTGGCCTTCGATCGATGCGACGATCGTGACGACGACGAGCGACATCGCGAGCGCGAGGGCGCCGGTTTTCCGATCCAGCTGGATTGCAGCGATGATCCCGACGAACACGGGGCCCGCCTCCCAGATCCCGTTCGGCTGCGCCGCTGCGAGCAATCCCGAGCACGCCGTCACGAGCGCGATCGCGCCGAAGCGACGGGCGGGCGAGAGGCCCGGACGCTGCTTGAGCGCGGCCAGCGTCGCGGCCACCATCGCGACCGTCGCGAGCAGGATCAGGAGCCCCCGGCCGTCGAAGCCGGGTCGCGGCTTGGTCGCGAACGTATCGATCAGGATCACGGTCAGGTAGGCGGCGCCGAAGCAGCGGAGAACGACCGCCTCGAGTGGGACTCGACCGTCGCGCTTGAACCCGAAGTCGCGCCCCGTCAGCCACCGGTAAACGCCGCGCATGGCCAGAACCTTACGGCGATCACCCGGGTGCGTCATCGGCTCCCGGGTGGAGCGGCGCTCCACCTTCGGGCGGAGACGCCGGTTCGACCCGCGCGCCGATGACCTGCCCCGATTCGTCGCGTAGCTTGGCGCCATGCTCACGAACTCACTCGACGCGGCGGTTGCCCAGCGCGTCGCACAATCCGCGCCCGACCGGGATGACCTGGTCATCTCCGTCCACGGCCTACGCAAGCGCTACGGCGACAACGAGGCGGTCCGAGGCATCGATCTCGAGGTCCGGCGCGGGGAGATCTTCGCGTTCCTCGGCCCCAACGGCGCCGGCAAGACAACGACGGTCGAGATGCTCGAGGGCTTCAGGGACGCGAGCGACGGCGCGATCTCGGTGCTCGGGGCAGACCCCTGGAAGGCGCCGTCGTCGTGGCGCGAGCGAATCGGGATCGTCCTCCAGGAGTCCGCAGCCGAGCCTGGCCTGACGGTGCGCGAGTGCCTGTCGCTGTACGCCGGCTACTACCGCACGCCGCGAGACGTCGAGGAGACGCTCGAGCTGGTCGCGCTGAGCGAGCAGGGCGATCAGCGGGCGACCGCGCTGTCCGGCGGCCAGCGGCGGCGCCTCGACGTGGCGCTGGCGCTGATCGGCGATCCGGAGCTGATCTTCCTCGATGAGCCGACGACCGGCTTCGACCCCGCCGCGCGGCGCGCGGCGTGGGAGGCGATCGCCGGGCTGCGCGAGCTTGGCAAGACGATCCTGCTCACCACCCATTACATGGAGGAGGCCGAGCGTCTCGCCGACCGGATCGCGGTGATCGTCGCCGGCGAGATCGTCGCGCAGGGCACGCCCCAGACGCTGGGCGATCGCCAGCGCACCGCAAGCCAGATCGTGTTCTCGCTGCCCGTGGGCACCTCCGCCTCCGAGCTGCCGGCTGCGATCGCGGACAGGACCGATCCGGTCCGCGGCGGCCGGGTGCTGGTGCCGAGCTCGACCGTCGCGTCAGACCTCCACGCACTGGCGGCCTGGGCACTCGAGCGGCGGTACGAGCTCGACGATCTCGAGGTCAGCCGCCCGACGCTCGAGGACGTGTACCTGAAGCTGACGACCGGAGACGACCAGAGGAGCTGACATGTATCTACTGATCAAATACCTGGCGCGCAAGTGGCGCGAGCACAAGGCGCGCCGAGACGGTGCCGCGGTCGACGAGGAAGGCGAGGTCGCGCCCGCCGACTTCGGGCCGGCGGCTCCGGACACAGCTCGGTTCAGCGCCGCCGCCCGGAGGTCCGGGCAAGCCGAGGAACGCTCGGCCGCGTCGCGAGGACCGATCGGGCTGCTGGCACACCAGGTGCGCTACGACCTGCTCGGCAGCCTGCGCAACCCGCGAGCGCGGTTCTTCACGTTCTTCTTCCCGATCCTGCTGCTGGTCGTATTCAACGCCGCGTTCGGCAACGGGCACACGATGATCGACGGCGTGCCCGTGAAGTTGAAGGTGTTCTACGTGCCCGGGATCCTGACGATGTCGGTCGTCGTCGCGGCCTACGCCGGCCTCGTCATCTCAATGTCGGCGCTGCGCGAGACCGGCGTGCTGAAGCGTCGCCGTGCCACCCCCGTGCCATCGGCGCTGCTGATCGCCGGCCAGGCGTTGTCGACCGTCGTGACCACGACGCTGATGGCGGCCGTGCTGCTCGGGCTCGCGAAGGTCGCCTACGGCGTCGGCGTCGGAGGCGGAGCGATCCTTGCGGTCGCGTGCATCGTCGTGATCGGCACGATCTCGTTCGCGTGCATCGCGTATGCGGTCTCTGGCCTGATCGGCTCTCCCGAAGCGGCGCAGCCGATCACGCAGGCGACGATGTTCCCGTTGTGGTTCATCTCCGGCGTGTTCATCCCGATCCCCAACCTGCCGAGTGCGCTGCGTCATATCGGCGACGTGTTCCCGGTCGCGCACCTCTCGAACAGCCTCCACCTGGCCGTGGTCCACGGCACGTTCGCCCGCGCGATCTCGTTGACCGACGTGCTCGTGCTGGCCGCGTGGGCGCTCGGGGCGGGCGCCTTCGCGGCCTGGCGCTTCAGCTGGCTGCCGAGCACGGCGACCGCGTGAGCGGGTGACCGGTGAACAGCGCGTGACCGTGCCGCCGGCGGCGACCGCGTAAGCGGGCCGCCGGCGGCTACCGTTCGGCGCGTGAGCGGAGATCACCGTCGCGAGGTGCTTGCGATGCTCGGCGACGCCGCCGCCGAGCACGACCGGCTGCGGTCGGCGGCGCCGCCGGAGATCCGCGATTCGCTGCCGGTCGACGCGCAGGGCGTGACGCGCGCGATCGACCACCTGGCGGTGGCCGCCGGCTTCACCGAGGCACAGCGTCGCGAGCTGATCCGGCCGCACGGATCCAACCCGGCGGTGCTGCACGCGCGCGTGTTCGGGGCCGCGCCGCTGACACCGGAGACTGTGATCGGCTCGTTCGTCGATGGCGCGCGGGTGCGAGCGGAGGCGCTGACGACATTGGCCGACGCGATCGGGGGAGAGGAGCTCGGCGGCAGCGTCCGGGCCCTGCTGAGCGAGTCGCCACCGCCCGCCACCGCTTCGGATCAGGGCGCCGTGCGCGCCTTGCGTGCCACGTACGCGGCGCAGGAGCGGGCAGCGGTGATGATCGCCGCCCGTCTCGACCAGGCCTGACGGTCGCCCTTCCCGGTCCCAGGCGTCAGCGGTACAGCGTTGCGGGCAGGGGTTTGCATAAGTCGACTCAGATAACGTACAGTTGTACGAGATGACGAACGCCACAACAGCCATGTTCAATGCCGAGGCGGAGAGCTATTCGCGTCGCCGGCTGCTGCCGTGCTTCGACGGGTTCTATGGCAGTGCGATCCGGGCGCTCGAGCTGAGCCAGCCCGGGTCGTTGCACTCGGTCCTCGACCTCGGGACCGGCACCGGCACGCTCGCGGCGATGGTCGCCGAGGCATACCCGGAGGCGCAGCTGACACTGCTCGACGGGGCACCGAAGATGATCGCGAAGGCCGTTGCGAACCTGGGGCCTCGAGCCACGGCAGCTGTCGTCCAGGACTTCGCGGACCCACTCCCGGCCGGCCCTTTCGACGCGATCGTCTCGTCGCTCGCGATTCACCACCTCGACGACGCGGGCAAGGGCGCGCTCTACACACGTGCTCACGACGCGTTGCGTCCCGGCGGGGCGTTCGTCAACGCCGAGCAGGTGCTTGGCGAGACGCCCACGCTCGACGCACTCTTCTGGCGCTGGCACGAGCGCGAGGCGCGGTCGCTCGGCGCGACGGATGAGGAGTGGTCTGCTGCCGTGCAGCGGATGACCCACGACCGTTGCGCCACCGTCGCCACCAATCTCGAGCTGCTGCGCGCCGCCGGGTTCGAACAGGTGTCGGTTCACTTTGCGGACGGGCGGTTCGCGGTGCTGGCGGGCCGGCGAGGCGCCTGACCTACTCGCCACGGGACGTCGCGGACACGTCGGACCCGAACCGTCCGGAAGGAGCCCGATGGCGCCTTCAGAGGCACCGTGAGGGCGTTACAGCGGTGTTAGGCGTCGTCCGATAACACTGAGGCGATGGCAAGCACGAGGCGGTCCCACATGCTGATCGCGCTCGCGACCGCCCGACCGGTGCGCGGCGCGCTGCTCGCGGCCGGCTGCGCGGTGGTCCTGGCCGCCTGTGGCGGCGCCGGCCCGACCGGCTACCACAACCCGCACTACCCGTACGGCGCCCCGAACGTGCCGATCTCGATGTCGAAATGCATGCGCGCCAACGGCGTCCCGGACTTTCCGGATCCGCGAGAGGGGCCGAATGGCGGCGGCGTGGGCTGGCCGGGCGGCGGGCCGGTGATGATCTCCACCGACGTGCTGCTGATCATGGGCCAGCGGATCGCCGGACCCGTGGTCGCCTCCGCGGCGAAGAACTGCAAGGAGTACATGGCGCCGGCCGGTCCGCCACCGGCGCTCTCCGAGTCTCAACGGAAGGCGGCAATCGCCGAGGCAGATTGCATGCGCACCCACGGCCTGCCGGACTTCCCGGATCCCACATTCTCGGGGCCCGACCAGCAGCTCAACCTCCCTCCGGGACTGAACCCCCAATCGCCGGCCGTCGAGCAGGCGGCGAAGGCCTGCGGCCTGGCCGGCCCCCGAGCACCGCGCACGGCTGTCGCGAGATAATCGACCACAACGGAGGGATCTTCCTTATCCCACTCTCGATCGACATCCAATCGCCCGCGGTAAAGCACGCCGAGATCGTCCACCAGTTGCCCTGATCGGTGGCTGACGCCGCGGGAGCCTGCGACGGCAAGCGCCGCGATGAGCACGACAACGACAAGAGCAGCCGCAGGAGCTCCCCCTCTCACCTGGATCGGGTCCGGGGCACAACACTGGCGAGGGGGTGGTGCGTTTGTCTGACGTGGGCGGGGCTGTAGCGGTTGCGTCGTGTCGTGCCGGGCGGCGGCGGGCAGAGGATCTCGCGGCCTTGGCCGGACGCGGTGGCATCGCGATCTGGGCCCGGATCCTCGCGTACGTAGTGATGGGGTGCGTCATGCTGGCGGTCTGCGGGGCGGGTGCCGAGCCCGCTGCGGCGAAGGCTTGGGCGATCCAGCCGACCCCGAACCCCGCCGACGCAACGTACAGCGTCCTTTCCGGCGTGTCGTGCGCGTCGCCGAGGCTCTGCATCGCCGTCGGTTATTTCACGAACAGCGCCGGCGCCGGGTTGACGCTGGCGGAGAGCTGGAAAGGCAAGACTTGGGTGATCCAACGAACCCCCAACCCGACCGTTGCGAGGGGCAGCGTGCTGTTCGGCGTGTCGTGTGCGTCAAGGACGGCATGTACTGCCGTCGGGAGCACGACAAACCAGGCCGGTAGCACGGTGCCGCTCGCGGAGCGGTGGAACGGCAGGAGTTGGGCGATCCAACGGTCCCAGCACGGCCTGCCGAACAGCGGGGGAATCAGCTACCTCAGCGGGGTGTCGTGTGCATCGAGGCGGGTCTGCGTGGCTGTCGGGTATGCCGGCAACATGCTCGGCAGTGCTGGCGTCACGCTGGTGGAGCGGTGGAACGGCGCCGCCTGGTCGATTCAGCGAACCCCGGACCCGGCGGGCGCCAGAGCCGCCTTCCTCTCCGGACTGTCCTGCGCGACGCCGGCGTCTTGCACCGCCGCCGGCTTCGTAATCAACCGCGCCGGCATGGGAATGACCCTGGCGGAGCGCTGGAACGGCTCGAGCTGGTCGATCCAGCGGACTCCCACCCCCACCGGGGCGGCGTACGCACAGCTGACGGGCGTGTCGTGCGCGTCGGCGATGGCGTGCACATCGGTCGGCTATTTCAGCGATGTCACTGGAATCGAGGTGATGATGGCGGAGCGCTGGAACGCCACCAGCTGGACACTCCAGAAGACGCTCTACCCCGATGGCGCCCGCTACGTCCAGCTGACCGGCGTATCGTGCGAGTCCCCGAACTCGTGCACCGCGGTCGGATTCTTCAACAACCCGACGGGCTTCGACGTGACCCTCGCAGAGCACCGGAACGGCACTCGTTGGGTGATCCAGCCGACCTCCAACCCAGCCGGCGCGACGAACAACTCATTCGGCGGGATCGCCTGCCCATCGAAGCCGATCTGCATCGCGGTCGGAGGCTTTACGAGCAGCCTCGGCGCCGGCATGACGCTGGCAGAGCGATACTCCTAGCATGGAACCCAGGGCTGGCTAGACCTCGTTGGCCGGGTCCGGAGCGTCCGTTGGTCGATCCCTACCGACCGCGTCGCAACCGCCCGGCTGCTAGGAAGGCAGCGCATCAAGCAGAGTTACTCGAGGACTGAGCAACGCCCCACCTGAGGCACCGCCGACCGTTCTCTAGCCGGCCGGGGCTATCTTCGGTGCGCCGATGATCGAGCCGCAGTCCTTCTGGGCGGCCTGGAACGCCGGCGAGTTCGGATCGATGCCGGTGCCGGCGAAGCCCACGCTGAACGCGACTCCGCCGTACGGCCCGGTCTGGGTCTTTGGGTCGGGGAAGTTCGGAACGCCGTGCGAGCGCATGCACCGCGACATTGCGAGGGCCTGGGACTTGGCCTCGGCTGTCTGGGCCGCGGAGGGCGTACCGGCGTTTGGCATGTACGAGCGGCAGGCCTGCATCGCGGACTGGAAGGCCGGACCATTCACCGCGACGCCGTTCACCGTCGTGCTGTTCGGGGTCTGCTGGATCTGTAGGGGGAGGCGTCCTCCGGTCGGATCGGGGAAGTTGGAGACGCCGTGTGACCGCATGCAGGACGCGAACTCGAGCGTCTTGCTGCTGCCGGCGTCGGAGCTCTGGCCGGCCGACGCGTTCGTGGCCGTGCCGCTCGCGCTCGACGAGCCACACGCCGCAAGGCCCAAGGCGGCGGCGGCGAGCAGGCTGATGATGATCGTGAATCGCATGGGACCGTCCGTCGGGTTCGGCTTCGCAAGCAAACACTACGAAATCGGTGGTAACAGGCCGAGGTGCTGCAGGACGATTCCTACGCCGATCACCGGGATCGACACGGGCTTCAAGCCGCGCCACCCCAGGAACAGGCCGCGTCGCTGGGCCTGGTCCGTACTCCCGCTCGGGTCGCTCGGGCGTGGTGCTTTCGCCGCCATCAGCGCTCCGTGGGATCTGAGTGCCGCGATTCGACCCGCCACGCAACGTGCCAGAAATTGGCGCACCGTCGGCTCTGAGAAGCGCGAACGCCCAGGATCTCTGACCACCAGCCGATACAGGCAGGCATCCGATCAGCCTTCGCTGAGCGTTCATCTGCTGATCGGCCACCGAGTCGGGGGACGGGCTCGGAAGCTCGCACCCCAACACACGCAAATCAGAGCTGCGCCAGCGACCAGCACGAGCCACGCCTGCCAACGATCCTTGTCGGCAGGCGCCATCGGGAGGGCAACGCCGCTTATGGACGGGAGCGTGTGGTTATCTGCGGCGGCGAGCGTTCTGATCGCAACCATTGCGGCGGCCAACATGTGGTTGCCTTGTCCCGGGAGTGGCGCTCTCACCTGCGCTTCGGCCGCCGGGATGCGGTACGGCCCGCGGCCAGGGCCGTGCAGGCCGTACCCGTTCGGCATCACAACGAGGACTTGGCCACCAACGGCGTCGGACAGCTCCTCCCAGAGGTACGAAGCGTAACCCCCTGGGTTCTTCCAGAGCGGCGTCACTGATCCGAGGTCGCTCGCGCTCCCAATCAACGCGACGCGGATTCGAAAGCCGTGCGCGGCTGCCACTTGGAGGAGTTTGACGAGCTCGAGCTGGGGTTTCAGAGTTCCTCCGACCCCCTGCCCGATGAAGGCGGGCTGAGACACCAGTACATCACTCGCAGGGTCACCGTCCCCCTCCGCACCTGCCACACACAAAAGGGAAACGGCGACCGCGATCAGTGCGGCAGCCGCCAGTCTTCTCCGGGTCCGACCTGGGCTACTGCTCATCCCGTGGAGTCTTGGTTGTTCGGTCACAAGGCACGTCCGCTGGAGTCAACCCGGTTACGAGTTTGGGCGAGCAGAGCGTTGCTGAGCTGCTGCTCGCCTCACGCACGAACCCGCCCGCGTTCGAGCTGTTCAACGACCGCTTAGGAGGTGTACGACGTCGGCGTCGATTGAGGGGAGCGCTTGTCCCATCCGTGGAATGGCGCGTAGTCGCCCGCATCCCATGCTTCGCGGAGCCCGGGCTTGCTCAGATCCCAGTCCGGGCGGATTTCGCGGGTGACGGTCCGTAGGTCGTGCCAGAGATCCACGAAGGAGGGACGTCCCCAGAACCAGTAGCCGTTGTAGATGCTGTGGATGACCAGCCCGAGCTTGAGCACGACCGTGTGGGGGATCATCGGGTCGTGCTCGGGGTCCGTGTACTCCTGGATGTCGAGGTCCTTCTGGACGGTTCGCTCCGGATCGGAGAGGAACGGCCACTGGGCGCCGGTCGACGCGCGGAACTCCTGGCTCGAGTGATGGGTGTCGGTCGAGATGGTGGCGACCTTCGTGTAGGCGACTGCGATCTTGGGGTAGTTGGCGGCGAGCTCGAGGTGCTGCTGGTGCTCCTTGGGGCAGTAGTTCCCGCGCGCCAGCGTGAGGATCAGGGGGTCCTCGCCCTGGATCTCGCTGAGCTTCCGGGGAACGTTCTCGTGATCTGGCAACTCGTAGTCGGGGAAGGTGCCGCCGGGGACGATGTCGCTGCGCATGATCTGCTCCTGTCGATGGTTGAGGAGTGACGGGAACGATGACCGCCGTCCTGTCCACTCGCGCCCGGTGATCCACGGGTCCGGACCCCGGTCCGCGGCACGGTGTGGACCCGTGGCGGTGGGGCGCCGTCGGAGCCCTCCGGGTCCACAATGAGCCTAGTCAACCGGCGCCGCGGGCGCCAGAAAGGGGCTATCCAATGAGTGCCCTAACGCCGGTGTGCGAGTTGCTCGGGATTGAACGCCCGATCGTCGAGGCGCCGCTGTCTGCAGATCCTCGCTTGCCCGCGGCGGTTTCAAACGCCGGCGGCCTTGGCAGCCTGGGACTGTCGTGGTCCGATGACGCCGGAGACGTGGTTCGGCAAACGGCGGCCCTCACCGACCGGCCGCTTGCCGGCAACTTTGTTCTCACCTCCGACCAGCGCCGTCGAGTGGAGCAGGCCCTCTCGGCGGGTCTGCGGATCGTGTCGTTCATCTTCGGCGATCCCCAGACCTACGTCGAGATGGTGCATGACGCCGGAGGGCTTGTCCTGCATACGGTCGGCAGCGCCGAGGAAGCTCTGCGCGCAGCCGGATGTGGAGTGGACGTCGTCATTGCGCAGGGTTGGGAGGCCGGGGGGCATGTGTGGGGTGGTGTGGCCACGCTCCCGTTGGTCCCAGCGGTAGTCGACGCGGTGGCGCCAATGCCAGTCATTGCGGCCGGTGGGATTGGCGACGCTCGAGGAGTCGCGGCAGTGCTCGCCCTCGGCGCGCAGGCCGCCTTGCTGGGCACCCGGTTCCTGCTAGCCGATGAAATGCCGATCCACGAGGAGTACCGGCGCCGCCTCATCGCCGCGACTGAGACCGACGCAGAGTGGTACGCCAACCTTTATGAGGTGGGATGGCCGGACGCCCCCCACCGCGCCATTCACAACTCGACGGCCGAGCGCTGGGAGGCCGCGGGCCGGCCCGCACCGGGCGGTCGACCCGGAGAGGGCGAGGTGATCGCGCACCTCGCGTCGGGCGAACCGATCGTTCGATATGAACCCGCACCGCCGATGGTTGGCACGACCGGAGAGATCGAGGCACTGTCCCTGTGGGCCGGCCAAAGCGTGGCGCTTGCCAGGCAGCGACAGCCCGCTGCGGACATCGTGGCCGAGCTCGTCTCGAGCTTGTAGCGCCGAGCCCGTTCGCGCGGGGCCCGAGCAAGTGTCCCCTCCGGCCGAGGGGCTGACGCGATCAGGCCCCGCCGACCAGCGAGCCGGCAGGCGATCGCCGATCCGATGCCTCCCGTGCCGATGATTGCGGTGGTAATGGCCGAGCCATCGCCGGCGTCGGGCGCTAGCCTGACGCTCGCCCGAACTCCTCGGCGGACGTGCTCGATGGCCATTCAGCGGGCGCCCAGTCGCCCTCGAGGTCCGTGGTTTGTCCCACCTCGATCAGATGGCCGTCGGGATCGCGGATGTAGCACCGGATCTCGTACTGGTGCTGTTTGGGCTCTGTCAGGAACTCAGCACCCCTTGCGCTCCACTCGGCGTACACGGCCGCGATGTCCTTGACCCGGATGTTCAGGAAGCTGCTGACCCGGTTGGGATCGCCTGGTGTCTCAAGCGTGACCTCGGGCTTGTCGTCAGTCGGAGCTCCACCGGCATTGATGATGATCCAGCAGTTGGATAGCGCGACGTAGGTCAGCCCCCCGGGCCCTGAGAAGACCACCCTCCCGCCGAGTACCTCGGTGTAAAAGCGACGAGCGCGCTCGACGTCGTCCGAGACGATGAAGTGGGCCAACACAATTCCCTCTGGGCGCGCCGGGAGCTCGGCCATCTGACACCTCCGCTGGTTCGGTCCCGCCGACGACGGGTTCAGCAGCTGATCCTATGACGACCGCCAAATCAGGCCTTCGCATAGCCCGGGCAGGATTCCAACCTGCGTCTGACGGATTATGAGACGGGCAATTTGCCTGCATATCCTGGAAGTCCGGGACGAGGCCGTGTCGGCTATCCCGGCGTCCGTATAGCCCCCGTTGATGCGAAAAATCAGCGAACACGTTATGTGCGACACCAACGTCCCGAGCGCCGCCTAGCGGCACCGGCGCCCTACGGCCGGGCTACGCGCGGTGGCGGATCCCGTTTGCGCGACAGGGCCGGAGCGCAATCTTGCCCTTCCCCTCCGGACGTCGTCGGCGCCCTATCTAGGGGACGAGCTTGGCAGCCGGGGTGCTTGAAGCGCGCTGAGCGGAACGAGGGATGTGAGCGCCAGCAGGTCGGTTACGAGCACGCGCCCTGCGCTGGCGTTCAGCAGCTCGCCGACACGAAAGCGCCAGCAGTCGAGGACGTCGCTTGCCTCCTGAACGGTGATCGTTCCGGCAGCGTCAGCGACGATGGGGCCGAACTTGCTCTGCAGGGGTGTGGTTGTAGCGGCGGTCATGCCTGGCATTTCCCTCCCGATGTTCTCCGACTATAGGCGCGCGGCGCCACGCCGATCGCCAAATTGCTGAAGCCACGGCGCCGCGCTGTGTTCGCGGGGCAGGATCTTCTGGTCAGGGGCGCCGTGTGCGCTTCCCGAGAAACGATTGGGTTCGGATACCCAGCTGGGGCCCGTCGCCTCGAGCCCGGGGGCCGCCCTCAAACCGTCCCGTCGACCATGGACTACCGGACGCTCTTTTCGTAGGTGGCTTGGTCCCGGGCGGAGTGTGCGCCGTGCTACCGGGCTACCCGGAGCTATGTCCGGGCCCTGGGTTAGGTTGGGGCGATATGGATCGGGAGAAGGCGGTCGCCTTTGTCGAGGGTTACGGTCGGACTTGGCAGGCCTGGGACTACGAGGGCTTCGCCAACTTGTTCACCGACGACGCGATCTACGTCGAGCACCCAACGGACGAGACGGTCGTCGGCCGCGATCAACTGCTCGACTACATCCGTCGCGAGCACGAGGCCGAAGGCGTAGCCAGCGTTCGCATGGGCACCCCCGTCGTTGAGGACGACCATGTGGTTGGCGAGTTCTGGACGACGATGAGCAAGCCCGGCGAGATCGCCACGCTGATCGGATGCTTCATCGCAAAGCTCGACGAGGCAACAGGCCGCTGCCATCACTTCCGCCAGTATTGGCACGAGGTAGACGAGCGCGTCACACCCTACGAGGGCTGGGGCGAGTAGGCGCGGCGATCGCCCGCCTGGCGGCGCTGATCGTCAAGCATCCTGTCGGCATGTGCGCTTAGCGTTGGTGGGTGAGACGCTCCGAACGGCTTTGGGCGATCCCGGGCGCCCCGCTGTACCACGTGCGATGGTTTGCGATATCCGCATCCTCAGCGAACCGCACACTCCCCCAGCCGAAGCGCGACTTCTGCAGCGACGTTTCGCCGAGACCGTCGCGTGGTGCACGCAAAAGGCGGACGCCGACGACCCGCTCGGCAGTCTCCGAAGCCTGCCTGATCCGGCGCGGGACGTCGGCCTCCTGCACGTGACACCGGCTGCCGTCGTCGCCGAGCTCGTCGATGGCCGGTCGCGGCGACTCGCCTCGACCATTAGCTCTGACAGCGACCTAGCCGGGGGAAGCTGCTCGTGTACTTCCCCGATCTTGAGCTGTCCGACGGCGCGGCCGAACACGAGACCGCTGGCTACTTCGATGTGCATAACACGCCGCCCTGGGATACGTGGATCGCGCTCGTCGAGGATGCCACCGCCAAGCGTATGGAGACCCGGTTTCTGGTCGCCTACGTCCCGTCAGCGTTCGTCGAAGCCGTCGGTCGAGGGATCTGGACGAATCCCGAGGAATGCATCTGCTGGCTGACAGATGGACGCACCCAGCCGGTGCCGGGGCTGTAGAAGCGCCGCCACGGATGCGACGAAACCGCCAGTGCCCCGAGGACGGACGCCGCCCGGAGCTGTTCGCTGAGCGTTGAGATCTGAGACGGGCCCAGAGCCAGCGAACAGCTTTGCTCAGACGCCGCGTGCGGTAGTCGATGCAACGGTTAGGCTGTCAGCGGAACTTTGGGCTCAGGGTTGGCGTTCTAGTTGTTGATGATCGCGATTCGTTTCCGAGCGCCGTTGGCGATGTCGTTGATCGTTGTGACAGGCGGGCTGCTCCTCTTGGTTGCGGGAGGGGCGTCGGCGGCCTCGTTCCCCGGAGTCTGGCGAGCGGCCGGGCGCCTGACAGCGAGCTCGTTGACCGGTGTCTCCTGCCCCACCGCCTCGCTCTGCGTGGCTATCGACCGATCAGGTGAGTGTTGACCTCCACCGATCCTGCAGTCGGCGCCCGCCCCTGGACGAAAACCTCGATAGACGGAACGCACGGGCTGACCGGCGTGGCATGCCCGTCGAAAGGGCTGTGCGTCGCGGTCGACAACGCCGGCAACCGGCGACGTCCACCAATCCTGTAGCCAGAGCGTGGAGTGTCAGCAACGTCGAGGGCGCCGACCAGTTCATCGCTGTCGCCTGCCCATCCGGGTCGCTCTGCGTGGCGGCGACGGCCACCGATCTTCTCGTTTCCAGGGATCCGGCCGCCGGCGTCTCCTCGTGGCAGATCACCCACAACGCCGACACGGCGACCGGCCCGGAATGCGGGAAGTACGGCGGAGACTCCGGCTGTGCCGTGTCGATGGACTTCCTGTCCTGCGGGTCCCCCACATCCTGCACCGCCGTTGATGACTACGGCGGCACGCTCAGTGGCGATCCACTCACCGGCATGTGGACGAGCAGCGGCGGCGGCGGGCTACAAATTGACGGGCTCGCGTGCCTCACCGACGGGACGTGCCTGACCGAGTGCAGTGTCGGCGCGGGACTAGCTGGGCAGGAATGCACCGGCACCCAGTACGACGCCACCGACCTCTGCGCAGGACTCAACGGTTGCTTCACGATCTCAGACCAACAGCTCAGCGGCCTCTGGTGCCCCTCGTCCGCGATGTGCTTCGCGACCGACGGAAACGGCGACCTGCTCGCGTCTACGCGCCCCACAGCCGGCTCCTCAGCATGGACCACCGTGCTCTTGAGGCCGGCGACGAGTAGCTATCAGCCAGTCACCGGTCTTTCCTGTCCAACGAGTTCGCTCTGCACCGCTGTCAACGCCGCGGGCGAGCTGCTTCTCGGGTCTCCGCTTCCGACCGCAAGCCAGATCAAACGTCTGCTGGCCGAAGAGCTATCGCTGACCCCGGAGCAGGCGAACCCCGCGGCGCTACTCAAGCAGAACGGCTGCTCGTGCACGTTCTCATCGCCCAGCGCCGGGCAGCTGACGATCACCTGGACCGCCGCCACGAAGCCAGGCTCACGCTCACGGTCCGTGATCGCCACAGGCACCGGCAAGTTCAAGAGCTCCGGGACCACCAAAATCAAGATCGTCCTGACCAAGGCCGGCAAACGCCTGCTGCGACCGGCGCGCCCCGTGCAAGTAGCCGGCAGCGCAAGACTGACCCACGCCGGATCCGCTCCGATCACCGCCACGCGAACCTTCCAGCTCAAGAAGTAGCCCAGCAAACCAACCGGCCGAACCACACGACGAACCGAGCGGGCCGAGACCAAGGTCCCGGACGACGTTCGCTGATCCTTCCGTGACGGACGCGCTTCTTGCGCATCACGCCGAAACCGAGCGGTAGCCTTTCGGCATGATCGGGGTTGGTCGGTTCCCTCGGCCGGCGCTCACTTATTTCGCGGGCTGCTTCCTTCTCGTCGTGCTCACGTTTTGGCTTGCGACGCCGGCGCGCAGCGCTATCCAGCGCGGGAGAGTCACCGGCGTACTGGTAGTCAGCGGCGGTAAGGCCCGTCCTGGCAGTTGTGGATGCACCCGCGAGGCCGGAATCGTCGTCCTGACAGCGAAGCAGGGAGCGCAGCATCGGATCAACACCAGGCGATCAGGTCGCTTCTCGATCTCGCTCCCCACGGGGCGCTATCAGGCCGTTGGCGGCATCCCTCGGCTGGGCTGGAGGCTCGGCGCCTGCATCGTCGATTCCCCTTCACCGCCTGCCTCGTTCCGCGTGGTCGCGGGCAGGACGACGCGGATTACGGTCGACTGCCACGGAAAGTGATTGGTCGCCGCGAGAGCGGTTGGCTTGAGGGCGGCTCCGCCATCCTGGTGGGTCTTGGGCCTGAGGCTCGACGAGCTCGGACCGTTCGTTGAGCCTTGGTGCGTGAGACGGTCAGGTCGGGGTGCCTGATGGCTCCAACGGGCCTCCGGGAGCGTGCGGTTGTCGATCCAACTGAGACGTGGACTTCCCGGGGGTAGCGCCTTCGGCCGAATACGGAGGTCTGGACTTCGTAGCTGCGTTTGTAACAAGCTTGTGGCGATGTCTCGGAGAGGATTGGCTCCTGCTTTGGGCGCCGGACCTTGCCTGGCACCGGCCCGACAGCCCGCTTGCTCCCATCGACCACATCCGAGGAGGTATTTCCATGACGACTGTGATCGCCTTCGACGTCAACGAGACGCTGCTCGACCTGCGCGCCCTCGACCCTCAGTTCGAGGCGCTGTTCGGCTCGGCCGCGCTCCGCACTCAGTGGTTCGCGCAAATGCTGCAGCTCTCGTTCGTCGGTGGCCTCACCGGCCGGTATGTCGACTTCACCACCGCCCAGCGGGCGGCGCTGCGGATGCTCGGCGAGCGTCAGGGGATCGCGCTCGATGACGCTACCGTCGCCGAGATGGTCGACGGGATGCGCACGCTGCCGCCGCATCCGGAGGTCGCCGAGACGCTGCGCACTCTCGCTGGCACCTCGCTGCGGCTCGTTGCGCTCACGAATTCCACCGCCGAGGTCGCCCACGCCCAGCTCAGTCATGCCGGCCTGCGCGACCTGTTCGAGGCGGCACTCTCGGCCGACACCGTGCGGGCGCTCAAGCCGGCGGCGGCTGCCTACCGGCACGTCGCCGAGGAATGCGGCGTCGCGCTCTCTGACGTGCGGCTCGTCGCCGCCCACGCTTGGGACGTGTCAGGCGCGCTGGCTGCCGGCGCCCGAGCCGCGTTCGTGGCGCGACCCGGGATGGTCCTCTCTCCGCTCGGCGCCGCGCCCGATATCGTCGGCGCCGACCTTGCCGAGGTCGCGGAGCTCATCATTGAGCGCGATCTCGGTTGACCGCGTGGTCCGTCAGCTGACGCTGACGTCCCCCGACTTCGGCGCTGGTCACGGGGAACGCCGAAGCAGCACTCCGCCGCTCAGTTCCCGGTGAACGTTTCCGGACAGTCCGAAGCCGATGATCCCTGCTCAAGTGGTTCCTCGGAGCGCCGCCAGCGCACTCATCAAGGCTGGGGCCTCCAGACAGCGCGCAGCTAATGCGACTCGGCGTAGTGCTCCATGCCGGCGAAGTCGATCACCACGCAGGGCTCGTCCCCGACCACCCAGCCGTCGTGCCCCGGGGGAATGGCCACCACATCGCCAGGACCGAACTCGAGCTCGGTGCCGTCATCCATCCGAACCATCTGACGGCCCGAAACGACGTAGCCAACATGCGGCGCCTGACAGCTATCAGTACCGGCGATCGGCTTGACATGATCAGACCAGCGCCATCCGGGCTCGAACGTCGCCTTGCCCACGACGCCATCCCCGATCCTGACAAGCTCGACGCGACCCTTGTCGGCCATTGGCCGAACTTCATCCGGCGATCCAAAGCTCTTCTTCTGAAGCTCCACGGCGAGGCTCCTCTTAGTCGATCGACCCGATCGACCCTACGCCGAACGAAGGCAGCCCGTCAACCATCCGGGCGCTCGCGCCGCCAGCTCCGATCTCTGGGCTGACCTGGGATTCGCCTGGGCACCGTGCGCCGCCGTGTGTTCGCTGGTCCTTGGGTCTGCGACGATCTGCAGCCGCGGCCGGGTACCGATGGCTCGTTTTTCTCAGCACCCGAGTGAGTGGAGTGTATGTCTGCCTTGGCGAGACACGAGATCGCAGATGTCGAGGCTCTGCCTCGACGCCCTAGGCTCATTGCGCGGTCGGTAAGCGATGTCCAAGCAGTGCACTCATGTCAATGGCCATCGGTTTCTCCCCACTGGTGGCCACTTAATTCCCCACTGGTGGCCATCATTTCTCCCCACTGGTGGCCATCAGATCTCCCCACCGTGGCCATCGTTTCTCCCCAGCAGGGGGTTGCGCTCGTGTTCAGGTGAGGGGCTTCACCCCCTTGCCGGCGGTCGCCTGGGCGAGCCGATAGCTCTCCTGGCCGTCGGTGATGATCACGTGCGCGTGATGCAGGAGCCGGTCGACGGTCGCGGTCGCCATCGTTTTGGGCATCAGCTCGTCGAACCCGCTCGGGTGGATGTTGGAGCTGATCGCGATCGAGCGTTTCTCATAGGCGGCGTCGACGACGCGGAACAGCGCGTCGGCGGCGTCCGCTGAGACTGGCAACAGTCCGACATCGTCGATCAGGATTAGATCGGCGCGGATCAGCTTTGCGATCGCTTTGTTGATGCTGTCGTCGGCGCGGTGGCGGCGGAACAGGGCGGCGAGCGAGTCGAGCGTGTGCCAGGAGACGGCGCGGCCTTTATCGATCGCGAGGTGCCCGAGCGCTTCGATGAAATGCGACTTTCCGCTTCCGCTCGGGCCGCACACGACCAAGACCTCGGCGCGGTTGACCCATTCGAGCGTTTGGAGTGCCTGCTGGGTCGGTTTCGGGATCACCGAGGCCTGAGGCTCCCACGCGTCGAACGTCTTGCCGGCCGGCAGACCCGAGGCGCGGCGGCGCATCGAGATCGTCGCGTGGTCGCGGCCGGCGGCCTCCTCGGCCAACAGCACGCGCAGCACCTCGGCGTGTTCCCAGCGCTGGCTGGTGGCGGTCGCGATCACCTCCGGCGCTGCCCGGCGAACGTATGGCATGCGCAGGCGTCTGAGCAGCCGGTCGAGCTCGTCGGGCAGTGGCGGCGGGGTGGGCGGCTTGACGGTCATCGCCCGAATCCCTCCCAGTTGCGGGTCGAGCCCTGCAGCGAGGACTCCTCTGCGACTCGTCGGGGCAGCGGGATCACGGTCGCTGTCTGCTGGTGGGCAAGGATGCTGGCCAGGTCACCGTCGGCGAACCGGCCGTAGCTGGCGCACCGCGCGAGCGCGTCGTTCACCGGCCCGGTGCCATGGAGCTTGGCCAGGTCGACGGCCTCGGCCATCTTGCGACGGATCCGCTGCGTTCCCTCCGCAGCGGCGTGCTTCAGCCACCGCTCGGCACCCTCGCCGATCACGAGGAACTCCCGTTCCTCGGTGTTGCGGGCCCGCGGCTTGCGCTCCAGCGCCCCGGCCGGCCTGGGCGGATAGTGGGCGTCATTGATGCTGGGGCGCCCCGGCGTGGTCAGCCGGTGCCGCGCGACCTCCCGCGGCCCCTGATCCTGATCGATGTGAACGACCACGAGCTGCTCACCGTCGGCACGCACCCAGACGCGTTCGCCGATCAGCTCGTGCGGGACCGAGTAGATCGCGTCACCCACGCTGACGGTCGCCTGGCGGTCGACCTTGCGGGTCTGCCCGAAACACAACGTGTGCCCCAACCTGGGCAGCCGGTGCAGATGCTCATGCTCCTGGGCAAGCAAGTTCACCGGCGGCTGGCGGGTTGCGCGGTGCGGGCGCGTGTTGACATCCGCCATGAACGACTGGCATGCCTGCTCGAGCGCCTCCCAGTCCGGATACTGCTCGCGGAGGTTGTGAGCGGTCGGGACGAGATCGGCCTTCGCGATCTTCACGGTCGCCTCGCTGCCGCCCTTGCTCTGCGGGTCCGCCGGCTCACACGTCGCGATCGTCAGCCCGTAATGGCGGGAGACCTCCACGATCGTCGCGTTGCGGACCGCGATCCCGCACACGTGCTCGACCGTCACCGTCTTCTCGTTGTCCGTGAGCGCGTAGGTCGGCACGCCGCCCACAGCGCGCAGCGTCCGGTCCAAGCCGATCACGACGCTGGGCAGCGTCTTGTCGCGCAACGGCACGACCACCCGAAACCGCGACCACGCAAGCCACGCGCAGAACAACACCGCTCGCGACCCGGCGACCTCGGGCCCGTCGCCGTAATCGAACTGCAGCCACAACCCCGGCTGCGGGATCCACGGCCGCGTCCGACGTCCGTGCCGGTTCCGCCAACGCCGCTTCGCCTCAGCAACCACGCGACGCGTCGTCCGATACGACCCTTCATAGCCCATCGCGACCAGCACTCCATGCACGACATCCGCCCGCACCAACGCGCGGGAGCGATCGACCAGCTCATCGATCTTCGCGGCGAACGGGTCGACCAACGGCCGCTGCCGCGCCCGCTCGGGCAACCCACCACCAGCCGCCTCCCGCGCCGCGACCAACCTGCCGACGGTCTTGTGATCACACCCCGCCAGCGCCGCCGCCCCACGCAACGACCCCGTCGCGTCATACGCCTCAAGGATCTCCATCGCTTCCTCCGGTTTCTTCACGGCCGGCCTCCTCAGATCACGTGTCGACAACACGAGTCCGAGTACCGGCGCCTCAGGACAGAACCGTGGGGAGAAACCGTGGCCACCCATGGGGAGAAACGGTGGCCACCAACGGGGAGATTCAATGGCCGCCTATGGGGAGCTTTCCATGGCCACCGTCACACTCACGTTGGTAGGCGGGAGCGCCTTGCAGCTGACGCCAGCGATCATCGCTGCTTGACATCGGTGGCCGAACGCGCCACCCCTCACGCCGCCGACGTGCCCCTCCATCTGATTCGGGCCAGCGCTGTGTCGACATTGCGCTCATGACGCACGGGTCGTTCGGCCGAACCGAGGCGATCGTCGCCCGCGTGCTCGTTCGGCAATGCGCCAAGCTCGGGATCACGCTGAGTAGGTGGTGCGCTGAAAGCTGGCGCGTGCTTCGATGCCGGCGAACCACGCACCCAGCGCTGTCAGTCGCTGAAGCAGTTGCGGTGCCTTCTCGCGGCAGTTGGAGATCTGCGGTGCGAGATACAAGTCAGCGAGTGTGAGTGTGTCCCCGACGAGAAAGCGGCTATCGCCGACCATCGCATCGACCCGCTGGAGCACCGTGCGCGCGGTCGTCAACTCCTCAGCCGTTGGTGTGCGGTCGCGCGGGATCCGGCGCACGACGTCGCAAAACACATAGTCGCCACAGATGCTCATCCACGTGCGCATCCGAGCGCGCGCAGCCGCGTCGTCGGGCTGTAGCGCCGGTCCCGGCAGCGTCTCGTCGAGATACCCCATGACCGCAAGCCCCTCGGGGATCAGAAGTCCGTCAGTCTCGAGCACTGGCATGCGGCCGAACGGATGCTTAGCAAGGTGTTCAGCGCCACCGTAGACGACCGGCACGAGCTCATACTCCTCGCCTTTCTCCAGACAGGTCATGCACGCTGTCCGCGTCCACGTCGAAATGAGGTAGCCGTGGATGCGGATCACGCGTCTCATCATCGCGCATGGGGGCCTCCCAGCGGCCATGTCCCGCGGCGGCACGTGCGCATCGGCGGCTTGACACTGACGCGGGTCGATCAAGATCGCTGGGTCGCCTCGTCGCTCAGCACGACGTACAGGTGGGCCCACGCTGAGTGCCCGCTCTGATCCCGTTCGTCAAGCTCAACTGCGGTGACCAACCGCTCAACGTTCACCATGCGGCCGACTGTATCTGCAGCGTTCAAGCCAGCTCGTGGATCGTCGCCAAAGGGCTCTTGGAGACCGGCGTAGTTCTGAGGATGGAAGCGATCGTCGGGAGTAACGCCCGCGACCTGCGGCCCGAGCGCCCGGCCGCCCAAGCAGCTTTGTCACCGCCAATCCGCGTGGCGTGCCGCTGCCTGGAGCATGCGGCGGTCGGTCCGGGCCATGACCTCTTACGCCGGCTGATCGGTGAGCTGGTCGCCGCCGTCGTATCCTCTCTGAGCCTGCCGAGCGCCGGTGGTGAACTTCGCCTAACGCCAGCCCGGTAGGAGAGCTGTGCGAGCACGAGGTACGACTCGAGTTCGGTGTGAGTGGTGCGGCGGTCGACTGGGTGTCTCTTGGAATCGCCGGTCATGTCGCTCCTCTCGATGAACGTGCAAGCGTAGGGACCGACGTGGTGTGTGGCAGGCGACCGTTTCGGGTTCGTGCTGGCGCTCCAAGCGTGCCCGTCGCGGCTCAAGTCGACCTCGTCGACAGCGAGCGCCTCGGTTCGCAGCACCTCGCTGATCGTCGGCGCACTCGGCACGATCACGACGGCTCCGCAGATACGAGTGCTACAGGAGGCGCGACCGAACCGCTCGGCGCGACCGTCTATCTTCAGATGAGAATCCGATGGCTATCAAGGACCTGACCGAGTTGGAACGCGCTGGCCGCCGTTGCGGCGTGTGCCGGTCCGCGCGCGGGTGGCGGGGGTTCGAGATCGTTCGCCCGGCCGGAGGCGAACCGGTCGTCCTGTGCGCGAGCTGCCGAGCCCGCTTCGGGGAATCTCTGCCGACGTCGCAGCACTCGGCACGTACACCGGAACGCCCGCGCGCCGCCACCGAGCTGCGCCCCCCAATAGAGCATGCGCGGGCGGGCGATCGCGAGCACGCTCAACGGCCCGATCGCATGCGGGCCGCGCTTGTGGAGCTGCCCAGCTCGTTCTCGACCGCGATGGCCGCCCGAGCGGCTCGGCTCAGCAACGACAAGGCGCTCGGTCGCCTGAAAGATCTCGAACGTCACGGCGAGGTCCGGCGCGTCGGCAAGCGGTGGTCGACCGCGGCGCCCCCGAGCGACCTGACCGCAGCATTCGATCGGCTTGAGGCGCGAACGACCAAGTTGCGGATCGTCAGGGAATCAGCGCGCGTCGCCTGACCGGCGACCACTCACGAGCATCGCCTCGCCGGCGGCGCGCGCGGCAGATCCGACCGTTTGTCAGCGATGAGCAGGACCTTCGTCCCCTCAACTCCCACCGACCGCCGCAACGCGGCGGACGATGGACTGGCATAGCGATCGCGCGGTGGACGGCCGCCGGTGTGATCACTCCGTCGCCAAACCCATAGCGAGGTCAATTGCGTCGGGGAGGAGTGAAGCGATCGTCCGGTGTCGCCCGCCGGTCGCGTAACGGCCGCCGTCGAGTTGTGCGAACCGCACAACTCGAACGCGAGTGGACGATCCGGCCTCGTAGTCGACACCGGCCTCGCAAGCCGCGCAAACCGAGACTGTCACCCTCGCCCGGTGAGATGCCTGTGCGATAACAAGAGCAGCGCCCCGACGGGATCAAGACCAGGGTAGTCCTGCTGCCGCTCCACGCCTCAAGTGGCAAGGTCGAAGTCGTGTCCGGTCGGCGCCAAAATGGACAGCGAGACCTCGACGATGGCGTGAGCGCGTTGACTAGAAATGCAGCCTCCCAACGCCTGAGCTTGGCCTCTCCTGTTGCTCGTGAGCGCTGAGCGCCCGGTGCTGCGACGTCATGGATGAGAGTCGGCAGTAACTCGAACTCTTGGCGTGCCGAGTCTCGCTGCTCCGGATAGATCGACCATCCAGTCCACGAGGGTTGGTTGATGCCGTCGGCGAGACCGGCCCGTAGGTCAACGCGACGCTTTCCGGGCTTGACGCGGTGGGGTTGACTGGGAGCTTCTCCTAATTGCCCAGGAACTCGGGCGGGTGTCCATAGCAAGTTGCCGTGGGCGAACAACGTCGGGCGAAACCCGAGGGACCCGAGCGTCAGCGGGCGTCGTTAAGCTGGGCGGTGTCTGGGGATCGCGTCGGCGCCGGGTCGTCTGTCCACGTTCGGTGTGCAAGCGCGCCGGAGGCGACGACGATCACGACCGCGACCAGCCCGTGGAGGAGGCCGAGCGTCGGCACGGACTCACCGGAACCGAGTATTGCCTGGAGGATGCCAAGCGCGGAGAGCACCAATGACCATTTGAGCTTGGTCGCCCCGAGGCGTCCCCGCCAGGCGACAATCGGAAGCAACAACATCACGAGCACGATCGCGGAGCCCACGGCGATGTGTATCGCGTAGCCGTTCTCGATCGTCTTTTTGGTGATTGGAGCGTTGCCCGCTTTGTGGATCGTGTCGAACGCGCCGAAGGTGGCGAATGCGATCGCAGCGACGGTCAAGGCGAACAGCGCGGCCGTGAGCCAGCGGAACGTGCTTTGAGCGTGGCGGCTCATGCGGCGGCTGCGGGATGGGCGGCGTTGGGCATTTTCAAACCTCCGAGGGTCTGGTGAGTGGGTAACGCCACCCGCTCGTCAGCGGTCGGCGAGGTCGCTGGCGGCGTTTCGTCCGGCGTCTGCGGTGCGGCGGAGGAAGTCGGCGAGCAGTTCGAGTTCGGTGTTCTTGTAGCCGGCCAGGAGCTTGTTCATCGAGGTACTCATCCCTGAGTACAGGCGCGGCACGTCGGCGCTGCGGTCTGGCAGGGTGCGGACGAGGACGGCGCGGCGGTCGGCGGTGTCGCGCTCGCGGGCGACCCAGCCGCCGTGTTCGAGCCTGTCGAGGACGCCGGTCATCGTGGCGGGGTGTAGCCCGGCGAGCCGTGAGAGCGCGCTAGGGCTTAGCGGGCCGTGGCGGGAGATGAGGTTGAGGCAGTCAAAGTCGACGTCTCTGAGATCGAGGTGCGCGCCGACGTGATGGTTGAGCAGCGCCAGTTGGATGCCCAATTCGCGTATTGAATGCCTGATCTCGAGGTTCAACCGTTTTCGTTGTCGCAGTTCCTCCGCACGATCAGGTGTTATGGAATCCATATGCTATGTTCATCGTATCGCACCGCATTGCGGCGATGGAGGGCACCATGTGATGTCGGCCCCTATGTGGGCGGGCAGCACGTCCTGACTTCCGTGGGTCCATTCACCCCAGAGGTCGAGATGCCACAAGAGCTGGTTGGTTGTGATTCGAATAGCGGCAGGTCGTCGCTTGGGGCGCGTGACGCGGACGCGGCAGCTGCCGTGGGTCTAGCGGTTCAGGTGTCCGGTATCGCCGGCTGGCGCAACCTGCGATCTCTGCAGGGAGGTGGTTGGCGGTGAGAGGTCTCGCCCGTTGGTGCATCGCTCATCGCCGCCGCGTGATCGTCGGGTGGGTGGCCGTTGCGGTCCTCGCGACGGTGTTGGCCCAGTCCGTCGGGCGAAATACGTCACGCGTTCAGCCTTCCCGGGACCGAGTCCCAGCGGGCCAGCGACCTGCTCACGCGGGAGTTCCCGGCCCAGAGCGGCGACGTCGACGCGATCGTCTTCCATGTCTCGACGCGGAACGATCGACTCGGCCGGCCGTGCGCGCCGCGATCACGCCGCTGCTGGCGCGCGTAGCCACGCTGCCGCACGTCACCGGGGTCGATCAGCCCGTACAGCTCCGCGGCGCCGTGCAGGTCTCGCGCGAACCGGATGACCGCGTTCGCGACGGTCAACTACGACCAGCCCGCCAACACGCTGCCGACGAGCACCGGCAAGCCGCTGCTCGATCAGGTCAACGCCGTGCACGTGCCGGGGCTGCAGGTCGCCGCAGGCGGTCAGGTGATCGAGAACGCCGAGGGCTTCAGCGTCGGTCCGGCGACCGAGGTCGGCGTGGTCGCCGCGCTGTTGATCCTGCTGATCACCTTCGGCTCGCTGGCCGCGGCCGGGATGCCGCTGATCACGGCCGGCCTCGGCTTGATCACGGGGGTGGCGTTGATCGGGCTGGCGACCCACGTCACCGACATGGCGAATGGTCGCTCCCGAGCTGGCGCTGATGATCGGCGCTCGGGGTCGGGATCGACTATGCGCTGTTCATCGTCACGCGCTTCCGCGAGAACTATCTCGCGTTCGGCGACGTCGAACGCTCGGTGCTCGAGGCGATGGACACCTCCGGGCGGGCGATCCTGCTCGCCGGCGCGACCGTCGTGATCGCGCTGCTCGGCATGTTCGCGACCGGCGTCGCGTTCATGTACGGCCTCGCGATCGCCGCCGTGATCGCCGTGCTGCTCACGCTCGTGGCCTCGCTCACGCTGCTGCCGGCGCTGCTGTCGCGCTTCGGCGCCCGGCTCGTCCGCCCCCGCCGCGCCCGCCGCGGACCGTTCGGGCGCTGCCATCCGGCGGCCGCAGGCGCCACGGCGCCGAGCGGCGCCGGCGCGCTCGCTCGGCGCCGCAGCGCTCGGCCTGGCGGCGCTGGAGCGAGACGGTGCAGGCGCGGCCGTGGCCGCTGGCGCTCGTCTCGCTCGCGGTGATGATCGTGCTGCTGCTGCCCGTGTTGGCGATGCGGATGGACAGCAGCGACGCCGGCAACGACCCCGCCAACCTCAGCTCACGCCACGCCTTCGACCTGCTCGCGCAGGGCTTCGGGCCGGGATTCAACGGGCCGCTGCTGCTCGTCGCCGAGCTGCCGAGCCGCGACCAGGCGGCCGCATGCTGCCGGCGCTTGCGCGCTGCGGCAGCGCCACCCCCGGCGTCGTCGCCGTCACGCAGCCGCGGATCGCGCCGTCCGGCACGCTCGCCGTCATGCAGGTCTATCCGCGATTCGGCGCCGCAGGCGGTCGCGACCACCGAACCTCGTCAACCGGCTGCGCGACGACGTGCTGCCGGCGTTCGAGCGTCGCACCGGCGTGCACGGTCCTGGTCGGCGGGTTCACCGCCGGCTCGATCGACTTCTCCCACGTGCTGGCGAGCAAGCTGCCGCTGTTCTTCGCGCATCGTGATCCTGCTCTCGGCGCTGCTGCTGTTCGTGATCTTCCGCTCGATGGTGATCCCGATCCAGGCCGCGATCATGAACCTGCTGACGATCGGCGCCGCGCTCGGCGTCACCGTCGCGGTCTTCCAAAACGGCTGGTTCGCGAGCGTGCTCGGGGTGCAGAAGGGCCCGATCGAGGCGTGGGTGCCGGTGCTCATGTTCGCGGTCGTGTTCGGACTCTCGATGGACTACGAGGTGTTCCTCATCTCGCGCGTGCGCGAGGAGTGGATGCGCGACGGCGACGCGTCCGCCGCCGTCGGCGACGGCATCGCGCTCACCGGACGCGTGATCACCGCGGCCGCGGCGATCATGATCTGCGTCTTCCTGTCCTTCACGCTCGGCGACGAGCGCACGCTCAAGGAGTTCGGCTTCGGGCTCGCCGTCGCCGTGTTCCTCGACGCCCTCGTCGTGCGCTGCGTGATGCTGCCGGCCGTGCTCGAACTGCTCGGCCCGACCACCTGGCGGCTGCCGCGCTGGCTCGACGCCCGCCTACCCCACATCAACATCGAGGGCACGACCGCGCGAACACCATCCGAGCATCAAGCCAACCTCCCCCCGACCCCTTCAGAAGCCACAAGCCGCGAGCGGGCACCGATGCCAGTAGGACCGTCCGGGTTCGCATCTCGCGCGGGCACGCAATTCAGAAGGTGTGAGCCTGCCAGATTGCCCGCGCACGACTGCCACTGGGGAACGCCGCCAGCGCCCATCAACGCTGCCACGCCTGCTCCTCGGTCATCAAAGCCATCACGTCGCACCGAGCCTTCAGCGAAACCTTCTTGCGCGAAGAGCCACGATGTCGGCAGCGCTTTTGGCGACTGGCGCTTCCCCAATCGGACATAAGGGGGGGCCACGCGAATGCCGTGGGCGGCAAATCGCCTGTGCCAGCACGAAGGCAGGGCTCGCGCCCGCAAATCCAAGGGACCCCGTATTC